>NZ_CP031337.1:625000-3032500 GCF_003355495.1 Crenobacter cavernae
CCGCCTGCCTGGACGCAAGGTGGTGCTGTCTAACGGGCCGACTCACTATGTGGAAGGCGTCGTCGAGCGGATGGGGGTCGAGCGCCACTTCTTCGATTGCTACGGCGTCGAACGGCTCGCCTTCCGCCCCAAGCCGCACAAGGCGGCTTTTCGCGCGGTGTTGGCCGAGCACCGGCTCGATCCGGCCCGCTGCGTGATGGTGGAGGATTCGCTCGAGAACCTGAGGAGCGCGAAGGCGCTGGGGATGCGTACGGTGTGGGTCAGCAGGGAGGCACGCCGTCCGGCCTATGTGGACCGGCGCGTCGGCCGCATCGCCGAACTACTTCGTTTTTGAGGCGCTCCCCCGCATCCGCCACTCGTGAATCAGCGACGCGATCAGGCAAACGCCGGCGATCCACGGCCACAGGTGGGACAGGAATTCGACCAGCGCGCCCATGTTCTCCAGATGACCATAGCCCCAGCGGAACAGGCCGAGCATGTCCTGCGAGTCGGCGCGCAGCGGCCAGATCGCCGCGACCGACTGGCTCGCGACCAGCGCCAGCAGCGCACAGACGGTCTGTACCTTGCGCCCGAAGCGGGTGATACCCCAGACGAGCAGGAAGCCCGCCGACAGGCCGGTCATCACGTTCTGGTCGAACCATTCGAAGAAGGCGAACGGTTTCAGCAGTGCGCCCGCGGCCAAGAGCTTGAACAATAGCGCGAGCAGGATCAAGCCGGCGACCGCGCGCGCGGTGTAGCGGCGGTGGCGCAGGAAACAGGTGGCGAACAGCAGAAACGCGATCAGGTTCAGCATCGCCCCGACGGCTTCGAGCAGGAACAGAAACAGCATCGGGTCGTCGAGTGGCGAGATGAAAGGCTGCGGCAGGCCGATCGGGCGCACGACGACGCCGAAGATCGGCACCGACGGGTTCAGCTGGGTCACGAACCACAGCACGATCAGCACGACCGCGTAGTCGGCCGGGCTGCCGGCGGCGAACCATTCGGCGCGCCAGTAGCGGATATGGCGCCAGGCCCAGACGGTGAACGGACTGATCGCGAGCATCGCCCCGGTGGCCGCGCCGGCGACGTTGTACGCGATGTCGAGGTTGGAGGCGACACGCGTCGGCAGGAACTGCTGCACGAACTCGACGGAAAAGCTGGTCGCACCGGCGGCGGCGATCGCCCACAAGCAGCCGAGCCAGCGCGAGCGCGGCATCAGCGCCAGCGCGAAGCCGTAGGGAATGTAGATCAGATAATTGACGACGTTGTCGAACAGCCGGAAATAGTAGGGCAGCGGGTAGAACAGGAATTCGAGCAGCGGCCGGCCGGAATAGGCCCAGTCGGTAAACGGGTAGAAGCTGGTGAACGCGATCACCGCCAGCATCAGGAGAGCGACGTGGGCGGGCAGGCGGGACGTCGAAGTCGGAGGCAACATGACGCGGTTAAGGGGTACCCCAAGGTTGGCCGAGCCGCCCGACCGGGGAAACCGGCCGGGCGCGGGCTAGACGCTTACTTCAGTTTGATCTCGGACCATACGCGGTTGAGGTCGCGGCGCTGCTTGGCGTTCAGATCCTGCAGCTGCTGCAACTTGGCGACGTCGGCCTTGCCCGGGAAGATCGCCGAGACCTTGGCGATCTCCGGCTTCACGAACGGCTTGGCCGCGGCGTTCGGGTTGCCCGAGCCCACTTCGTTGGTCAGGTCGGCCGCGTTCTTGCCGTCGGCCATAAAGTTGATGAACTTGTATGCCAGATCCTTGCGCGGCGCATCTTTCAGTACGACGAAGTTGTCGAGCGACAAGGTGTTGCCTTCCTTCTGCAGAGCGAAGCCGACGCTGAACGGGCGCTTGGCCTTCTTCGCGTCGACCTGCGCCTGGAACATGTCGCTCGAGTAGCCGTGCGCGACCCAGATGTTGCCGGTCGTCAAGAGCTTGATGTAGCTCTGGTTGTTGAAAGCGGCCCAGAACGGCTTGGCCTTGAGGATCACTTCCTTGGCGGCCTTCCAGTCGTCCGGGCTGGTGCTGTTGGCCGGTTTGCCGAGGTACATCAGCGCGGCGGCCATCAGTTCGCGCTGCGAGTCGAGCACGGTGATCTTGCCCTTGATCTTGGCGAGCACCGCCGGATCGAAGATCAGCGCCCAGCTGTTCGCCTTGTCGAGCACGCCGGCCTTCTTCAGCTGCGTCTCGTTGTAGCCGAGCAAGGTGGTCGTGAACGAGTACGGCACCGAGTACTGGTTGCCCTTGTCGAAGAAGGTGTTCAGGTAGCCGGGGTCGAGGTTCTTGAAGTTCGGCAGCTTGGACTTGTCGAGCGGCGCTGCGGCCTTCTGGTTGATCAGCGTCTGCACCGCGAAGCCGGTCGGCACGACGATGTCGTAGCCCTTCGCGCCGGCGGCGAGCTTGGCCAGCATCTCTTCGTTGTCGCCGTAGAAGTCCTGCACCAGCTTGCACTTGCAGGAGGCTTCGAAGCGTTTGGCGGCGGCTTCCGACAGATAGTTGTTCCAGTTGTACAGATGCAGTTCTTCGGCGGCAAAGGCGTTGGCCGAGGTGGCGAGTGCGAGCGCGAGCAACAACTTCTTCATTAGGATCCCTTTCACTGGCGGGAAGAGCATGACGACGGGCGGATCGCGCCGCCCGGACCGGGTTCACCCATTTGTTCTGAGAGCGCTGGGCGATACGCGCGACGCGATCACGATCAGCACGAGCGTGAGCAGCATCAACAACGAGGATACCGCATTCACTTCGGGTGTGACGGCGATCTTGATCATCGAGTAAATCTCGAGCGGCAGCGTCGACGCGCCGGCGCCGGCGGTGAAGAAGGTGATCACGAAGTCGTCGATCGACAGCGTGAACGCCATCAGCGCGCCGGCGATGATGCCGGGCATGATCAAGGGCAGCGTCACCAGACGGAACGCCTGCAACGGCGTGGCGCCGAGGTCGCGCGCTGCCTCGACCAGGCTCTCGTCCATGCCCTGCATCCGCGCGCGCACGACGATGGCGACGAAGCCGATGCAGAACGCGATGTGCGACAGGATGATGGTGCTCATCCCCAGCTCGAGGATGCCGATCATCTGGTTCACGAGCACGTAGAAGATCACCAAGCTTACGCCCATCAGGATTTCGGGAATCGCGATCGGCGTCAGCACCAGGAAGGGCAGCAGCCTGAGCTTGTACTTCGACAGCGCGACACCGGCGAGCGTGCCGAACACGGTCGAAAACAAGCTCGACACGATGCCGATCATCAGCGAGTTGCCGGCCGCGGTCAGCATCTTCTCATTCTGGAACAGCTGCGTGTACCAGTGGGTGGTGAAGCCGACCCATTCCGCGTTCAGCTTCGAATCGTTGAACGAGAACACCACCACGATCACCAGCGGCAGGTAGAGGAACAAGTAGGTGATGACGGCGGCCGCCCACAGCCACCACGACGGTTTCTTAGCCACGTTTTCCCCTCCTGGCCAGCACGGCGCCGAGCGCCGCCATCAACAACACGCCGCCGGTCAGCATGATCGACAGCACCGAGCCGAACGGCCAGTCGCGCGTGTCGAGGATCTGCTGCTTGATCAGGTTGCCGATCATGATCGAATCGGTGCCGCCGAGGATGTCCGGGATCGCGAACATGCCGAGCGCCGGGATGAACACCAGCGCGGAGCCTGCGAACACGCCGGGCAGGGACAGCGGCCAGGTCACCTTCCAGAAGCGCTGCCAGGCGCTGGCGCCGAGGTCCTGCGCGGCGTCCAAGAGCGCGAGGTCGTGCTTCTCGAGGTTGGCGTACAGCGGCAGCACCATGAACGGCAGGTGCACGTAGACCATGCCGACGATCACCGCGAACGGCGTGAACAACAGCTGCACCGGCTCGAAGCCGAGCGACGTCACGACCACGTTCACCGCGCGGGTGAACGCCGACGCCGGGCCGAGGATGATCATCCACGCGTAGATGCGGATCAGGAAGTTCGACCAGAACGGCAGGATCACCAACAGCAGCAGCAGGTCGCGGTACTTCTTCGGGCTCCGCGCGATCAGCCACGCGAGCGGGTAGCCCATCGCGATGCACGACAGCGTCGTCACCGTCGCGTAGCCGGCCGACTTCAGGAACAACTGCCAGTACAGCGGCTCTTCGAACAAGCGCTGGAAGTTCTCCAGCGTCAGGTCCCACACCAGCTTGCCGTCCTCGATGTTGTACATCGGCGCGAGCCCGCCGAATTCGCCGGGGAAGCGGAACGCCGCGACGAACATGATCGTGGTCGGCACGAGGAAGAACAGCACGAGATAGACAAGCGGCGGCCACGACAGCACCCACTTGCCGAGATTGTTTTTCACCCAGTTCACCGCGTCACTCCGTCACGAAGCTGCCGGCGTCGAAGCGCCAGGCGATCTCGACGCTATCGTCGTCGTCGAACAGCTTGGCGAGGCCCGGCGCGCTGTTCGGCAGCATGGTCTCGATCAAGACGCCGTCGCCGACCTCGACCATATAGATGGTGACATCGCCCCGATACAGGCAGTCGTTCACGCGACCCTTGAAGTGCGCCTCGTCGGCGTCCGACGCCAGCGCTCGGCCAACCTTGATCTTTTCCGGGCGCAGCGCGAACCAGCCCTTCTGCCCCGGCGCGGCGCCGGCCTTCGCGCGCACGCGCATCTGGCCGCAGCCCCTGATCGCGATCGTCATCGTGTCGTCGCCGCCCACCGCCGCGACTTCGGCCTCGAGCACGTTGCACTGGCCGATGAAGTCGGCGACGAAGCGGTTCTTCGGGTAGCTGTAGATGGTTTCCGGCGTGTCGAGCTGCTCGACCTGGCCATTGTTCATCACCGCGATGCGGTGCGACAGCGCGAGCGCCTCGCCCTGGTCGTGCGTGACGTAGACGAAGGTGATGCCGACTTCCTTCTGCAGGTTGATCAGTTCCAGCTGCATCTGCTCCCTGAGCTTGGCGTCGAGCGCGGACAGCGGCTCGTCGAGCAGCAACACGCGCGGACGGTCGACGAGCGCGCGCGCGATCGCGACGCGCTGGCGCTGGCCGCCGGACATTTCGTGCGGATAACGGTCGCCGAAGGCGGTCAGGCGCACGTCTTCGAGCAGTTCGTCGACCTGCGTCGCGATCTTCTTGGCGTCCCAGCCGGCCATCTTCAGCGGGAAGGCGATGTTCTCGCGCACCGTCATGTGCGGGAACAGCGCGTAGCTCTGGAACACGGTGTGCACCGGCCGTTTTTCCGGCGGCACGCGCGACATGTCCTGGCCGTCGAGCAGGATCTGCCCTTCGTTCGGTTGTTCGAAACCGGCCAGCATTCTAAGAAGGGTGGTCTTGCCGCAGCCGGAAGGGCCGAGCAGGGTAAAGAATTCGCCGGCCTCGATCGACAGGCTGACGTTGTCCACGGCGGTGAAGTCGCCGAAGCGTTTCACGACGTTCTTGATTTCCAGCAGAGCCATGAGCTTCCCCGCCCGATGAAAAAGGGCGCCATTGTAACAAAAACCCCCCGTTCGGGGACCCGTCAGCCCGTCTTCGTTTTGGGTCGCCGTGCCGAAAAAAAGCCATGCCATCAAGGTCTCGGCCAACGCTTTAACAAGCGCAAGCCGGGCAGCTGTCATGGTAAACCATCCCCTTCCTGCCATGCAGCATGACGACGCGTCACCACGTCCCTTTTTCAAACCAACGCTGGAAACGCGCGACCCACGGGTCGATGTCGACGCGCTGCGCGGCGAGCCAAGCACGGTCGTAGTAGCTCTCTAGGTAGCGGTTGCCGTCGTCGCAGATCAGCGTGACGACCGAACCGACCTCGCCACGCGCCGCCATCGCGCTCGTCAGTTCGCACACGCCATAGAGATTGGTGCCGGTCGAGCCGCCGCAACGTCGGCCGAGCACCCGTTCGAGGAAGTGCAGCGCGGCGTAGCTGGCGGCGTTCGGCACGCGGATCATGGCGTCGATCACGCTGGGGAGGAAGGACGGCTCGACGCGCGGCCGGCCGATGCCCTCTACGCCGGAGCCGCCGTGGCATTCGAGGTCGCGCCGGCCGGTCAGATACGCGTCGTAGAACACCGAGTTGTCCGGGTCGACCACGCACACCTTCGTCGCGAGGCCCTTGTAGCGCACGTAGCGGCCGAAGGTCGCGCTGGTGCCGCCGGTGCCGGCGCCGACGACGATCCACGATGGAATCGCGTGCGGTTCGAGCGTCATCTGGCGGAACACCGTCTCGGCGATATTATTGTTGCCGCGCCAGTCGGTCGCCCTTTCCGCGTAGGTGAACTGGTCCATGAAGTGGCCGCCCAATTGCTCGGCCAACCTTCGCGATTCGTCGTACAGCGCGGCCGGGTCGTCGACCAGGTGGCAGCGACCGCCGTAGAAGGCGATCGCGCGGATCTTTTCGGCCGACGTGCCCTTGGGCATCACCGCGATGAACGGCAGGCCAAGCAAACGTGCGAAGTAGGCCTCGGACACCGCGGTGCTGCCGCTAGAAGCCTCGATGATGGTCGTACCCTCCTTCACCCAGCCGTTGCACAGCGCGTAGAGGAACAGCGAACGCGCGAGCCGGTGCTTGAGGCTGCCGGTCGGGTGGGTCGACTCGTCCTTGAAGTAGAGGGCGATGCCCGGCAGGCCGGGGATGGTGAGCGGGATCAGGTGCGTGTCGCTCGAACGGTTGAAGTCGGCCTCGATCTTGCGGATGGCCTGCGCGACCCATGGATTCATGTCGTCACCCCCGGTTTGATGTCAGCTTCATTCTACGCACGGCAAAGGCGCACCGCGGGGTGCGCCGCCCCGGTCGCGTTGCGATGGCCTGCTCGCACCCGGCCGACGTTGACTTGGGATCAAGCCGGCAGTAGCGTGCGACGCACGGGGCAGATTACCGAAGCTCCGATCTAGATCATGAAAGAATCATGCGATACCACGACCTGAGGGACTTCCTCGCCCAGCTGGAACAACAAGGCGAACTCAAGCGCATCGCGACGCCGGTGTCGCCCCGGCTCGAGATGACCGAGATCGGCGACCGCGTACTGAAGGCCGGCGGCCCCGCGCTGCTGTTCGAGAACCCGACGCTGGACGGCCGGCGCTTCGACGTGCCGGTGCTCGCCAACCTGTTCGGCACGACTCGCCGCGTCGCGCTCGGCATGGGCGCGAGCGACGTGATGGAGCTGCGCGAGATCGGCAAGACGCTCGCCTACCTGAAAGAGCCCGAGCCGCCGAAGGGCTTCCGCGACGCGTGGGACAAGCTGCCGCTGTTGAAACAAGTCTTGAGCATGGCGCCGAAGGAAGTGAAGAAGGCGCCGTGCCAGGACGTGATCGTCGAAGGGCCGGACGTCGACCTCGGCCAACTGCCCATCCAGCACTGCTGGCCGGGCGACGTCGCGCCGCTCGTCACCTGGGGGCTGACCGTCACGCGCGGCCCGCATAAGAAGCGTCAGAACCTCGGCATCTATAGACAACAAGTCATCGGCAAGAATCAATTGATCATGCGCTGGCTCGCGCACCGCGGCGGCGCGCTCGACTTCCGCGAGCACCGCGTCGCCCATCCGGGCACGCCTTTCCCTGTTTCGGTGGTCTTGGGCTGCGACCCGGCGACCATCCTCGGCGCGGTGACCCCGGTGCCCGATACCTTGAGCGAATACCAGTTCGCCGGCCTGTTGCGCGGCAGCAAGACCGAACTGGTCAAATCGATCGGCAACGACTTGCAGGTGCCGGCGAGCGCCGAGATCGTGCTCGAAGGGGTGCTGAGCCCTTGCGAGGCGGGTTTCGAAGGAAAAACCGAGCACGGCGTGCCGGTGAAGGAAAAGGACGGTTACCTGCACGCGCTCGAAGGCCCGTACGGCGACCACACCGGCTACTACAACGAGCAGGACTGGTTCCCGGTGTTCACCGTAGAACGCATCACCAGCCGCCCGAGTCCGATCTACCACAGCACCTATACCGGCAAGCCGCCGGACGAGCCGGCCATCCTCGGCGTCGCGCTGAACGAGGTGTTCGTACCGATCCTGCAGAAGCAGTTTCCCGAGATCGTCGACTTCTACCTGCCGCCGGAAGGCTGCAGCTACCGGATGGCGGTGGTCAGCATCAAGAAGGCCTACGCCGGCCACGCCAAGCGCGTGATGCTCGGCTGCTGGAGCTTCCTGCGCCAGTTCATGTACACCAAGTTCATCGTCGTGGTCGACGACGACGTGAACACGCGCGACTGGAAAGAGGTCATCTGGGCGATCACGACGCGCATGGACCCGGTGCGCGACACGACGCTGATCGACCACACGCCGATCGACTACCTGGACTTCGCCAGCCCGATCTCGGGCCTCGGCGGCAAGATGGGGCTGGACGCGACCAACAAGTGGCCGGGCGAAACGATGCGCGAATGGGGCACGACCATCGTGATGGACGACGCGGTGAAGCGGCGCGTCGACACGCTGTGGCAGGAGCTTGGGCTGTAACAGGGCCGGACCTTAGGCGCTCGGCCAAGTTTTTTGGAACTCGAAGCCCTCAAGGGGCGGATGGACGCCCGGCCCCGGGCACGAGAAGCCATGGCAAATTCCGTCGAATCCCACTACAAGCGGCTTGCCTTGCCACGAATCGCTGCGACAATGCAGACCACCCTGTGACTACCTAGGAGTTTCCATGCCCCGCAACCCGCAATCGAAACAGCGCCTGAAGCGTCTGAGCCCGCGCCAGCAGAAAAAACTGCGCGTCGGCGCGTTCACCGAAATGGGCTTCGCCTTCGAGGCCGCGCTGAAGGACGGCCTGGTGCCGGCGGCGGAAGACGCCTTCCTCGACGCGTGGCTGAACGAGGTCGACACCCAGGGCGTGAGCTTCGGCGGCAGCTTCGACGCCGGCTCGCCGTCCATCCTCAACGGCATGGTGTTCCCGGTGTCGGGCGTCAAGGTCGACGCCGACCTGCGCGAGACGCTGATCGCGTGGCTGGCGCAGCGCGCCGAAGTCGCCAGCGTCACCGCCGGCGAACTGTCCGACGTCTGGCACGGCGAATAGGCTCGGCCTGCGTCATGAAAAAGCCCCGCGATGCGGGGCTTTTTTGTCGGGAATTTAGCCTTACGCGTGCAGGAAAGCCGCGAGGCAGGCGGTGCCGATGAAGAACACGCCGGTCACCGCGTTGAACAGCTTCTTGCCGGTGTACGAGCGCAGGAAGGGATTCACCACCTTGGCCGACAGGCCGTATGACAGCTTGCACGCGACGTCGACCGCGATCCAGGTCGCGACCATCACGCCCAGCTGCACGTAGATCGACTTCGCCGGGTCGATGAACTGCGGCAAAAAGGCGATGAAGAACAGGATGTCCTTCGGGTTGCTGATGCCCAGCAAAAACGCGCGATTGAACAGCAGGCCGAACTTCGGCTCGAACAGCACCTGCGCGGCCTTGCCGGTTTCGGCGGGCTTTTGCACCGGGATCAGTACGGTCTTCAGGCCCAGGTAGGCGAGGTAGGCGGCGCCGCCGTACTTGGCGACGTTAAAAAGCAGCGGCGACGATACGATCAGCGCGCCCAAGCCGAGCGCCGAGATCACGAGCAGGATCAGCGACGCTGACACGCCGCCGGCGATCGCCGGCCACGACTTCCTCAGCCCGTGGTTGATCACGTTGGAAATCATCAGCAGCGACAGCGGGCCGGGGATGGCGATCACGACGAAGATCGCGGCGACGTACAGCAACCAGACGTCCAGGTTCATCGGTATTGTCTCCTAGTCTTTTTGTTCGAAGCTTCAGGGGTCCCCGAAAAAGGACACACGCCGCAAGAGGCGGCGTGCGGGGGGATGCAGCGATCATAGCATTCGTCGCGCGGACCGAGACAGGGACAAAAACCTGCGAGAGCTTGCGGTACAGTCGGGCTCGGCCAACGTCAGCGAAGGGGTTGCACACCCCCCTCGCCACTGGCCAGCCGCTTAGCTTTTTTTGGAAACGAGGACGGCGTCGGCTCGTGAAGGCATTGCCTACACTATTGACACGGGGCTCCCCCGTGTCTTCACAACGACTAAGGAGAAGAAGATGCATTCCAAGCTACTGGCGGGTGCGCTGATCGTCCTGGCCATGCAAGGCGTACAGGCTGCCGACACGCCGATGAAAGAGGAAGCCCTGCTCCTCCCCTCGGCCGAAATCCAGTGGAAAGACGCCCCGAAGCTGGGCAAGGGCGCCAAGATGGCGGTCCTCGAGGGCAAGCTCGACCAGGCCGAACCGTTCACCTTCCGCGCCAAGCTGCCGCCGCGCCTGCAGATCGCGCCACACACCCACCCGCTTTGGGAGCGGGTCACGGTGCTGTCCGGCACCTTTCACTTCGGGCTGGGCGACAAATTCGACCGCACCAAGGCGCGCGCCTATCCCGTGGGGAGCCTGCTCGTCATTCCACCGGGACAGAGCATGTTCGCCTTTGCCGGAACACGCGGCGCCACCATACAAGTTCACGGCACCGGTCCCTGGGGCATCGATTATCTGGAGCCCGGCGACAAGTGAGCAGCAACCACCGCGGCTCCTGACATGAGCCTGGCGGCTTCGGCACGACAAAGACACGCGCGAGGGAGTCTAGGGATTTATCACCGGCCTTCGCTGCTCGACTTTTCGCGACTCGCAGTCGCACAGCTCGCTGTAGCGGTGGCTCGCGCAGCAGCGCAAGGACGGGCCGGTCGGGCGCGACAAGCGCGCCAACCAGTAGTAGACGCGCAGCCAGTGGCGGCGGAGCGAGCGGGCGGCGCGGATCAGGCGATGGTGACGCCGGGAGTCGGTGCGAGCGGGGGGCTTCGCGCGATGAGAGTCGGGCTCGGGTTCGGCGACGAGCGGATAAAAGACGTGCATGGCAGGCTCCGTGTGGGGAAGTTCTGCATTCATGCTAGGCAGGCGGGTATCAGGATCGCGTAAAGAAACGGACGGACGGCGTAAAGAATCGGCAAGGTTGGCCGAAACGGGCGTCTTACCGGCTAGCCGCCGAAATGGAGCGCGGCCCCTATTCGGCCCTGCTCACAGCGCTGATGTACGCTCCTCGGGAAGTCGCCGCGGCCCACCCCAAGCCATCTATAGTCAGGAAGAGAGGATAGCCGGCCGCTCGTACGCTTGCGGGCGAACGGCAGCCGTTCAGCCATCCGCTTGCAGCCCGCCCTCTCTGTGGGAACGGCCGTCGATCCCTCCACTCGAGTCAGGAGGTCACGATGGGACGCTTATACATTGACTGCCGCGAATATCCGAGCGAATCGCACTGCAGCTTGGCGATGAGCGCGGACAGCGCAGAAGAATTGCTGGAGGCGGCCGTCCAGCATGCGGTGGCGGTCCACCAACATCAGGATACGCCAGAGTTTCGTCAACAAATCAGGCAGCTGTTCAAGGAAGGGACGCCGCCCGTTGAGTCGCCGCCTCATGCATGGGACATAGAAACGGGCTAGCGCTGTGCCCGGCCCGTTCTATCGGTAGCCGACAAAAGCCTGGCGCGAGCCGGGCTTTTCAAGACACTAGCCGTCATGTCTCGAGACTACCGCAGATTCAAAGGTAAAGGCCCTCCGGCCGCTACTCCACCAAACGCACCCAATCCTGCGTCCGCTCCGCCGCGTTAAACTCCCGCACCACCTGCTGCAGCAGCCTAAACGCCGCCTCGGCGTCGAGCGATTCGCACGCGACGGCCAGGCTCTCGAGATAGGCCGCCAGCTCTTCCGGCGGCAGGTGGTACTCTTGCGCGCGCAGGATGCGCGGGTGACCGGTGCCTAGCACGCCGTCGCCGATCAGCAACTCCTCGTACAGCTTCTCGCCTGGTCTCAGACCCGAGTAGCGGATCTCGATGTCGCCGGCAGGGTGCAACTCGTCCTTCACCTCGAGGCCGGACAGATGGACCATCCGGCGTGCAAGCTCGGCGATCTTCACCGGCTCGCCCATGTCGAGCACGAACACGTCGCCGCCCTGCCCCATCGCGCCGGCCTGCAGCACCAGCTGCGCCGCCTCGGGGATGGTCATGAAGTAGCGCGTGATGTCCGGATGGGTGACGGTGACCGGGCCGCCGGCGGCGATCTGCTCTTTGAACAGCGGCACGACCGAACCGGAAGACCCCAGCACGTTGCCGAAGCGCACCATCACGAAGCGCGTGTCGCCGCTGCTCTGTTCACACTGGGCGTGGCGCGCCTGCAGGCACAGCTCGGCCAACCTCTTGGTCGCGCCCATCACGTTGGTCGGGCGGACGGCCTTGTCGGTGGAAATCAGCACGAAGGTCGACACGCCGGCGTCCTCGGCCGCCGCCGCGCAGGTGTCGGTGCCGAACGCGTTGTTGACGATGCCGGCGACCGGGTTGTGTTCGACCATTGGCACGTGCTTGTACGCCGCCGCGTGGTAGACGGTGTCGACGGAAAACGCGCGCATCACCGATACCAGCCGCGCGTGGTCGGTGACCGAACCGAGGATGGCGACGCGCTCGATGCTAGGCGCGAGCTTCGCCAGTTCCTGGTCGATCGCGTAGAGCGCGTATTCGGACAGCTCGAACAGCACCAGCCGCTTCGGCTTGCCGCGCACGATCTGGCGACACAGCTCCGAACCGATCGAGCCGCCGGCGCCGGTCACCATCACCGACAGCCCGTCGATATTGGCCGACAAGAGCTCCTTCTTGGGCGGCACCGGGTCGCGGCCGAGCAGGTCCTCGATGTCGACCTGCTTGAGTTCCTCGACGCGTACCTCGCCGGTCACCAGGTCGGCCAGACGCGGCACACGCTGGATCGGCACGTGCAGCGGTTCGAGCGCCTCGATGATCTCGCGGTGGCGCGCGCGGCTCGCCGACGGGATCGCGAGCAGCACCTGCGCGAAACGCTTCCTGCCGACCAGCTCGGCCATGCGCGCCGGGTCGTACACCTCGACGCCGCGGTAGGTGCGGCCCCACAGGTCTGGCTTGTCGTCGAAGAAGGCGACCGGCTTCATGTCGCGCCCCGACTGCAGCGCAGCCATCAGCGCGAGGCCGGCGTGGCCGGCGCCGTAGATCGCGACCGGCGTGCGCGGCATCTGGCCCGCGTCGATGCTGCGCAACAGCCCGCGCAGCAGGAAGCGGCTGCCGCCGATATACGCCATCGCGAACACCCAGAAGATCAGGATCGACGAGCGCGGGAACGGCGTGATGCGCGCCATCACGATCACCGCGGTCAGCACCAGCACCGCCAGCGTCACGCCGTAGAACACCGTCGTCACGACGCGGTCGTCCATGAAGCGGATCACCGCGCGGTACAGGCCGAGCTTGATGAAGATCGGGATCACCCACAAGGGCGGCACCGCGAAGATCCACAGGTAGGGGTCGAGCTTCGGGTCCCACGCGCCACCGAGGCGCAGCAGCACCGCCGAAAGCAGCGCGAGTGGCAGCAACAGCGCGTCGAGCACCATCAGGAGCGCCATCTTGTGGTGGCGCGAAAAGGACAGCAGCGAATCGAGCATGGTCAGCGGGTGACGATCTTCTTCAGGGGTGGCAAGGATGATGGCGATATCGCCGAAGAGCGTGTGGCTCTTTGCGTAGCGCGCCGAATAGGCGAGCTTCTCGGGCATCACCTGCTGGATGTAGGCAGTTTCCGGGTCGACCGCGGTCGCGAGGATGTCATTCTCGTCGATCATCTCGATCGACGCCCACTCGGTGATGCCCGGGCGCACCGACAGCACCAACGCCTTCACGTCGGCCGGGTAGTGCGCGACGTAGCGTGGCACCTCGGGGCGCGGACCGACCAGGCTCATGCTGCCGAACAGCACGTCGATCAGCTGCGGCAGCTCGTCGAGCTTGGACTTGCGCAAAAACGCCCCGGCGCGCGTGACGCGGTGGTCGCGGCCGACCGTCAGCTGGCCGTGCTTTTCGGCATCCACGCGCATCGTCCGGAACTTGTGGATACGGAACGGCACGCCGAAGCGGCCGACGCGCTGCTGGCGGAAGAACACCGGGCCCTTCGAATCGAGCCTGATCCAAACCGCGACCGCGATCAGCAGCGGCGATAGTGCCAGCAGGCCGGCGCTGGCCGCCACGATATCGAAGGCCCGCTTGGCGACGCCGCAGCCGGGCCTCGCGCGTGAAGGCTCGGCCAACGTTTTGGCCTCGTTCATGCGCCGAGAATCCCGCGCACGGCGGCGATCACGCGCGTCTGGTCGGCGTCGCTCATCTTCGTGTACAGCGGCAGCGTGACCTCGGCCTCGAACGCGGCGTCGGCGATAGGGAAGTCGGAACTTTTCAATCCGTAGCCGTCGCGCCACACCGGGTGGCGGTGCAGCGGGATGAAGTGCACCGAGCAGCCGATGCCCTTCTCGGCCATCTGCACGATGAAGTCGTCGCGGCTGACGCCGGCCTCGGGCTTGATCCGCACCGGATACAGATGCCAGGCGTGCAGGTCGGACGCCAAGGTTGGCCGAGCCGGCAGGATCAGCGGCAGGTCGGCCAGTTCCGCATCGTAACGCGCCGCCATCGCCTCGCGCTCTTCGCGGAAACGCTCGATCTTCTTCAGCTGGTGCAGGCCGATCGCGGCGGCGATGTCGGGCATGTTGTACTTGAAGCCGGGCGCGACCACCTCGTAGAACCAGGCGGGCGTCTTCGACACGTAGCGGTCGAACGCGTCGCGGCTGATGCCGTGCAGGCGCATCACCTTGCAGCGCGCGATGATGTCCTTGTGCTTCGACACCACCATGCCGCCCTCGCCGGTGGTCATCGTCTTGTTCGCGTAGAAGCTGAACACGGTGACATCGCTATCGAGCGTGCCGATCAGCTTGCCCTTGTAGGTCGTCGGCAGCGCGTGCGCGGCGTCTTCGATGATTTTCAAATTATGTTCGCGCGCGATGGAAATGATCTCGTCCATCTCGCACGCGAGGCCGGCGAAGTGCACCGGCATGATCGCTTTTGTTTTCGGCGTGATCGCCGCGCGGATCGCGTCCGGGCTGATGTTGAACGTCGCCGCATCGACGTCGACGCACACCGGGTGCGCGCCCAGATAGCGCACCACCTCGGCGGTCGCGGTGAAGGTGTAGGTCGGCACGATCACTTCATCGCCCGGTTGGATGCCGACCGCCTCGAGCGCGAGGTGCAGGCCGGCGGTCGCCGAATTGACCGCGATCGCCTCGACGCCATCACCGATGAAGGCCGCGAAGTCGGCCTCGAACTGTTTGGTCTTTGGCCCGGTGGTCACCCAGCCGGAGCGCAGCGCGTCGACCACTTCGGCGATTTCTTCTTCGCCGATGTCGGGCAGCGCGAACGGGAGGAATTTTTGTTCGGACATATTCTGCATCTATCGCTTGTCTAATGACCGCCGACTTTGGGATGGGGGCGAGTCAAATTCGTTTGAAATTGTTCGGGATGACGCGTGGGCACGCTGCGCTTTGCCCACCCTACCGCGCTCGGTCGCACCAAAGGTTGGCCGAGCATTAGCCGCGCTCATCCACGTAGATCTCGATCCGCTCCTTGCCGCCGCCGACGTTCTTGCGCCTGAGCCGCAGCACGCCGACCTCCCCGGTCGTCTTCAGGTGGGTGCCGCCACACGGTACTCGCGCGAAGCCGGCGACTTCCCAGTAGCGTCGCTCGTTCGCCTCGTCGGAGAAGGCGCTGACGATGGGCGCGTCGGCGTCGATCAGCGCCTGCGCCTCGCGCGTCAGCTCGGCCAGCATCGGCGTCAGCGGTTCGTGCCACACGAAGTCGATACGCGCCTTGTCCTCTGCGATGTGCGCGCCGACCTTGCCGACGCCGGCGAGCCGCCGCGTGACGAGTTCGAGCACGATCTCGGCGGCGAAGTGCAGCCGCATCAGCTTGTAGCGGCGCGGCCAGTCTATCTTCACCGTCACCACGTCGCCCGGCCACAGGCCGTGGTCGGGCGGCAGCGTGTAGACGATGTCGCGTCCCTGCCAGCGCGCGGCGAGCACCCTGTGGCCGGCGATGCTGCCGGTGTCGCTCTCCTGCCCGCCCGACTCGGCGAAGAACACCGTCGCCGCGAGCGTGACGTCGAGGCCGGCGACGTGCGCAACGCGCGTGTTGAGCGTGGTGAGGTAGGGGTCGGCCCAGAAGACCTTGTCCGTCATGCGTATTCCTTGGCCAGGCAGGCCGGCATCTTAGCTGATGGCCGCGCCGGCGGTCGGCGGAGCCCATGTCGTCTTTCTTTCAGCTCAGCATCCCGGGCGCGGAAGGTCAATCATCCGCGCAAGCGGCAGGCGTCGAGAAAACGCCGCGCCAGCACGCGGTAGTCGTGCTTTTCCAGCACCGCCTGCCTACCGGCTTCGCCCATGCGCGCACGCTCGGTCGCCGGCAGCGCTACCATCCGCCGCACCGCGTCGGCGATCGCCGCCGGGTCCTCGGCGGCGACGGAAAGACCGGCGCCCGATTCGGCCACCAGGTCGTTGCCGGCCTCGACCGAGTGGATCACCGGCTTGCCGGCCATCAGGTAGTCGAACAGCTTGTTCGGGTTGATGCCGAAGCGGTAGATCGGCAGGCGCCGCCAGCCGATGAACAGCGCGTCCATCTGTTCTAAAAACGCCGGCACCGCGCGCTTTTCGATCGCGTCGAGGAACACCACGTTGGCCGAGCCTCGCGCCTTTTCTGCCAGCGCCGCCTTGTCCGGGCCGTCGCCGACCAGCACGAAGGTCACCGGCACATCGTTAAGCTGCGCGGCGGCGTCCAGCAGGTAATCGAGCGCGTTCGCCAGGCCATGGCCGCCGGCGTAGCCGACGAGGAAGCGCCCGGCCGCCTTCAGCTCGGCCAACCTTGCGGCGTGCACGGCCGGCAGCGGCGCGGGATCATCCTGCCATTCCTCGACGTCGACGCCGTTAGGGATCACCGCGTACTTGGCCGGCTCCATGCCGTGCTCGACCATGTAGTCCTTCGCGCACGGCAGCATCGAGATCACCGTATCGGCCTTTTTATATCCAAAATCCTCGGCCCACTGCAGCAGCCGCACGAAAGGATGCTTTTTCGACATGCCACCGACCTCTACCGGCGTCAGCGGCCACAGGTCGTGCACCTCGTACACCAGCCGCGCACCGGTCTTTTTCGCGAGCCACGCCGCCGGCACGGTGTCGAGCGGGTAGGTGCTCGACGCGATGATCAGGTCGGGCTTCTCGCGCTGGATGCGACCGGTCAGCCCCACCAGCCGCCTGAGGAAGGCGAAGATGTTGACCACGCGCTTCGCGCCGTTGCCGCTGTATTCGGGGGTCCGGCACCAGGTGTAGGTGACGCCGTCGATGACCTCGTCGCGGCAGGGCGTGTCCAGGCTCGGGTTGACCTGCCGCAGGTGCGAGAAGTCGGCGGCGACGATGTGCACCTCGTGCCCCGCCCTCACCCACTCGCGCGCGAGGTAGTACGGCCGGAACTCCATGCCGTGGCACGGGCTGCCGGCGTAGTGGTTGAGGTAGAGGATGCGCATCAATACTCCAGCGCGCGGCGCAAGGCCGGCAGACGGCACGACACCGCCGGGACCGGCGCCGACCAGCGCGCTCGCGCCGGGTTCTTCAAGCGTTCGTGGTACACGCTGCCGGGCACTTCCCGCCATTCGCCATCGAGGTAGGCGAAGTGATCCGGTCTCACGCGCACGATCAGGTCGCGGCGCTGCCGTTGGCCTTCGATCAGGTAGTCGTAGCGCACGGCGGCGCGGCCGCCCTGCGCGAGCGGCGCCGGCTTGATGCGGCCGCGGCGGCCGTCCTTTTCATGCGGCAGGAAGGCCAGCTTCCCCGCCACGCGGCCGTGTTCCAACACCAGCCGCGCCGCCACGCTCTGGTGGCGGTCTCTGAGGTAGTAGCAGCGCTCGACAGCGGCCTCGGCCAAGGTCGCGGCACCGACGAGCGTCAACGCCAAGAGCGCGCGCTTCATACTTCGCCGTCCTTGTCGTAGCCCTTGCTACGCGCTTCTTCGTCCAGCCCCTTGAAGCGCGCCTCGTTGAAGCGCCAGCCGATGTAGCACAGGATGGCGATCAGCGCCGCGAGCGAGCTGACGTTCATCAGGTGGTAGACCGGGTCGGGGTTCAGCGGCTTGCCGCGCGCGACGTCGTATAGATACCCGACCGGCAGCGCGATCGCCATGTAGATCAGCCCCTTGCGGGCGATGAAGGCCAGCGGGCCCTTCTTGCGTTGCAGGCGCCAGCGCGCCCAGAATGCCCCGGCGGTTTCGCGTGCCATGTCAGTTCTCCAGATTTTCGTAGAGGGCGACGAGCTTCTCGCTTTCCGCCGCCCAGCTGTATTTCTTTTGCACCGCCGCCCGGCCGGCCGCGCCCATCGCGCGCGCGCGTTCCGGGTCGGCGAATAGGTCTTTCAGCGCCGACGCGATCGCCGCCGGGTCCTGCGGGTCGACGAGCAGCCCGCAGCCGGCGTCGTCTACGATGCCGCGCCAGACCGGGAAGTCGCTCGCGACGACGGCGAGGCCGGCCGCCATGTATTCGAACAGCTTGATCGGCAGCGCCTCGACGTAGTTCGGCGTCGGGAACAAGGTGACGAGGCCGACCTTGGCTTCACGCAGCACGGCAGCGACGCCGGCACGGTCGAGCACGCCCAAATCATCCACCAGACTCCAGCCTTGCTGTTTGACCATCTCGTCGCGCAGCCCCCCTTCGCTCCACGGCCCGGCGAGCTTCAGCCGCACGCCCGCCTCGGGCAAGGCCTCGACGATGGGGCCGATGCCGCGTATGCGCGTGATGCCGCCCAGATAACACGCGACGTCGGCGCGGTCCTCCCAGCGCGTGTCGTTAAGCAGCTCTTCGAGGATCGGGTAATTACACACGTCGACGGCGATCGGCACCCAGCCCGCGAAGCGGTCACGGATCAACGGCGTCGCGGCGACCACTGCGTCGAAGCGGCGCACCGCGTAGCGCTCCATGACTTCTACCGCGCGCGACACGAGGGGTCTGGCTAGCGCCGGGATCCACGGCTTGGCGAGCACCTGGCGCGGCAGGTCCTCGTGCACGTCGTAGACGACCTTGATGCCGGCCTTCTTGAGCGCGAGCGCCGCCGGGATCAGTTCGGGGTCGTGGAAGTGCGCGACGTCGGGCTTCAAGGCAAGCGCCTTTTCCTTCACGCGGCGCACGGTATCGGTCATGCGCGAGAAGCGGCCACCCGATTTCGGGCCGACGTCGACGATATTCACGCCGCCGCGCGTCTCGTCGCCCTGCCCGTCGGCGACGACCAGGGTCACGTCGTGGCCGGCGGCGGCGAGGCTCTGGCATTCCTTGATGAAAATTCTTATGTCGTGGCGCGGGTGCGCGCTGGAGAGATGGGCGATCTTCATGCGGTGCGGGACAAGAGTTTCTTATACAGCGCGGCGTAGCGCGCGACGTTGGCCGAGTTGAGCGCGCGCGTTTCGACCAGCCGCCGGTTGATCGCGGCGGCCTCGGCCAACTTGGCGTCGCAGGAAGCCCATTCGAGCGACTCGGCGAGCGCGCTGGGCAGATTGGCGATATCGGGCACGATGCGGCCGTTGACGCCGTCGAGCACCCATTCGCCGTTCGCCGGCAGGTTCGACAGTAGCGGCAGGCAGCCGTGGCCCATCGCCTCCAGCAGGCTGACGCTGGTCGCGTCCGACTCGGGCACGCTGACGAACACGCGGCTCTCGGCGTAGAGCTCGGCCAGTTTCTGCGGACTCACAAAACCGGCGAAGTCTACACGTCGCAGCTTGAGCCGCGCGGCCTGCGCGCGCAAAGCGTCGGTCTCTGGGCCGCTGGCCGCTATGGTGAGCTGCCAGTCTTTAAATTGCGGCTGCGCCTCGATCGCCGCCCACGCGGCTATGATCTTGTCGATCCGGTACAGGCTCTTGTGCAGCCGACACGACAGCACCTTCTTCGGCCGCCCCGGGGCGGGCTCCACCGGCAGCGCGTCGATGCCGAAGTAGACGATGTCGATGCTTGATGCATTGGGTGCCAGCTCGCGCATCTGCGCGGCCAGATGAAACGAGTCGGCGGTAAGCGCCGACGCCGCCGCGAGGTTGGCCGAGACCATGCGCCGCATCAGCGCGTTCTGCTTCGGCAACAGCAGCACGTCCGAGCCCCACGCGGTCAGCACGCTCGGGATCGCACGATTCTTCAAGGCGCGGAACGCGTGCCAGGCGACGCTGTTGGCCTGGTGCACGTGCGCGAGCTGCGGCTCGACCGCGTCGACGAAACCGGCGAGCTTGGCCGCGCTGCCGAAGGCCTTCAGCGAGAAGTCGAGCTTGCACACGCCCAACAGGTTGGCCGGGGTGAGTTCGGGCGGCGGCTCGCCGTTGCTCGCCAGGTACACCTCTTTCGCGTGCGGCGCGATCCCGGCGAGGTAACGCCAGGTGTGCACCGACGCGCTGCCGACGACGAGCAGGCGTTCAACGACGGTCATCGGCCCACGCCTTGTAGAAACGGTTGAGTTCGGGATGCTCGGCCAACCACGGCGCGTCCATCTCGCGCGTGTCGCCGATCACCTCGGCCGGGTTGCCGGCGAGGATGGCGAAGTCCGGGTAGGAGCCTGCCGCCACGAAGCTGTACGCGCGCACCAGCGAACCCTTGCCGAGGCTCACGCCCGGCATCAGCACCGTGTGCGGGCCGACGAAGGAGTAAGGGCCGATCACGCTCGGTTTCTTCAGGTAGCCGGCGTGTTCGCGGTGGTCGAGGTATTCGGCGCCGTACAGCCGGATTGCGATGTGGCTCGAATGGGTCAGGATGGACACGTAATTGGTGATCTGGCAGCCTTCGCCTATCGTCAGCCCGCCCGACGCGTCGACGAAGTTGAAGTGGCCGATGAAGACGTTCTCCTCGACGTCGAGCTTCGCCGGCGCCTCGATGCGCGTCGTGTTGCTGACGCGCGTGCGCATGAGCTGGATGCCGTCGCCGCGCGTGAAGCCGACCACCATGCGCGGCCGTACCCAGGCGGACAGGCGGAACTTGATCTTGTCGAGAAAGTGGGTCGGACTCATCGCACCGCCTTGTAGATCCAAGCGAAATAAGAAAAGAAATACGCCGCCATCGCCGCCGACAACGCCCACAGCGTCGACGCCAGCGGCCAGCCCGACGCGAGCCCCGACCACAGCACAACGAGAAACAGGCCGTTGCCGACGACGGTGAACGCCAGCGCCGCCTTCTGGCGGCGGATCACCAAGGGCACCATGCCCAAGGGCGACGCGACGAAGTGGCACAGCATATACGGCGACAGCGCGCGCGCGTACTCGCCGGCCTCGCGCCATCCTTCGCCGAACACCAGCGCGAACAGCGCCGGGCCGAATGCCGCCATCACGATAGCGCCGGGCAGCGCCAGCAGCGTCAACAGCACGAACAGCTTCCTGATCTGCGGCGCGAGCGGCTCGCCCGCCGCGTGCGCGGCGGCCAGGTCGCGGTAAGCGACCTGCGCGACCGCCTGACCGACCAGCGCCGCCGGCAGCTTCAAGACGCGCATCATCAGCCCGTAGAAGCCGACCGTCGCCGAGCCACTCATCGCCAAGAGCAGCGTCATCGTCAGCGTGTCCTGCGCCGCGCCGACCAGCGCGTTCACCGCGTTCACGCGCGGGAACTCCGCATACTCGCGCGCGACCTGCTTCATGCCGGCCACGTCGACGTCGCGCCGCCACGCCGCGCCGGTAAGCAGGTCGGGCAAGGCCTGCGCGACGAGCGACGCGGCGAAGCCTGCCGTCTGGCCGATCAGCAAACCGCCGGCGCCGAGGCCGGCCAGCCCCAGCTGCAAGGCTGTCATGCCGACCGCCTGCGCGATCCGTCCGCCGGCGTTCGCGCGGTAGCGCTGGCGGCGGTTGTTCCACTGCGTGTACGCCTGGGTGAAACCGGCGAGGCCGACCGTCAGCGGCAGCAGCCACAGCCACGGCGCGAGCGCCGGCTCGCGCATCAGATGCGCCCAGAAGCCGGGCGCCGGCCACAGCACGAGCCCGAGCAGCGCGGCCAGCGACGCCGCGATGGCGAGCGAGACGCCGAAAAGGTTGGCCGAGCGCCTGTCGCAGGAAGGCAGCACGATCGCCAGCTCGTAGCGGCCGGTGGAGATCACCGCCAGCGCCGACAGCCACGCGGCGTAGACCGACAGCAGGCCGAAGTCGGCCGGCGTATAGAGCCGCGTCAACAACGGCGACGCGATCAGCGGCAAAAACTGCGCGAGCGCCGCGCCGCCGGCGAGCGTCGCGATGTTGCGCGCGAAACCGCCGTCGGCGAAGCGTTTGAGACGGGCGAGCGCCAAGGTCAGGCCAGCGCCTGCTTCACCGCAGCGGCCACCTCATCCTGCGTTTGCTCATCGAGGAAAGGATGCATCGGCAGGCTGATCACGCGGCGGGCGGCCGCCTCGGCGACCGGGAAGCTGCCGACCGATTGGTCAAGGTACGCGAACGCCGGCTGCAGGTGCAGCGGGATCGGGTAGTGCACCGCGGTCGGCACGCCGAGATCCTTGAGCTTCGCGGCGACGTCGTCGCGCTCGTCCACTTCGAGCGTGTACTGCGCGTAGACACTGCTATTTCCCTCGGCCAACGTCGGCACGCGCGCGACGTCTTTGAGCAATTCGCGGTAACGCGCGCCGATGCGTTCGCGCGCGGCCACCTCGGCCGGGAAGCTCGGCAGCTTGGCGAGCAGCACGGCGGCCTGGATCGTGTCTAGCCGGCCGTTCAGGCCGATGATCGGATGGTGGTAGCGGCGGTCCTGGCCGTGCACGCGGATCTCACGCATCTTCTTCGCCAGTTCGTCGTCGTCGGTGAAGCACGCGCCGCCGTCGCCGTAGCAGCCGAGCGGTTTGCTCGGGAAGAAGCTGGTGCAGCCGATACTCGACAGTGCGCCGGACTTCCTGCCCTTGTAGCTCGCGCCGAAGCTCTGCGCGCCGTCCTCGATCACCGGCAGGCCGTGCTTTTCGGCGATCGCGTTGATCGCGTCGAAGTCGGCGCACTGACCGTAGAGACTCACCGGCATGATCGCTTTGGTGCGCGGCGTGATCGCCGCCTCGAGCAATTTCGGGTCGAGGTTGTAAGTGTCCGGGTCGACGTCGACGAACACCGGCTTGGCGCCGAGCAAGGCGATCATCTCGCCGGTGGCGATGAAGGTGAACGGGCTGGTGATCACCTCGTCGCCGGCCGTAACGCCCAAGGCCATCAGCGCGATCAACAGCGCGGTGGTGCCGTCTGACACGCCGATCGCGTGCTTGACGCCGACGTATTCGGCCAGCTGGTCTTCGAGCTCGGCCACTTCCGGGCCCATGATGTACTGGCCGTGGTCGAGCACCGCGTGGATGCGCGCGTCGACGTCGGTCTTCAGCTGCTGGTACTGCGTTTTCAGGTCGATGAAATTCATGGTGCGCATGCTCTCTCGGCCAGGCCGGCCGCTTCTCGCGCCAGGCTAGGCGCGGTGGTCCATTTGCCCCCGAACACGGTCAACAGCCGGCCGTGGGTCGTGAATTGATAGTCGCGCCGCTCGCGGTTCGGGTCGGCCGCCGAGCGGATCAGCGGCCTTATGCCGGCGAAGCGCGCTGCGACGTCGGCCGGGCCCGCCGGCGCGACGAAGTAATGGTTGTAGAGCGCGAGCAGATATTCCTCCTCGGCGGCCGAGCATTCGACCGGGTCGAGCGGCGACTGCCTGAGCTCGGTCGTGCCGATCAGCGTCCTGCCCTGGTACGGCAGTACGAACACCACGCGCCGCTCGTGCGGCACTTCGAACAGATAGCCCTGCGACAAGGACCTATCGAGCACGAGATGGCTGCCGCGCACCGTATCGAGCGCGACGTTGGCCGAGAGTCCGCTGTCTTTCAACAGCGTCTCGGCCCACGGCCCGGCGGCATTGACCACCGCGTCGAAACACAGCGTCTCGCCATCGACGACGACCGTGCCGTCGGCCCCGACGCGGGTCACCGCTGCGCGCTCGCGCAGCGTCACGCCGGCCTGCCGCGCCTCATCAGCCGCCCACAGCCCCAGCCGGTAATCGTCCATCTGGCCGTCGACGTAGCGGTAGCCGCCGGCGAGGCCTTCCGGTTTCAAGCCGTCGCCGCTCTCGGCCAAGCTACGGCGGTCGAGCCAGCGATGCCGGCCCAAGTTGGCCGAGCCCGCCAGCAGGTCGTACAGCACGAAGCCGGCCTTCATCAGCCAGCGGCCGCGCCGCGCGCCTTTATAAATCGGCCAGACGATGGGCAGCGGGTGCGCGAGCGCGGCGTCGGGCGCGTGCGCCAGCCACCATGCGCGGTCGGCGAGCGCCTTCTTCACCAGGCCGAACTCGCCGTTCTCGAGATAACGCACGCCGCCGTGCAGCAGTTTTGACGACGCGCGGCTGGTGGCGCCCATCAGCGTATCGCGCTCGAACAGCGTCACCGCGTGGCCGCGTTTGGCGAGCGTCCACGCGATCATTACGCCGTTGACGCCGCCGCCGACGACCGCGAGGTTCATGCAGGGCTTACGCCAGCGGCGAGCAGTGGTTGCCGCCGATGTCGTAGCGCGCGCCGCATGCCGGGCACGCGTGCTCGCCGATGTCGTTCGACAGGCGCTCGCCGCACGCGCACATCCAGCCAATGCGCTTGGCCGGCGTGCCGACCATCAGCGCGTAGGGCTGCACGTCGCGCGTGACCACCGCGCCGGCGCCGATGAACGCGTACTCGCCGATCTCGTGGCCGCAGACGACGGTGCTGTTCGCGCCGAGCGTCGCGCCCTTCCTCACCACGGTGCGGCGGTATTCGTTCTTGCGATTGACGTGGCTGCGCGGGTTGTTGACGTTGGTGAACACCATCGACGGGCCGCAGAACACGTCGTCCTCGAGCGTGACCGCGTCGTAGATCGACACGTTGTTCTGCATCTTGACGTTGTCGCCGATGATGACGTCGTTGCCGACGAACACGTTCTGGCCGAACGAACACGCTCGGCCAACCTTGGCGCCGCCGCAGATGTGGGTCCAGTGCCAGACGCGGGTGCCCGCGCCGAGGGTGGCGCCTTCGTCGACGATGGCGGTGGGGTGAATCTGAACTGAGCCTTCCATACGCTTCATCGTCCTTATTTCTCGCATTGACGCGTCGGCACACGCGGCACCGGCTTGCTTTGATAACCCTTATCCGGGTCCATCCACACTTCCGTCACCCCCAGTCCACAGCTGACCCACCGGCTGGACACCCGATAATCCTGCCCCACCTGATAGGTCTTTCCCTGCTCCGGGATGAAGGTCAACTCGACCCCACAAGCCTCCCTCATATGAGCCGGCCCTTCGTAGAAGGTGTTCAGGGTCACCGGGACTCCGGCCGGGATGTAGTGCTCGTTGTAATACCCCAGTTTGTAAGACGGCTTGGGCATGCCCAAGTCCTGGTGCGCACGCAGCTCGGCGAACGCCGGATTGGCATAGCCGGCGTTAGGATCGGTGAAACACGCCATATCGCTACCAGGGAAAATCCGGATGCCCTTACCCATGGTGCGCAACTGGGCGCGCGGGCCGTCGGTCGGATCACTGTAAACAGCAGTCAATCCATGCATCACGCCACACCCCGACAGCAACGCGCCAAACACCGCAGCGGCCATTATTTTCTGCAAACCATTCATGCTTTTCTCGCCTGTTTCCTGAATCAGTAATCCAGCGGCAAACTCACGCGGCGGCCGTCGCGCGCCGAGATATAAGTGGCAATCAGCAGCTCCAGCGACTTCAGCCCCTCGCGGCCGTCGGTCTCCGGCTCGGCCAAGCCCTGGAACACGCGGATCACGTTGTCGTAATACAGCGGGTGGCCGAAGCCGTAGACGCTGGTGGTCGCGTAGCTGGCTTCCTTGATGTTTTCGTCCATCGCGTGCGGCGCGTCGAATTCCCAGTGTTGCACCTCGTTCACCGCCACGCCGCCGACGCGCACCGTGCCCTTCTCGCCAATGATGGTGATCGAGCCTTCCAGGTTCTTCGGGTAGGTCAGCATGGTGACGTTCATGCTGCCCATCGCGCCCGAGCGCCACTTGACGCTGACCACGCCGGTGTCCTCGACCTCGATGTTGCGCGCCAGCGTGCCGGTGTACGCCTGCACGCTCTCGACCGGGCCGATCAGCCAGTCCAACAGGTCGACGTAGTGGCTCGCCTGGTTCATGAACGCGCCGCCGTCGAACTCCCAGGTGCCGCGCCACTTGGCCGAATCGTAGTAGTCCTGCGGACGGGTCCAGAACACGTTGACGTTGACCATGTAGATGCGGCCGAAGCGGCCGGCCTCGACCGCCTGCTTCAACAGTTGCAGCGTCGCGTTGCGGCGGTTCTGCTTGACGACGAACAGGCGCTTGCCGGCAGCATCGCCGGCCTCGACCATCTTCAGGCCGTCCTGCCAGCGCGTCGCCATCGGCTTCTCGGTCATCACGTTAAAGCCGGCCGCGAACGCGTCGACCGCCTGGCGCGGGTGCAGCCCGGACGGCGTGGTCAGGATCACGCAGTCGGCGTCGCTGTGTTCGAGCAACGCGGCCAGGCTCGTATGGCCGCGCGCGCCAGTGCGTGCGACCGCGGCTTCGAGCGCCGCCGGGTCGATGTCGCACACGTCGGTCAGTTCGACGCGGTCGGCGTGCTGTTCCAGCGCGCCGAAGTGGTTGTTGGCGATGCGGCCGCAGCCGACCAGGGCGAAGCGGATCTTGCGGTCGAGGATGGGCGTATTCATGGAGGCATCCGGTAGTGGCAAAAACAACGGGCGACCTCGTCGCCCGCCTTCGCGTTCAATACGGCCGATTATACCGCTCAGATCAAGAGGCGGCTGGCCGAATGAAGGTTGGTCTGTTTGATCCGGCCGACCATCTCGGCGAACTCGAGATGGAAGCGCGACTCGAGCTCGGCGGCGCGCTTTTCGAGCGCGGCGAAGGCCGTCGGCGATGGGCTCTCCTTGAACGCCATCACCGCGACGTTGCCGTGGCTGGCGGCCGGCAGCTCGATCACCCGCCCTTCGAACACGTTCAGCAAGCGCTCGAGGAAGACCTGGTAGCGCTGGTCGCCGCTCCACCAGTTGCTGACGAAAACCCCGTGCGGGCTCAGCGCGCGGTGGCAGTTCTCGAAGAAGTCTTCGGTCGTCAGTTCGTCGACGATCTGGAAGCCGTCGTAGCCGTCGACGAGGATGGCGTCGGCAGACTCGCGCAGGATCTTCACGTAGTCGGCGCCGTCGGCCTCGACGATCTCGAAACGCTCGCCCTCTTCGGGCAGGTCGAAGAAGGCGCGCGCGACCGCGATCACCTGCGGGTGGATGTCGACCGCGACGCTCGTCGCGCCCCTCAGATAGAAGTCGATCCAGCGCGCGAACGAACCGCCGCCCAGGCCGATCTGCACGATGTGGCGCGGCGCGTCGTTGAATAGCAGCCAGCCCATCATCGCGCGCGTGTACGACAGCACCATGCGCACCGGGTCTTCGACGTCCATCGAGCTTTGCACCGTCTCGCTGCCCAGGTGCAGCGAACGCACGCCGTCGAGTTCGGAAATCTCGACCTCGGACAAGGCCTCGACGCCGCCGCGCACGCGGCGGCGGAACGGGTGACGCGCCTTACCCGCCACAGGCTTCCCCTTTCGGCCTCGAGTCGAGGATGCTGATCGTGCGGCGCAGCGCCTCGGCCGACGTTTCTCCGTCGGTCGCCGGCTCGCGGAATTCTTCCTTGTCGAACGCGGTGTCGCCGCCGGCCTCGGGCACGGCGCCGGTCTTCAGGTTCACGAAGTCGAACGCGCGCGGGTCGGCCAGGTGCGACGGCACGACGTTCTGCACCGCGCGGAACATCGACTCGACGCGGCCCGGGAAGCGCTTGTCCCAGTCGTTGACCATGTCCTTGACCACCTGGCGCTGCAGGTTGGGCTGCGAGCCGCACAGGTTGCACGGGATGATGGGGAAAGCCTTGACCTTGGCGTAGCGCTCGAGATCCTTCTCGCGGCAGTAGGCGAGCGGGCGGATCACCATATGCTTGCCATCGTCGGACACCAGCTTGGGCGGCATCGCCTTCAGCTTGCCGCCGAAGAACATGTTCAGGAACAGCGTGTGCAGGATGTCGTCGCGATGGTGGCCGAGCGCGATCTTGGTCGCGCCGAGCTCGTCGGCGACCCTATAGAGTATCCCCCGGCGCAGCCGCGAACAGAGGCCGCAGGTCGTCTTCCCCTCGGGGACGACACGCTTGACGATGGAATAGGTGTCTTCCTCGACGATGCGGTACTCGACGCCGACGGACGCCAGATACTCGGGCAGCACGTGCTCGGGAAAGCCCGGCTGCTTCTGGTCGAGGTTGACCGCGACGATGGAGAAGTCGATCGGCGCCGACTTCTGCAGGCCCAGCAGGATGTCGAGCATCGCGTAGCTGTCCTTGCCGCCGGACAGGCAGACCATCACGCGGTCGCCTTGCTCGATCATGTTGAAGTCGTTGATGGCGTCGCCGACGTGGTGCCGGAGGCGCTTGGCAAGCTTGCTGGCCTCGAACTCGGCCTTCTTGGCCTTGTCGTCGATGAGAGCCGTATCGGACATGGAAAGCTACCGCTAAGAAACTGAAAAACAGGCGATTTTAGCGGATTTTCACCGTCACAGCACCACGCTTCTGCCGCCGTCGACCGCCAGCACCTGGCCGGTGACGTAGCTCGCGTCGAACAGCAGGAATTGCACCGCGCGCGCGATGTCGTCGGGCTGGCCGATGCGCGCGAGCGGAATCGACGCCTCGATCGCGGCGCGCCTGGCCGCGTCGAAGAACGCGTCATCCTCGGGCCAGATATTGCTGCCGGGCGCGACGCCGTTGACCCTCACTTCGGGCGCCAATTCGAGCGCGAGGCTGCGGATCAACTGCGCGTGCCCCGCCTTGGCGAGGTTGTAGACCACGTGTGACTTCATCGGCCGCTCGGCGTGGATGTCGACGATGCCGACGATGGCGCCGCCGCTCTGCTTCAGATACGGCGCGGCCGCCTGCGCGAGAAACAGCGGCGCCTTCAGGTTGGAGCCGATCAGGTCTTGCCACGCGGCCTCGTCGATCGCGCCGACCTCGGTCGGGAAGAAGCTCGACGCGTTGTTCACCAGGCCGTCGAGCCGGCCGAAGGCGGTGATCGCGACGTCGACGAGCTCGGCCAAGCTGTCTGTCTTCAGCAGGTCGGACTGCACCAGCAAAACCGACCCCGGCCGCGCGGCGTTAAGCTCCGCGGCGAGCGCCTCGGCGTCGGCGCGCGACGCGCGATACTGCAGCACCAGCCGGCAACCGGCCGCGTGCAGACGTCGGGCGATCCCCGCCCCGATCCGGCGCGCCGCGCCGGTCACCAGCACCACCTTGTCGTGCATCCCCCCCCCTGTCATTGCAGAAGCTCGGCCAACCTCGTGTCCTTACGCTCCGCAGCCTGAGAGAGCGCGCTTGAGCGGGGCGCTGTCGCCCGGCAGGTCGAAGCGCGCCTCGAGCGGCGACGCACGGCCCTTGGCCGGCTTCAGCCGGAACTGCAGCTGGCGCACGTCGACGAGCGCGGCGGCCTCGCGAGCCGGCAGCGCGAAGCTGAGGCCGAACACGCCGGATTCTGCCCAGGCACCGCTGACCTTGGCCGGCAAGAAACGCGCGCGGCCGACCGCGTAACTCGCGAGGCGGCCTTTCTCGCCGGCGCCACCCGGGCCTTCGAACGGCGCGAGGTCGAAACCCTTAGGCTTGCCGAGCAGCCGCACCGACGTCCACGCCGGCGGCGCATCGCGCCGGCAGCTAAGCGCCAGCTCGGCCGGCACGCTGTGGCGACCGAACGAGACCGTGCCCTTCACTCGCGCCTCGATCAGAGGATTGTCGGCAACAGGCTCGGCCAACTGCCACGACGCCGCGTTTACAACGCCGCTCAACAGCGCCAGACCCAGCGCCCAGACTCCGTTCCGCATGCCCTGCCTCCCGTCTTCCGTTACCGGGCGATTTCGCCCACAATGCCAGCCAGATTGTACATGAAGCCCGCCATGACCACCCTGCCCGCCCCCGCGCCCGAGGCGCTCGCCGTAAGCACGACCCTGGCGCAAAAAATCGCCGACGAGATCGCCGCCACCGGCGACTGGATCCCGTTCTCGCACTATATGGAGCGCGCGCTGTACGCGCCGGGCCTTGGCTACTACGCGGCCGGCAGCCGCAAGTTCGGCACGGCGGGCGACTTCGTCACCGCGCCCGAGCTGTCGCCGTTCTTCGCCGCGTGCCTGGCGCGCCAGTTGGCCGAGCTGTTGCCGCAGACGAGCGGCGTGATCTATGAATTCGGCGCCGGTACCGGGCGGCTGGCCGCCGACCTGTTGGCCGAGCTCGACACGCTCGGCGTGACGCCTGCCGCCTACCGCATCGTCGACCTGTCGCCCGACCTGATCGAGCGCCAGCGCGAGACCTTGGCCGAGCATCTATCCAAAGTGGAATGGTTGGCCGAGCTGCCGGCCGAAATCGACGGTGTCGTGATCGGCAACGAAGTGCTCGACGCGATGCCGTGCGAACTCGTCCACTGGACCGAGACCGGCGCGCTGCAGCGCGGCGTCGTTGTCGAAAACGGCGCCTTCGCCTTCGAGGACCGGCCGATTACGGACAAAAGGTTGGCCGAGCTTGCCAAGCGTTACGATAACGGCCTGCCCGGTTACGTCAGCGAGATCTCGCTCGCCAACCGCGGCTTCGTACGCGAGCTGGCCGGCCGTCTGACGCGCGGCGCGATCCTCTTCGTCGACTACGGCTTCTCCGAACGCGAGTACTACCTGCCCGAGCGCCGCATGGGCACGCTGATCGGCCACTATCGCCACCACACCGTGCACGACCCGTTCTACCTGCCCGGGCTGATGGACCTGACCTGCCACGTCGACTTCACCGCCGTCGCCGAGACCGGCATCGGCGCCGGACTCGACCTGATCGGCTACCTGAACCAGGCGCAGTTCCTCGTCAACTGCGGGCTGTCCGAACTCTTGCCCCGGCTCGACGCCTCCGACACCGTGCCGTATGCGAAAGCGGTGTCCGCGGTGCAGAAACTCGTGTCGCCGGCCGAGATGGGCGAACTCTTCAAGGTGATCGGCTTCGGCCGCGGCGTCTCGATCGACTGGCTCGGCTTCACCGACGGCGACCGCTGCCACACGCTGTAAAACGTTTGTCATGGAAATTCGTGGCGCGCGGCAAAAATTGCGCAAGCCCGCTTGACAGTGGAAAAACGCCTGCGTATAGTTCGCTCCACTTCGACGCCGCAAGGCAAGAAGACGTGGCGAATTAGCTCAGTTGGTTAGAGCGACGGAATCATAATCCGCAGGTCCGGGGTTCGAGTCCCTGATTCGCCACCACCCCACATTGAAGAACCCAGCTGCTTAGGCGGCTGGGTTTTTCGCTTTCAAGCCCTTGAAAATCAAGGACTTAGCTGCAAACCCGGTCGCCCCGACACGCCCCAGACTGCTACATTGCACTGCTACAAGGTGCCGTGGCAGACTGCAATCCCACCGGGAGCGCCACATGCACACCTATCTGTTCCGCCGCGAGCAAAGCCAGAACTACTATTTCCGTCGCGCCGTGCCCCCGCATCTGCGCCAGTCCATCGGCAAACGCGAAATCCTCGTCTCGCTGCGCACCAGCGACCGCCTCACCGCCGAACGGCTGGTCCGTCAGCACGCCGTCGACACCGACGCGCTGTTCGAGATGCACGAGCGCCAGCTCAGCGATGCACAGAACACCTTTCCCTACGGGCCCGACGAACCGACCCTCGCGCTGCAGCCGAGCATGATCCCCACCCTGGTGGAGCGCTATCGGGCGGAGGTCATCAATACCCAGCTGGCCACCCCACCGACCAAGCATGAGCTGGCAGAACTGCGAACCTGGTATCGCGAACTGGAGGCGCGACTGACCGACGACGCCGTCGTCGGCGACACATCCTTTATCGAAGAGACGGGGACGTTCCACCTGGAGGCCGAGGGCATCGATCCGGAGCTCAGCGACCCGGCGACCGTGAACCTGTATCTGCAGCGACTGCTGTACGCCGACCTGCAGGCCATCCGCCTGCAGCTCGCCAAGCTGAACGGCGACGACGTCAAGAAGCAAGCCATGCCGCCCCACCCGCTCAACGCCGACCACTGGGACGCCATGCTGGAGTGCTGGCAAGCGGAACGCGCCCCAAGCGCCAAGACCTGGCACGAGGCGTGCAGTCTGGTCGAGCGTTTCAAAGCCTACGCCGGCGACATCTCGCCGCTCGATATCACGGCCGAAATCGCCGAGGGGTTCCGCGACAGCCTGCTCGACCACGGCCTGAGCCGTTCCCGCGTGCACACGATTTTTGCGCTGCTGCGCGCCGTGGTGAATACCGCCATCGAAATGAAGGCCTGCAGCCTGACCGAGAACCCGTTTGCGCAGGTCAAGGTCAACGTGCCGGACCATGAAGCGGACGAGGCACAGCGCCAGCCGTTCGAGCTCGAACAGCTGCGCGCACTGTTCCGCAGCCCGGTCTACCGCGACGGAGCCCGCCCCGCCAAGGGCGGCCGCGACGCGGCGTTCTGGCCCCCCCTGCTGGGGCTGTACACCGGCGCGCGCCTGGAAGAGCTGGGCCAGCTGCACCTCGACGACGTCCAGCAGCACGAAGGGCAGTGGTTCCTGCGCATCCGCGCCCTCCAGCCGAGCCAGAAGCTGAAAACCTCGACCTCCGCGCGCACGGTGCTCGTGCACGAGGAGCTGCTGAATATCGGCTTTATCAACTACGTCGCGGGGCTGCGCGAACAGGGCGAAGAGCGGCTGTTCCCGGCCCTCACCCCGGACAAATACGACAAATACACGAAGACCTTCTCCACCTGGTTCAACGAGTACCTGGACGCACACGTGGTGGACGACCGCCGCTACACCTACCACTCGTTCCGCCACGCCTTCGAGGAGTACGCGGGCTGGTCGGGGCTGACCCACTACCAGGTGGACGGCATCCTCGGCCACGCCCCCACCGGCATGGCGAAAATCTACGGGAAGAAACAAGGCGGTCGCCGCCGCTTCGAGCCCAGGGTGCTGGCCGACGGCATGCAAAAATTCCGCGTCGAGGGACTGGACCTGAGCCACCTGCACTGCACCTATTGACCCCTCAGGCTAGCCGGCGAGGGCCACCGCCCTCCCCCCCCACACACACACCAAGCCCCTCCTTGCCCAATGCCCCCTTCCCCGTCAATGCGCCGGTTGACACCGAAGCGTACACGATTTAGTTTCATATCGTAACGTAACATAACAAAGAGAAATCGATGCCACGCGCCCCCAAGATCAGCCAGCAGCAGGTCGATACCGTCGCCGCCGAGATGCAGGCGATCGGTGAAGCGCCGACCGTCCGCGCCGTGCGGAGCGCCCTCGGTGCCGGCAGCAACCACACGGTGGCCAAGCTGCTAAACGATTGGAAGTCCAGGAACGCTCAGGCGCACCAGGAGGCGAGCGAGCTTCCCGCCGGGGTCAGACAGGCACTGGGGGATTGGGTTGCGCAAGCCATCGCCACGGCCACCGCCGCACTGAGGACTGAGCTCGCGACGACGCAACAGGACAACAGCGACGTCATCGCCGAGTCAGAGCGACTCGCCGTCGAGCTGGATGAACAGACCCAGGGACTGAATAGGCTGGCGACCGAAAAAGCGGAGTTGCTCGGCCGGTTGTCGCAACTCGAGACCGAGCTGGAACTGGCCCGCAAAGCGGTCATGACACAGCAGCAGGCGGCCGAGGCCGCCCGCAGCGAAAGCACCACGCTGCGGCTCAGACTGGAAGCGTTGTCGCGTCTGGAAAACGAAGTCGAGCGACGGCGGAAAGGACTGGAGGAGGAACGCGCTCGTCGCATTGCCGCAGAACAAGCGGTCGCTGTCGGCAGCGCACGACTGGACGCGACCGAAGCACAAGTGGTTAACCTGCAACGCCGCTTGACCGAAGCCGAGAATGAAGCCAAACAGGCGACGCGGGAAGCCCACGAAATGCGCGGGCAGCTGCAGATATTGCAAGGGATGCGGGGCACTAGAGCCCAACCTTAAAGGCCGCTAACAAAACCTCCTTGATGCCGATCGCGTGAAGCCCCATCTGGTCGGCATGTAGCGAAGTGTCATCAGCCAGAAGCTGTGGAAATCGTTGCAACCGCTGTTGCCAACCGTGCCCCGTTCACGACGGGGCGGGTGCCCTCGCCTCTATGACCGGGTGGCCCTCAATGGCATCCTGTGCGTCCTCACAACCGGCATCCCGTGGGAGAAGCTACCGCAGAAACTTGGGTTTGGTAGCGGCACCTGCGCGAGGGGCAGGACCAAGAGGGTTGGAACCGTCTGTACCCAGCGGTGTTGACGCATCTGCATCAACCCAACCAGATCAACGGGATCGCGGCAGCATCAATACGGCGAGAGTTGCCAGGCCAAGGAACTAGAAAACAGCCCCAACCCCACCGACCAGTGCTAGCTTGGCAACAAGAGGTGCAAAAAATCGGCGACCGGATGCGAAATAGCATTCCAACTGCGCACTTAATTGCATTTTCACTGCGCACCCATGACCATTCACACTGCACACTTGTAACATCTACTTGCGAACTGGACTCCCGCAAGGGGCAGACCGATGGGCTGCAGTCGGCCAGAAGCGGACTTCCAACCGCAATCCACGCCTCGACGGATGTGACGTGTTTTGTATATGATTAATGAAAATTGAAGGCTGTGAAGCTAGGCAGGGCAAGGCTTGGCAGCGACCAGAGCGTCAGTGATGCGATATTTAGGCCTCACTTTGTTACTGGTTTAGGGATCACATCGTCACTGGGGTAGACCTCAGTGGTGAAGGTTAATTAATAGTTAGGGTGCCATAAATTCACGCGCCTTTGGTGCTTAGAATTCAACTGGGATTTATATGATATTACGATGCAAGATTGAGCCACATAGTGAAAAACTAGCACTAGAAGCAATTGAATGGCTGCATTCAATTGGAGCAACTTACGTAGATTCAATTGAAGAGCTAATAAAATTACGCCCTGTTGAAGTTCAATTAAAAGTTGTGCCAGAGGTATTGGCGTTTTTTGGTAAATTAGTAGACGCAATTTCAATTTCATCCATAAATGAAAGAGGGATTGCATTTTATCTTACCAATATCCCTCTCCTGGCGGGAATCCCAGAGGAGCGGCAGCGAGTTACCTCAGAAGCGTCAGACGGTGATATATTCTGTCCAATGAATAATGTTGTGGCTGTGAACTTTTTTGGCAGTGTGTCTCGCAAAAAACAAGCATCCTAACATTGCGTTGAAGGCGCGCCCTAAAGGGCGCTGGGACGTTCCGCGCGTGGCGCGAAACACCCCTTAACTTGGGCGTTACCCCACGAATAACCGCTTAGGGTCGATCTGAGCCATTCATGGTCAGGTGCGCAAGTAGGTGCACTTGAGTGTGCAGTCGGTTTGCAATCAGATGAGCAAGTCTGTGCAATTATGCAACCGGAGTGATGCGTTGTTGGCGCTGAGCAATAACCGCCATTTCAACTCATACAAACAGCATTAATGCTACTTGGGACAGGTGGTGAACGGAGAGTTCATCAAGGGTGCCCGGAAGGCACTTGCCTTGCCATTGACGGGCTCGGAGTGAGCATACGCTACCCTCGGCTCTGGGGTCTTCCCAGCCCCGCGAGGATCAAACGCGGCCGTTTGTGGGGCTTGGGGCAACGCCCCAAGGTTTTCGGCTAAACTTCATACGTGCTCTAGCTGTGGCAAGGTAAAGCAATGCCTAAGAGGAAAATCAATTTAACGTGCCCCATACCTCTAACAGAAGAGGAGCTTGAATGGCTAAACGCAACGCCTGTTGGAATGGAGTGGGGAAGTGAGGATTGGGACAAGGAGTTCAACCAAAGTTCAACACCTTTGTCATCAGACGATGATTCAAAGTCACACAACGACAACTAACCTTTTGTAAAGTAAAGCATAGTTGCATATAGTTGAGCTTCTCACTGGCATCATAATCCCCAGGTCCGGGGTTCGAGTCCCTGATTCTTGATGACGAAATACAGAAGGTGCGCAGCCTTGCTTTCGAGGGTAGCGTAGGCCGGCTGCCCGAACACTGTCTGGTCTAGGTTGCACAGAATTGCTGCAAGTCCATCCTCGCGCTCGCGGCCAAACAAATCACTGGCCTCGCCCCGTGTCATCAGGTCAGCCTTCAGGGTGGCAATGGCCTGCCGCGCCTCAGCGGGTACAGCAGAGTGCCACCGGGCGTCCCTTGCGGCTCGGTCAGCCCCCCCTCGTCGTAGCGTTGCAGCAGCAGGAAGGTTTGCGTGTAGCGGCTGACGATCTCCACCAGGCTCCGCCCGGCATCGGCGGTCAACTCCGGAGCTTGGGCGGTTTTCCTGACCAGTGCCAGTGCCGCTTCAAGCTCGGCAGCGTTGCGCTCCAAGCGGGCACGATCCAGTGTCCAGCCCTGGGTCAGGTGGTCGCGCAGCACGCCGGTTGCCCACTAGCGGAATTGCGTGCCGCGCCTGGAGTTGACCCGGTAGCCGACGCTGATAATGGCATCGAGGTTGTAGAACTTCACCGGCTTGTCCGAACCAGCAATGTGCAAATTTTGCACATTGCTTTCTTCGGCCAACTCGCCCTCCCTGAAAACATTTCTCAGGTGTTTGGTAATCACCGAGCGCTCACGGCCGAACAGCTCGGCCATCTGCTCTTGGGTCAGCCACAGGGTATCCCCCTCCAGCCGTACCGTGACCGGTTCGCCGGCTTCATGCTGGTAAATCACCATATCGCTCATTGTTCTTCCTATGCCCTTCCAGTGGGTGGCCACCGGCCAAGAATGGAAGCCAGCCACCCAGCGTATCTTGCGGTGCCCCACACTACCGTCACGAGCCAGCCAAGGCCGATAGCGGCGATCACTGCGCCCCAGCCCGCGCCAAGCCCAAGCTCCAGGGCAAACCCTGCCAGCAGTCCAACGGTCAGGCCGGCGTAGTTGTGCTAATTTTGGCCAAAATGACGCGCATATGCAATATGGTATTGCACGCCACAAGGACTATTTGTTGTGTTTTTGGCCCATATGCCCCACCACAGCAACAAGTTGCTTGGCGGACTGCTCGGCCAACACGCCCAGCACCGCGTAAGCAAACAGCGGATCGACCTCGGCAGCCTGGCATCGTGCACCGATGGTCTTCCGGTCAACATCCAGCAGCTCGGCCAGCTTGCGCTGGGAATAACCCGCCGCCTTGATGGCAGCCTCAAATTCTTGTCCAGTCATCGGATCACCGCCATCTTCACGCTGTTCGTTCTGCCATTAGTCATTGAGCCTCCCCAGCGCCGCTTTGTACGCCGCATTGCGGTCCCGCCGGCCTACGGCGAGCACCAGCACGGTTACGCGCTCATCCTCGACCCGGTAGACCAATCGGAAGCCCGCCGAGCGCAATTTGATCTTGAAGAGGTCGGCCGCGCCGCTGACGCGGGCGCCCGGCACGCGTGGCTCTTCCAGCCGTTCGGCCAACTTCTTCTTGAACTGCTCACGCACCGGCTTATCAAGCTTGTGCCACTCGTCGAGCGCATCCGGGTGAAAGGCCAGCTTAAAGGTCATCAAGTCGCACCTCGACCGCCGCTTTACCATCGGCCAGTCGCTGTTCGGCCACCTCTTTCAGTTCGATGTCTTCGAGCCGGTCGCAGATGGCCTCCCAAGCAGCGGCCGGCAGGAGATAGGCAACCGGCTTGTTTCGGTTGAGCACGGCCACCGGCATGCCTTCAGCCGCCTCGATGACGGCGTTCGGGTTGACCTTTAATTCACTGATGCCGACCGAAGACGGGGCAAGGATGACATCCATATCTAACCTCTTTAACAACCTGTTGAATGGTTTTATTCTACTACCGGGCAGGCTGGACCGTCACTGAAATGACCTTCCAATAGGGCTGAATAGTGGTCTTTAGTCGACTCGCTGAACGTGATTCTGCCCGCCTTCCCAGTGCGGGCCGCCTCGGCAGCCGCCCGGATTCCCGCTGTCAGTAGCGGGATGTCGCGCAGCGGCGTCGCAGGCGACACCCCAATGCGGCGATAGCGGTACAGCACACCGTCCAGTTGCTCCATCACCACCAGCAACCCGCGTAGGCATTGATCGGTCGCCGGGTCCGGCGGAAACAGGTCGCTCGGCAGGATGGTGACGTGTCGGAACGGCCGCAACCATCAATCCACTCACCCTCACCCGCGCAGCCAGGCCACGCCAGCGGGCATCCCGGCCGCGCACAGCCCGGGGCAACGAGTGACGAACCTATCTACACAGTCCTGCTTCGGCGGACCGTTCCGGTACTTAACCCGGTGTCAGGCAGAACCTGGGCCAGTCGAGGCGGAGTAGATGGGCGGCAAGCTCGGCCTCACCGGGACAATCCGCATCAATACGCCTGACCGCTCACTCATGAGCGGAAATATGGCATTACAGCTCATGTGTGAGCTGTTATTTGGTGATGAAATTGACGGCTGGTGGTTGGGTGCCGATAATGGGGTAATTGCCAACTCGCCATCTAACCGCTCACATGGATTCGATAAACAAGGAAAAGCGCTCGCATGTAAGCGTTAAAAGTAAGGCGACTGTGGTGCCGACCCCGGTGGCGCGCGCCTTGAAAAAGCTTGGCCATGACCTCGCCCTAGCCCGCAGGCGGCGCCGGCTGACGCAGGAGTCCATGGCGGAGCGAATCCAAACCTCTGTCGCGACCCTACGGCGGCTGGAAAAAGGCGACCCACGTGTTTCTATTGGGTTGATTGCGCAAGCGTTCTTTGTGCTCGGTGAGCTGGACAAAATCAACTCGCTGCTCGACACGGCGACTGACGACATTGGCCTGACGTTGATGAATCAGCAACTGCCTAAGCGTGTCCGGTCGAAGGGTGGCAAGCCACCCTCGGGAGCATTGTGACCATGGCTTCGGTACAGCAAACCGTCCAGGTTGCGCTCGGACAGTCCGCCATCCCGCTAGGAACCCTGACCTACAACAAGGATGGCGGACGCGAATACTCGACATTTGCCTACGTCCCGTCCTGGCGTGCCGACGCGAACCGGTTCGAGATTTCTCCGGACCTTTCACTGGTCGAGGGGCATCAGTTCCGCAAGGCGCCGTCCAAGGAAGACTCGGTTTTTCATTTTGCCTTCGCGGATACTGAGCCTGACGGGTGGGGCTGCCGGGTTATCGCGCGCGACCACGCCAAGCGCCGCAAGACTGCGCAAGCCGCTGGCAGCTCAACGTCGAGTGCCGCGCTGACCGAAATGGATTACCTCCTCGGCGTGGACGACATGAGCCGCATCGGCGCCATCAGGCTGATGGGCGCTGACGGCCGGTTCCTGCGTACCATCGAAGATGGTGGGCGCGGCACGCCGCTACTACTCGATCTGGCGCAGTTGATGACCGCTTCGCGCGCTGTGGAGATGAACAAGGAAACCGAGGCGGACCTGCGCTACCTGCGCGGCCGTGGCACCTCGGTGGGCGGCATGCGCCCGAAGTGCACGGTGCTCGATGACGATGGGCACCTGGCCATTGGCAAGTTTCCCAGCATCAAGGATGACCGCAGCGTCACGCGCGGCGAGGTGCTCGCCCTGCACTTGGCCAGGAAAGCGGGCATCACCGTGGCCGACTCGCGGGTGGTGATGTCCGATGACCTTCCCGTCGCGCTCATTCGTCGGTTCGACAGGGTCGAGGGTGGCGGCCGGATTCCGTACCTGTCTGCCGGCTCGATGATGCAGGCGTCGCGACAGGAAGACCACGCCTACACGCAGATTGCAGAAAGCATCATCGCCAACTGCGTCAACCCGAATCAGGACCTGGAGGAGTTGTGGCGTCGGCTTGCCTTCAATCTGCTCATCACCAACGTAGACGACCACGTGCAAAATCATGGTTTCCTGCACGTCGAGCATGGCCAGTGGCGCCTAGCACCAGCCTTCGACATCAATCCGTTTCCGGACAAGGACCAGGAGCTGAAGCTCTGGCTCGATGAAGCCTCCGGTCCGGTTAATTCGATAGGAGAGGTGGTGGCCCGTGCGAACTACTTCCGCCTGGATGAGACGGCCGTTCGGCGCGTGCTCGGCGATGTCTACTCCACTGTATTGTCTTGGCGGACCGTCGCCAAATCAGCGCCGGTGGGTATGTCGGAGCGCGACCAGGATGACTTTGCCCCAGCCTTTGAGAACGAACAGATGCGCATCGCAAAGACGTTCCTCAAATGAGCCACGTCGGCTACTCGGTGCCATACCCAACTGAGCTTGGGCGCGATTTCCGGATACCAAGGTAGCGCCTAAGCCGCCTTACCTTCCTGCTCGAACCAAGCGGCATGCTGCTGCGCCGGGGTTCGGTAGCCAAGGGAAGAGTGGCGACGTTTTCGATTGTAAAACACCTCAATGTACTCAAAGAGGTCTTGCCTGGCTTCCGCCCGAGTCGCGTAGTCTTCGTGGAAGACGCGTTCGTTCTTCAAACTGTTGAAGAAGCTCTCCATCGGCGCATTATCCCAGCAGTTGCCTTTGCGGCTCATCGACGCCTGCATGCCGTACTCAGCCAGCAAAGCCTGGTAATCGTGACTGCAATACTGGCTGCCGCGATCCGAATGATGCAGCAGGCCCGACGCGGGCTTGCGGCGGAAACGCGCCATCCGCAAGGCCCCGATCACCAGGTCCCGTGTCATTCGGCCATCCATCGCCCAGCCCACGATGGCGCGGGTGTACAAGTCCATCACCACGGCCAGGTACAGCCAACCTTCGCGGGTCGGGATGTAGGTGATGTCTGTCGTCCAGACTTGATCCGGCGCGGAGGTGTGGAATTGCCGGCTCAGTCGGTTGGGCGCCACCGGCAGGGTATGCTTGCTGTCGGTGGTGACCTTGTAGCGGCGCTTGTGCCGGGCACGAATGCCGTGCAGCTGCATCAAGCGCCGAATCCGGGCTTTGCTCGCCGGATGCCCACGTGACTTGAGCTCTTGATAAATCCTGGGCGAGCCGTAGGCGCCGTTGCACTCGGCATAGACGCTTCGAATCAGCGCCAAGAGCTGGGCATCCGACAGCCATTGCGCCGGTCCGCCGCTAGCCTTCCAGTCGGCAAAGCCACCGGTGCTGACCGATAGCACGCGGCACAAGGATTGCAGGGGATAGTGAGCGCGCATTTGATCGAGCCAGGCGTACTTCACTGCGACTTCTTGGCGAAGTACGCCGTGGCTTTTTCCAGGATTTCGAGCTCCATCTTGAGGTGGGCATTCTCGGCACGCAGCCGGGAGAGTTCCATCTGCTCTGGAGTGACGGGTTTGCCAGAGCCGGAGGCCAGCTTGCCGGCCTTGTGTGCTTTGCGCCAGTTGCTGAGCGTCTGTTCGGAAATGCCTAGATCGCGGGCGACCTGGGCCAGAGACTTTCCCTCGGCCTCGATCTGCCGGATGGCTTCTTGCTTGAACTCTGTGGTGTAGCTTTGTCGTGGAATCTTGTACATCGGAACCTCTGCATGCCAGTTTAGCTGACTACGCTTGGTATCCGAAATCCGCGCCCAAGCTCACACTGCGTCGAACCACTAAATGGCCTGGCCCGCCGCTGGGGCCTTCTAAGCGGGGTGAGCAGAGCCCATCTGCTACGGGTTTTCGACGGTCATCCCGTATAAACCAATATGAGGTAGGCGAACTTCGTTGAACCGTTTCCACCCAGTTTTCAGCTTCGTCTATCATGGTGCGGCAAACTGGCGCTCCAGCTGGTTTGGCACCACCGGCAGCACAGACTTGCCATTCGGCACCGGCCGCCAACGTTTGCGAGAACGCACCGCAAGCCACCTTCCCGCATCAATCGTGCGACCCAATGTCGTCCACAGGCCATATCTTGCGCGACCAGTTCGACATGAATGCGCCGGTGAGTGTATATGCCGTTCATTTCGGCAACCTCCAGGCGAATTTCCCGTCACAAACGACGATGGGGCCTGCTCCCGAGCCGACGGTGGAGGTTGCCGCCACGCGTAGTCGCCACTGCGCAAAACACGCAGCAGCCGGCACGTCAGCGTCACCGGTTGCTCGCGGCCAACAGGTCGATGACCTGAAACCTGACTTCGTGGAGGGCGAGAAGAGGGAGAGCGCCTTTTTGTGTATGTCGCGCTCTGGGGTGACGCGCGCCAGCTCGTCGCGCAGCCGCTTGCGCACGGCAGCCTCGCCGAACTGTTTAACGTTACCGGGATATGCGTCGGCGTCGGCGCCAGCGGTCAGTACTGCTTCCACTTGCCCAGCAAATTCTCGGACAGGCCGAGCGCCCGGTCAAAGTGACGTGGCGGCGAACCGGCCAGAACTTGCTCGACAGCCTCGCGCTTGAAGGAGTCGGGAAAGCATCTATGGGTTGGGTCATGAACGCGCTTTGGTGGGCATTATCCACTTTCAGCCAGTGTCCACCGAGCCCGGGACAGACCACTTTCCCTCTCAAGAAAAGTACGCAGGCAAGGCTGATGTAGCAGAAAAATGCTCAGTTTGAGTCGCCGCTGTTTTTCTGCGCAACCATCTCTGCGTCTCTTAGCAACTCAGATGCGGTTGTTTCTAGGGCATCGGCTAGTACGAACAAGGAGTCCAAGGCAATGTTGCTCTGACCACGCTCAACGAGAGAAACGAAATTCCTGTGCAGGCTGGCTTTCTCCGCTAGATCTTCCTGTGTAAAACCTTTTAAAAGCCTTGCTCTGCGCACAACCTGCCCGAAAGCCATTACGCGGTCCATCTGCCCCCCAAATCCAAAGTGGTGGGGCGAGTGTCTAGGGAGTCAAGATGACAATCTACACAATATATTGTGCATCCAGCCAGACTTGCCTTACAATGCACAACATATTGTGCAATCTGCAACGGGCGACAGCTCTCCTTGCTTGCATATCGCTGCTAGCTCAAGTGGAAACTGAAGGCCCTCATCCATAACTACAAACTCCGGACCTTGCTATGCATCCAATCTTGTTTCTTGATTACGATGGTTGCCTCCACCCTGACGACGTCTACTGCGTCAACGGCGAACCCGTCTTCCGCACACAGGGAGCCCAGCTGTTCGAACATGCCGAACTCTTGGCAGAACTACTTGAGCCGTACCCACAATTGAAAATTGTGCTCAGTACATCATGGGTGCGTGTGTTTGATTTCAATCGGGCAAAAGGATACTTGCCTACAACGCTGCAGAATCGGGTTATCGGGACAACCTATGAATTCTGTGACGATGCTGGGGAATGGTTTGAACTCTCCAAATTCGACCAAATCATGCGATACGTCCAAGGCCACCAAATTCAGTCGTGGCTCGCACTCGACGATGACAATAACTGCTGGCCTGAAATTTTCGAAAACAACTTGATTTGCCCTTACAGGCGCATTGGCTTGGGAGAGTCTCGTGTGCGAGTTGAATTGGCCACTAAGCTTGAGCAACTTCACCAGAACGTCCAATAAGTTGGCTTCTTGGTGCGAAGTCAATGACGCTTTGACGCCATCAACGCTTGAATTGTCAGATTGAGTGCGCAATTGTGCGGCTTTGTTGCATAACCCATTCGTAGGTCGAGCCGCCCCTACCCAAGACGGATTTCAGGCGTGAACAACCGTTTTCGGCATGCCCAGATGCACGAACCGGTTCAAGATCGCGCAACGCACATGCACCTCCGCCACCTGCCGCTCCGGGTTCCGAGCGAGCAGCCTGTCGCCCAGCCGCTTAAAGCGATGCATCGCGGTTTCCACCAGGCTGCGTCGATGGTAGCCGCTCCAGCGCTTCCAAATCGCCCGGCCCAACCGGCCTATCGCTGCCAGCTTGTCGTTGCGGCTAGCCGCCCAAGCGGCTTTGTCTTTCCACGATTTGCCATTCTTGCGCGGTGGAACCACCAATTCCGCCCCGTACTCATGTACGACCCGATAGACCCGGCGGCTGTCATAGGCGCCGTCTCCGCCGAGGCTCGCCAGCACGGTTTCCGGCGGAAGTTGCAACAGCAACTCCTCCACTTGCGGGCCATCGTGACCTGCTCCCCGAATTTAGTCCCATCCTGATGTAGAGTCTGTTTCACCTGAGAGGAACAGACGTGAAGAAGCGCTTCAGCCAAGAACAGATCATCAGCATCCTCAAGGAGGCCGAAACGGGTCTCAAAGTCGCGGAGCTATGCCGCAAGTACGGCATCGCCGACGCGACCTACTACAACTGGAAAGCCAAGTACGGCGAGATGACCGTTTCGGAGGCGCAGCGCCTGAAGGAGTTGGAGCAGGAGAATGCCCGGCTGAAACGGCTCCTCGCCGAGTCCTTGCTGGATAACGCCGCGCTGAAAGACCTGCTTGGCCGAAAGTGGTGAGCCCGCAAGCCCGGCGCGAAGCGGTCACGCTGCTCATGACCGAACGCGCCATGGGCGTGACCCGCGCTTGCGGGCTGGTCGGCATTTCACGGTCGCTGTATCGGTATCGGTCTAGCCGAACGGGTACCGACGGTCTCCTAACGGAGCGGATGGTGGCATTGGCCGGCGAGAAACGGCGTTATGGCTACCGACGGCTGCAGGTACTGTTGCACCGAGAAGGCTGGCGGGTAAACCACAAGCGATGCTATCGCCTCTATCGGCAGGCCGGCTTGAGTATCAGGAAACGCCGGCGCAAACAGATTGCCGGTGTAGAGCGCAAGCCGCTACCGCGCCCGCAAGCGCCCAACCTGAGCTGGTCGATGGACTTCGTTGCGGATGGGCTGGCTGACGGCCGGCGACTGCGTTGCCTGAACATCGTGGACGACTACACCCGGGAATGCCTGGCCATCGAAGTCGACACTTCGCTGCCAGGGCTGCGCGTGGCGTCGGTGCTGGAGCGGCTGGCGAACGCCAGAGGATTGCCCCTTTCCATTACCGTCGACAATGGCCCGGAGTTTGCTGGCAAAGCGCTGGATGCATGGGCTTACGCCCAAGGCGTCAGGCTATCGTTTATTCGGCCGGGTAGGCCGGTGGAAAACGCCTACATCGAGAGCTTCAACGGCCGCTTCCGGGACGAGTGCCTGAACGAGCACTGGTTCGTGTCGATGCGGCATGCGCGGGAAGTGATTGAAGCTTGGCGCATCGAATACAACGGCGAGCGTCCGCATAGCTCGCTGGGCTACCTGACCCCGAACCAGTTTGCCGAAGCCTATCGGCAAGCTGAGTTGTTAACCCCTGACTCTATATTGGTTTCGGACTAAAAATGGGGGCAGGTCAGGTCACTTCCACCGCCTGGATTTCCTGCGTATCCCGGTTGATGGCCAAGTGCACCTTGCGCCAGCCGCGCCGGTACTCCGGCCCGTGTTTCTTCACCTTCCACTCGCCTTCGCCGTGAATCTTGATGCCGGTGCTGTCCACCAGCAGGTGCAGCGGCTCGCGGCTGCGGCGTACCGGTATTTGCACCGTCAGCGTTGCCTGGCGTCGGCTCACCGTACTGTAACTCGGTACGCGCCAGGTCCAAACCTAGCAGGCGCACCAGGCTCGCTGCCAGCCCCTGAGCCTGACGCAAGCCTTGCTGGAACAGTACCTTCAGCGTCAGCATGATCTGAATGGCCTGGTCGCTGTAGTGGGTCGGACGCCCGGCCTTACCCGCTCGCTCGTTGGCGTGCCAAGCCACTTCGGGGGAGAACCAGATCGTCAGATCGCCCCTCGCTTGAAGACTCCGGTTGTACTCGGGCCAGTTGGTGGTGTGGTAGCGTGGTTTCGCGGGTTTCATCCTCTCAGCATGCCAGAACTGTCAAGCCCCCGGACTTCTGAGTTATGCAACAAAGCCCCGTCATAAACACAGTCTTATGCCTATCTCTTGGCTAAGGGGGCACGGATGTCCTGTGTTTCAGGGGGGGGCTCATTCATGCGCAGCGACAGGGTGGGCTGTCAGCGGGAAGGGTTGGGGCATTATGTGTCAGTGGTCGTCTGTACGATTAGACGCAGTTCAAAGCGATTTCTACATATCTTGATTCGTAAAACACATATTTTGTGGTGTTAAATAAATGTTTTGCTGTGGTTGTTGCCACGTATGTGATATCATCATCTTATGATTTACGAAGAATTCCGGCGGCAACTGGGAAAGGCCGGGCTGACCGTCAAGGAGTTTGCCGAGCTGATCAAGCAAACGCCGAACTCGATCACCAACCACGCTGCCGAAGGTGAGGTGCCGTCGCATCTGGCGATCATCGCATCGCTCATGGGCGACATGGCCGAGGCTGGGGTGGATTTCCGGGCAACGCTGGGCCGGATCGAATACGAGCCCAGCAAACCGCGAGGTGGTGCCACGAAGGGAAGGTTCGGCGGAAGCAAGCAGCCGGACATGTTCATCCGAACGGGAAAGGGGCCTAATAAAACCATGACGAACGCAACCACTGGCCTTGGAGGGAACGAGCGGGGAGACATGTTTGCCGGAGATGGAGAGGAGCACGACGATGCCCAGCATTGAACTTTTCACCGGCTGTGGTGGCTTGGCCCTGGGGCTGTCCCGCGCGGGTTTGATGCCAGACATGATGGTCGAATGGAATGCGGATGCTGTGGAAACTGTTCGCCACAATATCGCCTTGAACGTTCCTCTCGTCAGGGACTGGAACATCGAGGCGGCAGATGTCCGCACCATGAACTGGGGGCAGTTCAATGGTAACCTGCATTTGGTGGCAGGGGGGCCACCCTGCCAACCATTCTCGGTTGGCGGGAAACACAAGGGGCATGACGACCACAGGGACATGTGGCCGGAGGCGATTCGGGCCGTTCGGGAAACCCATCCGAGCGCATTCTTGTTCGAAAACGTCCGCGGCCTAACCCGGGAGGCGTTCGCGGACTATCTCCGTTGGATCACGGCTCATCTTCGCCACCCAGGTGTCGTACGCTTGAACGGTGAAACCCATTACGAGCACCTTGAAAGGCTCGAACGCGCTGACGTTCCCCCAGTGTACGAAGTTCAGGTGCTCAAGGTAAATGCCGCTGACTATGGTGCGCCGCAAAAGCGGCATCGCGTCATCGTCGCAGGGGTGCGCCAGGACTTGAACATTGACTTCACCCCTCCGGCTCCCACGCACTCCCGGGATCGTCTGCTATGGGATCAGTGGGTGACGGGTGAGTATTGGGTTCGTCACGGGCTACCAGTGCCGGATGATGTGGCTATTCCGAGGCAGGATGTCTCCCTGGTCCGCAAGCTGCGCGCCAGGAACACTCCTCCCGCAGGCGCTGCCTGGTTGACTACCCGGGACGCCATCATGGGCCTTGGGGAACCCAACGGTGTCAATAACCACCTCTTCCAGGCTGGTGCGAGGGTTTATCCCGGACACACAGGGAGCCCATTGGATCAGCCGGCGAAGGCGCTGAAGGCTGGCGACCACGGCGTGCCCGGTGGGGAGAACATGATGGTGCGCGACGACGGAACCGTACGGTACTTCACCATCCGCGAGGCCGCTCGACTTCAGGGGCTTCCGGACGAGTACGTTTTCCCCGGCTCGTGGACTGAGAGCATGCGTCAGATCGGCAACGCGGTCCCCGTGCAATTGTCCGAGGCGATGGGGAACTGGATCGCTGAATTGCTTGATCGTGCCGACGGGCAGGCGGTGGCTTAGGGCTCGCGGTGAATGATTGTGCCGTGCCGATAGCCACGTGACTCTTTGTATAAGATCATGTGGCTCGGGAAGGCGGTCGATTGCCACCCGGGTAGAGCTTGCGTGATTAGTCGGACTAGTTCTACCACGGGCATGTTGGCGTCCGGCACGGCCACCGTTGCCACCCGGTGGTCTGGATGGCCCTTGCGGTAATCTGCATACTTGTCGCTGCTAAGTTTCTCTGTCTCGTAGCGAATGAGGTATGGAAGCTTCTCCGAATTCTTTAGCGCCACTAGTAGGTCCAGCGCATTCCACGTTCCGGGAACCACCCAAGCGCACGGCCAGTCTTTCTTGATCGGATAACGCATGTCAAAGCCGTCGGGAGCTTTGTTGGTCAGTTCGCGGTTGCGGCCGGGATCGTGTGGACCAAAGCCGTTACCATTCCACTCGCACTCGCCCGTACCTTTCGTCTTGTAGTGGCGGATCATGGCTGTTTCGGGCGCCAACGTGGTCCAGTTCTCATGCACATAAAGGCACTTGAAGCTCATGTCGCCGACGTTGATGTCGCACCTTCCTCTGAGTTTCAGGTGATGCTCACGCAACCGTTTTGGAAGGTTGTCGGCCTTGCCGACATATACCAACAGGTTGGTTTGGTACAGCTGATAGATGCCTTGGCCGGCCTCTAGCGTATCGAGGATCTCGGGCGTCAGCGGTCCCGGGATCAATTTGTCAAAAGCGGCCTCCAGTTGAGACGATAGGGCGCTGATGATGTCTATTTCAAATTTCGCCGAGTGCATAGGGCCTCATGTTCGTCCAATGATGTCCTGGTGCCTTAACCGCACCAGCGGCGCGTGATGCTACCCTACAGTTATGCCAAACGCTAGAGACGTGTCTCTAGGCCGCCCGCCCCACGGGTGTGTGCGGGGCCGAGGAAATCGGAGATTCGTTGGCGGAGCCTGGCGCTGTCGGCGAGTTCGCATTCCCACAGCACCAGAACCTCCCATCCAAGCTCCTGAAGGGCGGCGATGTTCCGCTTGTCTCTGTCGCTGTTGGCGGTGAGTTTTGCCGTCCAGAATTCGACCCTGGATTTCGGAATCCTGGCCTGGGCGCATCCCTCGTGGCGGTGCCAAAAACAGCCATGAATGAAAATCACCTTGCGCCGACCCGGAAAAACCAGATCCGGCCGGCCGGGCAAGCGCCCGACGTGCAGCCGATAACGAAACCTCATCGAGAAGACGAGACGTCTGACTATCATCTCCGGTCCGGTGTCCTTGTTCCGGACTCGGGCCATAATGCGGCTGCGGGTTTCCTTGGTGACGGTATCAACCATAGTTCAAGAATACCGCAGCGCTCAACAGAGGGGAGCTATCTAGGGCAGAAATGCCGACAGGAGCCGGGACGATCCAGTCTGGGCAGAGCCCATGACCGTGGTGGCCGAACCGTTCGGCCTGCCTGACGTCGAGCTCAAGAAGGTATGCATACGCCTAAAAATCCTAGCGCCGACGCGCGGCTACTGGGCCGGTGTGCGTGCGGAGAAGGCCATGAAGCAGCCCCGTTTGCCTGAGCTCAATGCCTCCACCACGAAATCCGATCGTGCTACCGCGAAGGTCAGGCAACAAAACCGCTATCCCGTCTCCAAGGCTATCGTTTGCTCCGTCCGCGCCGCGCGAAACAGATGCCATCGCAAGTTGGGAGCACGGTGAGATCGATCATCGGTACCAGGAGCCACTGCTAACCCCTGCGGCAAAGGATGAGCACAAGCTGATCGCGTTGACGCGGAAGCAATTGCTCAAACGAACGGTGGCCAAGGATGAGCATGGCCGGTTGCGTGCAGTGCAGGTCACCAGGGCGCTCGAAGCGCTGCGGGCAATGCCAGCTGAGATCCGGGCGCACCGAGAAAGGGAAGAGCGGCGCGAGGCGGCCTATCAGGCAGCGCTGCAGAAATACTATCGAGAGCAGAGCTTGTTGTGGGAAGAGGCGGAACGCCTCAAGCAGCTACAGGCTGATGCCGATCCGTGGGAGGCGGCCAGCAAGATTCGTAACTACGTGGCTGCTGTCGAGGAGCGAGCCAAGCAGGACGGGCGCTTGCACGAGTTGCAGGACTTGCACGAGTTGCAGGACTGGACGCGTGGGCGCGGGCGAAGGCCGATGGGCTCGATCCGAGTCTGCCGATGTTGGATCCGATCCTGGGTAGGCCCAAGACGGCGGAGCCTTGGAAAGGGGGCTTTTGAGCGTCTCTACCGTATTAGTTGGATCCATAACTCTTTGTTTTTGCTTGGATTGATACAAAATTTTCACGAAGAGTGCAAATTCTGTAGGGATTTTTCATGATCTCCGCGTATTTGCGGCCCTTTGCGATGCGCACGGCGGTGAAAAAAGCCTTAGGAATCAATAGGTGCGTTTTTCATGATCTCTGCAAACCTACAGCACGCCCAATTGCATCACATCTTATCAGCCAGTTGCAGCGGCTTGCACACCCAGCCGTGAGCGGCTCACATCGGCCCAGAGTGGACGCTTAGACTGTTCAATTTTCCGAAACTCTCTTAAGTAAGAATGGGGACCAGTTCGGATGGCAACATTAGTTTAATTGACGGAAATTCGGTCTCAATTTCACTCCGATACTTCAGGATTGTGATTTTGTCACACGTCAGGAAAACGTCGCAATTGCTCTCGATGGCTTGCATGACGTGCTTGGCGTCATTCTCATCCAGGCCGATCTGTTGAAGTCGCGTAAAAGTTGGATGGTCATCCATTCTCGGGGATGCCAAAAAGCCAAACTGGTTGTCTTGGATGTTGTAACCCTTGAGTTCATGAGCCTCAACGTACTTCACTTTGTTCAGCCGGTCATAAGTCTGGTTGTGCTTCTTTTTCCATTCCTCTGGGCATTTATCGATCTCTTCCTTTGTGACTTGCGACGTCACCAGCTCCAGCCGGTGTTGATCATATGCCTCAAGGATCTTAACTAACGCAGCAGACTCGCCTTTTTGATCGTCGCTGTAGATTGCGCACACCAGAACATTGTCAAGATATGCCTTTTTCATGGATGGTTACTCCTTCCCAGTCTACTGGTGCACTAGCGCTTTATCGCCCGTATGCGTGCAGCCTGCTTCTCCAGTGCTACCGCCTCTTCGACTCGATTCGTTGCCCGGTAAAGTACCGCCATATTCTCAAGGGTAGTGGCCACTGAGGGGTGATCCGGGCCGAGGGCCTTCTCGTCGATCGCCAGCGCGCGCCGGAACAACGGCTCGGCCTGCGCGTACTGGCCTTGGTCTTGGTACAGCCCCGCCAGGTTGTTCAGGCTGGTGGCCACAGCGGGATGATCCGGACCGAGGGCCTTCTCGGCGATCGCCAGCGCGCGCCGGAACAGCGGCTCGGCCTGCGCGTACCGGCCTTGGGCGCGGTACAGTTCCGCCAGGTTGTTCAGGCTTGTACCCACTAGGGGATCATTGGGACCAAGGGCCTTCTCGTTGATCGCCAGCGCGCGCCGGTACAACGGCTCGGCCTGCGCGTACAGGCCTTGGTCTTGGTACAGCGCTGCCAGGTTGTTCAGGCTGGTGGCCACAGCGGGATGGTCCGGGCCGAGGGCCTTCTCGGCGATCGCCAGCGCGCGCCGCAATAGTGGCTCGGCCTGCGCGTACCGGCCTTGGGCGCGGTACAGTTCCGCCAGGTTGTTCAGGCTCAGGGCCACAGCGGGATGATCCGGGCCGAAGGCCTTCACGTTGATCGCCAGCGCGCGCCGGAACAGCGGCTCGGCCTGCGCGTACAGGCCTTGGGCTTGGTACAGCGACGCCAGGTTGTTCAGGCTGGTGGCCACAGCGGGATGGTCCGGGCCGAGGGCCTTCTCGTCGATCGCCAGCGCGCGTCGGAACAGCGGCTCGATCTGCGCGTACAGGCCTTGGGCGCGGTACAGTTCCGCCAGGTTGTTCAGGCTCAGGGCCACAGCGGGATGATCCGGACCGAGGGCCTTCTCGGCGATCGCCAGCGCGTGCCGGAACAGCGGCTCGGCTTGCGCGTACTGGCCTTGGTCTTGGTACAGCGATGCCAGGTTGTTTAGCCTCGTGGCCACAGCGGGATGGTCCGGGCCGAGGGCCTTCTCGGCGATCGCCAGCGCGCGCCGGAACAGCGGCTCGGCCTGCGCGTACCGGCCTTGGGCGCGGTACAGTTCCGCCAGGTTGTTCAGGCTCAGGGCCACAGCGGGATGATCCGGGCCGAAGGCCTTCACGTTGATCGCCAACGCGCGCCGGTACAACGACTCGGCCTGCGCGTACTGGCCTTGGTCTTGGTACAGCGACGCCAGGTTGTTTAGGCTTGTACCCACTAGGGGATCATTGGGACCGAGAGCCTTCTCGGCGATCGCCAGCGCGCGCCGGAACAGCGGCTCGGCCTGCGCGTACCGGCCTTGGGCGCGGTACAGTTCCGCCAGGTTGTTCAGGCTGGTGGCCACGGCGGGATGATTGGGGCCAACGGCTTGTTCGGCGACTTGTAACGCTTTCTTCGCCACCACGACGGCACGGTCATAGCGGCCTTGCCGGTAAAGCGAGTTGACCTCAGCGTTCAGCGTCTCCCATTCGATGCCTTGCGCATGGACGGGTACTCCGCAGCCATACGAGAACAGAAGCAGTAACCATGCGGTTATGAGTACTCTCATACTTCCTCCTTGTATGGCTAACGACGGAGGTAACAGGCGGCCGCCGGGTTGTCCCGATTGGCTACCATGTCAGCTAGGATATGCGGAAAAACCTGTTGGTTTTGGGGTCTGAAAGCCACGCCACACACACGCAACAAATCGGAATTTCCTGTTGAATCGTAGCGGCATTCTCTCTATGATGCAATCATTGTTAATTCGGATAAACCTGTTGGTGATGCTATGAAGCCATCCGACGCTCTTAATGCCCACCGCGACGCCATCCGTCGCATCGTCGAGGCCCATCGCGCCCGCAATGCACGGGTATTTGGTTCGGTCATCCACGGTGACGATACCGACGACAGCGACCTCGACCTCCTGATCGACCCGACGCCCGACACCACGATGATGGACATCGGTGCCATCCGCCACGAGCTGCGCACGCTGCTGGGCGTGCCAGTCGATGTGCTGACCCCCAGGGCACTGCCTGACTCCTTCCGCGCCAAAGTCATTGCGGAGGCCGTGCCGGTATGAGTCGTGACAAGCAGAGGCTGGCCGACTATCTGGCGCACATTCTCAAAGCCATCGGTCGTATTCATCGCTACACCGAGGACATGGCCGAGTGGGCGTTCCTGGAGAACGAGCTGGTGCAGGATGCGGTGATCCGCAACTTCGAGATCATCGGAGAAGCCAGCCGCAATATCGAGCGTCACTATCCGGACTTCGCCGAGGCGCACCCTGAGGTGCCGCTGGCGTTCGCCTATGAAATGCGCAACGCCTTGGCGCACGGCTACTTCAAGGTAGACCTTGAGATCGTCTGGAAGACCATCCTGCGCGACTTGCCAGTGCTCGCCGAGCAGGTTGAGGGCCTGGCTGCAGAAGTGGCCGAAGAGCATAACGACGGGCCGCGCCCATAAGGTGAGTTGATGACGAACGAGCAATTTGACTGCTGCCTGACCCATCGAAGCGGGGCCGCATCGGAAGCGGCCCCGCTGGTGCTGGTGGAAGGGCTAACCGTTGAGGAGGCGAAGGCTAGGACCAAGCTGGCCGAGTCCACTATCCGCAACGCGAGTGGCGACACCTCTGTGATCGAGCAGCGCAAAGCCGTTATCGAGCCGCTGGCCAAGTCCCTTTTGGCCAGGCTCGGAGGTCGATAATCACGCCCCAGAAGAGCCAGACACTGGCCAACGGAAGTATTCCATGCCCGCCAACATTTTAAACTTGCCGCAGTACCGTGTACTGTCGGTGGAAGAAACCGAACACGACTATCATATCGCTGCCGAACCCGTAGAGCCGACCCGTCAATGCCCGCATTGCGGGTCTTCGCGCTTTCAGGGCTGGGGCGGCGCTGAGCAGCCGCGCCTGGTCAAAGACCTGCCGATGCACGGCAAGCGCGTGGGCATCTACATCAACCCCAGGCGCTACCGCTGTCAAGCTCAGTCCTGCCTGAAGACCTTCTTCGTGCCACTGCCTGTGGTGGCCGAAAACCGGCAGATGACGGAACGGCTGGTGAAGTGGCTCAGCCAGCAGTCATTGAAGCGCACCTTCCTGTCGCTGGCCGATGAAACCGGCGTGGACGAGAAGACCGTCCGCAACATCTTCCGCGACTACATCAACGATCTGGAAGCCAAGGTCACGTTCGAGACGCCGAAGTGGATGGGTATCGACGAGATCCACCTGATTAAGCCGCGCTGCGTCATCACCAACATCGAGAGCAACACCGTGGTGGACATGCTGGTCAACCGCAACAAGGATACGGTGGCCAAGTACCTGTACCAGCTCAAGGGCAAGGAGCAGATCGAGTACGTAGCGATGGACATGTGGCAACCCTACCGGGATGCCGTCAAGACGGTGTTGCCGGATGCCCGTATCGTGATCGACAAGTTCCACGTCGTGAAGATGGCCAACGAAGCCATCGAGAAGGTGAGAAAGGCGCTGCGGGCCGAACTGACGCCCAAGCAGCGCCGGGGCCTGATGCACGACCGATTCATCCTGTTGAAGCGTGAACGCGACCTGACGCCGGAAGAGGCGTTCAACCTGGATGACTGGACGAAGAACTACCCGGTGCTGGGACAGGCATACCGGCTCAAGGAGGACTTCTACGGCATCTACGAGGCCGAGACCCGGCAACAGGCGCAAGTCCGCTTCGAGGCTTGGTATCGCGGCGTGACGCCGGACATCTACGAACACTTCGCCGACCTGATTCTAGCCTGGACGAACTGGCAGCCCTATATCCTGAGTTTCTTTGAGCACCCCGTCACCAATGCCTACACGGAGTCGCTGAGCAACCTGATCCGCTGCACCGACCGCGCTGGGCGCGGCTACTCGTGGGAGGCCCTGCGAGCCAAGATTCTGTTCACGGAAGGACTGCACAAGAAGCAGTTCATCCGCCCGAAGTTCGAACGTCGCCGACCCGAGACCGTCATGGAGCGGAGCGTCGGCTTCTACGTGCCAGGTGGCGAAATGGGGTACGGCCTTCCTCCGGGTGCCATCAGCAAGGCCACGACGCGAAACCAACAGGACGGCAAAGGCCAAGAGGTCAATTACGGGGTGGACATATCAACACTGGTGCGAATGATCGAGGCTGGGGAGATTTAGCCCCGACCAACAGGAAAATCCGCAAACCCAAAAAGTGCAAAACATTTACCACAGCTTCAAGCATTCAACTGGCACTAGCATGTAAAACATGCCTGAGTGAGCAAGTCACCAAGTTGAAAGTGCCAAACAGGTCCAGTTTGCCGCTTGGTGAGGTAGAGCTGCAGAAGGGCAAAGCACCCCCAAGGAAGATAACTACCCTCCTCGTGCCTTACCCTTGGACTCTGCCGCTCGGAGCCGGCGTCGCCACGTCAGGGCACGCGGGTCGTGATGCGACGCCCGCGCACAGCCAGACTATCGGACGGCAGCATCCCGCCCCAGTCACCCTCTAGCTGCTCACACCCAGGTCGCGTCCATGACTTCCCGCTTGACGCTTTACAGACGGGCGCGGTGGTTTGAGCCCTCTCCTCCGTCCGGAGCGTGTCACGACAGCACAACGCTCATCACAGAGTAGAGAGCGATTTTAGACATCAGCCCGCTTCTCGACTGGCTCGCTGGATAAGTTGGTTTAAAACACGGCGCTAGACTGAGTCCGACCAACAACTCAACGCCACTACCAGCCACATAGGCCATAACGCAAGACCGACCACCAGCCTTCCAAGCAGGAGGCCACATGGAAAAAAATTTCCCACAAAAATTCAATAACTTACCATCAATTCGTTATTCGGTAACGCAAGTTTATAACGCACCAAATCTCAGCTGGTCTGTTGGCGTCCACGATTCAGCCATGGACGTTACGTACAAACAACTTATCGAGTTTCATCGCGCCCGTATCGAGGCTGGCTGCGTAGCAGAGGCAGGCACCAGTCAGGTCTTCCGCAACCAGATGTCCACACTGCACGGTTACCTAGCCTGTTACAGAAAAACGACAGATGGCAATGTCGGGCGTGAGCTGCGTGGCAGCATCGAAGAAAAGATCGCCGATTACCTGGCGGCACTGGGTCAGCAGCCCAAAACCCTTTCCGACAAGCGCAGTCATTTACGGGCGTGGAAATCCAGCTTTGAGTTGCTTGAACAACGGCTCACCTCCCATACCCCCACTCCCACCACTTTTAACCAAGCGTTGCGCGTGGCGGTAGCGGCGACTGGACTCGCCCCGAAGACATTAGCAAAGCAATGTCATATCTCGACGTCGGCCATGCAACGTTGGATTGCGGGAGCCAAGCCCAATCGGACAACTCTGCCGGCCCTACGCCGCCTCGAAAATGCCTTGGGTTTGACTCGTGGGACGCTGGAAGGCTTGCTTGGGGGCCATTTCGACACAACGGCCGATACAACACCCCAACCCATGGAAATTGAGTATCGGCATCGCCTGAGGGAGCGGGTGACGGACCGCTATCTGCTGAAAGCCGAGCAATTCCTCCCCTCTTTGGCATCGGAATGGCGCGAGTTACTGATTTACAAGACCTCGACCCATCCCCGACTGCAACGACGCAGCGGCGCCATGTGGCGGCTCTTGCCGCTTACGGCAATCCAAAATAGACCGTCGCCACTCACCCAGGTACACGGACTCGGCTGCACCAGCGCCGATGCGATGTTGGGCCGCCTGCGCGCCTATTGGGGCTACCTGCGGCGCGAAGTTGCGGACGGCGGTTCCGGACTCCCCGATAGCCACGCGCAGACCCTCGCCAGCTTGGTCGTGCCCGAATGGGTCGAGGGCTTCATGCAGTTCATGAAACGCCGTGCTCAGGGGAAAACACACCAGAGCCATGCCGTGTTCGCTAGTATCGTGGTCAGCCTGGTCAATCCCGAGGTCGGTTATCTCGCCCAGAGACCGGAGCTGTACCAAAGACTCCCCATCGAGGCGACTCAGGGGCGCCCATGGGAAAGGCTATGTCATGAAACGCTCTTGCTGGCGCGGGCATGGAAAAGGGCTGCGCAGGATGTGTCGCGTGACCCCAGCCTACCGATCCAGCCGCTGCTCAGCCTTGCTGAGCCCCTGGCCCCGATACTGCGCACCGTGTCGCGTCTCGACCAGGCCGCCGCAGCGGCGCTACCCGGTAGCGTCCAACAAGCCATTCACAGGCGCGATGCCTTGCTCATTAGTCTGGCGCTGGTCAACCCATTGCGCCTTCGGACTCTGACGCTCATCACCTATCGCGGCAATACCGGCAATCTGTATCAACGCGGCCACGAGTGGCGATTGCGCTTCCAAGGGAACGACTTCAAGAACGATCGAGGCTCGCGACAGGACAAATACGACGCCCGTGTCCCAGGCCTGGATGAACGCATTGAGGAATATCTCGTGGAATACCGTCCAGTCCTAATAAAGCACTGTCCAGACTGCCCCTACCTGTTCCCGAGCACCCGCAGCCTCGACGGTAAACATACGGGGTTGCACCGTGTTATCGAAAAAATCACTAAACAATACATCCCGGAGGTATTGAGCTTTGGGCCTCACGCATTTCGTCATCTAGTAGCATCGGCATATCTGAAAGCACATCCAAAGGACTATTTGACCGTGGCGCAATTGCTGCATGACGAACTGACGACCGTGATGTCACACTATGCGCATTTATCGGCAGATGATGCCTTTGACCGCCATGCCGAACACATTGCCAAGCTAAAGCATCACAGGGGCGATTGATAAGTATGACGCCACAGGCGACACATGCAAGGGATGGCTCAGCACGACCACGTGCTACACCTTCTGGTGGCTATACGTGGTGCAGGCTCTTTGGCCTGTTCACTTGAACTATCAGGAGGACAACGATGGATGTGAGTCAGCTTTTTGGAACCCGGCTGGATTTTCATTTTCTGCGCGCCGAGGGCTATCGGTGTTTCGGCCCTGAGACCGGCCCCTTTGTTGCCTACACAGACACCTTGAAGCTCGTTTGTGTATGCGGCCATTCCCATCCCACACAGCCCGGCTACCTGCAGCTCGACCGCGCGTGGGACTTTACGATGCCGCTGTTCGAAAATCATATCAGTCTGTCATTCACGTACTTATGGCACGGCTGGCAAGCCCGCTTGGGGAGTGCGACAGCGATGGGGGACAATTTACTAGAGGCAGGTATGCGGTTATCGTCTTGGCGGAATTTAGCAAACAAAACCCAAATCAAAAATAAAACATTTCACATCGGGGGCCTTGGCCCCCGATTTTTTTGACGGGACAATAAGTTGCATAAGTACTGCCAAGCCCGCACAGGAAGCGGCAGTTAGACACTGGACGGCTTTGTTGCATAACACATTCGCAGGTCGAGTTTCCCCTTCCCTAGACGGATTTCAGGCGTGAGCAACCGTTTTGGGCATGCCAAGATGCACGAACCGGTTCAGGATCGCGCAGCGCACATGCACCTCAGCCACTTGACGCTCCGGATTCCGAGCCAGCAGCCTGTCGCCCAGCCGCTTGAAGCGTTGCATCGCAGTTTCCACCAGGCTGCGCCGATGGTAGCCGCTCCAGCGCTTCCAGATCGCTCGCCCCAAAGGGCCTATCGCCGCCAGTCTGTCGTTACGGCTGGCCGCCCAAGCGGCTTTGTCTTTCCACGATTTGCCATTCTTGCGCGGCGGAACCACCTTTTCCGCCGCGTTCAGAATTCGGTCGACTTACTCGCCGGCATGTAGCCGTTGCCCATGTCCTTGGCTTCGGCTTCGCCCGCGATGACCACCAACGCAGCAGCCAGGCGACGCAGGCTGTCCGGGACGATTTCCTGCCCGTTTCCCAGCGGGCTATTGAGCATCACCAGTGGGTGACCGTGCCGGTCGCGGCAAATGGTGTACTTGAGTTCTCGCATCTTCGACGGAGCCAGAGCTGTGCGGATGAAACCGTCAGACATAAACTCCGCCACCAGTTCACCACATGCGGGGCAGTAGCCTTGCTCTTTGTCTTGGCCTCCAGGCACCCCCATTGGATGCTCGGTGACAATGACCTTTGCGTGGCACTTCTTGCATTCGGTCTCGTAACTCATCTCGACTTCTCTCCTGGTTGTGGGCCGGTGGCGTCGGACTGGCTCTCAATAAGGTGCATGTATGACAAGGCCGGTTGACCAGCAGTATGGTCGATGATTGATTCATGGGTGGCGGAAATCACCATTGCGGCAACCTTCTGCGAGGCTACATTAGATACGCCGACTACTGCCTCAATGTAAAAAGGACCGTGGCGGCCTAAGTCCCACCGCATCTCTTCAATACTTTTTTCGAGGACATCTTTGGCAATGCCTTGGTTACGGAAGGGTTCCGCAACTGCGTAGCCAACCTGAAAGCAGGGGATACGATTGTGGTAGCCGCTATGAACATAAACGACGATGGCCTTGACCGTGTCGTTCTCGGTGAGTGCATAGGTAAGACGCTGCTCTCCCTCCGCATCGTCCAGCAGCATCGTCAGATGCTCATAAATCTGGCAGGGCACGGGAGCGATCTTCCCATTCAAATGTGCCTGCTGATAACTGAGCAGGCCAATATGTGGGTCAGCCATTTTTGGCATTGGTTTCTTCCTCATTCTTGAGCCGATCGACCCGCTTTTTCGGCTGCCGGCCGGCGCGGGCACCCGCCTGGGCGCGATGAATTTCCGGGTTAGTGGGTAATGCTGGTTTCAGGCGGGCTGAATGGATAACACTTCTGCTTTTGCCAGTTCGCGTAACGTTCTGGTCAGAACGGTAGCCCATGTCGCCGGCACCATTCATACTCACTGCGGAACGCATCTGCAGTGTTCGCCGCGTGCAGTTCCTGCTCCCAGCTCACCTCGTCGGCCCGGGCCGCTTGAAAGGTAGCCATGCGCTTTTTGCCATCCGCATCGGTCCAGTTGACACCGAACACGAGGTAAAGCGGGCGGCCATGCCTGCGGTTATCAACGCGAAAGTGGCGCGATACGCCATTACGCCACCAGCTCTGCTTGTTCCTCTGCGGCTCGCTACGCATTCGTTCCTTTCCGTTACCTTGATCGGGCTGCTTCCAGGTCGCGGCGGGCCACATCGTTGGCGACCATTGTGTCCGTATATTTGCTCTCCAATTGCGAAATTTTGATGGCCAGCGCGTGCACCAACCCAATCCCCTGCGCGAGTTCTACCTCGGTCGTCGCAGCAGCATAGCGATGCACGGTTTCAAGTTCGGACTTCAGGGAGGCTATGGCCGCTTGGTCCGTCTCTAAATCACGATCCCAGAGTTGCTTAGTTCCAGAATTGAACGCCCCAGCTGCGGCCAGTACGGAGTTGCGTGAAGCGGTCGCGCGGCGGAGAAGGTCCGGGATTTCATCGAGCTGGGAATTCGCGACCACCAGCGCCTTTTCCAGCTTCAACCGCAAATCCAGCGCCTTATGCGTTGCTGCCAGACGTATCGCTTTGCTTCCGGTGATTGCCCCATAGATGCCTGTCACGGTGCCAACTGCACCGGTTATCAAGCCTATGTAGCTCATCCATACGGGTTCAGCCATCATTCCTCCCGTAATCCGTGTCTTCGCGCTTGGCGGTTGAAACAAGCTCCAATAGCCGTGTTTGCTGATAGGTGAGGTTTTTGTCCATTGCAGGTTTCTGATCAACTCAGGTCGTAGTCCCGCTCAAGCGAATTTTCAGCCAGCGGACACTCCCGTAGCGTCTGTAACATGACATGCCCATCCACCACCCTGCGCATCACATTGCGCAGGGCCTCCAGAGAGGCGTCCGTTTGCAGCTCCACTTCAACATCCGGAAACTGGTCATCAGGCTTGGCTTGCAGCGCTGTAATCAGCCCGACTTTCAGGCACTCCTGGTGGAAGCGCTTCACATCTGCCTGGCACTCCGCCCTGAAAGAATAAATTGCCATTTAACTGTCCTTTTCCGGCCCTAGCTGTTAAGCAGTTTTTGCAGTGCTGTACTGGTGGACTGCGCATCCAGGATGGCTTTGTCCTGCTGGCGGAGAGCAACCGCGCATGCTGCCATGTCACCTTTTTCAGAAGCCTCCAGGGCTTTGCGTTGACATTGATTAATTGCCAACAGGTGGACATTCAGAAGGGTTTCAGTCAATTCAATAAGGTCTTGCTTGTTTGCCATGATAATTTTCCGCTGCTTAGAGGGTGTCCGCTGCCGCCCGAGCAGCGTCCAACAAATCGTGCACGATCGCGGCAACCTGTTTGGTGGCAACTTCCTTACTTGGAGTTGGAAATTTGTTCTGAACGGACACGACTCCGGTTACGTCGCCCTCTGCCTCACTCCCCTGGCGCAGCCATTCGGTGACCGTTCGGATAGCATCGTCTCGCCCCATATCCCCAGCAGCGACAAGCGGCGCCGCTGTCCGCGCAATCTGTTTCGCGCAGTCCTCACGGTACTGTTCTTCAGCCTCTTCAACTGCCAGCGTCGATCCGATACCCATTATCGATTCCTATCTTGTCTGATCCCGGCTACCGGCCGGCGCGGGCGCTCTAGGGCGCGATGATGAAAGCTTGCAGATGCCGGCGACCACCGGCATGAACAAGGCTTTTCCGAGTCGGTTATTGAACGATCCAGCGCCCGTTGCGCTTGATCTCATCGTGCATGGCGTCCGGGGCCAGGTCCAGCTCGTCCGGCCAGGTCACTACCCCATCGACCACCTGCACGGCCTCGAACGCCTGCGGGTTGATCAGGTGCGCGAACACGCCCCGGAAGAACGACGGCTTGAACTCCATTTCGCCCTGCACGCCGTCGCGGAACTGGACGAACAGCGTATGCGGCCCGGCCACCTTGACGTTCACCACATCCCATTCCATCACATTACTCCAGCGGTTGAATCGGTTTCGGGTGCTGCATCTGGCGGCACAGCTCCCAATCTTCCAGCAGCTCGGCGCGGTGCGTTTGCGCCCACTCCCGCACCAAGGCGAGCGCCCGGCGCGGCAGTTTGCCTTGGCTAACCTCCAGCGTTTGGATATCAACGACAGCCTTGAATTCGCCGTACTTCACATGGAAGTGGGCCGGTGCGTGGTCATTGAAAAACATCTGGATCAAGATGCCGTAAAAGTGGCTGATGGTCGGCATTTACGTGTCCGCCTATGCGTTAAACATAGCCATATGTATGAACTATAGTTCATACAGGCGCAAGTGTTGTTTTGAACTATTGTTCAAACTATTTTGCCATTGGCAACCCCCGAACAGCATCATCCCAATGCTGATCTCGCTCGGGATTACTGGCGATCTTGCTGATCCAGGTCTCGGATTTTCCCCAGCGGGCGGCCAGCGCTCGCCCCGTCCAGCCGCGTCGTTTGAACTCGGCCTTGAACTCGTCCGGTGTCAGTCGTTTATCAGTAGACATTTGTACCTATACTGCAAATATTTGAATCCAAGTTCAATCATAACGCTGTTTCGTACATAGCGCGAAGCTGTTTTTCTCTACGTGGATATAGGCCGATGTGACCTCGGTATCCTGATGACCTAGGAGAATGGCAACCTGCTCCAGCGTCACGCCGGACTTGAGCAAGGCGCTGGCAAATGAGCGCCTGCCAGCATGGCTGCTGGTCTTTATGCCGGCTGCTCGGTACAAATCGCGGAATCTGGCTTCCAGTGCGTCGGCGGCCCAATAATCGACCTTTCGGCCATCCGGCAGCGTCCGGCGTTTGCGCACCAGCTCGAAGCTACTACCTCGATGCGTGAGCAACAGCTTGGTGCAGGGCATCAGGCCGCGATACTCGGCGTCGCCAAGGGCACACCCAAGTCGATGACTCAGCCGGTACGACAGATAGGTTTCAAGTGCGACGCGGAGCTTCGGACTGGTGAGAAAAATAAGGCGGGCACGGCAGTTCTTTGTGGTCTCGGCGCGCAACTGCACCTCGTCGCGGAGCCTGCCGGTCGGCCATAGCACGTCACGGATTTCAAGGCGGGCAGCCTCCGTGCAACGAATGCCAGTCGCATGAGTTAGAAGGATGGCGAGGCAATCGCGCTCGGGGTGGCGACTGGTTGCCTGGGTGACGGCTAGGACATGGCGAAGCTGTGATGGTTTGAGCGTGGGGGCTCGTTTGATGGCGGGCATGGAACCTCTCTGAAAAGTGCCGGTTTCATTAACGATTCAGAGAGAGTTGCGCGGGGCGTCTTTTTCAAGCGTACCACCGCGCCGTTGTTGATGTCCTCGGAAAATGGTAAGGAGCGGGTGATTGCACTGCCGGACGACAGTTCATTTTCGGTCCGGGCCGGCCAAGAGATCATGCTGATTGGCGTACACAGCCTGCATCTCGAGAAGAACACGGTTTACTACATTGCTCTTGTCAATCACGCTACAGAGAGATGGGTGACGCTAAGCCAACGCGATGTGCTCCGGCGGCTGGCGAGAATCAACAGTGCCGCAGCACAGGGGTTGGTTAACCTGTTTGTCCTTGCCACGCTTGGCGCCGGTGTGATCGTACTCATGCTCATTAACAGGTCGATGCACATTAACTACGCCGCACCGATAAACCAACACGTCCAGCAGATCGCCCAATGGAGCCTCCAACAGACCTAGGCCTCCATACCCAGGCGAAAAGCGGGGTAAGATAGGACTGCTCCTCCAAAATAAGGCATAGCCATGAAAGCTTTGGTGGTCAGCGATCTGCACCTGGAGTTCTCGACACTGGATCTGGATGTTTCTGGCATCGATATCGTTATCCTCGCCGGCGACATCCATCTGGGTACACGTGCTCTTCCCTGGATTCAGGCTCATTGCGCAGACCTGCCGGTGATCTATGTGCCCGGCAACCATGAGTTCTATCGCGGGGAGTATAGCCGCGTGTTGAGTGATCTTAGGGCAGCAGCTGACAAGACGCCGAACGTTCATCTCCTCGACAAAGAGAGCCTTGTCATCGGCGATATCGAGTTCCTGGGGGCCATCTTGTGGACCGATTTTGCCCTCAACGGTGACACGCCTGAAGAGATACGCATCGCAGAATCATTTGCGGCGACTCGCCTGACGGATTTCACGGGAACAATTCGTTTTGAGGAGCACGGCAACTTCCGCCGCTTCCGGCCCAGTGACACGGCCTTGCTACACGCTGAAGCCAAGGCTTGGCTCGCCAGACGCTTGTATGAGCCAAGCGAGAAGAAGCGCGTTGTGATCACACATCACCTACCTTCAGCTCATAGTGTCGCCCCTAGGTTCCAGAACGACCAACTCTCCCCTGCCTTCGCCAGCAGGCTCGACTCGTTGGTGGAACTCGCCGACGTGTGGATTCATGGACATACCCACGACAGCTTCGATTATCAACTCGGGAAATGCCGGGTTGTCTGCAACCCGCGTGGCTACGTGGTTGCAGGCCGACCTCCAGAAAATACATCGTTCACACCAAGACTAATCATCACCCTCTGAACGCTTGAGATACGCAGGGCGCTGTTGCACAAATGCCGGTCAGGGCGCGGAGCCCCTTTCCCGGACGGATTTATGCCACTCGGACGGTGGTCGGCGTGCCCAGATGTGTGAAGCGATTCAGGATCGCCGCCCGCACCTGCAACTCCGCCACCTGACGATCGAAGTCTCTGGCCATCACCCGTTCGCCCAGGAGCTTGAAGCACCGCATCTTGGTTTCGACCAGGCTGCGCCGGTGCTAGCCGCTCCATGTCTTCCAGATCGCCCGACCCAGATGCCGTGTGGTGCGCAGGATCTCGTTACGAGCAACGGCACCCGGTCGATTCTCTTTCCACAGCTTGGCATTCTTGCGGGTCGGTATCACCGCAGCGGCCTGGCGCCGGGTGATCGCCTCATGGCAGCCCTGGGTGTCGTAGGCGCCATCGCCGCTCACGGAAAGCACCGTTTCATCGGACGGGATCTGATCCAGTAACTCGGACAGCATCGGCGCGTCGCCCACCGTGTGGTCGGTGACCTCGATGGCCCGGATCTCCAGCGTCTGCGCATCGATGCCCAGATGGACCTTGCACCACTGGCGGCGGGACTCGGCGCCGTGCTTTTTCGTCTTCCACTCGCCTTCTCCCCGCATCTTGATGCCGGTGCTGTCGATCAGCAGGTACAGCCCCGAACTGGTCGTGCGTGCGGGGATTTGGACCGTCAGGTGCTGCTGCCGGCGACAGAGGGTACTGAAGTTCGGCACGGTCCAGTCCAGACCGGCCAGCTTGATCAGGCTCTCCACCATGCCCGCTGCTTGTCGCAACGCGAGGCCGAAAAGGCATTTGACCGTCAGGCAGAACTGAATGGCCGGATCGCTGAACGTCGGCGTGCGACCCCGTTTTCCGCTTGGGGCGCCCTGCCAGCGCATGCCCTTGTCCAGCCAGATCATCAGCGACCCGCGTGCCTTGAGGGCCGCGTTGTAGGCCTTCCAGTTGGTGGTTTGATACTTGGCGGGAGCGAGTTTGCTCATGCTGCGAGCTTACCTGAAGAGATGCTCAGGCCGCTCTTCGAGCGATTTGCGCAACAAAGCCCAAGTGGACCGGCCGCAGCCAGCAACCGACAAGAGTGACTTTGGCAATGACGGCTCAGCGCTCCGACGCTACAAACGCTGAACGCGGAGGCCAAGCCTCGGCCTGCGCATCGGCCTCCTGCCCCCGATGCCCGACGAGCCACCTGACACCAGCGGCCGAAGAGGCCGCCATGCCAGCCCCCTTCACCTCTTACTCTCACTCACGCGACGATACCGCCATTGAGTTTTACCAAGCAAAACCAACGCTAACCTAACGTCATCCACTCTGGGGGCCGCGCCAGGTCGCATGTGAAATTCCGCCGCCTAATGGCCAATCTGCCTATGGACTCATGAATTCGACATCCCTCGCAAAGCCCTTGCCATTGATACAATCCGCTGCTACAAATTAGTTCATGCAGCCTGGAAAAGTTATATTTTTCAATGTGTTGTTGGTGTATTTTGAAAAATCCCTGATTCGCCACCACCCGATTCGAAAAGCCAGATGCTCGTGCATCTGGCTTTTTCCGTTTCCGGCTGCCATCTTGTCGATCATCGACGAACAGGATCGGAGCCACACCATGAAACTCCCGCTCGCCGCCGCCCTCGACCTCTTGCACGCCGCCGCCTACGGTACCCTCGCCACGCATTCTGTACATCTGCCGGGCTACCCGTTCGCCACCGCGCTGCCCTTCGCACCGGACGAGCACCATTGCCCGCTTTTCCTCGTCAGCGCGTTGGCCGAGCATACCCACAACCTGAACGCCGACCCGCGCGCCAGCCTGCTGCTGGTCGAGCCCGACCTGCCCGACATCCTTGCCGGCGCGCGGCTGACGCTCGTCGGCGACGTGCAGCCGTTCGCGCCGACCGAAGCGCAGATAGCGCGTTACCTGCGCTACCAGCCGGGAGCCGAGCAATATCTTGCGCTCGGCGATTTCACCTTTTTTCGGCTGCAGCCGAAGCGGCTGCGGCTGATCGCCGGCTTCGGCCGCATGGGCTGGATTGAGGCCGACGAGATGCGACGGGCTCTCGCCCTCGCGCCCGACGCGGAAGCGGTGGAACTCGCGGCCTTGCCATCCCTGCCACCGGCGGCCCGCTGGCTGGGCCTCGACGTCTACGGTGCCGACCTGGCACAGGGCAGCCAGCGCCTGCGCCTGTCTTTCGCCGCGCCAGCCGACAGCGCCGACGCGCGCCGCCAGGCGGTCGCCGACGCGCTCGCCGCGCGCTGACTACTCCGTCAAAGGCGAAGGCCGCGCCCGCCCGGTTCGACAGCCGGCGGCCCGCTGCGCTACCATGCCCGCCCTCTGAACCTTGCCCGTATTTTCGATGCCGTCCGCGCCACTTCGCCCCAGCCGTTTTCGCCCGGCGCGGCCCGCCTGATCCGCCATGTCCACCCAGTCACCCCGTTCCGACCCGCGCATCGGCCTGCGCACCATGCAGGAGGCCGACCTCGAAGCCGTTCTCGCCGTCCAGCGCCACTGCTACCGCCCCGAACTGATCGAATCGCGCCACGCGCTCGCGTCGCGCCGCCGTCTCGCGCCCGACACCTGCTGGGTCGCCGAACGCGCCGATACGCTGCTCGGCTATCTGTTCGCCCACCCGTGGGCCGGCGAGAAGCCGCCGGCGCTCGACACGCCTCTGGCCGGCCTACCTGCCGGCGCCGACACGCTGTTCATCCACGACCTCGCGCTGCACCCCGACGCGCGCGGCCACGGCGTCGGCCCCAAGCTGGTCGACGAGGCGTTGAGGGTCGCGCGCGCCCGCGGCCTCGTCTACTCGCGGCTGGTCGCGGTGCAGGGCGCCGACGCGTTCTGGGCGCGCTTCGGCTATCGCGCCTACCGGCTGCCAACGTCCAAACTCGCCTGCTACGGCGATGACGCGCTAGGCATGCAGCGCGCGCTGTAGGCGCGCCGAAGCGACGCGACGAAGGCTCGGCCAACCTTGAACGCGCCGCGCCGCTTGGCCGCGGCGACGTAGCTACCTAATATACGGGAATGCCGCGCGGATACCGCCGGCGCCACCGCCTATGGTAGACTCGCTAACTTGTTATTTTGCCTATGAAAACCCGCCCGACCGTACGCCCCGCCACGGGTCGGCGCCATCGTGGACTTCATGGGCAATGTGAATCGAATCTGGGTGCTGACCGCCGAGGAATACGCGGCCCGGATGCAACAGCTGGAAGCTTCGCCGCAATGAAAAAGGTGTACATCAAGACCTTCGGTTGCCAGATGAACGAGTACGACTCCGACAAGATGGTCGACGTACTCGGCAACGCCGAAGGCATGGTCAAGACCGACACGCCGGAAGACGCCGACGTGATCCTGTTCAATACCTGTAGCGTGCGCGAGAAGGCGCAGGAAAAGGTGTTCTCCGACCTGGGCCGCGTGCGCGAGCTGAAACTCGCCCGCCCCGACCTCGTGATCGGCGTCGGCGGCTGCGTCGCGAGCCAGGAGGGCGAGGCGATCGTCAAGCGCGCGCCCTACGTCGACGTCGTTTTCGGCCCGCAGACGCTGCACCGCCTGCCCGAGATGATCGCCGCCAAGCGCAACACCGGCGCGTCGCAGGTCGACATCTCCTTCCCCGAGATCGAGAAGTTCGACCACATCCCGCCGGCCAAGGTCGACGGCGGCGCCGCCTTCGTGTCGATCATGGAAGGCTGTTCGAAGTACTGCTCGTTCTGCGTGGTGCCGTACACGCGCGGCGAGGAAGTGAGCCGCCCGTTCGACGACGTGCTGACCGAGATCGCCGGCCTCGCCGCGCAGGGCGTGAAGGAAATCACGCTGCTGGGCCAGAACGTCAACGCCTACCGCGGGCTGATGGCCGACGGTGAGATCGCCGACTTCGCGCTGCTGCTCGAATACGTGCACGAGATCCCCGGCGTCGAGCGCATCCGCTTCACCACCAGCCACCCGCGCGAATTCTCGCAGCGCATCATCGACTGCTACGCCCGCCTGCCGAAGCTCGTCTCGCACCTGCACCTGCCGGTGCAGAGCGGCTCCGACCGCGTGCTGATGGCGATGAAGCGCGGCTACACCGGCCTCGAATACAAGTCGATCATCAGGAAGCTCAGGGCGATCCGCCCGGACCTGTGCCTCAGCTCCGACTTCATCATCGGCTTCCCCGGCGAGACCGACGCCGACTTCGAGGCGACGCTGAAACTGGTGAAGGACCTGGAGTTCGACTTCAGCTTCGTGTTCATCTACAGCCCGCGCCCCGGCACGCCGGCGTCCAACCTGCCGGACGATACGCCGCACGAGGAAAAAGTGCGCCGCCTGACCGCGCTGAACGAGGCGATCGAGGCCCGTGGCTTCGCGATCAACCAGGGCATGGTCGGCAGCGTGCAGCAGGTGCTGGTCGAGGGCGTGTCGAAGCGCGACCCGGCCATGCTCGCCGCGCGCACGATGAACAACCGGGTGGTCAACTTCGTCGGCCACCCGCGCCTGATCAACCAGATGATCGAAGTCGTCATCACCGAAGCGCATCCGCACTCGCTGTCGGGCGAGATCCTCACCGTCGAAACCGCCTGACACCCCGCCTCGGCCAACCTTCACACGTTGGCCGAGCCCCAAGGCCCATCCATGCCCCAGACCGAACACCTCGCTTTCAATCCCGTCGACAATGAACGGCTCGCCAACCTGTGCGGCCCGCTCGACGAAAACCTCAGACAGATCGAGACCGCGCTCGACGTGAGCATAGCCCGGCGCGGCGAATCGTTCCGCGTGAAGGGCGACAAGGCGCGCGAGGCGGTCGCCGCGCTGACGCGCTTTTACCTCGCCGCCGAAAAACGCGCGCTCGAGGTCGACGACATCCAGCTCGGCCTCGTCGAAGTGCGCGAACTCGTCCACCACCACGTCGACCCGGCCGAAGATAACGTGCCGGTGCTGCACACGCGCCGCGGCGATCTGCGCGGCCGCACGCCGCGCCAGAACGGCTACATCAAGGCCATCCTCGAGCACGACATCACCTTCGGCATCGGCCCGGCGGGCACCGGAAAGACCTACCTCGCCGTCGCGTGCGCGGTCGACGCGATGGAGCGCGACGCGGTCAAACGCATCGTGCTGGTGCGCCCGGCGGTCGAGGCCGGCGAGAAGCTCGGTTTCCTGCCCGGCGACCTCGCGCAGAAGGTCGACCCCTACCTGCGGCCGCTGTACGACGCGCTGTACGACCTGATGGGCTACGACAAGGTCGCGCGGCTGTTCGAGAAGAACCTGATCGAGATCGCGCCGCTCGCCTACATGCGCGGCCGCACGCTGAATTCGTCGTTCATCATCCTCGACGAGGCGCAGAACACCACGCCCGAACAGATGAAGATGTTCCTCACGCGGATCGGCTTCGGTTCGCGCGCGGTGGTCACCGGCGACATCACGCAGATCGACCTCGCCAAGAGCCAGAAGAGCGGCCTGATCGAGGTGCGCCAGATCCTCAACAATGTGCGCGGCATCCATTTCCACCAATTCCACAGCGACGACGTCGTGCGCCACCCGCTGGTGCAGAAGATCGTCGACGCCTACGAGCAATACCAAGCCAATGAAAAGCGCGAAGCGTAATCCGGCCGGCCTCAGGTTGGCCGAGCGTCTGTCCCTGTCCGTCGACAACCGCAGCGGCGACGCCGCCGTGCCGAGTCGCGCCGACTTCGTGCGCTGGGCGCGCGCGGCGCTGTTGCCGCCGGTCAGGTCGGCCGAGGTGTCGCTGACGCTGGTCGGCGAAGAAGAAGGCCGTACGCTTAACCGCGACTACCGCGGCAAGGATTACGCGACCAACGTGCTGAGTTTCGCGCTGAACGAGGGCGGGGAGCTCGTGCCCGGGCTGCCGCTGGTCGGCGACATCGTGTTCGCGACCGGCGTGGTCGCGCGCGAGGCGGCGGAGCAGGGCAAGACGCTCGCCGCGCACTACGCGCACCTCACTGTGCACGGCATGCTGCACCTGCAAGGCTACGACCATCTCGAAGACGACGACGCCGACGAAATGGAAGCGCTTGAAAGCGCCATTCTCGCCCGGCTAGGATATGCGAATCCCTACGCCGAGGAGGCCGTCTGAACCTGCCCATGGAAGAGCCCAGTAAACCGCGCGGCACCTGGCTGGAGAGGCTGTCCGCTTTCCTGCTGCGCGAACCCGAAGACCGCGAAGAGCTGGTCGAACTGTTGCACGGCGCCTTCGAGCGCCACCTGCTGGACGCCGAAGCGCTCGGCATGATCGAGGGCGTGCTGTCGGTCGGCGAACTGACGGTGCGCGACGTGATGGTGCCGCGCAGCCAGATGGACGTGATCCGCGTCGACGAGGTCGACCGCTTCCTGCCGTTCGTGATCGACACCGCGCACTCGCGCTTCCCGGTCATCGGCAACGACAAGGACGACGTGCTCGGCATCCTGCTGGCCAAGGACCTGCTGCGCTACTTCCACCAGCCTAAGACCTTCGACCTCAAGGCGCACCTGCGTCCGGCGCTGTTCGTGCCCGAGTCGAAGCCGCTGAACATGCTGTTGCGCGACTTTCGCGCGACGCGCAACCACATGGCGCTGGTGGTCGACGAATACGGCGGCATCGCCGGCCTCGTCACCATCGAGGACGTTATCGAGCAGATCGTCGGCGACATCGAGGACGAACACGACCTCGAGGAGGCCGACGACGCCATCGTGCCGGTGCGCGGCAACCGCTTCCGCGTGAAGGCGACCACCGAGATCGCCGACTTCAACGCGCACTTCGGCACCGCGTTCTCCGACGCCGAGGTCGACACCGTCGGCGGCCTGTTGCTCTCCAAACTCTGCCACCTGCCCAAGCGCGGCGAGGTGCTCGACCTCGACGAGCTGCGCATCACCGTGATGCGCGCCGACAGCCGCCGCGTGCACCTCTTGCTGGTCGAACGCGTGCGCGCAGAACCGGACAACAATGCTCAATAAACGCCCGGGCCGCGCCGCCTGGCTCGCCTTCCTCGTCGCGCTCGTCGCCGGCGCACTCACCGTCTTCGCGTTCGCGCCCTACCGCCTATGGTGGCTGATGCCGCTGTTGTTGGCCGCGCTCGGCGTGCTGGTCGAGCGCCGCCCGCAGCAGGGCTTCGCGCTCGGCTACGGCTTCGGCCTCGCCGCGTACACGAGCAACTTCCACTGGATCTACCAGAGCCTGCACAACGTCGCCGGCCTGCCGGCGTTCATCGCCGCGCCGCTGGTGCTGCTGCTGCCCGCCTACCTCGCGCTCTACCCTGGGCTGGTGCTGTGGTGGGTCGGCCGCCTCAAGCCTCGGCCAGGCTTGCGCTGGCTGATCGCCTTCCCGGCGGCGTGGACGCTGACCGAGTGGCTCAGGAGCTGGATGCTGACCGGCTTCCCATGGGGCGCGATCGGCTACAGCCAGATCACCGAGAGCCCGCTGTCGAGCTTCGCGCCGATCGGCGGCATCCATCTGGTGACCTTCGCCGTAGCGCTCACCGCCGGCGCCGTGGTCACCCTCTACCGGCTACGCGGCGCGTGGCTGTTGCTGCCCATCGCGGCGTCGACCGCGCTGTGGTGGGGCGCGGTCGCGCTCAAACCGCTACGCTGGACCGAACCCGCAGGCGCGCCGATCAGCGTCGCACTCGGCCAGGGCAATATCCCGCAGGCGCTGAAGTGGCGGCCCGACGTCTACGAGATGACGCTGGCCCGCTACTACCGCCAGGTCGCGACCACGCGCGCCGACCTGATGATCCTGCCCGAGACCGCGCTGCCCGCCTTCCTCGACGACCTGCCGTCAGGTTATCTCACGATGCTGCTCGGCGACGCGACGCGCAAGAACATGGCGCTCGCGCTCGGCATCCCGCGCCACACGCGCGACGGCGAGGGCTACCTGAACGCGGTCGTCGCACTGACCGAACCGGGCGCGCCGTCGTACGCCAAGGACCACCTGGTGCCGTTCGGCGAGTTCGTGCCGCTGCCGCTCGTCACCGGCTGGATCTACCAGTTCATGGACATGCCGCTGTCGGGCTTCTCGCGCGGCGGCGCCCGGCAGGCACCGATCGCGCTCGCCGGCCAGAAGGTCGCGTTCAACGTCTGCTATGAGGACAGCTTCGGCGAGGAACTGATCGGCCCGGCGAAAAGCGCGACGATGCTCGCCAACGTCAGCAACCTCGCGTGGTTCGGCAAGAGCAACGCGATGAGCCAGCACCTGCAGCTGTCGCAGGCGCGCGCGCTGGAGACCGGCCGGCCGATGCTGCGCGCGACCAACACCGGCATGACTGCGATCATCGGCCCCGACGGCCGCATCGACGCGGTCGCCGCGCCCGACACCGAGCAGGTGCTGACCGGCCAGGTGCAGGGCTACGGTGGCGACACGCCGTATATGCGCGTCGGCAACATGCCGGTGCTGCTCGGCGCCGCGCTCTTGGCGCTGATCGCCGGCCTGATCGGGCGCCGCCGCTAGACCGAGCAGACCAGGCCCCAGACGGGGCTCGGCCAACCTCTCACACGCCTTTCCCAGCACTTGCTTCATAAACCGCGCGCGACCGACGTTGGCCGAGACCCAAGGCAGGCCGGGTCCCGCAGCACCGCCCTGACCGCCTTCGCCCCACGTCCGGAAAAGCTCGGCCAAGCTTGAGCCGGGCGCATGCCGCCCCCAAAGCAAAACGCCGCGCCGGCGGGTTTCCCCGTCGGCGCGGCGTTGCGGCTGGCAATACGCTTACAGCCTGAAGCGCGAGAACTGCTGGCGCAGACTGCCCGCCGCTTCGGCCAGGCCCGTCAAAGTATGATGCGCGCCCTGCAGCGCGCCGTCGCTCTCGATGATGCGGTTGTTGATGCGCTCGGTGCTCTGGGCGATCTGCGTGGTCGCGTTATGCTGCTCGCTGGTCGACAGCGCGATCTCGCTCATCTTTGCGACCACCGCCTCCATCGTCCGGCGGATCTCGCCGATCTGCGCGACTGCCGCCTGCGTCAGCGCGACCCCGCCGTCTACCGAGCCGAGCGCATGCTGCATATTGTCGACCGCCGAGCGCGTCTCGTCGCGGATCGCGCTGACCATGCCCGAGATCTCGACCGTCGCCGCTCCGGTGCGCTCGGCCAACTTCCTGACCTCGTCGGCGACGACGGCGAAACCGCGGCCCTGCTCGCCAGCGCGCGCCGCCTCGATCGCGGCGTTCAGCGCCAACAGATTGGTCTGGTCGGCGATGTCCTTGATCACGTTGGTGATGCCGGAAATCTGCTGCGAGCGGCCGTCGAGCGTCGTCAGCATGCCCGACAGCTCGCGCACCGCGTTCATCGTGCGCTCCATCTCGCGGGTGATGCGTTCCATCGCCTCGGCGCTCTCGCTTGACACCTCGCCGGTGCGCACCACCAGGCCGTCGGCCTCACGCGCCGCGTCGGCGATGTGCGAGATGCTAATGGTGATCTCCTCCAGCGTCGCGGCGTTCGAGCCGGATACGTCGGCGATCTGCCGCGAATCGTCGGCGACGCGTTCGATGGTGGAACCTACCGCCTCGACGCCGCCCGACACGCGGTCGGCCTCGTCGCGCACCGCGCGGAACATCGTGTGCAGGCGCTCGATGAAGGCGTTGAATGCGTGCGCGGTCTCGGCGATCTCGTCTTCGCCGGCCACCTGGATGCGGCGCGTCAGGTCGCCTTCGCCCGCCGAAATCTCCTTCATCGCGTCACGCATGCGGCCGAGGCCCGACAGCATGCGGCCGAGCACGACACCCGCCAGCGGCACCATCGCGAGGAACACGATCAGCGCGGTCGCGAGCACCGTGTAGAGCAACTTGTTGAGCGGGGCAAGCACCTGGTCGCGGTTGACCACCACGCCGAGGTACCAGTCGGTGCCCGGCACGGCGACGAGACGCGTGAAGTAGCCGACGCCGTCACTGTCGACCTCGGCCAACTCGCCGCTGTCGGCCAGCGCACCGACCTTCTCTTCACCCAGCGTCGGAATCTTGTCGGCGATCGGTTTGAGTGTCAGCGACGGGTCGGGGTGCGCGATCACCTTGCCCGACTTCTCGACGAGGAAGGCATAACCGTCGACGTTCAGCTTCACGCCGAGCACCGACTTGACCAGCGCGTCGATGAACACGTCGCCGCCGGCGACGCCGACCAGCTGGCCGTTCGCCATCACCGGCGACACCACGGTCACCACCAGCTTCTTGGTATCGAAGTCGACGTAGGGCTCGGAGATCGCCGGCTTGCCGACCTGCTTCGCCAGCGCGTACCACGGGCGCGCGGTCGGGTCGTAGTCGGGCTTTTGCGGCCGTCCGTCCGAGTACAGCATGCGCTTGTCGGCGTAACCGACGTAGCTGACGTCGAAGCCGCCGGCGCGGTTCAGGTTGTCCAGATACACGAGGGGCTCGGCCAACGTCGCGACCGGCACCGCCGCCTCGACGATGCTGACCTTGCCGCGCGCCCATTCGCCGATCACGTTGCCCTGCCCCGCAACGACGGCCGACAGCTCCTTGGCGATGCCATCCTCGACGCTCTTCTTCATCTGCAGATAGATCAGGCTGGTCAGCACCACGCCGAGCACGCCCAGCATCAGCGCGATCACCAGGATCATTTTGGTGCGTAATGAACGCATGCTATTTCCCCACTGGGCGGCGTGTTATGGGGCAACCCGATCGGCCGCCCAGCGCCCGGGTTGTTGCTTGTTGCTCTAATACGGAATCAGCGTAAGGCCGGGCGGTTGGTCAGCCACACGCCCAGACTGACCAGCGCGCCGCCTATCACCATGCTCCACAGCAGCTCTTCTCCAAACAACAGTACGCCGATCAGCACGGCGAACACCGGGACCAGGTTGGTGAAGACCACGGTGCGCGTCGGGCCGATCGCCTTCACCCCCTCGGCGTACCACAGGAAGGCGACCACGGTGGCGAGCAGCCCCAGGTGCAGCAGGGCCAGCCACATCGCGGGGCCAAGAGTCAGCGTCGCGATCATCCGGCCCTCCCACAGCGCCGGCGGCAACAGCATCAGCGCACCGGCCAGCGCGGCCCAGGTGGTGCTCGCCAGCGGCGAGAAATGTTGAGCGGCGTTACGCCCCAAGAGCGTGTACGCGCTCCACGCCAGCGAACTCCCGAAGACGATCAGCTCTCCGGCGCCGACGTGCGATACGAGTTCATTCAGCTCGCCGCGGCTGATCACCAGCGCCGCGCCGAACAAGGACACCGCGACGCCGCCCCAACGCACAAGGCTCAATCTCTGACCATAGACCGCGGTGGCAGCCAGCGCGACGAGCACCGGGTTCAGCGCGACGATCAGCGCGGCACGGCTGGCCGGCACCCGCTCCAGCCCGAAGAAGAAGCAGATGTTGTAGGCGAACACGCCGGTGAAACCGAGCGCCAGCGCCAGGCGGCCGGCGGCCCCCGTGGGCCGCAGCAGTCGTTCTCGACGCGCGAGGAGAGCCATCAGCGCCGCCGCAGCGAGCGCAAAGCGCCATTCGGCTACCGCCAGCGGCGCCGCGGCCTTCGCGGCGTAGCGACCGATAGGAAAAGTCGCCCCCCAGATCAACGTCGTCAGCACCAGCTTGAGATAGATCAACCCGCCTGCTGTTGGCGTGCGCATAGCAAAGATGAATATTGTATCCGGACGTGCATTGTCGGATCGAAAAAGGGCTCGGCCAACCCCGGTGTTACCCCAAGGTTGGCCGAGCCCCGAAAGCACGCCACAAAAGAAAAAAGCCGGCACGAGGCCGGCTTTTTTCTTCTACAACCGAGGATTACTCGGCCGCGTCGTCCACCAAGACTTCACCTTCCGGACGGTCCACGAGCTCTACCAGAGCCAGCGGGGCGTTGTCGCCCTTGCGGAAACCGTACTTCAGGATGCGCAGGTAGCCGCCGTTGCGCGCTGCAAAGCGCGGGCCCAGAACGTCGAACAGTTTGACCACGATATCGCGATCGCGGGTGCGGTCAAATGCCAGACGACGGTTAGCCAGCGACGGCTTCTTGCCCAGGGTGATGAGCGGCTCAGCCACGCGACGCAGTTCCTTGGCTTTCGGCAGCGTGGTCACGATGGCTTCGTGACGCAGCAGCGAGTTAGCCATGTTACGCAGCATCGCCAGACGGTGGCTGGTCGTACGATTCAGTTTACGATTGCTATAACGATGACGCATTCTAGTGTCCTTTTATCTCAAGCCTTACGGCTTCTCCAGCCCTGCCGGCGGCCAGTTCTCGAGCTTCATGCCGAGCGTCAGGCCCTTGGAGGAGAGAACTTCTTTAATCTCGTTGAGCGACTTGCGACCCAGATTCGGGGTCTTCAAGAGCTCGGTCTCGGTGCGCTGGATCAGATCACCGATGTAATAGATGTTCTCTGCCTTCAGGCAGTTGGCCGAGCGAACCGTCAGTTCAAGATCATCGACCGGGCGCAGCAGAATCGGATCAATCTGAGGCGCCTTTTCCACGACCTCTTCCACCGCCGTTCCTTGCAGATCGGCAAAGATCGACAGTTGATCCACCAGGATACGCGCTGCCATGCGCACAGCTTCTTCCGGCTCGATCACGCCGTTGGTCTCGATGTCGAGAACCAGGCGGTCGAGGTCGGTACGCTGCTCGACGCGGGCGCTTTCGACGCCGAAGCTCACGCGGCTGACCGGCGAGAACGACGCGTCCAGCTGGATGGTGCCGATCGTACGGTTGTCTTCGTGGCTCACGCGCGTCGCTACCGGTTGGTAACCGCGGCCCAGTTCCACTTTGACTTCCATATCGATCTTGCCGCCCGCCGACAGATGGCAGATCACATGATCCGGGTTGATGACTTCAACATCGTGCGGAAGCTCGATATCGCTGGCCAGCACAGCGCCTTCACCTTCCTTTTTCAAGGAAAGGATGACGTTGTCGCGACCATGCAGTTTAAGCACCACGCCCTTGAGGTTGAGGAGGATGTCGACGACATCCTCCCGCACGCCGTCAAGCGCGGAATACTCATGCAAAACGCCAGCGATGGTCACTTCGGTCGGAGCAAAGCCCGGCATCGACGACAGCAAGATACGGCGCAGTGCATTGCCCAGGGTATGGGCGTAGCCACGCTCGAACGGCTCCATCGACACACGAGCGTGCGTCGAGGAAACCGGCTGAACGTCGATCAAACGCGGTTTCAGAAATTCCGAAGCGCTGTTTTGCATAGTGATTCCTTAAAGGCTAGCGATTACTTGGAGTAGAATTCCACAACGAGCTGTTCGTTGATATCGCTAGACAGTTCGGAACGTTCCGGCGCGCTCTTGAACACGCCTTCCATTTTCTTCGAATCCACCGAAACCCAGGACGGGAAACCGGCTTGCTCGGCCAACGCCAGTGCCTCTTGAATGCGCACTTGCTTCTTGGCTTTTTCGCGAACCGTCACCACGTCGCCGGCTTTCACCTGGTAGGACGGGATGTTGACCACGATGCCGTTCACGGTGACGGCCTTGTGGCTCACCAGCTGACGGGCTTCGGCGCGGGTCGAACCCAGGCCGACGCGGTACACCACGTTGTCCAGACGCGACTCAAGGATTTGCAGCAGGTTTTCGCCGGTCGAACCCTTGCGACGAACCGCTTCAGCGAAATATTTGCGGAACTGGCGTTCCAGCACGCCGTAGATACGGCGGACTTTTTGCTTTTCACGCAGCTGGGTGCCGAACTCGGACACGCGCGGTTTTTTCGCACCGTGCTGCCCCGGGGGGGTGTCGAGTTTGCACTTGGAATCCAGTGCGCGACGCGCGCTCTTCAGGAAAAGGTCAGTTCCTTCGCGACGCGCGAGTTTACATTTTGGGCCGATGTAACGTGCCATGTTCTCACACTCTCCGAATTAGATACGACGTTTTTTGGGCGGACGGCAACCGTTGTGCGGCACCGGCGTCACGTCGGAGATGCTGGTGATCTTGAAACCCAGCGAGTTGAGGGCACGCACCGCGGATTCGCGACCCGGGCCAGGGCCCTTGATGCGAACTTCGAGGTTCTTCACACCGTATTCTTGGGCAACTTTACCAGCGTGCTCTGCCGCTACCTGAGCAGCAAAGGGTGTACTCTTGCGCGAGCCTTTGAAACCAGCACCGCCGGAGGTAGCCCAAGAAAGTGCATTCCCTTGACGATCGGTGATGGTGATGATGGTGTTGTTGAACGAAGCGTGCACGTGCACGATACCTTCGCTAACAGACTTGCGCACCTTCTTGCGTACACGGACAGCTGTGTTTGCTTTAGCCATTCTCTGTGTTCCTTAAAATTACTTCTTGCCGGCGATCGCCTTGCGCGGGCCCTTACGGGTACGGGCATTGGTGCGAGTACGCTGGCCGCGGCATGGGAGGCCACGACGATGGCGCATGCCACGGTAGCTGCCCATGTCCATCAAGCGTTTGATGCTCATGGTGATTTCGCGGCGCAGGTCACCTTCAACGGTGAACTTAGCCACTTCCTCACGCAGTGTTTCCATCTCTGCGTCGGACAGATCCTTCACCTTGGTGGAAGGAGTCACGCCGGCCGAAGCGCAAATCGCTTGGGCGCGGGTCAAGCCGATGCCGTAGATGGCCTGCAGGCCGATTACGGCGTGCGCATGGTTGGGGATGTTTACCCCTGCGATACGGGCCATAGTCTTTCCTTAAGACCTCGAAAAGTCGAAGAGTGTACCACGCAACATCGCGGCTAACAAATATTAGCCTTGGCGTTGCTTGTGGCGGGGATCCGTGCAGATCACGCGAACCACGCGATTGCGGCGGATGACTTTGCAATTACGGCAAATTTTCTTTACCGAAGGTTGTACGCGCATTGCAGTTCCTTTCGTACAAAGATCGTATGCGAATCACTTCGCACGGAACACGATACGGGCACGGGACAGATCGTAAGGTGTCAGTTCGACCGTCACTTTGTCACCCGGCAGGATGCGGATATAAAACTTCCGCATCTTCCCGGAAATATGCCCCAATACCACGTGTCCATTCTCAAGCTTGACCTTGAAGGTTGCGTTGGGCAACGACTCCACGATTTCGCCCAATATCTGGATGGTATCTTCTTTAGCCATAACCCAGCGAACTCGGTCACTTAGCGAGTAAACGCGCCACCGTTGCCCTTGAAGTTGGCCTTCTTGAGCAGGCCCTCATACTGGTGCGACAACACGTAGGACTGCACTTGCGTCATGAAGTCCATCGTCACCACCACCATGATCAGCAGCGAAGTCCCGCCGAAATAGAACGGCACGTTCCATTTCAGGATCAGGAATTCCGGCAGCAGGCACACCAGGGTGATGTAGACCGCCCCCACCAGCGTCAGACGCATGATGATCTTCTCGATGTAGCGCGAGGTCTGTTCGCCCGGACGGATGCCCGGGATGAACGCACCGCTCTTCTTCAGGTTATCTGCCGTTTCCTTGGGGTTGAAGACCAAGGCGGTATAGAAGTAGCAGAAGAAGATGATCGCCGCCGCATAGAACAAGATGTAGATCGGTTGACCCGGATGCAGTTTGTCAGCCACACTTTTCAGCCAGCCCATCCCCTCGGTATTCCCAAACCAGCCGAGAACCGTGGCCGGGAACAGGATGATACTCGAGGCGAAGATCGGCGGAATCACGCCGGCCATGTTGAGCTTGAGCGGCAGGTGCGTGCTCTGTCCCTGCATGACACGGTTACCGACCTGGCGCTTGGCGTAGTTCACCAGCACCTTGCGCTGACCACGTTCGACGAAGACGACGAGGTAGGTCACCAAGGCAACGCCGATGAACAGCACAACGGCGAACAGGATAGGCAGCGAACCCTGGCTGGTCAGCGTCAGCGTCTTGCCGATCGCCGACGGCACACCGGCTGCGATACCCGCGCAGATGATCAGCGAAATGCCGTTACCGATCCCGCGCTCGGTAATCTGCTCACCAAGCCACATCAGGAACATCGTACCCGTGACCAGCGTCACGACCGTGGTGAGGTAGAACTCCCACTGTCCGCTCGTCACCAAGTTCGGCTGCTGAAACAACATCACCGCAATACCGAAACTTTGGAAAGTCGCGAGTACTACGGTTGCATACCGAGTGTACTGAGTTATTTTGCGCCGCCCAGCGTCGCCCTCTTTCTTCAACTGCTTCAAGGCCGGAACGGCCTCGGAGGCGAGCTGCAGAATGATGGAGGCCGAGATATACGGCATGATGCCGATGGCAAATACCGTAAATCTCGAAAGGGCGCCCCCGGAAAACATGTTGAACATGTCCAGGAGGCCCGTTTGCGACGTGTGGAACAACTTCGCTAGTTCGGCAGGGTTGATCCCCGGAACCGGAATATGAGCACCGATCCGGTAGACGATCAAAGCACCGATCAGAAACCAGATACGGCTCTTCAGGTCACCATACTTGTTGGCATTGGCCACTAGAGAAGTATTCGCCACAGAGGTGCGCCTTATTCGACGAAGCTGCCACCGGCGGCTTCAATTGCAGCACGGGCACCGGCGGTAGCGGTGATGCCACGCAGTTTCAGCGCACGCTCCACCTTGCCGGACACGATCACCTTGGCAATATCGGCACCGGCCGGCACGACACCGGCTTGCTTCAGCACCAAGAGATCAATTTCGTCGACCGGCAGCAGGTTGAGTTCGGACAGACGCACTTCAGCGGTCTTGCCAGCAGTCAGCGACTTGAAACCACGCTTCGGCAGACGGCGTTGCAGCGGCATCTGACCGCCTTCGAAGCCTACCTTGTGGAAGCCACCAGCGCGGCTCTTCTGACCTTTGTGGCCACGACCGGCAGTCTTGCCGAGGCCGCTACCGATACCACGACCGACGCGACGCTTGGCGTGCGTTGCACCCTCTGCGGGTTTAATGGTGTTCAGCTCCATTTAGCCCTCGCTCTTGAGCAGGTAGCTGATCTTGTTGATCATGCCACGGTTTTCAGGCGTATCGAGCACTTCGACAGTCTGGCGAATCTTCTTCAGACCCAGACCGCGAGCGCACGCTTTGTGGGACTCGAGGCGACCGATCAGGCTCTTCACCAGGGTCACCTTGACAGTCTTTGCATTACTCATGCTCAACTCCCAGGATCTCGTCCACGCTCAAGCCGCGCTTGGCAGCCACTTGACCGGGGGTGTAGATCTTCTGCAGACCGTCCAGCGTGGCGCGAACCACGTTGTACGGGTTGGTCGAACCGTGCACCTTGGCCGAGACGTTACGCACGCCCATGGCTTCGAACACGGCACGCATCGGGCCACCGGCCTTCACGCCGCTACCCTCTTTGGCCGGCTGCATGAACACGGTGGTCGCGCCATGCTTGCCGAACACTGCGTGGTGCAGGGTACCGTTCTTCAGCGGCACCTTCACCAGATTGCGGCGGGCTTGTTCCATTGCTTTTTGCACGGCAACCGGCACTTCTTTCGACTTGCCTTTGCCCATGCCGATGCCGCCATCGCCGTCACCCACCACGGTGAGTGCCGAGAAGGCCATGATCCGGCCGCCCTTCACCACCTTGGTGACGCGGTTGACGCCGATCATCTTCTCGATCAGACCGTCGCCACGATCTTCCATTTCGTGCTTAGCCATTCTTCACTCCGAATTAGAATTCCAGACCGTGCTCGCGGGCAGCGTCCGCCAGGGCCTTGATACGACCGTGGTACTTGAAGCCGGAACGGTCGAACGCCACTTGGGCAACGCCAGCAGCCTTGGCCTTTTCGGCGATACGCTTGCCCACCACGACGGCGGCGTTCACGTTGCCACCCTGGGCAACGTCAGCGCGCACTTCGGCTTCCAGAGTAGAAGCGCTGGCCAGCACGCGAGCGCCGGCAGCATCGATGACCTGGGCGTAGATGTGGCCGTTGGTGCGATGCACGCTAAGACGCACCATCTTGAGCTCTGCAATACGTGCACGGGTTTTGCGTGCGCGGCGGAGTCGAGCTTGTTTTTTGTCCATTTCAGTGCCTCAATTACTTCTTCTTGGTCTCTTTCAGAACCACCACCTCGTCGGCGTAACGCACGCCCTTGCCCTTATAGGGCTCCGGAGCACGATAAGCACGAATCTCGGCGGCCACCTGACCCACGCGCTGTTTGTCAGCGCCTTTGATCAGGATTTCGGTCTGCGTCGGGGTTGCCACGGTGATGCCAGCCGGCATCTGGTGGGCCACCGGGTGCGAGAAACCAAGCGACAGGTTCAGGGTATCGCCTTGAGCTTGGGCGCGGTAACCCACGCCGACCAGCTGCAGCTTCTTCTCGAAGCCTTTGGAGACACCCGCAACCATGTTGTTGAGGAGCGCACGCAGCGTACCAGACATGGAACGCGCGAACTTGCTGTCGGTCTTGGCTGCGAAGGTCAGCTGATTGTCTTCCAGCTTGACTTCCACCTCGTTGCACAGGGCAGTGCTGAGGGTGCCAAGCGCGCCCTTCACGGTCACCTCGGAAGCACCGAATTTCACTTCGACACCGGCCGGGATCGCGACAGGGTTTTTAGCTACGCGAGACATTACACCCTCTCCTTATGCCACGAAGCACAGCAGCTCACCGCCGATACCGGCAGCGCGCGCTTTGCGATCGGTCATCACGCCCTTGGAGGTGGACAGAATCGCCACGCCAAGACCGTTCATCACCTTCGGAATATCCGTGGTGCCCTTGTAGACACGCAGGCCCGGACGAGAAACGCGATCGATACGCTCGATCACCGGACGGCCAGCGTAGTATTTCAGCTGGATGTCGAGAACCGGTTTTTTCTCGTCGCCGGAGATCGCGAAATCTTCGACATAGCCTTCGTCTTTCAGCACCTGGGCAATCGCCAGCTTCAGCTTCGAGGACGGCATGGAAACAGCCGTCTTGGCAGCGCGCTGGGCGTTACGGATGCGGGTCAACATGTCGGAAATAGGATCATGCATGCTCATTCGTTTTCTCCTATTACCAGCTGGCCTTCACAACCCCCGGGATCTCGCCTTTCATGGCGAGTTCACGAAGCTTGTTACGACCCAGACCGAATTTACGGAACACACCACGCGGACGACCGGTAATGGCGCAACGGTTACGTTGGCGCACCGGGCTGGCGTTGCGCGGCAGGGCCTGAAGCTTCAGGCGGGCCTCGAAACGCTCTTCATCCGAGAGGTTGGAGTTGTTGATGATTGCGAGAAGCTCTTCACGCTTGCCAGCAAATTTGGCGACGAGCTTGGCGCGCTTCTTTTCACGGTTAATCAGTGCAAGTTTTGCCATGTGCTTAACCCTTGAACGGGAACTTGAACGCTGCCAGCAGCGCGCGGGCTTCTTCGTCGGTTTTCGCCGTGGTGGTGATGGTGATGTTCATACCACGCAGCGCATCGATTTTGTCGTACTCGATTTCCGGGAAGATGATCTGCTCGCGCACACCCATGTTGTAGTTGCCGCGGCCGTCGAAGGACTTGCCGGACACACCGCGGAAGTCGCGCACGCGCGGCAGGGCGATGGTCACCAGACGGTCGAGGAACTCGTACATGCGTTCGCGGCGAAGGGTCACCTTGCAGCCCACCGGGTAGTGGTCGCGAATCTTGAAGCCGGCGATCGACTTGCGGGCGGTGGTCACCACCGGTTTTTGACCGGTGATCTTTTCCAGATCGCCCACGGCAAATTCCATGACTTTCTTGTCAGCAACCGCTTCACCGACACCCATGTTCAGGGTGATCTTTTCGATGCGCGGCACTTCCATCACGGACTTGTAGCCGAACTGTTTCACCAGTTCCGGAACGACGTTGCTTTTGTAAATATCGTAGAGACGTGCCATGTTCACTCCTTACGCGCCAACGACTTCACCGCTGGACTTGAACACGCGCACTTTGCGGCCGTCTTCCAGCTGCTTGATGCCTACGCGGTCAGCCTTTTGGGTGGCCGGGTTGAAAATGGCTACGTTCGAGATGTGCAGCGGCATGGTTTTTTCAACAACGCCACCAGCTACGCCACGAATCGGGTTCGGCTTCTGGTGCTTCTTGGCGATGTTCACGCCCTCCACAACCAGTTTATCTTCGAGCACGCGCAGGACGGTGCCGCGCTTGCCTTTGTCTTTACCGGTGAGGACGATGACGTCGTCACCTTTACGGATTTTTCGCATCAATCTCTCCCTTACAGCACTTCCGGAGCGAGCGACACGATCTTCATGAATCGCTCGGTACGCAGTTCGCGGGTCACCGGGCCGAAGATGCGGGTGCCAATCGGCTCAAGCTTGGTGTTGAGCAGCACGGCGGCGTTGCTGTCGAACTTGATCAGCGAACCGTCCGGACGACGCACGCCCTTAGCCGTACGAACCACAACCGCGTTGTACACGTCGCCCTTCTTGACGCGACCGCGCGGAGCGGCGTCCTTGATGCTCACCTTGATGATGTCGCCAACGCTAGCGTAGCGACGCTTGGAGCCGCCCAGCACCTTGATGCACATAACGGAACGCGCACCGGTGTTGTCTGCGACCTCAAGCATGGTCTGCATTTGAATCATGTGAAATTACCTTTCTCTCCAACTTAACCCGTCACTTTCATCCGGCTTTGGTGCGAGAGTGCACCTCAACTCAGATGAAACGCCGCGAAGCTTACGCTTGCGGCGTATCAAACGGCCAGTCTTGGAGCCCGTCAGGGCAGAATCCCACCCATAGAGAGGGGCGGAAAATGGCCATTATACAGAGGGGTCACCCCCTCCGCAAGCTTTTACACTTGACGAGCGCGCTCGACAAGCGCAGTCACCACCCACGACTTAGTCTTCGAGAGCGGGCGGGATTCGCTGATCACCACCACATCGCCTTCGCGATACTCGTTGCTTTCGTCATGTGCGTGGAATTTCTTGGAGCGACGGATCACTTTGCCGTAGATCGGGTGCTTAACTTTGCGCTCGACCAGAACGGTTACGGTTTTATCCATCTTGTCGCTGACCACTTTACCGGTCAGCGTACGGACCACCTTGGTTTCGCTCATCTTAAACCGCCTTTTCTTTCAGAACAGTGCGAACGCGCGCGATGTCACGACGCACCTTGTTCAGTTCACTGGTCTTGGCGAGCTGCTGGGTAGCGTGTTGCATGCGCAGCGCAAACTGGGCCTTGAGTAGGCTCAGCAGCTCAACCTTCAGGTCGTCGACGGTTTTTGCTCTCAGTTCGGACGCTTTCATTACTGACCTACCTGTCTAGTCACAAACACAGTCGGGATCGGCAACTTGGCTGCGGCCAAACGGAAAGCTTCACGAGCGAGTTCCTCGTTGACGCCGTCCATTTCATACAGCATTTTGCCAGGCTGAATTTCGGCCACGTAGTACTCCGGGCTACCTTTACCGTTACCCATACGCACTTCCGCCGGCTTGGAGGAGATCGGCTTATCCGGGAACACGCGGATCCAGATACGGCCGCCACGTTTGATGTGACGGGTCATGGCGCGACGAGCCGCCTCGATCTGGCGCGCGGTCAAACGGCCTCGGCCAACCGCTTTCAGACCGAAATCGCCGAAGTTGACCTTGTTACCACGGGTAGCGATACCCGTGTTACGGCCCTTCTGCTGTTTGCGGTACTTGAGTCTAGTTGGCTGCAGCATTTCGACCACCTGCCTTTCTGGATTTCTTCTCCGGAGCTGCCGGTGCAGCCTGCACCTGGCCCGGCTTCAGCTCACCTTTGTACACCCACACCTTGATACCGATGATGCCGTAGGTGGTCTTCGCTTCCGAAGTCGCGTAGTCCACGTCGGCACGAAGGGTGTGCAGCGGCACACGGCCTTCGCGGTACCATTCGACACGCGCGATTTCGGCGCCGTTCAGACGACCCGAGCTCATGATCTTGATGCCCTGGGCACCCATGCGCATCGCGTTCTGCATCGAGCGCTTCATGGCGCGGCGGAACATCACGCGCTTCTCGAGCTGCGAAGCGATACCGTCGGCAACGATCTGAGCATCGATTTCCGGCTTGCGGACTTCTTCGATGTTCACATGCACCGGCACACCGAGACGCTTCTGCAGCTCTTGCTTCAGCAGCTCGATGTCTTCGCCCTTCTTACCGATCACGACACCCGGACGGGCGCTGTGAATGGTGATGCGGGCCGACTTGGCCGGGCGCTCGATGATCACGCGACCGACGGAAGCGTGAGCAAGGCGCTTTTTCAGAAACTCGCGAACTTCGATGTCCTGCTTGAGCATGCCTGCGAAATCCAGGGAATTCGCAAACCACTTCGAGGACCAGTTCTTGTTGACAGCAAGACGGAAACCCGTCGGATGAATCTTCTGACCCATTGCTTACCCCTTAATTGCCCACGACCAGCGTGATGTGGCAGGTCTGCTTTTCGATACGGTTGCCGCGGCCTTTGGCGCGGGCCGTAAAGCGCTTGAGGCTCGGACCCTTGTCCACGAAAACAGTGGCCACTTTCAGGGTATCGATGTCAGCGCCCTCATTGTGCTCGGCGTTGGCGATAGCCGACTCCAGCACTTTCTTGAGGATGGCAGCACCTTTTTTCGGGCTGAAGGCCAGGATATTCAGCGCCTGGTCGACCGGCTTACCGCGAACGAGATCAGCCACCAGACGGCACTTCTGTGCCGACAGGCGGGCATTATTCAGTTGTGCAGATACTCTCATCGCATCACCTTATTTCTTCTTCGCCTTCTTATCGGCCGCGTGGCCTTTGAAGGTACGAGTCAGGGAGAATTCACCCAGCTTGTGACCCACCATGTTCTCGGAGACGTAGACCGGAACGTGGGTACGGCCGTTGTGAACAGCGATGGTCAGACCAATGAAGTCCGGCAGGATGGTCGAACGACGCGACCAGGTCTTGATCGGACGTTTGTCGTTGGTTGCACGCACCGCGTCGACTTTCTTCAACAGGTGCAGATCAACAAACGGGCCTTTTTTCAGCGAACGTGCCATATGTCAATTAACCCTTGTTAGAGAAGCGACGACGCACGATCATGTTGCTCGTACGTTTGTTGCGGCGGGTACGGTAGCCTTTGGTCGGCGTGCCCCACGGGCTAACCGGCACACGGCCTTCACCAGTACGACCTTCACCACCACCGTGCGGGTGATCGATCGGGTTCATCGCCGTACCGCGAACGGTCGGACGAATACCACGCCAGCGGTTAGCACCGGCTTTACCGATCTTACGCAGGCTGTGCTCTTCATTACCGACTTCACCGATGGTGGCGCGGCAGTCGACGTGCACCTTGCGAATCTCGCCCGAGCGCAGACGCAGCTGAGCGTAAGCGCCTTCACGAGCCAGCAGCATCACCGATGCACCGGCCGAACGAGCCAGCTGGGCACCTTTGCCCGGCTGCAGTTCGATGCAGTGAATCGTGGTACCCACCGGGATGTTGCGGATCGGCAGGGCGTTACCTGCCTTGATCGGCGCTTCCGAGCCGGACAGCAGCACGGCACCAGCCTTCACGCCACGCGGGGCGATGATGTAGCGGCGCTCGCCATCGGCGTAGCACAGCAGGGCGATGTTCGCAGTGCGGTTCGGGTCGTACTCGAGACGCTCGACTTTCGCCGGGATGCCGTCTTTGTTGCGACGGAAATCGACGATACGGTAATGCTGCTTGTGACCACCGCCGCGATGACGCGTGGTGATGTGACCGTTGTTGTTACGACCGGCAGTCGATATTTTCTTGTCGAGCAGCGGGGCGTAGGGCGCGCCTTTGTGCAGGTCAGGATTAACGACCTTCACCAGGGCACGACGGCCAGCGGACGTCGGTTTTACTTTTACGATAGGCATGCTCTATCTCCCTTACTCGGCAGCGGCTGCGGTCAGATCGATTTCCTGACCCGGCACCAAGCTGACGTAAGCCTTTTTCCAGTCCTTGCGACGGCCGACACTGCGACCGAAACGCTTGGTCTTGCCTTTGACGTTCAGGGTGCTAACACCTTGCACCTTGACGTTGAACAGCAGTTCAACAGCAGCCTTGATTTCCGGCTTGGTGGCATCGCCAACCACGCGGAACACCACCTGCTGGCTCTTCTCGGCCACCATGGTGCTCTTTTCGGAGACTACCGGAGCAAGGATAACTTGCATCAAACGTTCTTGATTCATGCCCACTGCTCCTCAAACTGCTGCACGGCATCGCGGGTCATCACGACCTTCTTGAAACGCACCAGGCTGTACGGGTCAGCTTGCTGAGCCTCGATCACCAGGACATTCGGCAGGTTGCGGGACGAGAGATAGAGGTTTTCATCCAGCTCTTTGGTAATGAACAGCGCCTGCTCGAGACCCAGCGACTTCACCTTGGCGGCGAACTCCTTGGTCTTCGGGCTTTCAACAGCCAGGCTGTCCACGATCACCAGACGCTCTTCACGCACCAACTGCGACAGGATAGCCGCCATACCGGCACGGTACATCTTGCGGTTAACCTTCTGGCTGAAGTTCTCTTCCGGGCTGTTCGGGAAGGCACGACCACCACCACGCCATACCGGCGACGAAGTCATACCGGCACGGGCACGACCGGTGCCCTTTTGACGGAACGGCTTCTTGGTGGAGTGCTTCACCTCGGCGCGCGTCAGCTGGGCACGGTTGCCGCTGCGAGCGTTCGCCAGGAAGGCAGTCACCAGCTGGTGAACCAGCGATTCGTTGTATTCGCGACCGAACAGCGTGTCGGATGCATTCAGACCTTCGACGGCCTGACCTTGGATATTGATAACTTTCAGTTCCATCACGCACCCGCCTTAACACTAGGACGTACGACCACGTCGCCGTTCTTGGCGCCCGGAACGGCACCTTTCACGAGCAACAGCTGACGTTCCGCGTCAACGCGAACAACTTCCAGGCTCTGAACGGTCGACTTGACGTTACCGTACTGACCGGCCATGCGCTTACCCGGGAAAACGCGACCCGGATCTTGAGCCTGACCGATGGAACCCGGCGTGTTGTGCGACAGCGAGTTACCGTGCGACGCGCGGTTGGAAGAGAAGTTGTGACGCTTGATCACACCGGAGAAGCCCTTACCTTTGGAGGTACCGGTCACATCGACCAGTTGACCCACGGCAAAGATTTCAACGGTAATGGCGTCGCCTGCTTTCAGGCTCGATAGCTCTTCGCTGTTGAGCACGAATTCTTGCAGGACGCTGCCCGCTTCAACACCGGCCTTGGCAAAATGCCCGGCTTCGGATTTGCTGACGCGGTTAGCCTTGCGGGTGCCGAAAGCAACCTGAACGGCGGTGTAGCCGTCGGTTTCGGCGGTTTTGATTTGTGTGACGCGATTCGCGGACATGTCCAGCACCGTCACCGGGATGGATGCACCATCTTCGGCAAAGACGCGGGTCATGCCGACTTTGCGACCGACAAGACCAAGACTCATGGTTATTTCCTTTTGCAGGTGCCGATTGCGATTGACCGGCAGTCTCTAAAACAAAAGCGGACTCGCCCAAAATTGGGCGAGTCCGAGACTCTATCACAGAAAATTCAAGCATCGCAAGCACTTACATGCTTGCGCGCTTTCGTTTCGTGATTACTGCAGTTTGATTTCCACATCGACGCCGGCCGGCAGATCGAGCTTCATCAGCGCGTCCACGGTTTTATCGGTCGGGTCGACGATGTCCATCAGGCGCAGGTGGGTGCGGATTTCCAGCTGGTCGCGCGAGGTCTTGTTCACGTGCGGCGAACGCAGCACGTTGAAACGCTCGATCTTGGTCGGCAGCGGAACCGGGCCCTTGACCACGGCGCCGGTGCGCTTGGCGGTCTCGACGATTTCCTGGGCGGAACGATCGATCAGGTTGTAATCGAAGGCCTTCAGACGGATGCGGATTTTTTGGCTCATATCAGTCTCGATTAGGCGATGATCTTGGCAACGACACCGGCGCCGACGGTACGACCGCCTTCACGGATGGCGAAGCGCAGACCTTCTTCCATGGCGATCGGCGCGATCAGTTCCACGGTGATGGACACGTTGTCGCCCGGCATCACCATTTCCACGCCTTCAGCCAGCGTCACCGCACCGGTCACGTCGGTGGTACGGAAGTAGAACTGCGGACGGTAGTTGGCGAAGAACGGGGTGTGACGACCGCCTTCGTCTTTCGACAGCACGTACACTTCAGCGCTGAACGTGGTGTGCGGGGTGATCGAACCCGGCTTGGCCAGCACCTGGCCACGCTCGACGTCTTCACGCTTGGTGCCGCGCAGCAGCACGCCGACGTTGTCGCCAGCCTGACCCTGGTCCAGCAGCTTGCGGAACATTTCCACGCCGGTGCAGGTGGTCTTGACGGTCGGCTTCAGGCCGACGATCTCGAGTTCTTCGCCGACTTTGACGATGCCGCGCTCGACGCGACCGGTCACCACGGTGCCGCGGCCCGAGATCGAGAACACGTCCTCGATCGGCAGCAGGAACGGCTTGTCGATCGCGCGCTCCGGGGTCGGGATGTAGCTGTCCAGCGCGTCGGCCAGGCGGAAGATCGCCGGTTCGCCGTATTCGCTCTGGTCGCCTTCCAGCGCCAGACGAGCGGAGCCGGTGATGATCGGGGTGTCGTCACCCGGGAAGTCGTACGACGACAGCAGGTCGCGCACTTCCATTTCCACCAGTTCCAGCAGCTCGGCGTCGTCCACCAGGTCGGCCTTGTTCAGGAACACGATGATGTACGGCACGCCCACTTGGCGCGACAGCAGGATGTGTTCGCGGGTCTGCGGCATCGGGCCGTCAGCGGCCGAGCACACCAGGATCGCGCCGTCCATCTGGGCCGCGCCGGTGATCATGTTCTTCACATAGTCAGCGTGACCCGGGCAGTCAACGTGAGCGTAGTGGCGGGCTTCGGTTTCGTATTCAACGTGCGCGGTGTTGATGGTGATACCGCGGGCCTTCTCTTCCGGCGCGCTGTCGATCTGGTCGTAGCCCTTGGCTTCGCCACCGAATTTCTTCGACAGAATGGTGGTGATAGCAGCAGTCAGAGTGGTCTTACCATGGTCAACGTGACCGATGGTGCCAACGTTTACGTGCGGTTTCGTCCGCTCGAACTTTTCTTTTGCCATTTTGCAAAATCCTTGATTTAAAGAACAAAAAGGGTTGGCCGAGCCTATTCGGCCCGGCCGACAGCGCGCTTATTTCTTGGCGTTCATCACCGCGTCGGCAACATGCTTCGGCGCTTCAGAGTAGTGCTTGAACTCCATGGAGTAGGTTGCACGACCCTGGGACATCGAACGCAGCGTGGTCGAGTAGCCGAACATCTCGGCCAACGGCACTTCGGCGCGAATCTTCTTGCCACCCGCTTCGTCATCGTCCATGCCCTGCACGATGCCGCGACGGGACGACAGGTCGCCCATGATGTCGCCCATGTACTCTTCCGGAGTTTCCACTTCGACGGCCATCATCGGCTCGAGCAAAACCGGGCTGGCCTTGCGCATGCCTTCCTTGAACGCCATCGAACCCGCCAGCTCAAACGCGATCTGCGAGGAGTCGACGTCGTGGTAGGAACCGAAGGTCAGGCGGACCTTCACGTCGACCACCGGGAAGCCGGCGAGGATACCGTTCGACAGGGTGTTCTGGATGCCCTTGTCAACCGACGGGATGAATTCGCGCGGAATCACGCCGCCCTTGATCTCGTCGACGAACTGGTAGCCGCCGCCCTCTTCCATCGGCTCGATGGTCAGCACCACGTGGCCGTACTGACCCTTACCGCCGGACTGCTTGACGTGCTTGGCATCGGATTCCACCGTCTTGCGGATGGTTTCGCGGTAAGCCACTTGCGGCGCGCCGACGTTGGCTTCAACGCCGAATTCGCGCCTCATGCGGTCAACCAGAATTTCCAGGTGCAGTTCGCCCATACCGGAAATGATGGTCTGGCCGGATTCTTCGTCGGTACGCACGCGGAACGACGGGTCTTCCTTGGCCAGGCGGTTCAGCGCCACGCCCATTTTTTCCTGGTCGGCCTTGGTCTTCGGCTCGACGGCGACGTGAATCACCGGCTCCGGGAATTCCATGCGCTCGAGGATGATCGGCGAGTCGACGGCACACAGGGTCTCACCGGTGGTGACTTCCTTGAGGCCGATGGCAGCGGCGATGTCGCCGGCGCGGACTTCTTCGAGCTCGATACGGTCGTTCGCCATCATCTGCACGATACGGCCGATACGCTCTTTCTTGCCCTTCACCGAGTTCAGCACGGTGTCGCCCGACTTCACTACGCCCGAGTAGACACGGAAGAAGGTCAGTTGACCGACGTACGGGTCATTCATCAGCTTGAACGCGAGCGCCGAGAATTTCTCGTCGTCGGAAGCGTGACGAACGGCGGCGACGCCATCTTCTTCACCGGCGATCGGCGGAACGTCCAGCGGCGACGGCAAGAGTTCGATCACGGCGTCGAGCATGCGCTGAACGCCCTTGTTCTTGAACGCGGTACCGCACAGCATCGGCTGGATTTCGTTACGCAGCGTACGCTCGCGCAGGCCCTTGATGATTTCTTCCTCGGTCAGCGCTTCGCCGCCCAAGTACTTGTCCATCATCTCGTCGCTGACTTCGGCGGCCGCCTCGACCATCTTCTCGCGCCATTCTTCGGCAACGGGAACGATGTCGGCCGGGATCTCGCCGTACTCGAACTTCATGCCTTGCGAGGCCTCGTCCCAGATGATCGCTTTCATCTTCAGGAGGTCGACCACGCCCTGGAAGCCGTCTTCGGCGCCGATCGGCACCACGATCGGCACCGGGCTCGCGCGCAGACGGGTTTTCATCTGCTCGACCACGCGAAAGAAGTTGGCGCCTTGACGGTCCATCTTGTTCACGAAGGCCAGACGCGGCACTTTGTACTTGTTGGCCTGACGCCACACGGTTTCGGATTGCGGCTGAACGCCACCGACCGCGCAGTACACCATCACGGCGCCGTCCAGGACGCGCATCGAACGCTCCACCTCGATGGTGAAGTCCACGTGACCCGGGGTGTCGATGATGTTGAAGCGGTGTTCCGGGAACTGCAGGCCCATGCCCTTCCAGAACGTGGTGGTCGCGGCGGAGGTGATGGTGATGCCACGCTCCTGCTCCTGCTCCATCCAGTCCATGGTGGCGGCGCCATCATGCACTTCACCGATCTTATGGTTTACACCGGTGTAGAACAGAATACGCTCGGTCGTGGTGGTCTTGCCGGCGTCAATGTGAGCGCTGATACCGATGTTACGGTAGCGCTCGATAGGAGTTTTCCTAGCCACGGGGAAACCTTCTCGATGTAGGTTAAATTAGAAGCGGAAGTGCGAGAAGGCCTTGTTGGCTTCGGCCATACGATGCACTTCTTCACGCTTCTTCATAGCACCGCCGCGGCCTTCCGCGGCATCGAGCAGTTCACCGGCCAGACGCAGGTCCATGGACTTTTCGCCGCGCTTGCGGGCGGATTCACGCAACCAGCGCATGGCCAGAGCGAGACGACGTGCGGGGCGTACTTCAACCGGAACCTGGTAGTTGGCACCACCCACACGACGGCTCTTCACTTCGACGACCGGCTTGACGTTGGAGATGGCGGTGTTGAACACCTCGATCGCGTCTTTACCGCTCTTCTTGGAGATCTGTTCGAGCGCGCCGTACACGATACGTTCGGCGACGGATTTCTTGCCATCCATCATCACGACGTTCATGAACTTGGTCAGCTCCTGCGAACCGAATTTCGGATCCGGCAGGATGTCGCGCTTCGGTACTTCTCTGCGTCTTGGCATTTCAATTCCTTACTATTCAATTCAGTTGAGCGTTTCGCTCGCGACCGCTCATCGAAGCGATCACTTACTCGACGACCTTCACTCGGGTGGTCGCCGTCTCAGCGCACCTTACTTGGGGCGCTTGGCACCGTACTTCGAACGGGACTGCTTACGGTCTTTCACGCCGGCGGTATCCAGCGAACCGCGCACGGTGTGGTAACGCACACCCGGCAAGTCTTTTACACGACCGCCGCGGATCAGCACGACCGAGTGCTCTTGCAGGTTGTGGCCTTCACCGCCGATGTACGAAATCACTTCGAAACCGTTGGTCAGGCGCACCTTGGCCACTTTACGAAGCGCCGAGTTCGGCTTCTTCGGGGTGGTGGTGTACACGCGGGTGCATACGCCGCGTTTCTGCGGGCAGGCTTCGAGCGCCGGGACCTTGCTCTTCGCTTTGATAGCGACGCGGCCCTTGCGCACGAGTTGGTTAATAGTTGGCATTACTCAGGTTCCTATTGAGTGAAAAAACGGCAGTCTCCCGCCGAATCGCAGGATTATAGGGGAGTCGTTAACCGCTCGTCAATGAAACAAACGCCGCCAATCCAGCGTTAACCGTTGAATTGGCAGCGTTTTTTGTTACACCCTGGCGGGTGTCAGACTTATTCCTGGCTTTCAATCGGCTCCGCGCCCACCTCGGCCAACAGCGCGCCGGTCAACGAATCGCTGCCGGGCTCCTGGCGACGACGGTTGCGATGGTAAGCCAGACCGGTACCGGCCGGGATCAGACGGCCGACGATCACGTTTTCCTTCAGGCCGCGCAGGTCGTCCTTCTTGCCCATGATCGCCGCTTCGGTCAGCACACGCGTCGTTTCCTGGAACGAGGCCGCCGAGATGAACGAGTCGGTCGACAACGAAGCCTTGGTGATGCCGAGCAGCACGTTTTCGTACTGGGCCGGCAGCTTGCCGTCGGCGTTCATCCGGTCGTTGGCCGCGTACACTTCGGCGCGCTCGACCTGTTCGCCCAGGATGAAGTCGGTGTCGCCCGAGTCGCTGATGACCACGCGACGCAGCATCTGGCGGATGATCACCTCGATGTGCTTGTCGTTGATCTTCACGCCCTGCAAGCGGTACACCTCCTGCACTTCCTGGACGATGTAGCGCGCCAGCTCTTCGATACCCTGCAGGCGCAGGATGTCGTGCGGATCGACCGGACCGTCGACGATCGACTCGCCGCGGTTCACCACCTGACCGTCGTGCACCAGCACGTGCTTGTCTTTCGGGATCAGGCTCTCCATGGCATTGAGGTCCATATCGGTGATGATCAGACGCTGCTTGCCCTTGGTGTCCTTGCCGAACGACACGGTACCGGTGACCTCGGCCAACATGCCGGCGTCCTTCGGCGAACGCGCTTCGAACAGCTCGGCCACACGCGGCAGACCACCGGTAATGTCGCGGGTCTTCGACGTTTCCTGCGGCAGACGTGCGAGCACCTCACCGACGCCCACTTCCTGGCCGTCCTTCACGGTGATGATCGCACCGACCTGGAAGGTGATGGTCACCGGCGTCTCGGTGCCGGAGAGCTTCGCTTCGTTGCCAAACTCGTCGATCAGTTTCACCATCGGGCGCAGCATCTTCGACTGCGAACCGGCGCGGCGCTTCGGATCGATCACGACCAGCGTCGACAGACCGGTCACATCGTCGGTCTGCTTGGCCACCGTGTTACCCTCTTCGACGTTCTCGAAGCGGACGCGACCACCGTACTCGGTGATGATCGGACGGGTGTGCGGGTCCCACGTCGCCAGCGGCGTGCCGGCCTTGATCGCGATGCCGTCGGTCACGCGCAGCGTCGCGCCGTACGGCACTTTGTGACGTTCACGTTCGCGGCCGACGTCGTCGTGGATCACCACTTCGCCGGAGCGGGTGATCACGATCAGCTCGCCCTTGCTGTTGGTGACGTAACGCATCAGGCTGCCGAAACGCACGGTACCGTTCGACTTGGTTTCCACCTGGCTGGCTGCGGCGGCTCGCGACGCGGCACCACCGATGTGGAAGGTACGCATGGTCAGCTGGGTGCCCGGCTCACCGATCGACTGCGCGGCGATCACACCGACGGCCTCGCCGGCGTTGACGACCTTGCCGCGTGCCAGGTCGCGACCGTAGCACTTGGCGCACAGGCCGTAGCGGGTTTCGCAGGTGATCGCGGTGCGGACCTTCACCTCGTCGATGCCGAGGCTGTCGATCAGGTCGACCATCGCCTCGTCGAGCAGCGAGCCGGCTTCGATCACGGTCTCTCCGGTCGACGGGTCGATCACGTCGATCGCGGTCACGCGGCCGAGGATACGGTCGCGCAGCGCTTCGATCACGTCGCCGCCCTGCAGCACGGCCTTCATGTTGAAGCCGTTCACGGTGCCGCAATCGTCCTCGATCACGACCAGATCCTGCGTCACGTCAACGAGACGACGCGTCAGGTAACCCGAGTTCGCGGTCTTCAGCGCGGTATCCGCCAGACCCTTACGCGCACCGTGGGTCGAGATGAAGTACTGGAGAACGGTCAGGCCTTCGCGGAAGTTCGACGTGATCGGCGTTTCGATGATCGAACCGTCCGGCTTGGCCATCAGGCCCCGCATACCGGCCAGCTGGCGAATCTGCGCCACCGAACCCCGGGCGCCGGAGTCGGCCATCATATAGATGGAGTTGAACGACTCCTGGTCGACTTCATTGCCTTCGCGGTCGATGACCTTCTGCTTGGCAAGCTCTTCCATCAGCGCCTTGGCGACCTTGTCACCGGTGCGGCCCCAGATGTCGACCACCTTGTTGTAGCGCTCGCCCTGGGTCACCAGACCCTGGCGATACTGCTCTTCGATCTCTTTGACTTCTTTTTGCGCGTCGGCCAGCAGTTCGACCTTCTTGGCCGGCACCAGCATGTCGTCGACGCAGATCGAGATGCCGCCGCGGGTCGAGTAGGCGAAACCGGTATACATCAGCTGGTCGGCGAAGATCACCGTATCGCGAATGCCGCAACGACGGAACGAACCGTTGATCAGCTTCGAGATCTCTTTCTTCTTCAGCGCCTTATTGATGTATTCGAATGGCAGGCCCTTCGGCAGGATCTCCGACAGGATGGCTCGGCCAACGGTGGTCTCGAACCGCTTGACCACGGTGACGAATTCGCCCTGCTCGTCGTGCTCCCATTCTTTCAGGCGCACGGTGATGCGCGAGGCCAGCTCGACCAGACCGTTGCCGTAGGCGCGGTGCAGTTCGGCCAGGTCGGCGAACACCATGCCTTCGCCCTTGCCGTTCACCTTGTCGCGGGTCATGTAGTACAGACCCAAGACGATATCCTGCGACGGCACGATGATCGGCTCGCCGTTGGCCGGCGACAACACGTTGTTGGTCGCCAGCATCAAGGTGCGGGCTTCCATCTGCGCCTCGAGCGACAGCGGCACGTGGACGGCCATCTGGTCACCGTCGAAGTCGGCGTTGAACGCCGCGCAGACCAGCGGGTGCAGCTGGATCGCCTTGCCTTCGATCAGCACCGGCTCGAACGCCTGGATGCCCAGACGGTGCAGCGTCGGAGCACGGTTCAAGAGAACCGGATGCTCGCGGATCACGTCTTCGAGGATGTCCCAGACTTCCGGCACTTCCTGCTCGACCAGCTTCTTGGCAGCCTTGATCGTCGTCGCCAGCCCCATCACTTCGAGCTTGTGGAAGATGAACGGCTTGAACAGCTCGAGCGCCATTTTCTTCGGCAGGCCGCACTGGTGCAGACGCAGGTACGGACCGACGGTGATCACCGAACGACCGGAGTAGTCGACGCGCTTACCGAGCAAGTTCTGGCGGAAGCGACCGCCCTTGCCCTTGATCATGTCGGCCAGCGACTTCAGCGGGCGCTTGTTGGCGCCGGTCATCGCCTTGCCGCGACGACCGTTGTCGAGCAGCGAGTCGACCGACTCCTGCAGCATGCGCTTCTCGTTGCGCACGATGATGTCCGGCGCGCGCAGCTCCAAGAGACGCTTCAGGCGGTTGTTACGGTTGATGACGCGGCGGTACAGGTCGTTCAGGTCGGAGGTCGCGAAGCGGCCGCCATCGAGCGGCACCAGCGGACGCAGCTCCGGCGGCAGCACCGGCAGCACCTCGAGGATCATCCAGTGCGGCTTGATGCCGGTGCGCTGGAAGGCCTCGAGCACCTTCAGGCGCTTGGCGATCTTCTTGATCTTGGTGTCGGAGCCGGTCGTCTCGAGTTCGCGGCGCAGGTCCTCGATCTCGGTCGTGATGTCCATCTTGCTCAAGAGCTCGCGCACGGCCTCGGCGCCCATCATGGCGACGAATTCTTCACCGTACTCGTCCTGCTTGTCGAGGTAGTCTTCCTCGGTCAGCAGTTGACGGCGCTGCAGCGGGGTCATGCCCGGCTCGGTCACGACGAAGGCTTCGAAGTACAGCACGCGCTCGATGTCGCGCAGTGCCATGTCGAGCACCATGCCCAGACGGCTCGGCAGCGACTTCAGGAACCAGATGTGGGCGACCGGCGACGCGAGCTCGATGTGGCCCATGCGCTCGCGGCGCACCTTGGACAACGTCACTTCGACGCCGCACTTCTCGCAGATCACGCCGCGGTGTTTCAGGCGCTTGTACTTGCCGCACAAGCACTCGTAATCCTTCACCGGGCCGAAGATGCGCGCGCAGAACAGACCGTCGCGCTCCGGCTTGAAGGTGCGGTAGTTGATCGTTTCGGGCTTTTTGACTTCACCGTACGACCAGGAGCGGATCTTGTCGGGCGAGGCGACGCCGATCTTGATCGCGTCGAATTCCTCTTCCTGGGTGACTTGCTTAAAAAGATCAAGCAGGGCTTTCATTTTTACTCCCGTGAGGGTGAGCCTTCGAAAGGTTGGCCGAGCCTCGGCCAACCTTTCAGGCTCACGCCTTCATCAATAGCGTTCCAGATCGATGTCCAGACCCAGCGAGCGGATTTCCTTCACCAGCACGTTGAAGGATTCCGGCATGCCGGCATCGATCTTGTGCTCGCCCTTGACGATGTTTTCGTACACCTTGGTCCGGCCGGTCACGTCGTCCGACTTCACCGTCAGCATTTCCTGCAGCGTGTAGGCGGCGCCGTAAGCCTCCAGCGCCCACACCTCCATCTCCCCGAAACGCTGGCCACCGAACTGCGCCTTGCCGCCCAGCGGCTGCTGGGTGACGAGCGAGTACGGGCCGGTGGAACGGGCGTGCATCTTGTCGTCGACCAGGTGGTGCAGCTTCAGGTAGTGCATCACGCCGACGGTGACCTTGCGGTCGAATGCTTCGCCCGAGCGGCCGTCGAACAGCGTCATCTGGGTCTTCGAACCGTTGAAGCCCAGTTGAGCGGTGCGCTCGTCCTCGTCAGGGTAGGCGATGTCGAGCATCGCGCGGATTTCGTTTTCCTTCGCGCCGTCGAACACCGGCGTCGCGAACGGCATGCCGCGGCGCAGGTTGTGCGCCAGTTCGAGCACCTCCTGGTCGCTGTACGACGCGATGTCCTCGCTCTTGCCGGTGGTGTTGTACACCTTCTCGACCAGACCTCGCACCTCAGCGGCGGCGCGCTGCTCGCGCAGCATGCGGTCGAACTGTTCGCCGATACCCTTGGCGGCCCAGCCCAGGTGCACTTCCAGGATCTGACCGATGTTCATCCGCGACGGAACGCCCAGCGGGTTCAGCACGATGTCGACTGCGCGGCCGTCGGCCATGTACGGCATGTCCTCGACCGGCAAGATGCGCGATACCACACCCTTGTTACCGTGGCGGCCGGCCATCTTGTCGCCGGCCTGCAGGCGACGTTTGACGGCCAGGTAGACCTTGACCATCTTCTGCACGCCCGGCGGCAGTTCGTCGCCCTGCGTCAGCTTACGCTTCTTGTCTTCGAACTTGAGGTCGAATTCTTCGTGCTTCTGCGCGAGGCTTTCCTTGATCAGCTCGAGTTGCTTGGCGACGTCTTCGTCGCTCATGCGGATGTCGAACCATTCGTGCTTCGAACCCAGGCCTTCCAGGTACTCGGCGGTGATCTCAGTACCTTTGACCAGGCGCTTCGGCCCGCCGTTCGCGACCTTGCCGACGATCAAGCGCTCGATACGGCTGAACGCGTCGTTGGCGAAAATCCGCAGCTGGTCATTCAGGTCGAGGCGGTAACGCTTCAGTTCGCCGTCGATAATCATCTGCGCGCGCTTGTCGCGCTCGATGCCTTCGCGGGTGAACACCTGCACGTCGATCACGGTGCCGGTCATGCCGGTCGGGACGCGCAAGCTCGTGTCTTTCACGTCGGACGCTTTTTCACCGAAGATCGCGCGCAGCAGCTTCTCTTCCGGCGTCAGCTGGGTTTCGCCCTTCGGCGTCACCTTGCCGACCAGCACGTCACCGGCTTCGACTTCGGCGCCGATGTAAACGATGCCCGAGTCGTCGAGGCGGTTCTGCATGCGCTCGGACAGGTTCGGGATGTCGCGGGTGATCTCTTCCGGCCCCAGCTTGGTGTCGCGCGACACCACCGACAGCTCCTCGATGTGGATCGAGGTGTAGCGGTCTTCGGCGACGACGTTTTCCGAGATGAGGATCGAGTCCTCGAAGTTGTAGCCGTTCCACGGCATGAACGCGATGGTCATGTTCTGACCGAGCGCCAGTTCACCCAGGTCGGTCGACGCGCCGTCGGCGACCACGTCGCCGCGGGCGATCTGGTCGCCGACCTTCACCAGCGGACGCTGGTTGATGTTGGTGTTCTGGTTGGAACGGGTGAACTTGGTGAGGTTGTAGATATCGACGCCGACTTCGCCGGCGACCGCCTCTTCATCGTTCACTCGCACCACGATACGGCCGGCGTCGACATAGTCGACCACGCCGCCGCGACGGGCGATCACGGTGGTGCCCGAGTCGACGGCCACCGAGCGCTCGATACCGGTGCCGACGAACGGCTTCTCGGCGCGCAGGCACGGTACGGCCTGACGCTGCATGTTGGCGCCCATCAACGCACGGTTCGCGTCGTCATGCTCGAGGAACGGAATCAGCGAAGCGGCCACCGACACGACCTGACCGGTCGCCACGTCCATGTACTGGACGCGATCCGGCGTCGCGAGGATGGTCTCGCCCTTCTCGCGGCAGGTCACCAGTTCGTCGATCAGCGTGCCGTTCTCGTCCAGCTCGGCGTTGGCCTGGGCGATCACGTAGCGGCCTTCTTCGATCGCCGACAGGTAGTCGATGTCGGCGGTCACCTTGCCGTCGGCCACCTTGCGGTACGGCGTCTCGAGGAAGCCGAACTCGTTGGTGCGCGCGAACACGGCCAGCGAGTTGATCAGGCCGATGTTCGGACCTTCAGGCGTTTCGATCGGGCACACGCGACCGTAGTGGGTCGGGTGCACGTCGCGCACCTCGAAGCCGGCGCGTTCGCGCGTCAGGCCGCCCGGGCCAAGGGCCGACACGCGGCGCTTGTGGGTGATCTCCGACAGCGGGTTGGTCTGGTCCATGAACTGCGACAGCTGGCTCGAACCGAAGAACTCCTTGATCGCGGCCGACACCGGCTTGGCGTTGATCAGGTCGTGCGGCATCAGGTTGTCGGACTCGGCCTGGTTCAGGCGCTCCTTCACCGCGCGCTCGACGCGCACCAGACCGGCGCGGAACTGGTTCTCGGCCAACTCGCCGACCGAACGCACGCGACGGTTGCCGAGGTGGTCGATATCGTCGACTTCGCCGCGGCCGTTCTTCAGCTCGACGAGGATCGCGATCACCGACACGATGTCCTCGTTCGACAGCACCACATCGGCGGTGTCGCGACGATGGCCGAAGGTCTCGCCGATCAGCGACTTAAACCACTCAGGGGTCTTGTCGTCGAACTTGTAGTCGTAGGTGCGGGTGTTGAACTTCATCCGGCCGACGCGCGACAGGTCGTAGGTCTCTTCGCTGAAGAACAGGCGGTTGAACAGCGCTTCGACCGCGTCTTCGGTCGGCGGCTCGCCCGGGCGCATCATGCGGTAGATCGCGACGCGCGCCTGCTGCTTGTCCTGGATGTCATCCGAACGCAGCGTTTGCGAGATGTAGGCGCCTTGATCCAGATCGTTGGTGTACAGCACCTCGATTTCCGGCACGCCGTGGATGTCGAGCTTGGCGACGAGGTCGTCGGTGATCTCTTCGTTGGCCTTCGCCAGCACTTCACCGGTATCCGGGTTGACCGCGGTCTTGGCGAGCACCTTGCCGACCAGCACGTCGAACGGCACTTCGATCCGGTCGATGCTGGCGGTGGCGATGTCGCGCATGTGCTTGGCGGTGATGCGCTTGTCCTTCTGGACGATCACGGTGCCGTCGGCTGCGACGATGTCGGCCTTCGCCACTTCGCCCTTCAGGCGCTCGGCCACCACCTTCATGAACACGCCGTTTTCGGTCAGGTAGAAGGTGTCGGTGTTGTAGAACTCGGACAGGATCCGCTCTTCGCTGTAACCAAGCGACTTGAGCAGGATGGTCACCGGCATCTTGCGGCGACGGTCGATACGGAAGTACAGCAGGTCTTTCGGATCGAACTCAAAGTCCAGCCACGAGCCGCGGTAGGGAATCACGCGGGCCGAGAACAAGAGCTTGCCGGAAGAGTGCGTCTTGCCGCGGTCGTGCTCGAAGAACACGCCCGGGGAGCGGTGCAGCTGCGACACGATGACGCGCTCGGTACCGTTGATGATGAACGAACCGTTGGTGGTCATGAGCGGAATCTCGCCCATGTACACCTCATTCTCGCGCACTTCCTTCACCACCGGTTTGGACGACTCTTTGTCCAGGATGGTCAGACGGATCCGGGCCCGAAGCGGTGCCGCGTAGGTAATGCCGCGCAGATGGCATTCCTGCACATCGAACGGAGGTTCGCCCAGCACGTAGTGAACAAAGTCCAGGCGCGCATAGCCGTTGTGGCTATTGATCGGGAAAATCGACTTGAACGCCGCCTGCAGGCCCGCTTCCTTGCGCTGATCTACCGGCACCCCCAGCTGGAGGAAGTCGGTGTAAGAATCGATCTGGGTCGCCAACAGGAATGGGACATCGAGAACACTATCGCGCTTCGCAAAACTCTTGCGGATACGCTTCTTCTCAGTAAACGAATAACTCATGAGAGTCTCCATCGAGGTGGGGTGGCGCAAGAAACCAAAAGTCAGCAGCCACCTGCAGCGGATTGCTGGCTTTTACCTTCTTTTGTCGAACAACAGGGCGCTATCGGTTACAAGCGCAACAAGGCTGGCGGATTTCTCCGCCAGCCTCTTCATCTTCCCGGAGGGAAGATTATTTCACTTCGGCTTTCGCGCCGGCTTCGGTCAGCTGCTTCAGCACGTCTTCGGCTTCGGCCTTGGACACGGCTTCTTTCACAGCTTTCGGAGCGCCGTCGACCAGGTCTTTGGCTTCTTTCAGGCCCAGACCGGTGATCGCACGCACAACCTTGATCACGTTCACCTTGTTGTCGCCAGCGGCGTTCAGGATCACGTCGAATTCGGTTTTTTCTTCAACAGCAGCGGCAGCGGCCGGGCCGGCAACGGCAACGGCAGCGGCGGACACGCCGAACTTCTCTTCGAACGCCTTGACCAGCTCGTTCAGTTCCAGCACCGGCATAGCGGCAACGGCTTCGAGGATGTCGTCTTTGGTAATAGCCATTTGTAAAACTCCTGAATCGGTATTCGTGTAAAGCAAATCGGATTAAGCGGCTTCGGCCTGCTTCTGCTCGGCCACAGCGGCCAGAGCGCGAGCAAGACCAGCAACCGGAGCCTGCATAACGTACAGCAGCTTGGACAGCAGCTCTTCGCGGCTCGGGATAGACGCAAGCTCAGCAACCTGAGCGGCGTCCAGCACGTTGCCGTCGTAAGAACCCGCCTTGATGACGATCTTGTCATCCTGCTTGGAGAATTGATGCAGAACTTTGGCAGCAGCCACCGGATCAGCGGAAACGCCGTAGACCAGCGGACCGACCATGTGGTCAGCCAGACCGGCGAACGGGGTGCCTTCCACTGCACGGCGGGCCAGCGTGTTCTTCAGAACGCGCAGGTACACACCCTGCTCACGTGCTTTCGCACGCAGCTGGGTCAAGCTGCCCACCCCGATGCCGCGGTACTCGGCGATAACGACGGTCTGAGCTTTGGCAACTTCTGCCGCCACTTCAGCCACGACCACCTTCTTGGCTTCGATATTGAGACTCAAGGTCTACCTCCTAGTCATGAACGGAACGGCCTGTGCCATTCCCCTTCAGTGCAGCGGCGACCAGTTTCAGGAGACATTACGGAATTCCGCCATCGAAACTGGTGCCCATGGGCAGAATTGAACTGCCGACCTCTCCCTTACCAAGGGAGTGCTCTACCCCTGAGCTACATGGGCCCTATCCGACAGCAGATATAAAGCCTGCTGTTCGGGCACACCATCTGCGTAGGATGCTGAATACAGCGATTAAGCCCGAAGGCTCCTACGGTCTTTGACAATCTGGCAGCGGGCGAACCCGCCACCAGCCCAAAGCCTTGGCAAACCAGAGCGGCTTGCCGAAACATCACTTAAGCAGTAACGGTACCGGTATCTACGCGAACGCCGACGCCCATGGTGCTGGACACGGCGACCTTGCGCAGGTACTGGCCCTTGGCTGCAGCCGGCTTGGCTTTCAGCAGCGCATCAACCAGTGCATTCAGGTTTTCACGCAGCGCATCGGCTTCGAACGAAGCGCGACCGATGGTAGCGTGAATAATGCCGGCCTTGTCGGTACGATACTGGACCTGACCGGCCTTGGCGTTCTTCACGGCCTCGGCAACGTTCGGGGTCACGGTACCGACCTTCGGGTTCGGCATCAGGCCACGCGGGCCGAGGATCTGGCCGAGCTGACCGACCACGCGCATCGCATCCGGGGAGGCGATCACGATGTCGAAGTCGAGCTGACCGGCCTTGACCTGCTCGGCCAGGTCGTCGAAGCCGACGACTTCAGCACCGGCAGCCTTAGCCGCTTCGGCGTTGGCGCCTTGAGCAAACACGGCAACGCGAACCGACTTACCGGTGCCGCGCGGCAGCACGACGGAACCACGCACGACTTGGTCCGACTTACGCGGATCAACGCCGAGGTTCACGGAAATATCGATCGACTCGTCGAACTTGGCGGTAGCCGCGCCCTTGACCAGAGCGATGGCTTCGTCAACCGGGTACAGCTTGTTACGATCAACGTTGGCGTTGAGAGCTTGCAGACGCTTGGAAACCTTAGCCATCTTACAGACCCTCCACTTCGAGGCCCATCGAGCGGGCCGAACCAGCGATGATGCGCACCGCGGCGTCAAGATTGGCAGCGGTCAGGTCCGGCTGCTTGGCCTTGGCGATCTCTTCCAGTTGAGCGCGGGTCACCGTGCCGACCTTGTCGGTATGCGGCTTCGGCGAGCCCTTCTGGATGCCAGCGGCTTTCTTCAGCAGGATGGTCGCCGGCGGGGTCTTCATCACGAACGTGAAGGACTTGTCCGCGAAGGCGGTAATCACCACCGGAATCGGCAGACCCGGCTCAACACCCTGAGTCTGGGCGTTAAAGGCCTTGCAGAATTCCATGATATTCAGACCGCGCTGACCCAGAGCCGGGCCGATAGGCGGCGACGGGTTGGCTTTGCCAGCGGGCACTTGCAGCTTGATATAGCCGACAATCTTCTTTGCCACGATTTACTCCTAAAACGGGTGATAACGCGCACGCCAAGCGAGCGCTTCCCAGCGAAAGCGCAGAATTTTACACGCTTCCCAACAACCTGCCAATCAAAGTTTCTCGACCTGGCCGAATTCGAGTTCGACCGGCGTCTCGCGACCGAAGATTTGCACCGCTACGCGCAGCTTGTTGCGCTCGTAGTTGACTTCGTCGACCACGCCATTGAAGTCGGTGAACGGGCCGTCGTTGACGCGCACCTTCTCGCCCACTTCGAACAACACCTTCGGCCTCGGCTTTTCGGTACCCTCTTGCATCTGCTGCATGATGGCCTCGACCTCCTTGGCCGAGATCGGCGCCGGCCGGTTTGCCGTCCCACCGATGAAGCCGGTCACCTTGGGAGTACTCTTCACCAAGTGCCAGCTCTCGTCGGTCATTTCCATCTCGACCAGCACGTAACCCGGGAAGAACTTGCGCTCGGTGATCGACCTGCGACCGTTCTTGATGTCGACGACTTCTTCGACCGGCACCAGAATCTGGCCGAACAAATCCGGCACATCCGAGCGATCGATACGCTCGCGCAAGGCCTTTTGCACGCTCTTTTCAAAACCCGAATAGGCGTGCACCACATACCAACGTTTTGCCATTGCTTAACCTCGACCGAGCAGGAGATCGTAGAAGAGCCAGGAAAGACCAGAGTCGACCGACCACATGAAGAGCGCGAGCACCAGCACGAACAGGAACACGAGACCCGTCAGCTGCAGGGCCTCCTTGCGCTCGGGCCACACCACCTTGCGCGCCTCGCCGACCGAGTCCTGTGCGTAAGAAGCAAACGCCTTACCCGGCGCCGAAACCCACAGCACACCACCGGCCAGCACGAGACCCGCCACGAAGGCAAGCGCACGCAACAAGCCCTGCGACTCGGGAACCAGATAGAAACCCACGATACCGCCAACCAGCAACAAGGCCGCGAAAGCGAGCTTGAGTTTGTCTTGCATTTCCATGCGGAATATTCTCTTCGCGTATGCGACAAAAGACCAACCGGCGAAAACTCGCCGGTTAGTCTTGTTTGGCAGGCCAGGAGGGTCTCGAACCCCCAACCCTCGGTTTTGGAGACCGATACTCTACCAATTGAGCTACTGGCCTAAAAACCTTTCAGATATCGCGATTAGGCGATGATCTTGGCAACGACACCGGCGCCGACGGTACGACCGCCTTCACGGATGGCGAAGCGCAGACCTTCTTCCATGGCGATCGGCGCGATCAGTTCCACGGTGATGGACACGTTGTCGCCCGGCATCACCATTTCCACGCCTTCAGCCAGCGTCACCGCACCGGTCACGTCGGTGGTACGGAAGTAGAACTGCGGACGGTAGTTGGCGAAGAACGGGGTGTGACGACCGCCTTCGTCTTTCGACAGCACGTACACTTCAGCGCTGAACGTGGTGTGCGGGGTGATCGAACCCGGCTTGGCCAGCACCTGGCCACGCTCGACGTCTTCACGCTTGGTGCCGCGCAGCAGCACGCCGACGTTGTCGCCAGCCTGACCCTGGTCCAGCAGCTTGCGGAACATTTCCACGCCGGTGCAGGTGGTCTTGACGGTCGGCTTCAGGCCGACGATCTCGAGTTCTTCGCCGACTTTGACGATACCGCGCTCGACGCGGCCGGTCACCACGGTGCCGCGACCCGAGATCGAGAACACGTCCTCGATCGGCAGCAGGAACGGCTTGTCGATCGCGCGCTCCGGGGTCGGGATGTAGCTGTCCAGCGCGTCGGCCAAGCGGAAGATCGCCGGTTCGCCGTATTCGCTCTGGTCGCCTTCCAGCGCCAGACGCGCGGAGCCGGTGATGATCGGGGTGTCGTCACCCGGGAAGTCGTACGACGACAGCAGGTCGCGCACTTCCATTTCCACCAGTTCCAGCAGCTCGGCGTCGTCCACCAGGTCGGCCTTGTTCAGGAACACGATGATGTACGGCACGCCCACTTGGCGCGACAGCAGGATGTGTTCGCGGGTCTGCGGCATCGGGCCGTCAGCCGCCGAGCACACCAGGATCGCGCCGTCCATCTGGGCCGCGCCGGTGATCATGTTCTTCACATAGTCGGCGTGACCCGGGCAGTCCACGTGAGCGTAGTGGCGGGCTTCGGTTTCGTATTCAACGTGCGCGGTGTTGATGGTGATACCGCGGGCCTTCTCTTCCGGCGCGCTGTCGATCTGGTCGTAGCCCTTGGCTTCGCCACCGAATTTCTTCGACAGAATGGTGGTGATAGCAGCAGTCAGAGTGGTCTTACCATGGTCAACGTGACCGATGGTGCCAACGTTTACGTGCGGCTTCGTCCGCTCGAACTTTTCCTTAGCCATGGCAAATTCCCTGAATCCGAAAACAAGGTTAAGCGATGGTGCCCATGGGCAGAATTGAACTGCCGACCTCTCCCTTACCAAGGGAGTGCTCTACCCCTGAGCTACATGGGCCCTATGACAGGCGTTTACGCTTGGAGCGGGTGAAGGGAATCGAACCCTCGTCGTAAGCTTGGAAGGCTTCTGCTCTACCATTGAGCTACACCCGCCTTTACGATCTCGGACGCTTCCAGCTTCACGTCGTCAAGACGCTAAAGTAATCTGGTGGAGGGAGAAGGATTCGAACCTTCGAAGGCAGAGCCGTCAGATTTACAGTCTGATCCCTTTGACCGCTCGGGAATCCCTCCTGAAAGAGACCCGAATATTATAGATCGCCCGATTTTCCGTCAATACCTTTTCGCACATTTTTCCGTGTTTTTTGCCGCTCGAAAGCCGAAACGCCCCACCATTCATCAGAACGACGGGGCGTTTTCTTTCGGATCAACAACTTAGGCCTTTTCGCTGATCACGAGGTATTTCTGGTACAGCTGCTCCTGGGTCTCTTCGTGGCTCGGGTCGAGCGGAATACAGTCGACCGGGCAGACCTGCTGGCACTGCGGCTCGTCGTAATGGCCGACGCACTGGGTACAGAGATTCGGGTCGATCACGTAGATCTCTTCACCCTGCGAAATGGCGTTATTCGGGCATTCCGGTTCGCACACATCACAGTTGATGCATTCGTCGGTAATCATCAAAGACATGGACGGATTCCTTCACACTACTATCACGGACAACCTGGGATTCTGGCAGCCGTCAAGCCCGACGGCAAGCGCAATCGATCATTAGCTTATTCCTTTGGGCCAAGTTGCGCCACTTGCAACAACACACAGTGCACTTGTCCGGCCTTGGCCTCGCGCACGATCTGCCAGTCGCCGAGCGCCGGCAGGCGCCGCGCCTCGCAATAGAGGAAACCGCCGTCGGCGAGATGTTCCCGCATCAAAGGCAGCAGCGCCCCGAGCAGATCGCTGTCGAACGGCGGATCGAGCAGGATCAGGTCGAAGCGCTCGCGGCTATTCCTTATATATAAGTTGGCGTCGGCCTCGATGACTTCGATCTCGGCCGCGCTCAACATTTGTTTGTTATCGCGCAGGCTGGCGACGGCGACGCGCGACTTCTCCACCATCACGACACGCTTGGCTTCCCGGGACGCCGCCTCGAAACCGAGCGCACCGCTGCCGGCGAACAGGTCGAGACAGGTCCAGCCGTAGAGTTCCTGCCCCAGCCAGTTGAACAGCGTCTCGCGCACGCGGTCCGGCGTCGGGCGCAGGCCGGGCTGGTCGGGGAAGGAAAGCAGGCGGCGCCGGTAACGGCCGGCGATGATGCGCACCTGGTTGCGTGTCGCGCTCATGAAGACTCCAGAGAAGGGCAAGGCCGGCAGTTTACCGCGACTGGCCCGCCGGCTCACCCTTGGCGCCCTGCTCGGCCAACGTCGCCGGACCGATCACGACGGTAGCGAGCCTGGCCGGATCGATACGGCGACGCCACGCGTCACGCACGTCGGAAACGGTCAGCGCCGACACTTTTTTCGGGTAGTCGGACAGGAAAGTCAGCGGCAGCCGATACCAGCCGATCACCGCCAGATAGCCCAGGAGCTTGCGGTTGCTGTCGAAGCGCATCGGGAAGCCGCCGACGATATTGGCCTTGGCCTGTTCGAGTTCGGCCTCGGTCGGGCCGTCTGCGACGAAGTCGGCGATCGTGCTGCGCGCCACCGTCAGCGCTTCGCCCGCCTGGTCCTTGCGCGTCGAGAACGACACCTCGAACGGACCGGCCTTTTCATGAGGCGCCAGCATGCTCGACGCGCCGTAGGTCAGACCCCGCTTGTCGCGCAGCTCGCGCATCAGCCGCGCATCGAAACCGCCGCCGCCGAGCACGTAGTTGCCCGCCATCAGCGCGTAGTAGTCCGGATCGTGGCGCGTGATCAGCGGCAGGCCGAATACGACGTGCGCCTGGCTCGCCGGGTGGGCGATCACCTTCTGCTGCCCCGGCACGATGGCTGGAACGTCAGCCAGCGCCGGCGGCGCCGGGCGCCCCTTGGGCAGACCGGCGAGCAATCTCTCGGCCAAGCGTTGTGCGTCGGCACGCGTCAGATCGCCAACGATGGCGACCACCGCCGACTCCGGTCGGTAATACGTACGCCAGAACGCCAGCAGGTCTTCACGGCTTATGCGCTTGAGGCTGTCTGCCGACAGCCGGGCGCCGCTGCCGTACGGATGGGCCGGGTACATCAGCCGGGTCAGCTCGCGGCCGGCGAGAAAGCCCGGGTCGGTCTCCCGCTGGCGCAGGTTGTCGATGCTGCGCTCCCGCTCGCGCTTCAGCACCGCCTCCGGGAAGGCCGGATGCGCGACCAGGTCGGCGACCAGCGCGACCGCCGGATCGCGCACCTCAGGACGCGCGAGTACGCGCAGCGTGAGGCTCGCGCTGTCAGCGTCGGCCGAGCCAGACAGGCTGGCGGCCAGATCGGTGAGCCTCTCGCGCACCGCCTCCTCGCCCATCTTCGCGGTCCCCGCGTCGATGAGGCCGAGCGTGAGGTCGGCCAGCCCCGGCTTGCCGGAGGGGTCGCGCCGGTTGCCTGCGTCGAAGTTCAGCTGCACGTCGACGATAGCATTCTCGTGCGCCTCTACGAACAACACGCGCGCGCCCTCTTTCGTCTGCCAGCTCTGGAGCTGCGGATCGGCGAGCGCCGGCAGCGCGGCGGCCGCGACGCCGGCGGCGATAATCAGTCTTTGCAGGCGCATCAGCGCAGCTCCTTGGGGTTGGCCGGCGGCGCGACCTGGCGGCCTTTCAGCGGCTGGGCGACGAGCGTCACCACGGTGAGTTTGTCATCGACGAGGCTCTGCGCGGCGCGCTTGACCGCGGCGGCGTCGACCGCGAGCAGGCGGCGGTTCATCTCGTCCTCGTCGCGCCACGAAAAGCCGAGGCTCTCGAGCGAGCCGATCTGCATCGCCTGGCCGAACATCGAATCCTTCTCGAACACGCGGCTCGCCTCGACCTGGCGGCGCACGCGAGCGAGCTCTACCTCGCTGACGCCGCCCTGCGCGATGCGGGCGATCTCGCCCTTGAGCGCGGCCTCGAGCTTGCCCATGTCGGCGCCGTTGGCCGGCACCGCGGTCAGCGTGAACAGCGTCGCGCCGCGGCCGAGTGGGTCGTAGCTAGACGAGGCGCTCAGCGCGACCTTCTTCTCGCGCACCAGATGGCGCGGCAGACGCGCCGCGTCGTGGCCGTCGAGCAGCTCGGTCAGCATCGACAGTGCGTAGGGATCGGCCTCGGCCAACCTGGTGAGCCTGGGCACCTGCCAGGCGAGCGTCAGGTAGGACAGTTCGGACGGCGCCTTGACCGACACGCGCCGCACGCCCTTCTGCTCCGGCTCGCGCTGCGGCCGGCGCTCGGCCAACGTCTTGGACTTGAGCGGTTCGAACTCCTTGCGCGCCAGCGCGATCACCGCCTGCGGGTCGACGTCGCCGACCACCACCAGCGTCGCGTTGTTCGGCGCGTACCACTCCCGGTACCAGGCCCTGAGGTCGTCCGGCTTCATGTTCTGGATGTCATCCATCCAGCCGATCACCGGGTAGCGCACCGGGTTGGCGACGAAGGCGTTCGCGTACAGCGTTTCGGCGAGGATGCCGGTCGGCTGGTCGTCGGTGCGCCAGCGGCGCTCCTCCTTCACCACCTCGAGTTCTTTCTTGAACACGTCGTCGGCGATTGTGAGGTTGGCCATGCGGTCAGACTCCAGCGTCAGCGACAAGGGAAGCCTGTTCGCCGCCAGTTGCTGGAAGTAGACGGTGTAGTCGCGGCTGGTGAACGCGTTGTCCTGGCCGCCGGCGGCGGCGATGCGGCGCGAGAACTCGCCGGCCGGCACGGTCTTCGTCCCCTTGAACATCATGTGTTCCAACAGATGCGACAGGCCGGTGCGGCCGTTGACCTCATCGACCGAGCCGACGCGGTACCACAGCTGCGACACCGCGACCGGCGCGCGCGCGTCGCGCCGCACCACCACCTTGAGGCCGTTCTCGAGCGTCGCCTCGACCGTTTCGGCCGCCGCCGCGCCGGCTGCGGCGGCGAAAAGCCCCGCCACCACGAGCTTGTGCCAGTTTTTCATAGGCTTATTGGGAGCACTCCGGTAATTGACGATACAATTGCACCATTTTCATCGAGTTGCTTGACTCCGGATTCGCATGTTTAGTTTCTTCAAGAAGAAAGCCCCGCCCGCCGCTCCTGCCGCCCCGTTGCAGGAAGAGGCCGCCCTCCCGGTCGCCGACGAAGCCCTCGTCGCCGCGGAACCCGTCGCAGAAACCGCTGCGCCGACACCCATCACCCCGAGCCCCGCAGCTGCGTTGGCCGAAGACGCCCCCGTCGTCGCGCCGGCTCCGGACGCCGAAGCGGCGCCGGTCAAGAAGGCGAGCTGGACCGAGCGCCTGAAGGCCGGCCTGTCCAAGACGCGCGACAAGCTCGGCAAGTCGCTCGCCGGCCTGTTCGGCGGCGGCCAGATCGACGAGGACCTGTACGAAGAGCTGGAAACCGTGCTCTTGACTTCCGACATGGGCGTGCCGGCGACGACCGGGCTCCTGAAGGACGTTCGCGAACGCGTGACGCTGAAGGGCCTGAAGGACGCCAGCGAACTGAAGGGCGCGCTGAAGGACTCGCTGTCCGAGCTGATCGAACCGCTCGAAGTGCCGCTGTCGGTCGAAGGCGGGAAGCCCTTTGTCATCATGATGGCCGGCGTGAACGGCGCCGGCAAGACCACCAGCATCGGCAAGCTCGCCAAATACTTCCAGTCGCAGGGCAAATCGGTGCTCTTGGCGGCCGGCGACACCTTCCGCGCCGCGGCGCGCGAGCAGCTGATCGCCTGGGGCGACCGCAACAACGTCACCGTGATCGCGCAGCAGGGCGGCGACTCGGCGGCGGTGTGCTACGACGCGATCCAGGCGGCGCAGGCGCGCGGCATCGACATCGTGCTGGCCGACACCGCCGGCCGCCTGCCGACGCAGTTGCACCTGATGGAAGAGATCAAGAAGGTGAAGCGCGTGATCCAGAAGGCGATCCCCGACGCGCCGCACGAAATCATGCTGGTGCTCGACGCCAACATCGGCCAGAACGCGATCAACCAGGTGAAGGCGTTCGACGACGCGCTCGGCCTGACCGGCCTGGTGCTGACCAAGCTCGACGGCACCGCCAAGGGCGGCGTGATCGCGGCGATCGCCAAGGAGCGCCCGGTGCCGTTACGGTTCATCGGCGTCGGCGAAGGCATCGACGACCTGCGCCCGTTCGACGCACGCGACTACGTGAACGCGCTGTTCGATTGACGTGAACGCTTGCTGATGCAAAGGTTGGCCGAGTTCGGCCAACCTTTATCTTCCAACCGCGACTTCTCCGAGGTCCCGATGATCCAGTTCGATCAGGTCAGCAAACGCTACCCCGGCGGCATAGATGCACTGAAAAACCTGTCTTTCACGATCGAGTCCGGCGAAATGGTCTTCCTCGCCGGCCACTCCGGCGCCGGCAAGTCGACGCTGTTGAAGATGATCGCCGGCATCGAACGCGCGACCTCGGGCGGCGTGCTGGTCAACGGCCAGAACCTGTCGAAGCTGCGCGCGAGCCAGCTGCCCTATGTGCGCCAGCACATAGGCCTCGTGTTCCAGGACCACAAGATCCTCTACGACCGCAGCGTGTTCGACAACGTGATGATGCCGCTCGACATCATCGGCTACGACCGGCGCGAAGCGGTGCGCCGTGCGCGCGCCGCGCTCGACAAGGTCGGCCTCGCCGGCAAGGAGAAGACCGCGCCGGTCAGGCTGTCCGGCGGCGAACAGCAACGGCTGTGCATCGCGCGCGCGGTCGTACACCGCCCGGCGATCCTGCTGGCCGACGAACCCTCGGCCAACCTCGACCGCGCGTACGCGCTCGACATCATGGAATTGTTCAAATCCTTCCACCAGGTCGGCGTCACCGTACTCGTGTCGGCGCACGACGAAACGCTGATGGAAGACTACGGCCGGCGCATCCTGCGCCTTCGCGAAGGGCAGTTCGCCGCATGAAACACTATTTCTATCTGCACTGGCTAAGCGCGAAGACCGCGCTCGGCAAACTGCTGCGCCAGCCGCTGGCGAGCCTGTTGTCCTTGCTGATGCTGTCGATCGCGCTTGCGCTGCCGATCTCGCTGTACCTGACGGTGACGAGCCTGCAGGACTGGATCGGCCGGCTGACCGCGACGCCGCAGGTCACGCTGTTCATGGAGATGAGCGCCGAGGAGGCCGACCTCGCCGCGGTCAACGGTTCGCTCAAGGGCCACCCGAAGGTCGAATCGTACCAGTACGTGAACCGCACCCAGGCGCTCGCCGAGCTAGAAAACCGCCACGGCCTGGCCGGCGTCGCCGAGGGACTGGACGGCAACCCGCTGCCCGACGCCTTCGTCGTCACGCCGGCGACGCTCGAGCCGGGCGACCTCGAACGGCTGCAGAAGGAGTTGTCCGGCCTGCCGATGGTAGAGGAAGCGCAGTACGACGCGCACTGGGCGAAACGGCTGTACGGCCTGATGGAGCTAGGCAAACACCTGACCGTGGCGCTCGCCGTCGCGTTCGCGGTCGCGCTGGTGCTGGTCACGCACAACACCATCCGCATGCAGATCCTCGCGCGGCGCGACGAGATCGAGGTCGCCACGCTGATCGGCGCGACCGAGAGTTTCATCCGCCGCCCTTTCCTGTACCATGCCTTTTGGCAGGGCCTCTTGGCCGCGCTGATCGCGTGGGGCCTGTCGGCACTCTACGTCGCCAACGCGAACCCGGCGATCGTCGAGCTGGCGCGCCTCTACAACGAGCGCGTGGAACTCAGGGGCCTCGCGCCACTCGAACTGGCTGCGCTGATCGCAGGCGCGATCCTGTTGGCTGCGCTCGGCGCGCGGCTCGCCGCCAGCCACCACCTGCGCCGCCTCGCGCCGCGCTGAAGCCGCATAGTCTGGCCCTATCGGCCGATAGAAAATCACATTGACCGGGAACCCGGAACCGCCTGGCACTCTCCAATCGCGAGTGCTAGGATTGCTCTACCGAAGGAGGTAGTAGATACATGACAGCGACTTTCGCCTTGCCCGTCCCTTCTGCCAGCGGCAGCCTGGAGCAGTACATCCAGGGCGTGAACAGCGTCCCGATGTTGACCGCCGAAGAGGAAAACGCGCTCGCGACCCGCTTCTCCGAACACCAAGACCTCGACGCCGCCAAGCAGCTGGTGATGTCGCACCTGCGCGTCGTAGTGTCGATCGCTCGCGGTTACTCCGGCTACGGCCTGCCGCACGCCGACCTGATCCAGGAAGGCAATATCGGCCTGATGAAGGCGGTCAAACGCTTCGAACCGAACCGCGGCGTGCGCCTGTTTTCGTTCGCCGTGCACTGGATCAAGGCCGAGATCCACGAATTCATCCTGCGCAACTGGCGCCTGGTGCGCGTGGCCACGACCAAGCCGCAGCGCAAGCTGTTCTTCAACCTGCGCAGCATGAAGTCGACCTTCTCGGCGCTGTCCGACAAGGAAGCGCGCCACATCGCCGAACAGCTCGGCGTGAAACCCGAGGAAGTGCGCGAGATGGAAACGCGCATGAGCGGCCAGGACATCGCGCTGATGGCCGACGACGGCGACGACGAGGGCTTCGCGCCGATCGACTGGCTGGCCGACAGCGAGCACGAACCGACGCGTCGCCTCGAAAAGCAGGCGTTCGACCGCCTGCAAAGCCGGGGCTTGATCGAAGCGCTGGGCTCCCTCGACGCGCGTAGCCGCCGCATCGTCGAGGCGCGCTGGCTGGCCGACGACGGCGGCGCGACGCTGCACGAACTGGCCGCCGAGTTCGGCGTGTCGGCCGAGCGCATCCGCCAGATCGAAGCCAAGGCGCTGCAGAAGATGAAGGCGGCGATCGGCACGCGCGACGCGGCGCTGGTCTGACGCGTTTCTTTCGCCGCGACGAAAAACCCGGTCCATGCGACCGGGTTTTTTCATGGCTGGCGTTTGGCGGCACTTAAGGTTGGCCGAGCTGATTGCATGAGCGGCTCGGCCAACCCTGGCGCGCGTCAGCGATAGCGCTCGGGAAGCTTCGCGATCGCTTCTTCGGCCTGACGGCGCAGGCCGGCATACGCCGGATCGTCCTCGGGCAGGTCGTCGAGGAACTGCGGCGCGTAGGTCGGGAAGGAACCGAGCGCGCGCGCCATGCTGCGCTCGGCGCTCGTCTCGTCGCCCGCCAGCGCGGCGAGGCGCGCCTCCTTGAACAGCACGTCCGGGTATGGCCGGAACGCCGACAACTGCGCGATCCAGCGCCGCTTGGCGTCGAGGTTGCGCTTGTCGACGGTGAGATAGTTGTCGAGCGTGTTGAGCGCGTGAAAGGCGAACAGCGGCTCGGTGCGGACGATCTCGGCCAACCTCGCGACGCGCGCCTCGTCGCGCGCGCCCTGCCCGGTCGGCGAATAGAGGCTGACCATCTCCCAGTAGCGCGGAATCGCCATCAGTGACACGACGCCGAGCGCGACCGCCAGCACCAGGTTGGCCGAGCCTGCGAACAGGGAACGGCGTGGAGCGGCCGGCGCAAGCGCCATCATCATCACCAGCACGGCGAGGAAATACAGATACCACAGCGGGTATTCGAGCTGGCTGTGGATCAGCGTCGCCGCCATCACCGAAAGCGGCAGCACCTGCGCCGCGCGCGCAGCCCGGCCGAAATAAGGCCACACCGCCCAGGCGAAGCCGCCGATCGCCAACAGCGCGCCCGGCCAGCCCATCTCGGCCAAGAGCTGCATCTCGAGGTTGTGCGCGTTGGAGAACAGGCCGCTGTTGAAACCGGCGTCGCGGAACATCGGCAGCATCTGCAGACGTACGCTTTCGGCGGCGAACTGCGACCAGCCGGCACCGGTCAGCGGCGCATCGCCGAACACCAGCCAAGCCTTGTGCCACTCGGTGATGCGGCGCGCGCCCATGCCGTCGCCGCTGGCAGCGAGGCGCTCGATGCCGCTCTCAACCGTCATCGCGCTGTGGGTGAAATGCGCGACGAGAGCATTCACCAACGGCAGCACGAACTGCATCGCGACGATCGCCGCTGCCGCGACGGCGAAGGCCGCGAACAGCCGCTTCGATTCTTCGCCGCGCACACGCCAATGCCAGACGCCGGCGATCGCGACCAGCGCCACCGCGTAGATCAGCACCGTACGCGAGCTCGCCCACGCGATCGACAGCGCCAGCCAAAGCAAGAGGAAAACAAAAACGCGGCGCGACACCGCACGCTGCGCAAACAGGTAAGCGAGCGCGGCGCAGCCCCAGGTCAGATAGTGCGCATACTGGTTGCGCTGGCCGATATGGCCGAACACATTGGTCGTAGGGTGTGCGCGGTCGTAGAACAGCACGCCGCCCATGACCTCGGCCAACCCTGTGACCTGACAGAAGCCGATCGCGGACTGCAGCACGGCGCCGGTCAGCAGCGCCCACGCGAGCGAGCGCACCAAGTATTCTTCGCCCCAGCGCTCGGAGAGGCCCGCGGTGACGCCAGCCAGCAGCGCGAGAGACAGAAAACCGAGCGCCGTCGCCCAGTTCATGCCCGGGAAGTCGAGCGGCAGCCACAAGGGCTGCGCCGCCCAGAATGCGGCGAGCGCCAGCATCCACCACGCGGCGCGCGGCCAGCTCACCGCACTTGCGCGCGGCGCACAGAGCCAGGCGAGCACAGCGAGCCACACCACCGTCGCCTCCCCCCACCATTGCGGCAACGGAACGTAGTGCAGGCGCGAGATAAAGGGCAGGACCGCGACCGCGCACCAGGCGAGAAGCGCGGCGCGGTTGAGGACGGCTTGGACAGGCATCGGACGGCTCGCTACGGGCAAAACAACCATGTTAACGCATCCTGCACCTTCAACGCCGCGACACTTTAAGCAAGGCCGACGCGGCATCGGCCGCCGCCACCGGCCCGCCGGCCTTGTAGGCTTGCGCGGCGCGCGCGGTGAACGCGGCCAGCGGTTTCATCGCCGGGTCTTTCATCTGCGCAAAGTAGGCCATGTAGGCGGGCGTCAGCCCCGGATAGGCGGCGACCGCCATCGCCAGCGCCTCTTTGGCGCCGCGCGTATCGCCTTGCATCTGCCTGGCGACGGCCAGCTTCTGCAGCACGTTCGGATACGGCCGGTAGCTCGCCAGCCGCTCGAACAGCGGGCGCTGAACGGCCACGAGTTGACGGCTCGGGATCTGATAACCCGACAAGACCAGGTCGGCCTCGTACGACCACAGCGGGTTGCGGCCGAGGTCGACCAGGGAACGGATGCGCTCGACGTTCTCGGCCGGCGACGGCGACGGGTAGAGCCAAGCGCTCAGGTTGCGGAAGTGCGACACGCCGGTCGCCGCGTAGGCGAGCACGGCGACCGCCAACACGGTCGCGAAGAAACGGCGCAAGGAAGAACGCACCGGCAGGCCGATCGCCGGCGCCGGAGAAAACCCCAGCAACAGCGTCACACCCAGCAGGAAGGGCAGATACCACAACGGATACTCGAACAGGCTGTGGATCGTACTGATCATCAGCATCGCGAGGACGAACAGGCTGTTAGCGTTCGCCGCCCGCCGGGCAAACAAGGGCCATGCCGCCCACAAGCCACCACCGACGACGATAATGGTGCCGGCGACACCCGTCTCGGCCAGCAATTGCATGAAGATATTGTGCGTATGCGTGAACAGCGCATTCTCCGGCATGCGACCAAAGAGGCCGAGTGCCTCGAGGCGCACGCTCTCGTAGGCATACCCCCCCCAGCCGACGCCGGCCAGCGGATGGTCGAGAAAGACTCGCCAAGCCTTCGCCCATTCGACACGGCGGCGCGCGCCGAAGCCGGCGTCCATCATGCGCTCGGAACCGCTGGCCGCATGAACCGGCAAACCGAGCCAGCGCAGGAAAGCGTTGATCTCCTGGCTCCACAACAGGCAGACCGCCAGGCACAGCAGCGCGATCCCTGCCGCCTTGCCGAACCGCCTCAAAGCGCCGTCGTCGGCGCGCCGCAGCCAGATCAGCGTCAGTACGCCGAGACCGAGGCCGTAGCCGAGCACCAAGCGCGAAGCGGACCAGCCCATCAGCAAGGCCAGCGCCAGCGCGACCGGGACGAACAGACCGATGCGCAGCCGGCCGACGCTGTGCAGATAGCAGGCCGACACCAGCCCCCAGCCGAGGTAGTGACCGAGCTGGTTGCGCTGACCGATGTTGCCGAGCACCGTGGTCGGCGCGTTCATGTCGAACAGCAACCAGCCCTGCGCCAGCGGCGCGAGGCCGAGCGCTTGGGCGAAGCCGATCGCCGCCTGCAGCAAGGCGCCGAGTAGCACGACGGCGGCAAAAGTTGTCAGCACGGCGTCGCGACCCAGACGCGCGATAGCCTGCTGCTGGAGCGACGCGGCGAGCATTAGAAGCAGCAGCACGGTGGCGGCCTGCAGCGCCACGCCCGGATAGGCGGGCATCACGCTCAACGAAGGCAGCACCAAGCCCACGGCCAACGCGGCCAGTCCGAGCTGGACCCGGTGCAGCCGCGCCGACGGCGAAACGGATGGCAGCCAGGCAGCGAACAACGCGGCGAGCGCGATCAAGGCGGCGGCGGCGACGTCGCTGCACCAGTCGGGCAATGGCGCGTAGCGCAAAGGGCTGAGGAACGCAAAGGAAAGAGGTGCCAGCAACATGGCACCCAGCATATGTGGGGCGAACCGGAAACGCATGGATTAACCCATGAAAAACGGGCGGTTACCCGCCCGTTCGAGAAGGATGACGACTCGGAAATTAGCCGCGGCAGTTGGCCGGCAAATATTTCACATTGATACCAGACGAGGCCGCTACAGCGCACCTCCACTCGACCCCAGTAGAAGACAGGGTAGGCGTCAGAGCAAATTGGTTTGCACCACTCGCAACCTCGCCACCGACATTCGCCGCATTCAGCACTACAGTAATCACCCCACTAGTCCCAACAGTAAGGCTGGTAACGTATTTTGAAGTGGTCGACGTAACTCCTGCCGACGCATTGCTGACCGGCAACACGTTATTAGTCAACGCAAATTCAGAAACGGCCGTTTTGGCCGCTGCTGCAGCTTGCATACCTTCACTTACTTTGGCTCGTACCGTGTAATCCTGGTACGCCGGAATCGCGATCGCGGCCAAAATACCGATGATCGCGACGACGATCATCAGTTCGATCAAGGTAAAGCCCTGTTGTGCCTTCTTCATTTCCACTCCTCGTTATAGGTATGCATTAAAAATGCAGGGGTAATTTATCACAAACTCATTCATTCCCGGCAACTGGAAGGCATAAGCCGTCGCAAAGTGGACTCTCCGCCGCAGCGCCAGCGGTAGGAACCGCTCGCGTCCTCTTCGGAGGCGAGCCAGACTTGGGCGTTGTCCTGCACCTTGTCGTTCAACGTGATCCGGATCACGCCGACCGAACCCGATGCCGCCAGGGTCAACGCCTTCACGGCTTCGCCCCAGTAAGCCTCCGGTTCCTGCAGTCCCGCCGACGCGTTGCTGGTCGGCCAAGCCCCCTTCGACGCGTGATACTCCTCGGCCGACGTTTTCACGCTGCCGGCGAAGCCCATCGCCTCGGCCAGATAAGCGCGCTTGGTGTAGTCCTGATACGCGGTTATCGCCATCGCTGCGAGGATGCCGACAATCGCGATCACGATCATCAGCTCTATCAGCGTGAAACCTTGTTCACGGTCTTTCATGGCATAACCTCTTGTGCGCGGATATGACAAAGCATGGATCGTGCCAGCCGCTTTTCCTGAAGATTTTCCCGTTTCACGCCGCAAATTACGGCGTCATTGGTCACGAACTGACAATTTGCGTCAGTCCCGTCACGTAAACGGCGGCTATGTTAGCATCGCGCATCATTTAAATTCCTGCTTTGACGAGGCGAACGTGAGCGAATCCAGCGACTGGCTCGAACGCAGCCGACGCGCGGTATGGCACCCGTGCACCCAGATGAAACGCCACGAGCGGCTGCCGCTGATCCCGATCGCGCGCGGCGACGGCGCGTGGCTGATCGATTTCGACGGCAAGCGCTACCTCGACGCGGTCAGCTCGTGGTGGGTGAACCTGTTCGGCCACGGCCATCCGGCGATCAAGGACGCGATCAAGGCGCAGCTCGACACGCTCGAGCACGTGATGCTGGCCGGTTTCACCCACGCGCCGGTGGTAGAACTATCGGAGCGGCTCGCCGCGCTGTCCGGCCTCGGCCACGCGTTCTACGGCTCGGACGGCTCGAGCGCGACCGAGATCGCGCTGAAGATGAGCTTCCACTACTGGAAGAACCTCGGCCAGGCGCAAAAGTGCCGCTTCGTCAGCCTGGAGAACGGCTACCACGGCGAGACGGTAGGCGCGCTGGCTGTGACCGACGTGCCGCTGTTTTCGGCGACCTACGCCGAACTTACGCACAAGGGCCTGCGCGTGCCGACGCCCGACGCGCGCCTCGCCTTGCCCGGCGAGAGCGCCGCCGACGTCGCTGCGCGCGCCGCGACCGCGCTCGAGAACGTGCTGGCCAAGCGTCACGGCGAGATCGCCGCGCTGATCCTCGAGCCGCTGGTGCAGGGCGCCGCCGGGATGGCGATGTACCACCCCGACTATCTGAAGCGCGCGCGCACCGCGTGCGAGCGCTACGGCGTGCACCTGATCGCCGACGAGATCGCGGTCGGCTTCGGCCGCACCGGTACGCTGTTCGCGTGCGAGCAGGCCGGCATCCGTCCCGACTTCCTGTGCCTGTCGAAAGGCATCACCGGCGGATTTTTGCCGCTGTCGTGCGTATTGACGACCGATTCGGTATACGATGCATTTTATGACGATGACGTCGCGCGCGGCTTCCTGCATTCGCACAGCTATACCGGCAACCCGCTCGCGTGCAGCGCGGCGCTCGCGGTGCTCGACCTGTTCGAGCGCGAAGACGTGCTGTCCGCCAACCGCGACAAGGCCGAGCGCTTCAGCAAGCTGATGGCGCCGTTGGCCGAGCATGAAGCGGTGCGACATTTTCGCCACACCGGCATGATCTGGGCGTTCGACGTTACGACGTCGCGCGCCGACTTCTCGCAGGCCTTCTTCTCGGCGATGCTGGAAAAATCGTGCCTGACGCGACCGATCGGCCAATCGGTCTACTTCATGCCGCCTTACGTGGTCGACGACGAGCAGATGGCGCAACTCGTCGATGCGACCCTCGAAACGCTGTCGACGCTGCGCCTGGCCGGCGACGACGAAGCCGCCGAGGCGGCCCTGCCCTGACGATGTGAAAGCATGGAAGCGATCCTGGTTGATACCGACCCGGGCAGCGTGGCCGATTGGCTGGCCCGCCTGCCCTACGCCCAACCCAAACTGGCGGCCAAGCTGCTCGCCGAGACGGTGCACGCGCTCAACCGCGCCGAAGCGAAGCCTGCGCTGCGCCAGAAGCTGATGCGGCTGTACGCCGAGGCGGCCGACAAGCTGATGCACGCCGCCGAGAATGCGCTGGCGCTCGAGGAACTGACGCTGTCGCAGGACGCGCAGATCATCGCGTCGCGCACCCAGCGCGCGTTGGCCGAGGTCCATCGCGGCACGCTGCTCTGCCTGTCCGAACAATTGCAGAAGAAGGGGTGGTTCGAGCGCGACCAGCCCAAGGTCGAACTCGTCGTGCAGGCGCTGGCCAGCGCGCGTGCCTGGCTCGGCTGGGTGCACCAGAGCTATTTGCCGTTGCCGCGCGGCTTCTGGCACGAGGTGCACGCCCTCTACCGCCTCGCCGACGAGCGCGGCTGGCTGCGCGAGGCGCGCGACGCGTTGCCGCAGGCCATCACGCTCTACCGCGAACTGTTGCTGCTCGGCCTCACCGACAGCCGTCGCCTGACGCAGGAGCAGATCCGCTGGCTGCGCGCCGCCTTGCCCGAACTGGCGGCGACCGCACGCGTCCTGCCGCTGACCGGTCCGCTCGACGGCGGCCGCGGAGCCTACCTGGTCGACACCGCCGCCGACGCCCAGCCGTGCTACATGCTGATAGCGCCGCGCGACCCCGCGCACAGCTGGCTGTGGCTCGACCTGTCCAACACGCTGGCCGCGCTCGCCTTGCGCGAAGACAAGCTCAAGCACGCCCTGGCACAGGGCCCTGACGGCGCGGCGGAGGCCGAATTCGAACTGATCCAGCTGCTGTCGCACGCTTGGCAGCAGCCGCAGCGCCGCCGCCATTCGCGCGATGCGGCCAGCGGCGAATTGAACGTCGTCAGCCAACTCGCCGCCATCTGGCGGCACCTGAACGACGGCGCGGCGGCGCAGCCCCAGGCTCACGCGGACGCTCCACCCTGCCCATTGAGCGTCGTCAACCAGAGTCCGATCGGGCTGATGCTGCGCGGCGTGCCGCAAGGCCACAGCCTGCGCGCCGGCGACGTGCTGTTCGCCGAGGACCACGGCGTGCCGGCCGGCCTGTTCTTCATCCGCTGGGTGACGCTGGTGCAGGACCGGCCGCTGGTCGAATGCGGCATCGAACGCATCGCGACCGAAGCGCGCGCCGCCGAGGCGATGCCGAGCATCACCCGCGCCGACGACCACTTCCTGCCGGCGCTGATCGTGCCCGGCAACCCGCGCTTCGGCGTCAGCGAGCGCTTGTTGATGCCCGGCCGCGTGTTCGGCCGGCTGCGCGAGTTCCGGCTGCGCGACGGCGGCGTTGAGCGGCTGATACGCGTGACGCGCATCGTCAGCCAGTCGCCGTACTACCAGTTGATGGAATTCCGCGCGAGCGAAGACTTCTGACGCCTTCCCGATGACCGGCAAGCTTGGCCGAGCTTTTGTCACCCAGGCTCGGCCAAGCTTCGCGGCGCGCTATAATCTCCCGATCCGTTTTTCAAGAAGACAGACATGCAATCGGTCATTCACGCGGCCAGCCGCATCGTGGTCAAGGTGGGCTCGAGCCTCGTCACCAACGACGGCAAGGGGCTGGACAGGGACGCGCTCGCGCGCTGGGCGGCGGAAATCGCCGACCTCAGGCGCCGCGGCAAGGAAGTGGTGTTGGTGTCCTCGGGCGCGATCGCCGAGGGCTGCCAGCGCCTCGGCTGGACGACGCGGCCGAAGGCGGTGCACGAGCTGCAGGCCGCCGCCGCGGTCGGCCAGATGGGGCTCGCTCAGGCCTACGAGACCGCGTTCTCGCTGCACGGCCAGAAGACCGCGCAGGTGCTGCTCACGCACGAAGACCTCGCCGACCGCACCCGCTATCTCAACGCGCGCTCGACGCTGACCGCGCTGTTGGCGCTGAACGTCGTGCCTATCATCAACGAGAACGACACCGTCGTCACCGACGAGATCCGCTTCGGCGACAACGACACGCTCGGCGCGCTCGTCACCAACCTGATCGAGGCCGACGCGCTCGTCATCCTCACCGACCAGCAGGGCCTGTACACCGCCGACCCGCGCAAGGACCCGGCCGCCGAGTTCGTTCACGAGGCACAAGCGGGGGATATGGCGCTCGAGGCGATGGCCGGCGGCGCGGGTTCCAGCGTCGGCACCGGCGGCATGTACACCAAGATCGTCGCCGCCAAGCGCGCGGCACGCAGCGGCGCGGCGACGGTGATCGCCAGCGGCCGCGAAGCGAACGTGCTGTCGCGGCTCGCCGACGGCGAAGGCATTGGCACGCAGCTGATCGCGCCGACCACGCGCATGGCCGCGCGCAAACAATGGCTGGCCGACCATCTGAAACTGTCCGGCCGTCTGGTGCTCGACGCCGGCGCGGCGCGCGCCTTGCGCGAGAACGGCGTCAGCCTGCTGCCGATCGGCGTGATCGGCGTCGACGGCGACTTCCTGCGCGGAGAGGCGGTCGCCTGCGTCGACGAGAACGGCGCCGAGGTCGCGCGCGGCCTCGTCAACTACAGCTCGGACGAGGCGAGGCTGATCATGCGCCACCCGACGCGCGAGATCGAAACGGTGCTCGGCTATCTGGTCGAACCAGAGCTGATCCACCGCGACAATATGGTCAGCCTGTGAGATATCCCGGTCCACGAAAAAACCGCCCAGATGGGCGGTTTTTGTTTTTCGACTCCCAGCGCGCCGCGTCTCAGAAGTGGTAGGAGACGTTGACGCCGATCTCGTCGGTCTTGTTCTTCGGCTCCATGCCGCTTCCTATCACGATCCCCGAAACACGAATCGGTTGCGTATCGCTGTCGTCGATCCGCCACGCGCGCCAGAACGGCGTGATCGACACCGCCTTGCGCTCCTCGAGCTCGCGCACGAAGGAGGCGCTCAGCTCGAAGCCATAACCGTGCTTCTGGTTATTTTTCAGGTCTTCGGCGGCCGGGTTGATATCGCTCAGGCGCGACACCTGCTTGCCCTTGAGCAAGTAGTTGTACGACAGCTTGGGTTCCACTTTCCACTCGCTGCCCAGCGCGTGGACGCTGCGCAAGCCGAGCGTCGCGTACTGGTAGGTGGACTCGCGCTGATAGCCGCCGAGACCGGCTTCCTGCAGCTTGTCCTCCAGACGGCGGCGACCCAGACCGATCTCGGGAATGATCCGCTGCTGGCCGACGTCGAAGTCATGCTGATAGACCAGGCGGAGATCGTAGGTACTGCGCCCCAAACCGCTGTGCTCGCTCGACGCACTCGAGTAGTCGGCATCGCCCCAGCCCCAACGCCCCTCCAAGGACAAGGCGTCTTTCTCGCTCAAATCGAAACGGATCGCGCCGCTGACGCCGAGCATGCGCGCCTTTTCTTCCATGAAGCGCGAACCGTCAAGGGTTTCTTCATACTTTTCCTGGTAACCCTCAAGGCCGACCTTGACGATAGGCTGGCTGCTGTCGGCCAGTGCCACGAAGGATGACATCAGCCCTAGCAAGCCCAACGATGCGACAGTTTTTTTCATTGTGTTCAGACTTTATGGCTTTAGTGGAAGACCGGCATTTTCGTTAGCGCAACAAACAATGTCAAACGGATATTTGTCCTGGGCATGCCCTGTTACAAATACGCTTGAGCCAGGCGCTGCTTGCAGCTTGCCGGCGCGAATGATCCTGGTAGCGTCATCTTGACGACGGCCAAGGGAAGGCCCCGCAGGAGCAAGGTTGGCCGAGCCTTGACAAGACGAGTAGGTGCCTGTCACTGCGGGAAGGGATGTGGCAAGCCTGGCGCGAGTTCGGGGGGCGGGAAGCGGCCGGCAGGGCGCCGGCCGCGCGGCGGCTCACTCGCCGAGGTGCTTGTCGTGGTGCTTGATCTCGATCGCGCGCACGATCACATAGGCGATCATCGCGGCCAGGAAGAACAGCAGCATCATCCACGCGATGCTCTGCAGCGTCTCGATCAGCGTGCGGTAGATCTCGAGCGTCCAGCGCATGCCGTTCAGCTCCAGCGTCGCCGACTCGCGGCTGGCCGTCACGTACTTCTCGAGCTCCCACAAGCGCACGCCGCCCGACACGCCGACCACGAGGATCGCGAAGCGCAGATACTTGCGCCACGCGTCGGCCAGGTCGTCGCCGACGATGCGCGCGAGGATCTTCTGCACCGCGGAATCGAAGAAGCGCGCGGTGACGTAGGCGGTGGCCAGCGCTACCACGAGCGTTGCCACCAACAGAGCGAAGAACATGCGTATCCCCTAATGTGTGATGTAAGCGATTGTACGCGAAACGCTTGCCCCCCCACCATCGCCCCCGACAGCGTCATCGCGTTGACAACTTACCAAGCAGTAAGTAAGGTCGTTTCTGGCTAACAAGACCACAACGACCATCATTCATAAGGTGGCCAACACGAGGATGCCCCCATGACCGCTTACCCCGCCTTGCTCGCCCCGCTCGACCTGGGCTTCACGACGCTGAAAAACCGCGTGCTGATGGGGTCGATGCACACCGGCCTCGAAGAGGCGCCGCAAGGCTTCGAAAAGATGGCCGCCTTCTACGCCGAGCGCGCGCGCGGCGGCGTCGGCCTGATCGTCACCGGCGGCGTGGCGCCGAACGAGGAAGGCCGCGTCGCCGAGGGCGCGGCGATGCTCACGGACGAAGCAGAGGTGCCCCACCACCGCCTCGTCACCGACGCGGTGCACGAAGCAGGCGGCAAGATCGCGCTGCAGATCCTGCACACCGGGCGCTACAGCTATCAGGAAACGCTGGTCGCGCCGTCTGCATTGCTCGCGCCGGTCAACTTCTACACGCCGCACGAGATGAGCGAAGATGACATCGAGCGCACCATCGCCGATTTCGCGCGCTGCGCGAGGCTCGCTCAAGCCGCCGGCTACGACGGCGTCGAGGTGATGGGTTCCGAGGGCTATCTGATCAACCAGTTCATCGCGCGCCGCACCAACCACCGCACCGATCGTTGGGGCGGCGCGTTCGAGAACCGCATCCGCTTCCCACTCGAAGTGCTGAAAGCCGTACGCGCGGCGACGGGTCCCGACTTCATCATCATCTACCGGCTATCTATGCTCGACCTGGTCGACGACGGCAGCTCGTGGGATGAAGTCGTCGCGCTCGCCAAGGAGGTCGAAAAGGCCGGCGCGACGATCATCAACACCGGCATCGGCTGGCACGAGGCGCGCGTGCCGACCATCGCAACCATGGTGCCGCGCGGCGGCTTCTCATGGGTGACCCGCCGCCTCAAGGGCGAGGTGAAGCTGCCCTTGATCACCACCAACCGCATCAACACGCCCGAGGTCGCCGAACAAATCCTCGCCGAAGGCTCGGCCGACATGGTGTCGATGGCGCGGCCCTTCCTCGCCGACCCGGCCTTCGTCGCCAAGGCGGCGGCCGGCAAGCCCGAGACGATCAACACCTGCATCGGCTGCAACCAGGCCTGTCTCGACCACATCTTCCAGGGCCGGCTGACGTCGTGCCTCGTCAACCCCTTCGCGTGTCGCGAGACCGAGCTCAAGGTCGAACCGGCGACGATGAAGAAGACGATCGCCGTCGTAGGCGCGGGCCCGGCCGGCCTCGCATTTTCGTGCACCGCCGCCGAGCGCGGCCACGCGGTGACCTTGTTCGACGCGGCGGATCAGATCGGCGGCCAGTTCAATATCGCCAAGCAGATCCCCGGCAAGGAAGAATTCCACGAGACGTTGCGCTACTTTGGCGAACGGCTGAAGTCGGCCGGCGTTCAAGTTAAGCTCGGCCAACGTGTCGCCGCGTCGGACCTCGAACGCTTCGACGAGGTCGTGCTCGCCACCGGCATCGCGCCGCGCCTGCCCGACGTCGACGGCATCGACCATCCGAAGGTCTTGAGCTATTTGGATGTATTGCGCCACAACAAGCCGGTAGGCAAGACGGTGGCGATCATCGGCGCCGGCGGCATCGGCTTCGACGTCGCCGAATACCTGACGCAGGACGGCGAATCGACGTCGCTCGATCCGTCCGCCTTCATGACCGAGTGGGGCGTTGACATGAACGTCAGCCGCCCCGGCGGCCTCGCGCCGCAGGGCCCGCAGCCGCACCCGAGTCCGCGCAAGGTGTGGCTGCTGCAGCGCAAGAACAGCAAGCCCGGCGAAAAGCTCGGCAAGACTACCGGCTGGATCCACCGCGCGAGCCTGAAGATGAAGGGCGTAGAGATGCAGGGCGGCGTCAGCTACGACCGCATCGACGACGCCGGCCTGCACGTGACGATAGGCGGCGAGGAGGCGACGCTCGCGGTCGACAACGTGATCGTCTGCGCCGGCCAGGAGCCGCTGCGCGAGTTGGCCGAGCCCTTGAAGGCGCTCGGCAAGCCGGTGCACCTGATCGGCGGCGCCGACGTCGCGACGGAGCTGGACGCCAAGCGCGCGATCGACCAGGGCACGCGCCTCGCGCTCGCGATCTGATTCGTTCTTAAAAAAAGCTCGGCCAACCTTCATAAGGTTGGCCGAGCTTTTTGACGAATAAGGGCAAACGAATCAGTCGAGCGTGCGCCGCATCTTGCGCCCCGCCACCGGCGCGAGGCCGTTGGCCTGGTAGAAGGCGAAGGAGCGGGCAAACGCGGGCAGCGGCGGCGTGGTGACTTCGAGCGCGCGCCAGCCGTCGGCGCGACCCAGCGTCTGCGCCTCACACAACAGGCGTTGGCCTACACCGTGCGAGCGCCATTCGGGGCGCACGTAGCACTCCTGCACGACGCCGATGCCTTCGGCGCTGGCGAGGGTGGCGACGCCGACGGCGCGGCCGGCCATTTCGGCGATCAGCGCGCGGGTCTCGCCGCCGTTCAGCCGTTCGCGGCAGGATTGACGGTTTTCAGCGACGTCGAACGCCGAATGGCGCAGGTCGGTGCGGGCGCAGATTTCGGCCATCAGCGCCAGCACCAGGTCGGCCACGGTATCGGCATCCTGGAGGCGGGCTTCGCGCACGGTCACGGGGTACGGTGTCATGGCGGGCAAGAAGGGACGGATATCAGCGCAGTTTATTCCTCGCCCGCGCCGAATGAAGTCCGGAGATTCCCTACTGCCGCACCTCGACGCGCGTCACAGCCGCGGTTCGACCGCCGCGCGCAGGTTGGCCTCGCTGACGGCGCCGAGCAATCGCGCGACGACCTTGCCGTCGCGGTCGAGCACCACGGTGTACGGCAGACCGCCCGACGGGTTGCCGAGGCCGCGCATCAGATTCATCGTGTTCGCGTCGCCCATCCACACCGGGTAGCCGATCTTCAGTTGCTTGACGAAGGGTCTGACCTCGGCCGGCTGGTCGAGTGCGATGCCGACCATCGTCATGCCGCGGCCCTTCAGCTCGCGCGCGACCTTGTCGAGCATCGGCATCTCTTCGCGGCACGGTGCACACCAGGTCGCCCAGAAATTGACCACGGTGACCTTGCCCTTGAACACGTCGAGGCTCACCGGCCGGCCGGACAGATCGGCGAAGCGCGCGCCGGCAAACACCGGGTTGGCCGAGGCCGGCAGCGCGGCGGCGGCTAGACAGGCCGCCAGCGCGATGCTCAGCAGCCGGGTTGTGACGATTCGGTTTTTCATTCGGGTTTCCTTGGCGAAGGTCGGGAGGCGTCGATTGTAAGCGCGCCCTCCCTTTATCGGCGATGCGCGCCGCCCGTGCTTGACCGGCCGCGCGGCCGCCGGTTCCGGGCGTGGTAAAATCGGCCATCGTCTACCCGAAAGCCGCCATGAGTCTCCTCGTCTGCGGGTCGCTGGCCTTCGACACCCTGCTCGCCTTCGAAGACCGTTTCGCCGATCACATCCTGCCCGATCACCTCGCCAAGCTGTCGGCCGCGTTCCGCGTGCCCGTCATGCGCCGCGAATGGGGCGGCTGCGCCGGCAACATCGCCTACACGCTGGGCCTGCTCGGCGAAGCGCCGTGGGTGCTCGGCGCGGTGGGCGCCGACTTCGCGCCGTATCGAGCCCATTTGGCGGCCAACGGCGTCGAAACCGACGCGATCCGCGTGCTGCCCGACGCGTACACCGCGCAGTGCTTCATCATCAGCGACGTGGACGCCAACCAGATCACCGCCTTCCACCCGGGCGCGATGGATCGCTCGGCCGAGTGCAGCGTCGCCGACCTGCCGACGTTGCCCAAGCTCGCCATCGTCGCCCCGAGCGGCCGCGAAGGCACGCTGAAGTTCGCCGAAGAACTGAGCGCCGCCGGCATCCCCTTCGTGTTCGACCCGGGCCAGGAGCTGCCGCTGTTCGCGCGCGACGAACTCATCGGGCTGATCGACGCCGCGGCCTACGTCACCGTCAACGACTACGAATCGGAACTGCTGCTGCAGCGGGCCGGCCTGACCTTAGCCGAGATCGCCGACAAGGTCGACGCGCTGATCGTCACGCGCGGCGCGGCCGGCTCCGACATCTACACCGGCGGCGAGCGGCTTTCCATCCCCGCTGCCGCGCTCGAAGCCGAACTGGCAGACCCGGCCGGCTGCGGCGACGCCTACCGCGCCGGCCTCTTGTACGGCCTCGCGCACGGCCTTTCCTGGGCCGACACCGGCCACGTCGCGAGCCTTCTGGGCGCGCTCGTCGCCGAGCAATCGGGCGCGCAGAACCACCGTTTCGATATTGATAGCCTCGCCGCGCGCTACCGCCGCGCCTATGGTCACGGTTGGCCGTTGCGCTAAGCGACGCTTAATCGTCATGCAGCAAGGGTTGAAGACCGCGGTAGCAACCCCCACCATGGATAAGTTGCATTCACCTTCATTAGGGAACGCCATGCCGGTACCCCACCTCACCACCGCGCTGCAGGGCCCGCTGCTCGAGCTCGAAACGCGCATCCTCGCGGCCCAGCCGCAGATCGAACACTGGTTCCGCAGCCAGTGGCACCAGCACGCCGCGCCGTTCTACGGCTCGGTCGACCTGAGAAACAGCGGCTTCAAGCTCGCACCGGTCGACATGAACCTGTTCCCCGGCGGCTTCAACAACCTGAACCCCGACTTCATGCCGCTCGCGGTGCAGGCGACGATGGCGGCGGTCGAGAAAATCTGTCCGGAGGCGAAGAGCGTCCTCTTGATCCCGGAAAACCACACGCGCAACGCCTACTACCTGCAGAACGTCGCGACGCTGGTGCACATCCTCGAACAGGCCGGCCTCAAGGTGCGCTTAGGTTCGCTGAACCCCGAGATCACCGCGCCGACCGAGCTTGTAGCCGCCAACGGCGACACCGTCACCGTCGAGCCGCTCATGCGCCAGGGACGGCGCGTGCTGCTCGAGGACGGCTTCAACCCGTGCATGGTGCTCTTGAACAACGACCTGTCGGCCGGCCTGCCCGACATCCTGAAGGACCTCGAACAGAACCTGCTGCCGCCCTTGCACGCCGGCTGGGCGGTGCGCCGCAAGACCCATTTCTTCGACGCCTACGACAAGGTCGCCGCCGACTTCTCGAAGCTGTTGTCGATCGACCCGTGGTTCATCAACCCCTACTTCGAGCGCTGCGCCGGGCTCGACTTCCACAGCCGCCAGGGCGAAGAAGAACTCGCGGCGACCGTCGACGCGCTGATCGCCAAGATCCGCGCCAAGTACGACGAGTACGGCATCGACCAGGAGCCGTTCGTCATCGTCAAGGCCGACGCCGGCACCTACGGCATGGGCGTGATGAGCGTGAAGTCGGGCGAGGAACTCGTCGGGCTGAACCGCAAGCAGCGCAACAAGATGGCGGTGGTCAAGGAAGGGCTCGAGGTGTCCGAGGTGATCGTCCAGGAGGGCGTGTACACCTTCGAGAGCGTCAACGAGGCGGTCGCCGAGCCGGTCGTCTACATGATCGACCACTTCGTCGTCGGCGGCTTCTACCGCGTGCACACCGGCCGCGGCATCCACGAGAACCTGAACGCGCCGGGCATGCACTTCGTGCCGCTGTCGTTCGAATCGCCGTGCCTGCCCGACAGGAAGGGCGCGCCCGACTGCCCGCCGAACCGCTTCTACGCCTACGGCGTGATCTCCAGGCTCGCGCTGTTGGCCGCGGCGTACGAGCTCGAGGCGACCGACCCGGACGCGCACTGAGCACCCGCCCCGAACCGCCGCCCCGCCCGCCGGGGCGGCGTCGCTTGAGCTACCCTTAATCCGAATCCCCGACGCCCGACTCGAAAGACCGCCATGCGCATCCTCGTCATCGCCGACCCGCTCGAACACTTCAAGATCTACAAGGACACCACCTTCGCCATGATGGAGGCGGCCGCGAAGCGCGGCCACGCGCTGTTCGCTTGCGAGGCGCACCAGTTGGCGATCGAGGGCGGCCGCGTGCTCGCCGATGTCGCGCGCATCACGCTCACCGGCGACAAGGGCGAATGGTTCAAGCGCGGCGACACCGAGCGTCACCCGCTATTCGCGTTCGACGCGGTGCTGATGAGGAAAGACCCGCCGTTCGACCTCGAATACCTGTACGCGACCCAGCTGCTGACGTTGGCCGAGCAGCAGGGCGCCAAGGTATTCAACAGCGGCCAGGCGATGCGCGACTTCAACGAGAAGCTCGCCATCCTGAACTTCGCCGACTACACGTCGCCGACGCTGGTCTCGGCCGAACCCTCGCGCCTGCGCGCCTTCGTCAACCAGCACCAGGACGTGATCCTGAAGCCGCTCGACAGCATGGGCGGCGACAGCATCTTCCGCGTCACGCCGCAGGACGCGAACCTGACGGTGATTATCGAGACGATCAGCCGGCGCGGCACGCGCACGGTGATGGCGCAGCGCTACATCCCCGAGATCCGCGACGGCGACAAGCGTGTGATCGTGATCGGCGGCAAGCCGGTCGACTTCTGCCTCGCGCGCGTGCCGCTGGCCGGCGAGACGCGCGGCAACCTCGCCGCCGGCGGCACCGGTGTCGCGCGCGAGCTGACGAAGCGCGACCGTGAGATCGCCGAGGCGCTCGGCCCGGAACTGGTACGCCGCGGCATCCTGTTCGCCGGGCTCGACGTAATCGGCGACTACCTGACCGAGGTCAACGTCACCAGCCCGACCTGCTTCAGGGAGATCATGGACCAGAGCGGCATCGACGTCGCCGGCCTCTATATCGACGCGCTGGAAGCCGCGTGCGGGCAGACGGCGTAAAGAACGGTTTGCAGCACCCATACACGTCGCAGGAAAAAGGCTTAGGGACGGCACCGCCGTCGCGCGGGCGCAGCGCTCGGCCAACCCTGGCCCTGCTCGCCACCTTCGCCGCGCTCGCCGGCTGCCAACGCGCACCCGAGCCGTACCGGCAGGAAAGCTACGCCTTCGGCACGCGCATCGAGATCACCGTCGCCGGCGTACCGGACGCCACCGCACGGCAAGCCGTAGGCGCGGTGCTCGCCGACCTCGACCGCCTGCACCGCGAACTGCACCCGTGGCAGGCCGGCAGCGCGCTGGTGCGGATCAACGCGGCGCTCGCCGCCGGCAACACCGTTTCGATCCCGCCTGAGGTCGCCGAACTGGTTTCGCTGTCGCAGGACTACGCGCGCCGCTCCGACGAGCTGTTCAACCCGGCGATCGGCGCACTGGTCAAGGCGTGGGGCTTTCACGCCGACCACTACGCGCCGCTTGCGCCGCCGGCCAAAACCTTGGCCGAGCTCGTCGCCGCGCGGCCGGTGATGGCCGAGCTGTCGCTCGACGGCACGACACTGAGCTCGGCCAACCCCCGGGTACAGCTCGACTTCGGCGGCATCGCCAAGGGCTGGGCGCTCGACCGTGCGCGCGACACCTTGAAAAGAGCCGGCGTCGCGTCGGCCCTGGTCAATATCGGCGGCAATGTGCTGGCGATCGGTAAGAAGCCGGACGGCGCGCCGTGGAAGGTCGGCCTGATGGCGCCGCGCGGCGCGGGCGCGATGGCGGTGCTGGCGCTTGCCGACGGCGAGGCGGTCGGCACCAGCGGCGACTACCAGCGCTACTTCGAACTTGCCGGCCGCCGCCACTGCCACCTGGTCGACCCGCGCGACGGCGACACCGACTGCGCGCAGCAGGCCGCGACGCTGATCGCGCCGCCGGGCCCGCACGCCGGCGCCGTCTCCGACGCGGCGACCAAGCCGCTCTACTTCGCCGGCGCCAAAGCCGCGTTACACTACGCGCGCCGTTTCGGCGCCCGCGACGTATTGCTCGTCGACGGCCGCGGCGCGGTGTGGGTGAGCCCGACGCTCGCGCCGCGCCTGGAATGGCTGGACCCCAAACCTTCTTCCCTGCACACGCTGACACCATGAATCCGCACAAGGAAAGCCCGTTCAAGGGCAAGACCGGCGTCAGGCGCCTGATCAACGCCTTTGGCTACTCGATCGACGGCCTGAAGGCGGCCTTCACCCACGAAGACGCGTTCCGCCAGTTGGCGCTATTGGCGCTGGCGCTGATTCCGCTGGCCTTCTTCATCGACGCGACTGGGGTCGGTCGCGCGCTGTTGATCGCCAGCAGCCTGGCGACGCTGATCATCGAACTGTTGAACTCGGCGATCGAGGCGGCGGTCGACCACACCTCGCTCGAACGCCACCCGCTCGCCAAGCGCGCCAAGGACATGGGCAGCGCCGCGCAGCTTCTGGGGCTGATCAACCTCGCGTCGATGTGGGCGCTGGTGCTGTGGGGATAAGTCGCTTGAAGCGACAAGGTTGGCCGAGCCTCGGCCGAGCTGAAGAGCGCCACGGTACCGGACGGGCGCCACAAAGAGGAACGCCCCGCGGGGGCGGGGCGCTTTTCACCGGATGGTGGGGTGTTCAGTCTTCCAGACGGCGGTAGATCAAGCCGGGACAGACCCGGATCGTATTGCCAACGACATTGACCTCGTCGTCCGTGCCGAGCAATTGCCAGCGTGCATCGCGGCTCCTGAGCACCCGGTACACGGGGTAGCCCGCGCGATAGCCGATCAGCCCTTCTCCCGTGAAGCCTTCCAAAGGGAGGAGAGGCAATTCGCAGCGGGGCAGGAACATTTCGGCCACGCGTGCGTCCAGACCGGCCAACTGCTCGCGATCGGCCAGTACCAGCCCGAAGAACAACACGAACAGCGCCAACAACAACATCGGCCATGCTTCACTGACAAAGGCGATACCTGCCAACACCGAACCGCCGGTGAAAAAGAAACTGCTGTGAAGTTTCATGGCGATCGTAAAACTTCTTAAGAATAAAAACGCCGCCTGAACAAGGCGGCGTTTAATGCCTGTCTTGGCATTCCGGCCCATCTTGGCGCCGTAATTGCCAGGCCTAACCTGGCTTCTGGATCAGGGCCAACCACGCCCCTTACAGTAATCACTATAAACCGGCCCCGGCGATTTACCAGCATAAAGTTTATTATTTGCCCATGCCTCACGGGTAAAGTAAACGATGTGGCGCGGGTTTACCCTTGTTTTAAGCCATGGGGTTGGCCGAGGCTGCGGGCTTCACCCGAGCGGGCTTAGCAACAAAAACGGCGCCCCAAGGGGCGCCGTCTTCGAATCAAGGTCTTAGTCGACCTTTTCTTCCTTGGGCTCGGGCGGGGCGATCACCTCGCTGTAACCGCATTCCTTCTGCGGGCAGACCTTCTCGGTGCCGCGGCGCTTGGTGACCTTGATCGTCAGGATCGGCCAGTTGCACTTCGGGCACGGCTCGGCGACCGGCGGGTTCCACGTCGCGTACTTGCACTTCGGATAGGTGTTGCAGCTGTAGAACAGCTTGCCGTAGCGGCTCTTGCGTTCGATCAGCGAGCCGGTCTTGCACTCGGGGCAGGTCACGCCGGTGTCGCGCGGCTTTTCCAGCGGTTCGATGTGCTTGCACTTCGGATAGTTGGCGCAGCCGATGAACTTGCCGTAGCGGCCCTTCTTGATGTGCAGCTCGCCGCCGCACTCGGGGCAGGTGCGCCCTTCGACCACCGTCGGCTCTTCGGCCTCGGCGGCGGCGCTCTCGGCGGTCTCGCCGATGTTGCGCGTGTAGTCGCAGTCCGGGTAGCCGGTGCAGGCGATGAAGCGGCCGCGCTTGCCGAACTTGATGATCAAGGGCTTCTCGCACTTCGGGCACGCCTCGTCGAGGCTCTCGGTCGTCACCTCGGCGCGCGAGATGCCCTCCTTCTCGGCGAGTTGCTTCGCAAAGCCCTTCCAGAAGCTGTCCATCACCGGCACCCACGGGCGGCCGCCGTTGGCGATGTCGTCGAGCTGGTCCTCGAGCTTGGCGGTGAAGTGGTAGTCGACGTACTGGCCGAAGTGCTCGGTCAGGAATTTGTTGACGATCTCGCCGGTATCGGTCGGCAAGAAGCGCTTTTTGTCGATCACGACGTATTCGCGGTCCTTCAGCGTCGAGATGATGCTCGCATAGGTCGACGGGCGGCCGATGCCGAACTCCTCGAGCGCCTTCACCAGGCTCGCTTCCGAGAAGCGCGGCGGCGGCTGGGTGAAGTGCTGCTCGCCGGTGATCGCGTCGACCGGCAGCGATTCGCCTTCTTCGAGCGCCGGCAGCTTGGCGTTGTCTTCGTCCTCGGCGTCGTCGACGTCCTCCTCGTACACCGCGAGGAAGCCGGCGAACACCAGCACCTGACCGGTCGCGCGGAACACGCCTTCGCCGACGGCGATGTCGATGCTGGTGGTGTCGAACTTGGCCGGCGCCATCTGGCAGGCGAGCGTCCGTTTCCACACCATTTCGTAGAGCTTGAACTGGTCGGCGGTCAGGAAGGGTTTGACCGACTCGGGCGTGCGGTAGATCGACGTCGGGCGGATCGCCTCGTGCGCTTCCTGCGCGTTCTTCGCCTTGTTCTTGAACGCGACCGGGTTCTTCGGCAGCGACGCGGCGTCGAACTTGTTCTCGATGTAGTGGCGGATCTCGGTCACCGCTTCGGCGGCCAGCGCCACCGAGTCGGTACGCATATAGGTGATCAGACCGACGGTCCCCTGGCCGACGTCCATGCCCTCGTACAGCTGCTGCGCGGTGCGCATCGTGCGGTCGGTCGTCATGCCAAGCTTGCGCACGGCTTCCTGCTGCAGCGTCGACGTGGTGAACGGCGCGGCAGGGTTGCGGGTTTTCTTTTTCTTCTCGATCGTGCCGACGACGGCCGGGTGGCCGGCAAGGCGCGCGAGGATGTCCTTCTGCGTTTCTTCGTCAGGGATGTCGAACTGGTCGAGCTTCTGGCCGGCCAGCTGCGTCAGCTTGGCGCCGAACTTGGTGCGGCCCTTGTGGCTGGCCAGATGGACCGACCAGTATTCCTGCGTCTCGAACGCGCGGATCTCGATCTCGCGCTCGCAGATCAGGCGTAAGGCCGGGCTCTGCACACGGCCGGCGGACAGGCCGCGGCGGATCTTCTTCCACAACAAGGGCGACAGGTTGAAGCCGACCAGGTAGTCGAGCGCGCGGCGCGCCTGCTGCGCGTCGACCAGCGGCTGCGAGATGTCGCGCGGGTTCTGGATCGCATCGAGCACCGCGTTCTTGGTGATCTCGTGGAACACCACGCGCTGCGCGGTCTTGCCCTTGAGCAGTTTCTTGCCCTCGAGGATCTGCACCAGGTGCCACGAGATGGCTTCGCCTTCGCGGTCCGGGTCAGTCGCCAGGTAGACGTGGTCGACGTCGCGCACCGCGGAGACGATCGCGTCGACGTGCTTGCTGTTCTTCGCGATCAGCTGGTACTTCATCGCGAAGTCTTTTTCCGGGTCGACCGCGCCGTTTTTCGGCACCAGGTCGCGCACGTGGCCGTAGGAGGCGAGGACTTCGAAGTCCGCGCCCAGGTATTTTTTCAGCGTCTTCGCCTTGGAGGGCGATTCAACGATCAAGAGGCTCGAAGGCATGTCGGCGTCCGCTGGGGTTCCATCGTAGTGACTGACACATCCTGTATCCGTCAAACAAAACAAGAGCGCAAGGGGCGCTCTTGTGCATAAGGTTCAAAAGGCCGCGATGGTAACAGCGTGCCTCTTGCGCCTCAAGTTGAGGCGCTTGTCCCCGATTCAAGCTTTATTGCATCGTCGGCTCGCCGTGGATCGCCGCCAGCAGCTCTTCGCCGACCAGGATGGGCAGCTCGCTTTGCTGGCTCCATAGCACCATCAGCGCGACCAGTTTGGCGAGGTCGACGTCGATGTCGTCTTCGGGCAGCGCCATCAGCCGGTCTATCGTCAGCTCGCGCTGCGCCGGCGTCAGCCCGCTATTGTCCTCGAGGAACTGGATCAGGCCGCGCACTTCGGTCGGCAGGTGTTCAAGCTCGCCGCGGCTGTAGACGCGCATCGAGGAGGCATCGTTGGCGCCGTCGAACACGCCGGACGATTCGCTCGTCAGGTGCTCGACCCAGTCGAGCGCCTCGTCGATTTCGTCGTCCTCGAAGCCGGCGGCGACGAGGTGGCGCGACAGGTCGTCGCGGTCGGGGCAGGTTTCAAGGTCGCTGTATTCTTCGAGCAGATAGCTGAGAACGTCAAACATCAAGGCTTCTATGGGGTACGGTCAGGATTCAGGAGAGGCGCTGGAAGCGGCCGCCGGGCAGACCCGCCACGCACCCTTCCAGTTCGAGCTCCAGCAGCATCGCGTAAACCTCCCCGGCCGTCAACTTGAGGCGCACCGACAAGGTGTCGACGTCGACCGGGTCGTAGCCCATCGCCGCCAACAGCGGCGGCTCGGCCAACCCTTCCCCTCGCTCCACCGCTTGGGGCCTCGTTTCCGTCTTTTCCGGCGCGATGTGCGCAAGCGGCGCCGGCGCTCGGCCAACCTCGGCGAGCACGTCGTCGACCGTCTCGACCAGCTTGGCGCCGTCCTTGATCAGCCGATGGCAGCCGCGCGACTGCGGGTTGTGGATCGAGCCCGGGATCGCTAGTACCTCGCGGCCAGCCTCGGCGGCGAGCCGCGCGGTGATCAGCGAACCCGATTCGACGTTCGCCTCGACCACCAGGCAGCCCACCGACAGCCCGGCGATGACGCGGTTGCGACGCGGGAAATTGTGCGCGAGCGCGCCGGTGCCGAGTGGAAATTCGGACAGGATCAGCCCGTGCTCGGCCAACCTCAGCCCCAGTTCGCGGTTGCGCGCCGGGTAGATGCGGTCGATGCCGGTGCCGATCACCGCGATGGTCGACGCCGGCGCGGCGAGCGCGCCTTCGTGCGCGGCGGCGTCGATGCCGCTCGCGAGTCCCGAGACGATGGTGTAGCCGGCCTTGGCCAGTTCACGGGAGAACGCGCGCGCGTTGTCGAGGCCCTGCGGCGTCGCGTTGCGGCTGCCGACGACCGCGAGTTTCGGAAACCCGAGCAACTCGCGCCGGCCTCGTGCGAACAGCAAGGGCGGCGGGCCGTGCGTTTCGGCCAGTGGCGCCGGGTAGTCGTCGTCGAGCAAGGTCAACAGGAAGGCGCCTTGCGTGCCGTCTACCCAGACTTCGGCCGCTTCGACGCGCTCCTTGGCCGCGCCGGCGATAAGCGCGTCGGCCGCTTCCTCACCGATATGTGGCGCAAGCTGCGCGCGCCGCGCGCCGAGCGCCATGCCTGCCGAGCCGAAGGCGCCGATCAGCTTGAGCAGCCCGACCGGGCCCAGGCCCGGCGTCAACGCGAGCGTCAGCCACGCGCGGCGTTCGGCGTCCATCAGTCGCGCGGGCTGCCGAACGGGTCGCCGACGTTGATCGCGACCGGGCTTTGCATCACCAGCGCATACGCGACCTTGTCGAACACGCGGTAGACGAACAGCGTGCCGGCGTCTTCGGTCGGCAGTTTCAGCACCTGCGACTTGTTGCCGCCCTCGCCGGCGACCTTGATCGCCCCGCCCTTCTTGAACACGGTGAACACGTGGCCGATCTCGACGCCGTTACGACGGCCACGATTGATCACCAGGTTCTGGAACTGCGCCGCCTCGGCGACGCCGTTGTACACCGCCATCACGCGGCCGCGGATGTCGCTCTCGGGCGCGTGCGGCGCGTAGCTGACGAAGGTATCCTTCGGCGCCTGCACCAGACGGTCGCCGACCTGGATCTCCTCGCTGATGGTGGTGATGCGCAGCGTTTGCGCCTCGCCCGCCTGGCCGAGCTTATGCACCTCGAGGTCGCCGCCGTAGATCGCCTCGAAGCCGAGGTTCTCTCCGGTGTCCGGGTCACGCAGCGGCACGCCGGCACGGTAGGCCTGCCAGGTGCCGCCCTCGGCCAGGCCGGTCGCGTAGGCCTTGTCGCCGGTGGTCAGCACGACGCGCTCTTCCGGGCCGGCGACCAGGCGCGGCGCGCCCTGGAACTGCTTCTCGTCGATCACCAGCGGGCGCTTGAGGAAGGGTTCGATCAGCCTGGACGGGATGCTCGCGATCGCGCGGTCCGCATCTTCGATGCGGATGCGCGGCGACAGCTTGACGTTGCGCTGCCCGCCCTCACGCGACAGCCGCGGCTGGCCGTCGACGAAGGTCAGCAGCAGCGCTTCGCCCGGGTAGATCAGGTGCGGATTTCTGACCTCGTCGCGGTTCATGTCCCACAGCTTCGGCCACTTCCACGGGTTCTTCAGATAGCGGGCGGAGATGCCCCACAAGGTGTCGCCCTTGACCACCACGTAGCGCTGCGGCGCGTCCGGACGCAACGAGAGAGTATCGGCAAAAGCCGGAACGGACAGCCCTAGACCGACGAGCAGAGATATAATTGTTTTACGCATGGCTAAAGTGACCCATTGTTCGACGCCTTCGCGCGTCGTTTCGCCCCGACGGGCAGACTTGCAATGTGCATAGTCTAATGGCGGTCGCTGCGCTCGACTACGACTACATGGAGTGACCCGGCAAGATGGCATTGCTGAATATTCTGCATTACCCCGACGAGAGGCTGCATACCGTGGCCAAACCGATCGCCACGGTCGACGACCGCATCCGCACGCTGGTCGACGACATGGCCGAGACCATGTACGAGGCGCACGGCATCGGCCTGGCGGCCACCCAGGTCAACGTCCACGAACGCCTGGTGGTGATCGACGTGACGGAAGACAAGACCGGCCTGACCGCCTTCATCAACCCGGAGATCGTCGAACGCCGCGGCGACACGGTGTACGAGGAGGGCTGCCTGTCGGTGCCCGGCATCTACGACAAGGTGCACCGCTCCGAGTGGGTGAAGGTGCGCGCCGAGGACCGCAACGGCGAGCCGTTCGAGATCGAGACCGACGGGCTATTGGCGATCTGCATCCAGCACGAGATCGACCATCTGAACGGCAAGGTCTTCGTCGAATACCTGTCTCCGATGAAGCAGGAACGCATCAAGACCAAGCTGAGAAAGCGCGAAAAGAACACGCTGTGACCGGCACGCTCGCCTGCGAGCCCCACGGATCGTCCCACCCCAACGTTGGCCGAGCTTAAGGCTCGGCCAACGTCTTTTCACTGCGAGCGATACCGCCCGATGAAACTGATTTTTGCCGGAACCCCCGACTTCGCCGCCGCCGCGCTCGCCGCGCTGATCGCCGCCGGCCACGAGATCGCGCTGGTGCTGACGCAGCCCGACCGCCCCGCCGGCCGCGGCATGAAACTGAAGCCGAGCCCGGTCAAGGCGCTGGCGCTCGAGCACGGCCTCACCGTCGAGCAGCCGGTGTCGCTGAAGACGCCCGACGCGCAGGCGATGCTGACCGAGGTCAACGCCGACGTGATGGTGGTCGCCGCCTACGGGCTGATCCTGCCGCAGGCGGTGCTCGACATCCCCGCACGCGGCTGTCTCAACATCCACGCGTCGCTGTTGCCGCGCTGGCGCGGCGCCGCGCCGATCCAGCGCGCGATCGAGGCGGGCGATGCCGAATCGGGCGTCGTCATCATGCAGATGGACGCCGGCCTCGACACCGGCGACATGCTGCTCACGCACAAGGTCGACATCGCGCCTACAGAGACCGGCGCGACGCTGCACGACAAGTTGGCCGAGGCCGGCGCCGAAGCGATCGTCGCGGCACTGGCCGAGCTCGATCAGCTGGTAGAAGAGACGCAGCCCCATGACGGCGTCACCTACGCACAGAAGCTTTCCAAGGCCGAGGCCGAGGTCGACTGGATGCAGGACGCCGAGACGATCGCTCGGCGCATCCGCGCGTTCAACCCGGTGCCGGGCGCATTCACGGTGCTCGAGGGACAAGCGCTGAAGCTGTGGTTGGCCGAGGCCACAGACGGCAACGGCCGGCCGGGCGAGGTACTGCACGCCGACGCGAACGGCGTGCTCGTCGCGGCCGGTTCCGGCGCGGTGCGCGTCACCGAACTGCAGGCGCCGGGCGGCAAGCGGATGGGCGCGCGGGACTTCGTCTTAGGCCGGGCGCCGCTCGCGGGAACGTTGCTAGGCGCTTGATTTTCCAAGCCTGCGACCCATATCTGTAACGAAAGCAACCACCCCTAAAGAGGGCAAGCGATGAGCGGCAACTGGTTCAAGACCACGCTATTGATGGCGGCGATCGTCGCGCTGCTCGGCGTCATCGGCGCGATGATAGGCGGCAAGGGCGGGATGCTGATCGCGCTGCTGTTCGGCGGCGCGATGAACGTCTGGGCGTACTGGAACTCGGACAAGATGGTGTTGCGCATGTACAACGCGCAGCAGGTCGACGCGTCGACCGCGCCCGAACTCTACAACATGGTCGCCGAACTCGCGCAGCGCGCCGGCTTGCCGATGCCGCGCGTCTACGTGATCCACGAAGACCAGCCTAACGCGTTCGCCACCGGCCGCAACCCCGAGAACGCCGCCGTCGCGGCGACCACTGGCATCATGCGCCTGCTCGACTACCGCGAACTCAGAGGCGTGATGGCACACGAACTCGCGCACGTGAAGCATCGCGACACCTTGATCTCGACCATCTCGGCGACGATGGCCGGCGCGATCTCGGCGCTCGCCAACTTCGCGGTGTTCTTCGGCGGGCGCGACGAGGACGGCCACCCGGTCAACCCGATCGCCGGCATCCTGGTCGCCATCCTCGCGCCCTTGGCCGCCAGCCTGATCCAGATGGCGATCTCGCGCGCGCGCGAATTCGAGGCCGACCGCGGCGGCGCCGAGATCTCGGGCGACCCGCTGGCGCTCGCCAACGCGCTGTACAAGATCGAACGCTACGCGCAGGGCCTGCCGATGTACGCGGCCGAGGCGCACCCGGAAACGGCGCAGATGATGATCATCAACCCGCTGTCCGGCGGCGGCGTGTCCGGCCTGTTCCGCACCCACCCGCACACCGAGGAGCGCATCGCGCGCCTGCAGGCGATCGCCGCCGGCCACGGCTGACGCGCCCCTCGGCCAACCTTTAGATACCAGCCACGGCAGAGACGCCGTGGCTGGTATCGTTTTAGAAGAAACCCATGTCCAGCATCCAGACCCTCGCCGCCCACGTCCTCGCTCGCATCGACGAAGGCCGCACCCTGACCGACGCGCTCGCCGAAATCTGGCAGCGCCACCCCGACCTGCCGCCCGGCAACCGCGCCGCGCTGCAGGACCTCGCCTATGGCAGCGTGCGCCGTCTGGCCGAGCTGCGCTTCATCCTGCGCCAGCTGGTGCCGCGCGCGCTGCCGGAGCCGGCGCTCGAGCGCCTGTTGACCGTCGCGATCTACCAGCTCGCCTACACGCGTACCGCCCCGTATGCGGTGGTCGACCAGGCGGTGACCGAGGCGAGCAAGTTCGCCGGCGGCCGCTTCAAGGGTCTGGCCAACGGCACGCTGCGCAACTTCCAGCGCCAGCAGCAGGAGCTCTTGACGCGCGCGTCGCGCGACCTCGAGGCCGGCACCAACCACCCGCGCTGGTGGGTCGACAAGCTCAAACAGGCGTTCCCGAAGCAGTGGCTGGCGATCGTAGAGGCCGACAACGGCCATCCGCCGATGACCCTGCGCGTCAACCGCCGCCACGCCGACGCCGACGCCTATCTGGCGACCTTGGCCGAGGCCGGGCTGGACGCCGAGAAGCTGTCCGACGGCGCGGTCCGGCTGGCCCGTCCGGTGCCGGTGCGCGACCTGCCCGGCTTCGCCGACGGCGTCGTGTCGGTGCAGGACTTCGGCGCGCAAGCTGCGGCGATCCGGCTCGACGTGAAGGAAGGCCAGCGCGTGCTCGACGCGTGCGCGGCACCCGGCGGCAAGACCGGCCACATCCTCGAGCTGGCCGACGTCGACCTGACCGCGCTCGACGTCGACGCCGCGCGATTGAAACGCGTCGAGGAAAACCTCGACCGCTTGCGACTCTCGGCCACGCTGAAAGCCGCCGACGCGGCACAGCCCAATACCTGGTGGGATGGCGTGCCGTTCGACCGCATCCTCGCCGACGTGCCGTGCTCGGCATCGGGCGTCGTGCGCCGCCACCCGGACATCAAGTGGCTGCGCCGTCCGGGCGACTTTGCCGGGCTCGCGCGCCAGCAGGCGGCGATGCTCGACGCGCTGTGGCCCTGCCTCGCCAGCGGCGGCAAAATGCTTTACGCTACCTGCTCGATTTTTCCCGAAGAAAACCGCCAGCAGCTGGCCGCCTTCCTGACGCGTCATCCCGACGCGACCCATCTGGGCGACGAAGCGCTGATCCCGTGCGAGCGCCATGACGGCTTTTACTACGCGCTGCTTGAGAAACGTTAGCCTGGTGCTGGGGCTGTGGTTCGCCATCGCCCTTACCGCCTTTGCCGACAACATCACCGCCGGCCGCGCCGAAGCCGAGATCGTCGACGGACAGCTCTCGCTCAATACCCGCTTCCAGACCCGGCTGCCGCCTACGCTTGCCGACGCGCTGTCGCAGGGGGTGCCGCTGACCTTCCGGCTCGACTTCGAGCTGACACGGCCGCGCACCGAGGCGTACAAGCTCGACGTCTCGAACTGGTTCGAGCCGCACGCGTCGCTGACCTTCAAGCTCTCCTACCAGTCGCTGACCAACCGCTACCGCGTCACCATCGGCACGCTGCCGCGCTTCTATAGCAGCCTCGCCGAGGCGCTGTCGGCCATCGGCAGCATCCGCGGCTGGCGCGTGCTCGAACCGGGCACGCTGTCCGGCGTCGAGGCGGGCGACGTGAAGGCGCGCGCGCGGCTGGAACTCGACATCACCGAACTGCCCAAGCCGTTCCAGTTCAACGCCTTCGGCTCGTCCGACTGGGCGCTGTCGTCGGGCTGGGTCGGCATCGGCGTCAAAGAGGCCAGCTGATGCGCTATCTGGCGATCGCCGGCGCCACGCTCGCCGCCATCCTGCTCTACCTGTTGGCGGTCGCCACCGGCAACACGTCGAAGTTGGCCGAGTACTACTGGTGGGTGTTCGGCCTCAACGTGCTGCTCTTCCTGTCGCTCGCCGGCGTGCTCGGCCGCCAGCTGTTCCGCCTGCGCAAACGGCTGAAGAACCGCATCTTCGGCGCCAAGCTCACACAGAAGCTGATGGCGATGTTCGCCGTCGTCGCGCTAGTGCCCGGCGTGCTCGTGTTCACCATCTCGGCGCAGTTCCTCACGCACAGCATCGAGAGCTGGTTCGACGTCAGGGTCGAATCGGCGCTCGACAGGGGGCTCGGGCTCGGGCGCAACGCGCTCGAGTACGTGCTCGACGACGTCGCGCGCAAGAGCCGCGTCGTGCTCGCCGACATCGACGGCAGCCCCGACTCGCTGTTGCCCGCCCGGCTCGAGCAGCTGCGCGAGCAGTTCGGCCTGAGACAGGCAGCCATCTTCACCCGGACCGGCCAGCTCGTCGCGTTCGCGGTGTCGCCCGACACCGCCGCGACGCCGATGCCGCCTTCGTTCGACACCTTGCGCCGGCTGGGGAGCCGCGTACCGCTGAAGAGCATCGAGAACAGCGGCGACGAACTGGTGCTCAAGGTGCTCTTGCCCTACCGCACGCCGAACGAGGAGTCGCGCGTGCTGGCACTGGAACAGCCGGCGCCGACGGCGATCGCGCGCGACGCCGAGATGATCGAGGCGGCGCGCGCCGACTACCGCCAGTTGCTGCTGTCCCGCGACGGCCTGAAGACCTTCTACATGCTGACGCTGCTGTTGGCGCTGCTGTTGGCACTGACCGCCGCGCTCGCCTTTGCGCTGTTTCTGTCCGAGCGCTTGTCGGCGCCGCTGTCGGAGCTGGCGGCCGGCACCCGCGCGGTCGCGCAGGGCGACTTCTCGCGCCGCCACCCGGTCTACCGGCGCGACGAGCTCGGCGTGCTGACGACGATGTTCAACCGGATGACGCAGCAGCTCGAGGACACGCGCCACCTCGCCGAGGAAAACCGCCAGGAACTGGAAGCGGCCAAACTCTACCTGGAAGGCGTGCTCGCCAACCTGACCGCCGGCGTGATGGCCTTCGACGCCGACTGGCACCTCAGGGCCGCCAACCACAGCGCGGCGCGCATCCTCGGTGCCGACTTCGAAGCGCTGGCGGACGAACCCTTCCCGTCCTGGCGCGACAAGCACGCGGCGCTCTCGCCTCTGGTCGACACCCTGCTCGAACACGCCGGCGGCAACGGCAGCCCGGACTGGCAGCAGCAGATCGACTTCGCCGCGCAGAACGGCACGCGCATGCTGGTGCTGCGCGGCGCGCGCCTGCCCGAGGCATCGGGCAGCGGCTACGTGATGGTGTTCGACGACATCACCCAGCTGGCGCGCGCGCAGCGCGACGCGGCGTGGGGCGAAGTCGCCAAGCGCCTCGCGCACGAGATCCGCAACCCGCTGACGCCGATCCAGCTGTCGGCCGAGCGCCTGGCGATGAAGCTGGCCGACAAGCTCGAAGGCCCGGATGCCGATATGCTGCGTCGCTCGACCGACACCATCGTCAAGCAGGTCGCTGCATTGAAAGGCATGGTCGACGCCTTCCGCGACTACGCGCGCGCGCCGCGCACGCAGCTGGCGCCGCTGAACCTCGACCAGGTGCTGCGCGAAGTGCTGACGCTGTATGAAACCAACCCGGCTGTGAAGGCCGAGTTTTCCGGAGAAAGCCTGTCGATCATGGGAGATGCCGCGCTGTTGCGGCAGGTTCTGCACAACCTGATCCAGAACGCGCAGGACGCGGTCCTTGACGCTGGCATCCCGATGATTCAAATTAGCAGCCGACTCGAAGGGAGGAACGCCGTCGTCAGCGTCGAAGACAACGGACCAGGCTTCAACCCCGACATCCTGCCCCGCGCATTCGAGCCCTACGTCACCAGCAAGTCCAAGGGGACGGGACTGGGGCTCGCGGTGGTGAAAAAAATCGTCGAGGAACACAAAGGCCAGGTCGCGCTCGTCAACGTCGAGCCGCACGGCGCGCGTATCCTCCTCACCCTGCCATTGCTGGAGGCCTAATGCGTAGCAGTGACATCTTGATCGTTGACGACGAAATCGGCATTCGTGAGCTGTTGTCGGAGATCCTGCAAGACGAAGGATATACGGTGGCGCTGGCGGAAAATGCCGAGGTCGCCCGTCAACTGCGCAACCAGACGCGCCCGGCGCTCGTCCTCTTGGACATCTGGATGCCCGACTGCGACGGTGTCACGCTGCTCAAGGAATGGGCGAAGTCCGGCCTGCTGAACATGCCGGTGGTGATGATGTCCGGCCACGCCAGCATCGACACCGCCGTCGAGGCGACGCGCATCGGCGCGTTCGACTTCCTCGAAAAGCCGATCGCCTTGCAAAAACTGCTGTCCACCGTACAGCGCGCGCTCAAGTACGGCGACATGCAGGCCAACACCTCGCTGTCGCTCGACAAGCTCGGCAAGAGCGAACCGATCCAGGAACTGAAGCGCCAGCTCGAAAGAGTCGTCAAGGTGAAGTCGCCGGTGCTGTTGACCGGCGAGTCGGGTTCGGGCTTCGAGCTCGTCGCGCGCTTCTTCCACCACGGCAACACGCCGTGGGTGACGCCGGCCAAGCTCGAGCAGCTGGCCGACGCGCCGCTCGAACTCTTGCAGAAGGCGAACAACGGCGTGCTCTACCTGCCCGAGATCGGCCAGTACAACCGCCGCATCCAGCAGGGCCTGTTGTTCCTCCTGTCCAAGCTCGACCGCTTCAACGTGCGCCTGGTGTGCTCGTGCAGCCGTCCGCTGCAGGAATTGCTGGTCGACCCGGAGTGCGACAACCGGCTGTTGACCGCGCTGTCGAGCGTGATCGTGCCGATCCCGCCGCTGAAGGAACACGCCGAGGACATCATCTTCGTCGCCGAGCAGATCCTCACCGAACTGGTCGAATCGAAGCAGGTGCCGACGCACCGGCTGACCACCGCCGCGCTGAACGCACTGCGCCAGTACGACTGGCCGGGCAACCTGGAGCAGCTGAAGAGCATCATCAAGAGCCTCGCGCTGACCGCCGACGCCGACGACATCGACGCGCCCGAGGTCAACAAGGTGCTCGCGCAGTTCCGCCACGAAAAACCGGTCGAAGAGACCGGCTTCGACTTCAACATGCCGCTGCGCGAACTGCGCGAACAGCTCGAACGCCGCTACTTCGAGTACCATATCACGCTGGAAAACGGCAATATGAGCCGGGTGGCGCAGAAGGTCGGCCTCGAGCGCACCCACTTGTACCGCAAGCTCAAGCAGCTCGGGATCAAGTTCGCCCGCAAGACCGCCGAAGAATCATAGCGCCGGGCCGCGAGCCCACGCACTGAAGAACGGGGCCGCTCAAGCGGCCCCTTTGCATGTGACCCGCCATGACCGAATTGAACGATACCACCCTGCTCCGCTACAGCCGTCACATCCTGCTGCCCGAGATCGACATCGCCGGGCAGGAACGCCTGCTCGCGTCGCGCGCGCTGATCATCGGCGCCGGCGGCCTCGGCTCGCCGGTCGCGCTTTATCTGGCGAGCGCCGGCGTCGGCCATCTGACCATCGTCGACGATGACGTGGTCGAATTGACCAATCTGCAGCGCCAGATCGCGCACGACACCGCGAGCCTCGGCCACGGCAAGGCCGAGTCGGCGGCCAAGCGCATGCGGGCGATGAATCCGGACATCGCCGTCACGCCGGTCGCCGAACGCCTCGAAGGCGCAAGGTTGACCGAGCTCGTCGCAGCGCACGACCTGGTGCTCGACTGCTCGGACAACTTCGCGACGCGCCACGCGGTGAACAAGGCGGCAGTATTCGCGCGCGTGCCGCTGGTTTCGGGAGCGGCGGTGCGCTTCTCGGGGCAGCTGGCGGTGTTCGACGCGCGCGATCCTGCGTCGCCGTGCTACCACTGCCTGTTCCCCGAGGAAGGCGAGGCGACCGACGGGCCGTGCGCGACCTTCGGCGTCTTGTCGCCCTTGGTCGGCGTGATCGGCAGCCTGCAGGCGGTCGAGGCGGTGAAACTCTTGTCGGGGCTGAAACCGGCGCTCGGCAGGCTGACGCTGTACGACGCGCTGACCGGCGACTTCCGCGCCATGAAGGTACCGCGCGACCCGGGCTGCCCGGTGTGCGGCGCTCACTAGCTCGGCCAACCTTCAGCCCCCGCACCAACGAAAACCCCCGCTCTCGAGCGGGGGTTTTGCTATGCAGCGGAAACGTTGGCCGAGCGCTAGGCCTTGATCGCTTTCTCGATCAGGCCGTTCAGCTCGGTGAAATCGGGCACGCCGACGAAGCGCTTGATCACGTTGCCGTCCTTGCCGATCAGGATCGAGGTCGGCGTCAGCTGCACGTCGCCGAAGGCCTTGGCGATCGAACCCTGGCTGTCGAGCACGACGAAGAACGGCAGCTGCTTGTCGCTGACGTAGGCGTGCACGTAGTTCGGCGGGTCATAGCTCATCGCCACCGCGACCGTCTCATAGCCCTGAGGCGCGTAGCGCTCGTGCGTCTTCTTCAGCTCTGGCATTTCCTGGATGCAGCCCGGACAGCTGGTCGCCCAGAAGTTCACCAGCACCACCTTGCCCTTCAGGCTGTCGGTGCTCGCGGTCTTGCCTTCGATCGACGTGTACGCGACCTGCGGCGCGCCCGCCTTGTCGAACCACAGCGTATAGCCGGCCAGCGCCAGCACCACCAGGCCCACAACGATCAATATGCCCTTTTTCATCTTGCCTCTTTCCTGCTCATTCAGTCTGCGTCTTGGTCCCGCATCGCCTCGAGAAGTTCCTTGAGCCGCCCGTCGAGCTCGACCGCGCGGCCGAGTTTTCCGTCGAACACGACGAAGGTGACGTCGGCCTCGGCGACCACCGTGCCGGTGCCGGCCAGCATCACGCGCTGGTGGATCACCGCGCTGCGGCGGCCGATGCTCTTCACGCCGCTCGACACCGCCAGTTCCTCGTTCATCAGCGCCGGCCGGCGGTAATCGATATTGATGTTGACCACCACCAGCGCGAGGCCGGACGACAGGAACCACGGCAGGTCGCCGTGCTCCTCGAAGAAGGTCCAGCGCGCCTCCTCGAGAAACTCGAGATAGCGCGCATTATTCACGTGACCGTAAAGATCGAGATGATAGCCCCTTACCTTGATAGACGTCAGATGCGGCATGTTATTCCTCGTAACGGTGGTGTTATCCGCCGCGCGGTTCACCCATGTCGAGCGGGATGAATGGCTCCCGCTCGAGCGCGGCGTCGACCAGGTCGGTCAGCACCGAATGGATCTCCACCTCGAACCATTCGGTGAAAAGCGGCTGCGTCAGCGGCGCCGGCCACAGCGCCTCGTCGTCGCACCAGTCGGCGAGCTCGGCGGCGAACAGCGCGCGGTAGTGCACACGCACGAAGTCCTCGGCGCTCGCGTAGTCGTCGGCGGCCGGAATCAGGAGCGCGTTGCAGTCGCCCCTCAGTTCGTCCAGCGAGGGCAGGCCGTCGACGTCGCCGGGCAGCGACTCGAGCCAGTCGATAAACGGCGCCTTCGGGCGCAACAGCGCGACACTGCGGTTGACTTCGTACATGGGAAATCCTTACTGGCCCGAGAGCCGGTTGTCGGTGGTAAACGTCCACCTGCGGGTGATTTCTAGCGAGCCGAAGCGCTCGGCGAGCGCCGGCGGAAAAGGCGCGAACGGCGCGGCGAGCTTGACGATGTTCCTGGCCGCCTCGTCGAGCACCGGCTGGCCGGAGCCGCGGCGGACGCGCACCGAGCGCAGGCTGCCGTCGGCGTTGATCAGCACGGTCAGCAGCGGCCCGCCGGTCAGTTGCTGGCGGCGCGCCTCTTCCGGATAATTCAGGTAACCGACGCGCTCGACCTTCAGCCGCCAGTCTTCGATATAGCGCGCCCAGTCGACGCCTTTCGCCGACACCCCGTACACCGCTTTGACCCTGCCGCCAGCCTGAGGCGTCTCTTCACCCGCCTCGGCCGCGCCACCGACGCCGCGCGCGAGCAAGCGCGCCTGCGCCAGGAGACCGTAGCGGTCGCCCGACAGCGCGGGCGAGGAAGGCCCTTCGTCAGGGGAGGGAAGCGCCGGCCGATGCGCTCTTGGCGGCGGGCTCTTCGTCTCGCCGCCCTCGCCTGGCGGCGGGGCCGGGTTCCGGGCCGGTCTTGCAGGCTCGGCCACCGGCGCGGGCGTCTTGCGCCGCGGCGCTTCGCGCGGGCTTTCGGACCTGGCCGGCGGGGCTTCTGCCGGTTTTTCGGCCGGCGGCGCGACGGGCATTGAAGCCGCCCGCGGCGCGAGCAGGGTCACGGACAGCGTCTGGGCGGCCGGCGGCATGGGTACGCGCAGCCACGGCAGATTCGTCACCAGCAGCAGGGCAAGGTGGACCAGCGCCGACACGACGACAGCACCGGCGAGAACGGTCTGCGACAGCGGGGGCGGCGTTCGGTGAAGGGGGAGGCTCATGGGCGAAGAAAAGCCAAGCGTTGTCGGCCAGTGTAGCACGCGCCGATTACGCTTGACCCTGTGCGGACGGGCCCGCTGCGACGATCAGGATTCGAGCAGGCTGCGCAGCATCCACGCGGCTTTTTCATGCACCTGCAGGCGCTGGGTCAGGAGGTCGGCCGAGGGCTCGTCGTGGCTCCGCTCGACCAGCTCGAACAGCGAACGCGCGGTGCGGCACACGGTTTCGTGGCCTTCGATCAGTTGGGCGACCATCTCGTCAGCGGCCGGCACGCCGTCTGCCTCCGTGATCGCGGTCAGCTTGGCGAACTGGCCGTAGGTGCCCGGCGCCGGGTGGCCGAGGGTGCGGATGCGCTCGGCGATCAGGTCGACCGCCAGCCACAGCTCGTTGTACTGCTCTTCGAACATCAGGTGCAGCGTGCGGAACTGCGGGCCGGTGACGTTCCAGTGGAACTGATGCGTCTTCAGGTACAAGGTGTAGGTGTCGGCCAACAGGCGCGACAGGCCCTGGGCGATCTCTGCTCGGTCTTGCGTGGAAATGCCGATATCCATGCCTGATCTCCTTGAATGGCGGCAGACGACGCTGCCACAATGCGCGCGAACGAATCCAACGAACTGCACTCACCGATGAAACCCTGGTACCGCCGCGCCGCCGACCACGTCGAACTCGCGCTTTACGTGCAGCCCGGCGCGAAGAAAACCGAATGGGCCGGCGAATATGACGGCTCGCTCAAATTGAGGCTAGCGGCCCCGCCGGTGGAGGGCAAGGCCAACGCGGCGCTCGTCGCCTGGCTCGCCGACGCGCTCGGTGCGTCTTCTCGCCGGCGACAAGAGCCGGCACAAGCGGCTCGCGCTCGACACCGACCTCGACTACCCCGAGCTGGCAAGGCGCCTGGGGCTCCCGTCTTCCTGAAGCCGCCCCGGCGCTAATGACGATCAGTGCAGGCGGCGACCCGGATCGGCCGGATCGTCGACGCGGCGGAATTCGCCGTCGATCACGTCGTCGGGGCCTGCCGCCGGCGGCCGGTTCGGCATGCGCACGCTCGGCCCCTTCAGCGGCAACAGCAGCAGCAGCGCGATCAGGTCGCTGATCGGGCCGGGGATGATCAGCAACACGCCGGCGAGCAGCGTGCGCACCGGCCACAGCAGGCTGTAGAGCGAGACTTCGCCGCCGCTGCGCAGGAGCGCGCCGGCGGAAAGCAGCATCGCCAGCTTCTGGTTGCGCAACAGCACGAAGCCCAAGAGCGCGCTTGCGATCAGCCACAGCAGAACCGGCCCGCCGCCGAACTTGTCGGTCAGCATGATCAGCGAAACGATCTCCGCCAGGGGATAAAGAAGAATCAGCCACAAGAGACCGCGCATGATGAAGGAGCTTCCCGATGAATGAATGGATCGTATTGTGTAACGCGCCCGACGAGGCCACCGCAAGCCGCCTCGCCGAGACGCTGGTCGGCGAGCGCCTCGCCGCCTGCGTGAACCTGTTGGCGCCGTGCCGCTCGGTCTACCGCTGGCAAGGCCGCGTCGAAACCGCAAGCGAAGTCCCGATGCTGATCAAGACCACCGCCGAACGCTACCCGGCGCTCGAAGCGAGGTTGGCCGAGCTGCACCCGTACGAGGTGCCGGAAATCGTCGCGCTGCCGCTTTCGGCCGGCTTGCCGGCTTATCTAGCATGGCTCGCCGACAGCATCGCCTGAAAGCCGCGGCGCGAAAGATGAAAATGGGGACGAAACGCGCCTTCCTCAAGTCCCTTTTAAAACAGAAGTTTACGGATTATCGGCGGCAATCGCGTCGAAACCTGCCGAAAAAGGATTGACAGCCCCGGGGGCTGTCTTTATAGTTGCGTTCTCTCGCGGGTCGTTAGCTCAGTTGGTAGAGCAGCGGACTTTTAATCCGTTTGTCGCAGGTTCGAGCCCCGCACGACCCACCACGAGAACCCCCAAGGGGGTCGTTAGCTCAGTTGGTAGAGCAGCGGACTTTTAATCCGTTTGTCGCAGGTTCGAGCCCCGCACGACCCACCAAGAGATTCAAGCAGAAGCCCGGTCAATCAGACCGGGCTTTTTGTCGTCTGACCGGAGCGCAACCCTTCCTTCCCCCGTCATCGGCGCGCCCTGCTCACGCCCCTGGCTCCCGCGTCGTTTCGCAACCACCCGCCCTCCCGCCTCCAGCAAAGCGACTTCGCCGGCCCGGGCCGAAGCCCCATGGAACCATGCAAATACGTGAAATATATACACTATTCACAATATAAAGTGTATTGGTATATACCATAAGAATTTTGAGTGTTAACATTTTTTAAATTGTTTACACATGACGTTTAAGCAACAGAAACGATTCAAGCCATTCCGCCGGGCCTTGCACGATAGAAAAGACATAACGATCAATCACTTAACATGAATTCGTTGATTTTAAATGGAGTGGCGGTCGCGCTTCTCTGCGCGGCGCTACCGGCTCATTCCGTTCCACTATGGAAACGAGCCGACTACGTCCAGGCCATTCGTTCGGCGCGCGACGGGGCTCCGGCCTCGGCACTTCGAATACTGGAGCCGCTCCATCGGGCGGGGACGCTGCAACAGCCGCTGGTCGACGATTATCTGACGCTGCTCGTCTGGGCCGGGCGGGACGACGAGGCCGTGGCGCTGGCCGAAGGCCGCTACCCTGCCTACATGCTCGGCCCCGGCGCGCTCAATATTCTTGCGCGCCATCAGCGCGACCGCGGCCATTACGAGGCGGCCGAATCGCTGTACCGGACCTCGCTACGGAAACAGGCGACCGCGTCCGCGAGCGCCGGGCTCGCGATGACGTTGGCCGAGGCCGGCAGGAAAAGCGAAGGGATGGCGGTTCTCGACGCGGCCACCGCGGCCGGTGCGGCGGATGCGCTCGCGCTGGACCGCGCACGAAGCTATCTGCTCGCGATGTCCGACGAGCACACGGCCGCCCTCACGGAAATGCAGGCCCTGCTCGCCAGGCATCCTGACGACCCCGAGCTGGCCAGGTCCTACGCTTCGCTGCTCGTGCGCATCGGCGCCCCCCACGAGGCGTACGCCTATCTGAAGCAGCGCGATATCGCGGCGCCGGCCCTCTACAACCGCATGCTGCTGGACAAGGCCGCCATCGAAACCCGCTGGGGCAAGAGCGAGACGCGGCTCGAGGTCGGCGAAAACCGGTTCCGGATGACCGATCTCGCGCTGGCCAGCAACGAACAGGCCGGGCTCGGCCTGCTGCCGGGCGACCTAGCGGCCAGGCGAACCGCCGTCGCGGACCGCCTGGTCGCACTCGAACAGCGCGCCCGCTATCGCGACGCCATCGCTCTTCATCGACAGCACGCCGACGACGCCCAGCCCCGTTACGCGCTGGCGGCGGCGGCTAGCGCCTATCTCGCCGAAGAGCAGCCGCTCGAAGCGATCCGCCTCTCAAGGCAGGCGATGGACGGCACGCCGCGCAGGGACGTCCCGATCGACTGGCGCATCACCCTCGTCTACGCGCATCTGGAAGCCGAGCAGCCCGACGAGGCGCGTGCCGAGCTCGAGTCGCTCGAGCAGGACGTGCAGCGCATCCGCTACGACGCGCCCAGCGGCCAGAACCGCTTCAACCCCGCTTATCAGCAGGTGAGGCTGCTTAGCGCGATGTTCGACGCCTACGTCGGCCGAACCCGCTCGGCGAGGGGCCGGCTCGACGCGCTGCTCGAAGACGCCCCCTTCAACGGCGAATTGCGTCAGGATGACGGCGAACTCGAGCTGATGCGCGGCCACCCGCGCGCGGCGGCGGACATCTTCGGGCGCCGGCTGGTCGACGATCCGCGCGCGGTCGAAGCCAAGCGCGGATTGGCGGCCGCCCATCTGGACAGCCACCGCTACGCGGACGTGCCTCTGCTCGTCGCCGACGTCGCCGCGCTCGCGCCGGAAAGCCCGTCGACGCGCAAGTTGCTTGAACGCTGGAAATGGAGCCGGCGCCCGCAGCTGGTCATCGATGCCGAACGCGAGCTATCCGGCAGCCGCGGCGAGGGAGACGACGGCGGCTGGGGCGTGGAGACCCGGCTTTACAGCGCGCCGATCGCGTCCCACTGGCGGGCTTTCGCCCGCTCCTACAGCTCGCGCGCCGACTTCGTCGGCGGCGGGCGCTCACGGCGCGACACGGTCGGCCTCGGCGCCGAATACCGAGGCCCCGCATGGTCGGCCGAGGGCGCGCTGACCGGCGGCCGGAACGGTGGCGGCGGCTTCGTCGCTGCGACCCGCAGCTTCGACGACCGGTTCAGCGCCGGCCTGCGCTACGAGCACGACAGCGACCAGGTCCCGATGCGGGCGCGTCGGGACGGTGTCGACGGCAACCGCCTCGCCGCCGAATTCGCCTACCGGGTCGACGACCATCGCCGTTTCGACGCCGCCGTTTCCGCGCTCGACCTCTCCGACGGAAACCTGCGCGAGCGCATCGGCGGCTCGTGGACGGAACGCTGGCTCGTCGGACCGAGCTATACGCTGGACACCGTCCTGTCGGTCGGCGCGAGCAGGAACCGCGGCGCGACCGGCGTGGGCTACTTCAACCCGCGCAAGGACGGCGAGGTCGGGCTGACCGTGCTGCAGGAGGGGCTGCTCTGGCGCCGCTACGACGCCAGCTTCCGGCACCGGCTCGGCCTCTACGCGGCCCACTACCGGCAGGAAGGCTACGGCGGAAAACCGGCTTCGGCCGCCTTCTACGAACAGGAATGGCGCTGGGCGTCGAGGGCGGGCCTGCGCTACGGCATCGCCCACACCGTTCATCCCTACGACGGCGACAGCGACGTGGCCAACCGCCTCTATTTCAACTTCGACTGGCGCTTCTGAGATGACCATCCGACCCTGGAAAATCGGCCTGATCGCCGCGCTGGGCCTCGCGTGTTTCGCGCCGGCGCAGGCGGCGTCAAAATTCATCGCCCTGTGTTACCACGAAGTCGTTCACAATGAGGGCGCGACCGACCCCTTTGCCGTCGACACGCGCGGCCTCGTCAACCAGCTCGAATGGCTGCGCGCCCGCGGCTACAGCTTCGTCGGCATCGACGACGTGCTCGCCGACCGCGAAGGCCGCCGCCCGCTTCCCGACAAGGCGGTGCTGCTCAGTTTCGACGACGGCTACCGCAGCGTGTACAAGCACGTCTTCCCCATCCTCAAGCTCTACAAGGCGCCGGCGGTGGTCTCGCTGGTCGGCGGCTGGCTCGACGCGCCGATGGGCCACACGGTCAAGGACACTAAGCTCGCGCGCGAAGGCTTCTTGCTGCCCGGCGAGATCCGGGAGATGCAACAGAGCGGCCTGATCGAGTTCGCGAGCCACAGCTACGAACTGCACCGCGGCATCACGGCCAACCCGCAGGGCAACCAGCAGCCGGCGGCGACGGCGCTCGGCTACGATGGACGGGGCTACGAAAGCCCGTCCGCGCAACTGCAGCGGATCGACCGCGACCTGGCTCACAACAGCGCCGCGATCGAGCGCCTCACCGGCAGGAAGCCGCGCGTCATGGTCTGGCCCTACGGCAGCTACACCCGGCCGCTGCTCGACATCGCCCGCAAGAACGGGATGCCGATCACGCTCACGCTCAACAACGGCATCAACGAGCCCGACACGCCGTTGGCCGAGTTGAGCCGCGTGCTGGTCGGCGCCGACATGACGCTGACCGACTTCGCCGAAGAGATCCTCGTCCGCGAGCGCGAACCCGGCGGCATCGCGGCGTCCTGGACCCGCGCGATGCATGTCTCGCTCGACCAGGTCTACGACCCGGACCCGGCCGCCCAGGAAAAGAAGCTCGGCCAACTGCTCGACCGGGTGCTGGCGATGGGGGCGAGCGCCGTCTATCTGCGAGCCGATACCGACCGCGACGGCGACGGCCGCGCCGACGCCGTCTACTTCCCGAACCGGCGCGTCGCGGTGAAGGCAGACCTGTTCAACCGCGTCGCCTGGCAGCTCAGGACCCGCGCCCACGTGCAGGTCTACGCGGCGCTGCCGCTGGCGGCCTTCGAGCTGGCCGGCGCGTCGCCCTCCGATAGCGACAGGCGCGCCGCGCGCGAGCTGGTCGAGGACCTCGGCGTCTCGTCCCGGTTCGCCGGCCTCGTCCTGAGCGACGATCCGGCCCGCCCGGGGTTGGCCGAGCCCGGCGCGGCCGCACTGTTCGATCTGGCCGGCGAGCTGTTCGCCGCCGCGCGGGCGTATCAGCCCGAGCTCAAGTCCGTCGTCACGCTGCACGCGGGGAAACTGGACGACGAGCGGGAAACCCTCCGCTTCTCGGAGGCTATCGCCAAGGCGCTGTCCCGCGCCGACTACGTCGAACTGCAGCCGCAGGCAGCCGTCTCCCCCGGCCGGCCCTGGATGGAGCGGGCATTCGCCGCCGCCGGGTCTTCGCAAAAAACCGTGTTCGCGCTGCCGAGCCGCGCCGTTGACAGCGGCGATCTGGCGCGGGCGGTGGCGACCCTCCACCTGCTGGGGGCGCGGCACATCGCCTACGGCCCCGACGACGTCGCCAACGACCTGCCCCGGCTGGCGGTGATGAGGCGGGCCTTCTCGCTGCGCAGCCAGCCCGAACGATGACAAGAAAACGCGACCATGTTTCCGCTTCCCTTTGACCTGCTGCACTGGCTATGGGCCGCCCTGTTGGGCTACGCCTTCTATTACCCGCTTTTCATGGCTTATCTGTGGATGGCGGGCGCCCTTCATTACTACTTCCACTACGAAAGGAAGGAGCCGCCGCTGGACGCGCTGCCCGAGCTGGACTATCCGCCGATCAGCATCCTGATCCCGTGCTTCAATGAGGAGGACAGCGTCGAGGAGACGCTGCGCTACGCGCTGGCGGTGGACTATCCGGAATTCGAGGTCATCGCGATCGACGACGGCAGCTCCGACGCCACCGCCGGCCTGCTCGACGAAGCCACCCGGCGCGAACCGCGGCTGCGCGTCGTCCACCTCGCGCAGAACCAGGGCAAGGCCATCGCGCTGAACACCGGCTGCCTGCTGGCGCGTCACGAACACCTGGTCTGCATCGACGGCGACGCGCTGCTCGAACCCAACGCGCCCAAGTGGCTGGTCCGGCAGCTGATCGGCAGCCCGCGCGTCGGCGCGGTCACCGGCAACCCGCGGATCCGCAACCGCTCGACCCTGTTCGGCAAGGTCCAGGTCGGCGAGTTCTCGTCGATCATCGGCATCATCAAGCGCGCGCAGCGCACCTACGGCCGGCTGTTCACGATCTCGGGCGTGATCGCCGCGTTCCGGAAGACGGCGGTCCGGCAGGCGGGGTACTGGAGCGACGACGTGCTGACCGAAGACATCGACATGAGCTGGAAGCTGCAGCTCGCGCACTGGGACGTGCGCTTCGAGCCGCACGCGCAGGCGTGGATACTGATGCCGGAGACCTTCCGCGGGCTGTGGAAGCAGCGCCTGCGCTGGGCCAAGGGCGGGCTGCAGGTGCTGCTGCGCAACGCGGGCGCGCTGTGCAGCTGGCAAAAGCGCCGGATGTGGCCGATCTACGCCGAATACCTGTTCAGCCTGGTATGGGCGTACGTGATGATACTGCTCGTCGTGGTGTGGCTGGCCGGGATGCTGTTCCCGCAGATCGGCTGGATGCAGATCTCGTCGCCGCTGGTCCCGGGCTGGCACGGAATGGTGCTCGGGATGACCTGCCTGCTGCAGTTCACGCTCAGCAAATGTCTCGACCGCCGCCACGACCACGGGATCGGCCGCAACTTCTTCTGGATGATCTGGTACCCGCTGGTCTTCTGGACCATCCATATCGTCACGACCGTCGTCGCGCTCCCTCAGGCGGTCGCGCACGGCCGGGGGCTGAGGGCCCGCTGGACGAGTCCCGACAGGGGGGTCAGGGCATGAAGAGGACCATCATCAACGTCGAACACCGGCTCGGGCACACCCATCGCGTCGTCGCGCGCTCGCTCACCGCGCTGCTGTGGCTGGCGTGGGGCTATCTGTGCCTGCCCTTCCTCAGCCTGTTGGCGTGGCTCGCCGGCATCGAGCTTTTCTACCGGGAAATGCTGGTGCGCAACGACGTCGACAAGCTGCTCGACCTGCTTTTCGTCTACGCGATCGTGGTCGGCGCGACCAGCAGCGTCCTGATCCTGTGGGCGCGCGTCAACTACCTGCGCTTTCGCAACCGCGAAAGGAGGCGACGGGCGCCCGACGCATCGCTCGAGGAGTTCGCCGGCGACTACCGCGTCCCGCCCGCCGAGCTCGCGGCGACGCAGCAGCGGCAGATCGTCACCGTCCATCACTCCGATCACGGCCATATCGTCAGGATCAGCCGGCATTGATTCCGGATCCGAGCCGCCCCGAGGGGCGGCCTTTTCCTGGTGCTTCGCGGGTCGCCGGGCAAAGCGGCTTTGATCTTCGGGAAGGAATGCGCGCCGTCCCGCCGGCCGGTGTGCACCGGCCTACGCCCTCGCCGGCCCGGCCCGGCCGGCCTCCGCCATGAGGGTGTTCCACACCTTGCACAAGGCATCGCTTATGACTAGCTTAATGACATGTTTGAAGATATCTGGGCACTCACATGGGAAACGATATCAGGCTCGAGCTCCCTGACAACCTGTTTGTGCGACACCGCTTGCATCAGGAGGGGGCCCTGCACTTCCGGCTGGACAAAAAGTTCCGTCAAGTTCTGATCGCCCCCCACCCTGCGGGCGCCGAACCGCAGCTGCCCGAGCGCTCGCCTTTCGCGTTGTGGGAAACCAGCGCACTGGTCAGTTACTACAGCCAGCTGATTCCCACCTTCGCCGGCGGCCGCCTTCGCGCCGAACAGTTGACGCTCCTGTGCGAACGGCTCGCCGCGTCGGCCCGCCAGTCACGCGATGGCGTGGTGGCCGCGATCCTGCTGTGCCCATGGCAAAACTATGTCGCTCACCATGCGGTCAATACGGCTTTGTTGGCCTGCCAACTGGCCGATGCGCTCAAACTCTGCGCGGAAGAACATCGAGTGTTGATGTTGGCGGCGTTGGCGATGAACCTCGGCTCTATCGCGCTGCACAACGAAATGGCCCGGCAAGAAGGGCCGCCCAGCACCAGCCAGCGCCAGCTGATCGATATTCATCCTTTCGTGGGTTCCGCACTGTTGCGCGAAGCCGGCCTCGACGATGAACGGCTGCACCGGATCGTGCTGATGCATCATGAGCGCCATGACGGACACGGCTACCCCTTCCGGCTGAAGGGGGACGAGATCGATCCGTTGGCCCACCTCCTGCACGTGCTGGACGTCACGACCGCCAAGTTGATGCCGCGCAGCTATCGTCCGCGCATACCCGCTCAACGGGCCCTCGCCCAGTTGTACACCAATGCCAATGAGAAATTCGATCCGCGCTATACCACGCAGCTCGTCAAAGCCCTGGGAGTGTACCCGTCGGGGAGCTTCGTAAAGCTCGAGTCGGGCGAAACCGCGATCGTCGTGGCCCAGACCGATCACCTCCATGAACCTCAAGTCGCCACCCTGCGGAGCCGTTACGATTTGATCGCCTCGGCAACGCCCGGCCAGCGCATCGCCAAGAGCGTCACAGTAAAGGTCGATGAGCGCCACCTTTCCAAGCTCGCGCCCTTCTGGGGCCTGCAATAACGATTTTCTTGTGAACAGCACATAGGCTCGATGAGCTTCGTGTTCCCCGTTCGAACCGGGGAAAAATCCGGATGGCCGGCCCTGCTTCGGTCTCTTTATCGCCCATGCATCGACATGACATTTTTCACGACGAACCGGGGGGGGGATACCCCATGCTTTGGATACCCGCAGAACCCGGCACCTCCCCTACCGGCGGGCCTCGCACTGGTCGCGCCTACGGCAAGAAAGGACAAGCCATGCTAGGGATGGTATTTACCGAATTCGTGGAAATGGTGGAGTCCGCCTTCTCGTCCGAGCTAGCCGACGCCATGCTCGTGGCCGCAAAGCTCCCGCATGGCGGCTCTTATACCGCAGTGGGCTATTACCCCCACGAAGAAATTGTCCGGCTCGTGGCCGCCTTGGCCCGCCTGACCGGCGAGCCCGCAGAAGGGCTGGTGCAAGCCTTCGGCCGGCACCTCCTCAAGGTCTTTTCCACGGCCCATCCGGCCTTTTTCGCCAGCAAGGTCAATGCGTTCGACTTGCTGGCCTGCGTGGACGCAGAAATTCATCGGGAGGTACGCAAGCTGTATCCGGACTCGCAGCTCCCCACCATTGAAGTCATCGGACGCGATGCGCAATCGATCACTTTGCAGTATCGCTCGCCGCGTTCAATGGAGGCGCTGGCGCTGGGACTGATCGAGGGTACCGGCCTGCACTACGGAACCCCGTTGACGATTACCCAAAGCAAAGCCCGTGACGCGGATGACACGACCCTGTTTCATGTAGCGCTCACGGAATAAACGGAATAAGTGGCATGCCACCACCCTCCACCACGCTCAGCCCTCCCGGCCTTGGCCCCGACGTTCTGGAGCGCCGGCTACTGCGAGAGCGTGCGGCGCGCAAGGCCGCCGAGCAGTTGCTCAACAGCAAAAGCCTGGAATTGTACGAGGCATCGCAGCGCTCTTCCCATGCGCAAAGACTCCTGGAATTGGCGCTTTGGGCAAGCAGCGAATCGATCTGGGAGTGGTCGGCGGAACACGACCTGTATGTAGTCAGGACCTTTCCCGACACCGACAGCCCGCCGGCGGTACGCCACGGCTTGCTCCGCGAATTCATGGGCGGCCTTCATCCCGAAGATCGCGACAAAGCCCGCGTGAGTTGGCAGAGGCATGTCGCCGGAGCCACGGATGTGCTCGAGATCGCGGTACGCCATCGAGGAGACGAAGGTTGGCGCTGGCTGCGCATCCGGGGCAAGGTCGTCGAATGGGGCGCCGACCGGCAGGCCGTCAGGGTGGTCGGAACCGTCAAGGACATCACGTCCCACCGCGATGCCGAGCATTCGTTCCGCCTGATGGCTTCGGCCTTCGCCAGCTCGCGCGATGCCATGACCGTGCTCTCGGAAACATGGCAGATCATCGAGGCGAACAAGGCCTTCCAGCAGCTGGCCCTCGCCGAATCCTACCCGATCGAGGGCGCGCCCCTGTCGCATTATCTCGAGCTGCCGGCCGAGCTGCTCGACGAGGTTGGGCAAAGGGGTTATGCGCAACGCGAAAGCCGCTTTCGCACGCACCGTCTCGATCAGATCCCGGTGGAGGTCACGTTGAGCCGCTTCGTCGCAGGGGACGGTGCCGCGTCCTACCTGATTGCGACCATCCGCGACATCACGGATCGCAAGCAAGCCGCAAGCGAACTCGAACGGATCGCTCACTTCGACGCGCTCACCCAACTCCCCAACCGGGTCTCCCTCCAGCTGGAGCTCGCCCGCCGCCTGCAGCATATCTCGCCCGAACAGTCTCAGGCCGTCTTGTTCCTCGACCTCGACGGCTTCAAGGAAGTCAACGATTCCCTCGGGCATGACGCGGGTGACGAACTGCTGCGGACCATGGCGCGCCGGCTGCCGACCCTGCTGGGCCCCAAAGACATGCTGGCCAGGTGGGGAGGCGATGAGTTTGTCGCGTTGCTCGCGATCGAGGGCGCCGCCGAGCGGGCACAAGAGATCGCGCAGCTCATTCTTTCGACATTGAGCCAGCGCATGGAAATCCGGGGGCACGGGATCAGCGTTTCCGGCAGCATTGGCATCGCCCTAGCACCGCACGACGGCCAGGATGTGGAAACCATCCTGCGCCATGCCGACGCCGCCATGTATGCAGCCAAGCACGCAGGCAAGAATCGCTGCGCCGCCTATCACAAAGCGATGACCGCCGATGCCCTGTGGCGCGTGACGCTTCTTGCCCAGTTGCGGGCAGCCGTAGAGCAGGACGGCCTGGATTTCGTGTTGCAGCCTAAATTTTCCGCCAGGGGCACGATCGTCGGAGCCGAACTGCTTGCGCGCTGGAATACCAAGCAGCACGGAACGATTTCCCCATCGCTCTTCATTCCGCTTGCGGAGCAAAACGGCCTGGCGGCACCACTCGGCCGGCTGGCGATCCAGAAAGCCGCACAATACGCCGCCACGCTGGCGCAAAACGGCCACCCCATTCCTGTGGCCGTCAACATTTCGCCGCTGCAGGTCCTAGACGACCAGCTCGCCAGCGTGCTGCAGGAGGCCTGCCGCGCCCATCGCATCGAACCCGCCCAACTCGAGCTTGAGGTCACGGAGTCGATCTTCCTGCAGGACTCGGACACGCCGGTACAACGTCTCATGGCACTACGCGAGAAGGGCTTTCCCATTGCGATGGACGACTTCGGGACGGGCTACTCGTCGTTGGGCTACCTGCGCCGCTTGCCGTTCGACACCATCAAGATCGACCGTAGCTTCCTGGTCGATGTGGACCAGGATGAGAAATCGAAACGGCTCCTGATTGGCATCGTCAACCTGTGCTCGCTTCTTGGCGTTCACACCGTCGCGGAGGGCGTGGAAACCGCCGAGCAATTCCACCTTCTGCAAGAGCTAGGCGTCGTCCATTACCAGGGTTTTTTCCTGGCCCGGCCAATGCCGCTAAAAGGGGTGCTGGCCTTGCTTGCCGTCCATTCGACAATGGCCGATAGCCGAGTAAAGCCGGGGATGCAAAGAGATTAATAGCAGCGCCAAATCTCGAGAAAACGACATTATCAAGCCATCTTGCATGCATCGATTCAATGGCCTAGAAAAACTGTAAGACGTTTATTTGGCGGATGGATCCATCATGTTTACAGTCAACTATTACAAGCATTTCTTGTATCGGACGCGAAGGCCATACCGTCATGGCTGCAAGCGATGGGGGCAGGAGCCTTTCTGTTCCATGCCACTCAGGCACCACGAGGCGAGTTCCTCGACACCGCCTTCTCTTCCAGTGCATTGATTTTTTCCTGAATAGACCAGGCATTAACCTGAACCGTCTCGCCTCGACACACGGAACCGTCTTCCCCTTAAAAACCACGGTCTCACCTCACTCGGCGCGGAGGAAATTATGCCAGCATCCATAGATGATATCCGGACGGCGCAGCAGCGCTTCCTGATAGAAAATCCCCATGTGCAAAAAGAGCTCTATGCGATTACGCCGTTTTACGCAGAGTTCATGGGAGAGGATCTGGAGCAGCTGCGGCAATATCATCTTGCCACGACGATGGAAAGATCGGCCTGGGCAAAAAACATGGACATGATCGAGTATCAGATCCTATTTGGCGTAGACGACCCCCGTAGAGCGAAACCGCCTTCGCATCGCCCGCCACAAGGAAATGGCCGATGCGCTGGGATATGATTGGGAGGACTACCTCGCGCTGAATTGGGTGAAGCTCGAATGAGCCCCTTTTCGGACGGGGAAATACCGTCAGAAAAACAGCCGGTCACCGCATAAAAACACGAGCCGCGATGCCGCAGGATTAGCGCTGCTCAATAAGGACTCGGGCCGGACTCGCAAGGCGACGGGATGCCTTCGCGTCTGCCCTGGGAACTTGCTTTTTGGCGGTGCGCGCCCTCCCGTCCCACCATAAGCCGTACGGCCCGAAGCGCCGGGCTTCAGCCTTTGCACGCCACGCAGTTCTTGCCCGCCATCTTCGCCCTATACATCGCGGCATCCGCGCCGGACAGCACCGCATCCGGTGACAGGTTTTGGGTCGGCGTGAAGATGGCGATGCCTATGCTGGTCGATATCGATACGGCATGGGTAGAAACGATGGCCGGCACGGAGACATTGGCGACGATTTTCTTCGCGAGCGCTTCCGCCTCTTTAAACGGCTCCTTCAGCCCTTCCAGGATGATGGTGAACTCGTCGCCCGCCAGTCTGGCGACCGTATCGGTCTTGCGCACCGAGGCCTGCAGCCGTTGGGCGAACAACTGGAGGATCTGGTCTCCGACATCATGGCCGTAAGCGTCGTTGATCTGCTTGAAGCCGTCGAGGTCCATGAACAGGACGGCGCCGGCCTTGTCGTTGCGCTGGGCCCGATCAATCGCCTGCTGCAACCGGTCCATAAAGAGACGCCGATTGGGCAGATCGGTGAGCGCATCGTAGGTCGCTTCGCGCTGCAGCGTCGCCTCCAGGCGTTTACGCTCGGAAATATCGCTGAACGCGACCACGGCGCCGATGCGCTGCCCCTCCCGGACGATGGGGGAAGCGCTCGCCTCGACCGGTAGCGGACGGCCATCCTTGCGCCAGAAGGTTTCTTCGCCACGATGGAGCCGCCCGGAGCGCAACACCTTCAGCATTTCGCTGGCTTCGGGAAGCAGCGGCGATCCATCGGCATGCATGTAATGGAACAGGGAATGGGCCTTCTGGCCGAGCATTTCATGCTCGGCCCGGCCCAGCAGCCGGCAGGCTTCGGGATTGGTGAATATGATCCGCCCGTCTTCGTCCAGCACGTACACCCCCTCCGCCAAGGCCGAGGCGATCTCGAGGATTCTCGCCTCGCTTTCCTTCAACGCCTCAGTGCGCTCCTTGACCTGCGTTTCGACCCTGGCGGTATGACCGCTCGCCAGCATCAGCAGCGCCCCCAGCAGCCCTATGCCCAGCGTCCCGGCGGCGAGCACGACCCAGCCCTGCCATCCGCGATGCTGGGCAAGATAGGAAGGCTTCGGCGCCGTTTCCAGCAGGTAGTGACGGCCGCCGAATGACACGCGCTGCTGGAACAGCGCGGCGCCGTCCGGCATGAAGAAGCTGTTGTAGAGGGTACGGCGCGCATCCGTGTCGATCAGCCGGACGCACAGCAATGCCTGCGACCCGGGCAGCAGTTTTTCCATGAAGTCGGCGACATGGAGGACGACGAGCACCACCCCGCCGAGCCCATCGCCCGTTTTGACGTTCAGCAGCAGGAGCAATCCCCCCTGCTGCGCCAGCACCAGCCGGAGCGGCACGCTGGCGATAACCGAACCCGTCCGGGTCGTCTTGCCGATCGCCTCCCGGCGATCCGGCAACGACGCCAGATCGAAGCCCGAGACCGCCTGGTTGCCGATCCATGGCTCCGTGAAGGTGACCGGATAGAAATAGTCCCGCCCCCGCGCGCGCCTGAAGCCGTGCCCGTCGCCGAGCTCGCGAATTTCAAAGCCGGGAACGTCTCTGCCCTGCGCCGCTTCGAAGGCCTGCCGCTGCGATGCCTCGACGCGCGGCGCCCAGTCGATCGCCTGAATCATCGGAAAGCGCTGCAGCGCCTTTTGGGTAAAGCGGCGGAATTTCTCGCGGGTGATATTCCCGCCGTTGACGAACAGGCCTTCGGTCTGCTCGAGCAAGGACGCCTGCTCTTCCAGCCGATGATGGAAATTATTGGCCAGCCGCTGCGACTGGACCCGGAACTCCATGAGCGAATCGCCTTCTTCCCACCGGCTAACATTGATGAAGAGGGCGACGAGCAAGGCACAGGCCGCCAGCATCGGCACCGCGACCGTCATCGCCCTTTTCCGCCACAATGCCCGCGGTTCGCCCGCGACGACCAGCGCCAGCGGCAACATGACCAGCACGCCCAGCATGTCGCCTATCCACCAGACAAACCAGCTCATGGCAAAACTGCCCGCCGGGATGACGCCGAGCGCAACCAGACAGGATACCGACAGCGTGGCGCTGACGAGGCAGATCACAGGGGAAAGGAACAGGAAGAAGAGCACCTCGCGCGCGCTGTCGAACGGTGCCGGGTAGGCTACGGCCTTACGCAGGCACCAGCCCCCCACGCCCGCCTGCAGCGTCGACGCCAGCGCGATCAGGCATGCCGCGCTCAAGCCCAGGACGGTCAGCCGATCGCTGCTCTCGTACCCGATCCAGACGTTGAGCAGCAAAGAACCCAGCAGAATCCCGGGGAGGGTGCGCTTCCCCCCCATGAAGGACGCCGCGACCGCGATGCCGGCCGGCGTGAATATTGCAGACGCATATCCTGGAGGAATGGCCAGCCATAGACTCAGCTTGCCCGTGCCGATATAAGCGGCGACCAGGAGCAAGGTGAGCCAGCCGAGAGGCTGCGTGCGGCTAGGGACCGCCATATCGGGAGCGGACTGTTTGCTTGCGGGTCGACGCTTCGTGTCCATCTCTTGACCTTGCTGTACGGCATTCATTCCGGATGAACTGTCGATATTATCAGCTCGGCCCGGCGACACGCATAAATCGTCCCCGCCGCCGCCATCGCCTTCCCTCCGCGCACCTTTGCCGCCATTTTCTGTCCAACCGCCATACCGGGAGGAGAGCCATCATGAGCGCACGGTCTCTTGTCGCAGGCATGGGCCTGTTCATCGCGCTGGCGCCGGCCGTCCGGGCGGAAGTCACGGTCGAGTTCGTCGAACCGCAGCGCTACACCGACGGCTCGGAGGACGGCTATCGTTACGATCGCGGCACGCTTGACGCGCTCGAGCGCCATCTCAAGGCCCTCGGCCAACGTTGCCTGAGGGAGGGCGAGACGCTAGAACTGCGCGTCCTCGACGTCGACCTCGCCGGGCGCTACGAATGGTGGCGGCCAGCGGCTTACGACGTCCGGGTGATGCGCGACATCACGTGGCCGAGGCTGGACCTCGAATACATGTGGCGCGATGGCGACGGCCGGGTCCTGGGTCGGGCGCGCGAGCGGGTCTCGGACATGAATTATCTGTGGCGCAGCCCTTACGTGCGCAACGACCTCAATTCTCTTCCCTACGAAAAGGCGATGCTGCGCGACTGGTTCGACCGGCGCTTCTGCCGCGGCTAACTGTTCGGACCTTATGACGCCCCGAAGGCCGGTCGAATCGACCGGCCTTTCTGCTCCCTTCCCTCATCCCGGTCATCGCCGCCCGCCCGCAAGGCCGGAATCCGAAGCTTTCTGTCGCGGCTGGCTAACGACACGGACGAGCCGCGCCATTTAGCATGCCAGAGCCATCAACCGGCACCGCATGCACTGTCGGCGCGACCCGGCCGCGTGCGGACTCCCAAAAAATGCCCGAGACCTAGAGGAGATTCTGATGAACCTTGCCCATACCGTACTGGCGCTCGCGATCCCGCTCTGCTTCGCTCACGGCGTCGCCCACGCCGCGCCGGAGCTCGCCACCGCCGGCCACGTCAAGGCCGCCGCGCCGGCCAGCAACGCCTGGGTCGAGATCGACAAGGCGGCGTTCGAACACAATATCCGCACGCTGCAGTCCGAACTGAACGGCAAGTCGAAGATCTGCGCGATCCTGAAGGCCGACGCCTACGGCCACGGCATCGGCCTCTTGATGCCGTCGGTGATCAAGATGGGCGTGCCCTGCGTCGGCATCGCCAGCAACGAGGAGGCGCGCGTGGTGCGCGACAGCGGCTTCAAGGGCCGGCTGATGCGCGTGCGCACCGGCTCGCTGCAGGAAGTCGAAGCCGGACTGAAGTACAACATGGAAGAACTGGTCGGCAACGCCGACTTCGCGCGCCAGGCCTCGGCCATCGCCCGCCGTCACGGCCGCACGCTCAGCGTGCATCTGGCGCTGAACTCGGCCGGCATCAGCCGCAACGGCCTGGAGCTGTCGAGCGATGCGGGCAAAGCCGACGCGCTGGCGATCGCCAAGCTGCCGTCGCTGAAAATCGCCGGCATCATGACCCACTTCCCGGTCGAGGAAAAAGACGACGTGGTGAAGGGTCTGGCGGTGTTCAAAGAGGAGGTCGACTGGGTGATCAAGGAAGCCCGCCTCGACCGCAAGAAGCTGACCGTCCACTGCGCGAACTCGTTCGCGACGCTCGAAGTGCCCGAGGCGCGCATGGACATGGTGCGCCCGGGCGGCGCGCTGTTCGGCGACACCGTGCCGTCGCACACCGAGTACCAGCGAGTGATGCAGTTCAAGTCCCGCGTCGCCTCGGTCAACCGCTACCCAGCGGGCAACGCCGTCGGCTACGACCGCACCTACACGCTGAAGCGCGATTCGCTCTTGGCCAACCTCCCGGTCGGCTATTCGGACGGCTACCGCCGCGTGTTCACCAACAAGGCGAGCGTGCTGATAGCCGGGCAGCGCGCGCCGGTGGTCGGCAAGGTGTCGATGAACACGCTGATGGTCGACGTGACCGACATTCCGGGCGCGAAGAGCGGCGACGAAGTGGTGCTGTTCGGCAAGCAGGGCAAGGCCGAGATCACGCAGGCCGAACTCGAGGACTTCAACGGCGCGCTGTTGGCCGACCTGTACACGGTGTGGGGCAACTCCAACCCTAAGGTCCTGAAGGCCCGATAAGCCGCGGCGAGCGATCCCCCGGCGTCATGCGCCGGGGCTGGTGGCCTACTCAACGCGATTGGCGCGATAATCTGCCCTTTCTATTCCAGACAGGAGCACATCGTGCGAATGATTACGGGGCTTCTCGCCTCCTCCCTGCTCAGCTTGCCGGCGCTGTGCGCCGCGCAGACCATCGACGAAGCGCTGCTGGCGGCGCAGATGGCCTATCAGCAGGCCGACGGCCAGTCCGGCCAGTCCGCACTACGGCTGAAGTCGGCCGAGTCGGCGCTGACGCAGGCGCAGCAGCGCCTGGCCGATGCGCAGAACGCCGTCACCCGCGCCGAATCCGAACTGTCGGCCGCGAAGAGCGCCGAAGAAGTCGCACGCCGCCGGCTGGCGGCCAGCGCCGACTCGTTGAAGTCGGCGTGGGCGCGCAAGGAACGCACCAACTAGGCCCATGCAAAAGCCCGCCAAACGGCGGGCTTTTTTGATGGCACCCAGATGAACGCGTCAGGGTGTGTTCGCCCCCCTCAACACTTTCAGCCTTTCGGCGTCGGCCGCCGCGCGGGCGCGGATCTGCGTCATGTCCTGCCGGCGCTGCACGATCTTCGCGTCGAGCGCGGCCAGCTCCTGGCGCGCGCCGGCCTGCTGCGCCGCAGGCTGCCGGGCCAGCTCGGCCAACTTCGCCGCCTGCGCCTGGCGCTGCGCGCTCAGCGTCTTGAGCACCGCCTCGCTCTCGGCGAGCTTGCGGTCGCGCTCGCGCTCGACGTCGGCGGCGCTGCGATAGCTCTCCAGCAAGGCCCGGTCGTGGTGCCGCGCCTCGATCGCGCGCTGCTCGGCTTCCTTGGCCGCCGCCTCGCGCGCCTCCCGCGCCTGTCTTTCGGCCGGGCTCTCCGCCTGCCGCGTGACGCGACCGTGGCGGTTCAGCTCAGACATGCCCTGCTGCGGCAGCTGCAGCGGCGGCTTGTCGCTGTACTGGACCTTGCCGTTCTCGTCGACCCACTTGTAGAGGCCGGCTTCGGCAATAATCGGCGTCAGCGCGAGCGTCGCGGCGAACAGCAACGCGCGGCGCATCAGGCCTTGACCCCGTACTCGGCGCGGTAGGCTTCGACCGCCGCAAGGTTGGCCGAGAGTTCCGGGCTGTCGGCGAGGAAGCCGAGGATGTCGTCGAGCGTCGCGATCGCGACCACCGGCAGGCCGTACTGCTGTTCGACTTCCTGCACCGCCGACAGCGCGCCGGTGCCGCGCTCCATCCGGTCGAGCGCGATCGCCACGCCGGCCGGTTCCGCGCCCGCGTCGCGGATCAGCTTGACCGATTCGCGCACCGCGGTGCCGGCGGTCATCACGTCGTCTACGATCAGCACGCGGCCTTTGAGCGGCGCGCCGACCAGCGTGCCGCCCTCGCCGTGGTCCTTCGCTTCCTTGCGGTTGTACGCGAACGGCAGGTTGCGGCCGCCCTCGGCCAAGGCCATGCCGGCGGCGGCCGCCAGGATGATGCCCTTGTAAGCCGGGCCGAACAGCATGTCGAACTGAAGGCCGCTGGCGTTGATCGCCTGCGCGTAGAAGCGCGACAGCTTCAAGACGCTGTCGCCGTCGTTGAACAGGCCGGCGTTGAAGAAATACGGCGACTTCCGGCCGGACTTGGTGATGAACTCACCGAATTTCAGCACCTGCTTATCCAGGGCAAAACGAATAAAATCCTGACGAAAATCGCTCATTACCTACCTCACTGCTTGTTGATGGCCAATCCTGGCGGCAAGCATATCACGGGAGAACCCCCTTGCTCAGAATCGTCTCGGCCAACCTGAACGGCATCCGTTCGGCCGACAAAAAAGGCTTTTTTGCGTGGCTCGCGAACAGCGGCGCCGACGTCGTCTGCGTGCAGGAACTGAAGGCGCAGGCGGCCGACCTGGCCGAACACCAGCGCGCCCCGGACGGCTACCACGGCTTCTTCCACTACGCCGAGAAGAAGGGCTACAGCGGCGTCGGCCTCTACAGCAAGACCGCGCCCGACCGCGTCGAGGAAGGCCTCGGCGTGCCCGAGTTCGACGCCGAGGGGCGTTACCTCAGGGCCGACTTTGGCAATCTGACGGTGATCTCGCTGTACCTGCCGTCCGGGTCGAGCTCGCCCGAGCGCCAGCAGGTGAAGTTCGCGTTCATGGAGGTGTTCCTGCCGCAGCTGGAGGCGCTGTACGAGGAAGGCCGCGACATCGTGATCTGCGGCGACTGGAACATCGCGCACCAGGAAATCGACCTGAAGAACTGGAAAGGGAATATGAAGAACTCGGGCTTCCTGCCCGAGGAACGCGCGTGGCTGACCGACCTGTTCCACCGCGTCGGCTGGGTCGACACCTGGCGCCGCCTTTACCCGGACGCCCCCGGCTACACCTGGTGGAGCAACCGCGGCCAGGCGTACGCGAAGGACGTCGGCTGGCGCATCGACTACCAGATCGCGACGCCCGGCTTCGCCTGCCGCGCCGGCTCGGCCAACGTCTACAAGGACGAGAAGTTCTCCGACCATGCGCCGTTGACCGTCGACTACCGGGACACCGCCGATGCTTGACGATGACGACATCACGCTGGTGATCGTGCCCGGCTGGCAGGATTCCGGTCCGAACCACTGGCAGACGCTGTGGGAGCGCGGCTACCCGCTCAGCCGCCGCGCCCTGCAGGCCGACTGGGAAACGCCGGTGCGCGCGCACTGGGTCGCGGCGCTCGACGCCTTGCTCGCCGACATCGACGGTCCGGTCGTCATCGCCGCGCACAGCCTCGGCGTGGCTACCGTCGCGCACTGGGCCGCCGGCCACGACTACGCCGCCTTCCGCCGCGTGAAGGGCGCGCTGCTCGTCGCACCGCCCGATGTCGAGCGCGCCGGCTTCACCGCCGCGATCCCGGCCCAAGGCTTCGCGCCGCTGCCGCGCCTGCCGCTCCCCTTCCCGGCCATCGTCGTCGCCAGCCGCAGCGACCCGTTCTGCGACTACGCGCGCGCCGAAGCCTTCGCCCGCGCCTGGCGCGCGAAGCTGGTAGACGCCGGCGACGCCGGCCACATCAACACCGCCGCCGGCTACGGCTCGTGGCCGGCCGGTCAGCGGCTGTTGCAGACGCTGATGCTCGCCTAGGCTCGGCCAACCGTTTAAAAGGACAAGAAATGAGCTGCGAACTGTGCACCTTTGAGCCCGGCATCGAGCTGTTCGCCGACGACCGCCTGCGCGTGATCCTGGCAGACAACGAGCCCGACTACCCGGCGTTCTGCCGCGTGATCTGGCGCGCACACGTCAAGGAAATGACCGACCTCGCCCCGGCCGACCGCGCCCACCTGATGGACTGGGTGTACCGCGTCGAGGCCGCGCAACGCGCGGTGCTGAACCCGACCAAGGTCAACCTCGCCAGCCTCGGCAACGTGGTGCCGCACCTGCACTGGCACGTGATCCCGCGCTTCGCCGACGACGCGCACTTCCCGGCGCCGGTCTGGGCGGCGAAGAAGGCGACCGGCGGCGTCGCGCACGGCGTAGCCGATCTCGCCGAACGCCTTCGCGCGGCGCTCGCGGCCCAGCCGTAAGCGACCTGGCCAGGTTGGCCGAGCCCCGAGCGCGCTCGGCCAACCTTGCCGCGCTGCGCGCTTCCCCGCTAGGCTGTCTTTGGGAACCGCTTGCCAGCCGCCCGCGAAAGACGGCTGGCAAACGGCTCCCCTTCACCCAAGGAGAGCCGCATGTACCGCACCCTGATTTCCGCCGACGAACTGATGGCGCTGCCCGCCGACGACGTCGTGATCGTCGACTGCCGCTTCAAGCTCGCCGACCCCGACTGGGGTCACACCGCCTACGCCGCCGGCCACCTTCCCGGCGCGCACTACCTCAACCTCGACTACCACCTGTCCGGTGCCAAGACCGGCCAGAACGGCCGCCACCCCTTGCCCGACGCCGAACGCCTCGCGGTGAGCCTAGGCGCGCTCGGCGTCGCGCCCGACACGCAGATCGTCGCCTACGACGACGCCGGCGGCATGTTCGCCGCGCGGCTGTGGTGGCTCGCGCGCTGGCTCGGCCACGAGGCGGTCGCCGTGCTCGACGGCGGCATCCCGGCCTGGCAGACCGCCGGCGGCGACCTTTCCGCCGAAGAGGCCAAAGCGGCGCGACTGCCGTCGCGCTTTGTGATCCGCGCCAGCCTCGCGCCGACCGCAGACGCGGCCGCCGTGCTCGCCAACCTCGACGCGCCGCGCTTTGCCGTCGTCGACGCGCGTGCCGCCGACCGCTTCCGCGGCGAGAACGAGACGATGGACCCGGTCGGCGGCCACATCCCCGGCGCCTTGAACCGTCCGTTCGCGCTGAACCTCGACGCCGAAGGCCACTTCAAGTTGCCGGGCGTGCTCGCCGCCGACTGGCAGGCGGTGCTCGGGGGGCGGCCCGCGACCGACATCGTGCACCAGTGCGGCTCGGGCGTGACCGCCTGCCACAACCTGTTGGCGATGGAGCACGCCGGCCTCGCCGGCAGCCGTCTCTACCCGGGATCGTGGAGCGAATGGTGCGCCGACCCGGCGCGCCCGGTCGCCACCGGAGACGCCTGAAGCCCGCAAGCCCGGCCAGCCCTCGCTACCGACGGGATTTTCTGGCGCCGGCGGCTGTCTATTCCTCCACGTCCGTTCGCATCGCGAACGGGCGGGGATATGCCGTTTGTTTCCGAGCGCTCGGAAAGAACGACATGATCTTCCCACCGAGGCCGCGCCGACCCGTTCGGCGCCCGCCTCGCCGATGAGGTAAGAATCATGAAGAAAACCGCATTCGCCCTCACCCTCCTGCTCTTCGCGGGCCTGGCTCAAGCCGACGCCAGCTCCGAATCCCATGCCCGGCAACTCCAGGGCTACGAACCGCCCGCCACACGCGACAAGATCGCGGTGTCGCCCCAGGAGCTGGCGCCGCCGCCCGCTCCGAAAAGCGCCGAGGAGCGCATGGCCGCCGACGACTACGCGGGCAAGGTGCTGCAGATGAACCGCAAGCGCTGAACCGCGCCGCGATTGCCGGCCGGGCCCCGATCGGAGCCCGGCCGTTTTTTTGGGGCCACACCGAGCGGCGGCGCCATCACTATAAAATCGACACTGTATTGTTTAGTAAAATCAACAAAAAAATGATGGCAACTCCACTTTTATGACAAATGCGTGCTTCAATAAGGCTTTCACCCCGCCAAGAAAGGTGTTTGTCATGACGCAGTTCGTGAAGCTCGCTACCGCCGTCCTGTTCGCGCTGACCGCCAGCGGCGCCACCCTCGCCGCCGAGCCGGCCAAGGCGCAGCATGCTCCCAAGGGCGTACTGGAAATCGGTGTCAAGCAAGCCGTGTTCAACGTCGAAGCGGTCGATCCGAACACGCGCCTCGTCACCCTAGGCGACGAAGCCGGCAACAAGCGCGTGGTCGCGGTGGGCGACGACGTGAAGAACCTCGACAAGCTCAAGGTCGGCCAGAAGGTGCGCATCACCGGCAGCGAGGCGCTGCTGGTGACGCTGAACGCGTCCGGCAACGCGTCGACCGTCAAACAGGTCATAGAGAAGACTAGCCAGACCGCCAACCCGGCCAAGCCGAACCTGAGGCTCGAGCGCACCGTGACCACCGCGGTGACGGTCGACGCGATCGACCTCAAGAAACACACTGTGACCGTGCGCAACCGCACCGGCGAGCTCGAACGGCTCAGGGTGCGCGACCCGCTGCTCAAGTCCAGACTCAAGCACCTGAAGGCCGGCGCGGCGCTCGACGTGGTCTACCGCCGCGCCGTCGCGGTGAAGCTGCTGCCGCAGGGCTGATCGCGGCAAAGCTGGGCCGGGCCTCTGGGCTCGGCCCAGCTTTTTCGGCACCCCCTACCCCGTACGACCCACTTTGTACGCCAGCTGCACCAGCCCGCTCGCGAAGGTCTCGGTCTTTTCCAGCTCCAGCGCGAGCGGCGCGCCGGCCAGCGGCAACAGCGGGACGCCAGAGCCGAGCGCGACCGGAATCAGCGACACGATCAGCGTGTCGAGTCGCCCCGCGTCGGCGAGCGCCGCGGCGAGCCGCCCTCCTCCTACCACCCACACGTTCTGCGCACCGACCGCGTCGAGCCGTTCCTCGAGCCCGGAAAGATCGGCGACGCACTCGACCGCGTCGGGCAAACCCTCCGGCCGCCTCGACGCGAGCACCACGCAAGGTTTGCCCGGGTACGGCCAGTCGCCGAAGCCCTGCGACACCTCGGCGGTGCGCCGCCCCATCACCACAGCGTCGACGCCCTCATAGAAGCGCGCGTAGCCGTAGTCCTCGCCGGGGCGTTCTACCGACGCGAGCCAGTCGAGTGCGTCGTCGGGGCCGGCGATGAAACCGTCGAGACTCGCCGCGACGTAGTAGAGGTATCGACGTGCCATCACGGTCCTTTCAAAGAAAAACAGGGTTGGCCGAGGCTCGGCCAACCCTGTGACGTTACACGATCAGAGACCTTACAGCAGCACGCGCTCGATGCCGCCGTTGCGCGCCTTCTCGACGTACTCCGGCATCCAGTTCTCGCCGAGCACGTGCTTGGCGATCTCGACGACGATGTAGTCGGCGGTGGTGCCGGTGTCCTCGTCGTAGCGCGACAGGCCCTGCAGGCAGGACGGGCAGCTGGTGAGGATCTTCACCGGTTTGGCCGGGGCTTCGCCCTTGGTGAGTTCCTGCACGCCCTTGTTGATTTCCTCTTGTTTCCTGAAGCGCACCTGGGTCGCGATGTCCGGACGGCTGGCGGCGAAGGTGCCCGACTCGCCGCAGCAGCGGTCGGACAGCGGCACGCCGCCGCCCATCAGCTCGTTCACCACCTTGATCGGCTGGTAGGCCTTCATCGGCGTGTGGCACGGGTCGTGGTACAGGTACTGCTGGCCGGTGACGCCTTCGAGCTTCACGCCCTTCTCCATCAGGTACTCGTGGATGTCGATCAGACGGCAGCCCGGGAAGATCTGCTCGAATTGGTAGCGCGTGAGCTGGTCGTAGCAGGTGCCGCACGACACCACGACGGTCTTGATGTCGAGGTAGTTCAGCGTGTTGGCGACGCGGTGGAACAGCACGCGGTTCTCGGTGGTGATCGCCTCGCCCTTGTCCTCGAAGCCGGCCGAGGTCTGCGGGTAGCCGCAGCACAGATAGCCCGGCGGCAGCACCGTCTGCACGCCGACGTGCCACAGCATCGCCTGCGTCGCGAGGCCGACCTGGCTGAACAGGCGCTCCGAGCCGCAGCCCGGGAAGTAGAACACCGCCTCGGCGTCGTCGGCGACCTTCGGGTTGCGAATCACCGGCACCACGTTCGGATCCTCGACGTCCAAGAGACCGCGCGCGGTCTTCTTCGGCAGGTTGCCCGGCAGCGCCTTGTTGATGAAGTGGATCACCTGCGCCTTGACCGGCACGCCGCCGGTGGTCAAGGGCGGCGCCTTCGCCTGGCCCTGGTACAGGTTCAGCTTCTTGGCGACGTTGTGGCCGAGGCGCTGCGCCTTGTAGCCCCATTCGATCATGCCCTTGCGCATCAGCTTGATCGTCGCCGGGTCCTTGGCGGTCAGGAAGGCCATGCCGAGCGCGGTGCCCGGGTTGAACTTCTTGTTGCCGGTCTTGCGCAAGAAATTCCTCATCGCGACCGACACGTCGCCGAAGTCGATCTTCACCGGGCACGGGTTCGCGCAGCGGTGGCAGACGGTGCAGTGGTCGGCGACGTCGGACAGCTCGTCGAAGTGCTTCATGCTGACGCCGCGGCGCGTCTGCTCCTCGTACAGGAACGCCTCGGTGAGCAAGCCGGTGCCGAGGATCTTGTTGCGCGGGCTGTAGAGCAGGTTTGCGCGCGGCACGTGCGTCGTGCACACCGGCTTGCATTTGCCGCAGCGCAGGCAGTCCTTGACCATCTCCGAAATCTGGCCGATGTCCGACTGCTCGAGGATCAGCGACTCGGCGCCGAGGAGCTCGAACGACGGCGTGTACGCGTTGGCCAGATCGGCGCCCGGCAACAGCTTGCCGCGGTTGAAGTGACCGTTCGGGTCGACGCGCTGCTTGTACGCGATGAACGGCGCCATCTCGTCGTCGGTGAGGAACTCGAGCTTGGTGATGCCGATGCCGTGCTCGCCCGAGATCACGCCGTCGAGGTTGCGCGCGAGCGCCATGATGCGCGCGACCGCGTGGTGCGCGGTCTGCAGCATCTCGTAGTCGTCGGAGTTGACCGGCAGGTTGGTGTGGACGTTGCCGTCGCCGGCGTGCATGTGCAGCGCGACGAACACGCGGCCGCGCAGCACCTTCTGATGCACGGCGCGCACCGCGTCGAGGATCGGCGCGTCGGTCTTTCCGGAGAACAGCGTCTCGAGCTCGGACAGCAGTTCGGTCTTGTACGACACGCGCAGCTTGAAGTCGCGCATCGCGATGAACACGCTGGCAGCAGGGTCGGCCACGCCGTCTTCGAGCGGCGCGTCCGGGTAGCGCGCGGCGTAGTCGGCGAACGGCGCGTCGAGGTGGTCGAGCAGCCACTGCCAGCGCTCGCGCACCGTCTCGATCAGCGTCAGCGCCAAATCGCGGCGGTCGCCGATCAGCTCGGCGGAGGGCAGGTCGGTGTCGAGCTTGTCGACCGGCAGACGGCCGTGGAAGGTGTCGGCGAGCGCGGCGGTCAGCGCGAGCTTGTTCTTGATCGACAGCTCGATATTGATGCGCTCGATGCCGTCCGAGTAGTCGCCGAGGCGCGGCAGCGGGATCACCACGTCTTCGTTGATCTTGAACGCGTTGGTGTGCTTGGCGATCGCCGCGGTACGCGCGCGGTCGAGCCAGAATTTCTTGCGCGCCTCCGGCGTGACGGCGATGAAGCCTTCGCCCGAACGCGCGTTGGCGACGCGCACCACGTGGCTAGCCGCCTCGCCGACGGCGTTCTCATCGTCGGACACGATGTCGGCGATCAGCACCATCTTAGGCCGCCCCTTGGACTTGGCCTTGGTCGCGTAGCCGACCGCGCGCACGTAGCGCCAGTCGAGGTGTTCGAGGCCGGCCAGCTGCACGCCGGCGGCGACACCGGCGCCGCCCGGCTTGAAGTAGTCGGTGATCTCTACGATGGCCGGCGTCGCCTGCGCGACGGTACCGAAGAACTCTAGGCAGACGGTACGCGTGTGCTTGGGCATCTTGTGCAGCACGAAGCGCGCGCTGGTGATGATGCCGTCGCAGCCTTCCTTCTGGATGCCGGGCAGGCCGGCGAGGAACTTGTCGGTCACGTCCTTGCCGAGGCCGACCTTGCGGAAGGTGCGGCCCGGGATCACCAGTTCGCGCGTGTCGAGCACGGTCTGGCCGTCCTCGGCCAACTTGGTGATGCGGAAGGTCGCCTTGTCGACGTCGTGGATCTTGCCGAAGTTGTGGCCGACGCGCTCGATGAACAGCCAGTTGCCGTCCGGGTCGACCATCTTCCAGCTCGCGAGGTTGTCGAGCGCGGTGCCCCACAACAGCGCCTTCTTGCCGCCGGCGTTCATCGCGACGTTGCCGCCGATACAGGACGCGTCGGCCGAGGTCGGGTCGACCGCGAACACCACGCCGGCGGCGTACGCGGCTTCCTCGACGCGGCGCGTCACCACGCCGGCGCCGCACTGGATCGTCGGACGCTTGCCTTCCAGACCCGGCAGGTCGATGTACTCGACGCCGTTGTGGAGGTCGAGCTTCTCGGTGTTGATGACGGCCGACATCCGGTCGAGCGGCACGGCGCCGCCGGTGTAGCCGGTGCCGCCGCCGCGCGGGATGATGGTCAGCCCGAGCTCGATACAGCCCTTCACCAACGCAGCGATCTCGGCCTCGGTATCCGGGCACAAGACGACGAACGGGTACTCGACGCGCCAGTCGGTAGCGTCGGTGACGTGCGACACGCGCGCGAGGCCGTCGAACAGCACGTTGTCCTTGCGGGTGATGCGGGTCAGGCGCTTGAGGATCTTCGCGCGCAACTCGCGCGTCTCGGCGAAGCGCGCCTCGAAGGCGGACACCGTCTTGCGGCTCTTTGCGATCAGCTCGGCGACCTTCTCATTGCCGACGCGGCGCTTCTCGATCTCGGACAGGCGGTGGTGCATCGCACCGACGAGCGCCGTCAGGCGTTTCGGGTTCTCGAGCAGGTCGTCGACGAGGTAGGGGTTGCGCTCCACGACCCAGATGTCGCCGAGCACCTCGAACAGCATCCGCGCCGAGCGGCCGGTCTTGCGTTCACCGCGCAGCACGTCGAGGGTTTGCCACATCGGTTCACCCAGCAGGCGGATGACGATCTCGCGATCGGAGAACGACGTGTAGTTGTACGGAATTTCGCGTACACGCTGGTGGGCAGGCGCGTTCATGGAGCAATCAACCACAGCAGAGGTAAGAGATTTGATTTTAACGGATTTGACGCGCTGCGAAAAATGGTGTTGGAAGCAGGGTTTTGCCTTAGGGGTCAACCCTGTACGAACCGTAGCACCGTTATGACGACAGCAATGAGGTTGGACTAGCCTACCGGGCGGTTGCGGCGGCGAGCTGCTCGGCCAGCGCGACCGCCTCGAACAGGCTGCCCGGCTCGGCACGGCCGGTGCCGGCCAGATCGAGCGCGGTACCGTGGTCGACCGAGGTGCGCACGATCGGCAGGCCGAGCGTGATGTTCACGCCGGCGCCGAAGCTCGCGTACTTGAGCACCGGCAGGCCCTGGTCGTGGTACATCGCGAGCACCGCGTCGGCATGGTCGAGGTAGCGCGGCTGGAACAAGGTGTCGGCCGGCAGCGGGCCGGTCAGATGCATGCCCTCAGCGCGCAAGGCTTCCAGCACCGGCGCGATCACGTCGATCTCCTCGCGCCCCATATGGCCCGATTCGCCCGCGTGCGGGTTGAGGCCGGCGACGAGGATGCGCGGCACGGCGATGCCGAACCTGGCGACGAGGTCGGCGTGGAGAATTCTGATCACCTCGGCCAAGCCCTCGCGGGTGATCGCGGCGGAGACGTCTTTCAGCGGCAGGTGGGTGGTCGCGAGCGCGACGCGCAGGCCGCCGCCGGCGAGCAGCATCACCACCTTGTGCGTCTGCGTGCGTTCGGCAAGGTATTCGGTATGGCCGGTGAACGGCACGCCGGCCTCGTTGATCACGCCCTTGTGCACCGGCGCGGTGACGATCGCGGCGAATTCGCCCGACACGCAGCCGGCTATCGCGACGTCGAGCGTGTCGAGCACGTAGCGGCCGTTGGCCGCGTCGAGCTTCCCTGCCACTGCCGGCGCCGCGAGCGGCACGTGCAGCACTTCGAGTGCGCCCTTAAGCGGCGCCGCATCGCGCCGGTAGTCTGCGAGCGTCACGTCGAGACCCAACTGCCGCGCGCGCGCCTCGAGCAGGCCGCGGTCGGCGACGATCACCCGGCGGCGCGCGCCGGCAAGCTCGGCCAACCTTAGGACCAGGTCGGGGCCGATGCCGGCCGGCTCGCCGGCGGTGATCGCGATCGGGCTCATTTTTCGATCAGCCTGTCTTCGACGAAGGCCGAGTCGCGCAGCTGGCGCGCCCAGTCGAGGTAGGCCTCCTCGATCTTGCGCGCACGGATCTGCTGCTTGATCGCGAGTTTCTCGCGCTCGCCCGACATGTCCTGCGTGCGTTTTTCCTCGACCTCGATCAGGTGCCAGCCGAACGGCGAGCGCACCGGCGCGCTCAGTTCGCCGAGCTTCAGCGAGAGCATCGCGCGCTCGAACTCGGGCACGGTGTCCCCAGGGGACAGCCAGCCGAGTTCGCCGCCGCGCGAATTGCTCGCGTCCTCCGAATACAGGCGCGCCTGTTCGTCGAACCTGGCGCCGCGCGCGATGCGGTCGCGGATCTGGTCGATGCGCTGCTTCGCGTCGGACTCGGACACCGCCTCGTTGGTACGGACCAGGATGTGACGCACGCGCCGCTGCTCGACCATCTGCGCCGCGCCCTGCGCGCGCTTGTCGACCAGCTTGAAGATCACGAAGCCCTGCTGGGTGCGCACGAGATCGGTGTTCTCGCCCGGCTTGAGGTTCTCGAGCAGCGAGACGAAGTTGGGCGGGAAACCGGCGGCGCTGCGCCAGCCCATGTCGCCGCCCGACAAGGCGCTCTTGGCGTCCGAGTAGCTCGCCGCCACCTGCGCGAACGGCTTGCCGGCCTTCAGCGCGGCCAACGCTTCCTGAGCGCGGCGGCCGCGCTCCTCGATCACTTTCGAGTCGGCGCGCTCGGGCACGCTGACCAGGATGGTGGCGAGGCGGTATTCATTGCGCGACTTGCCCGACAGCTCGCTCTTCACCACCTGGTCGACCTCGGTGTCGGTGACGTTGACGCGCGAATCGACCTCGCGCTCCTTCAGACGGCCGAGCAGGATCTCGCGGCGGATCTCCTCGCGGAACTGCGAGAGCGCGACGCCTTCCTTCTTCAGCCGCGCCTCGAGGCCGGCGACCGACAGCTTGTTCTGCTCGGCCAGCTTCTGCACCGCCTTGTCGAGGTCGCCGTCGGCGAGCGTGATGCCATTGTTCTGCGCGTACTGCAGCTGCACCTCTTCCGAGATCATCTGCTCGAGCACCTGGTGCTTGAGCGTCGCCTCGTCGGGCAGCTCGACGTTCTGGCGCTTGAGGTTGGCCGAGACCTCCTGGATGCGCGCGCTCAGCTGGCGCTCGGTGATCACGTTCTTGTTCACCACCGCGACAATGCGGTCGATGTCTTTGACGGCGGCGTGCGCCGCACCGCCAAGCGAGGCGGCCAGCATCAGGGCGATGAGGGTCTGTTTCATAAGCCTTGTCGGGTGTCGTTGATCTTGCTGTAGCCGGGAATCGCCAGACGGAGCGTGTCGATCGGGTTGCTGCCGATGCCGCCCATGTCCTTCAGTTCCAGCTGCAAAAATACCGCGTTCTTGGTGTTGGTCAGGTCGGTCACGTAGCGCTGGCCGACCACGCGCGCCGTCCAGCAGCCGTCGTTGTATTCGACGCCGGCCAGCTGTTCGAGCGAGGTGTTGTCGATCAGCGAATAGTTCTCGCGCGCGACCACGTACCACTTCTTGGCGATCGGCCACTGCGCGGCGATGTCGATCTGGCGCATCGGCGCGCGGATGCCGCCGAAGCCGATGTCTTCGTCGCGGCCGTAGCGGTAGCGCAGGCTGACCGTCTTGCCCGCCTCGGGTGAGTAGCGCGCCGCCCACTCGTAGCGCTCGGTCTTGCCCAGCTGCTGGTTGTACTGGTAGGTCGCGTCGGCGCGCCAGGCGTCGGTGATCTCGCCGCCGACGGTCGCGACGATGTCGGAGCCGCTGTTCTCGAGGTCTTTGGTCGAACCGGACAGGCTGATGTCTTCCTTGCGGAAGTAGTAGCGTTGACCGATCTCCATCCGCAAACGTTCCAGGCCGGATTCGTCGTCGAGGTAGCGGCTGGAGAACGCCACCGTCAGCGCGTTGGCGCCGTTGATCCTGTCCTGCCCCGAGAAGCGGTTCTCGGTGAACAGCTGAGCGAAGCTGAAGTCCTTCTCGGCGGAATCGAAGTTCGGCAGATCGTTCTGCGCCTTGGTCGGAATGTTGACATAGTAGAGCCGCGGCTCGAGCGTCTGCGTGTGATCGCGACCGAAGAAGGAGGTCTCGCGGTCGAAATAGAGCCCGGCGTCGGTGCTGAAGATCGGCAGCGTGCGGCTCTTCTTGCCGCCGTTCTGACCGGCGAAGGGGTCGAGGTCGTATTCAGTCGCGTGCATGCCGAACTTGGGCCGCACGAAGCCCCACGGCCGCTCGAGCGCCCAGGACACGCTCGGGTAGGCCACCAGCCGGTTGCCTTCCTGCAAGGTCGGGTGCGTGAAGCGGGTGAACTCGGCGAACAAGTTGGCCGAGAAACCGGCCGGCAACGACTGGGTCGCGTTGCCGGACAGGCGCGGCAGCAGCGCGTACGGCGGCGTGACCGGAGCGAGCGGGTCCTGCAGCGTCTGGTAACGCAGCACGCGCAGCTGGCCGGAGGCCGCGCCGCCTTGCCAGCCCGTGCCATAGTTGAGCCACGCGTCGCGCGGCAGGTTGACGTTGGACGCGATGTCGACCCGGTCGCCGAAGTCCTTGAAGTAGCGGTCGTCCGACACATAGTTCGCGTCGTAGCCGAAGGAGAAGCCGGCACCGAGTTTCTGGCTGTGCTTGGCGCGCCAGGCGTAGCGGCTGTCGTTCGCCTTCTTGTCGTCGGGCATCTGCTCGGTGGACAGCGTGCCGCTGTAGTCCGGCCGCAGATAACGGAATTCGGCGCCGAGCATCGCGCCGCGGTTGGAGACCCAGCGCGGCGTCAGCGTCAGGTCGTAGTTCGGCGCGAGGTTGAAGTAGTACGGCAGCGACACTTCGAAACCGTCCGAGCCGGTCTTGAAGGTCGGCGCGAGCACGCCCGACTTGCGCCCGCCGTCGAGCGGAAAGTCGATCCACGGCGTGTAGAGGATAGGCACGCCCTGGAAGTCGAGCCACGCGTTGCGGGCGACGCCGACGTTGCGCGTGTAGTCGATGTCGAGCGTGCCGGCCTTCAGGTACCAGGAGTCGTCGCCCGGCTCGCAGGTGTTCGCGCGCGCTCGCTTGAGCCGGTAGCGGTCCTTGCCGCGGAATTCGATCTTCTCGCCGTCGCCGCGCAGCGTGCGGCCGTCGGCGCCCTGCCCCGCGAAGGTCGCGTCGCTCGCCTCGCCCTCGCGCGTGTCGAGCTTGTAGTCGAGCGCGCGGCCGCTGATGCGGCTGTTGCCCTCGGTGAACTCGACCTGGTCGCCGGCCTTGAGCCGGTTCTCGTTCTGGAAGTAGTCGAGCCAGTCGGCCTTGACGGTCTGGTCGTCGCGGCGGACGACGACGTTGCCGCGCGCCTGGATCCGGCCCTCCATCTGGCCGTCGATGCGGTCGGCGTCGATCACCGTCTGGCCGGGGGCGACGGGCGCCACCTCCGTAGCGAACGCCGGCAACGCGAAGGCGGCCGCCAGCGCGACGGCGAGCGGGGAGGGACGCAAAAGTGACGGCGTCAAAGCCATATCGTGGGTCAACCAAGCCGGTATAGAATCTCGGCATTCTATCTCATTCCCGTTGCTTGACTACCGCCATGGAGCGTATCGATTTGCTTAAGGCCTGGGTGGCCACCCTCTATCCCGACACCGCGTTCGAGGTCGAGTTCGCCGCCGCCGACGCCGACTTCCGCCGCTACTTCCGGCTCGTGCTGCCGGACGGCGTCACCCGCATCGTGATGGACGCGCCGCCCGACAAGATGAACACCGAGCGCTACGTGCACGTGCGCGAGGTGTTCGCCATGGTCAACGTGCCGGCCATCCTCGCCCGCGACGCCGAACAGGGCTTCATGCTGCTCGAGGACCTCGGTCGCGTCACCTATTTGTCCGCGCTGCAGCACGACGAGCGCGAGGTGGTGCACAAGCACCTCTTGCTCGAGGCGGTCGACACGCTGATCGACATCCAGAAGGCGAGCCGCCCGGGCGTGCTGCCCGAGTACGACGCGGCGCTCCTGACGCGCGAACTGAACCTGTTCCCCGAGTGGTTCTGCGCGAAGGAACTCGGCCAACCGTTGAGCTTCGCGCAGAAGAAGCTGTGGGACGCCGGCGTGAAGGCGCTGCTGCCCGCGCTCACGAGCCAGGCCAGGGCGTTCGTCCACCGCGACTTCATCGTGCGCAACCTGATGCTGACGCCGGGCAGGCCCGGCGTGCTCGACTTCCAGGACGCCGTCTACGGCCCGGTCAGCTACGACCTGGTGTCCTTGCTGCGCGACGCCTTCATCGAGTGGGACGAGGAGTTCGTGCTCGACGTCGCCGTGCGCTACTGGGAAAAGGCGCGCGCGGCGAACCTGCCGGTGCCGGCCGACATCGACGCCTTCTGGCGCGACTTCGAATGGATGGGCGTGCAGCGCCACCTGAAGGTGGCCGGCATCTTCGCGCGCCTCCACCACCGCGACGGCAAGGACAAGTACCGCGCCGAGATCCCGCGCTTCATTCGTTACCTGAAGAAGACCACGCGCCGCTACGGCGAGCTCGCGCCGCTCTACCAGTTGCTGGTGCAGCTCACCGGCCCGGACGAGGACGACGCCAGCGTCGGCCGCGTGTTCAGCGCCACGCGACTGTCGTCGGGCGAATAGATGAAAGCGATGATCCTCGCCGCCGGGCGCGGCGAACGCATGCGCCCGCTGACCGACGCGACGCCCAAGCCGCTGCTGATGGCCGGTTCGCAGCCCTTGATCGGCTGGCACCTGAAAAGGTTGGCCGAGGCCGGCGTCAAAGACGTCGTCATCAACCACGCGTGGCTCGGCAAGGAAATCGAGGCGCGGCTGGCCGACGGCGCCGAGTGGGGCGTGCATATCGCCTACTCGCCCGAGCCCGAAGCGCTCGAGACCGCCGGCGGCATCGCGACCGCGCTGCCGCTGCTGGGCGACGCGCCGTTCGCCGTCGTCAACGGCGACGTGCTGACCGACTTTCCGTTCGCCCACCTGATCGACGCCGCCCCCCGGCTCGACGGCGCAGAACGCCTCGCCCACCTGGTGCTGATCGACAACCCGGCGCACCACGCGGCGGGCGACTTCTCGCTCGACAAGAACGGCGTCGTGCACGACGAACCCGGGCTGACCTTCGCCGGCATCGGCGTCTACCATCCGGCGCTGTTCGAAGGGCTAGAAGCGCACCGGCCGGCCAAGCTCGCGCCGCTGTTGCGCGCGGCGATGGCGCGCGGCCAGGTCACTGGAGAACACTACCGTGGCCTGTGGCACGACGTCGGCACCACGCAAAGGTTGGCCGAGGCCGACGCGATCGCGCGCACCTGGGTATGACACACCGCCGCATCCTCGGCATCGACCCGGGCTCGCGCATGACCGGCTTCGGCGTGATCGACGTGCTCGGCCAGGACCGCCACTACATCGCGTCCGGCTGCATCCGCACCCCCGAGGGCGCGGGCCTGCCCGAACGCATCCGCGTCATCGTCGAGGGCCTGATCGAGGTCGTCGACGCTTACGCGCCGACCGAGGCGGCGGTAGAAAAGGTGTTCGTCAACGTCAACCCGGCGGCGACGCTGATGCTCGGCCAGGCGCGCGGCGCGGCGATCAGCGCGCTGGTGCTGAAAAAACTGGCGGTCGCCGAATACACCGCACTGCAGGTCAAGCAGTCGGTGGTCGGCCACGGCAAGGCGGCCAAGGAGCAGGTGCAGCACATGGTGGTGCACGCGCTGAAGCTGTCGGGCACGCCGCAATCGGACGCCGCCGACGCGCTCGCGGTCGCGCTGACGCACGCCAACCACAGCCACGCCGCGCTCGCCGGCCTGACCGCGCGCGGCTTCAAGGTCAAGGGCGGGCGGCTGGTCTGAGCGGCGCGCCGCTTTACGTCTTCCTGACCGGGCCCCGAGGCTCGGCCAAGCTCTTAAGAACCGCAAGGACAATCATGATCGGACGCCTGACCGGCACGCTGATGGAAAAACTGCCGCCGCAGGTGGTGGTGAACGTGGGCGGCGTCGGCTACGAAGTCGACGTGCCGATGAGCACCTTCTACCAGCTGCCGCACCTCAATGAACCCGTCACGCTCTATACGCATCTGGCGGTGCGCGACGACGCGCATCTGCTTTACGGCTTCGCGAGCAAGGCCGAGCGCGAGACCTTCCGGCAGCTGTTGAAGGTGACCGGCATCGGCGCCAAGATCGCGCTGGCGATCCTGTCGGCGCTGACCGCCGACGAGCTGGCGATCGCGATCGCGTCCGAGGACCTCAAGCGCCTGTCGTCGATCCCCGGCATCGGCAAGAAGACCGCCGAGCGGCTGGTGCTCGAACTGCGCGGCAGGCTTTCGACCGGCGGCGTCGTCGCGACGCCGGGCGGGCTGCCGCTCGCGCCCGAGCCGGCCCCCACCGACGACATCGCCAACGCACTGATCGCGCTCGGCTACAACGAGAAGGAGGCCGCCGCCGCGCTGAAGGCGCTGCCGGCGAACGTCGGCGTCAGCGACGGCATCCGCCTCGCGCTCAAATCGCTGGTGAAGGGATAGACGATGGCCAACGTCGCGGTACTGATCGATGCCGACAACGTGTCGCCCGACTGGATCGGCAACGTGCTCGAAGAGGCGAGCCGGCTCGGCGTCTTGGCCTTGAAGCGCGTGTACGGCGACTTCAGCAAGCACGACCGCTCGTGGCGCGACCTGTGCGCGCGCTTCGCGATCCACCCGGTTCAGCAGTTCCCTAACACCAAGGGCAAGAACGCGTCCGACATCGCGATGGTGATCGACGCGATGGACCTGTTGCACTCGGAGCGTTTCCACAGCTTCTGCCTGGTGTCGAGCGACAGCGACTTCTCGCGGCTGGCGACGCGGCTGCGCGAGGACGGCCTCGAGGTATGGGGCTTCGGCGAGCAAAAGACGCCGGCTGCCTTCGTCAACGCATGCAGCAAGTTCGTCTACGTCGAGATCCTGGGCTCCGAGCCGGACGACGAGACGCCCGTGCCCGGAAGCGCCGAACCGGCGGCGAAGAAGGCCGCGCTGCAGCCCTTGTCGCGCGCGCTGCGCCAGCGCTTCAGGCAGGCGATCGAGAGCCGCTGCGACGATGAGGGCTGGGCCAACCTCGGCCCGGTCGGCTCGCTGCTCAGTGAATGGATGCCCGACTTCGACCCGCGCAACTACGGTTTTCGCAACCTGTCCGACCTCGTCAACAAGTCGGGCTGGTTCGACATCAGCCAGGACGGCGCGCGCGGCAACTTCCGCGTCCGCCTGAAACAGGGCAACGGCAAGAAGGCCTGAGCATCGCAACAGGACAAAAGCTCGGCCAACCTTGAGACGGCGTTCAAGGTTGGCCGATTTACAGACCGGCGCAAGGGTCGGCGCGCGGGTGTCCTTTGATCAGCACTGCGGCGTCGTATGTGCCGGCTGCCGGCACCTGCTCGACGTAGCCGACCGACAGCGCCGTGGTAACAAGCCAACGCGGCACGCCGAGGTCGCGCCGCACGTGGCCGTTGCCGGCCAACAGCACCACGCCGCGCGCGGCGTTCGCGTCGACCACCCCTGCCATCACCGCGTCGCGTGCGACCTGCGCGTCAACCATCCTGGGCAGCGCCGACGCCGGCAGCTTGCCGCAATGCCCGGCGTCGACCTCGCGGCGCTGGCCGGCGGCGAGGTCTTGGGGCACGGCCGCCAGCCGCGCGGCCAGCCCCATGCCTAGCACCGGCGCGTAACCTTCGCGCATCACGCGCAACGCGTCGGCCCGCGACAGGTTGGCGGCGACGAGCGGCAAGTCGTAGCGCAACGCGAGCGCGACCACCGGCCGGTAGAAATCCCAGTTCCAGCCCGACGGCTCGGTCCCCCCTCCTCCCAGCCCGGCGCGGATCACGCAGTCGGCGTCGTGCCCGCAGGTCTTCAGCGCCGCGTCGAGATCGGCCTGGCGTTCGCGGTCGAACTGCTCGAGCGCGATCGCCGGCCGCCAGCCGGCTTCGACCGCGCGCGCAAGCGCTTCGAGCCGCTGACGGTGGCCGTCGGCGTTGTCGTGCACCTCGCCTAGCAGCACCGTCTTGTGCACCGGCAAGGCGAGCGCGAGGCGCTCTGGCGTCCAGTCAGAGCGCGGCGTCGCGCAGCCGGCGAGCGCGAGGCCGGCGACGGCTGCCATCAGGAAACGCATATACCCAGACTCCTTCTAATGACGGGCTCGGCCGCCCGTCCCTGGCTTCCGACTACGTTACACTAGCGGCTGTTCCCCCCGACTACCGACACCACCATGATCGAAACCGACAACCTGATCGGCGGCGCCCCCGAGCGGCGCCTCGTCACCCAGCAGAGCCTGTCGCAGCAGGAAGAGGCGCTCGAGCGCGCGCTGCGCCCCAAGCTGCTCGACGAGTACGTCGGTCAGAAGAAGGCGCGCGAGCAGCTCGAGATCTTCATCGAGGCGGCCAAGCGGCGAAGCGAGGCGCTGGATCATGTGCTCTTGTTCGGCCCGCCGGGCCTCGGCAAGACGACGCTCGCGCACATCATCGCGCGCGAACTCGGCGTGAACCTCAGGCAGACGTCCGGCCCGGTGCTCGAACGCGCCGGCGACCTCGCCGCCTTGCTGACCAACCTCGAGCCGCACGATGTTTTATTTATCGACGAGATCCACCGCCTCAGTCCGGTCGTAGAGGAGATCCTCTACCCGGCGCTCGAGGACTACCAGATCGACATCATGATCGGCGAAGGCCCGGCCGCGCGCTCGGTGAAGATCGACCTGCCGCCGTTCACGCTGATAGGCGCGACGACGCGCGCCGGCATGCTGACCAACCCGCTGCGCGACCGCTTCGGCATCGTCGCGCGGCTCGAATTCTACACGCCCGACGAGCTGACCAAGATCGTCGCGCGCTCGGCCAACCTTCTCAACGTGCAGCTGTCCGACGGCGGTGCTTTCGAGGTCGCGCGTCGCAGCCGCGGTACGCCGCGGATCGCGAACAGACTGCTGCGACGCGTGCGCGACTACGCCGAGGTGAAGGCCGACGGCGTCGTCACGCGCGAGGTCGCCGACGCCGCGCTGGCGATGCTCGACGTCGACCACGCCGGCCTCGACGTAATGGACCGGAAACTGCTGCAGGCGATCCTCGAGAAGTTCGCCGGCGGCCCGGTAGGCTTGGACAACGTCGGTGCGGCGATCGGCGAATCGACCGACACGATCGAAGACGTGATCGAACCGTTCCTGATCCAGCAGGGCCTGCTGCAGCGCACGCCGCGCGGCCGGATGGCGACCGCGCTCGCGTTCCAGCACTTCGGCCTGCCGGCGAAGGACTGACGATGCGCTTCGGCATCGACCTCGGCGGCACCAAGATCGAACTGATCGCGCTCGATGCTGCAGGTCGCGCAGTGTTACGAAGACGCGTAGCGACGCCGCAGGGCGACTACGAAGGCACCTTGGCCGCGATCAAGGCGCTCGTGACGTCGGCCGAGGCGGAACTGGCCGTCGCCGCGACGCTCGGCTTCGGCACGCCGGGCGCGCTGTCCACCGCCACCGGCCGGATCAAGAACGCCAACTCGACCTGCCTTAACGACAAGCCGCTGAAAGACAACCTCGAGGCGCTGCTGCAACGCGAAATCCGCATCGCCAACGACGCCAACTGCTTTGTCCTGTCCGAAGCCGCCGACGGCGCCGCGGCCGGTTCGAGCGTGGTCTTCGGCATGATTCTCGGCACCGGCGTCGGCGGCGGCATCGTCGTAAACGGGCAGATCCTCGAGGGCGCGAACCGCATCGCCGGCGAGTGGGGGCATAACCCGCTGCCACAGCCCGAAGCGATCGACCTGCCGCTGCCTTCTTGCTACTGCGGCCGCGCCGGCTGCGTCGAGACCTATCTGTCCGGCCCGGGACTGTCGGCCGACCATGCACGGCAGACCGGCACGCCTCTTTCCGCCGCCGAGATCGTGAGCTTGGCCGAGGGTGGCGACGGCGCGTGCGCGCAAGCGACGCTCGAGCGCTACGAGCGGCGCCTCGCGAGGTCGCTCGCCGGCGTGATCAACCTGATCGACCCCGACGTGATCGTGCTCGGCGGCGGCCTGTCTAACGTCGCGCGGCTGTACGACAACGTGCCGCGGCTGTGGCACGAATGGGTGTTCTCCGACGCGGTCGCGACCAAGCTCGTGCCGCCGAGGCACGGCGACAGCTCGGGCGTGCGCGGCGCCGCGTGGCTGTGGCCGGCATGATCTCTGTTGCAATAAAAAAAGCTCGGCCAACGTTGGCCGAGCTTTTTTATGTCAAATCCCGATCAGGCGGTCAACTTGACCAGCGCCTCGCGGTACTTGTCGGCGGTCTTCTGCGCGACCTCCAGCGGCACGGCCGGCGCCGGCGGCTGCTTGTTCCAGCCGGTAGCCTCGAGCCAGTCGCGCACGAACTGCTTGTCGAACGACGGCGGGTTCGACCCTTCCTTGTAGCTGTCGGCTGGCCAGAAGCGGCTGGAATCCGGCGTCAGCGCCTCGTCCATCAGCGTCAGCGTGCCGTCCTCGTCGAGGCCGAATTCGAACTTGGTGTCGCAGATGATGATGCCGCGCCCTCGTGCGTACTCGGCTGCGGCGGTGTAGAGCGCGATCGCGGTGTCGCGGACCTTGGCAGCCAGCTCTTTGCCGACGATGGCTTCGCACTGCGCGTATGAGATGTTTTCGTCGTGGTCGCCGACCGCGGCCTTGGTCGACGGGGTGAAGATCGCCTCGGGCAGCTTGCTCGCTTCCTTCAGACCCGCCGGCAGCGCGATGCCGCACACCGAGCCTTGCTGCTGGTACTCCTTCCAGCCGGAACCGGCGAGGTAACCGCGCACGATGGCTTCTACCGGCACCGGTTTCAGGCGCTTGGCGACCACCGCGCGGCCCTCTACCAGCGGCAATTCGGCCGCCGGCACCACGTCCTCGACCTTGTCGCCGGTGAAGTGGTTGGGGACGAGGTCCTTGAGCTTGTCGAACCAGAAGTTGGAGATCGCGGTCAGGATCTGGCCCTTGCCCGGGATGGCATCGGGCAGGATCACGTCGAAAGCCGACAGGCGGTCACTAGCGACCATCAGCATGCGCTGGTCGTCGATCTCATACAGGTCGCGCACCTTGCCGGAGTAGAGTTTTTTCAGGCTCAGCGAAGTCGGGGTGCCGGTCATGGCGTATTCCATTCCAGGGTGACAAGGCGACCGGTTCGCGGTCGCCTGACAGAATTACAGGGTGTCCTTGAGCGCCTCGGCCTGCACCAGCGCCGCCTCGGCCGAGTCGGCGAGCACGGTGAAGTGGCCCATCTTGCGGCCCGGTCGCGCTTCCCTTTTGCCGTACAGGTGCAGCTCGACGTTGGGTGCCTCCATCAGCACCGCCCAGTTCGGCTCGCGGCCGCTCTCGGGCCACACGTCGCCGAGCAGGTTGACCATCACCGCCGGCTTCAACAGCGCGGTGCTGCCGGGCAACAGCCCGCACAGCGCACGCACCTGCTGCTGGAACTGGCTGGTGATGCAGGCGTCGAGCGTGTAGTGGCCGGAGTTGTGCGGGCGCGGCGCGATCTCGTTGATCAACAGCGTGTCGTCTTCGAGCACGAAGAATTCGACCGCGAGCACGCCGACGTAGTCGAGCGCGTCGGCGAGCTGTTTCGCCATGCCCTGCGCGGTCTCGGCAACAAAGGGCGACAGCGTCGCCGGCACGATCGACACGTCGAGGATGCCTTTCTCGTGGCGGTTCTCGGCGACCGGGAAGGTGTTCATCTGCGTGTGGCTGACGCGGGTGACGATCACCGACACCTCGGCCTTCAGCTCGACGCGCTTCTCGAGCACGCAGGCCTGGCCGCCGAGGTCGGCGTACGCCTCGCGCGCGGCGGAGGCGGTTTCGACGAGCACCTGGCCCTTGCCGTCGTAACCGAGGCGCGCGGTCTTCAGGATGCCGGGCAGGTAGGGCGCGAGGTCGGTGTGCAGGTCGTCGACGGTTTCGATCGCCAGATAAGGCACGGTCGCGAGACCCGCCTTCTTGATCCAGCCCTTCTCGACGATGCGGTTCTGCGCGACGGCGACGCAATCGCCGCTCGGTGCGACGCGCACACCGCGGCGTGCGAGCTCGCGCATCGCGTCGGCGTTGACGTTCTCGAATTCGGTGGTGATCGCGGCGCAGGTCTTGGCGAGGATGTCGAGCGCCTGCGCGTCGTTGAACGGCGCCTTGATATGGACGTCGGCGAAGTCGGCGGCGGGCGCGGCCTCGTCCGGGTCGAGCACCGTCACGCGGTAGCCCATGGTCTTGGCGGCGGCGGCGAACATGCGGCCGAGCTGGCCGCCGCCGAGGATGCCGAGCATGGAAGGCGGCAGGATGGCTTTTGCGCTCATGCGTCGAGCTCCGGCAGGGTCATCGCGAGCACGGTGTCGGTCTGCTTCTGGCGGAAGGCTTCGAGCTTGGCCGCGAGTTCCGCGTCGTGGTTGGCGAGCAGCGAGACGGCGAACAGCGCGGCGTTCGCGGCGCCGGCCTCACCGATCGCGAAGGTCGCGACCGGCACGCCCTTGGGCATCTGCACGATGGAAAGCAAGGAATCCTCGCCGCGCAGGTAGCGCGACGGCACCGGCACGCCGAGCACCGGCAGCGTGGTCTTGGCGGCGATCATTCCCGGCAGGTGGGCGGCGCCGCCGGCGCCGGCGATGATGGCCTTGATGCCACGGCCGCGCGCCTGTTCGGCGTATTCGAACATCAGGTCGGGCGTGCGGTGCGCCGACACGACGCGGGTCTCGCAGCGCACGCCGAAGTCCTTCAGCACCCGGGCGGCGTGCTGCATCACGTCCCAGTCGCTGTTGCTGCCCATTACGATGCCGACTTCGATCATGGCGTCACCCTGTGCGGAATAAAGTCCGCCATTTTAACCAAGACGGTGCGCCGCCCCAATCGGGGCGGCCCCTAGGGCGGCGGCGGGACGGGCCGCCCTCTCACCTTTTATAGCTTGGCGAGCTGCTCCTTGGCCTTGGCGGCCGCGTCGCTCTTCGGATAGAGCTTGATCAGGCGCTTGAGCGTCGCCTTCGCGATGTCGACCTGGCCGAGGTCGCGCTGGCAGTTGGCGATATTGCGCAGCGCGTCGGGCGCCTTCGGATGCGTCGGGTACTTGTCGGCGAAGCGGCGGTGGATGTCGATCGCCGCGTCGTACTGCTTCTGCGCGGTGTGCGCGACGCCGAGCCAGTACTGCGCGTCCGGCGCCTGGTCGCCGTCCGGGTTGGCGGCGAGATATTTCTGCAACGCTTCGATCGCCTTAGGGAAGTCTCGGCCCTTGAGCAGCGTCATCGCGCGCTCGTAGTCGGGGCTCGCCTGCGTATCGGCGGCGCCCGCCGATACCGCCGGCGCGACCGCAGAGCCCTTCGCGTCGCCGGCGTGGCTTTCCAGCTTGCCGAGGCGGCCGTCGAGGTCGTTGTACAGGTCGTTCTGGCGCTTCTGCGTCGTCGTCAGGTTGTAGGTCTGCACCTCGACCTCGCCCTTCAGGCGCGCGACTTCGGCGCGCAGGCTGTCGATCTGGCCGACCATCTCCAACAGCTTGTCGTTGGACAGCTTGGTCTCGATCTGCGCGAGGCGCGTCTGCGCCTGCTGGTTGACCGTGTCGATCTGGCGACGCGTTTCCTCGATGTCGCTGGTGGTGGCGCAGCCGGCCAAGAGGCCCAGCAAGGCGCCGCCTGCGACCAGGCGGTGGGGCAATCTCATGCTCTATTCCTCTGACGGACAAAACCGGGCCCAAGGCCCGGTCCGGTTCTACGTTTGACGCATCGCGCTTATTCGCCGCGGTAGACGATGTCGGCGCGACGGTTCTCGGCGTGGTCGGCGTCGGCGCTGCCGGTCGCGCGCGGTTTTTCCTTGCCGTAGCTGACCGCCTCGACCTGGTTTTCCTTCACGCCCAGCACCTGCAGCGATTTCTTCACCGCCTCGGCGCGACGTTGGCCGAGCGCGATGTTGTACTCGCGGCTGCCGCGCGCGTCGGTGTTGCCCTGGAGCTGGACGCCCTTGGCCGGGTTGGCCGACAGGTAGCCGGCGTGAGCCGACACGGTGCCCTTGTCCTGCTCCTTGACGCTCGACGCGTCGTAGTCGAAGTAGACGCTGCGCTTGGCCAGCGGGCTGTTCGGGTCTTTCAGCGGGTCGAGCGCGCCCGCGTTGCCGGCGGCACCGGTCGAGGCGCCCGCGTTCGCACCGGCGCCGCCGGCGTTGGCGTTCGCGTCGGCCGGCTTGGTGGTCGAGCACGCGGCCAGCGCGGTCACGATGGAAAGGCCGATCAGGGTGGTCTTCAAGTTCATGGGGTTTCCTTTTTCTTGGGGTTAAGGCGTGTTGAACGGCCCCCAGGCCGGGTCCTGCACGTCGCCGTTGACGGTGCCCAGACGGATGCGTTGCCCGTTCTCGGGGTTGATCGCGTACAGCACGCTCTGGCGGCCTTCGTCGCTCGCGTAGAGCACCATCTGGCCGTTCGGCGCGAAGCTCGGGCGTTCGTTGTACGCGGCGTCGGACAGCACGCGCGAGTCGTGGCTGCCGAATTCCTGCACCATCACGCGAAAGCGCCCACCTTCCTTGCGGATGAAGGTGAAGCGCTTGCCGTCGGGCGCGACCTTCGGCGACACGTTGTAGCCGCCCTGGAAGGTCAGCCTTTGCGGCGTGCCGCCGTTCGCGTCGACGCGGTAGATCTGCGGGCCGCCGCTGCGGTCTGACACGAACAAGAGGCTGTTGCCGTCGGGCGTCCACGTCGGCTCGGTATCGATCGCCTCGCCGTAGGCGACGCGCTTGGGCGAACCGCCCTCGGCGTTCATCACGTAGATCTGCGAGTTGCCGCTGGTGGTCAGCGTCAGCGCGAGGCGCGTACCGTCCGGGCTCCAAGCCGGTGCCGAGTTGCTGCCCTTGAAGTTGCCGACCGCGCGGCGCTCGCCGGTGGACAGGTCCTGCACCCACACCACCGGCTTCTTGGTCTCGAACGACACGTAGGCGAGGTAACGGCCGCTCGGCGACCACGCCGGCGAGATGATCGGCTCTTTCGAGCGCAACACCGTCTGCGGGCGGCTGCCGTCGACGTCGGCGATCTGCAGCTGGTAGTCGCGGCCGCTCTGCAGCACGTAGGCGATGCGCGTATTGAACACGCCCTTCTGCCCGGTGATCGCCTCGTAGATCATGTCGGCGATCGTGTGCGCGACGTCGCGCGCGCGCTCGGGCGGCACGGTGAATTCGCCCTGCGTCAACTGACGCCGGCTCGCCACTTCCAGGAGCTGGAAGCGGATCTTCACCTCGCCGCCGCCGGCCGCCTCGACCTTGCCGACCGCCAGATACTTGGCGCCAGCGCCCTGCCAGTCGGGGTAGCGGACTTCCTGCGGCGTGAACGGCAGGTTGGCGACGCCGTCGGCGGGCACGATGCTGAACGCGCCGGTGAAGACCAGGTCCTTCTTCACCGTCGGCGTCAGCGGCTCGCGCACGCGGCTCGTCTCGTCCTTGAACGGCGCGATCGCGATCGGCAGCCGGCTCGCTGCGCCGCCGACGATCTCTACCGTCATTTCGGCGCGCGCGACGAGCGCGACGCCCAGCAACATCAGGCCCATCAGCCAGCTTCGCCAGCCAGGGGAACGAGTAAACATCGACATGGGTTCTCCAGCAGGGTTCAAAATCGGGCAGTCATTCAATGCGGGCGGAACACCAGCCTGACCGTCCGGACGTCGTCGAAAGCCATGCCCGGCATCAGGCTGGGGAAGGTGCGCGCCTCTTTCACCGCGCGCTGTACCGCCGCATCGTAGGCGGCATTGCCGCTCGACTTGATCACTTGCACGCCGCGCACTTCGAGGCTGGGCAACAGCGCCACCCGCAGCTCGACTGACGGGTTGCCGGACAAATCGTCGGGGACCTGCACCAGCGGGCGCACCTTCTGCACCACGCGGTTCTGATAGGCAGCAAGGTTGGCCGAGCCATTGACCGCACCGCCTTCGACGCCCTGCCCCTTCGCGCCGGCCTGCGTGACGCGGTCCTTACCAGTACCTTTGCTGCCCTGGCCGAGCTCGGCCAACATGTCGTCGGCCTCCTGGCTCGCGCGGCCGGCCGGCTTGGCGGGTTTCGCCGGCTTGGCGTCGGCCTTGGCCATTTTGTCCGGCGCAGGCTTGGCGTTGGCCTTCGGCTTGGGTTCGGGCTTAGCTTCCGTCTTGGGCACCGGCTTGGGCTGCGGTTTCGGTTCGGGCTTGGGTTCGGGCTTATGCACCGGCCTCGGCGTTTCGGGCTCGGGCTTGGGCGGCGTATCCTTTGGCGGCTTGCGGCCGAGGTTGATCTCGGCCGGCGGCGCGGGCGGCTGCGGTGCCGGAGCCGGCGACGGGGCCTCCACCGGCGCGACCGGCTCGACCTCGACCGCGGCGGTCTTGGCGGCCGGCGCGCCGCCGCCTTCCCACAGCTCGACCGACAAGGCCGGCTGCGGCACGTTCTTCGGCTGCCACCACTGGGCCCACAGCACCGCCAGCCCGATCAGGGCGTGCAGCACGAGCGACGCGAACCAAGGCCAGGAAGTGCGACGCGGACTCATCGGGCCGTGCTGTCCTGCTTGACGGTCAAGGCGACGCGTTTGACGCCGGCCTCGTACAGCTCGTCGGCGACCTTCACCACGTCCTGGTACTTCGCCTCGCCCGACGCCGACACCGCGACCGGCCGGCCGCTGGCGGCGAGTTCGGCGACGCGCGGCAGCGCCGCCTCGATCGACTCGAAAGGCTGCACCCGGCTTTCATCGACCAGCTTCACCTGGCCGTCGGACAAGAGCTGCAGTTCGAGCGGCTGCGTCTCGACGGCGCGCGCGTTCGACACGCTCGGCACGTCGATCACGCCGGGCGTGAACAGCGGCGTGGTCACCATGAAGATCACCAGCAGCACCAGCATCACGTCGATGTAGGGCACGACGTTCATCTGGTTCATCTGGCGGCGGGGTCGTCGGTTCAGCATGGTCGGGTTCTGTCTTTATTCAGTTCGGACGGCGCGTTCCATTCCGCCGCGCACATGCGCGAGCGTCAGCCCGTCGCCCATCGGCAGCACCGTCACGTCGACGCGCGGATCGGCGATCAAGGCCGTGTTGAACGCGGCGAGGATGCCGACGCCGGGCGGATCGTCGGGCTGCGGGTCGGCCACGCGGCCGTTAAGGAACACGTTATCGATGGCGATCACGCCACCGCGACGCACCAGTTTCAGGCACGCCTCGAAGTAGGCCGGCGTGTTCGGCTTGTCGGCGTCGATCAGCGCGATATCGAAGCGGCCGGCCTGGCCTTGCTCCAGCAGCTCGGCCAACGTTTCGAGCGCAGGCTTAAGCCTAAGTTCGATCTTGCCGTCGACACCGGCAGCGCGCCAGTGCTCGCGTGCGATCTGCGTGAAGATGTCGGACACGTCGCAGGCGACGATCTCGCCGTCCGGCGGCAGCGCCTCGGCCACCGCCAGCGAACTGTAGCCGGTGAAAACGCCGATCTCGAGATAACGTCGCGCGCGGGTCAGCCTCACCAGCCACTGGAGCAAAGCCCCCTGCTCGGGGGCGAGCTGCATCTTGGCGAGCCGATGGTTCGCTGTCTCCTCGCGCAAGCGCGCGAGCGCCGGCGATTCGTTCACGCCGACGCCGAGCAGGTAGTCGTACAGACGGTTGTCGAGCGACATCGTTCGCCGCGTCATCTTGCCTCTTTCAAATGACAAAACGCCCGAAAGGGCGTTCTAGGGGCGCTCTACCGCCGCTCAGTCGGGCTGGTAGACGTAGGGCTTCTGCGGCACGCATGCTTCCTTGAAGCGACGCTGCTCGTCGAGATCGATCTTCCTGTCCCACCAGGTCAGGCGCAGCTCGCGACGCTCGCTGTCGATCTCCGGGTTCTGCTTCAGAAAACCGTTCATGAATTCGGTAAAGTCAGACTGGTACATGCTCATGCTGGAACCTCCACTAAACCCCGCTAGTGTACTCCAAAACCCGCACGCGCGATCCGCTTGTCAGCACCCACCCACCATGCATACAATCATCATCAGGGGCCGGTAGCTCAGCTGGGAGAGCGTCGCGTTCGCAATGCGAAGGTCGTGAGTTCGATCCTCATCCGGTCCACCAATAAATTCAACGACTTACGGCGAATTTTTTCGTTTTTTGTCGGTCTCGATTTTTCCGTAAGTCCAATATAAGTCCAGCCAAAAAACCTACGGGCACAGCTGGCGGCATACCGATGTGTTTTAGCGTGAGACACAAGGCCCAAGACAAAGCTCCCGTCCGGGAGCTTTTGTGTTTTCCGCCCCCTCTTCCCAAAGCTCCAACGGCTTCATTTGCCACGCGTTGGCATGTCCGCAAGCTCAGCCACCCCGTTTCCGGCCATGATTGGAGGGCGCGGCAAAGGATGACGAGAAATTCCAATCATGATGACGACTCCGCGGACCACTTAACGAACCCGCCGGTGAGCGTGACGATCACACTGATTGAAAAGCACACCACACCGGTGCGCTTGTCGAGTCATCCAAGCCGTTTGTGCTTTCGGACTCGGACTTGCAAGCTATGAATGCCGATGGCGGTGGTGGATGTCCGGGTAATGCGCGTGCTTATGCGTGACAGGGATATGGCGATGCGGGTGGGTATGCGGTTCGGTGCCGTCCCACTCGAAATCATGCTCGTGCTGATGGTGCGCATCGTGTACATGCCGATGGCGATGCTCGAGGGCTTCGTGGCTATGCTCGTGTTCATGCCGCTCGGTCAGGTGCAGCCACACGCCGGCCGCCATCAGCGCACTTGCCAGCCAGAACAGCAGCGACGTGCTGTCACCCAGCATCAGGATCGCCGTGGCGGCGCCGATGAACGGCGCGGTCGAGAAGTAGGCGCCGGTCCGCGCGGCGCCCAAACCGCGCAGCGCCAGCACGAACAACACCAGGCTCACGCCATAGCCCAGGAAACCGATCAGCATGGCCGGGGCGGCGACGGTAACGGTTGGCAAGGTCGAGCCAGCGAACAATGCCACGCCCAGGTTGACCGAGCCGGCAACCAGCCCCTTGATTCCAGCGATGAACAGCGCGTCGCTGGCCGAGACCTTGCGCGTGAGGTTGTTGTCGACGGCCCAGGCGAGGCACGCCGCCGCGATCAGCGCGGGGCCAGCGAATCCGGCCGTGGCTTGGCCTGCACCCGGGACAGCCAGCAGTGCCCCGCCGGCGACGATCAGCACCATGCCGAGCACGATGCGGCGATCGGCGTTTTCACGGAACACCACCCAGGCGAGCACGGCGGTCAGCACCGCTTCGAGGTTGAGCAGCAGCGAAGCCGTCGCCGCTTCCGTGTGTGCCAGCCCGGCCATCAACAGCACCGGTCCGGCGACGCCGCCGGCGGCAATCGCACCGAGCAACCACGGCCACTCGACCATTGGCAATCCCGGAGATTTCCAGCCGCGGTCGCGAAACAGCCTGACCAGAGTCAGGCCGACGCCGCTGCCGAGATACAGCAGTCCGGCCAGCAGGAACGGCGAAACGCTGCCGGCGAACAGCTTGGCGAAGGGGGTACTCGCGCCGAACAGGGCGGCGGCGCCCAGGGCGGCCAGTACCGCCGGCGAAAAATCCAGCGATTTCATCAGTGCTTTCCAGAAGACGATGCCGGGTCGGTGGCGCAATGGCTGCCGGCGACATGGCTCGGCAGCGCGGACGGGCTGCGCCAGGCCGCGTCGCCGGGCTGATCGAGTTCGCGCAGGATGCCGCAGTCGCGCGTCGCCCGGGCCGCATGGCACTGGCCACGCAGTTCGGTCAGCTGCGCGGCCAGCGCCTTCAATTCCGCCATCCTAGCCTGGACATGCTCCAGATGGGCGTCGATCAGCTCGTTGATCGACTCGCAGCTGGCGTCCGGTTCGACGCGTGCCTGCAGCAGCGCCCGGATCTCGCCGTGGGTCATGTCCAGTGCCCGGCAGCGGCGGATGAACGTCAACCGCTCCAGGTGGCCGTGGTCGTACTGCCGGTAGTTGTTGGCTTCATCGCGCACCGCGGCGGGCAGCAAGCCCTCGCGTTCGTAGTAGCGCACCGTCTCGACCAGGCAGCCGGCCTGCTTCGCCAATTCGCCGATTTTCATGGGCAGTCCTTTTCCGCTTGACCCTGTAGCAGCTTCAGGGTGTTGAATGCCGAGCATACGACGAAAAATGGAGTCCCACCATGGCCGGCTGCTGCGACCACGATCACGAACCTGCCCATAGGAACGGTCATGCCGACCTTCCCCATGATCACGCCCTTGCCCACAGCCAGGCGGGCGGGAAATATCGCGTTCCCGCTCCCGCCGCTTCGCAGACTCACCAACACGACCATGACCATGCTGGCGGTCAATGTTGTTCCTCCGCGCCCGTTGCATTCGGCAGTTTGGCCCCTCCGGCGGTCGTGGCAGACGGTGCCCGGACCGCGATCCGCATCATGCAGATGGATTGCCCCACCGAAGAGGCGCTGATCCGTAACAAGCTGGCCGGCATGGCGTCGGTCAAGAGCATGGAGTTCAACCTGATGCAGCGCGTGCTGACGGTGGTGCATGCGCCGAACGCGCTGGATCCGGTGCTGGAGGCGGTGCGTTCACTCGGCTTTCAACCGGAAGTGCCTGACGCCAGCGGCCAACTCGCCGCTACCGAGGAGCCGAAAAAGCCCTGGTGGCCGTTGGCCCTGGCCGGCGTGGCAGCCATCGCGTCGGAGGCGGTGGGCTGGTTAGGCTTACCCGGCGGGCTGGCCGCCGCACTCGCCATTCTGGCTGTCATCGCTTGCGGACTGACCACCTACAAGAAGGGGTGGGTGGCGATTCGCAACGGTAAGCTGAACATCAACGCGCTGATGAGCATTGCCGTGACCGGCGCCCTACTGATTGGGCAGTGGCCGGAGGCGGCGATGGTGATGGTGCTGTTCACGATCGCCGAGCTGATCGAGGTCAAGTCGCTCGATCGCGCACGCAACGCGATCGAGGGGCTGCTGAAACTGGCTCCGGAGACGGCCTCTGTGCAGCAAGCGGATGGCTCGTGGCGGGAGACGGACTCCAAGGCCGTCATGGTGGGCAGCGTAGTCCGGGTCAAGCCGGGCGAGCGCATCGCGTTGGACGGCGATATCGTGCGGGGCCGCTCGACGGTGAACCAGGCGCCGATTACCGGGGAGAGCCTGCCGGTGGACAAGGCCGCAGGCGATGCCGTGTTTGCCGGTACGATCAACGAGTCAGGCTCCTTTGAGTTCCGGGTCACGGCGGCGGCAGGCAACACCACCCTCGCGCGCATCATCCACGCGGTCGAGGAAGCGCAAGGGGCGAAAGCGCCGACGCAACGCTTTGTCGATCAGTTCGCCCGCGTCTATACGCCGATCGTGTTCGCGATCGCGCTCGCTGTCGCCGTTCTGCCGCCGTTGCTGATGGGGGGCAGCTGGCACGACTGGGTCTACAAGGCCTTGGTATTGCTGGTGATCGCCTGCCCGTGCGCGCTGGTGATCTCGACGCCGGTGACGATCGTCAGCGGCCTGGCGGCCGCTGCACGGCACGGGATCCTGATCAAGGGCGGCGTCTATCTGGAGGAAGGGCGCAAGCTGGCGTGGTTGGCGCTCGACAAGACCGGCACCCTGACGCACGGCAAGCCGGTGCAGACCGACTTCGAGTTGTGCGCCGACGTGAATGCCGCGCGCAGTCGGCGCCTGGCCGCCAGTCTGGCCGGCCGCTCCGACCATCCGGTGTCGCAAGCCGTTGCCCAAGCCGCCGACGCCGATGGAATCACGCGCGAGAACGTCGACGCGTTCGAGGCGCTGCCCGGACGCGGCGTGCGCGGCGTGATCGAGGGCAAGGCGTATAGCCTCGGCAACCATCGCCTGGTCGAGGAATTGGGCCGTTGCTCCGCAAAGCTCGAGGCCCGACTCGACACGCTGGAACGCCAAGGCAAAACGGTCGTCATGCTGATCGACGATAGCCAGGTGCTGGCCTTGTTCGCCGTGGCCGACACGGTAAAGGATTCCAGCCGCGCCGCGATCGCCGACCTGCACCGGCTGGGGGTCAAGACCGTGATGCTGACCGGCGACAATCCGCACACCGCCGAGGCGATCGCCCAGCAGGTCGGGATCGACCGGGCCCGCGGCAACCAGCAGCCCGAAGACAAGCTGAAAGCGGTCGAGGCTTTCTTGGCCGATGGGACGGTCGGCATGGTCGGCGACGGCATCAACGACGCACCGGCGCTGGCGCGCGCCGATATCGGTTTCGCGATGGGCGCGATGGGCACCGACACCGCGATCGAGACGGCCGACGTCGCCTTGATGGACGACGACCTGCGCAAGATCCCGACCTTCGTCCGCCTGTCGCAAGCCACGCGCTCGGTGCTGGTGCAGAACATTGCGCTGGCGCTGGGCATCAAGGCGGTGTTTCTGGCGCTGACCCTGCTTGGCCTGGGTACGATGTGGATGGCGGTATTCGCCGACATGGGGGCGAGCCTGCTGGTGGTCGGAAACGGGCTTCGGCTGCTGCGCCACTGATTCCGCCGTGCGGCAAGCAAGTTGGTGATGCCGACGAAGCGGAACTCCTGCTGCCATTCCGGGTCTTTGACTACGCCGCGCCTGCACCCATGCCCAGCGTGCCAGGCTCCGTGCACGCTATCCGATGAACGTCAGACCGGTGCGGCCGGCCAACGGCTGCCCCATTTGGAAAACCTGTGTTACCGCGAAAGGACAACGATGAAATGCCCGGTATGCCCCGATGCCACGCTGGTCATGAGTGAGCGCCAAGGGATCGAGATCGATTACTGCCCGCAATGCCGCGGCGTGTGGCTGGACCGCGGCGAGCTCGACAAGATCATCGAACGCTCGCCTGACGACGCGCCGGCAACTCAGCCAGCCTCCCAAGCGCAGCCCCGGCACCCACAGCCGGATCCGCGTTACCCGTCGCAGCCCGCCTCCTATCATCACGATGATCGCCACCAGCACGGCAAGCACGGTCACCGTCGCAAATCGTTCTGGGAAGAGTTGTTCGACTGATCGGTGACTTCGGCAAGCCGGCCCTGGGGTCGGCTTGTTCCCGGTCGGACGGCCGCTCACACTTCGGCTCATGATGAAACTGTTCCGGATTGCCTACCTGCTCCTTGCCTTGGCGCTGCTGCCCCTGCACGCCATGGGCATGGCTACGGGCGTGCTGTCCGGTAGCACCTGCAGCCCGCCATCTGGCGTGTGTCCCGCCCATGTCGACAAGGACAAGGCTGACACCCTGCATGGCATGGCGAAAACCGGTGCCGATTGCTGCTCCCCACAACTGACCGCCTTGCCGGCCATGCCCGTCTTGGCGGGAACCGCCGTTCTGACTCCAAGGCTCGCCCACGAGCCTCCCCCTCTCTTGGAGCGGACTATCGCGCCGCCCGAGCGTCCTCCCCGGATCTGACATTTTCCTGACGCAATATGCCGGCGGAACGGCCGACCCGCGCCGTTCTGCCCACCCGTGAAATTCATTCATGCCCCTCCTACCTTGTTCTCGGCCAACGTTGCCGAGCGATAGCGAGCGGGCTGGATTTGAAGGAAAACCCATCATGATCCGTTCGTTCATTACCCTGACCAGTGCCGCTGTATTCGGTCTTATCAGCCTCCCGGCCTGGGCGGCACTCCCCACCGTCACCCTGTACAAGAACAAGCAGTGCGAGTGTTGCACCGCTTGGGCGCATCACCTGGAAGCCGCCGGCTTTACCGTCAAAACCGTTTCAATGGACGACGTCACTCCGGTCAAAGACCGGCTCGGGGTGCCGCAGAAACTGCGTGTGTGCCATACCGCGCAAGCTGGCGCTTATACCCTCGAAGGTCACGTGCCGGCCGACCTGGTCGCCAAGGGGCTGAAGGACAAGCCGCGCATCGCCGGGCTGGCCACCCCCGGCATGCCGATCGGCTCGCCTGGCATGGAAGCCCCTGGAGCCAAGCCGCAGCCGTACTCGGTCATGGCCTACACCCGTAGTGGCAACGCGTTAGTCTATGCCCGGCGTTGATGCCGTACCCACTCGCTCATAGGGCAACGTTTCTGAATGCCTAAACCGGTGCCGGAATTCGCGCTGTGATTCCGGCTCCAGACCAACAGCAAACTCTGACGAAAGCAATTCTATCGATGACGGTCATGGAACTTCCTGCGCGTACGCGCAATGAATCGACGGCGTGGATGCTGGTTTTTGGCGCTTGGCTGATCGCCAGCGTGTCGACGCTCGGCGCACTGTTCTTCGGCGAGGTGATGCACCTGCCACCCTGCGTCCTCTGCTGGTATCAACGCATCTTCATGTTTCCGCTCGCGTTGATCTTGCCGATGGGGCTGTTCCCCTTCGACCGGAAAGTGGTCCGCTATGCGCTGCCGTTGGCCGTGCTCGGCGGGCTGTTTGCGGCCTTCCACCTGCTCCTGCTCGCCGGGGTGATTCCTGAAAACGTCCAGCCCTGCACGCAGGGCGTGCCCTGCTCGGAAACGGTGATCGAGTGGTTTGGCTTTGTGACGATTCCACTACTGTCGGCCGCAGCTTTTTCAATCATTACTGCGTTGCTGATCGCGACGCATCTTCGAGGTTCCAAATGAAGCAAAAGACGTTGTTTATCGTGGCCGCCGTTGTCCTGCTGCTGGCATTCCTGGGCGGCGCACTGGCCTACAAGGGCGAAAAACGCGACCAGTCCGCACAACTGGCCGACCTGAATCGCGAAGCTCTCGTGCGCATGCATTCGCCGACCCTTGGCAAGGCCGATGCGCCGGTCGCCATCGTCGAGTTTCTCGATCCCGCCTGCGAAACCTGCCGGGCGTTCTATCCACGGGTCAAGGAGATGATGGCTGCCAATCCGGACCAGATTCGGCTGGTGCTGCGTTACGCCCCCTTCCACGAGGGGTCGGACAAACTCGTGGCCGTGCTGGAAGCGGCGCGCAAGCAGGGCAAGTTCTGGCCGGTACTGGAAGCCTTGTTGACGGCGCAGGCCGACTGGGCGCCGAACCACACGGCGCAGACGGATCTGGTCTGGAAACACCTCGAAGGATTGGGGCTGGATCTGGCAAAGATGCAGGCGGACATGAATTCCCCGGAAATCGCCAGCGTGATCGCCCAGGACATTGAGGATGCCCGAACCCTCAACGTCACCAAGACACCGGAGTTCTTCGTCAACGGAAAACCATTGCCTAGCTTTGGCTATGAACAGCTGAAGGCACTGGTGGACGAGGCGTTGTTGTCCGCCCAGCGCTAGGTAGTTTGCTGTTTTCAGTGAACCGGAATCATGAACAGGCCGAACTGCACGGGGGGCGGTTCGGCCTGATCTTGCTTACCCAGTCTGGAGGCCATGTACAGGCGGCTTGACCAAGGCCACGCGCCACCTTCCGCTAATGCCACCCGAGGAATTGGCGGGCCGCGGCCGACTTAGGCCACGCGCGGTCGATTGATCCCGACATTTCCCGGCACAAACTCCAATCAACGCCGATTTCGACCGGCCATTTGCGGTCGGCCGTGAAGCCATGGACATCACACCCGCGTCGACTGATGCTTACGCCGACGGCGCGCTAGCCCAGCATACGCCCGAGCGTCGCCAGCCCGATGGTCAGGACACCGAGCACCAAGTTCGACCCGACCGCCCGCCGGATGCGATTGAGCGCAGCGCCGCCGGCCTTCCAGTCCTCGGCATCGACGGCTCGCTTGAGTGCGGCGTAGGGGCCGGTGGCGACGTAGACGAAGATCGCGACCATGACGACGCCGCTCGTCAGCATCAGGTGCCAGTTGAGCGGAGCGGCGGCGAAGCCGACGCGGCCGAGCAGGATGAGGCCGCTGGCGGGGATCAGGACGACGGCCCCCCACACCCAGACGAAAAAGCGCGCAAAGACGCGTTGCCAGAGCCGCAGCCGTTGCGGTGGCTCGAGCAGTTCAGCCACGGCCGGGCGCAAGCAGACGTACGCGAAGAACATGCCGCCGACCCACAGGGTGACGCCGGCAATATGCAGAAAGCGAAGGAGCGGTTCCAGGGTCATGAGTTTCTAATCGGCCTTAGGCGAAGTGGATTTGGAATCCTGCATTTTATACCCCAGCTACCGGCCAGAGTCCCTAGCCGAAAGAACGCCTACGGCCAGGATCGGTCAACCCGGCAATACCCAATAGCCGCTTCTGGCAAAATAGAGGGTCGCGTCAGCCTGGTGCGCGCGTAAAATCGGCGGACGATGGAAGGTGTGGAGCATGAAGCAATGAGGTGGGTTCGAAACGGGTCGAGGCCCGAAGAGGGTGTGGCGCCGGTCAGCGACCCTCGCACTGGCGTGCCGCAAGCGGCCGTAATGTCCGGGGCTTTTCTATGCTAGGCCAGTCCATCCGCGTGTTGTCGGTGATCCCGCCGATGACGCAGCTCAACACGCCCTACCCATCGACGGCCTACCTGACCGGCTTCCTGCGCTCACGCGGCGTGGATGCCGTGCAGGAAGACCTGGCGTTGGCGCTGGTCCTCGAGCTGTTTTCCCCCGACGGGCTGTCGGCTATCCGCGAGCGGATCGAGGCCATGCCGGCACGCAAACGCTCGCATCGCGTCAGCGCGTTTCTCGATCAGTTCGATCGCTACCGGATGACGATTGCGCCGACCGTGGCGTTCCTGCAGGGGCGCGACTCCACCGTCGGCCATCGTATCTGCGGGCGCAACTTCCTGCCCGAAGGGCAGCGCTTCGAATCGCTCGACGTCTATATCGACGAAGACGGCGGCGATCCTCTGGCCTGGGCGTTCGGTGCGCTCGGCATGCAAGACCGGGCCAGACACCTGGCCACGCTTTATCTGAACGATATCGCCGACGTGCTGCGCGACGCGGTCGATCCGCGCTTCGAATTCGTGCGCTATGCAGAATCCCTCGCGCAAAGCCAGCCCACCTTCGACCCGCTCGCCAGCGCGCTGGCGGCGCCGCTCAACCTGGTCGACAGCACGCTGCGCGAGCTGACGCTTCAGGCCGTGGCGCGGCACTCGCCGGATCTGGTCCTGGTGTCGGTTCCCTTCCCGGGCGCGGTGTATGCGGCCTTCCGCATCGCGCAGACGATCAAGGCGCACAATCCGTCGATCAAGATCGCGCTCGGCGGCGGCTTCGTGAACACCGAGCTGCGCGAGTTGGCCGAGCCTCGCGTGTTCGACCATTTCGACTACGTCATGCTCGATGCCGGCGAGCGCCCGCTCTTGGCCTTGCTCGAGCACCTGCAAGGCAAGCGCTCGCAGCAGCGCCTGGTGCGTACCTTCGTGCGTAGCGCCGAGACTTCGGAAGTCCGCTACATCAACTTCGCCGAGCTGGACGTGCCCTTCGGCGAAGTCGGTACGCCGACCTGGGACGGCCTGCCGCTCGATCGTTATCTGTCGCTCTTGGACATGCTCAACCCGATGCACCGGCTGTGGTCGGACGGGCGCTGGAACAAGCTGACCGTCGCCCACGGCTGTTACTGGAAGAAGTGCAGCTTCTGCGACATCAGCCTCGACTACATCTCGCGCTACGAAGCGGCCTCCGCCGCCACCCTCGTCGACCGGATCGAGGCGATCGTCGCGGAAACCGGACAGACCGGCTTCCATTTCGTCGACGAGGCCGCGCCGCCAAAGGTGTTGAAGGCGCTCGCCGAGGAACTGCTCAGAAGGAAGGTTTCGATCTCGTGGTGGGGCAATATCCGCTTCGAGAAGTCGTTCACCCCTGATCTTTGCCAGCTGCTGGCGGACAGCGGCTGTATCGCCATCTCCGGTGGGCTTGAGGTCGCGTCCGACCGCCTGCTCAAGCTGATGAAAAAAGGCGTTTCGGTCGAGCAGGTCGCCCGGGTGACGAGCGGCTTCACCGAGGCCGGCATCCTGGTGCACGCCTACCTGATGTACGGATTCCCGACCCAGACCGTGCAGGACACGGTGGACGCGCTCGAATACGTTCGGCAACTGTTCGACACCGGCTGCATCCAGTCCGGCTTTTTCCACCGTTTCGCCTGCACGGTGCATTCGCCGGTCGGCAAGAATCCGGAAGAGTACGGCGTCTCGCTCGAGCCGCTGCCGCCGGTCACCTTTGCGAAAAACGACGTCGGATTCATCGACCCGACCGGCGTCGATCACGATGCGCTGGGCGATGCGCTGAACAAGGCGCTCTACAACTACATGCATGGCATCGGCCTCGAAGAGGATGTTCGAAGCTGGTTCTATGGCCGAGCCCCACGCACCAAGGTGCCGCGCGACTTCATCGCACGGGCCCTCTCGGCGCGCCCGGGCGTCGATGCGCCGCACCGCTAGGTGTCCCATCCCTCCGGTTGACCTCCGGCGTCCTGCCGCCGAAACCCGCCGAGCCCGAACGCCGGCAAGACAGGCGTGTCTATCCCCCTGTTTGCGGTGGCAGCCGCCCTGCCTTCGTCTCGACGGCGGTCGAATTCGAGAGCAAGGTCCGGAGTGAAACCGTTTGCGTCCGCGGCTACATTCACCTTCATCATGTGGACCTCGGAAAGGAACGCATCATGAACGCCACAGCGAAAAACGCGCGACTCGCCGCCGCGACGGAAAGCGACCCCCGCTGGGCCGCCGTCGTCGCTCGCGACCCCAAGGCGGACGGCACGTTCTATTACTCGGTCAAGAGCACCGGCGTGTACTGCCGCCCTTCGTGCGCAGCGCGGCTGGCACGCCCCGAAAACGTCCGGTTCCATGCGACGCGCGCGGACGCCGAGCGGGCGGGCTTCAGGCCCTGCAAGCGGTGCAAGCCCGACCAGCCTTCGTTGGCCGAGCAATACGCGGCGAAGGTCACCGAAGCGTGCCGGATCATCGAGGCGTCGGAAAGCGCGCCCACTCTCGACGCGTTGGCCAGGCGCGTCGGCGTCAGCCCCTACCACTTCCACCGCGTGTTCAAGCACATCACCGGGTTGACGCCGAGGGAGTACGCGGCGGCGCAGCGCGAGGAACGCGTACGTCACGAACTCGGCCGCAGCGGCACGGTGACGGAAGCCATTTTCGGCGCCGGCTACAACGCCAACAGCCGCTTCTATGAAAAATCGGACGCGATGCTGGGCATGACGCCGAGCAACTACCGCGCCGGCGGCGCCAATACCGAGATCCGCTTCGCCGTCGGCGAATGCTCGCTCGGCGCGATACTCGTCGCCCAGAGCGAACGCGGCGTGTGCGCCATTCTGATCGGCGACGATCCCGACGAACTGGCTCGCGACCTGCAAGACCGCTTCCCGCGCGCCGACCTGATCGGCGGCGACGGGGAATTCGAACGGCTGGTCGCCAGAGTGGTCGGGTTCGTGGAAGCGCCGGCGCTCGGCCTGGACCTGCCGCTGGACGTGCGCGGCACGGCGTTTCAGCAGCGCGTGTGGCAGGCGCTGCGCGAGATTCCGGCCGGCGAAACGGCCAGTTACACCGACATCGCAAACCGTATCGGCGCCCCGAAGGCGGCGAGGGCCGTCGCGGGAGCCTGCGCAGCGAACGCGCTGGCGGTCGCCATCCCCTGCCATCGCGTGGTGCGCAACGACGGCGGGCTGTCCGGCTATCGCTGGGGCGTGGAACGCAAGCGCGCGCTGCTGGAAAAGGAAGCCAAGTCATGAATGCGACTCTCGACAAGACACCGGCCATCGCCGGACTGGCCGGCGTCACCTTCCACGACGCGACGTGAGGCCGGACGGATGACACCCGATCTATTCAGCGACGAGAATCAGACATGGAGCGAGGAACTGTGTCCGGGCGCGATGGTGCTGCGCGGTTTCGCCATGCCGGATGAAGCGGCCCTGCTCGCGGCGCTGGATGACATCGCCGCCGCGGCGCCGTTCCGCCGCATGGTCACGCCGGGCGGTTTTTGCATGTCCGTCGCAATGACGAACTGCGGCACCTACGGCTGGGTGAGCGATAGCACCGGCTATCGCTACGACACGGCAGACCCGGAAAGCGGCCGCCCGTGGCCCCGCCTGCCGGATGCCTTTCTGCAATTGGCGACGGACGCGGCGGCTCGCGCCGGCTTCGACGGTTTCGCGCCCGACGCCTGCCTCGTCAATCGCTACGCGCCGGGGGCACGGCTCTCCTTGCACCAGGACAAGAACGAGCACGACCTCGGCCAAGCTATCGTCTCGGTTTCGCTCGGCCTGCCTGCGGTTTTTCTGTTCGGCGGATCACGCCGGGATGACAAGCCGGCCCGTGTGCCACTGACGCACGGTGACGTGGTGGTGTGGGGCGGGCCGGCGAGGCTGCGCTATCACGGGGTGATGCCCCTCAAGGACGGACTCCACCCGCTGCTGGGTGGGCAGCGGATCAACCTGACGTTCCGAAAAGCGGCTTAGAAACGACATCCCATGACCCCCAATAGTCAGAAGATCCGGTTTTTCCGGGCGCGTATTCCCTCCTTCGAGTGCAAACCCGGATGCCACGACTGTTGCGGGCCGGTGACCACCTCCACAGAGGAGATGGCGAGGCTGCCGGTCAAAAGCGAGGAAGAACATGCGGCCGCGCTCGCCGACCTGAGCTGCCCGCACCTTGGCGAAAAAGGGTGCCAGGTCTACGCCGAGCGCCCGCTGATCTGCCGTTTGTTCGGAACGACCCCGCGACTCGCCTGTCCGCATGGCAAACGGCCTGATGCGATGATCGATGCGCGCATCGAGCAACAGATTCACCGCTACTTTGCCGAGGTGCGCCATGTCCTGGTTTGACGCCTGAAGGGAAATGATCCCCGGCCTATTCGACCTGCCCGCGGCGTGCTACGCCTCCGGGCCGAACTGCAAGGCGGCGAGGCGTGCGTAGAGCGGCGAAGCGCCGAGCAGCGTCTGGTGCGTGCCTTCGGCGACGATACGCCCCTGGTCGAGAACGACGATGCGGTCGGCTTTCTTGACCGTCGCCAGCCGGTGGGCGATGACCAGCGTGGTCCGGTTCTCGGCCGCGCGCTCCAGCGCCTGCTGCACCAGTCGCTCCGACTCGGCGTCGAGCGCGCTGGTCGCTTCGTCGAGCAGCAGCACCGGCGGATTTTTCAGGATGGCGCGCGCGATGGCGATGCGCTGGCGCTGGCCGCCGGACAGACGGACGCCGCGCTCGCCCAGGTAGGTGTCGTAGCCTTGCGGCAGCCGTTCGATGAACTCGTGGGCCGCCGCGGCCTCTGCCGCCGCCTGCACCTCGGCATCGGTCGCGTCGGGCCGGCCGTAGCGGATATTCTCCAGCGCGCTGGCGCCGAATATCACCGAATCCTGCAGCACCACGCCGATATGGCGGCGCAGCCCGGCCAAGCCGATCTCCCGCAGATCGACCCCATTGAGCGTGAGCCTCCCGTGTTGCGGGTCGTAAAAACGCAGCAGCAACTGGAACAAGGTCGACTTGCCGGCGCCCGACGGCCCGACCAGCGCGATGTGTTCCCCCGGCGCGATCCGCAGCTCGATAGCGTGTAGCGACGGCTGCCCGGACCGCGACGGGTAGGAAAACGTCACGCCCTCAAAGGCGATGCCGGCGCCGCTGGAGGGCAGCACCCGTGTTCCGTCGGCTTCTGCTACCGGGGAACGCAGCGCCAGCAACTCCATCAGCCGCTCCGTCGCCCCGGCGGCCCGCTGTAGATCCCCCCACACTTCTGCGATCGCGCCGATCGCCCCCGCGGTCACGACGGCGTACAGGATGAACTGCCCCAGTTGGCCGAGGCTCATCCGGCCGCCGAGCACCTCGTGGGCGCCGAGCCAGAGCACGAACACGATCGCGCCGAACACCAGCAGGATCACGGCGACGGTCAGCAGCGCCCGCGCGCGGATACGCGCCAGCGCGGCCTGGAAACTGGTTTCGACCGAGCGGGTGAAACGCTCCGTCTCGTAGGGTTCCTGGCCGAACGCCTGCACGGTCGGGACCGCGTTCAGCGTCTCCCCCGCGATGGCGCTGGAATCGGCGATCCGGTCCTGGCTGGACTTCGACAAGCGCCGCACCCGGCGGCCGAACACCACGATGGGCAGAACCACCAGCAGCAGCGTGACCAGGATGTAGCCGGTCAGGCTCGGGCTGGTCGCGGTCAGCATCGCGAGACCGCCTAGCATCAAGAGCAGATTGCGCAACCCCATCGACAGGCTGGTGCCGATGACGGTCTGCACCAGCGTCGTGTCGGTCGTCAGCCGCGACAGCACCTCGCCGGTCTGCGTCGTCTCGAAGTATTCGGGACTCATCCGGATCACGTGGCGATAGACCGCATTGCGGACATCCGCCGTCACCCGCTCGCCCAGCCATGACACCAGGTAGAAGCGGGCGGCCGTCGCCACGGCCAGCACGACGGACACGCCGAACAGCAGCAGAAAATAGCGGTCGATATGCCCCTGGCTCGCCGGGCTGAAACCCCGGTCGATCAGGTTGCGGAATGCGACCGGCAAGACCAGCGTCGCACCGGCGGCGATGCCCAGCGCCACAAAGGCCAGCAGCCCGAGCCAGCGGTAGGGTCGCAGGAAAGGCAGCAGGCCCGCCAGCGGGGTGACTCGGCGTACAGGGGCGGGAATCGCCGTCGTTGCAGGCATCGTGTAGGAGGGAGTGAGGCCGCTTGGCCGATGGCTCCACTCTAGCCGCAGGCGGCGGTCGCCGCCTAGACACGCCGTGCCACACAAAAAAAGCCGCGACACGCGTCGCGGCTTTTTTTACGCGGCCCTCGGCCAAGCGGGAGCGTCAGTTCACATTGCCCCGGATGAAGGTCAGGTGCGCGCCGCGCGTCGGCAGGCGCGCTGCGAGACTTCATCCTCGGCGTCGTGCTGCTCTCGGGAAAAGGGCCAGGCGCTGACCTTCGGCGGCCAGGTGATGAAGAACGTCGCCGGCTCGCTCGGTACCTTGGGTTTAATTCTGGAGGCGTCGCTCAAGGTGCTGCCGCGCCCGTTCGCCGAGGCGACGCCGCGCTTCGAGATGGACGAGGCCGACGCGCTGAAGCAGCTGAACCAATGGGGCGGCCCGGCCGCTGCCGATCTCGGCCAACGTCTGGCACGACGGGGGGCTGCACGTACGGTTAAGCGGCGCGACCTGCCCGACCTACCAGCTGCTCGGCGACGAGCTTGACGGCCCGCGCGGCCGGATCTATCTGATCAAGCAGGTGCTCGAAGGCTGCGTGCAGCCGACGATGCTGCCCAACATCAACCACGAGACCGCGCGCGCTCGACGCGCTGGGCATAGAACTGATCTCGCCGCTGTCTGCCGGCTGCTGCGGCGAGATCCGCTACCACCTTGACGAGCAGGAACCAGGCCTTAACGACATGCGGCGCAACATCGACGCGTGGTGGCCATTTGTCGAACAAGGCGTCGAGGCGATCGTGATCAACGCGTCCGGCTGCGGCGTCACCGTCAAGGAATACGGCCATTACCTGAAGCACGACACGGACTACGCTGAAAAGGCGCGGCGCGTCAGCGGGCTGGCGCGCGATCTCTCCGAAGTGCTCGCGCCCGGGGCGCAAAGCTTGGCCGAGCTCGTCGCCGCGTCGCCGCTAAAGCGCGTCGCCTACCACCCGCCGTGCACCTTGCAACACGGGCAGAAGGTGCGCGGCCATGCGAAAAACTGCTGTAAAGTCTGTGACTTACCGTTTTCTTGCCCGCCGACAGCCACCTTTGCTGCGGTTCGGCAGGCACCTATTCGGTATTACAACCTGAGTTGTCTTTGAAATTGCGCGACAATAAGCTCGAAGCGCTCGCCGGAACCGAGCCGGAAATGATCGTCTCCGGCAACGCCGGCTGCATCGGGCACCTGCAAAGCGGCACCGCCACCCCGGTCGGACACTGGGTGGAGCTCGTCGACAAGATGCTGGCCGACAAGCGCGCAAACCAATCACAACAAGGAGCTGAGACATGCAACAAAAAGCCGTACTGACCCTCGACGAAATCAACACCATCCTGAACGCCGCCCGCCAGGAAGCCGAAAGCAACCAGTGGAAGGTCTCGATCGCCGTCGTCGACGACGGCGGCCACCCGCTCGGCCTGGTGCGCATGAACGACTGCGCGCCGATCAGCGCCTACATTGCAATGGAGAAGGCGCGTTCCGCCGCGCTCGGCCGCCGCGAGTCGAAGAACTTCGAAGACATGATCAACAACGGTCGCACCGCCTTCCTGTCGGCCCCGATCCTGAGCGGCATGCTCGAAGGCGGCGTGCCGGTGCTGGTCGACGGCCAAGTCGTCGGCGCGGTCGGCATTTCCGGTCTGACGCCGGATCTCGACGCCCGCATCGCCAAGGTCGGCATCGCCGCCTTGGGGCTGTAAGGGCGTAAACGCGCGGGCTTGCGGCCCGCCGCCCAGCCAGGAAAGAAGAACCATGACCGAACGTATCCGCTGCCACCGCCTCCAGGTGGCCGAAGTCCTCCATCGTTTCATCGAACAGGAGGCGTTGCCGGGTACCGGTCTCGACGCCGCCGCCTTCTGGCGCGGCGTCGACGCGCTGGTGCACGATCTGGCGCCGAAGAACCGGGCGCTGTTGGCCGAGCGCGACCGACTACAAGCGGAACTGGACGACTGGTACCGCCGGCATCCGGGGCCGATCGCCGACATGGGCGCCTACCAGGCCTTCCTGAAGTCCATCGGCTACCTGGTCGACGCGCCGGATGCGGTTGTGGTCGACACCGACAACGTCGACGTCGAGATCGCCGAACAGGCCGGCCCGCAACTAGTGGTGCCGGTGATGAACGCGCGCTACGCGCTGAACGCCGCCAACGCCCGCTGGGGCAGCCTGTACGATGCGCTGTACGGCAGCGACGCGATCCCCGACGAGGGCGACGCGGCTCGCACCGTCGGCTACAACCCGGTGCGCGGCGCCCGCGTCATCGCCTTCGGGCGCGACTTTCTCGATTCCAGCGCGCCGCTCTCCCAAGGCTCGCACGCATCGGCCACCGCCTACCGCGTGGCAGGCGGGCGACTCGAAACCGTTCTTGACGACGGCGCCGTCGCAACGTTGGCCGAGCCCGGCCAGTTCCTCGGCTACCGAGGCGAGGCGGCGGCGCCGTCGGCCGTCCTCATCAAGCGCCACGGCCTGCATTTCGAGATCCAGATCGACAAATCCCACCCCATCGGCGCGCACGACGCGGCCGGCGTGAAGGACATCCTGATCGAGGCGGCGATCACCACCATCATGGATTGCGAAGACTCGGTCGCCGCGGTCGACGCCGACGACAAGGTCGTCATCTACCGCAACTGGCTGGGGCTGATGAAGGGCGACCTCGCCGAAAACGTCAGCAAGCACGGCCAGGCGATCACGCGCCGGCTGAACCCGGACCGCGACTACACCGCCGCCGACGGTGGCACGTTGACGCTCCCGGGGCGCTCGCTGATGTTCGTCCGCAACGTCGGCCACCTGCTGATCAACCCGGCGGTGCTCGACGAAAACGGCGACGAGGTGCCCGAAGGCCTCGTCGACGCCGTCGTCACCAGCCTGATCGCCATCCACGACCTAGAGCGCCCCGGCGGCAACTCGCGCACGGGCTCGGTCTACATCGTCAAACCGAAGATGCACGGCCCGGCCGAGGTCGCGTTTTCCAATGAACTCTTCGGCCGCGTCGAAGACCTGTTGGGCCTGACGCGCTTCACGCTGAAGATGGGCATCATGGACGAAGAGCGCCGCACCAGCGTCAACCTGAAAGCCTGTATCGCCGCCGCCGCGTCGCGCGTGGTGTTCATCAACACCGGCTTTCTCGACCGCACCGGCGACGAGCTGCACACGTCGATGGAAGCCGGGCCGATGGTGAAGAAGGGCGACATGAAGCATTCGCGCTGGATAGCCGCCTACGAAAAAAACAACGTGCAGGTCGGCATCGCCTGCGGCCTCAGGGGCCGCGCGCAGATCGGCAAGGGCATGTGGGCGATGCCGGACCTGATGGCGGCGATGCTCAAGGAAAAGATCGCTCACCCTCTGGCCGGCGCCAACACCGCCTGGGTGCCGTCGCCGACCGCCGCGGTGCTGCACGCGCTGCACTACCACCAGGTCGATGTCGAAGCGGTGCAGCGCGCGCTCGAAGGCAAGTTGGAAGACCTCATCGACGAGCTGTTGACCGTGCCGATTGAGCCGGCCCCGGCCTGGTCGGCCGCCGAGATCCAAGAGGAGCTCGACAACAACGCGCAGGGCATCCTCGGCTACGTCGTGCGCTGGGTCGACCAGGGCGTCGGCTGTTCCAAGGTGCCCGACATCCACAACGTCGCGCTGATGGAGGACCGCGCGACGCTGCGCATCTCCAGCCAGCACATCGCCAACTGGCTGCGCCACGGCGTCATCACCGAAGTGCAGGTACTCGAGACGATGAAACGCATGGCGGCGGTGGTCGACGGCCAGAACCAGGGCGATCCGTTTTACCGGGCTATGGCGCCCGACTTCGACGCGTCGGTCGCGTTCAAGGCCGCGTGCGACCTGGTGTTCAAGGGACGCGAACAGCCGAACGGCTACACCGAACCGCTGCTGCACCACTGGCGCCGCGTGGCCAAGGCGCGGCGCTGAACACAAGACGGGGCTCGGCCAACCTTCAGAGGGGATAGGCCGAGCCCCCGCCGCTTGTCGTTTCTGGCGTACGATCCCGGCCCTAGAAGCGTCCGCAGCTCGGCCAGCCTCCCCGCCACGACCGGCCCCCTGCGGGCCGAAGCCCGCCGGCCGCTTCGCCCGTACCGTCCCCCTACAAACCAACCATTCGGCATGGCGGGTGCCGCCAGCCGGAACGACTGCGGCTATACTTGGCGGCATTCGTGTATCCGGACCGCGCCATGCTGGCCCCGCCCACCCCCTCCGACGAACCGCAGCGTCTCGAGGCGCTCGACACCGCGCCCGACGAAGAACTCGACCGCATCACGCGCACCGCGTCGCGCCTGTTCGGCGTGCCGATCGCGCTCGTGTCGCTGGTCGACGAGAATCGTCAGTGGTTCAAGTCGCGGGTCGGGCTCGACGTCGGCGACACGCCGCGCGACGTGTCGTTCTGCGGCCACGCCATCCTCGGCGACGATGCGCTGATCGTCGAGAACGCCGGCGAAGACGCGCGCTTTCGCGACATGGTGCTGGACGGCCGCCGCATCGCGTTCTACGCCGGCCAGCCGATCCGCTCGCTGAGCGGCAAACGGCTCGGCACGCTGTGCCTGATCGACAGCCGCCCGCGCCGCTTCACCGAGGATGACGCGGACGCGCTGCGCGACCTCGCGACGTTGGCCGAGCGTTTTTTCCACAGGCTCGAAGCGGGCAACGAACTCGAGCATCGTCTAGCGCTGCGCACCGCCGAACTCGAGACGGCCAAGCGCGAGCTGAACCGCGAGATCCACGAGCGCGAACGCTTCCAGCGCTCGCTGTCGGAAGAAGAGGAACGCTTCAGCACCATCCTGGAGAACGCGACCGACGCCTTCATCGCGGTCGACAAGGCGGGCCACATCATCGAATGGAACCAGTCGGCCGAGCGCGTGTTCGGCTGGTCGCGCGCCGAGGCGCTCGGCCGACCGCTGGCCGAGACCGTCATCCCCGAAACGCTGCGCGGCGCGCATCATGACGGCTTCGCGCGCTTCATAAGGAGCGGTGTGGGCACCATCATGAACCGGCGCATCGAGATCACCGCCCGCCGGCGCGACGGCAGCGTGTTCCCCGCCGAGCTGACGCTGACGTCGAACCATCTGGGCGAGCAGCAGATCATCAGCGCCTTCCTGCACGACATCAGCGAGCGCAAGGCCGCCGAAAACCTGCTGCGCAAGAGCCGCGAACGGCTGCGCCTCATCACCGACAACATGCCGGCCCTGATCGCCTACGTCGACGTCGACCTGCGCTACCTGTTCAACAACCGGGCGTATGAACACTGGTTCGGCGTGCCGCCGGAGAAACTCGCCGGCACGCCGATGCGCGAGTTGCTCAGCGAGACCGCGTTCGAGCGCGCCTTGCAGGGCGAGCAGGTCACCTTCGAGAACCTGTTCGACTGCCGGCTCGGCCGCATCGACGTCACCACCACGCTGATCCCCAACGCCGGCGACGACGGCAAGATCGAAGGCTTTTACGTGCTGTCGCTCGACGTCACCGAAAGAAAGCGGCTGATGTCGCGCCTCGAACAGGAGGCGAGCCTCGATGCGCTGACCGAACTGCCGAACCGCCGCGCGTTCATGCGCCAGCTGTCGCGCGCGATCACGGGCAGCCGCCGCAACCGGTCGGCCTTCGCGCTGTTGTTCATCGACCTCGACGGTTTCAAGCGGCTGAACGACGGCCACGGCCACGACTTCGGCGACGCGGTGCTCAAGCGCTTCGCCGACATCCTGACCGGCGCATTGCGCCAGACCGACACCGTCGCGCGGCTGGCCGGCGACGAATTCACCGTGATCCTCGAAGGGCTCGACACACCGGCGTCGGCCGCGCCGGCGGTGGCGGCCAAGCTGCTCGATACGCTGTCGGCAGTGCGCGAGATCGACGGCCGGCCGGTGACCCTGTCGGCCAGCATCGGCGTCGCGCTGCACCACCCCGCGTCGAACGCGACGCCCGACTCGCTGCTCGCGGCGGCCGACCGCGCGATGTACGAGGCGAAGCAGTCGGGCAAGAACCGTTACGCGCTGTCGGTCGGCGAACCGGGCTGAGGGCAAGCCTCGTCCCGGCCTCATGCCGAGAAAAGGCCCGACCGCAAGGTCGGGCCTTTTTCGTCGCCGCTCTTCTTCGCCGCGCCGCCCCATCGAATCCAAGGTTGGCCGAGCCGATCCACGGCTGAGATAGGGCATGGCTTGCCCGACAGGAGACACGATGCGTTAATGCCCCTCCGTCAACCGCCCCCTCACGCGAGGTCGGCCACCAGCGACGAACGCACCGCGTCCGGCACCGGACTCACCTCGACCCGGTACTCGGGATGATCGATGCCAGCGGCAAGTTCCGCGCCATCCTTCGCCGCAGCCGCCATTTCGGGCGTCAACTCGAAGCGCAGGAAGTGCACCGCGGCGGTCTTGTCCGGCGTTTCGCGGCTGAGATCCTCGTTGGCGATCGGCGTCACCCTCTCGAAGCCCTCGACCTGCAGCCACACCGCCTTCTCGACGCCGATCAGCTTCGCCAGCGCCGCGCGGCGTTCGTCGACGTCGTCGTACTCGATCATGAAGGTCGCCTTCCAGTTGCGCCCGCTCGGGATCAGCGGGTTGTAGACGTCGAGCTCGTCCTGGATCAGCCCGGGCTCGAAGATGCGTTCGAGGCGCAGCATTTCCTGTACCTGGTACTGCATGGTCAGCGCGTCCTCGAAGTAGAGCGTCGCGTGTTCGCCGAGCGCGAGGCGGCGCCGCGCCTTGTGTTCCATCACGCGCGCCCGGAACGTTGGCCGAGCCCGCGCGTATTCTTCGAGGCTGAAAAGGTCCTGATGGGTCAGTGCGGTCATGGTCTTTTCCCCGGTGATCGGGCCGGCCTCACAGCCCGTAGGCGCGGCGCAACAGCGTGATCGGGTGCTCGGCGACACGGCCGTCGGCGACGGCGTGCTCGATGTGGTGGCCGGCCATCGCGCAGTCGCTGCCGTAGTGGTCGGCCTCGTAGCGTTTCACGCGTTCGGCCACCGGTTTGACGATCTTCATCGCGAACGGGTGGAACTCCTTCTTCACCGCATAGGTGCCGTCGTGGCCGGAACAGCGCTCGATCAGCTCGACCTCGGTGCCGGGCACCATCGACAACAGGTCGAAGGTCTTGTGGCCGATGTTCTGCACGCGCTGGTGACAGGCGGCGTGGTAGGCGACCCTGCCGAGCGAAGACTGGAAGTCGGTTTTGAGTTTGCCCGCCCTGTGGCGCAGCATCAGGTACTCGAACGGATCGTAGAAAGCGTCGGCGACTTTTCTCACCTGTTCATCGTCGGGAAACATAGCCGGCAGCTCGTTCTTGAACATCAGCACGCAGGACGGGAGCAGCGCGGTCAGGTCCCAGCCCTTGTCGACGAGCTCGGCCAACATCGGCACGTTGTGCTCCTTGGCCTGGCGCACCGATTCGAGGTCGCCCAGTTCCAGCCGCGGCATGCCGCAGCAGCGTTCCTTGCCGGCCAGGATCACCGGGATGCCGTTGTGCTCGAACACCGCGAACAGGTCTTCGCCCGGCCCCGGCTCGTTGCGGTTCATATAACAGGTGGCGAACAGCGCGACGCGGCCGCGCGTCGTATGGGTCGGTTCGGCCGACGCCAGCGTCGCGTGGTGCTTCATCCGCTTCCTGAGCGTCTTGCTGTGGAAGACCGGCAGCTTGGCGTCGGCGTGCACCTCGAGCACCGCTTCCAGCAGTTTCCTCGCCGGCTTCGCCTTGTTGGCGGCGTTGACGATGCCGGCGACCACCGGGATGCCGGCGATATTGCCGACCGCATCGGTGCTCGTCAGTATCCTGTCGCGCAGCTTGACCTTGCCCTCTTTGTACTTGACCGCCTTCGCGCGCAGCATCAGGTGCGGGAAGTCGACGTTCCACGGGTGCGGCGGCACGTACGGGCATTTGGTCATGTAGCAGAGGTCGCACAGGTAGCAGTGGTCGACCACCTTGCCGAAGTCGGCCTTGTCGACGCCGTCGACCTCCATCGTGCTCGACGCGTCGACGAGGTCGAACAGCGTCGGGAAGGCGAAGCACAGGTTGACGCAGCGCCGGCAGCCGTGACAGATGTCGAACACGCGCTCCATCTCGGCGAGCACGGCGGTCTCGTCGTAGAACGCCGGGTCGTCCTGGCCTAGCGGGTGACGGGTCGGGGCGTCGAGGCTGCCTTCGCGCTTGTCGCTGGCCATCGCAATACCCTCCTGAACGCGTGTCGGGAATCGGAAAGCGCCCGGCAGAGGCCGGGCGGTGTTAGCTCAAAGGACTTGCAGCTCGTTCAACGCCTTGGTGTAGCGGTTGGCGTGCGAGCGCTCGGCCTTGGCGAGCGTTTCGAACCAGTCCGCGACTTCGTCGAAGCCTTCGTCGCGGGCCACCTTGGCCATGCCGGGGTACATATCGGTGTACTCGTGGGTCTCGCCGGCGATGGCGCTCTTCAGGTTGTCGACGGTGCGGCCGAACGGCAGGCCGGTGGCCGGGTCGCTGCATTGTTCGAGGTATTCCAGATGGCCGAAGCCGTGGCCGGTCTCGCCTTCGGCGGTGGAACGGAACAGCGCGGAGACGTCGTTATAGCCTTCGACGTCGGCCTTGGTCGCGAAGTAAAGATAACGCCGGTTGGCCTGCGATTCGCCGGCGAAGGCGTCCTTCAGGTTCTGTTCGGTCTTGCTGCCTTTCAGACTCATGACTCTCACCTCATCGGGTTCGGTTGCACAGGGCGGCCGCTCGGCCACCACCCGCCGCAAGCAGAATGACAGTCCGCGACGACAGCTCGACCACCCGCCGCGCGCGATCTGCCCACACGACGCTGTCAGCGGCTCTTAACCGTAGCCTAGGCAGGGAAAAGGCCAAGCGGTATTTGATTTTCTTTAAGGGTTGGATAGCGGAAGACAATCGCCGCCAGAAAAAAATAGCCCTGACAAGATGGACCGGCACCGCGTGCATTCCTGCCGGATTTCGCCGGCCTCAAACAAGCCTGCGCCGCCGATACTGCGCGCGTACAAAGAAACAGCCCGCCATCGGGCGGGCTGTCTGCGGCGACGGCGGTTCTTACGCCGGGTCCTGCTCCGCTGCCGCGCCGGGCACGGCCTTCGGCGGCGGCAGGATGAAGCTCAGCGGACTCCTGAAGAAGCGCCTGATCACCGCCGGAACCAGCGGCAGCGCCTCGCGCGCGCGCAGTTTGCGCGAACGCAGCGCGACCCACAGCGCCAGGCTGAAGCTGACCAGCAGGTTGGTCATGCCGACCAGCGCGATGCCGGCGACCGACCACAGCAGCACCGACATCGACAGCTGGTAGTCGAGCGTCACCGACGCGAACGACAGGTAGGCCGACGAGAAGGTGATGTGGCGGATGTCGAGCGGCAGGCCGAGCAGGAAACCGATGGTGCCGGTCACGCCGAGGAACATCCCGAAGTAGAAGTTGCCGGCCAGCCCGCCGAGGTTGTCCTCGATATAGCGCGAGAGCCTCAGCGTGCGGCGCTCGCCGAGCACGCGGTTCAGCCACGGCAAGGCGGCGATGCGCTCGGGGATGCGCCGGTAGATCGCCAGGTTGTCGTAGTAGCCGGCGATCAGGCCGGCGAGGAACAGGTAGACGCCGGCGATCGCCGCGTGAAAGAGCGCGAGGCTCGCCACCGGGTTGAGGTCGGCCAGCAGGTGCCGCGCCTTCGCCGCGTCGATCACCGGCGCGCCGGTGATGTAACGCCACGCCTCGGCGATCGCCCACGCGGTCGGGATCGCCAGCAGCACGTTGCCGAGGATGGCGACGAACTGGGTGCGCAACACCTTGACGACGAGCTCGGTCAACTCGTCGACCCACGCTCGGCCGCCGGCCTTGTCGTGGATCGCCGCGGCGATGCGCGCGGCGGTCATCGCCGGCTGCTTGGTCGCGATGGTGAAGTGCAGCACGTGCACCAGCATGAAGCCGAGCGAATAGTTGAGGCCGAAGGCCAACGCCTCCCAGATCAGCGGCAGGTGAGCCTTGCCGAGCAAGAGCTTGATCAAGGCCATGAAGCCGACGATCAGCCCGGCGCCGGCGGCGGCGCGCGCCATGCCGGACCACTCGGTGCGCGTCTCGGCGATGTAGTGCTCGCCGTGGCGACCGGCGTGCTCGGTCACCTGCAGCGCGATCAGCTCGGTGTTCTCAGTGAACAGGTCGCGCACGCTGTACTTGCGGTTATCGGCGCGCACCAGCTCGGCCAACAGCAGGAACAGCGTCGCATCCTCGGCCGGATCATGGCGCCAGTTCAACAGGTCGAGCAGCATGCGCATGCGGTCGATGTGCTGTTTGAGCCGCAGCACATGGTAGGTGAGGCCGACCGAGATGCCGTAGCGCGCGGCGTTCTTCTTGGCGCGCGCGAGGATGTCCTCGCACTGGTCGAGCAGCACCAGAAGCTGCTTCTCATCCTCGGCCGGTTCGGCCGACTCCATCAGCGCCTCGCGGTACGATTCCGAGTAGCGCAGCGTCTCGGCGCCCAGGTGCAGGAACGGCGACTCGAAGCGCTCGATCTCGGGCACCACGCGCACCAGTTCGGGTTCGAGCCCGATCGCGCTGATGCGCGCGGTCAGCACCTGCACCGCTTCGAGCAGCTGCAGGCGAGTATGGTCGGCGACGCGGCCGTCTTCCTCGCCCCAGGCGAGCGCGCGCCACAGGTCGGACCACACGTCGCGCGGCAGGGCGGCGACCCAGCGGTGATCCTTGCGGTCGGCGAACAGTTCGCCGAACACGTCCTTCAGGTATTCCGGGTTCTTGGCCGGCGGCAACAGCCGCTCGCCGACACGGCGCTTGAACGCCGGGTAGAAACCTTCGTTCGACAGCGTGCCGACGTCGGTGTAGAGGGCGACCTGGCGCGTGCCGCCCATCAGGTTCAGCAGCGCGCTACGCAGCGCCGCGCGGTAATCGGGTTCGCGGTTCAGAAGAAAGGTCAGCGCGCGAACGTTCTTGGTGGCCTGCTCGACGTCGTCGGCGTCGTCGGGGCGCAGCGCGGCGATCAGCCGCGCCAGCAGCGGCGCGGGGGCCGCGTCGGGCAGGCACATGGCTTTGAGGACTTCGTCCATAGGCTCCCTAACATGCGGGCGCCGGCAGGAGCCGGCGCGGGACGGACAATTTACCAAAAAAGGGGGATGACTGCCTAAAAAATAAGCGGGGCCGCTGATCGCGGCCCCGCTCGGCTCGTCACGGCGACGCACTCGGCGTCAGCGCAGCCTGAAGAAGCGCACGCTCTCCTCGAGTCGGGCCGACACTTCGGCGATGCGCCGCGAATTGGCGCTGATGGTCTGCATCGCCGCCGACGTCTCCTCGCTCATCTGCGCCATCTGCTCCATATTCCTGGCGATCTCGATGCTGGCCGCCTTCTGCTCGACCACCGATGCGGCGATGCCGTCGACGTCGGCGTTCGAGCGCTCGACGCTCACGTCGCTGGTGCGGAACAGTTCGGCCACCTGGCCGACACAGCCCCGGCTGGCTTCGAGCGACGACAGGCCCTGACGCACGACCGCGTCGAGCGCGGCCGACTTGTCGCCGAGCTGGCGGTTGACGCTGTCGATCTCGGACGCCGACGTCGCCGACTTCTCGGCCAACTTGCGCACCTCGTCGGCGACGACCGCGAAGCCGCGGCCCTGTTCGCCGGCGCGTGCCGCCTCGATCGCCGCGTTCAGCGCCAACAGGTTGGTCTGGTCGGCGATGTCGCGCACCTCGCGCGTCATGTTGGTGATCGCCTGCGTGCTGCTGACGAAGTCCTGCACCGACGACGCGAGGTTCTGGATCACCTGCTGCATCTGGTGCATCTCGGTCTCCAGCTGGGCGACGCTCCTCGAGCCGTTGCGGCTCATCTCGAGGTTGGCCGAGGAACGGCCGCGCAGCTCGTCGGCCGAGTCGGCGACGGTAGAGATGCTGACGGTCAGCTCCTCGACCGCGGCGGCCGACGCGCTCGCCGCTTCGGACTGGTGACGGCTGGCGTCGTGCACCTCCTCGCTCGCGCCGGCGAGCGATTCGACCATCGAGCGCGATTCGCCGACGCCCTCGCGCACGGTGCGAACCGTGCTCGTCAGGCTGTCGACCATGCGCCTGAGCGAGGCCTGCAGCTGGCCGACTTCGTCGGCGCGGTCGACCTCGATCGCGACGTCCAGACGGCCGTCGGCGACCGCGTCGGCCACCGACACCGCGCGCGTCAGCGGAGCGACGATGGAGCGGGTGATCAGCCACGCGAGCAGGCCGCCAATCAACACCGCCAGCGCCGAAACGACGAGGTTCAGCGTGTTCGCCTGGCTCATCGCCGCGTTGGCCTGCGCCGACAGCTCATCGTTGATCGCGAACTCGATCTCCATCAGTTCGCGCAGCGCGCCGAGCACCTTGTAGTTGGTCGGCGACAGCACGAAGCTGACGTCGGCGCGCGCCTTGTCGACGTCGCCACGCGCGTTCGCCTCGATGATCGCCGCCTGCTGCGCGCCGAAAGCCTGCAGATGCTGCTCGAGCTCGGCCAACTTGGCGCGCTCCTTATCGCTGCCCTCGGCCCCGCCGATCACCGTCTTGAGCTCGGCAAGATTGTCCTGGACGACCTTCTGGTTGACGCCGATCAGCTCGCGCAACTTCGCCTTCTCGGCCTCGTTGGGCGCGAAGTTGTAGTCGCCGGCCGAGCGGAAGGAAATCAGCGACGCCGTCTGCATCTGCGCGACGCGGCGCATGTTCGGGCTGCTGACCTTGGTAATCGAATAGACGGTCTGGTCGACCGACGCCAGCCCTCGCCACGCACCGCCGGCGATGACCACCATGAACGCCAGCAGCACGCCGAAGGCGAGCGCCAGCCGTGTGCCGATTTTCAGCCGCTGTGAAACTCCCATGATCTGACCGTCCTCCATTATTAGAATATGTTGTGCTTGTTATTTTCTGCCCTAATAACCCATAAAGCTTAGGGCGGAGTCATTATTGATGAAGTCAGACGGGGCAACAAGACGGAGCAGACCATGGCCTTACGCCATGGGAAAAGACTATGATTCGCGGGCTTTTTGATGACGAACAAATTTCGCGAGCGCGCGGCGCAGGCCGTCGTCGGGCAGCGTCTCGGCCGCCGCCGACAAGGCGGCGAGGCCCGTTTCGCCGATCTTCAGCCGGTTCTCGCGTTGGCGCGGCGCCAGCGGCGCGGCGACACGGATGCGCAACACGCGAGCCGGGTAACCGGCCTCGGTCAACCTCGGCAGCAGCGTCGCTTCCATGAAGCGCAGGCGGCTGGCGACCGCCGAGTTGGCGGCGAACACCACTAGCGCGTCGCCGTTGATGCACACCGCCTGGCTCGCCTCGGCGAGCGCGTCGGGCAAGAGGCGTCGCCACGCGGCGTCGAGCCGCATCAGCTGCTGCGCCTGGCCGGCGAGCTCGGACAGCTTGCGGTCGGCGTGGATCAGCGCGCCTAAGGTTTTGTTACTCATCATGTGCACCTTCGGGCAGGGGTTCTCATTCTAACGCCCTTGAACGAAGGCATGTCCGCCCCAACCATGGGGAGATTCGCGATGTGCTACACTCAACCGCATTTTTTGCCCTTTTGCCCTGGAATCCTCCGGATGATTTCGACGCTCCTCAAGAAAGTCTTCGGTAGCCGCAACGATCGGCTGATCAAGCAATACCGAGACCAAGTCGCCCGCATCAACGCGCTCGAAGACGGCATGCAGGCGCTCACCGACGCGGCGCTCGCCGGCAAGACCGACGAATTCAAGGCGCGTCTCGCCAAGGGCGAAACGCTCGAGGCGCTGCTGCCGGAGGCCTTCGCGGTCTGCCGCGAGGCGAGCCGCCGGGTTCTGGGCATGCGCCACTTCGACGTGCAGCTGATCGGCGGCATGGTGCTCAACGACGGCAAGATCGCCGAGATGCGCACCGGCGAGGGCAAGACGCTGGTCGCGACGCTGCCGGCCTACCTGAATGCGCTCTCCGGCAGCGGCGTGCACGTGGTGACGGTGAACGACTACCTCGCCAGCCGCGACGCCGGCATCCTGGGCAAGCTGTACAACTTCTTGGGCCTGTCGGTCGGCGTGAACCTGTCGCAGATGCCGCACGACGCCAAGCAGGCCGCGTACGCGTCGGACATCACCTACGGCACCAACAACGAATTCGGCTTCGACTACCTGCGCGACAATATGGTGTTCTCGCAGGACGAGAAGGTGCAGAAGAGGCTCGCCTTCGCCGTCGTCGACGAGGTCGACTCGATCCTGATCGACGAGGCGCGCACGCCGCTGATCATTTCCGGCCCGGCCGAAGACAACGTCGAGATGTACCGCCGCATGAACGCGGTGCCGGCGCTGTTGACCCGCCAGCAGGAAGAGGAAGGCGAAGGCGACTACTGGGTCGACGAGAAGGCCAACAGCCTGATGCTGTCCGAAGCCGGCCACGAGCGCGCCGAACAGATCCTCGCCGACATGGGCCTGTTGGCCGACGGCGACAGCCTGTATTCGGCGACCAATATCACGCTGATGCACCACCTGCTGGCCGCGCTGCGCGCGCACGCGCTGTACCACCTCGACCAGCACTACGTGGTGCAGGACGGCGAAGTCATCATCGTCGACGAATTCACCGGCCGCCTGATGCCCGGCCGCCGCTGGAGCGAAGGCCTGCACCAGGCCGTCGAGGCGAAGGAAGGCGTCGACGTCAACCGCGAGAACCAGACGCTCGCGTCGATCACCTTCCAGAACTACTTCCGCCTGTACGGCAAGCTGTCGGGCATGACCGGCACCGCCGACACCGAGGCGTACGAATTCCAGCAGATCTACGGCCTCGAAACGGTGGTGATCCCGACCAACCGCCCGATGATCCGCGAGGACACGCACGACAAGGTCTACCGCACCGCGCAAGAGAAGTACGGCGCGATCATCACCGATCTCAAGGACTGCTCGGCGCGCGGCCAGCCGGCCCTGGTCGGCACGACCAGCATCGAGAACTCCGAACTGGTGTCGCAGCTCCTGAAGGAAGCCGGCCTGAAGCACAACGTGCTGAACGCCAAGGAACACGCGCGCGAAGCCCACATCATCGTGCAGGCCGGCCGCCCCGGCGTGATCACCGTCGCGACCAACATGGCAGGTCGCGGCACCGACATCGTGCTCGGCGGCAACCCCGAGCCCGAGATCAAGGCGGTCGCCGAAGACCTCGCGCTCGCCGACGCCGAGAAAGCTGCCAGGATCGAAGGCATCCGCGCCGAATGGAAGGGCCGCCACGAAGCGGTGCTCGCCGCCGGCGGCCTGCACATCGTCGGCACCGAACGCCACGAATCGCGCCGCATCGACAACCAGCTGCGCGGCCGTTCCGGCCGTCAGGGCGACCCGGGTTCGAGCCGCTTCTATCTGAGCCTCGAAGACCCGCTGCTGCGCATCTTCGCGTCCGACCGCGTCGCCGCGATCATGGAACGGCTGAAGATGCCCGAAGGCGAAGCGATCGAGCACCCTTGGGTCAGCCGTTCGATCGAGAACGCGCAGCGCAAGGTCGAGGGCCGCAACTTCGACATCCGTAAACAGCTGCTCGAATACGACGACGTCGCCAACGACCAGCGCAGGGTGATCTACGCGCAGCGCAATGAATTGCTCGAATCGGAAGACGTGTCCGACGTGACCGCGAACATGCGCGAAGGCGTGTTCTCGGATCTGGTCGACGCGCACCTGCCGCCCGAATCGATGGAAGAGCAGTGGGACCTCGCCGGCCTGGAGAAAACGCTCGAAGCCGAGTACCTGATCTACGCGCCGGTCGGCGAATGGCTGAAGGCCGAGCCGACGCTCGACATCCCCGACGTCAAGCAGCGCGTGCTCAAGTTGGCCGAGACCGCCTACCGCGGCAAGGTCGAGGAAGCCGGCCCGGGCGTGCTCGCGCAGTTCGAACGCGCGCTGGTGCTGCAGATGCTCGACAACCACTGGCGCGAACACCTCGCGGCGATGGACCACCTGCGCCAGGGCATCCACCTGCGCGGCTACGCGCAGAAGAACCCGAAGCAGGAGTACAAGCGCGAGGCGTTCGAACTGTTCGCCGACATGCTCGAGCGCGTGAAGAAGAGCGTGGTCGGCGTGCTGATGACGGTGCAGGTGCGCGGCCAGGACGACGTCGAGGCGGTCGAGCCGCACGCGCCTTCCGAGATGCAGATGTCGCACGCCGAACCGGAACCGGCGCTGGCCGGCTACGCCGAGGCCGCCGAGGGAGGCAACAACCCGTACGCGCCGGCGGTGCTCGCCGCGCAGGGTATCCGCATCGGCCGCAACGACCCTTGCCCGTGCGGCAGCGGCCAGAAGTACAAGGCCTGCCACGGCAAGCTGGCCTGATTCACACCCGCCGCATCATGAAAAAAGCCGGTCTTCACGACCGGCTTTTTTGTTTCCCGACGTTGGCCGAGCTCGGCCAAGCTTACGCTGCGGCGTAACCCTTCAGCGTCGAGAGCCGCACCAGCCCTTCCGGCCAAACGCCGAGCCCGCTCGCGGCGTTGAGATGGCCGCGCGCGCCGATCTTGACGAAGCGGCTGCCCCAGTCGCCGGCGACGCCGGCCGCGAAGTCCGCGCTGCCGTAGGGATCGTCCTCGCTCGCGACGACGATGGAGTCGAAGCCGAGGCGCTGTCGCGGCAACTGCGTGAAACCCGCCGCCTCGGCCGGGAAGGCCGGGCCGTTGGGGTCGGGCACCGCGACGAGCAGCGCGCCACGGATCGTACGGCGCGTCGTCGCCGCCCAATGCGCGACGGCGAGGCAGCCGAGGCTGTGCGCGACGAGCAGGGTGTTCGGACCCGACGCCGCGACGGCCGCATCGAGCGCCGCCACCCATTCGGCGCGCACCGGGCGCTCCCAGTCGCGCTGCGCGACGCGTGTGAACGCCGGGTTCGTTTTCTCCCACAGGCTCTGCCAGTGTTCCGGGCCCGAGTTGCCGATGCCCGGCACGATAAGAATACGGTTTGCCAAGACGAACTCCTCCTATTTTTATGCGGACCATTCGGCCAACGTTGGCCGAGCTTTTTCGTCAGATCGTGAAGCGCGCCAGCGCGCCGTTCAGGCTCTGCGCCGCGCTCTCCAGGCTCTTCGCCTCGTGGCTCAGCGCGACCGTCTCCTCGACATTGTCTGCGGTCTGGCCTTCGAGCACGGCCAGGCCGACGCGCATCGCGTCGATGTCGCCCTCGATCGCATGGCTTTGCGCGACCGCGTCGGCGAAGGCGCCGCGCAAGGTCTGCATCAGGCCGGTGGTCGCTTCGAGCGCGCCGAGCACCTCGCCCGACGCCGACGACAGCGTGCCGGCCTCCTCGGCCTGCGATTCGATGCGGCCGGCGGTGTCGGCGATGGTCGCCAGCAGGTTCTCTACGTAGGCGTTGGTCTCGGACAGCGTGTTCTGCGTCTGGCCGGCGAGTTTGCGCACCTCGTCGGCGACGACGGCGAAGCCGCGGCCGGCCTCGCCGGCGCGCGCCGCCTCGATCGCCGCGTTCAGCGCCAACAGGTTGGTCTGTTCGGAGATGCCGGCGATGCGCGACAGGATGCGCGTGATCGACTGCACATCCTGCGACAGCGCGTCGAAACGGTGCGCGAGCTCCTGGTTGGCGGCGACGTGGCCGGACAGCGAGCCGGCCATGTCGCCGACGCTGGCGCGCGAGCGCTCGATCTGCCCGGACACGCCGTCGATGCGGCCTTCGAGCGCGGCGACGGTCGCGCTCGACGCACCGGCCAGCTCGACGATATGGCCGGCGCGTCCCGACAGCTCGGTCAGCCGCTCGCGGCTCGCCGCGGCGCTCTCGCGCAGCCTGGCGGCGCTTTCCTGCACGTTTTCGGCGGTGTGAAAGGTGTTGCGCGCGTTGTCGGCGGCGTCGGTGAGAATCTTTCGGAACGCGTCGGCGAGGCGGTTGAAGCGCCCGGCGATGCGGCCGACCTCGTCGTCGCCCTTCACTTCGAGGCGACGCGTCAGGTCCTGGCTCTCGGCGGTGCGCTCGATATGGTCGGCGATGCGGGTGATCGAACCGGCCAAGAGCCGCGCCAGCGCCCACGCGATCACGCCGCCGACGAGCAGGGTCAGCACGCCGATCAGCAGCGTCTCTCTCAACGCCCGTTCGCGCGCGGCGGCGACGTCGGCCAGCGGCACGTCGGCCGCCATCACCACGCGCCGACCATTGAGCTCGGCAGGGATGAACACCGAGCGGAAGGTACCGAACTGGTCTGCATATTCGTCGTAGGTGATCTTGCCCGAGTCGAACGCCGTCTTCAGCCCGGCGCTGCCCTTGTACGGCTGCAGGTGGTGGCCGAATTCGCCCGACTTCAGCTCGGCCTCGCCGGCGCCGTCGGCCAGGTACACGATCTGACCGCCCTGTTGGCCGAGCAGATACAGATACACGACGCCGAAGGGCTTCGCGTACGCGTCGAGCCTGCGCGCGTTGGCCAGCATCTGGTCGTTGCTCACGCTGCCCGGCGTGTACGCACGGGCGAGGAAGGGTTGGCCGAGCAAGGACGGCACCGCGCGCGCGGCGGCGTTCAGCCGGGTGTCGATCAGCTCGACCGCGTGGCGCTCGCTCTCTGCATAGGTGTAGGCGGTGTACGCCGATACGGTCGCGAGGTTGAGCAGCAGGAACAGCCAGGTCAGCTTGGTGCGGACCGACAGACGAGCGAGCCAGGACATGTGACGACTCCGGAATATTATTTAAAAGCAATTCTTGCAATTGGAATAATATCTGGCGGGTTTGACAACCATTTTCTGCATGCCATTGGCAATACTGTCGCATTCGGCGCGCGAGCCCGCGCAAGCCGTGTCAATGTCATGAGCTGTCATCGAAGCACGGCTGACGCGCCGCCCCCGGCTCTGGTAACCTGTGGTGCAGATTTGCCTTACCCGTGGTCCACCCGATGTCCGTCCCCTCCCTGCTCTACCTCGCCTCCGGCAGCCCGCGCCGCCGGGAACTGCTCGAACAACTGGGCCTTGAACTCAAACGCGTCCCGGCCGACATCGACGAAACTCCGCGCGAAGGCGAAACCGCCCGCGACTACGCGCTGCGCCTGGCGATCGAGAAGGCCGCCGCCGGCGAAGCGGCCCGCATCGCCCAGGGCCTGCCGGCCGCCCCCTTGCTCGCCGCCGACACGACGGTGACGCAGGACGACGAACTCTTCGGCAAGCCCGAAAACGCGGCCGACGCGCGCCGCATGCTCGAAGCGTTCTCCGGCCGCAGCCACCGCGTGATCACCGCGGTCGCGGTGTGCGACGGCGACACGGTACGCACCGCGGTGTCGGACACCGAGGTATGGTTCAAAACCCTGTCCGCCGCCGAGATCGACCGTTACCTGGAATCGGGCGAACCGTTCGACAAGGCCGGCGCCTACGGCATCCAGGGCCGCGCCGCGGTCTTCGTCGAACGCATCGCCGGCAGCTACACCGGCGTCGTCGGCCTGCCGGTCTATGAAACCGCCCAGCTTCTGAGCGGTTTCGGCTACCGCTTCCCCTAGAGCGGGCTTCGCGCTGGCGTGCGCGCACGCCAGATCAAAACCCGTTCCAACAAAGAGACAACGCCATGCTGCACCAACCGATTGCCCTGCCGCGCGACATCCCGCGCCCTAAGGAACAGATCCTGGTCAATATCACGCCGCAGGAAACGCGAGTGGCGGTGGTGGAAGACAGCGTCGTCCAGGAATTGCACGTCGAGCGCGCCGCCAGCCGCGGCATCGTCGGCAACATTTATCTCGGCCAGGTCAAAAGGGTGCTGCCGGGCATGCAGTCGGCGTTCATCGAGATCGGACTCGAGCGCGCCGCCTTCCTGCACATCGCCGACGTGCTCGAACAGCGCCAGCACCCGACCGAACCGCAGCGCATCGAGCGCATGCTGTTCGAGGGGCAAACGGTGCTGGTGCAGGTGATCAAGGACCCGATCGGCACCAAGGGCGCCAGGCTCAGCACGCAGATCTCGCTCGCCGGCCGCTTCCTCGTGCACCTGCCGCAGGAAGAGCACATCGGCATCTCGCAGAAGATCGAGAACGAATCCGACCGCCTCGGCCTGAAGGCGCGACTCGAAAAACTGCTGCCGCCCGACAGCCCGCGCGGCTACATCATCCGCACCAGCGCCGAGACGGCGACCGACGCCGAACTGTTGGCCGACATCGAGTACCTGTCGAAGCTGTGGGCCGACATCCGCCACAAATCGGTGCACGAGCCGGCGCAGAGCCTGCTGTACCAGGACCTGTCGCTCGCCTTGCGCGTGCTGCGCGACATGGTCAGCGAGTCGACCGAGCGCGTGATCGTCGACTCGACCGAGAACTACGGCAAGATGGTCGAATTCGCCGAGCTGTACGTGAACCAGGCGATCGAGAAGATCGAGCGCTACAGCGGCGAGCGCCCGCTGTTCGAGCTGCACGGCATCGAGGCCGAGATCGACAAGTCGCTCGCGCGCCGCGTGAACCTGAAATACGGCGGCTACCTGATCCTCGACCAGACCGAGGCGATGACGACGATCGACGTCAACACCGGCGGCTTCGTCGGCAACCGCAACTTCGACGAGACGATCTTCAAGACCAACCTCGAGGCGACGTACGCGATCGCGCGCCAGCTGCGGCTGCGCAATATGGGCGGCATCATCATCGTCGACTTCATCGACATGGATAACGAGGAGCACCGCAACCAGGTGCTGTCGGAACTGGCCAAGACGCTGGCGCGCGACAGGACGCGCGTCACGCTGAACGGTTTCACCAGCCTCGGCCTCGTCGAGATCACGCGTAAGCGCACGCGCGAGAGCCTCGCGCACATCCTGTGCGAGCCGTGTCCGACCTGCCAGGGCCGCGGCGAGATCAAGACCGCGCAGACCGTGTGTTACGAGGTGCAGCGCGAGATCGTCCGCGAGGCGCGCAAGTTCGACGCGAAGAGTTTCCGCATCCTCGCCGCGCAACCGGTGATCGACATGTTCCTCGACGAGGAATCGCAGAGCCTCGCGATGCTGATCGACTTCATCGGCAAGCCGATCTCGCTGTCGGTCGAGGCGACGTACACGCAGGAACAGTTCGACGTGGTGCTGTCGTAAGGCTAGTCCGACCTTGCTGGCGAAGCGCCCCCGCCGAGTCGGGGGCGTCGTCTTTCGGCGCGGCGCAGACATATCCATGTCATAGTCTGCGCGCGCAATAATAGAAAAAACATGAGATCCCGGAGTACACCGATGACCGTCCCCGCCCCCGACCCCTTGTGGGAGGCGATCCGCGCCGAGGCCGCAGACGCCGCGCGCGACGAACCCTTGCTCGCCAGCTTCCTGCACATGACCGTGCTGCGCCACGGCACGCTCGAGGACGTGCTCGCCTTCCATCTGTCGAGCAAGCTCGCCAGCCCGATCATGGACGCGCGCGCGCTGATGGAGCTGTTCTGCGAAGCACTGGCCGACGATGGCTCGATCGCGCGCGCGATGCGCGCCGACATCCGTGCCTGCTACGACCGCGACCCGGCGTGCGACGCGTACTCGATGCCGCTGCTCTACTTCAAGGGCTTTCACGCAATCCAGAGCCAGCGCATCACCCACTGGCTGTGGAAAAAGGGCCGCAAGACGCTGGCCTACTTCCTGCAGAACCGCATCTCCGAAGTGATGGGCGCCGACATCCACCCGGCGGCGGCGATCGGCGAGGGCATCATGCTCGACCACGGCACCGGCGTCGTCGTCGGCGAGACCGCGGTGATCGGCGACAACGTGTCGCTGCTGCAGGGCGTGACGCTCGGCGGCACCGGCAAGGTGCACGGCGACCGCCATCCGAAGATCGGCAACGGCGTGCTGATCGGCGCCAACGCCAGCATCCTCGGCAACATCGAGGTCGGCGACGGCGCCAAGATCGGCGCCGGCAGCGTGGTGCTCGAAGACGTGCCGCCGCACACCACCGTCGTCGGCGTGCCGGCGCGCGAGGTCGGCCGCCCGGACGAGGACATGCCGGCGCTGGGCATGGACCAGCGCATCTGAGACCAGGGTTGGCCGAGCTCGGCCAACCTTTGCCTACACAAGGCCGGGCGCGTCCCGTGTCTTGTCCTCTGGACGTGATCGAGAGCCTACGGCGCCCCCCCGTCGCCACTTCGGCCACCTGCACTGAAGGCTCGGCCATGGCTCCCAACGTTGGCCGAGCCCGCCGCCGCGCGTGCACCCGGCTATGCTGATCTGAGCACCCCGCACGGGTTTGTCCCTTCTTCCTCGTCTAGCCCACCCGCCGCGGCAAGGCACGCGCCGCGCACGGGCGCCGTAGAGCCGTGCCGCTACGCGTTGGAGGTGCAAGATGTTGTTCATCGTCAGCTGGACCGCCTACCCCGAGCACCGGGATACCGCCATCAAACGCTTCGTCGAGACCGGCGGCAAGCCGCCGGCCGGCATCACCCTGCTGGGACGCTGGCACGCCGTCGGCCCGCTCGCCGGCTTCGCGCTGGCCGAAACGGACGACCTGCAGGCGCTGTCGACCTGGACGATGGAGTGGAGCGACCTCCTGCACTTCGAAGTCCACCCGGCGCTGACCGACGATCAGTTCGGCCAGTCGCTCGCCGCCAACCAGGCCTACTGGACCCGGCCGCCCGGCAGCTGAGCGGCCGCGCCGGCAAAGCGCCGGCCCGCCGCTGGTGTAGAATCGCGCCATGGAATCCAACGTCGCCGCACAAGGCAGCCTGCTTGCCGGGCTCAACACCGAACAACTGTCCGCCGTCACCTGGCCGAACAAGAGCGCGCTGGTGCTCGCCGGCGCCGGCAGCGGCAAGACGCGCGTGCTGACCACGCGCATCGCGTGGCTGCTGTCCACCGGCCAAGCCAACCCGGCCGGCATCCTCGGCGTCACCTTCACCAACAAGGCCGCGCGCGAGATGCAGACGCGGCTGGCCGCGATGGTCCCGGTCAACGTCCGCGCGATGTGGATCGGCACCTTCCACGGCCTGTGCAACCGTTTTCTAAGATTGCACCACCGCGACGCCGGCCTGCCGAACACCTTCCAGATCCTCGACTCGGCCGACCAGATGTCGGCGATCAAGCGGCTGATGAAGAGCCTCGACGTGTCCGACGAACGCTTTCCGCCGAAGGCGGTGCAGGGCTTCATCAACGGCAACAAGGAGAACGGCCAGCGCGCCGACGTGCTGGCCGCCGGCGACCCGTACACGCGCAAGCTGATCGAGCTGTATGCCGCCTACGACGCGCAGTGCCGGCGCGAGGGCGTGGTCGACTTCGCCGAGCTGCTGCTGCGCAGCTATGAGGTGCTGATCGCCAACCAGGCGCTGCGCGCGCACTACCAGGCGCGCTTCACCCACATCCTCGTCGACGAGTTCCAGGACACCAACCGGCTGCAGTACGCGTGGCTGAAGCTGTTGGCCGGCGACATGGGCTCGGTGTTCGCCGTCGGCGACGACGACCAGTCGATCTACGCGTTCCGCGGCGCCGAGGTCGGCAATATGCGCTCGCTGCTGAACGACTTCGCGATCGCCGAGCCGATCCGCCTCGAGCAGAACTACCGCTCGGCGGGCAACATCCTCGCCGCGGCGAACGCGCTGATCGAGAACAACGACGGGCGGCTCGGCAAGAACCTGTGGACCGACGCCGGCGAAGGCGAGCCGATCCGCCTCTACGAGGCGTATTCGGACGGCGAGGAAGCGAGCTTCATCGTCGACGAGGTCAAGGCGCTCGAGCGCGACGGCTGGAACCTCGCCGGCATGGCGGTGCTGTACCGCAGCAACGCGCAGTCGCGGGTACTCGAACACGCGCTCGTCAACGCCAAGCTGCCCTACCGCATCTACGGCGGCCTGCGCTTCTTCGAGCGCCAGGAGATCAAGCACGCGCTCGCCTACCTGCGCCTGAGCGCCAACCCGGACGACGACAACGCGGTCTTGCGCGTGATCAACGTGCCGGCGCGCGGCATCGGCGCGCGCACCGTCGAGAACCTGTTGGCGGTCAGCCGCGAGCAGGGCGTCAGCCTGTGGCAGGCGGCATGCGCCGGCGGCGCCGGGCGCAGCGCCGGCAAGGTGTCCGACTTCGTCGCGCTGATCGAATCCTTGCGTGCCAGGAGCGAGAACGCCGAATTGACCCTGGCCGAGACGGTCAGCCTGATCGTCGACGCGTCGGGCCTCAGAGCCATGTATGAAGCCGACCGCAAGGAAGGCGAAGAGCGCCTCGCCAACCTCGACGAACTGGTCAACGCCGCCGCGAGCTTTATGCCCGACGCCCCGCAGGCCGCGCTGATCGAGTTCCTGACCGCCGCCGCACTCGAAGCGGGCGAGCACCAGGCCGAGGCCGGCCAGGACGCGCTGCAGCTGATGACGGTGCACGCGGCCAAGGGTCTGGAATTCTCGGCGGTGTTCGTCTCCGGCCTCGAGGAAGGCCTGTTCCCGCACGAGAACAGCACGGCCGACCGCAAGGGGCTCGAGGAGGAAAGACGGCTGATGTACGTCGCGATCACCCGCGCGCGCAAGCGACTCTACCTGTCGTGCGCGCAGAGCCGCATGCTGCACGGCCGCTCGAGCTACCCGCTGCGCTCGCGCTTCGTCGAGGAACTGCCCGAGGACTTACTCAAGTCACTGTCGGTCAAGGCCGCGCCGCGTGCGGAACGCGCCGCGTGGGCGGCACCGGCCGCGTCCAAGCCGTCACGCAGCGGCATGGGCTCGGCCAAGCTCGGCGGCTACCGGATCGGCCAGTCGGTCGAGCACGCCAAGTTCGGCCTCGGCGTGGTGATCGACGCGGAGGGCGCCGACGACGACGTCAGGCTGCAGATCAATTTCGCGGAACACGGCATCAAGTGGCTCGATCTGCGCTACGCTAAACTCACTCCGGCCTGAAAGACGACCCGATGAGCGCATCGAGCCCTCCCCCCAACCCGCTGGCCCAGCTCGCCGCCGGCCGGCTAGGCCGATCCGAGCGCGACGCCGCCGCCGAAAAGGCGCGGCGCAACCCGTACGCGCACCGGCTGTTCCTGGTGATCGACAGCGTGCCCGAGATGCAGCGCGCGCTGGCGATGACGCTGGCGAGCTTCGGCGCCGACAAGGTCGAGTACGCGAGCCGCGCGTCCGACGCGCTCGCCAAGCTGTCCAAGTACGACTTCGACGTCGTGCTGTGCGACTACGACCTCGGCAACGGCTACGACGGCCTTTACCTGTTCGAAGAGGTGAAGGAGCGCAACCTGATCAAGCAGTCGTGCGTGTTCATGATCGTCACCGGCGAGCGCCGCGCGCCGCGCGTGATCTCGGCCGCCGAACTGGTGCCCGACGATTACCTATTGAAACCGTTCACCGGCGAGGTGCTGCGCCTGCGTCTCGAGCGCGCGATGCGCCGCCGCGAGGCGTTCAAGGTCGTCGACGACGCGGTGCAGCGCCACGACTACCTCGGCGCGATCGACATCTGCAACCGCATGTTGGCCGAGCGCAACGAGTTCATGATCGACTTCATGAAGCTCAAGGGCTCGCTCGCGCTGAAGATCGAGGACTTCCACACGGCGGGCCAGCTGTATCAAGAGGTACTGAAGATCAAGGAAGTCGGCTGGGCCAAGCTCGGGCTCGCCAAGTCGCTGACCGGGCTGAAGTCGTACGACGAGGCCCGCCAGCTGTTCGAGGAGGTGCTGGTCGAGAACGGCCGCGTGATGGAGGCGTACGATTGGCTCGCGCGCCTGCACCAGAACAACCACCAGCTCGAAGAGGCGCAGGCGGTGCTCAAGACCGCGACCGGGCTGTCGCCGGTGGTGATCCGCCGCCAGCAGGCGCTCGCCGCCGTCGCGCTCAGGAACGGCGACCTCGACGTGGCCGAGGCGGCGTGCCAGACGACGCTCGAGCTCGCCAAATACACCTGGCACCGCCACCCGACGCTGTACGCCGACCTCGCGCACGTGCAGCTGTCGCGCGGCGAACCCAGCCAGGCGAGCCGCACGCTGTCCAACCTCAGGCGCGACTTCCGCTACAACGAGGTCGGCGAATGGATGGCCGATGTCGTCGACAGCCAGATCCAGACCAAGACCGGCCAGCCGCAGAAGGCGCAACAGCTGTTGGCCGCCGCCAAGGAGCGCTACCAGAAACTCGCGGGCGAGTTGCCGGCCGAAGCGCAGATGGAATTCGCGCGCGCGTGCTACGCGCAGAAAGACCTCGAAGCCGGCGACGCGGTGATGCGCGAGCTGGTGCGCAACCACCACGACGACGAGGCGCTGCTGTCGCGGATCGGCGCGCTGTTCGAGGAGTCGTCGCGCGGCGAAGCCGGCCGCGAGCTGATCTCCGCGAGCGTGCAGACGGTGATCGACCTGAACAACGCGGCGGTGAAGGAGGCGCAGGCCGGGCGGCTCGATGAGGCGCTCGAGCGCTTCGCCAAGGCACATGAGGAAATGCCCGCCAACGTGCAGGTGACGCTGAACCTGGTGAACGCGACGCTGGCGCTGGTGCAACGCCAGGGCTGGCACGAGAGCCACATGCGCCGCGCGCACGAGCTGATGCTGAAGGTGCGGAAGGACGCGCCGGCCAACGCCAAGTTCCAGAAGCTGCAGCAGGCGTGGCGGCTGGCGATAGACAAGCTCGGCATGCCGCAGTGGACGCTGTAGCGGCGTAGCCGGTCCGTAGGAAAAGCTCGGCCAACCTTTAAGGGTTGGCCGAGCTTTTTGCTTGCGGACGCACCCGCCGTCACGGCCTTTCGCCGGCCGGCGCCGAAGCCTCGGGCGGCAGCTGCGCATTGTTGGCCTCCACGCCATACGGCGGATAGGTGTACGGCTGGACCGCCAGCGCCTGCAGCCAGCGGGGCAGATCGGGCTGGCTGGCCGACAGCGCCACCGGCACCGGCTGCGGCGTACGGCTCAGCCGTGCCACGCGGCCCTGGTCCACATCGGCGGGTAGCGCTTGAGCCGGCATCGTCGCGAGCGCCGCCAGGATGGCCTGGGCGCGCTCGGCGAGCGGGCGCTGATCAGGGTATTCGCGTACCGGCTCGTACGACGCCATCACCCAGCGACCGCGGTCGTTGCCGATCAGGAAAGGCTCGTCGATGAAGCGCACCGGCGTCCCCGTGCGCAGCATCGGGAAGATCTGGGCGGCGTCCTCCGGATACAGGTGGATGCAGCCGTGGCTGGTGCGCAGCCCGACCCCCCACGGCCGGTTGGTCGCGTGGATGAAGATGCCGGGATAGCCGGTCTGCATCGCGAGCATCCCCATCGGGTTGTCCGGCCCCGGCGGGAAATACTCCGGCATCTCGACGCCCTCCTCTTTCAGGTGCTCGGCGCGGATGCTCTTGGGCACGAACCAGCCGGGGTCGCGGAATTTCGCCGTGATCTTGGTGCTGCCCAGCGGGGTCGACCAACCCTCGCGGGCTATACTGACAGGGTAGGTGATCACCTGCCGCGGCTGCCCCTTGGCCGCCGGCGGGAAGTAATACAAGCGGCGCTGCGGGATATTGACCACGATCCCGTTCCAGGGCTTGGCCGGCAGGATGAACTGGGTCGGAACGACCACGCGCCCTGCCGCCAGCCACACGGACACCCCCGGGTTGGCGGACACGATTTCCTCGTAGCCCACGTCGAAGCGCCGGGCGATGTCGAGCAGCGAGTTGTCCGGCGTCGGGCTGACTATCCTCACCTCCCCGACGACGGTGGATTCGTCGGTCGGCAGCGCAAAGGTGGCGGCCGGCGCGTTGAAAGCGACCAGCGCGGCGGCGAGGGCCGCACAGGCCCTGACCCCGTACGAACGTCCGACAATGGCGATGGATTGACGATGTTGATGCATAAGAGGCTCCGACTCGCGTCGTTGCTGTTGTGGCTGTCCCTATATTATGGCCCGGCTTGGGCGGACCAAGCGGGCTGGGTGCTGGTCGAGTCCGGAACCCGCACGCTGACCGTGCTCTCTGGCGAGAACAAGACGCTCGACCGCTTCGACAATATCTCCGTCGGCCGCGGAGGGATCGCGCCGCTGCACTACCGTGGCGACGACACCACCCCGCGCGGCGACTACCGCATCCTGGCCATCCGCCCTTCCCGGCGCTTCGGCACCTTCGTCGCGCTCGACTACCCGACCCCCGACCACGCCGGGCAGGCGGCCGACGCGGGCCGGCTCGACCCGGATAGCTTCGACGCCATCGTCGAGGCGTGGCTGGCCCGCCGCCTTCCGCCGCAGGACACCGTGCTCGGCGGCGCCATCGGCATCCACGGCGTCGGCCGCGGCGACCCGGCGATTCATCGCGCCTTCGACTGGACCGACGGCTGCGTGGCGCTCAGCAATGCCCAACTGCATCGTTTCGCCCGCTGGGTCAGAGTCGGCATGCGGGTGGTTATCCGCTGAGCGCAAAACCGTCACGCCCATGGCACGGGACCACCCGCCTGACCTCACTTCATCATGGTCTTTTTGAACATCCGGTTGAGCTTCTCGTTGGTGTCAGTGGCGGTCTGATTGGCCTGGTTCGACGTGTTCAGCGCCCGATCGGCCTTCTGGTTGGCGGCATTGGCCGTCTGGTTGGCCTGGTCGGCGCTCTGCTGCGCCTGCATGGCCATCGCACGCACCTTTTCCAGTTCGCCGCTGCTGGCGCATCCACCCAATAACAGCAACGAGAGACCAGCCGCCGAGGCGAGCAACAAGGGACGAGCATGGGAAGATCGAAGCATGGCATTCCTCCTAAAAAAAGGGAGACAAACGCGGCGGGCACACACCACCGTCTGGCACGACCCATACGGCGACGCGCATCCGCGCACGATAGAAGCCCGCGGCAGCCCGGCCACCTTCGGTTCGGACGGCAACGACCCCTATACACTGTTCTTTAAGTCCGGCAGAACCCTATCGCGGAAGGCGGAGGCAAACGCGGGCCACTCTATGCAGAGATCGGATTCGGCTGGCGATCGACACCTCCACCCGATCGCCATACGCCCGGCGTTCCATGCTGCGGTCTCGTTGATTTTTTTGAAGCGTAGTCTACGGCTGCGCCAAGCGGTAGGCGCCGGCCGCAATGGGCCCTCTTGGCGGACGCAAGGCACGCAGGCCGGACAAGGCACCGGTGACGCCCGAAGCCCTCAAAACGCCCTGGCGATGCGGCGATACGAAAACCCCATGCGCCGCGTGCACGCACTGCTGCTGAAGGAGTGCAAGGACGCGCCGACCAACGCCAAGTACCAGAAGCTGCAGCAGGCGCGGCGGCTGACGATAGACAAGCTCGGCATGCCGCAGTGGACGTTGTAGCGGCGTAACCGGTTCGCAGAATAAGGCTCGGCCAACCTTCAAAGGTTGGCCGAGCCTTTATGTTCGCACCTAATAAATGGCACGGGGGCTCGGGGCCACGGAAGACACAGCCTCTGGCCGACCAGGAGCCTCTTCGGGGGCGCTGCCGACGTGGGCCCCATGTCTGCCCCCCGCCTGTTAACAGAACTCAGCGGAAGGGCCTCATACGGGCAGGAGCGGACTTTCAACCGCTCTCCAACTCTGGCGGGGGGTGACGTATTTTGATTATGCTATGTGAATATTTAGTGCCGTGAAGCTAGGCAGGACAAGGCTTGGCGGCGACGGTTGGCGGCAGTGACGCAAAAAATTACGCCTTTTAGGACGTCTACTTATAGTTAGGCTATACCTTAGCAGGGTCTATTGCTGAAACACCAAAAAAGGAAGACTTTGCGGTGTTTAAAACCTTCGGCCTACTGATGCCTAGACGGCATGTTTCAATGCGGGTCCATGGAACATCCGCGCATATATAGATCGATCCACCTGATAGGGCAGAGAAGAAATTCCTTATTCAGAGGTTGCCACAAGGCACCTTTGTAACAAACTAAAGGGGTCGTAGTGATTAATCTGAGTTAAATCACTACGACCCCTTATCGCGGCCGCCCCTTAGCCAAACTACAAGGGCTTCCCAAAACGCGTGTTACGAGGCGAGTGGTAAGGAGGTGATGATAGGAAATAAAAAATACTAGAGTCAAAAACACTTATCGACAACCATTTGACGCATTATTGGAGATGACAATGGCTATACCACTTAGCAAACTCGTAGGCATGACCTCAGAAATTGAGGGAAAGTTGAATGAAAAAGGTATCCATGACAGCGATCAATTCGTAGACGCATGTCGGATACCCCACGACAGAAGCGAACTAGCAAAGCACTGCGGCCTGACAAGGCAAAAGCTCTTGGCATTGGCCGACCGCGCAGATCTGGCTCGTATTCATGGGGTCGGCGGGGTTTTATCCGACCTATTAGAGCAAATTGAAGGCGTGAAAACGGTCTCCGATCTCGCCAAACAACGGCCAGAAAAGTTGCACCATGAGCTGGAGGATTTGATAGATCAAAAGAAAATCAGATTGGTAGGCAACCCTACCTCCTTGGAAATGGTGAAAGACTGGATCAAACAGGCCAAAGCTTTGGAAAAGCTACTGTAGCCAGGATGGGGAGGCAAAAGCGGAGCATTGCCCACCTTAACGGCCTAACAGTCGCATCAACTCGGACTGTCAATTACGCTTCGTTGGCAGCCGGTTATGCGGCACGTTATCCTTGGGAATGGCCGCTTCGTATCGACTCCCGACGTCCGGCAATGGCGGTCAACTGCAACAAATATTGCGGGTAAAGGCTAAACCTCACTGACAAAGGTCCGCATGGATAGAATCTCCCATTGCGTCAGTCGGCACATCCCTCGCGACATAGCGCAAAAAAGCTCGGCCAACCTTCAAGGTTGGCCGAGCTTTTGACTAAACGCCGCCGGAAACGACGATCAGATTGAGTAGTCGCCGCCGTCGGACAGGAACACCGACACCTTCTTCGGCTTAAGGTGCACCGATTCGCCGAGCGCGATGCCGAGTTCGCGGTAGGTCTCCTTGGCGAGCACCGCTTCGAGCGTCTGCCCGTTGCCGGTCGCGACCTCGAGCCGCACCACCGGGCCGACCGCGTGGATGTGCTCGACGGTGCCCGACGCGAGCGCGTCTTCCGGCGAGCGGCTCACAATTAAATCATGAGGCCGCACGTAGGCGACCGCCTTACCCTCGCCCGGCACCGTGGTTAGCCGGTGCGCGTAGTCGCCGATGGTCAGGTGCGAGCCGTCGACGCGGCCGTGGAACAGGTTCACGTCGCCGAGGAACTGGGTGACGAAGGGGCTGGCCGGATGCTCGTAGATGTCGTCCGGCGCACCGACCTGCTCGATGTGGCCGTGGTCCATCACGACGACGCGGTCGGACACCTCGAGCGCCTCTTCCTGGTCGTGGGTGACGAACACGCTGGTCACGTGGATCTCGTCGTGCAGGTCGCGCAGCCAGCGGCGCAGGTCCTTGCGTACCTTGGCGTCGAGCGCGCCGAACGGCTCGTCGAGCAGCAGCACCTTCGGTTCCACCGCGAGAGAGCGCGCCAAGGCGATGCGCTGGCGCTGGCCGCCGGACAGCTGGGTCGGGTAGGCGTCGGCCAGCCAGTCGAGCTGGACCAGCTTCAACAGCTTCATCACCTTGTCGCGGATTTCTTCCTTGCCCGGACGGATCGAACGCGGCTTCACCGTCAGGCCGAACGCGACGTTGTCGAACACCGTCATGTGGCGGAACAGCGCGTAGTGCTGGAACACGAAGCCGACCTCGCGCTCGGACACGTGGGTGTGCGTCGCGTCCTCGCCGCCGAACAGCACCTGGCCGGAATCCGGCGTCTCGAGGCCGGCGATGATGCGCAGCAAGGTCGTCTTGCCGCAGCCGGACGGGCCGAGCAGCGCCAACAGTTCGCCCGAGTTGACGGTGAGGTTGACATTGTCGAGCGCGACGAAGTCGCCGAAGCGCTTCTGGATATTGCGGATTTCGATGCTCATGATGTGCTCTCAGTGCGCGGCCGCCAGGCGGGCCTCACGGGTACGATTTAGCGACGCGGCGTGCGCGCGGGCGAGGCGCCACTCGATGAACGTTTTCACGAACAGCGTAATCAGCGCGAGGAAGGCCAGCAAAGACGCGCACGCGAAGGCGCCGACGAAGTTGTATTCGTTGTACAGAATCTCGACGTGCAGCGGGATGGTGTTGGTCTCGCCGCGGATGTGTCCGGAGACGACGCTGACCGCGCCGAATTCGCCCATCGCACGCGCGTTGGTCAATATGAAGCCGTACAACAGGCCCCACTTGATGTTCGGCACCGTCACGCGCCAGAAGGTCTGCCAGCCGGACGCGCCGAGCACCATCGCCGCCTGCTCCTCGTCCTGGCCCTGTGCCTGCATCAGCGGGATCAGTTCGCGCGCTACAAACGGGAAGGTCACGAAAACGGTGGCCAGCACGATGCCGGGCACGGCGAACATGATCTTGATGTCGTGCTCGGCCAACCACGGGCCGAGCCAGCCCTGCGCGCCGAACATCAGCATATACATCAGCCCGGCGACCACCGGCGACACCGAGAACGGCAGGTCGATCAGCGTGATCAAAAAGCTCTTGCCGCGGAACTCGAAGCGCGCGATCGCCCACGCGGCGGCGACGCCGAACGCGAGGTTGAGCGGCACCGCGAACAGCGCGGTCAACAGCGTCAGCTTGATCGCCGACCACGCCTCGGGCTCGACCAGCGAATCGAGATAGAGCTGCCAGCCCTTCGAGAACGCCTCCCAGAACACCGACACCAGCGGCACCAGCACGAACAGCGCGACGAAGACGAGCGCGACGGTGGTCAAAGCGACGCGCACCCACAACGGTTCGTTGGTCGACGTGCGCTTGGAAGAATCGGCCATGGTCCGCTCCTTAACGTTTGGCGCCGTGGCGGCGTGACGCCCACCACTGGATGGCGTTGATGGCGAACAGGATCACGAACGACAGGCCGAGCATCACGACGGCGACCGCGGTCGCGCCCAGGTAGTCGTACTGGTCGAGCTTGGAGATGATGATCAAGGGCGCGATCTCGGACACCAGCGGGATGTTGCCGGCGATGAAGATCACCGAGCCGAACTCGCCGGTCGCGCGCGCGAACGCCATCGCGCCGCCGGTGATCAGCGCCGGCACCGCCGCCGGGAAGATCACGCGGCGGAAGATCTGCCAGCGGTTGGCGCCGAGGCAGGTCGCCGCTTCTTCGAGTTCCTTCTCGAGGTCTTCGAGCACCGGCTGCACCGTGCGCACGACGAAAGGCAGGCTGATGAAGATCAGCGCGACGACGATGCCCAGCGGTGCAAACGCGACCTTGATGCCGAGCGGCGCGAGGTACTGGCCGAACCAGCCGTTCGGCGCGTACAGCGTGGTCAGCGCGATACCGGCGACCGCGGTCGGCAGCGCGAACGGCAGGTCGACCAAGGCGTCGATCAGCTTCTTGCCCGGGAATGGGTAGCGCACCAGCACCCACGCGAGCAGAAAGCCCATCACGATATTGATCAGCGCGGCGATCGCCGACGCGCCGAACGACAGCTTCAGCGACGCGACGACGCGCTCGGCGGTCACCGTCTCGACGAAGGCGGTCCAGCCCATGTCGGTGGTCTTGAAGAGCAGCGCGGCGAACGGCAACAGCACGATCAGCGTCAGCCAGAACAGCGTGACGCCGAACGACAGGCCGAAACCGGGCAGCACGCTGTGTTGTCGGTTAAGCAGGTTCATAAGCGGGACTCTAAAGATAGGCGCGGGCGGCTTGCCCGCGCCGTGCGGGACTTACTTTTTCGTATAGATCTGGTCGAACACGCCGCCGTCGGCGAAGTGGGTCTTCATCGCCGCGCGCCAGCTGCCGAACACCTGGGTGACGCGGAAGGTCTTCACCGGCGGAAACTGCGCGGCGTACTTGGCGGCGACCTGCGCGTTCTGCGGGCGCAGGTAGTTCTGCGCGGCGACGGTCTGGCCTTCTACGCTCCACAGGTAGTTCAGGTAGGCGTCGGCCTCCTTGCGCGTGCCCTTCTTGTCGACGACCTTGTCGACGACCGCGACCGGGTTCTCGGCCAGCACCGACACCTTCGGATAGACGATGTCGAAGCCGCCGCGGCCGAATTCGCGCGCGATCATCTCGGCCTCGTTCTCGAAGGTGACGAGCACGTCGCCGGTCTGGCGCTGGATGAAGGTCGTCGTCGCCGCGCGGCCGCCGGTGTCGAGCACCGGCACGTTCTTGAACAGCCGGTTCACGAAGTCGCGCGCCTTCGCCTCGCTGCCGCCCGGCTGCTTGAGCGCCTGGCCCCACGCGGCCAGATACGTGTAGCGGCCGTTACCCGACGTCTTCGGGTTCGGCACGATCACCTGCACGCCGGGCTTGGCAAGGTCGTTCCAGTCGCGGACCGCCTTCGGGTTGCCCTTGCGGACCAAGAACACCGTGATCGAGTTGAACGGCACGCTGTCGTTAGGCAGGCGTTTGGCCCAGGCCGCCGGGATCAGGCCCTTGTCGGCCAACAGGTCGATGTCGGTCGCCTGGTTCATCGTGATCACGTCGGCCGGCAGGCCGTTGACCACCGACAGCGCCTGCTTGCTCGAGCCGCCGTGCGACTGCTGCAGCGTGACGGTCTCGCCGGTCTTGGCCTTGTAGGCCTTCTGGAAGACCGGGTTGTAGTCCTTGTAAAAGTCACGCATCACGTCGTACGAGACGTTCAGCAATTGGGTATCGGCGAACACGCTGGTGCTCGCGAGCGACAACAACAGGGCGGTCAGGGTCAGACGCGGTTTCATGCCGTATCCTCGGGGAGGGTAATCAGAATGGCTAGAAGACTAACCCAAGCAATATATATCAACAAATAACAATATTTGCCGACAGTTTATTTAAACGGTTATAAGAAGGCTCAGGGTCGGCCCTCAAGTACGTGGGCATCGTGTATGCTGACGCCCCGGCGAGAGCCGTTCGCCCAGCCCCTGCTTAGGGGGCTCGGCCAACGTCTTTTGCGCTTGAAGGATTGTTTCATGTCCCAACTCACCGCCCACCCGATGCGGCGGCCGCTGAACGACGAGGCGCACGCGCGCCCGCCGGTCGCGGTGCCGTCGCCGTCGCGGCTGACTTCGCTGACGCTGTTGTTCGAGAAGAACGACGCCGGCCAGCGCGAGGCGCTCGCCGATCTGGCGCGCCGCCTCGGCCTGCCCGCGCCGAACGACAACGGCAGCAACTACACCGGCGTCGCCGGCGAACTCTCCTTGCGCTGGTCGCTGCACACCGAGTTCGCGCACTACGTGTTCATCCTGCCCGGCGTCTGTCCGGACCCGTTCGACCGCACCGTGCTCGACAGGCTGCCGAAGGACTGGCTGTCGTCGCTGCCCGGCTCGCTGATGGTCGCAATCCACGCGGTGCTCTTGCCCGCGTCGGAAGAAAAGCCGGTGCAGGAGATCGCGCGCCGCTGGTTCGGCGGGCGCGAGCTGATCGGCGGCGAGATCGGCGAGGGCAACGGCGTCGCCTATACCGACCTCAGGCTGCACCCGGACCCGAGCTTGGCCGAGGGTTTTTCGCGCTACGTGATCATCGACCGCGCAATGGGGCCGAACCAGAGCGGCCGCATGCTGCAGCGGCTGTTCGAGATCGAGACCTACCGCATGCTCGCGCTTCTCGCGCTGCCGATCGCGAAGCAGCAGATGGGCGAGATCAACCGCCTCGGCCAGAAGCTGCGCGACGTGACCGAGGGCATGCTCGAGGAAGACCGCCGGGACGCGACGCTGCTGTCCGACCTCACCGAACTGGCGACTCACGCCGAGCGGATGGTCGGCGAGCACCAGTTCCGCTTCTCGGCGAGCCGCGCCTACTATCAGTTGGTGACGCAGCGCGCGCTGGAGCTGCGCGAGCGGCGCCTGCCGGGACTGCAGCCGTTCCGCGAGTTCATCGAGCGGCGGCTGTCGCCGGCGATGGCGACGTGCGAGACGGTGGTCGGCCGCCAGGACCGCCTGGTCGCGCGCGTGCAGCGCACCACCGCGCTGTTGCGCACGAGGGTCGAGGTGCTGCACGAACAGCAGAACCGCGCGCTGTTGGCGAGCATGGACAAGCGCGCCGAGCTGCAGCTCAGACTGCAGCAGACGGTAGAAGGACTTTCGGTCGGCGTGCTGACCTATTACGCGGTCGGCCTCTTGGGCTACGCCTTCAAGGCGGCCAAGGCGGCCGGCGTGCACCTTGACGTCGAACTCGCGATGGGGCTCTCCATCGTGCCGGTCGCGGCGCTGGTCTGGTTTGGCGTCAACCGCGTCAAGCGTTCGCTCGGACACTGAGACAAGGCCGCCCGCACGGGCGGCCTTTTTTGACACATTAGGAGAGGCGATGGGGGCTGGGGCTTTCGCGCGCGTGCCGCGCATGACGTTGGGTTTTGCTTTGGCTTGGCGGCATATCATTTTCATGTTGTGCGCCATACTGGTTGCGCTGCCGGCGCTCGCCGCGTCGGCCGAAGCGGCCGAGCCGGCAGACGCCGCGGCGGCGCAAGAAGAGCGCACGCTCAGGGTCGCCAACCGCGAGGTGTTCACCTTCGCCGCGACCGTGTTCGGCCTCAGTCCCGAAGAGCGTGCCGAGCGCGCCGGAGGGCGCATCCGCGCGCTCGCGCCCGACGATCTCGTCGCACCCGTCGTCGCGCAGCCGCTCACCTTCGAGAAGGAGACCGGTGTCGCGATGATGCACAAGGGCGTGCCGCTGTTCACCGTCTATCAGTCCGACCTCGACCCGGTCGAGTCGCCGCCCTTGCCCAAGGTCGCCGCCGAGGTGCGAACGAAGCTGCAAGCGGCGCTCGCCGCGCGCTACGAACAGGGCAGCGCCAAGCGGCTGGCTATAGGCACCGCGCTCGCGGCCGCCGCGACGATAGCCCTCGCGATCGTGCTGGTCGCGCTCTACCGCTCGCAGCGGCGCCTCCTGACGGTGATCGACAGCAAACTCGTACGCCTGTCCAACCGCCACCTACTCAACTGGCGCGTGCTGCTCTTGGGCGCCGAGCGCTATCTCTTGATCGCAAGCAGCGGCGTCGCCGCCTTCGCGCTCGTCTACCTGTGGCTCGCGTTCTCTCTCGCGCAGTTCCCTTACACCGCGCCTTGGGGCGCGCGCCTCGGCCAGTCTATGGTGTCGCTCGGCGAACGGCTCGCCGGCGGCGCGATCGACGCGCTGCCCGGCCTCGTCACCGTGCTGGTGATCTTCGCGCTGACGCGCTTCGCCGCGCGCGGCCTGACGATGATCTTCGACGCGGTAGAGAGCGGGCGCCTCGCCCTCCCCGGCCTGCACCCGGAAACGGTCGGCGCGACGCGCCGGCTGACGCTGGTCGTGCTGTGGCTGTTCGCGCTGACCGTCGCCTACCCCTATCTGCCCGGTTCGCAGTCGGACGCTTTCAAGGGCGTCAGCGTCTTCCTCGGCCTGATGGTCACGCTCGGCTCGGCCGGCATCGTCAATCAGGCGATGAACGGGCTGGTGCTGGTCTATTCCCGCGCGCTGAAGAACGGCGACTACGTGGTGATCGGCGACGTCGAGGGCTATGTGAGCGAGCTCGGCCCGCTGTCGACCAAGCTCGTCACCCGCAACGACATGGAGGTGACCGTGCCCAACTCGGTGATCACCGGCGGCAAGATCGTCAACGCTTCAAGGTTGGCCGAGGGGCGCGGCATGCCGGTCACGACCACGGTGACGATAGGCTACGACACGCCGTGGCGCCAGGTGCACGCGATGCTCGAACTGGCGGCGCGGCGCACCGCGGGGCTCAGGGACGACGCGCCGCCGCGCGTGCGCCAGACCGCGCTGCAGGACTTCTACGTCGCGTACGAACTGATGGTCAGGCTCTCCGACGGCGCGAGCCGCGCCGACACGCTGACCGCTCTGCACGGCCACATCCAGGACGTGTTCAACGAATTCGGCATACAGATCATGTCGCCGAACTTCGAGGCGCAGCCGCACCAGCCGGTGCTGTCGCCGCCCGACACGTGGTACGCGTCGCCGGCCGCTCCGCCGGACGAGGCCCGCACCATTAATGACATTGGCGTCATTTAGTCAATCCTTCATCTATTCGTCACGCCGACGCAACGGCGGCTTCCTACAATGCGGCGCATTTCCCAGCCCTACCGGAGTCGCCCCATGCCGCTGGATAGCTCGCTGGTCGCCACCGCCGGCCAGTTGCTGCAAAGCCCGCCCACCGTCGGCCCCGAGCACAGCAACTACCAGGTGCTCGACCTGTTCTCCGCCGATGTCTCGCTGTCCAACCTGCCCGTGATCGACGGCGCACGCCCGGTCGGCATCATCAACCGCAACACCTTCATGAGCACGATCGCGCGGCCGTTCCACCGCGAGATCTTCGGCCGCAAGCCGTGCACCGCGTTCATGAACGCGTTGCCCTTGGTGGTCGACTACCACATGCCGCTGACCGAGCTGTCGTTCCAGGCCTTGTCGGCCGGCGCATCGGTGCTGTCCGACGGTTTCCTGATCACCGTAGACGGCGACTACGCCGGCCTCGGCCAGGGCGTGTCGCTGATGCAGGCGCTCGCCGACCAGCAGGCCGAGAAGCACCGGCAGATGATGGAGAGCATCCACTACGCGAGCGTGATCCAGCAGTCCTTCCTGCAGAGCTCGCGCCGCGACATGGCGGCCGCGCTGTCCGACTACTTCATGGCGTGGGAGCCGCGCGACGTCGTCGGCGGCGACTACTACTACTTCGTCAAGCGCGACGACGGCTTCTTCGTCGCGGTGATCGACTGCACCGGCCACGGCGTGCCCGGCGCATTCATGACGCTGATCATGGCGTCGGCGCTGAAACAGGTTTTGACCACGCGCGACCTGCACGACCCGGCCGCGCTCTTGGGCGCGATCAACCGTCAGGTCAAGGAATCGCTCGGCCAGCTGTCGTCCGACGAGCTCGAACACGACGCCGAGGTCGAGATCCGCTCCGACGACGGCATGGACTGCGCTTTCTGCTGGTACGACAAGAACAGCCGCACCTTGACCTACGCCGGCGCAAAGACGCCGATCTTCGTGCTCGACCCGGCGGCCGACGACGTCGAGGTGATCGACGGCAACAAGAAGGGCGTCGGCTACGTGTCGACGCCTCTGGATTATGCGTGGACCAACAAGAAGATCGCGCTCGACCCCGGCAGCCAGCTCTACATCAGCACCGACGGCATCATCGACCAGATCGGCGGGCCGAAACGCATCGGCTTCGGCAAGAAGCGCTTCAAGGAACAACTGCTCAAACACCGCCACCGGCCGATGACCGAGCAGCGCGGCCGGCTGCTCGACGCCTTCCACGCGTGGCAGGGCGAAAACTCGCGCCGCGACGACGTCAGCCTGTTCGGCGTGCGCCTGCCCTAACTACATACGGATTGAGCACTATGGGCCTTGCCGCCTTCCACCGCTTCCAGGACCTCGCCCGCGAACAGAACGTGGTGTTCTATTACACCGGCTATTTCTCGCAAGCCGTCGTCACCGCCATGGGCGATGCGCTGCGCCAGCGCCTGAACCGTTCCGACGCCGCCAACGTCACCCGCCGCAAGCTGTTCTCGGTCTTCATGGAGATGGCGCAGAACGTCGTCCACTACTCGGCCGACCCGCTGACCGAGTCCGACGACCACGAGCTGCGCCGCGGCGCGCTATGGGTCGGCGAGAGCGACGGCCATTTCTACGTCGTCTGCGCCAACCCGATCGAGCGCGACAAGGTCGCGCGCATGCAGGACAAGCTCGAGCCGCTGCGCACGATGACCAACGCCGACATCAAGGCGCTCTACAAGGAAAAGCTGCGCGCCGACGGCGAGGCCGGCAGCAAGGGCGCAGGCCTGGGCTTTTTAACCGTCGCGCGCGACGCCTGCGAACCGATCGAATTCGACTTCGTCGACGACGACACCTCCACGCTGTTCTATCTGAAAGCGACCATCTGATATGCAGAACATCCACCTTTCCGCGACCGCGGCCACGCCGGAAGTCGACTTCCGCTTCGACAGCCACCAGCTGAGCCTGAAGGGCGAGAGCTACCCGGAAAACGCGCAGTCCTTCTACGGCCCGCTGCTCGACGCGGTGGCCGGGTATCTGGCCACGCTCGACCACGTGCACATCGCCGTCGACGTGCAGCTCGCCTACTTCAATAGCTCGAGCACCAGGCTGTTGATGAGCCTGTTCGAGCTGTTGAACGACGCCGCGGTGAAAGGCAACTACGTCACGCTCAACTGGCACTACGACGAGGACGACGACACCATCCTCGAATTCGGCCAGGAAATCGCCGACGACTATCCGTCGCTCGACTTCCACCCGCTCGCGCTGGTGGCCTGACGCTTTACCGTTTCTTCCCTGTCTGATTTGCGCCGGCTCCTGCCGGCGTTTCGGGCTAGGCCAACCTTGGCGGCGGCCTGCGCTTGGGATAAGCTTTTCCCATCCGATAAAGACACGCCAGAGCCCGCCATGAACGTCCACGACTATATGCAAGAGGTCGGCCGAGCCGCCCGCGCCGCCAGCCGCGCCATCGCCCGCGCCGACACCAACCAGAAGAACAAGGCGCTGTTCGCCATCGCCGACGCGCTCGAGCGCGACCACGACAAGCTGGTCACCGCCAACATGCTCGACCTTAACGCCGCCGAGAAGGCCGGCCTGGAAGCCGCTCTCGTCGACCGGCTCGCCGTCACCGAAGCCACCGTGCGCTCGATGGCCGAGGGCTTGCGCCAGATCGCCGCGCTGCCCGACCCGGTCGGCGAGATGGACGACTTCACCTACCGCCCGAGCGGCATCCAGCTCGGCAAGATGCGCGTGCCGCTCGGCGTCGTCGGCATCATTTACGAATCGCGCCCTAACGTGACCGCCGACGCCGCCGGCCTGTGCCTCAAGTCGGGCAACGCCGCGATCCTGCGCGGCGGCTCCGAGGCCTTCCACAGCAACCAGGCGATCGCCGCCTGTGTGCACGAGGGCCTCGCCGTCGCCGGCCTGCCCGCCGGCGTGGTGCAGGTCCTCGGGACCACCGACCGCGCCGCGGTGACCGAACTCGTCACCATGCCCGACTACGTCGACGTGATCGTGCCGCGCGGCGGCAAGGGGCTGATCGAGCGCGTCAGCCGCGAGGCGCGCGTGCCGGTGATCAAGCACCTGCACGGCAACTGCCACGTCTACATCGACGACACCGCCAACCCGGACAAGGCGTTCAACATCGCGCTGAACGCCAAGACGCACCGCTACGGCACCTGCAACACGATGGAGAGCTTGCTCGTGCACTCGGCGTTCGCCGAATTCATCCTGCCGCGCCTCGCGGCAGCGTATTGGGAAAAAGGCGTCGAGCTGCGCGGCTGCGAGCGCACGCGCGCGATCCTCGGCGACAAGGTCGTCGCCGCGACGGCCAAAGACTGGGAAACCGAGTACCTCGCGCCTATCCTCGCGGTGAAGGTGGTCAAGGACCTCGACGACGCGATCGAGCACATCAACACGCACGGCAGCCACCACACCGACGCGATCGTCACCGAAGACTACGGCCGCGCGCGCCGCTTCCTGCGCGAGGTCGACTCGGCGAGCGTGATGGTCAACGCCAGCACGCGCTTCGCCGACGGTTTCGAGTACGGCCTCGGCGCCGAGATCGGCATCTCGACCGACAAGATCCACGCGCGCGGCCCGGTCGGCCTCGAAGGGCTGACCAGCCAGAAATGGGTGGTGCTCGGCGACGGGCAGATCCGCGAATAAGCTTTAGCCGGCGCGGTGAAAAAAAGCGGGCCTTGCGCCCGACGGCACCCGGCCCACCAAGGCGGGTGCCGTTCGTTTTTCGAGGAGCTTGCCATGAACCCAGCCTTCCCGCGCCGCGGCGCGTGCGTGGCCATCGCCGCCCTCGTCCTGTCGGCCTGCGCCGGGACGGGCGCGACGCGCGACGGCCGCGGCGACGCCTCGCGCGTCGAACCCTCGCGCAGCGGCCGGGTGCTCGTCGACGTCGCGAGCGGCCGCTCGCCGCAGGCGGTCGCCGACTGCGTCGTCGACGGCGTGCGCCGGCTAAAAATCCCGGACGACTACCTCGCCCGTCGCCGGCTGCCGGGCGGCGGCCAGGCGGTGATGCTCAACAACCCGGCGACCGGGCGCACCGGCCTCACCGTCGACGTCGCCGCGCGCGGCAGCGGCTCGCAGGTCAGGCTGTATGAGAACGGCATGGTGGTGTCGGGGCAGTGGCGCGCGCTGGTGCGGCGCTGCGCCGGCTAATATCTTTATATGAAGATTTATGGTTTATCCCGGTATTTTGCCGATTTGCAACAAAGATCAGGGCTAATACAGCCATAAGTCCGAATAAATCATTTATCTTCATCAGAAGATAAGTGATGATGGTCCGCATCGCCTCTACGGAAGGAGACGGACCATGAACCCCCGCATCGCGCTGCTCGCGCTCACCGCCTTCGCCGCCGGCATGGCCGAAACCCTGGTCGGCGGCATCCTCGGACCGGTCGCCTCGAACCTTAACGTCTCGCTGTCGGCCGCCGGCCAGCTGACCGGCGTGTTTTCGCTGACCTTCGGGCTGACCGCGCCGCTGCTGTTCTACGCGACCGCGCGCGTCGAGCGCCGGCGGTTGCTGCTTACGACGCTCGCGCTGTTCGCGCTGACCAATATCGCAGCGGCGCTCTCGCCCAATTACGCGGCGCTGTTCGCATCGCGCGTCGCGTCGGCCGCGTGCTGTGCGCTGATCGTCGTGCTCGCGACGACGCTCGCGTCGCAGCTGGTCGAACCGGCGTTGCGCGGCCGGGCGATCGGCGCCGTGTTCATGGGTATCAGCAGCTCGCTCGTGCTCGGCGTGCCGGCCGGCATCCTGCTCGCCGGAGCGGCCGGCTGGCGCGCGCCGTTCGCGGCGATCGCCGTGCTGTCGCTGTTGCTGATCGGCGTGCTGCGCGCGACGCTGCCGGTCTTCGCGCCGCGTCCGCCGCCGCCGCTGTCGCGCTACTGGAACCAGCTCGCCACACCGCGGCTGTTGGCCGGGCACCTGGTGTCTATCCTGCTGATTGGCGGCCACTTCACGCTGTTCGCCTACCTCGCTCCCTACGTCGGGCAGGAGCTCGGCTTGGTCGGCGACACGGTCGGCGGCGTCTTCCTGCTGTTCGGCGTCGCCGCGGTCGCGGGCGGCTATCTGGGCGGCTGGCTGTCCGACACGCTGGGCGCGCGGCGCGCGCTCGCGTTGATCCCGGCGCTGTTCCTCGCTGCGCTCGCCGCCTTGCCGCTGGCAAGCGCGTTTACGCCACTCTTCCTCGTCGCGATGGTGGCGTGGAGCGCGCTGAGCTGGACGATCTCACCGGCGGTGCAGAACTACCTGATCGAGACCTCGCCCGACGACGCCGAGGCGGGCATCGGCGTCAACAGCTCGGCGATGCACCTAGGCGTCGCGCTCGGCTCGGCCTTCGGCGGCGCGGTGCTCGCGTGGCGATCGATCGACTGGAACCCGTGGGCCGGCTGCGTGCTGGTCGCGTTGTCGCTCGCCGTCGCGCTCGGTGCGGCTCGCGCAAGGCCGCTGGCCGCATCCTGACGGGGCTTATCCGGTGACGGCGGCGCGATGCGAATCGAAATTATCCGCCACCATGCCCTCCTTCCATCGCATCGCCCTTTCCCTGCTGGTCGCGCGCCGCTAGCCAAGGTTGGCCGAGCTCGGCCAACCTTGGCCCCAAAAGAAAACCGCCGCCCGGATCGCTCCCGGCAGCGGTTTGGCATTGCTAAAGACAAGCTCAGCGCGTCATCTGCGCGTACAGCCGCGTCAGCACGTGCGGCAGCGTGTCGGCCTGCTGCACGACGACGAAGCCGTTGCTGCCGAAGATGTGCGGCAGGTAGGCGCTCGCCTCCTGGTCGACCGTCACGCAGAACGGCGTGACGCCGGCGGCGCGCGCCTCGCGCACCGCTTCGCGCGTGTCCTCTACCGCGTAGCGGCCGTCGTAATGATCGAGGTCGCTCGGCTTGCCGTCCGACACGATCAGCAGCAATCGCCGCTCGGCCGGCTGCTCGGCCAACACCGCGGTCGACTGGCGGATCGCCGCGCCCATCCGCGTGTAGTAGCCGGGCCTGAGAGCGAGCACGCGGCCGCGCGTCTCGTCGTCGTAGCGCTCGGCGAAGTCCTTCAGCACCAGGTAGCGGACCTCCTCGCGCTGGATCGACGAGAAGCCGTACAGGCCGAAGCGGTCGCCGCTCGCGGTCAGCGCCTCGGCGAACAAAGTCAAACTATCCCGGATCACGTCGATGATCTTGTGCCCCGTCGGCAGCCGGTTCTCGGTAGACAGCGACAGGTCGGCGAGCAGCAGGCAGGCGAGCGAACGCTCGCGCTGCGGCCACGCCTGATAGAGGCCGGGTTCGCCGATCGCGTGGCCGCTGTGGCGCTCTACGAAGAAGCGGATCACGCGGTCGAGGTCGATGTCCGGGCCGTTGAACTCGCCGTTCTTGCGGCTGCGCTCGGGCGTCAGCGCCTGGAACTGGCGCTGGATGTAGCGTGCTAGGCTACGCAAGCGCTCCGGTAGAGGCTGGCGGCTCGCGCCGGCAGGCAGCATCGGCTTCAATAGACAGTAGTCGGGCAGCAGCACGTTCTTGCGGCAGTCCCACTCGGGCAGCTTGATCCCCGGGCCGAGCGGCGTGTCGTCGTTCTCGGTGTGCCACGCGAAGCCGTAGGTCATGCCGCTGGTCGCCGGCGGCGCGTCGTCGCCGTCGATCGCGCCGGTCGCGCGCGGGCCCTTCTCCTCCTCGCCGCTGCCGCCTTCGCCGCCGCCCTGACTATCGCGGTGGTCGTTGAGGTAGTCCTCCCAGCGCGGCTTGGCCTCGAACTTGAAGTCGGTCAGCGCGACCTTCTTCTCTTCGCCGGTCTCGTTGTCGGTCTTCTTCGCGCGCGGCCCGTCAGCAGGCGCTTCCGCCGGCGCGGCGCCGCCCGATTGCTTGTTCGCGCCGGCCTCGGGCTTGGCCTGAGGACGCGGCGGGTTCGGGTGCAGCCACAGCGGAACCGGTGCCAGACCTGAAAGGTTGGCCGAGGCCGGCTGTCCCTGTTCAGGATTCAACAAGGCGGCGCGCACGGCGAGCTCGACCAACCTTGCGTCGCCCTCCAGGCTTTCCGGGTCGGGACGCAAGGGCAGGAAGGCGGCGACGAGTTCACGGTACTCGTTCGCCAGCCCCGGCTGGCGCGCGAGGCAAGCTGCTGCGGCGGCGCGGTTGCGCTCAAGCCAATCGAGATGGCTATCGACCGGCTCGGCCGACAGCGCGGCGAGCCACACGTAGAGCTGGCGGTTCAGGTCGGCGTCGGCAAACAGCGCGATCGATTCGGGCAGGTAGAGCGTCGCCTCGTCCTGCCAGGCGTGCGCACCGTGGCCGCCGGCCGGCTTGAGTTTGAGCGCCGGGTCGCCGCCGAGCGCGCGGAACAGCACCGGCAGCAGCGTTTCCATCGCCGACAGCGGCACCGCCGCCTCGGCGTGGACCGGGTAGGCGTTCATCGCGCGCCCCTTACGCGGCGAACTGCGCGTTGACGATGGCGGCCAGCGCGGCGACGGTGTCGGTGTCGTCGGACAGCGGCTCGACGAGCGCGGTGCGGCACGCGAGGCGCGCGGCCATGCCGGCGGCCATCAATTTCGCCGCGTACACCAGCAAGCGCGTGCTGACGCCCTCTTCGAGGTCGTAACCGGCCAGCCGGCGCAACTGACCGGCGAGCGTGACGAGCTGGCCGATGCGCGCGTCGTCGAGGCCCGACTCCTGCTTGAGCACCGCGGTCTCGACCTCGGGGCGCGGGAAGTCGAACGACAGCGCGATGAAGCGCTGGCGCGTCGACGGCTTCAAGGATTTCAGCACGTGCTGGTAGCCCGGGTTGTACGACACGACGAGCATGAAGTTTTTCGGCGCGACCAGCGTCTCGCCGGTGCGCTCGATCGGCAGCACGCGGCGGTCGTCGGTAAGTGGGTGCAGCACGACGGTGGTATCCTTGCGCGCCTCGACCACCTCGTCGAGGTAGCAGATGCCGCCCTCGCGCACCGCGCGCGTCAGCGGGCCGTCGACCCAGTAGGTCGCGCCGTCGCCGATCAGGTGGCGGCCGACGAGGTCGGCGGCGGTCAGGTCGTCGTGGCAGGAGACGGTGATCAGCGGCAGGTTCAGCTTCGCGGCCATGTGCGCGACGAAGCGCGTCTTGCCGCAGCCGGTCGGGCCCTTGATCAGCACCGGCAGCTGCTGGCGCCACGCGGCCTCGAACAGCTCGCATTCGTCGCCGACCGGCTGGTAGTAGGGCAGTTCGCGCTCGGGGGCGGTCATGGTGGTGTCTCCTTAGGTTTTATCTCTTGGCCGCTATTGTAGAGCGTCGCACCGAGCGAAGCTGCTATCCTGCGCAAAACTCATTCGACATAAACCCGCCCGCATGTCGCTCCCCCGCTTCGCCATCGCCTTCGTTCTCGCCGCCGCCTGCTGCCCGCTCGGCGCCGAGCCGCTGGTCCTGCACTATTTCGAACGCCCGCCGTTCTACTACTCGCTGCCCAACGGTCAGCCGGCCGGCCTCGTGGTCGATCGATTGCGCCGTGCACTCGCGCTCTCGGGCCTGCCGTACCGCTGGCAGCAGACGCCGTCGAACCGGCAGCTCGCGCAGATCGAGGCCGACAGCGGCGCCGACTGCATCGTCGGCTGGTTCCGCACCGCGGAGCGCGAGCGCATCGGCCGCTTCAGCGCACCGCTGTACCGCGACCGGCCGCAGGTGGCGATCGTCAACGAGAGCCTGCCGCTCGACGGCCCGCCGGCGGTGGCGCGATTGTTGGCCGAGCGGAACGGGATCTTCCTGCGCCGCGAGCGCTTTTCCTATGGCCACGCGCTCGACGCGCTGTTGGCGGCGAAAAAGCCGCGCGAGATGGCGACCAGCGTGCCGATCGCCGACATGGTGCGCATGGTAGGCGCCGGCCGCGCCGCCTACACCTTCGTCAGCGCCGAGGAGGCCGAGACGCTGAAGCTCGACGGCGCACGCGCCGTCACGCTGGCCGACATGCCGGCCGGCGAGACGCGGCATCTGCTGTGCAGCCGGCACGTGCCGGCGGACACGCTGGCGCGGCTCGACGCGGCGCTGCTCAAGCTGGGGGAGTGAATCGGGGAGGATCAGCGCTTCTTCGGGCGCGCGATCGCCTTGAGCGCCTCGGCGACGGCGAACAGGCCGAAGCTCGCGGTCACGACCATACTCGCGCCGAAACCGGCACAGGATAGGCCTTGTGGCGCGGCGGTGTTCGCGGCGTCGATGTCGCAGGCGGCGGCCTTCGGATAGATGAGCTGCTCGGTCGAATACACGCAGGGCACGCGCATCCTGCCCTCGCGCGGCAGACCGTAGCGGCGGCGCAGGTTGTAGCGCAGGTTCGACAGCAGCGGGTCGTTCGTCGTCTCGGACAGGTCGCCGACGCGGATCAGCCCCGGGTTCATCTGGCCGCCGGCGCCGCCGGACACGACGAAGGGCTGGCGATGCTTCACGCACCAGGCGGCGATCGCCGTCTTGATCTTCAGGCTGTCGATCGCGTCGAACACGAAGTCGTAGCCACGGCCGAGCAACTCGTCGAGGTTGTCCTCGTCGACGAAGTCCTCGACCTCGCTCACCACGCATTCCGGGTTGATCGCGCGCGCGCGCTCGGCCAAGGCCGAGACTTTCGCCATGCCGAAGTAGGGATCGAGCGCCGGCAACTGGCGGTTGACGTTCGATTCGGCGATATGGTCGAGGTCGATCAGCGTCAGATGGCCTATCCCGCTGCGCGCCAGCGCCTCGACCGCCCACGAGCCGACGCCGCCGACGCCGATCACGCACACGTGCGCGGCGGCGAAACGCTCGAGAACGTCGTCGCCGTAGAGACGGGCGATGCCGCCGAAACGGCGTTCGAAGTCGGCTTGCGACATGAGGCTTTTTCTCCACACGGAAACGGCAGGGGCGAAGCATAGCGAATCGCACCGCACAAGGCCAGCGCCGGCGCCCCCACGGCCACGGCAAGGCGCTGAATCGAAAGCGGTTTTCCGCACTGCAGCAACGGGCGCACCGCTTGGCCTTTCCGAGCGGCGGGCCTATGCTCAGGAAGAGCCCCGGGACGCGTTCGCGCCGCTGGGCTTCGTTTTCCATCAACGTCGAAGTCAAGGACCCCTCCGATGAAGCCGACGCCGCAATTCGATATCGATCTGGACAAACACTACAACGCCACGGTGGTCATCGCGTGCACCGAATGCGGGCACGAAACGCGTCATAACCTCAAAACCCTTCAGCCCAGCGGCGCGCTGCAATGCCAGTGCGGTGCCGATATCTCGATGGACGACAGCGCGGTGGCGCAAGCCTTCCGGCGCGTAGGTGAAATCAAACAATCTTACGGACTGCAGTAAACCCACCTCGGACCTCTGAGCGCCGCTCGGGCGCGCACCGGCCTTGAGAGGCTGGCACAATCGGGTGACCGACCCGATCCCCCTTCGATGGCGACCCCTGGGTCGCCATCGGCCGTTTACTGACGGTTCACCTACCCGACGAACCCGCAACAAGGAAAACCCATGACCTGGATCGACCTCAGGAGCGACACCGTCACCCACCCGACGCCTGCGATGCGCGACGCGATGAGGGACGCCGAAGTCGGCGACGACGTCTACGGCGACGACCCTAGCGTCAAGGCGCTCGAAGACGCCGCCGCCGGCAAGCTCGGCAAGGAAGCCGCGCTGTTCGTGCCGTCGGGCAACTTCGGCAACCAGCTCGCGCTCTTGACCCACTGCGACCGCGGCGACGAGGTGATCCTCGGCGACGACTGCCACATCGTCTGGCACGAGACCGGCGGCGCGGCGCTGATCGCCGGCGTGCAGCTGCGTACGATCGAATCAGACAAGGGCGTGATGCCCATCGACGCGATCCGCCGCAGGATCAGGGTAGGAGAAGACATCCACTGGCCGAAAACCGGGCTGATCTCTCTCGAGAACGCGCACTCGAACGGCCGCGTGATCCCGCTGTCGGCGATGGCCGAGACGGCCGCGCTCGCGCGCGAGCACCACATCCCGGTCCATCTGGACGGCGCGCGCGTGTTCAACGCGGCGACGCACCTGAGGTGCGACGTGCGCGAGATCACGCAGCATGCCGACACGGTGATGTTCTGCCTGTCCAAGGGCCTGGCCGCGCCGGTAGGGTCCATCATCGCCGGCAGCGCCGACTTCGTCCGCCGCGCGCGCCGCAATCGCAAGCTGATGGGCGGCGGGCTGCGTCAGGCCGGCGTGCTCGCCGCGCCGGGGCTGATCGCACTGAATGAAATGTCTCAAAGGTTGGCCGAGGACCACGACCGGGCGCAAAGCTTGGCCGAGGGGCTGGCCGCGCTGCCGGGCGTGTCGGTACAGCGTGAAGACGTCCACATCAATCTGGTGTGGTTTCGGCTGCCCGAAAACACCGACGGCGCGGCGCTTGCCGCGTATCTGCTCGAACGAGGCATCAAGGCCAACCCGCCCGAGGACGGCCTGATGCGCTTCGCGACGCACTGGCAGGTCGACGGCGAAGCCGTCGAACGCACGCTCGCCGCGATGCGCGCCTTCCTCGCCGGCTGAGGCCGCTGCGCTTCTTACCCGCCTCCGGACTGACGTTGGCCGAGCGCTTCCTTCGCTCGGCCAACATTGCGAAGCAAGCGCCGCGCTGGCCGGATAGGGCGCGATCGCTTAGGCTGCACGCTTCCCCATTGATCCGTCCCGCGTCCCGCACCCGATGAGCGATACCCAAGACCCCTACCTGTGGCTCGAAGACCTGGAAGGCGAGGAAGCCGCCGCCTGGGTCGCCGGGCAGAACGCGCGCACCCAAGCGCGCCTCGACGCCGACCCGCGCTTTGCCGGCGTCGCCGGCGCCGTGCTCGCCAACCTGCGCGACACGCGCCAGATCCCGTTCTTCACCGAATACCAGGGCTGGCTGTACAACTTCCACCAGGACGCCGAGCATCCGCGCGGCGTCTACCGGCGCACCACGCTCGACGGCTATAGAGGCACGGCGCCCGACTGGCAGACCGTGCTCGACATCGACACGCTCGCCGCCGCCGAGGGCGAGGACTGGTACCTCGACGGCGTGTCGCACTACACGCTCTCGCCCGAACACTGCCTCGTGCACCTGACGCGCGGCGGCCAGGACGCGACCGTCAGCCGCGAATACCACCTCGGCCGCCGCGAATTCGTCGACGGCGGCTTTGCCTTCCCCGAGGGCAAGAACCACGTCACCTGGCGCACGCTCGACGAAGCCTTCGTCTGCCCGGCCTGGCACGACGAACAGCTGACGCGCGCCGGCTACCCGCGCGAGGTGTGGCTCGCGCGCCGTGGCGAACCGTGGTCGATGGCGCGCCGCGTGCTGCAGCTGCCCGAGGACGCGATGATGGCGATCGCGTGGCGCTTCCTCGGCGACGGCGTGAAGCCTGTCGACATCGTCGAGGCGAGCGATGGCTTCTACAGCAAGCAGTATTTCATTCTTAATAACGACGACGCGCTGAGCCCGCTGCCGCTGCCGGCCAAGGCCGACATCGAGGGCTATCTCAACGACGCCTTCATCGTCAGGTTGGCCGAGCCGTGGCGCTGGGCCGACACCGAACACGCGGCCGGCAGCCTCTTGGCCGTGCCGCGCGCGACGCTCGTCGCCGGCGCAGGTCCGATCGAAGTTCTGCTCGCGCCAACGTCGCGCCAGTCGGTCAGCGGCATCGAGACGACGCGCCGCTTCGTCGTCGTCAACCTGCTCGACAACGTGCAGAGCCGCCTCGTCGCCTTCGAGCCGCTCGACACCGGCTGGCGCCGTTTCGAGCTGCCGACGCCCGAGACCGGCGTGATCGAGTTCGTCGACCAGCCGTGGCAGACCGACATCCTCAGCTACAGCTTCAGCGACTACCTGACGCCAGCCGGCCTGTACCGCGTCGAGCTGCCCGGCGGCGAGCCCGAATGCCTGCGCGCGCAGCCGGCCGCCTTCGACGCGGGCTCCTACGTCGCCGAGCAATGGCAGGCGAACGCGCCGGACGGCGAAGCCATCCCCTACTTCGTCGTGCGCCGCCGCGACGCGCCCTTCGACGGCTCGACGCCGACGCTGCTCTACGGCTACGGCGGCTTCGAGGTGCCGATGCTGCCGCACTACGTCGACAACTTCGGCCCGCACTGGCTGGAGAAGGGCGGCGCCTTCGTCGTCGCGTGCATCCGCGGCGGCGGCGAGTTCGGCCCGGCCTGGCACCAGGCGGCGCAGCGTGCCAACAAGCCGGTCAGCTTCGCCGACTTCATCGCCGTCGCCGAAGACCTTGTCGCGCGCGGACTGACTTCATCCAACAAGCTCGCGATCGAGGGCGGCAGCAACGGCGGCCTGCTCGTCGGCGCGGCGATGGTGATGCGCCCCGATCTGTTCGGCGCGGTGGTCTGCGAAGTGCCGCTCTTGGACATGCTGCGCTATACGGAACTGCACGCCGGCGCGAGCTGGATAGACGAATACGGCGACCCGGAAGACGAGCTCGAAGCCGAGGCGCTCGCCGCCTATTCGCCTTACCAGCGCGTCGAAAACGGCGTCGCCTACCCGAGCGTTTTCTTCACCACCAGCGCGCGCGACGACCGCGTCCACCCGGCGCACGCGCGCAAGATGGCGGCCAAGCTGCAGGGACTCGGCCGGGACGCGCTGTTCTTCGAGACCGGCGGCGGCGGCCACAGCGGCAACACCGACCAGGCGCAGACCGCCGACGAACTCGCGCGCGTGCTCGTCTATCTGTATCAGCGGCTGATCGACGCCGAGTAAATCACGTCAAACAAGGTTGGCCGAGGCTCGGCCAACCTTGCTCCCGCCCGCCTGCCCCTCGCCGTTAACGGCGCCCCTGCTTGATCCCCGGCTGGACTGGCCCGCGCCCGTCCCAGCGACATAAATATGCAAAATAGTTACACATGGCCGGCAATAATAGCCTTTAAGCATAAGTTTATCTTCGTCAGAAGATTCTTGTTTGCTAGCATCCCCACAAAATAGCCCGACGGCATGGCGCACGAAGAGGCGCGCCGCGGGCGATAAAGCGTGGGGACGCAGACATAACACGCCCGCCGCCGACAAGGCCGGGCTGTACGCCGGCGCGCGCCCCGCATCCGCCACAAGACCCAGGACGCGCCGTGCCCCTTCCCCGACTCTCCCGTTCCGGCTTCACGCTGATCGAAGTGCTGATCGTGCTCGCCATCGTCGGCATCCTGCTGGCGGTCGCACTGCCGGCCTACCAGCAATACGTGCAGCGCAGCCGCCGCGCCGACGCGCACGCCGCGCTGATGGCCGCCAGCCAGAAGCAGAGCCGCTACTTCCTGTTCAACAACGAATTCACCGACAGACTCGCCAGCCTCGGCGTCTCGGCCGACAGCGATGCGCGTTACTACACGCTCGCCAATCCCGTCTCGGCGGACCGCACCGCCAGCTACAGCATCACCGCGACCGTCGCCGCCGGCGGCGCACAGGCGAGAGACACCGACTGCACCACGATCACGCTGACCGCGGCCTCCAGCGGCGGCATCGACTACACGCCGGCCGGCTGCTGGGGGCGCCGATGACACGACGTCCAGCACAAGGCTTCACGCTGATCGAACTCCTGGTCGCGCTGACGATACTCGGCGTGCTCGCCACGCTCGCCGCGCCGAGCTTCAGGAACCTGCTCGAAAGCCAGCGCATGAAGGGGGCGCTCGCGGCGATCGGCGGCCTGTACGACAACGCGCGCTGGCACGCGGTGCGGCAGAGGAGCGATGTCGTCTTCGTGTTCCAGCCCGGCAACAACAACACCTGGCAGGCACAGCTCACGAGCGGCGGCGCGACGCTGCAGAGCGTCACGTCCGGCGACTACCCGAACGTGTTCAGTACCGCCGGGCAGGCCAGGGTCGAAATCACGCTGTCGAAGAGCCAAGGCCTGCCGCGCAACATCGCCAACGCGACGATCGGCCTCAGCAACCCGGTCTGCCAGAACGGCGCGTCGTTCACCGTGTGGGCGACCGGCCTGTCCAGCACCGACCGTTCACGATGCGAGGGCGCATGAACACGCAACGCGGCTTCACCCTGATCGAACTGATGGTCGGCGTGCTGATCTCGCTGATCGTCACGCTCGCGCTCGCCAAGATGCTGGTCAGCTTCCTCGACGACCACCGCGCGACCGAGGCGCAGCTGAGGCTGTCCAAGAGCCTCGCCGCGCTGAACCAGCTCGCGGTCGGCGAACTGCGCCGCACCGGCTACGCGGCGCCCGAGTGCCGTACCTACTCGGCGAGCGGCGTCAACGCCGGCCTCGACTACCCGAACGTCGCCAGCGGCACGCTGGCCAGCGCGGCCCTCGAAACCGTCCGCATCGAGAACGGCGTGCACTGCGTGCGCTTCGCCTACGCGCCGCCGCCGGCGAGCGCCGGCAGCACCCAGTGCGAACGCGGCCCCTACTTCGGCCTGCAAAGCTCGCAGGGCCAGATGTGGGTGTTCGACGCCAGCAGCTCGGCCAACTGGCGTTGCAACACGGCGCTCACACCGGTCGCCGACAACTGCGCCAACGGCTGGTGCCGCGCGCACAACGCGAGCGACCTGCAGGTGCAGCTGACCGCGAGCAGCACCGCCACAGCGAGCGCCACCACGATCCATCTCACGCTCTCCGCCAGCCAGGGGGCGCTGTTCAACGGCGACCAGGCCGGCGAACGCAAACTCAAACAGACCGTGCTGCTGCGCAATATCGCCTCGGCCAACGTCAAGACCATCCAGTAGGAGAACCGAATGCCTACCGTCCCTTTCCTTAGCTGCCAACGCGGCGCCTCGACGCTGCTCGTCTCGCTGATCCTCGTCGCCAGCACCGGCATGGCCGCCGCCTACGCGCACCAGCAGACGCAGCGGCACAGCCAGTCGACCACCAGCAACTACCGCTACCAGCAGGCGTTCGCCAACGCGGAACTGGGGTTGGCCGAGGCGAAGAAGGCGCTGGTCTCCGGCCGGGTGATCGAAGACACCGGCAGCGCGATCAAGCTCAAGAGCCTGGACGGCAAGACGGTGTATCCCCTGCCGACCAAGAGCGGGATCTACGAGACAAGCCTGAAAAAAGTCACGACACCCGACCCGACCATCGGCCCCGGTCGGCAGCAATATCGTCTGGTATCTGACGGTTTCTACCAGGATGCACGCGCGCAGGTGTCGCTGCTGGTGACGCTGGAGATCACCTGCGCGGCGGGAACGACTACGGCCCAATGCAAGGTGGTCAACAACGGGAAAGACAAGCAGGAAGAAAAGACTTACGGCAACGGGCCGCGCATCAGGGTAGGAGCCAACATCAATACCAAGCGCCTGTCGGGTAGCGACTACAGCGACCTGAACGTGCGTGGCGACAGCCTGCTGATGTCCGGCCATTTCGCAGTCGATGGTGACGATAAACCGACTACCGACTCCGCTAACCTTAAAGACAATGATCCGAGCAACGACCGCAATCGCTGGGGTCCGCACGAGCAGATGAACGAACAGGACACGGCGGAACTGGCCCACTTACTCGACACGATGCCCAAGCGGGAAGATGAAATTCCCGATGACTCCAAGGATTACTTCGCGGTATGGGACCAAGACATTTTTAGATGTGGCAATCAAAAGCCGCCGGAGCCCCCTAATCCGACCACCGCACAAAAAAAAGCGCTCAAGACATGGCACGAAGAGACCCTACTAGGTTTTGTGGACAAAATCTGGCGACGCACCCAAGCGGCTGGCAAGCCGATGCCCGCTTATCTGGTTCTGAATGCCCAACTTCTGCTTGGAGATGACGGTACGGAACTCGGCGACTGCGAGGTAGGCTGGAAAGACATGGTAGCGGTGGCTCCTCAACCCGCATCCCTCATAGGGAAGTTGGAACACCCGACGATTCCCACCCTCGTCGTCACCGGCAACCTAAGCAGTGACGCTTCGCTGATCTTCCGCAATATGGGACTAATTGTAGGAGGCAGCATCGGCACCAATGCGGGGCATACCATTGGCTGGAATGATCAAACTATCGGCCGTACCGGCAAGAACCAGAGCATCTTGCAGGTGCTTATCTCGCAAAAAGGCCAGGAAGGCGGCACCACCACCGTCGAAAAGGAAACCCCGTCGACGGTGAGCCAGATCGACCCGTCCAGCGTGATGAACGCCAAATACTGGGCCGACCTATGAGCCGTTCGCAACGCGGCATCTCGCTGCTCGAGGTGCTGATCAGCCTGGTCGTGATCGCGGTCGGCGTGCTCGGCACCAACAAGCTCCTGGCGATCAACCAGGCGAACCGCGCCGACGCACTGGCGATCGAGCGCGCGACCTTCCTCGCGCAGTCGCTGGCCGAGGAGGCACGCAACAACGCGGCGGAGCAAGAAAAGCTGCTCTGCTGCAAAAAAGACAATTACAAAGAGAAAGCTGGATGCCGCCGCACCGACGCTCAGGGACGCGAGTGGCGCTTCTGGGTCGTGCCGCCCGACGCCTCGTCGACCGCGGTGCTGACCGTTCCGGTCGACGCGAACGCCACCGACGCCGAGGTGCACAGCGTAAAACTGTCGGTGCCGTTCGAGACGGCTACCTGCACGGCATCCTGAAAAAAAAGCTCGGCCAACGTTGGCCGAGCTTTTTCACACCAGCAATGCGGGGCGGCGCGCTCAGAACGCCAGCCCTGCGCCGATATACGGGCCGTCGGCCAGCGTGCGGGTGCGGGCCGCGTCTTCGCGTTCGACCTTGAAGTAGCGGTAGCCGGCTTCGAGCGACACGAGAGGCAGCGGCTGCCAGCGCACGCCGGCGGTGTTGTCGCTGACCGACTTCACGCTGCCGCTGGCCGAGCCGGAGGGCGCGTAGTAGGCCTGGCCGAACAGCGACAGGCTGGCCGGCAGCTCGACGCCGACGCGGGCGCCGACGAGGCCGGCGGTGGCCGAGCCGCCGTCGGAGTCGATCGCCAGCGCCTTGGCGCCGACCGCGGCGGTCAGGGGGCCGGCCGGCAGCGCGAAGTCGAGGCCGACGCCGCCGGCCGAGTCGCCGCCGTCGCGCTTGACGTAGTCAAGCGTGATGCCGGGGCCGAGGCCGGTCGGCGTGCGGTTCAGGTGGACGAAGTCTTCGCCGGCGCCGAGCGTCAGCGTGCCGGCCTGCGAAGCGGCGGCGGTGGCGATGAGGGCGGAGGCGATCAGCAGACGTACTCGCATGCGGGGAATCCTTTGCTAGGCGACAAAAAGCGGTGACGGCATCTTACACAAGTTCGCCGCCCCCTCCATCCGGCCGACCCACTCGTGCGCCATCCTATGCATACGCGCTGGGCGCCGCCGCGCTCTTCGCGCAGGCCACCTGTTTTTCGCCGGCCCGGCCCGCTTCGCGCTAAGCCCTTGATCGCGCAAGGCTTGACAGCGTCGCGCCGGCTCGCCACGCTAACGGGTTTTTCCGCCCCGGACCGCCCGCCATGCAACGCGCCGACCTCCTCCTCGTCGAACGCGGCCTCGCCGCCAGCCGCACCGCCGCTCAGAACCTGATCGACGCCGGCCGCGTGACGCTGCTCGACGCCGGCCGCGCGCGCGTCGTCGCAAAATCGAGCCAGAAACTCGCACCCGACGCAGAGATCGTCGTCGCGCCCGACGCGTCCGACCGCTACGTGTCGCGCGGCGGGCTGAAGATGGAGGGCGCGTTGAAGGAGAGCGGGCTCGACGTCGCCGGGCTTACCGTGCTCGACGTCGGCATCTCTACCGGCGGCTTCACCGACTGCCTGCTGCAGGCCGGCGCGGCGCGCGTGGTCGGCGTCGACGTCGGCCACGGCCAGCTCGCGCAACGCTTGATCGACGATCCCCGCGTGACGCTGTTCGAAGGCGTGAACGCACGCGCGCTCGACGCCGGGACCCTCCTCGCCGCCAACGAAGGCCGGCCGTTCGACCTGATGGTGTGCGACGTGTCGTTCATCTCGCTGACGCTGGTGCTGCCGTCGGCGCTGCCGCTGGTCAGACCGGGCGGCCACCTGTTGAGCCTGGTGAAGCCGCAGTTCGAGGTCGGCCGCGCCGGCATCGGCCGCGGCGGGCTGGTGAAGGATCCCGCGCTCTACCCGCTGGTGCGCGACAAGGTCGAGACGACGGTCAGGCAACTGCACGGCGAGCCGCTCGCGTGGTTCGACAGCCCGATCAAGGGCGGCGACGGCAACCACGAGTTCTTTATCTTCGCGCGGCTGACCGAATAAATGTCGAATGAATTTTTATAACGAGCGTTTTATACTGCTTGTTGCAAGGCCGGTCTCGCGACCGGGCGTCCGTCCATCCGCCCTCACGGGAATCCTGACGCCATGACCGAATTTCTGATCCTGCTTGTTCTCGTCGGCCTCGCCGCCGGCGTGTGGTTCCTGCGCCACCACCGCGCACACGCCAAAAAATCTGCTCCCGAGCGCGACGCCACGCCGTACGCGACGCACACGCAGGTCCGCGGCGTCGAGGCGCAGAGCCACCTGACCGGCGCCGCCTTCGGCCAGCTGCTGAAGGCGGCGCACGGCAACCGCCAGCGCGTCGAACAATGGATCGTCAACGAGCAGCGCCACGACCCGATGCTGCGCCGCGACGCCGCGATCGAACGCCTGGCGCGCAGGCTAGAGCGCCAGGCGCGCGAGACGGCCTGAACGCCCTTCGCCCAAAAAAGCTCGGCCAACGTTGGCCGAGCTTTTTCATGAGCGGGCGAAAGAGGCGACGGCTTTACGCCGCAGGCTCGGCTGGCCGAGCCCCGATCACTTTAAACGGCCTCGGCTTGCGACCTGGCTTTCTTCGTCCGCCCCTCTACCAGCGAGTACGCGCACGGGATCACCAGCAGGGTCAGCGCGGTCGAGCTTGCGAGGCCGCCGATCACCGCGATCGCCAGCGGGCCGTTGGTCTCGGCGCCGGCGCCGAAGCCGAGCGCCGCCGGCAGCATCGCCAGCACGACGGTCAGCGACGTCATCAGCACCGGCCTGAGCCGCACCGGGCAGCTCTGCGACAGCGCCTCGTCGATCGCGAGCCCGCGCGCGCGGTACTGGTTGGTGACGTCGACGAGCAGGATCGCGTTCTTGGCGACGAGGCCGATCAACAGCACGAGGCCGATCGCCGAGTAGACGTTGAGGCTCTGCCCGGTGACCCACAGCGCGAACAGGCCGCCTACCACCGCCAAGGGCTCGGCCAACATGATGATCGCCGGCTGCACGAAGCTGTTGAACTGCGCGGCGAGGATCAGGTAGAGCATCAGGCTCGACAAGGCCAGCACGAAGAACAGCTCGCCGCCGGTGCGGCTCAGTTCGCGCCCCTCGCCGAGGAACTCGACGCGGTAACCCGGCGGCAGCGTCTCGCTCGCCGTCTGGCGCACGACGGCCATCGCCTCGCCCAAGGTGACGTCGGGACTGCCCGACAGCTGCACCGCGTACATCAGGCTGATGCGGTCGATCTGCGTCGGGCCGAACGTGAAGGCGACGTCGGCGACGCTGGCGAGCGGCACCTGCGCGCCGTCCTTCGCCTTCAGATAGACAGACCCGAGGTCGGCCGGCCGCGCAAGCGACGCGTCGGCCGCCTTCACGCGGATGTCGTAGCGCTCGCCGTCGCCGTCGGAGAACTGCGCGACGTTCGAGCCGGCGGAGAGCAGCTTGATCGCCGACAGCACGTCCTCGGTCGACAGGCCGAGCCTGGCTGCCGCCTCGCGCTTGACCGCGACCGACAGCATAGGCTGGCTCGCCTCGCTCTCGCGGTCGAGCCGGCCGATGCCGGGCGCGGCGGCGAGCTTTTGCGTCAGCGCGTCGACCGCGGCGTCGACGGCAGCCAGCTGAGGCCCGACGACGGCGAATTTCAGCTTGCCGCCGCGGCTCTCGCCGGCGCGCGGGAACGGGAAGGCGCTGACGCGCGCGCCGGGGATGCCCGACAATTTTTTTCGCAGATCGCCGACCAGTTCGCCCTGGCTCTTCTCGCGCTCGCCGCGCGGCGACAGGCCGACGACGAAGGTGGTCTGCGTGCCGGTGGCGCCGGAGAAGCCGCCGACGATGGTCAGCACGCGCTGAACCTCGGGGATCGTGCCCAGCAGCGCCTCGACCTCGCGTGAGCGCTGGTCGGTATACCCGACGCTGGAGCCGACCGGTGTGCGCAACTGGATCAGGAAGCGCCCCTCGTCTTCTTCCGGATAGAACTCGGTCTTCATCAGCGCGACGATGCCCAGGCTGGCGACCACTAGCGCGAGGCTAGCGGCGAGCACCGTCCTCCTGTGGCCGAGCGCCCACGCGAGCGCGCGCTTGTAGCCCGACTCGATGCTGTCGAAGCGGCGCTCGAACCAGCGGTAGACCCGGCCGTGGCTAGGCGCCGCCTTAAGAAACCTCGAGCACAGCATCGGCGTCAGCGTCACCGACACAAACAGCGACACCAGCACGCCGAAGGCGACGACGATGGCGAACGCGTTGAACAGCCGGCCGACGGTGCTGGTCAGGAACACCACCGGCAGGAAGATCGCGACCAGCGACAGCGTCGCCGCGACGACCGCGAAGATCACCTCGCGCGTGCCGTGCTCGGCGGCGTGCAAGGGGTCTTCGCCGCCCTCCTCGCGCCGGTGGATCGCCTCGAGCACGACGATGGCGTCGTCGACGACGACGCCGATCAACAGCAACAGCGCGAGCAGGGTGATGGTGTTGAACGTGTAGCCGAGGAAGTACATCAGCGCGACGGCGCCGAGCAGCGACACCGGGATCGCCGTCGCGACGATCACCGTCGCGCGCGCGTTGCGCAGGAAGGCCCACACCACCAGCGACGCGAGCAGCGTGCCCTCGAACAGGTGGTCTTTCAAGGCACCGACCATCTCGTTGATGAAGGTCGCGGTGTTCGACGCGACGGTCAGCTTCATCCCCGGCGGCAGGCCCGGCCGGATCTCGGCGTCGAGCCGGCGCAGCACCTCGTCGGCGATCGCGACGGTGTTGGTGTTAGGGATTCTTACGACGCCGATACTGACCGCCGCCGTCCCGTTCAGGCGGGTGAAGCTCCTCAGGTCGCCCTCGCCGTCGAGCACGCGCGCGACGTCGTTAAGCTTGACCGGCGCCTGCCCGAACCAGCCGACGACCAGGCCCTTCAGCGCGTCGACCGAGTGGAACTCGGCGTCGAGGTCGATCAGGTATTCGCGCGGGCCATCGGTAAGGATGCCGCCGGCGTCCTGGCGGTGTTCGCGCTTGATCGCCGCGCTGACGTCGTCGGCGGTCAGCTTGTAGCCGGCCAGGCGCAAGGGGTCGACCTCGACGCGGATCACGCGCTCGCCGCGGCCGCGGATGTTGACCGCGCCGACGCCGTCGATGGTTTCGAGCTGCTTCTTGACGACGTTGTTGGCGTAGCGGAACAGGTCGCGCTCGGTGCGCTCGCCGGTCAGCGTCAGCCACAGGATGGGCGAGCCCGAGCTGTCGGCCTTGGTGACGATAGGCGCGTCGGCCTCGTCGGGCAGCCGGCGTCGCGCGGTCTCGAGCTTCGTCTGCACCTCGTTGAAAGCGACGTCGATGTTCTTGGTCAGCGAGAACGTGATCGTCACCGTCGAGCGGCCGGGCGCCGAGCTCGACTGCAGGATGTCGATGCCCGGCACGCTGTTGACCGCGCTCTCGATCACCTGCGTCACGCTCTGGTCGATGACCTGCGGCGTCGCGCCGGCCAGCGTCGTCGACACCGACACCTGCGGCTGCTCGATCGCCGGGTAGCGGTCGACGCCGATGCGCTGGTAGGCGACGACGCCGAAGATCACCACCACCGCCGACAGCACGAAGGCGAGCACGTGGCGGTGGATGAAGAGGGCGACCCCGTTCACGCGCCGCCCCCCGACTTGGCCCCGGGCTCGGCCAACCTGACCTTAGCCTTGTCGGCGAGGAAGCCCGCGCCGTCGACGGCGACGACGTCTCCGGCCTTCAGCCCCGACAGCACCTCGACCCTGCCGTCGGCCGCCAGCCCGGTCGCCACCTTCACCTCGCGCGCGACGTCCTTGTCGATCACGTAGACGACGCGGCCCTGAGGACGCTCTACGAGTGCGCCGGTTGGCACCGCGAGCGCCGCGTGGCGGCCGAGTTCGACCGCCACATTCAGCGTCTCACCGACGCGCAAGCGGAGGCCCGGGAACTCGGCGTAGGCGACGCGCGCGCGGCTGGCGGCGTCGAGCCCCGAAGCGAGCGCGACCACCTTGCCGACGCCGTCGCGGCCGTCGATCTTCACCGTCTGGCCGGCGGCGAGCCTCTCGCCCGCCGCACCCGAAAGCGCGAACCTCACCCGCGACGCGCCGTCGCCGGCGACTAGGAACAGCGCCTTGCCAGCCGGCACGTAGTCGCCGACGTTTGCCAGCTTCTGCTCGACGATACCGGCCAGCGGCGCGCGCACCCACGCACGGCCCACATCGCGCTCACGCGCGCTGGCGGTCGCGCGCGCGGCCTTCAGCTGCGCGTCGAGCGCGGCCAGATCCGCGCGGCTCTTGTCGAGCGCGGCGGCCGAGATGAAGCCCTGCTGCTCGAGCGACTGGTCGCGTTTGAGCTGGCTTGCCGCCTGGTCGCGCAAGGCGGCAAGGCGCGTCGCCTCGGCCGAGGCGGCACGGCTCGCGTCGGCCAGGTCGGCCGCTTCCAGCCGCGCGAGCGGCGCGCCGGCGGCGACGCGCTGGCCTTCCTTGACGACGATCTCGAGCACGCGGCCGGCGACCTCGGCGGCGACCTCGGGCGCGTTGCCGGCCTCGACCTCGCCATAGGCGCGCGCGGTGTCGACCAGCTCGGTTTTGACCACCTTCGCCACCGAGACCGACACCGCCGGCGGACCGCCGGGTTTCTTGGCGGCGTCGCCCTTCGAGCAGGCGACGAGGAACAGGGGCAGGATAAGAAAGAGCAGTTTGCGCATGGGGGCGGGAGACTTTGGCGATGTCATGCAGACCGCGCGCACCGCGCGGCGTTCCGCGCGGGCGGGTCTGTTTACACGCCGTTTACAAAAAGCCCGACAAGGGGCGGGAAAGAAGCGGCCGCAAGACGCGACGACGCCCGGGCTGGCCGGGCGTCGCGTTCAAAACGATCAGTCCTTGAGCTTCCAGCGCACCGGCTCGCCCGCGCGCATCGGCACGAGTTCCGATTCGCCGAAGACGACGGTATGCGGAACGTACCAGTCCTCTTTTACCAGCGTGACCCTGTCCTCGTTCACCGGCAGATTGTAGAACGCCGGGCCGTTCAGGCTGGCGAACGCCTCGAGTTGGTCGAGCGCGCCTGCCGACTCGAACGCCTCGGCGTACAGCTCGATCGCCGCGTGCGCGGTATAGAGGCCGGCACAGCCGCACGCCGCTTCCTTCGCGCCCTTCGGGTGCGGCGCGCTGTCGGTGCCGAGGAAGAACTTGGCCGAGCCCGACGTCGCGGCCTTCAACAGCGCCTCGCGGTGGCTCTCGCGCTTGAGGATCGGCAGGCAGTAGTAGTGCGGGCGGATGCCGCCTACCAGCATCGCGTTGCGGTTGAGCAAGAGGTGGTGCGCGGTGATGGTCGCCGCGACGTTGGCCGAGGCCGCCGCGACGTATTCGGCCGCCTGGCGCGTGGTGATGTGCTCCATCACCACCTTGAGTTCCGGCAGGCGCGCGAGCAAGGGTTCGAACACCGTCTCGATGAACACCGCCTCGCGGTCGAAGATGTCGATAGCCGGGTCGGTCACTTCGCCGTGCACCAGCAGCGGCAGGCCGACCTCGGCCATCGCCTCGAGCGCCGGCATCGCCTTGCCGAGGCTGGTCACGCCGGCGTCGGAGTTGGTCGTCGCGCCGGCCGGGTAGAGTTTCACGCCGTGCACGAAGCCGGAGGCGCGCGCCTTGCGGATCTCGTCCGGCGCGGTCTTGTCGGTCAGGTACAAGGTCATCAGCGGTTCGAAGCTCGAGCCTTCCGGCCGCGCGGCGATGATGCGCTCGCGGTAGGCGGCGGCCAGTTCGACCGTGGTCACCGGCGGCTTCAGGTTCGGCATCACGATCGCGCGGCCCATCTGGCGCGCGGTGGCCGGCACGACGGCGGCGAGCGCTTCGCCGTCGCGCAGGTGCAGGTGCCAGTCGTCGGGACGGCGTAGGGTCAGCGTGGCGCCGGCCGGCAGCGGCTCGGCCATCTTGCGGTAGTCGGTCATTTGAGTGCCTTATTTCTCAATGGGTGATTATTTGCGGCGCAGCACCATGCGGAACTTGCCTTCTTCGGTGGTCGACGATTCGACGAGGCCGTTGCCGGTCTGGCGGCAGAACGCCTCGAAATCCTTGGGCGCGCCGGGGTCGGTGGCGATCACTTCGAGCACCTGGCCGCTCACCATGTCGGCGAGCGCCTTCTTGGCGCGCAGGATCGGCAGCGGGCAGTTGAGGCCGGACAGGTCGAGCCGTTTATCCAGTTGCATGCAGTATTTCCGGGCGTAAGCGCGGCCGGCGCGGCGGAACGCGCGGTCTTGAGCTTGGGTTACAATCGATCCTTTATTGTACCGCCGCCGCTGACTCGGCGCGCGCCGTAACCGCCATGTGTGTGATCGCCCTCGCCTACAAGAGCCCCGCGCTCGGCCCGCTGTTCCTCGTCGCCAACCGCGACGAGCGCTACGCGCGCCCGGCAGCGCCGCTTTGCTACTGGCCCGACGCACCTCATGTCCTCGGCGGGCGCGACCTCGAGGCGGGCGGCAGCTGGCTGGCGATCGGCCACACTGGACGCTTCGCCGCGCTGACCAATATCCGCAACGGCCGGCCGCAGCCGGGCCGGCTGTCGCGCGGCTTGCTGGTGCGCGATTTCGTCACCGGCATTGCTACCGTGCGCGACTTCGCGGCCGGCTTGTCCGCGCACCGCGCCGACTACGCGCCGTTCAACCTGCTCTACGGCGACATGTCTGACCTCTTCCATTACCACAGCGTGACGGGCGCGCTGACAAGGCTGACGCCCGGCATCCACACGCTGTCGAACGCGACGCTCGACACGCGCTGGCCGAAGACCGAAAAGTTGGCCGAGCGCCTGGCCGCGTGCAGTCGCCGGCCGTCCGCGGCCGAGGCGTTCGGCTGGCTCGCCGACCGCGCCGAGGCGCCGACCGATCGGCTGCCCAATACCGGCGTCGGCCTCGCGCTGGAAAAGATGCTGTCGCCGGTCTTCATCCACGGCCGCGACTACGGCACGCGCGCCTCGATGGTGATCTCGGCCAACGCGCGCGGCGACGTCGACTTTGCCGAACGCAGCTTCGGGCCTTCCGGCCGCGAAACCGGCCTCGTCTCTTACACCCTACGCCTAGCCCCAAGGAGAAACGCGTGATTTCACGCAAGCTACTCGCCGCCACGCTCATCGGCCTCGCCTTCACCGCGCACGGCGAAACCCGCCGGACCTACAACACCAACTACGCGTTCGACAGCGACAAGCCGTGGGTTGAGTCCGAGTACGCGCTGCCCGCCTACCCGAAACAGGCCGCGTGGCTGCCCTTCTTCGTCCATCGCGACTACCCGAACCAGGCCCAGGCCGACGCATCCACCCTGTCGCTCGGCGACGACGGCGTCGTGCGCTACGTGCTGCGCCAGACGAGCCCGTCCGGCGCGAAGAACGACAGTCTCGAGGGACTGCGCTGCCGCACCCGGGAACTGAAAAACTACGCCTTCGGCGACGCCGTCAACAGCCGCTGGATCGAGTCGCTCAAGCCCGCGTGGCGTAAAATCGACACGGACGACCGCGTGCGCAAGGCCTTGCATGAGATCGTCTGCCCGGACAACTGGGAACCCAAGTCGGCCGAGGCCGCGGTGAGCCTGCTGAAAAAAGCGGCCAACTGAGCCTGCGAAGGCCGCTAAGGTAAACCCCTCGGGCGGGGGATTGCCCGCCTTGGCGGCCGGGCGGACGACGGACAGAATCATCGGATGATGTTTATTCCGATGTACTAACGCGTCATGCCCCCCTTCCTCGCCGGTTGTCTGCAGGTGCTGCTGTCCGCCGCCGCCTTCGGCGCGATGGCGATCTTCGCCAAGCTCGCCTACCAGAGCGGCCTTAATGCGCCGCAACTCTTGTTCTGGCGTTTCGCGATCGCCGCGCTGGCGCTCGCGCCGCTGATCGTCTGGCGCCGGCTGCCGTGGCCGTCGTGGCGGACGACGCTCGGCCTCGCGGCGATGGGTGGCGCCGGCTACGCCGCCGCGTCGCTGTGCTACTTCGCCGCGCTGAACTACGCCGCCGCCGGCACGGTGGCGCTCTTGCTCTATCTCTACCCGGCTCTGGTCATCCTGCTCGCGCGCGTACTGCACGGCGAAGCGCTCACGCGCCGACGGCTGTCCACGCTCGCGCTCGCGCTGACCGGCCTCGCCGTCACCGTCGGCCTCGACCTCACCGGCCATCCGCTCGGCTTCGTGCTCGGCGTCGCCGCCGCGCTGTGCTACGCCGCTTATATCGTCGCCGGCGGCCGGCTGTCGGGCGCTTCGCACCCGCTGGTCGGCGCGTTCATCGTGATCGCCGCGGCGGCGCTGAGCAACACCGCGGTCGTCGCGACGCAGGGCTTCAAAGTGCCCGATACGCCGGCCGCCTGGTCGGCGGTGCTGATGCTCGCGCTGGTTTCCACCGTCGCCGCCATCGTCGCCTTCCTCGCCGGCCTGTCCAAGATCGGCGCGACGCGTGCGTCGCTGCTGTCGACGGTAGAGCCGCTGGTGACGCTGCTCTTGGCCGCAGCGGTGCTCGGCGAGCCGCTGACCGCCGCGCAGTTCGTCGGCGGCGCGCTGATCCTGTCGGCGGTCGCGCTGATCGCGCGCGAGTCCGAACCGAGGCGTGCGCTGCTGGCCGACCTGCGCGACTGAGCGCCGCCCCAAACGAAAAAGGTTGGCCGAGCATGAGCTCGGCCAAGCTTTTCACTTCCATCAGATACCCGTCGATTCAGCGCTTCGCGCACGCCCGCCCGGGCTCGCCGGGCAACTTTGCAGTCGGTACGACGCAGATGAGACGCTTCACCGTCGCGAGGTCGTCGTCCAGCGAGTCGCGCGTCGGCGGCGCGGGCAGCCGCGTCACCAGCCATTCGGCCCAGACGAACTCTGCGAAGTAGCCGTCGCCCGACTTGCCGACGAAGCCGGCATCCTCGGCATAGCCGGCGAGCGAACGCCACGGATCGTCCGGCAGCTCGGCCAACGTTGCCGGTAATTTTTCGGGCGGCAGCGGCCGCCCGGCCGCATCGCGCAGCCACGCCCAGTGCCGCGCCTGCATATCGTTCCAAAAAGTCGTGGCCTTATCCAAGCGGCCGACCAGCCGCGCCGGTACTTCGCGCTGGCCGAGCCTCAACAGCGCACGGCTCTGGTGGTGCCGGTCGACGAGGTACAGTGCCCCGTCCGGCCCTGCCACCAGCGGCACGCGGCGCTTCTTCAGCCGCTTCTCTAGCGCGTCGGGCGACAGCCCGGCCAAGCTGGCCGCCTCGTCCTCGACGCGCATCAGCCCGACCGCCGGCTGGGTCGGACGCAGGCTGGCTAGCGTGGCGACGCAGCGGGTCCCGACCTCAAGCTTGGCCGAGCAGACCGGCTCGGCCGCCGCGGTGCCGGCCAGGAAAAAGACGCAAAAAAAGGCGGCCATAAGCCGCCCCCTCGTCGTCATTGCGCATCCACCTTCCAGTGTCCGCTCTTGCCGCCCTCCTTCTCCAACAGGCGCATCCCGTCAATCACCATGCCGCGGTCGACCGCCTTGCACATGTCGTAGATGGTCAACAGGCCGACGCTGACCGCGGTCAGCGCCTCCATCTCGACGCCGGTGCGGCCGACCGTCTCGGCGCTCACCTCGATGCGCACCGCGCTGTCCTGTTCCGACAATTCGAACTCTACCGTGACGCGCGTCAGCCCGATCGGGTGGCACAGCGGGATCAGCTCGCCGGTGCGTTTGGACGCCATGATCGCCGCGAGGCGCGCGATGCCGATCACGTCGCCCTTCTTGTGGCCGCCGCCCTTGATCAGCGCAAAAGTAGACGGCAGCATGCGGATCCAGCCCTCGGCGACGGCGCGTCGCGCGGTCTCGGCCTTGGCGCCGACGTCGACCATATGGGCCTGGCCGGATTCGTCGAAATGGGTCAGTGGCGACACGGGAAATCCTTTAGAACAGAAGACGGCGCGCGAGCCAGAACAGCGCGATCAGGCCGGCGACGTAGGCCGACCAGCGGATCGCGGCGCGGGCGCGCCACAGGTAATCACGATTGCGCGTCAGCGCGTAACAGATCAGCGCCCAGCCGAGCACCAGCGCGAGGACGACGAGCCACAGCCGGAACAGCCACAGCATGACGGCGAGCCCTCAGGCCACCGCGGGCAGGCGGTGGAAGCTCGACGGCGCCTCGTCCGGGTGCGTGAAACGCACCGTCTCGTAGGCGTCGGGGCGGGCCAGCAGTTCGCGCAACAGCTTGTTGTTCAGCGCGTGGCCGGACTTGTGGCCCGAGAAGGCGGCGATCAGCGGATGGCCGACGACGTAGAGGTCGCCGATCGCGTCGAGGATCTTGTGGCGGACGAACTCGTCGGGAAAGCGCAGCCCTTCCGGGTTCAGCACGTACTCGTCGTCGATCACGATCGCGTTGTCGAGGCTGCCGCCGAGGCCGAGGCCGTTCTTGCGCATGTACTCGACCTCGTGCATGAAGCCGAAGGTGCGCGCGCGCGAGATCTCGTCGATATAGGAGCGGCGGGCGAAGTCGATCTCTACCGTCTGCGGCGCGAGGTTGAACGCCGGGTGGTTGAAGTCGATCGACAGCGTGACCTTGAAGCCGTCGTGCGGCTCGAGGCGTACCCACTTGTCGCCCTCGACCACTTCGACCGGTTTCAGCACGCGGATGAAGGCCTTGGGCACCGGCTGTTCGACGATGCCGGCGCTCTGCAACAGGAAGATGAACGGCGCGGCGGACCCGTCCATGATCGGGATCTCCGCCGCCGTCACTTCGACGATCAGGTTGTCCAGCCCTAGCCCCGCGAACGCCGACATCAGGTGCTCGATGGTGCCCACGCGCACGCCGGTGTCGGTCACCAGCGTGGAGGAGAGTCGCGTGTCGTTCACCAGCGCCGGACGCACGTTCACATCCACCGCTTCGGGCAGGTCGGTGCGGCGAAACACGATGCCGGTGTCGGGCGGCGCCGGCAAGAGGGTGAGTTTCACCCGCTCGCCGGAGTGCAGCCCCACTCCGGTCGCCGTGATCGGCTGTTTCAGCGTGCGCTGCAGGATCATGGTTCACCTGTTCGGGTCAAGTTTATTGACGCCGATTTTAGCACAAGCCGTCGCCGGGACTGATCGATTAAACCGTTAATATCTATAGTGTTACGCTATTAGTCCGCCTGTTTGCGCAGGAAAGCCGGGATATCGTAGCTGTCGCTGACCTCCGGGTTCGAGAAGTCGCTGGAGCTCGGCGCGCGGCGGCCGCGGTTGCGCATGATGGCCGGGACGTCGGACAGTTCGTTGTAGTCCAGCACCTCGACCGGACGGTCGTCGGTGCCGGTCTTGACGATCTTGATGTACTCCGGACGCTCTTCGCGCTGCGGTTTCTTGGCGCCGAGGCCAGTCGCGATCAGCGTGACGCGGATCGTGTCTTCCGACATGCCCTCGACTTCGGCGGTGCCGAACTTGATCTGCGCGTCTTCGTCGGCGTACTGGCGGACGATGCCCATGATCTCGCGGTATTCGCTCATCTTCAGGCAACCCGGCGCGGTCGAGATGTTGACCAGCACGCCGCGGGCGCCGTCGAGCGTGATGTTGTCGAGCAGCGGGCTCGCCACCGCCTGTTCGGCCGCGACGCGCGCGCGGTCGATGCCGGCCGCGTGCGAGGAGCCCATCATCGCCAGGCCCATCTCGCCCATCACGGTGCGCACGTCGGCGAAGTCGACGTTGATCAGGCCCGGGCACGTGATCACTTCGGCGATGCCGGCCACGGCGCCGCGCAGCACGTCGTCGGCGGCGCGGAACGCTTCGCGCATCGTCACGTCTTCGCCGAGCACTTCCATCAGCTTCTCATTCGGGATCACGATCAGCGAGTCGACGTGCTTTTTCAGCTCGTCGATGCCGGCCTGCGCGATCTTCATGCGCTTGCCTTCGTGCGCGAACGGGCGCGTGACGACGCCAACCGTCAGGATGCCCAATTCTTTGGCGACTTCGGCCACCACCGGCGCGGCGCCGGTGCCGGTGCCGCCGCCCATGCCGGCGGTCAGGAACACCATGTGCGCGCCCCTGAGCGTGTCGGCGATGCGTTCGCGGTCTTCGAGCGCGGCGCTGCGGCCGGTTTCCGGGTTCGCGCCGGCGCCGAGGCCGCGCGTCAGGTTCTGGCCGAGCTGCAGACGGATCGGCGCGCGGTTGCGCTTGAGCGACTGCGCGTCGGTGTTGGCGCAGATGAACTCGACGCCGTTCACATGACCCTCGACCATATTGTCGATCGCGTTGCAGCCGCCGCCGCCGACGCCGATCACCTTGATGACGGCTTCGGACGCCGTCTCCTGCATCACTTCGAACACCATGCTCATTTCTCTCTCCTCAAAGACGAGCTTGCTTCAAACACGAAAAATCTTTATGCGGCCGGGCCCGGGGCTCGGCCAAGCTTGCCGGCACTTTAGAAATTGCCGGCGAACCAGGCTTTCATTTTGCCGAACATCGAACCGATGCCCGGGTCGACCCTGCCGCCGGTCGCAGTCTGGATCTGGTCCTTGCCGTGCAACAGCAGGCCGACCCCGGTCGAAAAACGCGGATTCTTCACTACCTCGGACAAACCGCCGACGTATTTGGGCACGCCGATGCGCACTGGCATGTGGAACACCTCTTCGGCCAGCTCCATCATCCCCGGCATCAGGCTGGCGCCACCGGTCAGGACGAGGCCGGACGACAGCACCTCCTCGAAGCCGGAACGGCGCAGCTCCTGCTGGACCAATTGAAACAGTTCCTCGACGCGCGGCTCGATCACTTCGGCCAGCGTCACGCGCGACATCTGGCGCGGGCCGCGCTCGCCGACGCCCGGCACCTCGATCATCTGCGAAGGCTCGGCCAGGCCGGTCAAGGCCACGCCGTGCTGGATCTTGATGTCTTCCGCTTCTTTAGTCGGCGTGCGCAGCGCCATCGCGATGTCGTTGGTGATCTGGTCGCCGGCGATCGGGATCACCGCGGTGTGGCGGATCGCGCCGTTGACGTAGACCGCGATGTCGGTCGTGCCGCCGCCGACGTCGATCAGGCACACGCCGAGTTCCTTCTCGTCTTCCGACAGCACCGCCAGCGCCGATGCCATCGGCTGCAGCACCAGGTCGGACACCTCGAGACCGCAGCGGCGCACGCACTTGGCGACGTTCTGCGCCGCCGACACCGCGCCGGTCACGATGTGCACCTTGGCCTCGAGCCTGACGCCGCTCATCCCCAGCGGTTCGCGCACGCCTTCCTGGCCGTCGATGCTGTATTCCTGCGTCAGGATGTGCAGCACCTGGTGGTCGGGCGGGATCGTCACCGCGCGCGCGGTTTCGATCACGCGCTCGATGTCGGCCTGCATCACCTCGCGGTCCTTGATCGCGACCATTCCGTGCGAGTTGGTGCTCTTGATGTGACTGCCGGCGATGCCGGTGTAGACCTCGTGAATCTTGCAGTCGGCCATCAGCTCGGCCTCCTCCAGCGCGCGCTGGATCGCCTGCACCGTCGACTCGATGTTGACCACCATGCCGCGCTTCAGGCCGCGCGACGCGGTCTGGCCCATGCCGATGATGTTCAGCCTGCCCTCGTCGAGCACTTCGGCGACGATCGCGACGATCTTCGACGTGCCGATGTCGAGCCCGACCAGCATGTTCTTGCTTTCTCTCGGTTTGCTCACCGTGTAGCTCCAATGTGTGCCGGCGGCGCCTTGTAATCGGGCATCCGCGCGGCAAATCCGTTCGGGTAGCGCATGTCGACCGTGTCGATGCGGTATCCAAGCCCGGCCAGCGTGTCCTTCCAGTGGCCGGCGAAACGCTCGGTGCGCATCAGCACATCGCTGCGCCCCAGCTCCAGTTTCACGCCGTTGTCCAGCTCCACCCGCCACGCGCGCCGCGCCGACAGGTTCAGTACCACGGGCTTCAGCCCCGACGACGCGAGCGCCTGGCGAAGTTGGCCGAGCATCGCGCTCATCTCCTGCTCGCTGCCGGCCGGCCCGAAGAACACCGGCAGTGGCGCGTCGCTCGCCGCGTCGAACCACACGCCGCTCGTGCTGATCAGGCCGTTCTCGCCCCAGCGCGCCATCGCCTCGTGCTCGACGACGATGATCTCGAGCGTGTCCGGCCAACGGCGCCTGACCTGCGCCTCGCGCACCCACGGCAGCTTCCCGAACGCCGCGCGGGTGTTGTCGATGTCGAGCGTGAAGAAGGTGCCCGACAGCTCGTGCTCGGCGATGTACTTCAACTGCTCCGGCGTCACCTTCTTCAGCGCGCCGTCGATCTGGATCTTCTTCACCGGGAACCACGGCGAATGCACGAACCACACGCCGCCGGCGTACAGCAGCATGGACAGCGACGCCAGAAGCAGGAAATTCGCGAGGCTCCTGAGCGCCTGGTGGTTATCCCACATGGGCCATGCCGAGGATGGTCAGGCACAGCTCCTCGTAGCCGACGCCGGCCTGGCGTGCCGCCATCGGCACCAGGCTGTGGCTCGTCATGCCCGGCGCGGTATTCACTTCCAGCAAGTAGATCTTGCCCGCCTCGTCCATCAGGAAGTCGACGCGGCCCCAGCCGCGGCCGCCGAGCACCTTGAACGCGACGCGCGCCAGTTCTCGCGCCTCGGCTTCGACCGCGTCCGACAGACCGCTCGGGCAGCGGTACACCGTGTCGTCGCGGAAGTACTTCGCCTGGTAGTCGTAGAACTCGGTCGCCGGTTCGATCTTGATCGTCGGCAGCACCGAGTCACCGACGATGGCGCAGGTGAACTCGCCGCCGCCGACGAAGGCTTCGGCGATCACGATGGAGTCGTACTTGTTCGCCTCTTCGAACGCCGCACGCAGCTCGCCGCGATTCTTCACCTTGGTCACGCCTATGCTCGAGCCCTCGGTCGCCGGCTTCACGAACAGCGGCAGGCCGAGCTCTTCTTCGACGGCGTCGAAGTCGGCCGCGTCGTCGAGCAGCCGGAACGCCGGCACCGGCAAGCCGGCGCCCTGCCAGACGAGCTTGGTGCGCCACTTGTCCATGCCGATCGCGGAGGCCATCACGCCGCAGCCGGTGTACGGAATGCCCAAGGTTTCCAGCGCGCCCTGCAGCGTGCCGTCCTCGCCGAACGGGCCGTGCAGCGCGATGAACACGCGCTCGAAGCCCTCGTCCTTGAGCGCCGACAACGGTTTTTCCGCCGGGTCGAACGCGTACGCGTCGACACCCTTAGCACGCAGCGCGGCCAGCACGCCGCCGCCGCTCATCAACGACACCTCGCGCTCCGACGAGGTGCCGCCCATCATTACTGCCACTTTGCCAAACTGCTGCATTTGTCTCTTCCTGCTGTGGCCGAGGCTCGGCCAACCCTGAATCATTTGCCGGCGGCGAGCTTGCCCGGCACCGCGCCGATCGAACCGGCGCCCATGGTGATCAAGACGTCGCCGTCGCGCACCGCGGCGTGTACCGTCGCGGGCAGCTCGGCGATGTTTTCGACGAAGATCGGCTCGACCTTGCCGATCACGCGCACCGCGCGTGCGAGCGAGCGGCCGTCGGCGGCGACGATCGGCGTCTCCCCTGCGGCATACACCTCGGTCAACAACAGCGCGTCGACGGTCGACAGCACCTTGACGAAGTCTTCGAACAGGTCGCGGGTCCGGCTGTAGCGGTGCGGCTGGAAGGCGAGCACCAGGCGCTTGTCCGGGAAGGCGCCGCGCACCGCTTCGAGCGTCGCGGCCATCTCGACCGGGTGGTGGCCGTAGTCGTCGACCAGCGTGTAGCTGCCGCCATTTTCCAGCGCGACCTCGCCGTAGCGCTGGAAGCGCCGGCCGACGCCGGCGAACTCGGCCAGGCCCTTCTGGATCGCCGGGATGTCGGCGCCGCATTCGAGACCGATCGTGATCGCCGACAAGGCGTTCAGTACGTTGTGACGGCCCGGCAGGTTGAGCACCACCGGGAAGCGCGTCGTCGTACCGTTTCTCACCACGCAGTCGAAGTGCATCTGGCCGGCGGCGGCGACGACGTTCTCTGCGTACACGTCGGCGTCGTCCGTCAGGCCGTAGGTGGTCACCGGTTTCTTCACCTGCGGCAGGATGGCGCGCACATGTGCATCGTCGATGCACAGCACGGCGCGGCCGTAGAACGGCAGCCTATGGAGAAAATCGACGAAGGCCTGCTTGAGCTTGTCGAAGCTGTGCTCGTAGGTGTCCATGTGGTCGGCGTCGATGTTGGTCACCACCGCCATCACCGGCGCCAGATGCAGGAAGGACGCATCCGACTCGTCGGCCTCGGCGACCAGAAATTCACCGGAACCGAGCTTGGCGTTGGCGCCGGCCGCGGTCAGCTTGCCGCCGATGACGAAGGTCGGGTCGAGCCCGGCCGCCGCAAGCACCGACGCGGCCAGGCTGGTCGTCGTCGTCTTGCCGTGCGTGCCGGCGATCGCGACGCCCTGCTTGAAGCGCATCAGCTCGGCCAACATCATCGCGCGCGGGATCACCGGGATGTGCTTGTCGCGCGCGGCTATAACCTCCGGGTTGTCCGCCTTCACCGCGGTCGACGTCACGACGACGTCGGCGTCGCCGATGTAGGTCGCGTCGTGGCCGAAGAAGACGCTCGCGCCCTGGGCGGTCAAGCGCTGCGTCGCCGTCCCGTCGGCCATGTCGGAGCCGGACACGGTGTAGCCGAGGTTGAGCAGCACCTCGGCGATGCCGCACATGCCGACGCCGCCGATGCCGACAAAATGGATGTGTTTGACCTTGTGTTTCATCTGCGTAAATCCTTGCCGGAAATCCGGCCTTATTCCTGTGTCAGCGCCTCGCACACGTCGGCCACACGGGCCGCCGCGTCGGTCAGCGCCAGCGCGCGGGCCTTTTCGGCCATCGCGAGGCATTGTTCGCGCGTCAACGAGGCGAGCCAGTCGGCCAGTCCGTCGACGTCCAATTCATTCTGCGGCAGCAGCTTCGCCGCGCCGGCGTCGGCCAGATACCGGGCGTTGCCGGTCTGGTGATCGTCTACCGCGTGCGGGTAGGGCACGAGCAGACTCCCGACGCCCGCCGCCGCCAGTTCGGCCACCGTCAAGGCGCCTGCGCGGCACACCACCACGTCGGCGGACGCGTACTCGGCCGCCATGTCGGCGATGAAGGCGCGGCAGTCTGCCGTCACGCCCACCTTCGCGTAGTTGGCCTTAAGTTCGTCGATCGCCTTCGAACCAGCCTGGTGCACCACCTGCGGCCGCCTGTCGGCCGGGATCCTGGCCAGCGCCTCGGGCACGGTGTCGTTGAACACCTTGGCGCCGAGGCTGCCGCCGACGACCAGCACCTTCAGCGGACCGGCACGGCCGGCAAAGCGTGCTTCGGGTGCGGCAATGGCCGCGATGTCGGCGCGCACCGGGTTGCCGACGAGGCCATCGGTCCCCGGGAAAGCGCCCGGGAAGGCAAACAGCGTGCGACTGGCGATCTTCGATAGCAGCTTGTTGGTCAGCCCGGCGACCGAGTTCTGCTCGTGCACGATGAGCGGCTTCCAGAAGAAGCGCGACGCGAGGCCGCCCGGAAAACCGGTATAGCCGCCGAAGCCGATCGCAATGTCCGGACGGTGGCGAAAGATCACGACCGTGCTCTTGAGCAAGGCGCCGGCCATCACGAAGGGCAGCGCGAGCTTGCGCGCGATTCCGTTGCCGCGCACGCCGCGGATCTTCACCGTCTCGATCGCGAAACCGTGCTCTGGCACCAGGCGCGTTTCCATGCCGCCCTCTGCGCCCAGCCAGATCACCTTCCAGCCGCGCGAGGTCAGCTCCTTCGCGACCGCGAGGCCGGGAAAGATATGTCCGCCGGTGCCGCCGGCCATGACCATGATGGTTCGGTTCGCCATTCTGCCTTTACCCTCGGCCAACCTTCCGGCGGGCCGCGTTAATCTTTGTTACCACTTTGCTCACCGTGAGCCACGTAACGCCGTACCTTTCGGCGTTCCTCAACCCGTGCCGGACGCGTGGCTACACCTTGTAGCCACGCATTATTCTTCTATTCTCCCAGTCCACCCGCACCAGCACCGCGACCGCGATCAAATTCATCAGCATCGCCGAGCCGCCGAACGACATCAGCGGCAGCGTCAGCCCCTTGGTCGGCAAGAGGCCCATGTTCACGCCGATGTTGAAGAAGGACTGGATGCCGAGCCAGATGCCGATGCCCTGCGCGACCAGCGCCTGGTAGTAGCGCTCGAGCTTCTTCGACTCGACGCCGATGTGGAAAGCGCGGCGCACGATCCACGCGTACAGTCCAATCACGACCAGGATGCCGAAGAAGCCGAACTCCTCAGAGATCACCGCCATGATGAAGTCGGTATGCGCCTCGGGCAGGTAGAACAGTTTCTCGACGCTGCCGCCGAGCCCGACGCCGAACCACTCGCCGCGGCCGATCGCGATCAGCGAGTGGCTCAACTGGTAGCCCTTGCCGTACGGGTCCTCCCACGGGTCCATGAAACCGAGCACGCGTTTCAACCGGTACGGCGACGTGACGATCAACAGCACAATCGCCATCATCGCCATCACCGCCAGCCCGCCGAAGATCCTCAGGTTGATGCCGCCGAGGAACAGGATGCCCATCGCGATCGTCATCACCACCATCAGCGCGCCGAAGTCCGGCTCCATCAAGAGCAGGAAGGCGACCGCGACGATCGCCGCCAGCATCGGCAGGAAGCCCTGCGTGAAGCTGTGCATCTTGGCCGACTTGCGGAAGGTGTAGTCGGCCGCGTACATCACCGTCGCGAACTTCATCAGTTCCGACGGCTGGAAGTTCAGCACCACCAGCGAAATCCAGCGCCGCGAGCCGTTCACCACCTTGCCGATGCCGGGGATCAGCACCGCCACCAGCAGCACCAGCCCGACGATGAACAGCCGGCTCGCGTTCTTCTGCCACGCCGCGGTCGGCACCTGGAACGCCGCGGCCGCGCCTATCATCCCGACCGACAGGAACATCACGTGTCGGATCAGGTAGAAGAAGCGGTTTTGCGTGTCCGGGTCGGCCTCGGCGTAAGCGATCGACGCCGAGTACACCATCACCAGGCTCACCGACAAGAGGAGCGCGAGCGCCCACATCAGCGCTTCGTCGAAGGCCGTGATGGGGGAAAAACGCCGCGCGCCGGGGATGACCATTTAAGTTCGCCCGGCCTTCAAGCTGGCGACGGTGTCGATGAACACCTGCGCGCGGTGCGCGTAGTTGCGGAACATGTCGAGGCTGGCGCAGGCCGGCGACAGCAAGACCACGTCGCCTTGCTCGGCCAAGCTTGCCGCCTCGCGTGTCGCGTCCTCGAGCGAGGCGCAGTCGATCAGCGGCAGCGCGAGTCCGGCAAGCGCTGCGCGGATCTTGTCCGCGTCGCGGCCGATCAAGAGCACCGCGCGGCCGATGCGTTCGAGCGCCGGCTTGAGCGGCGTGAAATCCTGGCCCTTGCCGTCGCCGCCGGCGATCAGCACCACCGGCCGCGTCATGCCGTAAAGCGCCGCCTCGGTCGCGCCGACGTTGGTGCCCTTCGAGTCGTCGATGAAGGCGACGCCGCCGAATTCGTCGACCAACTCGACGCGGTGCGGCAGGCCCTTGAAGGTTGCAAGGCCCGCAAGCAGCGCGCTGCGCTCCAGGCCTATAGCCTCGACAAGCGCCAGCGCCGCCAGCGCGTTCGCCGCGTTGTGCAGGCCCTGCAGCGACATCTCTTTGGTGTCGAACACCGCTTCGCCGTCTGCGGCAAGCCAGTGGCCGCCGTCTTTCTCCAACAAGCCGTAGTCGGCCGAGCCTTTCAGCGAGAACCACTTCACGACGCGGCCGGCGCGGCTCATCGCGCGCGTCAGCGCGTCGTCGCGGTTGAGCACCTGCACGCCGCCGCCGTTGAACACCGCGGTCTTCGCGTGCGCGTAGTCGAGCAGATCCGTATAGCGGTCGAGGTGGTCCTCGGAAATATTGAGTACGGTCGCCGCGTCGGGCTCGAGCGACCAGGTGGTTTCCAGCTGGAAGCTCGACAGCTCCAGCACCCACACGTCGGGCTGCTTGCCGGCCTGTTCGCGCTCGAGCAGCGCGGCGAGCACCGGCAGGCCGATATTGCCGGCGACCACGGTGTCGAGGCCGGCGGCTTCGCACAGATGGCCGACCAGGCTGGTGACGGTGCTCTTGCCGTTAGAGCCGGTGATCGCGATCACCTTCGCGCCGCCGTCTTCGATCGCACGCGCGAACAGCTCGACGTCGCCGAGCACTTCGCCGCCCTCGATCTCGAACGCGGCGATCGCCGGCGTCGACACCGGTACGCCGGGGCTGACGACGAGAATGTCGGCATCGGCGAAGGTCAGGCTGTCGAAGGCGCCTGCGCGCAGTTCTACGTTGGGCAGCAGCTCGGCCAACGTTTGCGCGTTAGGCGGCGTCGCGCGGCTGTCGGCGACTGTCACGCGTGCGCCGTGCGCTGCGAGCCAGCGCGCGGCGGCGAGGCCGGTGTCGCCGAGGCCGACGACGATGACGTGTTGTCCCTTGAATCGCATCGCCGTCTCCTTAACGCAGCTTGAGGGTGGCGAGGCCGGCCAGCACCAGCATCATGGTGATGATCCAGAAGCGGACGACGACCTGCGTCTCCTTCCAGCCCTTCAGTTCGTAGTGGTGGTGCAAGGGCGCCATCCGGAACACCCGCTTGCCGGTCAGCTTGAACGATGCGACCTGGATCATCACCGACAGCGCCTCCATCACGAACAGGCCGCCCATGATGAAGAGCACGATCTCCTGGCGGACGATCACCGCGACGGTGCCGAGCGCGGCGCCGAGCGCCAAGGCGCCTACGTCGCCCATGAACACCTGCGCCGGGTAGGCGTTGAACCACAAGAACCCGAGGCAGGCACCGGCCATCGCCGCGCAGAACACCACCACCTCGTGCGCGCCGGGGATGAACGGCAGGCCCAGGTATTTGGCGAACACCGCGTTACCGGCGACGTAGGCGAAGATCGCCAGCGCGCTGGCGACCAGCACCGTCGGCAGCGCGGCCAGGCCGTCGAGGCCGTCGGTCAGGTTGACTGCGTTCGACGTGCCGACGATGACGAAGTAGGTCAGCACGCAGAAGCCGATCGCGCCCATCGGATACACGACGTTCTTGAAGAACGGCACGATGAACTCGGTCGACGCCGGCAGTTGGGCGGTGGTGACGAGGTAGACGCCGGCCGCGATCGCGATGGTCGACTGGCACACCATCTTGAAGCGCGCCGACACGCCCTTCGGATCCTTGTAGACGACCTTCTTCCAGTCGTCGTAGAAGCCGAGCGCTCCGGTGCCGAACATCACCGCGAGCAACAGCCACACGTAGACGTTGGCGAGGTTCGCCCACAGCAGCGTCGTGATGCCGATCGCGAGCAGGATCAGCGAGCCGCCCATCGTCGGTGTGCCGGCCTTCACGAGGTGGGTCTGTGGGCCGTCGCTGCGCACCGCCTGCCCGACCTTGAGCAAGGTCAGTTTCCGGATCACCCACGGCCCCATCACCAGCGAGATGCCGAGCGCCGTCAGGCTCGCGAGCACCGCCCGCAGGGTGACGTAATTGAAAACGCTGAACGCGCGGATGTATTCACTCAGCCATTCGGCCAACCAGACCAGCACTTACTTCTCCCCGGGGTGTGTGTTGTCCGCCAGCAGGTGCTCGACCACCGTTTCCATCTTCATGAAACGCGAGCCCTTGACCAGCACCGTCGCGCCGGCTGGCAGATGGATATCCAGATGCGCGAGCAGGGCTGCGCGATCGTCGAAAGGTGTTGCGCCGGCGCCGAAGGCGTCGGCCGCGTGGCGGCTCAGCGGGCCGAGCGTCACGAGCGCGTCGATGCCCTTCTGTTTCGCGTAGGCGCCGACCTCGGCGTGCAAGGCCGGCGCGGTCTCGCCCAATTCGCCGATGTCGCCCATCACGAACACGCGCGGCGCGGGTGCGGCGGAGAGCACGTCGAGCCCCGCCTCCATCGAGTCCGGGTTCGCGTTGTAGCTGTCGTCGATGATCGCGATGCCGCCTCGGCCAACCTTGCGCTGCAGCCGGCCCTTCACGCCGGCGAAAGCAGCGAGGCCGGCGGCGATCGCCTGCAGCGGCACGTCGAGCGAGAGCGCGATCGCTGCGGCGGCGAGCGCGTTCTTCACGTTGTGCAGACCCGGCGACGCCAGCTCGGCCAACGTCTCGCCTTTGGGCGAAACCAGCGTAAAGCGGCTGCCCTCAGGCTCGAGTACCACGTCGCGAGCCTTGACGTCGCCGTGGTCGAGGCCGAACGACAGCGTTTCATGGCCGCCGGCGGCGGCGCGGAACAGCTCGGCGTGTGCGTCTTCGGCCGGCACGACGGCGATACCGCCGTCGGCGAGGCCTTCGTAAATCTCAGCCTTGGCGCGCGCGATGCCCTCGACGCCGTCGAAACCGCCGAGGTGCGCGCGCAAGGCGTTGTTGACCAGCGCGACCTCGGGCCGCGTCAGCCCCGTCAGATAGGAGATCTCGCCCGGATGGTTCATGCCCATCTCGATCACCGCGTAGCGGTGTTGATCGGTGAGCTTCAACAGCGTCAGCGGCAGGCCGATGTCGTTGTTGAGGTTCCCGGCGGTCGCGAGCACCGCGTCGGCACCCGCGTGTGCGGCGAGGATGGACGCCAGCATTTCCTTGACCGTGGTCTTGCCGTTCGAGCCGGTGATGCCGACGACGCGCCCTTCGAAACGGTTGCGCCAGCCGGCGGCGAGTCGGCCGAGGCCCAAACGCGTGTCGTCTGCGACGATCAGGTTCGCGCCGGCCAGCTCGAATCCTCGGCCGACCATGGCGGCTGCGGCGCCGTCGGCCAAGGCCTGCGCGACGAAGTCGTGCGCGTCGAAACGCTCGCCCTTCAAGGCGACGAACAGGTCGCCCTTCTGGATCGCGCGGCTGTCGGTGGTGACGCGCGCGAACGCGGCTTCCAGGCCGACCGCTTCGCCGCCTGCGAGTGCCGCCGCTTCAAACGTCGTCAGCATGCTGCTCTCCCCACGCGGTGAGCGCCGCTTCGGCGACGCGGAAGTCGGAGAACGGGTGCTTGACCTTGTTGATCTCCTGGTAGTCCTCGTGACCCTTGCCGGCTACCAGCACGATGTCGCCCGGGCGCGCCGACTGCACCGCCCACGCGATCGCGGCGGCGCGGTCCTGGTCGACGTGGCCGGCTTTTTCCATGCCGGACAAGATGTCCTCGATGATCGCCTGCGGATCTTCGGTGCGCGGGTTGTCGCTGGTGACGACGGCGACGTCGGCGTATTTCTCGGCGATGCCGCCCATCATCGATCGCTTGCCCTTGTCGCGGTCGCCGCCGCAGCCGAACACGCAGAAGAGCTTGCTGCCGGCCGTGCGGATCTCGGCCAAGGTGGACAGCGCTTTTTCGAGCGCGTCGGGCGTGTGCGCGTAATCGATCACGACCAGCGGTTCACGGCTGCCGCCGATGCGCTGCATGCGCCCGCGCGCCGGCTGGATGCGCGACAGCACCTGGGCCGCGTCTTTCAGAGACACGCCGTTCACGCACAGAGTCGCGAGGCAGGCCAAGAGATTGGCGGCGTTGAAGCGGCCGAGCAGTTCGGTCTTGATCGCGACCTCGCCCCACGGCGTCGCAACGTCGAGCGCGAGGCCGTCCAGGCTGGCGGCAAGCTTAAGCGGACGCACGTCGCCCTGTTCAAGGCCGTAGCTGACGACCTGCGTCGCGTTCTGGTCGATGTCGGCGATCAGCTGGCGGCCGAAGGCGTCGTCGGCGTTGACCACCGCGTGCTTCAGGCCTTCCCAGTGGAACAGCTTGGCCTTGGCCGCGCCGTAGTCTTCCATGCTGCCGTGGTAGTCGAGGTGGTCGCGCGTCAGGTTGGTGAACACCGCGGTCGCGAAGCTCACGCCGTTGACGCGGCTCTGGTCGAGCCCGTGGCTCGACACTTCCATCGTGACGACCTTCGCGCCCTGGCGCTGGTACTCGGCCAACCTTTGCTGCACGGTGACCGGGTCGGGCGTCGTGTGGCTGGTCTCGGTCAGCTCGCCGTAAAAGCCGTTGCCGACGGTGCCGATCAGCGCCGCCTTGCGGCCCAAGAGCGAGAACGCCTGCGCGAGCCAGTGCGAGATCGACGTCTTGCCGTTGGTGCCGGTGATGCCGAGCACCACCATCTTCAGGCTGGGGTGGCCGAGCACGTGGGCGGCGACGATGCCGGCGCGTTCGCGCAGCTCGGGCACCGGCAGGTTGGGCACCGCCCAGTCGGGGTTCCACGCGAAGCCGTCGGCGTCGTCCCACAGCACGGCCGCCGCGCCGCGCGCGAGCGCGGCGGCGATGAAATCGCGGCCGTCGGTGTATTCGCCGCGGCACGCCAGAAACAGGTCGCCCGGCAGCACGCGTCGGCTGTCGGACTCGATGCGGCGCAGGGGGACGCCAAGGGAGGTCAATTGCGCCGGGTCCCAGTCGGACAGCGGCGTTACGCGGCTTTTCATGCGTCTTCTCGAATTTCCGGTATCTGGTCGACCGGAATCAGGGTGTTGTTGGAGGGCGCATCGGGCTTCACGCCCATGATGCGCAGGCTGCCGGCGGTGATCGCCGAGAACGCCGGGCCGGCGACGGTGCCGCCGTAGTAACTGCCGCCAGTCGGCTCGTCGATCATCACCGCGACGATCAGCCGCGGCGCGGTCGCCGGTGCGAAGCCGACGAAGAGGCCGATATGCTTGTCGGCCGCGTAGCCGCCGTTCACCAGCTTGCGCGCGGTGCCCGACTTGCCGCCAACGTGGTAACCGAGCACCTGCGCGCGGATGCCGGTGCCGCCTTCCTGCGTCACGGCCATCATCATGTCGCGCATCTTCTTCGCGGTCCCGGCGCTGATGACGGGCTTGGACGGCATCGGCGCGGCCAGCCGCGCGAACGACACCGGCAACAGTTCGCCGTTGTTGGTGAAGATCGTGTAGGCGTGCGCGAGCTGGATCAGGCTGACCGACACGCCGTAGCCGAACGACATCGTCGCCTGCTCGATCGGGCGCCAGCCCTTCCAGTTGCGCAGCCGGCCGCTCGCCTCGCCCGGGAAGCCCGAACGGGTCGAACGGCCGAAGCCGACCTGGTCGTAAAACGTCCACATCTGTTCCGGCGCGAACATCAGCGCCATCTTCGACGAGCCGACGTTGCTCGACTTCTGGATCACCTCGGTCACGGTCATCGCGGGCTTCGGGTGCGAGTCGCGCACCGTCGCCGGACCGATCATATACGGCTGGGTATCCATCCAGGTGTCGGGCGTCACCTTGCCGTTCTCGATCGCCATCGATACCGGGAACGGTTTCATCGTCGAGCCCGGCTCGAACAAGTCGACCACTGCGCGGTTGCGGCGCATCTCGGGCTCGAGGATGCGCCGATTGTTCGGGTTGTACGATGGATAATTCGCCAGCGCGAGCACTTCGCCGGTCTTGCCGTCGAGCACGACGACGCCGCCGGCCTTCGCCTTGTTCACTTCGACCGCATTTTTCAGTTCGCGGTAGGCGAGGTACTGGATACGCTGGTCGATGGACAGCACCAGCGTCTGGCCGTCCCGCGGCCGTTCGATCGCCGCCAGATCCTCGATGATGTGGCCGCGACGGTCTTTCAACACGACGCGGCTGCCGTTCTTGCCTGCGAGCATCTTCTCTCGCGCCAGCTCCAGCCCTTCTTGACCCTTGCCGTCGACACCGGTGAAGCCGACCACGTGCGCCATCACCTCGCCGGCCGGGTAGTAGCGGCGGTATTCCTGCTGACGGGCGACGCCCGGGACGCCGAGCGCCATGACCGCGTTGGCGACCTCGGGGCTGATCTGGCGCTTCAAAAACACGAACTCGCGTTTCTTGTCCGCGAGTTTGCCGGCGATGTCGCTGGCGGGCATTTCGAGCAGGCCGGCCAGTTTCCTCAGCTTGTCGGGCGGCACCGGCACCATGTCGTCGGGGCTCGCCCAGATCGACTGCACCGGCGTGCTGATCGCCAGCGGTTCGCCGTTGCGGTCGGTGATCACGCCGCGGTTGGCTTCCAGCACGAGACTACGGCGGAAACGCGCGTCGCCCTGGTTCTGCAGGAAGTCCTGCTGCACGACCTGCAGGTACAGCGCGCGGCCGACCAGCGTCAGGAACAACAGGCCCAGCCCCAACAGCACGACGCGCACCCGCCCGGGCCCCATGATGAGGCCCGGATGGCGCACGGCGCTGGCCTGACGTCGGCCGCGGGGCTGGGCGGTGCGCATCAGGCGCCGCCTTTCACTGACACGATCTGGACTTCACGCTGGTCGGGCGTGTGCATGCCGAGGCGGCTGCCGACCGCCTTTTCTATGCGCGCGTGCGCCCCCCAGGTGCTCTGTTCGAGCAAGAGCCGCCCATAGTCGACCTCGAGCGTCTGCGCGAGCTTCTGCTCCTTCTCGAGTTCGCTGTAACGCTTGCGTGCGTCGTACTGGGCGGTGACGACCGACCACGACGAGAACACCACGAGGGTGAGCAGCAAGACGTTGAGGCGGTTCATTCGTCCCCCTCACGCCACGGCGCGCCGGTGCGTTCGGCGATGCGCAGGATGGCGCTGCGCGAGCGCGGGTTGGCGCGCACTTCGTCGGCGCTCGCGCGCACCGCCTTGCCGACCAGCTTGATCGGCGGCTCGGGGATGTCGGCGGCGCGCACCGCGACCCACGAAGGCAGTTCGTCGGCGGTCGCCGCGTCCTTCATATAGTGCTTGACGATGCGGTCCTCGAGCGAATGAAACGCGATCACCGACAGGCGGCCGCCGGCCTTCAGCCGGCGCGCCGCCTGCGGCAGCACCGCCTTCAGCTCGTCGAGCTCGCGGTTGATATAAATGCGGATCGCCTGGAAGGTACGCGTCGCGGGGTCTTGACCCGGTTCGCGAGTACGGACGTTTTTCGCGACGAGGCCGGCGAGCTCGCGCGTGGTCGTGATCGGGGATTCAGCCCTTGTCGCAACAATGGCTGCTGCAATCTGGCGAGCAAACCGCTCTTCACCATAGGTTTTGATCACCTCTCGGATATCGGCCTCGGACGCCTCGGCCAACCACTCGGCGGCGGTGACGCCGCGCGTGGTGTCCATGCGCATGTCCAGCGGCGCGTCGAATCGGAAACTGAACCCGCGCGCGCCGTCGTCGATCTGCGGCGACGACACGCCCAGATCCATCAGCACGCCGTCCACCGCGTCGACGCCGAGGCGGTCGAGTTCGCGCGTGAGCGTCTCGAAGGCCTCGTGCACGATGGTGAAGCGGGGGTCGGCGGCGGCGAGGCGGTCGGCCTCGGCCACCGCCAGCGGGTCCTTGTCGAAGGCGATCAGCCGGCCCGTAGGGCCCAACTGTGCCAGGATGGCGCGGCTATGGCCGCCGCGCCCGAAAGTGCAGTCCACGTAAACGCCGTCCGGGCGGATCGCCAGCGCGGCGACCGCCTCGTTCAAGAGGACGGTGACGTGTTGAAAGCCGGCGCTCACAGCGAGAAATCTCCAAGATGCGGCTCGAGGTCAGCCGGTTCGATGTTGAGCGCCTCGTCGGTCACGCGCTCCCAGTCGGCCGCGTTCCACAGCTCGAAGCGGTTGCCCATCCCGACCAGCGCGACTTCCTTGTCGAGCTTGCTGCGCTCGCGCAAGCGGGCTGGCAGCAGCACGCGGCCGTTGCCGTCCATGTCGAGTGGCTCGGCGTGGCCGAGCATGACGCGCTGGTAGGCCTTGACCGAAGGGTTGCCGGTAGGCAGTTTCAGGAGGCGGGACTCCACCTCGCGCCAGTTCGGCTCGGGGTAGATCAGCAGGTGGTCGGGGGAGTCGAGGGTGACGGTCAGACGGCTGCCGAACGCGGACAGCAAGCTCTCGCGGTGCCTGGCCGGAATGGCCAAACGCCCCTTGCTGTCGAGAGAAACGATGCTGACGCCGCCGAACATGACTTGAGAATACTGACCGTTTGGTTCGTCCCAGACCGGGGCTTTGGCCCCACTTTTGCCCACTTTCCCCCACTTGCCGCCACTATAGGGAAGAACCCGGACAGGGTCAATCGGCGATATGCCCTTATTCTTCTTTTACGACAAAGACTTACCGGGAAAATAACGAGCAATAAACGAGACAAATCAGAGCGTTAACCAAGGCATTAAAAGTACGTCGTCAAGAAACCGTCTTTACAACAGGGCCTTGCACCCTTGGGACACGGGATATCGCGCGGGGACTCGCAAAAAAATCACGGGGCGGCACCCGCGGGCGCCGCCCCGTTTTCATGCTTTCGACATCAGGCGAGCTTGGCGCGCAGGATTTCCTGCACCTGGGCCGGGTTGGCCTTGCCCTTGGACGCCTTCATCACCTGGCCTGCGAGCGCGTTCAACGCCTTTTCCTTGCCGGCGCGGAATTCCTCGACCGCCTTCGGGTTGGCCGCGAGCGCCTCGTCGACCAGCTTCTCGATCGCACCGGCGTCGGACACCTGCTTCAGGCCGTCGCGCTCGATCACCGCATCGGCCTCCAGCTCGCCGTCCCACAGCGCGTCGAACACCTGCTTGGCCAACTTGCTCGACAGCGTACCGTCGGCGATGCGCGCGACGAGGCCGGCTAGGCGCTCGGCCGAGATCGGACTTTGCGCAATATCCAGGCCGTCGCGGTTCAGGCGCGCGGCCAGCTCGCCGCTCACCCAGTTGGCGGCGAGCTTGCCCTGGCCGGTCGCGCGGGCCACCGCCTCGAAGTAGGCGGCGATCGCGCGGCTGGCGGTCAACAGGTTGGCGTCGTAGGCCGACAGGCCGAATTCGGCGATGAAGCGCGCCTTCATCTGGCCCGGCAGCTCGGGCATTTCGCCGCGCACGCGCTCGATCTGCTCTTCCGACACCCTCAGCGGCAACAGGTCCGGGTCGGGGAAGTAGCGGTAGTCGTGCGCGTCTTCCTTGCTGCGCATCGCACGCGTCTCGCCCTTGTCCGGGTCGAACAGCACGGTCGCCTGCTGCACGCGGCCGCCGTCCTCGATGGTGTCGATCTGCCACTGGATCTCGGCCTCGATCGCCTGCTGCAGGAAGCGGAAGGAGTTGAGGTTCTTGATCTCGCGGCGCGTGCCGAATTCGGCCTGGCCGAACGGACGGACCGATACGTTGGCGTCGACGCGGAAGCTGCCTTCCTGCATGTTGCCGTCGCAGATGCCGAGCCAGGTCACCAGCGTGTGCAGCGCGCGCGCATAGGCGACCGCTTCTTCGGGGCTGCGCATGTCGGGCTCGGAGACGATCTCGAGCAGCGGCGTGCCGGCACGGTTCAGGTCGATGCCGGTGCGGCCGTGGAAGTCTTCGTGCAGCGACTTGCCGGCGTCCTCCTCGAGATGCGCGCGCGTCACGCGGATCCGCTTTTCCTCTTCGCCGACCTGGATCGCGAGCTCGCCCATGCCGACGATCGGCAGTTCGAACTGGCTGATCTGATAGCCTTTGGGCAGGTCCGGATAAAAATAATTCTTGCGCGCGAAGATGCTCTTACGATTGATGACAGCGTCAAGAGCGAGGCCGAGGCGGATCGCCTTGTCGACCGCCGCCTTGTTCATCACCGGCAGCGCGCCGGGCAGCGCGATGTCGACCACCGCGGTCTGCGTGTTCGGCTCGGCGCCGAAGGCGGTGCTGGCGCCGGAGAAAATTTTCGATACGGTGGAAAGTTGCACGTGCACTTCCAGACCGATCACGACTTCCCATTTCATGGTTGGAAAATCCTTTTCATAGAGCGAGCGTGGCCGAGCTCGGCCACGCTCGCGAGTTCTTACGCTGGCCGGATCAGAGAACCGGCGCCTTCTGGTGCCAGTCGGTCGCTAGCTGGAACTGGTGCGCGACGTTCAGCATCTTCGCCTCGGCGAAGTAGTTGCCGATGATCTGCAGGCCGACCGGGCGGCCGTTGTCGGCGAAGCCGGCCGGCACGCTCATCGCCGGCAGGCCGGCGAGGTTGACCGACAGCGTGTAGACGTCCGACAGGTACATCTCGACCGGGTCGCTCGACTTCTCGCCGAGGTTGAACGCGGCGGTCGGCGCCACCGGGCCGAGGATCACGTCGCACTGCGCAAACGCGGCCTGGAAGTCGCCGGCGATCAGGCGGCGGATCTTCTGCGCCTTCAGATAGTACGCGTCGTAGTAGCCGTGGCTCAGCACATAGGTGCCGACCATGATGCGGCGCTTCACCTCGCTACCGAAGCCTTCGGCGCGCGTCTTCTCGTACATGTCGGCAAGGTCGCCGTACTCGGCGGCGCGGTGGCCATAGCGCACGCCGTCGTAGCGACTGAGGTTGGAGCTCGCCTCGGCCGGCGCGATCACGTAGTAGGCCGGGATCGACAGCTCGGTGTTCGGCAGGCTGACCTCGACCACCTCGGCGCCGAGCGTCTTGAGTTCGGCTACCGCGTTCTCGATCACGCGCGCCACGTCGCTCGCCAGGCCGTCGGCGAAATATTCGCGCGGCAGGCCGACCCTGAGGCCGGCCAAGGGTTGGCCGAGCTCGCGGGTGTAGTCCTCGGCGGCGCGTTCAAGGCTGGTCGAATCGCGCTCGTCGAAGCCGGCGATCACGTTGAGCAACTGCGCGCAGTCCTCGGCGGTCTGCGCCATCGGGCCGCCCTGGTCCAAGGAACTCGCGTAGGCGACCATGCCGAAGCGGGAAACGACGCCGTAGGTCGGCTTGATGCCGGTGATGCCGCAGTGGCTCGCCGGCTGGCGGATCGAGCCGCCGGTGTCGGTGCCGAGCGCGGCCGGCGCCAGGCGCGCCGCGACCGCCGCGGCCGAGCCGCCGGAGCTGCCGCCCGGAATCGCCGCCAGGTCCCACGGGTTCTTCACCGCGCCGTAGAAGCTGTTCTCGTTCGACGAGCCCATCGCGAACTCGTCCATATTGGTGCGGCCGAGCGTGACGAGGCCGGCGGCGCGGCACTTTTCGATCACCTGCGCGTCGTACGGCGAGACGAAGCCGTCGAGCATCTTCGAGCCGCAGCTGGTTCTCCAGCCTTGCTGGCAGAAGATGTCCTTGTACGCGATCGGCACGCCGGCAAGGAGCCCGGCGGCGCCGGCGGCGCGCGCCGCGTCGGCGGCACGGGCCTCGGCCAAGGTCTTGGCGGCGTCGACCGTGATGAACGCGTTGAGCGTCGGGTTGAGCGCGTCGATGCGCGCCAGGTAGTCGGTGGCCAGCTCGGTGGCCGAGATCTCGCGCGCCGCAAGAGCGCGCGCCAGCGAAGTCAGGGTGCTGTTCATGATGTTGTCAGATCGGGGCGTTAGGCTGCGCGTGCGCTGAACGGCACGCGCCGCTCATTCGATGACTTTGGGAACCAGGTAGAGGCCGGCTTCCACCTGCGGGGCGACCGCCTGGAAGGCGTCGCGGCGGTTGCTTGCGGTCACGGCGTCGTCGCGCAGACGGAGACTGACGTCCTGCGGGTGGGCCATCGGTTCGATACCGTCGGTATCGACCGCGTTCATCTTCTCGATCAGGCCGAAAATGCGGTTCAAATCGGCGCCGACCGCCTCGATTTCGGCACCGGAAACCTTGATCCGGGCGAGCTTGGCGATGCGGGCGACATCCTCGTGGGTCAGCGACATGGCGTCCTCGTCAAAACCTTTAATAATTCAAGATTTGTAGGGTATCATAACCGGCTTTATCATCCCAAGATTGCAAGCGGTCCGCCGCATCGATTCGCCCCCGGAACCGCCCGGACGCTGTCGTCATATGCGGGCCGCTCGAAGTGCCGCCTTAGGCTCATAACTAACGAATAACCAGGAACGCCCAATGCTTCGTTCGCTGACCGGCTACTTTTCCAACGATCTCGCTATCGACCTCGGCACGGCCAACACCCTGATCTACATGCGCGGCAAGGGCATCGTGCTGGACGAACCGTCGGTGGTCGCCATTCACAACGACGCGCCGACCAACAAGAAATCGATCCTTGCCGTCGGCGTCGAAGCGAAAAAGATGCTCGGCCGCACCCCCGGCTCGATCCAGGCGATCCGCCCGATGAAGGACGGCGTGATCGCCGACTTCACCGTCACCGAGCAGATGCTCAAGCAGTTCATCAAACGCGTGAACCCGAGCCGCTTCTTCGCCGCCAGCCCGCGCATCGTGATCTGCGTGCCCTGCGGTTCGACCCAGGTCGAGCGCCGCGCGATCAAGGATTCGGCGCTGGCCGCCGGCGCGCGCCGCGTCGAACTGATCGAAGAGCCGATGGCCGCCGCGATCGGCGCCGGCCTGCCGGTCGAAGAGCCGACCGGCTCGATGGTGGTCGACGTCGGCGGCGGCACCACCGAGGTCGGCATCATTTCGCTGGGCGGCGTGGTGTACTCGAATTCGGTGCGCGTCGGCGGCGACAAGTTCGACGAGTCGATCATCAACTACATCCGCCGCAACTACGGCATGCTGATCGGCGAGACCACCGCCGAGGACATCAAGAAGACCATCGGCTCGGCCTTCCCGGGCGCCGAGGTGCGCGAGATGGAAGTGAAGGGCCGCAACCTGGCCGAGGGCATCCCGCGCGCGTTCACCGTGTCGAGCAACGAGATCCTCGAAGCGCTGACCGAGCCCTTGAACCAGATCGTGTCCGCGGTGAAGATCGCGCTCGAACAGACCCCGCCGGAATTGGGCGCCGACATCGCCGACAAGGGCATGGTGCTGACCGGCGGCGGCGCGCTGTTGAAGGACATCGACCGTCTGTTGGCCGAGGAAACCGGTCTGCCGGTGTTCGTCGCCGAAGAGCCGCTGACCTGCGTCGTACGCGGCTCGGGCAAGGCGCTCGACAAGATGGACAAGATCGGCACCATCTTCACCAACGTGCCCTGACTCGTGACCATCCACGCCGCCCGCCCGGGCGGCGTCTTTGTGTATGAATTTCACCAATACGCCCAGCTTCATCAGCCACGGGCCGCGCCCGGGGCTGCGCCTCACGCTCGCCGTCGTGGCGTCGGTCGCGCTGCTCGTCGGCGACGCCCGTCTCGGCCTGATGGACCCCGCCCGCGAGGCGCTGTCGGTCGCGCTCTACCCCTTGCAGTGGGTGGTCAACGCGCCGCTGTCCGGCGCGCAGCACGCGAGTGAATTCTTCGCCGACCAGACCCGTCTAAAGCAGGAAAACGCGCGGCTGAAAACGCGCGAGCTGAAACTGTCGGCGCAGCTGGCCGAGCTTGCCACCGTGAAGAACGAACTGGCCGAGCTCAAGGCGATGAACGCGTTGCGTGCACAGCGCGCCGAAAAGAGCCTGTTGGCCGAGGTGCTGTACACCGGCCGCGACCCGTTCTCGTACAAGATCATCATCGACAAGGGCCAGGACGCCGGCCTCGTGGCCGGCCAGCCGGTCGTCGGCGATGCGGGCCTGATCGGCCAGATCACGCGCGTGCAGCCATTGACCGCCGAGGTGACGCTCGTCATCAACAAGGACCAGATGGTGCCGGTGATGGTCGAGCGCACCGGCGTGCGTGCGATCCTGTACGGCTACGGCGGCGGCGTCGAGCTGCGCTATCTGCCGGTCCACGCCGACCTGGTGATCGGCGACCGGCTCGTCACCTCGGGCATCGACGGCGTCTACCCGGCCGGGCTGCCGGTCGCGCGCGTCACCAAGGTCGAACGCAAGCCCGGCGCCGCCTTCCTGCAGGTGGCCAGCCTGCCGGTCGACGGCGTCTACCGCCAGCGCTACGTGCTCGCGCTCGATACCGGCGCGAACCGTCCGCCGGCCCCGCAACCGCAACCGTAAAACCATGGACCGACCCCAGGAACTCGTGAAGCCGGTCAAGCGCCGCTTCATCTATCTGACCTTCGCGCTGGCGATGCTGGTCGAACTGGTGCCGCTGCCGTCCGGCTCGACGCGCTGGCTGCCCGACTTCGTCGGCCTGTTGCTCCTCTACTGGGTGATCAACCTGCCGAGTCGCGTCAACATCGGCACCGCGTTCGCGCTAGGGCTGATCGCCGACGTCGCGACCGCCGGCTTGTTTGGCCAGCACGCGCTCGCCTACTCGATCACCGCCTACCTCGCGCTGTTGCGCCAGCGGCAGCTGGTGATGTTCAACCTCGGCCAACAGGCGCTCGCCGTGCTCGCGTTGATGCTGACCAACCAGGCGATCATGGTCGTCGTGCGCATGATCACCGGCGCCGCCTTCGTCGGCTGGGGCTACTTCCTGCCGCCCTTGATCGGCGCGCTGCTGTGGCCGCTGTTGACCAAGCTCTTGGTCCTCCCCTACCGGCGCCATTCGCTGTAAGCCCCGCCATGCGCCCGACCCGCTTCAAGAACGCCCAGGCCGAAGAAAACCAGCTGCAACTGCGGCTGGTCGTCGCCTACGGCTTCATGATCCTGATGTTCCTGCTGCTCGCGGCGCGCTTCGTGTGGCTGCAGGTGCTGCAGTACGACCACTTCTCGACGCTCGCGCAGAACAACCGCATCTCGCTGGTGCCGATCCTGCCCAACCGCGGGCTGATCCTCGACCGCAACGGCGTCGTGCTCGCGCAGAACTACTCGGCGTACACGCTCGAGGTCACGCCGTCCAAGACCAACGGCCTCGATGCGACCGTCGCCGAGCTGGCCAAGATCGTCGAGATCACGCCGCGCGATACCAAGCGCTTCAAGAAATTCCTGTCGGAGAGTAAGGAATTCGAGCCGGTGCCGCTGAAGATGAAGCTCACCGAGGAGGAGACCGCTCGCGTCGCCGCCCACGCGTGGCGCTTCCCCGGCGTCGAGGTCAAGGCGCGCCTGTTCCGCGACTACCCGTACCGCGAGCTGACCAGCCACGTGATCGGCTACATCGGCCGCATCAACCAGAAGGACCAGGAAAAGCTCGAGGAAGAGGGCAAGACCGCCAACTACCGCGGCGGCAACTACATCGGCAAGCTCGGCCTCGAGAAGGTCTACGAGGACGAGCTGCACGGCACGGCGGGCTTCGAGGAGATGGAGACCGACGCCGGCGGCCGCGCGATCCGTAGCTTGCGCCGCACGCCGCCGACGCACGGCAACAATCTGAAACTGGCGCTCGACATCCGGTTGCAGGAGCTGGCCGACAATCTGTTCGGCGCGCGACGCGGCGCGCTGGTCGCGATCGACCCGCAGACCGGCGGCGTGCTCGCCTTCCTGTCCAAGCCTGGCTTCGACCCGGCGCTGTTCATCGACGGCATCGACACCGCGACGTGGAAGGCGCTGAACGAGGACTGGGAAAAACCGCTGGTCAACCGCGCGCTGCGCGGCGTCTACCCGCCGGGCTCGACCTTCAAACCGTTCATGGCGATGGCGGCGCTCGAGTCGGGCTCGATCACGCAGACCGCCGTCCGCCCGGCGCCCGGCTTCTTCACGCTGCCCGGCTCCAGCCACCGCTTCCGCGACTCCAAACCGGCCGGCAACGGCTCGGCCAACCTCGCGCGCGCGATCCAGGTGTCGAGCGACACCTTCTTCTACAAGCTCGCGTGGGACATGGGCATCGACAAGATCCACCCGTACCTGGCCGAGTTCGGCCTCGGCAAAAGGACCGGCATCGACCTCGACGGCGAGGCGATCGGCGTGCTGCCGTCGAAGGAATGGAAGGCGAAGCGCTTCGCCAAGCACCCGGAGAACGTGCGCCGCTGGTACCCGGCCGACGTGGTCAGCATCGGCATCGGCCAGGGCTTCAACGCGTACACGCCGCTGCAGATGGCCCAGGCGACCGCGGTCATGGCCAACGACGGCGTCGTGTTCAAGCCGCACCTGGTGCGCGAGGTGGCAGACGCCAAGTCCGGCAAGTCGCGCGCGATCGAACCTGACGCGCAGCGCACGCTGGCGTTCAAGCACGACAATTTCGAATACGTGAAGCGCGGCATGGAGAACGTGCTCAAGCCGGGCGGCACCGCGTGGCGCATCGGCCAGAACCTGCCGTACACGATGGCCGGCAAGACCGGCACCGCGCAGGTGGTGCAGATCAAGCAGGGCGCCAAGTACAGCGCCGCCGCGACCGCCGAACGCTTCCGCGACCACTCGTGGTTCATCGCGTTCGCGCCGGTCGAAAAACCCAAGATCGCGATCGCCGTCATCGTAGAGAACGCCGGCTTCGGCGCCGCCGCCGCCGCGCCGATCACCCGCGCGCTGTTCGACTTCTACCTGAGCGGCAAGGTGCCGGCCGACCTCGCCGGATCGCTCAGGACGGTCAGGACCGAGGTCGTCAGCGCCACCGAAGCCTCGCAGGCCCAGGCCGCGCGCGCCGCCGCCGAACAGGAGAGCGCAAATGCAGCCCCATCTCCTTAAACGCCTCTGGGGCTTCGTCAAGGGGCCGCTCGACGGCCCGCTGATGCTGTTCCTCGGACTCATCTATCTGTTGAGCCTGTTCGTGCTGTATTCGGCGTCGAACCAGTCGTTCTACCGGCTAGACGACAAGTTCGTCTACACCGCGCTCGGTCTGGTCGTGATGTGGGGGCTCGCCTACGTGCGCCCGCAGACGGTGATGAACTTCGCGCCGCCGATCTACGTCGTCGGCGTGTTGCTGTTGATCGGCGTCGACCTGTTCGGCGTCATCGTCAACGGCTCGCAGCGCTGGCTGAATATCGGCGTGACGCGCATCCAGCCGTCGGAAATCATGAAGATCGCGCTGCCGATGATGCTCGCGTGGTACTTCCAGAAGAACGAACTGAACCTGCGCTGGTGGCACTACCTCGTCGCCGCGACGCTGATCGCGGCGCCCGGCGCGCTGATCCTCAAGCAGCCCGACCTCGGCACCGCGACGCTGATCATGGCGTCGGGCTTCTTCGTGCTGTTCTTCGCTGGCCTGTCGTGGAAGCTGATCTTCGGCGGCATCGGCCTGTTCGCCGCCAGCCTGCCCATCGTGTGGAACCTGATGCACGACTACCAGCGCCGCCGCGTGCTGACCTTGATCGACCCGACTCAGGACCCGCTCGGCGATGGCTACCACATCATCCAGTCGATGATCGCGATCGGCTCGGGCGGGCCGTGGGGCAAGGGCTGGCTGAACGGCACGCAGACCCACCTCGACTACATCCCCGAGCGCACCACCGACTTCATCTTCGCCGTGTACTCGGAAGAATTCGGCCTGGTCGGCAACATCGTGCTGTTGGTCCTTTATCTTCTCGTCATCAGCCGCGGCCTGATGATCACCGCGCGCGCGCCAACGCTGTACGGCCGGCTGATCGGCGGCGCGCTGACGCTGACCTTCTTCACCTACGCCTTCGTCAACATGGGCATGGTGTCCGGCATCCTGCCGGTGGTCGGCGTGCCGTTGCCGCTCGTGTCCTACGGCGGCACCGCGACGCTGACCATCCTGATCGCGATGGGCATGCTGATGAGCATAGGCAGCCAGCGGCGCTGAGCTGACCGCCAAACATAAAAGCTCGGCCAGGCCGAGCTTTTTTCATGCCTATGCCGGCCAGACAAAAAGGCCGGCGAGAGCCGGCCTTGTCAGAATGGGAACGCCTGTCAGGCGTTCCTTATGTGCATCAGAAACGGATGCGCAGCCCCGCCGTCGCACCGAACTCGCTGCGGCCCGACCCCACCTCGCCGTTCAGGCCGAAGTAGGCGTAGGAGCGCCGATCAAGCTGTACCGTCCCGTTCAGCGACGCCTGCACGAAATCGCGGCCGCTGCGCGGCGCGACCACCGTGAGGCGCTCGCCCGCCAGACGCGCCTGGACGGCCGGCTGGCCCTCATCGCCGATATCACGCCCCACCGCGACGCTGAACTGGTAGGTGAAGGAATCCGCCAGCGGGTCCTTGACCGGCGAGCCGCCCGACAGGCCAGCCAGCACACGGGAGCCGTTGGCCGAGTAGTCCTGCAGCGACAGTGCGGCCGCGGACGCCGTGCCCTCGCCTGCGCCGTCGCGCCTGGACTGTTGCCACAGCGCGCGGGCGAACGGTTCGAGCGACATCCCGCCGGCCTCGAGCGGCAGACGCACGCCGACACCGAGCAGTGCCTCCTTGCCGTTGGCGGCCGTCTCGAAGACGCCGGCCTGCTGCAGCGGATCGCTACGCTGCGTCTTCCAACGGCTATAGCCGTAGGCCGCGATGCCGTCGACGATGAAGTCGCCGGCGCCGACCTGGCCGTAGACGAAGGCCATCGTAGCGTCGACCGAACCGGAGCCCGCGTCGGCCGTCACATGGTTGCGCGCATACGAGACGCCTGCGCCGAGACGGCTCTTCGTCGCGCCGTTGCCGTACAGGTCGCGACCGAGCGTGTACTGGTCACGCTTGGTGCGATAACCGGACGCGTATTCGTCGGCGTCGAAGTCGCCGCGACTGGTCGAGACGTCGAGCCACAGATCCTGTTCGGCGCTGAGGTCGTTGCCGATCGCCGCGGTCGAACCGAGACGTCCGGCCACCTGGTTTTGCAAGGCACGACCCGCCTGCGGCGCGGCCGCCGCGAGCGCACCGTGGACTTCGCCGGACAGCCTACGGGCCAGATCCGGCATCGCGCCGCCGCTGACGCCCGCCACCGCATACAGCAGTTCGCTCTGCGTTGCCGTGGCGCTGCCGTCGTCCTGATGCGTGAGCAGCTTGTCGAGCACCCCGCCGGCCGACTGGGCATTGACGTTGCCCCTGCCGTTGCGCAGATAAGCGGCGTAGGACGTCGGCGTCAGCGCCAGGTCCACGCTGTTGCTGCCGCGCATATTGTAGAAGGCGGTGAAGCGGGTATCCGCAGCCAGGCCGCTCGCCGGCTGGGTCAGCGTATCGAAACGGCCGACGACGCCGCCGTCGGCGGTGACGATGCGGAACAGGTCGCCCACCGACGGCGTGAAGGTGTTGTTCGCGCTGCCGGTGATGCCGCGCAGCTGCGGTGCCAGCGTGACGTTGTCGTTGATGATGAACTGGCCGCCGGTGATCTCGAGGTGCGAGTAGTGGCCCGCGCCGTTGCCGATGGTCGTCCCGTCGATGTCCTCCTGGAAGGTGCTGCCGGCGAGCATCGTGGTGGTGCCGCTCTGGGTCAGGAGGCCCGGCGAGTTGCCCGGTGCCAGCGTACCGTTCACGGTCATGTCGCCGTTGATCTGACCGGTACCGCGCAGCGTGCCGGCCGCGTACACCAGCACCCAGCTGTTGAGGGCACCGTTGGCGCGCAGCATGCCGTCCTGGACGCAGGTCCCGTTGTTCAGGGTCGCGCTGCCGGTCATGTTCAGCGTGCCGGAGCCGGTCTTGTTGAAGCAGCCGCTGCTGCCGCCGTCGCTGATGGTGCCGGACAGCAGGGCGGTGGTGCCCGCGTCGACCCTGGCCTGCGAATTGCCCGAGACCAGCACCTGCTGGTTGGCCGCGAGCGTCTCCGTGGTGTGCAGCGTACCGCCGTTCAGCAGCACGGTGCCGGTTCCGAGCGACGAACCGTCGGCCACCTGCACGTCGCCGCCGTTGATGGTGGTGCCGCCGCTGTAGGTGTTGGTGCCGGTCAGCACCAGCGTGCCGGTACCGGCCTTAAACAGTCGGCCGCTGCCGTCGATGCCGCCGTTCTGGGTGAAGGTGGTGCCGGCGTCGGTCAGCAGCTGGCTGTTCGACAGCAGGGTGATCTTGCGGTCGGTGCCCATGTTCGCCGTGGTCTGCAGTGTGCCGCCGTTGAGGGTGATGTCACCGGATGCATCGCCGAGCGCCGCGTCGGAAGCGACCTGCAGGATCCCGTCGTTGACGACGGTGCCGCCGTGGTAGGTGTTCTCGCCATCCAGCGTCAGCGTACCCGCGCCGTTCTTGATCAGCGGCCCGTTGCCGGAAACCGTGCCGGTACTGCTCAGCGCCTTGCCTGTCGCGACGTCCAGCCTGCCCTCGCCGGCCAGCGCGATGTCGCGCGCGGTGGAGAAGCTCTCGGCGACCTTGAGCGTGCCGTTGTTCAGGCTCAGCCCGCCGCTCGCCGCACCCAATGCACCGTTGGACGCGATCTGCACCACGCCGCCGTTGATGGCCGTGCCGCCGCTGTAGTTATTGACCCCTGACAAGGTCAGCGTGCCGCTGCCGGTCTTGCTCAGGCCGCCGGTCCCGCCGATGTCGCCCGAGAAGGTGCTGCTGCCGTTGTCGCCGCCGGTGTTAAGGTTGGCCGAGCCCAGCGCAACGTTGCCGGCGCCGGCCAGCGAGCCGATGCTCTGGTCGAAGCCGTCAAGGTCCAGCGTCGCGCCCGACGCGACGGTGACGGCCGAATCCTGCGGCAGCGCACCCGCCTTGCCGGCCTTGAGCGTGCCGCCGTCCACGTGGGTGGCGCCGCTGTAGCCGTTGTCGCCGGACAAGGTCAGCGTGCCGCTGCCGGTCTTGCTCAGCCCGCCGGTGCCGGCGATGTCGCCCGAGAAGGTGGTGCTGCCGTTGTCTGCGCCGGTCGTGAGCTTGGCCGAGCCCAGCGCCACGTCGCCGGCGCCGGCCAGCGAGCCGATGGTCTGGTCGTGGCCGTCAAGGTCCAGCGTCGCGCTCTCCGCCACGGTGACGGCCGAATCCTTAGCCAGCGCATCGGCCTTGCAGGCCTTGAGCGTACCGGCGTTCACCGTGGTGGAGCCGGTGTAATCGCTGCCGCACAGCACCAGCGTGCCTTGCCCTTCTTTGGTCAAGCCCCCGGCTCCCGAAATCGTGCCGTTCTCGGTCAGCGTGGTGGCATTGGCCACGTCGAAGGTACCGTTGCCGGTCAACGCGATAGCGCGCGCCGAATCGTGGGTCGCGGTGGTCGCCAGCGTGCCGTTGTTCAGCGTCAGGCCGCCATCGGCGGCGCCCAGCGCCGCGTCGGCCGCCACTTTGACCGTCGCGCCGCCGCTGATCGTGGTGCCGCCGCTGTAATCGCTGCTGCCACTCAGGGTCTGGGTGCCGCCGACTACCGTCAGCCCGCCCGTGCCGTGGATGCCGCCGGCGAAGTTGCCGCTGGCCTGGCTCAGCGTCAGCGTCTTGCCGCCCAGTTGCACCGCGCCGTTGCCGGACAGCGTCTCAATAGTCGTGCCGTTGTGGGTATTGGCGATGTCGAAAGTGCCGTTATTGGCCAGGCCGCTCGATGCGGCGATGTTGCCGTCGCCGGCCAGTGCCAGCGTCGCGCCATTGTCGACGGTGGTCGCGCCGGTGTAGTCGTTGTCGCCGGACAGGATCTCGGTGCCGCCGGCCACGGTGACGCCGCCGCTGCCGTGAATCGCGCCGGCAAAGCCGCCGCTGGCCTCGACATCGCTGCCTTCGCCGGCGACGAAGGTGCTGTTGGCGTTGCTCAGCGTCAGCGTCTTGCCGCCGAGTTGCACGTTGCCGTTGCCGGACAAGGTCTTGATGGTCGCACCGCTGTTGGTGGCCGCGATGTTGAAGCTGCCGTTGTTCGCCACGCCGCTCGACTCGGCGATGTCGCCGCTGCCCGCCAGCGCCAGCGTCGCGCCGCTACCGATGGAGGTCGAGCCGGTGTAGCCGTTGTCGCCGGACAGCGTCAGCGTGCCGCTGCCGGTCTTGTTCAGGCCGCCGCTGCCGCCGATGTCGCCCGAGAAGGTGGTGCTGCTGTTGTCGCCGCCCGCGTTGAGGTTGGCCGAGCCTAGCGTCACGTGGCCGGCGCCGGCCAGCGAGCCGACGGTCTGGTCGTAACTGTTCAGGTCCAGCGTCGCGCCCGACGCGACCGTCGTGGCCGAAGCCGACGACAGCGCGCCGGCCTTGCCGGCCTCGAGCGTGCCGCTGTTCACGTTGGTGGCACCGCTGTTGGCATTGCTGCCGCCGAGCACCAGCGTGCCGCTGCCGGTCTTGCTCAGAGCGCCGCCGCCCGAAATCACGCCGTTCTCGGTCAGCGTGGTCGACGCGGCCACGTCGAGCGTACCGTTGCCGGCCAGCGCGATATTGCGCGCCGAGCTGTGGGTCGCCGTGCTCGCCAGCGTGCCGTTGTCAAGCGTCAGGCCGCCGCTGGCGGCGCCCAGCGCCGAATCGGCCGCCACTTTCACGGTCGCGCCGCCGCCGATCGTGGTGCCGCCGCTATAGGTATTGGCGCCGCTTAGGGTGGTGGTCCCCGAGCCGGTGAAGGTCAGACGGCCCGAGGCGCCGCTCTTGTCGGCGATCACGCCGCTGAAGGTCGCCGAATTGCCGTTGGCGTCGATGGTGCCGCCGCTATTGGCGACGGTGAAGTCATTGCTGATCGTCGGGCTGGCGCTGTCGATCTGCAGCGTGCCGCCCTCGAACGCCGGGTTGACGGTGCTGCCCAGCTTGCTGGCGAGATAATGCGACTGCGCGGTGTCGATGTCGGTCGCGGCCGGCTGCTGGGTCGACGAACCGGCGTTGCCCGGCACCGAGTTGAGTTCGACGGAGGCCGAGCGCAACGTGCCGCCGGCGTACAAGACATCGCCGTTGCCGTCGCCGTAGATACGGACCTGGTCGAAGAAGTTGGTGTCGTTGATCGCGCCGATAAAGGTGAAGGTCCTACCGCCGCTCGATTCGGGCACGTCGGACATCTGAGTGGCCGTGCCGATCAACTGGGCCGTATCCCAGGTGCCATTGTTGCCGAACTGGATGTACAGCGACGAGTTGTAGCAGCAGGTTCCCCAGTCGCCCATTTCGATGCCGAACGCGTTGAACTGGCTGCCAAAATTGAAAGTCAGCCCCGAGCCGATGGCCCCCGCCCCCGACACGGCGCTCATGTTGATGCCCTGGCCGGTCGGCGAACCGGCCAGGCTGGGCGCGTTCGACAGGTAGGTGTCGTCGACCGTACGGCTGGCGCCGTTGCTTGGCGTGATGCTGATCCCGTTCGCATTCCAGTTCGTCCCTGCACTCAATCCCGACAGGCTCGTCGAGATTAGGTTCGGCGTGCCGCCCTGTGCATACTGGCTGACCGTGTTGTCGAAGTAGGTCCGGCCGCCGGCAAGGGTCTGGAAGTACACCACCGGCACCGCCAGCGCCGCCCCGGACGCGCCGAACAGCACCGCCCCCGTCAGCGCGCATACCGCGACCGAAGTCATCTTGCCGCCCACCTTGGTGAGCTGATACGTCAAATCGGTTCTTTTCACCTTCTACCCCCTAGTTTTTGCAAATCGAACATCCGGGAATCGGCGCGCGGCACTCCGGCAAACCCGCCAGCGCGGGTCGCACCTCCCGAGTCAGGGGCAGATGCTAACGGGATGACAAATGGCTCGAATTTGGAAAGCCGGACGGGTTCTTTGCGAAAAGGAAAAGAGGGGCGGAAAGACGGGAGTGGATGGGACGAGTGGTCAAGACCCGTCACATACGGGCCCTTCTCAGGCGTTAAACCCTATGGAAAATAGGTAACCCCGCCACAAGTCGGTAAAATCGTTAATCAAATAAAAATACATTGCAAAACGTATGTTTAATGCCAATGGCCAAAACGGGACGCCCCACCTCTTGATCGTCGACGACTCGCTCGACGAGCTGCGCCTCTTGAAGGCCCTGCTCGACGCGCACCGCTTCCGGCTGTCGATCGCGTTCGACGGCCAGCAGGGCTACCAGCGCGCGCAGACGCTGCGCCCCGACCTGATCCTGATGGACGTGCGCATGCCGAAGGCCGACGGCTTCGCCGCCTGCCGGCTCTTGAAGGCCGACCCGAAGACGCGCGACATCCCGGTGGTGTTCCTGTCGGCGGCCAACGCGCCCGAGGAGCGCTTGACCGGGCTGTCGATCGGCGGCGTCGACTACGTGACCAAGCCCTTCCTGGCTGAAGAAGTGCTGGCCCGCGTGCGCATCCACCTGCAGCTGGCAGGGCGGCCGGCGGAAAGCCAGACAGACGCAGCCGAGCCGCTCGATCCCGACGAGGTGCTGCTGCAGGCCGGCATCGCGCTGATCCGCGGCCGGCTCTCCGAGCCGCTGACGGTCGAGGAGATCGCCACCCAGCTAGGCAGCTACGAGAAGAAACTTTCGGCGGTGTTCCGCGAACGCACCGGGCTGACGGTGTTCGCCTACCTGCGCGAGGAGCGGCTGCGCACCGCGCGGCAGTGGCTGGCCGAGAGCGACGCCAGCATCCAGGACGTCGCCGACCAGCTGGCCTTCCAGAACGCGGGCAATTTCGCGACCGCGTTCCGTGAACGCTTCGGCCTGACGCCGACCGCCTACCGCAGGTCGGTCCGCGCCGGCCGCCCCGTCGAGGCCTGAACCGTGTTCCCAACCCTCTATGGCCGCTGGCTGGCGTTCTGCCTGTGCCTCGGTTGGAGCCTTGTCGCCCACGCCGCGATGCCGTTCGTGCTGACAGGCAATGAGAGCGGCCAAGCGCTGCAGCCCTTCGTCGAACGGATGGAGGACCCGGGCCGCGGGGCGACGTTGGCCGAGGTACTCGCGCATGGGCGCTTCGCGCCGGCGACGCCGGTGCAACTGACCCCCGGCTTCTCCCGCTCGGCGTTCTGGCTGCGCGCCCGCCTCTCCAACCCCGCCCCCCATCCGCTCACGGTCTGGATCGAGGCTGGCTCGGCGCGGCTGCAAGAGGTCTCGCTCTACCAATGGGAAGCGGGCCGCTGGCGGGTCGAAGAGGCCGGCACGCTGCAGCCCTTTGCCAAGCGGCCGCTCGACACGTCGACCCCGGTCTTCCCCGTCACGCTCGAGCCCGGCGAGACGCGGCAGATCGTGTGGCGGGTGGCGAGCCGCACCGCGATGTCGATGGCGCCGCGCGCGTGGACGCCGGAGGCTTTCCGCGCCGAGGAGGCGGTAGGCACTCTGGTGCGCGGCCTGGAGTTGGGTTCGCTGACGGTGATCGGCCTGTACAGCCTGATGCTGTTCCTGTCGCTCGGCCAACGTGGCTATGCGTTCCACGGCGTGTCGGCGCTGACCTTCGTGGTCTACGAGCTGGCCATGACCGGCCTGGGTTTCCGCTTCCTGTGGCCCCAGGCGACCGGCTGGGCGACCCACTCGGCCTCGCTGAGCGTCAACGTGTCCCTCGTGTGCTTCCTGCTGTTTTTCCGCGAATTCCTAGAGACGCGCACGCGAATGCCGCGTTGGGACAAGTTCATGCTGGCGCTGATAGCCGGGCTGGCGGTGTCGATCATGCTGTCGCAATTCGTCGACTATACCGCCAGCGCGCGGCTCGGCACCCAGCTCGGCCTGCTGATCACGGTGGTCATGCCGCTGTTCTGCTTCTGGACCTTGTTCCGCGGGCCGGCGACGAGTTGGGCGTACACGCTCGCGACCTTTACGATCTCGCTCGGCAACCTCACCCGCGTCCTCGAGAGCCTCGGCCTGCGCACACCGGACCGGCTCTCGTCCTACGGCGTGCCGCTGGCCGGCGTGCTGTGCACCTTCCTGCTGCTGGCCGCCTTCACGCAGCAGATGCGGCGCGTCCGCATCCAGAAGGACCGGGCGACGGCGTCTCTGCTCGCCTTCCGCGAAAAGGAACGCGAGGAGCTCGAGGAATTGGTCGCGACCCGCACCGACGAGCTGAACGTCGCGCTCGATCGCGCCCAGACGGCCAACCGCGCCAAGAGCGCGCTGCTCGCGCACATCAGCCACGACCTGCGCGCGCCGTTGTCGACCATCATCGGCTACGCGCGGCTGCTGCTGCACCCCGAGGCGGACCTCCAACGCAGCCGGCGCGCGATCGAAGACAACGCGCGCCACCAGCTCGAACTGATCGACGAGCTGCTCGACTTCTCGCGCGGCGAGCTGGGCGAGGTCGCCATCCGGCCGGCACCCGGCTACTGGTACGCGTTCGTCGACGGCGTCGCCGACGACGCGCGGCAGTTGGCGCTCAGCCACGACAACCGCTTCTTGCTCGACAGCGATGCCGGAGTACCGCCGGTGCTGAGCACCGACTTCAAGCGCCTGCGGCAGATCCTGTCCAACCTGATCTCGAACGCGGCCAAATTCACGCGCGACGGCACGATCCGGCTGGCGATCCGGCGCCTGGAGGGGGACGAAGACCCGACCAGCGTGACGCTCGGCTTCGAACTCTACGACAACGGCATCGGCATGTCGTCGGACACGCTGTCGCGCCTGTTCCAGCCGTTCGAGCGCGGCGACAACGCCTACGAGCACGAGGGCACCGGCCTAGGCCTCGTCATCGCACGCTCGCTGGTGCGCAAGCTCGGCGGCGAGCTGACCGTGATCAGCCAACTCGGCGAGGGCAGCTGCTTCGCGTTCACCCTCAGCTTCGAAACGCAGGACGAGGCCGCCCTGCTCGCCGCCGGTGGCGCGAGCCCCATCGCGCTGCCCGCCGCGCGGCGGCACTACACCGTGCTGGTCGCCGACGACGTCCCAGAGAGCCTCGCGCTGACCGCCCACTGGCTGCGCAGCGCCGGCCACAAGGTACTCGAGGCGGCCGACGGCGACGAGGCGCTGCGGCTGCTCGGCCAGCAGGCGGTGGACGTGCTGGTATCCGACCAGCGCATGCCGCACCGCGACGGCTGGGGCCTGCTCGCAGCGATGAACGAACGGCCCGCGCCGCCGCCGGCGCTGCTGTACTCGGCCGAGCCGGCGCGCCGCCCGGCCGGGCTCGCAAACGCGCTGCATTTTGATGCCGAACTGCTCAAGCCGGCCGACCCGAGCCAGCTGCTCGGCATGATCGATGCGCTGTTGAACGTTGCCCAAGCCGAGCCCGTGCCGCTGAAGCCCGACCCGATCCACCTGTCGATCTTGCGCGACCTGATCGCGGACGGGCGAATCAGCGACATCGAGGACTGGGCGAGCTCGCTGGAGAGCGCAAGCCCGGCGCACGCCGACTTCGCACGCGAAGTCGCACGGGCCGCGGCGAGCCTCGACTTCGACGCGCTGGCGCGCTGCGCTGGCCTCGACACCGTCTAGGCCGCCGCCCGACAGAAAAAAGCTCGGCCGGCCGAGCTTTTTTTACAGGCACGCCGCGTACGCTTCAGACGAACAGCAGCCGCCAGGCCAGATACACCGCGAAGCTGACCATGATCGCGAGCAGCGTCTTCTTCGTCCTGATCGCCACCGCCGCCGCGACCAGCGTGCCGATCAGGTAGGGATTGGCCGGCGTCAGCCACCAGTCGCCGCGCGGCAAGAGCGCCATCGGCACCACCAGCGCCGGCAGCACCGCCACCGGCACGTAGTAGAGCGCGCGCTTCACGCCGGCCGGGAACTGCAGCTTCTGGCCGAACACCAGGAAGCTCGCGCGGATCAGGAAGGTGATCGCCGCCATGCCGGCGATCAGCCACAGGATCGAGTTCATGCCCCGGCCTCCTCTTTCTTCGGCATCTGCCGCGACTCGGCCCACAGCCCGGCGACGACGCCGGCGGCGGCGGCGGCCATCAGGTCGAGCTTGTACGGCCAGCCGTGGCCGGCGAGCGCGACCGCGCTCGCTGCGGCAGCCGCACAGAGCGACGGCCGGCTCTTCAGCTGCGGCGCGACGATGGCGGCGAAGGTCGCCAGCATCGCGAAGTCCAGCCCCCAGTCGGCGAGCCCCGGCAGTTCGGAGCCGAGCATCACGCCGACGGCGGAAAAGAGCAGCCAGTTGCCGTACATCGCCAGCGACGAACCGAACGCGTAGGGCATGCCGCCCTCGGCCAACCCCGTGCGCAGCCGGTGCTCGACCACCGCATAGCTCTCGTCGGTCAGCCAGAACGCCAGCGGCAGCCGCGCCGACAGCGGCCAAGAGCGCGCGTACGGTAACAGCGCGGCGCTGTAGAGCGCGTGGCGCAGGTTGACCACCAGCGTGGTCATCCAGATCACCGGCCACGCGGCGCCGGCGCCGATCAGCGTGACGGCGACGAACTGCGACGAACCGGCGAACACGAAGGCCGACATCGCGAGCGTCGCGGCCGGCGACAGCCCGGCGCCGACGGCCAGCGTGCCGAAGATCAGGCCGAACGGCGCGGCGCCGACCAGCATCGGCACGGTGTCGCGCACGCCGGCTAGCAGCGGGGAAACGGGTTTCATGGTCTGGGGTCCCGGTAAGCGATTCATCGCCCGCGCCTGCGTCGAGGGATCACAGACGGATGGCGGATCATCGAAGCCTAGCGGGCGTGAAAGCGGAAGGCTTGAACGATCTTGCTCAGCCGCGCCGCGTCGCCGCCAGCGTCTTCCGGTAGGCGGCCGGGGTGACGCCGAGCGAGCGCCGGAACGCGCGCGTCAGGTGGCTCTGGTCGGCAAAGCCGGCCGACAGCGCCGCCTCGGCCGGCGTCACGCCGCGCGCAAGCAGGCCGCGCGCCCGCGCGATGCGCAGCTGCAATCGCCACGCGATCGGCGGCAGCCCGTAGGCTTTGTGGAAGGAACGATTGAAGTGGTAGGGCGACATGCCCGCCTCTTTAGCGAGCTCGGCCAGGGTCAGGTTGTCGGCGAGGCGGTCGGCGAGCAGCGTGCGGGCGCGTGCCACGCCGTCCCTGCACGGAGCGGGCTCGACGGCGCGCACCTGCATATGGCGCGTCATCAGGTCGCCGAACACCGCGGTCAGCAGCGACTCGCGCAACAGGCGGTCGTGGCTGTGGCGCAGCACCTCATAGAGCCGCACCAGGCGTCCGGCGAGGTCGGGGTCGAACACGGCGGTCGTCGTGAAGAAGGGCTCGGCCGACGTCTGGCCGGACAGGTCGGCCGCGAGGCGCCGCATGAACGACGCCGTCGGCAGGAAGCCGTGGTAGGCCCAGCCGTGGTCGGTGCCGGCCTCGCCGGTATGGACCGTGTCCGGGTTGACCAGCACCAGCGCGCCGCGGCCGGCCGAATGGACATCGCCCTGGTAGCGGTAGCGCTGCACGCCGTCGATCAGGGTGTTGACGACGTATTCTTCGTGGAAGTGCGGCGCGAACACGTGGCCGACGAAGCGCGCCGACTGGCATTCGAGCGGCGCGACGTCGTCGGCGCGGAAGAAGCGGGCGTATTCGGCGGCGGCCACCGGCGGGGACACGGGGGAAGGCATCCGCTCATTGTCATCGCGCACCGCGCCGCTGCCAAGGCGGGAAGAACCGGACGCCCCAAGATCCACGCCGGCCCGCCCGGCGGCCACCGCATCGCGAACCCCGATTGCCATCCAGGTTGCCGACGGCTGCGGCAGACTGCCGCAGACCGCGTCCCGGTGCCGGTGCTAAGCTAGGCAAGCCCCCCTTTCGACGACAGGAGCCCCGCCACGATGAAAGCCCATCTCGCCGCCCTCGCCCTCGCCGCGCTGCCGCTGTTCGCCCACGCGCACGACTTCACCGCGGGCAGCCTCCACATCGACCACCCGTGGAGCCGCAGCACCGCGCCGGGGGCTGCGACCGGCGCCGCCTACTTCGCGCTCGAGAACCGAGGCCGCGACGCCGACACGCTGCTCGGGGCGAGCACGCCGCGCGCCGCGCGCGCAGAGATCCACGAACACGTGCACGACCAGGGCGTGATGCGCATGCGGCAGGTTTCGGGCGGCGTGAAGGTCGACGCCGGCAAGACGGTGCGCTTCGAGCCGGGCGGCTACCACCTGATGCTGAACAAGCTCTCTTCGCCGCTGAAGGCCGGCGAGCGCTTTCCCTTGACGCTCGAATTCGCGAAGGCCGGCAAGCTGAAGGTCGAGGTCGCGGTCGACGGCAGCCAGCACAAGGCCGACGAGCACGCCGGCCACTGAAGCGGGCCGGCATCCGGCAAGCTCGGCCAGCTCGCATAAGGTTGGCCGAGCTTTTTGACGCACCCGCCCGGCGCGTTCAGCGCGGCCCGGCCGCGCCGAGCAGCTCGTCGCGCACCGCGACGGCGGTGTCGGAGAAGTCGGAAAACACGCCGTCGACGCCGAGCGAATAGAACAGGCGGTATTCGGCCCGGGCATCGCCATGGTAGTCGGCGGCCAGCCCGCTCGCCTCGTTGCGGAAGGTGAACGGGTGGACCATGAGACCGGCGGCGTGCGCGTCGCCGACGAGAGACGTCGGCGCGAGCAAGGTGTCTCCCGCTGACGTTTTCAACGCCGGCACGATATACGCCTTCCACGGGCCGATCGCGTCGGCGAAGCGGCGGATCTCGGCGAGCCCCTCCGGCGTCATCAGATCGGCGAAGCGGCGCGCATCGCCCGACAGGACGAAGTCGTACGGCCGGCCCGACACGACGCGGCCGTCGGGCGTCACCGTATCGCCGTCGATCAGCAACACCTTCTTCACCGGCGTGAGCGCACCGAGCGCCTTCAGGTTCGCGGTCTCGAACGACTGGATGAACACCGGCGCGTCGGGCCGGTCGAGCCCGTATTCCTGCAGCAGCGCGACGAGCCGGGTTTCGAGCGGCAGACCGTGCTCGGCGTGCCAGCTCGGGTGCTTGGTCTCGGGGTAGACGCCGATCTCGCGTCCCGTTTCCCTGGCCAGCCTTTCCCGCAGCGCGAGGATCTCGGCCAGGGTCGGGATCAGGAAGCGGCCATTGAACGCCTGCGGCCGCTCGGCGCGCGCCTGCACCGCGCGCAGCGTGCGGATCTCGGCCAGCGTGAAGTCGGCGGCGAACCAGCCCTCCTCGGCGCGGCCGTCGACCTTCACCGTCTTCTTGCGCGCGGCGAACTCGGGATACGCGGCGACGTTGGTCGTGTCTGTCAGGTTGGGTTCGTGACGCGCGATCAGCACGCCGTCGCGCGTCGCCACCAGGTCGGGCTCGATATAGTCGGCGCCGAGCTCGGCCGCACGCGCGTACGCCTCGAGCGTGTGCTCGGGGAGGTAGCCTGACGCGCCGCGGTGCGCGATCACCAGCGGCGGCGTACCGTTTAGGGTAGGGAACGGGCTCATCTTCGCAGGACCGGGTGGCGGCGGCGCCCAAAGCGCCGCCCGCTCTTCCCTTTGTACATCAGAAGCCGGGCGGGCCGAGGGAACGCGAACGGCAAGCGCCACGCATATCGCAACGGGGTTTTCCACGACGATGACCGAACCGCTATCATGGCGGGATTCCCTTTCCGACCGCTCCCGCCTTTCATGAGCCCACGCCCGACCCTGTCGCTGTTCCGCCGACTGAAGCAGCCCGCGTGGCTGCTGGCTTTGCTGATGCTGGTCGGCGTCGCCGGCAGCTGGGCGCTGATCACGTCGGCCAGCCACGACGCGGACGCGCGCTCGCTGGCGTTCGCGGCGAGCCAGATGGCGCGCGAGCTCGACGCGGAGCGCGAGGAACTCAACCTCAAGCTCGCCGACTACACCGTCTGGGACGCGATGTACGCGGCGACCGCACGGCCGAAGATCGACCGCGGCTGGCTGCAGGACAACCTCACCGGCTCGGTCTACCCCACCCTCGGCGTCGGCGTCGCACAACTGCTCGACGCGCGCGGTGCGCCGCTCTACACCGTGCGCGACGGGCGCATCCAGTCCCAGGCCGGCCCGGCCGACCTCTTCACCCCGTCACAGTGGACCAGCCTGCGCCGCAGCGTCGAGCGCTACGACCCCTACGGTAAACAGGGCTACCCGAGCGCGCTGGTGCGTATCGACGGGGCAGCCGGCCAGCAACGCTTCTTCCTCGTCGCGCTGCAGCGCGTGGTGCCGGAACACCGCCGCCCCGACCCTGACGCGCCGCCGCGCTACCTGCTGTTCGCGCGCGAACTCGGCCCGGAACTGCTCGCCCGCCTGTCGCACGGCCGCGCGGCGAGCGAGCTGCGCCTCGTCTACGCGCCGCCCGAGCCACCGCTGGCGTCGCTGCGCCTGTCGGGCTTCAACGGCGAGATCCTCGGCTGGCTCTCCTGGCGCGAGAAACTGCCCGGCGGCAGCCTGCGCGACCAGCTGCTGCCGCGCTTCCTGTTGCTGGTCGCGGCGCTGACCGCGCTCGCCTTCCTCATCCTGCGCCGCGCGCGCCGCGTCGAGCTCGCGCACCGCTCGGTCACCGAGCGGCTGGTGCGCCAGGGCGCGACGCTGCGCAAGCTGGTGGTCAAGCGCCGGGAGGGCAGCGACGCGCTGAACGACTACCTCGACACCATGGTGGCGGCGATCGCGCGCACGCTCGACGCCCCGCGCGTCAGCCTGTGGCGCTTCACCGCCGACAAGCGCGAGATGGAGTGCATGGCCGGCGTCGACAAGGGCGAACCGGCGCTGCGCGGCGAGCGGCTGCAGGTCGACGAGCACAGAGACTATTTCGACGCGATCGGCGACGGCCGCGTGCTGGTCGCCTCGCAGGCGCGCACCGATGCCCGACTCGCGAGCCTGCGCGGCGACCTGATCGAGAACCGCATCGAGGCGATGCTCGATGCGGCCATCGTGCTCGGCGGACGCCAGCACGGCGTGATCTGCGTCGAGGAGCGCCGCGCCGGCCGGCGCTGGCAGCAGGACGAGGTCAACTTCGTCAGCTCGGCGGCCGACGTCGTCGCGCTGGTGCTCGAGTCGAGCGCCCGGCTCGAGGCCGAGGGCGAACTCTACCGCCAGTTCTACTACGACCGCTTCACCGGCCTGCCCAACCGCGCGCGGCTGATGATGCAAATCGACGAGCAGATCGCCCAGGGCGAGGGCCGGCCGTTCGGCTGCCTGCTGATCACGATCGAGGGCCTGGCCAACATCAACGACCTGTACGGCCGCGAGCACGGCGACCAGTTGATCGCCGCGCTCGGCGAGCGGCTCGAACGCTTCTTGCAGCCGGGCGAGCTGCTCGCGCGTTCGGCCGACAACCGCTTCTGCCTGATCCTCGCCGGGCGCGACGAAGCCGCGATCGGCCGGCGCGCCGACGAGCTGACCCGCGCCGCCGCGCTGCCGGCCCGCAGCGCCGGCGAGACGCTCAGCCCCACGCTGCGCGGCGGGCTGGCGGTCTATCCGCACGACCTGCAGGACGCACGCGACGCGCGCAAGCTGATCGACCACGCCGAGTTCGCGCTGCAGACGGCGCGCGCGCAGGCCGGCAGCACCTGGCTGCGCTTCGCCAGCAGCATGAGCGACGAATGGCTGCGTCGCCAGCAGCTGGCGCACGACCTGAGGGAGGCCGCCGGCGCCGGTCAGCTGACGCTGCATTACCAGCCCTACCTGTCGCCGGGCACGCGTCGCGTCGCCGGCGCCGAGGCGCTGCTGCGCTGGCTGCACCCGGAGCGCGGCATGGTCTCGCCGGCCGACTTCATCCCGCTGGCCGAAGAGACCGGCCTGGTCGTCGAACTCGGCGAATGGGCGCTGTCTGCCGCGTGCGCGCAGGCGGCGCACTGGCGCGCCGCCGGGCATGCGCGCTTCACCGTCTCGGTCAACGTGTCGCTGCTGCAGCTGGAGACCGAGTCGTTCGCCTTGCGCGCCGCAGCCATCCTCGAGGCGAGCGGCCTGCCGCCCGAGGCGCTCGAACTCGAGGTGACCGAGGGCCTCGCGCTCAGCCACTCGCCGGTGATCGACCGCAACGTCGACGCGCTGCGCGCGCAGGGCGTGCAGCTGGCGATCGACGACTTCGGCACCGGCTACGCGTCGTTCAGCTATCTGCGCCGCTTCCCGGTCGAGAAGCTGAAGATAGACAGGGAGTTTCTCGAACACGTGCCCGACAACGCGCAAAGCGCGAGCCTGGTGCGCATGATCGTCGCGATGGGCCACGCGCTCGGCGCCAAGGTGACCGGCGAAGGCGTCGAGACCGCGCGCCAGCTCGCCTTCCTCGCCGAGATCGGCTGCGACTATGCACAGGGCTTTCTGCTGTCCCGTCCGCTCGACACCGACGCGATGGGCCGCTTCCTCGACGCGCCGCGCGCCGCGCGCACCGACGACGCGCCGTTGCAGCAATGAAACATGCTGCAACACAGCATACGCGGCCGTCCTTGTCGCTGCCCGGCTCTTGCGGCAGACTCTCGGCCGTGGATTGTTAAACAATCGGACTTTGTCCGACACGGTCCCCGCCGCAGGCCCCATCAAACGACAGACCCGCCAAGTTCACACCAGATACGACACGCGATGATGGAGGAGCGGACCGCACGCGGTCCGACACACACAAAGGGCGCCTGCGGCGCCTCTTTTTTTCGAGGTCCCGATGACCACCCCCGCCACCCCCCGCCTCGCCATCCACTACTGCACCGGCTGCCGCTGGCTGATGCGCGCCGCGTGGACCGCGCAGGAATTGCTGACCACCTTCGAGGCCGAACTCGGCGAAGTCGCGCTGATCCCCGGCAGCGGCGGCATCTTCCAGGTGTGGGCCGACGACACGCTGTTGTGGGACCGCAAGCGCGACGGCGGCTTCCCCGAGCTGCGCGAGCTCAAACAGCGCGTGCGCGACGCCGTCGCGCCCGACAAGGCGCTCGGCCACAGCGACCGGCCGGCGTCCTGAACCCTCCGACCATGGCCTTCGACGACCGCTTCCGCCTCAGCGCCCACGCCGTCATCACCGACGCGGCCGGCGCCGTCTTGCAGCTGAAAGCGAACTACGGCGACTTCGGCTGGGGCCTGCCCGGCGGCGCGCTCGATCCGGGCGAGACGATCCACGAGGCGCTGCTGCGCGAATGCCGCGAGGAGCTCGGCGTCGATGTCGCAGTACAACAGCTGACCGGCGTTTACTACCACGCCGTCTACGCGTCGCAGGTCTTCATCTTCCGCTGCACGCTGCCCGACGGCGCCTGCCTGCTGCTCAGCGACGAGCACTCGGCGTGGCGCTACTTTTCCCTCAGTGAGCTGTCCGCCGTCCAGCGCCATCGCATCGACGACTGCCTCGGCTACGACGGCACGGTCAGAAGCGCGCGCTTCTAGTTTGTCGACCCGCAAAAAAGCTCGGCCAACCTTTGAGGTTGGCCGAGCTTTTTATTGACGGTTCTACTGACGTCAGAGCAGTTGCAGCCTGCCCTCGCGCAGCGCCTCGAACAGCGCGTCGCGCGCCGCCCAGGTCTCGGCGACGCTAGCCCGGTCGCCGAGACGCTCGAGGTAGTCGACGAGGTCAGGTAGCTCGGCGACGAGGTCGCGGCCGAGCACCTGCTGCGTCGCCAGCGCCACCAGCGGCAGCACCGCCGCCGCCGTCACGTCGGCCAGCGTGAACGCTTCGCCGGCCAGCCACGGCGAGAAGCGCGCGCGGCGCAGGATAGCCGCCAGGCCCTTCTCGATGCGGTCGGTCGCGGTCGCACGCTGCGCGTCGTTCGTATGGTGGCCCCACAGCCATTCGCCCATCAGCGGGCGCGTGGCCTCGAGCACCGCGTATTCGATGAAGCCGTTCAGTTCGCGCACATGCGCGCGCGCGAGCGGCGAATCGGGCAACAGCGCGGTGGTCGGGTAGGCGTCTTCCAGCCATTCGACGATCGCGCCCGATTCGGCCAGCGGCTGGCCGTTGATCTCGACGCAGGGAATCTTGCCGAGCGGGCTCTTTTCCAGAAATTCTTCGCTCTGGTTCGGAGAAGTGGGCTCCTCGCGGTAGTTCACCCCCTTCTCGATCAGCGCGATCCTGACCTTGGCGTAATGGGGCGACAACGCGGCACCGTACAGCGTGATCATGCGACTCTCCTTCGGCAAGGGTAGAAAATGCGGCTTCCCCGCACGGTATAGCCCGTATTGTGCGCTGCGTCAGCCGCGTTTGGCCGCGATCAGCCCCACTTTCTGCGCCAGCATTTTCTTGATCACCGGCACCGCCAGCAGCCCCACGCGTTCGCCCTCCAGAATCGTCTGGTTGCGCGCCGCGAACGCAGTGCTGCCGAGCTGCTGCACCTGCGGGCGGATGATCACGTCGGCCTGCTTCAGTTCCTGCGCCAGCGCGACCTTGTTCATGATATTGATGCTCTGGTCGAGCATAGAGAGGAAACCGCCGGCGCCGCCCTGCGGCTTGGCCGAGATGTCGACCGCGATCACGAAGTCGGCGCCCATCTCGCGCGCGGCGCTGACCGGCACCGGCGACACCAGCCCGCCGTCGACATAGCGGCGAGAGCCGATCGTCACCGGCTGGAACACGTTCGGGATGCTGGCCGACGCGCGCACCGCCTGGCCGGTGTTGCCCGAACGGAACACCTTCTTCTCGCCCGAGTCGAGATCGGTCGCGACCGCGGCGAACGGGCGGGCCAGCTTCTCGATCGGCCGGTTGCCGACCATCTGGTTGATGAAGCCGGCGAGCGCCTCGCCCTTGATGAAGCCGCTTCTCGACAGCGTCACGTCGGCCAGCCGGCTCTCGTCGAGCTCGATCGCCTTCTTCTGCAATTCCAGGCCGCTCAGGCCCGACGCGTACAGGCTGCCGACCACGCTGCCGGCGCTGGTGCCGGTGACGATGTCGACCGGGATGCCGGCCTGCTCGAGCACCTTGATCACTCCGATGTGCGCGAAGCCCTTGGCGGCGCCGCCGCCGAGCGCGAGTGCGACCTTGATCCGCGGCGGCGGTTTGATTTCGGCCGGCTTGATGGGCGCGGTCGGGGTGGTACACGCGGCGGCGAGCGCCAGCGTGGCGAGCGTGGCGCAGCGCTTGAGATTCAGTACGAAAGACATGCGGTATCCATCAGAAAAGGCCGAGCTTTCTGTCATCTCGGCCAACCTTGTCGGGGTTTCGGTTCAGCGCGGCTTGTCGCCCGGTTTCACGAAGTCGATCACCTGGCGCCCGTCGGGCAGCGTATTGCCCTTGGGTTTCGGGCTGCCGCGCCACGCGTGGCCGTATACGACCTCGTAGGTCGCCGGGAGTTTCCCGTCGCGTCGCCGCGCCTCGTAGTGGTCGACCACCGTCTGCCACGCGTGCTTGCCGAACAGGCCCTTGCGGCGGCCGGCGGTGACGTTGTGCGCGCCGATCGCCTTCAGGTCTTCCATCACGCCGCGCGCGTCGTCGTAGGTCAGCACGATCTTCTCCATGTCCATCACCGGCGTCGCGAAACCGGCCGACAACAGCGCGTCGCCAAGGTCGTGCATGTCGATGAACTGGTTGACGTGCGTCGCGCCGTCGATGCCGGCGAACGCCTGCCGCAATTCGAACAGCGTGTCCGGGCCGAGCGTCGAGAACATCAACAGGCCGTCGGGTTTGAGCACGCGGCGGAATTCGGCGAACACAGGGTCGGGCACGTTGACCCACTGGATCGCCAGGTTCGACCAGATCATGTCGACGCTGGCGTCGGCCAGCGGCAGCCGCTCGACGTCGGCGCACACCTGCCACGGCGACTTCTGGAACAGCCGGGACAACAGACCGGCGCCGTCCTTGTGCTTCTCGCGGCTCGCCCGCAGCATCGAATGCGCGAGGTCGAGCTCAACGATGCGCGCGTCCGGGTAGCGCTTCTTCAGCGCGGCCGCGCCGTAGCCGGTGCCGCTGCCGGCGTCGAGGATCACCGGCGGCGCCAGCTTGATGTAGTCGAGGCGCTCGGCCATGCGGTCGGACACCTCGCGCTGCAGCACCGCGGCGGAGTCGTAACGGGTGGCGGCGCGCTCGAAGGCGGCGCGCACCTGGGCCTTGTCGGTGTAAAACGGTTCGCTCATGCGTGTTGTTCCAGATGGCGCGCGAGCGCCACGGCAAATTCGGATTCGTGCGACAGGAAGGGCGCGTGCGACGCCTGCTCGAACACGGTCAGCGTCGCGTCGGGCAAGGTCTCGGCCAACCAGCGGCCGGCGGCCAGCGGCGTGATCATGTCCTTGGCGCCGTAGAACAGGCCGGCCGGACAGCTAATGTCGCGCGCCAGGAGCCTAGCGTCGTCATGCAGCAGCCAGCCCAAGGCCGCCTCGAGCCCCTGCGGGCGGCCGTGCGAGAACAGCGTGTCCTTCAGCGCCTTCAGCGTCTCGCGCGCGTCGGGCGCGCCCATCAGCTGCAGGCCGAGGAAGCGCTGCAAGGTCAATTCGAACGCGCCGGCGAGGTTGGCGCCGACCGCCTCGATAGACTCGCGCGTCTGCGCGTGCGGCCAGGCCGGCTCGCGCACGAAGCGCGGGCTGGTCGCGACCAGCGCGACGCTCTTCACGCGCTCGGGAAAGCTCGCCGCCCAGTGCTGCGCGACGAGGCCGCCGAGCGACCAGCCGACCACTTGCACCGACAGCGGAAACAGCTCGGCCAACGTTTGCGCGACCTTCGCCGGGCCATCGGCGTCGCCCAGAGGGCTGTGGCCGTGACCGGGCAGGTCGACCAGGTGGACGGTGAAACGGTCGGCGAGGAAGGCGGCCTGGCGCTCGAAAACGCCGCCGTGCAGACCCCAGCCGTGCAGGAAGACCACGTCCGGCCCGCGGCCGACGGTGTCGATGAAAACGCTCATAGAGGGGCAGGTGGGGGAAAACGCTATTTTCGCAAGAGAACGATGCGAAAGAAACCGCCAAAACCGGCGTCTTCGTCATGAACCTTCACGAGCGCCGTTGCCGACAGGATATCGGCCAGCCGCCGGTTGATATCGGTCGCCACCAGCCGCGCGATCGGGTTGGCGAGCCAGCGCACGGGGCCCGGCCGTTTGCCGTCGGGCAGGAACTTGTCGAACACCACCGCGCGGCCGCCGGGCTTCAGCACGCGTTCGACCTCGCGGATGCAGGCGATGGGGTCGGGCACGACGGCGAGGATCAGGTGCAGCACCACGACGTCGAAATGCGCGTCGGGAAAATCCATCCGCTGCGCGTCCATCACGCGCGCGTCGATGTCGACGCCGAGCTTCTGAGCGCGACGCTCAAGCCTCGAGATCATCGCCGGCGTGATATCGATGGCGGTCAAGCTGCGCTGAGAGAGCAAAAAATCGAGGTCGAGCCCGCTGCCGGCGCCGACGATCAGCACCTTGTCGTCGGGCCGCGGCGCGAGCAGCGCGATCGCACGGCGGCGCTGCTCGACGAACAGCCCGGCGACGAGGTCGTACACCGGGCTGTACAAGGTATAGCGCCAGCGGTTGAAGCGGGTGGCTAACGCGACGAATCGTTTCATCTGTTCCCGGCCGCGCCGCGCTCAGGCGACGCCGACCGCTCCCTCGTGTTCGCAGACCAGCCTGCCCCAGTCGATCGCGTCGGCCGGCGCCGGCGCGGCAAAGTAGAAGCCCTGCAGCTTCGCGCAGCCCATCTCGCGCAGCTTGTGCATCTGCGCCGCCGTCTCGACCCCCTCGGCGACGACGTCGAGGCCGAGCGCGGCGGCCAGCGCGAGGATGGCGCGCACGATCGCTTCCGACTCCTCCTTCCGGTCGACCTCGGCGACGAAGGCCTGGTCGATCTTCAGCACGTCGAAGTGGTAGCGGTGCAGGTAGGACAGCGCCGAGTAGCCGGTGCCGAAGTCGTCGAGCGCGAGGCGGATGCCGAGGCGGGTCAGCGCCTGCATCACCGTCACCGCGATGTCGGGCACGTCGATCAGCGCGCTCTCGGTGATCTCCAGGTGCAGCGTGTCGGGCGGCAGCGCGTACTGGGTGACGAGTTCGGTCAGCCAGTCGACGAGGCCGGGGTCGTGGAAGTTGGCCGACGACAGGTTCAGGTGCAGCGACAACTGGTCGATGCGGCGTCCCTCGGCGCGCCACGCCACCAGCTGGCGGCACGCCCTGTCTATCATGTAGCGGTCGAGCCGCGTGACCAGGCCGCTCTCTTCGGCCATCGGCAGGAAGACCGCCGGCGAGATCAGCCCGCGCTCGGGGTGGCGCCAGCGCACCAGCGACTCGAAGCCGACCAGCGCGCCGCTCTGCGCGTCGACGAAGGGCTGGAAGTAAGGCACGAGCTGCTCCTCCTCGTCGAGCGCGCGGCGCAGCTCCGACTCGAGCGCGAGCTGGTCGGCCTGGTTGCGGCGCAGCTCGTGGTTGAACAGCGTGTAGCCGTGGCGGCCCTGCTGCTTGGTGCGGTACATCGCGTGGTCGGCGTCGCGCAGCAGGTCTTCGGCGCGGTGGTAGTGCTCGGCGTCGGCCAGCACGACGCCGACGCTGGCCGAGGTGAACACTTCGCGGCCGGACAAGATGATCGGCCGGTCGAACTCGTTGACGATGCGCCGCGCGGTCGGCTCGCAGCCTTCGAAGCTGCCGACGCCGAACAAGAGCACGGCGAATTCGTCGCCGCCGAGGCGCGCGAGGAAGTCGTAGTGCCTGAGGCAGCTCCTCACGCGCGCGCCGGCCTCGTACAGCATGTGGTCGCCGGCCAAGTGGCCGAGCGTGTCGTTGACGAGCTTGAAGCGGTCCAGATCGATGAACAGCACCGCGAAGCGCTCGCCGCCGTTGCTGTAGCTGTCCCACGCGCGCCTGAGCGCCTTGCCGAAATAGGTGCGGTTGGGCAGCTTGGTCAGCGGGTCGTGCAGGCTGTCGAACTCGAGCTGCGCGTTGACCGCGTCGAGCTCGCTGGTGCGTTCGCGCACGCGCTGTTCGAGCTCGGCGTACGCCACTTGCAGGTCTTCGAGCGCGCGCACGCGCGCCAGCGCCGCGCCGATGTGGTTGGCGACGAACTCGAGCAGCTCCTGGTCGCGGTAGCCGTAGCGGGTCTGCGTGTCGTAGCTGTGCACCGACAGCACGCCCATCAGCTCGTGGTCGCAATAGAGCGGCACGCCGAGCCAGCCGGACACCGGCGGCAGCGACGCGTCGGAAAGATCGACGCTGCCGCCGTGCGTGAGCAGCGCGCGGCCGCTGTGCAGCACCTGCTCGATGAGGCCGCGGCCCGGGCGGCGCGGCTGTAGCTGCGGCGAGAATTCGTCGGCGCAGTAGGGGAAGGTCAGCAGGTCTTCGCCGGCGTGGTAGAGCGCGACGAGGCAGTTGGCCGCCGGGACGAGCTCGGCCAACATCCGGTGCAGGCCGGCGAGGAAGGCCTCGAGCGACAGGCTGGTATTCGACAGCTCGGCGATGCGGAACAGCATGGCCTGCATCTTCTCGGCGCGCTGGCGCTCGGCGACCTCGGAACGCAGCCGCGCGTTGGCGCCTTCGAGCTCGCCGGTCCTGAGCCACACCTGGCGCTCCAGATGGGCGCGGTAAAGCAGCTTGTTCAGCGCGAAGCCGATGTGGCGCGCGACGAACAGGAACAGCGACTGCTCGGCAGCGGAGAACGGGCGCTGGTCGTCGTAGCCCTGCACCACGACCGCGCCGAGCACGCCGCCGGTGGCGTTGAACAGCGGCACGCCGAGCCAGAAGCGCGGCACGACGCCCGGCGCGAAACCGGCGTGCGCGCCGAGCGCGCGGATATTGTCGCGCGTGAGCACCAGCGGGCGCGCGTGGCGGATCAGGTGGGCGATCAGCGCGACGCGGCTCGATCCCAGCGTGAAGAATTCGGTAGGCGACGGCGCCTCGTGGGTCGTGCTGTCGCGGAAGAAGGGGTAGCGCAGCGCGCCGGCTTCCTCGTCGTAGAGCGCGATCTGGAAGTTTGTCGCGTCCATCAGCCGCGACACGCACTGGTGCAGGCGCGGCAGGAAGGCGTCGAGCGTGCCGCCTTCGCCGGCGAGCTGGCTGATCTCGAGCAGGGTCTCGTGCGTGACGCGCGAGACCGCGAGTTCGGCGCGCAGGCGCGCGCACACCAGGTGGCCGGACAATAGCGACGCGAGTTCACCGACGTCGCGGCTCGGCGTCCCGCGCCAGACCAGCCAGCCGACCTCGGCCTCGCCCGACACCAGCGCCAGCGCGCCGCCTTGCGGGCCGGCCTGGCGGCCGGCTTCGAGCGCGGCCGCGTCGACGAGCGTATCGGCGTCGCCGATCGCGGCGAGACGCTGCCAGCCCTCGTCGACGCGCGACCACACCGCAGCGGCCGTCAGTCCCCCCCATTGCTCGAGGAGCGACAGCGCGGTCTGTGCCGCTCTTTCAGGAGAAAAAAGGTATTCAGCCGTGCTTTTCATAGAGTTATGGGTAGCCGGCGCCCCCGCTTCACCCCCTAAGCAGGCAAGGCACGCCGTCTACAGCTTTTCCTCCCAGTCGATGCTGTCCAACGCATCGATCAGACGATCGATATCGGCCTCTTGGTGGGCCGCCGTCAACGACACCCGCAATCTGGCGCTCCCCTCGGGCACGGTGGGCGGCCTAATCGCCGGCACCCACAGCCCCGCCTCGCGCAGCCGGGCGGCACAGTCTAGAACAGCTTCGTTACGGCCAATGATAATGGGCTGAATCGGCGTTCGGGAAGCAGTCAAAGGCCATGCGTGCGCCAGACCCGCCTCGCGCAGCCTCGCGATGTGGCTCATCAGCGTCAAGCGGCGCTGCGGTTCGCCCGCGATCACGCCCAGCGCAGCGCGACACGCCTCGGCCACCGCCGGCGGCTGCGCCGTCGTATAGATATAGCTGCGCGCCGTGTTGACCAGCCATTGAACCAGCTCGGCCGACCCGGCGACGCAGGCTCCCGCGACGCCGGCCGCCTTGCCGAGCGTCGCCATGTAGACCACCAGCGGATGGCCTGCGAGGCGCGGATGCTCGTAGAGGCTGCCGCGGCCGCCACCCTGCACGCCAAAGCCGTGCGCGTCGTCCAGATACAGCCACGCGTCGTAACGCTCGGCCAACGTCAACAACTCGTCGAGCGGCGCTTCGTCGCCGTCCATGCTGTACACCGCGTCGACCGCGATCAGCCGCGTCGCCGCCGGCGTACTCGCAAGCAGGCTTTCCAGGTGCTCGAGGTCGTTGTGCCGGAAGCGCTTGAACGCCGCGCGCGACAACAGGCAGGCGTCGTTGAGCGACGCGTGGTTGACCCGGTCGGCGAACACCGCGTCGCCACGCCCGACGAGGCTCGTCACCACCGCCAGGTTGGCCGAGTAGCCCGAGCCGAAGGTCAGCGCCGCCGGCAGACCGAGCCAAGCGGCCAGTTCTTCTTCGAGCGCCTCGTGCACCGCGTGATGGCCGGCGACCAGGTGCGATGCACCCGAGCCGACGCCCCAGCGAGCGACGCCATCACGCATCGCCCCGGCTAAGGCCGGATGGTTGGCCAGGCCCAGGTAATCGTTGCTCGCGAACGCGAGGTAGGGCGCGCCGTCGATCGTCACACTCGGGCCTTGCGGCGTGTCGACGACGGGGCGGCGGCGCAGCCGGTGTTCATCGGCCAGTGCGTTCAGCGCAGCGGCAATCTGTCTCGCTTGCATTCTTTTTCAATCAAAAAAAATGGCGGCTTATCGGGACAGCATATTAAAGCCATGCTATCAGATAAACCGCCTTGTATATAAGGGTGTCGGCGCGCGGGGCTTACATCGGTTCGATGTCGAGCTTGGCGAGCAGCGCGCGGTCGAAGTTCTCTTCCGGGTTCTCGGTCGTCAACAGCTTGTCGCCGTAGAAGATCGAGTTCGCGCCGGCCAGGAAACATAAGGCCTGCATCGCTTCCGGCATCGCACGTCGGCCTGCCGACAAGCGGACGAAGCTCTCCGGCATCGTCAGCCGCGCGACCGCGATGGTGCGCACGAATTCGGTCCAGTCGAGCGCCGCGGCGTCTTCGAGCGGCGTGCCGTCGACCTTCACCAGGTTGTTGATCGGCACCGACTCGGGCTGCGGGTCGAGGTTGGCCAGCTGCGCGATCAGGCCGGCGCGGTCGGTCTGCGTCTCGTCCATGCCGACGATGCCGCCGCAGCAGACGTTGAGACCCGCCTTGCGCACCTTGCCGAGCGTGTCGAGACGGTCTTCGTACTCGCGCGTCTGGATGATGTCCGCGTATTTTTCCGGCGCGGTGTCGAGGTTGTGGTTGTAGTAGTCGAGGCCGGCGTCCTTCAGCCTCTCGGCCTGGCCGTCCTTCAACAGGCCGAAGGTGCCGCAGGTCTCGAGACCCAGCGCCTTGACCGCCTCGACCATCTCGATCGCCTTCGTCAGGTCTTCGTCCTTCGGGCCGCGCCACGCGGCGCCCATACAGAAGCGGCTGGCGCCGTTTTCCTTGGCGGCGCGCGCGGCGGCGACCACCTGGTCGACGCTCAGCATCGGTTCGTTCTCGACCGGCGTGTCGTGGTGCACCGACTGCGGACAGTAGCCGCAATCCTCGGGACAGCCGCCGGTCTTGATCGACAGCAGCGTCGACAGCTGCACGCGGGTCGGGTCGAAGTGCATGCGGTGCACCTCGGCGGCGCGGTAGACGAGTTCCATGAACGGCAGCGCGAACAGCGCTTCGACTTCTTCTACGCTCCAGCGCGGCGTTTCCGGATGGAGGGTGGGCGGACGATAAAACTGGACAGAGGCCTGGGACATGATCTTGAAATAAGGTGATAAGCAAAAACTAACCCGGTGAATGCTGAGCGATGCCCGTGCCGCTGTCAAATTACCTGCCGCGCATTTTGAACAGGCGCCCGTTTTTTCAGCAGCCGTGCCGGCTTTGCGGCCGCCATGAAGGACGGGACGGCCTGTGCGATGGCTGCCGCGCGATACTGCCGACGCTGAACGGCCCGCTGTGCCCGGTCTGCGCCGAACCGCAGCCGCACGCGCTGCCGCCCGACGTCGCCTGCGGTCGTTGCCAGCGTCGCCTGCCGGCGTTCGATGCCTTGTTCGCCCCCTACCGCTACGACTATCCGCTGGCAGAGCTTCTGCATCATTACAAGTACGGAAAAGCACTCGGCGACGGCGCGCTGCTGGCGTCTCTTTTAGCCGGGTTCGCGCATCACAAACAGGGCTCGGCCGACCTCGTGGTTCCGGTTCCGCTGGCAAAAGAACGACTTGCCGAACGCGGCTTCAACCAGTGCGATGCGCTCGCTTTAGCACTCGCTGATATAATGAAAAGCGTTTTCTCGCCGAAACTGTGTTGGCGAAAACGCAACACTGCGGCGCAAGCCCGGCTCGACCTTACCGCGCGGCGCCACAATCTTGATGATGCTTTTGGCGTAGAGTCCAGGCTCGACGGGCTCTGCGTCGCCATTGTCGACGACGTGGCGAGCAGCGGATCGACGCTGTCCGCGCTCGCTTTTTCTCTCAAGAAACAGGGGGCAAAACGGGTCGAAGCCTGGGTGCTGGCTCGCGCCGTTTCGCCCAAAACTTGACCAAGTTTTTGATTCCTTGGAACAATCCACTCTGCCAACGATGTTCACTGTTGTTCTTTTTCAGCCGGAAATACCGCCCAACACGGGCAATGTGATTCGTTTATGCGCCAACACCGGCTGTGAACTGCACCTGGTCAAACCACTCGGTTTCCCGCTCGACGACGCCAAGTTGAGACGCGCCGGACTCGACTACCACGAGTACGCGAATCTCACGGTGCACGAAGACTGGGAAGCGTGTTTGACCGCCTTGGCGGGGCGTCGGATTTTCGCCGCCACCACCAAGGGGGCCACCCGGTACGACCAGGTCGCCTTCCACCCCGACGATGTGCTGCTTTTCGGTCCGGAATCGCGCGGACTGCCGGACGACGTGCTCGCACGTTTTCCCGCCGAGCGCCGGATCAGGCTGCCGATGCAGCCAAGCTCACGGAGCATGAACCTGTCCAATGCCGTCGCCGTGACGGTGTTCGAGGCATGGCGTCAACAGGGGTTTGCGAACGGAGGGTAGACGCAGTTCACGAGTTGGGCGCAACAGCATAAGGGAGGTGTAATGCAACCTGTTTTCCGATGGCTGGGGCTTGTGCTCGTCAGTATTGTGCTGGTGGCGTGCTCCACCGTGAAACCCGCCAGCGCTAGCAATCAATCTTCGACCAAGTCGCCGAAGAAAGTTGTCGCCAAGCGCGGCGCTTACTTCCAAAACGACGGCCCGGCCGACCATATTCCAGCCAATCTGGATCTGGTTCCGGACGCCGTTCCGCGGGACGAACCGCTGATCAAATCGGCCAACCGTCCTTATTCCGCGCTCGGCATGAGCTTCACCCCGGTCTCCGACGCCAGGCCTTATCGGGCCGCCGGCCGCGCTTCGTGGTACGGCAAACAGTTCCACGGACGCAAGACCTCGTCGGGCGAACGCTATGACATGTTCGCGATGACCGCCGCGCACCCGACGCTCCCCATCCCGAGCTATGCCCGGGTGACCAACCCGCAGAACGGCAAGTCGGTCGTGGTGCGCATCAACGATCGAGGCCCGTTCCACAAGGGCCGGATCATGGATCTTTCCTATGCGGCGGCGCACCGCCTAGGCTATGTCGACTCGGGCAGCACCAAAGTGGTGGTCGAACGCGTCTGGCCGAGCGGCAACGGCGACGGCGTCGACACCCGTCCGACCCGACTCCAGGAGGCGAAGGCCCAACCGGTCTTCCTGCAACTGGGCAGCTACAACAAACTGGCCACCGCCGAGGCCAAGCTGATGCAGATGCAGGGCAAGCTCGACACGCCGATGGAGCGCAAGCTGCGCATCGTCAACCAGGAAGGCGCCTACCGCGTCCGTCTGGGTCCGTTCGACAACGCGCACGCCGCGAACGCCGCGGCAAGCGCGATAAAGGTCAACCCGGTGCTGGCACTGTAAGCCGCACGCGAGACCGCACGACAAAGGCCAGGGAGCATTCCTGGCCTTTTTTCATGGCGATGAAGCAGGGCAAAGAAGATGGGGGCGCGGAAACGGCGCGCATAAAAAGCCCCGGCTCAAGGAGGATGCGCCGGGGCAAAAGCCTTAACGTTCAACATTAAGGCACCCGCTCAGGGAGGGAAAGCGGGAGGTGTGTAACACCTGTGGAGTTTGTCGTCGCACCGCCGGCAAAGTTCCCCCGCACTGCGCCCCAGAGCACGGCGGCCGATACCTATATAAATGAGGACCGGCACACTGCGACGCCCGTAAAAAAAGCTCGGCCAACCTCAAAGGTTGGCCGAGCTTTTATGACAAAACCGGGTCAGTCGGACGACGCATCCTCGCCGCCGGCGACATCGATCGCGTCGTCACCCGGCTCTTCGTCGAGCAGGTCGTCGATGTGGGCGGTATACGGCGCGAGCCAGTCGACCACCACCGATTCCACCGTCTCCATCCCCTGCTTTTTCAGGCTGGAGAACAGCTGCACCGACACGCCGGGATATTCGCCCAGCTCCTGTCTCACCGCGGAAAGCACCTTCGCCTGCTCCTGGCGCGACAGCTTGTCGGCCTTGGACAGGAGGATGTGCACCGGCTTGCCGCTGTCGCGGAAGAAGTCGAGCATGCGGCGGTCGAGCTCTTTCAGCGGGTGGCGCACGTCCATGATCATCAACAGGCCAATCAGGCTCTGGCGCGTCTGCAGGTAGCGGCCCAAGAGTTGCACCCAGTGCGTGCGCACCGCCTCGGGCACTTCGGCGTAGCCGTAGCCGGGCAGGTCGACCAGGTAGCACTCTTCGGTCTTGTCGAGCGTGAAGAAGTTGATGTGCTGCGTGCGGCCCGGCGTCTTGGAGACATAGGCGAGCCGGACATGGTTGGCCAGCGTATTGATCGCGCTGGACTTGCCGGCGTTGGAGCGGCCGACGAAGGCGATCTCGGCGCGCGTGGGCGGCAGGTCCTTCAGGTGGTTGACGGTAGTGAAAAACCTGGCATTCTGGAAAATCGACATAAGTAGTAAGCAGAGAAACGATTGGTATAGAATAGCAGGTTTGAAATTGCCACCTATACAGATAGTTACGCATTCTCTCAAGGAGCGACCATGAAAGGTAAGATGCTGTTGGCGATCGCGGCTGCGGCCCTCGCCGGGAGCGCGCTCGCGGCGGCCCCGGTGTACAAGGGGGACCCGGCCAAAGGCAAGCTGATCGTCGATCAGGTATGCGCCGCCTGTCACGGTGCGGACGGCAACAGCGCGGCGTCGGCCAACCCGACGCTCGCCGGCCAGCACCAGAAATACCTGTACGAACAGCTCAAGGCGTTCAAGGCCGGGACCCGCAAGAACCCGATCATGATGGGCATGGCCTCGCCGCTGTCCGACGACGACATGTGGAACGTCTCCGCCTACTTCAGCCAGCAGAAGGTCAAGCCGCGCGAAGCCGCCGACAAGACGCAGATGCCGCTGGGCAAGAAGCTCTACACCGGCGGCAACTTCAGCACGCGCGTGCCCGCCTGTATGGCCTGCCACGGCCCGGCCGGCGCCGGCATGCCGGACCAGTTCCCGCGCCTCGGTGCGCAGCATGCGGCGTATATCGTCAAGCAGCTGAACGACTTCAAGGCCGGCACCGACCGCCAGAACCAGACCATGGCCGATATCGCCTCGCGCATGAGCGACGCGGAAATGAAGGCGGTGGCCGAGTACGTCTCCGGCCTGCGCTGATCGCTGCGTCGCAACTTTCCGGCGTAGCCGGGTTCAAAGGGGAAGCCTCGAATCGGGCTTCCCTTTTTCGCGTTTAATAATATGACCGTTCGCCAGAAAACCTTCCGCAACGCCCTCTACGAACTGCTGAGCTCGATGCGCTTCGCCATCGGGCTGTTGACCATCCTCGCCATCGCCTCGGTGGTCGGCACGGTGCTCAAGCAGAACGAGCCCTACCCCAACTACGCGTTCGAATTCGGCCCGTTCTGGTTCCGCGCGTTCGAGGCGCTGGGCCTGTACGACGTCTACCATTCGGGCTGGTTTCTGACCATCCTCGCCTTCCTCGTGATCTCGACCACGCTGTGCATCGTGCGCAACGGGCCGGGCTTCATCAAGGAGATGAAGAGCTACCGCGAGAAGGCGAGCGACAACTCGCTCGCGGCGATGAATCACAGCGTCGAGATCGCCGGCTCGGCCAACCCTGAAAAGCTGGCCGCCTACCTGACGCAGCGCGGCTTCCGTCTCAGGACGCGCGAGCGCGCAGACGGCAGCCTCTTGATTGCCGGCAAGAAGGGCGTCGCCAACCGGTTCGGCTACTTCTTCGCGCACATTGCGATGGTGGTGATCTGCATCGGCGGCCTGATCGACGGCAACCTGCCGCTGAAGATCGGCGAGATGATAGGCCGCATCGTGCCCGAGACGCAGGACATGCCACAGTCGCAGGTGCCCGAACAGAGCCGCCTGTCGGCCGGCAACCTGTCGTACCGCGGCAACGTCACCGTCGCCGAGAACAAGAGCGCCGACGTGATCTTCCTGAACGCAGGCCGTGGTTACCTGGTGCAGGAACTGCCGTTCATCGTCACGCTGAAGAAGTTCTACGTCGACTACTACAGCAACGGCATGCCCAAGCTGTTCGCCAGCGACCTCGTGATTACCGACAAGAAGACCGGCAAGGAAACGGCCGCCACGATCAAGGTCAACCATCCGCTCGAGATCGACGGCGTCGCGATCTACCAGGCGAGCTTCGGCGACGGCGGTTCGCCGTTGACGTTCAAGGCGTGGAACCTCGGCCAGGCTTCGCAGCCGCCTTCTACGGTGAAGGGCGTGTCGCTCGCCGGCCAACCGTTCGAGGCGAACGGGCAGCGCTACACGCTCGAGCTCGGCGAATTCCGCCTGTTCAACATCGAGGACACGCGCACCAGCAATGCCGAGGCCGGGCCGAAGACGCTGGAGTCGCGCATGAAGGACGCGCGCGAGGTGAAGAAGGACGTCAAGTTCATGAAGAACCTCGGCCCGAGCGTCACCTTCAAGCTGCGCGATTCGCAGGGCCAGGCGCGCGAGTTCATGCACTACATGAGCCCGATCGAGCAGGATGGCGCGCGCTACCTGATCGCCGGCGTGCGCGGCCAGGTGTCCGAACCGTTCCAGTACCTGCGCCTGCCGGTCGACGACCAAGACCAGCTCGACGGCTTCATGCGCCTTAACGCGGCGCTGAAGAACCCGGCGCTGTACGACGAGATCGCGCGGCGCACCGCCCAGAAGGCGCAGCAGGGCCGCGCGATCAGCCCTCAGATGCAGGGGCAGTTCGAAAGCAGCGTGAAGTGGATCCTGAGCCGCTTCGGCGACGGCGGCTTCAAGGGCCTCGAATCCTTCCTCGATGAAAAGGTGCCGGCCGACAAGCGCCAGGCGGTCGCGCAGACTTACGTGAAGATCCTGCAAGGCGCGGTGATCGATGTGATGGACGTCGCCCAGCAAAAGGCCGGCCTGCCGCCGTGGCCGAAGGACGCGGCGCACTACCGCATGCTGCTCGACGGCCTGGTCGCGGCGAGCGCCTTGAACGACTACAAGGCGCCGGCCTTCCTGCAGCTGACCGACTTCACCCAGGTGCAGGCGTCCGGCCTGCAGCTGACGCGATCGCCGGGCAAGAACCTGGTCTATCTGGGTTCGCTGATGCTCGTGATCGGCATCTTCCTGATGTTCTACATCCGCGAAGTGAGGATCTGGCTGAGGCTAGGCGATGGGAAAGTGCGTGTCGCGATGGCGTCGAACCGGCATAATCGTGAACTGGATCAAGAGTTTGCGCGTCACCGCGACGCGCTAGAGCAAGAAATGAGAGATCAATGATGGAATTGGCGCGCGACTACAGCGAACCTAACCCGCTGAAAAAACTGGCGCTCGGCGACTGGCTGTACGCGCTGGTGGTGTTGGCGGCGGCCGGCACCACGTTCGGGCTTTACGGCGGCGCGATGGACTACTACGAACACGCGATCCTCGCCGGCGCGACCGTCGGCCTGACCGGGCTCGGCTGGTTCTGGAAGGCGTTCCGCTGGTATCTACCGCTGTGCGGCGCGGTCGCGCTGGCCGGCATCGGCCTCTACGACCACGACCTCGCGCGCGCACAGGTGTCGTTCGGGCTGAAATACGCGCTGTCGAGCCAGTCGGCGATCATGTGGATGTGCACGCTGTTCTTCCTGGCGACCGGCGTGTACTGGGCGGGCCTCTTGAAGCGCTCGGACACGCTGACGCGCATCGCGTCCGGCCTGACCTGGGCGGCGGCGGTGATGGGGCTGGCAGGCATGTTCGTGCGCTGGTATGAGAGCTATCTGATCGCCCCCGACGTCGGCCACATCCCGGTGTCCAACCTCTACGAAGTGTTCGTGCTGTTCTGCCTGATCACCGCGCTGATGTACCTCTACTACGAGGCCAAGTTCGCCGCGCGCCAGATGGGCGCCTTCGTGCTCTTGGTGATCTCGGCCGCGGTCGGCTTCATCCTGTGGTACACCTTCGACCGTCAGGCGCACGAGATCCAGCCCTTGATCCCGGCGCTGCAGTCGTGGTGGATGAAGATCCACGTGCCGGCCAACTTCGTCGGCTACGGCGCATTCGCGATCGCGGCGATGCTCGGCCTCGCCGAGCTCGTCGCGCTCAGGGGCTGGCTCGCGGGCAAGCTGCCGGCGCCCGAGGTGCTCGACGAGGTGATGTACAAGGCGATCGCCGTCGGCTTCCTGTTCTTCACCATCGCGACCATCCTCGGCGCGATGTGGGCGGCCGACGCCTGGGGCGGCTACTGGAGCTGGGACCCGAAGGAAACCTGGGCGCTGATCGTCTGGCTGAACTACGCCGCCTGGCTGCACATCCGCCTGGTGAAGGGCTGGCGCGGCGCGCCGCTCGCGTGGTGGGCGCTGATCGGCATCTTCGTCACCAGCTTCGCCTTCCTCGGCGTCAACATGTTCCTGTCGGGCCTGCACTCGTACGGCAGCCTGTAAGCCGCGCAGCGCAAGAACACAAAAGGTTGGCCGAGCTCGGCCAACCTTTTTTTTATGCACCTTGCCTGCAACCGGCATAGCCTATTGTCATCATGCCTTGGTATCTTTATATCCTCGAATGCGCCGGCGGCCGGCTGTACACCGGCATCAGCACCGACGTCGCGCGCCGCTACGCCGAGCACGCGACGGGCAAGGGCGCACGCTTCACCCGCGCCCACCCGCCCGAGAGACTACTGCTGACGGTCGAGTTCGCCAGCCGCTCGGACGCGCTGAAGGCCGAGTGGGCGGTCAAACAGATGCGCAGCGACGCCAAGCGCGCGTGGTGTGCGCGCCACGCCGATACGCTCAGCCAACCCTTGCCTGCGGAGTCGCCATGACGACGCTCTCGCCCGCCCTCCCCGTTCTGCGCGGGTTCGACGCGAGGCCGAGGATGCTGATCTACCCGTTCGGCAAGCGGCTATGCTTAAACCAGCCCCCTGTAGAAGTGCGCCCGACGGCGTGCGGCGACGCGTGCTCCGGTTGCGCCTTTTTCCACCCCTAGCACGGACAGCCTGCCCTTATGGAACACCTGAATACCCTCGGCCAACCCGTGGGCGAGCCGATGCCCGACTGGACCCCTCCTCCGCCGCCGTCGCGCAGCGCGCTCGCCGGCCGGCACGTGCGGCTCGAACCGATCGAGATCGCGCGCCACGCCGAAAGCCTGTTCGCCGCCAACACGCTCTGCCGCGACAACGCGATGTGGACCTATATGCCGTACGGCCCGTTCGCACACTACGCCGACTACCGCGACTGGCTGACCGCCTACGTCGGCAACGACGACCCGCTGTTCTTCGCCATCGTCGACGCGAAAAGCCACGAGGCGCTCGGCCTCGCCGCCTACCTGCGCGTCGACCCGGAAGCCGGCTCGATCGAGGTCGGCCACCTCGCGTTCTCGCCGCGGCTGCAAAAGAGCACCCCCGCGACCGAAGCGGTCTACCTGCTGCTCAAGGAAGCGTTCGAACTCGGCTACCGCCGCGTCGAATGGACGTGCAACGCGCTGAACGCGCCGTCGCGCCACGCCGCCGAGCGCCTCGGCTTCACCTTCGAGGGCGTGTTCCGCCAGCACCGCGTCGACAAGGGCCGCAACCGCGACACCGCGTGGTATTCGGCGCTCGACGGCGAATGGCCGGCGCTACGCCACGCGTACGAGGCGTGGCTGGACTCGGCCAACTTCGACGACGAGGGGCAGCAGCGCCAGTCGCTAGCGTCGATGATCGCCGCGTCGCGCGGCTGACACGAGCCGACTCGCGAGGGTCGGCTTTATCGTATTTGGCGACGGTTCGCCGGCCCGCTTCTGCATCGGCGCACCGTCTTCGAGGCCGTGATCCGTTGCGAGCGGGCACGGTGGAACGGCGGCTGGCGAGCTACCCGTGCACCGGCTGGCCGGTCGGCGTCGATCGGATCCGGGCGGAGAAGAACAAGCCGTGCCGAGCCGAAAGATGGCTGAAGGAACGCTTCCAGAAGAAAAAGGGGTGCAAGGTCGACAAGGACGGGCAGACGACGACGCGGTAGAGAAGAATGAAAAAGCTCGGCCAACGTCGGCCGAGCCTTTGCTGCCCGAGGGATACACGTTGGCCGAGCCCCTGTATTGGAGTTCGGTCAAGCTTCGCTTGCCGGCAATTCGGCGCAATGCGCTACGCTCATTCGCCCTAAGGAGCTGACCACGGAACAGCCCTACGGCCCTTGCCGACGCCTTGTCCGTCGTCGAGCGAGATTCGGGCCTGCCCCGCCCCGCCCCGCAGGCCATTGCGGTGGTCAACTTTACGCAGTCAGGCCGGCGATCTCGACGCATCAAAAAGGGAGCGGCCCCGACGGGGCCGTTCCCAGAGCCAAGGGAGAATTAGTTTCCTTGGTGCCCCTCCTTAAGCAGAGATTCGAGGCGCATGACCTCGTCGCCGACCATCATGAGCTTCTGGCCGTCCTTGGTTTCCATCACCTCGCCCGGTTTCATGCGGAATGCGCGACCGAGTTTATTTTCCATGGACATCTTGCCGTCCTTGAAGACGTAAAGCGTTGCACCATCTTTCAGCTCGATTATTTGCTGCGCCGCAGCGCGGGCGGCATCGTGGGCAAATGCGGGAGCGGCAACGGCACCCAGCGCAGCGATCATCAACAGTTTTTTCAGCATTTTCTCTCTCCTCGAATAAATCGGACCCGCGTTAATCGTCCCAACGCAATCCAATATAGCCCCTCACGGCAGGTCGCTCCGGCGGCGCCCAAGGCCGGCCGGGCCCTGTTGCGGGCGAGGATAAAGACGGCTCATGCGGGCACACAGATGCCACGGCGAGGGGAGAGCCACCAGCAAACAGGGCGCGATAAGCGCGGCGCCCTACACCATACGTCCCAAAAAAGGTTGACCGAGCCCCGGTGCATTGTGGGGCTCGGCCAACCTTTTCGTTTCAACCGCCGAAACTCAGCGCGCCAGCACGTCCGCCATCGCCGACGCGACGTACTCGACGTTGCGGGTGTTCAGGCCCGCGACGCACATGCGGCCCGAGCGTACCAAGTAGATCGCATACTCTTCGCGCAGCGCGTCGACCTGCTGAGGCGTCAGACCCGTATAGCTGAACATGCCGCGCTGGGTCAGGAAGTAGGAGAAATCCTTGCCCGGCACCTTGGCGCTCAATACGTCGTAGAGCTTCCGGCGCATTGCCTTGATGCGCTCGCGCATGGCCTTCACCTCGCCTTCCCACTCTTCGCGCAAGGCCGGATCGAGCATCACGCTCGCGGCGACCTGGCCGCCGAAGGTCGGCGGGCTCGAGTAGATGCGGCGCACGGTGAACTTGAGTTGGCCGAGCACGCGTTCGGCCTCTTCCTTGTCCGCGCACACCACCGACAGCCCGCCGCAGCGCTCGCCGTAGTACGACAGGTTCTTAGAGAACGAATTGCTGACGAAGAAGGTGACGCCGGCGTCGGTCATCGCGCGGATCGCGTGCGCGTCTTCCTCGATGCCGTCGCCGAAGCCCTGGTAGGCGATGTCCATGTAGGGGATCAGCTTGCGCGCTTTGACCACTGGGATGATCTCGGCCCACTGCGCCGGGGTCAGATCGACGCCGGTCGGGTTGTGGCAGCAGGGGTGCAAGAGCACGATGCTCTGCTCGGGCAAGGTTTTCAGCGCGGCGAGCATGTCGGCGAAGCGCACGCCGCCGGTGGCCGCATCGTAGTACGGGTAGTCGTGGACGGCGAAGCCGGCGCCCTCGAACATCGCGCGGTGGTTGTCCCAGGTCGGATCGCTGACCCAGACTTCGCTCGCCGGGAAGTAGCGCTTCAGGAAATCGGCGCCGACCTTCAGCGCGCCGGAGCCGCCGATGGTCTGGATGGTCGCGATGCGGCCGGAGGTTACCGCCTCGTGCGCGGCACCAAACACCAGCGCCTGCACCGCCTGACGGTAGTTGGCTGCGCCTTCCATCGGCAGGTAGGAGCGCGGCGCGGCGAGCTGGGCGCGCGCGGCTTCGGCCTTCTGCACCGAGCCGAGCAAGGGGATGCGGCCTTCCTCGTCGTAGTAGAGGCCGATGCCGAGGTTGACCTTGTTCGGGTTCGCGTCCTTCAGATAGGTGTCGACGAGGGAAAGAATCGGGTCGCCGGCGTAGGCGTCAACGTGCTGGAAAACCATGATGGGGGCCGTTCGGGTAGTGGATCGGGAGACCCCCTTATGTTGACACGGCAGGCGCCCCGAACGGAACCGCCGCGCGCTGGTCGCCGCTGCTGGTGCGTGCCACACTAGCCGCATTGCAACCTTGCCCCTACCCCTGTCATGGCCCTGAAATTCCAGATCGTCCCGGTCACCCCGTTCCAACAGAACTGTTCGATCTTGTGGTGCGACGCCACGCGCCGCGCGGCGGTGGTCGACGCCGGCGGCGACATCGCGCGCATCGAGACGGTCGTCGAGCAGCTCGGCGTCAGCGTCGAGAAGCTCTTGCTGACCCACGGCCACATCGACCACGCCGGCGCCGCCGCCGCGCTCGCCGCCAAGCTCGGCGTGAAGATAGAAGGCCCGCAGAAGGCCGAGACCTTCTGGCTCGACCAGTTGCCGCAACAGGGCAGCATGTTCGGCTTTCCTGCAAGCGCGCCGCTGACGCCCGACCGCTGGCTCGAAGAAGGCGACACCGTCAGCGTCGGCGACGAGACGCTGGCCGTCATCCACTGCCCGGGCCACACACCAGGCCACGTCGTGTTCTACAGCGAGAGCGCCGGCCTGCTCGTCGCCGGCGACGTGCTGTTTGCCGGCTCGATCGGCCGCACCGACTTCCCGATGGGCAACCACGACGACCTGATAGCCGCGATCCGCGGCAAGCTGTTCAAGCTGCCCGACGCCACCGTCGTCATCCCCGGCCACGGCCCGAACACCACCATCGGCGTCGAGCGCGCGAGCAATCCCTTCGTCGCCGACGCGCGTTATCGTTAACTAGGCTTTCCCTCGCCGCGCCTTCCGGTTACCTTTCTCGAAAGCAAAAACGAGAGAAGAGACGGTATGTGGCGCAGCGTAGCGGTCCTGTGTGCAAGCGTATTCCTGGCGGCGTGGTCGATGACGGCCAGCGCCGCGCCTCCCTTGCGCATCACCTGCTTCGACGTCGGCCCTCTCGATGCGGCCGCGCAGCCCCGATTGCGCGCCGCCTACGCGAAGATCGGCCGGTCGGTCGAGTTCGTCGTGATGCCCGGCGCGCGCGCGCTGCAGGCTACCGTCAACGGCGCTGCGGACGGCGAACTGCTGCGCGTCGCCGGGCTGGAAAACATCCACCCCGAGCTGCGCCGGGTGCCGGTGCCGCTGATCGAATCGCGCACGACCGCCTACGCCCGGCGCGGCGAAGCGCCCGACCTGTCATCCGGCTGGGCGGCGCTGCGCCGCTACCGTTTCGCGTATACGCACGGCACGCGCATCGTCGAAGAACACGCAGGCGACCTGCCCGGCGGCTTTGCAGTAGAGAGCGTCCGCCAGGCCTTCAGCATGCTGATGGCGCGCCGCGTCGACCTCGTCATCGCCGAACGCGGCAACGCAAAGATGCACCTGCGCCGGATGCGGCTGGATGCCGACGTTAAAGCGGTCCGGCCTGCGCTGCAGGTCACGCCGCTCTACCATTACCTCAACCGCCGCCACGCCGACCTCGCGCTCGGACTGGCCGAGGCGCTGCGCCATCCCTGAACCCGCCATGACCCTGCCCAACGACTTCACCGCCCGCCTCGCCGCCCAGCTCGCCGCCGTGCCAGAAGGCCGCGTCGTCAGCTACGGCCAGCTGTCCGAACTCGCCGGCCGCCCGCGCCACGCCCGCCACGTCGGCCAGTGGCTCAAGCACCTGCCCGAGGCCAGCGGCCTGCCGTGGCAGCGCGTCGTCGCCAGCGACGGAACGATTCCCGAACGCGGCGAAGGCCGCGCCGACTGGCAACGGATGCTGCTGGAAGAGGAAGGCGTGCCGTTCAAGCGCGACGGGCGGGTGGACATGACGCTGGCTCGGTGGATACCGGAGGGATGACCGCCCGAGATGCAACAGATCGGCTGCCCGGTGCCCGAATAAGGCATTCTCTCGCCATGACAAAGGCCCGCGAATTGCGGGCCTTTGTCATGGCGATACGGCGGGCCGATCCCGATAACGGTCAGCGGCGGATGCGCTGCGTCAGCCCTTTCAGGAAGTAGCGCAGCAATTGGTCGCCGCAGTTGCGGTAATTCGCATGCCCGGGCTTGCGGAACAGCGCGCTCAGTTCCGGCTTGGACACCTTGAAGCCGGTCGACTCCAGAATCGCCAGGATATCGTCCTCTTTCAGCTCGAAAGCCACGCGCAGCTTTTTAAGGATCGTATTGTTGGAAACGGACAATTCCACCGGCTGGGCGGGCCGGCTTTCATCCTTGCCGCGCCGGTAAACGATCAGCCCGTCCAGGAAATGCGCCATGAACCCATCCGGGCAATTCAGATAGCCTTCTTCTTCGTCTTTTTTCAGAAAAGCGATGACATCCGGTTTCTGCACCTCGCCGCCAGACAGTTTGACCATATCGACAATTTTGGCTTCGTTGAGGTCCAGCATATAGCGTACGCTGCGCAACACATCGTTATTGATCACTTTTTACTCCGGATTCATTCAATCGCCGCCGAGCGGCTAGCCAAACAGCATACTTCCCCGCTACTTGAGAGCGGTGCACGGCGTATTGTAGCGTTCAAGCCGGCAGACTGGCTCGAACGACGCTTGGCCAGTGACCGATCCCGGACGACAACGCGGCGCCAACGCAGTCACCCTGCCTGGAGAGGCCGCCGTGCCGCGGCGGTTAGCGATCCCGCGAGCAGAATGCATCGCTCGGAGCGTGCGGCCGGGGGCGCAGAAAATAGGTGCGCGGCGCGGCGGGAGAATCCCGCCATGCTGGCCGAGGCTCGGCGGCTTTTCTATAGGGCGAGAGTCAGGACGATGACATCGCAAGCTGCCGACTGCCGGCCCGTTTTTTTTTTCCGCCTTCGCCCGTAAGAAGCCCCACGGCCGCTCGACTAAACGGTACAAGCAAAACGAATCGGCTTCATTGAACCAGGGGGATGAACGACCCGACGTCCCGATGTGGGCAGACAGGATGTCCGGCATGGCTTGCCGGACTAAATGGCTCATCCGACGTCGAATCTTGCCTCAACCGGAGATGAATCATGAAATCGAACGTCCTGATTGCAACAGGCCTGGCTCTTTTGAGTTCCATGAGCTTTGCGGACGGCGGCGACAATGCGCGTGCCACGCGGGAGCGCCACAGCGCCACCCACATGAGCAGTCAAATGTCCTCGACGCCGACGATGCAGGAAAAGGCATTGACCGATGAACAGCGCGCGGCTCTCGACGCCTACGCCGGCAAGGCGATCCAGGCCTATCCTGAAGACTATCGGGGAAATTAGTCCAGGCATGGAATCGGGGCGCCAGTCGGCGCCCCTTTTCACGTCGGCAGCACGGCATTCCTATTCCGCGACGACGTCAACACCCTGGGCTCCGGGTAAGGCGGCCTGGCTTTTCTGGCCAATTTCACATTGTTCATCCTTTGCCCGAACAGATTTTTGATGTCGGTTCGGCCAGCGGGCAGGGGGCTGCCGCGCATGATCTGGCTTGTTGCTTTTGGCCAAAAGGTTGGCCGACCCTGCCGAATGCTGGGCTCGGCCAACCTTAATCATCCGGTGCAATGCGGCTGCGCCTTATTGCACCCTACTGTCCGGCAAGCATTAGACGGTGAATCTTCCACTGTGCTCATGCATGCCTATCACTCTTTCGTCGCCGTGACGATGTGGGCAAGGATACGGAACTTTACCTTACCGTCGGCGGAGATGAACGGCTCGAGCACGCGCTCCGCTTCGGCGATGAGCGCCCCAAGCTGGCCCTCGTCCAGGACAATCTGCGCGAGAGGAAACCAGCCCTTCACGTCGGCCAGGACCATAGCACTGATACTCGGGAAGCGGGCCGTCCCCTCGTGGGTCGCGACCACGGCCGAGGCGATGCCGGCGTCGGCGAAGAGCGTCGACAGCTCCGCCGTATCGCCGAGCGCGAAGGGGAAGCGAAGGGCGTTGGCCGCCGGCTCGCCGACCAGGCGCCCGAGGAGGGAGGCCATGGTCGCGTAAGCCGGTATGTTGTCGAGCGAGTCGAACACCGCCACCGCCAGACGCCCGCCGGGGACCAGGACGCGAACCATCTCTCGCAAGGCGGCTCGCCTATCCGTGAAAAACATGAGTCCGAACTGGCTGACGACGGCGTCGAAAGACCCGTCTTCAAACGGAAGGGACTCCGCCGCGCCTTGCCGCCATTCGATCTCGGGTGCAATCCGCGCGGCCTCGGAGAGCATGCCCGGATTGATATCCAGGCCGATCACGGACCCACCCGGACTCACGCGCATCGCCGCGAGCCTTGCCAGCACGCCGGTGCCACAGGCCACGTCCAGCACCCGGTCACCGGGACCGATCCGTGCCGCATCCGCGACCCGTTTCGCCCATTCCTGAAACAGCGCCGGAACCAGTCGTTCTTCGTACGCGGCCGCGATCTCTGCCAGTTCTTGGAGGCTCAACTCGCTCATCGCACTCTCCTCGTCGCCGCTCATGATTCGTTCACCGGCGCGCGAGCGGCGCGTGCAACCGATGGTTAGGGACGGCTAGGAGCCACTCAGATCGGGCCCCCAACCAGGGCGAGGTCCCAGAGCACCAGCCCGGCCCCGGCGAACCGGCCCTGCCCGACATAAAGACGTAAATAAGAGCTCGGGGCCCGATGGCTGCGCTGGCCCCATAAACATAGTCAACAAATGTCGCTATCTATCCACTGTCGAGAGCCTCGGCCAACCTTATGAACAACAAAAAAGGCCACCGCATCCGCGATGGCCTTGTCGACGCCAGACAACACAAATCCTATGCGCCGGAACCGCCCTCGCGCCCGCCATTCACCCTCTGGTAGAGCCCAATCAGCCGCGCGGTCGAGCTGTCGTGCTCGGCCGCCTCGCGCGTGCCGGACAGCTCGCCGTGGATGGTCTTCGCCAGCTGCTTGCCCAGCTCCACCCCCCACTGGTCGAACGAGTTGATGTGCCACACCACGCCCTGCACGAAGATCTTGTGCTCGTACAGCGCGATCAGCGCACCGAGGTTCCTCGGGTCGAGCCGCGTCATCAGCAGCGTGTTGGTCGGCCGGTTGCCGCCGAACACCTTGTGCGGCACCAGCGCCTCGAGCGCGTCGCCTTCCAGGCCCTGCGCCGCCAGTTCGGCGCGCACCTCGTCGGCGGTCTTGCCGCGCATGAACGCCTCGGCCTGCGCGAACACGTTGGCGAGCAGGATCTCGTGGTGGCCGGGCAGGCTCGAGGTGTTCTCCAGCGACGCGATCAGGTCGATCGGCGTGGTGTGCGTGCCCTGGTGCAAGAGCTGGAAGAACGCGTGCTGGCCGTTGATGCCGGTCTCGCCCCAGATGATCGGCGCGGTCTCGAAGTCGACCGGCTGGCCGTCGAGCATGGTCTGCTTGCCGTTCGACTCCATGTCCAGCTGCTGGATGAAGGCCGGCAGCCGGTGCAGGTACTGGTCGTACGGCGCGATCACGTGCGAGCCGCCGCCGTAGAAGTTGATGTACCAGATGCCGACCAAGGCGAGCATCACCGGCATGTTCTCGGCCAGCGGCGCGCTCTTGAAGTGGCTGTCCATGCCGTGCGCGCCGTCCAACAGTTCGAGGAAGTTCTCCTCGCCCAGGTACAGCATGATCGGCAGGCCGATCGCCGACCACAGGCTGTAGCGGCCGCCGACCCAGTCCCAGAACTCGAACATGTTCGCCGGGTCGATGCCGAACTCGGCGACCGCCTGCTTGTTGGTCGACACCGCGACGAAGTGCTTGGCGACCGCCGCCTCGTCGCGCGCGTATTTGAGGAACCAGTCGCGCGCGGTGTGCGCGTTGGTCAGCGTCTCGTGCGTGGTGAAGGTCTTCGACTCGATGACGAACAGCGTCGTCTCCGGGTGCACGCGGCGCAGCGTCTCCTTCAGCTGCGCGCCGTCGACGTTGGACACGAAGTGCATGTTCAGCCGCGGGTGGCCATACGGCCGCAGCGCCTGGCACACCATCAGCGGGCCGAGGTCGGAGCCGCCGATGCCGATGCTGACGATGTCGGTGATCGGCTGGCGCGTGTAGCCGAGCCACTCGCCGACGCGCACCGCGTGCGCGAAGCGGCCCATCCGTTCCAGCACCGCGTTGACCTTGGGCATCACATCGATGCCGTCGACCAGGATCGGCGTGTTGGCGCGGTTCCTGAGCGCGACGTGCAGCACCGCGCGCTGCTCGGTGCGGTTGATCTTCTCGCCGGCGAACATCGCGTCGATCTTGGCCGGCAGGCCGACCTCGTCGGCGAGCTGTAATAAGAGAGTCAGCGTCTGGTCGCTGAGGCGGTTCTTCGAATAGTCGAGCGTCAGGCCCTCGACCTCGAGCCAGTAGCGCTCGGCGCGGCCCGGGTCGGCGGCGAACAGCTCGCGCAGGTGCCAGTCGCGCGCGCGCGCGAAGTGGTTCCACAGGGAACGCCAGGCGGGCAGGGTGGTGAGCGCGCTCATGATTCGTTCTTTCTTTCGCGCAAGCGCCGTCCCGACAGGTTGCGCTTGGATTTTTCCAACAGGTCGATCACGCCGGGGCCGCGCCGCAGCGCGACGCCGACGGCGAGGATGTCGATCAGCACCAGGTGCATCAGCCTCGACAGCATCGGGCTCACGCTGTCGGCGTCTTCGGGCACGTCGATGGTCAGCGCGACGTCGGCGAGCTCGGCCAACGGCGAGTCGCGCCGCGTCAGCGCGATCACGCCGGCGCCGCTGTCGCGCGCGACGTGCACCGCGTCGAGGATCTCGAGCGAGCGGCCCGAGTTGGAGATCGCGACCAGCACGTCGTCGGGTGTCAAGACGCTGGCTGCCATGGTCTGGATATGCGGGTCGGCGTAGGCGACGGTCGCCATGCCGAAGCGGAAGAACTTGTGCTGCGCGTCGGCGGCGATGATGCCCGAGTTGCCCATGCCGTAGAACTCGATGCGGCGGGCCTCGGCCAACCTCTTGACCGCGTCTTCGAGCGCGGGCGGGTCGATCTGGCTGCGGCAGTGCATCAGCGCCGACAGCGTGTTGTCGAACACCTTGGCGGCGATGTCGGCCGGCGCGTCGTCGGCGCTCACCGCCGCGTGCACGTAGGGCACGCCGCTGGCGCGGCTCTTGACCAGCTTCAACTTGAAATCCGACAGGCCGGTCGCGCCGAGGCTGCGGCAGAAGCGAATCACCGTCGGCTGGCTGACCCCGGCGAGCCGCGCGATCTCGGCGACCGGCGCCGACTGCACGCTCTCGGGGCGCGCGATGACCAGCTCGGCGACGCGCGCCTCGGCGGCGGAAAGGCTGGGCAGGCGCGCGGCGATCTGTTCGAGCAGGCTGGCGCCGACCGGGGTGTCGGGCCGGGTCATGGCGCCCAGTAGACCTCGAGCGGCGCCTTCGCCTGCTGCACGAAGTAGCTGATCGGCCAGCGGCCGGTCAGCGCCCAGCCCGACGCCTGCACGATCTTCGCCTTCGCGCGGCCCTGGATCGCCAGGTACAGCTTCTCGGCGGTCAACAGGCGCGCGAGCGTCAGCGTGATGCGCTGGTGCGGCGCGTTCGGCGGGGTGACGATGATCGCCGCGTGCGGGTTGTTCTCAGCCAGGCCCTCGTCGGTTTCCGGCGCGTCGGGGAACAGCGAACCGGCGTGGCCATCTTCGCCCATGCCGAACACGACGAGGTCGATCTCGGGCAGCTCGGCGTCGAGCCTGGCGATGTCGGCCTTGGGGTTGGAGGGCTCGGTCACCAGCGGCCAGAAGGTCGCGGCGGCGGCCTTATTCTGCAGCAGGTGGCGGCGCACGAGGCCGGCGTTGCTGTCCTCGTGGCCCTCGTCGACGAGGCGGTCGTCGACCAGCGTGACGGTGACGCGCGACCAGTCTAGCGTCTCGCAAGACAGCGCCTCGAAGAAGGCGACCGGCGAGCGGCCGCCCGGCATCGCGACGGTGACGCGCTCTTGCGTCTCGAGACGCTTGGCCAGTTCGGCGGCGACGGCGCGGGCCAAGGCTTGAGCGGCGTCGTCGGTGGTGTGGAAGGTGTGCCAGTACATTGTTATCTCTCCGTGGCTCGGGCCGCGCGAGGCGCTGCCCGTTTGTGCTTGTCGGCGGGTTTTTCCCGCGTCCGATTTTTATGTTCAGCGCCCGGCGCATTCCTCGTGCCAGGCGTGGCGGTTTTCGTAGAGCAGGCGGCTCGCGGCGGCCGGGCCCCAGCTGCCGGCCGGGTAGGGCGCGGGCGGGGCCGGATCGGCGTCCCACGCCTCAAGGATCGGTTCGACCCAGCGCCACGCCTCGACGCCCTCGTCGCGCCGCATGAACAGCGCGAGGTTGCCGCGGATCGCGTCGAGCAGCAGCCGCTCGTACGCGTCGGCGCGGCGCGCGGCGAAGCGCTTGGTGAAGTCGAGTTCGAGCGCCGCCGACTGCAGCTCCATGCTGTCGCCCGGCGCCTTGGCGAGCACATGGAGCCGGATGTTCTCCTCGGGCTGCAGGTGGATCACCAGCCGGTTGGCGGCGATGCCGCCCGGCGCGGTCGGCAACAGCGCGTGCGGCACGTCGCGAAAGTGGATCACGATCTCGGCGACGCGCTCGGCCAACCTCTTGCCGGTCCTCAGGTAGAACGGCACGTCGGCCCAGCGCCAGTTGTCGATCTCGGCCTTCAGCGCGACGTAGGTCTCGGTGCGGCTGTCGTCGGCGACATGCGCCTCTTCGCGGTAGGCCGGCACCGGCGCGCCGTGCACGCTGCCCGCGGCGTACTGGCCGCGCACCGTCTTGGTTTCGACGTCGCGCGCGCGAAAGCGCCTAAGAGACGTCACCACCTTCAGCTTCTCGTCGCGGATCGCGTCGGCGCCCATGCTCGCCGGCGGCTCCATCGCGACGATGCAGAGCAATTGCAGCAGGTGGTTCTGCACCATGTCGCGCAAGGCGCCGGTCTGCTCGTAGAAGTCGCCGCGCCCCTCGACGCCGAGGTCCTCGGCGATGGTGATCTCGACGTGTTCTACCCACTCGCGCCGCCACAGCGGCTCGAACAGCACATTGCCGAAGCGGATCGCCATCAGGTTCTGCACCGATTCCTTGCCGAGGTAATGGTCGATCCGGTAGACCTGCTCCTCGCGAAAGTGCGCGAGCACCGCGTCGTTGATCGCGTTGGCCGAGGCCAGGTCGTGGCCGAGCGGCTTTTCGAGCACCACGCGCGCGTTCTCGTGGTTGAGGCCGACGGCGGCGAGGCTCTCGCAGATAGTCGCGAACAGCTCGGGCGAGGTCGCGAGGTAAGCCACCAGCACGCGCTTTTCGAGCGCCGGCAGCTTCGCGGCGAGCGCGACGAAGTCTTCGGGCCGGCGCGCGTCGAGCGGTAGGTAGTCGACGCGTGCGAGGAAGGCGTTCCACGACGCGTCGTCGACGGGGGTGCCGATCAGCGGCCGCGCGTGCTCGGAGAGCCAGGCGCGGTAGCCGGCGGCGCCGAAAGGCTTGCGGCCGAGCGCGACGATGCGCCCGTCGGCATGCAGCTGGCCGGCGGCGTCGGCCTGCCACAGCGCCGGGATCAGCTTGCGCATCGCCAGGTCGCCGGTGCCGCCGAACAGCAACAGGTCGAACGCCGGGGTGGCGGACATCGTCTCTCCTCATTCTTGTCGTCGGCGCGCGAGGTCGCCGCGTTTTGCTGTAACTATACTACGCACTCTGCCGCCGCAGCCAAGCGCGACGCGCATGCCAGCCAAAAGCGTTGTACCTCAGGCTACAAAAGACTCTTGACCGTCCGATGACGCGCGCCGCGAAGCGCCCGCCGCTTGCAGCCCAACTGTAGTAAAACTACCATCACAGGATACTCCTCACCCGCTGCGAACCTGCCATGCCGCTCGATCCCCGCCTTGCCGACATCACCGAACGCCTTGTCGAACGCAGCCGCGCGACGCGCAAGGCTTATCTCAATAGGTTGGCCGAGGCCCGCGCCGCCGGCCGCGTCGCGCGCGGCGAACTGTCGTGCACCAACCAGGCGCACGGCTACGCCGGCATGCCCGACGACAGCAAGTTCAAGCTCAAGGTGCTCGAGGCGCCGAACCTCGCGATCGTGTCGTCGTACAACGACGTGCTGTCGGCGCACCAGCCGCTCGACGACTACCCGGACTGGATCAAGGAAGCCGCACGCGAGGCCGGCGCGACCGCGCAGTTCGCCGGCGGCGTGCCGGCAATGTGCGACGGCGTGACGCAGGGCCAGAACGGCATGGAGCTCTCGCTGTTCTCGCGCGACGTGATCGCGATGGCGACAGCCGTCGCGCTCTCCCACCGGCTGTTCGACGGCGTGCTGTACCTCGGCGTGTGCGACAAGATCGTGCCCGGGCTCTTGCTCGGCGCACTGTCCTTCGGCCACCTGCCGGGCGTGTTCGTGCCGGGCGGGCCGATGCCGACCGGTATGGCCAACGCCGACAAGGCGCTGGTGCGCGAGCGCTACGCGAAGGGCGAGATCGGGCCGGACGCGCTCTTGGATTCGGAGATGCGCTCCTACCACGCGCCGGGCACCTGTACCTTCTACGGCACCGCCAACTCGAACCAGATGCTGCTCGAGGCGATGGGGCTGATGCTGCCGGGCGCCGCCTTCGTGCCGCCGGGCACGCCACTGCGCGAGGCGCTGACGCGCGAATCGGCGCGGACCGCCGCGCGGCTGGCGGGCTCGGCGGTGGGCCTGGGCGAAATGGTCGACGAGAAGGCGATCGTCAACGCGGTGGTCGCCTTGCTCGCGACCGGCGGCTCGACCAACCACACGCTGCACTGGGTCGCGATCGCGCGCGCCGCCGGCATCCAGCTGACCTGGGACGACTACGCCGAACTGTCGGCGATCACGCCGCTCGTCACGCGCGTCTACCCGAACGGCGACGCCGACATCAACGCCTTCCACGACGCCGGCGGCACCGGCTGGCTGATCCGCGACCTGCTCGACGCCGGCCTCTTGCACCCGGACGTCGCGACCGTCGCAGGCTCCGGCCTCGCCGCCTACACGCGCGCGCCGCGGCTAAAGGACGGCCAGCTCGAATGGCACGCCGCACCGCAGCAAAGCGGCGATACCAGCGTATTGAGAAGCGCCGCCGACCCGTTCGACCAAGAAGGCGGCCTCAGGCTCGTCGCCGGCAACGTCGGCCGGGCGATCGTGAAGACGTCGGCGGTCGCGCCCGACAAGCGCGCGGTGACCGCGCCGGCGCTGGTGTTTTCGAGCCAGGAAGCGATGCTCGCGGCCTTCCGCGCCGGGCAGCTCGAGCGCGACTTCATCGCCGTGCTGCCGTTCCAGGGCCCGCGCGCCAACGGCATGCCCGAGCTGCACGCGCTGACGCCGGCGCTGTCGGTGCTGCAAAAGGCCGGCCACCAGGTCGCGCTCGTGACCGACGGACGCATGTCGGGCGCGTCGGGCAAGGTACCGGCGGCGATCCACGTCTGCCCCGAGGCGCAGGCCGGCGGCGGCATCGCGAAGATCCGCGACGGCGACCTGATCCGGCTCGACCCGGACAAGGGCGTGCTCGAGGTGCTCGTCGACGCGGCAGACTGGGCGGCACGGCCTCCGGGCTCGGCCAACCTCGCGTCGCACCATTACGGCGTCGGGCGCGAACTGTTCGCCGGTTTCAGGCAGCTAGCGTCGGCGGCCGAGGACGGCGCGACGAGCTTCGGCGGCGCTTTTTGAGAGGTATCGGATGGACAGCTTCACCCTGCTCACACTGGGCCCGGTCGTGCCGGTGATCGTGCTCACCGACGCCGGCGTCGCGCCGGAACTCGGCGCCGCGCTCGTCGCAGGCGGCATCAAGGTGCTCGAGGTCACGCTGCGCACCAAGGCGGCGCTGGCCGCGGTCAGAAGGCTGAGGGAGGAAGTGCCCGACGCGATCGTCGGCGCCGGCACGGTGCGCAACCGTGCGCACCTCGAGGCGGCGCTCGAGGCCGGCGCGCAGTTCGCGGTCAGCCCGGGGCTCACGCCGGAACTGGCGGCGGCCGCGCGCGGCGCGCGCGTGCCGTTCATCCCGGGTGTCGCGACGCCGTCCGAGGCGATGCGCGCCGAGGATGAGGGCTTTTCGGTGCAAAAATTATTTCCGGCCGAGTCGGTCGGCGGTATCAAGCTGTTGCAAGCGATGGCGAGCCCGCTGCCCGAGCTGCGCTTCTGCCCGACCGGCGGCATCCACGCCGGCAACGCGGGCGCCTACCTCGCGCTGCCCAACGTGCTGGCGGTCGGCGGTTCGTGGCTGACGCCCGAGCCCCTGATCGCCGCGCGCGACTGGGCCGGCATCACGCGGCTCGCCGAAGCGGCCGCCGCGCTGCGCCGCGTCGCGATAAATGCATCTCAATAGGCAATAAAGATGCGTATAGCAATTTTAAAAGAATAATTCTGCTGGCCTCCCCGGTGCCGGGTTCTATGCTCAAACAGCACCGCCCACCACAGGGGAACGCATCATGCAGGCCTCAGAACTCTTCGAACTCACGCAGAACCGCTTGCCCACCGTGCCCAAGGTGGTGCAGGAGCTGATCGCCAGTCTGCAGAACGAATCGGTCAGCTACGACAAGGTCGTCGACATGCTGGCCCACGACCAGGTGCTGACGGCGAGGGTGCTGCGCCTTGCCAACTCGGCGCACTCCGGCGGCCATCGCAGGGTCGGTTCGCTCGACGACGCCGTGCTGCTGTTGGGCTTTAACAAGCTGCGCGTCCTCGTCATCGCGTCGGGCTTGGCCGGCACGACGATCAAGGTGCCGGGATTCGATATGCAGGGCTTCTGGCGACGCAGCTTCGAAGTGGCGAACACCGCGCGCCGCCTCGCGCGCGCCGCCGGGCTAGACGAGTCGCAGGCAGCGATCTGCGGCCTGTTGGCCAATATCGGCGAGCTGGTGCTGCACGTCGGGCTGCCCGCCGAGGCATTGAAGATCGACAAGGTCGTCGCCAGCGGCGCCGACCGCGTCTCGACCGAGCGGATCATGCTCGGCATGGACCTGACCGAGGTCGGCGCCGAGCTGGCCCGGTGCTGGCATTTCCCCGACGCGATCCACCAGGCGATCCTGTTCCAGCACTCGCCGCAGGACGCGCCCGGCTCGCTCTACGCGTCTCTGCTCGCGCTGGCCAACCACATCGTCGCCGGCTACAACAGCGGCATCGGCGAGGACGAGATGGCCGCGATGCTGCCCGGCCGCCTGCTCGTCGCGCTCGGGCTGCCGCAACAGACGCTGACCGCGCTCTTGCCCGAGCTCAAAAGTACCAGCACGACGACCGACGAATGGCTGTAGCGCAAAAAAAGCTCGGCCAACCGGCCGAGCTTTTTTGCGGACAGGCGCGCTCAGTGGCCGCTGTGCGACGGCGCACCGACCGCCTCGCCGGCGGCCTCGTCGTCCTGCTCGTCCTGCGGCACCTGGTCCTCGTGGCCGACCTTGCCCAGGAACCTGAGCTCGATCTCGCCGGCCAGCTCGTCGATGCGCACGATGCCGAGGCGGATCTTGTCGCCCGACGCCAGCTCGGGCAGGCCGGGCAGCCTGAGGCGCATCGGCAGGCCGTCGAGGCGCACCAGGTCTTCCTTGATATAGGTCGCGGTCGGCTCGGTGACGCCCTCCTGGCCGAACCAGCGCAGGCACCAGAAGTGCTCCATCTTGTCCTGGAAGCCCAGGTAGGCGCTGTACGCGGCATCGAAGTCGCGCAGGATGCCGAACAGGTTCGCGCTGCCCTGCTCGAATTGCGGCTGCTCGTTCCGGATCATCGCGGTCAGCTGGCGCTGGTTGACGAAATCGCTGGCGCGGCGCAAGGGCGAGGTGCTCCACGCGTACTGTGCGACGCCGAGGCCGACGTGCGGCTCGGCGCGGGTCGTCATCCTGACCTTGCCGGCGGTCTGCGCGCGGTACAGCGCCGGGATGTCGGCCTCGGCCAGCATGCGGCCCCACTCGCTGTTGGCGAGGATCATCAGCTCGGACACCAGCTTGTCCATCGGCGCGCCGCGGCGGCGGGTGGAGATGACCACCTTGCCGTCGACGACGGCGAAGTTGTAGTCCTGCTGAACCGGACGGGTCGGGTCGTACTTGCCGCGGCGTTTCTCGAGCGCAACGGCAAATTGCCACAGCCAGACGAGTTCAGTCTTGAAAGCGTAGTCCGGACCGAAGCCGGGCTCGGCCAACGTCTGCTCGTTGAACACCGCCTCGAGCGCGTCGTGGCGCAGGTTGGCGGCGATCGGCACGAGTTCGACGCGATTCTCGAAAGAAACGGGGTTGAGGTCGGCGTCGACCTCGACGTAGAGGCTGACCGCCGGGCAGTCGCGGCCGGCCTCCAGCGTGAACGCCTGCACCAGCTCGTCCGGCAGCATGGTGATCTTGTCGCCGGGGAAGTAGACGGTCGACAGCCGGTTGAGCACCAGCTTCTCGATCGAGCTGTCCGCCGCGATGCCGAGCGTCGGCGCGGCGATGTGGATGCCGACGCGTTTGTTGCCGTTAGGCAGCTCGGTCACCGACAGCGCGTCGTCGATCTCGGTGGTCGCCGCGTCGTCGATCGAGAACGCCGCGACCTCGGCGCGCGCGAGGTCCGCCGGCCATTCGGGCACTGGCAGCGCGGGGAAGCCGGCGCCACGCGGGAAGTGCTCCATCAGGAAGCCGGCCATCAGGTAGGCGGGCACCGACGGGATGCCGCCCAGACGCTCGGCCAACCTCAAGGGCGCGACGCTGGCCGCGCGCGCGGCGGCGTCGAAGGCCTTGAATTCGATCGTGTTCTTGTCCGGGCGGTGCAACAGTTCCATCAATTTGACGCGGATCGCGTCGGGCAGGTCGCCGGCCAGCATCGCCGCGACCCATTCGTCGATCTGCGCCTGCTCGCGCTTCTTCTTCTCGATGCCGGCCAGCGCGGCCTTCAGCGCGTCTTCCGGCGCCGCCTTGAAGCGGCCCTTGCCCTTCTTGTAGAAGTACATCGGCGCGCCGTAGATGCGCATCATCAGCGCCGCCGCCTCGATCGCGGTCGGCGCGTGGCCGAAGTAATCGGCGCCGAGCGTCTGGTAGTCGAACTCATCGTCGCCCGCCACTTCCCACAGGAAGTCGATGTCGATGTCGGCGGCGAGCGCCTCGGCCGCCGGCAGGAAGTCGTTCAGCGCGCTCGTGAATTCGACCAGCACGTTGGCCACCTTGATCTTGGCGCGCTTGCCGTGCTGGGTATCGACCTGCAGGCTGGCGTCGTTCTTCGACACCACGCTGCCCACCTTGAAACTGCCGCTCTCTTCGTAAAAGACGTTCATCCGCACACCCCAATCCGTAGCCGGCGATTATAGCAGTTCGGCCTTGCCGCACTGACGGCGATCGTCGCCATCGATTATGATGCCGAAGTCATTTATCGCCGGAGGCCTTCATGCGCCCGACCTTGGCCGCCACCCCGGCCGCCTTCCAGCGCGTCGCGCGCGAACTCGACCGGCAGGGCGCCGAGCTCGTCACCGCCTGGGACGCTCTGCGCGCCGCCCACGTGCTGTCGCTGGCCGACGATCTGCGCGAACGGGCCGAACAGGAACGCGCGACCGAACTCGAACAGGCGGCACTGGCGCTCGCGCGGCTGCTGCGCTGCTGGGTCGAACGCGGCGCGCCGGCCGAGGCCGACAGGCGGCGCCTGCTGCTGCGCGAGCTGACGCTCGCCACCCAGCTCGCGGTGATGCCCCACCTGGGCCGCGAAGCCGCCACCGGCCCGGTGCTGAGCATCCCGTTCGAGGCACCGCACCGCGTCGTGTTCGGCATGCCGGCGCTACTCCTGAATGCCTTGCCGCTGGCGCAGCTCGCCTGTTACGGCTTCGAGCCGGTCACCGTCAGCCGCCCGGCGGAACTGGAGGCCGCGCTGGCCGAGGGCGAGACGCAGGCGCTGGTCGTCTACAGCGAATTCTCCGAGCACGATTCGTGGCGGCGCGCCGCCGAGACCTGGTCGCGCCGCGTGCCGGTCTACTTCGTGTCGGCGCGGCGCGACTTCGACGCGCGTCTGGCTACGGTGCGCGCTGGTGGCGCCGGCCTTTTGAGCTGGCCGCTGGCCGCGCACGAGCTGGTCGACGCGCTCAACCACGGCGACAACGCGACGCAGCGCGACCCCTTGCGCGTGCTGATCGTCGAGGACATGGGCTCGCTCGCCCACCTGTACGCCGGCGTGCTCGCCGACTATGGCCTTACGACGCGCATCGTCACGCAGCCGCACGAGGTGCCCGACGCGATCGACGCCTTCCGCCCCGACCTGATCCTGATGGACATGTACATGCCCGGCTGCGACGGGCTGGAGCTGGCGCGCGTGATCCGCCAGCAGCGCCTGCTCGACGGCATCCCCATCCTGTTCCTGTCGGTCGAAAAGCAACGCGACATCCAGCTCGACACGCTAGCCTGGGGCGTCGAGGGCTTCCTGACCAAGCCGGTGCAGAGCGACGAGCTGGTGATGAACGTCATCACCCGCGCGCGCCGCTACCGCAAGCTGCGCTCCTACATCGCGACCGACAGCCTGACCGGCCTGTTGAACCACTCGCACCTGTACGGCCAGCTCGAAGTCGAACTGCAGCGCGCGCTGCGCGAACAGCGCCCTCTCGCGGTCGCGATGATAGACCTCGACGGTTTCAAGGCGGTCAACGACACGCACGGCCACCAGGTCGGCGACACGGTGCTGGTGACGCTGGCGCGCTTCCTGAAGGAGCGGCGGCGCAGCGGCGACCTGATCGGCCGCTACGGCGGCGAGGAGTTCGCGCTGGTGCTGCCCGACACCGACGAGCACGACGCCTGCGAGCGGCTCGACGCGCTGCGCGACGCGTTCTCGCGCCTGGAGCAGGCGAGCGGCCACGGCCGCTTCCGCCAGACCTTCAGCGCCGGCGTCAGCTCGCTCGCGTCGGCCAAAACGGCGACCGAACTCGTGCGTCAGGCCGACACCATGCTGTACCGCGCCAAGGGCGCCGGCCGCAACCGCGTGCTCGGCTGGCAGGGCTCGGCCAAGCTTTAGCGGCCCGCTAGACGCAAAAAAAAAAGCCGGAGACGCGTCTCCGGCTTTTTTCATCCCGCGGCACCGCCTCAGATCGGCAGCGGCTCGGCCAGGTGGATGTGCACGCCGAGGTCGTCGAGCAGCTTCTTCAGCGCCTCGGGCGGCTGCGCATCGGTGAACAGTTCGTTGAACTCGGACACGTGGCCCATGCGCACCAGCGCGTTGCGGCCGAACTTGCTGTGGTCGGCGGCGAGGAAGCGGTGGCGCGCGTTGCCCATCATCGCCTGCGCGACGCGCACCTCGCGGTAGTCGAAGTCGAGCAGCGAACCGTCGGTCTCGATGCCGGCGACGCCGAGCACCGCGTAGTCGACCTTGAACTGGTTGATGAAGTCCAAGGTCGCCACGCCGGTGATGCCGCCGTCGGACGCGCGCACGACGCCCGAGGTGATCATCACGGTGAAGTCGGCGTTGGCCGACAGGATCGACGCGACGTGGATGTTGTTAGTGATGACCCTCAGCCCCTTGTGGCTCTGCGCCAGCGCCTGCGCGACCGCCTCGATCGTCGTGCCTATGCTCATGAACAGCGACGCGTGGTCGGGGATGCTCTCGGCGATCATGTCGGCGATGTGCGCCTTCTCGCTCTGGAACTTGCCCTTACGCGCGAAGTAGTCCTCGTTCTCGACGCTGTTGCCGAGCGCTGCGCCGCCGTGATAGCGGCGAAGCAGGTTGGCCTCGCACAGCTGGTTGATGTCGCGCCGGATCGTCTGCGGCGTCACGTCGAGCAGGCGCGCCAGTTCCTCGATCGGCATAAAGCCATTCTCTCGTACCAGCTGCAGGATGCGGTCGTGCCGGGGGGAGCGGTTCATCTTGGTTCGGATCCGAAAATAATGCCTCTGTCTTTACCATGTTTTTCCGCCAATGAGCAAATCGCGACCGGAAATGAAGCGCCCGCACGACGTTTTTTTGACTTTGCTGCCAAGCAACATGACAAACGGAAATTCTGCGGCGCTCCGGAAGCAAAACGCCCCGACGAATCGGGGCGTTTTCCGCAGGCTCGGCCGGCCGGGGCGATTTATTGCGCGAGGCGCGCGCGGTGGCGCGCGATCTGCGCGCGCACCTGCTTCGGCGCGGTGCCACCGACATGGTCGCGCTGCGCGAGCGAGCCTTCCGGCGTCAGCACGGCGAACACGTCGTCGTCGATCAGCGCGGAAAATTCACGCAACTTGTCGAGGCTGAGGTCGGCGATGTCGACGCCCTGCGTCTCGGCGTAGCGCACCGCCAGCGCGACGACTTCGTGGCTGTCGCGGAACGGCAGGCCTTTCTTGACGAGATAGTCGGCCAGATCGGTCGCGGTCGCGAAGCCCTGCAGCACGGCGGCGCGCATCGCGTCTTTCTTCACGGTGATGCCGCGCATCATGTCGGCGTAGATGCGCAGCGTGTCGATCAGCGTGTCGGCCGTGTCGAACAGCGGTTCCTTGTCTTCCTGATTGTCCTTGTTGTACGCGAGCGGCTGCGACTTCATCAGCGTGATCAGGCCCATCAGGTGGCCGACCACGCGCCCCGACTTGCCGCGCACCAGTTCCGGCACGTCCGGGTTCTTCTTCTGCGGCATGATCGAAGAGCCGGTGCAGAAGCGGTCGGCGATGTCGATGAAGCCGACACGCGGGCTCATCCACAGGATCAGCTCTTCTGACAGGCGGCTCAAGTGCACCATGACGAGCGACGCGGCGGCGGTGAATTCGATCGCGAAGTCGCGGTCGGATACCGCGTCGAGCGAGTTCTGGCACACGTCGTCGAAGCCGAGCAGCTCGGCGGTGCGCAGGCGGTTGATCGGGAAGGTCGTGCCGGCCAGCGCGGCCGAGCCCAGCGGCAGGCGGTTCACGCGTTTTCTCACGTCTGCCATGCGCTCGGCGTCGCGCGCGAGCATCTCGACGTAGGCCAGCATGTGGTGGCCGAAGGTCACCGGCTGGGCGACCTGCAGGTGGGTGAAGCCCGGCATCACGGTGTCGGCGTTCGCGTCGGCCAGGTCGACTAGGCTCAGTTGCAGCTCTTCGAGGTGGCCGACGATGGCGTCGATCGTCGCGCGCAGCCACAGGCGGATGTCGGTCGCGACCTGGTCGTTGCGGCTGCGGCCGGTGTGCAGGCGCTTGCCGGCGTCGCCGATCTTGTCGGTCAGACGGCGCTCGACGTTCATGTGCACGTCTTCGAGGTCGACGCTCCAGTCGAAGCGGTTCGCGCGGATGTCGTCGAGGATCTCGGCCATGCCGTTCTGGATCGCGGCGAGGTCGTCTGCGGACAGCACGCCCGCTTCCGACAGCATCTGCGCGTGCGCGAGCGAGCCGGCGATGTCGAATTCGGCCAGGCGTTTGTCGAAGTTGACCGAGGCGGTGTAGGTCTTCACCAGTTCCGTAACCGGCTCGGTGAAGCGGCCGGACCAGGCGTGTGCGTCTTGCATGGGATTACCCGAGGCTGAGTTGATTCGAGACCGATTATACGGAAAACACCACCGCGCGTGATCTTGTGGACGCCCGGCCGCGGGGCTATAGCTGGGTAGCCGGATGGCACCGGACAGACGATGCCGCCAACCCACGAGGAGAGAAGCCATGCGTATGCTCCTGACAGTCCATATCCCCCACGAACCCTTCAACCAATCGGTGCGCGACGGCGCGGCGGGCGATGTCATCAACCAGATCCTGGAGGCGACAGAGCCGCAGCAGGCGTTTTTCACCGAACAGAACGGCCTGCGCACGGTGATGCTGATCATCGAAGTGAACGAGGCGCACGAGATTCCGCGCTTTGCCGAGCCGTGGTTCCTGAAGTTCGACGCCGACTGCGAATTCCGCATCCTGATGGACGCGCAGGACCTCAAGAAGGCCGACCTCGCCGCGCTCGGCAGCCAATGGGCGTAGCGCGGGTTCGGGAATCAAGGCGCAACAAAAAAAGGTTGGCCGAGCGAGCTCGGCCAACCTTTTTGTCGTGACGCGACGTCGCCTCAGCCGCTGTTGCGCAGACCGGTCGCGATGCCGTTGATCGTCAGGTGGGTCGCGGTCAGCACCTCGGCGTCGGCCGGCTCGGCGCGCAGCCGGCGCAGCAGTTCGACCTGCAGCAGGTTCAGCGCGTTCAGGTAGGGCAGGCGCGTGTCCAGGCTGCGCGACAGCGCGGCGTTCGCCTCCAGCAACTTGGCCTGGCCGGTGATCGCGTGGAAGGCGTTCAGCGTCTTCTGCCACTCGCCCTCGATGCGCGCGAACAGCGCGTCCGACAGCGGGCCGTCGGTGACCAGGCTGGCGTAGCGGCGCGCGATGGAAAGATCGGCCTTGGCCAGCACCTGCTCCATGTTCGACAGCATCACCTGGAAGAATGGCGACGCGCGGTACAGCCGCTGCAGCCGCTCGAGGCCGGCCTCGCCGTGGCGTGCGAGGAAGGCGGCGACGGCCGAGCCGACGCCGTACCAGCCGGGCAGCATCACTCGCGACTGCGACCACGAGAACACCCACGGAATCGCCCTGAGGTCCTTGATGCTAGCCAGCCCCTTGCGCGACGCCGGACGGCTGCCGATGTTGAGCTTGGCGATCTCGTTGATCGGCGTCGCCGCCAGGAAGTACTGCATGAAGCCCGGACTCTCTACCAGTTCGCGGTAGGCGACGAACGCGTCGCTCGACAGCTCGTCGAACACGCCCTCGTCGCTGGCGTCGACCTGGTGCTCGGTCAGCGTCGCTTCCAGCGTCGCGGCGACCAGCGCCTCCAGGTGGCCGGCGCCGATGTCCTGGTCGGCGTATTTCGACGAGATCACCTCGCCCTGCTCGGTGATGCGGATGCGGCCGGCGACGCTGCCGGTCGGCTGCGCCATGATCGCCTCGAACGACGGGCCGCCGCCGCGGCCGACCGAGCCGCCGCGGCCGTGGAACAGCTGCAGCTTGACGCCGGCCTTGTCGAACGACGCGACCAGGCGCTTTTCCGCTTGATAGAGCTCCCACTGGCTGGTGAAGTAGCCGCCGTCCTTGTTGCTGTCCGAGTAGCCGAGCATCACTTCCTGCACGTTGCCGCGGCTCTTCAACAGCTCCCTATACCACGGCTGCGCGAACAGCGCGTCCATCACGTCGGCCGAGCCTTGCAGGTCGGCGATGGTCTCGAACAGCGGCACCAGATTCAGCCGCGACACCGCGCGGCCGGCGTCGTCGAGCCGGATCAGCCCGGTTTCCTTGCCGATCAGCGCCAAGGCGAGCACGTCGCTGACCGACGCACAGTTGGAGATGATGCTCTGGCGGATCGCGTCGAGGCCGAACTGCTCCTGGACCTTGGCCGCCTCGCGGAAGATCGCCAGCTCCTTGCTGGTCTCGTCGCTGTAGTGCACGTACGGCGAGTACAGCAGGCGCGGCGTCGCCAGTTCGCGGCTCAGCACGCGCACGCGCGCCGCCTCGTCGAGCGCCGCGTATTCCTCGAGCCCGGCGCGGGCGAACAGCTCGCCGACCACGCCGGCGTGGATCGCCGCGTGCTGGCGCAGGTCGACCGGCATCAGGAAGAAGCCGAACACGTCGACCGCGCGGATCAGCCGGCCCAGGCGTCCGTCGGCGAGCACACCGCTGCCGTGCGCATTCAGCGACGCGGCGAGCAAGGACAGGTCGGCGTGGAAGGCGTGGTGGTCGAGGTAGGGTTCGGACGCCGGGTAGCGGCCGCCGGCCGGCAGGCCGGTCGCCTTCGCGCTGCCCGACAGGCGCGCCTCGATGGTCGCCAGCGCGAGGCGGTACGGTTCTTCGCGGCGGCTCTCGGCGACGTCGGGCGACGCCTCGGCCAACCTTTTCACGCCTTCGCTGACCTCGACGCGGCGCGCCGACAGCGACAGCTCGCGGTACAGGCCGGCCAGCTCGGCGAAGTAGTGGCCGAACGCGACCTCGGCCTGGCGCGTGAACGCGAGGCGCAGCACGGTCGCGTCGACGTTGGGGTTGCCGTCGCGGTCGCCGCCGATCCAGCTGCCAACGCGGACAAACGACGGCAGTTCCGGCGTCTCGCCGAACGCGTCTTTCACGCGGCGGCCGAGGCGCTCGTACAGCGTCGGCAATGCCTGGAAGAAGGTCAGCTTGTGGTAGGCGACGCCGTTCTCGATCTCGTCGCTGACGGTCAGCTTGAAGTGGCGGATCTCCGACGTCTGCCACAGCGCGAGGACGACGCGCTTCAGCTTGGCCATCAGCTCGGCCTCGTCCTCGGCGGTGAGTTCCGGCCAGTGCAGGCGCGTCAGGAAGCGGCGCACCGCGCGGTGCGCGTCGAGCACGCTCTGGCGCTGCACCTCGGTCGGGTGCGCGGTCAGCACCGGCACGACGCTCGCCTCGGACAGCACCTCGTTAAGGCGCGAGAAGCCGACGCCGTCCTGCTTGATGCGCATCAGCGCGCGCTCGAGGCTGCCCGCGCGCGGCGAGGTATCGGCGCGGCGCTCGGCGCGGTCGAGCCGCGTGTGGTGCAGGTCTTCGGCGATGTTGAACAGCTGGCTGTAGAAGCCGCACGCGCGCACCAAGGCGCTCGCCGCGACCGGCGTCAGGCGGCCGAGCATGGCCGCCGCGTCGCCGCTGCCGCCGAGCGCCGGGATCGTCTTCAACTCTTGATAAACGTGCTCGCCTTCCTGCTCGAGCAGGATCTCGGCGAGCAGCGCGTCCAGCCGCGCGAGGTCGAGCTTGAAGGGGAGGTCTCTGTCCTGGTCTTCTTGAGTCATTACCGTTTTCCTGAATGGGATGGCTTCGAATTTTTTCTTATCATACCGCAGCTGCCGCATGCTTCGGTCCTACGGCGCTTTCGTGCGCTCATCGCCTCCGCCTATGCCCTGTGCTGTCTGCCCACCCCGGGCGGGTCTCGCTTCGCCCCGTGCTAGAATCGGCTCATCCCCCTTATCAGACTTTGCAAAGCGATAGCCCGATGAAAACACTGGTGATTGCCAGCCGCGAGAGCCGCCTGGCGATGTGGCAGGCCGAGCACATCAAGGCCCGTCTCGAAGCGCTCTACCCCGACCTTTCGGTCTCCATCCTCGGCATGACGACGCAGGGCGACCAGATCCTCGACAAGACGCTGTCGAAGATCGGCGGCAAGGGCCTGTTCGTGAAGGAACTCGAGGTCGCGCTGGCCGAAGGCCGCGCCGACCTCGCCGTGCATTCCATAAAGGATGTGCCGATGGCGCTGCCCGAAGGCTTCGCGCTGGCGGCGATCTGCGAGCGCGAAGACCCGCGCGACGCGTTCGTCTCCAATAAATACGCGTCGCTGGCCGAACTGCCCGACGGCGCGGTGGTCGGCACGTCGAGCCTGCGCCGCGAATCTCAGTTGCGCGCGCGCTACCCGCACCTGGTCGTTAAACCCCTCAGGGGCAACGTGCAGACGCGGCTCGCCAAGCTGGACGCCGGCGAATTCGACGCGATCATCCTTGCCGCCGCGGGCCTGAAGCGCCTCGAACTGACCGAGCGCATCCGCACCGAACTTTCGCCGTCCGAGAGCCTGCCCGCGCCGGGCCAGGGCGCGCTCGGCATCGAGATCCGCGCCGACCGCGACGACCTCAAACAACTGCTCGCGCCGCTCGACCACGCCGACACGCGCGACTGCGTGCTGGCCGAACGCGCCTTGTCGCGTGAACTCGGCGGCAGCTGCCAGGTGCCGCTCGGCGCTTACGCGACGCTGACCGACGACGTGGTCACGCTCGGCGGCTTCGTCGCCCACCCGGACGGCTCGGTGATGCTGACCGCCACCGCCAGCGCGCCGCGCGACTACGCCGACGCGCTCGGCCGCGCCGTCGCGAAGAAGCTGTCCGACGACGGCGCCGACGAGCTGATCGCCGCGGTGCTGGCGCGGGACGCCGAGTGAGTCTTAGCGGCCGCACCGTCCTCGTCACGCGGCCGGCCGGACTGGCCGCGCCGCTCGCCGCGCGGCTCGAGTCCGCCGGCGCGACGCCGCTCGCCTTCCCGGTGATCGAGCTTAAGCCCGACGCGGCCGCGCTCGAAGCCTTGCCGCGAAGCCTGGCCTGCGCCGACTGGGTGATCCCGGTCAGCCCGAGCGCGATCGACTTCGCGGCCGACGCCTTGGGCTCGGCCAAGCTTGAAAAGCTGCGTTTCGCCTGCGTCGGCGCGGCCAGCGCCCGGCGGCTTGCCGCGCTGACGGGAAAAGCGATCGTCCATCCGGCGGGCGAGACGAGCGACAGCGCCGCGCTGTTGGCCGAGCCCGGTTTCTGCGTGCGGCCGGGTCAGCGCGTGCTGATCCTGCGCGGCCACGGCGGACGGCCGGAGCTGGCCGACGCGCTGACGGTTCTTGGCGCATCGGTCAGCTTGGCCGAGCTCTACCGTCGTGTCGACGGCGCGCCCGATTGGGCCGCCTTCGATGCAGCGGTAGACGCCGGCACGCTCGCCGCCGCGCTCGTCACCTCGGGCGAGATCGCCGAACGCTTATTCCAACTGGCTGGCCCGGCCCGGGCCGAGCCATTACAATCGTTGCTGTACGGCGTGCCCCACCCGCGCATCGCCGAACGGCTGGCGGCGCTCGGCGCCCGCCACATCGTCACAACCCGGGCCTGCGACGACGCGCTCGTCGAAGGCCTCCAGAACTGGTTCAGCCATCAGCCATGAGCGAAATCCCGACCGCCGCGTCCGTCGACCCCGTACCGCCTGCCGCCAAGAAAACGCCGGTGAACCTGGCGCTGATCGTGGCGCTGGCCGCGCTCGGCGTGGCCGGCTGGCAGTATTACGAAACCCGCCAGGAACTCGCGAGCGTCAAGCTACAGCTCGCGCAGAAGCTGGCCGAATCGGGCGGCGCCGCGAAGGAGTTGCGCGGCCTGACCGAACAGGCGATCTCGGGCAACCGCGCGACCGACGCCAAACTCGCGCGCGTCGAAGACCAGGTCGCGCTCGCGACCGGCCAGTACGCGACGCTGAACAACATGTACCAGGAGCTGACGCGCGGCCGCGCCGACTGGCTGCTGTCCGAGATCGAGCACACGCTGGCGGTCGCGAGCCAGGAACTGCAGCTGGCCGGCAACGTCAGCGGCGCCATCGTCGCGCTCGAGAACGTGAATTCGCGCCTCGACCAGTTCGACCGCCCGCAGCTGATCGCCTTGAAACGCGCCGCCGCGCGCGACCTCGAAGCGCTGAAGGCGTTGCCCTACCTCGATTCGGTCGGCCTGACGGTGAAGATCGACCGGCTGATGCTCGCGGTCGACAGCCTGCCCTTGGCGGTCGACAACCACCGCCTCGGCCCGGCCGCCCCGCGCGCCGCCTCGCCGCAGCCGGCCACCGCCAGCTGGTGGGAACGCCTGACCGGCGAGATCGGCTCGAGCTTCGGCGAACTGGTGCGCATCCGTCGCATGGACAAGCCAGAGGCGCTGCTCTTGTCGCCCGAACAGGGCTTCTTCCTGCGTGAAAACCTGAAGCTGAGGCTCCTGGACGCCCGCCTCGCGCTGACGCAGCGCGACGGCAACACCTGGCGCGCCGACCTGACCGCCGCCAACACCTACGTAGAGCGCTACTTCGACCGCGATGCGCCGTCGACGCGCCAATGGCTCTCCGGCTTGGCCGAGCTCGACAACGCGCCGCTCGACGTCAAGCTGCCCGACCTGACCGCCAGCCTGAAAGCCGCGCGCGACGCACAAGGTCCGCAGGACAACGCCAGAGGAATGACGCCGTGAAATTCGTGCTGTGGATCGTCGGGCTGTTCGCCCTCGCCGTGCTGCTGGGGCTCGCCTCCACCGTCAACAACGGCTATGCCATCCTGTTCCTGCCGCCGTACCGGATGGAGGTGTCGTTCAACCTGCTGATCGTCGGCGTCATCGTACTGATCCTGCTCACCCACGGCGCGCTGCGCCTGATCGGCGCCGCCGCCAGCCTGCCGGCCGAGGTGCGCCGCTTCCAGCGCCAGAAGAAGCTGAAGGCCGCGCGCCACGCGCTGCGCGAGGCCGGCCTCGCCTTCTTCGAGGGGCGTTACCAGAAGGCCGAACGCGAGGCCGCGCACTCGATCGAGGACGAGTACTCGCCCGAGAACAAGGCGCTGGCGCTGTTGATCGCCGCGCGTTCGGCCGCCGCGACCGGCGACACCGCCAAGCGCGACGCCTACCTGACGCAACTGGACGCACTGCCCGAACGCCTGCGCCTGGCGCGCCACATGCTCGAGGCCGAACTGAAGCTCTCGGCCAAGGACCCGCTCGAGGCGCTGGCCGCGGTCGAACGCGCGCGCGCGCTGTCGCCGAACCTGACTTCCGCGCTGCGCCTGGAGCTGAAGATCCGCCTGATGCAGAAGCAGCCGGACGCGGTACTCGCGCTGACCGAGAAGCTGTTGAAGGCCGACGCGCTCGAACCCGAGCAGGCGCGCCGCTACCGCATCGCCGCGTACAACCAGCAGCTGACCGGCTTCACCAGCGGCGCCGAGGTCGCGCGCTGGCTGAAGAAGGTGCCCGACGTCGAACGCGCGAACCCCGACCTGATGCAGGCGGTGATCGACCGCCTCTTGCTGCTGGGCGACGACGCGCAGGCCGCGCAACTGTTGTCGGCGAGTTTCGACAAGGGCGAGGCGTCGCCCGAGTTGTCGCGCCGCCTCGGCCAGCTGGCCGAGCGCCTGCCGGCCGCGACGCGCGTCGAACTCTTGTCGCGCGCCGAGAAGTGGCTCGCCGCCAGCCCCGACGACCACTGGCTGCTCGTCGCGCTCGGCCGCCTCGCGTTCGCCGAACAGCTGTGGGGCAAGGCGCAGAGCTATCTGGAAGCGAGCCTGTCGCTGCAGACGACGCTGGCCGCGCATGCCGAACTCGCGCGCCTGTTCGAGGCGACCGACAAGCCCGAACTGGCCGAGCGCCATTACCGTCAGAGCGTCGAACTGGCGCTGAGCGACGAAAACTGAGATGGCGACCTGAGGTGATGATGGAGTTTTACCGACTGCTGCACGAACAGGGTTTCGGCGGCCGCAAGCAATGCAAGCAACTGATCGAGGCGGGTCTGGTCGAGGTCGCCGGCGTCGTCGAGGACGACCCGCGGCTTGAGGTCGACCCTGCGGAACTGGCCGAGATCGTCGTCGACGGCGAGACCTGGCCGCTGGTGCGCGGCCACCTGTATATCCTGCTCAACAAGCCGGCGGCGCACGAGACCTCGCACAAGCCGACCTACTACCCGAGCGTGTTCACGCTCTTGCCGTGGCAGTACTCCAACCTCGACGTGAAGGCGGTCGGCCGTCTCGACGCCGACACCACCGGGCTGTTGCTGATCACCACCGACGGCCAGTTCGTCCACGCGCTGACGTCGCCGAAGAAGCAGGTCGGCAAGGTCTACCGCGTGACGGTCAAGCACCCGATCGTGCAGGACCTCGTAAACCAGCTCCTGGCCGGCGTGCTGCTGAAGGACGACGACATCGTCGTGACCGCCGACGCGGTGACGGTGATCGACGAGCACACGCTCGACATGACGCTGTTCCAGGGCAAGTACCATCAGGTCAAGCGCATGGTCGCCGCAGCGAGCAACCGCGTCGAGGCGCTGCACCGCATCAGCCTCGGCGAGATCGCGCTGGGCGACCTGCCCTCCGGCGAATGGCGGCATCTGACGCGCGAAGAACTCGCCGCGTTCGGTTTCTGAGGCCCGGGTATCCGACACGACGACAAGCAAACACCCCGCTCTGAGCGGGGTGTCTTGTTTCGGGGCCCGGCCAACCTTGAAGGCCAAGGTTGGCCGAGCCTTCTTTAAAAAGCGCCTAACGCACTAGAGGCCCGTAACGTTTCACGGCATCCTCGAGCCCGCCGAGGTTCTCGAGCTTGTGGTAGCCGCGGCTTTGCAGCGCCTGCAGCGCCTGCTCGGAACGGCGGCCGCTGCGGCAGTACAGCGTGATCGGCGTGCCGCGGTCGGGCGCCACTTGCTCGACGATGTCGCCGACCTTATCGACCGGCGCCGACAGCGCGCCCTTCACGTGGCCGCTCGCGTATTCCTCGTGGGTGCGCACGTCGACGACCAGCCGCCCGTCGACCAATTCGGCGGCCTGCGCCAAACCCATCGCGCAGGCAAAAAGCAGCGCCAGCATCCGTTTCATCTCCGACTCCTTCACGCGTCGCTCACCGCCCCCCAATTATAGGGTTCGGCCGTGCACACCCGGTTGCGGCCGCCGCTCTTGGCGGCGTAAAGCGAGGTGTCGGCCGCGTCGATCAGGCTCTCGGCGTCGTCGCCCTGCTCGGGCATCGCCGCGACGCCGATCGACACCGTCAGGTGCAGCTCGCTGCCGTCGGGCAGCAGCACCGGCGTGTTCTGCAGCTCCTCGCGCAGCCTTTCGCACTTGATGCGCGCGTCGGCCAGCGACGAGCCGGGCATCACCGCGATGAATTCCTCGCCGCCGAAGCGGCAGACGATATCGCCGCTGCGGAAACGGTCGGACAACAGCGCGCCGAGCGTCGACAGCACCTTGTCGCCGGCGCTGTGGCCGTGGCGGTCGTTGACCTGCTTGAAGTGGTCGACGTCGAGCATCATCAGGCTGACCGGGCGGGACAGCGCCGCAAAGTGCGCGAGCACGCGGTCTATGCTCTCGTCGAGGTAGCGGCGGTTGAACAGGCCGGTCAGCGGGTCGCGCACCGCCTGCTCCTTCAGGCCCTGCTGCAGCGATTCGATCTCCTCGACCTGGCGCTTGAGCGCCGCGTTGGCCGAGTGCAGCCGCTGTTCGAGCGCCTTGCGTTCGCTGATGTCGTTGATGCCGGTCAGCACGTGGCGACTGCCGTCCAGACGCACCATCTGGCACGACAGCAGCGCCCAGAACGCGCGGCCGTCGGCGTCCTGCAACTCGACCTCGATGTCGTTGACCTGGCCCTGCACCTGCAACAGCACCGCCACCTGGTCGCGGTTGGCCGGGTCGACGTAGAAGTCCTGCACGTAGAGCGCGCGTTCGGCGAATAGCCGTCTGTGGAACAGCGCCTCGGCGCGCGGGTTCGCGTAGATCACGCCGCCGTCGGACAGGCGGTTCATCACCATCGGGAACGGCGACGCGTCGGCGACCAGCTTGAAGCGCGACTCGCTCTCTGCCAGCTGGCGCGTGCGCTCGCCGACCTTCTCCTCGAGGCTCTGGTTGGCGACGCGCAGCCGGTCCTCGGCCAGCCTGCGCTCCATCACCAGCGCGCCGACCACCAAGAGGATCACCGTCTGGCTGACGATCATCAGCCCGGCGGCGGTCAAGGCCTGGCTATTGCTGTCGACGAAGAAGGCGCCACGCTCCTCGACCGCGCCGACGATGGCGAGCACCGACACCAGGCTCGCCAGCAGGTGGGCGTAGCGCAGCGGTACGCGGGCGGCGGCCCAGCTGATCGGCAGCAATAATAGATAAGGCAGGCCGGAATAGAGGCCGGACGGGTTGGACAGCAGCGACAGCACGAGGAAGGAGGACAGCAGCACCACCGCGGTGAGCCCGGCGCGCTCGGAAAGGCCAATCTTCGGCAACAGGTCGGGCCGCTGCAGCGGCAACAGCCACAGCATCATCACCGGCGCGAACAACAGCGTGCCCGACGCGTCCGACAGCCACCAGCGCATCGCGGTGAACAGGAAGGACTGCGACAGCAGCGCGCCGTTCCACGACAGCACCAGCGCGCCGCCGAAGGAGGTGATCAGCGCCGCCAGGCCGACCGCGGTCCACAGGAAATGCCAGACGTCCCTCGTCGAGAAGAAAGGCGGGCGGTTGCCGACGTGGCGCTTCAACAGGTGCACGCCCAGCCACGGGCCTAGCGAGTTGGCCAGCGACAGCGTCAGCGCAGCGCCCAGAGGCTGCGCCTGCGACACGCCGTTGATGGCCATCGAACCGAGGAACAGGCCGACGAGGCCGGCGGCGCCGAAGCGCCAGGCGGCGGCGAAGGCCAGCGCCGACGGCAGCCAGATCGGCGCCGGCATCAGGCCGTAGCGGGCGAAATAATGCGTGCCGAACAGACCGACCGCCCAGTAGCCGAGCGCAACCGCCGGCACGACGACAAGCCAGGTCCAGCCCGGATTCAGGCGTACATGCTGTCTCACAACCACCCCGCTTTCATGTCTGCAGCACCTTATGGCGCCACATTTTATTTTTATGTCATTTTTACTCTCATTTCGAGCGTCGCGATGAATTCTTCAAACGCCGTCGATGATTTATTAAGCAATATCCGAAACTGCGCTTTATGCCAAGAGAATTTACCGTTCGGGCCCCGCCCGGTGCTGCGCGCGAGCGCTTCGGCGCGGATCCTGATCGTCGGCCAGGCGCCCGGCTCTCGCGTGCACGCGAGCGGCGTGCCGTGGGACGACGCCTCGGGCGAACGGCTGCGACGCTGGCTAGGGCTAGGGCCCGAACTTTTCTACGATGAAAGCCAAATCGCGATCGTGCCGATGGGATTCTGCTACCCGGGGCGCGGCAAGAGCGGCGACTTGCCGCCGCGCCCCGAGTGCGCGGCGACCTGGCACCCGCTGCTGATCCCGCTGCTGACGTCGGTCCGCTTCACGCTGCTCGTCGGCCAGTACGCACAGCGCCACTTCCTCGGCGACGCGGCCGGCAGCACGCTGACCGAAACGGTCGCGGACTGGCGCTGCTACTGGCCGCGCTACGCGGTGCTGCCGCACCCGAGCCCGCGCAACCAGCTGTGGCTCAAGCGCCATCCGTGGTTCGAACAGGACTGCGTGCCGGCGATCCGCGAGCGCGTACACGCCGTGCTGGCCGGCGCAGACTGAGCATTCTGTTACATGCATAATCACATGTAATTCGTTCCGTTCATTACCATTGCCCCGCCGACCGTGCGACCTATCCGTTTTTTTTACGCCTTCCCCCTCGCCGCCACCCCGCTCGATACTGGCGATCCAGCCCTCGAGCGGGTCGAAGTTGGCCGAGGCCCACTCGGCGCCCCACGCCGCACGGTAGACGACCGAGACGGGCTCGGCCGGTTCGGCTCAGGGCCCCGCTGCATTCGCTTGCGCCACACCCCGCGCCGGCGGCAGACTCGGGCGGAACCGGCGCCGCGCCGAATCCCTTTGCCGTGAGGACAAGCCATGACGCTGATCGCCTTTGAGCAGGCGCTCGCCTTTCTCGCCGCCGCCATCCTGATCACGCTGTCGCCCGGTCCGGACAACCTGATGGTGCTCGGCATGGGCGCGAGCCGCGGTCGTGCCGCCGGCGTCGCCTTCGGTCTCGGCTGCGCGACCGGCTGCCTTACGCACACGCTCTTGGCCGCGCTCGGCGTGAGCGCGCTGATCGCCGCGTCGCCGGTCGCGTTCACCGCCTTGAAGGTCGCCGGCGGCGCCTACCTGATCTACCTCGGCGTCATGGCGCTCAGGAGCCGCGGCGCGGCGCAGTCGGGCGCGCTGTTGCCGGAGGCCTCGCTTGCCCGCCTGTTCGCGCGCGGCCTCGTCGCCAACGCGATCAATCCGAAGGTGGCGCTGTTCTTCCTCGCCTTTTTGCCGCAGTTCGTCAGCGCCGGCGCCGGAGCCCCCGGCTGGCAGATCGCGCAACTGGGTGTGTTATTCACCTTGCAGGCAGCGTTGCTGTTCTCCTTGCTGGGCCTGGCCGCCGGCCGCGTCGGCGCCTGGCTCGCGCGCACGCCGGCCGCCGCGCGCTGGCTCGACCGCGTCGCCGGCACGATCTTCGCCGCGCTCGGCTTGAGGCTGATCGTCTGCCGCTGAACCGTCCCGCCACCGTTAAGCCCCGAGCCGGGTGCGCCGTGCCGCGTGGGTCGACTCAGCGGAACAGCGCGAGCACCGCCTCGGGCGGGCGGCCGAGCGCGGCGCGGCCGTTCGCGACGACAATGGGCCGCTCGATCAGCCTCGGGTGCGCGACCATCGCAGCGATCAATTGCTCGTCGGACAGCGCCGGATCATCGAGCCCCAGTACTTCGTACTCGGCCTCCTTCTTGCGGATGAAGTCGCGTGGCGACAGCCCGAGTTGGCCGAGCAGCGCGGACAGCGTCGCCGCGTCGGGCGGCGTCGCCAGATACTCGATCACGGCCGGCTCTATGCCCTTCTCTTGCAGTAGCGCGAGCGTCTCGCGCGACTTGGAGCAGCGGGGATTGTGGTAGATGGTGACGTCGCTCATCGCGTTCCTCAGTGGTTTCATCAAGGCGGGGCGTCAGTGTAACGTCCCGGCGCCCGCCTTGAGCCCGTTATGAAGCGGCTCGCGAGCCGCGCCTTCCATCTTCAGGAGTTTTCATGCACCCCTACCTGTCGCTCGCGGTCGCCATCGTCGCCGAAGTAATCGCGACGAGCGCGCTCAAGGCGTCCGACGGCTTCACCCGGCCGCTACCGAGCCTGATCGTCGCCACCGGCTACGGCCTCGCTTTCTGGATGCTATCGCTGGTGCTCAAGACCGTACCGGTCGGCGTCGCCTACGCGCTGTGGAGCGGGCTCGGCATCGTGCTCGTGTCTCTGGTCGCGATGGCCGTCTACGGCCAGAAGCCCGACCTCGCCGCCATCGCCGGTATCGCGCTGATCATCGCCGGCGTCGTCGTGTTGCAGCTGTTCTCGAAGATGAGCGCGCACTGACTCCGAACTTTCCCAGCACATCGCAATAAACCGACGCCGATTGACACCATAGATTCATCGTCTACCAAGAAATCAGCGTCGCGACGCTGCTGCCTGAGCTACCGCCGGCATGGCCGCTACGTTTTCGCAACGGAGGGACGAGATGGCAAAGGATATCGCGGTGTTCATGGACGGCACGTGGAACGACCCCGACGCGCACACCAACGTCTACCGGCTGTTCAGCGCGCTGCGCGCCGGGCCAGAAGAGACGGTCGACGAGAAAGAGGGCCCGGTCAAATGCGCGTACCGCCAGAGGAAGGGCGACTCGCTGATGGCGCTCTATCTCGACGGCGTCGGTTCTTCCGGCGAAGACCGCTTCACCGGCGGGGTGCTTGGCGCCGGCCTGCATAGGAGAGTGATGGACGCCTTCCTGCTCGTGTCCAGCCATTACGTCAAAGGCGATAGGATCTGGCTATTCGGCTTCTCGCGCGGCGCGTGGTCGGCGCGCAGCCTCGCCAGCTTTATCGCGCGCGCCGGGCTGCTCACGGCCGAAGAGCTCGATGACGGCGCCGTCCTTGCCAGGCTCGAGGCCCGCAGCCTCTGGCTGCAGACCAAGGCCGAAGCGATCCGCAACGAGGGGAAGCGGCCGCGGGGCGAGGATTTCTGGGCCGCCAACGGCGAGAAGCCGATCCAGCTGGTCGGCGTCTGGGACACGGTCGGCGCGCTCGGCGTGCCGTTCTTCAACGGGATGCGGCTGATCGACCTGGCAGAAGAGCTCAGGCTGGACTTTGCCGACCTGTCGCTGAGCGAGCGGGTGCGCTACGGACGGCACGCGATGGCGATCGACGAGCAACGAGAAGACTTTTTGCCGACACCGTGGGCGCCGCGCGCCGACGGCTCGATCAAGCAGGTGTGGTTTGCTGGCGTCCACGCGGACGTCGGCGGCGGCTACCCGGAGAAGGGGCTGTCCGACATCACGCTCAGCTGGATGGCGGCGGAAATCGCGTCGCTGGAAAACCCGTTGCCGATAGACCTGAACCAGTTGCTACCGACGCCTGCGCCGCTCGCGGTGCAGGACAGGCACGACGAGGCGCAGAACCGGATGTGGAAGCGGCGCCCGCTCTCGCCGCGGCACATCCCGGACGACGCTGAGCTCGCACCCGAGGTCAAGGAGCGCTTCGACAAGCGGGACGACTACCGGCCGCCGTCGCTCGAGCACCACCCGCAGACGCAGGCCTACTACAAGCCGCCGATCAAGCCCGAAAAGATCTTCTCGTCCCAGCCCACCGTCAGGCTGGCGCCGGGAGAAGCCTTGCGCGACTATGTCTTCGCCAACTGCTGCTGGAACGCGACCGGCATCGCCGTCAGCGCGGGGGAGCGCTACCGTATCGACGCGCCGGACGGCACGTGGAAGGACAAGGACCACACGGTTTCCGCCTCCGGCTACGACTCGCCCAACCCGATCATGAAAGCCGCCGAGGGGATGAGGAGGCTGGAAGACGCGCCGTGGTTCTGCCTCGTCGCCTGCGTCAACGCCGACGCGACGCTCGAGTCGCACAACCCCGACGCCGGTAACGCCGTCACCGGCATGATCCAGAGCCTGACGCACTCGGTTGACCGGTTCGACGAAAACTCGCAGCTGCAAGCCGTCGGAAAGTCGGCCGAGCTCCAGATCGACCGGGACGGCTACCTGTACCTGTTCGCCAACGACGCTTCGTGGGCCTACTCGAACAATAGTGGGAGCCTTATCGTCACCATCACGCGCCTGTCGTGACCCGGCTGCCCGGATGATTACGGGCGAGCGATTCTGCACGCGCGGGCTCGGCCAGCGTTGGCCGAGCCCTTCTATTCGGCCGGCCGTTCGAGCTGCCACAGATCGTCCTGCAGCCGCTCGAAGCGCTCGGCGACGACCTTCTGCGCATCGGCGATCCCGCGCTTGTACGCGAGCGGCGCGATCTTGTCGGCGACGAAGCCGAGCACGAATTGCGCGTCGAATCCGCCGAGCTCGACGTCGAACTCGCGCGCGAGGTAGGCCTGCAGCTCGGGCGCGAGCGCGGCGAGTTGCTCGGGGGTGAGCCAGGGGGTGGACATCGATCTGTTCCTTGAGGTCGAGGCAAATAGCGTAGCGCCTGCGCCGGGGTCCGGAAAAGAAAAACGCCCGGCAGAGACCGGGCGTTGGCATGAATCGGCGCGCAGAAACTCGGCGCGGGACGGTTAACGCGACTTCGGCGGCGCGAACAGCGCGGAAGTCTGCGAACGGGGCTTGCCCTGGCCGCGCGGCGCGCTGCCCGAGGTCGGCGCCGGTTTGGCGTGCGAGTGCGGCGTGTCGCCGCGGCCACCCTTGGGCACCGGCCTCGGACCGGCGTGGCCCTCGGCGGCGGCTTTGTGCGGCTGGCGCGGCTTGCCGCCCTGGCCTTGACCCTGGCGCTGGCCTTGTCCCTGACCCTGGCGCTGACCACCCTGACCACCCTGGCCGTCGCGACGGCCACCGCCGCGCTGACCACCACGGCCGTTGATGATAGGTTCGGGCGCGACCGACAGGTCGGCCTCGAAGCCGGCCACGGTGAACTGCGCGATCGACAACTTGGTCAGCTTTTCGATGTCCTTCAACAGCTTCAGCTCGTCGACGCACACCAGCGACACCGCGCGGCCGGTGGAGCCGGCGCGGCCGGTGCGACCGATGCGGTGCACATAGTCTTCCGGCACGTTCGGCAGCTCGAAGTTGACCACCTGCGGCAGCTGGTCGATGTCCAGGCCCCTAGCGGCGATGTCGGTCGCGACCAGCGCCTGCAGCGTGTTCGACTTGAAGTCGGCCAGCGCCTTGGTGCGCGCGCCCTGGCTCTTGTTGCCGTGGATCGCCGCGGCCGGGATGCCGGACTTGTCGAGCTTCTCGGCCAGCCGGTTGGCGCCGTGCTTGGTGCGCGTAAACACCAGCACCTGGTGCCAGTCGCCGTCCTGGATCAGGCGCGTCAACAGGTCGGTCTTCTTGTCGCGGTCGACGAGGTGGACGCTCTGGTCGACCAGTTCGTTGGTCGTGTTGCGGCGCGCGACCTCGACCAGCTTCGGGTTGTCGAGCAGGCGGTCGGCGAGCGTCTTGATCTCGTCGGAGAAGGTCGCCGAGAACAACAGGTTCTGGCGGCGCGCCGGCAATAGCGCCAACACCTTGCGGATGTCGTGGATGAAGCCCATGTCGAGCATGCGGTCGGCTTCGTCGAGCACCAGGATCTCGATGCCGGACAGGTCGACGGTCTTCTGGTTCGCGTGGTCGAGCAGGCGGCCCGGCGTCGCGACGAGGATGTCGACGCGCTTTTTCAGCGCCTGCGCCTGCGGGTTGAAGCCGACGCCGCCGAACATCACCATCGACGTCGTCTTCAGGTATTTCGAGTAGGTGCGGACCGATTCCTCGACCTGCGCGGCGAGTTCGCGCGTCGGCGTCAGCACCAGCGCGCGCGGGCGACCCGGGCGCGCGTTCTCGGGCGGGGTTTCCAAGAGGCGCTGCAGCAGCGGCAGCGTGAAGCCAGCGGTCTTGCCGGTGCCGGTCTGCGCGGCGGCCAGCAGGTCGCCGCCGGCGAGCACTTGCGGAATCGCCTGTGCCTGGATCGGCGTCGGGGTCGTGTAACCGGCGTCGGCAAGCGCGCGCAGGATGGGCTCGGCCAACTTCAGGTCGGCAAAAACGGGGATGCTCATGGTTCACCTATATCGCGACGGCCTGTCGCAAGCGCGACACCAATCCAGGCAGACGGAGAAACTTGGGGGGTTGGAGGACGGTGCGCCCGGGATTGGGATGACGGCGCACGCGAAAGGCGGCCAGTGTACCGCGCCGCGGCGGCTACGGCGAGCGCGCCGACCGTTTCGGCGTCATTCACGCCGTCGAGCCGCGCTGCCGGCCGGCACGAAGTCGCGTGCAAGTTTAAATAAAGATGTCGCATAATTTATGCCATTCCACTTGTCCGGCCCGTCCCATGTTGTCCGCCCTTCGTTTTTTGCTGCTGCTCGTGCTCGCCGCCGTGGCAAGGGCGGGACCGGCGGTCGCGCTCGAGCCCGGCACCCTCTCGGCCAAGCTCGCGGACCATGTAGAGGTGCTCGCCGACCCGGGGCACGCCTTCGACCTCGAAGAGGTGATCGCCCCGTCGAACGCCGCGCGCTTCGCGCCCGCCGCCCGCGGCGGCAACGACGTCAACTTCGGCTACAGCAAGAATACGTACTGGCTGCGCTTCACGATCGAGCCCAGAACGAGCGGCCGCTGGCTGCTCGACGTCGGCTTCCCGTCGCTCGACTCGATCACCGTCTACCTGCCCGCCGCCGGCAAGCGCTACCACATGGGCGACACGCTGCCATTCGCCGAACGGCCGCTGCCCAACCGCAACTTCCTGGTGCCGGTCGACCTTCGCGCCGGCCAGCCGCAGACGGTCTATCTGCGCGTCGAGTCCGAAGGCAGCCTGACCGTGCCGCTCACGCTGTGGGAGGCCGAGGCCTTCCGCAACCACGACCAGGACCGGTACGCGATGCTGGCGCTCTACTACGGCATGCTGCTCGCGCTCGGGCTCTACAACCTCTTGCTGTACCTGTCGCTCAGGGACCGCAACTACCTCGCCTACGTCGCCTTCGCCGCCAGCATGGCGGTCGGCCAGTTGTCGCTCAACGGCCTCGGCAACCAGTACCTGTGGCCCGCCTTCCCGGCCTGGGGCAACGTCGCGCTGACCTCGGGCTTCGCCGCGACCGGCTTCTTCGGCGCGCTGTTCACGCGGCTCTTCCTCGCCACGCGGCGCCATACGCCGAAGCTCGACACGCTGATCGTCGCGCTGGCCGCCGGCTTCGCGATCGCCGCGTTCGGCCCGGCCTTCATGCCCTACCGCTGGGCGGCCATCCTCACGTCCTTGCTCGGCGCGAGCTTCGCGGTGGTCGCCGAGGTCGCCGCGATCCGCTGCCTGATCCGGCAGCAGCCGGGCGCGCGCTACTTCCTGCTGGCGTGGACGCTGCTGTTGGCCGGCGTCGCGATGATGGCGCTGAGGAACCTCGGCTGGCTGCCGACCAACGCGCTGACCAGCCACGCGATGCAGGTCGGCTCGGCGCTCGAGATGCTGCTCTTGTCGTTCGCGCTGGCCGACCGCATCCAGACCGCGCACAGCGAGAAGGAGCAAGCGCAGGCCGAGGCGATCGCGACCAAGGAAACGATGCTCGACGTGCTGCGCCAGCACGAGCAAGAGCTCGAGGCGCGCGTCGCCGAGCGCACCCGCGAACTGGCGCGCGCCAACGCGCGCCTCACCGCGAGCGAGAACAAGCTCAGCCACCTCGCGCACCACGACCCGCTGACCGGGCTGGCCAACCGGCTGCTGCTGCACGAGCGGCTGGCGAGCGCGATGCTGCGCGCACAACGGAGCGGCGAGATGCTCGGCGTACTGCTGATCGACCTGGACGGTTTCAAGCCGGTGAACGACCGCTTCGGCCACGATACCGGCGACAAGCTCTTGATCGCCGTCGCCGGCGCCTTGAAGGCGTCAGTACGCGACACCGACACCGTCGTGCGCCTCGGCGGCGACGAGTTCGTGCTGCTGCTCGAAGCGCTGCACAGCGCCGACGACGCCGGCCGCGTCGCCGACAAGCTCCTGGCCAACCTGCGCCGCGTCAGCGCCGCGCTCGACTGCCCACTGGCCATCAGCGCCAGCGTCGGCATCGCGCTCTACCCGACGCACGGCCTCGACGCGCCCACGCTGCTGCAGCAGGCCGACGTCGCGATGTACCGCGCCAAAGAGGCCGGGCGCGATCGCTGGTGCCGGCAGCCGTAAAGGCGGCGACGCCCGCGCAAGGGCCGCAGCAAGCTTGGCCTCGGCCAACCTTTTCATGGGCAACGCGTCAGTTGCCGTTGGGCGCCGGCAGCGCGGCTCGCGGCGGGCCGTCGGGCGGCAGGCTCAAACGCTCGCTGTTGCCCTGATCGCAAGCGAGTTCGACCTCGCGTTCGCGCAGCGCAAGCAGCGTCAGCCCATCGGCCAGCTTGTCGCCGACGCGCCGGCTGGCAAAGCTCGGCCGGGCCCCGGGCGTCGCCGGTTGCCATGCCGCTTGAGACGGCCAGCGCGCCGCCGGCCGTCTTCAGAAAGTCGCGACGGTTGAAACGTGACATTGACGCACTCCAGGTGAATAAAGCCTGGATGCGAGGGTAGGCAGCCGCGGTGACACGGCCATAAAGGAATTGCTTTAGCCGAAGCTAATATCGATGAAAAGACGCGGGCGATGGCATTTTTAGCCTTGAATCACGCGCCAAACGCATGAAGCCGGCCGGATACCGTCCATATTCCGTTGCAGTTTTGGCATGACGAGCGATAGTAACTGCCGAAGAAAAGGGCGGCCCGCCGGCCGCCCTTTTTCCTAGACTGGAATTCTCATCCCCCTAGGCCCCCCAGACGCTGGCTCAGCCGCTGCACCTGCGGGCCGAACACGACGACGATGGCGAAGGCCGCCGGCCACGCGGCGACGAAAGCGCGGCCCCAGAAGCCGGCGAAGCCGAGGTTCAGCCAAGTGACCCAGCCGGTCATCAGCAGCGACATCAGGCAGGACATCAGGCAGGACATCAGGCCGGCGAAGACGAGACGCAGACGGAGCGTGTCGGACATGGGTAAAACTCCTTGAGAATCAAGAGGACGCGTTACCCATATGCTAGAGTTCAATTATTCCTGCAACTACATCCGTTTCCTCAATCTCAGATTGCAAAAAACGACATCATGCTCGACGACCTCGCTTTATTCATTGCGATTGTCGACGCCGGTAGCCTGCAGGCCGCGGCGCGACAACACGGCCTGCCGCCCGCCACGCTGACGCGCCGCCTGCAGCGGCTCGAGGGCCAGCTCGGCTGCCGTTTGCTGCACCGCAGCGCGCGCCGGCTGCTGCCGACGCAGGCCGGCCAGGCCTACTACGAGCAATGCCGGCCGCTGGTCTCGGCGCTGAAGCAGACGACCGAGGCGCTCGACGTCGGCATGAACAAGGTGCAGGGATTGCTGCGGGTGCTCGCGCCGGTGAACCTGGCGCGCGGCCTGCTCGCACCGGTGTGGACGCGCTTTTTGGCCGCCCACCCGGAGATCCGCCTCGAACTTTTCCTCAGCAATCACAACGAAGACCTGTGGCAACACGGCGCCGACGTCGCGATCCGCGTCGGCGAACAGCCCGATTCGACGCTCTACCAGCGTCGCCTGGGCACGGTGGAACTGGTCGTGGCGGGATCGCCCGCCTACCTTGCCGAGCGCGGCGTGCCGACCCACCCGGTCGAGCTGTCGGCTCACGAATTGTTGGTGATCGAACCGTTCGGCCCGTGGCGCTTTCACGACCCCGACGGCGGCCAGACGCTGACGATAGAACCGTCCGCACGCTGCAAGCTCAACGAGCTGGCGCTGGCGGTGACCTTGGCCGAGGCCGGCCTCGGGCTGCTCTACTGCCCGAGGCTGATCGCACACGAGGCGCTCCAGACGGGGCGCCTCGTGCAAGTGATGCCCGGCTGGACGTCACCGGGCCGACCGCTGTACGCGGTCTGGCCGCAACGCCAGCAACCGGCCAAGGTGCGTGCGCTCATCGAGCACCTGTCGGACTTCGCGCTCGCAACGCCCTTGTTGCAGGGTGCAGGCCCGGCCGCGCTCCACTCGCCACCAAGGAGTGATCATGCTCCCGCTTCGCACCTTGACTGAAACGGCCTGCCTCGCCGTCGCCCTCGCCGTCGCCCTCGCCGTCTGCGGCGCGCCGGCCGCCGCCGGCGGCCCCAGGGACAAGGAAGTCCTCGTCTATCCGCTGTTTCCGGGGCCGTTGCCCAACGGCTACCCCTTGCCCTATCGCAAGGTGACGCCGATGGACATGCGCCTGATGACGGCGGCCGAGAAAGGCTCGCTGCAGGGTGTCGAGGCGGCGCTCGCCGCCGGCGCCAGCGTCCAGCAGCGCGACATGGGCGGCAATCTCGCGCTGCACCGCGCCGCCGAGCGCGGGCATCTGGCGTGCGTCGCGCGGCTGACGTCGGCCGGCGCCGACATCAACGCGCTCGACGGCGACCGCGAAGACGTGCTGTCGATCGCGGTGCGCACGCGCAACCCGGCGCTCACCAGGTTCGCGCTCAATCTCGGCGCCAACCCGGCGCAGGTGGTGTCGCGCCACCGCGGCACCGCGCTGATCTACGCCGCCCACCTCGGCGAAGCCGACACCGTGCTGCAGCTGATCGCCGCCGGCGCGCCGGTCAACCACGTCAACGCGCTCGGCTGGACCGCGCTGCACGGGGCGGTGATGCTCGGCGACGGCAGCGAGCGCTACAACGACATCGTCGCCGCGCTGATCCAGGCCGGCGCGCGCACCGACCTGGCCGACCGCAACGGCCGCAACCCGCTCGACTACGCGCGCGCGCGCGGCTACCAGAACATCGTCGCCACGCTCGAAGCGGCGCCGCGGCTCTAGCCCTTCTTCCGGCGCCGCAACGGCGCCTGTACCCATGCGCGGACCGCCCGCTGGGGCTGTGCGGCCCGACGCCGCGCTGCCAGCATCGAAGACCTCTGCCATCTCCCCGAGGCCTTGCGATGTCTTCCCGCGCCATCCCCATCGTCCCGATCAAGATCCACCCGCGCCTGCCCCGTGGCCGCTTCCACAACGGCCGCGTCGCTATGGTGCTCTTGACCCAACTGCTGTTCTTTGTCATGCCGTGGCTGACATGGCACGGCCGCCAGGCGGTGCTGTTCGACTTCCCCGGCAGCCGCTTCCACCTGTTCGGCCTCACGCTCTTGCCGCAGGATTTTGTTTATCTGGCCGCGCTGCTCATTTTCTGCGCGATCGCGCTGTTCTGGTGGACGGCGCTCGCCGGCCGGCTGTGGTGCGGTTTTTCCTGTCCGCAGACGGTGTACAGCCAGATCATGGTGTGGATAGAGCGCGCGATCGAAGGCGACCGCAAGGCGCGCATCGCGCTCGACGCCGCGCCGTGGTCGGCGAAAAAACTCGCGCTGCGCTCGGCGTCGCACGGCACGATGGTCGCGTTCTCGCTCGCAACCGGCTTCACCTTCGTCGGCTGGTTCGTGCCGGTGCGCGAGCTCGTCGGCCACGTCGACGGCTGGCCGCTGTTCTGGCTCTTGTTCTACGCCGCTTTCACCTATCTGTTGGCCGGGCTCTTGCGCGAGAAAGTCTGCCTCTTCATGTGCCCATACGCGCGCTTCCAGGGCGTGATGTTCGACAAGGACACGCTGGTGGTCAGCTACGATGCGCAACGCGGCGAACCGCGCGGCGGGTTGAAGAAGGACGCGACCGCACCGCGCGGCGACTGCGTCGACTGCGGCCTGTGCGTGCAGGTCTGCCCGACCGGCATCGACATCCGGCACGGGCTGCAATACGAATGTATCAACTGCGCCGCCTGCATCGATGCCTGCGACGAGGTGATGGACAAGATAGCCGCGCCGCGCGGGCTGATCCGCTTCTCGAGCGAGAATCGGCTCGCCGGCAAGGTCGACAGCGCGCGGCGCCTGCTGCTGCGGCCGCGCGTCGCCGTCTACGGCGCGCTGATGGGGATCGTCGGCATCGCGACCGCGTACGGCTTCGCGACGCGCGCGCCGCTCGAGATGAACGTGCTGCGCGACCGCGCCTTCCTGGTGCGCGAGACATCGGACGGCTGGCTGGAAAACGGCTACACCGCGAACCTCGTCAACACCGGCGATGAGACGCTCATCCTGAGCTTCAGCGTCGACGGCCTGCCGGGCGCGAAGTTGGCCGAGCCGACTATCGTGACGCTGGCGCCCGAGAAGAGCGCGTCGGTGATGCTGCGCGTAGAGGCGCCGCCCGAGGCGGTGCAGCGCGGCAGCCAGCCGTTGCGCATCGTAGCCTACGCAGCAGACGAACCAGGTGTGTCTGTAGGCGAGAGCTCGCGCTTCATCGGGGAATGATGGAAAGGTTGGCCGAGCGCTTCAGTTCAGCAAATCGGCGAGCGTCTCGAGCGCCGGCGCCTGCGGCGCCTCGTAGTAGCTGGCGTTCAGCCGTATCGCCGGCCTGCCGCTTCCCGGCGGCTGGCACAGGGCGCCCGGCGCAACGAAGATGCCCTGCGCCTGCGCGGCGGCGACGCACGCCGCTTCGCACGCCCCCGGCGGCAGCTCCAGCCACAGGAAGTAGCCGCCGGCCGGCTCGTGCAGGCGGCAACCGCCGGGCAGACGCGGCAGCAGCGCATCGCGCATCGCCGCGACGCGCGCCGCCAACTCACCGCGCAGCCGCGCTTGCATGCCCTCGTGCGCGCCGTCGGCCAACAGTTCGGCGATCGCCATCTGGCTCGGCAACGGCGACGCGAGCGTGGTGCTGGCTTTCAGCGCGCCGACGCGCTCGCGCCAGCGCCCCGGCGCGATCCAGCCGACGCGGTAGCCGGGCGCCAGCGTCTTCGAGAAACCGGAACAGTGCAGCACGCGGCCGTCCGCGTCGTCGGCGATCAGCGGGCGCGGCGGCGCGGCGCCGAAGAACAGCGCGCGGTAGCTGTCGTCCTCGATCAGCGGCAGGTCGTGGCGCCGCGCGATATCGAGCAGCGCCGCGCGCGACGCGTCGGCAAGACACACGCCGGTAGGGTGCTGGAACGACGGCATCGCCGCGATGCCGTTAAGGCTGCCGGCGGCCTCGTCGAGCAGGCCGGCATCGAAGACCCCGGAAGAATCGACCGGCACCGCCAGCACCGCGATGCCGTGCTGCGCGAGCAGGCCCAACAGGCCGGGGAAGGCCGGCGTCAGCACCGCCAGACGCGGCGAGGGTTGGCCGAGCGTCACCGCGCGCACCGCGAGCGACAGCGCCTCCATCGCGCCGCAGGTGATATGGATGTCGCACCAGTCGAGCGCGATGCCCTCGGCGCGGTAGCGGCGCGCGAGCTGGCGGCGCAGCGCGGGAAGGCCATACGGCTGCGGCTCGGCCAACTCGCGGCCGTAGCCGCGCATCGCGCGCGTCGCCGCCTCGCCGAGCGCGCGCGTGTCGAACAGCGCCGGGTTGACGAAGGGCGAGCCCCAGGGGCCGGACAGCGGCGGCGCGACGGGAGCGGGCAAGGCGCCGGCGATCACGGTAAAGCCCTCGCGCGCCCTCGCCTCTGCGAAGCCGAGCCGCTCGAGCTCCCAGTACGCGCGCTTTGCGGTGTTGAGGCTGACCGCGTGCGTTTGCGCCGACGCGCGCAGCGACGGCAGCGCGTCGCCGGGCCGGTAGCTGCCGCGCTCGATCGCCGAGACGAAAAAGTCGACCAGACGGGCGAATTTGTTCATGCCGCGTAGCGTAACAGCCCGGCGCCGCGGCGGCGACCTGACGCCGGGCCGTCTAGAAACGGCCCGGCGTTTTACTTCAGTCGCCGAAGGCGTAGGCGTCCATCGCGACCGAGCGGTGCTCTACGCCGCGATACAGTGGCCGCGGCGCGCCGCCGGCGCCTAGCGCGAAGAACAGCGGCAGCAGGTGCTCGTCGGTAGGATGGTTCTCGCGGCCGAACGGCGCCTGTTTTTCCCAATCGAGCAGCGCGGCCACGTCGTGCTCGGCCAAGCTCGCGTGCATCCAGTCGCGGAAACCGTTGACCCAATCGGGCACCTCGCCGCGGCCGAGCTCGTACAGATTGTGCGTGAGGCTGCCCGAGCCGATCACGAGCACGCCGTCGCAGGCGAATTCCGAAACGGCTCTGCCTAGTGCGTAATGGTCGCGCGCGTCGCCGCCGGGCAGCACCGACAGCTGCACCACCGGCACGTCGCGCTCAGGGTACATCGCCAACAGCGGCACCCACGCGCCGTGGTCGATGCCGGGCGAGGTGTCGAGTTCGGCGGCGATGCCGGCGGCGCGGATCTTGTCGAACACCATCTCGGCCAACTCGGGATCGCCTTGGACGTCGTAGCGCAGTTCGTAAAGCTCGGTAGGGAAGCCGCGGAAGTCGTGCACCGTCTGCCAGGCGGGTGCGGCGCCGACGCGCACCGCGCGGCCCGGATGGTGCGCCGACATCATCAGCACCGCGCGCGGCCGCGGCAGCTCGGCGGCGATGCGGCGCCACGCTTCGGGGACTTGCGAGCCGTCGATCAGCACCGACGGACCGCCGTGGGAGATGAACAGGCTGGGCAGGCGGGTCATGGCTTTCTCCTTTGATCGATTCAGGCGACGCGGCGGCCTATCGGTTTCAGCGCGAACGCGCCGTCGCCGAGCAGGGCCAGCGCGATCGCCGCAGCGGTCAGAAAGGCCGGGTATTCCCAGCCGCCGCCGGGGCTGGCGAACGCCCAACCGTTGGCGGCGTGGCCGAACAGCGTCGCGCCGGCCAGCAGCGGCACGAGCAGCGCGGCGGTCTGGCGCGCGGCGACGCCGAGCAGGATCGCGAGCCCGCCGGCGATCTCGGCTGCCATCGCGATATAGCCGAGGAAGCCGGGTAACCCAAGCGAAGCGAAGTAGTGGGCGGTGCCGGCCGGCGTGAACACCAGCCACTTGGTCAGGCCGTGCGCGACGAACATCAGGCCGAGGGCGAGGCGCAGCACGAGGGCGGCGTAGGGGGCGGTGCGGGTATCCATGGTCGTTCTCCGGTGGGGGATCTGTGACGCCATTACACCGCTTGCGCTCCACGGGATAAACCCGCTAGAAATCAGCTTATTGATGAAAAAGGTTCAACAATCATGGACGTGCTGAACGCGATGCGCATATTTTCGACGGTCGCCGAACTCGGCAGCTTCGCCGCCGCGAGCGAGCGGCTGAACCTGTCGAAGGGCCTCGCGAGCAAGACGGTCGGCGCGCTCGAAGACCGCCTCGGCGTGCGCCTGTTCAACCGCACGACGCGCCGGCTGTCGCTGACCGAGGCCGGCGCCGACTACCTCGCGCGCGTCGCTTCCATCGTCGACGCGGTCGACGAGGCCGAGGCGGCGGCCGGCCGCGGCAGCCTCGAGCCTAGCGGCACGCTCAGGGTCGCGGCGCCGGTGTCGTTCGGCCTCAGACATTTATCCGGCCCGTTCGCCGAATTCCGGCGCGCCCACCCGAAGGTCGCGCTCGACCTGCAACTGAACGACAGGCGCGTCGATCTGATCGAAGAGGGCTTCGACGTCGCGCTGCGCATCTCGCGCGCGCTGCCCGAATCGTCCCTCGTCGCGCGCGCGCTCGCACCTATCCGCGTGGCGCTGTGCGCGTCGCCCGACTACCTGGCCGCGCGCGGCGCGCCTACGACGTTGGCCGAGCTCGCCGACCACGACTGCCTGCGCTACAGCCTGTCCGGCTCGCCCGACTCTTGGGCTTTCGGCGACGCGGGCGAGATCCGCGTGCCGGTAGGCGGCGGCGTCACCGCCAACAACGGCGACGTGCTCGTCGACGCGGCACGTCGCGGGCTCGGCCTGATCTACCAGCCGACCTTCCTCGTCGGCGACGACCTCGCCGCCGGCACGCTCGTGCCGCTGCTCGAAGACGTGCCGACGCCGACCTACCGGCTCTACGCGCTCTACCCGCACCGGCGCTACCTGCCGAACAAGGTGCGGCTGCTTGTCGAGCATCTGGCCGCCGTGTTCGGCGACGCGCCTTACTGGGATGTAAATGATCGGCCGCGGCCCGCGGGCTAAAATGAAAACTCTAGCCGGGACAACCGCCATGAAACCGCTGACGCTGATATCGGGCCTCGCGCTGGCCGCCGTCTTCGCCGCCGCGCCGGCCGACGCCGCGCTGCCCGGCGAGGCGCGCTACGCGATCGACTGCGTGCCCGGCGACACGGGCACGCTGGGCGACTGGCTGCGCACGAGGCTCGCGCTGCGCGGCTTCGAGGAAGACGCCGCCCGCCCTACGCTGCGCCTGTGCTTCAGGGTGAACGAAGTGCAGCGCGTGGTGCCCGACCAGCACTGGAGCTGGAGCTGGGGGTGGGGCATCGGCGCCGGCCACCACCGGCATGGCGGCTTCGGCGGCGTGATCTGGGACACGCCGGTGTATTCGCGGGTCGAGACCGCGCGCGAGGTGGTGCTGACCGCCACCCGCCCGGGCGCCGGCGCGCCATACTGGGAAGACCGTGAACCGCTGTCCGGGCGCGGCAAGGCGCCGATCGAGGCCGCGCTGCGCAGGCTGATCGAGCGGCTGCCCGCGCCGCACTACTGACCCCCCGCCTTGAGGACACGCCGATGAGCACCGCGCCATTCGTCTACGTCAGCTATATCGCGACCACGCCGGAGCAGCTCCATTCGGCGCTGACCGACCCCGAGGAGACGCGCCTCTACTGGGGACACCACCGCAACGTGTCCGACTGGGCCGTCGGCTCGCCGTGGCGGCACGAGGACTACAAGCACCACGACGTGGTCGACGTCGTCGGCACCGTGCTCGAGAACACGCCGCCGCGCCGGCTGGTGCTGTCGTGGGCCTTCCCCGCCGACGCCGACGATCCGGCGAAGCACTCGCGCGTCGCCTTCGACGTCGAGCCCTACTTCGACCTCGTGCGGCTGACCGTCACGCACGACGGGCTCGAGCCCGACTCGCCGATGCTGAACGGCGCCATGCAGGGCTGGCCGATGGTGCTCTCGGCGCTCAAGACACTGCTCGAGACCGGGCAGACATTCGCGATCACGGCGCGGCGCTGGGAGCACCCGCCCGAATAAGCGGCGTCGCGGCCGTATAATGCCGGCATGGATACCCTCGCCCCGCCGTTCGCCGGCCTCACGCCCGACTGCCTGCTCACCGCGCTGGAGACGCTCGGCCTGCCGGTCAGCGGCCAGCTGTTGGCGCTGAACAGCTACGAAAACCGCGTCTACCAGGTCGGCGTCGACGACGCGCCGCCCGTCGTCGCCAAGTTCTACCGCCCGGCGCGCTGGACGGATGAACAGATTCTCGAGGAACACAACTTTGTTCTTGAGCTCGCCGAGCGCGAGATCCCGGTGGTCGCGCCGTTGTCCTTCTGCGGCAAGACCTTGTCGGAACATGCGGGTTTCCGCTTCGCCGTCTATCCGCGGCGGGGCGGCCGCGCGCCCGAAACCGACCGCCCCGACGTGCTCGAATGGCTCGGCCGTTTCCTCGGCCGCATCCACGCGGCAGGCGCCATAAGGCCGTTCGCGACTCGGCCGACCTTGAACATCGACAGCTTCGGCGCCGAGCCGATCGCCTTCCTGGAGAACAGCGACTTCGTGCCGCAAGAATTGCGCGAGGTCTATTTCGGCGTCGCGCGCCAGGCGCTGGACGGCGTCGCGCGCGGCTTCGAGCGCGCCGGTGACGTAAACACGCTGCGCCTGCACGGCGACTGCCACGCGAGCAACGTGCTGTGGACCGACGCCGGCCCGCACTTCGTCGACTTCGACGACGCGCGCATGGGCCCGGCGGTGCAGGATCTGTGGATGTTGTTGTCGGGCGAAAGGGACGAGCAGAGCCGGCAGTTGGCCGATTTGCTCGCCGGCTATGAGGACTTCTGCGAATTCGACACGCGCGAGCTGTACCTGGTCGAGGCGCTCAGGACGCTCAGGCTGATCCACTACAGCGCGTGGCTCGCGCGGCGCTGGAACGACCCGGCCTTCCCGGCCGCCTTCCCGTGGTTCGGCACGCAGCGCTACTGGCAGGACCGCATTCTGGAACTGCGCGAGCAGATCGCGCTGATGGACGAGCCGCCGCTGTGGCCGGTGTAAGCCCCTGAAACGACGACGCCCTGGAAACCTCCGGGGCGTCGTCGCATTCGACGTTGGCTGAGCCGTCCTCGCCGGGCTCGGCCAACGTTCATTCCGGACCGGACAGCCGGTCGCGGTGCGCCAGCGATGGGAAGCACTTCATCCAGATCGCCACCACCGCCAGCGTCCCCAGCCCGCCCGCCACCACCGCCGGCACCGTGCCCATCAGCGCCGCGGTCGCCCCCGACTCGAATTCGCCGAGCTGGTTCGACGCGCCGATGAACAGCGAATTGACCGAGCCGACGCGGCCGCGCATCGCGTCGGGCGTTTCCAGCTGCACGAAGGATGCGCGGATCACCACGCTGACCATGTCCGACGCGCCGAGGATGACGAGCACCGCCATCGACAGCCAGAACGACGTCGACACGCCGAACACCACCGTCGCGACGCCGAAGACACCGACCGCAGCGAACATCACGCGGCCAACGCGGCGCCGGATCGGATGCCGTATCAGCCACGCCGACATCGCCAGCGCGCCGAGGGCCGGCGCCGCGCGCAACAGCCCCAGCCCCCACGGCCCGGTGTGCAAAATATCGCGCGCGTACACCGGCAACAGCGCGGTCGCGCCGCCGAGCAGCACCGCGAACAGGTCGAGCGAGATCGCGCCGAGGATGTCCGGCCGGCTCCTGATGAAGCGCACGCCGGCGAACAGCGAATCGAGCGTCAACTTCTCGTCGCGCGGCGTCTGCGGGCGCGCGGAGATGTTCAGCACCAGCAGAGCCGCGATCAGATAGACGACCGTGCCGACGCCGTAGGCGACCGGTGCGCCAGCCGCGTAGAGGAAGCCGCCCAGCGCCGGCGCGATGATGGTCGCCGCCTCGGTCGCCGCCGCCGCCGCGGCGATCGCCGGCGAGAGCAGCTTGGGTGGCACGACGTTGGGCAGCAACGCCTGCATCGTCGGCATGTCGAACGAGCGCGCGGTGCCGATCACGGCGGCCAGAAAGAAGATCAGCTCGCGGCTGACGCTTAAGCCCGCGCTGCCCGCCGCGAGCCAGAAGGCCACCGCCGCCTGCACCAGCAGGCTGACGCCGAGCACACGGCGCCGGTCGAAACGGTCGGCGACGTCGCCGGTCACCAAGACCAGCAGCACGCGCGGCAGGAACTGCACCAGGCCGACGAGGCCGAGGTCGAGCGCGCTGCCGGTCAGCGCGTACATCTGCCAGCCTATCGCCACCGACAGCATCTGGAAGCCGCCGGTGGTGAACACGCGCGCGAACCAGAAGGCGAGGAAGGGACGGTGGTGACGCAGCGCGGGCGTGTCGGCGGGGAGTTCGGCGGTCATGGCTTCGAGGCCTGGACGGAAAAAAGCGGCCGCATCGAGCTTACGCCGAAAACGCGCGTTCCGCCTTCGGGGCGACCCGCCCCGACTTATCATGTAAGCATCGTCCCCCCCGCGAGAGCGTTCGCCATGTCCCCTCTTCTGCTCGCCATCGACCAGGGCACCACCAGCACGCGCGCGATGGTGTTCGACAATACCGGCCGCGTGATCGCGCGCGCTCAAGAAGAACTGCCGCAGTTTTTCCCGCAACCGGGCTGGGTCGAGCACGACCCGAACATCATCTGGCAGCACACGCTCGAGGTGTGCCGCGCGGTGCTCGCGCGGCCCGAGGTCGGCGGCGCGGGCCAGATCACCGCGATCGGCATCACCAACCAGCGCGAGACGACGGTGCTGTGGGACCGCACCAGCGGCGCGCCGCTCGCGCCGGCCATCGTCTGGCAGGACCGGCGCACCGCCGCGCGCTGCGCCGAGTTGTCGAGCCCGGCCAACGCCGCGCTGGTCGCCGAACGCACCGGCCTCGTCATCGACCCGTACTTTTCGGCCACCAAGCTCGCGTGGCTGCTCGACACCGTGCCCGGCGCGCGCGACCGCGCCGAGCGCGGCGAGCTCGCGTTCGGCACGATCGACTGCTTCCTGTTGTGGCGGCTGACCGAGGGGCATGTACACGCTACCGACGCGAGCAACGCCGCGCGCACGCTGCTATTCGACATCCGCCGCCAGCAATGGGACGACGAGCTGCTCGCGCTGTTCGACATCCCGGCGAGCCTCTTGCCCGAGGTGTTCGACAACGCCGGCTACTTCGGCGAAACGACGCTGTTCGGCCAGCCGATACCGATCACCGGCATGGCCGGCGACCAGCAGGCCGCGACCGTCGGCCAGGCGTGCTTTTCGCCCGGCGACATCAAGTCGACCTACGGCACCGGCTGCTTCGTCGTGCAGAACACCGGCAGCGAGCTGATCGCATCGCGGCACAAGCTCTTGTCGACCGTTTGCTACCGGCTCGACGGCCAGACCACCTACGCGATCGAGGGCAGCATCTTCGTCGCCGGCGCGGCGGTGCAGTGGCTGCGCGACGCGATCAAATTAATCAACAACGCCGGCGACACCGAGGCGCTGGCGCGCGAGGTGCCGGACACCGGCGGCGTGTATCTGGTGCCGGCGTTCACCGGACTGGGTGCGCCGTACTGGGACCCGCTCGCGCGCGGCGCCATCCTTGGGCTGACGCGCGACTCGGGCATACGCGAGATCGTGCGCGCCGCGCTCGAATCGGTGTGCTACCAGACGCGCGACCTCCTCGACGCGATGCAGGCGGACGGCGCGCCGAAGCCCGCCGCGCTGCGCGTCGACGGCGGCATGGTCGGCAACGACTGGCTGATGCAGTTCCTCGCCGACGTGCTCGCGGTGAGTATCGAACGGCCCGAGGTCACCGAGACGACGGCGCTCGGCGCGGCCTATCTGGCTGGCCTCGGTGCGGGCGTCTACGGCGGGCTAGACGAGCTCGCCGAGAACTGGCGGCTGAACCGGCGCTTCAAGCCGCAGATGGACGAAGCAAGGCGGGACGCGCTCTACGCCGGCTGGCACGCCGCCGTGAAACGGACGCTGAGCCACGGATAGCCCCGCACCGTCGCGGGGCTATCGGCGCATCGCCGGTTCGGGACCGGACACGGCTTCAGCGAGCCGCCGGCAACAGCCTCAGCGCTTCGTCCAGGCTGACGTGCCCCATGAATCCACCGCTACCCACCGGCTGCACCTGCTTTTCGATCGCGTGCGCGAACTTCACGGCGGGATCGGCTTCCAGCCTGTCGTAGAGCCGCTGCAGCTTCGGATAATCGCGGCGATCGAGAACGGCATGGTATTTCGTCCAGCGCGCGATGCCGATGAAATAGGCGTCGGCCAGCGTCTTGTGCTCGCCGAGCAGCCAAGGGCTCTCGCCCAGCATGGCCTCCAGCTCGGCGTGCACGTTCACGACCTCCGCAGCGCCGTATCGGGTGAGCGCCGTCTTGTCCGCGCCGTCGGCGCCATGCTCGAGCGCGTACCAGAGCGGGGCGAACGCGCCGAAGAAGCTGGTGTTGAGGTAGGCCAGCATCTGGTTCAGCCGGTCGAAGTCGCGGCTGCCCTGCGCGAAGCCCAGTTTCTTGTCGATGCCGCGGGCGCCGATGTGGTTGAGGATCGCCAGGCTTTCGCTGATGAGCTGGCCGTTTTCGTCCATCAGCGTCGGGGTTTCGCCGACCGGGTTGATGCGCCGGTAGGCATCGCCGGTCACGACTTCGGGCATCTCGATGCGGCTGAGCCGGTAGGGCGCGCCGAGCCATTCGAGCGCGACGATGGAACCGAACGAGCAGCCGGACGGCACGCCGTAGAAGAGGATGGGATGCATGGTGTTCTCCTGGTGGGACCCGTTCAATCGGGCACAGGCGAACTATAGGTTTGTGGACTTTAGCCGAGTAGTCGGCAAAAATTGGACTCATCATCCACAAATGTAGACTTTGCTGCGCGATGCTGAACCTGAACGATCTCCGCTTCTTTGTGGCCGCCGTTTCGCACGGCGGCTTTGCCGCCGCCTCGCGCGGCCTGGGCGTGCCCAAGTCGACCGTCAGCAAGCGCGTGGCGGAACTGGAAGAGAGCCTAGCGGCGCGGCTGATCTATCGCAGCTCGCGCAGCTTCACGCTGACCGATGTCGGGCGCGATTTCTACGAACACGCCCGCGCCGCGCTGATCGAGGCGGAGGCCGCCGAAGACGCCGTGCACAGGCGCGTCGCGGAGCCGAGCGGCACGGTGCGGATGACCGCCTCTGTGCCGACGGCGCAGTGGTACCTGGCCGAGCACCTGCCCGCGCTCGCGCGCGCCTACCCGCGGCTGCACATCCAACTGGAAGTGTCCGACCGGATGGTCGACGTGGTGCAGGAGGGTTTCGATATCGCGGTCCGCAGCCATTTTGCGCCGCTGCCGAACTCGGGGCTGGTGCAGCGCCAGCTCGCGGTGGAACCGATCATCCTGGTGGCCGCGCCGGATTATCTGAGCCGGCACGAGGAAGTCCGATCCCCAACGCAACTGGCGACGCACAACGGTCTGATGACCGGCACGGCGGCCGGCACTTGGCAGCTGACCGGTCCGGCGGGCGCGACGTTTCGGGTTTCGCCCGTCGCCCGCATGACGGTCAACGAGTCGATGGTGCTGACCGGCGCGGCCATCGCCGGCCTCGGCATCGTCCCCTTGCCCGAGAAGATGTGCCGGCCGGCCTTACAGGCCGGGCAATTGATCCGCGTGCTCCCGGACTGGACCGCAGGGACGGTCACGACCACGATGTTGATGCCCGCGCGCCGCGGCCAGCTCCCCAGCGTGCGGGCGACCGTGGAATTCCTGGTGCAGTGCCTCGGTAATCCGTGAGGAACAAAAAAAGGGCCGGTCGTCGACCGGCCCATCAATCACACAACACGGAGAGGAGAAACTGCAATCGAACAGGGTGCTACGGGTAATGCGGGACTGACTTCGGTGGGGATCAGAAGCGCGCGGTCACGCCGACGTTGTACGCGTTCATGTCGGTCTTCAGCGCCTTGTCGCCGACGTTCATGATGCGGTCGTAGCCGGCGCGCACGCCGACGCGGTCGGTCAGCTTGTAGCCGACGCCGACGCCGACGCCGGGTGCCCAGTCGTTGGCGGTTCTGGACACGCCGTTCACCGTGCCCTTGGTATGGACGTAGTTGGCCGACGCCGAACCGTACACGTCGACCTTGTCGTTCAGCGGCAGGATGCCGAGCGCCGCGACCCGCGCGCCGTCGCGCTTGATCTCGCCGTTGTTCGCCTTGGTCTTGCCGTAGTTGGCGTAGCCGCCTTCGACCGCGAAGTTGTCGTTCACGCGGTAGCCGAGGCCGAGGCCGCCGGAGCCGTCGCGGTCCTTAGCATTTTTCAGGCCTTCCGGCTTCTGGTCGGTGTGGCCGAGGTTGCCGTAGCCGTACAGGCCGGTGTCGGCCGCCTGGGCGGCGCCGGCGGCGGCGATGAGCGTCGATGCGATCAAGAGGGTGCGAGTCAGTTTCATGGTCGTGTCCTTTGCTTAAGGTTGACTGCCAAGGCTGGCTGCCCGTGACGAGAGCGCCTTGTCGATGAATGCCAGTCTAGGGGGCGACGACCAGCGGATCTGTGGGCGCTGTGTGCGCGAAAGGTGGGACTTATATGACCTTGTGTGACGGTCTGTGACGAGGGCGGGGGAAGCCGTTAACGGGTGTTGCGGTTTAACGGGCGGTTAACAGACGAAGGGCTCGGCCAAGCCCGCAAAGGTTGGCCGAGCCCTGCTCGTTGGGGTCGATGCGGTTCAGGCGTCAGGTTCGGACCGCGTGGCGGCCTTACGCTTTTTCGCGACCGGCCGTGCCGCCAACCAGTCGAGCACGCCGCGCGCGGCGGCACGGCCGGTCGCAAAGCACGCGGTCAACAGGTAGCCGCCGGTCGGCGCCTCCCAGTCGAGCATCTCGCCGGCGCAGAACACGCCGGGCAGCGCCTCGACCATCAGCTTCGCGTCGAGCGCGCCGAAGGTGACGCCGCCGGCGCTGCTGATCGCCTCGTCGAGCGGCCGCGGCGCGGCGAGCGTCAAGGGCAGCGCCTTGATCGCGGCGGCGACGCGGGCCGTGTCGTGCATGCCGTCCTTGCCGAGCACTTCCCACAACAGCCCGACCTTCGCGCCCTTCAGGCCGAGCCGGCTCTGCAGGTGGCTGGACAGCGAGCGCGATCCGCGCGGGTGGGCGACCTCGGCGGCGACCCATTCGGCCGTGCGGTCGGGCGCGAGGTCGAGCGTCAGCGTCGCGCGGCCCTTTGCGGCGATTTCGTCGCGCAGGCTCGCCGACAGCGCGTAGACCAGGCTGCCCTCGACGCCGCCCGCCGTCACGACGAACTCGCCGCGACGCGACAGCGTGTTGCCGTCTGTGTCGGTGCAGCTCGCGATCACCGCCTTCAGCGGCTCGCCGGCGAACTTGGCAGAAAAGTGCTCGCTCCAGCCGATGTCGAAGCCGCAGTTGGCCGGGGCTAGCGGTGCGATGTCGACGCCGCGCTCGGCCAACGTTGTCACCCACGCGCCGTCCGAGCCGAGCTTGGCCCAGCTGCCGCCGCCCAGCGCCAAGAGCACCGCATCGGTCTTGGCGGTTTTCCTGCCGGCGGGGGTCGCGAAGCGCAAGGCGCCTCTGCTGTCCCAGCCTAGCCAGCGGTGGCGCACATGGATGCGTAAGCCCGATTCGCGCAGCCGCGCGAGCCACGCGCGGAGCAGCGGCGCCGCCTTCATCTCGGCCGGAAACACGCGGCCGGACGAGCCGACGAAGGTCTCGATGCCGAGGCCGTGCGCCCAGTCGCGCAAGTCGGGGCCGCAGAACTCGGCCAACATCGGCTGCAGTTGACCGCTTTTCGCGCCGTAGCGCGCGAGAAAAGGCGCGAACGGCTCGGAATGCGTGAGGTTCATGCCGCCGACGCCGGCGAGCAGGAACTTGCGCCCGACCGACGGCATCGCGTCGTACAGGTCGACCTGCAAGCCTGCTTCGATGAGCACCTCGGCCGCGGTCAGGCCGGCCGGCCCGCCGCCGACGATGGCGACGCGGGGTGTATGACGAGGTGCGGGCATGGGGACTCCTGGGGCGGGTGGGCAGCCGGCGATGTTAGCAAGAATGACGGCGTCGCGCGGCACCGATGCGGATCAGGACTTGAACGCCTGCCGGTATTGCTTAGGCGTGTAGCCGGTCAGCTGGCGGAACGCGCGGCGCAGGCTCGATTCGTCGGAAAAGCCGAGCGCGTCGCTGATCCGGCCGACCGAATCGCCCGTCAGCAGCAGCCTCTCGCTGACCTGGTTCATCTTCACCAGCCTCACCTGGCTCGCGACGCTCTCCCCGGTTCCCTCCTTCACGCGCCGCGACAGCGTGCGCGGAGACGTCGCCAACAGGCTCGCAACGCGCTCTACGGTCGCCTCGCGCGCCGGCAGCCGCTCGACCTCGAGCTGCAGCCGGCGCAACAAGGGCTGCTGCTGGAACAGAAGCTGCAGGCCCTGGAACACGGGCAGCGTGTGTGAAGGGCGCGGCAACACCATCCACTGCCGGATGTCCTGGAAGACCTGCGCGCCGCAATGCCGCTCGACGAAGGCGCGCACGATCGCCAGGTGGCCGTTGGCGCCGGTCGCCGTCGCCAGCGTCGGCGTGAAGAGCGCGTTGTGGTGGAACTGCCAGTCGACATCGCCGAAGCGCTCGCGCATCGCGTCGGCCAGCCACCAGGTCGTCGTCGCGGCCGCGCCGTCGAGCCTTCCGGCGCGCGCCAGCAGCGCGACGCCGGTGCAGTAACTGCCCAGCGCGACGTGCGCCGGCAGCCGCGCGAGCGTCGCCGCGAGCGCCGCGTTCGCGTCGAGCACGCGCCACACCTGCTTGATCGTATAGGCCCAGAAGTCGGGCACCAGCACCGCGTCGCAAGCGGCCTCGGCCAACGTCTGCTCGGGCGTCAGCGTGACGCCGTGCGCGCACACGACGGGCTCGCGGCTCTCGGCGACCCACACCGTCTTGAACAGCTCGCGGCCGCAGCGCAGGTTGGCCGCGTGCAGGATGTCTGCGACGGCGAACAGGCCGGACGGCATGCAACCGGGGACGAGCAAAAGACCGACGCGCAACGTTGGCATGATTTGTCCGGAAATTGTCGATTCCCGCCAGTGTAGGCGGCCGCGCGCGCGACGACAATCGTGTTGTCATATCACGGGACACCGCCATGAAGCTCACCCAATTACGCAACGCGACCGTCGTCGTCGAGGTCGGCGAATCCGTCATCCTCGTCGACCCGATGCTCGCGCGCGCCGGCCGCCTGCCGCCGCTCAGGTGGCTTGCGCGACACCGCCGCGCCAATCCGCTCGTCGAGCTGCCGGACAGCGCCGATGCCTTGCTCGACCGGGTCACGCACTGCCTGGTCACCCACTGCCGCAAGGGCCACTTCGACCACCTCGACCGCGCCGCCGTGCGCTGGCTGCGCGAACGCAACACCCCGGTGATCTGCATGCCCGACGACGCAGCTTATCTCGGTCGCCGCGGCCTCAACGTCAAGCCCTTGAACGTCGAGACGGTGAACCACGAAAAAATCGCCGACTTCCTCGACGGCACGATCCGGCCGGTGCCGTGCCGCCATGGCCACGGCTGGGTCGGCCGGCTAATGGCGCACGGCCACGGCTACTGCATCGAGCTGGCCGGCGAACCGCGCGTGTACCTGGCCGGCGACACGGTGCTGACCGACGAGGTCAGGCAGTTCCTGACGCGACACCAGCCCGACGTCAGCGTGATCCCGGCCGGCGGCGCGCGCTTCGACGTCGGCCGGCCCATCATCATGGGGGCCTGCGACGCGATCGAGGTCGCGCGGCTGACGCGCGGCGTGGTCGTCGCCAACCATCTGGAGGCGCTCGACCACTGCCCGGTCGGGCGCGACGAACTGCGGGTCGCCGCCCGCCTCTACGGCGTCGCCGAGCGGCTCCGCGTGCCGCAAGACGGCGAGACGCTGGTCTTCGCTTGGGGCTCGGCCGACCTTGCCGACGACGACGTTGCGCCGCGCACACAGCCCGCCGTCGCTTTCGCATAAACCTATTGCGCCGCAACAAAAGCCGCGTAGAGTGGGCCGACTGACTCGTCTTCCCCGGAGGTCCGCATGTCGTCGCAACCCGCCGCTTTTCCGTTCATCCCGACGCCGATCCAGCAGGCGCTCGACTACTGGACCGACGCCTGGCAGCGCGGCGTCCTGTTCATCGACGTGCTGCGCGAGCGCGGCAACGTCTATCTCGAGCACTCGCGCTCGGGCAAGCCGCCGGTGCTCGTGTTCGACTATGAGATCATCGTCGACGGCCGCACGCTCGAGCGCCCGGTCAACTACGCACTGGCGGCGATCCAGGCGCCGGCCGGCTGCCCGGCGACCGACGCGAAAAAGCGCCCGTTCGTCGTGATCGACCCGCGCGCCGGCCACGGCCCGGGCATCGGCGGCTTCAAGATGGACAGCGAGATCGGCATCGCGCTGCAACAAGGCCACCCGTGCTACTTCGTGATGTTCTTCCCGCAGCCGGTGCCGGGACAGACGATAGAATGCGTCGCGCGCGCCGAGGCGGCCTTCCTCGCGAAGGTCAACGCGCAGCACCCGGAAGCGGCCGGCAAGCCGTTCGTGATCGGCAACTGTCAGGGCGGCTGGGCGCTGGCGATGCTCGCCGCCGCCGCGCCCGAGTTGGTCGGCCCGCTGCTTCTGGCCGGCTCGCCGCTGTCGTACTGGGCCGGCGAGCGCGGCAAGAACCCGATGCGCTATTCGGGCGGCCTGATGGGCGGCACCTGGGGCGCGTCGTTCGCCGGCGACCTCGGCCACGGCAGCTTCGACGGCGCCTACCTCGTCAACAACTTCGAGCAGCTCGACCCTTCCAACACCTACTGGAACAAGCTCTACCACCTGTACGCCTCGGTCGACACCGAGCGCGAGCGCTTCCTCGAATTCGAGCGCTGGTGGGGCGGGCACTATCTGCTCAACAAGGCCGAGATGGAATGGATCACGCAGAAGCTGTTCGTCGGCAACCGGCTGACGGCCGGCGAGGTGACCACCGAGGACGGCTCGGTACGCATCGACCTCAGGAACATCCGCTCGCCTATCGTCGTGTTCGCGTCGTGGGGCGACAACATCACGCCGCCGCAACAGGCGCTGAACTGGATCCCCGACCTGTACGACAGCGCGGAGGACATCCGCGTCAACGAGCAGACCATCGTCTACTGCCTGCACGAGCAGGTCGGCCATCTGGGCATCTTCGTGTCGGCCGGCGTCGCCAATAAGGAACACAGCGAATTCGCCAGCGCGCTGGATCTCATTGACGTGCTGCCGCCGGGCCTCTACGAAGCGGTCATCGAGGACACGCACCCGGAAACGCCGGGCCTCGAGTACGTAGAAGGCCGCTACGTGATCCGCTTCGAGCCGCGCGACGTCGCCGACATCCTCGCGCTCGACGACGGCCGCGATGACGAATGCGCGTTCGAGGTGGTGCGCCGCGTCGCCGAGATCAACCAGAGCGTCTACGACGCCTTCGTGTCGCCGTGGGTACGCGCGTTTTCCAACGACTACAGCGCCGCGTTCTGGCGCCACCTGAACCCGGCGCGTTTCGAGCGCGCGTTCTTCTCCGACCTCAACCCGGCGGTCGCGGCAGTCAAGCCCTTGGCCGAGTCGGTGCGCTCCGCGCGCGCGCAGCTAGCCGACGACAACCCGCTCTTGGCCGCGCAGCAGCAGGTATCAGACGCCGTCGTGCGCACGCTCGACGCCTGGCGCGACGCGCGCGACGCGGCCCAGGAACGCACCTTCTTCTCGATCTACGATGCGCCATGGCTGGCTGCGCTCACGGGCCTCAAGCCCGCCGCCGAGCGCGCGCTGAGGGCACGCGAAAAGGACTGGGACCAGGAAGAGCGGCTGCGCCTGAAGCACGCGGCGCTCGACGCCTACTACGAAAAAGGCTCGCCGGTGGTCGGTTTCCTGCGGCTGTTGATCTACGTCGCGATCGGCACCGGCGTCGTCGACGAGCGCGTGTTCAACGGCATCCGCCGCGTGATGCGCGACGTCGGCCTCGAGGAAAAGATGACGCTGGCCAAGCTCAAGGACATCATCAAGCGCCAGACCTTCCTCGTGCGCCAGGACGAGGAGCGCGCGCTCAATGGCCTGCCCTCACTCTTGCCCGAAGCGCACTATCGTCGCCAGGCGCTCGATCTGGCGCGCGAGTTGCTGGCGCTGCCGGGCAAGATCAGCGACGAGAAGGAGGCGCGGCTCGCGCGCGTCGCCGACGTGCTGGGGCTGACGGCGGTAGAAGCGCCGGCCACCGAAACGCCGGCGCCGGTCGAGGCCGCACCGGCAGAACAGCCGGCCCCCGCCAAGCCCACGATCGAAGCCATTGAGACCGCCGCGCCTGCCGACCCCGTCAAGGTCGAAACGGTCGCGTCTGCCGAAATCCCCACCCCCGCCGCCAAACCGGCGCCGCGCAAGCGCCGCGTGACGCCGAAGAAGGCGTGACGCGCATAGCCCGAGACGGCGCACCGCGCCGTCTTTTTTTGCGCGCGGCTCGGCCAACCTTGGGCGAGGCCGCGCTACACTAACGCCCTTTCCGATCACAAGGCTGCACCCATGGCGCTGTCCGCCACCATCTACAAAGCCAACCTCAGCATCTCCGACATGGACCGCGGCTACTACGCCGAGCACGGTCTGACCATCGCGCAGCACCCGTCCGAAACGCTGGAACGCATGATGCTGCGCGTCGCCGCGTTCGCGCTGCACGCGAGCGAAACGCTCGCCTTCACCAAGGGCCTGTCGGCCGACGACGAGCCCGAGCTGTGGCAGAAGAGCTACAGCGACGAGATCGAGCTGTGGATAGACCTGGGCGAGCCCGACGAGAAGCGCGTGAAAAAGGCGTGCGGCCGCGCTAACGAGGTGTGGCTGTACTGCTACGGCGGACGCGCCGCCGAGATCTGGTGGCAGGGCCTCAAGGGCAAGACCGGGCGCTTTGCCAACCTGAACGTGATCAATATCGCGCCGGCGACCTTGGCCGGGCTGGTCGCGCTGGTCGAGCGCAGCATGCAGCTGACCGCCACCATCCAGGACGGCCAGATGTGGCTGTCGAGCGGCGAGCAGTCGGTGCTGGTCGAGGGCGAACGCTGGCAGTAGGACGGCCCGGATCGCGCGATGAAAAAAGCTCGGCCAACCCCTTAAGGTTAGCCGAGTTTTTTCGTGCCGAGCGGTGCGCGCTACAGCGCCCACCGGTAGCGCATCGTCACGAGGTTCGCGCCCGGGTTGGGCTGGGTCAGGCCGGCGTTCGAGAAGTGCCGGAAGTCGACGCTGACTTCGTGTGCGCCGAAGGCGTAGCCGGCGGACAGGCGCGACGCGAAATGCCAGCGGGAGTTGAGGTCGTGCCCCGACCCCCAGCATTTATCCGACACCCAGGAGGGGCCGACGCCGACCTCGACGAACGGCCCCCAGCCGGTGCGCGCCCCCTTGAACTGGTAGTGCAGCAAGGGCTCGGCGGTGACGCTCCACACCGAGTCGCGCGCGGTGTCGCTGTAGCCGGCTCCGAGTTCGAAGCGGCTCTCGAGCACGCCGGTGTCGTTGTCGGCCCAGCGCCAGGGCAGGATCCAGTCGACGCCGACGCGCACGTCGCCCGACCCGGAAGGACGCGTCACCTTGCCGAGCGACAGCACGAACCCGTCCACCGCCCACGCGGGCAGCGCCAGGCTCCACAGTAGCGGCAAGCACGATGCACGGCGCATGAGGTCCCCCTTCCTGTCTGCGGCCAGCGATAAAGCTTATGTCTTAAAATTAGCCATTACAGGATTCTAAACAAGCCATATAAGACATCCGTTACATGGGCTACGTAAAAAACATAGCCATCAGGGCGCTAAAACACAAAACACGTAATCATCGGGCCGGGAGTCCCCGCCGCTCGGCACAACGGCAAGAACCCGCCGGCGGAATACACCCGCCCGACCGCCGCCAGCGGCGGCGCGGCGAGCCAGACCGGCTTCTTCTTGAAGCGGCCGGCGATCGACGAGATCAGGATCGCGATCTGCAGGAAGATCACCACGACGCCGAACGGCCGCGCGTGAATCCTAAGCTTGGCCGGGCCGCAAACGCAAAAAGGGCGCCGCGACGGCGCCCTTTTCCTGTGCCGGCGTGAACCGGCAGCGCAACTCAACGCGCGACCGGCTCGGCGCTCACGCGCATTTCCAGGCGTTTACCCGGGTTGGCCGGCAGCGTCACCGTGTCGCGGTGGCCGCGGTAGTCGTAGGTCACCGAGTAGCCGGCCAGCTGCTTCTGGATCACCGGGCGGCATTCCTGCGCGACCGGCGTCGGCTTGGCGCCGACGGTCTGCGCGATCTGGCGGCCGGCCATCGCGCCGCCGATCGCGCCGACCACGGTCGCCACCGTCTTGCCCCTGCCGCCGCCGACCTGATGGCCGGCGAGGCCGCCGATCAGGCCGCCGAGCACCGCGCCGCCGTTCTCCGCGGTCATGACGTCCTGCAGGCCGCCGGTCGACGTCGGGTTCTGCGCCGTCGCGTTGCAGCCGGACTGGATCTGCTCGTACACCGGCTCGCTCTTCACCACCGTCGCGTAGTCGGTATAGCTGGCGGCGTTCGCGGCGCCGGCGGCGAGCATCAGGAGGGGGAATACGATGTTCTTGTTCATGGTGTGGAGTTCTCGGTTGATCGCAGCAAGCCCTGCTGACGCCGAGTATAGGAGCGCACCCGCTTCGCGCTCTGTGAAGAACTGTTAGCAAATTTGAAGCGCGCGGCCCGCCCGCTTTCGTCCCAGGGACATCGCCGTCGCCGAACCCCGCCGCCGGTTTTCCCACCTTCACCCCGCTCCCGTGCGTGAGGTCGACAGTGCCGATAGCGGCATCTAGACTCAACGAACCGATTCCCAAGCCGGGGATCGCGCGACAAGGATGGCGAATTCACAGGGGCGCTATCGATATGAATAAGAACAAAGCCGTTTATCGGTGCCACGATTTGCTCTCCGACGTCGATGGGCGGCGGGTCATTGTCGACGCCATCGACGACCCCGCCGACCAGATTGCCGACCTCAGGGACGGACTGCTCGGCCGGCCGGCCCGGATTTCCCCGAAGTTCTTCTACGACGCGCAGGGCTGCGCGCTCTACGGCGCCATCTGCGCGCTGGCCGAGTATTACCCGACCCGAACCGAAGCGCTGATCTACGAGCGCTGCCGCGACCCGATCGCCGAGCATCTGCCGCACGGCGGGCAATGGGTCGACCTGGGCTGCGGCGACGGGGCGAAATCGCGGCAGTGGCTTAAGCCTGCCGGTGTGCGGCGGTATATCGGTGTGGACATCGCCGCCGACTGGTTGCAGGCGACGCTGGAGGCGACCGAGAGGCAGTTCCCCGAGGTCGACTGTCTGGGCGTGGTGACCGACTTCACCCGGCCGTTCCACATCCAGCCCGTCCTGAACGACTGTCCGGGCTCGCCGCCGATCTTTTTCTACCCCGGCTCGTCGATCGGCAATTTCACGCCGGAACAAGCGCTGGCGCTGCTGCGCTCGATCCGCGCCCATCTGGGCCGTGACGGGCGATTGCTGATCGGCGTCGATCTGGTCAAGGACGCCGCCACGGTGGAAGCCGCTTACGACGACGCGCTCGGCGTGACGGCCGCGTTCAATCGCAACGTCTTGCGTGTCGCCAACCGGCTGCTGGACGCCGACTTCGACCCGGGCCGCTTCGGCCATAAGGCGTTCTTCAACGCGGCCGAGAGCCGGATCGAGATGCACCTTATGGCACTTGCGGCCCATAGCGTGCGGATCGGCGACGTCCAACGACGGTTCGACGCCAGCGAGACCATCGTGACCGAATACTCGTACAAGTACACGCCGGAGCGCTTCAAGGCGCTGCTGGCCGCGGCCGGTTACGGCGAAACGCACCACTGGACCGACGATCGCGCGTGGTTCGGCGTGTTCGTCGCCGGCCCGGCCCGTGAATAGCATGCGCGACCCACGCCAAGCCGCGCTGCTGGCCGCCTTCGAGCGGACGCGACGCCAGACGATGGCGCTGGTCGACGGGCTCACGGCGGAGGACTGCATGGTGCAGTCGATGCCGGACGCCAGCCCGGTCAAATGGCACCTCGCGCACGCGAGCTGGTTTTTCGAGACCTTCGTGCTCGAGGCGGTTCGGCCGGACGTGCCGCCGTTCGATCCGGCGTTCCGGGTGCTGTTCAATTCCTACTACGTCGGCGTCGGCGAGCGGCACCCGCGGCCCGAGCGCGGCGTGCTGTCCCGGCCTTCGCTCGATACGGTACTCGGCTACCGGCAGACCGTCGACGCGCGGATGGCGGAGCTGCTCGACGGCCCGCCGCAATCCGCCCGGCTGCTGGACCTCGTCGAACTCGGCGTCCACCACGAACAGCAGCATCAGGAGCTGATCCTGACCGATCTCAAGCATCACTTCTGGCGCAACCCGCTGCGCCCCGCCTACCGCCCGCCGCCGACCTTGGCCGAGGCGCCGGTGGCGGCGCTGCGCTTCCTGCCGTCAGACGGCGGCCTGGCAGACATCGGTCACGACGGCCCGGGCTTCGCCTTCGACAACGAAACGCCCCGGCATCGCGTCTGGCTGGAACCGTTCGCGTTCGCCTGCCGCCCGGTGAGCAATCGCGAATACCAGGCCTTCATCGCCGACGGCGGCTACGCGCGCGCCGAACTGTGGCTGTCGGACGGCTGGGATACCTGCCAGCAGGAAGGCTGGCAGGCGCCGCTGTATTGGCAGCGCGCCGACCCGGAACGATGGACTGTGTTCACGCTCCACGGCCAACGGCCGGTGCATCCCGACGAGCCCGTCTGCCACGTCGGCTATTACGAGGCGGACGCCTATGCGCGCTGGGCGGGCGCGCGGCTGCCGACCGAGCAGGAATGGGAATACGTAGCTCAATCAAATCTTGCACGAAGCGCGGCGCCGGTACGCGATGCCGCCGGTCATCCCCGCCCGCAAACGCCGGACGGCCCGGTCCACGGCGACGTGTGGGAATGGACGCAGAGCGCCTACCTGCCGTACCCGGGTTTCAAGCCCGCCGCCGGCGCGGTCGGCGAATACAACGGCAAGTTCATGATCAACCAGATGGTGCTGCGCGGCGGCTCGTGCGCGACGCCGTACGGCCACATCCGCCCGAGCTACCGCAACTTCTTCCCGCCGTCCGCGCGCTGGCAGTTCAGCGGGATACGCCTGGCGCGATAGCGCAGCGGGCCGGGCTTGGCCGAGCCTGCCGCACGCGGCTCCCGGCCAAGAGCGTCATTCATGACGCTAGTCCGACCCTTTCCGCCGATAGCTGGCCGTCATGAACCGGTGCCAGTTTCCGTCGTCGCCCAGCACGTGCGAGGTCAGGACGCGGTGGTCTTCGCTCTTGATCTCGATCTCGTCCCGGTACTTCGCCAGCTTGCCTTCCGTCACGAAGTCCGGGCCTTCGGCATTGAGCGTCAGCACCTTCTGGGCCGCATCGAGCGAGCCGTCGTACACCCACAGATAGCTCATCATCGAGCCGACCCACGTGCCGACGTAGCGTTTGTTCTGCGGGTCGTAGCCCAGCGTCATCAACGTCGTCGCCATGCCGCAGCCGGGCATCTCGCCACGGCCCTCGCACAGCACCCACAGGCCGCCCAACGATCGGACGCTTTCCGTCCCCGCGAACGTCTCCGACGGCTTGCCGGGCCCCATCCCCGCCTCGCTCTCGTACGTCCACTCGCCGACCAGTTGCTGCAGCCACTGGTGTTCCTTCAGTGCTTCGGTCTTCATCGATGCCTCCCCGGCTGCGATTCGTGGTCTGCAGTGTAGTCGCCGAAGTCCGGCCGTTCCGACTTTCCTATAGTGAGGCCATGTCTCGTGCCATAAGGGCACAGGACCGAACGGCGGGCCGTAAAAAAGCGACGCGGCCGTCGGCCCGTAAGGAGGAATCCATGTCGACTTCCATCAGCGGTGAAGCGGCCGTACCCGGTCCCGACGAGCACATCGCCGACGCCGACGAGCGCCTGTACAACCACGACCTCGCGCCCGTTCCGCTCGGCAAGCGCACCTGGACCGGCTACAGCATTTTCGCGATGTGGATGTCGGACGTGCACAGCGTCGGCGGCTACACCTTCGCCGCGAGCCTGTTCCTGCTCGGCATCTCCGGCTGGCAGGTGCTGACCGCCCTCACCGTCGGCATCCTGGCCGTCTACGTGCTGATGAACTGGGTCGGCAAGCCCAGCCAGGTGCACGGCATCCCGTTCCCGGTCATGGCCCGCGTCAGCATGGGCGTGATGGGTGCGAATCTGGCGGCGACGATCCGCGGCGTGGTCGGCATCGTCTGGTACGGCGTGCAGACCTATTTCGCGTCGAAGGCGGTCGCCACCTTGCTGGTGCTGTTCATTCCGGCGGTGGTGGCGCTGCGCGAGTTCAGCTTCGTGCGGCTCGACGGCCTCGGCTGGGTCAGCTTCCTGTTCATGTGGTTCTTCCAGCTGATCATCTTCCAGCGCGGCATGGAAACCATCCGTCGTTTCATCGACTTCTGCGGCCCGGCAGTCTACGTGGTGATGTTCATCCTGATGGGCTGGATCCTGTCGCAGGCCGGCTTCGAAAGCCTCAACCTCACGCTGGGCGGCAAGGTGCTGTCCGGCGGCGAACAGTGGCTCAGCATGGGGAACGCCACCTTGCTCGTGGTGAGCTACTTCGCCGCGCTGCTGCTCAACTTCGGCGACTTCTCGCGCTTCGCGAAGAGCGAGCGGCAGATGAAGGTCGGCAACTTCCTCGGCCTGCCGGTCAACTTCATCGTGTTCTCGCTCGTCACCGTGATCGTCACCGCCGGCAGCGTCAAGGTGTTCGGCGAAATGATCATGGACCCGGTCGAGATCGTCGCGCGCATCGACAACAAGTTCGCCGTCGTGATCGGCAGCCTGACCTTCGTCGTCGCGACGATGGGCATCAACATCGTCGCCAACTTCGTGTCGCCGGCCTACGACATCGCCAACCTGTTCCCGAAGCATGTCGACTTCAAGAAGGGCGGCCTGATCGCGTCGATCCTCGCCGTGCTCGTGTGCCCATGGATCTTCGTCGACAGCCCGAAGGCGATCACCATCTTCGTCAGCGTGTTCGGCGCCGTGCTGGCGCCGATGTACGGCGTGATGATGGCCGACTACTACCTCATCAAGAAGCAGGCGGTGAAGACGGCCGAGCTGTACACGATGTCGCCCACCGGCCACTTCCATTACGACGGCGGCTGGAACAAGATCGGCGTCTTCGCGCTGCTCTTGTCCGGCGCCATCTCGATCGGCTGGGAGATCAGCACGCAACTGTTCAAGATCCTGCCCGAGAACAACTTCGGCTGGGTCATCGGCGCGGTCGCGGGGGCGGCGATCTACCTTTTGATGATGCGCGGGGCGCATCGCAGATAGGCGGCCGAGCGGTTTTTCGGTGGTCTAACAGCTTGGCCGAGGGCTCGGCCAACGTGGGTGGCCTTATCCCCGGCAATGCCTTCTCTGACAAGACCCAGCCATAAAGAGACGGGGCAGCTTAGGCCAAGTCGTAGTGAGTTCTGCCAGCTTATAATGGCCATACGATATGACGTACGACGCTTGGGCCTTTGGCATTTTCCAGGAGGGCGTATGATGAAACGACTTGCCATGTTGACCTTGTTAGCCGCTATTGCCTCGAGTAGTACACTGGCTGCCGGTGAGACGGGGGTAACGAGTCCGGATAGTGTTGCAAGCGTGGCCGCAAACGCCGGTGCGAGGGCGGCCGGGGCGGATGCCGCTGCGGATGTCGAAGGTGTCGGTGATACCGCTACGGCTGCCGGCGTTGGTTCGGGTGCGTTTCCCGCCTCGGTGACGGCCCTTACCATTGGCGTGGGGATTGCCGGCTTGTTGGCTATCATTTCCGCCGGTGGCGGGGGCGGCGGGGGCGGCGGGTCGGCTACGCAGCACTGAGAGTCGCTGACAAAACCGCCCGGCCGATGCCGGGCGGTTTTTTGCATTTCAAGCTTCAAACGTTGGCCGAGCCGGCACACAAAAAGGGCGCCGCGATGGCGCCCTTTCTTCCGCCCTGAGCTCAGAACGTCCCCTCCCTGCAGTGCAATCTTCGACCGCCGCGTGTGCTCGGCCAACTCCGTCGCCGATCTCCCCGGCCTTTTCCGCTCGCGGGCAAAGTCCGCGCCGTACCTCTCGCCAGCGGCCCGGCTCGGCTGCCGGCCGATATCGGCATCGGCCACCGTCGGAGGCCATGCCGCTGACGCTCAATCGCTTACCGTTTTCTCGGCGTCCGCGACGTCAGCGGCGGAAGATCCAGAACAGAATCGACAGCAGCAAGGAGATGACGATGCTCGTCACGATCGGGAAGTGGAAGCTGAACCCGTCGCGGACGATATGAATGTCCCCCGGCAGGCGGCCGAACGGCAGCTTCGACAGCCAAGGCCACGCGACACCGGCGAGCATCAGGAGAAGTCCAGAGATGATGAGGAAACGTTGCATACGCGCGGGGTAGAGGGGTTCGAGGTCAACACATTGCGTTTGATGCTTCAGACGACGAATGATTCTCACGTTTGAGCCGCGTCATTCAGCCGGCCCTTTTGTAACTATATGAACGGGTTAACCTACCTCTCATAGTCGGAAGCGGCGGCTCGTGCGCGACGCCCTCCGATCACATCCCCCGAGCTATCGCAACTTCTTCCCGCCGTCCGCCCGCTGGCAGTTCAGCGGGATTCGCCTGGCTCGGGAGGGGTGTTCGGCTTGAATTGTTGCCTGCCTGGTCAGGTGGTGGCTTGGACCGACGGCGCCCTATGCACACCCGCCCTCAAGGTTGGCCGAGCCTACTCGGCCAACCTTGTCGCCGGTTTCGGTGCAAAGCCCACTTCCCCTCCGTAGAGCGATGGGACGAGAAGACCCATTTTGCCTATGACTAGTGAGTACCAGTATTCACAAAGATAGGCAGAGCAAGGCTTGGCAGCGGCTGCTTGCGTCAGTGACGCAAAAAAAATTACGTCTTTTAGGACGTCTATTTATAGTTATGTGGCGAAGTGGCCTTTGCGAGGTGTGGCCCAACGGGGGATGTGCAAACGTCAGCTTTCGGCCACGAGCAGCCATCTAGAGTACGCTCGAATACTAGTTTCAAAGAGGAGACGAACATGAGTGAACTACGGTATCCAAACGAAAGCAGAGAGTATCGCGATGCGCGCGATTTATTGCTTAAAGACGAACAAGAGCTTATCGACAAAGTAAAATCTGTGGCAGAAAGACGCCGCAATCTCCCTCCCGGGGGGGAGTTGAAAGAGGACTACGTCTTCCAATGGGCTAACGATGGGAAAGTAGGGAAGAGTGTGAAATTCTCCGAGCTATTTGCGGACAAAAACACCCTACTGCTTTACTCATTCATGTACGGTCCGAGCTGGGACAAGCCCTGTCCTTCCTGTACGTCGCTGGTCGATGGGTTTGATCGAACCTGGTATCAGGTCACTCAAGACGCCGCGTTTGTCGCAATTGCCAAGGCCCCGGCCGATCGGATCAATGCGTGGGCCAAACAACGTGGATGGTCGCAGATTGACCTGCCCCCAGGATTAGGTCCAAGACCTACTTAGTAAAGTCGGTTAAAAATTCCTGCTTTTGCTCCTGCTCCGCTAGTTCCCCCATGCGGAAGCCTGCCGCAAATGCCGCGGGTGTTTGATAGTCCAGCGAGCTGTGTGGTCTTGCTTCGTTGTAATCCCTTCGCCACACGGCAAGCTCGGCCCGAACATGCGAGAGACTCATGAACCAGTGCTCGTTCAGGCATTCATCGCGCAAGCGCCCGTTGAAGCTCTCGATGTAGGCGTTTTGCGTGGGCCTGCCTGGCTGCGTCAGTTTCAGCTGAATGCCCTTGCTGCTGGCCCACTGGTCCAGCGCATTGCCGGTAAATTCGGGCCCCTGATCCGTTCTGATCGCGGCCGGGCATCCCCGGAATCGGGCCGCCTGCTCCAGCGTTCGGACCACGTAGTGCCCCGAGATCCCATAATCGGCGACCAGGGCGATGCATTCCTTGCTGAAATCATCCACGATAGTGAGCACCTTGATGCGCCGACCATTGGCCAGCGCATCCGATACAAAGTCCATCGACCACACCGCATTGGGCCGATCTGGCCGTTCCAAGGGCTCACGTTCCACGGCCACGCCATGACGCCGCTTCCGTCGCCTAACCATCAAGCCCGCTTCACGATACAGCCGGTAGACCCGCTTGTGGTTGACCCGCACACCTTCGCGATGCAGAAGGATGTGCAAGCGGCGATAGCCAAACCGGCGCCGCTCCTGGGCTAACTCGATTAGCCGTGTCTTCAGCTGCGCATTCCTGACCGTTGTCCGTGCTTGATAGACATGGACACTGCGTGACAACCCCACCAGCCGACAGGCCCGTCGCTCCGAGATAGGGGTCATCTCGCGCATCCGCTGCACCGCCTCACGCTTCTGCTGCGGGGTTAACGCTTTACCCCGAGTGCGACTTTGAGTGCCTCGGCGTCCAAGATAGCCTCGGCCAGCAAGCGCTTCAGCCGGGCCTTCTCGGTCTCGAGCTCCTTCAGCTTCTTGGCATCCGAAACCTCCAGACCGCCGAACTTGGCCCGCCAGTTGTAGAACGACGCATCGCTAAAGCCATGCTGCCGGCACAACTCCTTCACCGCCACGCCGGCTTCGGCTTGCTTCAGAAACCCGATGATTTGTTCTTCCGTGAATCGCTTCTTCAAGTCCGTTCTCCTCGTACAAAACGAACTTTACTAAGTTTCGGATGGCCCTGTTTAGGGGGAGCAGGTCAGAGCAGGTCAAGATTGCGCTGGTTTCCGGATCGGACTCTATGTATCAGGCCGATTACAAATGCCAGGGAGACTCTGATGATATGCAATGGCCGGTGATGCATGTATTTAGGAAGCAGGGTGGAAAGATTTTTCATTTCTGGGGAACTGAACTGTCAGCGAATCATTTAGACACGGTGTGGCCGTATTGGAATCTCATGAACTTTACGCCAGAGGGTCGGCCAGATATTTCCACTCCGCCACAAAATTTCAGGTCCGAATTCTTGGAAAAACACTATCCTGAATAAGGAGTAGTTTGGCGCCCAATCGCGCGGACTTGGATAGTGAGGCGATCTGCAAAGCCCGTCATCAAGTCGTTTTCATAAAGACAGACTCCAATGTCGCCTCCGGGCCAAATGCAGACATTAAGTGCTGGACATATGGTTATGCCGCATAACAAAGCGCTGCAGCTGACGGCCAACTCGCTACGCGGCTTGTCCGCAGCTGAGCTTGGTCGTTAGGCCGACTTAATTGGATAGAGGAATGAGACGATGAGCATTACCTTTCCTGGCGAGTCCGCCGAATACCGAGCCGCCCGCGACCGCCTGCTGACGCAGGAGATCGAGCTTCGCCGCGCCATGGAAGCGGTGGCCGCCGCCCGGCGCGAGTTGCCACCGGGCGGGCTTGTCCCGGAGGACTATATTTTCGACGGCCTTGACACGGATGGTGCGCCAGCCAAGGTGAAGCTCTCGGAGTTTTTCGCCTCGGGCAAGGACGCGCTGGTCATCTACAACTTCATGTTCCCCCGCCACCCGCAGGATGACCGGCCGGGGCCCAGCGAGGGCGCGACGGCGCAGCTGACTCGGGAAGAAGGCCCGTGCCCCTCATGCGTGGCCTTCCTTGATCAGCTGGACGGCGCGGCGATGCACGTGGAGCAGCGGGCCAATTTCGCGGTGATCGCCAAAGCGCCGCTCGACCGCCTGATCGCCTTCGCCAAGGAGCGCGGATGGCGCAACCTGCGCCTTTTCTCGGCGGCCGGAAACCGCTTCAAGCACGACTATCATGCCGAGACGCCCGAAGGGTTCCAGATGCCCATGATGACGGTCTTCCTCCGCCACGGAGACGAGATTCGGCATTTCTGGAGCTCGGAGATGCTCTACGCCCCGACCGATTCGGGCCAGGATCCGCGCCACTGCGGCACCCTAGAGCCGCTCTGGAACATCTTCGACCTCACGCCCGAGGGCCGACCGTCCGACTGGCACGAACAGTTGGACTACGAGTGCTGCCACCGCGGAACGCCGCCGCGCCCGGCGGCCTAACGACCCCTGCTGCTCTATGCCGGTACCGCGGCTTCAGTAAGTCTCAAGTAAACGTGAGCCTAACAACCGCTTGCACCGGACGCGCCGCAAGCGGCGCGCCGCTGAAGCGGGGCGTTGGGCTGACCCCAAAGAAAAACCGCCCGGCCAACGCCGAGCGGTTTTTGTTTTCCTAGCCCAAGGTTGGCCGAGCCTCACGTCGCGCCGCCCTGTCTCGCCCCCAACTGGCTGACCAGCACGCTGAACACGATCAGCGCCGCGCCGCTCACCGCCAGCACCGTCAGGTGTTCGCCGGCGAGCCAGCCCACCAGCCCCGCCCACACCGGCTCCATCGCGTAGATGATCGTCGCGCGGGTGGCCGGCACGGTCTTCTGCGCCCAGTTCATCGCGATCTGGATCAGCGCGGTCGCCAGTCCCAGGCCGACCACGCAGGCGATCAGGCCGGGGTGGGCGACGGGCGGCGCTTCGCCGGTCGCGCCCATGCCGATGAAAGCGAGCAGGGAGACGACGAACAGCTGCACCACGGTGACGCGGCGCGGGTCGCATTGCGCGGCGTAACGGCCGACCAGGCAGATCTCGAGCGCGATCGCCGCCGCGCCGAAGAGCGTCAGCCATTCGCCGACGCCGAAGCTGAAGTCGAGCCCGCGTGGGTCGGCCAGCAGCGCGAGGCCGGCGAACGCGATGGCGACGCCCAGCCACGCGGCGCGCCTAGGGCGGCGGCGGAACAGGCACCACATGATGACGGGCACCAGCGGCACGTAGAGCGCGGTGAGGAAGGCCGACTTGCTGCTCTCGATGTGGCCGAGCCCTACCGTCTGCAAGGAATAGCTGAAAAACAGCACGCCGCCGATGATGACGCCGGCCTTCAGTTCTGCGCGCGTCAGCCCCTTGAGCACGCGGAAAGACACCAGCAAAGCGATCAGCCCCGCCATGCCGAAGCGCATCGCGACGAAGCCGAACGGGCCGGCCCATTGCAGCGCGGTCTGCACCGCGAGGAAGGTGCCGCCCCACAACAGCGTGATGCCGACCAGCGACGCGTCGGGCAGCAGCGATCTGCCCGCGCTCGGCGGCAGGGTGAGGGTCGGATTGGAGGCGGTCATGGCGGGCTCCGTGCGGCGCGATTGCCGTTGAGGTCGATATTGGGCAATATAATGCACACCCACACCGATGTGCAATATATTGCCCAAATGACGGACGCCGCCCCCCTGCAGGTCTTTCTCAACGTCTCGGCCAACCTGCGCGTCGCGCGCCAGCGCCTCGGCTGGAGCCAGGAGAAGCTCGCGCTCGCGGCCGGCGTCAGCCGCCGCATGCTGGTCAACATCGAGGCCGGCGAGAGTAACGTCAGCCTCGCGACGCTCGACAAGCTCGCGGTCGCGCTCGGCCTGAGCTTCGCCGAGGTGGTGCGAGCGCCCGAGGCGCCGCCGTCGCCGGTGCGCGTCTGGCAGGGCGCGTCGCCCGACAGCCACGCCAACCTGATGGAAAGCCTGACCAACAGCGGACGCACGGTCGAGTTATGGGAATGGAAGCTGGCGCCCGGCGAGCGCTACGACGCCGAGGCCGACCCGGCCGGCAGCCACGAGATGCTGTACGTGATCGAAGGCACGCTGGAGCTGGAACGCGCGGGCGGCACCGTGCGGCTGGCGGCTGGCGAGTCGCTGACCTTCGCGTCCGACTCGCCTTACGCCTACCGCAACCCGGGGCGCGCGCCGCTGCGCTTCACCAAGAACGTGATCGTGTCCGCGCCTCGCGCGAAGGACTGAGCCCGCACGGCCAGCCATTCCTCGCGAGCCTTTCCCTTCGCCCGTTTTTCCCGTGCGCGCGCCATCCGGCGGTTCTCCAGAACAGCGCGCCTCTATAGAATCCGATGTACAGGGCCGGCTCTAGCCGACGGCGAAATCGCGCCGACGTCGAATCGCACCCGATAGGCGAAGCACCGATAAAAACCAGAATCCATCCCTACAGACCCATGAAACACGTTTTTAGCGCTTTTCTCGCAGGCCTTCTCGCCGTCTCCGCCCACGCCGCCGCGCTGCCCGAATGCAACAAGCCTCACCGCAGCCATGGCGCCGTCGATGCCTGCCTGGCCAAGGCGCTGGGCTACGCGAAAATAGCACGCGCCAGGGAAGAGGCGAATACGCTGGCCAGCATGCGCGACGCCGCCGGCGGCTCGGGCAAGATCATCGACCAGCAACTGATCAGGAGCTACGGCGCCAGCAAGCTCGCCTTCGACAAATACCTTAAGTCCTATTGCGCCTGGGTTCCTAACACCTACACGCCGAAGATCGAGGCGCCGCAGGCGATGACCGCGTGCGAGGTCGATCTGTTGCGGATGCGGACGGCGCAGCTGAAGGGTTCCTACCATTGACCGGGCGGCCGCCCGTCGCGCCATCACTCGGCGAACATCGCCGAACCACCGGTTGGCCGAGGCCAGCCGGTTTGTCATTGAGAACGGCGTGGATCATGTCGTCGAAGTGCAGGGGTTCGGCCGCGCGCCGCTGCGCTTCACCAAGAACCTGATCGCATCCGCGCCGCGCGCGCAGGACGGATTCCGCTATCCGGCCGAGCCTTGCCGGCGATGCGGGACCGGGAAAGCCTGCCGTTCTTTCCTTGCAGTGTGGCCCTGCGGGGCTATAGGGGAATAGGACGCCGCGAGCTTGCGGCGGGACGGACGGGAAGGCGCGAAATGAAGACGGATTACCAGGTGCTCGAGGTCGAAGGCGGCAGGCCGATCAAGCTGTGGACCGAAGGCGTGCCGGTCGATGCGGCCGCGCGGCAGCAGTTGATGAACACGGCGAAGATGCCGTTCATTTTCGGCCATCTGGCGGTGATGCCCGACGTGCACCTCGGCAAGGGCTCGACCATAGGCAGCGTGATCCCGACCGTCGGCGCGATCATCCCGGCGGCGGTCGGCGTCGACATCGGCTGCGGCATGATGGCCGCGTGCACATCGCTGACAGCGAAAGACCTGCCGGACAACCTTGGCCCGCTGCGCCGCGCGATCGAGATCGCCGTGCCGCACGGCCGCCAGCCGGGCCACCGCGACCCCGGCGCGTGGAACAACCCGCCGCGCGAGGTGGACGACGCGTGGCAGCAGCTCGCGCCGGCTTTCAAGCGCATCACCGACAAATATCCCCATCTCGCGAAGACCCACCACCGCGTGCACCTGGGGACGCTCGGCACCGGCAACCACTTCATCGAGGTCTGCCTCGACGAGGCGGACCGCGTGTGGTTCATGCTGCACTCGGGCTCGCGCGGCGTCGGCAACGCGATCGGCACCCTGTTCATCGAGCTCGCGCAGGACGACATGCGGCAGCACCTCGCCAACCTGCCCGACCGCGACCTCGCCTACCTCGAGGAGGGCAGCCGGCATTTCGACGACTACGTCGAGGCGGTCGGCTGGGCGCAGGCGTACGCGCGCGCGAACCGCGAGCTGATGATGCAGAACGTGATCGCCGCGGCGCACAGGGTGATCACCAAGCCCTTCGACGCCCAAGTCGAGGCGGTCAACTGCCACCACAACTACGTGCAGCGGGAGACGCACTTCGGCCGCAAGGTGTTCGTCACGCGCAAGGGCGCGGTGTCGGCGCAAAAGGGCCAGCTCGGCATCATCCCAGGCTCGATGGGTGCCAAGAGCTACATCGTGCGCGGCCTCGGCAACGAGGAGAGCTTCTGTTCGTGCAGCCACGGCGCCGGCCGCACGATGAGCCGCAGCGAGGCCAAGCGCCGCTTCACGGTCGACGACCAAGTGCGCGCGACGCGCGGCGTCGAATGCCGCAAGGACGCCGGCGTGATCGACGAGATCCCGATGGCGTACAAGGACATCGACGCGGTGATGGCCGCGCAGAAGTCGCTGGTCGAGGTGGTGCACACGCTGCGGCAGGTGGTGTGCGTGAAGGGCTAGCCGTTGACGAAGCGCCCGATCGCCGCGTACGTCGCCGCGCAGTCGTCGGCGACCAGCGCTTCCAGGTTGAGGAAAGCGTGGATCAGGTCGTCGAAGTGCAGGTGTTCGGCCGGCACGCCGGCCTCGGCAAGCTGGTCGAGGTAGGCGAGTGCCTCGTCGCGCAGCGGGTCGAAGCCGGCGGTAACGACCAGCGTGCGCGGCAGGCCGGTCGAGAATTCGCCGAACAGCGGCGACGCGGTGCGGCGGTTTTCGCCGTGCTGGAAGTAGTGGTCGAAGTACCAGGCGACGCGCGACTTGTCGAGGAAGTAGTCGGCGCCGTTCTCGTCGACCGAAGGTTGGCCGAGCGTGTAGTCGAGGCTGGGGTAGATCAGCACCTGGCGGTCGACCTGCAGCGACGCGTCGAACTGCGCGCGCGCCGACACGCTGGCGGCCAGCGCGCCGCCGGCCGAATCGCCGGCCAGCGTCAGTTCGCGCCGGTAGGGCAGGGAGAGCGCGTCGAGCGCGTCCCACACGTCGCGCGCGACGGCGTCGGAGTCGGCGAGGCCGGCCGGGTAGGCGTGCTCGGGCGCGAGCCGGTAGTCGACCGACACGACGGTATGGCTAGTGGCGGCGGCGATGCGGCGGCAGATCGGGTCATATACCTCGACGCTGCCGGCCATGTGGCCGCCGCCGTGGTAGTAGACGATCACCGGCCGCGCCTCGGTCGGCGCCGGGTGGTAGACGCGCACCGGCACGTCGCGCGGGCGCGCCTTGACGACGGCGTCAGCGACGCGTGCGATCTGGGGCCCCGGCGCGACCAGCGAGCGGGTGACGCCGGCGAGCGTCTCGCGCGCGGCCGCGGCGGTGGGCCGGAAGCCGCTGGCGACCAGGATGGCGACCTGGCGGTTGAACCCGGCCAACCAGCCGGCGAGTTTGGGGCTGACTTGTCGCATGGAAAGCCTCCGCAGGGGGCGAGGGAAAAACGGCAGACGTCGCACCGACTATAGCAGTAATGCCCCTGGCATGAGACGGGGCGCCCCCGCCTTTTCGACGCGTCCGGCCGGCTGTTGAAGGCCGGCGTGCGGGCAGCAGAGGGCAGCGCGCCTTGGGCAATTCGCGATCCCGCGTTACCATCACGCCATGGCAGATTTTCCCTACCTTCACGGCTACCCGGCGCCGCTCGTCGAACAAGTGCACGCGCTGATGAGCAGCGGCGAGCTCGGCGCGGTGCTCGCGAAGAAGTACCCCGAGCGCCACGACGTGCAGACCGACAAGGCGCTGTACCAGTACGTCGCCGACATCAAGCAGCGTTATCTGAAGAACGCGCCGCAGCCGTCCAAGGTGATCTACGACAACCAGCAGCACCCGGTGAAGGGCACGCTCGGCACCAACACCTTCGTCGCGCGCGTGCAGGGTGGCAAGCTCAAGACCAAGAACGAGATCCGCATCGCCAGCCTGTTCCGCGACGCGCCCGAGGCCTTCCTGAAGATGATCGTCGTGCACGAGCTGGCGCACCTGAAGGAGAAGGACCACGACAAGGCCTTCTACCAGCTGTGCCGCCACATGGAGCCCGACTACCACCAGCTCGAGTTCGACCTGCGCGTGTGGCTGACGTGGCGCGAGGCGGAACCGGCCGCGTCGCGACGATAAGCCGATGCCGAACGGCAAAGCCGCATAGAATGGGGCTCACACTGAAAAGGACCGCCCCGCATGACGATGAAGAAAACCGACCTGGAAAAGAACAAGGGGCTGAAGATCAACGGCCAGATGAAGCGCGCCGGCATCCCGGGCCGTTTCGGCAGTGCGTCCGACGCCATCCCCGACCGCCGCGAACAGCGCAAGCTCGACCAGGCGGCGGGCCTCGTGCCGTTTGCCGTCAAACTGAACGGCGACCTGGTCAAGGAACTGCACGCGCTGGCGCAGAGCCGCGAAGTCGGCATCAACGAACTGGTGGCCGAGCTGCTGAAAAAGGGCCTGTAAGGCCCGCGCCGCGCGCCGTTAATCGTCGCGCCGGCCGAGAACACCCGCCCACGCCGCCCTTGAGCCGCGTGGGCTTTGCTTTCGGGCTCGGCCAAGCTTCATGACAGGGAAACGGCCGCCGGCCGGCCCGGGCGCGGTATCTATGTTTAAATAGGCGCGCTCGAGACAGAGCATCGATGACCCACGAGAGTCGCGCCCACGGGCAGTGGCCGTCCCATGCGTCCGAATTTCCCATCCCGCGCGGCGCACCCGCCGCGCGTCAGCCGCGTTGTCGCGCGAAAGGTGTCGCCGTGAGCGAATTCCCCCTCATCAGCTGGACCGAAGCCGGCCAGACCCACACCGCCCGCTGGCGCTCGGAAAGCGACGCGCCGCCGCCCAAGAAGGTGATGATCGCCGACGACACGCTCAGCGCCGACAAGGCCTACAAGCTGGTCTGCGAGGGCACCGCGCTGTTGTGGCGCGGCGACTACCACAACGCCCGCCAGCTGCTGTCCGCGCTCGCGCGCCGCGCCGGTCGCAAGCCGCGCAAACCGGCGAGTTCGCCGACCGAGGCGTTCAACTTCCACCGCCAGACGCAGGCGCAGCGCGCGCGCCTCCTCGGCATGCTGCTGTTGCCGTTCAACGCCGACTACAGCATCCCGCTGCGCCGCGCGCCCGACGTGCGCCAGGCCTGCGAAGAGGCGTACGGCCCGGCGGGCGTTGCCTTCGTCGCGTCGCTGCGCGAGCTGCAAGGCCTGGTCGGCTCGCACGAATGGCGCAAGAAGGGCGTCGAGATCACCGCGCTAGGCGGAGAACACATCCACCCGCATTACGGCGTGTATTCGCCGATCCGCGGCGAATATCTGGATCTGGTCGCCGAGGCGCCGCTGCCGTCGACGACGCTCGCGTTCGACATCGGCACCGGCACCGGCGTGCTCGCCGCCGTGCTGGCGCGCCGTGGTGTCGAACGCGTGATCGGCACCGACCAGGACCCGCGCGCACTCGCCTGCGCCCGCGAAAACCTCGACCGCCTCGGCCTTTCCGGCAAGGTCGACGTGGTAGAGGCCGACCTGTTCCCCGAGGGCCGCGCGCCGCTGATCGTCTGCAACCCGCCGTGGCTGCCGGCCAAGCCGACCTCGCCGATCGAAAACGCGGTGTACGACCCGGACAGCCGCATGCTGAAGGGCTTCCTCGACGGCCTGGCCGCCCACCTCGAACCGGGCGGCGAGGGCTGGCTGATCCTGTCCGACCTCGCCGAACACCTCGGCCTGCGCTCGCGCGACGCGCTGCTGGCGCTGTTCGACGCCGCCGGGCTGAAGGTGGTCGACCGGCTCGACATCCGGCCGCGCCACCCCAAAGCCGGCGACGCGTCCGACCCGCTGCACCAGGCGCGCGCGGCCGAAGTCACCTCGCTGTGGCGGCTCGCGGCGCGCTGAGCCCCTAAGCTCGGCCAACCCTGAGCCTGCAAGCCCCGCCAAAAGACCGGGCCGGGCGCGTCTCCCGACGACCACCCGGCCCTTGCAAACACCGGCCGCCGCGATCACACGGCGGCCGGTTCGTTTCATCAGATTCAAGCCGGCTGCTTCACCATCCTCTCGATCGTCATCGTCGCCTCGTGCGTGCGCTCGGCCAACTTCCTCACCTCGTCGGCGACCACCGCGAAGCCACGCCCGGCCTCGCCGGCGCGCGCCGCCTCGATCGCCGCGTTCAGCGCCAACAGATTGGTCTGGTTGGCGATCTGCTGGATCGTCTCGACGATGCCGGTGATCTCGGACAGGCTCTTCTCCAGCTGCTGCCGCTGCAGCTTCGCCTCGTTGTTCTCGGCGGCGTCCTTCTCGGCGTGGATGTCGATCAGCGCGCCGACCACGCGCAGCGGCGTGCCATCTGTGGCGCGGCGCGTCTGGCCGACCGCGCGGAACCAGTTGTAGCGGCCGTCCTTGCACTGCAGCCGGTATTCGACGTCGTACGGCGTGCGGCCGCTCTTGTCGATCAGGTGCGCCTCGAAGGCGGCGAGCGTCGCCGCCTTGTCGTCCGGGTGCAGTCGCGACGCCCAGCTGTCGAGCACGTTCGGAAAGTCCGACTCGTCGGCAAAACCGAGCAGCTGGCGGAACTGGCGCGACCACCAGAACGCATTCTTCGGGTTGACCGGGTCGCCCGCGACCACCTCCATGTCCCACAGCCCCTCGACCAGCAGTTCGCCCGACAGCTCGAAACGCGCCAGCGTCTTGTCGAGCTCGGCGTCGCGCCGGCGCTGGTCGGTGATGTCGGCCAAGGACCCGGCCACGCGCAGCGGCACGCCGGCGACGTCGCGCCGCGTGGCGCCGCGCGCGCGGAACCAGCGGTATTCGCCGCTTTTGAGCTTCAGCCGGTAGATCACGTCGTACGGCGTGCGGCCGCTGCGGTCGTTAAGGTGCGCGGCGAAGGCGGCGAGCGTCGCGTCGCGGTCTTCGGCGTGCAGGCGGTCGGCCCAGCTGCCGAGCACGTTGGGGAAGTCGCGCTCGTCGTTGAAGCCCAGCATCCGCCGGAAGGGCGGCGACCACCAGAACGCGTTGGCCGGGTTGACCGGGTCGCCGGCCACCACCGTCATGTCCCACAGCCCCTCGCTGGCCGCGGCGTTCACCAGGTCGAAGCGCGTCTGCAGCACGTCGATGTCGCCCTGCAGCTCGGCCAAGCTGGCGTTCGACTCACGCTCGGCCGCGCGCGACGGCGAGCTGCGTGGCCAGCGTCTCGCGATCCTGCCGCAACGCATCCACCAGCGCGCGCTCGTGCGCCTGCTTGGGCTCGGGCCAGCGCGGCGGCGACGCCGACGACGCCTGCGCCACGGCGTCGGTCAAGGCGATGAGAAAGGAATTGCGGGCAAACCATGCCATGTCGGACCTCCGATCGAGAGGGGAGCGGCCGCGCCAACGCGCGCGGCCCGGTCCGCATACCATACCAAACGAATATAAAGCGTGCCGTTAAGATGCTTTATCATTTCATCCGATAAGCGCTGATGACGAGCAAAACCGGGGCCTGGCGCGCATCACGCGCAACGCGCCGCATGTTGCGTCGCTGCATTAACCGTCGTCGTCCACCGCGACGCACATCAGCCGCATTGCGCCGTAGGGCCGTCCTCATCGAGGCCGCCCCAAGGCAATGCGAAGCAGGCCATGCCAAAAGTATATTCTCCCGCCGCAACCCGCTAAACTCTCAACCCCATTGCATAAAATGGCTCACCTGCCCACTTCACAAGGATACCCCATGTACCGCAAAGCCCTGTCATGCGCCGCCCTGCTCGCCCTCGTCACCCTGGGTGGCTGCGGCACCACCCGGCACACCGGCGTCGCGCTGAACTGGAAACCGACCAACCTCGCCTACAACCCCGACACCCGCCTGGACCCGGCCCAGGCCAAAACCATCGGTATCGGCCGCCTCGGCGACACCCGCAAAAACCCGCAGGAAATCGGCAAATCGATCGAAGACGGCGGCAACAAACCGGTCACCACCAAGGATGACGTCGCCGCCTGGAGCAGCGACAAACTCAAATCCACTCTTGCCGAGCTCGGCTTCAAGCTGGTGGACCACAACCCGCAACTGCTGATCGGCGGCGAAGTACAAAACTTCTACGTTCTGGAGAACACCTCCTACAAGTCTAATGTGCGCATCAAGCTGAGCGCCTCCGACCCCAGCGGCAAGGTGCTCTGGCAAGGCTTTGCGGTGGGCAATGCCAGCCGCTTCGGACGCTCCTACAAACTGGAGAACTATTACGAAGCGCTCAGCGACGCCTATCTCGACGCCGTGCAAAACCTGCTCAAAGACAAGGAATTCATCGCCGCCGTCAAATAGGCGCAGGCCCGCCCGCTTGGACTGTGCCGCACACCGCATCGCTGCATTGCGCCGGATGTTCGGTCAGCGCGCCCCGTCCGGCGCGTTACGGCCTTTTCCTCCGGCCGAGCCCCGCGAACGAAAAAACCGCCCGATCGAGCAACCGGGCGGTTTTTGCTTCGGACGGCAGGCTCGGCCAAGCCAGTGCGCAATTGCACGCCGGTTTGCATTCGATTTGAACATCCGTTGGGCTTGCCCCTGAAAGGGGCGAAATGATGCGCCATGCAAGCCCAAAGCCTGCTGGCGGTAAGCCCGAATAAGAATACTGGCCCCGATTACCGTGGAGCAGGGCTCATGGCGCCCGCCGGGAGGTGCTGCGCCAGGAAGCCCCCCAGCGCCTCGCGCCATGCCTCACGCGAGAACAGAAAGCCGTCGTTATGGCCGCCGGCCAGCTCCAAAAACGCTTTCGGCCCCTTGACGGCGGCAAACAGCCGCTCGCCGTGGCTGAACGGCACGATGTCGTCCTGGCGGCTGTGGGCGATGAGCACCGGGCTCGAGACGCGCCCAAGGGCCTCCAGCGCGTCGTAACGGTAGCGCGCCAGCCACCGCGCCGGCAGCCAGGGATAGAGCTCCGCCGCGAGTTCGGGCACCGAGACGAAGCTCGATGCGAGCACCAGCGCCCCGGGGCGCTCGTCCGCGGCGAGCCGGGCGACGACGGCGCCGCCCAGCGACTCGCCCACCAGCACGATGCGCTCGGGCGGGAAGCCCCGTTCCGCCACGAGGTAGCGCCAGGCGGCGCGGGCATCGGCGTAGGTGCCCTCCTCGCTCGGCCTGCCTTCGCTGCGGCCGTAGCCGCGGTATTCGAAGAGCAGCAGCGAGTAGCCGAGGCGGTGGAACATCGGGGCGTAGTCCATCCGGTGCGAGATGTTGCCGGCGTTGCCGTGGGCGAGGAGCGCCACCCCGCGCGCCGCCGGCGCGGGGAGATACCAGGCCTCGATCCGGATCCCGTCTTCGGTCGTCAACCACACCGCCTCGTAGGCTAGCCCGGCGTCCCTGGGCGTCTGCACGATCTGCCTGCCCATGTCGGGGAAGTAGACGAGGTGCCCCTGCAGCACGAACACGAGGCCCAACAGCGCGGCATATGCCGCGCCGCCCACGGTCAACATTTTTAGCAAGACTTCCATCGCCCGCGCCGAAATATGGGGTCAGACTTCATTGATCTTGATCCCGACTAACGAACACATCGCGTCCGACCCCATTCATCGCCTCCTCGTCCGTGGAAAGGCTGGATGAGCATACTGCCCCCCTATGTGCGCCCCCTTGATGCAACGGTCAGAATCCGTGCGGCTCTCGGGCGAGCCTCATGCCATCGTTCGCAGGTACTCTTCGAGACGATCGAAGCTCGCGGACGCGCCTTCCTTCATCCCCGTTTTGAGCGCCGCGTCGCGAGCCGCCTTCGACGGGTAGCGTATCCGGCTCGTGATCGTCGTCTTGCCGTCCTCCTCAGAGAGAAGCAGCGTATTGAGCGTTTCGGGCCAGTCGCCGCCCCACGACTCGGTGCTGACGATCCGCTCGGGCGGCACGATCTCCTGATACACGCCGCGCATCCCCATCTCGGAGCCGTCGGAACGGCGCCAGACGAAGTGCCACGCCCCGCCCGGACGGTAATCGATTTCGCAGACGGGCATGGCCCAGCCTTCCGGGCCGAGCATCCAGTGCGGCGGGTGCTCGGGGTGGGTCCAGGCCTCGAAGACGAGCCTGCGCGGCGCGTCGACGACGCGCGTCATGACGATCTCCTGATCCGACGGCATCGAGAACGTCGTGGCACTGACCCTATTTGCCGCAGTCATGACTCCTCTCCTTCTCTTCAGGTGTTGCAGGGGCTCACCCAACGGTAGGATGCGTGCCGCTGCGCGGCAAGGCCCCTTCGCGACGTCGTCCGCGCCACGTCCCTGTCGCACCCTCGCGCCGATTCCTATTCGCAAAGCCGGCTTGCATCACGCCTAGCCCGCCATGATCCGCCAGCGCTCCGGTCCAGCCCCACTCGCCCGGCAACGCCAACGTCATTAGAATGGCTAGAACACCATTCCGGATACCACCATGACGCAGTGGACCCGCGACGAGGTACTGGTCGCGCTCAACCTCTACACCCGGCTGAACTTCGGCCAATTCCACGCCCGCCAGCCGCTGGTAATCGCCGCCGCGACCGCGCTCGGCCGCACGCCCGGTTCGGTCGCGATGAAGCTGGGCAACCTCGCCAGCCTCGACCCCGCCATCGTCGACACCGGCCGCGCCGGCCTCGCCAAGGCGTCCAAACTCGACCGCGACGTGTGGGCGGCATTCCTCGACGACAGCGAAAGCGTCGGCCTGGAAAGCGAACGCATCACCGCCGCGCTCGCTCCGACGTTGGCCGAGCCTGTGGATCAACCCTCGGCCAAGCTTGGGCACGTCGTGCAAGACATTCCGGCCGACTACCTCACCAGCCGCACCACGATGGTCGAGACACGCGTCGGCCAACGTTTCTTCCGCCGCGCGCTGCTGAGCAGCTACCGCGGCCGCTGCTGCATGACAGGGTTGGCCGAGCCTAAATTGCTGGTCGCCAGCCACATCAAACCGTGGGCGCTCGACAAGCGGCACCGCCTCAACCCGAGCAACGGCCTGCTGCTATCGGCGCTGCACGACAAGGCCTTCGACACGGGGCTGATCTCGCTCGACGACGACTTGCGCGTACTGGTTTCGGACCGGATCAAAAGCTTGGCCGAGCACGGCTTCGCGCGGGACAGCCTGATCAGGCTGGAAGGGCGGCGGATAGACCTGCCGGAGAAATGGCGGCCGGATGCCGGGTTGGTGCAGTGGCATCGGGAAGAGTGGTTTGAATGCGCCGCCGTGGCCGACCCTCGCCGGGCGGCCGGCCTACCCGACAAGTCGGGCCGGCTTCCTTGAGCGCCACCAGCGCCTCGTTCGTCTGCTCCTGCAGACAAGGGCACGACGCTGACCGTGATCGCCACCCGCTCGGCCAACTTGATGAATGCCTCGCCGTCGGCGCGCGTGAGGTTGGCGGCCGAGCACAGCGCAGCAGCGCGTAGGGGAAGGGCGGGATGTCGCACATGGGGATGCCGGCGCACACCACGGTGCCGCCCTGACTAACCCTGGCGGACCTCGGCGCCGGCCAAGCTGTTACCATCGCGGCTTCTTCACTGGATGTTCCCGCATGACGCGCGCCGTACCGCCTCTTCCCGCCCGCGACGGCGTCGCCGCCAGCCGCCTGTGGCTGCCGGCCGGCGACTGGCCCGACCTGTTGAGCTTCCTCGTCGCGCGCTTCGCGCACCTGGATGCCGACGTGTGGGTGCGGCGCTTCGCCAACGGCGAGGTGCTGGACGAACTCGGCCAACCTTTGAGGGCCGACACGCCGTACAAGGCCGGACGCTGCCTGCACTACTACCGCGACGTGCCGCCCGAGCGCGTCGTGCCGTTCGCCGAAACCGTGCGCTACCGCGACGCGCGGCTCTTGGTGGTCGACAAGCCGCACTTCCTGGCGACGATACCGTCCGGCAAGCATCTGCACCAGACGCTCTTGATGCGGCTGCGCACCTCGCTCGATCTGCCCCAGCTCACGCCCATCCACCGGCTCGACCGCGAGACCGCCGGCGTGATGCTGTTCTGCGTCGATCCGGCCAGCCGCGGCGCCTACCAGACGCTATTCGCCGAGCGCCGCGTTGCCAAGACCTACGAGGCCATCGTCCACCACCGCGCGCGTCTCTCGCTGCCGTATGTGCACCGGAGCCGGCTCGTCGAGCGCGACGACAGCTTCGTGATGCACGAGGTGGACGGCGAGCCGAACAGCGAGACGCGCGTCGAGCTGATCGAGGCGATGGGCGGCACGGCGCGGCTGCGCCTCATGCCTTTGACCGGCAAGAAACACCAGCTGCGCGCGCACCTGGCGGCGCTCGGCGTGCCTATCGTGAACGACCGCTGGTATCCGCGCCTGTTGCCCGACGGCCCGGACGACTACGACAGGCCGCTGAAGCTGTTGGCGCGGTCGATCGCATTCACCGACCCGTTCAGCGGCGTGGCGTGTCGCTTCGAGAGCGGGCTGTCGCTGTAGGCACTGAGCACGACCGACCTTGTTCTGCGCCAACGCGATCGGCGCGCGCGATGGTCATACTGGAGCGAGGGCTGCGGGGATGACAGCGCGCCTTTGCTTTATCATGCCTGCTTGTTGAAACGGGCCGTCCGCCCCCTCGAAAAGACCACCATGACCGAATCCGCCCCGCTCGCTCCCAAGCCCTGTCACAAATGCGGTTCGGCCGCCGAAGTGATCAAGTCCGGCTCGCGCCGCTTCTGGGTGCAGTGCAGCCGCTACGCCGACCAGGGCAACTGCAACGCGATCGGCCCGCAGACCGACAACCGCAAGGAAGCGATCTTCCGCTGGAACGCGACGCGCTGAGTGCCACGCATAGGGCCGCGACGTTGGCCGAGCCCAGACAAGCGAAAACCGCCGGGGTCGACCCGGCGGTTTTGTTTGCCCGGCGCGCGGCGGGGCGGGCGGCTCGGCCAACCTGGGTGGCCCGATCGCTACGAGGCGCGCTTTTGCGAGGCGATCGACGAGAAGGTGTTGATCACCTCGACCACCTGATGGGTACTGTCGCGGATCTTGTTGATCGCGTCGCCGGCGTCGTTGGCGTGCGCCACGCCTTGTTCAGCCTGCTTGAGCATGGCGCTCATGCTGACGATGGCGGTGTGCGTGCCCTCGCGAATGGTTTCGATCATGCCGGAAATCTCGGCGGTGGAACGGGTGGTGCGCTCGGCCAGCTTGCGCACTTCGTCGGCCACCACGGCGAAACCGCGCCCCTGTTCGCCGGCGCGCGCCGCCTCGATGGCGGCGTTGAGCGCCAACAGGTTGGTCTGGTCGGCGATGTCGTGGATGGTGTTGACGATGGAGGTGATCTGGGACGACTGCGTGCCGAGCGCTTCGATCAGTTGCGTCGAGACGCGCGCGCTGTCGGCGATGCGGCGCATCTCGGCCGCGGCGGTCTCGATCACGCTGGCGCCCTGCCGCGAGAGCGCTTCGGTGCTTTCGGACAGCTTGTACGCCTCCGTGGCGTGTTCGATGTCGCGGTTGACGTTGAGCACGCTCTCGGTGACATCGGTGGCGAACTTGATCACCTTGTAGATCACGCCGTCGGCGTCGAACATTGGGTTGTACGAGGCCTCGAGCCACAACACGGCGCCGCCGCGCCCGCGCCGCTGGAACTGGCCGGCCATGTATTCGCCGCGGTTGAGCCGTTGCCAGAACGCGGCGTACTCGGGACTCTTCATGTAGGCGTCGTCGCAGAACAGGCGGTGATGCTGGCCCTGGATGTCGGCGAGCGAGTAGCCCACGGCGGCGAGAAAGTTGTCGTTGGCGGTGAGGATGGTGCCGTCGGGCGCGAACTCGATCACCGCCATCGAGCGGCTGATCGCCGTGATCTTGTTATCCTGCTCATGCGCCTCGCGGGTGTGCCGGGTGATGTCCTGCGCGAACTTGATGACCTTGAGCAGCCTGCCGTCCTTGCCGAATACCGGATTGTACGAGGCTTCGAGCCAGATCGGCTGGCCGTCGCGGCCGACGCGCTTGAATTCGCCGGAAACGAATTCGCCGCGGTTCAGTCGTTGTCAGAACTCGGCGTATTCAGCGCTGAACGTATAACCTTTTTCGCAGAAGATGCGATGGTGTTTGCCGACGATGTCCGCACGCTGGTAGCCGACGGTAGCAAGGAAATTCTCGTTGGCGTCGATAATGGTGCCGTCCGGCATGAATTCGATCACCGCCATCGAACGCTTGATCGCGGCGAGCACCGCTTGCTGCGTATCGATGAGTTCTTGTTGCGCCGACACTTGCTGCTTGAGCTTGTGATTGAACATGCTTGCCCTCCCCAGGCGATCAATCCCTACGTAATTTTATTTTTAATGCAATAGCACAAATGAATATAGCCGATATGTTCCCGGCTTTCCTGCCAGGCGGGTCCGGCATGCCGTGCCCACGGGTGCGGCACTCATGACGCAAAGCGGGATCGGCAGGCGCAAATCCCCGCCGGGCAGCGCGGGGCAGCCCTCTCCCTCCGGAAGGGGCAAGGGGAAAAAGGCGGACAAAACGGCCGGCTGGCCTATGCTGGGGTTAAGTTGCGGCGGGGGCTGCGACCGCAGGAAGGTACCTGCCCCATCCCGGATGCCGCGCCGCCGGCCGGGCGGCACGACGAGGAGTCAGACCATGGCCAAACACCAATTGCGCAGTACGAAAGAGCCCAAGAAACCCAAAAAAGCGAAACAGGTGACCGTCGTTTCCACGACCATCAGCCCGCTGGTCACGCCGGCCAAACCCAGCCTCGGCCACAAGACCCGGCATTAGTCCGGGGCGCGGCGATAGGAAAAAGGCTGACTGCGATCGCGCAGTCAGCCTTTTTTCATTGATGGACAGGCTAGGCCCGGGCCGCCGCGCATCGTCCTCAGAATTCCACCGTCACCTTCTTGGCGCCCAGCATCTTGGCGCGTGCGATCAGTTGTTCGAGCGTGGCCTCGGAGAGCAGGACGTCGGGCACGGCGGCCGGGGCGGGGGCGGGGGCGGCCACCGCCTGCGGCGCCGGGGCCGGCGCGGCGGGGGCGCGCACCGGTTCGGCCGGCGACTCGGCCAACAGGCCCGACAACGCGGCGCACAGCCTTTCGTAAGCTTCGCGACTGGGCTTGATGTGGCTGCCATCCTGCGCCTCGTAACGCTGGATCGCGGCGGTGGACAGCTGCACTTGCTGCGCGAGCGCGGTGCGCGACAGGCGCAGCTGCTTCCGCATGGCTTTCAACGCCGGAGGGAACTCCGCGCTTTCAAAGTCGGGCAGGACAGGCATGTGGGGCACCGCGTGAATGAGGGTAGACCGGCAGCATCATACACCACACCCCACAAATACACACAAATCATACATCGCGCGCTGCCTGTATGTATTAATTTTGCAACATACGAAAATCAACACCATCACGACGGCAGGAAGTTTGCCATTTAATTACAGAACACTGCACTGCGTCGTGCGTCGCGTATTAAAGAAACACACACTCAATACATACAAGCGCATAAACGATACATCAGCCCTATCCGCATAAAATCATACAACAATACATTTAATACTTAGGGGAAATACGCGTCGCGCCTTGCCAGCCAACGATTCCCGCGCGACGAGATCGCGCGCAAGACGGGCGTCAGCGGCTATGTATGTGGCATGTATTTTTCGGACGCCGGCGATGAGCACACAAGTACGGCGCCCGGATATTGAGGCCTCGTGACACGCGGCCTAACCGGGAGGCGGAGGAGGGCGGGGCGCTTGCAGGGCGGCGCCGGCCGGACACGGTCTGGCAGGGCACGAGGCCAAAATTGGTGGTCGCCCTCGCCGCCGGCCATAATGCGAAGCGTCACCTTGCCCTGGATGGGAGAAACGTCGATGAGAACAATCGCACTGGCCCTGTGCCTTGGCGCCTGGCTCGCGAGCGGCATCGCGTCGGCCGCCGGACGCGTATATGGACGCGTCTATTTCGTCGAGCCGGACAACGGCGCCACGGTACAAAGCCCGTTCAAGGTGCGCTTCGGCGTGGAAGGCCTGCGCATCGCGCCGGCCGGCGACGCGACGCCCGGCACCGGCCACCATCACCTGATCATCGACGGCGACCCCATCCCGCAGAAAGAGGGGGTGCCGAGCGACGAGCGCCACCTGCACTTCGGCAAGGGGCAGACGAAAACCGAGTTGGCGCTGCCGCCGGGCGAGCACACGTTGACGCTGCAGTTCGCCGACGGCGCGCATCGGTCCTACGGGCCGGAGCTGAGCAGCAGCATCAGGGTGAAAGTCGCGCCGTAACGTAAGGCAGACCATCCCACCCGACGCAAAACGGGCGAAGCGCCATCAAGCGCTTCGCCCGCTTCGTTTTTGTTCCAACCGTCTTATCCACAGCCCCAACTTGTCCACAAGCCGGCGCGGGCGGCGGCGCCTCAAGGTTGGCCGAGCAGCCCGTCGAGCAGCGTGTGCAGGCCGTCGGTCAGCGCCCGCACCGAACCTTCGAGGTCCCAGTCGTCGTGGCCTTGGCGCACAACGTTCGAGATCGCGCGCAACTCCAGAAAGCGCACACCTTCCTCGCGGCACACATGGAAGAACGCCGCGCCCTCCATGTTCTCGATCTCCACCTCGCGCGCGTCGACGAAGGGTGCTAGCGCCGCGTTCAGCGACAGGCTGCGCGCGCGCTTGAAAGGCGTGTCATCGGGCAGGTGAGGGCAGGCGAGCGTGTGGCGGCGCGCGAAGTCCATGTCGAGCGGCAGGTGCGCCAGATGCGTGAAACCGTCCGGCGTGAAGAAGCCCAGATCGCCCTCGACCTCCGACTCGACCAGCACCACGTCGCCGACCGACAGCTGCGCGTGCGGGTACATGCCGGCCACGCCGGCGAGGATGATCCAGTCGGGGCGCTCCTTGAGGATTTCCTTGGTCGCGGCGTGCGCGGTGGCGGTCAGGCCGACGCCGGAAACCAGCGTCTTCACGCCGTCGCGCTGGAACAGGCTGGCTTCGGTGGCGGTGGGGAAGAGGAGGGTGATGTTCATGGTGGGCAAAGAAGAAGGCAACCGATAACCATTATACGTAGCAAGAAATGTTCCGAAGCATCGGAAACAACTGCTGGCATGTTTCACTCAGGCGTTCGATGAATCGTAGATTCAGTAGCACAAACATTCATGCAAAATGGATTGTCATGTAAAATGGTTAAACCAATATTTGATCCTCACCTCACCTTGAGGCCGAGTTGGAACACCATGTATTTGAGCAAGTTTGATAGGGCCACAATGCTGCAACAAATAGGCTCCGCGACACTGCTCACATCTCACCTCCCTAACGACCATACACAGAAAAGCTACATCTTAATATGGCTTATAAAAGATCAAGATACTATCTAAATAGAGTGGTTAAACTTGGGGAGTTACATGGCAACAAGACTGCCATGATGGATGCCTTAGTCAATTCAAACTTTATCTCCTATGGCCAATTCAAATGGAACATCACTGATACAGCCACAGGAAAAGCCAACAATCATGACTTTATATTTGGACGGCTTTCTAAATTTAGAGACGATTATGTCAAGCTAGTAGACAATAAATCAACGATAGAAGCCGAAGCGCAAAACTTACTTATCGCCAGCGTTCCATTTGTCTATTTCCCCGACTACTCTGGAATTGCACACTCTCACACTTGGAACAATATCGATGCATCTACATTTTGTGAACGATTCAGAAACATAGTTATAAATTATTTTGATGGTTTTTTTGTCGACTGTCAGCTTGACCCCATTGCAGACTATCGAAGTTTCATCAAAAAAGTCTCTACTCTTGACCGAGTGAAAGAGATTGAAACAAAGATATTCCCGCCCAATCCTTTGTTTGGCCGACTCTGGGGGAAGCTATTAAACTACATAGAGTCAAGAAATGCCCAACAGATTAACATAAAAGAGAAAAGTGAGATCGGACTCAACACCGAGATCATTCGACTGATGCGCGAGATACTAAAAGACAAAAACTTCCAGCCTGAGAACGAGCCGGCCATTACTGATGCAGCTCTACTGATGGCTGCAGATGGATACGGCACGGCTACGGTCGAGGGCATTCAAGATGGTGAAATAACAACCATTAAAACCTCTGACACACAACTCAGCTTTCTGTTTGACAAGGACCCGAGCCCTCAGCTCCTTGCCGAAGAGGCAGAAAAATGGTTAGCACGCACCAGTTCTGAACGCGACATGGAGCACAAATGAACCGAAAGATCATTTTATTTTTAAGGATCTTTTTTATTTCCCCAGAATTTATTCTATTGCTTTTACCCTTCGCACTTTATCAAAATGAGATTTTTCTTATGGACTGGGCACAACAAAAACTCGCCCAAAATGGAGAAACTGCGAAATACCTTGGAGGGATTCCTATCGCTTTACTAGCTTGGACAGCCAGCACTGGAGTGAAAATAATTAACCCTGGAGGAGAAAAAACCACCACACTCAAAGAATGGCCCGAGTATATAGAGTGGCGAATTACTTTTTATGTGGCAATAATTTATATTTTTGTTTTTTGTCTTGGCGGATTATATTTTTCCACGGCACAGCCAGTCGACAGATTCACTAGTAGCATATTAATCTCCTCCGTAATCGGTTCAATGCTTTGCGCTGGGTCTATTTTTTTCTATAGCAACGAATTAGATATCCTACTGTCATCCACGAATAAAAAATAAAGGTTGGCAAAAGCCAACCTTTATTTTTAGACATACAAATTATTACGTGTCATACCCCAAATTCGGCGCGAGATCGCGCTCGGCCTGTGCCAGCGTCACGCCGCGGCGCTCGGCGTAGCTTTCGACCTGATCGCGATCGAGCTTGCCGATGCCGAAGTACTGCGCATCCGGGTGCGCAAGGTAGAAGCCGGACACCGCCGCCGCCGGCGTCATCGCGTAGCCCTCGGTGATGTCCATGCCGATGTTGCGCGCGCCGAGCACGTCAAACATCGCCGGCTTCACCGTATGGTCCGGGCACGCCGGGTAGCCGGGGGCAGGGCGGATGCCGCGGTATTGCTCGTCGATCAGTTCGTCGTTGGACAGGTCCTCATCAAACGCGTAGCCCCAGAACTCCTTCCTCACGCGCTCGTGCATCAGCTCGGCGAACGCCTCGGCGAAGCGGTCGGCCAGCGCCTTGAGTAGAATCGCCGAGTAGTCGTCGTTGGCGTCCTCGAACGCCTTCACCCGGTCGTCGATGTTAAGGCCGCCGGTGACGGCGAACATACCGACGTAGTCCTCAACGCCGGAATCCTTCGGCGCGACGAAGTCGGCCAGACACCAGTTCGGCTTGATGTCGTTCTTCTTCATCTGCTGACGCACGCCGACCCAGGTCAACAGCTTCTCGCCGGTTTCGGGGTCGTAGACCTCGATGTCGTCGTCGTTCACGGTGTTGGCCGGGAACAGGCCGATCACGCCGTTGGCGGCAAGCCAGTTCTCGCTGACGATCTGCCCCAGCATCGCCTGTGCATCGGCCCACAGCGCACGCGCCGATTCGCCTACGACCTCGTCGTCGAGGATGCGCGGGAAGCGGCCGGCCAGCTCCCAGCTCTGGAAGAACGGCGTCCAGTCGATGCACTTGGCGATGTCGGCGAGCGGATAATTGCGGAACTCGCGCACGCCGAGCCATTGCGGCTTCACCGGGCTGTACGTCGCCCAATCGGTCTTGTGCTTGTTGGCGCGGGCCTCGGCCAAGGTAGCGAGCTTGCCCTCGCGGCGGTTGGCGTGGCCTTCGCGTGCGCGCTGGTATTCGTCGGCGACGCCTTTGACGAAGTCGTCTTTCAGCGTGTCCGACAACAGGTTCGAGCACACGCCGACCGCGCGGCTGGCGTCGGGCACGTAGATCACCGGGAGCTGGTAGTTCGGCGCGATCTTGACCGCAGTGTGCACCTTGGACGTCGTCGCGCCGCCGATCAGCAAGGGGATGTCGAAGCCCTGGCGCTGCATTTCCTTGGCGACGTGCGCCATCTCCTCGAGCGACGGCGTGATCAGGCCGGACAGGCCGATGATGTCGGCGCCCTGTTCGATCGCCGCGTCGAGGATCTTTTGGCAAGGCACCATGACGCCGAGGTCGATCACCTGGTAGTTATTGCAACGCAGCACCACACCGACGATGTTCTTGCCGATGTCGTGCACGTCGCCCTTCACCGTCGCCATGATGATCACGCCCTTGGCCGGCGCGTCCTTGAGGCCCATGCGAATCTTTTCTTCCTCGATGAACGGTTCGAGGTGGGCGACGGCGGCCTTCATCACGCGCGCCGATTTCACCACCTGCGGCAGGAACATCTTGCCGGCGCCGAATAGGTCGCCGACGACGTTCATGCCGTCCATCAGCGGGCCTTCGATCACGTGGATCGGCCGCGCGCACTTTTGCCTGACTTCTTCGGTGTCTTCGACAATGTAAGTCGTAATGCCCTTGATCAGCGCGTGTTCAAGCCGTTTTTCCACCGGCTGGCTGCGCCACGCGAGGTCTTCGCCCTTGGCCTCCTTCGCGTCGCCGCGGAAGCTCTCGGCCAACGTTATAAGGTGCTCGTTCGCATCGCCGCCGTCGCGCGGCGTGCGCATCAGCACGACGTCTTCGATGCGCTCGCGCAGGTTCGGGTCGACCTCGTCGTAGACTTCGAGCGCGCCGGCGTTGACGATGCCCATCGTCATGCCCTGCTTGATCGCGTGATACAGGAAGACCGCGTGGATCGCCTCGCGCACCTTATTGTTGCCGCGGAAGCTGAAGCTGACGTTCGACACGCCGCCGGAAATCTTCGCGTGCGGCAGGTTCTGTTTGATCCAGCCGGTCGCCTCGATGAAGTCGAGGCCGTAGCGCGCGTGCTCGTCGATGCCGGTGGCGACCGCGAACACGTTCGGGTCGAAGATGATGTCCTCGGGCGGGAAGCCGACCTCGTCGACGAGGATGCGGTAGCTCTTCTCGCAGATCTCGACCTTGCGCGCGAAGGTGTCGGCCTGGCCGACCTCGTCGAACGCCATCACGATCACCGCCGCGCCGTAGCGGCGCACCAGCCGCGCCTGTTCGACGAACTTGTCGCGGCCTTCCTTCATCGAGATCGAGTTGACGATGCCCTTGCCCTGAATGCACTTCAGGCCGGCCTCGATCACGTCCCACTTACTCGAATCGATCATGATCGGCACGCGCGAGATGTCGGGTTCGGCGGCGATCAGGTTCAAAAAGCGCACCATCGCGGCGTGCGCGTCGAGCATGCCCTCGTCCATATTGATGTCGATCACCTGCGCGCCGTTCTCTACCTGCTGGCGCGCGACGTCGAGCGCGGTCGCGTAGTCGCCGTTCAGGATCAACTTGGCGAACGCGCGCGAACCGGTGACGTTGGTGCGCTCGCCTACGTTGACGAACAGATCCTTGTCGCCGATGTTGAACGGCTCGAGGCCCGACAGCCGGCACTTCTTCTCGATCTCGGGCAGCTTGCGCGGCGGCACGTCCTTCACCGCCTGGTAGATCGCGCCGATGTGCTCGGGCGTGGTGCCGCAGCAGCCGCCGATGATGTTGACCAGCCCCGACACCGCCCATTCGCTCACCTGCTCGGCCATCTCTTCCGGTCCGAGGTCGTAGCCGCCGAAGGCGTTCGGCAGGCCGGCGTTGGCGTGCACCGACACATAGGTGTCCGAGATGCGCGCCATCTCCTCGACGTAGGGACGCAACAGGTCGGGGCCCAACGCGCAGTTCAGGCCGAACGAGATCGCGTCGGCGTGGCTCAAGGAATTGTAGAACGCCTCGGTGGTCTGGCCGGTGAGGGTCCGCCCCGACTGGTCGGTGATCGTGCCCGAGATCATGATCGGCAGGCGCGGCGTTTCCGGGCGGTCGTCGAAATACTTGTGGATGGCGAAGACGGCCGCCTTGGCGTTCAGCGTGTCGAAGATGGTCTCGACCAGCAACAGGTCGGCGCCGCCCTTCACCAGGCCGTCGATCGCTTCCGTATAGCTTTCTACCAGCGCGTCGAAGGTGACGTTGCGGTAGCCCGGGTCGTTCACGTCCGGGCTGATCGAACAGGTGCGGTTGGTCGGGCCGAGCACGCCGGCGCAGTAGCGCGGCTTGTCGGCCGAGGTCTTCGCGACGCACAGGTCTTTGACGAGTTTGGCGGCGGCGTGGTTGATCTCCCATACGAGACTTTCCATCTCGTAATCGGCCATCGCGATCGACGTCGCGTTGAAGGTGTTGGTCTCGACGATGTCGGCGCCGGCGTCGAGGTAGGCCTGGTGGATGCCGGCTATGATGTCCGGCCGGGTCAGCACCAACAGGTCGTTGTTACCCTTGACGTCGCAATGCCAGTCACGGAAGCGCTCGCCGCGGTAGTCGGCCTCTTCGAGCGTGTGGCGCTGGATCATGGTGCCCATGCCGCCATCCAGGATCAGGATGCGGCGCTCGAGCTGGGCGGCGAGGGAGTGATGCAATGCGTTCGTCATGGCTTGGGATTGACAAATAGACTAAATACGGATTCGGAAGAATAATGGGGTCGCAGCCATCTTATCACGACGCGCCTTAGCCTCCGTTCCGGCACGGCTTATAACAAGAAAGCATCCGGTTATGCCAAAACGCCCGATATTCAGTGTCTGCCTGTGGGTCGCGTGTTCGCTCCCGCCCGCCGCCGCCGTGGCCGCCCCGGTCCTGCGCATCGGCGTGGGCGCCTCGGACAGCCCGCCGATCGTGATGCTCGCCAAGGGCTCCGACATGGAGCTCGTCGGCGGCCTGTACAAGGAACTGGGCGACGCGCTCGCGAAACAACTGGGCGCGACGCCCGAGTACGTCGTCGTGTCGCGCAACCGCGTCGAGAGCAACATCGAGCGCAACAAGGTCGACATCCACTGCAACGCCAACCCCAGGTGGTTCGGCAACGCCGCCCGCCTCGGCTGGACGCGCGAGCTCTACCCGCAGATCGAGCGCGTCGTCACGCTGAAGGGCGAGCCGGACATCACGGCGGTCGACCAGCTGGCCGGCAAGCGCATCGGCGCCATCCTCGGTTTTCATTATCAGCCACTCGAACCGATGTGGAAGGCGCGGCGGTCGAGCCGCGTCAACGAGACCCGGCTCGACCTGATGCTGAAGGCGGTGCTGATGCGGCTGTCCGACGCCGCCATCCCGTCCGAGCTCGAGTACGTCGCGTGGGCGCGCGCCAACCCGCTCGAGGCGCGCGCGCTGAAGGTGCACCCGATGGTGTTCACCAGCCTGCCGACCATGTGCGCGGTCGCCCCCAAGGGCGGCTTCGGCGTCGGCGAACTCAACCGGGCGATCGACCGGCTCGAGAAAAACGGCCAGATCAAGGCCATCCTGTCGCGCTACCAGTGGCAGGGCAGCTAAACTCGGGGTTTCCCCTTACCGGAATACTGGAGGGCTTCGGCCCTTCACGACCATGCCCGACATCGTCTACCTGCACGGCTTCCAGTCCGGCCCCGGCTCGGCCAAGGCGCGCGAAACGCGCGACTGGCTCGCCGCGCGCGGCCTGGCCGACACCTTCCACGCACCGCAACTGCCGCCGCACCCGGCCGACGCGCTTCGCGCCGCGCGCGACCTCGTCGAAAAGCTGCCGGCCAACACGCTGTTGATCGGCAGCTCGCTCGGCGGCTTCTACGCGACCTATCTGGCCGAAACGCTGGACCGGCGCGCGGTGCTGATCAACCCGTCGACGCGGCCTTTCGACTTGTTCGGCACGCGCTGCGGCGAGCACGTCCACCCTCACACCGGCGAGACCTTCACACTCGGACAGCCGGACGTCGACGCGCTCCGTGCGCACTTCATCGCCAGACCCGACCCGCGCCGCTACTGGCTGGTGCTCGGCAGCCACGACGAAGTGCTCGACTGGCGCGTCGCCGCGCGCGACTTTTCCGGCTGCCGCCAGACGGTGTTCGCCGGCGACGACCACAGGCTGCAACGCTGGCACGAATGCCTGCCCGATCTCTTGGCGTTCGCCGAAGGGCGCTGACGACGCGGAGGGATAAAAAAAGGCTCGGCCAACCTTCAGGGGTTGGCCGAGCCTTTTTCGTGGCGGCGCCTCTGGCGTCAGGAAGACGAGAGGGCGGGCGGCGACGGCGCGCGACCGAGCGGCAGCCGCACGCGGATCGCGAAGCCGCCCTGCGGCGGGTCGATAAAGAGCAGCATGCCGCCGTGCTGCTGCACCACGCGCGACACGATCGCCAGGCCGAGCCCGCTGCCGCCGTCGTGGCCGCGCTGCGGCGCGAGCCGTTCGAACGGCGCCAGCGCCGCCTCGCGCGCGCCCGGCGGGATGCCGCGGCCGCGGTCGTGCACCGTCAGCTCGGCCATGCCGGCGCCCTCGGCCAGCGTGACCGTGATCGGCGTCGCGCCGTAGCGGCGCGCGTTGTCGATCAGGTTGGACAGCATGCGCTCGAGCGCCAGCGCGTCGGCCAGGAGTTCCGGCTCGGCCTCGCGTTCGAAGCGCACGGCCAGCCCGCCGCGCACGAAGCGGGCGACGACGCTGTCGGCGAGCTCGGCCAAGGTGACCGGCTCCATGCGGCCGCCTTCCTCGCTGCGCGCGAAGTCGATGAACTGGTTGACGATGCGCGACAGCTCGTCGATGTCGGCGAGCATGTCGGGACGGTCGGGGTTGTCCGGCTGCAATTCGAGCGTCAGCTTCAGTCGCGTCAGCGGCGTGCGCAGGTCGTGCGACAGGCCGGCGAGCATCAGCCGGCGCTCGCTCGCGGCGACGTCGAGGTGCGCGACCATGCGGTTGAACTGCGCGGTGAACGCGCGGATCTCGCGCGGGCCGGCCGGCTCGATCGGCGCGGGCGTGCCGCCGGCGCCGAGTTCGCGCGACGCGTCGGCCAGCTTCGACAGCGGCCGCGTCACGCGCCAGGCGAGCGCGAACGCCGCCAGCAACGCGACGAAGGCGACCACCGCCGACGCGATCAGCGTCGGCGACAGCGGCGGGCCGAGGAAGCGGCCGAGCGGCATCACCAGCCAGTAGCGCGCGTCGACCACCTGCACCGCCAGCCACAATTCGCGCCGCTCGCCGACCTGTCGCCAGCGCACCTCGACCGGTTCGGACAGGTTCGCCGCGAGCCGGCCGGCGAGCTGCATGCCGAGCCTCGGCACCTGGGCGTTGAACGCGAAGCGCCGGGCGGCGTCGAGCGGCAACAGCTGCGGCAGGCCGGGGCGGTTGTACGAACCCAGGAAGGCGGTGCGGTCGTCGCGCGGGATGGTGTCGAGCATGCCTTCAAGGTCGGCCAGCGTGTCGACCACCTGCGCGTACAGCTGCTCGGCCAACAGGTCTTCGCGCTGGCGCACGGTCAGCCACAGCGTGAACGCCTGGCTCGCCAGCACGGCGGCCACCAAGAGGAGCGCGATGCGGCCGAACAGGCCGCCGCCGGCCGGGCTGAAGCGCACCGACGGCAGCGAACCGAGCCGCGCCGCCGCCAGCGTGGCGGTGCCGACGCGCCTGAGCGCGCCCTCGACGAAGGGTTTATTCACCGCCGACGCCGTCGGGCAGGAAGACGTAGCCGTAGCCCCACACCGTCTGGATGAAGCGCGGGCCGTCGGCGCCGAGCGCCTTTCTGAGGCGCGACACGTGCACGTCGATGCTGCGGTCGAGCGACTCGCCGCCGCCCTTGCCGAGCGCGAGCTCCATGATCTGCTCGCGCGTCAGCGGCCGGCGCGGATGGCGCGCGAGCACGGCCAGCACCGCGAATTCGGCGCTGGTCAGCGGGATGGTCTCGTCGCCGCGGGTCAGCGTGCGCTGCTCGAAGCGCAGCATGAAGGGGCCGAACTCGGAAGGCGCGGTGTCGGTGAGGCTCTCGGACAGCACCGGCGTCGCGTGGTGGCGGCGCAGCACCGCCTGGATGCGCGCGGTCAGCTCGCGCGGGTTGAACGGCTTGGCGAGGTAGTCGTCGGCGCCCATCTCGAGGCCGAGGATGCGGTCGATGTCTTCGCCGCGCGCGGTCAGCATGATCACCGGCACCGGCTCGCCCTGCGCGCGCAGCCGGCGCACGACGGCGAGGCCGTCCTCGCCGGGCATCATCACGTCCATCACCAAGAGGTCAGGGCGGTTGCGCGCGAGCTTGCGGTCGATGTCGCGCGCGTCGGGCAGGCTGTCGACCGTGTAGCCCTGTTGAGAGAGGTAGCGGATCAACAGATCGCGCAGCTTGGCGTCGTCGTCGACGATGAGGATTTTGGCTTGTTCCATGCGGCAAGAGTAGCGTCTGGCGCGCCGCCGGTCAGCAGCCGCGTTCGAGAAAGTGTGAAGGAATCGTACCGATTCACAGTCTTTAACACTTGCCGCCGTCCGGCACAAGATTGGGCAACAGCCGGCGCCTACAGTGGTGGCATCCCCCTCCACCCCCAAGGAGTCCGCCATGCCCCGCACCCTGAGCGCCCTCGCGCTGGGCCTCGTCCCGCTCTGGGCCTTCGCCGCGCAGACGGCATCCGCGCCGGCCTTCGATGCGAACCCGACGCAGCACGGCGCCACCGTCAGCGCCCACCCGACGTCGATGCGCGAGGCGATCCTGTCCGGCGCGCTGACCTCGGCCGAACTCAGGACGCTGGCCAGCGAGCGCGCCGCGCTCAAGGCGCGCCACGACGCGCTGCGCGACCGGGGCAAGCTCGACGATGCCGCGCAGCAACGGCTGCAGGCCGAGCGTCTGGCCTACGCCGACAGGGTGCGGGCGCTCGCCGAAAACGACGTGAAGGGCCCGCCTCGCAAGACGCCGCCCGAGGGCTGGCGCCAGCACGGCACACTCGAATCCCCCACCGGCACGGCGCGCCCCTGATGGCCGCGCACGGGCGACGCACGATGCGATTCATCGCGCTCCGGACACCGTCGCCCGTATCGGGTACGCCACGGTCCAACGCCGAGGTCCCCCGCAGCCAGGCAACTCGCTCTACAATACAAGCATGATGTCCCGCTTTATTTCAGTCTGCTGTCTTTTGGTCTGCCTCGCGCTGCAAGCCGGGGAGGTCGCCGCGCGCGAGCGCGGGGGGCCGCACGACCGCGAATACGCCGAAAGGCAGGATGAACCACCGCGCCGCCTGCGCGATTTGCGAATGAAAGAAGCGATCCGCTACGGCGACCTCAGCCCCGAAGAGGCCAGGTCGCCGAATCGCGATTACCGCAGGCTCTCGCCGCCTGGCGCCATGCAGCGGGACGACGATCGCGGCCGGCAGCGCTGGCGCGACACGCAGCGACGCTCGCTCGAAGACCGCGACTAGCCGCGAGAACTGCCGCTTGTAGACATAGGGGAGGGACGCCATGGGCGTGTCGGTCTGGATACGCGTGCTCATCGCTGCGGCGGGAGGGTTCCTGCCGGTCGGCGCCGCTTTGGCCGCCCCGGCTCCCGACTGCCTCGACAGCGCCGCCCCCTTGCGTTGCGAAGCCTACCGGCAGGGCGCCTTGTCCTGCCTCGACCTCTCCGGCGGCCAGCGCCGCGCCTGCGTCGAAGAATTCACCCCCACGCTGAGTTGCCGCGGCCGTCCCGAACGCTGCCGCGCGCTGCCGGCCGCGCAGAAACAGTGCGACACGCTGCAGGGCGCCGGGCGCCGCCAGTGCGTGCTCGCCTCGCTGCCGGCCGCCGCCTGCAAGACGCACGCCAACCCGGTGCAATGCCAGCGCCGCGACGAGGCCGAGCGCGCGTGCATCGCCGAATCCGGCTCGGCTAACCGGCTGTGCGTGGCCGGAAAGCTGCGCTGAACCACTTCCCGCAGCGACTTCGATTCCGGCTCGGCCAACGTTGGCCGAGCCTCCCCAACTTTCCTAGTCCCCAGAAAACGCCCCACCGGCGCCGCCTTGCCATGCCGCGTACCGGCCCGCGCTAGCTCCCCGCCTTCTCGGCACCGGTCCGGCCGATGTTGGCCAAGCGCTTGTACTGCAGGAATCCGACGCCGGCCAGGATCAGCGCCGCGCCGGCCAGCATCGACAGTCCGACCGGCTCGCCGAGCAGCCATGCCCCCCACAACACGCCGAACAGCGGGATCAGATAGGTGACCGCGCTCGCGCGCGTCGCGCCGAGCGACGCGATCAGCCGGTAGTAGAGCAGGTAGGCGAGCGCGGTCGACAGCGCCGCCAGCGCCAGCACCACGCCCCATTCGACGACGCCCGGCATCGTCGCCGGCCACGTCCACAGCGCCAGCGGCGCCAGCAGCAGCGAGGTCGACGCGAGGCTGCCGCCACTGACGATCAGCGGCGGCACGCCGGTCAGCTCGCGCCGCGCGTAGTGGGCGGCCAGGCCGTAGCTCGCGGTCGCGGCGAGCATCGCCAGCACCGGCAGCACGCCGGCGGCCGAACCGTCGATCTTGCCCATTGCCAGGACGGCGACGCCGGCCAAGCCCAGCCCGAGGCCGGCAAGCCGTTGCGCGGACAGCCTCTCGCCGGCCAGCGGCATCGCCCACAGCGCGGTCATCAAGGGCGTGGTCGCGTTGAGCACCGATGCGATCCCCGCCGGCAGCGTCAGCGTCGCCCACGAGATCAGACAGAAGGGCAGCGCCGAGTTGATCACGCCGACGACGAAGATGGGCCGGGCGTTCGCGCGCCACGCCGGCGCGCCGCCCTGCCAGACGATGAGCGGCACGAGGATGGCCCCGGCGAGCGCGAGGCGCAGCCAGACGAGCGCGAACGGGCCGAACGCCGGCGTGGCGACGCGCATGAACAGGAAGGACGCGCCCCACAGCGCGGCCAGCACGACGAGAGTCAGCGCGTCACGCATGGTGGATCCCCTTGTCGGCGTGCCGGCTGTGCGCCGCTTCCCGGCCGAGCAGCGCGCCGGGCTCGGCCAACCTCGCCTTCGCGGCGGTCACCGTCAGGTGCAGCAAGAAACGCTTGGGGCTGACGCCGGCGTGCCGCATCAGCCACACGATGGCGCGCGCGGCGCGCCGGTAGTCCCGGGCTTCGCTGTCGGACGCCGAAACGGAGAAGTCGCTCATGGCCGGCTCCCTGATGGAGATGCTAAGAGTGTACGCCGCGCCCGCGGCCGACTCGACCCGATTCTTGCTCGGATGGCGACCGTTTCACGTGAAACGCGCGGCGTTGCCGCCGGCAAGGCCCGACGGCTAGACTGGGGAGGCCCCCCAGGAGAAGCCGATGTCATTCGAAGAAACCGAAGCCTTCCGCACCGCCTACGGCGCCGGCCAGGCGCGACGCGGCGACTGCCCGCGCTCCAGCCACGCCAAGCCGCACACCGCCGATAAGCGCGACGTGGTCGCCTGGCTCGAGGCGAGCAGTGCCGGGCGCGTGCCGGCGCTGGTGCCGATCCGCTACAGCCGCATGGTCGCCAGCCCGTTCGCCTTCTTCCGCGGCGCCGCGCTGATCCAGACCTCCGACCTCGCCGCGTCGCCGCGCTCGGGGCTGTCGTTCCAGATCTGCGGCGACGCGCACCTGATGAACTTCGGCCTGTTCGCGTCGCCCGAGCGCGAACTCTTGTTCGACATCACCGACTTCGACGAAACGCTGCCCGGCCCGTGGGAATGGGACCTCAAGCGGCTGCTGGTCAGCGCGGTGCTCGCCGCGCGCCATCTGGGCTTCAACGAGATCGTCGCGCGGCGCATCGCCGAGGAGGCGGCCGACGCCTACCGCCGCCACGTCAACGAGTACGCGCACATGGGCCGGCTCGACCTGTGGTACAGCCGGCTGTCGGTCGACCAGCTCGCCGCGGCGAGCCCGGACGGGCTGAACGACCATCTGTGGAAGATGATCAACAAGGCCAAGACGCGCACGCACGCGGCGCTGTTGCCCAAGATCACACACGAGGTCGGCGGGCGGCTACACCTGGTCGACAACCCGCCGTCGCTGTTCCACGTCCACCACGAGGACACGCTCTTGCCCGACGACGACGCGTGGCTCGCGACCGGCGACTGGCGCGCGCTGGTCGACCCGATGATGAAGCGCTACCTCGAGACGGTGGAGACCAGCCGCCGCACGCTGTTGTCTGGCTTCGAGCGGGTCGACATGGCGTTCAAGGTGGTCGGCGTCGGCAGCGTCGGCACGCGCTGCCTGGTGCTGTTGATGGAGGACGACTACGACCAGCCGCTGTTCCTGCAGATCAAGGAGGCGCGAGCGTCGGTGCTGACGAGCGTCTTGCCGCCTTCGCAATACAAGCACCAGGGCCGGCGCGTGGTCAGCGGCCAGCGGCTGATGCAGGCGGCGAGCGACCTCTTCCTCGGCTGGACGCAGGGCCCGGCCGGCCGCCACTTCTACGTGCGACAGTTGCGCGACATGAAGGCGTCGGTGACGCTCGAGAGCTTCGACGAGACGGCGCTGTCGGCGTACGGCCGTGCTTGCGCGTGGTCGCTGGCGCGCGCGCACGCCAAGGCGAGCGGCAAGGCGGCCGAAATCGCCGGCTATTTCGGTAACGGCGACGTGCTGGTCAAGGCGCTCGGCGGCTACGCGCTCGGCTACGCCGACCAGGTCGAGGCCGACTACGAGACCTTCCGCCACGCGGTGCAGCAGGGCCGGCTGCCGGTCGAGACCGACGAATTGCGCCAGGATTTCACGCCGTAAGCGTTTTCATGCATGAAAAAAAGCCCGGCCAACGCCGTTAAGGTTGGCCGAGCTTTTTTTCTTACGGAACGGGACTTATTCGGCCAGCGCCGCCAGCAGTTCCGCCTGGTGTTCGGCGGTCAGCGCGCCGGTCAGCTCGGACAGGTCGCCGTCCATCACGTAGTCGAGCTTGTACAAGGTGAGATTGATGCGATGGTCGGTGATCCGGCCCTGCGGAAAATTATAGGTGCGGATGCGCTCGGAGCGGTCGCCCGAACCGATCAGGCTCTTGCGCTCGGCCGCCTCTTTGGCCTGCGCCTCGCGCCGCTGCATGTCGTTGATGCGCGACGCGAGCACCTGCAGCGCGCGCGCCTTGTTCTTGTGCTGAGAGCGGTCGTCCTGACACTCGACGACGATGCCGGTAGGCAGGTGGGTGACGCGCACCGCCGAGTCGGTCTTGTTGATATGCTGACCGCCGGCGCCGGACGCGCGGTAGGTATCGATGCGCAGGTCGGCCGGGTTGATCTCGATCGCTTCGAGCTCGTCGGCCTCGGCCATCACCGCGACGGTGCACGCCGAGGTGTGGATGCGGCCCTGCGTTTCGGTCGCCGGCACGCGCTGCACGCGGTGGCCGCCCGACTCGAACTTCAGCTGCGAGTACGCGCCATAGCCGACGATGCGCGCGATCACCTCCTTGTAGCCGCCGAGGTCCGACTCGGACGCCGACACGATCTCGACCTGCCAGCGGTTGCGCTCGGCGAAGCGCGTGTACATGCGCAGCAGGTCGCCGGCGAACAGCGCCGCCTCGTCGCCGCCGGTGCCGGCGCGCACTTCGAGGAAGATGTTCTTCTCGTCGTTAGGGTCGCGCGGCAAGAGCAGCTTCTGCAGCTCGACTTCGAGCTGTTCGATCTTTGCCTTGCCCTCGTCGATCTCGGCCTCGGCGAACTCCTTCATGTCCAGGTCGGACAACAGTTCCTCGGCGGTGGCGATGTCTTCTTCGGCCTGGCGGAACGCGGCGTACGCCTCGACCACCGGCGTCAGTTCGGCGTGTTCGCGCGTGAGCCTGCGGTACTGGTCCATGTCGGCGGTCACGCCTTCCTGGACCAAGAGCTGGGTGACTTCTTCTAGGCGCTCGGACAGCTGCGCCAGTTTTGCGGCAATCGACGGTTTCATCGGGGCTTATTCACAATCGGCTCGGGAACGCAGGCGCTCCTAAGCATCGGGGTGCAGACGGTAAAGACGCGCGATGGTGCTCACCAGCGCGTCGTGTTCGGGGCCGGCCGCGCGCGCGAGCGCCTGCGTCGGCGCGTGCATCAGCTTGTTGGTCAGCGACTGCGACAGCGCCTCGAGCACCTTGCCGGCGTCGTCGCCGCGCGCAAGCTGCTTCATCGCCGCCTCCAGCGCGTGGCGGCGCGTGCGCTCGGCCTCGTCCCTGAGCGCGCGGATCGTCGGCACCGCGTCGCGGCGCTTCAGCCATTCGAGGAACTCTACGACGCGGCCCTCGATGATGGTCTCGGCCTCGCGCGCCGCGTCCTGGCGCGCCTCGCGGCCGACCTCGACGATGCCGGCGATGTCGTCGACGGTATACAGGAACACGTCGTTCAGCTCGCCGACCTCGGCCTCGACGTCGCGCGGCACCGCGAGGTCGAGCATGAAGACCGGCCGGTGGCGGCGCTGCTTGATCGCGCGCTCGACCATGCCCTTGCCGACGATCGGCAGCTGGCTGGCGGTCGACGTGACGACGACGTCGAACTGAGGCAGCGCGTCGTGCAGCTCGGACAGCAGGATCGCGTTGCCGCCGAAGCGCTCGGCCAACCTCTGGCCGCGCTCGAGCGTGCGGTTGGCGACGGTCAGCTGTTTAGGGTTCCGCGCGGCGAAGTGCGTCGCGACGAGTTCGATCATCTCGCCGGCGCCGATGAACAGCACCTTCAGTTCCGACACCGACGGGAAGATCTGCTCGGCCAGCTTCACCGCCGCCGCCGCCATCGACACCGACGCCGAGCCGACCGCGGTCTTGCTGCGGACCTCCTTGGCGACGGCGAAGGTCTTCTGGAACAGCGCGTTGAGCAGCGTGCCCATCGTGCCGTGCTGTTCGGCGACGCGCACCGCGTCCTTGATCTGGCCGAGGATCTGCGTCTCGCCGAGCACCATCGAATCGAGGCCGGCGGCGACGCGGAACGCGTGGCGCGCCGCGTCGCGCGCGTCGAGCTGATACAGATACGGCGCGAGCTCGCCCATCGGCATGCGGTGGTAGTTCGCTAGCCACAAGAGCGCCGCCTGCGGATCGGGGCTCGCGCAATAGACCTCGGTGCGGTTACAGGTCGACACGATCGCCGCCTCGTTCGCCACGTCAGCCGTCAGGCTCGCCAACGCCTCGGGCAGAACCTCGGCCGGAAAGGCGAGCTTCTCCCGAATCGCGAGCGGAGCGGTGTGATGGTTCAGACCAAAGGCGACCAGATGCATGAAAGCGCTAACAGCTTGGGCAAATTGGTCAATTTTAGCGCAATCGGCCGCCGCCGGGGGCGTCGGCCTCCCGACGGCCCCCGACTCGCCCGCTCGTCATGCCGGCGCTAAGATGACGGCATCAACAGGAGCAAGCCATGACCATCGATCTCGCCGCCATCCGCCAGGACTACGCCAAGCACGAACTGTCGCCCGAGGACTGCCTCGCCGACCCGGTCGCGCAATTTCAAGTCTGGCTCAAGGAAGCGATCACCGCCCAGGTGAACGAGCCGACCGCGATGAACCTCGCCACCATCGACGCCGACGGCCGCCCGAGCGCGCGCATCGTGCTGCTCAAGGGCGTCGAGGACGGCCGCCTCGTGTTCTTCACCAACTATCAGAGCCGCAAAGGCGAAGCGATCGCCGCCCACCCGTACGTCGCGATCACCTTCTTCTGGCCGGAGTTGGAAAGACAGGTGCGGATCGAAGGCAGGGTCGAAAGGTTGGCCGAGGAAGCGTCCGACGCCTACTTCGACAGCCGCCCCTACGGCAGCCGCATCGGCGCGTGGGCGTCCGAACAGAGCCGCGAAATCAGCGGCAAAACCGAAATCGTCAAACGCGCGGCGCTGTTCGGCGTGAAACACCCGCTGAAAGTCCCGCGCCCGCCGCACTGGGGCGGCCTCGCGGTGACGCCGGATCGCGTCGAATTCTGGCAGGGCCGCCCGAGCCGGCTGCACGACCGGGTGGTGTTCAGGAAGGACGAGGGCGGCGAGTGGGGGACGGTGATTTTGGCGCCGTGAGGAAGAGCTATCAACAGCGATTCTAATTAATTAGGGTTTCAACTCAACTATGAAATGGCTTCTGACCATTACCGGCCTTCTCGTCCTAATTGGGGGTTTAGTTGTAGGTTTCCTGGAACATGTCGAGGTAATGACTGCCGCTCTTTTCAGCTTCGTCGCCCTATTAATCACTGCTAATCTAGATCGCATTTCTGAGTTCAAAGCATCGAGTTCTGGAATTGAGGGCAAGACAAGAGAAATCATTGAAAGAGCCGAAAGCACTCTTTTTGAACTTCAGCTATTAGCCAAAAACATTGGCGGGCTAACGCTTTCCCTAGTCAAACGGAGTGGCCGCCTAGGGGGCTATGGCGATGATGAACAAGAGGATATAAAGAATTCCGTACTTGAGGTTCTTCGAAAAATTGGCATCAGGGATTCTGAGTTTCCGAAGATTCTCGCCGACTGGGATATATTCATAGAGTTTGATTATGCTAATGCCATTCTTGGTGGAAGCATGATTCCAGAGGGCGCCGGTGGTGCTGTGTTGGACGAGTGGAAAAGCCTGCGCCACGGCGGGATAGCACGAGTACCTCAACCAGCGGAAATTCGAGCTTTCCTCGATAAGCATGGCTTCATGTCTGACGATCGCGAAGAATACCTCAAAGATTATGAATTCTTTCATACTAATAAGGAGCACAGGCGACCTGAGGTGTGGAGGAACCGGCAGCATTGGGGACCAGTGGGGAACTCCTAGTCAATTATTCATCGTGACCTCGCATAAAGGCATACGCCTGCAACCCAATGGGTTATGTATTGCTCCACCCAACCTACTAATCGACGCACACAACGGCCCCCATCGCCCTTCCGCCGCGCCGACCGGACGACGGCTCGCGAGGTTTTAAGCCGCCGCCTGTCTGAGCGATTCGACGGTAGCGAATCGCGAGTTCGGCGGCGCCTCGCGGGGCGTTGGCCGGGCGGATTCAAGCGGCGGGGGCTCGCCTTTCTTTGCTTACTTTCTTTGGCGAAGCAAAGAAAGTAAGCCGCCCGCCGGGCGGAACCGGCAATCGCCACAAACCACAAAGGTTGGCCGAGCCAGCAACACGGTGGGTTGCGCTACGCCCCACCCACCCTACGAACGGCAAAGCTCGGCCAACATCGGCCGAGCAAAAAAAGCAAAACGGCGCGTCATCACAAAGACGACACGCCGCATCCACCTCGGCCAACCTTAAGACGACCCCACAACGTCACCCCGACGCCGTATGCCCCCACCCGGCCACAATGATCGCCATCCCGCACAAGGCGACGCCGGCGCCGACCCAGTCGTAGGCCGACAACCTCACGCCGTCGACTAACCGCAACCAAACCAGCGCCACCGCCACATACACCCCGCCATACGCCGCATAAACCCGCCCGCTCGCCGCCGGGTGCAAGGTCAGCAGCCACGCGAAGGCCGCGAGGCTCGCCGCCGCCGGCAACAGCAGCCACGCCGAAGCGCCCTGACGCAGCCAGGCGTAGGGCAGGAAGCAGCCGACGATCTCGGCCAGCGCGGTGACGACGAAGAGGAAGAAGGTCTTGAGCATGGGGAAGGTTAAGACAAAGCGTCGGCTCAGTTCCGGATCGGCGGCAATTCGGCCACGCGCCGCTGCAACCATTCGGCGGCCACGATCAGCGCGTCGAGCAAGCCGTCGTCGATCTCGAGAAAGCCTTCGTATTCGGCCAGGTTGCGCTGCTTGTGGCACTTGTCGAGCACACGCCAGACTTCCGGCCCCGCGCCGAGGGTGTGAGGCAGGCACTGGAAGACCAGGAAGCGGTTGTCCGACGGTAACCATGCCAGCGCAGCGCCGCCAGCGACAAGGCATGCGACGCGTTGTAGGCGAGGTCGAAGCGGCTAACCACGGACAGCGTGGCGTTTTGCGCATCGCGCAGGCGCACGTTGGCCGAGTGCACGAGGCCGGCAAATTCCTTGGCGCTAGGCGGCTCTTCCTTGAGCTTGCCCGGCCCGAGCAGATTAGCGAGATTGTTCGAGCTCATGTTCCGATCCGATCAGGAAAATCTTGGCCTGCTGCGCTACCCGCTGTACGAAGGTGTTGCCCTCTTCGAGCTTGCGCCGCCATTCCGGCCAGGAATAGACGGATGGATTCACCGGCCGACCGAGGAGGCTCTCCGCCTCGCCCAGTCGCGTGAAGACATCCGAATACGCCAGATCTTCGCCGATCAGCAGCACGTCGATATCGCTATGGGCGCCCTCGTTGCCCTTGGCGACCGAGCCATAGATGAAGGCGACCCCGATCTTGTCCGAAAGTGGTAACAAGGCCTGCCTGACGATATCGGCCACGCCGAAGGTCTTCACCACCAGCCCGCGCAATTCCTCGAAAACGGGCGATGCAGCATTGGCCTGATAGCGGGTCTGGTTGCCGACCCGGCTCACCGTCAGCAATCCCGCCTGTGCGAGCCGCTTGAGTTCACGGTGCACCGAACCGATCCCGATGCCCGCCAGGCGCACGATTTCGTTGGTATAGAAGCTTTGGTCGGCATGGCCGAACAGGAGGCCGAGCACCTTCTGTTGCGCAGAGGTGAACAGCGCTTCGGCGATCGTGACGCGGTCTTTCGTTCCCATACCGGGAATGATAATTCTCAATATGGGAACGATCAAGGCCGGCGGCGCCTACTTGATGCCGAGCCGCTCGAGCCGGTAGCGCAAGGAGCGGAAGCTCACGCCGAGGTTCTTGGCCGCCTGCGTGCGGTTGAAGCGCGTCGCCTCGAGCGCCCTGACGATCGCCTCGCGTTCCACCCTATCCAGATAGTCCTGCAACGCCTCGCCGCTGGCGAGCGCCGGCGCGACGTCGGGGTCGGCCGAGCTCGTCGCAAGCTGCAGGTCTATAGGCTCGATCAGCGCGCCGCCCGACAGCGCGACCGCGCGCTCGACGATGTTTTCCAGTTCGCGCACGTTGCCGGGGTAGTGGTAGGCCAACAGTGCCTGCACCGCCGCCGGCGACAGCCGCGGACGCTCGCCGCCGGCGGCGAAGCGCTCCAGCAGGTGGCCGATCAGCCGCGGCACGTCTTCGCGCAGTTCGCGCAGCGGCGGCATCTTCAGCGAAATCACGTTGAGCCGGTAGTAGAGGTCCTGCCGGAAAGCGCCGGCGTCGACGAGTTCGTTCAGCTTCTTGTGGCTGGCGCACACGATGCGCACGTCGACCGGCTCCTCGCCGTGGTTGCCGAGGCGACGCACCTTCTTTTCCTGGATCGCGCGCAATAGCTTGACCTGCATCGCGAGCGGCAGGTCGCCGACCTCGTCGAGGAACAGCGTGCCGCCGTCGGCGGCCTGGAAGAAGCCGTCGCGGTCGGCGTCGGCGCCGGTGAACGCGCCCTTCTTGTAGCCGAAGAATTCGGCCTCTACCAGTGTGTCGGGGATCGCGCCGCAGTTGACCGGCACGAAGGGGCCGGCCGCGCGCGCGCTCTCTGAGTGGATCAGCCGCGCGGCGCGCTCCTTGCCGGTGCCCGATTCGCCTTCGATGGTGATGGCGGCCTGGCTCTTCGCGATCTTGGCGATCAGCGCCTTCACCTCCTGCATCGCCGGCGCCTCGCCTATAAGACCATCCGAGGAGGCGGCGGCGGCGACCGGGTCGCCGAGGCTCAGCGCCGAGCGCACCAGGCTCCTGAGATTGGCCAGGCCGACCGGCTTGGCGAGGTAGTCGAACGCGCCGGCCTTCATCGCGGCGACCGCGTTCTCGGCGCTGCCGTAGGCGGTGATCACCGCGACCGGCACGTCGAGCCCGGCGTCGACGATGTGGCGCACGACTTCCAGCCCCTCGCCGTCGGACAGCCGCATGTCGGTCAGCGCGAGGTCGAAGTCGTGCTCGGCCAAGCTTTGCTTCGCGTCGGCGACGCAGCCGGCGGTGGTGACCTCGAGCCCCATCTTGATCAGCGTCAGTTCGACGAGCTCCCTGAGGTCGGGCTCGTCGTCGATCACCAGGACGCGGGGCAGGCGTTTACGCATGGGCTACCTTGCAGGTCAGGCGAAAGCAGCCGCCGGGCGGCCGGTAGTCGAGCGCGCCGCCGTTGGCTTCGGCGAGCTCGCGGGCGATGTAGAGCCCGAGGCCGGTGCCGGTGCTTTCTGAGGTATGGAAGGGTTCGAAAAGGTGGGGCTGGATCGCGGCCGGCACGCCGGCGCCGTCGTCGTGCACGGTAAGCGTGACGCGGCCGGCGCTCTGGCCGACGTCGATGCGCACCGAGCCGGCGGTGCGGCTGCCGTGACGCCACGCGTTGGCGGCGAGGTTCCACAATATCTGCTGCAGGTGGCCGCGGTCGAACGCCACCGCGACGCCGGCCGCGTCGAAGTGCGTCAGCACCTTGCCGGCGGCGTCCGGCTGCGACAGCGCGAACTGCTCGATGAATTCGGCGAGCACCGCCGACAGCGGCAGCGTCTCACTGCGCACGCGGTCGCGCCGGTTCAGCGCGAGCACCTCCTCGACCAGCCGGTCGATGCGGCGCGTATTGTCGCGCACGATGCGCGTCAGCCGGCGCTGTGCGTCGTTGTCGGCCGATTCGGCGATCAGGTCGGCCGCGTGCGAGATCGCCGACAGCGGGTTGCGGATCTCGTGCGCGAGGTTGGCGGTGAGCCGCCCCAGCGCGGCGAGCTTCTCGCGGCGCGCCTCGTCGGCGAGGTCGGCCGAGTCGCGTAGGAACAGCGCCATCGCGCGCGAACGCGTCTGTGCCAGCGGTTCGAGCCGGCCGGTCAGGTGCCGGCCGTGCACCGTCGCCTGCACCGCCGACGGCGCGTCGCCGCGCTCGCGCCAGCGCGCGACGAAGGGCGCCAGCTCGATCAGCATCTTGCCGCGCGCGACGTTCGGAAACAGCCTCCTCGCCTCGCGGTTGAACTGGCGCACGGTGCCGGTATCGTCGACCACCAGCACCGCCTCGCGCAGGTGCTGCAAGGCGAGCGCGTTGAAGCGGTCGAGCCGCTTGAGCTGCGCGGTGCGCGAGCGCACCAGTTGTTCGGATCGGCGCGCGAGCCCCGCCAGACGCCAGGTGACCGCCGACGTGACGAAGCAGGCGAGCACGAGAAAGGCGGTCTGCAGCACGCCGCCGGCGCCGGGGCGCGCCGTGTCGGCGAGTTCTGCGCCGACCAGCAGCACGCTCGCCATCAGCGCGTAAAGCAGCGCGTAACGGCCGGACGCCAAGAGACTGGCGACCGCGAGGAAGGGCAAGAGCAGCATGCCGTAGCCGCTGCCGACGCCGCCGTTGAGCCGCATCAAGAGCACGATCATCACCACGTCGGCGCCGACGCCTAGCGTCAGCTGCACGATGTCGGCGAGCGCCGCGCGCTTGAGCACCGACCACAGCGCGATCAGCACGCCGTAGGCCAGCGCCCAGCCGTAGAACGCCGCGCCGTCGGCCAGAGCTTGGCCGAGGTAGTCGCGCGTCAGCGTCACCAGCACGATGACCGACAGCATTACCGCGCGGAAGGCGTTGAAGAAGCCGAGCGCGCGCTCAGGCGTCAGCGTGGCGGGCAGCGGCAGGCGGATCATCTAGCGCCGGACAGCGCGTTCAGCGTTCCCTTGCGGCCGTGCGGCTTGCCGCGCCGGCCGCGCTTGCCGTCGAAGTCGGCGAGCGGCACCGCCTCGTCGGCGACGCGGCCGCGCGCGCCGGTGAAGGTGGCGGTGATCTTGTCGGTTGCCGCAAGACCCGCCGCGATCAGCGTTTCGCCAGGCTCGAGCTGCATCAGCATCAGGCCGCGGCCCTTGCCCAGTTCTTTCAGTTCCGACAGCGCGAACGCGAGCAGGCGGCCCGACGACGACGCGACGACGAGACGCAGGGTGTCGGCCGAGGCCGGCAGCGGCAACGGCAGCGGCAGCAGCAGCGCCTCGCCGGCCTCGAGCGCGATATACGTCTTGCCGGCCTTGTTGCGGCCGACCATGTCGGCGACCTTGCCGATGAAGCCGTAGCCGCCGGAATGGGACAGCACGAAGCGCGATTCGGCCGGCGCGGCGAGCAGCTGCGCGACCTTGGCGCCGTCCTGCAGTTCGACCAGGCTGCTCACCGGCACGCCGTCGCCGCGGCCGGTCGGCACGTCGGCGGCGTCGAGCGTGTACGCGCGGCCGTTGGTGTCGAGCACGATCACCGGCCACACGGTGCGCGTCTCCACCGCCGTGGCAAGACCGTCGCCGTCCTTGAAAGGGAGCGTGGAGAGGTCGTAGTTATGGCCGCTCCTCGCGCGGATCCAGCCCTTCTGCGACAGGATGATGGTGACCGGCTCGTCGGCGACGGTCTGCGTCAGCGTCGCGCGTTCGGCGGCCTTGATCTCGGTGCGGCGCGCGTCGCCGTATTTCGCGGCGTCGGCCTCGATCTCGTCGATGATCAGCGTGCGCTTGTCGGCCTCGTTGTCCAACAGGTGCCTGAGGCCGTCGCGCTCTTCGCGCAGGCCACCGAGTTCCTTCTCGAGCTTGAAGCCCTCGAGGCGCGCGAGCTGGCGCAGCCGGATCTCGAGGATGTCTTCGGCCTGGATATCGGTCAGGCCGAACGCCTTCATCAGTTCGGGCTTCGGTTCGTCGGCCTCGCGGATCACGCGGATCACTTCCTCGATGTGGATGAAGGCGATCATCCGCCCTTCGAGGATGTGGATACGCTTGTTCACCTCGGAAAGGCGGTGAGTGATGCGGCGGGTGACGGTGTCGACGCGGAAGTCGACCCAATCCTTGAGGATGGACTTCAGGTCTTTCTGCCCCGGGCGACCGTCGAGACCGATCATCACCAGGTTCAGCGACACGTTGCCTTCGAGGCTGGTCTGCGCGAGCAAGAGGTTCATGAAGTCGTCGGCGTCGATGCGGCTCGACTTCGGTTCGAACACCAGCCGCACCGGCTGGGCGCTGTCCGATTCGTCGCGCACGCGGTCGAGCTGCGACAGCATCAGCGCCTTCAGATTTTGCTGCTCTTGCGACAGCGCCTTCTTGCCCGGCTTGATCTTCGGATTGGTCGCCTCCTCGATCTCGGCCAGCACCTTCTGCGCGCTGCTGGAAGGCGGCAGCTCGGTGACGATCACGCGCCACTGACCGCGCGCGAGTGTCTCGACTTCCCACTTGGCGCGCACGCGCACCGAGCCGCGGCCCGATTCGTACGCGGCGCGGATGTCGGCCGCCGGCGTGATGATCTGGCCGCCGCCGGGGAAGTCGGGGCCGGGCATATAGGCGAGGAGGTCGGCGGCAGACAGTTCCGGCTCGCGCATCAGCGCGACGCAGGCGGCGGCGACTTCCTTCAGGTTGTGCGGCGGGATCTCGGTCGCCAGGCCGACGGCGATGCCCGACGCGCCGTTGAGCAGCACCATAGGCAGCCGCGCCGGCAGCAGTCTCGGCTCGTCGAAAGCGCCGTCGTAGTTCGGCACGAAGTCGACCGTGCCCATGTGCAGCTCGGACAGCAACAGGTCGGCAATGGGAGTTAACCGCGCCTCGGTGTAACGCATCGCCGCCGCGCCGTCGCCGTCGCGCGAGCCGAAGTTGCCCTGGCCGTCGATCAACGGGTAGCGCAGCGTGAAGTCCTGCGCCATGCGCACCAGCGCCTCGTACGCCGAGCTGTCGCCGTGCGGGTGATACTTGCCGAGGATCTCGCCGACGACGCGCGCCGACTTGACCGGCTTGGCGCCGGCGGCGAGCCCCATCTCGCGCATCGCGTATAGGATGCGCCGCTGCACCGGCTTCTGGCCGTCGGCGACCTCGGGCAGCGCGCGGCCCTTGACCACGCTCATCGCGTATTCGAGGTAGGCGCGTTCGGCGTAGGTGTCGAGCGCGACCCAGCCGTCGCCGCCGGCGGCTTCGGCCTCGGGCGCGGCAGGGGGCGGCGGCGGCGGGGTGGCGCCGGACGCCTCGTCGGGGGTGTCGGTAAACAGGTCTGGGCTATTCATGGCAGGGACGGCGCCGTGTTAAGGTGGACGCGACAATAATCGCAGGGATTGTACTATGGCGAGCTTTTTGCAGTGGCAGTGCCACCGTTTCGACGGTTTCACCCCCGTCACGCTGTACGGAATGCTGCAGCTCAGAGACCGCGTGTTCGTCGTCGAGCAGCAGTCGATCTACGGCGACATCGACGGCGTCGACCTGTCGGCCTGGCACCTGGCCGGCCGCGACGGCTCGGGCAGGCTGATCGCCTACGCGCGGCTGATCGACCCGGGCGTCAAATATCCGGACGCGGTCGCTATCGGCCGTGTCGTCGTCGCGCCCGAGCAACGCGGTACCGGGCTCGGCAAACAATTGATGGCCGAGGCGGTCACCCGCTGCGAGCGGCTGTTTTCTGCGACACCGATCATGCTGTCGGCGCAGGTCGGCGCGCAGGGGCTGTACCAGGCGTTCGGCTTCGCCGCGGTGTCGGAGGAATACGACGACGGCGGCATCCCGCACGTCGACATGCGACGCGAGGCTCACGGCGCGTAAGCCGGCGCTCCCGTCAAAAAGCTCGGCCAACCTTTGAAGGGTTGGCCGAGCTTTTTCATCGCGGGGACGGGCCCGCGTCAGGCATCGCCGAACACGTCCTTCCACGAGGTGTAGTAGCACACCCACACCACCGGCATCCACAACAGCAGGCCGAGGAACAGCGGCAGGACCGCGAGGAACAGCAGCATCGCGAGCGCGAGCGACGCGACCAGCATCGCCGGCCAGTTGGCGAGCGACGCCTTGAAGCTGAGCTTCATCGCGTCGAGCACGCCGATGTCGCGGGTGATGATCAGCGCCGGCGCGAACCAGTACGCCATGCTCGCCAGCACCACGGCGACCAGGATGGGCAGCGCGACCACCAGCACCAGGCCGAGGGACGCGGCCGGGTCGGCGCCGTCGGCCAGCCCGTCGCCGGTCAAGAGGCCGGTCCCGGCGCCGAACAGGGCCGCGAGCAGCACCGCGCCCAGCAGCGCCACCAGGATCAACAACAGATACGCGGCGCCGAGCACGACGAGCGGGCCGACGCGCGACCTGAAGCCGGCGAACAAGTCGCCGACCTCGAGCTCGCCGCCCTGTTCGGCCTTGATCGCCGCCAAGATAAAGCCGGCGACAAACACCGGCGACAACAGCGAGACCACGGCGTCGCCGACGACCGGCACCAGCCCGGCGACGATGGCGAGCACCAGGTAGGCGAGTGACATCAGCACCCAGGTCAAGGGCTGGGTGCGCACGATGTAGAACGCGTCGACAATCCAGCGCCAGCCGCGGCCGGCGGCGACGCGGCGCGGTTCCAGCGGTCGCAGGACGGGCGTCGGACGCGGCGGGGCAGGGTCGGTGAAAAAGTCGCTCATGGTGTCCTCTTAAGACCAAAAATGAAAATAGCATCGCCAGTCTACAGGGTCGGCCCGCGACAGGCCCGCCGTCAAGCACCGGCACGGCGCCGCTCGGTTGCCGCGTCGCGTCAAAATCGGCGATAATTGCATGATTTAGCGGCGCTTATGCCCCCCGGCGGGCGCTCCCGGTTCACCACCCAGTCGTAAGGTCTCTTTGCATGGTCTCCCGTACCGAGCTCGCCAACGCGATCCGCTTCCTGTCCATGGATGCGGTGGAAAAGGCCAAATCCGGTCACCCCGGCGCCCCGATGGGCATGGCCGACATCGCCGAAGTCCTCTGGCGCGATCATCTCAAGCACAACCCGGCCAACCCGAACTGGCCCAACCGCGACCGTTTCGTGTTGTCGAACGGTCACGGCTCGATGCTGCTGTATAGCCTCTTGCACCTCTCCGGTTACGATCTGTCGATCGACGACCTGAAAGCCTTCCGCCAGATGCACAGCAGGACGCCGGGCCACCCGGAGTACGGCTACGCACCGGGCATCGAAACCACCACCGGCCCGCTCGGCCAGGGCATCAGCAACGCGGTCGGCATGGCGCTGGCCGAGAAGATGCTCGCCGCCGAGTTCAACCGCGGCGGCCTGAACATCGTCGACCACTACACCTGGGCCTTCCTCGGCGACGGCTGCCTGATGGAAGGCATCTCGCACGAAGTCTGTTCGCTGGCCGGCACCTGGGGCCTCGGCAAGCTGATCGCGTTCTGGGACGACAACGGCATCTCGATCGACGGCGACGTCGACGCCTGGTTCACCGACGACACGCCGGCGCGCTTCGAGGCGTACGGCTGGCAGGTGATCAAGAACGTCGACGGCCACGACCCGGTCGAGATCGAGACCGCGATCGAAACCGCGAAGAAATCGACCGATCGCCCGACGCTGATCTGCTGCAAGACCGTCATCGGCTTCGGCGCGCCGAACAAGCAAGGCGGTCACGACGTGCACGGCGCGGCGCTCGGCGCCGCCGAGATCGCCGCCGCGCGCGAGCACCTGAACTGGCCGCACGCGCCGTTCGAAGTCCCGGCCGACATCTACGCCGCCTGGGGCGCGCGCGACAAGGGCGCCGCGGTCGAGACCGGCTGGAACAAGCTGTTCGAACAATACCGCGCCGCGCATCCGGAACTCGCCGCCGAGTTCGAGCGCCGCACCCAGGGCGCACTGCCGGCGAACTGGGCCGAAGCGCGCGCCGAAGCGATCGCCAAGATCGACGCCGCTGCGCAGACCGTCGCGACCCGCAAGGCGAGCCAGATCGCGCTCGAGGCGTTCTCGCCGCTGCTGCCGGAATTCCTCGGCGGCTCGGCCGACCTGACCGGCTCGAACCTGACCAACTGGTCGGGCAGCAAGTGGATCGACAACGAAGGCCACGGCAACTACATCAGCTACGGCGTACGCGAATTCGGCATGGCCGCGATCATCAACGGCGTCACACTGCACGGCGGCCTGCGTCCGTACGGCGGCACCTTCCTGATGTTCAGCGAATACGCGCGCAACGCGCTGCGCATGGCGGCGCTGATGAAGATCAACCCGATCTTCGTGTTCACGCACGATTCGATCGGCCTCGGCGAAGACGGCCCGACCCACCAGCCGGTCGAGCAGACCGCGACGCTGCGCTACATTCCGAACATGGACGTCTGGCGTCCGTGCGACACCACCGAGACGGCCGTCGCCTGGGCGCACGCGATCGAGCAGAAGGACAGGCCGACCAGCCTGATCCTCAGCCGTCAGAACCTGGCCTTCGTTTCACGTGAAACGCAGCAGATCGCCGACATCGAAAAGGGCGGCTACGTGCTCTCCGACGCCGAAGGCGCGCGCGCGGTGCTGATCGCGACCGGCTCCGAAGTCGACCTCGCGCTGAAGGCGCAGGCGAAGTTGGCCGAAGAGGGTATCGCGGTGCGCGTCGTGTCGATGCCGTCGACCAACGTGTTCGACCGCCAGGACAAGGCCTACCAGGCCGCCGTGCTGCCGAAGGGCCTGCCGCGCGTCGCGATCGAAGCCGGCGTGTCCGACTTCTGGCGCAAGTACGTCGGCCTGGACGGCGAAGTGGTCGGCATCGACACCTTCGGCGAATCGGCGCCGGCCCCGGTGCTGTTCGAGCACTTCGGCTTCACCGTCGACAACGTCGTCGCCAAGACCCGGTCCGTCCTGCAATAACACTACCCGCCGCCCGGCCTCACCCGGGCGGCCGTTTTTCGTTCGAGAGAGAGAAACAAGATGACCATCCGTATCGCGATCAACGGCTACGGCCGCATCGGCCGCCAGGCCCTGCGTTCCATCTACGAATACAATCTGCGCGGCGACTTCGAAGTCGTCGCGGTGAACGCTTCCGGCGACCTCGCGACCAACGCGCACCTGACCAAGTTCGACACCGTGCACGGCCGCTTCGCCGCCGAGGTGAGCCACGACGACAAGAACCTGATCGTAGACGGCGACGCGATCCCTTTCTTCTCCACCCGCAACCCGGCCGAACTGCCGTGGCGCGAGCTTGACGTCGACCTGGTGCTCGAGTGCACCGGCGCGTTCACGTCGAAAGAGAAGTGCCAGGCGCACCTGACCGCCGGCGCGAAGAAAGTGCTGATCTCGGCGCCGGGCGGCGATGACGTCGACGCCACCATCGTCTACGGCGTCAACCACGACGTGCTGACCTCCGACATGACCGTGGTGTCCAACGCCTCGTGCACCACCAACTGTCTGGCGCCGGTCGCCAAGGCGCTCAACGACGGCCTCGGCATCGTCAAGGGCCTGATGACGACCATCCACGCGTTCACCAACGACCAGGTGCTGACCGACGTGCGCCACAAGGACCTGCGCCGCGCGCGTTCGGCCACCGACAACCTGATCCCGACCAAGACCGGCGCCGCCAAGGCCGTCGGCCTCGTGCTGCCGGAGCTGCAGGGCAAGCTCGACGGCTTCTCGGTGCGCGTACCGACCATCAACGTGTCGCTGGTCGACCTGACCTTCGAAGCCGGCCGCGACACCTCGGTCGAGGAAGTGAACGCGATCGTGAAGGCCGCCGCCGAAGGCAAGATGAAGGGCACGCTCGGCTACAACACGCTGCCGCTGGTTTCTTCCGACTTCAACCACAGCACCGAAGGCTCGGTGTTCGACGCGACGCTGACCAAGGTATCCAACGGCAACATGGTCAAGGTGCTCGCCTGGTACGACAACGAGTGGGGCTTCTGCCAGCAGATGCTGCGCACCGCCCGCGCGATGTTCGCCGTCAAATAATCGAAGAATCGTCACCCGCGCCGCGCTGGTAGTCTTTAAAGACCGCCGGTGCGGCGTTGCAACGGATAGCGCCATGCAATTCCTCAAACTGACCGAACAAGACCTCGCCGGAAAACGCGTGCTGATCCGCGTCGACATGAACGTGCCGGTGAAGCACGGCGTGCTCGGCGACGACACCCGTATCCGCGCCAGCCTGCCGTCGATCGAACACGCTTTGCGCGCCGGCGCCGGCGTGATCCTGATGAGCCACCTCGGCCGTCCTACCGAGGGCGAGCCCAAGCCCGAAGACAGCCTCGCGCCGGTCGCCGCTCGCCTGTCCGAATGGCTCGGCCAGACCGTGCCGGTCAACGCCAGCTGGCAGGAACGTGAACTTGCCGTCGCGCCGGGCGACGTGGTGATGCTCGAAAACGTCCGTCTGAACCGCGGCGAGAAGAAGAACAACGAAGAGCTCGGCCGCGCTTACGCGAGCCTGTGCGACGTGTTCGTCAACGACGCGTTCGGCACCGCGCACCGCGCCGAGGCGTCGACGCACGCGGTCGCGCAATTCGCGCCGATCGCCTGCGCCGGCATCCTGCTGTCGGCCGAACTCGAAGCGCTGTCGAAGGCGCTCGAGGCGCCGGCGCGCCCGCTGGTCGCCATCGTCGCCGGCTCGAAGGTATCGACCAAGCTGACCATCCTCGAATCGCTGGCCGACAAGGTCGACCAGCTGATCGTCGGCGGCGGCATCGCCAACACCTTCCTGTTGGCCGAGGGCCACGGCATCGGCAAATCCTTGGCCGAGCACGAGCTGGTGGCCGAGGCCAAGAAGGTGATCGCCAAGATCCGCGCGCACGGCGGCGACGTGCCCTTGCCGACCGACGTGGTGGTGGCGGCCGAGTTCTCGGAAAACGCCGACGACACGCTGAAGGACGTCGACGACGTCACCAAGGATGACATGATCCTCGACATCGGCCCGAAATCGGCCGAGGCCTTGGCCGAGATCGTCGCGCAGGCCGGCACCGTCGTGTGGAACGGCCCGGTCGGCGTATTCGAATTCGACCAGTTCGCCGGCGGCACCGAGACGCTGGCGCACGCGATCGCCGAGTCCGATGCGTTCTCGATCGCCGGCGGCGGCGACACGCTGGCGGCGATCGCCAAGTTCGGCGTCACCGACAGAATCTCGTATATTTCCACCGGCGGCGGCGCCTTCCTCGAATTCCTCGAAGGCAAGGAGCTGCCGGCGGTCGCGATCCTGAGCGAACGCGCCCGCTAAAGCCGCGAGGCTCGGCCAAGCCTTACCCAGGGTTGGCCGAGCCCTGAACGATCCCACAAGGAGAGCGCGATGCCGCTCGATACCTGGCTGTTGTTCGTCGTGACGGTGTTCTTCGTGTCCGCGGCGCCCGGCCCGAACATGCTGTTGGCGATGACGCACGGCATCCGCTACGGCGTGCGCTCGACGACGCCGACCATGCTCGGCCTGTTGAGCGCGCTCGGCATCGTGATGGCCGGCTCGGTCGCGGGCCTCGGCGCGCTGTTGGCGACGTCGGAGACGCTGTTCGCCGCGGTCAAGTACGCCGGTGCCGCCTACCTGGTCTGGCTCGGCGTCAAGACCTGGCGCGCCAGGCCCGAGACGCTGACCGCGCCCGCCGAGGCGGCCATCGGCACAACCGCGTGGGCGAAGTTCCGCACCGGCTTTCTGGTCGCGATGAGCAACCCGAAGGCGTTCATCTTCTTCACCGCGCTGTTCCCGCAGTTCATGGACGCGCGCGCGGCGCAGCTGCCGCAGTTGATGACGCTGGCCGCGACCTTCTACGTGATCGAGAGCGGCTGGCAGTTCGTCTACGCGAGCGGCGGCGCGCGTCTCGGCTCGTGGCTGGAAAGCCCTGCACGCCAGCGCTGGGTCAACCGCTTCGCCGGCGGTGCCTTCGTCGGCGCCGGCGTCGCGCTGTCGGGCGTCAGCCGCCACGGTTAACAAGCTCGGCCAACCTTATTTACATCACGCTGCCCGATGGCGGCGTCTCTGGAGAGACACACATGGCACTCGTTTCGATGCGTCAGCTCTTGGACCACGCGGCCGAGTTCGGCTACGGTCTGCCGGCCTTCAACGTCAACAACCTCGAGCAGATGCGCGCGATCATGGAAGCGGCCGACAAGGTCGACGCCCCGGTGATCGTGCAGGCGTCGGCCGGCGCGCGCAAATACGCCGGCGCGCCGTTCCTGCGCCACCTGATCCTCGCCGCGGTCGAAGAATTCCCGCACATCCCGGTGGTGATGCACCAGGACCACGGCACCAGCCCGGACATCTGCCAGCGCTCGATCCAGCTGGGCTTCAGCTCGGTGATGATGGACGGCTCACTCGGTGAGGACGGCAAGACGCCGACCGACTACGAGTACAACGCGCGCGTAACCCGCACCGTCGTCAACTTCGCGCACGCCTGCGGCGTGTCGGTCGAAGGCGAGATCGGCTGCCTGGGTTCGCTCGAGACCGGCATGGCCGGCGAGGAAGACGGCGTCGGCGCCGAGGGCGTGCTCGACCACAGCCAGCTGCTGACCGACCCGGAAGAAGCCGCGCAGTTCGTGAAGGACACCGGCGTCGACGCGCTGGCGATCGCCATTGGCACCAGCCACGGCGCGTACAAGTTCAGCCGTCCGCCGACCGGCGACATCCTCGCGATCGAGCGCATCAAGGAAATCCACGCCCGCCTGCCTAACACCCACCTGGTGATGCACGGCTCCTCGAGCGTGCCGCAGGAATGGCTGGCGATCATCAACGAATTCGGCGGCGCGATCCCGGAGACCTACGGCGTGCCGGTAGAAGAGATCGTCGAAGGCATCAAGTACGGCGTGCGCAAGGTCAACATCGACACCGACCTGCGCCTGGCGTCGACCGGCGCGATCCGTCGCTTCCTCGCGCAGAACCCGTCCGAATTCGACCCGCGCAAGTTCCTGAAGGTCAGCACCGACGCGATGCGCGACATCGTGATCGCGCGCTACGAAGCGTTCGGCGCCGCCGGCCAGGCGAGCAAGATCCGCCCGGTCAGCCTCGACACGATGGCTGGGCGTTACGCGAAAGGCGAACTCGCCGCGGTGGTGAAGTAAGCCTCCCCACTACAAAGTTGGCCGAGCCGTAGCTTTAAGAGGCTCGGCCAAGCTTGAAACAAAAACCCCTGCCTTTTGGCAGGGGTTTTTGTTTGCGCGGCGTTGATCTCAAACGGCAAGTGCGCCTTCATAAAGCGCGCCGATCAGCTCGCTCTGGCTGACGATGCCGGCGAGCCGCCCTGCGGCGTCGACCACCGGCACATGGTGGCGGCCGGCGCCGGTCAGCACCGGGATCAGCTCGGTGACGTGCGCGATGTCGCGCACCGCGTCGACCGTGCTCGCCATCAGCGACGCCACCGTCTGACCGCCGCCGCGTTTCAACCGGCGCGCGAGCCGCGTGCGCAGGCTCGCCGGATCGCGGGCGTCGAGGCGCTGGATAAAGTCGGACAAGGCGAGCATACCGACCACGCGACGATCTGCGTCGAGCACCGGCAGCACGCGCTGCCCCGTCGTTTTCAACAGCTTCCACGCGTCGGCGAGCAGCGTGTCGGGCGTCACCCAGCGCACGTCGCGCGCCATCACGTCGGCGCAGCGGATGTCGCCGAGCCGCCGCCGGTGCGCGTTCAGCTCGGCGAGGTTCACCACGTGCTCGAGGTCGTCCATCGTCACGTCGAGCAGCTCGCGATGATCGCGCAGCGCGGCGGCGATGTCGGCCTCGGTGACCATGCTGCGCGCGCGCGGCGCGGCGGCGTCGCGCGGCTTGGCCGGCGTCGGCAGCGGGCGAGGGTAGGGGTGACGCAGCCAGAAGTTGTTGAGGATCAGCGCGACGAGCAGCATCAAGAGCGCGTTCAGCAACACCGGCGCCAGCACGAAGGAGAAACCCATCGCCTTGATCGCCGGTCCGCCGATCACCGCGTTCAGCGCGATCGCGCCGCCCGGCGGGTGCAGGCAGCGCAGCGTGGCCATCGCAACGATGGACAGACCGACCGCCAGCGCGGCCGCCAGCGTCACGTCCGGGACCAGCCGGGCACAAGCGACGCCGATCGCCGCCGACACCAGATGGCCGCCGACGAAGGACCACGGCTGCGCCAAGGGGCTTGCCGGCAGCACGAACAGGATCACCGACGCGGCGCCCATCGACGCGACCAGGAGCGGCGCGTGGCCGACCGACAGCTGCGTGACGGCGCCGGTCAGCAGGATCGCGAGCAGCGCCGCGACGCCGGCCTTGAACTTTTGAGCGGGACTCAGCGCCAGCGGCTCGGGCCACCAGCGGCGCCAGGCGAACAGACGGGCCACGGCTTGCATCGTGTTGCGACTCCAGACAAGGGGGAGACATTGTAGCGCGCCGCCCGCGCCGGCCCCGGCCGACCACGGGTTTTCCCCGGGTCCGCGCATTGGCCGGCCGCCGCCCCTCGCGTAAACTGCAGGCATGAGCGACCTCTTGTCTCCCCTCGATGTCGTCATCCTCGGCGCCGTCCCCTTGGTCGGCATCGCCTTCCACCTGTGGGTGATGCTGTAAGGGCCGAAAGGCAACGAGGACGAGCCGCCCGCGAACGGAAACGAATCATGACCCTGAAAATCCTGTATTTCGCCCGCCTGAAGGAAAGCTTCGGCCAGGCCGAAGAAACCGTAACCTTCACCGGCCAGACCGTCGCCGGCCTGATCGACGAGCTCGCCGCGCGCGGCGGCGCGTGGTCTGTAGAACTCGCGCCGGGCCGCGTGTTCCGCGTCGCGGTGAACCAGGAACTCGCGCCACCGTCGACCGAACTCAAGACCGGCGACGAAGTCGCGATCTTCCCGCCCGTGACCGGAGGCTGACGATGGAACGCTACACCGTCGCGGTCCAGACCAAAGCCTTCGACGCCGGCGCGGAACTGGCACGCCTGTCGGCGGACCCGGCCGTCGGCGCGCTGGTCAGCTTCACCGGCCTGGTGCGCGACTATGGCGACACGACCGGCGTCGCCGCGCTCGAGCTCGAACACTACCCGGGCATGACCGAAAAGGCGTTGATGGCGATCGTCGACGACGCGCGCGCGCGCTGGCCGCTGTCGGCCGCCACCGTCGTTCACCGCGTCGGCCGGCTGGCGCTGGGCGACGCGATCGTGCTGGTCGTCGTCGCCGCGAGCCACCGCCGCGATGCGTTCGCCGCCGCCGAATACCTGATGGATTATCTGAAGACGCGCGCGCCGTTCTGGAAGAAGGAGATCGGCCGCGACGGCACCGCGCACTGGGTCGAAGCGAAGGCCAGCGACGAGGCCGCCGCCGGACGCTGGACCGGCGAGGAAAGCTGATGACACCGGCGCCGTACCAGGCGCTGGTGCTTGCCGGCGGCAGCGCGCGCCGCTTCGGCGGCGAGGACAAGGGCCTGCAGCGGCTCGACGGCAAACCCTTCGTCGAACACACGCTGGCCGCGCTCGCCGCGCAGACCGCACCGCCCGCCTCGTGCCTGATCTCGGCCAACCGCAACCTCGACGTCTACCGTGCCTTCGGTCACCCGGTGCTTGCCGACTCGCGCTCGGGCTTCCAGGGGCCGCTCGCCGGCATCGCCGAAGGGCTGGCCGCGCTTTCTGAGAACTGGTTATTGGTCGTGCCGTGCGACGTGGTCGCGTTGCCGGCCGACTTTGCCGAGCGCCTGTTCGCCGAGGCCGACCACGCCGACGCGGTGTGCGCGTGCGACGCTGAATCGATGCACCCGGCGCTGCTGCTCGTGAACCGTCGCGTACGCGCGCCGCTCGACGAATTCCTCTTGGGCGACAACCGACGGCTGCGCGACTGGCTGGCCAGCCTCGCGCTGCGCGAGGCGTTCTTCCCCGCGCCGTTTCCGAATCTGAACAGCCCCGAATCGCTGCGGCAATGGCAAAGCCGTTTGTGACTAGTCGTCTAGCTGACATACGCCGATAAGACCAACGTCATGAGCGTTCTATAAGCTGGGTCCTCCTTACTAGGGAGAACCCTTACATGCAACGCTCGCTTCTCGCCGCCTCGCTGGCTGCGCTGTCGCTGACAGCCTGTCTCAGCGACGGCAAGGCCCCCGCCACATCCGCACCCGGCACGCCGCCGGTGCCGGTCCGCCTGATCGCGATCAACGATTTCCACGGCACCCTCGAAACGCCCGGCAGCAAGCTGTCCGTGCCCGACCCAGCCGACCCCAGCAAGACTGCCAGCGTGAGCGCCGGCGGCGTCGACTACCTGTCCGCCGCGATCAAGGCGAGCCGCGCGCAGGTGGCCAACAGCATCGTCGTCTCGGCAGGCGACCTCATCGGCGCGAGCCCGCTGATCTCCGGCCTGTTCCACGACGAACCGGCCGTGGAAGCGATGAACGCGCTGGGCCTCGACATCAACGCGGTCGGCAACCACGAGTTCGACGACGGCCAGGAAGAGCTGCTGCGCATGCAGAACGGCGGCTGCAAGGCCGGCAGCACGGACACCAGCTGCAAACGCACCGGCCGCTTCGACGGCGCCAAGTTCAAGTTCCTCGCCGCCAACGTCGAGAAGGCCGACGGCAAGCCCATCTTCCCGGCTTACGAGATCAGGAAATTCGGCGGCATCCCGGTCGCCGTCATCGGCATGACGCTGAAGGGCACGCCGGAGGTGGTCACGCCGGATGGAATCAAGGGGCTGAGCTTCAAGGACGAGGCGGCCACCGTCAACAAGCTGGTGCCCGAACTGAAGAAGCAGGGTGTCGAGGCGATCGTCGTCGTCGTGCACGAAGGCGGGCTGCAAACCGGCACATACGACGAGTGCAAAGGCATCTCCGGCGCCATCGTCGATATCGTCAAGGGCTTCGACAAGGCGGTCGACATGGTCGTCAGCGGCCACACGCACCAGGCGTACAACTGCGTGATCGACGGCCGCCGCGTGACCAGCGCCAGGAACTACGGCCAGATGTTTACCGAGATCGACTTCAAGCTCGATCCGAAAACGCGCGACGTGCAGCCGGCCTCGGTCAAGGCGGTCAACCGCCCGGTGCTGACCACCGGCCAGCCCGACAGCGTGCTGACGCAGCTCGTCGACGCGTGGCGCGCCTTGGTCGCACCGATCGCCAACCGGCTAAGCGGCTCACTCGCCGGCCCGCTGACGCGCATACCGAGCGCGGCCGGCGAAACCACGATGGGCGCGGTGATCGCCGACGCGATGCTGGCGTCGACGCTCGGCAACGGTGCCGAGGCCGCGTTCATGAACCCGGGCGGCGTGCGCGCCGAGCTGACGCCCGAAGCGGGCGGTAACGTGACTTACAGCCAGATCTTCACCGTCCAGCCGTTCGCCAACACGCTGATGACGCTGACGCTGACCGGCGCACAACTCGACGAACTGCTCGAACTGCAATGGGCCGACCCGACGAGGACGCGCATCCTGCCGGTGTCCACGGGCTTTGCGTACGCCTACAGTAAGTCGGCGCCATACGGCCAGAAGGTCGACATGGCGTCGATCACGCTGAACGGCACGTCTATCGATGCGGCCAAGTCCTACCGCGTCACGGTCAACAGCTTCATGGCCAGCGGCGGAGATGGCCTGACCGTGCTGCCCAAGGGCACGAACCGCACCGGCGGCAAGGTCGACATCGACGCGCTCGAAGACTACCTGAAGGCCAACCCCAAACTGGCGGTGCCGGTACTGAACCGCATCACGGCCTTGCCGTAAGCCGCGTCAGTCAGCCATGAAAAAGCCGCGACCTCGGTCGCGGCTTTTTTGCTGTGCGGCGGTAACGACGCTTACTGCGCCTTCGCGCGGCGCGCCGATACGGCGTCGGCCAAGGTAGCGAGCATGTCTTCGGTGTCGCTCCAGCCGATGCAAGCGTCGGTGATGCTCTGGCCGTAGCTGAGCTGGCAGCCGGGCTTGAGGTCCTGGCGGCCTTCGACCAGGTGGCTTTCGACCATCACGCCGAAGAGGTGGGTGTCGCCGGCGGCGAGCTGGCCTGCGATGTCCTCGGCCACTTCCATCTGGCGCTTGTAGTCCTTGCGGCTGTTCGCGTGGCTGAAGTCGACCATCAGCTTCTGCGGCAGGCCGACCGCGGCGAGCTCGGCGGCGGCGGCGCGCACATGGTCGGCCGAGTAGTTCGGCTCCTTGCCGCCGCGCAGGATCACGTGGCAGTCGGCGTTGCCGCCGGTCGACACGATCGCCGAGTGGCCGGACTTGGTCACCGACAGGAAGTGGTGCGGCTGGCTGGCGGCGCGGATCGCGTCGACGGCGATCCTGAGGTTGCCGTCGGTGCCGTTCTTGAAGCCGACCGGACAGGACAGGCCGGACGCCAGTTCGCGGTGCACCTGGCTCTCGGTGGTGCGCGCGCCGATCGCGCCCCACGAGATCAGGTCGGCAACGTACTGCGGCGTCATCGTGTCGAGGAATTCGGTCGCGGCCGGCATCCCCATATTGTTCACCGACAGCAATAGGCGGCGCGCGATCCTGAGACCGGCGTTGATGTCGTAGCTCTCGTCCAGATGCGGGTCGTTGATCAGGCCTTTCCAGCCGACGGTGGTGCGCGGTTTTTCGAAGTAGACGCGCATCACGACGAGAAGCTCGCGCGCGTGCTTCTGGCGCAGCGCGGACAGCTTCTCGGCGTACTCGATCGCAGCGGACGGGTCGTGGATCGAACAGGGGCCGACAATCACCAGAAGCCGGTCGTCCTCGCCGCGCAAGAGGGCGGCGATCTCGCGGCGGGTGTTGTAGATCAGTTCGGAGGCGACTTCGGAAATCGGGAGCTCGTAGAGGTGGGCGATCGGCGGAAGCAGCTCCTTGATCTCTCTTATTCTGACGTCGTCGGTCTGTCGTTGCATGGGAAAGCCTCGATGCTTGAAAGTGTTGTTGCCTGGCAACAAGACTACCCGCATTTTGCGCACAGCGACAAGCCCTGTCGGGCAGATACGGACCCCGTTCGGCAAGGCCTGGCGGCGGCTTGGCAGCGGGGGGAAAAGACAACGCGCCGGCCCTCAATGGGTGCGGCGCGTCGTGCTCGGCTGCGGTGGCGTGAAATCAGTCGGCGTACTGGCGCTTCATGCGCTCGCGGCGCTCCTGCGCTTCGACCGACAGCGTGGCGGTCGGGCGGGCCAGCAGGCGTTTCAGGCCGATCGCCTCGCCGGTGTCCTCGCAGAAGCCGTAGGAACCGTCCTCGATGTTGCGCAGCGACGACTGGATCTTCTGCAACAGCTTGCGCTCGCGGTCGCGGGTGCGCAGTTCGAGCGCGTATTCTTCTTCCAGCGTCGCGCGGTCGGCCGGATCAGGGGTAGCTTCCTGCTCCTGGAGGTGGCTCGCGGTGGCGTTGGCGTTGTTGAGCAACTCCTGCTGCAGTTGCAGCAGCAGCTCCTTGAAGAACTCCAGGTGGTCGGCGTTCATGTAGTCGTCTTCGCCGCCATTCCAGTTCAGGATGTCTTGTTCGGTCAGCTTGGCCATAAGAGTGCTTCCAACTTAAGTGGGCGAACAGGGTCAGAAGAGTACCTAGGCCCAGATGAATATGCAACCATGTTGGGATTGCGCGCAGCATGGCGTCTTCTTAACCCGTCAATATAGCGTATCGCGCTTTTTTCTCAATAAAAAAGGCGGCTGCCGCCGCCTTTTCCTTCGTGCCGCGCTTATTTGGTCGCGAGCACCCATTTGACCAGGGTTTTCAGGTCGGCGTCGTTGACCTGCGCCTGCGGCGGCATCGGCATCGTGCCCCACACGCCCGAGCCACCCTTCTTGACCTTGGCGGTCAGCTTGGTCTCGGCACTCTTGTCGCCGGCGTACTTCTTGGCGATGTCCTTGAACGCCGGGCCGATCTTCTTCGTGCCGACGTCGTGACAGGCGGTGCAACCGTATTTCTGCGCCATCTGCAGGTTGGCGAAGGCCGGGCTGGCGAGCGTTCCGAGCACGATGGCGGCGATCAGGGCTTTTTTCATTGGGCGAGTCTCCTAGTTATCACGGCGGCCGCATGGGGCCTTAAGCAAACCGAGTCGATTATGCGCTTTTTCGCCACGGCTGCGCATCCGTCTGGACACGGAGGGCCGCCGCGCCACGGTATCGTAGCGGTACCGCTACAAGGCCGGCTTGAGCTGCGACAACAAGCCCCACTCGAGATAGGGCAAGGGCGCCGACAGGATCACCTGGATGATCAACAGCAGGATCAGCGGCGACAGGTCGACGCCGCCGACCTGCGCGCGGCGGAACGGCTTCAGATACGGCCGCGTCAGCGCATCGAGAATCGGCGTCAGCGGGTTGTACGGATTCACCCACGACAGCACCGCCTGCACCAGCACCGCGCCCATCAATAGATAGAGCGACAGCCGGAACAGGTCGAGCACCGCCAACAGCCCGAGCGCGAGCCAGGTTTGCGGCGCGACGAGGTCGTACGCCATCACCGCGTTGAGCAAGAGCGAGGCCACGTTGGCGATCAAGAGCACGACCCAGGCGATGCCGAGCGTCGCGGCGTCGTAGCTCTTCACGCTCGGGATCACGCGGCGCGCCTTGAGCACCAGGAAATTGGTCAGCGCCATCGAGAACTGCGCGAGCGGGTGGTTGAACGGCGCGCGCGCCACCTGCAGGTAGAAGCGCAGCAGCAGCACCAGCGCGAACAGCTCGAACACCGTACGGATCAAAAATTGCAGCGTCTGGTAGATCATGTCAGTCCTGGCTCAACAGTTGGCCGAGCTCGATCGAGCGGGCGCGGCAGTCATCCATGCCGGCGGCGATCGCCGCCTTCACGCCCTCCTGTTCGAAGCGCGCGATCGCGCGTTCGGTGGTGCCGCCCTTGGAGGTGACGTTCTGGCGCAGCGTGGCCACGTCGAGCGGACTCTGGCGCGCCAGCTCTACCGCGCCGTCGAAGGTGCCAAGCACCAGCGCGCGCGCGGTCGCCGCGTCGAAGCCCTGCTTGACCGCGCCGGCTATCATCGCCTCGATGAAGTAGAACACGTAGGCCGGACCGCTGCCCGACACCGCGGTGATGTCGTCGATGCCGGTCTCGGACGGTAGGCTCACCACGTCGCCGACCGCCTGCATCACCGTCGCCGCCGTTTGCGCGTCGGCCTCGGCCAATCCTTGTGGTGCGTAAATGCCCGACACGCCACGACCGACCATCGCCGGCGTGTTCGGCATGATGCGCACGATGCGCGCGTGGCCGCCGAGCCAGCGCGACAGCGCGTCGACTCGCACGCCGGCGGCGATCGACAGCACCAGCGCGCCGTTCAAACGCTCGGCCAAGCCTTCGCAAACGGCTTTCAATTGCTGCGGCTTGACCGCCAGCACCACCACCTCGTCGGCGGCGAACGCCGGTGCCGCGCCGAACGCGGCCACGCCGTAGTCGCGCGCGAGTTGCTCGCGCTTGGCCGCGTCCAGCTCGACCACCTGCAATACATGGCCGCCCTGACGGGCGAGGCCGGCGAGGATGGCGCCGGCCATGTTGCCGCCACCGATAAACGTGATCTTCATTGTTCTTCCTTCGTTCAGGCTTACGGCGCGCCGTAGACGCGCGCGCCGAATATCGCGCTGCCGACGCGCACCAGGGTCGCGCCTTCGGCAATCGCCAGTTCGAGGTCGGCCGACATGCCCATCGACAAGGTGTCGAGCGCCAGCCCCTCGGCGTTGAGTGTTTCGAGCAGCCGGCGCAGCGCGGCGAACTGCTCGGCCAACCTTGCCGTGTCTTCGGTCGGCTCGGGAATGCACATCAGGCCGCGCAGTTTCAGACTCGGTAACGCCGCGACGGCGCGCGCGAGCGCCGGCGCGTCTTCGAGCGCGACGCCGCTCTTCGTCGCCTCGCCCGACACGTTGACCTGCACGCAGACGTTCAGCGGCGGCAGGGCGGCCGGACGCTGCGCCGACAGCCGCTCGGCAATCTTCAGCCGGTCGACGGTGTGCACCCAGTCGGCGCGCTCGGCCACCGGCCGCGTCTTGTTCGACTGCAAGGGGCCGATGAAATGCCATTCGAGCGGCAGCTCGGCCAACGTCGTGGTCTTTTCAACCAGTTCCTGCACGTAGTTTTCGCCGAACGCGGTCACGCCGGCCGCGTGGGCGGCGCGCACGGCGTCGGCGGGAAAGGTCTTGCTGACCGCCAAGAGCGCGACCGAACCGGCCGGGCGGCGCGTGGCGGCGGTGGCGGCATCGAGGCGTTGCTGGACCGACGCGAGCGCGTCGGCAATGGAAAGACTCATGAACGATCCTTGTGCGGCAGGCGCATCGCTGCAACAGTAAGGGCAATCGCCGGGACGGCACGTATCCAGCGCGCAGGGCTAAGCTTTACAATCCCAATGTAATTATTAAGCCGCCGGCATCCAACCGGGGGCCCGCGCTCACGGATGGGGAGAATTATAAATGGAAATTTCCGACCTCTTGGCGTTCACCGTCAAGAACAAGGCCTCGGACCTGCACCTGTCGGCCGGCCTGCCGCCGATGATCCGCGTCAACGGCGACGTGCGCCGCATCAACCTGCCGCCGCTGGCGCACCCCGACGTGCACGACATGGTGTACGACATCATGAACGACTACCAGCGCAAGATCTTCGAAGATCAGTACGAATGCGACTTCTCATTCGAATTGCCCGGCATCGCGCGCTTTCGCGTGAACGCCTTCGTGCAGAACCGCGGCATGGGCGCGGTGTTCCGCGTGATCCCGTCCAAGGTCTTGACGCTCGAGGACCTGGCGGCGCCACGCATCTTCCAGGACATCGCCAGCTACTCGCGCGGCCTGGTGCTGGTGACCGGCCCGACCGGTTCGGGCAAGTCGACCACGCTGGCGGCGATGGTCGACTACGTCAACGAGAACCAGTATTCGCACATCCTCACCATCGAGGACCCGATCGAGTTCGTGCACGAGAGCCGCAAGTGCCTGATCAACCAGCGCGAGCTCGGCCAGCAGACGCACAGCTTCGCCAACGCGCTGAAAAGCGCGCTGCGCGAGGATCCGGACGTGATCCTGGTCGGCGAATTGCGCGACCTCGACACCATCCGCCTCGCGCTGACCGCCGCCGAGACCGGCCACCTGGTGTTCGGCACGCTGCACACCAGCAGTGCCGCCAAGACCGTCGACCGTATCGTCGACGTGTTCCCGGCGGGCGAAAAGGAAATGGTGCGCTCGATGCTGTCCGAAAGCCTACGCGCGGTGATCTCGCAGAGCCTGTTGAAGACGCGCGACGAGACGGGCCGCGTCGCGGCGCACGAGATCCTGATCGGCACGGCGGCGGTGCGCAACCTGATCCGCGAGAACAAGATCGCGCAGATCAACTCGATGCTGCAGACCGGCCAGCAGCACGGCATGCAGACGCTCGACCAGTGCCTGACCGAACTGGTGCGGCGCAACCTGGTGTCGGTCAGCGAGGCGCGCCAGAAAGCGTCCAACAAAGACCTGTTCTAAGACGCCGGATAAGAAAGGATCAACATGGAAAAGGATCAGGCGTCGCGCTTCATCCACGACATCCTCAAGCACGCTACAGGCAAGAACGCGTCCGACGTGTTCATCGCCGCCGACTTCCCGGCCGCGATGAAGATAGACGGCAAGATCACGCCGGTGTCGCAGCAGGTCTTGTCGGCGCAGCATTCGAAGGAACTGGTGCGCGCGGTGATGAACGACAGGCAGACCGAGGAATTCGAGGCGACGCGCGAGGCGAACTTCGCGATCAGCCCGCCCGGCGTCGGCCGTTTCCGCGTCAGCGCCTACCAGGAGCAGGGCCGCGTCGGCATGGTGCTGCGTAAGATCAACACCGAGATCCCGACCGTCGACGGCCTCGGCCTGCCCGAGGTGCTCAAGGACATCGGGATGATCAAGCGCGGGCTGGTGATCTTCGTCGGCGGCACCGGTTCGGGCAAGTCGACGTCGCTCGCGGCGATGGTCGACTGGCGCAACAGCAACGCCGCCGACCACATCATCACCATCGAGGACCCGATCGAGTTCGTGCACGCGCACAAGAAGAGCATCGTCACGCAGCGTGAGATCGGCGTCGACACCGACGGCTGGAACGTCGCGCTGAAGAACACGCTCAGGCAGGCGCCCGACGTGATCCTGATGGGCGAGATCCGCGACAGCGAGACGATGGGCTACGCGCTGCAGTTCGCCGAGACCGGCCACCTGTGCCTGGCGACGCTGCACGCGAACAACGCCAACCAGGCGCTCGACCGCATCCTGAACTTCTTCCCCGAGGAGCGTCACCAGCAGGTGCTGATGGACCTGTCGCTGAACATGCGTTCCATCATCTCGCAACGGCTGGTCCCCAAGCGCGGCGCGCGCGGCCGTGTCGCGGCGGTAGAGATCCTGCTGAACAGCCCGCTGGTCGCCGACATGATCTTCAAGGGCGAGATCGCCGGCCTGAAGGAGGTGATGGGCCGTTCGCGCGAGGGCGGCATGCAGACCTTCGACCAGGCGCTGTTCGACCTGTTCGAGGAAGGCCTGATCGGCTACGAGGACGCGCTGAAGAATGCCGACTCGGTGAACGACCTCAGGCTGAAGATCAAGCTCTACAGCGAGGCCGGCCGCGCGCGCGACCCGCTCGACGGCATCGACCACCTCGACATCCTGTGACGCTTCGCCCCGCTCTGGCGGGGCGTTTTCTTGCTGGACTCGCCATGCGCCTCTTCTTCGCCGTCTGGCCCGACAACGCCGCCCGCGCCGCGCTGGCGCAACACGCCATCGGCCCGTGGCCACACGGCACGCGCCCCATCCGCGACGACGCGCTGCACCTGACGCTCGCCTTCCTCGGCGACGTCGACGAGGCGGTGTTGCCGGCGCTCGAAGCGCTCGGCGCCAGGCTCGGCCAACGTTGTGTCCCGACGCGGATGCGGCTGACGAAGTTCGGCCACTGGAACAACGGCATCGTATGGGCGGCGCCGGAGCGCACGCCCAAGGCCCTCACCGGGCTGGTCGCCGAGCTGCGCCAAGGCCTGGCCGAGCTCGGCGTCGAGTCCGACACGCGCCGCTACAAGCCGCACATCACGCTCGCGCGCCGTGCGTCACACCTGCCGCCGCTCGCACCGGGCGCCATCGTCTATCCGCTCGACCACCTGGCGCTGGTCGCCTCCGAAGCCGGGCCGACAGGCCAGGTGGCCTACCGCACGCTCGCGCGCTGGCCGCTCTCCGGTCGCAAGAAGCGGGCGCGTTCCAAGCCCGAAGCCCCGCCCTTGGGCTGAGCCGAGCTCGGCCGCGCGCAAACAACGCCCCGCAAGCGGGGCGTTGGCGTAAAGCAAGGGCGAACCGGTTTCACGTGAAACCGGATGCGGCCCGGCTCAATGCTGCAGTATCTTCGACAGGAACTGCTGCGCGCGTTCGCCGCGCGGCGCGCCGAAGAAGTCATCCTTGCTGCAGTCCTCGATGATCTGGCCGCGGTCCATGAAGATCACGCGGTCGGCGACGCGGCGCGCGAAGCCCATCTCGTGCGTCACGCACATCATCGTCATGCCCTCGTGCGCAAGCTGCGTCATCACGTCGAGCACCTCGTTGATCATCTCCGGGTCGAGCGCGCTGGTCGGCTCGTCGAACAGCATCGCGATCGGGTCCATCGCCAGCGCGCGCGCGATCGCGACGCGCTGCTGCTGGCCGCCGGACAGCTGGCCCGGATACTTGGCCGCCTGCGCCGTGAGGCCGACGCGCTCGAGCAGCTTCATGCCCTTGTCGCGCGCCTCGTCGGCGCCGCGGCCGAGCACCTTCATCTGCGCGATGGTCAGGTTGTCGGTGATCGTCAGATGCGGAAACAGCTCGAAGTTCTGGAACACCATGCCGATCCGTGCGCGCAACTTGGGCAGGTCGGTCTTCGGGTCGCCGACCGAGATGCCGTCGACGCTGATCGCGCCCTTCTGGAACGGCTCGAGCGCGTTCACGCACTTGATCAGCGTGGACTTGCCCGAGCCGGACGGCCCGCACACGACGACGACATCGCCCTTGTTCACCGCGGTACTGCAGTCGGTCAGCACCTGGAAGTCGCCGTACCACTTGCTGACGTTGTCGATCGAGATCATCGGGTTCATACGGTCAACCTTTGCTGTAAACGCTTCACCAGGCTCGAAGCGCCGAAGCTGATGAGGAAGTACACGAGGCCGGCGAACAGCAGGAATTCATGCGGCAGGCCGACGATGTCGCCCTTGGAGCGGGCGGTGTTGAGAAAGTCCATCAGGCCCACCGCGTACACCAGCGAGGTATCCTGGAACAGGATGATGCTCTGCTGCAGGAGCAAAGGCGTCATCTTGCGGAAGGCCTGCGGCAGCACGACGAGGCGCATCGCCTGGCCATAGCTCATGCCGAGCGCGTAGGCGGCGCTGATCTGGCCGCGCGTGATCGACTGGATGCCGGCGCGCACGATCTCGCTGTAGTACGCCGCCTCGAACAGCATGAAGGCCACCAGACAAGACGTGAACGCGCCGACCGGCGTGTCGCTGCCAGTGATCCAGCGCAACACGAACGGCACCGCGAAATAGAACCAGGTGATCACCAAGAGCAGCGGCACCGAGCGGAAGATGTTCACGTAGCCCTTCGCGAACCCCGACAGCAAGCGATGGCTCGACAGCCGCGCAAGCGCGAGCACGGTGCCGATCGCGACGCCGCCGGCCACCGCGAGCGCCAGCAGTTTCAGCGTCAGCCACATGCCGTCGGCGAGGCCGGGCAGCGACGGGCCGATCTGGGAGAAGTCGAACGCCATCATTTGCCTCCGCTGCCGATGAGGCCGGGCACGCTGACGCGCTTCTCGACCCAGGCCATGCCCTTCATCAGGCTCATGTTCAGCACGAAGTAGATCGCCGTCGCCAGCGTGAACGCCTCGAACAGGTTGGCGGTGAACTCGGCGGTCTGCTTGGTCTGCGCGAGCAGTTCCATCAGGCCGATCAGCGACGCCACCGACGAATTCTTGAAGATGTTCAGGAACTCGGAGGTGAGCGGCGGGATGATGATGCGGAAGGCCTGAGGCAGCAGCACGTGACGGTAGATCTGGGTCAGCGAGAAGCCCATCGCCAGCGCCGCATGGGTCTGCCCGCGCGGCAGCGCCTGGATGCCGGTGCGCACCTGTTCGCACACGCGCGCGGCGGTGAACAGCGCGAGGCACACCACGACCGACAGATAGGCCGACACGGCCGGGTTCAGGTCCTGCTTGAACCAGATCTGCGCGCGCTCGGGCAACAGGTCGGGCACCAGGAAGTACCAGACGAAGAGCTGCACCAGAAGCGGCACGTTACGGAAGAGTTCGACGTAGATCGTCGCGATGCGCGCCACGAGCCTGTTCGGCACGGTGCGCATCACGCCGAGTACCGAGCCCAGCGCCAGCGCGATGATCCAGGCGACCAGCGCGACGGCGACGGTCCAGCCGAGGCCCGCGACGAACCAGTCGAGGTAGATTTCCTGACCGATCCCAGTGGACTTGAAGAAGACGCCCCAGTCCCAGTGGTAATTCATGTGATCCTCCCAAGCGTAGGGTCGCGATCGCTCCCCGCACCCGGCCGCCGGGGCAGGCCGGATCGGGACGACAAGGCGGCGGGGCGGTCTTTCAACCTGGGCCCGCCGCGTACCTTACATCTGCTCGGCCGACTTGTCGGTCGGGTTCTGGATCAGCTTCTTGAGCTCGGCCGACATCGGGAAGTTCAGGTTCAGCCCCTTGGGCGGCACCGGGCTCTGGAACCATCTCTTGTAGATCTTGTTGATCTCGCCGGACTTGTAGAGCGCGACGATCGCGTCGTCGACCGCCTTCTTGAACGCCGGGTCGCCCTTGCGCATCATGCAGCCATAGACTTCGAACGACTGCGGCTTGCCGGTCACCACCCACTCGGCCGGGTTCTTGGCCTTAGCCATCTCGCCGGCCAAGAGCGCGTCGTCCATCATGAACGCGACCGCGCGGCCCGATTCGAGCATCAGGAACGATTCGCCGTGGTCCTTGGCGCTGATGATGTTCATGCCGAGGTTCTTGTCGGCGTTCATCGCCTTGATCAGCCGCTCGGACGTGGTGCCGGCGGTGGTCACGACGTTCTTGCCCTTCAGGTCGGGGAAGTCCTTCACGCCCGACGTCTTCTTCGTCAACAGGCGCGTGCCGATCTCGAAGATGCCGACCGAGAAGTCGACCTGCTTCTGGCGCTCGACGTTGTTGGTCGTCGAGCCGCACTCGAGGTCGACCGTGCCGTTCTGCACCAGCGGGATGCGCGTCTGCGACGTCACCAGGTTGTACCTGACCTGCAGCTTCGGCAGTTTCAGGTCTTTTTTCAGCTTGTCGACGACTTTGTTCGCGATGTCCATCGAGTAGCCGACCGGCTTCTGGTCGTTGTCGAGGTAGGAGAAGGGGATCGACGCGTCGCGGTGGCCGAGGGTAATCGTGCCGGACTGCTTGACCTTGTCGAGCGTGCCTTCGGCAAAAGCGGGGGCGGCGATGAGGCCGCCCATCAGGGCGGTAGCGATCAGTTTCTTGTGAAAACGCATGCTTTTCTCCTTTGTTGTCTTGCAACGTCGTGCCTGTGTCGCTGGAATCAGCGTTGAAACACCCCGTGGCCGCTTTTTTTCTTTCTAGCGCATCGGGGTCAGAACCTGCTTGAGAAACTGCTGGGCGCGTTCGGTCTGCGGCGCGCCGAAAAAGTCCGCCGGCGCGGCCGATTCGAGGATCCGGCCTTGGTCGATAAACACGACGCGGTCGGCCACTTCGCGCGCGAAGCCCATTTCGTGGGTGACCACCATCATCGTCATGCCCGACAGCGCCAGATCCTTCATCACCTTCAAGACTTCGCCGATCATTTCCGGGTCGAGCGCCGAGGTCGGCTCGTCGAACAGCATCACGCGCGGGTCCATCGCGAGACCGCGCGCGATCGCGACGCGCTGTTGCTGGCCGCCCGACAACTGCGCCGGAAATGCGTCTTTCTTGTGCGCGAGGTCGACGCGCTCCAGGAGCTGGACGGCGCGTGCCTCGGCGGCGGCCTTGTCCATCTTCTTCACCTGGATCGGCGACAGCGTGATGTTCTCGATGACCGACAGGTGCGGGTAGAGGTTGAAGTGCTGGAACACGAAGCCGACCTCGGCGCGCAAGGCGTTGAGGTCGGACTTCGGGTCGGCGACGTTCACTCCGTCGACCCAGATCTCGCCCTTGTCGATGGTTTCGAGCTGGTTGACGGTGCGGATCAGCGTCGACTTGCCCGAACCCGACGGCCCGCAGACGACGACGACTTCGCCGGCCTTGATTTCGAGCTCGATGTCGTTGAGCACATGCAGGTCCTTGAACCACTTGTGCACGCCGTTGAATCGGATCATGGATGGCGCCCTGAAAACAAAAGTGCCAGCGGTATCTGGCACGAATCCGCCCAGCCTGATCTTAAGTCTGGGCGCGAGCTTGAGTCACGACAACTGGGAGTTACCTGTAGCCGCGTTATTTATCCGGCCTGCGCAGCCAGGTGGTTGGCGAGCCGCACGTAGTCGGCCACCGCCAGCGCCTCGGGCCGCAGCGTCGGGTCGATGCCGAGCTCGGCCAAGGTGTCGTCGCCGACCACGCCCTTGAGATTGTTGCGCAAGGTCTTGCGGCGCTGGGCGAAGGCCTTGCCGACCAGGCTTTCGAGCACGGCCATGTCGGCGACGTCGCCGTGTGCGCCCGTCTGCGGGATCATGCGCACCACCGCCGAATCGACCTTGGGCGGCGGCCAGAACGCGTCCGGCGGTACGTCGAGCACGTTTTCCATGTGGAAGCGCACCTGCAGCATCACCGTCAGCCGGCCGTAGTCGGTGGTGCCCGGCTCGGCGACCATGCGGTCGACGACTTCCTTTTGCAGCATGAAGTGCATCTCGTCGACCTGGCTCGAGTATTCGGCCAGATGGAACAGCAGCGGCGTCGAGATGTTGTACGGCAGGTTGCCGACGATCTTCATCTTCGGCCCGACGGTGCCGAAGTCGAAGGCGAGGGCGTCGCCCTCGTGGATGGTCAGCTTTTCCGGCGGGAACTCCTTTTTCAGCCGCGCGATGATGTCGCGGTCGATCTCGGCGACGTGCAGGTGGCCGAGCCGCTCGAGCAGCGGGCGCGTCAGCGCGCCCAGGCCCGGGCCGATCTCGATCACCGTCTCGCCGGGCAGCGGACGGATCGCGTTGACGATGTCCTCGATCACGCGGTTGTCTTGCAGGAAGTTCTGGCCGAAACGCTTGCGGGGGATGTGACTTCTGGACATTCGGCTTCTCTGGGTGATCTTTGTCTTTAAGACTTTAGCTCAGGGTGAAGGCACTCACCGGCTAGGGCATGAATGGGCGGAGGGCTGTCGGCGTCAGACAAAACGCATCGCCAGCCCGATCGCCGCGTAGCGCAGGAACTTGCCGACACAGATCCACGCGAGGCAGGGCAGGACGGGCAGGCGCAGCCAGCCGGCCGCCAGCGGCAACGCGTCGCCGACGAAGGGCACCCAGGCCGCGACGAGCGCCGCCGGGCCGAAGCGGTCGAACCCGCGCACCACGCGCGGCGACAACTCCTTGCGCGGCGCCAGTCTGCCCAGCCACAGGCTGGTGGCGCTGCCCACGCTGTTGGCTACCGTCGCAATAAAGAGCGCCGGCCACAGCCAGTCGGGCCACTTGTAGAGGAAAGCCGTGAGCGCGATCTCGGAGTTGCCCGGCACGATGGTCGCCGACAGGAAGGCCGACGCGGCGACGCCGGCGAGCGACCAGCCTGCGGCGAGGTCCATCAGGCTTGAAGCGCGAACGGCTCGCCGGCCGCTTCGCTGACGACGCGCGACAGCGTCGCGTAAAACTCGCTGCCGTCGCGCGCACTGGTCCACTCGCCGCCCTTGAGCGCGTAGTGGAAGCCGCCGCTCTTGGCGGCGATCCACATTTCCTGGTTCGGCGCGTGGCGGTTGACGACGATCTTGGCGCCGGAATCGAAGGCGATCTCCAGCACGCCGCCGTTGCGGACGAAGTCGGCGTCTAGGCCGGCGTCGTCGATGGCGTTTTCGATGCGCTCGAGCAGCGCGTCGGTCAGGTCGAGGAATTCGCTTTCGTTCATGGTGTTTTATCCACACGCGGCGCCCTCGGGTGGGCGCTGTTAACAGGCTTTGCTACTATCGACATTTTGCCACACAAGGCCGACCCGTATGCGTACCGTGCTCGCCCTCGCGCTCTCGTCGCTGCTCCTTGCCGGCTGCGGCTACAAGGGCCCGCTCTATCTGCCCGACGCGAAACCGGCCAAGTCCCCATCCCAGCAGGCACCCGCAGCTAAGGTGCAGGCCTCGGAAGCTAAATAAGTACACAAGATGATCGACTACCAGAACCAGACCCTCGCCGTCGACGGCGTGCCGCTGACAAAAATCGCCGCCGAGTTCGGCACCCCTTGCTACGTGTACTCCGAGGCCGCGCTGACCGCCGCGTTCGAGGACTACCGCGCGTCGTTCGCCAGCCTCGACCCGCTGATCTGCTTTGCCGTGAAGGCGAACTCCAACCTGTCGATCCTGCAGCACTTCGCGCGGCTCGGCGCCGGCTTCGACATCGTGTCGGGCGGCGAACTCGCGCGCGTGCTCGCCGCCGGCAGCCCGGCCGACAAGGTGGTGTTCTCCGGCGTCGGCAAGTCGGAAGCCGAGATCGAGATGGCGCTGACGGCCGGCATCCACTGCTTCAACGTCGAATCGGTGAACGAGCTGGCGCGCCTTGACGCCGTCGCCGGGCGCCTTAACAAGGTCGCGCCGGTCAGCCTGCGCGTGAATCCGGACGTCGACGCCAAGACCCATCCTTATATCTCGACGGGCCTGAAGGACAACAAGTTCGGCATCGCCTTCGACCAGGCGCGCGCGACCTACCACGCGGCGGCCTCGCTCGCTCACCTGAAGGTGGTCGGCATCGACTGCCACATCGGCTCGCAGCTGACCGACGTCACGCCGCTCATCGACGCGCTCGACCGGCTGTTGGCGCTGATCGACGAGCTCGCCTCCGACGGCATCGTGCTCGAACACGTCGACATCGGCGGCGGCCTCGGCATCCGCTACACCGACGAGACGCCGCCCGACATCGCCGCCTACGCGGCGAAGGTCGCCGAGCGCCTCGCCGGCCGCAAGCTCAAGCTGGTCATGGAACCGGGCCGCTCGCTGGTCGGCAACGCCGGCGTGCTCCTGACCCGGATCGAGTACCTGAAGCTCGGCGAACAGAAGCACTTCGCGGTGGTCGACGCGGCGATGAACGACCTGATGCGCCCGTCGCTGTACGACGCCTACCACGGCATCGTGCCGGTCGAACAGAAGGCCGGCGTGGCCACGCTGACGGTCGACGTGGTCGGCCCGATCTGCGAGTCCAGCGACTTCCTCGGCAAGAACCGCGACCTAGCGATCGAGCAGGGCGACCTGTTGGCGGTGCTGTCGGCCGGCGCTTACGGCTCGACGATGTCGAGCAACTACAACACGCGTTCGCGCGCCGCCGAGGTGCTGGTCGAAAACGGCCAGACGCGCCTGATCCGCCGCCGCGAGACGCTGGACGAGCTGCTCGCGAACGAACGCGAACTGCTGGCGGACTGAGGTTCCCCTCTCCATCCGCCTCATCGACCCGCGCCGCGCCGCGTGCAAGGTGCACGCTGAAGGTTGGCCGAGGCCTGTACCGGAGCGTCGGCTATACCTTGTCCGGGCTCGGCGATCAGGCCTACCTGATGATGGAGCGGTAGCCCAGCGTTTCACGTGAAACGGCAGCGCAAGACAGAAAACGCCCCGGCAAACCGGGGCGTTTTGCTTTTCAGCGGCGGCAGCGCCGATGGCTCCCGCCGGCCAAGCGCGACGGCCGCCTTGTCGAATGCCCGCAAAACCCGCTTTCCGCCATTATTCAAGAGCCGCCGCCTGCCGCGTACCGGGCGTGAGCACGGGAGGAGAGACCTGCTGGCTGCCGAGGACTTGTCCGAGCGGGCCTTGCAGCAAGCTGCGCCACAGATGCCGCCAGGTGGCCCAGTCGTGCTCGCCGTCCCGGTCGATCACCAGCGTGGGGGTGCCGATCCGCGCGAGCAATCGATAGTCGGCCGCGTAGCGGTCCTGCCTGCCGTAGGCGAGGTAGAGGGCCGGTTGAGCGCTGCCGGCACGGTAGGCGATCCATTGCCACGCTTCGCGGCTTCCCCGGTCGATAGAGAGCAGCGGTGGCGGGCTCGCCAGCCAGTCCTGCAGTCCCCGTTCGCGCAATGCCTGCAGCTGGTCGTCGCGCCCCAGAAACGGGGCGATCAGCACGATGCCGCTCAGTTGCTGCGGATGCTCGCGTGCATACAGCATGCAGCCCATGCCGCCCATCGAAATGCCGACCAGCCAGATACTCCGGTAACCCTGGCTGCGCGCAGGAAGAACGATGTCATCGTGGAGGCGTTCGACCAGTTCGCCGCTGAAGTAATAGCCGGCATGGCTGGCGACGCTGATCACGTCGGCCTGGATCGCATGCCGCCTGAGCACGCCGATGAAACCCTCGCGGTCGAAGTCGCCCATTCGGTCGCGAATGCCGGGCAGCATCACCAACAGCGTGTCGCTGCGCTCGGCGGCCTGGCCGCTGTAGTGACTGCTCGGGATCGGCCTTTGCAGCCGCCCGTAGCATCCGCTCAGGACGAGAATGGCGAACAGCAGCGGGGCGAGACGGGCCAGTGGCATGGCATGTCCTCGGTGGCGACGTCTTCCCGATATAGCAAAGCTCCGCATCGGGCGCGCAGCCGGCCTGGCCGGCGCGGGAAGTCGCCGCGCCCGGGGCCTTCGCCTCGGCGACCGCAACGCGCTGCCGGGCTTGCCGCCGCGTGCATTGCTTGAATACCGTTAAATCTCTTAAAATCAACGGTTTTGCCGCCGAGCGGGTTCGGCGGCGTTCGTTTTTTGGAGCAAGCGTGATGTCTGAACTTGAACTGGAAGTGGCCGGCCTGATCGTCGAGGCCCTGAATCTGGAAACGGCCGCGGCACAAATCGACCCGGCCGCGCCACTCTACGGCGAGGGCCTGGGGCTCGACTCGATCGACATTCTCGAAATCGCGCTGGTGGTGTCCAAGCGCTACGGCTTCCAGCTGCGCTCGGACAGCGAAGACAATGTGCGCATCTTCGCGTCGCTGGCCAACCTGTCCGCGCATATCGCCGCCCACCGCACCTGCTGATGAACTGGCGTGTGCCCGTGCTGGCGGGGGGCTTCGCCGGCTACCTGGGGCTCTCGCACTGGGTGCTGGGCGCCCCCGAACAGCAAGCGCTGCTCGGCGTGCTGCTGGCCCTCGTGCCGCCGCTCGCCGCGCTGGTCCTGCTCTGTCTGGCCGCCGGGCGGCGGCGCCTGGCGCTGGCCGTGCCGCTGCTGGCCGCCGCGCTGGTCTGGATGCGGCTAGCCTGGTTCACCGGGCACTTCCCGTGGCTGTATTTCCTGCAGGACGCCGGTACCCAGTTCGCGCTGGCGCTGATGTTCGGGCGTACGCTGCTGCCCGGCCAAACGCCGCTGTGCAGCCAGATCGCGAGGCTGATCCACGGTGAACTGGACGCGGCGCTCACCCGCTACACCCGTAGAGTGACGCAGGCCTGGACACTGTTCTTCGTGGCGATGACCTCGGTATCGACGCTGCTGTTTTTCACGGCGACGCTTACGACCTGGTCGTTCTTCAGCAATCTGCTGGTCTTCCCGCTCACCGGGCTGATGTTCGTCGTCGAATTCGCGCTGCGCCTGAAGGCGCTGCCGCAATGGCGCGACCAGCTGCGCTTTACCGACACCTTCCGCGCCTACCGCCTCCTCAACCGCGGCGGCTCGGCCGACGTTGGCCGAGAATCCTGATGGAAACAGCTATCCTCTACCCGCTGATCGCGCACGACGACGCGGCCCGGCCGCTGGCGCGCTTTGCCGGCCGGGAGCGCAGCGCCGGCCGCTTCCTCGCCGATGTGGCCGAGTTGGCCGAGCGACTGCCCGAGCGTGACGCGCTGCTCAACGCCTGCCAGAACCGCTACCTGTTCGCGGTGGTGCTCTACGCCTGCGCGCTGCGCGGCAAGCTCTGCCTGCTGCCGGCCTCGCACAGCCCGGAAACCATTCACCAGCTCGCCGCGGATTACCCGGCGCTCGGCTGCCTGAGCGACCGGCCGGACGGCGGCATCGCGCTACCCACGCTGCTGATCGACGAGAGCCTCTTGGCCGCTCCGGGCGCCCGCCACTGGCCGCCGCCGAGCCTGCCGGCCGGGCAGCGGATCGCCCGGGTCTTCACCTCGGGCTCCACCGGGCGTCCCCAGGGGCACGACAAGTATTGGGGCGCGCTGGTGGAAACCACCCGCGCCGGCATGGAGAGCCTCGGGCTGGCGTCCGGTTTCGCGCTGCTCGGCACGGTGCCGGCCCAGCATATGTACGGGCTGGAATCGACGCTGCTGCTGCCGCTGCTGGGCGGCGGTCTGCTCAGCGACGAGCGCCCCTTCTATCCGGCCGACGTCCAGGCCGCGCTGGCCGGCCTGCCGGCGCCGCGCGTGCTGGTCTCCACGCCCTTTCACCTGCGCACGCTGCTAGAGAGCGGTCTGGCGGTGCCGGAGCTGACGCTGCTCACCAGCGCGACCGCGCCGCTGTCGGGAGAACTCGCCGGCCAGTTGGAGGGCCATTTCGGGGCGCCGCTGCTGGAAATCTACGGCTGCACCGAAACCGGCCAGCTGGCCACCCGGCGCAGTGCTTTGACCGAAGAGTGGGAGTGCATGCCGGGGGTCGAGCTGCGGCCGGACGGAGCCGAGCGCGCCGTCGCCCATGGCGGCCATGTGTGGCAGGCCCAGCCGCTCAACGACCGGGTGGAACTGTACGGTGCGCGGCGCTTCCGCCTGCTCGGACGCACCGCCGACCTGGTCAACGTCGCCGGCAAGCGCAGCTCGCTCGCCTATCTCACCCAGCAACTGTTGGCGATCCCCGGCGTGGCGGACGGCGTGTTCTTCCTGCCCGAGGAAGAGAGCGCGGGCGCCGTGGTGCGCCTCGCCGCGCTGGTGGTCGCGCCTAAACTTACGCGCACGACGCTGCTGGCGGCGCTGCGCCAACGTATCGACGCGGCCTTCCTGCCGCGCCCGCTGAAATTCGCGGCGGCGCTGCCGCGCAATACCACCGGCAAGCTGCCGCTGACCGCGCTGCGCGCCGCCTTGCACGAGCCTGCTACCGATGACTGACAGCCTGACGCTGACGCTTGCCATTCCGGCCGATCATCCGGCCTTTCCCGGCCATTTCCCGGCGCGGCCTATCCTGCCCGGCGCCGCGCTGCTCGACCTTGTCGTGCTGGCGCTCGAAGAAGCGCTGGCACTGGAACCCGGCGCGCTGCAACTGGTCTCCGGTAAATTCCTCGCGCCAATCGGGCCGGGCAGCGTACTGCAACTCTACGCCACGCCTGGGCGGGCGGGCGGCTGGCGCTGCACGCTGAGTGACGCGGCCGGGCAGACCGTCGCGCAGTGCGAAGTGCGCTTCGGGGTGTCGGCGTGAAAGCGGCTGACGCCGAGTGGGCGAGTCGCACCGAGCGCGGTTCGACCTTCTGGCTGTCCGTGATGCGCCATCTGGCGCTGCGCCTCGGGCGCGCGCCGGCGCGTCTCTTGCTCTACCCGATCACGCTGTATTTCCTGCTGTTCGCCGGCCAGGCCGGCGCGGCCTCGCGCGATTATCTGACCCGGCTGTTCGGCCGCCCGCCGCGCCTCGTCGAGCGCTGGCGGCATTTCTTCAGCTTCGCGGCTACCGTGCTCGACCGGCTCTACCTGCTGAACGACCGCGACGAGCTGTTCGAGATCGAGATCGAAGGGCGCGAGCTGGTCGAGGCGGCGATGGCGCGCGGCGACGGCGTGTTCCTGCTCGGCTCCCACCTGGGCAGTTTCGAGGCGTTGCGCGCCGCCGGGCGCTGGTATTCCGGGCTGCGCGTGACGCTGGTGATGTACCCGGACAACGCTCGGCAGATCCATGCCGCGCTCGCCGCGATCAACCCGGCCTTGCAGAGTACGATCGTGCCGCTCGGCCAACTCGATTCGATGCTGGCGGTCCAAGCCAGGCTGGAAGCCGGCGACCTGGTCGGCATGCTCGGCGACCGCAGCCCGCGCCAGGAAGCGATGGCGCGCCGACCCTTGCTCGGCGGCGACGCGGCATTCCCGCTCGGGCCGCTGCGGCTGGCCGCGCTGATGCGCCGCCCGGTGCTGTTCATGTGCGGACTCTATCTGGGCGGCAACCGCTACCGTCTGCACTTTTCCGAGCTCGCCGATTTTGCCGCGCTGGAGCGCGGCTCTCGCGAGGCGGTGGTGCAGGCGGCGCTGTCCGACTACGTGGCGCGGCTCGAACAACAATGCCGCGCGGCGCCGTACAACTGGTTCAATTTCTACGATTTCTGGGCTGACCATGCTGACTAAACTGCGTTTCCTGGCCGTCCTACTGCTGCTGCCGCTGGTGGGCCAGGCGGCCGAGTTCGACCTTAACCAACTGCTAGTCCAACTGGCGCAGACCCGGTCGGCGCGCGCCACCTTTACCGAGAAACAGTACATCGGCCTCATCGACAAGCCGCTGGAATCGTCCGGCGAGCTGGCCTACGCGGCTCCCGGCCGTCTGGAAAAACGCACGCTGCAGCCGAAGGCCGAGGCGCTGCTGCTCGACGGCGGCACGCTCACCGTCGAGCGCGGCAATCGCCGCCACGTGCTGAAGCTGCAGGACTACCCTGAGGCGGCCGCCTTCATCGACAGCATCCGCGCGACGCTGGCCGGCGATCGCCGCGCACTGGAAACGGCCTACCGCACCGAGCTGGACGGCCGCTTCGAGCGCTGGACGCTGCAGCTCACCCCGCTGTCGAACAAGATGCTCGCCAAGGTCAGCCGGGTGCGCATCAACGGGGCGCGCACCGATCTGCGCCAGATCGAGATCGTCCAGACCGACGGCGACCGTTCGGTGATGAGCATCGACAAGGCAGCACAGTGAAATCGCAGCGCACGCTGATCATCGGGCTGTGGCTGCTCGCGCTGGTGGTCGGCGCGCTGCTGCTGGCGCGCGCCCGTTTCAGCGCCGACATGTCGGCCTTCCTGCCGGCGGCACCGAGCGCCGAACAGCAGATCCTGGTCGACCAGCTCAAGGACGGCACGGTGTCGCGGCTGATGCTGGTCGGCATCGAGGGGAGCAGCGGCGAGGCGCGCGCAGCGCTGTCGCAAGGTCTGGCCTCAAGGCTGCGCGCCCGTGCCGAATTTGCCGCGGTCAGCAACGGCGAGGCCGGCAGCTTCGAGCGCGAGCGGGCCTTGCTGTTCGGCTCGCGCTATCTGCTGAGCCCCGCGGTGACACCGGCGCGCTTTTCCGAAGCCGGGCTCAACGCCGCGATCGGCGACAGTATCGCCGCGCTGGCGCTGCCTTCCGGCGCTTGGCTGAAGACGCTGCTGCCGGCCGACCCGAGCGGCGAAACGCTGCAACTGTTCGAGGTGCTGGCCAGCCAGGAGAGCGCATCGCTCAACGAAGGCGTGTGGGCGTCGCGCGACGGAAAGCGCGCGCTCTTGATGGTCTACACCCGCGCCGCCGGATCGGACACCGACGCGCAGGAGGCGGCGATCGGACTGTTGCGGGACGATTTCGGCGCAACCCGCGCGTCGCTCGCCGGGCGCTATCCGGCGTTGGCCGAGAGCCGCCTGCTGCTGTCCGGCCCCGGCGTGTTCGGCGTGGAGGCGCGCGAGCGCATCCGCGACGAGGCGATGCGCTTTTCGCTGCTCGGCACGCTGATCATCGTCGGCCTGTTGTGGGCGGTTTACCGCTCGGCGCGCGCGCTGCTCTTGGGCCTCGTGCCGGTGGCGAGCGGCGCGCTGGCCGGCGTGGTCGCGGTGAGTCTGGGCTTCGGCGTGGTGCACGGCATCACGCTGGGCTTCGGCATCACGCTGATCGGCGAGGCGGTCGACTATTCGATCTATCTGTTCATCCAGTCCGGCTCGGCCGGCGCGGCGGGAGACGGCGAGTGGCGGCGACGTTTCTGGCCGACCGTCCGGCTCGGCGTGATGACCTCGGTGTGCGGTTTCGCCGCGCTGCTGTTTTCCGGCTTTCCCGGCCTGGCCCAACTCGGCCTGTATTCGATCGCCGGCCTCGTGGTGGCCGCGGGGGTGACCCGTTTCGTGCTGCCGCTGTTGTTGCCGAGCGGCTTTGCCGTGCGCGACCTGAGCACGCTCGGCGAGCGTCTGGAAAGCGTGGTGCTGCGTCCCTTGCGCCGCTTGCGCCTCTTGGTGCCGCTACTCGCGCTATCGGCGTTGGCGATTCTGCTTTGGAATCACGAGAACCTCTGGAACCGCGATCTGGCCGCGCTCAGCCCGGTGCCGGCTCAGCAGCAGGCGCTCGACGCCGCCTTGCGCGCCGACCTTGGCGCTCCGGATGTGCGCTACCTGGCCGTGCTCGGCGGGCCGGATCGAGAAGCGGTGCTGCGCCAGGCCGAACGATTGACGCCCCGGCTGGACGGCCTGGTGGCGCAGGGGCTGCTGGCCGGTTACGAGAGCCCGAGCCGCTACCTGCCTAGCCGCGCCACCCAAGAGGCCCGCCGCGCCAGCCTGCCCGATGCCGCCACCCTGCGCGCCCGCCTGCAGGCGGCGCTGGTCGGCCTGCCGATCCAGCCGGCGCGTCTCGAGCCCTTTGTCGCGGCGGTGGACGCCGCGCGCCGCGCCCCCTTGCTCACGCCGGCGAGTTACAAGGGCACGTCGCTGGCCCTGCTGCTCGACGGCCTGCTGATCGACCGTCCCGGCCAGAGCCTGGCGCTGCTGCCGCTGCGCGCGCCTCAGAGCGGCATCGACGCCGCCGCGCTCGACAAGGCGCTGGCCGGCCAGCCGGTGCGTCTGGTGGACCTGAAAACCGCGTCCAACCGGCTGTACGCTGCCTATCTGGACGAGGCGCTCGAGCTGGTGGCCTGGGGCATGCTGGCCATCGTGCTGCTGCTGGCGCTGGTGCTGCGTTCGCCGGCGCGGCTGCTGCGCGTGCTGCTGCCGCTCTTGGCGGCGGGGCTGGTGGTCGTCGCCGGCCATGTGCTGGCGGGCGTGGCGCTCAGCCTCTTGCATCTGGTCGGCCTCTTGCTGCTGGTGGCGATCGGCTCGAACTACGCGCTGTTCTTTGTCGGCAGCGAGCGTACGCCGAGCCTGCTGCTCTCGCTGCTGGTGGCCAACGCCACCGCGCTGGCCGGTTTCGGCCTGCTGGCCTTCTCCAGCGTGCCGGTGCTCGCCGCGCTGGGCGGGACGGCCGGGCCGGGCGCGCTCCTGGCCTTGTTGTTCTCCGTGATGCTGGATCGCCATGAGCCCGCCTGACTGGCCGCTGCCGCCGCCGGCGGACGAGGCGCTGTTCTTCGCCGCCGCCGAGCCTCGCCCCGACAGCCCGCTCGTGGTGCTGCTGCCGGGCGCCTACGGCCGGCCGCAGGACCTCGTCGAGCGGGGTTTCGCCACCGAACTGCGAGAGCGCCATCCGCAGGCGGCTCTGTTGCTGTTGCCCATCGACCCGCTCGCGGTGACCCAGGGCGTGGCGCTGGCGCGGCTGGAGGCCGCACTCGCGCCATGGCGGGCGCGCTTTGCGCGGATCTGGCTGGCGGGCATTTCGCTGGGCGCCTTGCTGATGCTGGCCCATCTGGCCGAAGCGCCCGGCGGGGTCGAAAGCGCGCTGGCGATGGCGCCCTATCTGGGCACCCGCGCGCTGGAGAAAGAGATCGGCGAGGCCGGCTCGCCGGCCGCCTGGGCGGCGGCGCAGACCGCGTGCCGGGACGCGCGCGAGCTGGAAAAGCGCGTCTGGCGCTGGTTGGCCGAGGGCGGCGCACAGCGGCTGCCGCTGAGCCTGGGCCTGGCCCGCGAAGACCGTTTTTATTCGAGCCAGACGTTGGCCGAGACCTGCTGGCCGGCCGAGCGCTGTTTCAAGCTGTCTGGGGAGCACGACTGGCCCGCCTGGCGCGCGCTCTGGACATTGTGGCTGGAGAGGGTGAACTTTAGCGATAACGAGGGCAATCGATGAACAAGACCTGGCGACCGACGCCGCTGATCGCCGCCTCGCTGGCTTTGCACGCCGGCGCGGCGGGCGCCTTGCTGTGGCAACCCGGCGCCTGGCCGTGGTGGCTGGGCTCGCTAGTGGCCGACCACGCGCTCTTGACCGCGGCCGGCTTGTGGCCGAGGAGCCGCCTGCTAGGCCCGAACTGGACGCGCCTGCCCGAGGCCGCCGCCGCACGCTCCGAGGTGGCGGTCACCATCGACGACGGCCCCGACCCCGAGGCCACCCCGCGCGTGCTCGACCTGCTCGACCAAGCCGGCGCGCGCGCGACCTTCTTCTGCATCGGCCAACAGGCGCGGCGCTACCCGGCGCTGTGCCGCGAGATCGTCGCGCGCGGCCACGCGGTGGAAAACCACAGCCAGCATCATCACCACAGCTTCTCGCTGCGCGGCCCGCGGGCGCTCGCGCGCGAGGTGGACGCCGCCCAGCAGACGTTGGCCGAGATCACCGGGGTGAAGCCGCGCTTTTTCCGCGCGCCGGCCGGCCTGCGCAACCCCTTTCTCGAACCGGTGCTGCACCGCCGCGATCTCACGTTGGCGAGCTGGACGCGGCGCGCCTTCGACACCCGTCAGCGCGACCCGGCGCGCGTGCTGGCCATCCTGAGCCGCGACCTGGCCGGCGGCGACATCCTGCTGCTGCACGATGCCCATGCGGCGCGCACCCTGTCGGGGCAGCCGGTGATTCTCGACGTGCTGCCCGGCCTGCTCGACGCGATTCGCCGCCAGGGCCTCAACACCGTGACGCTGGCCGAAGCGCTGGACGGCGCCGCTAACCGTATTCAATCTTGATGGAAGGAAGAGCCATGCAAGCCTTGCATCTCTCCTGTTTTACCGCAGTGAGCTGTCTGGGGACGGGCCTCGAGCCCACCCTGGCCGCGCTCGCCGCCAATCGCAGCGGCCTCGCGCGCTGCGCGTTCGAAACCGCCGAGCTCGCCACCCATATCGGGGCCGTGGCGGGCGTGGACGACTACCGCCTGCCGGCCGAACTCGCCGCCTACGACTGCCGCAACAACCGCCTGGCGGTGCTGGCGCTCGAAGAGGACGGCTTTGCCGAAGCGGTACGCGCCGCGGCACAACGCTACGGCGCCGCGCGCGTCGGCGTGTTCCTCGGCACCAGTACCGCCGGCATCCTCGAGACCGAGCAGGCCTACCGCCGGCTCGACGAGGCCGGCGCCTTCGTGGCGCCGCCGGTCTACGAAGGCAGTCACACGCCCTACGCCTTGGCCGACGTGGTCGCGCGTCATCTGGGCCTGTCCGGCCCGGCCTTCGTCGTGTCGACCGCCTGTTCGTCGGGCGCCAAGGTGTTCGCGAGCGCGGCGCGACTGATCGGGGCCGGCCTGATCGACGCGGCGGTGGTCGGCGGGGTGGACAGCCTGTGCCTGACGACGCTGTACGGCTTCAATTCGCTCGAACTGGTGTCGGCCGAGCCGTGCCGCCCTTACGACTCGGAACGCAAGGGCATCTCGATCGGCGAGGCGGCGGCCTTCGCGCTGCTGGAACGCCCGGCGGGCACGCTGCCGCCCGAGGCGGTGCTCTTGGCCGGCGTCGGCGAATCGAGCGACGCCTACCACATGTCTTCGCCGCACCCCGAGGGGCGCGGCGCCTACGCCGCGATGCGTGCGGCGCTCGAGAGCGCCGGCCTCTGCGCGGGCGACGTCGATTACCTCAACCTGCACGGCACCGCGACGCCGAGCAACGACGCCGCCGAGGGTCAGGCGGTGATGCGCCTCTTCGGCCGCGACGTGCCGGCCAGCTCGACCAAGGGCGCGACCGGCCACACGCTCGGCGCGGCAGGCGCCTTGGAGCTCGTGATCGCCGCGCTGACGCTGCAGCACGGGCTGATCCCGGGCAGCCCAGGCAGCCACGAACTCGATCCGGCGCTCGATCTCGACTATGTGTTCACCCCGCGCCGGCAGGCGCTAGGGGTGGTGATGAGCAATTCCTTCGGCTTCGGCGGCAGCAACGCCAGCGTGGTACTGCGCCGTGCCGATGCAAAGGGGCACGCATGAGCAAGCTGACGGCGTACCTGGACGGGGTCGGCGCGCTCGGCCCCGGTTTCGACAACTGGACCCAGCTCGCCGCCCGGCTGCGCGGCGAAGAGCCTTGGCGGCCGGCGCCGACCGTGCTGCCGGCGCCGCAGGCGCTGCCGCCGGCCGAGCGGCGCCGCGTCGGCAAGCCGGTGCGGCTCGCGCTGGCGCTCGGCTTCGAGGCCGCAGCGATGGCCGGGTCTGATACCACGAAGCTCGCGACGGTGTTCACCGCCTCGGGCGGCGACGGCGACAATATGCACGCGCTGTGCACGACCTTGGCCGAGCCCGAGCGGCTGGTGTCGCCGACCCGCTTCACCAACTCGGTGCACAACGGACCGGCCGGTTACTGGGGCATCGCGGCCGCTGCCTCCGCGCCGTGCAATGTGCTGAGCGCCTTCGACTCCAGCTTCGCCATGGGCCTCTTGGAGGCGCTCGGCCAACTGCAGGACGAGCAGCGTAAGGTGCTGCTGATCGCTTACGACACGCCTTATCCGGGACCGCTCGCCAGCCTGCGCCCGCTGCCCGATTCGTGCGGCGTCGCGCTCTTGCTCAGTCCGCAGCGCTCCGAGCGTTCCCTCGCGCGCATCGCTGTGACTGTCGATGCCGCACCTTGCGGCAGCACAGGGTTGGCCGAGCTCGACGCGCTGGGCCAGTCGGCCCCGGCGCTGCGTGCGCTGCCGCTGTTGGCCGCGCTGGCGAACGGACAGGCTGTGCGCTGTGCGCTGGAAGCGCCGCTCCCGCTTGCCGTGGAGCTGCAGCCATGCGTCTGAAGCCGATCGGGAAGGCCGACATCGCCCGGCTCATTCCGCACCAGGGGGCGATGTGCCTGCTCGCCGGGGTGAGCCACTGGGACGAAGACCGCATCGGCTGCCATGCCGACAGCCATCGCGATCCGGACAACCCGCTGCGCCAGCAGGGGCGGCTCGGCGCCGCCTGCGCGATCGAGTACGCCGCGCAGGCGATGGCGCTGCACGGCGCGCTTCTGGCAGGCTATGAAGAAGCACCGCGTGCCGGCTACCTGACCAGCGTGCGCGAGGTGCGGCTTGCGGTGGCGACACTGGACGAAGTGGCGGCCGACCTGGAAATCGAAGTCGAACGGCTGATGGGCGACGAGAACAACGTGATGTACCGCTTCACGGTCAGTGCGGCGGGGCAGGAGCTGGCTTGCGGCCGCGCCGCGGTGCGGCTGGACGCCGCGCGTCATCTGGACGACGAGGGAGCACAAGCATGAAACGCGCACTGGTAACCGGGGGCAGCGGCGGCATCGGCGCGGCGATCTGTAGAAGGTTGGCCGAGCAGGGCCACGAGGTGCTGATCCACGCCAACCGCAGCCTCGACAAGGCCGAAGCGCTCGCCGCCAGCCTGCGCGAAGAGGGCTATGTGGCCCGCGCGCTGGCCTTCGACGTCACTTCGCCCGAAGAAAGCGCGGCGGCGCTCGAAGCGCTGCTGGAAGAGGGGCCGATCCAGATCCTGGTGAACAACGCCGGCGTGCACGACGACGCGGTGCTGCCGGGCATGCGCGCCGAGCAGTGGCACCGCGTGCTGGACGTGTCGCTGAACGGCTTCTTCCACGTCACCCAGCCGCTGCTGCTGCCGATGATCCGCACCCGCTGGGGGCGCATCGTCAATATCAGCTCGGTCGCGGGCCTGGCCGGCAACCGCGGCCAGGTCAACTACGCGGCGGCCAAGGCCGGCCTGCACGGCGCGACCAAGGCGCTGGCGCTGGAAGTGGCCAGCCGCGGCATCACGGTGAACGCGGTCGCGCCGGGCCTGATCGATACCGGAATGACGGAGGGGGCGTTCGATCCGGACTTCATCCGCGAGATGATCCCGATGCAGCGCGCCGGCCGTCCCGAGGAAGTGGCGGCGCTGGTGGGTTTTCTGTGTTCCGACGACGCCGGCTACATTTCCGGCCAGGTGATGTCGGTCAACGGCGCGTTTTACTAGCGAGCCGGCGCGCCACGAGCAGCGGCAGGCGCAGCAGAAAGCCCGCGAACAGCCGGCTGTGCATGCCGGTGAGCAAGAGGTTGTCGCGCAGATAATTGAAGTGCGACACGCCGCCCTCGTCGGCGTCGAAGTAGCGGACCGGGCAGGGCAGGTTGACCGGGCGCACGCCATGCCAGCACAGCCGCACGGCGGCTTCCGGATCGAAATCGAAGCGGCGCATCCAGCGCTGCTTTTTCATCACCGCGATCAGCGGCGCCACCGGGTAGACGCGAAAGCCGAACAGCGAATCGCCGATGCCCATCCACAGCGTTTCCAGATTCGCCCAGCCATTCGACACTTTGCGCCCGCGCACGCGCAGTTTGGGCGCGTTCGCGTCGAACTGCGGCACGCCCAGCACCATCGCATCCGGTTCGGCGATCGAGCGCGCCATGAAGGCGGGAATCGCCGCGGCCGGATGCTGGCCGTCCGAGTCCATCGTCAGCGCGTGCGTGAAACCGGCAGCCTCGGCCAACGTCAGGCCATAGAGCACCGCCGCGCCCTTGCCGCGGTTCTGGGGCAACACCTCGACGCGCAGGCCCGGGTCCTCGGCGGCCATCGCCATGAGACCCTGGGCGCTGCCGTCGCTGCTGCCGTCGACGATCACCCACACCGGGTTCCATTGTTCGCGCGCGGCGCGCACCGTGTCGTAGACCTTGGGGCCGGGGTTGTAGCTGGGGATCAGCACCAGATGGCTGGAAGAGGGCGTCATGCAAGGCTTTCGGCTGCGGCCGGCTGCGGGGTCAGCGCGCCGACGATGTGCTGCTCGATCGCGCGGGTCAGTTCGCGGGTGTCGGTTTCGGGCTCGAAGCGTTCGCCCAGCCTTACCCGGAAGCGTATCGGCAGCAAAGGAGTTTTCAGGGCCGGCCAGCCCTTGGACAGGTAGGGCGAGTCGGTTTCGATGATCAGCGTCTGCACCGCCACGCCGGCGCGCCGCGCGATCAGCGCGGCGGTCGGCGCGAAAGGGCTCACCGGGTGGTGGCGGCTGCGTCCGCCCTCGGGAAACAGCAGGAGCTGGCCGCCGCTCTGCAGCTCGCGGCTGGCGGCGAGCACCATAGACAGCGGCGCGTCGTTGCGGATATAGCCGGCCAGCCGCGCGGCCGCGCCGAACAGCGGGTTGTCGAGCAGGCTGGCCTTCATGATGCACGCGACGTTCGGCAGCCGGGAGATCAACAGCGGCGCGTCGAGCAGGCCGGGGTGGTTGGCGACCAGCACCAGCGGGCCGGCGTCTCGCAGGCTGTCGAGCTCGTCCAGCTCGAAACGGCAGGCGCCGAGCGCAGAAAGCCCCCAGAGATACAGCCGGAAACTGCGCATCGCCGCCCGGCGGCCGAGCGGCCGGCCGCGCCGGGCGGTCAGCACCAGGCGCAGCGGCAGCGCGATCACGCCCCACGACAGGCAGATCAGCGCCAGGAACAGCCAGCCTAGCGCCAGCCGCAGCACGTCGTGCGGGCGTCGCAGCAGGTCGGGCAAGGGCAGAGGCAGACGGCGGATCATGGCGCGACACGCAGCGGGTGGCCGGCCGACGCCTCGATCTCCACCAGGAGATCGGCGCGGCAGACGTCGGCCTTGAGATAAACGGCGTTGAGCTTGGCGCCGACTTCGGCCCCGAGCAGTTCGGCCACCAGAGGCTGGTGTTCGGGGTGGCGCAGGTAGACGGTGTAGTGCAGCGCCGCGAGCGGGAAATCGGCCTCGGGCAGCCGGCGGCGCGTTTCTTCCAGCACTGTGCGGATATTGCGCAGCGTCTCGCGGGTCTGCTCGGCGACATCGCCTGCGTGCAGCGTGCGGTGGCCGACGATGCTGGCGGTGCCGGACAGCCACAGCTGCGGCCGGCCTTCCAGCCACGAGACGCTGGCGCGCGCGAAGGTCGGTGCGCGCGGGCCGTAGTCGCTCGGATAGTCGTAGGCGCTGACCTGGCGCGGGTTCTCAATCGCGAGCGCCGGCTCGCGCCCGGCCAGCACCGCCACCACCAGCGGCCCGCTCTGGCTGCCCAGCGCGCAGGCGGCCGGCACCGCGGCGTTCACGCTGCGCCCGGCGTCGGCAAACGCCTGCTGGCGTCCGTAGTTGAACTGGCGGTAGCGCTCCAGCCCGTTCTCGTCGCCGTGGATATCGGCCAGATAGTTCCAGAACCGCCAAGGCGCCGAATAGCCCTCTTTTTCCAGCACATCGAACAGCGCATGGTAGGCGACACGGCTGGCCTCGCGCAGCGACGACAAGGCCCCACCGTAGGCGTCTTCTTCGACGCTCAGCGCGGCGAACAGGCAGTCGGGATGGCGCCATACGCGCAGCGCGCCGAATCGGGCGTGCTCCACGGGCTGGCGGCTGGCGAACAGGCTGAACAGCGGGAGATCGGGTCGGGAGGCGCCGAGCCGGGCCATCGCCACTTCGGGCAGGCCGGTCTCGCCGGCCGGGCCATAGCACAGCCCGCCGAGCAGCGCGGCAGGCGAGTCGGGCGGGCAGGCAGTCCAGACGAGTTCGAGGTGTTCGTTCGGCATAGTGGGTTAGCAGTCTGCAAAAGAAAATCCGCCGATCAATGTGCAATTGAATCAGCGGATTATCGAATGGCTTGCGGGGGCAGGGCTTGAACCTAGGGCTTCGAGTGTCTGCGAGACCTTGCGGACCTCCCGGACCCTACCGCCGCGCGTGGGGCGTATTCTCTTGGCGCGACGTCCAGCTGTCAAGTCCCCGGCTGCGCAACCTTAGCGAAATCAGTCGCTTAGCCATTTCCCGGATAGAGGCGTGCGCCGTTCCACGTGAAACGGCATCGCCAGAAACGCCTCGTCAGCCGGGCGTTTTCAGGGGCGGCTCGCGGCCAATGCGCGCGCCTGCTGGCGGCGCCAGAGGCGCACCCCGCCGATCAAGGTGACCAGCAGCCACGTGCACTGCGTGACGAAGGACGCGAGGTTGAAGCTGTGCGACAGCGACACCAGGATGCACGCCGGCCCCAGCACGTTGAGCGCGAAGTAGCGCGGACTCTCGGGGCTCCAGCCCATGAGCTGGACGCCGAAATAGGCGGCGAGGTAGGCGACCACGCCGATCAGACCGATCAGGTCATACATGATGAAAACCACAGCAAGGATGCGATAGACCGGGGGCGCGCGCGGCGTCCCCGGAGACAGGCCGGCCAGGCCTAGCGGGCGATGGTGGACTCCGCCTGGCGCCGGCCCTGGGAGCTTGCCCCGCCCGACACCGGGCTCACGCGCAACGGCGCGCCGCCCGCCTTGTAATAGGGTGCGCTCGAGCGCGCCAGAGGCTCGCGGCCGCGGATCTTGTCGGCGATCTTCTCGGCCATCATGATCGTCGGCGCGTTGAGATTGCCGGTGATGATGCGCGGCATGATCGACGCGTCCACCACGCGCAGCCCGGAAAGTCCGTGCACGCGACCCTCGTTGTCGACCACCGCCTCCGGATCGCTCTCGTCGCCCATCTTGCAGGTGCACGATGGGTGCAGCGCGGTCTCGGCGTGTTCCTTCACGAAGGCGTCGATCTCGGCGTCGGTCTGGATCATCGCGCCCGGCTTGATCTCGCGGCCGCGGAACTGATCGAACGCCTGCTGTGCGACGATCTCGCGCGTGATGCGCACGCCGGCGCGGAATTCGCGCCAGTCTACGTCGTGCGCCATGTAGTTGAACAGGAGGCGCGGATGCTGGCGCGGGTCGCGGCTCGCGAGCTTGACGAAGCCGGTGCTCGGCGAGCGCATCGAGCCGACGTGGCACTGGAAGCCGTGGCTTTTTACCGGGTTGCTGCCGTCGTAGTTCATCGCCAGCGGGATGAAGTGGTACTGCAGGTTCGGCCACGCGAACTCGTCGCTGCTGCGGATGAAGCCGCCGGCCTCGAAGTGGTTCGAGGCGGCGATGCCGGTGCCGTTCAGGTACCACTCGATGCCGATCGCCGGCTTGTTCCACCATTGCAGCGCCGGGTAGAGCGACACCGGCTTGGTGCACTCGTACTGCAGGTACATCTCGAGATGGTCCTGCAGGTTCTCGCCGACGCCCTTGAGGTCCACGACCGGCGCGATGCCCAGCGCGGAGAGCTCGTCGGCGTTGCCGACGCCCGAACGCAGCAGCAATTGCGGCGACGCGATCGCGCCGTTGGAGACGATCACCTCGCGGCTGGCCCGCGCTTCGCGCGGCTCGTCCCCCTGCAGATAACTGATCCCTATAGCGCGCTTGCCCTGGAACAGCACCCGATCGGCGAGCGCGCGGGTGTGCACGGTAAGGTTAGGTCTATCCTTCGCCTGGTCCAGATACGCGAGCGACGTGCTGCAGCGACGCCCCTTGGCGGTCGTGGTGCGGTCCATCGGGCCGAAGCCTTCCTGACGGTAACCGTTGAGATCGTCGGTGGCCGGGTAGCCGGCCTGATCGCCGGCCTCGATGAAGGCGTCGAACAGCGGGCTGATATTTGCCTTGGGAGTAGTGACGTGCAAGGGGCCGTCGCCGCCGTGGTAGTCGTTCGCGCCCTTGTCGTAGGTTTCGGCCTTCCTGAAGTAGGGCAGACAGTCGGCGTAGCTCCAGTCCTCCAGCGACTTGTTCTCGGCCCAGCCGTCGTAGTCCATCGCGTTACCGCGGATGTAGACCATGCCGTTGATCAGCGACGAGCCGCCGAGGCCCTTGCCACGGCCCTGCGTCATCTTGCGGCCGCCCATGTGCGGCTCCGGCTCGGTGACGTAGGCCCAATTGTACGTGGTGCCCTGCAACGGGTAGGCGAGCGCCGCCGGCATCTGCGTGCGCCAGTCTAGCCGCCAGTCCGGTCCGCCGGCTTCCAAGAGCAGCACGCTGACGTCGGCGTCTTCGGTCAGCCGCGCCGCCAGCACGCAGCCGGCCGAGCCGGCGCCGACGATGATGTAGTCGTATTCCTTGATTGCGCTCATCGCAATCTCCTCTTCGGTGAGGGAACGCGCGGTCAGGCCGTGCCTGCCCGCGCGCTCTTACGAGGGAAAGGTTGGCCGAGCCTAGGCGCCGAACCAGCCCATCGGTTTGGGCGCGAGGTTGATGTAGCTGTGCTTGAGCTCGGTGTATTCGTCGAGCCCGATGCGCGCGAGCTCGCGGCCGATGCCGCTCGCCTTGTAACCGCCCCACGGCGCTTCCGGGAAGTACGGGTGGTAGTCGTTGACCCACACCGTACCGAAGCGCAGCGCGCGCGACATCCGGTTCGCCTTGTTAAGGTCCGTCGTCCACACAGCGGCGGCGAGACCGTACGGCGTGTCGTTAGCCAGGCGCAGCACTTCTTCTTCGCTGCTAAAACGCTCGGCGGTGATCACCGGGCCGAAGATCTCTTCCTTCGCGATCTTCATGTCGGCGCTCACGTCGGCGAGCAGCGTCGGCTCGAGCCAGAAGCCCTTCTCGTAGACCGCGCCTTCCGGGCGCTTGCCGCCGTGCACCAGGCGCGCGCCCTCGCTCAAGCCCAGCTCGACCAGGCCGAGGATCTTCGCGTGCTGCTGCGCCGACTGCACCGGGCCCATCTGCGTCTCGCCGTAAAAGCCGTTGCCGATCACGATGCGCGGCAGGCGCTCGGCTAACCTTGCGATAAATTCATCGTAGATGCTGTCTTGCACCATCAGGCGCGAACCGGCCGAGCACACCTGTCCGGCGTGGAAGAACGCCGCGTTCAGCGCGTAGTCGACCGCGGTGTCGAGATCGGCGTCGGCGAAGACGATGTTCGGGTTCTTGCCGCCGAGCTCGAGGCCGATGCGTTTGAAGTTGCCGGTCGCCGCCTTCATGATGCTCTCGCCGGCGAACGCGCCGCCGGTGAACGACACGAGGTCGACGTCGTGGTTTTCGGCCAACTCGGCACCCACTTCGGCGCCGCCGGTCACCAGGTTGAACACGCCTTCCGGCAGATTCAGCTCGGCCAACAGTTCGGTGAAGCGGTGCGTCGTCAGCGGCGTCAGGTTGCTCGGCTTGATGATGACGGTGTTGCCGGCGCCGAGCGCCGGCGCGATCTTCCACGCCGCCTGCAGCAGCGGGTAGTTCCACGGCGTGATCAGCCCGCACACGCCGACCGGCTCGCGCAGCGTGCGGCTGATCACGTGGTGCGGCGCCTCGTTGACCGCGCCCGATTCGGACGCGACGAGGCCGGCGAAGTAGCGGAAGGTCGCCGCGATGTCGCCCATGTCGGTGCGGCTCTCGGTGATCGTCTTGCCGGTGTTCAGCGACTCGAGCCTCGCGAGGTTCTCGGCGTCTTTATCGATGAGTTCGGCGATCTTGTTCAACAGCTTCGCGCGTTCGCGGATATTGCTGTTGCGCCACGGGCCGTGGTCGAAGGCCTTGCGGGCGGCGGCGATCGCGCGGCGCGCGTCTTCGCGGGTGCCCTCGGCTGCCTCGGCGATCACGGTCTCGTCGGCCGGGCTGACGATGGCGCGGGTGCCGTTTGAAAGCGGCATCTGCCACTGGCCGTCGATATAGAGCTGGGTCTGGATCATTTTTAAGTATTCCTGTTTGCTGTGCCGCGGCTTAGGAGAGCGCGTCGAGCACCATTTGCTGGAAGTGTTGCACGCCGTGTTCGCCGATCGCCGAGGTCTTGTCGTCGGTGATCAACAGCGGGCCCTGGCCGTTGCGGTAGCCGCGCGACTTGAGGCCGCGCTGGACCGATTCGACGATGCTGAGGTCCTCGGGCTTGAGTACGTTCTTGTAGTACTCGATCAGCTGTTGCTGTTCGGCGGTCGGCGTCGAATCGCGGAAATAGAATTCGAAGTGCTGGATGGTGGTGTCGGCGTCTATAGGGAACATGTAAAAGACGCCGTAGTTGCCGTCGCCCGGCAGCACGTTGATCGTCACGTTCGGCCACAGCCAGAAAGCGGCGAACTCGGTGTGCGCGGCCTCGTCGCCGTAGTTGAACGCGTCGCTGTCCGAACGCGTCTGGCCGACCTGGCTGGTGTAGATGCCGCGCACCTCGTGCTTGTAGGTTTCCATCCTGATCGACTCGACGAGAGCGGGGTGCGCGGTCTGGCAGTGCAGGCACTCGAGGTAGTTGTCGACGACGACCTTCCAGTTCGCCTTCATTTCATAAGTGAGCTTATGCGCCGGCACCAGCGCATCGACGTCCGGGCAGCGCGAGCGGATCTCTTCGTCAAGCTCCTTGGCCTGCTCGGCCAACGGCACAGCGTCCATGTCGAGGTTGACGAACACCAGGCCGCAGAATTCCTCGACGCGCACCGGCGTGAGCCCCGCGTTTTCTTTGCAGAAGCCCGGCACGCTCTCGCTGTTGCGCACGTGGATCACCTTGCCGTCGAGGCCGAACGCCCACGCGTGGTAGGGACAGGTGATCACATTCTTCGCCTTGCCCGAACCCTCGGCGAACAGTTCGTGCGCGCGGTGCGGGCACACGTTGTAGAAGCCGCGCAAAACGCCGTCGCGGCCGCGCACGACGAACACGTTCTCGCCGGCGACCTTGGCGGTCGCGTACGCGTTCAGCTCGGCGACCTGGCTCTTGTGCATCACGCAGACCCAGCTCTTGCTGAAGAGGGTCTTTTTCTCGAGTTCGAACACGTCGGCCGAGGTGTAGTAGTGCGCGGGCAGCGTGTAGGCGAGCGAGGCGGAGGTATCGCAGACCGGCGCGGTTTGAGCGTTTTGCATGTTGGCTCCTCTGTAGACTCTGGTCTAATTTACTTTTGGTTAATTAAATCACCGTTAGTGATTTGAACGCAGTCTAGTCAGCCCTGCCCCGGCAGATCAATTTCAAAAAAAATATCGATATCCGTCAGACGATGTTCGTTCGCTATCGCTAGCCGCGCGGATCGCCGCCTGACGGCGCGAAGTCGCGCTCCCAAGGCCGCTGGTGTAAGGTGCGGGTCAATCAATTCACTGTCAGTTAAAGGGCGAGCGATGACCGAAGAAACCTTTGCCACGCGTCTGAAGGGCGTGCTCGATTCGAAACGCATCATGCTCAAGCAGGTGGCCGAGGCGCTGTCGGTGTCGCCGTCGGCGGTGCACAAGTGGACGCGCGGCGGCGAGATCGAATACGAGCGGCTGCTGTCGCTCGCGCGCTACATCGGCGTGAACTGGCTGTGGCTGCGCTACGGCGAAGAGGCGATCGCCGACCTCGAGGCGAGCAGCGCGGCCGACCCGCACATCCGCGAGCTGCGCCAGAAGCACCTGACCGAGATCATGGAAAACGAGGCGCGGATGAAGTTCGCGCAGGAGGTGTCGGGCATCGTCACCTGGGAGTGGAGCGTGCTGACCGACGCGCTGAACTACTCGTCGAACGACGAGACGCTGTTCGGCCGCCACATCCGGACCATGGACGACTTCTGGGCGTGCGTGCACAAGGACGACATCGCGCACCTGAAGGAGGTGCTGCAGAAGAGCCTGTCGGCGCAGGAGATGCACGAGTGGGAGTTCCGCATCGTCGTAGCCGGCGACACGCGCTGGATCTCGTCGCGCGCGACGCTGGTGCGCGACGCCGGGCAGCGGCCGGTAAAGATGATAGGCGTCAGCCTCGACATCACCGAGCGGCGGCGCGCCGAGGCGGCGTTGCGCCAGAACGAGGCCTTGCTCGCCAAGGCGCAGCAGATCGCGCATCTGGGCGGCTGGTACTGGAACATCCAGACCGACGACTGCTCGTGGACCGACGAGGCGTACCGCATCTTCGGCTGGGCGCCGCAGGCGTTCAAGGTGACGATAGAGCGCTACCTCGAATCGATCGTCGAGGAGGACCGCGCGCGCATCGACGACGCGATCCGCGCGGCGGTGGACGACAGGCTGCCTTACCGCGTCGAATACGCGATAAGGCTGCCCGACGGCAGCCGGCGCGAGATCCGCGAGGAGGGCGAGGTGACGTTCGACGAGAACGGGCGCGCGCTGACGATGGTCGGCGCGTCGCAGGACATCACCGAGCAGAAGTTGGCCGAGCTCGAATATAGGGAAAGCGAGGAGCGCTTCCGCGCGATCTTCGAGCAGGCGGCGGTCGGCATCGCCCACGTCGGCCTCGACGGCCGCTGGCTGCGCGCCAACAAGAAGCTGTGCGACATCCTCGGCTACGACAACGAGGCGCTGGCCCTCCACACCTTCCAGGAGCTCACGTCGCCCGACGACCTCGACCAGAACCTCGCGCTGCTCGACAAGCTGCTGGCCGGCCGGATCGACACCTACACGCTCGAGAAACGCTTCATCAAGAAGAACGGCGACACGGTGTGGGCGAAGGTGACGACGTCGCTGAGCCGCCACCCGGTCAGCGGCGAGCCGGCGCACCTGATCACCATCGTCGAGGACCTGGGCGACACGCACGGCTGACGCCCGACGGTGGCCGAGCCCCAATAAAAAAACCGCCCCGTGGGCAAGCCGTTAACCCAACGAGTGAAGTTTTTCGGCTAACGCCGTAGCGGCAAGAGCTGGCACAGGAAAGGGAACCCGTAAAACGGTTCCCTTTTTTATTGGTTGGATGGTAACCACTCAAAGACAGTGGCATCATACAAGCTTACTAGAAACACGCCCATCCAGTGCCTTATGACTCAAAAATCGAAGAACAGTAACCTGCATTCGGCAAAAAAATCAAAGCAAGACGAGTTCTACACGCAGCTATCTGACATCGAGAAAGAACTCAAACACTACAAGAAGCACTTCAATGGAAAAGTTGTCTATTGCAACTGTGATGACCCAAGAGTGAGCAACTTCTTTCATTACTTCTCATACAACTTCGAGAAGCTGGGCTTGAAGAAGCTCATCACCACTTGCTACAAAAATCAGAACCTTGATCTATTCAGCCAGAATCGATCTGAGAAGGCTGTTTATCTAGAATATTTTGGTGACAAGAACAACAACAATCTTCCAGACCTTGAAGAGATTGGAATTAAAGAGCTAAAAGGGGATGGGGATTTCCGTAGCGAAGAGAGCATTGAGCTATTGAAGCAAGCGGATATTGTCGTCACAAATCCACCGTTTTCCTTATTTCGTGAATACGTAGCTCAACTAATCGAATACGAAAAATCTTTCGTTATCGTTGGCAACCAGAATGCCATTAGCTACAAGGAAATCTTTAATCTCATCAAAGAAAACAAGCTTTGGCAAGGTTATAAGTGTGGAGATATGGCTTTCAGGGTTCCAGACTACTATGAGGCAAAAGAAACAAGGTATTGGGAAGATGAACAAGGCCAGAAGTGGCGTAGCTTAGGTAATGCTTGTTGGTATACAAATCTTGATATTTCGAAGCGCCACGAAGAAATCATTCTTTACAAGAAATACACCCCAGAAGAGTATCCAACCTACGAAAACCACAATGCTATTGAAGTAGGTCAAACCAAAGAAATCCCTATGGATTACTTCGGAGAGATGGGGGTTCCGGTAACCTTCCTAGACAAGTTCAATCCAGAGCAGTTTGAGATTGTTGGTTCAAGTAGAACTCTTGGAAAACCAATGTCTGAAATTGCAGAAAAAGGAAGCTACGCACAAGGCGGTCCGCGCTTTTATCTTAAAAACGCCGATGGCACCTATCGTCGTCTATATGACCATATTGTTATTAAAAGGCGTCAAAAATGAAGATTGAACTTAAAGAAATCTCTGTTCGTGAATTAACTAACGGATATGAGTACAACGAAGAATCTGGCGTTTTTGGCTATGATGGAAAGTTGGATATCAGACCACCTTACCAGCGAGAGTTCATCTACAAAGATAAGCAACGGGATGCTGTGATCAACACGATCACGAAGGATTTCCCACTAAATGTCATGTATTGGGCTGTTCGTGATGATGGCAACTTTGAAGTCATCGATGGACAGCAACGCACGATTTCAATCTGCCAGTATGTAGATGGAGATTTTGCCTTCAACAATCGTTACTTCCACAACTTGAAGAGCGATGAGCAAGAGCAGCTGTTGAATTACAAACTGATGGTCTATCTTTGCAGTGGCACCGATAGCGAAAAACTGGAATGGTTCAAGACCATCAACATTTCTGGTGAAAAGCTCACTGAACAAGAACTAAGAAATGCTGTGTATTCGGGTTCATGGGTTACTGATGCGAAACGCTATTTCAGCAAAAATGGTTGTGCTGCCTACAACATTGGTGGTGACTATCTAACTGGAACAGCTATCAGGCAGGACCACCTAGAAACGACCATCAAATGGATTAGCGAGGATGATATCGAAGGCTACATGGCTACTAATCAGCATAAGCCTAACGCTACCCCCTTGTGGCTCTATTTCCAAAGTGTAATCGCTTGGGTTCAATCAACCTTCCCTGTCTATCGAAATGAAATGAAGGGAGTTGCTTGGGGTAGTCTTTACAACTCTTTCAAAGATAAAGAGCTTGACTCCAAGAAGCTTGAAGTTGAAGTTTCAAAGCTGATGGAAGATGAAGATGTTACGAATAAAAAAGGTATCTATCCCTATGTTTTAGACCGTAAGGAAAAGCACCTAAATATTCGTGCATTCACCAACAATCAGAAGCGAGAAGCTTACGAGCGGCAAAAAGGAATTTGCCCAGTTTGCAAAGACAAGTTTGACATTGAAAAAATGGAAGGCGATCACATCACTCCTTGGCACGAAGGAGGAAAGACTTCTGCCGAAAATTGCCAAATGCTTTGCAAAGAAGACAACAGAAGAAAGTCTGGAATTTAACTTCGCCCCAAGCTTAAAATGAAAGCTCTATCTGCAATGGATAGGGCTTTTTCTTGGAGGGATGGAAAGTTCATAAATGAACTTTCCCCAAGATAGGGCGTTGTTACAGAAGTCCTGCCGAAGCTGCCAGGTGAGTGCGAGGTAGACTCGCGCCATGAACCCGCACAAACCCCGCTACCGCACCACCAACTGGCCCGAATACAACCGTAGCCTGCAGCGCCGGGGCAATCTGACGGTGTGGCTGTCACCAGAGATGCCTTGGCTGGGTGGACATACTGGGGCCAACGGGCGCCCGCCGGTCTACACCGACGTCGCCATTCAAACGGTGCTGACGCTGAAAGTGTTGTTCAAGCTTGCCTTGCGGCAAGCACGCGGCTTGGTCTGCAGCGTGTTGAGGCTGCTCGGACTCAACTGGCCGGTACCCTGTTTCAGCACGGTCAGTCGGCGGCAAGCCACCCTGACCGTCAACATTCCGGTGCGACGTCAGGCCGAGCCCTTGCACCTGCTGGTCGACAGCACCGGCCTCAAGATTTGCGGCGAAGGCGAATGGAAGGTCAAAAAGCATGGCACCGAGTACCGCCGTTCCTGGCGCAAGGTCCATCTGGCCATTGATGCTGCCACGCTGGATGTCCGGGCGGTGGAAATGACCGACCACCGTCAGGGCGATGCCGCGCAAGCGGAAGAACTGCTGTCGCAACTAGGCCCGGCTGAGCCGTTGGCGAGTGTCAGCGGCGACGGGGCTTACGATACCCGAGGCTTCTATCGGGCGGTTCGCTCGCGGGGTGCAGAGGTCATCGTGTCGCCGAGGCGCAATGGCAAGCCTTGGCAAGACCGCACTGATTTCGCTCAAGCCCGGAATGCCACCTTGGCCGCCGCCAGGCATCTGGGGTGGCGCTTATGGAAGAAGTGGAGCGGCTACCATCGGCGCAGCCTGGTTGAAACGACCATGGGGCGCTTGAAATTGCTGGGGGAGCGACTGGCGGCTCGCCAGCCGGAGCGGCAGGTCGCCGAGGTGCCTGTGCGCTGCGCCATTCTGAATACGTTCAACCGGCTCGGCATGCCGGTGACGGTCACTCACGCCTGAAATCCGACAGGGGTAGGGGTAACTTAGCCCAAGCCCGACTTATGCAACAGCGCCGCATAGTTCTCTCGGAAACTTCACTCTTTTGGTTAACGGCTGGCCCCGTGGGGCAGTTTTTTTTATTGGGACGCCAGCGAGCGAGGGCGGGTTCAGCGCACGATCGCGTGCACGCCGGTGTTGGCGATCCTCAGGCAGCTGACCACGGAAGCCAGCGCCGCGGCGACGGCGGCGACCAGCAAGGTCACGTGGCTGCCGTTGGCGGGAAACCAGTTGAACAAGAGCGCGACCAGCGCCGCGCCGCCGGTCTGGCCGACGAGGCGCGCGGTGCCGAGCATGCCGCTCGCGCCGCCGCTGCGCTGGGGCGGCGCCGACGACAACAGCGCGAAGTTGTTCGGCGACTGGAACAGGCCGAAGCCGGCGCCGCACAGCGCCATCCGCCATGCGATGTCGACGTTGTCGGGCGACGGCGGCAACGTCGCGAGCAGCGCCAGTCCCGCCGACAGCATCGCGAGCCCCAGGCCGCCGAGCAAGCCCGGCGAATACTTCTCGAGCAGCCGGCCGGCGAAGGGCGCGACGCACATGATCGCCAGCGGCCACGGCGTCATCAAGAGGCCGGTCTCGACCTGGCTGCGGCCGAGCATGCCCTGCAAAAAGAACGGCAGCGACACCAGCGCCAGCGCCTGCGCGGTGAACGAGCAGATCGACGTGCAGATCGACAGGCCGAACAGCGGGATGCGCAACAGGTCTATAGGCAGCAGCGGCACCGCCAGCCCGAGCTGGCGGCGCACGAAGATCGTCCCGACCACCAGCAAGGCGACGAGCAGGCCGCCGACGACGAGCGGGCTCTGGCCGTGGCCGAAACCGTCGACCGCGAAGATCAACAGGCCGAAGGTCGCCGCGTTCAGGAGCGCGCTCGGCATGTCGAAGCGCACCCGCGCGCGGTGCGTATTGTCCGGCAGCGCCCTGAGCGCGATGAAGCTCGCGACGAGGCCGATCGGCAGGTTGACCGCGAACAGCCATTGCCACGACGCGAGCGACAGGATCGCCGACGCGATCGTCGGCCCGGCCGCCGACGAGAACGCGACGAGGAAGGAATTGATCGCGAGGCCGCGGCCGAGGAAGGCCTTCGGGTAGATGGTGCGGATCAGCGCGGTGTTGACGCTCATCACGCCGGCGGCGCCCAGGCCCTGCAGCACGCGCGCGCAGGTCAAGGTCGCGAGCGAATCGGACAGCGCGCACAGCCCCGACGTGACGGTGAACACGACGAGGCCGGCCTGGTAGATGCGACGGTAGCCGACGATGTCGCCGAGCGCGGCGAAGGCCAGCAGCGACACGGTGATCGACAGCTGGTAGGCGTTGACCACCCAGATCGACGAAGCCGGACTCGCGTCGAGGTCGCGCGCGATCGCCGGCAGCGCGACGTTGGCGATCGCGCCGTCGAGCACCGCCATCGTCACGCCGAGCGCGATGGTCAGGATCGCCCAGTAGCGCTGCGGCAGCGGGACGCCGTCCCGGTGATCATCTGATTGAGGCTGCATGAAGAGACTTTCTGAAACCCGCCGGGGAGGACCGTCGGCGCCGACGAGGCGGGGAGGATTCGGATGCCCCCAGTCTAGGAGCACGTTTGATTCAGATCGATAATATGATTCGACATCTTCGATAGGGATTTCGACCCAATGGACCTGCGCCAGCTTCGCTATTTCGTCGCGGTCGCCGAGACCTTGCACTTCGGCCGCGCCGCCGAGCGGCTCGGCATCACGCAGCCGCCGTTGAGCCAGCAGATCCGCGCGCTCGAGGCGTCGATCGGCGCGCGCCTCTTCAACCGCACCAACCGCCGCGTCGAGCTGACCGACGCCGGCCGGCTGTTTCTCGGCGACGCGCGCGAGGTGCTCGCCCGGCTCGACGCCGCCGCCGAGCAGGCGGCGCGCACGCACCGCGGCGACGTCGGCGAGCTCAAGATCGGTTTCACCGTGTCGGCGCCGTTCACGCCGGTGTTTTCGCGCACGCTCTACGCTTACCGGCAAAGCCACCCCGGCGTCGCGCTCGCGCTGTCGGAGATGAGGACGTTCGAGCAGATCGACGCGCTGATCGAGCGGCGGCTGCACGTCGGCGTGATCCGGCCGGCCGCGCTGCCCGAGCCGCTCGAGTGCATTGAGCTGATGCGCGAGCCGATGGTGATCGCGCTGCACGCCGACCACCCGCTCGCGCACGGCGACGGCCCGGTGTCGCTGTCGGCCTTCGCCGGCGACGACTTCGTGCTGTTCCCGCGCAGCATCGGCCTCTACGACCAGGTCGTCGCACTGTGCCGCGGCGCGGGCTTCGCGCCGCGCATCGCGCAGGAGGCGCGCGAGGCGTCGACGCAGGTCGCGCTGGTCGCCGCCGGCTTCGGCGTCGCGATCATGCCGGCGCTGCAGCAGCGCATCCAGGTCGAACACGTCGTCTACCGGACGCTCGCCGACGAGAACGCGCGCTCCGCGGTGTGGCTGGTGTACCGCAGCGACGCGCAGACCGCGCCGCTGCGCGCCTTCGTCGAACTGGTGCGCGCCGAGCTTGCGCGCGCCGCGCCCTGATCCCCGTCCTTACCTCCCGCCCTTCTTCCCCTTCGCCGGGCTCGGCCAACGTCGGCCGAGCCCCCGTCCAGCCGGGCCACGCCCTCCCCAAAGCCACGACCCGCCGCGCCCTGTACGCCCGGAAGAAGCCGGGCCAGCGCGCGTGCGGGCCGCTCGTCGCGACTAACGATCACGTCGCTTCGATATAAATCTTTTATTGTTTTTTCCAAACCGCTGTTCCTATACTCGGCCTCATCACCACCGGTGAATTAATTTACCAATAGTTAATTCACGACAAGGACAGGTGATGCGAACGGTGCTTAGGCACCCGACATGACAGCAGCCGCATCTGACGGCCAGCGACGCAACAGCCAGCCAAAGAGCGGCAGCCAAACCGAGTCACAAAGGAGACATGCAATGAAGGAAGCGATCACAATCGAAGCGACTCACCGGCCTGGCATCCGGCAATCGGGCATCCACTAGACCTGACACGGCAGACCGTAGGGCGCGTCAAGCGACCCAAAACGGCGACCAGGCAATGCAAAGGAGAGCAATAGTGAGTTCGCAAGAAGACGTGCTGCCCGTCGGCACGCTAAACCCATCCGCGCAGCAAGCGGCGCAAAGCCACGACCTGCATCGCAACCTCACGTGGAAAGACGCGTTCTGGGTCACCAGCGGCGTTCCGGCCGGCGTGCTGTTCACCATCGGCGGCGTGTCCGCCACCGTCGGCCAGCCGGCGTGGTTCATCTGGATCCTCGCCATCCTGGTCGGCTTCGCGCAGTGCTTCACCTACGCCGAGATCTCCGGGCTCTACCCGCACAAATCGGGCGGCGCTTCCATTTACGGCGCGCTCGGCTGGGTGCGCTACAGCAAGTTCGTCGCGCCCGTTTCTGTGTGGTGTAACTGGATCGCGTGGTCGCCGATGCTGGCGCTGGGCACCAGTCTCGCCGCCGGCTATATGCTGAGTTGCCTGTTCCCGGCCGACTCGGTCATCAACAGCTGGCAGCTGACGCTGCTCGATATGGGCTTCATCAGCAAGGGGCTGACGCTGAGGATCAACTCGACCTTCATCCTCGCGACGATCTTCCTGTTGATCACCTTCAAGCTGCAGCACAGCGGCGCCGCCGCGGCCGCGAAGACGCAGCGCATCCTCGGCATCGCGTCGCTGACGCCGCTGGTCGTCGTCGCGCTGGTGCCCTTGATCACCGGCGACATGCCGTCGACGAACTTCCTGCCCTTGTTGCCGCTGACGCACGACGCCTCCGGCGCGTCGGTGATGGGCAGCTGGAACGCCGCCGGCATCAGCACCGCGATGGGCGCGATGTTCCTCGCGTGCTGGTCGACCTTCGGCTTCGAGACCGCGGTCTGCTATACGCGGGAATTCAAGAATCCGCAGAAGGACACCTTCAAGGCGATCTTCTCGTCCGGCCTGTTGTGCCTGTTCATGTTCATCGCGGTGCCGATCGCGTTCCAGGGCGAACTGGGCCTCACCGGCATGCTCGCGCCGAGCATCGTCGACGGCTCCGGCGTCGGCGCGACGATGGCCAAGTTCGTCGGCGGCGGCGCGGTGGTGTTCAACGTGATCGTCGTGATGCTGGTGCTGTCGATCCTGTTGATCGTGATGACGTCGATGATGGGTTCGTCGCGCACGCTGTACCAGGCGTCGGTCGACGGCTGGCTGCCGAAATACCTGTCGCACGTGAACGAGCACGGCGCGCCGACGCGCGCGATGTGGACCGACCTGATCTTCAACCTGTTCCTGCTGTTGATGTCGAGCTACATGGCGATCCTGTCGATCTCCAACGTCTGCTACATGATCTTCGTCTTCCTCAACCTGCAGTCGGGCTGGATCCACCGCCTCGACCGCGCCGACTGGCCGCGTCCGTACAAGTGCAAGAACTGGCTGTTGGCGCTCGGCGCGCTGTGCGGCTTCTTCGACCTCGCGATGGTCGGCGCCGGCGCCAACTTCCTCGGGGAAAACACGCTGCGCAACGGCCTGATCGCCACCTTCCTGATCGTGCCGGTGTTCGTCTACCGCCACTACGTGCAGGACAAGGGCCGCTTCCCCGAGTCGATGCGCCAGGACATGGAACTGCCGCACGCGCGCGCCGGGATACTGCCTTACCTCGCGCTCGCCGCCGGCGTCGCCGTGGTGTGGATCGCCGCCGAGCTGACCGTCATCGGCTGATCCCCTGATCCAGCAAGCCCAAACGGGGCGGCGCACGCCGCCGCCCCGCCTGCCCGAATCCGTACCGCTCATTCCCGAGGACGCGAAGATGAACGACGCGCTCAAAGTCCGGGTCGCCCGCATCGAACAGCTGGCCGCCGGCATCAAACGTTTCACCCTCGAAGCCCGCGACGGCTCGCCTTTGCCCGCCTTCGACAGCGGCAGCCACGTCGTCGTTCACATGGACGGCGGCAGGATCAGCAACGCCTACTCGCTGACCGGATCACTCGACGGCACCAGCTGCTACCGCATCAGCGTGCGCCTCGAGGAAGCATCGCGTGGCGGTTCGCGCCATATGCACGAGAACGTCGCCGAGGGCGACGAACTCGAGATCGACCCGCCCGGCAACCTGTTCGGCCTGGCCGACGCGGCCGGCAAGCACCTGTTGATCGCCGGCGGCATCGGCATCACACCGTTCATGACGCATATCCAGGCGCTAGCCAAGCAGAACGCCGGCTTCGAGCTGCACTACTGTTTCCGCAACCGCCAGAGCGCCGCCTACCTGGACAGCCTGCCGCTCCTGCTGACCGACGCGCAGCTCAGCCTCTACGAGAGCGACCTCGGCGGGCGGCTCGAGCTCGCCGCCCTGTTGGCCGAGCAGCCGCAAGACACCCACGTCTACGTCTGCGGCCCGGCGTCGCTCAACGACGCGGTGATCGACACGGCGCGTGCGGCCGGCTGGAGCGAAGAACGCATCCACTACGAACAATTCCGCAACGACGTCGACAAGACCGGCGGCGCGTTCGAGGTCGAGCTCGCGAAGAGCGGCGTGACGCTCAGCGTCGGCGCCGACGACACGCTACTGCGCGCGATCGAGAAGGCCGGGATCAAGGTCGACTGCATGTGCCGCGAAGGCATCTGCGGCTCGTGCGAGACCGCGATCCTCGAGGGCGAGGCCGACCATCGCGACGCCTACCTGTCCGACGACGAGAAGGCCGCGCAGAAGACGATGATGCTGTGCGTGTCGCGCGCGCGCGGCCAGCGGCTGGTGCTCGACCTCTAGCCGGTGGGCGGCACCGGTTCCACGTGAAACGCCCCGCGATGCGGGGCGTTTGCTTTTATGCACGACAAGCTCGGCATAAGGCACGCAAAAATCGCTCCTGTCCGCGCTGACGGGCTGAGCACTTTCGGAAAACAAAAAAGGTTGGCCGAGCTCGGCCAACCTTTTGCTTTGAAACGATTGGCTGCTTACACGCGAGCCAGCGCCCGGCGTGCCGCGGCGATGGTCAAGGCGATGTCATCTTCGCTATGTGCAATCGACACGAAACCCGCCTCGTAAGCCGACGGTGCGAGGTACACGCCTTCGGCTAGCATCGCGTGGAAGAAGCGGTTGAAGCGCTCGCGGTCGGACGCGGTGACGGCGGCGTAGCCGGTCGGCACCGTTTCGCTGAAGTAGACGCCGAACATGCCGCCGACCGAGTCGGTGCACATCGGCACGCCGGCCTCTTTCGCAGCGGCGGCCAGGCCCTCGGCCAAGCTTGCGGTGCGCGCGGAAAGCGTCTCGTAGAAGCCCGGCTCCTGCACCAGCTTCAAGGTCGCCAGACCGGCGGCGACCGCCAGCGGGTTGCCCGACAGCGTGCCGGCCTGGTAGACCGGGCCGAGCGGCGCGATCTTGCCCATCACGTCGGCGCGGCCGCCGAAGGCCGCCAGCGGCATGCCGCCGCCGACCACCTTGCCCAGCGTCGTCAGGTCCGGCTTGATGCCGTGCAGGCCCTGAGCGCAGCCCAAACCGACGCGAAAACCGGTCATCACCTCGTCGTAGATCAGCAGCGCGCCGTGCTTTTCAGTGAGCGTTCGCAGCGCGGCGATGAACTCGGCCGACGGCTTGATCAGGTTCATGTTGCCGGCGATCGGCTCGAGGATCACGCAAGCGATGGTGTCGCCGATCTCGGCGAAGGTGCGCTCGAGCTGCTCGACGTTGTTGTACTCGAGCACCAGCGTGTGCTTGGTGAAGTCGGCCGGCACGCCGGCGGAGCTCGGGTTGCCGAAGGTCAACAGGCCCGAGCCGGCCTTCACCAAGAGCGAGTCGGAATGGCCGTGGTAGCAGCCCTCGAACTTGACGATGGCGTCGCGGCCGGTGAAGCCGCGCGCGAGGCGGATCGCGCTCATCGTCGCCTCGGTGCCGGACGACACCAGCCGCACCTGCTCGATGCTCGGCACCAGCTTGCAGATTTCCTCGGCGATGGTGATCTCGCCCTCGGTCGGCGCGCCGAACGACAGGCCGAAGTCGGCGGCCTGTTTGACGGCGTCGATGACTTCCTTACGCGCGTGGCCGAGGATGGCCGGGCCCCAGGAGCCGATGTAGTCGATGTAGCGCTTGTCGTCGGCGTCCCAGAAGTAGGCGCCTTCTGCGCGCGAGACGAAGCGCGGCGTGCCGCCGACCGAGCCGAAGGCGCGCACCGGCGAATTCACGCCGCCGGGGATGTGCGCCTTGGCGCGGTCGAACAGGGTTTCGTTGCGGTTCATGGATTCGGGCCTTGAATGCGGTGAAAGGTTGGCCGAGCCTATTTCGGCCAGCGGCGGTAGGGGTTCTGGCTGAGGTAGGCGTTGGTGTAGCGGCCGTCCAGCGTCACTTCCTCGCCCAGCCAGTCGGGGCGGACGAACTCGGTCGCTTCGTCGGGCAGCTCGATCTCGGCCATCACGAGACCGCCGTTCTCGCCGAAGAACTCGTCGACCTCCCACAGGTGGCCGGCGTGGGTGATCCGGTAGCGGATCTTCTCGACCACCATCGGGCAGGCGGCGTCCATCAGTTGCTCGGCGTCCGCGCGCGGGATCGCGTATTCGAACTCGTGGCGGCTCATCGCGCTGACCTGGCTCTTGATCGTCAGCCATGCATCGTCGCCGACCACGCGCACGCGCACGGTGCGCGCCGGGTCGACCGACAGATAACCCTGACGGTAGCGCAGCCCTTCGGCCAGGTCGCGCCAGCTCTCGTCCTTCACCAGGAAGCGGCGTTCGATTTCCATCGCCATTGCATTACATCCTCAGATTCAAAACGGTTTGGCGACCACCAGATAGATCACCACGAACATCACCAGCACCGGGATCTCGTTGAACACGCGGTACCAGCGGTGGCCGTGACGGTTGCGGCCGGCGTCGAACGCGGCCAGCAGCCGTCCACACCCTGCATGGTAACCGATCAGTACCGCGACGAGCGCGAGCTTGGCGTGCAGCCAGCCTCCCGAAAAGCCCGTGGAGAACATCAGCCACACGCCGAACAGCGCCGCCAGCACCGCCAGCGGCGTCATGAAGCGGAACAGCTTGTGCGCCATCAGCAAGAGGCGCGTGCGCTCGGCGTCGGTCTCGGCCATCGCCAGGTTGACGAAGAGGCGCGGCAGGTAGAACAGGCCGGCGAACCACGACACGACGAAGCCGATGTGCAGCGTTTTCAGCAGGGCATAGGACATGCAGGGTTCCCAATGGCAAGCGGCCACCGAGGTGGCCGCGTAGCGGGTTTCACGTGAAACGGACTCAGCGTCCGGCGCGCGCTCGCTGATAGAGCGGCATCACCGCCGGCAGGTTCTTTTTCAGCGTCTCGATGCGGTTGGAACCGCTCGGGTGGGTGCTGAAGAAGTCGGACCGGTTGCCGGCACCCGACAGCTGGTTCATCTTTTCCCAGACGCTGACCGCGGCCTGCGGGTTGTAGCCGGCGCGCGCCATCAGCTCCATGCCGATCACGTCGGCCTCGGTCTCCATCGAGCGCGAGAACGGCAGCGACACGCCGACCTGGCTGACGAAATCGACGACGCTGGCGGTGCCGCCGCTGATCTTGCCCATCGACAGCGCGAGCGACAGACCCTGCTGCTTCACGAACTCCTGCGACATCTGCTCGCGGCTGTGTTCGCGCAGCGCGTGCGAGATTTCGTGGCCGATCACCGCCGCCAGCTCGTCGTCGGTGAGCTTCAGCTTGTCGATGAGGCCGGTGTAGACGCCGATCTTGCCGCCCGGCATGCAGTAGGCGTTGACGTCGGGGCTGGTGAACACGTTCACCTCCCACGGCCAGGAACGCGCGTCGGGCCGGAAGTGGCCGACCTGGGCGATCAGCCGGTTCGAAATGTCCTTCGCGCGGCGCGTGTAGGCGGCGTTGCTGTTCAGCGCGCCGGCGCTCCTCGCCTTGGAGAGTTCCTGGCCGTAGGCGAGCGCCGCCCCCTGGTTGACCTCGGCGGCCGACACGATCATCAGTTGCGAGCGGTTGCTGCCCGTCGCCCCGCCGGCGGTGCTGCTGGCGCAGCCGGTGGCGAGCGCCGCCACGCCGAGCGCGGCCAGTATCGTAGAACGCAGTGTCATGACGTTTTGCCTCATTTAGAGTTCCGGTCGATCAACTTGTCATTATGAACGCGGGCCCCGCTGCGCACGATCGCGATCAGATCTCGATCATCTCGAAGTCTTCCTTGCGCGCGCCGCAGTCCGGGCAGGTCCAGTTCATCGGCACGTCTTCCCAGCGCGTTCCCGGCGCAATGTCGTCTTCCGGACGACCGGCTTCCTCGTCGTAGATAAAGCCGCAAATCAGGCACATCCAGGTACGCATCCATCCCTCCACGGGTCGGTTAATATAGGGACAATTGTACCCACGAAAAACGAGCGAGGATAAGCCTTGAGCACGCCCCCTGTCACGCCCCCGATTGTGATGACCCTGGCCGGCTCCGACCCGACCGGCGGCGCCGGTCTGCAGGCCGATATCCTGACCCTGGCCAGCCTCGGCTGCCACCCGCTGTCGGTGGTGACCGCCGTCACCGTGCAAGACACCGCCGGCGTCACCGACTTCCTGGTGATGGACGCCGAGTGGCTGGTCGACCAGGCGCGCGCGCTGCTGGAAGACATGAAGGTGTCGGCGTTCAAGCTCGGCATGATAGGCAGCGTCGAGAACGTCGCCGCGATCGCCGAGGTGGTGTCCGACTACCCCGAAGTGCCGCTGATCGTCGACCCGGTGCTCGCCTCCGGCGGCGGCCACGCGTTCGCCGACGAGGACCTGATCGCCGCGATCCGCGACATGATCCTGCCGCAGACGACCATCGTCACGCCGAACAGTATCGAGGCACGGCGCCTCGCCGCCCACGACCCGGACGAGGAAGACGCGCTCGAACTCGCGCTCGCGGCCGAAAGGCTGACGCAGCTCGGTTGCGAATACGTGCTCATCACCGGCACGCACGAGAACACCCGCGTCGTCACCAACACGCTGTACGACGGCCAGGGCCAGGTGCGCGCCGACAGCTGGGAGCGGCTGCCCGGCAGCTACCACGGCTCGGGCTGCACGCTCGCGTCGGCGATCGCCGGCATCCTCGCCTCGGGCAGCAGCATCGCCGACGCGGTGCGCGAGGCGCAGGACTATACGTATCAGACCCTGAAAAACGCGTTCCGCCCGGGCATGGGCCAGTTCATCCCCGACCGGCTGTACTGGGCGCGCAAAGAGAAAAGCGATGACTAAAAATTTCCGCGGCCTGTACGCGATCACCCCGGACACCGCCGACACCGACGGCCTGCTCGCCAAGACGCGCGCCATCCTCGAAGGCGGCGCGGCCATCGTGCAGTACCGCAACAAGAGCAGCGACGCCGCGCTGCGCCGCACGCAGGCAGAAGGCTTATTGGCGCTGTGCCGCGAACAGGGCGCGCTCCTGCTGATCAACGACGACGTCGAGCTGGCGCGCGAGATCGGCGCCGACGGCGTCCACGTCGGAAGGGACGACGCCGGCATCGCCGACGCACGCCGCGTACTCGGCGCCGACGCCATCGTCGGCGTCTCGTGCTACGACCAGATCACGCTGGCCGAAACGGCGGTCGCCGCCGGCGCGAGCTACGTCGCGTTCGGCGCGGTGTTTGCGTCCAGCGTGAAACCCGAGGCGATCCGCGCGCCGCTGACGCTGTTCCATGAAGCGAAGCGCCTCAAGGTGCCGAGCGTCGCGATCGGCGGCATCGGCCCGGCCAACGCGCAGCAGGTCGTCGACGCCGGCGCCGACGCGATCTCGCTGATCTCGGCGCTGTACGACGCGGCCGACCCCAAGGCCGTCGCGCGCGAACTGGCCGCGCTGTACCGCTGAACCGTCTCTTCCGGCGAAAAGGTTGGCCGAGCTCCATGCTCGGCCAACCTTTCTGCGCGCCCGGCGTATAGTGAAATCCGGTGGAGCGTTCCCCTCGCGCAGACGGCCGGAAACGCCCCGCCGGCTTGTTCCTTTCCTGTCGCAGGCCTGGCCATGGCACGCTACCGCTCCCGTCTGCCGCAACTGTCCGGCGAGCCCTTCCTCACCGACGGCGGCATCGAAACCACGCTGATCTTCCATCAGGGCTTCACGCTGCCCGAGTTCGCATCCTTCGTCCTCTTCGCCGACCCCGACGGCCGCGCCGCGCTCGACGCCTATTTCCGCGGCTACGCGGCGCTCGCGCGCGAACACGGCGCGGGCTTCATCCTCGAGAGCGCCACCTGGCGCGCCAACCGCGACTGGGGCGACAAGCTCGGCTACGACGCGGCATCGCTCGCCGACGTCAACCGCCGCGCGATCGGGCAACTATTGGAAATTCGCGACGAATTCGGCGACGGCCCGCCGATGGTGGTCAGCGGCTGCGTCGGCCCGCGCGGCGACGGCTACCGGCTCGGCACGATGATGGGCGCCGACGAGGCGGCCGACTACCACGCCGCGCAGATCGACGTGTTCGCCGGTACCGACGCCGACATGGTGGCCGCAATGACAATGAACTATGCCGCCGAGGCGGTCGGCATCGCGCGCGCCGCGCAAGGCGCCGCCATTCCGGCGGCGATCTCATTCACCGTCGAGACCGACGGCAGCTTGCCGAGCGGCCAGGGGCTCGCCGCCGCGATCGCCGAGGTCGACGCCGCGACCGACGGCTACCCCGCCTACTACATGATCAACTGCGCTCACCCGGCGCACTTCGCCGCTTTGCTCGACGGCGACGCGCCTTCGCTTGCGAGGCTGCGTGGGCTGCGCGCCAACGCGTCGCAGAAGAGCCACGCCGAACTCGACGAGTCCGACACGCTCGACGCCGGCGACCCCGACGATCTCGGCCGGCGCTATCAGGCGCTGCGCCTGCGTCACCCCGGGATCAACATCCTCGGCGGCTGCTGCGGCACCGACCTCAGGCACCTCGAAGCGATCTGCCGCGCCTGCCTCAGCGTTCCGAAAGCCGCTCGGCGATAAACGCCGCCATCCGCTCGCTCGCGCCGCGGTGCAGGGCGGTGAACGCGCGCGCCGCGTCCGCCATGTCTTCCCGCGCCTTCCCGTTTCCGATCAGCTCGTCGAACGCCGCGATCACGCCCGCGGCGTCTTCGCACTGCCTCGCCGCGCCGGCCGCCAGCGCCAGCGCGCTCGCTTCCTTGAAATTGAACATCGACGGGCCGAACAGCACCGGCCGGCCGACGCTCGCCGGTTCGATCAGGTTCTGGCCGCCGAGCGGCTTCAGGCTGCCGCCGACGAAGGCGACGTCGCCCGCCGCGTAGTAGGCGAACAGCTCGCCCATGCTGTCGCCGAGCCAGACGTCGGTGTCTTCATTCAACGCTTCTAGCCCGGCGCTGCGGCGCGCGAGTGCGAGGCCGCGTTGCTCGACCATGTCGGCGACCGCGTCGAAGCGCTCGGGATGGCGCGGCACCAACACCAGCAAGGCGTCACGCGTCTTGCGCGCCGCCCACGCGTCGAGCAAGAGCGCCTCCTCGTCGTCGCGCGTGCTGGCGGCGACCAGCACCGGCCTCTCGCCGATGGCGGCGCGGAAGGTCTCGGCCAACGTCAGCTTGTCGGCCGGCGGCGCGATGTCGTACTTGCTGTTGCCGCACACCAGCACCGGGTCGGCGGACAGCTCGGCCAACCTCGCCGCGTCGTCGCGCGTCTGCGCCAGCGTGCCGGACAGCGTCGCGACCGCCGGGCGGATCAGCGCGCCGATTTTCCGGTAGCCGTTCAGCGATTTTTCCGACAGCCGCGCGTTGGCGAGAAACATCGGCACGCCAGCGTCCTTCGCCGCGAACAGCAGGTTCGGCCAGATCTCGGTCTCCATCAGCACGCCGAACCTCGGTTTGTAGACCCTCAGGAAGCCCGCCACGGCGTCGGGAAGGTCGTAGGGCAGGTAGCGTACCTCGGCACCCGTGTAGAGCGCCTCGGCGGTCGCACGGCCGGTCGGCGTCATTTGCGTGACCAGCAGCGGCGCGTCGGGAAAGCGCGCGCGCAGCGCGGCGACCACCGGCTGCGCGGCGCGCGTCTCGCCTACCGACACCGCGTGGATCCAGATCGCGCCTACAGCCTTCGGCGAAAAGCCGTCGCCGAAGCGCTCGTCCCAGTGTTCCAGGTAGGCCGGCGCCTTGCGGCCGCGGCGTCGAAGATAGCGGCGCACCCAGGGTTGGCCGAGCCGCCACGCGAGGCCGTAGACGCCGCGCCAGCTCATGCCGTGCCTTCCAGCGCGATGAGCGCGTCCCAGACTTCATCGGGAGTCGGTCGTGCGCCCGGGCCGCCGAGGTTCTTCGCGCGCGGGCTCTCGATGACGCCGGTCAGCGACGGATCGGTATCGGTGTAGAGGCCGACCAGCGGCACGTCGAGCGCGTTCGCCAGGTGGGTGAGGCCGGTGTCGACGCCGATCACCGCGCTCGCATGGCCGAGCAAGGCCGCCGCCTCGGTCAGGTTCAGCTTAGGCGCGGCGATCGCGCCCGGAATTTGCGCGGCCAGGCGTTCGGCGCGCGCCTTTTCCGCATCGTTGCCCCAAGGCAGCACCGAGATCCAGCCTTTCTGCTCGGCCAGGCGTTTGGCCAGCGCCACCCAGTTTTCCTCCGCCCATTCCTTGCTGTCGCGGCTGGTCGCGTGCAGCAGCACCGCGTAATCGGTTTTCGGCAGCCAGGCAAGTCGATCGCCTGCCTCGATGCCGAAGGCCGGCGCGCCCTGAGGCGTGTAGCCGAACACGCGCCCCAGCAGTTGCCGGTTGCGCTCGACCGCCGACAGTTGCCGGCTGACCGGGTAGCGCTTGTCGTAGAAACGGCTCGCCAGCGGTTCGCGGATGCTGTCGCGGTCGTAACCGGCCAGCGGCGACTTCGCCCAGCGCGCCGGAATCGCGCTCTTCACCAGCCCCTGCATGTCGACGACCAGGTCGAAGCGCGGATCACTCAGCGCCCGCTTGCACGCGCCGATCTCGCGCCAGGTCGCGGCAGACAGCAGCGACTTGCGCCAGCGCCGCCACGCGATCGGGATCACCGCATCGACGACGGGATGCAGCGCGGCGATGCGCGCGAAGCCTTCCTCGGCCAACCAGCTGACGCGGGCGTCCGGAAAGTGGCGGGCGAAGTCGGTCAGCGCGGGGTAGGTATGGATCAGGTCTCCCATCGAGGAAGTGCGCACGATCAGGATATTCATCGGGGTAGTGAAGGCGGGGGCCGGGGCGGCTGTGGATAAAGGGAACGCACGGCGCGTGGCCGTGCGCTTCGGAGCTGGCGCGATTGTACGAGTCGCCCTGTGGTTAACCAAGTAGAATCGCGCCGCGTCTGCTGTGGATAAGCCGCTGTGGATAAAGAGGCGCCGTTTCATCCACAGCTTGTCAGAACACCGCGAGCAGGTTTAATCCAAGGTTAATCAACAGCCCAAGCGCTTGAGTTTGCATAGCTTTTTTGCACTTATCCACAGAACTTGTGCTGCTATATCAGTTTCTTCAGAATAATAAAAAGAAAATAGAGAAAAACAGGGTGAGCGCAAAAATCGCTGTTCACAGGCCTTCTCGCAAAAGTCGCCCAGACCCTGTGGATAAACCCAGTCCTTTGACGACAGGACAAATTACCCACAAGCGTTCAACCGCCGTGGAACCGGGTTGACACCAGCTTTCAATACGTCACAACAGATTGATTCGTATACATAAAAGACACTTGCCCACAGGCGTTGACCGCCTTCTACTATCTTTATCTTATTAAACAAGAGTAACTAGAATAATGGGCGTATCGATCAGCGCAGTGCTTATCACCAAAAACGCGGCACATAGCTTGAAAGCGTGTCTCGAGAGTTGTCGCTTCGCCGACGAGGTCATACTTGTGGATTCAGGCAGCTCTGACGACACCCTGGCCATAGCCAACGCCTATGGCGCCAAAGTTATCCACCAGGACTGGCTGGGATTCGGTCCGCAGAAGCAGTTCGCCGTCTCTCAAGCGCGCAACGACTGGGTGCTCTGCCTCGACGCCGACGAGTGGCTTTCCGATGCATTAATCAAAGAAATCAAGGATTTGCCTGACAATCCACAGACATCGGCCTACCGTTTTCCCCGTTGCAACAAGTTTATGGGTCGTTTCCTGCGCCACGGCGAGGGCTATCCGGACATGAGCCTGCGTCTCTTCGACCGGCGCCGTGCACGCTGGTCCGACCATCAGGTTCACGAGTACGTGATCGCTGACGGCCCGGTCGGCACGCTCGCGGGCGATCTGATGCACGAGTCGGGCGAAGACGTCAGCGTGTATCTGGCCAAGCAGAACCGTTACACCGACCTGCAGGCCGAAGCGCTGTTCGCGGCGGGCAAGCAGGTCGGCGCGATGAAGCTCATCGCGAGCCCCTTGCTGCGCTTCTTCAAGTTTTACATTGTGCGTCAGGGCTTTAGGGACGGCCTGCCCGGCCTCGTCCACATCGCGATCGGCTGCTTCAACAGCTTCGTCAAATACGCCAAACTGCTGGAAAGACAGCGACTGGAGAAAAAAGCATGAAAGTGATGGTGACCGGCGCCGCCGGATTCATCGGCCGCGCGGTGTGCGAAAAGCTGCTCGAACGCGGGAACGGGTCGGTAATCGGTGTGGATAACCTCAACGACTACTACGCCGTCGAGCTCAAACACGCGCGCCTTGCCACGTTAACGGGCCGTAGCGGCTTTGTTTTCCACAAGCTGGACATCGCCGACAACGACGCGCTCGATGCGCTGTTCGCCGCCGAGAAGCCCGATTACGTCGTGAACCTGGCCGCGCAGGCCGGCGTGCGCTACTCGATCCAGAACCCGCACGCGTACACGCAGAGCAACCTCGTCGGTTTCGCCAACCTGCTCGAAGCCTGTCGCCGCCATGCGGTGAAGCATCTGGTGTTCGCCAGCTCGTCGAGCGTGTACGGCAAGAACGCCAAGGTGCCGTTCTCCGAGGACGACCGCACCGACGCGCCGGTCAGCTACTACGCGGCGACCAAGAAGGCCAACGAGGCGATGGCGGCCAGCTACGCCGAGCTCTACGGCATGACGCTGACCGGCCTGCGCTTCTTCACCGTGTACGGACCCTGGGGTCGGCCCGACATGGCGCCGTGGCTGTTCACCGAGGCGATCAGCGAGGGTCGGCCTATCAAGGTTTTCAACCACGGTTTGTTGCAGCGCGACTTCACCTATATCGACGACATCGTCGAAGGTGTGCTTCGTGTCATGGAATACGTAACAAAAGAACGTAGCAATTTCGAGATTTTCAACATCGGCAACCACCAGCCGGTCGAATTGATGGAATTCATCCGCTGCGTCGAAACGGCGTGCGGCCGCGAGGCGGTGAAGGAATACCTGCCGATGCAGGACGGCGACGTGCCGATCACCTACGCTGACACCGCGCGCTTGCGTGCGGCGGTCGGCTTCTCGCCGGCGACGCCGCTGGCCGACGGCATCGAAGCGTTCGTCAAGTGGTACCGCGGATGGAAGTCGCGCACGTGAGCGTGGCCCTGCGTCGGGCCTGCGGCCAGGCCGACGCCGACGCGGTCGGCGTGTTGCTGCGCGAGCACGGGCCGAATCAGTGGAACTGGCTGCCGGAAGACGGCGTCGCCGCCACGTTGGCCGAGCTCGCGTCGGGCTCGGCCAACGCCGAACTCGCCTTCGACGACAAGCAGCGCCTAGTAGGTGCGCTGGTGTGGCGTTTCGAAGACCGCTATCCGGCGCTGCGCCCGGCAGGGCTTCCGTCCGACCAGGCGGTCTTCGTCGTCGAGGCGGTCGTGCATCGCGACGCGGCCGGCCAGGGCCTGGGCGTGAAGCTGCTTGACGCCGCGATCGACGCCGCTCGCCGGGCCGGCGCGACGTGGCTGGTCGCCGACCGGCACGACGAGAACGCCGCATCGGCCGGCATGATGAGGAAGGCCGGCATGGTCGAAGTCGACAACTACGCCGACCCGGCGCGCCGCCCGGCCGGCAACCGGCGCAGCGCGGTGTGCGCGATCCGCCTGTAGGCCAAGGTTGGCCGAGCGCCTGGGCATCGCATCAGCAAGGGCCAAGAAATGCCGCCATGAAAAAACCCCGCCAGCGCTGGCGGGGTTTTTTGTTTCCGGCGATAAAGCCGCTGCGCTTACAGCGAGCTGCCGGTGTCCGGGCCGTCGCCGTCGGCCAACCTTTTCACCATCATCTTGTCGACGCGCGTCTTGTCCATGTCGAGCACCTCGAAGGCGATCTCTTCCCACTCGAAACGGTCGGCCACCGCCGGCACGCGGCCGAGCTGGAACATCACGAAACCGCCGAGCGTGTGAATGTTGCCGCTGTCCTCGCCCGGCAGGCGGTCCTCGATGTCGAACAGGTCGCGGAACTTGTCGAGCGACATCATGCCGTCGATCAGCCAGCTGCCGTCCTCGCGCTCGACCGCCTCGTTGTCTTCGGTCAGCGCATCGGTCGGCAGGTCGCCGACGATGGTCTCGAGCACGTCGTTCATGGTGACGATGCCCTCGAGCTCGCCGTATTCGTCGACCACCAGCGCGATATGGTTGCGCGTGATCTTGAACTGCTCCATCAGCTGCATCGGCGAGATCGTCGCCGGCACGTAGAGCGCCGGTTTCAACAGGCTGCTCAGCTCGACCGGCCGGCCGCTCAGCGTCTGGTTGAGGATGTCCTTGGCGTGCACCATGCCGAGGATCTGGTCGAGACCGCCCTTGACCACCGGGAAGCGCGTGAACAGGTTGCCCTGCAGCTTGTCGAGGTTGTCCTGCAGCGGGTCTTCGACGTCGAGCGGCACGATGTCCTTGCGCGGCGTCATGATCGAGCCGACCTTGCGCGTGTCGAGGCGGAAGATATTGGCGACCAGCTCCTGCTCGGCGCGCTCGAACACGCCCTCGTCGGCGCCCTGTTCCATCAGCACCTGGATCTCTTCCTCGGTGATCGACGGCTCCTTGCCGCGGCGCGCGCCGATCAGCCGCAGCACGGTGTCGGTCGACACGCTGAGGAGTCTCACCAGCGGCGAAGTCAGCCGCGACAACAGCTGCATCGGGCGCGCCATCGCCGACGCGAGCCGCTCCGGGTTGTGCATCGCGAGCCGCTTGGGCACGAGTTCGCCGAAGATCAGCGAGAAATAGGTGATGGTGACCACCATCACCGCCAGCGACACCGGCTCGGCGTAGGGGGCGGTCAGCGGGAACTGCATCAGCCAGACGGCCAGCTCGCTGGCGATCGCCTCTTGGCCGAACACGCCGGACAGGATGCCGATCGAGGTGATGCCGATCTGGACGGTGGACAGGAAGCGGGTCGGTTCTTCCGACAGTAAGAGCGCGGTTTCGGCGCCGCGGTGGCCGTCTTCGGCCCATTGTTGCAGGCGCACCTTGCGCGCCGAGACGATGGCGAGCTCCGACATGGCGAATACGCCGTTGAGCAGAATCAGGAACAGCAGTATCAGAACGTCCATTGGGGGTGTAGTGATGAAGGGGAAATTCAAGCTTACTGGCAAAGGCCGGATCGCACCACCGCGGGCGGGGTGGGAGGAAAACCGGACGCAAAAAAAGCCGCCTCGATGGCGGCTAGTCAGATACCGAGCTTGGCCGAGCTTTCGCGGCCGTTCAGGCGAAAAGATCGGCCGGCGCTTCGTGCGCCCACTCGATCCCGCCCTTGCCGTGCGCGGCGAGCCATGCGTTGGCCTGCGAGAAATGACGAGCCCCGAAGAAGCCGCGCCGCGCCGACAGCGGCGACGGGTGGGCGCTCGCGAGGATCAGGTGGCGCGCCTCGTCGATGCGCTCGGCCTTGGTCTGCGCCCAGTTGCCCCACAACAGGAACACGCAGCCGGGGTTGGCGTGGTTGACGGTGTCGATCAGCGCGTCGGTCACCGCCTGCCAGCCGAGCTTGCCGTGGCTGCCGGCGGCGTCGGCGCGCACCGTCAGCACGCTGTTGAGCAAGAGCACGCCCTGGCGCGACAAGTAGCTGAGGTCGCCGTGGCCGGGGAAGGCGGCGTCGACGTCGGTCGCGAGTTCCTTGTAGATGTTGCGTAAGCTGGGCGGCACGCGCGTTTCGCGCGTGACCGAGAACGACAGCCCCATCGCCTCGCCTTCGCCGTGGTACGGATCCTGGCCGAGGATGACGACCTTCACGTCCTCGGGCGCGCAGTCCTCGAGCGCGCGGAAGATCGCGCGCCGCGGCGGGTAGATGATCTCGCCGGCGTCGTGGCGGCGCGCGAGTTCGGCGTCGAGCCGCGCCAGCGGCTCGGCCAAGGTCGGCGACGCCAGCACGGCACGCCAGCCGGGGTGGACGCGGTCCAGATCGAAGTAATTCATTGAGATGCGCTCGCAAAAAACGGCCCGTTCGGGCCGTTGGCGTCAAAACCCGACGGGATCAGTAGTGCGCCATCGTCGGGTCGACGTCCGAGGCCCACGCCTCGACGCCGCCCTTGAGGCTGATCACCTCGTCGAAGCCGGCGTTCTTCAGATACAGGCCGACCTGATAGCTGCGCACGCCATGGTGGCAGATGGTGACGATGGGGGCATCGTCCGGCAGCTCGGCCATGCGGCCCGGGATCAGGTTCATCGGGATGTGGACGATGCCCGGCAGGCTCGCGCGGGCCACTTCCCAGCCTTCGCGCACGTCGAGCAGCACCGGCTGCACGCGCGTGTCGTCCGCCAGCCAGGCGGCGAGTTCTTTGGCGCCGATTTCGCGGATCATGATCTTCGCCTAGTTCAGAAGCGGAACGCCGACGGCGCCAGCGCACAGGCCTTGGCCAAGCGCGGCACGACGGTGTCGAACGACACGGTCTCGCCGAACGCGGTTTCGCTGTCTCGGGTGACGACGATCGCGCGCATCACCGGCTCGTCGCCGACGACCACCGCCAAGCGACCGCCGATGGCGAGCTGCTGTTTCAGCGCCTCGGGCACCACCGGCAGCGAACCGCCGACCAGGATCGCGTCGAACGGCGCCTTGCCCGGCACCCCTTCGATGCCGTTGCCGTCCAGCACGGTCGCGTTGTCGACGCCGGCCTTACGCAGGTTGGCCTCGGCGCGCGCCTTCTGCGCCGGGTCGATCTCGACGCTGACGACTTCGCGGCCGAGCGTGGCCAACAGCGCAGTCACGTAGCCCGAGCCGGTGCCGACTTCGAGGATGCGGTCGGTCGGTCTGATGTCGAGGTCCTGCACCAGGCGGGCTTCCACCTTGGGTTCGAGCATCAGCGTGCCGTTCGGCAGCGGCAGCTGCACGTCGACGAAGGCGATGTCGCGCTGTTCCGGCTGCACGAAGTCTTCGCGCTTCACGGCAAACAGCAGGTCAAGAATCTTGATGTCGAGCACGTCCCAAGGGCGGATCTGCTGCTCGACCATATTGAAGCGGGCTTTTTCGAAATCCATCGAATCGGACTCCACGAGGCTTTTAAAGACAATAACTTGCGATTATTGCACATTTGGCTTACCTTCACAGCACTCTGAGGCAAGGTGCGGACCCGCGCCGCCTTAAGAGCGCTAGGGGTCCTGCCGGCAATCGTGCCGCGCGGGTGAGAAACACCCTCCGAACCTGACCCGGATAATACCGGCGTAGGGAAGCGAACCTGCCGCCACCCCGAGCGGCACCCGTCCCGCCAGCGGACGCGGCCGAAGTTCCTCCTTGCGCCCTGTGAAGCCCAAGGAGACACGCCAATGAACGCGCCGACCAATCTGAATACCGAAATGGTGGTGGACAGCGCCGCCATCCAGCCGCTGCCCAATTCCCGCAAGATCTACGTACAAGGCTCGCGCCCCGACCTCCGCGTGCCGATGCGCGAAATCTCGCAGGCCGACACCCCGACCCAGTTCGGCGGCGAGCAGAACCCGCCGATCTACGTCTACGACTGCAGCGGCCCGTATACCGACCCGGCCGCCAAGATCGACGTGCGCGACGGCCTGCCGGCGATCCGCGCCGCGTGGATCGAGGAGCGCAACGACACCGAACTGCTCGACGGCCTTTCCTCCGAGTACGGCCGCGCGCGCGAAGCCGACGAAAAGCTCGACCACCTGCGCTTCAACCTGACGCGCAAGCCGCGCCGCGCCAAGCCGGGCTGTAACGTCTCGCAGATGCACTACGCACGTCAGGGCATCATCACGCCGGAGATGGAATACATCGCCATCCGCGAGAACATGAACCGCGCGGCCTACATCGAGAGCGTGAAGGCGGCCGGCGGCAAGAACGAGCGCCTGCTCGAGCTGATGATCCGCCAGCACCCGGGCGAGAACTACGGCGCCGGCATGGTCGACACCATCACCGCGGAATTCGTGCGCCAGGAAGTCGCCAGCGGCCGCGCCATCATCCCGAACAACATCAACCACCCGGAATCGGAGCCGATGATCATCGGCCGCAACTTCCTGGTGAAGATCAACGGCAACATCGGCAACTCGGCGGTGACCTCGTCGATCAGCGAAGAAGTCGACAAGATGACCTGGGGCATCCGCTGGGGCGCCGACACCATCATGGACCTGTCGACCGGCAAGAACATCCACGAGACGCGTGAATGGATCCTGCGCAACTCGCCGGTGCCGATCGGCACCGTGCCGATCTACCAGGCGCTCGAGAAGGTCAACGGCAAGGCCGAAGACCTGACCTGGGAGATCTTCAAGGACACGCTGATCGAACAGGCCGAACAGGGCGTCGACTACTTCACCATCCACGCCGGCGTCTTGCTGCGCTACGTGCCGATGACCGCCAACCGGATGACCGGCATCGTCAGCCGCGGCGGCTCGATCATGGCCAAGTGGTGCCTGGCGCATCACCAGGAAAACTTCCTCTACACCCACTTCGAAGACATCTGCGAAATCATGAAGGCGTACGACGTGGCGTTCTCGCTCGGCGACGGCCTGCGCCCGGGTTCGGTGTGGGACGCCAACGACGCCGCGCAGCTCGGCGAACTGAAGACGCTGGGCGAGCTGACGCAGATCGCCTGGAAGCACGACGTGCAGGTGATGATCGAAGGCCCGGGCCACGTGCCGATGCAGCTGATCAAGGAGAACATGGACAAGGAACTGGAGTGGTGCCACGAGGCGCCGTTCTACACCCTCGGCCCGCTGACCACCGACATCGCCCCCGGCTACGACCACATCACCAGCGCGATCGGCGCCGCGCAGATCGGCTGGTACGGCACCGCGATGCTGTGCTACGTGACCCCGAAGGAGCACCTCGGCCTGCCGAACAAGGACGACGTGAAGGAAGGCATCATCACCTACAAGCTGGCCGCGCACGCCGCCGACCTCGCCAAGGGCCACCCGGGCGCGCAGATCCGCGACAACGCGCTCAGTAAGGCCCGCTTCGAGTTCCGCTGGGAAGACCAGTTCAACCTCGGCCTCGACCCGGACCGCGCGCGCTCGTTCCACGACGAGACGCTGCCGAAGGACTCGGCCAAGGTGGCGCACTTCTGCTCGATGTGCGGCCCGCACTTCTGCTCGATGAAGATCACCCAGGACGTGCGCGAATTCGCCGCCGCGCAGGGCGTGTCCGAGCAGGACGCGCTCGCGAAGGGCATGGAAGTGAAGTCGATCGAGTTCGTCAAGGGCGGCGCCAAGCTGTACGACAAGATCTGATTCGGTTTTGCTTTGAACCGAGAAACGGCAGCCTGCGGGCTGCCGTTTTTTATGCGTTTATGCCGGGTAACGGAGGCTATAGTGCTTGAAGTACATACTGGCCGGCAGTTTTAGGCAGGCATTGGTGAGGCAGCGACACCAGAGGAGAGGAGGCAAACATGGGCAAGTATCGAACCCCGAAGGCCAGCCTGGACATCTCTCGGCGAATCTTCCTGCACAGGAGTGCAGTGATGCTCGGCGGCGTGCTTCTGGCCGGCCCTGCTCTTGCCGCCAAGCTAGGCTGCCGGCCCACGGCGTCCGACATCCTCGGTCCGTTCTATCGCTTCGGCGCGCCATTTCGCGCCCGGCTGGCAGGCCCCGACGAGCTCGGCGACAGGCTTGTTCTGACCGGCACGGTGTTCGGTTCGGACTGCCGTACCCCGCTGCCGGGGGCATTGATCGAGGTGTGGCAAGCGAATCACGCCGGCCTCTATGACACCAACAAGCCCGGCAACTTCACCGAGGTGACTAGCTTCCACTTGCGGGGGATGCTGTATACCAATGAAAAGGGGCAATACGAGGTCGAGACAATCATGCCGGGCCGATACCCGGTCCCGCCCAATCTCCCGGGGCTCGAGAAATACGCGGGGCTGACGCGGCCCGCGCATATTCACATGCGGGTCATGGAGTCGCTGCACATTCCGCTTACGATGCAGCTCTATTTCAAGGGCGACCCCTTCATCGCCAACGATCCCTGGGCCGGTAAAAAGCCATCGTTGGCTATCGATTTAAAACAGGATGGCAAGCTACGCCGCGGTGTTTTCGACGTCGTGCTCGCCAGGGGCTTATAGACGATTGCGGCGTTAGCCTCGAGCAAGCCTCGGGATGAAAAACGGCAGCCGCGCGGCTGCCTTTTTCATGGCCGTCAGAGCCCGGCCCGGTCCAGCGGGCTCAACACGCCCAGCCCGCCGCGATTGAGCACATGGGTGTAGATCATCGTGGTGCTCACGTCCTTGTGCCCCAGCAGCGCCTGCACCGTACGGATGTCCTGCCCGCCCTCCAACAGGTGCGTCGCGAAGCTGTGGCGCAGCGTGTGGGGCGTCGCCGGCTTGCTCAGGCCGACCGCCCTGACCGCCCGCTTCATCGCGCGCTGCACCTGCTGGTCCTCGATATGATGACGGCGCACCACGCCGCTGCGCGGGTCGCGCGACAGGCCTGGGGCCGGAAACACGTACTGCCACATCCAGCTGCATGCCGCCGCCGGGTATTTGCGCGCCAGCGCATCCGGCAGCCAGACTTCGCCGCCACCCACCGCCAGGTCCGACTCGTGCAGCGCGTGCGCCCTCTCCAGTTGCGCGCGTAGCGGTGTGACCAGGCTGCGCGGCAGCACCGTGACCCTATCCTTCGCCCCCTTGCCGTCGCGCACCAGGATCTCGCCGCGCTCCAGGTCGATATCCTTGACGCGCAGCCGGCACCCCTCCAGCAGCCGCATCCCCGAGCCGTACAGCAGCCGCAACACCAGTCCAGGCACCCCGTCCGCCACCCGCAGCAGCGCCTGCACCTCGGTCATGCTCAGCACCACCGGCAGACGCTTGGGCTTTTTCGCCCGCGTCACGTCGGTGAGCCAAGGCAACTCGACCCCCAGCACCTCGCGATACAGGAACAACAGCGCCGACAGCGCCACGTTCTGCGTCGACGCCGACACCTGACCGTCGACCGCCAGATGGGTCAGGAAGCGCTCGACCTCCGGTCCACCCATGTCAATGGGATGCCGCTTGTCATGAAAATGGATAAAGCGTTTAATCCAGTGAACGTAAGCCTCCTCGGTGCGCAGGCTGTAGTGCTTCACCCGCAGTCGGCCACGCACCCGATCGAGCAGGCGAGGAGGCTGGGCGGAGGGATTTGTCATCGTGGGCTGCCGGGCTGGACATGACAAAATCAATATAGAACAGATAGATAGCACCATCACCCCCGGTTTAGGCCTCACTTTGTTACCGGTTTAGGGATCACATCGTTACGGGCTTAGGCCTCGGTGGTGAAGGTTAATTAATAGTTAGGGTTCAAAAGCATTGGAACGTAAAGGTTGGCCGAGCCTTTTCCATCGTCTTGTATTTGTCGATTCGTGGCTCGGCCAACGTTTGGGTTTCAGCGGTTTGGGGTGTTGTGCTTCGGCCAACCTTTTTGGGTTGCCGCAAGGTTCGGCGGTTTCAGCTAGCGGTTGCGGTGCCCGGCGGCCTGGGCCGTTCAGTGAGTTCGGCCACTTCAGCGGTCGGCGGCAAGGTTTCCGGCCGGGGCTTCGGCCAAAGCGGGCTGGGCCAGTGCCAGGTTTGCACTGGTTTTTCCCTAACAGTTCATTCAACCGGACCGGCTTACCTGCGGCTTCGCCACAGGTAAGCCGTCCGGTTACTTCAGGCGTTAGGGGTCAAAGGCACTAAAGCGTAAAGGTTGGCCGAGCTTTTTCCATCGTCTGGAATTTGCGGGTTTCCGGCCTCGGCCAACGTTTGGGTCGCAGTGGCTTGGGCTTTAGCTCTTCGGCCAACGTTTTTGGGTTTCCGCCAGCTTCGGCGGTTTCAGCGGGCTGTTGCGGTGCTCGGCGGCTCGGGCCGTTCGGCGGGATCGGCCACTTCAGGGGGCGGCGGCAAGGTTTCCGGCCGAGGCGGGTTGGGTCAGCGCGAAGTTTGCACTGGTTTTGCCCTAACAGTTCATTCAACCGGACCGGCTTACCTGCGGCTTCGCCACAGCTAAGCCGTCCGGTTACTTCAGGCGTTAGGGTTCAAAAGCATTGGAACGTAAAGGTTGGCCGAGGCTTTTACATCGTCTGGCGTTTGGCGGTTCGTGGCTCGGCCAACGTTTGGATTTCAGCGGTTTGGGGTGCGGTGCTTCGGCCAACGTTTTTTGGTTTCCGCCAGCTTCGGCGGTTTCAGCGGGCTGTTGCGGTGCCCGGCGGCGCGGGCCGTTCGGCGGGTTCGGCCACTTCAGCGGCCGGCAGTTTGGTTTCCGGCCGGGAGTTCGGCCAAGGCGGGGCGGGCTAGCGTAATTTTACCGGTTTGGCCCTAACAGTTCATTCAACCGGACCGGCTTACCTGCGGCTTCGCCACAGCTAAGCCGTCCGGTTACTTCAGGCGTTAGGGTTCAAAAGCATTGGGACGTAAAGGTTGGCCGAGCCTTTTACATCGTCTGGCGTTTGGCGGTTTGTGGCACGGCCAACGTTTGGGTTTCGGCGGTTCGGGCTTTGGCTCTTCGGCCAACCTTTTTGGGTTTTCGCCAGGTTCGGCGGCTTCAGCGTACTGTTGCGGTGCTCAGTGGATCGGGCCGTTTGGCGGGTTCGGCCACTTCAGCGGTCGGCTGTTTGGTTTCCGGCCGGGAGTTCGGCCAAAGCGGGTTGGGCCAGCGCAAGGTTTACCGGTTTGGCCCTAACAGTTTACTCAACCCGGACCGGCTTACCTGCGGCTTCGCCACAGGTAAGCCGTCCGGTTAGTTCAGGCGTTATATGCAAGATAATAGGAGAGTGTGGTGAAAAAAGTTTTGTCTGTAGTGTTATTTACAGCCGCTCTGACAGGTTGTGCAACTTCCCCTCCTGCAAGCCCAATAACTTCATTAAAAATAAATCTACCAGACACCAATAAATGGTCTCAAATCACCAGTAAATCGACAACTAATCAATATATTCGCGAATGGGTTCCGGAAGGACTCAATGGCGATGATACTAAATGGATAATTGTAGAGCAAAAATTTGCTCTCGGTTCTTCTGTTTCAGCAGAGAAATACATTAAAGGCTCATTTGCGTTGGCCAAGAGTGCATGTTCTGATGTTGCTTATAATGGGCCAGAGAAAATTGATGTGAAGGGGCATGAGACTTATGTAGGTAGGTTTATGTGCGCACAACAAAACGGAAAGAGTTATGGGGCATTTACAGATCAGCGTGTTGTGACACAGGAAAACGAAGTGTACGTTATTACGAGTGAGCTACGCATCCCAAGCGCCCCAAAGGCTGGCATTTTATCTTTTAAAAAAGATCAACTTAATGAAATGCTTGCATTTATGAGGAGGCAGGGAGTGTCCGCGAAGTTCGTGCGGAATTCTGTGGAGATTTGCACTGCTGGCTCTACTGATTGTAAGTAACCGCATATAACAACTCACTCAACCGGACCAGCCTACCAGCGGCTTCGCCACCGGCAGGCCGTCCGGTTAGTTAAGACGTTAGGCGCCACAAATGATGCCCTGCCGATTCATCAACAAGAGCGGCACCGTCGGTCAGGTGGATCTCGACGCTGTCGTGGACGTAGCGCGTGGTCCGAGCGGCCGAAAGCCAGCTTGGGAGGCGCTCGTCATCTATGACCCGAAGACCGACCTACTTATCGAGCTTCGTGACAGCCCAGTAGATTGCGCGCACGGCACGCCTGACGAAGCTGAGGAAGTTGAGCGTGAGTACGTTCAAAAGCATTTTGGGCTGTCTGAGGCCGATCTGAATGAGCTCAGGCAGCACCCGAAGCGTTGGAGGCTCGATGTCAATCGAAAAAGTGGTGCCTAACAAACGGTTCAAGCCGATGCTCACGCCTCCGCTGCGCTCCGGCGTGAGCGCGGCTTAACCTGGGCGTTAGGGGTCAAAGGCACTAAAGCGTAAAGGTTGGCCGAGCTTTTTCCATCGTCTGGAATTTGCGGGTTTCCGGCCTCGGCCAACGTTTGGGTTTCGGCGGCTCGGGTTTTCGCTCTTCGGCCAACCTTTTTGGTTTCAGCCGTTCGGGTTTGGGCGCTTCGGCCAACCTGTTTGGGTTTCCGCCGGGTTCGGCGGTTTCAGCTGGCTGTTGCAGTGCCCGGCGGCTCGGGCCGTTCGGCGGGTTCGGCCACTTCAGCGGCCGGCGGTTCGGTTTCCGGCCGGGACTTCGGCCAAGGCGGGCTGGGCCAGTGCCAGGTTTGCACTGGTTTTTCCCTAACAGTTCATTCAACCGGACCGGCTTACCTGCGGCTTCGCCACAGCTAAGCCGTCCGGTTACTTCAGGCGTTAGACGTACTCACAAAAGGGATAAATGTATGAATTTTAAAAAAGTTAGCTTGGTGGCTGTAATTGCGGCTGCAGCTTTTTCGTCTGGTTGTGCATCTTATCGTACAAGCTCAAATGTTGATTCTAAATCTATTGTTGCTAATAAATCGGATGAAAAAGTCATCATTTCAGAAGGTCAGCTGCCTGATAAAAAATACAAGGAAATTGGACCAATTGAAGTTAGTATTAAAAAATTGACTGTTTTTCATAAAGACCCAACAAAAGAGCAAGCCAATGAAGCTCTATCCGAAAAAGCAAAAGAAGTCGGTGCAAATGCTGTAATTAATGTTACCTACAAAAGTGGCATTGGCTTCACAACGTGGGGATATATGGATGCCAAGGGTACTGGGGTAAAATTTACTAATTAAAGTGAAAGTCTAACATTTCACTCAACCGGACCGGCTTACCTGCGGCTTCGCCACAGGTAAGCCGTCCGGTTAGTTCAGGCGTTAGGGTTCAAAAGCATTGGAACGTAAAGGTTGGCCGAGCCTTTTACATCGTCTGGTGTTTGGCGGGCCGCTGGCTCGGCCAACGTTTGGGTTTCAGCGGTTCGGGTTTTTGCTCTTCGGCCAACGTTTTTAGGCTTCCGCAACGTGGGGCGTTTTAGCCTTTCTGTTGCGGTGTTTCGCGGCTCGGGCCGTTCGGCGGGTTCGGCCACTTCAGTGGTTTTAGGCTTTGTTGTGGGCTGGAGCGTCGGTGAAGGCGGGCAACTGCTCGGGTTTCACCGGTTTAGCCCTAACAACGCATTCAAGTCGCCGCTTCGCGGCTGGGACGGGCAAAAGCGTACCGCTTTCGCCCGCCCCTTAATTAAGGCGTTAGGGTTCAAAAGCACTGGAACGTAAAGGTTGGCCGAGCCTTTTCCATCGTCTGGGATTGGGCGGTTTCCGGCCTCGGCCAACGTTTGGGTTTCGGCGGCTCGGGTTTTCGCTCTTCGGCCAACCTTTTTGGTTTCAGCCGTTCGGGTTTGGGCGCTTCGGCCAACCTGTTTGGGTTTCCGCCGGGTTCGGCGGTTTCAGCGGGCTGTTGCAGTGCCCGGCGGCGCAGGCCGTTCGGCGGGTTCGGCCACTTCAGGGGGCGGCGGCAAGGTTTCCGGCCGAGGCTCCGGCCAAGGCGGGTTGGGTCAGCGCCAGGTTTGCACTGGTTTTGCCCTAACAGTTCATTCAACCGGACCGGCTTACCTGCGGCTTCGCCGCCGGCAAGCCGTCCGGTTACATCAGGCATTAGGCATTACATCCACGGAATACGCAGATGCCAGATCTCAATAAAAAACAGTCTCATGGCCGAATTGGGGAGGCCGCCGTTACTGCCAAGTGTTGGATGAATGGTGTTCCGGCACACAATACAAATGGTCTGAGAGCAAACTTCGCTGGCAGTGACATTATCATCGATACCGAAGATCCACGTAAAAAACTTCTGATTCAAGTTAAGACTGGATATTCCCCGGCAAAGGGCCAAATCTACTTAACACAAGCCTCCGGTGATAAGGACCTCACGGAAGATAAGTTTAAGGCTGACTTTGTTGTATTCGTAAACATCGACAAAAAAATAGGCGAGTCACACAACCATCGTGGCACACTCGATTTCGAACATTTTTCATACTATGTAGTGCCCGAGAATGAGGCAAACCGAGTCTTCCGAGATGCAGTAAAACGGGACTATGACCGCCCTCTGGTCAAACGAGAGGGACGGCGCAGCCTTTCAAATATGGCTGTAAATGTTGCGCCAGAGATACTCAGTAAATATCGAGACGCATGGCATCTACTACGGGGCGAACCGCTCGAGAACGCCTAAAAACATTAAGCGGAAAATTGGCTTATTGAGCCTAACATTTCCATCAACAGGGACTGGTCAACCAGTGGCTCTGCCACTGGCTGTCCAGCCCGTTATGTCAGGCGTTAGGGTTCAAAAGCATTGGAACGTAAAGGTTGGCCGAGCCTTTTCCATCGTCTTGTATTTGTCGATTCGTGGCTCGGCCAACGTTTTGGTTTCAGCGGTTCGGGTTTTTGCTCTTCGGCCAACCTTTTTGGGTTTCCGCCAGGTTCGGCGGTTTCCCCTGGCTGTTGCGGTGCCCGGCGGCTCGGGCCATTCGGTAAGTTCGGCCACTTCAGCGGCTGGCTGTTTGGTTTCAGGCTAGGGCTTCGGTCAAAGCGGGGCGGGTCAGCGCGAAGTTTGCACTGGTTTTGCCCTAACAGTTCATTCAACCGGACCGGCTTACCTGCGGCTTCGCCACAGCTAAGCCGTCCGGTTACTTCAGGCGTTAGGTGTGTCATGGATATTGTGGAAGTCCGTAAACAGTTGGCTCAACAGGAGGCTATCGTTAGCGGTGTGCTGAACCGTTACGTGGACAAACACGGGTGCCCGTGTGATTGGCTGCAATTCGAGTACTGGGTGAGCAAACCTCAAGGCCCTGGGTGGCAAGACAACATCCAGAACGATCTTGTTAAGAGTGCGATTAAGCTGCCTTGCTTTTATCGGCCACCATCCAGACCTCCTGAATATGGCCCAGATTCAAGCATGACTTGCTCTAAATGCGCTAGAGAGTGGCGCTATTCTTCCGAGGAGTGGCGGATGCTTGCCTACCACGAGTACCTTGTTCCCGCTAAGCCTTCAGTTACTGCTACCATGTTTGGCGAGGCCATCGACGCAAACTTCTTCGCAACAGTTGGCTTTGAACCAAAAAATGTCCGGTCTTTGAGCTTGGCTGAGTGGGCGGAATTTATGCTTGGGGAGCCTTATGTGCCAACATCAAATGTCTCAAGCGTGTCTATGAAAGGCCACGAATCGCAATCGTTAATCAAGCGAGTAATTGCGTGGTTCAAGGTGCGCACCTAACATTGCGTTGAAGGCGCGCCCTTCGGGCGCTGGGACCTGCTGAAGCAGGCCCCTTAACTCAGGCATTAGGCCTCCAAGGAGAATTCGTGGTCTCTTCTAGCGGAATGCTTGTGTTCGCTGGTGCTGCTTTGATTATGGCGCTCACACCCGGTCCCAACATGGTCTATCTGATCTCCCGCTCGCTTTGTCAGGGCAAACGCGCGGGCGTCACTTCATGGCTCGGTGTCGTACTGGGCTTCACCGTTCACATGTGCTCAGCCACCATCGGCCTCACCGCCCTGTTTATGGCCGTACCTCTCGCGTATGAGCTTCTCAAGTTTGCTGGTGCCCTCTACCTTCTCTGGTTGGCTTGGCAGGCGCTCAGGCCTGGTGCGCGCTCTCCATTCGAGCCATGCCCGATGCCTGACGAATCGCCCCGAAAGCTTTTCGTCATGGGGCTCCTCACAAGCATCCTCAATCCCAAGGTTGCTATCTTCTACCTGTCGGTTCTTCCACAGTTCATCTCGCCCGAGACTGGTTCGGTCTTGGTGCAAAGCCTCACGTTCGGCACTACACAGGTTCTCATCGGCTCGACCGTCAACCTGTTGGTTACTTTGTCGGCCGCTCGCATTGCACTATGGTTCTCTCAGAATCCAATGTGGCTTTCAGTTCAACGCTACTTCATGGGCTTCGTCCTTGGAGCGCTCGCAGTGCGTCTGCTCTTGGAGCCGCGCCGTGGGGTCTAACTCTTCCATCGAGCGGGCTCACAGCCTAACAATTCATTCAAGTCGCCGCTTCGCGGCTGGGACGGGCAAAAGCGTACCGCTTTCGCCCGCCCCTTAATTTAGGCGTTAGGCCGAGTTTCTGTCACATCGAGGTCGAAAGGAGAACCAACCATGCCGAAGTTCATGAGCAGTCACACGATGCCTGCCGGAGCGCTCCAGCGCGAGCAGGTCGACCAACTGGCCCAGGCCGCACAGAATGACCCGACGGTGCAGCCATACCGGAGCTTCCTCAACCTGTCCGAAGGCAAAATCTTCTGCATCATGGAAGCCCCCGACAAGCAGGCTTTGGCCGCCTGGTTCCAGAAGATGAAGATGCCTTGTGACTACATCACGCCCGTGGAACTGGAAGGCGAGCGCGGTGTGGTCAAGGAGGCATAAGCACAGGAATCACTCATGGGCAGGAGTTTGGCCTAACAAAGCGTTGCAGCAGACGGGGCCGGCATGCTGGCTTTCCGAGGTATGAAGGTCTCGCCGGCCGGCCCCCCTGCTGAACTTTACCGTTAGGGTTCAAAAGCATCGGAACGTAAAGGTTGACCGAGCCTTTTCCATCGTCTGGTGTTTGACGGCCGCTGGCTCGGCCAACGTTTGGGTTTCGGCGGCTTGGGCTTTGGTTCTTCGGCCAACCTTTTGGAGTTTCCGCCAGCTTCGGCGGTTTCAGCGGGCTGTTGCAGTGCCCGGCGGCGCGGGCCGTTCGGCGGGTTCGGCCACTTCAGCGGTCGGCTATTTGGTTTCAGGCCGGGACTTCGGTCAAGGCGGGGCGGGTCAGCGCAAGGTTTGCCGGTTTGGCCCTAACATTTCGTTCAAGACGCCCCTTCGGGGCTGGGACGGGCAAAAGCGTACCGCTTTCGCCCGCCCCTTAACTCAGACTACAAGGGCTTCCCCATCGTTTTCAATAACGATGTGGACGGTTTGCTTCCATTGCAGCAAGACCACAGCGCGAGGCGAGAAGGTGAAGGACTGCCAGACTACAACCGGTCATGTTGGGCGACTCGCCCGGACCCTGATGAAAGACGCGCGTGGGGGCCTCATTCGTTAGCCGGAATTGAACGCCATCCCCTTGAGTTAACCAGGCACTCCCCGCGCGGGTCCAACCCGCTTCACATCAACGCTGCGACGTCCTGCACAGAACACGATTCACGGCATGGTGTTGCCCTTTTGCTGCAGACGGGTTTCCAGGCTGGCGGCGAGACTCAGGCTGGTGCCAGCCGGAAGTCATCACCAAACTTCAAGACCGCCCAGACCCGCCGGGCATTCTTGGCGGCAATCGCCACCACCGCTTTCCAGTAGCCACGTCGTTCCTGCAGACTTCTGGCCCAATGGCTGGAGCGGTCCTGCTTGTCCCCCAAACCCGCCAGCACCGCTCGGGCGCCCATCACCAGCAGGCCTCGCAGATAGGCATCGCCGGCCTTGGTGATGCGTCCGAGCCGGACCTTGCCACCGCTGCTGTACTGACCGGGTGTCAGCCCCAGCCAGGCGGCAAGCTGGCGGCCATTGTCGAACTCATGCCCGACGCCCAGCGTGGCCAGCAGCGCACTGGCGGTGGTGGGGCCGATGCCCGGCAGCTGCATCAGGCGTTTGCTGCGTTCATCTTGTCGGGCCGCGTCCGCAATCGCGCGGTCGTACTCGGCGATGCGCTCGTCCAGCCGGTCGGCGTGCGCCAGCAGGTCGCCGATGCAGCGGTTGGCCCAGCCGGGCAGGTCTTCGAGGTGGGCGCCGATGTGGTGGCGCAGGCGTTCGACCTTCTGCGGCAGCACGATGCCGAACTCGGCGATCAGGCCGCGGATGCGGTTGTAGAGGGCGGTGCGCTCGGTCACAAACCCCTGGCGGGTGCGGTGCAGGCAGAGCATGGCTTGCTGATGCGCATCCTTGACCGGCACGAAGCGCATGGCGGGGCGGCTGACCGCTTCGCAGATCGCGGCGGCGTCGGCCGCATCGTTCTTGCCGCGTTTGCCGGACATACGGTAGGGGGCGACGAACTTGGGCGCCATCAGCCTGACGGTGTGGCCGTACGCCCGAAACAGCCGGGCCCAGTGATGGGCGCCGGAGCAGGCTTCCATGCCGATCAGGCAGGGCGGGAGCTGGGCGATGATCGGTAGCAGTTGATCACGGGTGATTTTCGGTCTGACCAAGGTGGCGTGGCCGGCGGCATCGACGCCATGCAAAGCGAATACATTCTGGGCGAGATCGATCCCCTAAAGTGATAATGGACATGGACTTCCCCTCCTGTGGTGTTGATGCAGCGTGGAAACTCCAGCATGGCAGCTGATGCTGCCAGCGGCTTCCGCCGCAGCCTTGGGACGGGGAAGTCCCTTTCATTCGTTAGGCAGCGTCTTGTTTTAAGGCTCGGCCAACGTCACGGCTCCCGGTTCGTGGCCGGCCTGCAAGCTTGGCCGAGGGCTTTGCGCCCGTTCGCCCTACAATGCCTTATCAGGGCGTGAAGGCGACGGTTCGAGGAGGTCCACCATGAAGCGATTGCCGGTAGGACGGACACGGCCAGGAAGCGGCCTGAGCCGTCGCCAGATGCTCAACCTTACCGGGTCGGCGTTGGTCCTGACGCTGACGGGTTGCCGCCCCGAGCGGGCCGGCGCCGACAAAACGGCAGCCGCGCCGGCGCTGCCTTCCTGCGTGGCGAGGCCGCAGCAGACCGAGGGACCTTATTTCGCGGACGAGCGGCTCGAGCGTTCCGACCTCCGCTCCGACCCGGCGGACGGCTCGGTGCGCGAGGGGGTGCTCCTGAACCTGGCGTTCCGCGTCTCGACGGTGGGAGATACGGCCTGCATCCCGCTGGCCGGCGCGATGGTCGATGTCTGGCAATGCGACGCGCTGGGGGTGTATTCGGATGTGAAGGACTTCGGCGGGCAGTTCGATACGAGGGGGAAAAAATTCCTGCGCGGCTACCAGTTGACCGACGACGACGGCGTCGCCCGCTTCATCACCGTCTACCCGGGCTGGTATCCGGGCAGGACCGTGCACATCCACTTCAAGATTCGCAGCGCGCAGGCGGCCCGGCCGGCTTACGAGTTCACCTCGCAGCTTTATTTCGACGACGCCGTCACCGACCGGGTGCACGCGTCGGCGCCTTATGCCGGCAAGGGGCGCCGTACGGTCAGGAACGACGGGGACGGCATTTTCCGCGGCGGCGGCGAGCGGTTGATGCTCGAACTCGTCAAGGACGGCCAGGGCTACGCGGGCGTTTTCGACATCGGGCTGCGGATCGCCTGAGCCGATGCGGCGCTGCCCGCGCGGCCTGAAAACAGGAGAAAACCATGCGCTTCGGCTACACCATCGTCTACGTCCCGGACGTGGCGGCTTCGCTCGCGTTCTTCGAGTCGGCCTTCGGCTTCCCGCGGCGCTTCCTTCACGAATCGGGCGTGTACGGCGAACTGGAAACCGGGGAGACGACGCTCGCCTTCGCCGCGCACGAGCTCGGCCGCGCCAATCTGCCGGCCGGCCACGTCGCCGCCAGCGAGTCGGCGCTGCCGCTGGGGATGGAGGTCGCGTTTGTCACGCCCACCGTCGAAGCGGCCCACAGGCGCGCCCTCGACGCCGGCGCCACCGAGCTTGCCGCACCCGTCGCCAAGCCTTGGGGCCAGGTGGTCTCGTACCTGCGTTGCCCGGACGGCACGCTGGTCGAATTGTGCACCCCGGTGAAAGCCTAGGCGGGACCCGAACCTTGCCGGCCGGCTTCTGCCTATACTCCGAGCAAGATCCTCGCTCAGGAGAATGTCATGCCCAACTATCCGGTCGAAGCCATCCGCACGGTCGCCCTGGTCGGGCACGGCGACGGCGGCAAGACGACGTTGGCCGAGGCGCTGCTGTTCAAGAGCGGCGCGATCGGCGCGCAGGGGTCGCTGGAACGCGGCGACACGGTGTGCGACTTCGATCCCTTGGAGCGCGAATACCGCCACTCCCTCTCCTCGGCGCTGGCCCATTTCCAACATGGCGGCGCCGAGATCCGTTTGATCGACACCCCGGGCTTTCACGACTTCGTCGGCCAGGCGCTGGCGGCGCTGTCGGCGGTGGAGACGGCGCTGGTGGTGGTCAACGCGCAGAACGGCATCGAGCTGTCCACAAGGCGGATGATGGACTGGGCGGCCGAGCGCAATCTGTGCCGCATGATCGTCGTCAACAAGATCGACGCCGAGCGCGTCGACCTGCCGGGTCTGGTCGCGCAGCTGCGCGAGGCGTTCGGCAAGGAGGTGCTGCCGATCAACCTGCCGGCTGACGGCGCGCGCCGCGTGGTCGACTGCTTTTTCAACCCGGCCGGCGAGGCCGATTTTTCTTCGGTCGCCGACGCGCACCAGGCCTTGATCGACCAGGTGGTCGAGGTCGACGAGGCGCTGATGGCGCGCTACCTGGAGCAGGGCGAGGTCACGCCCGAGGAGTTGCACGCGCCCTTGGAGCGCGCCCTGAGGGAGGGGCATTTGATCCCGCTGTGCTTCGTGTCGGCGCGTACCGGCGCCGGCGTGCCCGAGCTGCTCGACGTGCTCGCCAGGCTCGCGCCGAACCCGGCCGAGGGCAACCCGCCGCTGTTTTACAAGAAGGGCGACGGCGACGCGGCGCTTGCGTTCCGGTCGGTGCCCGACCCGGCGCGCCACGTGCTCGCGCATGTGTTCAAGGTGGTGATCGACCCCTTCGTCGGCAAGCTCGGCATCTTCCGCGTGCACCAGGGCACGGTCACGCGCGATTCTTTGCTCTTCGTCGGCGACGGCAAGAAGCCGTTCAAGGTCGGCCACCTGCTCAAGCTGCAGGGCAAGCGCTACGACGAGGTCGACGCGCTGATCCCCGGCGACTTCGGCGCGGTCGCCAAGGTCGACGAGATCGAGTTCGACGCGGTGCTGCACGACTCGCACGACGAAGACCACATCTTCCTCAAGCCGCTCGCCTTCCCGACGCCGATGCAGGGGCTCGCGATCGAGGCGAAGCGCCACGGCGACGAGCAGCGCATCGCCGAGGTGCTGCACCGGCTGCCGGCCGAGGACCCGTGCGTGCGCGTCGAGCAGCACGCGGTCACGCACGAGACGGTGCTGCGCGGCATGGGCGAATTGCACCTGCGCTACCTGTTGGACCGCATGGCGGGGAGTTACAAGCTCGAGGTCTCGACGCGCCCGCCGCGCGTGCCCTACCGCGAAACGATCACCCAACCCGCCGCCGGCCACAACCGCCACAAGAAGCAGACCGGCGGCGCCGGCCAGTTCGGCGAGGTGTTCCTGCGCATCGAGCCGCAGCAACGCGGCGCCGGCTTCGCCTTCGTCGACGAGGTGAAGGGCGGCGTGATCCCCGGCCAGTTCATCGCGTCGGTCGAGAAGGGCGTGCGCTCGGTGCTGGCGGCCGGGCCGGTGGCCGGCTGCCCGGTCGAGGACATCAAGGTGACGGTCTACGACGGCAAGAGCCACTCGGTCGACTCGAAGGACGTCGCCTTCCAGGCGGCCGGCCGCAAGGCAATGCTCGAGGCGATGCGCGCGGCGAACCCGATCGTGCTCGAACCGGTCGTCGCGATCGAGATCACCGCGCCCGAGATGAAATTGGGCGACCTGACCGCCGACCTGACCGGCCGGCGCGGCCAGGTGACCGGCACTGAGACCTTGTCGCAGTCCATGGTGCTGATCCGCGGCCAGGTGCCGCTGGCCGAGCTCGAGGGCTACGCCGGCCGGCTCAAGTCGATCACCGCCGGCCAGGGCGCGTACGCGCTGGTGTTGAGCCACTACGACGCGGTGCCGCAGGACGTGCAGCAGCGGCTGTCGGCGGGGTACAAGGTCGAGCAGGAGGAGGATTGAGGTTGGCCGAGGCTCGGCCAAGCTTGTCGTGATAAACGGCCGCGTTCGCGCGGCCTTTTGCTTGGCTTATCCGCTGGCGGCGCGAGGCTCGGCCAACGTTCAGACATGAAGCGACCTGTCGCGGGCGCGGCGCAGGTTTTTCGAACCGCGTCGGGCCGCGCCAACACGCATTGTGCGCCGTCCCGCCTTTGCGCCAGACTGCCGGTTTCCCCGTCGCCAGCGCCACATCATGCCCATCCGTCACCCGCTCCTCGCCGACCTGCCGGCGGTGTTCGCCGTCGAGCAGGCGGTGTTCGGCAGCCACGTCTACCCCGACTTCTTCTTCCGCCAGGCGTTCGACCTGTGGCGCGGGCTGTTCCTCGTCGCCGACGGCGGCGACGGCGAACTCGACGGCTACATCGTCGGCGCGACGAGCGAGGAGGCCGGCGTGCTGTGGATCGTGTCGCTGGCGGTGCGCGAACGCTGCCGCGGCCAGGGCGTCGGCCGCGCCTTGAGCGCGGCGCTGATCGCCGCGATGCGCGCGCGCGGCGCGACGGCGGTGCAACTGACCGTCGACCCGGGCAACGCCGGCGCGGTCGCGCTGTACAAGACGCTCGGTTTCGAGGCGGTCGGCGAGGAGGCCGACTATTTCGGCGAAGGCGAGCCGCGGCTCGTGATGCGGCTGGCGCTAGGCGGCTGAGGGCGTATCGGCCGTTCTTGGTTATCGCTTAATGACGCATGATTTTTCTCTTGAGTAGGGCGCAATGAGCAAAGCGAATTGCACCGCCTAATAAGCCCATACAGAGAACCCTCATGCCGGATTACCGCCGCCTCTGGCATCCCGGTGGGACCTATTTCTTCACCGTCAATTTGCTGTGCCGCCACGACAACGACCTGCTCGTCCGCCATATCGACGTGTTGCGGCAGGCGGTGCGCGACGTCCGCCAACGCCATCCCTTTCATATCCATGGTTGGGTGGTGCTGCCGGACCACTTGCATTGCGTGATCGAACTGCCTGCCGGCGACAGCGATTTCGCCACCCGCTGGTTTCTCATCAAGGCCGGCTTTTCCCGGATGATGCCCCGGGGAGAAGGGCGGTCGGCGTCACGCCGGCGGCGCGGCGAGCGCGGTATCTGGCAACGCCGCTACTGGGAACACCTGATCCGCGACGAGGCGGATTACCGCGCCCACCTCGATTACGCCCATATCAACCCGGTGAAACATGGCCTGGTGTCGCGCGTGGCCGATTGGCCGTACTCGACGTTTCACCACTGGGTGGAGCGGGGCGTGTATCCAGTGGATTGGGGCGGTGGCTTGGAAGGGCGGGTGGATGGCGAGGATTGATCGGATGGTGCAATGCGGCTGCGCCTTATTGCCACCCTACTTGCTTCCTTCGGTGCAATGCGCTGCGCTTATTGCACCCTACTCTCTGCACCCTACGTATCCAACTAAGCCACTGATCCCGCTATACTTCCGCGCTTTGTTCCATCCCGCACGCCTGAGGACTTCGCATGAGCCTGCCCGCTCACCAGCTTGAATTGTTGTCGCCCGCCAAGACCGTCGAGATCGGCCGCGAGGCGATTCTGCACGGGGCGGACGCGGTCTATATCGGCGGGCCGAGCTTCGGCGCGCGGCACAACGCGTGCAACGAGGTCAGCGAGATCGCCAAACTGGTGAAGTTCGCGCACCGCTACCACGCGCGCATCTTCACCACGCTGAACACCATCCTGCACGACGCCGAGCTCGAGCCGGCGCGCAAGCTGATCTGGCAACTGTACGACGCCGGCGTCGACGCGCTGATCATTCAGGATATGGGCATTCTCGAGATGGACCTGCCGCCTATCCAGCTGCACGCGTCGACGCAGTGCGACATCCGCACCGCCGAGAAAGGGCGATTCCTGTCCGATGCCGGTTTCTCGCAGATCGTGCTCGCGCGCGAGCTGACCATCCCGCAGATCAGGAAGGTCCACGACGCGGTCGGCACCGATGCCACGATCGAATACTTCATCCACGGCGCGCTGTGCGTCGCCTTCTCCGGCCAGTGCTACATCAGCCACGCCGACAACGGCCGCAGCGCCAACCGCGGCGACTGCTCGCAGGCCTGTCGCCTGCCGTACACGCTTACCGACGCCTCGGGCGGCGTGGTGGCGTTCGACAAGCATCTGCTGTCGATGAAGGACAACAACCAGACGGCGAACATGGAAGCGCTGATCGACGCCGGCGTGCGCTCGTTCAAGATCGAGGGGCGCTACAAGGACGTCAGCTACGTCAAGAACATCACCGCGCACTACCGGCTGCTGCTCGACGAGATCCTCGAAACGCGCCCGGAGCTGGCGCGCGCTTCCAGCGGCACGAGCGAGATCTACTTCAGCCCGAACCCGGACAAGACCTTCAACCGCGGCAGCACCGACTACTTCGCGACCGGCCGCAAGGAGGACATCGGCGCGTTCGATTCGCCGAAGTTCGTCGGCGTGCCGATCGGCCACGTCACGCGCGTCGGGCAAGACTGGCTCGAACTGGAAACGCCGGAGACGCTCGCCAACGGCGACGGCCTCAACACCATGCGCAAGCGCGAAGTGGTCGGCGTGCAGGCCAATACGGTGGAGAAGGTTGGCCGAGGCGAGGACGGCGACGTCTGGCGCGTGTGGCCTAACGACGCGCGCGAGGCGCTGTCCGGGCTCAAGGTCGGCGCGACGATCAACCGCAACCGTGACCACGCGTGGGAGCTCGGTTTGCTCAAGAAGTCGGCCGAGCGCCGCGTCGGCGTGTGGCTGAGCCTCGCCGATCACGCCGATGGCCTGATACTTACGATCACCGACGAAGACGGCTGTACCGCGACGGCCTCGGCCAACCTTGTTCTCGAGCCGGCGCGCGACGCGGCGAAAGCACAGGCGGGTCTCGCCGACAGCCTCGCCAAGCTCGGCAACACGATGTTCTTCGCGCACGACGTGAGCCTGAATCTGCAGCAAGCGTGGTTCGTGCCGGCGTCCGCGATCAACGCGCTGCGCCGCGACGCGGTCGAGCAACTCGAAGCCGTGCGTATCAAAGCGTGGCCGCGCCAGCCGCGCAAGGCCCCGGTAGAGCCGCCGGTCGCCTACCCGGAGACGACGCTCTCCTACCTCGCAAACGTCTATAACAGCCTGGCTTGGCAGTTCTACAAGAAGCACGGTGTAGAGGTGATCGACGCCGCCTACGAGGCGCACCAGGAGGAGGGCGAGGTCAGCCTGATGATCACCAAGCACTGCCTGCGCTTCTCGTACAACTTGTGTCCTAAGCAGGCCAAGGGCGTGAAGGGCGTGATGGGCCAGGTGCGCGCCGAGCCGATGACGCTGAAGACCGGCAACGAGACCTACACGCTGAAGTTCGACTGCAAGCCGTGCGAGATGCACGTGATGGGCACGATGAAGAAGCACATCCTCGCGTCGCCGCCGCCGTCGGCGCTGCCTGCGAGCGCGCCTATCACCTTCTTCAAGCAGCGGCCGCAGTAAGCCACCGCCTCCGAGCTCGGCCAAGCTTGCCCCGAGCTGGGTCGAGTTCACGGGCGGGGCCGCTCGATTGATTCCCCCTAATTCGCAGGAAACCGCCGTGTACGCCGATATCAATAATCTGGACACCTGGAGCCGCTACAAGTCCGGCATGTGCCGCGACTGCGTGAGCGCCTGCTGTACCATGCCGGTGGAAGTGAAACTGAGCGATCTGATCCGTCTCGGTATTGCCGACGAGTTCGAACTGGGTGAGCCGATCAAGTCGGTTGCCAAGCGCTTGATGAAGGACGGTATCGTCCAGCATTTCAACTTCAAGAGCGGGCGCTTCACCCTGGCGCAGCGCATCAATGGCGACTGCCTGTATCTGGATGCCAAGAGCCGCTTGTGCACGGTCTATGAGCAGCGTCCGGATACCTGTCGCAATCATCCGCAGATCGGCCCCAAGCCCGGTTACTGCGCCTTTACGCCGACCCCGCAGCGCCGCTGACTGTGGCGGCCGACCCCCGACACCGTCAGGCTCGGCCGGCCTATAAGCGGACGCCGGCCGCGGTAAACTGTCGGCCCTTACGAATGCCATTCCCGCCATGAGCCAAGTCAACAACCCCCTGCACGGCGTGACGCTGGAGAAGATGCTCACCGAGCTGGTGGCCGCCTACGGCTGGCCGACGCTCGGTCAACGCATCGCGATCCGCTGCTTCACGCACGACCCGAGCATCAAGTCGAGCCTGACCTTCCTGCGCCGCACGCCGTGGGCGCGCCAGCAGGTCGAGGACCTGTATATCCGCTTCAAGCAGGACGACGCGAAGGCCCGACCGCCGACCAAGCTGTTTGCCAAGCCGAAGCCGCCGGAGCGCGGCTGAGCGCTCGGCCAAGCTTGAACGCGTCAGCCCGCGTGGCCGGTCGCCTCGGCGCACAGCGTCTTAAGCCTTTCGGCCAGCTCGATCACGCGGCGCGGCACGTCGGCGCGCAGGTGCAGCGCAAGCTCCAGCGCCGGCAGGTCGGCGAAGCCCTCGTCGGCCCCCAGCCGCCTATGTCCCGGCAGCGCGAGCCTCGACGGCAGCACGCTGACGCCGAGCCCGTCGGCGACCGCCGAACGGATGCTGGCGAGGCTCGCGCTGCTGTAGCCGATGCGCCAGCGCCGGCCGACGCTCTCGAGCGAGTGGATCATTTCGTCGCGGTACAGCCCGCCCGGCGGAAACGCCACCAGCGGTAGCGGGTCGCGCTCGTGCGTCGGTTCGGCGAGGCTGTCCAGCCACGCCAGCGGCTCGGGCCAGACGGCGTGGCCCGGCGCGTGCCCCGGGCGCTGCTTGACCAGTACCAGGTCGTAGTCGCCCGAGCAGAATTGCCGCCACAGCGTGTTGCTGAGGCCGCTGGTGACCTCGAGCCGGATCGCCGGGTGCGCGCGCGCGAACGCGGCCAGCGCCGGCGTCAGCGCATCGGACGCGAAGTCTTCCGGCACGCCGATGCGCACCTCGCCTTCGGCGTGGCCCTCGCGCAACTGTTCGACCGCCTCGTCCATCAGGCCCAAGAGACGGCGCGCGTAGCCGAGCAGGCGCTCGCCGTCGTCGGTGGCGACCACGTAGCGGCCGCCGCGGTCGACCAGCTGGCAGCCGAGCTGTTCCTCGAGCCGCCTGAGCTGCTGGCTTACGGTCGACTGGCTCAGGTGCACGCGCTCGCCGGCGCGCGTGAAGCTGCCGCTCTCCACCACCGCGACGAAGCTCTTCAGCAGCAAGGGATCGATCAGCGTCGTCGTCATTGGTTTTTCCACTGGTGATTAGTTGGACATTTCATTTCTGAATGATAGCGCGCGCTCTTAGACTTCCGGCAGGGCCGCGATGCGGCCGTCTTCATTGAACCCAGATTGCGCGCGAGGAGCGACGATGACGATGCACGAAGCCTATTTGCAGGAAGCGCTGCGGCTGGCCGAAGCCAACGTCGACGCCGGCGGCCAGCCGTTCGGCGCGGTGCTGGTGAAGGACGGGCTGTTGATCGCCACCGGCGTCAACGGCATCGACGCCAGCCACGACCCGACCAGCCATTCCGAGATCGAGGCGATCCGCGCCGCCAGCCGCCGTCTCGGCACGCCCGACCTGTCCGGCTCGCAGATGTACGCCAGCGGTTTTCCGTGCGCGATGTGCCTGGCGGCGATGTACCAGGCCGGCGTCGAGGCGGTCTACTACGCCTACGGCGAGGAGGACGGCGCCGCCTACGGCCTGCCGACCGCGCCGCTCTACCAGGTGCTCGGCCAACCCTTCGCCAAGCAGCCGATGCCGCTGGTGCCGGTGGCCTTGCCGTTGCCCGAGCCGCACCTGTACCGCCGCTGGCAGGAGACGTGTCATGGCTGAGACCGGAGCGGGCTGCGTCGCCGTCGAAGCCCCGCGCACGGGCGAGGTGTCGCTCGCCGCGCTGGCCCTGCTGGTGCTGGTGGGGCTGAATCTGCGGCCCTTCCTGACCTCGGTCGGCCCGGTGCTCGAGATGGTGCGCGCCGACACCGGCCTCGGCTATCAAACCGCCGCGGTACTGACGACGCTGCCCTTCGTGCTGATGGGCGTGCTCGCCTTCGCCGGGATCGGGATCGCGCGGCGCTTCGGCGAGACGCGTGCACTCATGGCGGCGCTGGCGCTGCTGGCTCTCGGCTGCGCGTCGCGCGCGTGGGTCGGCGACGCGGCCGGGCTGATCGCCGGAGCGGGCGTCGCCGGCACCGGGGTCGCGGCGATCCAGGCCTTGATGCCGGGCGTCGCCAAGCGCTGGTTTCCCGAGCGCGTGACGCTGGCGATGGGGCTCTATTCGGCGGCGCTGGTCGGCGGCGGCGCGCTCGGTGCGCTGGCGAGCCCCTGGCTGGCCTCGCACGGCGGCTGGCGGCTCGGGCTGGCGGTGTGGTCGCCGATGGCGCTCTTCGCGCTCGTCCTGTGGCTGATACGCGCGCCAGTCGCCTTGCCGGTCGCCGTCGGCGGCCCCGTCCCGGTGTCGGTGATGCGCTTTTTCCGCAATCGGCGCGCGTGGCAGCTGGCGGCCTACTTCGGCCTGGCCAACAGCGGCTACTCGAGCCTGGTCGCGTGGCTGCCGTCGTTCTACCGGCAAGAGGGGCTGAGCCTGCAGGCGTCGGGCAACCTGCTCGCGTGGATGGCGCTGTTCCAGGCGACGGCGGCGTTCGCGTTGCCGATGCTCGCCCGCAGGAGCGCCGACCGCCGCGGCGCGTTGTGGCTGGCGATGGCGCTGCAGGGTGCGGGTTTCGCCGGCCTGGCTTTCGCGCCTTACGCCGCGCCGTGGCTGTGGGTGGCGCTGGCGGGTTTCGGCCTCGGTGGTTTCTTCTCGCTGAGCCTGATCGTCAGCCTCGACCACCTGCCCGGTGCGCAAGGCGCAGGCGCCTTGGCGGCGTTCGTGCAGGGCGCGGGCTTTCTGATCGCGGCGAGCGGCCCGTGGCTGATCGGCTGGCTGTGCGACACCGGCGGCAGCTTCACCACCGGCTGGTCTATCCACCTCGGCGTGGTGGCGGCGATGGCCGCGCTGACCTACGTGTTTTCGCCGGCGAGCTACCGGCGCAGCATGGAAGGCGTGTGAGGCGGGGCCGGGCAGGCTCGGTCAAACAAAAACGGCAGCCGTGAGGCTGCCGTTTTGCGTTGGCGCGGTGAAGATCAGAACGCGTACACGTCGACGATGCGGCTGCCGTTGCCGGCGACCAGGCGCAGCTTCGCCGGCACGGCGTTGCCGGCCGGCACGAGCGCCAGGCCGTCGTAGCTGCCGTCGTCGGCGCCGACGCCGGTGGCGCCGTCGGTCAGCGTGCCCTTGGCGACCGCGCGCTCGGCGCTGTTCACCGCCGGGACGGCTTTCAGGAAGTCCATCGAACCGCCCTTGCCGGACTGGTTGTCGACCGGGCTGGACACGATCACGTTGTGGCCGGCGGTCTTAAGCCTCGATTGCAGCGCGCGGAGGTTGGCGGCGGTGAAGCCGTCGTCGTTGCACAGCAGGATGTTCAAGGCGTGCGCGGGCTGGCCGAGCGCGGCCAACAGCGGCAGGCAGAGGAGGGCGTGCCTGGCGTTCATGTTTTTCTATCGCAGGTTGGATGGCCGCACGAGGATATTGTCTTTGTATGAAGCTATTTGAACGGTCGCGCGACAGATCGATGAAGTAAAAATGACATAAGCACCATTTACATCACAAAACAACGCAAACAGGGTGGCGCTTTGCCGGGCGTCCGGCTATCGTCAAGAAGTATGCTTTTTGGATATGTGAAAGGGATTTCGCCATGAACGGTATCAACTGGAGCCACTGGACCGACGTCGCGATCCAGGTCGGCCTCAACCTCGTCGCCGCGATCGTGCTGTGGCTGGTCGGCCGCTGGCTGATCGGGCTCGCGACGCGGCTGCTCGATGTGCAGCTGGAAAAACGCGGGCTCGACCCGACGCTGCGCCGCTACGCGCATTCCTTCCTGTCGGTCACGCTGACCATCGTGCTGATCGTCGCCATCCTCGGCTTCTTCGGCGTCGAGACGACGACCTTCGCCGCGCTGATCGCCGCCGCCGGCGTCGCCGTCGGCCTGGCGTGGAGCGGCTTGCTCGCCAACTTCGCCGCCGGGCTGTTCCTGATCACGCTGCGCCCGTTCAAGGTCGGCGATGTCATCAGCGCCGCCGGCGTGACCGGCCAGGTGGTCGAGATCGGCCTGTTCGCGACGGTGATCAACACGCCGGACAACGTGCGCACCATCGTCGGCAACAACAAGCTGTTCTCCGACAACATCCAGAACTTCTCGGCCAACCCGGTGCGCCGCGTCGACCTGAAGGCGCAGCTGGCGAACAGCGCCGACCACGCCGGCGCGATAGGGCTGCTGGCCGATAGGCTGAAGGCAGTGCCCAACGTGCTCGCCAGCCCGGCGCCCGATGTCGCGCTGCTCGAATTCACGCCGCTCGGCCCGGTGCTGGCGGTACGCCCGTACTGCCACCCCGACCACTACTGGCAGGTCTACTTCGACACCAACAGGCTGATCCGCGAGGAACTCGGCCGCGCCGGCTTCCCGGCGCCCGAGCAGGCGATGGTGGTGCGCCAGCAAGCCGTCTGAGGCGAGGCTCGGCCAAGCTTTGAAGGTTGGCCGAGCCTTTTGCGACCGGCTCGGGATACGGGCCGGGCCCCGCTGCGGCTGCGCCGTCTACACTGAAACGTCGTCAGCAAGGAGAAACGCTATGAAACTGTATTACGCACCGGGTGCCTGCTCGCTTTCGCCGCACATCGCGCTCATCGAATCCGGTCTGCCTTTCGACACCGAGCGCGTCGATCTGCGTGCGCAGCCGCACACCACCGAAAGCGGTAACGACTACGCGACGATCAACCCCAAGGGCTACGTGCCGGCGCTCGCGCTCGACAACGGCGAGGTGCTGACCGAGGCTGCGGTGGTCGTGCAGTACGTCGCCGACCGCGCGCCGGAAAAACACCTGGCACCGCCGGCCGGCACCATTGAGCGCTACCGGCTGCAGGAATGGCTGAACTTCATCTCGGCCGAGATCCACAAGGGTTTCGGCCCGTTCTGGAGCCCGGCCACGCCGCAGGAACAGAAGGACGCGGCGTGGGCGCGGCTGTCGCAGCGTTTTGCCTGGGTCGAACAGCAACTGGCCGGCAAGGACTACCTGATGGGCCCGTTCAGCGTCGCCGACGGCTACCTGTTCACCATCCTCAACTGGACCGGCTACCACAAGCTGTCGCTCGACCCCTGGCCGGGCCTCAAGGCCTATATGGCGCGCGTCGCCGCGCGGCCGGCGGTCGTGCAGGCGCTGAAGGACGAAGGTCTCGCCTGAACCGCCGTTCTGGTCATCGTGACGCCCCGCTTTGCGGGGCGTTTTCATTGCCGCGCGCCGGCGGCCCGTCATCCGGCTTGTCAAGATACAAATATGAAAAACGTTTATTATTATTAGTGTGTTATGTAAATGGAATTTTTGAGCTATAACGGCAGACATGATCGTCACGTGGCCAAGGGCCGGGGGGGAAAGATGACTTTGCGCGGAATATTTACCGTCTTGACGGCGGGCGGCGTGGCGCTGATGACGGCGCTCGGCCTGACGGCGCTGCAACTGAATGAGGCCGCCACCGAGCTCGAGCTGGCCGAGCAAAGCCGTTACCACAGTTATCTGCTCGCCGACGAATTGCGCCAGAGCTCGGACGAGCTGACCCGCATGGCGCGCACCTACGCGGTGACCGGCGACGCGCGCTACGAGCAGCAGTATCTGGACGTACTGGCGATCCGCGACGGCAAGAAGCCGCGTCCCGAGGGCTACGAGCGGATCTACTGGGACTTCATCGCGGCCGGCGAGGCCAAGCCGCGCCCTGACGGCGAAACGGTGTCCTTGCAGACCCTGCTCGAACGCGCCGGCGTCACCGAGGCGGAGTTCGCCAAGCTGCGCGACGCGCAGGCCCGGTCGGACGCGCTGGTGAAAACCGAAACCGTCGCGCTGAACGCGGTCAAGGGCCGCTTCGACGACGGAAAAGGCGGTTTCACCCGCACCGGCGAGCCGGACCTGGCGTTGGCGCAGCGCATCCTGCACGACGCCGGCTATCACCGCACCAAGGCGGAGATCCTGCGCCCGCTCGACGCCTTCTTCGCGCTGCTCTCCGAGCGCACCGCCGCACAGGTCGCCGCGGCGCAGGCGCACCAGGCATTCTGGATGCAAGTGGTGGTCGGCCTGATCGTGCTGACCGCGCTGACCCTGGCGCTCAGCCTCATGTTCGCCTACCGGAAGCTGATGACCATCCTCGGCGACGAGCCGCAGGCCGTGTCCGAGCAGCTGCGCGAAATTGCCGCCGGTCGCCTCGACGGCGAGATCCGGACGAAGCGCCCCAACAGCGTGCTCGGCGTGCTGGCGCACATGCAGGCCGAACTGGCCGGCATGATCGGCGGCATCCGCCGCGGCAGCGATCAACTAAGGGAAACCGGCGGCAACCTGAAGACGCTGTCCTCGCTGGTGGCCGAAGGCTGCGCGCAGCAGGCGCAATCGACCACCGAAATCGCCGCCGCGGTCGAAGAGCTGGCGGTGGGGGTGGCGGAAATGGCCGGTTCGGCGGAAAACGTCGAACGCTTGACCGGCCAGGCGCAGGCCGACGTCAGCGACGGTGCGGCGCAGGTTTCCGGCGTGGCGCAGAAGATCCACCAGGTGCGCGAGGTGGTGCTGGAGTCGGCGGAAAACGTGCGCGCGCTGGGGCGCGAGTCGGAGAAGATCTCGGCCATCGTCGATACGATCCGCGACGTGGCCGATCAGACCAGCCTGTTGGCGCTGAACGCGGCGATCGAAGCGGCGCGCGCCGGCGAGCAGGGCCGCGGTTTCGCGGTCGTCGCCGACGAGGTGCGCAGGTTGGCCGAGCGCACCGAGGTGTCGACCCGCGAGATCACCGAGATGGTGCAGGCGATCCAGAGCGGCGTGCAGCTGTCGGCGGCCAAGATGGAGCAGGCGGTGGTCGAGGTGGAGGCCGGCAACGTGCTGTCCGGCCAGGTGGAAGAGCGGCTGCAGGGCATCCAGCGGCAAAGCGCCGACGTCCTGACGCTGGTGCAGGGCATCACCCTCGCGCTGGTCGAACAGAAGGCGGCCGGCAGCGAGATCGCCCGCAACGTCGAGCATATCGTCGGCCTGTCCGAGCGCAGCGACCAGGGGGTACGCAGCATCGACGACAACGTCGACACCCTCAATGCCGTCGCCCACGGCCTGCACGAGGCGGTGGCCCGCTTCAAGCTGGCCTGAGCCCGCCCGGTAAAACGCCCCGCGTCGCGGGGCGTTTTGCGTTTCGGGACAAGCTAGATATCGAGCCGCGAGATCTTGGTTCCCTGCAGGGAAACGTTGAACATCAGCCCGGTATTGGTCAGGACGAATCCCGCCACGTCGGCCTGGGCCGTCTTGGTATCGATCGAACCGTCAGCACCGACCTTGATCAGCGCGACGTTGGCGTCGACGCCTGCCGTCCAGCCGCTGCTGTTGCGGAATTTATCGAGTGCCTCCTGCGTCATAAAGACCAGGATGACCGCCTTGGATTGGGCTCCGGCCTGAAGTCCGATCGAGCCGGAGGCGGTTTGGTAGTATCCCGTCGACTTGGCGCCTTCGCGCAGCGCACCTTCGCCGTATTCTCCGCCGATCACCAGGCCGGCGGCGAGGACGGACGGGAAGACCAGCACGCCCTTGGCCTTCGCGACCAGTTCGCGCGAGCCTTTCGCTTCGCGGTAGAGTTTGGTCAGCGTCTCGTCGACGCCCGCATCAATCGTCTGGCGCTTGCTCATGCTCGTGCTGCTTGTCGTCTGCTGGCTGGCGGTGGTCGTACACCCCGCCACGAATAAAGCGCCGATCAGCGCGGCGACTATTGTTGTTCTCTTCATCATCAACCTTTCCCGAAAAGTGCAATCCAGGTCAATTCACAACGAATCTCTGAAAAAAGCGCAGAAATTCGTCAATCGTCATGCCGTGTGTAGCCCAAACAGTATTGACCGACGGCTCAGTGCTTTTCAAGAATCGGCGTCTTGCGCGCAAATCCCGCCGCCGGCGCATCGATATTGCCGCCGCCCGCCCCGTCGGCGGTGCCGGCCATCCGGTGATGTCCCTCGCTTGCCGCCGCCCTTGAGTGGTGCCAGAGTGTGCCGCTGCGTCACACATAAAAACAGCAAGCGAAGGGGAAGTTATGGTTGGGACTCAGAAGTGGGGAAGGTTGAGCACGCGCATCACCGTCGTGGCGGCGGGCGCGGTGTTCGTCGGTTTCGCGGCGATGATCGGGCTGATCGTGAAGATGAGCTACGAGCGCGCGCACGAGGCCGGCTACAAACAGGCGAAAAACTTGGCCGAAGGTTACGGCCATCAGGTCGCCGGCGACATCAACCGCGCGATGGAACTGCCCAAGCACCTGGCGCAGGTGCTGCAAGGGCTGCGGGGCGCCGGCAGCGCCGACCGCAAGCTGGCCGATGCGCTGACGCTAAAATTGCTCGACAACTCGCCGCAGGTGGTCGGCTTGTGGACGTTGTGGGAGCCTGACGCGTTCGACGGCCGCGACGACGCTTACCGCCTCGACTGGCCCAAGCAGGACCCGACCGGCCGTTACAACATCTACGCGACCAAGAACCAAGCCGGCCGCGCGACCGCCGACGTGATGATGTCGAAAGATCGCGTCGCCCAATTCGAGGCTTACCGCGCGAACCCAGAGGCCTACCAGCCCGACTACGAGAAGCCGGGCTGGGGCGACTTCTACTACACGCCCAAGGCGCGCAACCGCGACACGATCACCGAGCCGTTCCCGTACGAGGTGCAGGGCAAGATGCTGCTCGAGAGCTCGCTCGCGGTCGCGATCCGCGACGCGTCCGGCCGTTTCGCCGGCCTCGCCGCGGCCGACCTGTCGCTCGAGGACCTGCAGAAACGCCTAGGCGTGATCCGCCCGTACGACACCGGCTTCGTCCAGCTGGTGTCGGCCGGCGGCCTCTACGTGGTCAACCCCGATGCGTCGACGCTCGGCAAGCCGGTCGCCAAGGACGGCGCGCTGGCCGGTCATCTCGACAAACTGAAGGCCGGCAAGCCCTTCGTGTTCCAGGACGGCGGCTTCACCCACTTCTTCACGCCGATCGCGATCGGCGACACCGGCCAGTTCTGGTCCTTAGGTGTCAGCGTTCCCGACGCGGCGATCACCGCCGCCGCGGTAGAAGTGCGCAATAGCGCGATCGCCATCGGCATCGTCGCGCTGGCGCTGATCCTCGCCGCGCTGTTCGCCGTCGTACGCGTGCTGACGCGGCCGCTGAACCATCTGGCCGACACGATGGAAGGCCTCGCGTCGGGCCAGGGCGACCTGACCGCGCGCATCGAGGTCGCCAACCGCGACGAGATCGGCCGCACCGCCGACGCGTTCAACCGCTTCATCGCCAGTCTGCACGCGATGTTCGCAGACGTGCGCGAACAGAGCGCCGCCGTTTCGCGCGCCGCCGCGCAGCTCGCCGCTTCGGCCGACGAGGTGCGCGTCGCGTCGGCGCAGCAGTCCGACGCCGCCAGCGCGACCGCCGCCGGCGTCGAACAGGTGACGGTCAGCGTGCAACATATCGCCGACACCGCCGGCCAGGCCGAACAAATGGCGCGCGACACCGGCAAGCTGTCCGACGACAGCGTGCGCGTCGTCGAGCGCGTGACCGCCGATATCGGCCGCATCAACGACACGATGCACGGCCTGGCCGGGCGGATGAACGGGCTCGGCCAACGTTCGGAACAGGTGACCGGCATCGTGCAGGTGATCAAGGACATCGCCGAACAGACCAATCTGTTGGCGCTGAACGCGTCGATCGAGGCGGCGCGCGCCGGCGAGCAGGGCCGCGGTTTCGCGGTCGTCGCCGACGAGGTCAGGAACCTGGCGGCGCGCACCGCCGAGGCGACGGTGAAGATCTCGGGCATCGTCACCGCGATCGGTCAGGACACGAACGAGGCGGTGCTCGAGGTGCAGCGCACCAGCCGCCTGATGAGCGACAGCGTCGAGGTCGCGCGCGAGGCGAACGGCACGATGCAGCATGTGCGCGAACGCACCGGCGACCTGGTCACGCGCATGGTCGACATCGCCGCATCGACGCGCGAGCAGTCGTCAGCCAGCGTCGAGATCGCGCAGAACGTCGAACGCATCAGCGGCATGGCGCAGGCGAACGGCGAGACGGTAGCCGAGGTCGCCGCCGCGGTCGCCGAGCTGACCCAGCTCTCGGCCAAGCTCGAAAGGCTGGTCGGCAACTTCAGGCTGTGATGCGCGGCGCCGCGTAGCATGAAAAACGGACGGGTTTCCCCGTCCGTTTTTTTTGTCGAGCGACCGGCTCAGGCGGCCTGCGGAGTTTTCCCCGGCAGCGTGATCGCCAGCGCCGCCGCGACGATGGAGAGCGAGCCGAGCCACTGCAGAGCCGACCACGCCTCGCCGAGGAACACGCAGCCGAGCGCGATCGTGATCAGCGGCTCTACCGTAGACAGCACCGCCGAGCGCGTTGCGCCGAGGCGCCGCATGCCGGCGAACAGCGCGACCAGCGCCAAGGCCGACGAGAAGAAGCCGATGCCGACCACCGCCAGCCAGCCCTGTTCGCTCTGCGGCAGCGCGAAGCCGCCGCCTGACGCGAGCATCAGGCCGTTCGACGTCGCCGCCGACGCGAGCACGACGAAGGCGGCGGCGAACGGGTCGCAGCTCCCGCCGAGCCGGTTGCCGGCCACGAGATACACCGCGTAGAGGAGGCCGGCCAGCACGCCGAGCGCCAGCCCCAAAGGTTGGCCGAGCCCGCCGCCGCCGAGCGCCAGCGCGAGGCCTATAGCCGCCAGGCCCATCGCCAGCCGCTCGCGCCGGCCGAAGCGCTCGTTGCCGGTGGCTGCGGCGATGCCGGCGACGAACAGCGGATACGTGTAGAGCATCAGCGCGACGCCGCCGCTGCTCGCGTACTGCAGCGCGGCGAAGTAGCACCACGCGGCGACGCAGTAGAGCCCGCCGCCCATGAGCGCGTACGCGGCGAGCACGCGGCCGCGCGGCAGCGCGATGCCGCGCGCCAGTACCCAGATTCCCAACAGCCCCGCGCCGATCAGAAAGCGCAGGAAGGTCAGCGTGCCGGGGTTCACGCCGTCGGCGTAGGCGTAGTGCGCGAACAGCGCCATGCTGCCGAAACCGGCGGCCGAACCGGCCACCAGCAGACTTCCCATGAAGGACATGATGGACTCCGAGGCGAGATTGAGCTGCGTCTGCGCGTGTCGCGCAGCGCCGCGAGATGAACCAAGCCTAGAGCCGGTGACGCGGTGCGCACAAACTGGTAATTTTGCTGCATTGACTCAAAAGGATTGAGCCTCATGCGCCTGCCTCCCTTATCCAGCCTGCGCGCGTTCGAAGCCGCGGTCCGCACCGGCGGCTTTGCCCGCGCGGCCGATGAACTCGCGCTGACGCCGAACGCCGTCGCGCACCAGGTGAAACAGCTCGAGGCCTGGCTCGACGTGCGCCTGTTCGAGCGCCACGCGCGCGGCGTGCAGCCTACCGCCGCCGGCCGCGACTACGCGCTCGCTATCGGCGAACTGTTCGGCCAGCTCGAGACCGCCACCCGCGCGCTCAAGAGCCGCCACGACGACCGAGTCGTCACCGTCACGGCTATTCCCTCGTTCGTCAGCCGCTGGCTGATGCCGCGGCTGACGACGTTGGCCGAGCGCCACCCCGAGGTAGAGGTGCGCGTGCTGGCCGGCGTGCAGCCGGTCGACCTCGCGCGCGGCGAGGCCGACGTCGCGATCCGCCTCGGCCCCGGCGTCTACCCGGGGCTGTCGGCCGAGGTGCTGATCGACGAGGACTTCGTCGCGGTCGCCAGCCGTGCCTTCCTCGCCGGCCGGCCCCCGCTGCGCCACCCGGCGGAGCTCGTAGAGCGGCGCGTGCCCTTGCTGCACGACGAGATCGTCCCCGAGATCCCGGCGCAGATCGACTGGCCGCGCTGGCTGCGCGCGGTCGGCGTGACGCCGCCCAGAAGGCTCGCCGGCCACCTGTTCTCGCATACTTATCTGACGCTCGAGGCGGCGATGGCCGGCCAGGGCGTCGCGATCGCCAGCCATGCGACGCTCGGCGACGCGGTGCGCGCCGGGCTCTTGACGGCGCTGTTCGACGGCCTGTCGGTGCGCGGACCCTACCGCTACCACCTGTTGACGCGCCCCGGCGCCGAGCAACGTCCGGCGGTCGCGGCGGTGTGCGCGTGGCTGCGCGAGGAGGCGGGGCGCGAGCCGGGCGTGCTGCGCTTGCCGACCGGGCGATGACGACAGCTTGCGCCGCGACAAACCGTTTGGAACAGGGGGGGCTTGGGTTTACAATGGCCCCCGATTCGTCCGGCAACGCCCACGCACGGTTTACCCCCGCGCGTGGGCGCTTTCGCACCCGGCGCCGCTTTCTGTTTGAGGACGTCTAAGACATGGCCAACCCGCTGTTTCGCAAGCACATCCTGTCCATCCCGGACTTCACCCGCGCCGAGCTCGAACTGATCGTCGACACCGCCGCGCGCCTGAAGGCGCAACCGCGCGACGACCTGCTCAAGGGCAGGCTGATCGCCAGCTGCTTCTTCGAGCCGTCGACGCGCACCCGGCTGTCGTTCGAGACCGCGATCCAGCGTCTGGGCGGCCGCGTGATCGGCTTCGACAACGCGAGCAACACGTCGACCAAGAAGGGCGAGACGCTGTCCGACTCGATCCGCATCATCTCGTCGTACGCCGACGCGATCGTGATGCGTCACCACAAGGAAGGCGCGGCGCGGCTGGCGAGCGAATTCTCCGAGGTGCCGGTGATCAACGGCGGAGACGGCGCCAACCAGCACCCGTCTCAGACGCTGCTCGACCTGTTCACCATCCGCGAGACGCAGGGCACGCTCGAAGGGCTGACGCTCGCCTTCGTCGGCGACCTCAAGTACGGCCGCACCGTGCATTCGCTCGCGCAGGCGCTGTCGCTGTTCGGCTGCCGCTTCTACTTCGTCGGCCCCGAGGCGCTGGCGATGCCCGACTACATCTGCGAGACGCTCGATTCGCGCGGCATCAGCTACACGCTGGCCGAGACGATCGAGGAGGTGCTGCCCGAGATCGACATCCTCTATATGACGCGCGTGCAGAAGGAGCGCTTCGACGAGGCCGACTACCAGAAGATCCAGGGCCGCTTCGTGCTGCGCGAGGACATGCTCCGCGGCGCGCGCGACAACATGAAGATCCTGCACCCGCTGCCGCGCGTCGACGAGATCGAGACGGCGGTCGACGCGAGCGGCCATGCCTACTACTTCGAACAGGCCAAGAACGGCGTGTTCGCGCGCCAGGCGCTGTTGTCGCTGGTGCTGAACGAAACCGTCTGACAGGAGAGCGACATGACCCTCACCCGCACCGTCGAAGGCCTGAAAAACGGCACCGTGATCGACCACATCCCGGCCGGGCAGGGCCTCAGGATCCTGCGCCTGTTCAAGTTGGCCGAGCTCGGCGAACGCGTGAACGTCGGCTTCAACCTGACGTCGCGCCACATGGGCGTCAAGGACCTGATCAAGGTCGAGAACGTCGAACTGACCGAGGCGCAGGCGAACGAGCTCGCGCTGTTCGCGCCGCGCGCCACGGTCAACGTGATCCGCGATTCGGAAGTGGCGAAGAAGCACAAGCTGGCGATGCCGGCGACGATCGAGGGCATCTTCGCGTGCCCGAACTCGAACTGCATCTCGCATGTCGAGCCGGTCGATAGTTTCTTTTACGTCACTCCTCAAGGAAATGACGTCAAACTGAAGTGCAAGTATTGCGAAAAGGGCTTCAGTAAGGATATTGTTACGGCCGTGGAATGAGATTCCATTTTCGCGCGTGGCTGAGCCGGCGCGAAGACCGGATTCAAGACGCCACGCACAGGTTTACGGAGAAACTGTAAAGAAGCGCTGCACAGACAGCACAAGATAAGGGCACCACGGGCAACCGTGGTGCCCTTTCCTTAAGCAGCTCAAGCCCCTGCGATCGATCGTTTGTCTTCCGCCGCCGGAAACACCACGCTCACCGTCAGCCCGCCGCCCGGCGTGTCGTCCAGCTCGACGTCGGCGTTATGCAAGCGGGCTATCTCGCGCACGATGGGCAGGCCCAGCCCGGTGCCGTCGGCCTGGGTGCCGGCCACCCGGTAAAAGCGCAGGAACACCTTGCCGCGCTCGGCGGCCGGGATGCCGGGGCCGTTGTCTATCACCACCAGCCGCGGCGCCGGGCCGGCTTCCACCCGTACCGTCACGTGGCGCAACTTGTCGTTTGCGCCGGCAGCGGCATAGCGGATCGCGTTGTCGATCAGGTTGCCGATCATCTCCAGCAGCAGGCCGGGCTGACCTTCCACGGTCACTTCGCCCTCTTGCTCGAAGCCGAGGTCGATGCCGTTTCGGCGTGCCACCGGCGCCCATTCGAGCGCGGCGTCGCGCGCCAGCGCCACCAGGTCCACCGGCTTGAGTTCCGCCACAAGGCCGCTGTCCGGCTCCAGCCGCGAGTGCGACAGCAATTGCTGCACGCCGTGCGAGGTCTGGTGCAGCGTGCCGAGGATCTGGCGCACACCGTCGTGTACCGCTCCGATTTCCGGCTCGCGCAGCGCCAGCTCCGCCTGCGCCTGCATCACCGCCAGCGGCGTCTTGAGCTGGTGCGCGGCGTCGGCAAAGAAGCGGCGGCGCGCCGCCAGCATGCGCTGGATGCGCGCGATGTACAGGTTGAGCGCGTCCACCAGGGGTTTGAGCTCGGATTGCAGCTCGCCGGCTTCCAACGGCGTCAGGTCGTCCTCCTCGCGCGCCGCTACCCGTTCCGACAGCCGCCGCAATGGGCGCAGCCCCCGGCCCAGCGCTACCCGCACGATGATCAGCACCAGCAGCACCAGCAACGCCTCTTGCCTCAGCGCGCCCAGCAGGATGCCCTTGGCCAGTTCGCGCCGCGATTCCGGCGTTTCCGCCACCTGCACCCACACGATAGAGTCGCGCATGGTGTAGAGGTCGCGCACCGCCAGGCGCAGTATGACCATGCGCAGCGTTTCGCCTCGGTATTCGATGTCGGTGTACACCGGCTTGAAGTCGTGCTTGGAGGTAAAGCGCGGCAGCGGCAGGTCGGGGTAGCCGGTGAGCGGGCGGCCGTTTTCCTCGCTGACGCGGTAGAACACCCGCCCTTCGGCATTAGTCTCGAACATTTCCAGCGCGAAGTAGGGGATGTCCACATCGGTCTTGCCTTCGTGCGCCGACACCCCCTCGGCGATCGCGCGCGCCGACGTGAACAGCATCCGGTCGAACGCGGTGTTGGCGGCGTCCCGTGCGCGCTTGTAGGTGAGCCAGGCGTCCAGCGCCAGCAGCCCCAAGAGCGGTAGCAGCAGCCATAGCGCTAAATGCAGGCGCAGGCTGCGGGTCCGTTTGCGCTCGCTCACTTGGCTTCCAGTAGATAACCCAGGCCGCGCAGCGTGACGATGACCACGCCGGAATCGGCCAGTTTCTTGCGCAGCCGGTGCACGTAGATTTCGATCGCGTCGGCGCTGCTCACTTCGTCGAGGCCGAAGATCTTTTCGAGCAGCGCTTCCTTGCTCACCGCCTTGCCGCTCATCAGCATCAGCACCTCCAGCACCGCGTGTTCGCGCGGGGTCAGGCTCAACGCCTCGCCGCGCAGCGTGAACACGCGGCCCACGCTGTCGTAGCCGAGCGGCCCGCACTCCAGTTGCGCGCTGTCGCGGCCGTGGCTGCGCCGGATCAAGGCGCGCACGCGCGCTTCGAGTTCGGCCAGGTCGAACGGCTTGGCCAGGTAGTCGTCGGCGCCCAGGTTCAACCCTTTCACCCGGTCTTCCACCGAGCCGTGCGCGGTCAGGATCAGCACCGGCACCTGCTGGCGGCGCGCGCGCAGCCGCTTCAGCACTTCCCAGCCGTCCAGTTTCGGCAGCGCCAGGTCCAGGATCACCAAGGCGTAGTCCTGGGTGCGCAGCACGTGGTCGGCATCCATGCCGTTGTGCATGCTGTCCACGCTGAAACCGGCTTGGGATAAGGCTTTGGCCAGCGATTCGGCCAGCGGGAGGTTGTCTTCGACCAACAGGATGCGCATCGGCTATCTTCGAAACTGGGTTGAAAGATTCACTCTAATACCATGCCTCTGGCAGCGGGAGCCATTGGGAATGAACGCCCTGTATGCCAAAGCGGAATCATTTGCATGCCTGAAAGCAATTTGAAAGCTTGTTGCTCCTAACATAGCCGTCACAACGGGCCAATATAGGTTCGTGCCGATAACAACAGCCCAAGCTGCAAGGGGAGAGAGAAATGAAACAGTGCAAGATGCTTGCCCTGACTGCCGCTCTGTGCGGCTCCGCCGGCACCGTCCTCGCCGCAGTGCCGGCCGGCTACCCGGCCAGCTACCAGTCGATCATCGACGGCGCCAAGAAGGAAGGTAAGTTCATCGTCTACTCGACCACCGACACCGCGCTGGTCAAGCCGCTGATCAAGGACTTCGAAGCGCTCTATCCTGGCGTGAAAGTCGAATACAACGACATGAACAGCACCGAGCTGTACAAGCGCTTCATCGGCGAGAACGCCGCCGGCAGCACCAGCGCCGACGTGCTGTGGAGCTCGGCGATGGACCTGCAGGTGAAGTTCGTCAACGACGGCTTCGCCGCCTCCTACGTGTCGCCGGAAACCAAGAACATTCCGGGCTGGGCCCAGTATCAGAAACAGGCTTACGGCACCACCTACGAGCCGCTGGCCATCGTCTACAACAAGCGCCTGCTTTCCCCGCAGGAAGTGCCGCAGACCCGCGCCGAGCTGGTGAAGCTGCTGCGGAGCAAGCCGGGCAAGTTCGCCGGCAAGGTCACCACCTACGACATCGAAAAATCGGGCGTGGGCTTCAACTACCTGACCCAGGACTTCCGCGTCAGCGGCCCGGCGATCTGGACGCTGGTCAAGGCTATGGGCGCCAGCGGCGTCAAGCTGCAAAGCTCCACCGGCGCGATGATGGAGCGCATCTCGTCGGGCGAGAGCCTGATCGGCTACAACATCCTCGGCTCGTACGCGTTCGCCAAGGCCAAGCAAGACCCGTCCATCGGCTACGTCTATCCGAAGGACTACACGCAGGTGGTGAGTCGTCTGGCGCTGATCTCGAAGAAAGCCAAGAACCCGAACGGCGCGCGGCTGTGGGTGGACTACCTGCTGTCCAAACGCGGCCAGACCATCCTGGCCAACCAGTCCGACCTGTTCTCGATCCGCGCCGACGTGGTGGGCGAAACCTCGATGGCCGGCCTGACCAAGCAGTTGGGCGCCGCCGCCAGGCCGATCCAGGTTGGCTCCGGCCTGTTGGTGTACCTGGACCAAGCCAAGCGCCTCGACTTCATGCGCAGCTGGCAGCAGGCGGTGAAGAAGTAAGCCCTTTCCTCTGAGTTAATTCTCCTCTCGCCCATCCGTATCTTCCCCGCTTCGGGGGGAGAGGGGCGCGTGCACGCTGAAACTTCACGGGAGTCCGCTTAAGCCTCACGCCAGAGATCCCCAATCCCATCCAAATACAAGAATAAGCGCGGGCCTGTCCTGGGCCTGCGCCATAGCGGAGCTTTGCCCGCACAGACCAAGGAGAAAGAGAAAACATGCGGAACTACAAGAAACTGACCCTCGCCGTAGCGCTGGCTCTGCCGGCCATCGCCCAGGCCGATGTCACGATCTACGGCTTTCTGAGCGCCGGTGTGGAGTCGGCCAAGGCGACCGGCAGCGGCGGCGCCGAATACAAAACCACCACCCGTGTGGTGGACAACAGTTCCCGTATCGGCTTCAAGGGGAATGAAGATCTAGGCAACGGTTTGAAAACCGTGTGGCAGATCGAGAGCAGCCTGCGCAACTTCGAGCAGGGCGGCACCAACGATTCCGGCGCCAGCGCCACGCTGGCTACCCGCAACACCTTCATCGGCCTGCAGAGCAGTAGCTGGGGCTCGCTGCTGCTCGGCAACAACGACAGCGCCTACAAGAATCTGACCGATGTGGGCTTGAACGTATTCTCCGGCTTGTCGGCCGATAACCACGGCAGCACGCAAATCTTCAGCCGGCTGGAAGCGCGCATGAAGAACAGCGTTCACTACACCTCGCCGGTGCTAGCCGGCTTGCAGGCCGGCGCCAGCTACCAATGGGACGAAACCGCCGACGCGGGCAAGAACCGTTGGGACGTGGCCGCGCTGTACAGCAACGCCGGCCTGAAAGCCACCGTCGGCTACGACTATACCGGCAGCCCGATCTCCACGGCCGCCGGCAAAGCGCGCGCCACCAAGGGCTATAAAGTGGCCGCCGGCTATATCATTCCCGCCACCGACACGCTGATCGGAGCCGGTTTCGAACGCGTCACCAACGAGATCAATGGGATGAGCGACACCAATCAGAACGACTGGCTGGTGGCGGTGGCGCAACCTGTCACCGGCGCGTTGACGCTGAAGGGCTCCTACGGCCAATTGGGCAAGCTGAGCGGCGTGGCCAATCCGGATGACTACAAGGCCAAGCAGTGGGTGCTGGGCGCCAGCTATGCGTTCACCAAGCGTACCCAGGCGTATGTGTACGGCACCAAAATCACCAACAACAAGGCGCAGAACGTGAATTTTGGCCTCAACCCGATCTACAGCAGCGGGATCGGCACTGCCAGCGCCAAGCTGGACCTGGGCAATAGCCCGCAGGCTTTCGGCATCGGCCTGAAAACCGTGTTTTAAGCTGACACTCCCAGTCAGTCATGCTTTGGGGCGCCTTCTGGCGCCTTTTTTTTTGGGGCTCGGTCACCTTGACCGTCATGCTGACTAATTCGGGGCAGGTCACTGGGCAGCTGAATCGCCGGAGCCTGCTGTTATGCGCCTGAAAGCTAGTTGAAAGCTTGTCTTCTTATACTCCGCCGAACCAGCTCCCACCGGAGGGCCTGCGCTGCTGGCCGACCGTTTCATCCGGTCGACAGCGCGTCGGCGCCTTCCATCGCGGGGCTGAGGGCAGGGGAGGCCAAGGTTGGCCGAAGCCTTTGCCCTTGTTGTCATAACTACATGTACCTAGGAGAAACCGTCATGAAACTATCTCGTCTGCTCATCAGCTGCCTGATTGCCCTGTCCCCGCTGGCTGCCCAGGCCGAAGGCCAGTTCAAGATCATGGCTCCGGCCAATCCGGGCGGTGGCTTCGACACCGTGGCGCGCACGCTGGGCGAGGCATTGCAGGCCAGCGGCCAGACCAAGAGTGTGGTGGTAGAGAACAAGGCTGGCGCGGGCGGCGCCATCGGCATGGCGCAGTTCGTCAACAACGAAAAGGGCAACCCCAACGCGCTGCTGGTGGCCGGTGCCGTGACCGTCGGCGCGCTGGAAACCAACAAGTCCCCGGTCAACTTCGGCATGGTCACGCCGGTGGCGCGCCTGATGGGCGAGTTCAATGTGCTCGTGGTGCCTGCCTCTTCTCCCTATAAGAGCCTGAAAGACCTGATGGCCGCCTACAAGGCCAACCCGGGCGCGATCAGCATCGGCGGCGGCTCGTCGGGCAGCATCGATCACATCATGGCCGCGCAGATGTCCGAGAAGGTCGGCGTCGACCCGGACAAGCTCAACTACATCCCGTTTGCCGGCGGCGGCGAGGGCAAGGCCGCCATCCTCGGCAACCAGATCGCCGCCTACATCAGCGGCTACGGCGAACTGGCCGACCTGATCAAGGCCGGCAAGGTGCGTGCGCTGGCGCTGTCGGCCGACAAGAAGCAGCCCGACATCCCGGTGCCGACGCTGAAGGAGCAGGGCGTGGACGTGGTGGTATACAACTGGCGCGGCGTGTTCGGCGCGCCGGGCATCACCCCGGCGCAGCGCGGCCAGCTGATCAAGATGGTGGACGCCGCCGTCAAGTCGCCGTCCTGGAAGGCCAAGGCCGAGAAGCTGGAGTGGATGGCCATGCTGCAGACCGGCGACAGCTTCAAGACCTTCCTCGACGCCGAGCGCAAGCGCACCGGCGCCACCGTCAAGAAACTGAAGCTGGGTCACTGAGCATGATCCGGCGCGTCTCGGGCGAGCAGTGGCTCGCCATCGGCCTCATCGTGATCGGCCTGGTTATGGCCTGGCAGATCGGCGATATCTCCGTCGATGCCGGCTATGCCGGCGTCGGGCCGCGCTTCTTCCCGTCGCTGGTGGTAACCGGTCTGGTCGTCGCCGGGGGCGCGCTGCTGCTGCAGCGTCGCCACCGTCACGGCCCGGACACCATCATCGAGGAAGGCGCCAACGACAGCGACGAACTGGCGGCAGAGGATGCGGCCAGCCACGACGCAGACTGGCGCATGTTCGCCATCGTCAGCGGCAGCCTGCTGTGCCACATGGCATTGATCGGGATCATCGGCTTCACGCTGGCCGGCACGCTGCTGTGCTTCGGCATCTGCCGCGGCCTGGAAACCCGCCGTCCCTGGCTCGACCTGGTGCTGTCCTTCCTGCTGGCCCTCGGCCTGTTCCATCTGTTCCAGACGCTCGGCCTCAACCTGCCGGCGCTGATCACGGGGGTGCTGTAAATGGAATCGTTGAACGCCCTGTTCTCAATGGGTTTTGCCACCGCGCTGACCCCGGCCAACCTGCTGTGGGCGCTGCTGGGCTGCACGCTGGGCACCGCCATCGGCGTGCTGCCGGGGGTCGGCCCGGCGGTCACCGTGGCGCTGCTGTTGCCGGTGACGCAAAGCGTCGACCCCACCGGCGCGCTGATCATGCTGGCCGGCGTGTACTACGGCGCGATGTTCGGCGGCTCGACCACCTCGATCCTGCTCAACACGCCGGGCGAGGCGGGCAGCATCGTGTCGGCGCTGGAAGGCAACAAGATGGCCAAGATCGGCCGCGCCGGCCCGGCGCTGTCTACCGCGGCGATCGGCTCGTTCTTTGCCGGTTCCATCGCCACGGTGCTGTTGACGCTGCTGGCGCCGGTGATCGCCGGTTTTGCGCTACAGCTGGGCCCGGTGGAAACCTGCGCGCTGATGATGCTGACCTTCGCGGCGGTCTCGGCGGTGCTCGGCAACTCGCCGCTCAGGGGCTTCATCAGCCTGCTGCTGGGGCTGGCGATGGGGCTGATCGGCATCGAGGCGCAATCCGGCCAGCCGCGCTTCACCTTCGGCCTGTTGCCGCTGATCGACGGCATCGACATCGTGGTGGTCGCGATGGGCCTGTTCGCCGTCGGCGAGACGCTGTATAGCGCCACCTACGAGAACAAGGTCAAGGTCGGCCTGGAAAGCATGAAGGGCAAGTTCTGGATGTCGAAGGACGACTGGAAGCGCTCGTGGAAACCATGGCTGCGCGGCACCGCGATCGGCTTCCCGTTCGGCACGCTGCCGGCCGGCGGCACCGAGATGCCGACCTTCCTCTCTTATTCCGCCGAGAAGAAGCTGGCCGACGCCGAAACCAAGAAACAGTTCGGCAAGGGCGCGATCGAAGGCGTGGCCGGGCCGGAAGCGGCCAACAACGCCGCCGTCACCGGTACGCTGGTGCCGCTGTTGACGCTCGGTATCCCGACCTCGGCCACCGCGGCGATCATGCTGTCGGCGTTCCAGCAGTACAATATCGTGCCCGGCCCGCTGCTGTTCGATACCAACCCGGAACTGGTGTGGGGGCTGATCGCCAGCCTGTATATCGGCAACGTGATGCTGCTGGTGTTGAACCTGCCGCTGGTCGGCCTGTGGGTGCAGTTCCTCAAGGTGCCGCGTCCGCTGCTGTACGGCGGCATCGTGGTGCTGGCGACGATGGGCGCCTACGCGCTGCGACAGAGCTGGTTCGACCTGATGCTGCTATATATCATCGGCGTGCTGGGCTTTCTGATGCGTCGCTTCGACTTCCCGGTCGTGCCGCTGGTGGTCGGGCTGATCGTCGGCCCGATGGCGGAGAAGTTCTTCCGCCGCGCGATGTCGATCAGCCAGGGCGATCTGTCGGTGTTCGTCACCCATCCGATCTCGCTGACCATCCTGCTCGTCACCGTCGCCATCCTGGTGGTGCCGCCGCTGCTCAAGCGGCGTCAGGCGCTGCTGCAGGCGGCATGAACGCCCGGGCTCAATTCGGCCAACACTCGCCGCTCTGGGGCGCCGGAACATCGGCAAACCAGAGGACGTCGGCGCAGAGCCGGTTTCATTCATTGTTCAAGGTAATAAAGCGATGCTCGAATTTATGTACGACCCAGCCTTCTGGCTGGCGGTGGCGCAGATCATCGCCATCGACATCCTGCTCGGTGGCGACAACGCCGTGGTGATCGCGCTGGCCTGCCGCAAGCTGCCGGAAGCGCAGCGCCGCAAGGGCATTTTCTGGGGCGTGGCCGGCGCGATCGGCCTGCGCGTGGTGCTGATCTTCTTCGCGCTGCAGCTGTTGGCGCTGCCGTTGCTGAAGGTGATCGGCGCGCTGCTCTTGCTGTGGATCGGCATCAAGCTGCTGCAGCCCGAGGACGACGACGGCCACGGCCACATCGAGGGCAGCACCCACCTGTGGGGCGCGATCAAGACCATCATCGTCGCCGACGCGGTGATGAGCCTGGACAATGTCATCGCGGTGGCCGGCGCCGCCAAGGGCGATCTGGGCTTGGTGGTGTTCGGCATCGTCATCAGCATCCCGATCATCGTCTGGGGCAGCCAGTTCGTGCTCAAGCTGATGGACCGCTTCCCGGCGGTGATCACGCTGGGGGCCGCGCTCTTGGGCTGGATCGCCGGCGACATGGTGGTCGGCGATGTGGTGGTCAAGCCGTATCTCGCCGACGCGCCGGGCTGGCTGCACTACGTCTCGGCCGCGGCCGGTGCGCTGTTCGTCGTGCTGGCGGGCAAGCTGCTGGCGCGGCGCGCCCGGCCGGCGCCGCTGCACGAGGTGGAGCTGGCGGACGACACGCGCCGCGGCGGCAAGAACTAACAAAGGGGAGAAGTCATGACCATGCGAGTACTGATCGCGGTGGACGGCTCGGCTCATGCGCTGCGCGCCGTCGAGCACGTGCTGCAACTGCGTGCCAAGCTGGGCGATCTCGACGTCCACCTGCTCAACGTGCAGATTCCGGTCGAATCCGGCCATGTGCGGCTGTTCGTCGGTCACGACCAGCTGGAGGACTACTACCGCGAGGAGGGGCTGGCCGCCCTGCGCGACGCGCAGGCGGCGCTGCAGCAGCTCGGCCAACCGTGCACCACGCACATCGCGGTCGGCCATATCGCCGAGACCATCGCCCGCTACGCCGGCGAGATGGGTTTCGACCAGATCGTCGTCGGGTCGCACGGCCGCTCCGGAGTCGGCCACCTGCTGCTGGGGTCGGTGGCGGCCGACGTGATCAAACGGTCCGCCGTGCCGGTAACGGTGGTCAGGTAAGCGGTCGTCTACAAGCAGACGTTTCCACCCCGCTTTGGCGGCCCAGCTCCCGGCGGTTTGGCCGCCAGGGCACGGGCCGCCTTTTTTTCGCCCGCTTGAGCCGGCCGGGTTAGCACCGGCACCCGTTTCGAAATGGAGCCTAGGATTGAAGATTACCCATCGGCTGATCATGTTGATCGGCGTGGCCATCGTCGGCAGTGCCATCGTCGGCGGATTGGCGCTTATCCAGCTGAACCGAATCCACGGTGACCTCAAAACCTTCAACGACCGCACCATCCCCAGCCTTCGCAAGCTCGACAACGTGATCATCGAACTGCAGGCGATACGCACCAGTATCCTCAACCATGTCCTCACTACCGATGCGACCGTCATCCAGCAACTGGACGGGGTGCTCAAGCAACAACGCCGGGTTCTGGACAAGGCGCTCGGTGACTACGAGCGGCAGGTTTCCGCTGCGCAGGACCGTGCACTGTTCAAGCACTCTGCCACGACGCTGCACAGCTATCTGGACCATGCCGATAAGGCGGTGGCGCTGTCGGCGCTGTACCGCAAGGACGAGGCCTACGCCGAGCTTAGCCGGCTCAAGCTGCTCGGCGACCAAGCCGTGGCCGCGCTCAACCGGCAGCTCGACTACAACGTGCGGCAGGCCAAGCAGCGCGCGGATGAGGCCGACAGCACGGTGCGGCAGGCCAGCCTCATCGTCGGTAGCGCGGTGCTGGCCATCCTGCTATTGACCGGCGTGCTGGGCCGGCTGATCTACCGCCAGATCCGCGACGGGCTGGCCAACGCTCGGGACGCCATCGGTGCCATCGAAGCCTCTCTCGACTTCACGCGCCGCGCCGAGGTCAAGGGCGACGACGAGATCGGCCAGACGCTCGCCGCCTTCAACCAGCTGATCGCGCGGCTGCAGGACAGCCTTGGCACGCTGCACCGGGGGGTGGAGGAGGTGGGCCAGGTGTCGGCCGAGCTGCTCGGCGCCTCGCAGCAGGTGGCGCAAAGCTCCGGTGTGCAGAGCGAATCGTCGGCGCAGATGGCCGCCTCGGTCGAGCAGATGACGGTCAGCATCGACCACGTCGCCGAACGCGCCGGGGAGGCCAGCCAGCTTTCCAGCGAAGCCGGCGACAAGGCCCAGAGCAGCAGACAGGTGATCGGCCGGACCGTCGGCGATATCCACTCGATCGCCGCCTCGGTGGACAGCGCCGCCCACGACATCCGCCAGCTCGACGCGAAGAGCCAGGAGATCGCCTCGGTCATCGGCGTGATCCGCGACGTCGCCGACCAGACCAACCTGTTGGCGCTGAACGCCGCCATCGAGGCGGCGCGCGCCGGCGAATCGGGGCGCGGCTTCGCGGTGGTGGCCGACGAGGTGCGCAAGTTGGCCGAGCGCACCGCCGCCTCGACCCAGGAGATCGGCGCCATCATCGGCGCTATCCAGAGCGTGTCTGGAAGCGCGGTGAGCCGCATGCAGGAGGCGGTGAGCCGGGTCGAAGAGGGCGTGGCCGGGGCTGGGTCGGCGCAGCAGGCTATGGGCAGCCTGTCAGATTCGGCCAACCACAGCGTGCGGCTGGTCGGCGAAATCACCGTGGCGATCCGCGAGCAGAGCGACGCGACCGCCACCATCTCGCGGCAGGTGGAGAAGGTGGCGCGCATGGCCGAGGAGAACAGCAGCGCCGCGACCCGGGCCGCCGCGCTGGCCGAGCAGCTGGAGGAGGTCTCGCGCCGCATGCAGCAGGTGGTCGGCGCCTACCGGCTACGATCGGGCAGCGCTCAGCCTTGAAAACCGACAAAGGCAGGCTGGTTGGCGGCATCGGCCGAGCGCTCACTCGTTGGAGGACTTTCATGATGGCATCCAGCCCTTCAAGCTCACCGGCGGCTCAGGCTCCGTTACCCGCCTGGTCGCCGCTCAAACGACCGGTGTTTCGTCTGCTATGGGGCACCTGGCTGACGGCCAACGTCTGCATGTGGATGAACGACGTCCCGCTGACTGAACGGAAACCCAAGCCTGGCAGGGCTTTTCGCCTAATCAGGGATTAGTGCCAACATGCTTTAGTGACAGAGCCATTTTTTAATGGCATGGCCGGACGCTTCCCATTCAAAGAATATGAATATCAGGATTGGCTATCGTTCTGATTAGGCAGAACCGGCAAAAGCTATGTTGAGGAGTGCGAAGCCGGGCATCGGTATCTACACTTCCCCGCGCGAAATGATGTACTGATCGGTCGCCCGATTTCGACAGCTGGCAGGCGGCATGGCGAGAGGCTGCGCGCCGCCCGATAGTGAACGATAAGGAAACCGCACCGATGCTCTCCGAACTGGGCGGACTCCTGCTGATGCTGCTGGTGATCCTGGTCGCCGCCGAGGTGTTCACCAACGCGCTCGAGCACCTCGGCGCGCCGCTGATGCTGTCGACGCTGTCGGTGTGCCTGATGGCGCTGTTCGCGCTGAAGAAGCGCGGCGTCAAGTCGTCTACGGCGCGCACGGCTTCATCGGACACGTCGAGGCGACGTCTGAGCTGCTCGGCATCTCTGCGCTGTTGTTGTCGCTGATGATCGTGCCGATCGCGACCGAGCTGCCGGAGAAGATCAACTCCATCCTGTGGATCCGCAAACACAAGGACACGCTCGCCTTCGGCAACATCACCGGCGCGATGGTGTTCCAGGGCACGCTGTTGCCGGCGATCGGCATCGCGCTGACGCCTTGGGCGCCGCAGAAGGAAGTGCTCGCCGGCATCGCCATCACGCTGATCGCCACCGCGTGGCTGCGCTTCTGGGCCGGCCACATCAAGGTCTGGCATTTGTTCGTCAGCGGCGCGCTGTATCTGAGCTATCTGGTCATCGGCCTGTCCTGAACCAGCATTCGGCCGTCCCCCGCGCCTGCCCGCCCCGACCGGGTGCCGGCAGGCGTTTGTCATCGGGCGACGCGGGAAAGCCCTGAGGCGACGAGGCTGTCGGCCTGCCAGTATAGTCACGGTGTAAATCATCTGGCCGTGCCCTCCATGTCTTCCGCTCATCCGCATCACCAAGAAACAGTGCGCGGCGTCGGCTTCGCGCTCGGCGCCTACCTGTGCTGGGGGCTGTTTCCGCTGTACTGGAAGCCGCTTTCGAGCATCGCGCCGCTCGAGATCCTGTTCCACCGCATCGTCTGGTCGGCGCTGCTCTTGACCGGCCTCTTGGTCTACCTGCGCACGCACCGCGTGGTGCTGCGCGCCTTCACCCAGCCGCGCGTGCTGCTGCTCTTCACCGCGTCGTCGCTATGCCTGTCGGCCAACTGGCTGACCTATATCTGGGCGGTCAACCACGACCATGTGGTCGAGGCGAGCCTCGGCTACTACATCAACCCGCTGATGAACGTCGTCCTCGGCGCGCTGTTCCTCAACGAGCGGCTGACGAGGGTGCAGAAGGCGGCGATCGCGCTGGCCGCCGCCGGCGTCGCGTGGCTGTCGTTCGGCGTCGGGCAGGTGCCGTGGATCGCGCTCTTGCTCGCGGTCAGCTTCGCGCTGTACGGCTTGTTGAGAAAGACGGCCAAGCTCGCGTCGCTCGAGGGCCTGGCGCTGGAGACCTTCCTGTTGATGCCATGGGCGCTGATCGGCCTTGGCTGGCTCGCAAAGCGCGGCGAAGCGGGGATCTTGCACAGCGATCCTCTCGTGACCGTGCTGCTGGTCGGCGCCGGTTTCGTCACCACCGTGCCGCTCTTGTTCTTCGCCGGCGCCGCGCGGCGGCTGAAGCTCGCGACGCTCGGCGTGATCCAGTACCTGTCGCCGACCTTGCAGTTCCTACTCGGCGTGTGGCTGTACCACGAACCGCTCGGCGCCGAGCGGCTGGCTGGTTTCGCGATGATCTGGTGCGCGCTGGCCTTGTACAGCGTCGCCGGCTGGCGCGACTACAAGCGCGGGCAGGCGAGGCTGACGGGCAAGGCGGCTTGACCCGCTGAATAAAAAAGCTCGGCCAACCTTCAAGGTTGGCCGAGCTTTTCCATCCTGTATCTACATATCGGCTGGGCTGCTTATCGGAGGCCGCGCGTAGGCAAGAACGCCTGATAGGCCCACACGGCGCACAGTGCCGCCAACGCGACCCAGATGAGAATAATGACTGTTGCCGCAGCACGGCTTACGGGTTTGCCATTGAACATGGCTTCCCGCGCTTGTTCCCGGCACTCGGCCCAAACCAGGGGTGGAACCATCCGGATGGCCACGGCAATGCCGATCGGGATCAGGACAAGGTCGTCGAGATAGCCCAGAACCGGCACGAAATCCGGGATGAGATCGATGGGGCTGAACGCATAGGCCACAATGGCGGCGACCAGCAGTTTCGCGTACCACGAAGTTTCCGGATGACGCGCAGCAAGATATAAGGCAAAGGTTTCCGCCTTCAGGCTACGCGCACATTGTTTGAGGTCTTCGAGCATTCGCAATGGCAACGAGTGCATGCCCCTATTGGTTGTTGCGCACCCAGCGCCGCCACTGCTCGAACAGGTCCTTGTCCTGCGCCGCGAGCACCGAGCGCTGCCAGATCGGCCCCGCCCAGAAGTCGTCCTCGTTCAGGCAGGCGAGGCCGCCGCCGGCTTCCTCGAGGATGACCGCGCCGGCGGCGTAGTCCCACAGCTTCTGCCCGCCGTGCACGTACAGGTCGTAGCGGCCGGCGGCGAGGTAGCACCAGTCCAGCGTCGACGCGCCCATATTGCGCTGGCTCGAGAACGGCGCGACCGACAGCAGCCGGCTCGCGAGCTTGCCCGAGCGCAGGTATTTGAGGTCGACCGCGGCGATCGCGTCGCCCATCGGGTTGGGCGCCTTCTTCAGCGGCAGCGCGATGCCGTTCAGGTGCGCGCCGTGGCCGCGCTCGGCGTAGAACATCTCGTCGGTGGCCGGGTTGTAGACGACGCCGACCACGCCGCGGCCTTCGACGATCAGCGCGACCGAGATCGCGAAGTAGGGCAGGCCGTTGACGAAGTTGGTCGTGCCGTCGATCGGGTCGACCACCCACAAGCCGTCGCGGTTCGCGTCCCACAGCGCCTGCTGTTCTTCAGGCGTCATCTCCTCGCCGAGCACCGGGTGCGGCAGCACCGTCGGCAGCAGCCGGGTCAACGCCGCCTGGCTGGCGAGGTCGGCCTCGGTGAACAGGCTGCCGTCGTCCTTGCGGTTCTTGCCGACGCGCAAGAAGCGCGGCATCACTTCGGTCTGGGCGACTTCGCGCACCACGCGGATCACCTGGTCGACCACCTGCATCCCCAATCTCCTTGTCTGTCGTTGCGGCCGAGCGGGCGGGTGGCCCGCAGCGTGCAGAGCGGTTGTTACACGAAGGGTAAACACCGCAAAATAACGTCATTGCCCCCGAGATTCAATACTGACGATGCCACGCTTTTTTGTCGACGCCGCGCTCGTGCCCGGCGCGCCTTTCGAATTGCCCGAACCGGTACTGCGCCACGTGCAGGTATTGCGACTGAAGGAGGGCGACGCGCTGACGCTGTTCGACGGCCGCGGCGGCGAGGTCGCCGCGACGCTGTCGTCGCTGGAAAAACGCCGCGCGACGGTGACGCTCGGCCAACATCGGGCGCTCGAGCGCGAATCCAGGCTGACGATCGGTCTGGTGCAGGCGGTGTCGAGCGGCGAGAAGATGGATTTCACGCTGCAGAAGGGCGTCGAGCTCGGCGTGTCGTTCTTCCAGCCGGTGCTGTCCGAGCGTTCGGTGGTGCGGCTGTCGGGCGATCGCGCCGACAAGCGCGTCGCGCGCTGGCAGGACATCGTCGTCTCGGCGTGCGAGCAGTCGGGCCGCAACCGCATCCCCGAGGTGAGGCCGCTGATCACTTACGACGAATGGCTCAAGCAGGCGCCGCCCGACGCGGCTCGTCTGATGCTGTCGCCGTTGGGCACGCAGAAGCTGTCGACCTTGGCCGAGGCGCCTAGCCGCGCGTGGCTGTTGGCCGGGCCGGAAGGCGGGCTGACGGCGAAGGAGGAAGCCGCCGCGATGGCGGCCGGCTGGCAGCCGCTGAAGCTCGGCGAGCGCATCCTGCGCACCGAGACCGCCGCGCTCGCCGCAGTGGCGGCGCTGCAGACCTTGTGGGGCGACTTCGCCTGAGCGGGCTTCCGCCTCGCCCGATAAAAAACGCCGCCGCTTGCGTGTTTCTGCAAGCGGCGGCGTTCTTCTTGTGGATATCAGGCCGGCTCGGCCGACAGCGCGTAGACGAAGTGGCTGCGCACCAGGATCTCGTTGTCGGCGCACTGCAGCGGCAGGCCCGGCTGCGCGACGCGCTCGAAGGAATAGCGCTGGCCTTGCCATTCGCACGCCTCGGGGATGGCCTCGCCCTGGAAGCGGCCGACGATGGCGTCGGCGAAGCTCAGCTCGGCGTCGGCGATCGAGGCGACCACCGGCGCGGCGGGCTCTTCGCCGGTCTGCCATTCGGGCTCGGGCGGGACGAGGGTCACGCCGCGGCGCGCGTTGCTCTTCATCCACAGCTTGTACAGCCACATCGGCAGCCGCACGCGGTGCACGCGCTTGTCGGCGGTGATCGCGCACGCGACGCCGAAACGGTGGCCGCAGTGCGGGCAGGCGGCGTGCGCGGCGAGGAACAGCTTCTGGTCGAGCATCAGCATCTTCCCTTCCATGTCGCGCGCCTCGACCGTCTGGCTGCAGCGCGGGCAGGGTTTGGCGAAGCGGCGGATCTGCGTGCCGTTGGCGAAGCGCTGCGGCAGCAGGCGGGAGAGGCGGTCGTTTCGGGTCATGCGGGCGCGGCTCTAGAGGTGACGAGCCGCCATTATAGCGTCCGCCGTCGCGGCGGCGGTGCCGCGATGGTTAAGGGCGGTACGGGGGGCGCCCCGTTTTGCGTCCGGCGTTCAGGCGGCGATGCGGCGGTGGCGGCCGGCGAGCCAGTCGTCGACCCGCGCCAGCCCGTCCGGCCACGGCCCGTAGCCGGAGTCCGGGTTGATATGGCCGGCGCCTTGCAGCCAGACGAGCTCGCTGCCCCATAGCTCGGCCAAGCTTTGCGCGCAGTCGGCGCGGCAGTAGGGGTCGTCGTCGCTGGCGATCAAGAGCGATGGGAAGGGCAGCGCTTCGCGCGGGATCGGGCCGAAGCCGGCGATCTCGGGCGGCACCGCCGCGCGTTCGACGTCGGCCGGCGCGACGATGATGGCGGCGGCGACGCGGTGCGGGTGACGGCGCGCGTAGTGGGCGAGCGCGATGCAGCCGAGGCTGTGCGCGATCACCAGCGCCGGCTCGCCGGCCGCATCGAGCGCGGTGTCGAGGCCGCACAGCCAGTCGTCGAGCTGCGGCGCGTGCCAGTCGCGGTTCTCGACGCGCGTGGCGGACAGCGCGGCCTGCCAATGGCTCTGCCAGTGCTCCGGACCGGAGTTTTTCCAGCCGGGCTGGACGACGACCGGGAAGGGGGGACGGCGCAAGCTCATGGCGCGCTCCTGGTGCGATGACGACCCCGCAAGCTTAGCGATGTCTGATAGGTTCTAAAAGAATAAAAATAGATTTTTTAAGATCTATAAGGCCTATTGGCGAGTGTGGCTTTTGTTATTAGAGAATTATTTTTTATTCTTTTGAGCGCTATTCGGCGTGCGTTTAGACTGGCTCCCATTCAAACCCGAACGCTCTGGAGCCCCGTCATGAACGCACCGCTGAAACGTCTCTCGTGGGTGGCGATCGCCGCCCTGTTCGCCACCGGCGTAGAAGCCGCCACGCTGACCAACGTGTCATACGACCCGACGCGTGAACTGTATCAGGACGTGAACAAGGCCTTCGCCGCCGACTGGAAAAAGCAGACCGGCGAAGAGGTGAGCTTCAAGCAGTCGCACGGCGGCTCGGGCAAGCAGGCGCGTTCGATCATCGACGGGCTGGAGGCCGACGTCGCGACGCTGGCGCTCGGCTACGACATCGACGCGCTGGCCGACCACGGCCTGTTGCCGAAGAAATGGGAAGCGCGCCTGCCGAACAACAGCGCGCCGTACACGTCGACCATCGTGTTCCTGGTGCGCAAGGGCAACCCGAAGGCTATCCGCGACTGGGGCGACCTGGTGAAGCCGGGCGTTCAGGTGATCACGCCGAATCCAAAGACCTCGGGCGGCGCGCGCTGGAACTACCTGGCGGCGTGGGGCTACGCGCTGAAGAAGAACAACGGCGATGAGGCTAGGGCACGCGCCTTCGTGGCGCAGCTGTTCAAGCACGTGCCGGTGCTCGATACCGGCGCGCGCGGCGCGACGCTGACCTTCACCAAGCGCGGCATCGGTGACGTGCTCCTGTCGTGGGAAAACGAGGCGGTGCTGGCGGTCAAGGAGCTGGGCCCGGACCAGTTCGATATCGTCGCGCCGTCGGTCTCGATCCTGGCCGAGCCGTCGGTCGCGGTGATCGACAAGAACGTCGACAAGCACGGCACCCGCAAGGTGGCCGAAGCCTACCTGAAGTACCTGTACACGCCGAAGGCGCAGGAGATCGCCGCGCAGAACTACTACCGTCCGCGTGACCCTAAGGTCGCCGCCAAGTACGCGAAGCAGTTCCCGAAGGTGAACCTGTTCACCATCAAGCAGGTGTTCGGCAACTGGCGCGTCGCCCAGACCAAGCACTTCATCGACGGCGGCGTGTTCGACCAGATCCAGGCGGCGAACGGCAAGTAAGCGCCGGTTCCCAAGCTGGATCACAACGTTGGCCGAGCTCCCTTGCGGGGGCTCGGCCAACGTTTTTGTTGCAGGCGAATCCGGCAGTCCAGGCCGAGTCGCCGCTCAGAAACCGGCGGTGGCACCGTCCGGGTTGCGCGGATCGGAATAGCCGTACAGGCCGTCGTCACGCACCTGGATGGTCTGGGTACGGCCCATGGTCGGCTTCTCCGCCACCTGGTAGCCCTGCTTCTTCAGGATCTGCAGCGTATCCGGGCTCAGGCCCTTTTCCACGCGCAGCTCGTCCGGCAGCCACTGGTGATGCACGCGCGGCGTGGACGCCGCTTCGGCCGCGTTCATGCCGAAGTCGACGGCGTTGACGATGGTCTGCAGCGTGGTGGTGATGATGCGCGCGCCGCCCGGGCTGCCCGTCACCAGCCACGGCTTGCCGTTCTTCAGCACCAGCGTCGGCGACATCGACGACAGCGGCCGCTTGCCCGGCTGGATGGCGTTGGCCTCGCCGCCGATCAGGCCGTAAGCATTGGGCACGCCCGGCTTGGCGGAGAAGTCGTCCATCTCGTCGTTGAGCAGGATGCCGGTGCCACGGGCCACGATGCCGCTGCCGAAGTTGAGGTTGAGCGTGTAGGTGACGGCCACCGCGTTGCCCTTGCCGTCGACGATGGAATAGTGCGTGGTCTGGTCGCTTTCGTACGGCTGCGGCTTGCCCGGCTTGATCGCCGCCGCCGGCAGCACCTTGACCGGGTCGATCTTCTGCGCCAGCTCGTCGGCGTATTTCTTCGAGGTCAGCCCCCTGACCGGCACCTTGACGAAGCCCGGATCGCCCAGATACTCGGCGCGGTCGGCGTAGGCCAGCTTCATAGCCTCGGCCAGGTAGTGGATGGTTTGCGCGCTGTTCAAACCGTATTGGGACAGCGGGTAGCGCTCCAGCATGTTGAGGATCTGGATGATGTGGACGCCGCCCGAGCTCGGCGGCGGCATCGACACGACCTTGTAGCCGCGATACTCGCCGCTCACCGGCGCGCGCTCGGCGATCTTATAGTTCTTCAGGTCGTCCTTGCCGATCAGGCCGCCGTGCCGCGCCATCTCGGCGACGATCTTGTCGCCGATCTCGCCCTGGTAGAACACCTTGGCGCCGTGCCGGGCGATCAGCCGCAGCGACCTGGCCAGGTCCTTCTGCACCAGCCGTTCACCCGCTTTCAGCGGGCGGCCATCCTTGAAGAACACCGCGCGGGTGCTGTCCCACCTGCCGAGGTTGTCCTTCTCCACGTCCATCATCTGCGCCAGAGTCGGGCTGACGACGACGCCCTGTTCGGCCAGCTTGATCGCCGGCGCGATCACGTCGGCCAGCTTCATCGTGCCCCAGCGCTTGAGCGCATGCTCCATGCCGGCCACCGTGCCCGGCACGCCGACGGCGAGATGGGTATAGAGCGAACGGCCTTCGGCCACATTGCCCTTGTCGTCCAGATACATGTCGCGCGAGGCCTTGGCCGGGGCGATCTCCCGGAAGTCCAGCGCGACGTCCTGGCCGGTCTTGGCGTCGTGCAGCATCATGAAGCCGCCGCCGCCGAGGTTGCCGGCGTTGGGCAGCACCACCGCCAGCGCAAAGCCGACCGCCACCGCGGCATCCACGGCGTTGCCGCCGCGCTTGAGCATCTCCACGCCGATGCGGGTGGCCAGCTCCTGCTCGGCCGCCACCATGCCGTTCTTGGCATAGACCGGGTGGAAAATATCCTGATCGTAGTCGTATTTGACGACCGGGGCGGCGACCGGTGCCTCGGCCAGCGAGAGCGTCGGGTTCAGCGCCAGGGCGAAGCTCAGGGTCAACGCGTTCAGCGAGAAAGGGCGGCGGGAAACGATGGGTGGCATGCAGGGCTCCTTGTTCTAACGACGTAGCCGAAGCGTCAGACCGTCCGATGCGGCCTGACGGCGAGTCTGAAGACTCGCTAATGAATTATTTTTAAGCCAAAAAAGCGTTTATTACATAATCATTCGACGTATTCTGCGATCAGGCTCTAAGCTGCCGTCGCCGACGCGAATCGGCTACCATCGGGGCATCGTCCCTCCCGCCCCGCCGACCGTGACCGCTACCCCGCGCTACCAGCAGATCAAGGACTCCATCGTCGACGGCATCCGCGACGGCCGCTTCCCGCCGGGCAGCCGCATCCCGTCCGAGCTCGACCTCGCCGCGTCCTTCGGCGTGTCGCGCATGACGGTGAACAAGGCGATCCGCGACCTGGCCGAGGCCGGCCTCGTCAACCGCATCGCCGGCAGCGGCACCTTCGTCGCCGAGGCCAAGGCGGTGTCGCCCTTGCTCGACATCAACAACATCGCCGAGGAAATCCGCGCGCGCGGCCACACGCACAGCGCCGAGGTGCTGGCCATCGGTCGCGTGCCGGCCAGCGACGCGGTCGCGGTGCCGCTCGGCGTACGGCTCGGCGACGCGGTCGGCCACACGCTGATCGTGCACTTCGAGAACGGCGTGCCGATCCAGCTCGAGGACCGCTACGTGAACCTCGCGTGGGCGCCCGACTACCTGGCGCAGGACTTCACCCGCATCACCCCCAACCAGTACCTGATGGAAGCGTGCCCGCTGACCGACATCGAGCACACCGTCGAGGCGGTGCTGGCCGGACCGGCCGAGCAGGCCGCGCTCGACATCGCCGCCGCCGAGCCTTGCATCCTGGTGCACCGGCGCACCTGGTCGGGGCCGCATCTGGTCAGCTTCGCGCGGCTGTGGCACCCGGGCAGCCGCTACAAGCTGCGCTCGCAGACCCACGTGCGCTGAGGCCTCGGCCAACCTTTTCTCTTACGGCTACCGCCTCCCGCATCGGCCCCGCGCGTCCGGCATCGACGCGCGGGGCGCGTCCACCTTTCCTTCCCGACCCCGCCGTCCACCGGCCTGACCTCGCCTTCGCGCGCCTTGCCGGCCCGAACTGCCGCCTCGGCTGTCGCCGCCACGGCCGGGTTGTCGCTTGCGCGCAACAAATGTATATACAATTTATGAGGCACTGAACCCCACGCCGGGCCGGCCTCAGGCAGGCTTATACACAATATGGATAGCCGATAATCGCCTTGCTGCAAGGGTAATCCCCTTGCGCCGCGACACCGTCACGCCTTGACGCACGTCCGTGTTCTGCTTGAATGTATATACATATTGAGGAGGCAGCCATGACCCCGACCCCCGACACCGACCGCAGCCTGTGGCGCAACGCGCGCCTCGCCACCCTCGACCCCGATATCGACGCGCCCTACGGCGCGCTCGAGCGCCACGCGCTGGTCGTCGAGGACGGCCGCATCGTCGCCGTGCTGCCCGAGGCCGGTGTCGATGTCGCCGGGTTCGACGGCAAGGTGGTCGACCTTAACGGCCGCTGGGTGACGCCCGGCTTCGTCGACTGCCACACCCACCTGGTATACGGCGGCAGCCGCGCCGAAGAGTGGGAAATGCGCCAGCGGGGCGCGACTTATCAACAGATCGCCGCGGCCGGCGGCGGCATCGCGTCGACGGTGCGCGCGACGCGCGCACTGACCGAACAGCAACTGGTCGACGCGGCGCTGCCGCGGCTGAAGGCGCTGGTGCGCGAGGGCGTGACCTGTATCGAGGTGAAGTCGGGCTACGGCCTGTCGCTCGACGACGAACTGAAGCAGCTACGCGCCGCGCACCGGCTGGCGCACGCGTTGCCTATAGAGGTCGCGCCGACCTTGCTCGCCGCGCACGCGGTGCCGCCCGAATACGCCGGCCGCGCCGACGACTACATCGATTACGTGATCGACACCATCCTGCCGGCGGCGGCCGGGCAAGGGTTGGCCGAGGCGGCAGACGTGTTCTGCGAGAGCGTCGGTTTTTCTATTGAGCAGACGCGCCGCGTGTTCGAGGCGGCGCGCGCGCACGGCCTCAGGGTGAAGGGCCATGTCGAGCAGCTGTCGAACCAGCACGGCGCGGCGCTGGTCGCCGAGTTCGGCGGCCTGTCGGCCGACCATGTCGAATACCTGGACGACGCCGGCGTCGCGGCGCTGGCCGAGGCCGGCACCGTCGCGGTGCTGCTGCCCGGCGCCTTCTACTTCCTCGGCGAGACGCGCAAGCCGCCTATAGACGCGTTGCGCCAGGCCGGGGTGCCGATGGCGGTCGCGACCGATCTCAACCCCGGCACCAGCCCGTTCGCCAGCATCAGATTGGCGATGAACCAGGCGTGCGTGCTGTTCAACCTGACCCCCGAGGAGGCGCTCGCCGGCGTCACCCGCCACGCGGCGCGCGCGCTCGGTCGCGGCGACACGCACGGCCGGCTGTGTGCAGGTTATGTCGCCGATTTCCTCGTCTGGGACGTCGACCATCCGGCCGAGCTCGCCTACGCGCTCGGCACCAACCCGCTGGCGCTGCGCGTATTCCGCGGCGTGGCGCAACACATCGAGCATTGAGATGAACGAAATCGACATGAGCGTCTGGACCGGACGCACCGACGCCGCCGAGGGCGAACACGCGACCCGCTGGCACCAGCGAGTACAGCCGGCCTCGGCCGACCTTAAGCCCGGCATCGCGCTGGTCGGCTTCGCCTGCGACGAGGGCGTGCGCCGCAACCAGGGCCGCGTCGGCGCGGTGGAGGCACCGGCGGTGTTGCGAAAGGCGCTCGCCAACCTCGCCTGGCACCAGAGCACGCCGGTCTACGACGCCGGCGACGTCGCCTGTGATGACGGCGAGCTCGACGCCGCGCAGAAGAAGCTCGGCCAAGGTGTCGCCGACTTGATCGCCGCCGGCCACGTCCCCTTGGTGCTCGGCGGCGGCCACGAGACGGCGTTCGGCACTTTCCAAGGCTTGGCCGAGGCGTATCCCGACAAGACGATCGGCATCGTGAATCTGGACGCGCACTTCGACCTGCGCGACGCCGCCGAGGCGAGCTCCGGCACGCCGTTCAAGCAGATCGCCGACCTGTGCCAAGCCCGTGGCCGTGCCTTCCGCTACCTGTGCTGGGGCGTCGCCGCGCCGTCGAACACCCAGGCGCTGTTCGCGCGCGCCGAGGCACTGAAGGTTCAGTGGCGGGCCGACACCGCGATGACCGAGGCGCAACTGCCTGAAAGGTTGGCCGAGCTCGAGTCCTTCGTCGCGTCGGTCGACCTCGTCTATCTGACCATCGACCTCGACGTGCTGCCGGCGGCGCAGATGCCGGCGGTCAGCGCGCCGGCGGCGTTCGGCGTGCCGCTGTCGGTGGTCGAGGCCATCGCGGCGCGCTTGGCGGCAAGTGGCAGGCTCGCCGCCGCCGACCTCGTCGAGTTCAACCCCCGTTTCGACCAGGACAGCCACGGCGCCAAGGGCGCCGCGCGTCTGGCCTGGAGCATCGCTAAAAACTGGCAACGATAAGTTTGCAGAAGGAGACCCCCCATGTCCGACCCGCGTTTCGACCCGACCCGCGTGATCCGCGCGCCGCGCGGCACCGACCTCGCCTGCAAGAGCTGGCTGACCGAAGCCGCCTACCGCATGCTGCAGAACAACCTCGACCCCGAGGTCGCCGAGCACCCGCAGTCGCTCGTCGTCTACGGCGGCATCGGCCGCGCCGCGCGCAACTGGGAATGCTTCGACAAGATCCTCGAGGTGCTCAAGCGCCTCGAGGACGACGAGACGCTCTTGGTGCAGTCCGGCAAGCCGGTCGGCGTGTTCAAGACCCACGCCGACGCGCCGCGCGTGCTGATCGCCAACTCGAACCTGGTGCCGCACTGGGCCAACTGGGAGCACTTCAACGAGCTCGATAAGAAGGGCCTGATGATGTACGGCCAGATGACGGCCGGTTCGTGGATCTACATCGGTAGCCAGGGCATCGTGCAGGGCACCTACGAGACCTTCTTCGCCGTCGCCAGCCAGCATTTCGGCGGCCAGCCGCGCGGCCGCTGGATCCTTACCGGCGGCCTCGGCGGCATGGGCGGCGCGCAGCCCTTGGCCGCGACCATGGCCGGCTTTTCCATGATCGCCGTCGAATGCGACGAGACGCGCATCGACTTCAGGCTCAAGACCCGCTACGTCGACCGCAAGGCGACCACGCTCGACGAGGCGCTCGCCATCGTCGAGGACGCCAAACAGTCGGGCAAGGCGGTGTCGGTAGGCCTGCTCGGCAACGCCGCCGACGTCTTCGCCGAACTGGTCGCGCGCGGCATCACGCCGGACGTGGTCACCGACCAGACCAGCGCGCACGACCCGGTCAACGGCTACCTGCCGCAGGGCTGGACCATGGACCAGTGGCGCGCCGCCCGTCAGGACGACCCGCAGGCTATCGTGCTGCCGGCCAAGCAGTCGATGGCCCGCCAGGTCGAGGCGATGCTTGCGCTGCAGGACCGCGGCGCGGCGACGCTCGACTACGGCAACAACATCCGCCAGATGGCGCTGGAAATGGGCGTAAAGAACGCGTTCGACTTCCCGGGCTTCGTGCCGGCCTACGTGCGCCCGCTGTTCTGCGAGGGCATCGGCCCGTTCCGCTGGGTGGCGCTGTCCGGCGACCCGGAGGACATCTACAAGACCGACCAGAAGGTCAAGGAGCTGATCCCTCATGACGCGCACCTGCACAACTGGCTCGACATGGCGCGCGAGCGCATCGCCTTCCAGGGCCTGCCGGCGCGCATCTGCTGGGTCGGCCTGAAGGACCGCGCGCGCCTCGGCGCCGCCTTCAACGAGATGGTGAAGAACGGCGAGCTGAAGGCGCCGATCGTCATCGGCCGCGACCACCTCGACTCCGGCTCGGTCGCCAGCCCCAACCGCGAGACCGAGGCGATGCTCGACGGCTCGGACGCGGTGTCCGACTGGCCGCTGCTGAACGCCTTGCTCAACACCGCCGGCGGCGCGACCTGGGTCAGCCTGCACCACGGCGGCGGCGTCGGCATGGGCTTTTCCCAGCACTCGGGCGTGGTCATCGTCTGCGACGGCAGCATTGATGCGGCGAAGCGCGTCGGCCGCGTGCTGCGCAACGACCCGGGCACCGGCGTGATGCGCCACGCCGACGCCGGCTACGAGATCGCCAAGACCTGCGCGAAGGAACAGGGCCTCGACCTGCCGATGCTGAAGTAAGCGTACGGCTCGGCCAACGTTGGCCGAGCCCGGCCCTACAATGACGGTGTGGCGCGACATCCGCCCACCGTCCGAAACAACACCGGCCGCGCCCACGAGGCGAGGCCCGCAAAGAAAAGAGACCACCGCATGAACACCGTGCTCATCCTCACCCCCGGCCAGCTGAGCCTCGCCGACCTGCGCCTGATCAGCCGCGAACCCGCGCTGACGATCGCGCTGAACCCCGACTGCCACGCCGGCATCGACGCCGCCGCCGCGACCGTCGCGCGCGTGATCGAAGAAGACCGCGTCGTCTACGGCATCAACACCGGCTTCGGCCTGTTGGCCAACACGCGCATCGCACCGGCCGAGCTGGAGCTCTTGCAAAAGAGCATCGTGCTGTCGCACGCCGCCGGCATCGGCCAGCCGATGGCGCCGGCCACCGTGCGGCTGATGCTGGCGCTGAAGATCAACTCGCTCGCGCGCGGCCACTCCGGCGTGCGCCGCAGCCTGATCGACGCGCTGATCACGCTGTTCAACCGCGACATCCTGCCGGTGGTGCCCGAGAAGGGCTCGGTCGGCGCGTCGGGCGACCTCGCGCCGCTCGCGCACATGAGCGCGGTGCTGATCGGCGAGGGCGAGGCCTTCGTCGACGGCAAGCGCGTGCACGGCCGTGAGGCGATGGCCGCCGCCGGTCTCGAGCCGATCACGCTGGCGCCGAAGGAGGGCCTGGCGCTGTTGAACGGCACGCAGGCCAGCACCGCCTTGGCGCTCGAAGGCCTGTTCGCCGCCGAAGACCTGTACGCCGCGGCGAGCGTCGCCGGCTCGCTGTCGGTAGAGGCGGCGCTCGGCAGCCGCCGCCCGTTCGATGCGCGCATCCACGCGGTGCGCGGCCATAAGGGCCAGATCGACGCGGCGCGCGTCTACCGCCACCTGCTCGATACCACGAGCGAGATCGCCGGCTCGCACCAGGCCTGCGGCAAGGTGCAGGACCCGTATTCGCTGCGCTGCCAGCCGCAGGTGATGGGCGCGTGCCTGACGCAGATCCGCCAGGCGGCCGAGGTGCTCGAGGTCGAAGCCAACGCGGTGTCGGACAACCCGCTGGTGTTCTCGGAAGACGACGACATCCTCTCCGGCGGCAACTTCCACGCCGAGCCGGTCGCCTTCGCCGCCGACGGGCTGGCGCTGGCGATCGCCGAGATCGGCGCGCTGGCCGAACGCCGCCTCGCGCTGTTGATCGACAGCGAGATGAGCAAGCTGCCGCCGTTCCTCGTCAACAACGGCGGCGTGAACTCGGGCTTCATGATCGCGCAGGTGACCGCGGCGGCCTTGGCGTCCGAGAACAAGACCTTCGCGCACCCGGCATCGGTGGACAGCCTGCCGACCTCGGCCAACCAGGAGGACCACGTGTCGATGGCGACCTTCGCCGCAAGGCGTCTGCGCGACATGGCCGGCAACACCGGCGGCATCCTCGCGGTGGAACTGTTGGCCGCGTGCCAGGGCGTCGACTTCCGCGCGCCGCTGAAGGCGTCGGACAAGCTGGAAGAAGCGAAGGCGCGGCTGCGCGAGAAGGTGCCGTTCTACGACAAGGACCGCTACTTCGCGCCGGACATCGAGGCAGCGCTGGGTCTCGTGCAGCAGGCGGCGTTCAACGACCTCTTGCCGGACGAGGTGCTGCCGTCGCTGGTGTGATTCGTTTGACTCAAGAGGCCCGGCCGGCCCCGTGTGGGTCGGCCGGGCCTTTTCATGGCTAAACGGCGTGTCGACCACACCGCCGGCAGTCTCTAGAATGGGCGGGTTTGAGCTTCTTTAACTACCGGATATTCCTATGACCGCCTCAGTACCCCGCGTCGTACACCTTCTGTCTGCCGAACCGGCAGGCCGCCACGCCCTCGGCGACGCCGTCTGCCGCGAACGGGGCATCGAACAGCGGGTGCTGCGTTGCGAGCCGGTGCGCGGCCGGGTGTTCGATCTGTTGGCGGCGAGCTGGAGCGACGCGCCGTTCAGCGTCGTTCACGTGCACGACGACAGGCTGCACTTTCTCGCCGCGCTGTGGCGGCTCGTCAACCGCAAGCCGTTCAGCATCGTGCGCAGCTGGTACGCACCGACCGCGGTCGGCAGCGGCTGGTTAAAGAACTGGCAGTTCCGCAACAAGACCGACGTCAACCTCGTCGCCGACGAGCCGCTGCGTAAACACTTCGCCGACGGCGACCGCGCGGTCTGGCTGCCCAACATCTACCGGCTCGACTACCTTGGCCAACCCTTGGAAGAATCGCTCGCCGACTGCTACCGGATGCTGAGCGGCCACATCCCGGGCCGCGCCAGTCACGAGCATATCCGGCTGACCTATATCACCCACTTCTACTGCAACCAGAAGTCGATCGACAGCGTCACCGACCTACTCGAGCTCTACGCCGGCTACAGCGAGGAAGTCCGCCAGCGCGTGCAGTTCGTGATCGTAGACGACGGCTCGCCTATCGAGTACGAGATTCCCGACGTCCCGCTGAACCTCACGTGGATCAAGATCGACGAGGACATCCGCTGGAACCAGGGTGGCGCGCGCAACGTCGGCGTCGTCTACGCGAAGTCGGACAACGTTCTCGTCACCGACCTCGACCACCGTTTCCCCGAGGAGAGCCTCAAGGCGCTGTGCGAGCGGCCACCCTGCGGCAAGCGGCTTTACAAGGTGTGGCGCAAGGACGGCCAGGGTAACTGGGAGAAGGCGCACCCGAACATCTTCTTCCTGTCGCGCGGCCGCTTCTTCGAGCGCCATGGCTACGACGAGGAGTTCACCGGCCGTTACGGCGCCGAGGACGTGCGCTTCGTCAAATACCACAAGGCGACCGGCACCTGGCAGCGCTATCTGCCCAAGACCATCTGGTGCCAGGACCGCGTCGAGATCGACCGTTCGAAGAGCTACCACAGCCTGACGCGCGACCTGAGCGGCAATACCCCGGTCGACGCGCGCAAGACGCTCGAACTCAAGTACCACGGCCACGGCGCCGGCCACAGCCGCAGCTTCCTGAACTTCACCTGGACCATCGCGTGCGACCGCCGGCTCGATGCGCCGGCGGAACCGTTGCCGGTCGACATCGCGTGGAAATGGGGCACGGTGTTGCGTCAGATCCTGCCGCGCGGCTACTGAGCAGGCCTCGGCCGGCCGAGCTTTGATCAAGAAAAAAACCCGCCGTTCGGCGGGTTTTTTGTCGGCTGAAACCGGATCAGTTCAGCTTCTCGGTCTTTTCCTGCATCACGATGCGTTCGAGCACCACGCGACGGTTCGGCGCGTCGGCCGGCGGGTTGGCTATAGGGATCACGCGCACCTTCAGCGTGTACTGGACGCCCGGCTGCGGCGTGAAGCCCTCGATGCCGCCGTAGAAATGCTGCCAGTCGCCGCTGTCCGACTCGCGCACCTGCAGGCACTGCATCTTGGCGACGCCCGAGCACGGCGCGGTGAACGGCGCGACGGTAATGTATTTGCTGGTCTCCTCGACCTGGCCTGTCGGCTGCACGGCCTTCACGCGTTTGAACTCGTAGCGGGTGCTGCCGGCGACGAGCGCGAGCTTCGTCGCGCGGCCGTCGGGGACCAGCCGCGGCCGGGCTTCGAGCAGCTTGAAGAAATCGGTCTCGACCCGCATCGCGGCCGGCGCGCATAGCATGCGCGTCGCGGCGACCAGCGACTTGCCGTCCTTGTGCGTCCACATATAGCGGTTGCAGCCGCCGAAGCCGGTCGCCTTGCCGGCGTCGAAACGCAGCGTCGGCGGGTTCTCGGCGCGCGGGCTTTCCAGCTGCCACTCGGTGCCGATCAGGTTCGGGAAGGCGAAGGCCGGCGCGGCGGCGCAGGCGGCGACAAGGGCGATCAGACGGTGTTTCATTGGCATCCTTTCTGCAGGGTTGATCCTAGTACGTCAGCATGGACGCCCCCCGAGTTCCCGGCAAGTCCGGATCAGGCCAGCAACAGGTCGGCGCCGAACTTGCCGATCAGCACGACCGACAGGATCAGGAACAGCACGCGGATCAGCTTCACGCCGCCGTGGATCGCGAGGCGAGCGCCGACCAGGCCGCCGGCCATATTGCACGCGGCCATCGGCAGCGCCGCCCACCACAGGATGTGGCCGGCAGGGATGAAGAAGGCGAGCGACGCGAGGTTGGTCGCGAGGTTGACGATCTTGGCCGAGGCTGCCGCGTGCAGGAAGTCGAAGGCGAAGCAGCGGATGAACAGGAAGGCGAGGAAGCTGCCGGTGCCCGGGCCGAACAGGCCGTCGTAGAAGCCGATCGCCGCGCCGAGGCCGGCCGCCATCCAGCGCTCGCGGCGGGTGACGGCTTTCGGCTTGTGCAGATGGCCGAAGTCCTTCTTCATGAAGGTGTAGCCGGCCATCGCGATCAGGAGCGCGAGGATGGCCGGTTTGAGGGCCTCTTTCGGGATCAGGCTGACCGCGGTCGCGCCGACGAAGGCGAAGGCGAACGCACAGGCGGCCGCCGGCAGCACCAGCGCCCACGGCAGGCGCACGCGGCGCACGAACTGGCGGCTGGCGATCGCGGTGCCGCAGATCGACGAGAACTTGTTGGTGCCGAACACGGTAGCCGGCACGGTCGTCTGCGGCAGCACGTTGAACAGGCCGGGGATCTGGATCAGGCCGCCGCCGCCGACGGCGGCGTCGATCAGACCGGAGACGAAGGCGATGACGCCGAGCAGGGCGAGGGTCTCGGTCACGGGAGGGACTTTCACGAGGGAAAGTGACCCAGTTTACTATTTTTGCCGGCGGTTCGAAGTCGGGGACTTTCCTAATGCGGACGGCATTCTTGTCTTGAAGGCTCGGCGGGGGTTGGCCGGCGTCCGGAATGAAAAACGCCGCCCCGGAGGGCGGCGTGCTTGGGAGACCGGGAAGCTTGGCCGAGCTCAGTGCTCGACCGCCTTCACCAGGCCTTCGACGACCTTCTTCGCGTCGCCGAACACCATCATGGTCTTGTCCATGTAGAACAGCTCGTTGTCGAGACCGGCGTAGCCGGCGTTCATCGAACGCTTGACGACGATGGTGGTGCGCGCCTTGTACGCCTCGAGGATAGGCATGCCGTAGATCGGGCTCTGCTTGTCCTTCTGCGCGGCCGGGTTGACCACGTCGTTGGCGCCGATCACCAGCACGACGTCGGTGTTCGAGAAGTCGGAGTTGATCTCTTCCATCTCGAGCACCTGGTCGTACGGCACCTCGGCCTCGGCCAGCAGCACGTTCATGTGGCCCGGCATGCGGCCGGCGACCGGGTGGATCGCGTAGCGCACGTTGACGCCCTTCTCGGTCAGGATCTCGGCGAATTCCTGCAGCGCGTGCTGCGCGCGCGACACCGCCAGACCGTAGCCCGGCACGATGATCACCGAGTCGGCGTTGCCCATCAGGAAGGCCGCGTCTTCGGCCGAGCCCGACTTGTAGCTCTTCGGGCCCGACGCCGCGGCGCCGCCGGTGGCCGCCTCGGCGCCGAAGCCGCCGAGCAGCACGCTGACGATAGAGCGGTTCATCGCCTTGCACATGATGTACGACAGGATCGCGCCCGACGCGCCGACGCAGGCGCCGGCGATGATCAGCACCGGGTTGTTCAGCGTGAAGCCGATGCCGGCGGCCGCCCAGCCCGAGTACGAGTTCAGCATCGACACCACCACCGGCATGTCGGCGCCGCCGATCGGGATGATCAGCGTGACGCCGAGCACCAGCGCGACCGCGCACATCGCCAGGAAGGCGGCGTGGCTGTCGGTGGCGAAGTAGACGACGCCGAAGCCGACCATGGCGATCGCCAGCAGCAGGTTCAACAGGTGCTGGCCGCCGAAGCTGACGGCCTTGGCGCCGAACTTGCCCGACAGCTTGCCGAAGGCGACGACCGACGCGGTGAAGGTGATCGCGCCGATGAAGGCGCCGATGAACAGCTCGACCTTCTGCACCGGGGTATGCTCGACGCCGGTGTGGAACACCGCGGCGACGGCGATCAGCACCGCGGACAGACCGACCAGCGAGTGCATCGCGGCGACCAGTTCCGGCATGCCGGTCATCTCGACCGTCTTGGCGCGCCAGGTGCCGATCGCGCCGCCGGCGGCGATCGCGCCGACGATCATCGCGTACACCGGCTTGTCCATCACCGCGAAGGTGGTGACGATGGCGATCAGCATGCCGATCATGCCGTAGGTGTTGCCCTTGCGCGCCGATACCGGCGACGACAGGCCCTTGAGCGACAGCACGAACAGCACCGCCGCGACAAGGTAGAGGATTGCGGAAACGTTCTGCATCGCGGCTCCTTATTTCTTCTTCTTGAACATCTCGAGCATGCGCTGGGTCACCAGGAAGCCGCCGAAGATGTTGATGCTGGCAAGGAAAATGCCGATGGTGCCGAGCACGGAGGTCACCGACAGCGTCTGCCCCTGGATGTCGACCACCTGCAGCATCGCGCCGACCACGATGATGCCCGAGATGGCGTTGGTCACCGCCATCAGCGGGGTGTGCAGCGCCGGGGTCACGTTCCATACCACGTGGTAGCCGACGAACACCGCCAGGACGAAAATGGTGAAGCTGACGATAAACGGATCAGTCATGGGAGGTCTCCTCGATTCAGGCCTGGGTCGACGCCGCGCTTTGCGGGGCCGGCTCTTTGGAAGGTTGGCCGAAGCGCACTTCGCCGGCGTGGGTCACCAGCGTGGCTTCGAGCAGATCGTCTTCCAGGTTGATCGAGAAGCCTTCCTTGGAGAGCATCAGCGACAGGAAGGTCAAGAGGTTCTTCGCATACAGCGCCGAAGCGTCGCCCGCCATCAGGCCCGGCAGGTTGTACGTGCCGACGACGGTCACGCGGCCGTCGGTGACGTGGACCTCGCCCGGACGCGTCGCTTCACAGTTGCCGCCGGCCTCGGCGGCCATGTCGACGATCACCGTGCCCGGCTTCATGCCGGCGACGACGTCGGCGCTCAGGAGGATGGGCGCCTTCTTGCCCGGGATCAGCGCGGTGGTGATCACGATATCGGCGGCCTTCGCGTGCTTGGCGACCAGTTCGCCCTGGCGACGCTTGTAGTCGTCGGACATTTCCTTCGCGTACACGCCGTCGCTGGCCGCTTTTTCCTCGTCGGTCATCGGCACTTCGACGAACTTGGCGCCGAGTGATTCGACCTGCTCCTTGGTCGACGGACGGACGTCGAACGCCTCGACCACGGCGCCGAGGCGCTTGGCGGTCGCGATCGCCTGCAGGCCGGCGACGCCGACGCCGAGGATCAGCACGCGCGCCGGCTTCACGGTGCCGGCGGCGGTCATCAGCATCGGCATGAAGCGCGGGTAGTACTGGTTGGCCAAGAGCACCGACTTGTAGCCGGCGATGTTGTTCTGGCTCGACAGCACGTCCATAGACTGCGCGCGCGTGGTGCGCGGCAACAGTTCCATCGCGAACGCCGAAACCTTCTTGGCGGCCAGCGCCGGGAACGAGGCGTTCTGGTACGGCGCGAGTTGAGCGATCAGCGCCGTGCCGTCCTTGATCTCGGCGATCTCTTCGTCCAAAGGAGGACGGACCTTGAGCACGATGTCGGCGTTGGCGTAGGTGGCGGCGCGCGTCTCGGCGACGCTGGCCCCCGCTTCGGCAAAGGCCGAGTCCGGCACCGCCGAGGCAAGCCCCGCACCCTTCTGCACGATGACCGAGTGTCCCATGGCGACGAGCTTCTTCACGGTTTCAGGCGTTGCCGCGACCCGCGTCTCGTTCGCCACGCACTCTGCCGGAATGGCAATGAGCATGGTTTGTTTTCCCTAAGTTGTTGATTTATGTGATATATGGACACGCCCGTCGGGCTGGGAGGACGGGAGTTGAATCGATATTTAAAGCAGAAATTGTTTATAGGCGCAATTAATTTTCGGAATTGCGACATGGGTGCGCCTTCCCGCTTGGCCACATTGCCGGGCTTCCCGAAATGTTTTGATCGTTCGACATGTTTTTGCCAGCGTCATGATTGTACCGGGTGTTTTGTTAAGTACAGTGGATTGCCGGCTCAATGGTCTCGCCGCCTGATGGAAGCCATGCGAAAATCATGACCGTTATGCAACTCGCAACGGTACAGAACCCATGATCCTGGTGACAGGCGGAGCCGGCTACATCGGCTCGCACACCTGCGTCGAACTGCTCGACGCGGGTTACGAGTTGGTGGTGCTCGATAACCTCTCCAACAGCAAGCGCGATGCGTTGCGCCGCGTCGAGGAGATAGCGGGCAAGGCGATGGCCTTCGTCGAGGGCGACATCCGCGACGCGGAACGGCTCGACCGGCTGTTCACCGACTTCTCGATCGACGCGGTGATCCACTTTGCCGGGCTCAAGGCGGTCGGCGAATCGGTCGAACAGCCGATGCGCTACTACGACAACAATGTCAGCGGCAGTCTGCGCCTGTTCGAGGCGATGCAAAGGCATGGGGTGAAGACCCTGGTATTCAGTTCGTCGGCGACGGTCTACGGCGATCCGCACGCGGTACCGATCAAGGAAGACTTTCCGCTCAAGGCGACCAACCCCTACGGCCGCAGCAAGTTGATGGTCGAGGACATGCTGCGCGACCTCTATCGTTCCGATCCCGACTGGCGTATCGCGATCCTGCGCTACTTCAATCCGGTCGGCGCGCACGACAGCGGGCTGATCGGTGAGGACCCGAACGGCATCCCGAACAACCTGATGCCCTACATCAGCCAGGTGGCTGCCGGTAAACTACCGTCCTTGCGCGTGTTCGGCGACGATTACCCGACCCCGGACGGCACCGGCGTGCGCGACTACATCCACGTGGTCGACCTCGCTCGAGGCCATTTGAAGGCGCTGGAAGCGCTGAGGCCATCGTCGAATCTGTTGACTGTGAACCTCGGCACCGGCCAAGGCTACTCGGTGCTGGAGATGGTCCGGGCCTTTGCAGGCGCGAGCGGCCGTCCGATCCCTTACGAGGTCGCCGCTCGTCGCCCCGGCGACATCGCCGAATGCCTCGCCGACCCGACGTTGGCCGAGCGCTTGATCGGCTGGAAAGCAGACAAAGGGCTTGACGAGATGTGTGCGAGTGCGTGGAATTGGCAGCAGTCTCAGCTTGGCTAATTCATTGAATATAAATAATTAATGGCGTATGGAATGAAAAACGCACTCATCAAGAAAATCCACGACAAAACCGCCGTGATCGGCATCGTCGGCCTCGGCTACGTCGGCCTGCCGCTGATGCTGCGCTTCGCCGAAGTCGGCTACAAGGTGCTCGGCTTCGATATCGACGCTAGCAAGGTCGACGCGCTGAACGCGGGCCGCTCGTATATCGAGCACATCAGCGCCGACAGCATCGCCGAGGCGCGCAGCTGCGGTTTCGAGGCGACCACCGATTTTTCCCGTGCGCCGGAAGCCGACGCGCTGATCCTGTGCGTGCCGACGCCGCTCAACAAGTACCGCGAGCCGGACCTGTCGTTCGTGCTCGACACGATGGATTCCTTGGTGCCTTACCTGCGCGAGGGTCATCTGGTGTCGCTCGAGTCGACCACCTACCCTGGCACCACCGACGAGGAACTGCTGCCGCGCATCGAGTCGCGCGGCTTCAAGGTCGGCGAGAACGCCTTCCTGGTGTTCTCACCGGAGCGCGAAGACCCGGGCAACCCTGACTTCACCACACGCACCATCCCGAAGGTCTGTGGCGGCTACAGCCCGGCCTGCCAGGAAATCGGCGTGGCGCTTTACAGCGCGGTGATCGACCAGGTGGTGCCGGTGTCGTCGACCCGCGCCGCCGAGATGACCAAGCTGCTCGAGAACATCCACCGCGCGGTGAACATCGGCCTAGTCAATGAGATGAAGATCGTCGCCGACAAAATGGGCATCGACATCCACGAGGTGATCCGCGCCGCCGCGACCAAGCCGTTCGGCTTCGTGCCCTATTACCCGGGACCGGGCCTCGGCGGCCACTGCATCCCGATCGACCCGTTCTATTTGACGTGGAAGGCGCGCGAGTACGGCGTCAATACCCGATTCATCGAGCTCGCCGGTGAGGTGAATGCGTCGATGCCGGACTACGTGGTGAGCAAGGTCGCTGCCGCGCTTAATGAGCGCAAGAAGGCGATCAACGGCAGCAAGATCCTGGTGCTGGGTATCGCCTACAAGAAGAACGTCGACGACATGCGCGAGAGCCCGTCGGTGATGCTGATGGAGAAGCTGCGCGACCTCGGTGCGGAAATCGCTTACAGCGACCCGCACGTGCCGGTGTTTCCGAAGATGCGCGAGCACCAGTTCGATTTGTCTAGCGTGCCGCTGAGTGCTGCAACGTTGGCCGACTACGATTGCGTGCTGCTGGCGACTGACCACGACAAGTTCGACTACGAGCTGATCAGGGAGAATGCCCAGCTCATCGTCGACAGCCGCGGCAAGTATCTTGAGCCGGCGCAGAATATCGTCAAGGCCTGATCTATCTCAAGGATAAGAAAAAAATATGTTGTTAGTTACCGGTGGTGCCGGCTTCATCGGCGGCAATTTTGTGCTCGACTGGCTGGCCGGCAGCGACGAGCCGGTCGTCAACCTCGACAAGCTAACCTACGCGGGCAACCTTGACACACTCAAATCGCTGGCGAACGACCCGCGCCATGTCTTCGTGCGTGGCGATATCGGTGATCGCGAGCGGGTGTCGCGCCTGTTGGCCGAGCACCGGCCGCGCGCGGTGATCAATTTCGCCGCCGAATCGCACGTCGACCGCTCGATCCACGGCCCGGCCGACTTCATCCAGACCAATATGGTCGGCACCTTCAACCTGCTCGAGGCGGTGCGCGGCTACTGGCAAACGTTGGCCGAGCCCCAAAAAAGCGCGTTCCGCTTCCTTCACGTCTCGACCGACGAGGTGTACGGCACGCTGTCGCCCGAAGACCCCCCGTTCGCCGAAACCAACGCTTACGAGCCAAACAGCCCGTACTCGGCGTCCAAGGCGGCATCCGACCATCTGGTGCGAGCCTGGCACCATACCTATGGTCTGCCGGTGCTGACCACCAACTGCAGCAACAACTATGGGCCATATCACTTTCCCGAAAAGCTGATCCCGCTGGTGATCCTGAACGCCTTGGCCGGCAAGCCGCTGCCGATCTACGGCGACGGACAGCAGGTGCGCGACTGGCTGTACGTGAAGGACCACTGCGCGGCGATCCGCCGCGTGCTGGAAGCCGGCCGGCTGGGCGAAACCTACAACGTCGGCGGCTGGAATGAAAAAACCAACCTCGACGTGGTGCACACCATCTGCGCCATCCTCGACGAACTCAAGCCGCGCGCCGACGGCGAGCGCTACGCCAGCCAGATCAACTTCGTGCAAGACCGCCCCGGCCACGACCGCCGCTACGCGATCGACGCTCGCAAGCTGGAGTGTGAGCTCGGTTGGAAACCGGCCGAGACCTTCGAGACCGGCATCCGAAAGACGGTGCAGTGGTATCTGGACAGCCAGGCTTGGGTGGGGAACGTCACCAGTGGTGCCTATCGCGATTGGCTGTCGCAGCAGTATGGGGCCAAGGCATGACCCGCATCCTGATCACCGGCGCCAACGGCCAGGTCGGCTTCGAGTTGAAGCGCGCGTTGGCGCCCTTGGGCGACGTGGTGGCCCTGACCCGGCAAGAATTGGACCTCGCGCGGGTCGACGCCATCCACGCGGAGCTAGACCGCTACCAGCCGACGATCATCGTGAACCCCGCAGCCTATACCGCCGTCGACTGCGCCGAGAGTGAGCTCGAGCAGGCCTTCGCCGTCAACGCGCAGGCGCCGGCGGCGCTGGCCGACTGGGCCGAGCGGCACGAAGCGCTGCTGGTGCACTATTCCACCGACTACGTGTTTGACGGCACCCAAAATGGTGCATATGGGGAAGACGACGCGGCCAACCCGCAGTCGGTCTACGGCCGCAGCAAGTGGGAAGGCGAGCAGGCGATCCGCGCCGCGACCGCCCACCACCTGATCCTACGCACCAGCTGGGTATTCGGCGCGCACGGAAACAACTTCCTCAAGACTATCCTGCGGTTGGCCAAAGAGCGCTCCACCTTGTCGGTGGTCGCCGACCAGGTCGGCGCACCCACCCCGGCGGCGCTGATCGCCGACGTCACCGCCCAGTTGCTGAGTCACTATCGCCGGCCGACACACCGCTTCGAATACGGCACCTATCACCTGTCGGCGGGCGGCGAGGCCAACTGGTACGACTACGCGCGTTACGTCATTGCGTTGGCCGAGCGTGCGGGCATCCCGCTCGCGCTCAAGCCTGACGCGCTCGAGCCGATTCCGACCATCGGCTACCCCCTTCCGGCGCCGCGCCCGGCCAACTCGCGGCTCGACTGCGACAAGCTCAAGCGCACCTTCGGACTGAACCTGCCTGACTGGCGGCAAGGCGTCGACCAGGTCTTCGCGCAACTGAACCCCTGAAACGTCTCGAGAACAACAATATGAAACGCAAAGGCATCATCCTCGCCGGCGGTTCCGGCACGCGCCTCTACCCGGCCACGCTCGCAGTCAGTAAGCAGCTCTTGCCGATCTACGACAAGCCGATGATCTATTATCCGCTCAGCACCCTGATGCTGGCCGGTATCCGCGACATCCTGATCATCTCCACCCCACAGGACACGCCGCGCTTCGAGCAACTGCTCGGCGACGGCAGCCAGTGGGGCCTCAACCTCCAGTACACCGTGCAGCCGAGCCCGGACGGCCTGGCTCAGGCTTTCATCCTCGGCGAATCGTTCATCGCCGGAGACCATTCGGCACTGGTGCTCGGTGACAACATCTTCCACGGCCACGACTTCGCCAAACTGCTGACCGAGGCCGCTGGCAAGGACAGCGGCGCCACCGTGTTCGCCTACCACGTCCATGACCCCGAACGTTATGGCGTGGTCGAATTCGACGCATCGGGTCGTGCCATCAGCATTGAAGAGAAACCGGCGCAGCCGAAGTCGAACTACGCGGTTACCGGTCTGTACTTCTACGACCAGCAGGTGGTCGACATTGCCAAGTCAATTCAGCCCTCGGCACGCGGCGAACTGGAGATCACCGACGTCAACGCGGCCTATCTGAAGGATGGCCTGCTGGATGTGCAGACGATGGGGCGCGGCTACGCCTGGCTCGACACCGGCACCCACGAATCGATGCTGGAAGCCAGCCAGTTCATCGCCACCATCGAAGCACGCCAGGGGCTGAAGGTAGCCTGCCCGGAAGAAATCGCCTATCGCCTCGGCCATATCGATGCCACACAACTGGAAAGGCTGGCCGCCCCGCTGAAAAAGAATGGTTACGGCCAATACCTGCTGAATGTGCTCAAGGAAAAGGTGTTCTGATGAAGGTGATCGATACCGCCATCCCCGACGTCAAGATCATCGAACCGACCGTGTTCGGCGACGAGCGCGGCTTCTTCTTCGAGAGCTTCAACCGGAAAAAATTCGCGGAGGCCATCGGCCGCCAAGTCCACTTCGTACAAGACAACCATTCGCGCTCGGTCAAGGGGGTGCTGCGTGGCCTGCACTACCAGTTGCCCCCGCATGCCCAAGGCAAACTGGTACGCTGTGTGCTAGGTGAAGTGTTTGATGTAGCGGTCGACATCCGCCAATCGTCACCGACGTTTGGCCAGTGGGTCGGAATGAACCTGTCGGCCGAAAACAAACGCCAGTTGTGGATTCCAGAGGGCTTCGCACATGGTTTTTTGACACTGAGTGAACACGCCGAATTCTTATACAAGACGACCGACTATTATGCACCCCACAGTGAGTGCAGCATTATTTGGAATGCCCCAGAGTTGAACATTGAATGGCCTATTGCGGGGCAACCTTCGCTATCTGCCAAGGACTTGCAGGCCAATCTTTTTCCGACAGCCCCCTTTTTTGATTGAATAACGAGAGCAAAATGAAAGCAGTCATTCTGGCCGGTGGCCTCGGTACCCGCATCAGCGAAGAAACTACTCATCGCCCCAAGCCAATGGTGGAAATCGGTGGCAAACCGATTCTTTGGCACATCATGAAGATCTACTCCCATTATGGGATTAATGAGTTTGTGATCTGTTGTGGCTATAAGGGCTATGTGATCAAGGAGTATTTCGCCAACTACTTCCTGCATATGTCCGACGTCACCTTCGACATGTCGCATAACAAGATGGAAGTTCACCAGCGCTATGCCGAACCATGGCGTGTCACCTTGGTGGATACCGGCGAAGACACCATGACTGGCGGCCGCCTCAAGCGAGTGCGCAGTTACGTGGAAAATGACGAAGCCTTCTGCTTCACCTATGGCGATGGAGTCAGCGATGTCGACATCACCAAGCTAATCGAATTCCATAAAACCCAAGGTGTAAATGCTACTCTGACAGCCACTTACCCTCCTGGCAGATTCGGTGCACTGGACATGCAGGATGGCAAGGTCACCACATTCAAAGAAAAACCCAAGGGCGACGGTGGCATGATCAACGGGGGATTCTTTGTACTATCGCCCAAGGTGATCGATCTAATCGATAACGATGCCACCATCTGGGAACGCGAACCGTTAGAGAGACTGGCTCAGCACAATCAATTAGCCGCCTTCCCGCATGAAGGCTTCTGGCAGCCGATGGACACGCTGCGAGACAAGATTTATCTGGAAGAACTCTGGCACAGTGGCAAGGCCCCGTGGAAGGTATGGGAATGAACCCGGCATTCTGGCAAGGAAAGCGGGTTTTCCTCACCGGGCATACCGGCTTCAAAGGCAGTTGGCTCTCGCTATGGCTCCAGCACATGGGCGCAGAGGTCACCGGCTACGCATTGGCCCCAAACACTACGCCCAACCTGTTTGAAGAAGCCCGTGTGGCCGACGGCATGCACTCCATCATTGGCGACGTGCGCGATCTCGCTGCGCTCACTCAAGCCATGCAGAATAGCCGGCCGGACATCGTCATCCACATGGCCGCCCAGCCACTGGTGCGCTACTCCTACGCCAACCCGGTGGAAACTTACTCCACCAACGTGATGGGCGTGGTTCACCTGCTGGAGGCCGTTCGTGCCACGCCCTCGGCTCGCGCCGTAGTCAACGTCACCAGCGACAAGTGCTACGAAAACCGCGAATGGGTGTGGGGCTATCGCGAAGACGAAGCGATGGGCGGCTATGATCCGTACAGCAACAGCAAAGGTTGTTCTGAACTCGTCACCAGCGCCTACCGCAACTCGTTTTTCAACCCGACAGATTACCCCCGTCACAGAGTGGCTTTGGCCAGCGCTCGTGCCGGCAACGTCATCGGCGGTGGCGACTGGGCCGGCGACCGGCTGATTCCCGACATCATGCGAGCCATTGAAGCCGGCGAAGCGGTGACCATCCGCAGCCCGCAAGCCATCCGCCCATGGCAGCACGTATTGGAACCTCTGTCGGGCTATCTCGCGCTGGCGGAAAAGCTTTACACCGACGGCCCCGTCTACGCCGAAGGATGGAATTTCGGCCCGCACGAGAGCGATGCCAAGCCTGTGGCATGGATTGTCGACACCCTTACCCGCGAGTGGGGCGATGGCGCACGCTATGTCATCGACACGACGGCAGCCAACCTGCACGAAGCGCATTACCTCAAGCTTGACTGTGCCAAAGCCCACACCCGCCTTGGCTGGCAGCCGCGCTGGTCGCTCTCCACTACCTTGCAACACATCTGCAACTGGCACCGAGCCCACCATGCAGGACAAGACATGCAGCGCGTTACGCTGCAACAGATCGACGCCTACTTAGGCACTAACCAAACTAGCGAATGACTGCAATGAGCCAACAAGATAAAGCCCAACAACTCCGTCAACAGATTGCCCAACTCGTCGACGAATACGCCGCCATCGCCATGGCGCCGCGTAGCTTCGAGCCAGGTAAAACCGTCATCCCGCCGTCTGGTAAGGTCATCGACGGCGCCGAACTGAAAAATATGGTCGAAGCGTCGCTGGATGGCTGGTTGACCACCGGTCGCTTCAACGACATGTTTGAAAAGCGTCTGGCCGACTTCCTGGGCGTCAAGCACCTGCTGACCACCAACTCTGGCTCTTCGGCCAACCTGTTGGCGTTTTCGGCACTGACCTCGCCCAAGCTGGGTGCACGGGCCATCAAGAAAGGTGATGAGGTCATCGGTGTGGCGGCGGGCTTCCCCACCACGGTCAACCCCATCATCCAGTTTGGCGCGGTACCAGTGTTTGTGGATGTGGACATCCCCACCTACAACATCAAGGCCGAGCTGATCGAAGCCGCCATTACCCCGAAAACCAAGGCCATCATGTTGGCCCACACCCTGGGTAACCCGTACAACCTGAAGACCATCAAGGCGCTGTGCGAAAAACACAATCTGTGGCTGATTGAAGACTGCTGCGATGCGCTGGGCAGCACCTACGACGGCAAACTGGCCGGTACCTTTGGCGACATCGGCACCCTCAGTTTCTACCCCGCTCACCATATCACCATGGGTGAAGGCGGTGCGGTGTTTACCAACAACTCCGAGCTGAAAAAAATCATCGAGTCCTACCGCGACTGGGGCCGTGACTGCTATTGCGCACCAGGCTGTGACAATACCTGCGGCAAGCGCTTCGGCTGGCAGCTTGGCAGCCTACCGGCCGGTTACGATCACAAGTACACCTATAGCCATCTGGGTTACAACCTCAAGATCACCGACATGCAGGCCGCCTGCGCGCTGGCACAGCTCGACAAGCTGGAAGGCTTCATCCAGGCCCGCAAAGACAACTTTGCTTACCTGACCGAACGCCTGCAAAGCTGCACAGAGTTCCTGATCCTGCCAGAAGCCACCGAAAACAGCGATCCGTCCTGGTTCGGCTACCCGATTACCATCCGTCCCGACAGCGGCATCAGCCGAGTTGATCTGCTCAAGTACCTGGATGAACACCGCGTCGGCACCCGGCTGCTGTTTGCCGGCAACCTGACACGTCAGCCGTATATGGATGGTCAGGTATATCGTGTCAGCGGCGATCTGACCAATACCGACCTGATCATGAACAACACCTTCTGGATTGGAGTTCATCCTGGCCTGACAAAAGAAATGCTCGATTTTGCTATTGAGAAAATCGAAACCATTGTGGGTGTAAACTTCTAAGGAGAATTTCATGAGTAAAAATACAGTTTCCACCTATAAGACAGCTGTCACAGAGTCCTTTAACTTTCTAAAGAACGCCAAAAACATCCAAGAGGCCTATCTGCGTGCCATTCCCCTGTCGGATAAGGGGTTCCTGCTCCCGGTGTGTGCGGCACATAAAAACGATCTGGCGTTGATCAGAAAGCTCACTGCCTGGCGCAACGAGAATGTGCACGTTTATCCGACACAATTTGTTGCGACCGAAGAAAGTACCCGCGCATGGTTGGATAGCCGTCTTCTGGCCGTAGAAGACCGCATGTTATTTTTGGTCACCGATGCTCAAGGGAAAACACTCGGACATATAGGCTTTAATGGTTGTCATAACGAAGAAATGCTCTTCGAGATTGACAATGTCGTCCGTGGTGTAGGAGCAGAAGCAAAAGGTATTTTTTCAACAGCAATCAACGCATTGATCGAATGGGCTCGGAAAACCATCAATGTTGAAGGCTTTTATCTCAGAGTCATGGCCGACAATGAGCACGCCATTGATTTCTATAAAAATAATAGCTTCGCAGAAGAACAACGCATCCCCCTCGTGAAAGAGCAGAATGGAGAGTTCGTTTCATACAGGGAGGCAAAACAGGGCGAAACCAGCCAGCAAGAATTTGTTCGCATGGCCTTCAAGCCATCCTCCCAGCACATTGGCGAGAAGCTAATCCTGACTGCTGGACCGTCTATTTCCGCCAAAGAAGTGGTGTACTCTTTTGATGCGGCACTAAATGGGTGGAATAGTAATTGGTCAAAGTATCTCACAACCTTTGAGAAAAAATTCGCCGAATACGTCGGGGTGAAATATGCCTTGGCTACGTCTAGCTGCACCGGGGCACTGCAGATCGCACTGATGGCTCTGGATATCGGCCCTGGCGATGAAGTCATCGTACCAGACCAAACGTGGGTGGCTACTGCCAATGCCGTTCGCTATGTAGGAGCCATTCCAGTATTTGCAGACATCGAACTCGACACTTGGAATATAGATGCAAATTCCGTTGAGAGCCTGATCACTTCGAAGACAAAAGCTATTATGGCTGTCCATATGTATGGACACCCCGCACGAATGAGCAATATCTTGGCCATTGCCAAGAAATACAACCTTAAAGTCGTAGAAGATGCGGCGCCTGCTATTGGGGCAGAATGGCAAGGGCAGCGTTGTGGTAGTTTCGGCGACTTTGCTGCTTTCAGCTTCCAAGGTGCGAAACTGATGGTCACCGGCGAAGGTGGCATGCTTGTCACCAATGACGATGCACTCTATCAGAAGGCATTGAAGATCTGGGATCAAGGACGTAACCCTTCGCGAACATTCTGGATTGATGCTGATGGCGTCAAGTTCAAGATGTCCAATATCCAAGCTGCTCTTGGGCTGGGACAACTCGAACGTGTCGACGAACTGATCGAGATGAAACGCCGTATTTTCTCTTGGTATCAGGAAGGCCTAGAGTCAGTGCCTGGCATTACTCTTAACAAAGAAGTTGAAGGTGCAAGAAGCATTTATTGGATGAGCAGCTTGCTGGTAGAAAAGACCTTACCTATTAGCCGCGATCAATTGATGCAACAGTTGAAGTCCAGAAATGTGGATAGCCGACCAGTATTCCCGGCAATCAGCCAGTACCCGATTTGGCCGCGTACTCAGGCAGCACAGCCAAATGCATTGCATGTTGGTTCACAAGCGATGAACTTGCCTAGCGGGGTGTGCTTGACAAAAGATGAAGTCATGTACGCTTGCCGACAAATAAAAGAAATTCTTAAGGGATAAACATTATGGCCGATGCCCTTGCTTTTGCAAGGGCAGTGCGCCGCACTGCCCTGCAGATGGTCCACAATGCCAAAGCGTCTCATATTGGAAGCGCATTATCGATAGCAGACATTCTGGCCGTACTTTATCACCAGCATCTCAACTGCAATCCAGATATTCCGAATGCAAAAAATAGAGATCGTTTCATCTTAAGCAAAGGCCACGCCTGTGTTGCTGTCTATGCCGCATTAGCGGAAAAAGGGTTTATTTCCAAGGCGGCGGTAGAGAGCTACGGCCAGGATTTTTCTGACTTGATGAACCATATTAGCCACAAAGTTACCGGCGTTGAATTTTCGACTGGTTCCCTTGGGCACGGGCTTCCTTTTGGCGTAGGCAAAGCACTAGCGGCAAAAAAGCTGCAAGAAGAATGGCGAACCTTTGTACTGCTCGGTGATGGTGAAATGGATGAGGGCAGCAACTGGGAAGCCTTGATGTTTGCCGCGCACCACAAGTTGGACAATCTTGTGGCAATTATTGACTACAACAATTTGCAGAGCCTCACCACGGTTGATAACACACTTTGCTTAGAGCCGCTGGCGGATAAATTGAGAGCATTTGGATGCTCTGTCGTCGAACTTGATGGGCATGATCACGATGCGCTTAATCTGGCCTTTTCAAAATTGCCTGCAGAAACTGGAAAGCCAACCGCCATTATCGCACGCACGATAAAAGGGAAAGGCGTTAGCTTCATGGAAAATAGCGTGGACTGGCATTATAAAAGCCCAAATAAAGAACAATTAGAGCAAGCTCTGCGTGAATTGGAGATGGCTCATGCGTAATGCTTTCATTGATGAGCTAGTTACTCTGGCTGAGCAACATGCCAACATTGCACTCGTTGTTGGCGACTTGGGCTACTCAGTTGTAGAACCGTTTGCCGATCGATTCCCAGATCGTTTCATCAATGCGGGAATTGCAGAGCAGAATATGATGGGGCTGGCTGCGGGGATGGCATCTGAAGGCTATCATGTTTTTACTTACAGCATAGCCAACTTCCCGACCTTCCGCTGCGCAGAGCAGATCAGAAACGACGTCGATTACCATAACTTACCAGTGACTATCGTTACCGTTGGAGGGGGCTTGGCTTATGGCAATCTGGGCTATTCACACCATGCGGTGCAGGATTACGGGCTCATGCGCCTGATGCCCAACATGACCATTGCTGCACCTGGTGACCCCATGGAAGTCAGGGCGTGCATGCGTTACCTTATGAAAAATCCGGGGCCATCATACTTACGCTTGGCAAAAGCCGGGGAACCATGCCTGCATGCGACTGTGCCTCAAGTTGAACCGGGAAAATGGCTTGAAGTAATCCCCGGCCCCGCCGAGAAAACACTGTTAACCACAGGTGCATCTTTAGCGCTTGCACAGTCATGGTTGCAGCAAGGAGCCTATCAAGGCCACGCCCTCCACTCTATGCCTCTTTGGGGAATGAAGAGTAAAGCCAGGCAAACTGAACAATTAGCCTCGTGGAATAAAGTGGTCACAGTAGAAGACCACATTGTTGACGGCGGATTTGGCAGTTGGCTGACAGAGGCTTCCACTTTAGGACAGAGCCAGACTTGCATCGAAATACGGGCATTGTCTGACTCCATCTTTGGCCAAGTAGGGAGCCAAGCGACATTGAATAAGATAGGCGGATTGGGGTGATCAAGCGCTTTTTCCATCGAGTTGGTGTCGATCGGGCAGTATTTCTCACGCTCTTTGCAAGAGGGTGGGTGGTGCTGTCCGGCTTGATAAGCATTTATTTTATTAGCCGTTTCCTCAGCCCTGCCGAGCAGGGCTATTACTACACCTTTAACAGTCTGATTGCGCTACAGATCTTCGTTGAGCTGGGGCTTAACTACGCCATAATTCAGTTTGCCAGTCATGAAATGGCACACTTAACCTGGCAAGATAATGGCACGGTCAACGGTAGCCCACTCGCAAAGCGGCGGCTACAGTCTCTGCTACAGTTTTCATTAGTTTGGTTCGGCATCGCAACTATATTAATGGTGCTTGTGCTATTACCTGCCGGCATTATTTTTTTCACTAATGCTACTGGTGGGGAGGGAGCACTTGGCAATGTCTCCTTCGCTTGGCTGTTGCTTGTTATTTTTGCTGCTCTCAACTTGCTACTCACCACCGTGGTTGCCCTGCTGGAAGGCTGCGGCCATGTCGCACAGGTTGCAGGCTTGAGACTACGGCAAGCCGGAGTTACCGGGATATCGGCTTGGCTCGTGCTAAGCATGCATGGTGGACTCTTCGCATTGGCCGCTAGTAGTGCGGCCAGCGCCATAGTGGTCTTTATCTGGCTGTGGCAGCGCTATAGCACTTTCCTCAGAGATCTCCTTCATCACCCCACTGACCTTCCTCCGATGAATTGGCGCAAGGAAATCTGGCCATTTCACTGGCGCATTGCCGTGAGCTGGATGAGCGGTTACTTCATCACGCAACTGTTTAACCCTCTTATTTTTCATTTTAGTGGACCAGTGGCAGCGGGCCAGATGGGGATGAGCTTGCAGATTGTCAACGCCATGAATGCCACCGCTTTAGCTTGGGTGACAACCAAGGCCCCTCATTATGGACAGTTAGCCGCAAAGAGACAGGAAACTGATCTAGACCATGCATTCAAACGAGATCTATTTCAATCCTCATTTTTCCTTGCGCTCTGTTTTATAAGCCTCCTAACGCTATACCCGTTGCTGAAAGAATACTTTCCCAACGCCATCAATAGGCTAGTGCCCATCAACCTAATTCTACTCCTGGCGATCAGTGGGATGCTTGCACACATCACCTCCGCAGAAGCAATATACCTGCGATCCCACAAAGAGGAGCCATTTTTTATTCTATCGGTTCTCCACGGAATCACCATCCTCCTGAGCTCTCTAGTATTGATACCATCAATAGGTTTATCTGGGGCTGTGTATTCACAAGCCATCGCCATAGTCGGCGTAAGCTTTTTCGGCGGAAATTATATTTACCTTAAAAAGCGGAACTTATTCTTTGCAGCAGCAGGCTGCCACTGAAGCAGGCCAAAGAAAATCACATCCCAATTTAAGACGACATGAAATCCAGCGAACCAAGTAACAACATGGAAGAAAACAAAGAGCTTGCATTTTGCATGCCGACATACAACCGCGCAGATGTCTTAATAGAATCCATCCCTGCCCTTATAGAAATTGCAAAAGAGTGGCAAATCCCCATCTACATCTGCGACAACAAATCGACGGACAATACTGCAGAAGTCATCCAGCAGCTCATGCTCAAATACAGCTCGCTGTATTATTTCTCCAATGAAGAAAACATAGGCCCAGAAAACAATACTGTTAGAGTACTCGGTTTACCAGATACAAAATACAGATGGCTACTCGGAGATCATTACAAAATAAAAGACAGGTCTACATTTCGATCAGTATACGACAAGCTCACATCCGAGGAGTGCTACGACTTTATCGTGGTAAATGCAGAGAATCGGATACAAAGCATCCCATCACAAACTTATACCAACAAAGAATCTGTAATTATCGATCTTGGCTGGCATATGACGATGCTCTCCACCCTCATTTACCACAAAGAATCACTCAAAAAAATGGACTTTGATCGATTCGAGGGAACCCGTTTTTCGCAAACACTATCCATACTGGAATACATAAGCAAAAAACCTTTTCGGATTTATTGGTACGAGGATGAGATCATCGAGTCTTACGCGACCCATACCAGCTCAACATGGCTTAAAAATACCTGCGATATTTTCATAAAAAACTGGTATTACGGCATAATGTCGCTATCACCACAATATAGTCATGAAGCCAAGAAAGTCTGCATAAGAAAGCATTCCGACCATTCAAATCTGTTCAATATAAAAAGCATGCTTTTATTTAGCACCCTTGGCGGAGCCAAATTTAGCACCATAAAAAATCACGCATCAATACTACCTGATACAATAGGCCTCAGAAAAACTGCCATCCTCTTAACCGTTTCACTCATACCCCAATCCATTCTTAAAATATCATATTCAGCATACAAAAAATCACAACTCATCAAAAACAAAAAAACACACCCAATAAAAGTGAAAAAACTTAACCGAATTTTTTAGTTTCACACAGAACCCTGATTAATACGCAATAGATATTGCGCCAAGGTTATTATTCTTATTTGCCAAAACACATGACAATTAGACCTTTATCTGGTGCAAAATTTGCACGGCATTATTTCAAGTATATTGCGAGACAAGGAGTAAGGTAGCGCAATGATTTATACGATACTGGTCAACTGGAATGGCGGGGAAGAAACAATTGCATCCCTCTCCAGCTTGATGAAATTGAACGTTGATAAATTCCACGTCCTTGTTTGCGACAACAATTCAACGGATGAATCCCTGGAGAAACTAAACAATTGGGTAACCGAACACAAACTGACTTGTGTTTCTATCTTGCAAACTGGCCATAATCTTGGCTTTGCAGGCGGCAACAATGTGGGCATTAAGGTTGCACTGAAAGACCCTGAGACAACGCATATTTGGCTGCTTAATAACGATACCTTGGTTGATGAAAAGGCACTTACAGCCATGCTGCAAGTAATGGAGAAAGACCCACAAATTGGAATTTGTGGATCCACTCTGCTGTATGAACATGACCCGAAAGCCATTCAAGCTGTTGGCGGATATTATAATTCCTGGCTGGGTATTTCATCACATGCTTTGGGCGGGGAACCTTATTCGGCAGAATTATGTAAAAGCGTTGACCCAGGAAAATTTGATTACATTGTCGGTGCCTCCATGCTGGTCAGCCGGGAATTCATCGAGAAGGTCGGCTTAATGGATGAGCAATACTTTCTGTATTGCGAGGAATTGGACTGGGCAACACGGGCCAAGCGGGCAGGATTCAAGCTGGGATATGCTCCCCAAAGCATCGTGTATCACAAGGAAGGTGCCACCACGGGTAGTGCAGCGCATATTCGACGTAAAGCGCGGTCGGAATTTGCGGATCGGTGTGCATTGCGTAGTCATTTGATCTATGCGAGAAAGTTCCATCCTGTACGAAAGTGGACCGTGTGGCTATTTTACATAGTCAAGTCCATCAAACGGTTGATGCAGGGAGATATCCGGGGCTCCGCGCGCGTGCTAGCCTGCTTTTTTAATGTCAAGCATTTTATTTCGATATGATTGCAAAACGCGACATAGTTTTTTTTGCGCTGCTATTTTTTTCTCAAATATGGACCATCAAAATTGGCCCGTTAAGCGTTGCAATGCTTTTTTTTGCAGCTTGCGCACTTTTTTACCCGAAATTTAATAAAATCCCACTTGCAGCCTATCTTTTAGGGACCGCAGCAGTGTCGAGTATTATTTTTTGGTGGGTCCCTGCATACGACTCAACTCTGCATTATTCAAGATTAATGCCTATCATTTCTGTTTTTTTTGTATTTCTATTTTTAAGCTTAATCAAATTATTTGACAGTTACAAACTTTCCTCCGCAGCAAGAAACTACGCATTGACATGCCTACTGTTCTCCCTCCTTTCTGCCGCCATTTTTACCACGCAAAATTTCATTTCGGCCGAGGACGGCCCCGTTGGCTTTTTTAACGAAAAAGGCCTATATGGATACTATTTGGTTCTACTAGGGTTAATATTAATCACCCAACGACCGGGGCTATTTAGCATTTCAATTTTATTCCTTATTACAAATTATGTTTTTTTTGTTGTAGAAGCAAGTAGAGCTTTACTTCTCTATATTGCCTTTGCCTTTATATACCTCCAAGCAGGAAATATAAAAACCAAAATCTGGCTGCTATTTTTTGCGCTTCTCTTAGCCATGGCTGTTATATTTAGTAACTTCGGGGAAATGCTCGCCTTGAAGTTATCAATATTAGGTTCCGGAGAAGGCACCATCGGGCGATATGCCGCAATGACCTTAGTTGCAAACTCCACTCTTTCTGAATTTGTTTTTGGGCATGGGTTTGGCACATATTTGAATTACCGTGCCATGCATTTGGAACTGCCCGGCGATGCAACTTATGATTATGCAGGTTCGTTGATACTTGAGCTTATTTTTGAAGTTGGATTACCCGCCACATTAATGCTTTTGGTTATTTTAACGAAATATGTTTTTGGACGTTTCTCTGTTTTCCTATTTTGTGCCTTTATTTGCCTTGTTGCAATAGGCGGAAAACACGACATCCAAATGCTCACAAGCATTATTTTCATGAAGATAATTTATGAAAATTTAACAACAAAAAAATTGAATCTATCATTAAGAAATAAATCACAAAATAGAGGGCATAGCCTGAATGCGAAAAGTATTGCTTGTTAAGCTCGCTTCGCTGGGTGACGTATTAGCAACATCACCCTTTCCGATGCTGATAAAAAAGCATCACACCAATCTCAGTCTCCATCATTTAGTTATGGAACACTGCAGGGTGGTGACGGAGCATAATCCATGGCTCGACAAACAGATTGTCATTGAATTCATGCCCTCTGGCAACCGCTGGGTCGATCTGGCCAGAGCGGCCAAACTGGTATTTCGGTTGCGTGCCGAAAAATATGATACCGCCTTCGTTTTTCATCGCAACCTGTTCTTTCAGGTCGTGTGCTGGCTGGGAGGCATAAGGGAAATATACGGCTTCAGTTCCAGGCTGAACCCCTTTTACAAAAAACACATGACTTACCGCTTCGATGTGAATCGCACAGAACAGGAATGCGATTTGTTGCGCATGGGTGGGCTTGATATTCCAAATGTGGAGTCGTTGGAGTTTCACCCCGCTGCAAGTGAATTGTCGGATGAAATCGCCCAGAAACTTCCTGATCAATTTATTGCCTGCAACCCGGGAGGTGGCAATCCACATGCGCCAGCGGATAACCGCATGTGGCCCATCGAAAAATATGCAGCCTTGATCAATGCCTCCAGCTTGCCTTTTGTCATTCTAGGCCATGGAGCAGCGGACGCAGAAAGAGTCAATGAATTGACCAAGATGGTTGACTCGGCCAGGATGGTGAGTCTGGTCAATAACACTTCATTCTCCGATACAGCATTGGTGTTGCAACGGGCAACGCTTTATGTAGGTAACGATAGTTCCCTGATGTTTCTGGCAGCGGCGATGGGGATAAGTACCGTGGGGCTGTATGGGCCAACCCAGTCTGTTGCGGCCAACCCCGTGGGGAAAAAGCAATATGCAATCATTGGAAATGCAGAGTGTGCACCGTGCTACAACCCTTATGATGGCGTGAGCGGAAAGATGTATGCCTGCACAAATAATATTTGCATGCAAGATATTGATGTGGAAGTCGTGTTGAACCGTATCAACACCCTGATTAAAGAATGTGGCGCTGAAAACAAATGAAGTTGTTCTTATTAAAAATTTTCGATCGATCTTTTGCCTTAGTGCTCGCTCTGCTTCCGGCAAAGAAACCACCAAAGCAAAATGTCCCAAGGAAAGTGCTGGCTATCAAGTTGTCAGCGATGGGGGATGCATTATGTTTGATGCCTGCATTGCGGATGCTGCACGACTCCATGCCCGGAGCGGAAATTGATTGGTTAACCACTCGCCGGGCCAACCCTGGTCTCTTTTCAAAACTCGATTTTTTGAAAGACACCTTGCTGTTACCCGTCAGCCCTCACGGCATGCTTCTGTTTTTCTTCAAGCATTTCCGTAAACTACGATCTTATGATCTCGTCATCGATTTTGACCAGTATTACCGGATTTCGGAACTGATCGCTTTTTGTGGTCGAAGCAGTGCCGGGTTCCATGCACCGCTAAAGGGCCGTACCTTTGCCTTAGCGCTGGATTACGAAGCACATAAAAGCGAAAAGCTGCAGTTTTCTGACCTAGTGAACTTGGTCATTGCTTTTTATGGAAAGCAACCCGCAACGTATTCGGTAGAGTTGCCTGAATTGCTTGCGGGATTTGAGCCAAGCAGTGCCTTGCAGGAATTCGCACAATCCCTGACTGGAAAAGGTTTGCCCGTGGTCGTGCTTTATCCGGGCTCCAGCATGAACGCCTCTTTTCGACGTTGGGATTTGAGCAATTACCATGAGGTTATTAAAGGGCTGACGGGACGGTGCTCATTCATCGTGGCAGGGGGACCAGATGAAGTTGAACTGAAGCCCTTCTTTTCTCAAATCGGGCTAGGCGATCTCGACCATATAAATGCATGGACTCTGAAAGAGTGGCTATGGATTTTCAGACATTGTGCAGACTTGCTGGTGGGCAATGATGGTGGGTTGCTACACTTGGCCGAGTCCCAAGGTGTTCCGATGGTGGGTATATTTGGCCCGGCCCTTTATGCAAAATGGGGTTCCATTAATCCAGAAAGCATCGGCATTGAAACAGAAATGGGCTGCCGACCTTGTTTGCGTAATTACGAGGGCCACGTACCAAGCCAATGTGCAAGGGGTGATCGAGCCTGTTTGCAAATGCTGAAACCAGAGCAAGTAGTTCGTGCAATAGGAACACGAATCCGATAACGATTATAGATAAGGAATATAAATAATGAATGATTTGTTTCTGAAAAACGTGCGGCAGCATCTTGACGTCATATCAAAGCTTTCTGACTGCAACGAGGCCGTTAGTGCCAGCATTGAAAAAATAGTTTCTTGCTTGCGAACCGGAGGGAAGGTCATGTTTTGTGGCAATGGCGGTTCGGCTGCGGATAGCCAACACCTTGCAGCTGAATTTACCGGACGTTTTATCAAGGACCGCCGTCCATTGGCTGCGCTAGCACTTTCCACCGACACCTCTGCGCTGACTTGCATCGGTAATGATTATTCGTTCGATGATGTTTTTCTGCGCCAAGTGATGGGTTTGGGTAAGGAAGGAGATTGTCTGGTGGGGATTTCAACCTCCGGCAATTCTCGAAATGTGATCCTGGCTGTTGAGGCCGCAAAAGACATGGGTATCCATACCATTGGTTTGCTGGGCCGTGATGGCGGCAAGCTGGCAACGCTGTGCGATTGCAGCATTGTGGTACCCAGTGATGTGACGGCCCGCATTCAGGAGGCGCACATTCTTATCGGCCACACGCTATGCGGTGGTGTCGAACAGGCTTTGGGCCTCGTTCCTGCTGAATTTTAAAAATACGCAAGGAAATGATCTTGAAACCACTCAGCGATTTGCCGGATTTTTCTCAAGCCAGCATGTTGATCGTGGGCGATGTGATGCTGGATAGCTATTGGCATGGCAATACATCCCGCATTTCGCCGGAAGCCCCCGTGCCCGTGGTGCATGTCACCTCTGAAGAAGCACGGGTTGGCGGGGCGGGCAACGTCGCACTCAATGCGGCTGTGATTGGGGCAAAGTCCTATCTGCTCGGCCTGGCGGGACACGATCCTGTTGCCGATCAGATTGAAGCGATGCTGGCCCAGCAGAATGTGGATTGCCGCCTGGTACGCGTGCCTGGTAGCAAGACGATTACCAAGCTGCGGATTTTGTCGCGCCATCAGCAACTGATCCGGGCTGATTTTGAAGATCATTTCCCCAATTGGGAAACCGGAGAACTGCTGCGCGAGTTCATGCGCATTCTTCCCTCCGTCAACGTCGTGGTGCTTTCGGATTACGCCAAGGGTGTATTGCGCGGCTCGGCTGATCTCGTTTCTGCGGCCCGCAAGGCCGGGAAGCCCGTAATCATTGATCCCAAGGGTACCGATTTCGAACGTTATCGCGGAGCCACGGTGATCACGCCCAATTTGGCAGAATTCGAAGCGGTGGTCGGGCGTTGCGCAACCGAGGAAGAAATCGTCCGTAAAGGTATCAACCTGCGCGAAGCACTCGAGTTGGAAGCCGTGCTGGTTACGCGCAGCGAGAAAGGCATGACACTGCTGGCACGTGGATGCGAGCCCCTGCATTTGCCCACCCGCGCCCAAGAGGTGTACGACGTGACCGGGGCAGGCGATACCGTTGTGGCTACCTTGGGCGCGGCGCTGGCTGCCGGCATGGATATGCCATCGGCTGTAGCGCTTTCGAATGTGGCGGCCGGCGTGGTTGTCGCCAAACTCGGTACGGCCACCGTTTCACCTCTGGAATTGAAGCGCGCCTTGCAAGGGAGCAGCGTTGCCGGCCAGCGCGGGGTATACGATGAAGCCGATCTGCTTTTGCAAGTGGATGCCGCGCGTGGCAAGGGCGAACGCATCGTCATGACGAACGGTTGTTTCGATATATTACATCCGGGCCATATCGATTATCTGGAAAAAGCCAAGGCGCTGGGCGATCGTTTGATCGTGGCCGTGAACGGCAATGCTTCGGTCAAACGCTTGAAAGGCGAGGATCGCCCGGTAAATTCACTTGGCGTTCGCATGCGTATGCTTTCTGCCTTGGCGTGCGTCGATTGGGTGGTGCCTTTTGCCGAAGATACGCCGGCCCGTTTAATCGGTGAGGTATTGCCGGATGTCTTGGTCAAGGGCGGTGATTACGCCGTAGCTGAAATTGCAGGTGGCGACAAAGTAATGGCAGCGGGGGGAGAGGTCAGCGTGCTGAAATTTGTAGCCGGGCATTCCACTTCCGAGCTGATAAACAAAATCCAGAAGAGCATCGCACAAGAGCCGCTAACAAAACCTCCTTGATGCCGACAGCGTAAAGCCCCATCTGGTCGGCATGAAGCGAAGTGTTATCAGCCAGAAGCTCTGGAAATCGTTGCAACCGCTGTTGCCACCCGCGCCTTCAAGCCGGGGGTGGTTGATGACCGGGCGCTTCTCAACGGCATCCTGCTCGTCCTCGCCACCGGTATCCCGTGGGAGGATCTGCCCCCAGGAGCTGGGGTTCGACAGCGGCATGACCTGCTGGCGGCGTCTACACGACTAGCAGGCCCACAGGGTTTGGGACCCCCGAGTTCGACAGTTAAACGCGTAAGTTATTGATTCTTCTGTGACAGCGTTTGAAATGCTCCACTACAGAAGGGGCAGTTGCTTGCTAGCGGCCGGTTTTTTGACCCGCAAGGCGGACAGGATGCCGGTTTGTTCCTGGCTGATCGACGAGATCCCCGAGATTGGTTGAGCGTTGTTCAAAGTCACACGGTGATGCTGGATCCGCCGCAGCAGCGATAGCGCTCGCTCGGGCGACAGGCCGCTTTGACTGGCGGCAAGACGCTGGCGCATCACCCGATACAGGATCAGCGCCATGAAGCAAATCGCCGCATGGGCGCGGATGCGATCCGGCAGTCGGTGGTACACCGGCCCGATCTCGATTTCCGACTTGAGCACGCGAAAGCCGCGCTCGATATCGGCCAGCGACTTGTAGCGTTTGATCACCTCCATCGGCGTCAGATCGGCGGCGTTGGTCACCAACAGCAGCTTGCCGTCCATCCGCCGCGCATGAGCGAGCGCCTGCTCGTCGATGTTGTAGCTGAACAGCTCGCTCTTAAGGTCTACCCGGATGATGCGTGCCAAATGCGCTTCGCACGCCTCATGGTAGAACCGGGCGCGCGCACCGCCGTCCGACAGCTTGCGGCCGCGGCCGCGTTTGCCGGCATCCTGCGCATCGAGCTTACCGCTCCATTCGGCCGCTTTCTGCTCCAACTCGGCGATCGTGTGGTCGCGCTGCGCGCCTTGGTCGGAGGCCGTGTCTGGATTGTGCGCGACGATCAGCCGTAAGCCGTTCCACTTGAGTTCGCCGGTGACTTCCTTGGCCGCGCCCAAGCAATGCGCCTGCTGAAACGACGCCAGCAACTCGGTAAATTCGCTATAGCGCCGTCCCGGCACCGCCAGGATGAACTCGAGCGGCTTGCCGCTCGGCAGCGTGATCGCCTGCAGCTCGGTGAGGTTGTCGGTGGACAGCAGCCCACGATCCGCGACGGCAATCACGCGCTGAATCGGGAAGCGCTGGATCACCTTCTCGATGGTCGGCTTGAGCGTGGTGACTTCGGCGGTATTGCCGTCGAACACCTCATGATAGAGCGGGATGCCGTCGGCGGTCTGCACCACGCCGAGCATGAACTGGCGGGCGATCACCCCTTCCTTGGCCATGCCGAACTGGCGCACGTCGCCGCTCTGTTGCGACAGCCCTTCGGCGCGGATGGTGGTCATGTCGTAGAACACCACCGCCAACTCCTGATCCAGCAACGGGCGCAACAGTGCAGACACGACCTCATCGACGGCGTCCCGATGCTCGATCAAGGCATCCATTGCGCGCAGCAAATGATGGTGCTCGATGTTGTCGAGGACGATGCCAGGCAAGCTGACGGTTTCCAGCCAGCGCAATACGCCGAGCTTGGAATCGGGGTCGCACAGCCGGTTGAGCACCATCACCCGCAGCAGTGCTTCGACGTCGATGCCATGGCGCGTACGGCGGAAGGTCTGGCGCAGCTGGCCGAAGCCCAGTTCGTTCCATAGTTCGGTTAACGCCCAGACATCGCCGAGAGAGAGCGCCGACTCGAAGGTCATCGCAGGCGGCTCGGCGGGCTCTGACAAAGAGCGTCCGGTGACGCGCAGCAAGCCTGAAATGACGGATTCGAGTTCCGAGCCGAGCTGATCCAGCCGCCCGAGAGTGGCAACAGTGCGTTGCTTGGGGCGGCCATGGTCGTCGCGGTAGGCTTCGACCAATTGGACGTAGCGGCGCGAGCCGGATGTGGTGACTTTGACGAACATGCCGTTACTTTATATTGGTCTTGAATGCTGCCAACAAAAACATATCACAACAAAAACGTGCCATTACAAGCGTTGGAGTGCGAACCACGCGGGAACCCGCATGGTTATTAGATGTGAGGGGTCAAAATAGGCCGATTTTGGGCGCTAACTGTCGAACTCGGGGGGACCGTTTGCACCTGGCGCTGTTGACCTAACTGAGTCAATGCAACCCGATAGACTGGAGTTGCACCAGCATCGATGGGGGGGAGTGTTGCCAGCACCCGGGGGCCAGGAAATTTGCCCCAATGCCACCGACCGGGGCAAGCTCGTTAGCAAACGGCATCCGATCGTCGACCGGCGTGGTGTGCTGCTGACGCTGAGCATTACCGGTGCCCATCGCCACGACTCGATGGCCTTCTAGGCGTTGGTACACGCCATTCCGACCATTCCCGCTCTTCCGGGACGCCCGCCCCAGCGACCACACAAGCTGTATGCGGACAAAGGCGATGATTACCGTCGCTGCCGCGCGCACTTACAGCATCGGGGCATTCGGGCCCGCATTGCCTGTCGGGGTCTGGAGAGGCGCGAGAAACTTGAGTGGCCCCGCTGGGGGGTGAACGGTCCCTCCCATGCTTGGCTGGCCGCGCTCGGCAAGCTGCGTATCCGCGTTGAGTGGCGGCTGGACACCAATTACGCCTTTCTCAAGCAGGCTTCTTCTTGATCCGCTTACGCTTTGTCAACCCGTTTTGTTAGTGGCTCTTAGAGAATATCTGGGAAGGGGAAAATTACTTCCCAATACAAAACCGCGAAAAAATCACCCCCAGCAAGTCGTCCGGCGTGAACTCGCCGGTGATCTCCGACAGCGCCGACTGCGCCATGCGCAGTTCCTCGGCCATCAGTTCGATCTGCTGGTAGGCGGCTTCGGCGGCGTCGAGGTGGGCTCGGGCGCGGCGCAGGGCGTCGAGGTGGCGTTCGCGCGCCAGGTACAGCCCTTCCTCGGCACCGTGCCAGCCGATCGCCTTCAGCAGCAGCGCGCGCAGTTCGGGCACGCCCGCCATCGTTCTGGCCGACAGGCGCACCGCCGGGCCGTTTGCTTCTTCGACCCGGCCAGCGTCCTCACCGGTGAGGTCGACCTTGTTGTGCACCGTGACGCGCGGCAGCGCCGGCGGCAGGCGCTCGAGCAGCGCCTCTACCGACGCGGTGACGCCGCTGCGGCTGTCGACCAGCACCAGTGCGAGGTCGGCCTTGTCGACCGCCGCCCAGGTGCGCTCGATGCCGATCTTCTCGACCAGGTCCTCGGTTTCCCTCAGCCCCGCTGTGTCGATCACGTGCACCGGCACGCCGTCGATCAGGATTTCCTCGCGCACCGTGTCGCGCGTGGTGCCGGCGATGTCGGTGACGATGGCGATCTCGTCGCCGGCCAGCGCGTTCATCAGGCTGGACTTGCCGACGTTCGGCTCGCCGACTAGCACGACGTGCATGCCTTCGCGCAGGATGGCGCCCTGCTTGGCGTGCGCCAGCACATGATCGAGCTCGGACTGGATGCGGTGCAACTGGCCGCGCGCGTCGGCGGCTTCGAGGAAGTCGACGTCTTCCTCGGGGAAGTCGAGCGTCGCCTCGGTCAGCATCCTGAGCGTGATCAGGTGGTCGACCAACTGGTGGATGTCGTGTGAGAACGCGCCCTTCAGCGATTTCAGCGCGCTCTTCGCCGCGGTGGCGCTGGACGCGTCGATCAGGTCGGCGACGCTTTCCGCCTGCGCCAGGTCGAGCTTGTCGTTCAGGAACGCCCGTTTGGTGAATTCGCCGGGCTCGGCCAACCTGGCTCCGAGTTCGACGCAGCGCGAAAGCAGCAGCTGCATCACCACCGGGCCACCGTGGCCCTGCAACTCGAGCACGTCCTCGCCGGTGAAGCTGTGCGGGCCGGGGAAATAAAGCAGCAGGCCGTTGTCGATCGGCTCGCCCGCCGTGTCGTAAAAGTCGGTGTAGGTCGCGTAGCGCGGCTTGGGGCGTTTGCCGCCGGAGATCGCCTCGGCGAAGGGCAGCAGGGCGCGGCCGGAGATGCGGATAACGCCGACGCCGCCGCGTCCGGGGGCGGTGGCGACGGCGGCGATGGTGGCTTCGGGATAACGCAGTGGGCTCATCCGGCAAGTATACCGCGCGGCGTGGTGCCAAGGTTGGCCGAGCCTTGCGCGACAGGGCTCGGCCAACCTTCCGGCACAAAAAAACGCCCGTCGCGATCGACGGGCGTTTCGGGTATTGCGAACGAGCTCAGCTTTGCAGCGCGGCCTTGCGCGAGCGCTCGATCGAGCGGTTCACGTGCCACTGCTGCGCGATCGACAGGATGTTGTTCACCAGCCAGTACAGCACCAGGCCCGACGCGAAGAAGAAGAACATCACCGAGAACGCGATCGGCATGATCTTCATCATCTTCGCCTGCACCGGGTCGGCCGGCGGCGGGTTGAGGAAGGTCTGCAGATACATGGTGATCGCCATCAGCGCCGGCAGCACGTAGTACGGGTCCGGACGCGCGAGGTCGTTGATCCACAGGATCCAGTCGGCCTGGCGCAGTTCTACCGAAGCGAGCAGCGACCAGTACAGGCCGATGAAGACCGGGATCTGCACCAGGATCGGTAGGCAGCCGCCGAGCGGGTTGATCTTCTCGACCTTGTACATCTCCATTGTCGCCTGCTGCATCTTCATGCGGTCGTCGCCGAACTGCTCCTTCAGGCGTTCCAGACGCGGCGCGAGCGCCTTCATCTTGGCCATCGAACGGTAGGACGCGGCGTTCAGCGGGTAGAACACGCCCTTGACGATCAGCGTCAGCAGCACGATCGCCCAGCCCCAGTTGCCAATCAGCGCGTGCAGCTTGGTCAACAGCCAGAACAGCGGCGACGCGAAGATGTGCACCCAGCCATAGTCCTTGGTCAGTTCCAGCCCTTCTGCGGTCTTGACGAGGGTGTTGTACTCCTCGGGGCCGGCGTACAGTGGCACGGACAGGCTCTTCTTGGCGCCCGGCGCGATCGCCGGCACGTCGACCAGCGTGGCGGCCGAGTACAGGCCGGCGTTTTCCTTCAGCTCGAAGCGGCAAGCCTTGTCGTTGGCGCACACGCTCGCGCCGCCTTCGGGCTTCAGCAGCCAGGCCGACACGAAGTAGTGCTGCACCATCGCGACCCAGCCGTTGTCGGCGTTCTTCACGTAGTCGGCCTTGCCCTTGGCGACGTCCTCGAAGCTCGCCTTCTGGAACTTGCCTTCGGAGGTGTAGACCGCCGGACCGGTGAAGGTATAGGTGAGACGGCTTTCGCCCTCCGGCGTTTCGCCGTCGCGCAGCAGGCGGTAGTAGGCGGTGGTCGACAGCGGCTTGGCGCTGCCGTTTGCGATGTCGTAGCGGACGTCGACGCGGTAGCTGCCCTTCCTGAACACGTACACCTTGTCGACCTTGACGCCGTTCGCTTCGGGTGCCGACAGGCGGACCTCGAGCGAATCGCCGTTCAAGGTGTAGGCGGTCTGTTCGGCGCTGAACACGGTCTTGTGCGTCGGCAGCGCCGGTTCGGCGGTCGACACCAGGCCGGTCTGCGCGACGTAGACGCGGCCGCCCTTGTCGGTGAACAGCTCGAACGGTTTCTTCTCGTCGTTGGCCGAGTCGAAAGCCTTGAGCTTCAGCTCGCGCAGGTCGCCGCCGACGGTATCGATCTGCGCGTCGAACAGGTCGGTGCTGACCTTGACGCGCTGGCCGCTGGCGAGGCGGGCGGCGTCGCCGCCCGGGGTGGCGGCCGACTGCGGGGCCACCTGCGCCACCTGGGGCTGGGTGGCGGCCACCGGCGGCGCCTTGGGCGCGAAGTATTGGTCCCACAGCAGGATGATGCCGAGGGACAGCGCGATGAAAAGGATGAGACGCTTGGAATCCATCTTCGTTAACCGGAAAGTTAGGGGACCGGGTCGTAACCGCTGCCGCCCCACGGGTGGCAACGCATCAACCGCCGGATGGCCAAGTAGCCGCCCTTGAGGGCGCCGTGTCGCCTGACCGCCTCGATCGCGTAGCTCGAACAGGTGGGCGCGAAGCGGCACCGCGGCGCCAGCCACGGGCTGATCGCCACCTGATAGGCACGGATCAAGAGGATGAGGAAGCGCGACATCGGGCTAGTTTAGCAAACAGCGCGGACAATGCCGTGACGGCGTCGTTTCGATCTGTATGGCCGAATGCCAGTCGGGCACGCACCACGAAGTCGCACGCCGGCAGCTCGGGCTGGTTTAGGCGGAACCATTCGCGCACGGTGCGCTTGATGTAGTTGCGCCGCACCGCCTGCTTGGCGACCTTTTTGCCCACGACCAGGCCGAGCCTGGCGTGTCCCAGCGTGTTGGGGGCAGCGTAGACCTGGAAGAAGGTATTGCTGCGGGCGCCGCGCAAACGAAAAACGGATGAGAACTCATCCGTTTTTAGCAGCCGGTGCACTCGGCGAAAGCGAAAGGCCAAAACTTACACGGCCAGACGCTTGCGGCCCTTGGCGCGACGGGCGGCCAGAACGGAGCGGCCACCGCGGCTCTTGGAGCGCACGAGGAAGCCGTGGGTGCGTTTACGACGGGTGGTGGAAGGCTGGTAAGTACGTTTCATGATGTGATTTCCTATTCCGTACGGGAAATAAACCCGTGATTACATAGGCAAAGTTGCCCCGTGTCAACCCAAATCGGCCATCGCCGCCGCGTGGCGGTCGCCGCCTGTGGATAACTTTCCGAAAAGCCTGTAAAATGCGCAAGTTAACCATCCGCTTACCGACGCGGCCGCGCCCCGGGCTTCACCAGGCTTCGCGCGGCCCGTTTCCCCATCATGTTTCCGAGCCCGCGCGCGGTGCGCAAGGGTCACGATGGGTTTGCATTCTTCTGTTGGGTACTGATGACCGATCGCGAACAATTCTGGCCTGCATGCCTCGCGCGCCTTGCCGGGGAACTCTCCTCGCAGCAGTTCAACACCTGGATCAAGCCGCTGACGGCCGAGGCCGGCGAGGACGCGCTCGTGCTGTTCGCGCCTAACCGCTTCATCCTGCAGTTCATCAAGGACCGTTTTCTCGGCCGCATTGAGGAGCTCGCGGTCGAACTGGTCGGTGAGTTGCCGGTGGAGCTGCGCGTCGGCGCGCCGGCCAAGGCACCGGTGAGCGGCGCATCCGGCGTGACGCCGAGCGCGCGGCCGGCGGCCGCAGCGACGGCCGGCGCCGGCAGCGCCAACGTGCAGGCGCAGGCCAAGCAGGCGGCGGTCAAGGCGATCGGCGCCGGCCACGAGAGCACGCGGCTGAACCCGGCGTTCACCTTCGAGAGCCTCGTCACCGGTAAGGGCAACCAGCTGGCGCGCGCCGCCGCGCTGCAGATCGCCGAGAACCCGGGCGACGCCGCGTACAACCCGCTGTTCGTCTACGGCGGCGTCGGCCTCGGTAAGACCCACTTGATCCAGGCGATCGGCAACCACGTCTACCTGAAGAACCCGGCGGCCAAGATCCGCTACATCCACGCCGAGCGCTACGTCGCCGACATCATGCGCGCGTACCAGCACAAGGCGTTCGACGAATTCAAGCGCTACTACCACTCGCTCGACCTCCTGCTGATCGACGACATCCAGTTCTTCGCCGGCAAGAACCGCACGATGGAGGAGTTCTTCTACGCGTTCAACGCGCTCTTGGAGGGCGGCAAGCAGGTGATCATGACCTGCGACACCTTCCCGCGCCACATCGAGGGCATGGACGAGCGGCTGATCTCGCGCTTCTCGTGGGGGCTGACGGTCGAGATCCAGCCGCCCGAGCTCGAGATGCGCGTCGCGATCCTGATGAAGAAGGCCGAGGCCGACAGCATCAAGCTCGACCACACCGTCGCCTTCTTCGTCGCGCAGAACGTGCGCTCTAACGTGCGCGAACTCGAAGGCGCGCTCAAACGCGTCGTCGCGTACTCGCGCTTCTCCAACCAGCCGATCACGCTCGAACTGGTGAAAGAGGCGCTGAAGGACATCCTCGCCGCCGGCAACCGCCAGGTCACCGTCGACGCGATCCAGAAGACGGTCGCCGAGTACTACAAGATCAAGCTGTCCGACATGCACAGCAAGAAGCGTACGCGCGACATCGCGCGCCCGCGCCAGATCGCGATGGCGCTCGCGAAGGAGCTGACGCCGCTGAGCCTGCCGAACATCGGCGATGCCTTCGGCGGCCGCGACCACACCACCGTGCTGCACGCGTGCAAGACCATCGCCGAGATCCGCGCTAATGACGCGGACATGGCGCACGATTACGATACCCTTTTGCAGATGTTGCGTAACTGAGGCCGAGACGGCCGACCCCGGGAGTTTTGAGCATGTTGATTTTGCAAGCCGAGCGCGATGCCCTGCTGAAACCGCTGCTGGCGGTGACCGGGATCGTCGAACGACGTCACACGCTGCCCATCCTGTCGAACGTACTGATCGAGAAAAAAGGCGGCGAAGTCGGTTTCCTCGCCACCGACCTGGAGATCCAGATCACCACGGCCAGCCCCGAAGCGCTGCCGGGCGAGGATTTCCGGCTGACCACGTCGGCCAAGAAATTCGCCGACATCCTGCGCGCGATGCCGGCCGCCTCGACCGTCACGCTGGAAAAGGACGACAACCGCCTGACGCTGAAGGCCGGCAAGAGCCGCTTCAACCTGCAGACGCTGCCGGCCGAAGACTTCCCGCACCTGTCGGTGAACGGCGCGGCGACCGCCGAATTCAGCCTCGCGCAGAAGGACCTCAAGCGCCTGTTGTCGCAGGTGCAGTACGCGATGGCGGTGCAGGACATCCGCTACTATCTGAACGGCCTGTTGCTGCAGACCGACGGCAAGCAGGTGCGCCTGGTGTCGACCGACGGCCACCGCCTGGCGTTGGCCACCGTGTCGCTGGAAGCCGAACTGCCGAAGGCCGAGGTGATCCTGCCGAGGAAGACCATCCTCGAGCTCTACAAGCTGTTGGCCGACTCGGAAGACCAGATCAACATCGAGTTGCTCGCCAACCAGGTGCGCTTCTCGTTCGGCGCGACGGTGATCATCAGCAAGGTCGTCGACGGCAAGTTCCCCGACTTCAACCGCGTGGTGCCGCTCGACAACGACAAGATCTTCCTGATCGACCGCATCACGCTCTTGCAGGCGCTGCAGCGCGCGGCCATCCTCGCCAACGAGAAATTCCGCGGCGTGCGCCTCGTGGTCGCGCCGGGACGGATGTCGATCCTGTGCACCAACAGCGAGCAGGAGGAGGCCGAGGAAGAACTCGAGATCGCCTTCCATGGCGGCACGCTCGAGATCGGCTTCAACATCAACTACCTGTTGGACGTGCTGACCAACGTGCCGGCCGAGACGCTGCAACTGGCGTTCGGCGACGCGAACCGCTCGGCGTTGTTCACCATCCCGGACAACCCCGACTTCAAGTACATCGTGATGCCGATGCGCATCTAGTCGAGCTCGGCCAACCTCAAGGTTGGCCGAGCCTCCCTCCGACCGACGTGCAATCAGCTAGAGAAGGTTTATGAGCGAACAGCAGCAGGAATACGGCGCCGACAGTATCAAGGTCCTCAAGGGGCTGGACGCGGTGCGCAAGCGCCCGGGCATGTACATCGGCGACACCCAGGACGGGACCGGTCTGCACCACATGGTGTTCGAGGTGCTCGACAATGCCATCGACGAGGCGCTGGCCGGCCATGCTGACACCATCCGCGTCATCATCCACCCGGACAACTCGATCTCGGTCGAGGACAACGGCCGCGGCATCCCGACCGACATCCACCCGGAAGAAGGCCGTTCCGCCGCCGAAGTGATCATGACCATCCTGCACGCCGGCGGGAAGTTCGACTCCAACAGCTACAAGATCTCCGGCGGCCTGCACGGCGTCGGCGTGTCGGTGGTGAACGCGCTGTCCGACTGGCTGCGGCTGAAGATCTGGCGCGACGGCAAGGTGCACGAGATGGAGTTCCGCCGCGGCGACGCGGTCGCGCCGCTGACCGTCACCGGCCACACGACGCACCGCGGCACCGAGGTGCACTTCCGCGCCAGCGAAGAAACCTTCGGCCTGATCGAGTTCCACTTCGACATCCTCGCCAAGCGCATCCGCGAGCTGTCGTTCCTGAACCAGGGCGTGGCCATCACGCTGATCGACAAGCGCAGCGGCAAGGAAGAGAGCTTCGCGTTCTCCGGCGGCGTCGCCGGCTTCGTCGAGTACATGAACCGCAACAAGACCGTGCTGCACCCGAAGGTGTTCCACGCGATCGGCGAGAAGGACGACATGACGGTCGAGGTGGCGATGCAGTGGAACGACTCGTACCAGGAGTCGGTGCAGTGCTTCACCAACAACATCCCGCAGCGCGACGGCGGTGCCCACCTGACCGCGCTGCGCCAGGTGATGACGCGTACGCTGAACCAGTACATCGAAGAGAGCGAAGTCGCCAAGAAGGCCAAGGTCGACACTACCGGCGACGACATGCGCGAAGGCCTGACCTGCGTGCTGTCGGTCAAGATCCCCGACCCGAAGTTCAGCTCGCAGACCAAGGACAAGCTCGTCTCCAGCGAGATCGCCCCGGTCGTCAACGAGGTGATCGGCGAGGCGCTGAAGAACTTCCTGCTCGAGAACCCGGTTGAGGCCAAGATCATCACCGGCAAGATCGTCGACGCGGCGCGCGCGCGCGAGGCGGCGAGAAAGGCGCGCGAGATCACCCGCCGCAAGGGCATCATGGACGGTCTCGGCCTGCCGGGCAAACTCGCCGATTGCCAGACCAAGGACCCGGCGATGTCCGAGCTCTACCTGGTCGAGGGCGATTCCGCCGGCGGCTCGGCCAAGCAGGGCCGCGACCGCAAGTTCCAGGCGATCCTGCCCTTGAAGGGCAAGATCCTCAACGTCGAGCGCGCGCGCTTCGACAAGCTGATCGCCAGCCAGGAGATCGCGACGCTGATCACCGCGCTCGGCTGCGGCATCGGCAAGGACGAGTACAACCCGGACAAGCTGCGCTACCACCGCATCATCATCATGACCGACGCCGACGTCGACGGCGCGCACATCCGCACGCTGCTGTTGACCTTCTTCTACCGCCAGATGCACGAGCTGGTAGAGCGCGGCCACATCTACATCGCGCAGCCGCCGCTGTACAAGATCAAGCACGGCAAGACCGAGCAGTACCTGAAGGACGACTTCGAGTTCAACCAGTACCTGTTGAAGCTGGCGCTCGACAAGTCCGAGCTGCTGCCCTCGGCCGGCGCGGCGCCCTTGGCCGGCGAAACGTTGGCCGAGATCGCCAAGCAGTACCTGCTGGCGCGCGCGGTGATCGAGCGCGAGAGCCGCGTGGTCGACCCGGTCGTGCTCGGCGCGATGCTGCGTCTGGACGCGCTGTCGCTCGACATCGAGAGCGCCGCCAAGACGACGCTGGCGACGCTGACCGCGGCGCTCGACGACCCGGCGATCAGCCTCACGTTGGTGCACGACGAGAAGAACGACGGCTACCTGCTGCGCATCACGCGCCGCGTGCTCGGCAACGTGATGACCACCTACCTCGACCAGGACTTCCTCGAGTCCGGCGACTACCAGACGCTGGTGAAGACCTCGCAGCTGCTGAAAGGCCTGCTCGGCGAAGGCGCGGCGGTGCGCCGCGGCGAGACGGTGCGCGAAATCGCCGAGTTCGGCGAGGCGCTCGACTGGATGTTGGCCGAGGTCAAAAAGAACATCAACGTCCAGCGCTACAAGGGCCTCGGCGAGATGAACCCGGAACAACTGTGGGAAACCACGATGGACCCGAACGTTCGTCGTCTGTTGAAGGTGAAGATCGAGGACGCGATGGGGGCCGACGACGTGTTCACCACGCTGATGGGCGACGACGTCGAACCGCGCCGCGCTTTCATTGAGACCAACGCGTTAATCGCACGTAATATTGATGTGTAAATGTTGTAGTACAATGTGAAACTTGAATATTGCCCCTCGGGGTTTCGGGAGACTGTGCGATGAAACGTGTTGCGATTCTGACTTTGTTGGCCGCTTTGGCTTCGAGCAGTGCGATGGCTGCTGTTGAAGCCGGCGCTGCAGGCGCTGCTACGGGTTCGGGTAGCGCTGCCGGTGCGACCGGCACTGCTGCGGCAGGTGCGACCGGGGCAGGTGCGGCCGGCGCCGCTGGCGCTGCCGGTACTGCTGCGGGGGTTGCGGGGGTTGCGGGTGCAGCCGCGGCTGTTGCCGTGCCCGTCTCGTTGACTGCGGTTGCCGTGGGTGCTGCGGTCGCGGGCGCGCTGGCTGTGGCGTCCAATTCGGATGACTCTGCTTCTTCCACATCCCACCATGCTTCGACGTCGCATCACTAAGAAATATCAAGCATCCGGTGCATTGTTCCGGACCAAGGGGAGCCACGTAAAAGTGGCTTTCTTTTTTTTGACCGCTCAATCCGTATAGATTTGTGAACAGGCCTTCCTTATACCGTTGCATTTGCTTAGTGGTTCCGGTTTGCGTTGCCGGCGGCGTTTACGCCGCTCCCAGCCTGACCGGCCAGGAAGGCTATATCAACATGCCGAGCGCGCTGACCGGGCAGGACGGCGCGTGGAGCCTCGGGTACAGCTTCGACCGGCCTTACAGCACGGTATGGACATCGGTGACGGTGCTGCCCGCCTTGCAGGTGACCGGGCGCTATGTGGCGGTCATGGGCATCCCCGGCTTTTCGACTCAGGGCTACGGTGCCGCTTATGGCCGTTACAAGGATAAGGTCTTCGACGCCAAGCTGCAGGTCTTGCCCGAGAGCGAGTATTTTCCGGCGGTCGCCCTCGGCAAGACCGACCTGTTCGGCACGGAGCTCTTCAAGGGTCAATATGTCGCGCTGAGCAAGCGTTTCGGAGGGCTGGAAACGACGGTCGGCTACGGCAGCGGTCGTATCTCCGGGCCGTTCGCCGGCGCCCGCTGGTCTCCGGCAGCCTTGCCGTCATGGTCGCTGGTGGCGGAATACGACGCCAACGACTACCGGAACGATTTCAGGGCCGACAAGACGTTCGCCTCCGAGCGGCAGCGGGGGGTGAAGGCCGGCCTCGAGTACCGCTGGGGCTGGCTATCGATGCAGGTGGCCAAGCAAAAAAGCCACAACAGCATCAACGCCGCGGTGACCATCCCGACCAACGAGCGGGAATTCATTCCGAAGATCTACGAACCGGTCTACTATGCGCCGACCGAGCTGCCGGTACGGCCCGCCGCCGCCGAATGGCAAGCGAATCCGGCCTACGCCCGAAACCTAGTCAGGGCGTTGGAAAAGCAGGACTACAAGCTGGTGTCGGCGCGCTACGAGCGCGGCACGCTCGCCTTGAGTTTGAGCAACAGCCGCATCTCGAACCTGGGCCGCGTCATCGGCCGTGCCGTCAGAACCGCGCTTTATTTCATGCCGCTCGAAACGCGCACCTTGAAGGTGACGTATACCGAGCGGGACATGCCGGTGGCGACGTACGAGTTCTTCAACCTGCACCGCCTGCGCGACTACCTCAACGGTAAATCGGATCGGGAAGCCTTCCGTCAATTTGTGCTGCTCAGGCCTGCGTCGGGCGCCGACGTGGCGATACCTGCGAGGAATGCCGACGACGACTTGATGGTCGGTTTGCAAGATGACCCGGAGCTGAAAGTCCTGCTCTCCGAGGATGGGGACTTCGTACAACTGAAGCAGCAAGACACGCTGCTGAACCGATTCAAGATCGCCCCCAAGCTTGGTTTCTTCTTCAACGACCCTAGCGGCGCGCTCCACTACGAGCTGAACGCGCTGGCCAACTATGACCGCCGCCTCGGCTCCGGGCTCTATTTCAACTCCGCGCTGGGCGCGACGATATCCGAAAGCGTCAGCGATGTGACCCAGCCGTCCAACAGCCTTCTTCCCCATGTCCGCTCGGACGTGGCGGAGTACAAGAAGGGCGGGCGTTTCAAGCTCTTCAGGGCGCTGCTTAACCAGTATTTCAAGCCTGACACGGACTGGTACGGCCGCGTGTCGGGGGGCATCTACGAGGAAATGTTCTCCGGTGCGGGCGGGCAACTGCTGTATGCGCCGCGTGGAAAACGCTGGGCCGTCGACGTCAGCGTTGATGCCTTGCAACAACGCGATTACCGAGGCTGGCTCGGCAGCCTGGATTACAAAACGGTCACCGCCCTGGCCGCGGTGCACTACCGCCTGCCCTACGGGGTGACGGGAACCGTCCGGGCGGGGCGCTTCCTCGCCAAGGATAATGGCGCGCGGCTGGAGTTCAAGCGCCGTTTCCGTTCCGGCATCGAGGTTGGCGCCTGGTATACCCGGACCGACGGGAAAGACATCACGAATCCGGGCAAGCCCGAGGCGCCCTATCACGACCGTGGCATTTTCTTCTCGATCCCGCTGAATTCGATGCTGGCGGTCGACTCGCGCTCGACCGCCGGCTTCAGCCTGTCGCCGTGGACGCGCGACGTCGGGCAGATGGTGGCCAGCCCCGGCGATCTCTACGACATCGTCGAGTCGCCGCGCCGCGATATGGATTTGTTTGACGGGCTGGGCAACTTCGCCGAACGTCGGGATGAACTTTCACATCCGGCCAATACACTGCCGATAGAACGCTTCAATCCCTGGCCGTCGATGCGGCTGCGCCTAGACGATTCGTCGTCGGCCTTTCCGGAAATGTCGCCCTTGCTCAAGGGTTCGGCCTTGGCTGCCGGCGCATTCGGGATCGCCTCCCTCAGCGATAGGCGCTGGGATCGCTTCACCAAGGATCGCCAGGACAACAAGTTGCTCGATGCGTGGGGCAAGGCTGGGAGGATCGCCCCGTGGGTAGGGGTAGGGCTGGCCGGAACAGCGATGGCCTTCGGTGACGACCGCCTGCAGAACACCGGCTTTATCGCGCTGCAGTCTGCCGCCGCCGCGGCAGGAGGCAGCCTGTTGCTGAAGCAGGCGGCCAACCGTGCACGGCCGGAGTCGGAGCAGGGGCATTGGGCGAGGCAGGACGGCAGTGCCTCGCGGTTTGACAGCTCGTTTCCCTCCAACCATTCTGCTCTGGCCTTCGCACTGGCGACCCCCTTCGCGTCGGAATACGACGCTCCCTGGCTCTATGGTGCTGCGACATTGGCCTCTTTGGGGCGTACTGCCGATCGCAAGCACTGGCTCTCGGATACGGTGGCCGGCGGTCTCATTGGATACGCCGCGGGCAAATGGCTTTGGACTGCCCAGCGCCGCGACCCGCGCTACCAGACCCTATTCAGCGTCGGTCAGGACCGGGTCGGCGTGAACGTGGCCGCACAGTATTGAGCTTTTTCCGCGAGTTTGCGTGATGACGAGATTGATGGATTGTTTAGGACGTGTTTCCCATGCAGAAAAAAGCTGTGTTCAGTAACAAGTTCGTGACGATAGGCTCGGCCAGCCTGGCCCTTGTCCTGTCGGCAGCGGCACAGGCCGCCGCCCCCGAAATGAATCCGTTCCTGACCCCCGGTTACGAGACGGGCAGCGCGTCCGGCCTGCCCAGTATCAGCGGCCCGCGTGCTTCTGCAGGGGCCGCCGCCCAGGCGGCGGCTGCGGTACCTCCATTGAGCCGCGCTGAGATTGCCCAGAAACAGCAGTCGTCGTTCGGCGACTATGTGAAGAGCGTAACCGGCAACTCGCTGCCCGTGTTTGGCGGTGAGCTCTTTCAGTCCGCCCCCAAAACCTTTACGCCGCTGGAAGGCGTGCAGGTCAACGGCGACTACGTGATCGGGCCGGGCGACGAGATCCAGATCCGCGGCTGGGGCATGGTGGACATCGACCTGACGGTGACGGTCGACCGCTCCGGCGCCATTTATCTGCCTCGCGTCGGCTCGGTCAAGGTGGCTGGGGTCAAATATCGCGACCTGCAGGGCTATCTGAAAACCGCCGTCAGCCGGGTATTTACCAACTTCGACCTGTCCGCCAGCGTTTCACAGACCCGCGCGGTACAGGTCTATGTGGTCGGCCACGCCGTTCGCCCCGGCACCTACACGCTGGGCGCGATGAGCTCCTTGCTCAATGCGTTGTTCACATCCGGCGGGCCGTCCGGCACCGGCTCGATGCGCAACATCCAGCTCAAGCGCGGCGGCGCGGTGGTCACCACCTTCGACATGTACGACATGCTGGTGCAGGGCGACAAGAGCAAGGACGTGTCCCTCCAGGACGGCGACGTGATCCATATCCCGGAAGTGGGGCCGCTGGTGGCGCTGACGGGCGACGTCAAGCGGCCGGCGGTTTACGAACTCAAAGGCAACAGCAGCATCGCCGATGCCGTGGAGTGGTCCGGCGGCTTCGAGGCTGCGGCGGAACGCAAGGAAGTGATCGTCGAGAGGAACGTCGGCAACCGCTACCAGACCGTTGCCGAAGTCAACGGGGATAAAGCCGCGTTGCGGCAGGCGCTCGGCCAGCTTCCGCTGGCGCCGGCCAATGTGATTCGTGTTTTCTCGCCCTCCGCGGTGCCGGTAACGGCGCAGAAACAGCGCGAATTCGTGCGGGTGGACGGGGAGGTCGCGCAGACCGGCGTTTTCCAGATCGGCAAGGGGGAGTCGCTGCGCGAACTGGTCGCCCGCCTCGGCGGCGTAACCGAGGACGGTTATGTTTTCGCGACCCAGGTCACGCGCGACAGTGTGCGCCGCACCCAGCAGGCCAAGCTGGACGAGATCGCCGACCGGTTCGAGAGAGAAGTCGAAGCTACGGCAACCCAGCGGATCGCGGGGACCACAGACAAGGATAAGGTTGCCACCGTGCAAGCCGAAGTCGAGCGTCAGCGCAGCCTTGCACAAAAAATGCGTTCGGTGAAGGCGGGCGGCCGCATCGTGCTCGAGCTCGAAGACGCCCGCGCCGCGGTCAAGAATCTGCCCGACCTGCCGCTGCAGGACGGCGACAGCGTCTACATTCCTCGCAAGCCGGGCACCGTGGAGGTGCTGGGCTCCGTCTACCAGCAGAACTCCTTCATCTATAAACCGAGCCGCACCGTGTCCGACTACATCGCCATGGCGGGCGGCCCCAGCCAGACCGGCGACAAGTCCGAAATGTACGTGATCCGCGCCGACGGTACCGTCGACGCGACCGGCGGCTGGCTGGGTGGCGTCGGCGGCGCGCGCGTCAACCCGGGCGACACCGTCGTCGTGCCGGAGAAGATCGAGCGCAGCAGCTGGACGCAGACCATCAAGGAATGGACCACGATCCTTTACCAGTTCGGCCTGGGCGCTGCGGGTCTTAAGGTGCTGAAGGACTAACTTATCCGGCCGGAGCCTGTGCGGCGCCGGCCGGAACGCGAGATGGAATGAAGCCTTATGTCTGAAAATCAGAACCTGCCGGCGGCAGCATCCGCCCGCGAGGATGAGATCGATCTGATGGATATGTTGATCGTGTTGGTACGCCAGAAAAAATGGGTGATCGGCTGCACGGTCGTAATAGGGGGGGCGGCCTTGGTCGCCAGCCTGTTGATGACACAGATCTTCACCTCCAAGGCAACCATCATGCCCCCGCAGCAACAGAGCTCGGGCTTGTCGGCGATGCTTGGCAAGCTGGCCGGTGACGTCGGCGGCATGGCCGGGTTGAAGAACCCCAACGACCTTTATGTGGGGATGCTGGAGAGCCGGACGGTGGCGGACAGCCTGATCCGGCGTTTCAAACTCAAGGAAATGTTCGAAACCCAGACCATGGACGACACGCGGAGCGTCTTGAACGGGATGAGCAATATATCGTCCGGCAAGGATGGATTGATCAGCGTGAGCATCGATCACAAAGATCCGCTTTTTGCCGCCCAGCTGGCGAACGCGTACGTCGAGGAGCTGGTCCGGCTCACCCAGACCCTGGCGGTGACCGATGCATCCCAGCGTCGCTTGTTCTTCGAAAAGCAGCTGAAGCAGTCCAAGGAGCAGCTTGCCCTGGCCGAGGTCGCGCTCAGGAAAACCCAGGAAAAAACCGGCCTGTTGCAGCCCGAAGGACAGATTCAATCGATCATCGGCAACGTCGCGCAGCTGAGGGCCACGATTGCGGCCAAGGAGGTGCAGCTGACCGCCATGCGCAGCTTCGCCACCGAACAGAATCCCGAGTATCAGCGTACCCAGCAGGAAATCGGCGGGCTGAAGGCCCAGCTTGCAAAGCTGGAGCAAGGGCAGCAGACCGACGGGGATTTCATGGTACCGACGGGCAAGGTGCCGCAGACCGGCCTGGAATATATCCGGAGGCTTCGCGACGTGAAGTACCACGAGACCATGTTCGAACTGCTCGCCAAGCAATTTGAAATGGCCAAGATCGAAGAGGCGAAGGACACGTCGACGATCCAGGTGCTCGACCGGGCGACTCCCGCCGACAGGAAATCCAAGCCCAAGCGGGCCGTCATCACCCTGCTCGGCGTGGTGATGGGCTTCTTTGTTGGGGTATTGAGCGCTTTTGCCCGCGAGGGCTTGGGGCGTAGCCGACAAGGCGATGGGGCGAAGCGCTGGGCTGCGTTGAGGCAGGCATGGCGTGCTGATTGAACGATACGATCGCTAGCCTTGCCCGTTTGTGACCCATAAAGTCGCATCCCCCGTTCGCGGGGTCGCCGCCAACCGAGTTAGTCAGAGAAGGCCGACGGGAGACCGCCGGCCTTTTTCATGTGCGCACGATGTTGCGGTGGCGCTTCGGCGAGTTCCGGCCGGCGCGCTCGGCCAACGTTCAGACGGGCGTGCGATGAAGGGAGGGGGCGTTTCGCGCGCCGTGGTGGTACGCTATTAGTTCAATGTCATTAAGGATCGGGTCATGAGAATAAAAACGCATCGCGCCGCACGGCTCTCCGGCGCCGCGCTGGCCTGTGCGATGGCGCTGGCGCTTGCACCGTCCATCGTGCATGCCGTGCCGCCTGTACAACAGACGACGCAGGTGCCCGGCTTCTATCGCATGGCGCTCGGCGACTTCCAGGTGACCGCGCTCTACGACGGCTACGTCGACCTCGATACCAAGCTCTTGAAGAACGTCGGCGCGAAGGACGTGCAGGGCCTGCTCGCGCGCATGTTCATCGACAATAGCAAGGGCGTGCAGACCGCGGTCAACGGCTATCTGGTGCATACCGGCAAGAATCTGGTGCTGGTCGACGCCGGTTCGGCGCGCTGTTTCGGCCCGACGATGGGCGGCCTGTTGGCCAACGTGCGCGCCGCCGGCTACAGCCCGGAAGACGTCGACACCGTGCTGCTGACCCACCTGCACCCGGACCACGCGTGCGGGCTGGCGTCGGCCGACGGCAAGGCGGCGTTCGCTAACGCCGAGGTGCGCGTCGCGAAGGCCGACGCCGACTTCTGGCTCGACGAGGCGGTCGCCGCCAAGGCGCCGAAGGACAAGCAGCCCTTCTTCAAGATGGCGCGCGACGCGGTCGCGCCTTACGTGGCGGCCGGCAGGCTCAAGCCGTACGCGCCGGGCGAGGCGCCGCTGCCGGGCGTGAGCGTGGTCGCGGCGGGCGGCCACACGCCGGGCCATAGCGGCTACCTGTTCGCGTCGCGCGGCCAGCGCCTTTTGGTATGGGGCGACCTGGTGCACAGCCACGCGGCGCAGTTCGCGCGGCCCGAGATCGCGTTCGAGTTCGACGTCGACGCCAAGCAGGCTATCGCGTCGCGCAAGAGGCTGTTCGCCGATGCGGCCAAGGACAAGCTGTGGGTCGCCGGTGCTCACCTGCCGTTCCCCGGGCTGGGCCACGTGCGCGCCGAGGGCAAGGCTTACGCGTGGGTGCCGGCAGAATACGGCCCGCTGCGCGCCGATCGCTGATCCGTCCCGACGACAAAAAGCCCGGTCCACGCGGACCGGGCTTTTTTCATCGAAGCCTGCGATCAGAAGTTGTGGACGACTTGCACGCCGCTGGCGCGCTGGCCCTTGAGCGGCGCGGCGTTGCCGCTGCCGTCCAGCCACACCGCGTTGGCGTCGTAGTCGAGCTTGCCGTAGGAGAGTCCCAGGCTGGTGCGTTTCGAGACCGCGTAGCCGACGCCTACCAGGTAGTGCTTGTAGCCGCTATCGGCGAGGCGGTTGCTGTCCTGGCGCACGTCCCAGCCCTTCGTATAGGTGAACTTCGGCGTGAAGGCGCCGATCGAGTAGGCGACGGTCAGCGCACCCTCGTTCTGGCGGAGCTTGGCGCCGGTGACACTATAGGCCTTGTCGTTGGCGAAGCCGCCTGCCACCAGCAGGTCGCCGAACTGGTACGCCGCCTCGGCGCGCTGGTAGAGGCCGGCCGACTGGGTCGCGTTCTGGTCGTTGCTACGCGCCGCGCCGTATTTGACGGCCAGCGCGCCGCCGCTGTAGCCCAAGCCGACGATGTCGACGTAGCGGTCGCCGTGGCCGGCGAGGTTCTTGTTCTCGTCGACGCCGTGGTGCAGCGACAGCGCGAGGCCGCCGTCTAGCGGAGCGTCGTAGCGGATCGAGTTCTTCAGCCGGGTGTCGAAGCCGCTGTGGACGCCCTTGGTCATGTTCGACTTCAGCGCGTTCGCCTCACTAGAGAACAGGTCGAAGATCTCCATGTCGGTGTCGAAGGTGGTTGTCACGTTGCCGATGCGCAGCTTGCCGAAGCCGCCTTCGACGCCGACGAAGGTATTGCGGCTGCCGAAGGTGCCGCTACCGGTGTCGGCCTGGCCGTCGAGGCGGAAGCCGCTTTCGACCTGCCAGATCGCCTTCAGGCCGTTGCCGAGGTCCTCGCTGCCCTTGAAACCGATGCGCGAACCGAGGTCGGCGACGCGGTTGACCGACGGCGTGCCGTCATCCCTGACGTTTTCGAACCCGCTCTGCAGCGAGCCGTACACGGTGACGTCGGCCATCGCGACGCAGGGAAGCGCGGCCAGCGCCAGCGCGATCAGCTTTTTCTCCATCAAACACTCCTTGTAGACACTGCCACGCTCGCCGTCGGGCGGCGGCGGGGCTTTATTGGCGCCCGGCTTGCCGGGCGGGCTTGGGTCCATCCTCCGTCCGTCGGGTGTCGGGCAGGGGGCCGGCACGTCGAGGCGGATGGCGACAGAGTGTATACATGATGTGAAAAATGCGTATACAGAAATGTGGTGTGGATTTTATTTTGACGTCCGACCGCAGCAATGACAAATCATTGAACTCGTACTGATGCTTGAAAAACGCGCATTGGGTAGTTGTTGTATTTTTGCGTATCCAAAAAATCTATTGTTTTGTATACGGTAAGGACGGGGAATAATCCTGAGGGCGCCGGCGACTACGATAAAAGCACGACGAAGGAGAAAAGCCGATGCCAGCCACCCCTCGAGGCCGCGCCGACCTGCCGCCCGGCTACAGCGAACGCCTGTACAACGAGGACCTCGCACCGCTCAAGGACCAGCACTGGAACTGGTACAACATCTTCGCGTTCTGGATGTCGGACGTGCACAGCGTCGGCGGCTACGTGTTCGCCGGCAGCCTGTTCGCGCTGGGGCTGGCCAGCTGGCAGGTGCTGGTTTGTCTGTTGGTCGGCATCGGCATCGTGCAGGTGCTGGCCAATCTCGTCGCCAAGCCGAGCCAGATGGCCGGCGCGCCTTATCCGGTGGTGTGCCGGCTGTCGTTCGGCGTGTTCGGTGCCAACATCCCGGCGGTGATCCGCGGCTTGATCGCGGTGGCCTGGTACGGCATCCAGACCTATCTGGCGTCGTCGGCGCTGGTCATCGTCGTGCTGCGCTTCTTCCCCGAACTGTCTTATCTGGCGCAGATCAAGTTCGCCGGCCTGTCGCTGCTCGGCTGGGGCGGCTTCATGACGATGTGGTTCCTGCAGGCGCTGGTGTTCTGGCACGGCATGGAGGCGATCAAGCGTTTCATCGACTGGGCGGGTCCTGCGGTGTATGCGGTGATGTTTTTGCTGATGGCGTATATCGTCTACAAGGCTGGCTGGTACAACATCGACCTGAATCTGGGCAGCAAGACGCTGTCGGGTTTCGACGCCGCTTGGCAGATGGTGATCGCGACCGCGCTGGTGGTGTCCTACTTCTCCGGCCCCCTGCTGAATTTCGGCGACTTTTCGCGCTACTGCCGCAGCATGGACGACGTGAAGCAGGGCAATTTCTGGGGGCTGCCGGTCAACTTCCTGATGTTCTCTATCGTCACCGTCGTCGTCATCTCGGGCACGCTGCCGGTGTTCGGCAAGATCATCCACGACCCGATCGAGACGGTCGGCCTGATCGACAATACGGCGGCGGCGGTGCTCGGCGCGTTCACCTTCGTCACCGCGACGATCGGCATCAACATCGTCGCCAACTTCGTGTCGCCGGCGTTCGACTTCGCCAACGTGAACCCGCAGAGGATCAGCTGGCGCATGGGCGGCATGATCGCCGCGGTCGGCTCGATCTTCATCACGCCTTGGAACCTGTTCGACTCGCCGGCGGTGATCCACTACACGCTCGACACGCTCGCCGCCTTCATCGGCCCGCTGTTCGGCATCCTGCTGGTCGACTTCTACCTGGTGCGCAACCAGCGCATCGACGTCGACGCGCTGTACAGCGCCAAGCCGGGCGGTGCCTACTGGTACCGCAAGGGTTTCAACCCGGCCGCGATCAAGGCGCTGGTGCCGGCGGCCATCCTCGCGCTCGTCTGTACCCATACGCCGGGGCTCAAGGAGCTGACCGGCCACTTCTCGTGGTTCGTCGGCTGCTTCGCCGGCGCGCTGCTGTACCGCTACTTCGCGCGTTCGCTCAAGGCGGCGCTGGCGCTATTGAACGCGTAAGAGGATGGGGGTCGACAGGCCGCAACTTGCGCGGGGCATGTCCAAGGTTGGCCGAGCCCGGCGCCAGGCTCGGCCAACCTTCGGCACGCCGAGGCCCGACCTATTGGGCGACCCAGCCGCCGTCCATATTCCACGCCGCGCCGCGCACCTCGGCCGCCGCGTCGCTGCACAAAAAGAGCGCGAGCGCGCCGAGCTGCGATGGCGTGACGAAGGCGCCCGACGGCTGTTTTTCGAGCAGCAATTCGGCTTCGGCGTCGTCGACGCCGATGTTTCTCGCCTGCGCGCGCGCGGCGATCTGCTGCGCGACGAGCGGTGTCAGCACCCAGCCCGGGCAGATCGCGTTGCAGGTGATGCCGGTCTTCGCCAGTTCGAGCGCGACGGTCTTGGTCAGCCCGACGAGGCCGTGCTTGGCGGCGACATAGGCCGACTTGTTGACCGACGCGACGAGGCCGTGCGCCGACGCGATGTTGACGATGCGCCCCCAGTCGTTTGCCTTCATATGGGGCAGCGCTAGCCGCGTGGTGTGGAAGGCGGCCGACAGGTTGATCGCGAGCACCGCGTCCCATTTCTCGGGCGGGAAGGCGTCGATAGGCGCGACGTGCTGGATGCCGGCGTTGTTGACGAGGATGTCGACGCCGCCGAACTCGCGGCCTGCGAAGCCCATCATTTCGGCGATCTGCTGAGGCTGGCCGAGGTCGGCGCCGTGGTAGCGCACCTCGGTGCCGAAGCGGCCGACTTCGGCGAGCGCCGCGGCCACGTCGCCGAAGCCGTTCAGCACGAGGTTGGCGCCGGCCTCGGCCAGGGCTTTGGCGATGCCGAGCCCGATGCCGCTGGTCGAGCCGGTGACGAGCGCGGTCTTGCCCTTGAGGATGTTCATGTCTGTCTCCTTGCGTTCTCTTCGGGGGGGCGGCGGCGATCACGACGGACGCCGCCGGCGGGTCTCGATCGGGGGCCTCGCGAAAGGCCACGTCGCTTAGGGGGTACGCACATCATTTGCCACGCCATCCACGTTTCCCTCATGGCCCCTTCTTCATAGCGTAAAGACGGGGGGAGGCGTGTGGGTCGTTAAAGCTCGGCCAACCTTCCCAAAGGTTGGCCGAGCTTTTTCGCGAAGGCGCTATGAAGCGATCGGCAGCGTCAGCCGCGCACAGAGCCCGCCGCCGGGCCGCGCGTCGAGCCTTATGTCGCCGCCGTGGCCGCGCGCGATCGCGCGGGCGATCGCGAGGCCGAGCCCGCTGCCGCCGGTGTGGCGCGCGCGCGAGCCCTCGATCCGCACGTAGGGTTCGAACACGCGCTCGCGGTCGGCGCCGGGCAGCCCGGGGCCGCGGTCCTCGATCAGGATCGCGAGCGTGTCGCCTTGGTCGACCACGCTGACGTCGATCTGTGGCCCGCCGTAGCGGCGCGCGTTGTCGACCAGGTTGGCCAGGCAGCGGCGCAGCGCCAACGGCCGCGCGGTCAGCGGCGCGCCCGCCCGCCCGTGGCGTTCTACTGTCGCGCCGAGCGCCTCGGCGTCCTCGATCACGCCGTCGATCAGCGCGTTAAGGTTGATCTTCGCCTGCGGCTCGCCGCTGTTGCCGGCGCGCAGGAAGGCGAGCGTGTCGTCGATCAGCGCGTCCATCTCGGTGAGGTCCTTGTCGATGCCGGCCTTGTGCGCGCCGTCGGGCAAGGCCTCGAGCCGCAAGCGCACGCGCGTGATCGGCAACCTCAGGTCGTGAGAGATGCCGGCGAGCATCTCGGCGCGCGTGTCCAGATACCGCTTCAGCTCGGTCTGCATCGCGTTGAACGCGCGCGCCGCCTGCGCGACCTCGTGAGGTCCGGTCTCGGGCAAGGGCGGCTGGTCGAGGTTCTTCGCCAAGCCTGTTGCCGCGTCGGAGAACACCGCGAGCGGCCGCGTAAGCCGGCGCACCGCCCACGCCGACAGCAGCGTGACGCTGACGCCGATCAGCGCGAGCCAGCCCAAGAGGCGCAGCGGCGTCTCGGGGTTGGGGCCGGGCAGGAAGTAGCGGAAGGTGAGCACGGTGCCGTCGGCTAGCCGGGTCTGCGCGAGCACGCGCGTCAGCGGCGCGCCGCGCGGGCCTTCGCGTCGCGGCGGCTCGGCCAACCTTGCAGCGTCGGCGTGCGGAGGGTGGGATTCGGGCGACCGGTGCCAGCGCTCGGCGCGCGGCACGCTCTGGATCGACAGCACCTGCAAGGGCGTCGCGTCGCCGAGCTTCTCGCGCAACTTGGCGGCGAACGCGGCGGCGTCGTCGCCTGTGTTAGGGGCTTGCGTCTGCCAGGGCTCAATGGTTGAAAGCCTAATCGGCGGCGCGTCGAGCACGCGCACCAGCCGCTCGCGGTCGCCCGGAGCGACGTCGTTCAGAAGAGAAGTGATCTCGGCGATGCGCTGCGCCGCGTATTCGCTCCTCATCATGCGGCCCATGCGCACGCGCTCGTCGAGGTTGAGCCACATCCCAGCGAGGTTGGCGGCGGTCAGCCCGGCCATCAGCGCCAAGAGGATCTGGCCGAACAGCGTGCGCGGCAAGAGTCTCACGAGCGGCGCTCCACGTCGGCGGTCAGCACGTAGCCTTCGCTGCGCATCGTCTTGATCAGCGCCGGTTCGCGCGCGTCGTCGCCGAGGCGGCGGCGCAGCCGGCTGACCATCACGTCGATGGTGCGGTCGAACGGGTCGGCCTCGCGGCCGGCGAGCGCTTCCATCAGCTGGTCGCGGCTGAGCACATGGTTCGGGTGCTCGGCGAACGCCTGCAGGATCCGGAATTCGCCCGACGACAGCGGCGTGACGACGCCGTCTGCGCCGACCAGGTGGCGCGCCGACAGGTCCAGCGTCCAGCCGGCGAAGCAAAGCGCGCGCGGCGCGGAAGGTTCGCTCGCCGTCTCCTGCGTGCGCCTGAGGATGCTCTTGATGCGCGCGAGGAGCTCGCGCGGGTTGAACGGTTTGGGCAGATAGTCGTCGGCGCCCATCTCCAGGCCGATGATCCTATCGAGTTCGTCGCCACGCGCGGTCAGCATCAGCACCGGCAGGCGCGAGCGGGCCCTGAGGTCGCGGCACAGCGTCAGCCCGTCGGTGCCGGGCAGCATCACGTCGAGGATGACGAGGTCGAACGCCTCGCGCTCGAGCGCGGCCTGCATCGCGTCGCCATCGCCGGCCTTGGTGACGGCGTAGCCCTGCTGGCCGAGATAGTCGGACAGCAGCGCCCTGAGTTCGGGGTCGTCGTCGACGACGAGCAGTTTGTCGTGCATGTTTGTCCTCGGGTAGAAGCCTATGCGCTTAAGGATACCCGCACAAAGGCGCGCGTTCGCGCGTGTAACGCGCCGTTGACGATTTTTTACACAGTGTTTACAAAAAGCCGCGCCCGCGACAAAGCCCATTCACATCGCACTGCTTTAATGGCCTCAGATCGATGCGATCGATTCCATCTTGAGGAGGCGAAACCATGAAATCCATTCAATTTTCCCGCACGCTCGGCGCGCTGGCGCTGGGCGCCGCCCTATTGACCGCCGCCATGCCGGCCCTCAGCCAGCCCGGCCCGGAAGGCGCGATGCCCCACCGTGCATTCAGCGAGGCCGACCGCGCCGCGTTCGCGCAGAAACGCCTCGACCACATGGCGGCTCGCCTCGAGATCAAGGCGTCGCAGCAGGCCGCGTGGAAGGCGTACAGCCAGGTCGTGCTCGACCAGTCCAAACGGATGGGCCCGCCGCTTGCCGACATGAAGGGCGACGCGGCGACCGTGCTACGCGCGCGGGCCGAGCGGATGAACCAGCACGCGAAGAATCTCAACCAGCTCGCCGACGCGACCGCCAGGCTGTCGGCGGCGCTGACGCCCGAGCAGCGCCAGGTGCTCGACCAGACGGCGCGCGAGCACGGCCGCTTCAGGCATCACGGCGGCAAGCACGGCGAAGGTCAGCAAGCGCCCAAGCCTTAAGCGTCACGCCCCGCGCCGGCCTCCGAGCCGGCGCGGGGTGCTCTGACGTTGGCCGAGCCCCTCGCCCGGCAAACCAGGATTCCCGATGAAAACTCCGCAGATACGCCGCTGGCTGATCGCGGCCGTCGTCGTGATCGCCGCCGCGTTCGCGTGGCGCCATCTCGCCGCTGACGACGACGCCGGCCTCGTGCTGCACGAGGTAAAACTCGGCCGCCTCGAGAAGACCGTCACCGCGCTGGGCAGCCTGCAGCCGAAGGACTACGTCGACGTCGGCACCCAGGTGTCGGGGCAGTTGAACAGGGTGCACTTCAAGATCGGCGACCTCGTGAAACAGGGCCAGCTGTTGGCCGAGATCGACCCGACGCTGTATCAATCCAAGGTCGCCGCCGACCGCGCGAGCCTCGCCGACCTCGCGGCGCAGCGCGAGCGCCAGCAGGCGCTGGCCTTGCTCGCCAGACAGAAGCTGCGCCGCGCGAACGAATTGCACGGCATCGGCGCGACCAGCGACGAACTCCTGGAAGAGGCGAGATCGAGCGACGCCGAGGCGCGCGCGCAACTGGCGTCGCTCGCCGCGCAGATCGACAAGGCCAGGTCGACGCTGGACGGCGACGCTGCCAGCCTCGGCTACACGAAAATCTACGCGCCGATGGCCGGCACCGTCGTGTCGCAGGCCGTGCTCGAAGGCCAGACGGTGAACGCGAGCCAGCAGGCGCCGACCATCCTGCGCATCGCCAACCTCGACGTGATGACGCTGAACGCGCAGGTCGCCGAGGCCGACGTCGGCCAGTTGAGCGTCGGCATGCCGGTCTACTTCACCACGCTCGGCCGGGCCGGCCAGCGCAACGAGAGCAAGGTGCGCCAGATCCTGCCGACGCCGACCACCGTCAACGACGTCGTGCTCTATACGGCGTTGATCGACAGCACCAACCTCCGGCACGCGCTGATGACCAATATGACCGCGCAGGTGTTCTTCGTGCTCGGCCGCGCCGACAAGCTGCCGGTGGTGCCGCTCGCGGCACTGCGTCCGGCAGGTGGCATGACCTACACGGCAAGGGTGAAGACCGACTCGGGCATCGAGCGGCGCCGCGTCGTCGTCAAGCTCGCCAGCCGCACCGAGGCGGCGATCGAATCGGGGCTTGAGGCGGGCGAGATGCTCGTGATCGGCGCGCCGGCCGCCAAGGCCCGCGGTCAGAGTGGCAGTCGCCAGGGACAGGGCGGCGGCATGCGCCCGCCGATGTGAGGACAGGAGCATGGCACTGATCACACTGCAGGACGTCGTCAAGCGCTACCCGAACGGCGACGCCGAGGTCCGCGCGCTCGACGGCCTGAACGTCGAGATCGAGCGCGGCGAGTTCGTCGCGCTGCTCGGCCCGTCCGGCTGCGGCAAATCGACGCTGATGAACATCCTCGGCTGCCTCGACACGCCGAGCGACGGGCGTTATCTCGTCGACGGCGTCGACGTCGCGACGCTGTCGCGCGACGAACTGGCCGCGCTGCGCCGCGACACCTTCGGCTTCGTGTTCCAGCGCTACAACCTGCTGCCGACCGCCAGCGCCGAGGAGAACGTCGAGATCCCGGCGATCTACGCCGGCCTGCCGCGCGACAAGCGCCGCGCCCGTGCGCGCGACCTGCTCGGCCAACTGGGCCTCGCCGACCGAACCGCCAACAAGCCCGGCCAGCTGTCGGGCGGCCAGCAGCAGCGCGTATCTATAGCGCGCGCCTTGATGAACGACGCGCCGGTGATATTGGCCGACGAGCCGACCGGCGCGCTCGACACCGCGAGCGGCGGCCAGGTGCTCGCGCTGTTGAGAGAGCTGCACGCGGCCGGGCGCACCATCATCCTGATCACGCACGATCTGGCTATCGCCGAACAGGCCGAACGCATCATCCGGCTGCGCGACGGCCGCATCGAGTCGGACGGCGGCAAGGTTGGCCGAGCTTCGGCCGCAGTGCCGCACGGCGAGGCTCGGCCAACGTCGGTGTCGATGTGGCCCGAGGTCGGCGAGGCGCTGCACATGGCGTTCACCGCCTTGCGCGCCAACCTGTTCCGCACCGCGCTGACGCTCTTGGGCGTCATCATCGGCGTCGCCGCCGTGGTCGCGATGCTCGCGATCGGCGACGGCGGCAAACAGGAGGTGCTCGACCGCATCTCGGCGATGGGGACCAATCTGCTCTTGGTCCGCCCCGGCGCGCCGGGCGTGCGCGCGAGCGGCGACGTCGCGACGCTGACGACGATGGACGCCGAGGCGATAAGGTCGCTGCCCAACGTAGAGGCGGTGGTGCCCGAGCGCGGCACGAGCGCGACGCTGCGCTACGGCAACACCGACTACCAGACGCAGGTGCGCGGCGTCTGGGAGGACTACCCGCTGGTGAAGGACTGGGGCATCGCGCGCGGCACCTTCTTCGGCCGCACCGACCTTGCGAGCTACGCGCCGGTGATTGTGCTGGGCAAGACGGTCGCCGCCAACCTGTTCCAGGATGGCCAGGACCCGATCGGCCAGTACGTGCTGGTCAAGAACATCCCGTTCGAGGTGATCGGCGTGATGATTGAAAAGGGCGCATCTTCGTTCGGCTCGGACCAGGACGACATCGTGTTCATCCCGCTGTCTACCGGCTTCATGCGCGTGTTCGGCAAGCCGTACGCGAGCACGATCACGGTGCGCGTCGCCGACGTGAAGGACATCGCCGCCACCGAGGACGCGGTCAGAAAACTGTTGATCGACCGCCACCGCGCCGAGGACTTCCAGGTGCGCAACACCGCGTCCCTCCTCGAGACGGCGAGCGAGACGCAGAACACGCTGACGGTGCTCTTGGGGTCGGTCGCGGCGATCTCGCTGCTCGTCGGCGGCATCGGCGTGATGAACATCATGCTGGTCAGCGTGACCGAAAGGACGCGCGAGATCGGCATCCGCATCGCGACCGGCGCGCGGATGAGCCACATCCTGATGCAGTTCAATATCGAGGCGATCGTCGTCTGCGGCCTCGGCGGCGTGCTCGGCATCGCGATCGGCCTGGCGACCGCGTGGATCGCCGGCAGCATGGGCGTCAGCGTCGCATTTTCCCCGTGGCCGGCCTTGATGGCGTTCAGCTGCGCGTTTCTCACCGGCTGCCTGTTCGGCTACCTGCCGGCGAAGAAGGCCGCCGAGCTCGACCCGGTGATCGCGCTGGCGTCCGAATGAGGAATCAGAACATGAACAGACTCAGGATGATGACCGCCGCGCTGATCGCGCTGTCGCTCGCCGGCTGCGCGATCGCGCCGGCCCGGGTCGACCGGCCGCAGGTCGCCGCCGCGTGGCAGGCGATGCCGACCGCAGGCAGCGCGCAGCAGCAAGACGGCGCATGGTGGCGCGCGTTCGGCAGCGCGGAACTTGACCGGCTGATGGACACGGCGCTCAAGGGTAACCTCGACTGGCACGCGGCGCTCGCCCGCATCGAACAGTCGCGCGCCTTGCTTAAAGCCACCGAGGCCGACGCGTATCCGCAGGCGAGTCTGGACGGTTCGGTGTCGAACAGCCGTAACCGCTCGGGCGGAGCCCAACGTACATCGACCACCTCGAACAGCCGTCAGGCCGGTGTCAGCGTGTCGTACGAGGTCGACCTGTGGGGCCGGCTCGCCGCCGACCGCGGCTCGGCCAAGTCCAGCCTAGCCGCGGCGCGCTTCTCGGCGCTCGGCACGCGGCTGCTGCTCGAGACCGAGCTCGCGTCGACCTATTTCCAGTTGTGCACGCTGGACGAGCGGCTGGCGCTGGCGAAGAAGAACACCACGCTCGCGCGCGACACGCTGACGCGTGTCGGAGCGCAGCGGCGTCTCGGCGCGGTCGACGACGTCGCCGTCGCGCAGCAGAGGCAGCTGGTGGAGAGCCTCGCCGCGGGCGAGGCGCTGCTTACGAGCCAGCGCCACGACGCTAAGACCGCGCTCGCGGTGCTGACGGGCAGCGCGCCGCAGGGCTTTACTCTCAAGACGCAAGCTGTCGCGTCGTTCGCGCTGCCGACGCCGGCAGCCGGCCAGCCTGCCGAGCTCTTGACGCGCCGGCCCGACATCCTGCAGGCCGAGGCGCAGCTCGCCGCCGCCGAGGCCGACGTCGCGTCGGCGCGCGCCGCCTTCTATCCGCAGCTGACGCTGACCGCGAAAGGCGTCGTATCGGCCGTTTCGGGCGGCGGCACCGGCGTGCTGACTTCGCTTCTGGCCGGCCTCACGCAGCCGCTGTTCGACGGCGGCCGGCTCTCCGCGTCGCTATCGCTGAACAAGGCGCGCCGCGATGAGCTCGTCGCCGCGTATAAACAGACGGTGCTGGCCGCGCTGAAGGAAGGCGAAGACGCGCTCGACGGCTGGCTGCAGACGGCGACGCGCACCGACGCACTCGGCCGTTCGCTCGCTGCCGCGCGCGACGCCTACCGTCTGTCTGACGGCCGCTACCGCGCCGGCGCGATCGACTACCTGACCCTGCTCGACGCGCAGCGCACGCTGATCGCGAGCGAGGACGGTTACCTCGCGGCCGGCAACGACAGGCTCGACGCGCTGTTGACGCTGTACAAGGCGCTCGGCGGCGCGGGGCGGCCGGCCTGAGCGGGCGGATGGGAAAGGGGGCGGCCATGGGTCGCCCCCTTTTCATGTCCGCGTCTGGCGCGTTCAGCGCGCCGCGCCGTGGCTCTACAAGGTGCTGGTGTTCTTGGTGATCGCGTGCCCGTGCGCGCTGGTGATCGCCAACGGCCTGCGCCTCGTGCGGCGGCCGACGGCCGGGCCCGGGGTGGCGAAGTAGCGGGAGAAAGACGAAAGCGAGCGCCGCATGCGGCCCGAACCGTGTCGGGCCGTTTTTCTTGGTCGGGCGTGGCAAGAAAGCCACGCTTGCCGCCCGCGTGCCTCGCCGCGTCGCCGGAAAAGTGCCTGAACGGCGCGTCGTCTCGTGCAGATTATGCGTATTTTCTAATAAGTCAGGTCGCTTCGCGTAAAACTAAAAACACTGCAAAACGTGGAGCGTAGTCGGTTGGATGCGCTAAGAGGCCTTTGTTATATGGAAGTCCGTCGTTTTCACAATGCGGAAATTGATTCCGATATCACATGCTGTCTCGATGTAAAAAGAGTGCAATATAAAAAAACGTAATAAAACCTATGAATACGGTTTTTCAAGCTCCTTGCTAGTATCGGCTGCACAACAAAACAGCAGTCATGTGGCCGAGCGCCACCGAGCTGCGTCTACAAGCTCCAAGGAGAGAGAACCATCATGAAGCAAAGCCATACCCGCATGGCCAGCGTCCTTTTCGGCAGCGCCCTGCTGCTGGGCGCCGGCGCAGCCCAGGCCGCGACCTGGAGCGACACCTTCGTCGGCTACCGCTACGGCACCGATTTTCACGAGCCGAACAATCCGGAAGATGTCAAGAAGAACGTCGTCCAGCTCGGCCACGCCAGCGGCTACGCCTACGGCAGCAACTTCTTCAACGTCGACGTGCTGATGTCGGACGACAAGGATCCGGCCAACGGCGCGACCCGCGGCGACGGCGGCAGCGGCGCACAGGAAATCTACGTCGCCTACCGCACCCAGCTGCACCTGTCCAAGGTCACCGGCCGTGACTTCTCGTTCGGCCCGGTCAAGGACTTCGCGCTCACCGGCGGCTTCGACCTGAACACCAAGAACACCGCGGTTGCTCCGCAAAAGCAGATGTTCGTGATCGGCCCGACGGTGAAGTTCGGCCTGCCGAACAACGGCTTCGCCGACTTCAGCGTGTTCTACCGCACCGAGAAGAACCACAACAATTTCGCGACGCCGAAAGACATCCGCTTCGACGACACCTATCAGTTGAACCTGGCCTGGAAGGCGCCGTTCCAGGTCGGCCCGGCACCGTTCAAGTTCCAGGGTTTCGCCGACTATATCGGCACGAAGGGCAACAACACCAAGCAGGAAATCCTGATGCGCGCCTCGCTGATGGTCGACGTCGGCCAGGTGGTGGCGGGCAAGAAGGATACCGTCTACGCGGGTGTCGGCTACGAGTACTGGCACAACAAGTTCGGCAACAATCCGGGTACCGGCAATCAGCCGGGCCTCGGTCTGAAGACCACCGCGCCGACGCTGAATCTGGAATGGCATCTCTGACGCGCGAGCGTCGGAGTCCCGCCGCGCGGCAGCCCAGCGCTGCCCCGATGGCTTGAGGCAAGCCCGCCCCGCAACGTCGCAGCCCCGTACCAGGCGGGCGCCCGACCGGGGCGGGAAAGACTGCAGGAAAGCATGAGGAGATTCTTGTGAGTACGACTCAAAGTAATGCCGTAAATACCGTCCATCCGGTCGACCAGGTGCTGCCGTGGGGCACGATGCTGCCGGTGGCGCTGCAGCACGTGATGGTGATGTACGCCGGCGCGATCGCCGTGCCCTTGATCGTCGGCGGCGCGATGAAGCTGTCGCCCGCCGAGATCGCCTATCTGGTGAACGCCGACCTGTTCGCCGCCGGCATCGTGACGCTGATCCAGTGCCTCGGCATCTGGAAGTTCGGCATCCGCATGCCGGTGATCATGGGCGTGACCTTCGCCGCCGTCGGCCCGATGGTCGCGATGGCCAACTCGGGCCTCGGCCTGACGCACATCTACGGCGCGGTGATCGCGTCGGGCATCTTCACGGTGCTGGTGGCGCCGATCTTCGGCAGGCTGGTGCGCTTCTTCCCGCCGGTGGTGACCGGCACCATCATCGCGGTGATCGGCATCACGCTGCTCAAGGTCGGCATCACCTGGGCCGGCGGCGGCGCGAAGGCGGCCGATTTCGGCGCGGTGCAACACGTCGGCATGGCCGCCCTGGTGCTGGTGGTGATCCTCGCGATCAGCAAGTTCGGCCGCGGCTTCCTCGGCAACGTGTCGGTGCTGGCAGGCCTGATCGCCGGCTACCTCGTCGCGATGGCGCTTGGCCTGGTGCGCTTCGACCATGTGAACGAAGCCGCCTGGTTCAGCGCGATCACGCCGTTCCACTTCGGCCTGCCGCAGTTCGAGATCGGCTCGATCATCTCGCTGTCGCTGGTGATGATCGTCGTGATGGTCGAATCGACCGGCATGTTCCTCGCGCTCGGCGAGCTGTGCAAACGCAAGGTGGACGCCGACGATCTGTCGCGCGGCCTGCGCACCGACGGTATCGGCACCATCATCGGCGGCGTGTTCAACACCTTCCCGTACACCTCGTTCTCGCAGAACATCGGCCTGGTCGGCATGACCGGCGTGAAGAGCCGCTGGGCGGTCGCGTGCTCGGGCGTGATCCTGTTGATGTTCGGCCTGTTCCCGAAGATGGGCGCGATCATCGCGTCGATCCCGCAGGCGGTGCTCGGCGGCGCGGGTCTGTGCATGTTCGGCATGGTCGCCGCGACCGGCATCAAGATCCTGCAGCGCGTGAACTTCGAGAGCCGCACCAATCTGCTGATCGTCGCGATCAGCGTCGGCCTCGGCATGATCCCGATGCTCGCGCCGACCTTCTTCCACAGCCTGCCGGCTTGGACCGCGCCGCTCACGCACAGCGGCATCACGCTGGCGGCGGTGTCGGCGGTGCTCCTGAACGCTTTCTTCAACCGTGCGCAGACCGAAGAAGAGATCGAGAAAGAATTGATGCACACCGCGCACAGCGCCGGCGCCGAATAAAGTTTCCCACGCAAATCTGCCAAATAGGCACCTCCGGCCGCAAGCCGGAGGTTTTTTTTTGCCGCGCGCGGCCGGGAACGTAGTTACCCGGATGCGGAGCAGGGGAATCGGGCTTACCATGGCGGGTTGGCGCGTGTCTGCCGCCAAGCGAGGAAGTGGAACGATGTCTGGCAAGAAAACCTGGGAAGCACTCGACGTCCAGCACCTCAGGGTGCTGTATACGCTGCTGTCCGAACGCAATGTGTCGCGCGCCGCGCGGCGCCTCAACCTGTCGCAGCCGGCGGTCAGCATCGCGCTCAAGCGCCTGCGCGAGATCTTCGGCGATCCGCTGCTGGTGCGCAGCCGCAACGGCATGACGCCGACCGATATCGGCGAATCGCTGTACCAGCCGGTCAAGAGCGCGCTCGACCAGCTCGAGAGCATCGTCGCGCACAACAGCGCGTTCGACCCGCAGCAGACCACGCGCACCTTCAACGTCGCGACGCCCGACTATTTAAGCCCCGAGCTGTTGCGCGACTTCATGGTCAACGTGCGCCAGAAGGCGCCCGACGCGCAGCTGGTGCTGCATTCGCTAGGCTACCGCTATGACTACGACCAGGGGCTCGAGAACGGCGAGCTCGACCTCGTCGTCGGCAACTGGTCGGAGCCGCCCGGCCACCTGAGGATGACGCCGCTGCTGGACGACGAGATCGTCTGCATGATGCGCAACGGCCACCCGATGGCTAAGGACAGCCTGACGCTCGACGAGTACCTCGCGCTCGACCACCTCGCGCCGACACCGTACGCGGTCGGCCAGCGCGGCGTGATCGACACCTTCCTGAAGAAGGAAAAGCTCAAGCGCAACGTCGTCGCGCGCGTGCCTTACTTCCAGCTCGCGCCCTACCTCGTCGCCGAGAGCGACATGGTGTTCACCGGCTCGCGGCTGTTCAGCGAGCACTACGCGCGTTTTTTGCCGCTGAAGCTGGTGTCGGTGCCTATCCAGTTTCCGCGCATGCACTACTACCTGCTGTGGCACGACCGCACCCACCATTCGAGCGACTGCCGCTGGCTGCGCGACCAGTTCCTGCTCGCCGCGCGCGACCGCTTCGTCGGCCAGTCGTAAGCGCTCGGCCAACGTCGTCGAGCTTCCGGGCTTTCTTCACGACACGCATGGCATATAAATAGGTTATGCGTTACGCCGTGGGGCTATTCCTGCGGCGCGTCGGGAGGCCGCCATGCTCGACTACTCCAAGCTATCCATCCTCGTCGTCGACGACCAGACGCTGGTGCGCTCGCTGCTCGTGCCGCTGCTCAAGGGGCTGGGCTTCGCCGCCGACCACGTGCATCAGTCGGTCGACGGCCTGTCGGCGCTGCGCTCGCTCAACGTGCGCGCCGTCGACGTCGTACTGTGCGACATCAGCATGCTGCCCTTGAACGGCCTCGACTTGCTGAAAGAACTGCGCATGGGGCGGCCGCTCGCGACGCCGTCCAACGTGCCTTTCATCTTTCTCTCCGGCCACGCCGAGCGCCACAACGTCGAACTCGCCGCCGGCCTCGACGCCGACGGCTTCGTCGTCAAGCCGCCCAAGCCGGTCGACATCGAAAAGGCGCTCGGATTCGCGCTGACGCGGCCGCGTCCGGCGCCCGACCCGTTCCGCTACGCCCATATCGCCACCGGCTCCGAATACGACCGCTCGCACGGCTTCCGCCTCGGCGAGATCGGGCCGGCGCTGGTGCTGGCCGACGATGCCTGCTTCGAGCGCGCGCGGCCGCAGAGCCTGTCAGACGTCGGGCAGGACGCGCTGTTGGCCGAGGACCTCGTCTCGCCGACCGGCCGCCTGCTGCTCAGGCGCGGCAAGCGCATCACCGCCGCGCAACTGGCGGTGCTGCGCGAGCGGCCAGAGCGGTTCGGCGTCGCAGAACTCGTGATCGAGGACGAGGACGCCCCGGCCTGAGGAGGAACGGCGATGAGACGGCTTAAGCTGTTCCGCCCGGCGACCACGCACAGCATCGGGCTGTGGGCGGTCTATCTGACCGGACTGATGGGGGCGGCCTTGATCCTGGTGCTCGCCTTCGGCTTGTGGCACGAACGCGGCGAATACCGTATGGCGCGCCAGCGCGCGGCGATCAACGAGGCCAATCAGGCGCTGTATCACGCGCTCGACGCCTACGCGACGGTGCGCGGCCGCACCCGGCTGCTGCTGGCGAACGACAGGCGTATCGCCGCCGACATCGAGCATTGGCAAAGAGACCGGCAACGCGCCGAGGACGCCTTAGGGCAGGCGCTGGCACGGATGCGGCGCGCCGATCCGGACAGCGGGCCGGCGATCGCCGAGGTGCAACGCCTGCGCCTCCACCTGCAAGGACTGGCCGGCGAAGTCGCCCGGCAGCTGGCTGACCCGCTGCACGGCCGCGACCAGAACCTCGCGTTCGCCCACACGCTGAGCGCCAGCCACCTGCTCGACGCGGTCGAGAGCCTGGTCGCGCGCGCGAGCCTGCAGCTCGCCAGCGGCCATGGCGCGACGGTCGGACGCGTCGGCGACGTGCAGCTCAACGTCTGGCGCTTGCGCAATTATCTCGACCAGAAGGCGGTCGGCCTGATGGTGTTGGCAAAGCTCGGCCGCCCGGCCAACGATGTCGACGCCGCCGCGCTGCTGACCGCCGGCGAACGCGCCAGCGTCAGCTGGGAACTGCTGCGGCGCGACGCCGACATGACCGCCGATCCGGAGCTGTTACGTACCGTACGCCGCCTCGGCGACGCCTACGTCGCCTTCGAGCGCGGCAGCGAGGACTTCGAAGCCGCCGAGGCGGCGCGCCAGCCGCCCGACGCGGCGTCTTTCCTCAAGCTGCTTGACGCGGCGACCGGCGAGGTGCGCCGGGTGCACGAGGCGGCGGAGCACTTCACCGGCGCCGTGTACGCCGCCGCGGTCGCCGAATCGCTATCCGAAGCACGCTACGACGGCGCGTTGCTCGTCTTGTGCGCCGCGATCACGCTGTTCACCGTGTTCGGCCTGCGCCGCTATGTGCTCGCCCCCTTGCGCCGGCTGCAGCTGATCCTCGAGTCGACCAGCGACGCCATCCTCACCCTCGACGACAGGCTAGCCATCCTGATGGCCAACCCCGGCGCCGAGCGCCTGTTCGGCGTGCCGCTGCCGGCGCTGCTCGGCCAACCCCTGGCGCACCTGCTCGAACTGTCCGAGGCCGAACGCACCGTCCTTTCGGTGCTGCCGCATACGCTGTCCGAGCTCAAGTTCGACACCCTGCTTGCGCCCGACACCGGCGGCCTCTACGTCAGCGTCACCGCCAGCCCCATCGCCACCGGCAAGACGATGGGCGTGTTGATCATCGTGCGCGACGTGCACCAGCGCTCGCTCGCCGAACGCTCCTTGTCGCGCAGCCTCGCGCTGATCGGCGCGGTCTGCCAGGTGCAGAACCACATCTTCACGCACGGCCGGCGCAGCAGGGTCTACCGCGACTTCCTGTCGGTGCTGACCGACGTCGGCGGCTGCGACTACGCCTTCGTCGCGACCGCGTGCGCGCTGCCCGACGGCGCGCCGGCGCTGCAACTGAACGACTTTGCCGGCCGGCCGGGCAAGGTGCTGCCCTACGTGCCGCAATGGCAGCCGGGCCAGCTGATTGCCGGCACCGGCGGCCTGTTCGGCACGGCGTTGATCGACGGCAAGCCGGTCATCCTCAACGGCGGCGCAAGCTTGGCCGAGCTCACTGCCGCGCTGCCGCACGATGAGCCGCCCTTCGCCAACTGCCTCGTGCTGCCGGTCTTGGTGAACGGCCGCGTCGTCGCGATGCTCGGCATGGCCGACCGCCCCGGCGGCTTCGACTCGGAACTGATCGCCGAGCTCGAGCCGCTGCTCGGCTCTTGGGCCAATATCGTCGCCTTCTTCAAGGAGGAAGACGCGCGGCTCGCGTCCGAGGCGCATCTGAGGCAGGTGCTGCGCGAGGAGGCGGCGATCTTCCTCGCGTCGCCGGTCGGCCTGTTGATCGTGCAGGAAGAAACGATACGCCGCGCCAACCCGCGCGCCGGCGAGATCTTCGACGCGCAAGAGGACGAGCTGCTCGAGACGCGGCTGATCGACCTGCTCGAGAACGCCGATGATTGGCCTAGGCTGGTCGAGCTTCTGGCGCGTTCCCTGCAAAACGACGAGGTCGAGGCCGTCGAATTCCACTGCCGGCGTCTCAACGGCGAGCCGTTCTGGGCGCTGCTGCAGGCGCGGCCGCTCGACACCGCCCATCCCGAACTCGGCTTCGCGCTCGTCTGCCTGGACATGACCGAACAGAAGCGCCACGAGGCGATGCTCGAGCAGGCGAAGGAAGACGCCGACGCGGCCAGCGTCGCCAAGAGCGCCTTCCTCGCCGCGATGAGCCACGAGATCCGCACGCCGATGAACGGCGTGATCGGCATGCTCGAATTGTTGTCGCTGACCCCGCTCGACGAAGAACAGCGCGACACGCTCGCCACCGTCGATGAGTCGGCGCGCTCCCTTTTGCGCTTGATCGACGACATTCTCGACTTTTCAAAGATAGAAGCCGGCCGGCTCGAGATCGTGCCGGAGCCGATGTCAGTACCGGAACTCGTGAAAAAGGTGCACGCGCTGCACGCCGAGAACGCGTCGCGAAAGGGACTGTGGCTGATGCGCTGGGTCGATCCCGAGATCGCGCCGGTCGTCGAGGCCGACGCGTTCCGGCTCGGCCAGGTGCTCAACAACTTCGTCGGCAACGCGATCAAGTTCACGCCGAGCGGCCGCGTCGAGATCGCGGTGCGCCGCGTCGCGCACGACGATAAGGGGCAGACGCTGCGCTTTTCGGTCACCGACACCGGCATCGGCATGAGCGATGAGAGCCTGGCCCGCGTGTTCGAGCCGTTCACGCAGGCCGAATCTGACACCACGCGCCGCTTCGGCGGTACCGGGCTGGGGCTCGCCGTCTGCAGAAGGTTGGCCGAGCTGATGGACGCCGTCATCGACGTGCACAGCACGCCGGGGCAGGGTACCGAGATCGGGCTGACGCTGACGCTGCCCTACGCCGACGAGGCGGCGCTGAAGACGGTCGTGCAGGACGCGAGGAGCGTGGCGCCGCGCGCGCACTTCGCCGGGCTCGCTCCGGTGCTGTTCGCCGAAGACAACCCGACCAACCGCAAGCTGATCGTCAAACAGCTCAAACTGCTCGGCCTCGATGTCGACGCCGCCGAAGACGGTGAAGAAGCGCTCGGCCTGTGGCGCGCCGGCCGCTACAGCCTGGTGCTGACCGACTGCCACATGCCGCGGATCGACGGCTACCGGCTCGCCCGCGAGATCCGGGCGGCCGAGGCGCCGGGGCGGCGCGTGCCGATCGTCGCCTGCACCGCCCATGCGTCGAGCGAAGAGAGAGAGGCGTGCCGCGACGCCGGCATGGACGACTTCCTGACCAAGCCCTTGACGCTCGACAAGCTCGCGCAATGCCTTGCGCGCTGGCTCGCCCCAACGGGGATGGGCGGGGAAGCGCCCGAGGAAGAATTGACCGCCGCGCACGTGCTGTCGACGCCGCCCGGAGAGGGACGGGCAGAACCGCAAAGCTCGGCCGAGCCATTGCGGCCGCCGTCGCCGCCGTTGCAACGCGAGGCGCTCACCGTCTACAGCGGGGGCGATGCCGCCGTCGAGGCCAGGATCATGCGCGAATACTGGCAGGCCAACGAGGCTGACCTGGCTGCACTCGAAGCGGCGCTCGCGGCCGCCGATGCGCCCGAAACGGTGCGGCACGCGCATCGCGTCAAGGGCGCGTCGCGCATGGTCGGCGCGGTCTCGCTCGGCGACGCCGCCGAAAAGCTCGAACACGCGGCGCGCGGCGGAGCCAGCCCGACGGCGCTGGCCCGCGCGCTGTGGGATGAACGCGACCGGCTCGCGGCCTTCCTCCTGGCAGCAGGCTGGCTCGAGTCGGCCTGAAAAACCGCATAAAGAAAGGGCCGGTCATCGGACCGGCCCAGCAATCACACAACACGGAGAGGAGAAACTGCAATCGAACAGGGTGCTACGGGTCTTACAAGACTGACTTCGGTGTGAGCTTCGCGATCAGAAGCGCGCGGTCACGCCGACGTTGTACGCGTTCAGGTCGCTCTTCAGCGCGTTATCGCCGACGTTCATGATGCGGTCGTAACCGGCGCGCACCCCGACCCGGTCGGTCAGCTTGTAGCCGACACCGACGCCGACGCCGGGCGCCCAGTCGTTGGCGGTTCTGGACACGCCGTTCACGGTGCCCTTGGTGTGCAGGTAGTTGGCCGAGGCCGCACCGTACACGTCGACCTTGTCGTTCAGCGGCAGGATGCCGAGCGCCGCGACGCGCGCGCCGTCGCGCTTGATCTCGCCGTTGTCGGCCTTGGTCTTGCCGTAGTTGGCGTAGCCGCCTTCGACCGCGAAGTTGTCGTTCACGCGGTAGCCGAGGCCGAGGCCGCCGGAACCGTCGCGGTTCTTGCTGTTTTTCAGGCCGTCCGGCTTCTGGTCGGTGTAGCCGAGGTTGCCGTAGCCGTACAGGCCGGTGTCGGCGGCGTGGGCGGCGCCGGCGGCGGCGATGAGGGTCGATGCGATCAAGAGGGTGCGCGTCAGTTTCATGGTCGTGTCCTTTGCTTAAGGTTGACTGCCAAGGCTGGCTGCCCGTGACGAGAGCGCCTTGTCGATGAGTGCCAGTCTAGGGCGCGGCGGCAAGGCGGTCTGTGGGTGCTGTGTGAGTGGAATGCGGGTCTTGTATGACCTTGTGTGACGGTCTGTGACGAGGGCGGGGGAAGCCGTTAAGGAAGCTTGCGCATTAACGGTCGCTTAACACCTGGAGTCGGAAAAGAACGCCAGGAAAGCGGGGACGGGTTCGTGCGGCGGGGCTCGGCCAAGCTTGAGGGCGGTTGGCCGAGCTTGGTCTTGGTGCAGCGAGGAGAGGCGGTTCAGGCGTCCGGGTCGGTCGGCTCGGCGTCGGGCAGCACGATCCAGAAGCGCGCGCCGCCCAAGGGCGAGGTGTCGACGGCGAGCGTGCCGCCATGCAGACGCGTGACCGCGCGCGACAGCGCGAGCCCCAGCCCGTAGCCGCCGCGGCTCTTGGTGCGGCTGGCGTCGAGCCGGAAGAAGGGTTCGAACACGCGTTCGCGCGCGTCCTCGGGAATGCCCGGCCCGTCGTCCTCGACACTGAGCCGCACCGCGTCGCCGACGCGCTCGGCGCCGATCGCGACGGTGCCGCCGCCGTACTTGACGGCGTTGGTGACGAGGTTCCTGAGCGCCATGCCGAGCTGGTCCGGGTCGACCGTGGCGATGACGCCGTCGCCGACCGTCAGCGTGAACGCGGTGTCGGGCGCGGCGCGTTCGAGCGGCGCGACGAGCTCGGCCAACCACGGGGCGATCGCCAAGGGCGCACGCGCCAGCCGCGTGTCGCCGCGCTGGATGCGCGCCCAGGTGAGGCTGGTCTCGATCAGCCGTTCGAGCTCGTCGAGGTCGGCAATCAGCCCGGCCTGCTGCCGTTCGCGCTCTGCCGCGTCGTCCTCGTCGAGATACATTTCGAGCCCGAAGCGTAAGCGAGCGATCGGCGTGCGCAGCTCGTGCGACAGCGCCTGGCTCATCGCCTGGCGGCTTGCCATCAGCGTTTCGATGCGGCTGGCCATGCGCTTCAGGCCGCGCGTCAGCGGGCTGAACAGCTTGGTCTCGGCCGGAGGCGGGCGGGCGGCAAACTCGCCGGCGGCGTACTTCTCGGCCGTGGCGAGCAAGCCGACGATGTCGCGCCAGAATTCGCGGTACCAGCGGTAGAGCACCAGGCCGAAGGCGATGCACAAGAGCAGCGTGGCGATCAGCTCGGCGGTCTTCTCCGGCGACAACAGGCGTTGCTTGGACAGCACCAGCGCCTCGCGCAAGGGGCCGATCTGCACCGTCTGGCCGTGCGGCAGCTTCAGGTAGGCGGTGACCTCGCCCTCGTCGATCGCCCAGTCGCGGCCGATCAGGCCGGTACGCGCCGACAGCGGCAGCTTCTCGGGGTTGAGGCGGATCGGGTAGCCGAATTCGCGCGCGAGCCGCGCCGAAAGTGCCGGCCAGTCGTCGGCCTTTGTGCGCAGGTACTCGGCGCGCACCAGGCCGACGGTGCCGCGCAGCAGGCGTTCGAGGTCGCCGTGCTCGTATTCGGGGAAGAAGCGCGTCAGCCCGCCGTTGATCAGGATGATCAACAGGAAGAAGCTGCCGACGATGCGCAGGTAGTAGCGGCCGAACAGCCTGAGCTGTTCGAAGCGGCCGGGCAAGAGGAAGCGCTTGCGCGGCATGTCAGCGCCCCTCTTCGAACCGGGAACTCACTGCGCTTCGCCCCAGTCGCTCGCCGAGAACAGATAGCCCTGGCCGCGCACGGTCTTGATGCGGCGCGGGTCGTCCGGGTTGTCGTTGAGTTTCTTCCTGAGGCGCGAGATGCGTGCGTCGATGCTGCGGTCCAGCCCGTCGAAGCCGATGCCGCGCAATTCGGTCAACAGGTCGTCGCGGCTGAGGATCTGGCCGGCGTGGCTGGCCAACAGCCACAGCAGATCGAATTCGGCGGTGGTCAGCTCGATGCGTTCGGCGGCGAGCCACGCCTCGCGCTCGCCCTGGCTGATGCGGAAGTCGCCGAACGCGAATTCGGGCGGCGCGTCCGGCGCGGCCTCGGGCGGCGCGACGCGGCGCAGCAGCGCCTTGATGCGCGCGAGCAGCACGCGCGGCATCACCGGCTTGGCGATGTAGTCGTCGGCGCCCAGCTCGAGGCCGAGCACCTGGTCGAGGTCGTCATCGCGCGCGGTCATCATCAGGATGATGCCGGGGTAGGCGGCGCGCACCTCGCGGCAGATGTCGAAGCCGTCCTTGCCCGGCAGCATCACGTCAAGGATGACCAGCGCCGGCGATTCGGACAGGATGCGCGCGCTCGCCGCCGCGCCGTCGGCCTCGCAGGCGACGGTGTAGCCGTGCTTTTCCAGGTAGGCCGACGTCAGTTCGGCGAGGCGGCCGTCGTCTTCGACCAAGAGGATGGAGGGGGTCATGGCGCACCCGGTCGGGTTGGGAATGCCTGCCATGATACAGAGCCCCCGTCCGTCTAAGCGAGCGTAACCGCCGCTGCCTAAGTCGCGGTGCCGGGAGTATGCTTCGCGTATGACGCAAACCGACAAGGAGGCCGCGTGAGCCGCATCATTTTCGTGGAAGACGACGCCGAACTGGCCTCTCTGATCGCCGAATTCCTCGGCCGCAACGGTTTCGCCGTAAAGATCGAGCCGCGCGGCGACAGCGCGCAGGCGGCCATCCTCGCCGACCCGCCCGAACTCGTGATGCTCGACATCATGCTGCCGGGCAAGGACGGCCTGACCATCTGCCGCGAACTCAGGCCGCAGTTTGCCGGCCCCATCGTGATGCTGACCTCGCTCGACAGCGACATGAACCAGATCCTCGGCTTGGAGCTCGGCGCCGACGATTACATCCTCAAGACCACGCCGCCGCCGGTGCTCTTGGCACGGCTGCGCGCGCAGCTCAGGAGCCGCGGCGCGCAGTCGCCGGCCCCGGGCGGCGACAAGCGCTTCGCCTTCGGCGTGCTGGCGATCGACGCGACCAGCCGCGACGTGAGGCTCAAGGGCGAGACGGTGACGCTGTCGACCGCCGAGTTCGACCTGCTGTGGATGCTCGCCAGCCGCGCCGGCGAGGTGCTCTCCCGCGACGACCTGTTGAAGACGCTGCGCGGCGTCGAGTACGACGGGCTGGACCGCAGCATCGACGTGGCGATCTCGCGCCTCAGGAAGAAGCTCGGCGACAATCCGACCGAGCCCTTCCGTATCAAGACCGTGCGCCACAAGGGTTACCTGCTGTCGCCGTCCGGCTGGCAGGAGTGAGCCACGCCCGGGGCTCGGCCAACCTTGAGCCCGGCCAAGCCTTGAGTCCCGCTCGTCCCACCGGATTCCCCCGATGCGCCGCATTTTCATCCAGTTTTATCTCTTATTGATCGCCTGCTTCGTCGTCGCCGTGCTCGGCGTCGGCCTCGTCTACAAGCGCGCCGCCAGCGACATGGGCGACCGCTACCTCGGCGACCTGTTGAAGGCGACGCTGTTCATGATCGAAGAAGACCTCAAGGGCGTGCCGCCAAAGCTATGGGGCGAGACGCTCGCGCGCATGGACCACGGGCTGACGTTCAAGGTGCGCATCGAGCCTGTGAACGCCTACGAACTTGACGCGGCCGCGCTCGCGGCGCTGCATCGCGGCGACATCGTCATGCTCGAGAACAGCTACGAATTCCTGCAGCGCCTGCCCGACAACGGCGACTACATGCTGGTCGCCGGCCCGCTGCGCTACCTGTTCTTCCTGCACCAGCTGAAGTGGATCGACTATCTGCTGCTGGCGCTGGTCGGCCTGTCGCTCGCCGTGCCGGTGTTCCTGTGGATGCGGCCGCACTGGCGCGACCTGATGGCGCTGGAGGAAGGCGCGCGCGCGCTCGAGCACGGCGAATGGTCGTGGCGCGTCGAGCTGCCCGAGCGCTCCGGCGTGTACCGCGTCGGCCACGCGTTCAACCAGATGGCCGATGCGATGGAGGCGTCGATCGCCAGCAAGCAGGGGCTGATCCGCGCGGTCGCGCACGAATTGCGCACGCCGCTCGCACGCCTGCGCTACCGGCTCGCGATGCTCGACGGCGACGCGGCCGGCCATCCGGGCATCGAACGCGACATCGACGCGATCGAGTCGCTGGTCGAGGAGCTGCTGTTGCACGTGCGGCTGGACCGCCCGCTGGTCCCGCTCGAGGCCGACGCCTTCGACGGTGCCGAATGGCTCTCCGAGCGGGTCGACGAGGCGGCGGCGCTGTCGCCGTCGCTCGAATGGTTGGCCGAGCCGGCGGCGGGTTCGATCGCGCTCTGCGGCGACCGTGTGCTCCTGACGCGCGCGCTCGACAACCTGTTGGGCAACGCGCGTCGCTACGCGCGCACCACCATCCGCGCGCGGCTCGAACTGGCCGGCGACACGGTGCGGCTGACCGTAGACGACGACGGGCCGGGCATCCCGCCCGAAGAGCGCGAACACGTGTTCGAACCCTTCGTGCGGCTCGACGCCAGCCGTGCGCGCGACACCGGCGGTCACGGGCTCGGCCTGGCGATCGTCGCGTCGGTGATGCGCGCGCACCACGGCGAGGTCCGGGTCGACGAGGGTCCCGAGGGCGGCGCACGCTTCGTGCTCGCCTGGCCCAAGCTCGGCCCGGCGGTACATTCGGTTACGGAAGGAAACACGCGACTCACAGATCATGGCGAAGCGTGGCGCTAGCATGATGGTGGTTCGGGGTGCCGTGAGGCCCCCGATGCTCGATCGACAGGAGTGGCGCGTCATGAACTGGATGACTGCCCTGACGGCGCTGGGGATGTGCTCCAACGCCGGGGGTGCGGTGGTCAAGCCGCCGGAAACGCCGGTCGCCTCACGGCCGGCGATCATCCACAGGACTCACGCCGGCAAGGCGCACGAACATCAGGCTTTGAAGAAAGAAGTGAAGAAGGCAGCCTCCGCCGCCCCTTAGGGCGATAGGGTGGTTGAACAGGGGTTGGGGGCAGCGCGAGCTGCCCCGATTTTTTTGTCCCGACCTTGCCATTCTCCCGTTTACCCGCTACTTGCCGCCCCGTTCGCGGGTCGGCCGAGCTCGCGTCAGACCTCGGCCCACTGGCGCAAGAGGTTGTGGTAGGTCGCGGTCAGCGCGATCAGCTCCTCGGTGTCGCCGTGCTTGTCGCGCAGGCTCGCGATCGCCATGTCCATGTCGAACAGCAGGCTGCGCTTGCCGTCGTCGCGCACCATGCTCTGCACCCAGAAGAACGACGCGACGCGCGCACCCTGCGTGACCGGCGCGACGCGGTGCAGGCTGGTCGACGGGTAGAGCACCATGTCGCCGGCCGGCAGCTTCACCTTGTGCAGCCCGTAGCTGTCCTCGACCACCAGCTCGCCGCCGTCGTACTCGTCGGGGCCGGTGAAGAACAGCGTGCACGACACGTCGGTGCGCACCCAGGCGCCGGTGAACGGGTCGGCGCGCACCGCGTTGTCGACATGGTTGCCGAAGTCCATGCCGCCCTGGTAGCGGTTGAACAGCGGCGGGAAGATGGTCTTGGGCAGCGCCGCCGAGAAGAACAGGCCGCTGCGCCGGACCGCCGCGTCGACCATCTTGGCCAGTTCCTGCGACTCGGGCGCATCCTGCGGCAGCTGCCTATTGCGTTTGACCTGCGCCGACTGGCTGCCGGCGGTGATGCGGCCGTCGGCCCATTGTGCTTTTTCGAGCAGCGCGCGACCGCGCGCGAGTTCTTCGGGGGTCAGGACGTCGGGGATGTGTAACAGCATGAGGGTCTTCCTTGCTCGCTGGCTTGGCCGATGCCGCCTGGGCGGACGGCGGGCTGGCTGAGGGTTTTCGTTTTCCTGAGCGCGGTCGCTCGGGAAAACGGCCTCGGCCAACCTTGAGGGTTGGCCGAGGCTTTGGCTCACGTCGGGCTTAGTACTTGAAGCCGACGGTCAGCTGCGCTTCGCGCGGCGTGCCGAAGGTGGCGTGGCCGCCGTAGGCGCCGTCATAGTAGCGCTTGTTGGCGAGGTTGTTCAGGTTCAGCTGCACCAGATACTTGCGGGTCTCGTACGCCAGCATCGCGTTGGCGGTGGTGTAGGCCGGCAGGTGGTTGGTGTTGGCGGTGGAGCCAGCTTCGCCAGCGTAACGCTTGCCGATATAGGTCAGACCGAAGCCGCCGGTAACGACATCGGTGAGCTTGTACGTCGTCCACAGGTTGGCGGTCGCGCGCGGCGTGTAGCGCGGCATCTTGCCCTTGCTGCCCGGCTGTTCTTTCGATTCCTCGTCGATCTTCGAGTCCATATAGGTCGCGCCGGCGAACAGTTCCCAGCGTTCGGTCAGACGGCCGGCGCCTTCGATCTCGACGCCGTTGGTGTGGCGTTTGTTCGACAGCACCGACAGGCTGGGCACCAGCGGGTCAGTGTTGCGCTCGTAGAACTTCACCGTGCGGAACAGCGCCGCGCGCAGGCTGGCGTCGCCGTCCATCAGGTCCCACTTCGTGCCGAGCTCGTAGTTCTGGTTCTTTTCCGGCTTGACGTTCTCGCCCGGCTTGTCGAGCGCGTAGGTCGCGCCGGACGGGTTCATCAGGCTGCCGTAGCTGGCGTAGTAGCTCTGAACGGTGTCCGGCTGGTAGATCAGGCCGGTGCGATAGCTCCATGCCTTGTCCTTGCGGTTGATATCGGACGTGGTGGTCTGAGCGCCGCTCGAGTTGAAGTTCTTCTGCTGGTAGTCGCCGTCGAAGCGGTCCCAGCGCGCACCGAGCACCGCCTTCCATTGCGGCGTCAGCTCGAGCGTGTCCATCGCGTACAGTCCGACGTTGGTCACGTCATAGGTGGTGTTGGCCGACTTGTAGCGCGACAGGTCGACCGGGTCGCTAGGGCTAGCAGCGCCGACGGTGCTATTGGCGGGGTTGTTGCGCAGCGCGTAGCGGTTGGTGCTGGATTCTTCCTTGATCAGCTCCATGCCGGCCAGCACGGTGTGGCGCAGCGTGCCGGTGTCGAACTTGGTGACGAAGTCGGTCTGGTTGACCCACGCGTCGTCGACGCCGTCGCGCATCGGCTTGCTGCGGCGCAGCGTGGTGGCGTCGGTGACCGGCACGCCGGCGGTGGCACCGACCAGTCGCGCAGCGGTCGGCGAGACGTCGCGTTCGAAGCGGCTGTAGCGCAGCTGGTTGGTGATCGAGGTGTCGTCGCTGAACTTGTAGCTCAGCTTGGCGGTCGCCATGTCGGTGACGGTGTCCTCGAAATCGCTATTGAAACCGTAGAACTTCTTGCGGTCGACGTCGATAGGGCGCTTGGTGTTCGGATCGTACGGCACGCCGTAGTCCGGCACGTTGTTCTCTTCCATGTGGAAGGCGGACAGCGTCAGCGTCAGCGGCTCGCCGAGGCCGAAGGCGACCGACGGCGCGATGCCCCAGCGCGTGTTCTCGACCGGGCCGCGGTCGCTGCCGTCGTTGGTCGCCATCAGGTTAAGACGCGCGGCGGCGGTGTCGCTGAACGCCTGGTTGACGTCGAAGGTCACGCGCTGGAAGTCGTTGGTGCCGACGGTCAGGTTGCCCTCGATCTTTTCGCCGGCGAACGGCGTCTTGCTCACCTGGTTGACCACGCCGCCGGTCGAGCCGCGGCCGAACAGCATCGAGCTCGCGCCCTTCAGCACCTCGACGCGCTCGTCGTTGAACGGGTCGCGGTTGTACTGGCCGGAGTCGCGGATGCCGTCGAGATAGGTGTCGGTGGTGGCGGCGAAACCGCGGATCACGACCTGGTCGCCGGTGCGGCCGCCTTCGCCGGCGGCGAAGGTGATGCCCGGTACGTTGCGCAGCGCGTCTTTCAGCGTCGAGGCGCCCTGGTCTTTGATCAGCTGCTTGTTCACCACGCTGACCGACTGCGGGATGTCCTTCAGTTTCTGGTTGAGCTTGCCGATCGAGCTGGTCTCGGTCTTGTATGTGCCGCGCACCGGCTCCTCGGCGGTGACCTTCACCGTTTCCAGTTCGGCGCTGCTCTTGTCGGCGGCGTGCGCCAGCGCCGGCACGAAGGCGGCGGCGGCGATCAGGCCGACGGCGCGGCGCGCCGGCAGCTTGCCGTGTTCGATCGATGGCGAATCGGTCAGCTTCGATTTCATGGTTTTCTCTCTTCTTGTGTGGGTATGGATGGTCGACGCTGGGCAAGCCGGCCCCCTGCCGGTCTGTTCCAGCGTCGAAAACTTGGGTGGGGAGGCGTTTCCAGAAGCTCGGCTTCATGGTTTTCTCTCTTCTTGTGTGGGTATGGATGGTCGACGCTGGGCAAGCCGGCCCCCTGCCGGTCTGTTCCAGCGTCGAAAACTTGGGTGGGGAGGCGTTTCCAGAAGCTCGGCCAACCTTTGAGGGGTTGGCCGAGCCGGGTGATGCAGAGGGTGGAGGCGGGCTTACGGCGCCTCGGTGACGAAGCCGATGCGGCTCACCCCGTTCTGCTGCGCGCTGGCCATCGCCTCGGCGACGAATTCGTAGCGCGCGGTCTTGTCGGCCCTCAGGTGCAGTTCGACCTGCGGGTCGGCCTTGGCCGCTTCGGCGAAACGCGCGGCGAGCGCGTCACGGGTGACGGGTTCGTCGTTCCAGAAGTAGCTACCATCCGGCTGGACCGCGAGGCGGATCGCCTTCGGCTCTTCCTTGTATTCGGCGGCGGCCGCCTGCGGCAGGTCGACCTTGACCGCGTTGGTCAACAGCGGCGCGGTGATGATGAACACCACCAGCAGCACCAGCATCACGTCGACCAGCGGAGTGGTGTTGATCTCGGCCATCGGGGCGTCGCTGCCCTTGTCGAAACTACCGAACGCCATCGATCGCCCCCGCTTCGGTCAACAGTTGCGCGTGCAGGTCGTGCGCGAAGTGGTCGAGGTCCTGGCCGATCACGCGGTTCATGCGGATGAAGGCGTTGTAGGCGAGCACGGCGGGGATCGCGGCGGCGAGGCCGGCGGCGGTCGCGATCAGCGCCTCGCCGATCGGGCCGGACACGGCGCCGATCGACACCTGTCCGGCGGCGCCGATATTGACCAGCGCGTGGTAGATGCCCCACACGGTGCCGAACAGGCCGATGAACGGCGCGGTCGAACCGATCGACGCCAACAGCGTCATGCCGGTCTCGAGGCGGCCGGTCTCGCGCGACAGGCCGCGGCGGATCGCGCGGGTCAGGAACTCGTTCAGGTCGCAGCTCTGGCCGAGCGACGCGCTGGCGTGTTCGCGGTAGTGCTTCATCGCGGCGAGGCCGTCGCGGGTCAGCGCGGCCACCGGCGCCGGATGCTCGGCCAACTGCGCCTGCGCGCTCTGCCAATTGTTGGCATCCCACAGCGCAGCCTCGGCCTCGCGGTTGTCACGGCGGGTGCGCGCGATGCGCAGGCCGCGGCTGATGATCAGGGTCCACGTCAGCACCGACATGGCGATCAGGATGAGAAACACCGTGATCAGGACGGCGTCGCCTTGCTTAAATACGGTCAACAGGTTCATGACTGGGTCTGCTTTTTAATCGAAAAGTCCAAGGGAACGGTATAGGTGAAGGCAATCGGCTCGTCGCCGCGCCGGGCCGGCACGAAACGCCAGCCGCGCACCGCGGTCAGCGCCGCGCGGTCGAGCCGCGGGAAGCCGCTCGAGCGCTCGACGTCGGCCGATTCGGCGCGGCCGTCGACGCTCACGTGCACGCGCAGCAGCACCTTGCCTTCTTCGCCGAGCTCGACCGACAGCGGCGGGTAGGCGGGGCGCGGGTTGTTCAGATAGCCGCCCTTGTGCGTCGGCGGCGTCACCGCGGCCGGCTTGTCGGCCTTCTCGCCGCTGGTCGCGCCGGCTGGCGGCGCGGAAGGCGCCGGGGCCGGTTCGGGCGGGGCGGTGAAGGTCTTGGTCGCGGCAGGCACGGGAGCCTTGGCGGTCAGCAGCTTCGGGGTGTTCGGTTTGGGCGGGGTCTTCACCTTCGGCGTCGGTCGCGGGTCCGGCTTCTTGACCGGCTCGGGCGCGGGCGGCGTCGGGGCCGGCGTCGACGGTGCGACGCTGACCATGGTCAGGCTCTCGACCTTGGGCGGCGTGATCGTCTCCCGGGCGTGCGCCAGGCTCACCAGCAGCGCGCCGAGGCCGACGTGGGCCAAGAGGACGCCACCGAAGGTGACGGTTTGCAAGCGATTCTCATTCATAAGCCAGGATGATAATGCAAATGTTTCCCATTTGAAATTGGGAAAGAATAAATACCCAAATTTAATAGCATAAATAGTGACAAAGGCAGGGGGCATGAAACGTTCGCCCAAGCTTGAGTTCGGCCCGGCCGCCTACATATGCTGAGCATCGCCGGCCACCGGGCGCCGGCCAGAAGGAAGACACCATGCAGCAATTTGACGGAACCACCATCGTGTCGGTGCGGCGCGGCAACAGCGTCGCGCTCGGCGGCGACGGCCAGGTCACCCTCGGCAACGTCGTGATCAAGTCGACCGCGCGCAAGATCCGCCGCCTCTACCACGACAGGGTGCTGGCGGGCTTCGCCGGCGGCACCGCCGACGCGTTCACGCTGTTCGAGCGCTTCGAAGCCAAGCTCGAGAAACACCAGGGCCACCTGGTGCGCTCGGCGGTCGAACTGGCCAAGGACTGGCGCACCGACCGCATGCTGCGCCGGCTCGAGGCGATGCTGATCGTCGCCGACCTCGAGAGTACGCTGATCATCACCGGCAACGGCGACGTGCTCGAGCCCGAGTACGGCATCGCCGCGATCGGCTCCGGCGGTTCGTTCGCACAGGCCGCGGCGCGTGCGCTGTTCGAGAACACCGAGTTCGACCCGGCTGTCGTGGTGAAGAAGTCGCTCGAGATCGCCGGCGACATCTGCATCTACACCAACCAGAACCACCTGATCGAAACGCTGGGCTAAAGCGGGCGACGCACGAGGAAGACCACCATGAGCCAAATGACCCCGCAGGAAATCGTTCACGAGCTGAACAAGCACATCATCGGCCAGGACGCGGCCAAGAAGGCGGTCGCGATCGCCTTGCGCAACCGCTGGCGCCGCCAGCAGGTCGAGGAGCCGCTGCGCAGCGAGATCACGCCGAAGAACATCCTGATGATCGGTCCGACCGGCGTCGGCAAGACCGAGATCGCGCGCCGCCTGGCCAAGCTCGCCAACGCGCCGTTTATTAAAGTGGAAGCGACCAAGTTCACCGAGGTCGGCTACGTCGGCCGAGACGTCGATTCGATCATCCGCGACCTGATGGAGATCGCGATCAAGGACGCGCGCGACACGGCGATCGTACGCAACCGTTCGCGCGCCGAGAGTGCCGCAGAAGAGCGCATCCTCGACGTGCTGCTGCCGCGCCCGCACAAGCCCGGCTTCTTCGGCGAGCCGCAGCCCGAAGAAAAGGTCGAAGAAAGCGGTACCCGCCAGAAATTCCGCAAGATGCTGCGCGAGGGTGCGCTCGACGATAAGGAGATCGAGATCGACGTCGCCGCCGCGACGCCGGCGATGCAGATCATGGGCCCGCAGGGCATGGAAGAACTGTCCAGCCAGCTGCAGGCTATGTTCCAGGGCCTGGCCGCCGGCAAGAAGCAGGCGCGCAAGATGAAGATCGCCGAGGCGCTGAAGCTACTCGTCGACGAAGAGGCGGCCAAGCTCGTCAGCGAAGACGACCTGCGCCAGGAAGCGCTGACCAACGTCGAGCAGAACGGCATCGTCTTCCTCGACGAGATCGACAAGGTCACCAGCCGCGGTGAAGGGCAGGGCGCCGACGTGTCGCGCGCCGGCGTGCAGCGCGACCTCTTGCCGCTGGTCGAGGGCACCACCGTGTCGACCAAGTACGGCATGGTCAAGACCGACCACATCCTGTTCATCGCCTCGGGCGCCTTCCAGCTATCTAAGCCGTCCGACCTGATCCCCGAGTTGCAGGGCCGCCTGCCGATCCGCGTCGAGCTCGGCGCGCTGTCGGTCGACGACTTCAAGGCCATCCTCACCCGCACCGATGCCTGCCTGACCCGCCAGTACGCGGCACTGTTGGCCACCGAGGGCGTCGAACTCGAATTCGCCGACTCGGGCATCCAGAGGTTGGCCGAGGTCGCCTGGCAGGTGAACAACAAGACCGAGAACATCGGCGCGCGCCGTCTCTATACCGTGATGGAGCGCCTGCTCGAGGAGGTCTCGTTTAATGCATCGGCCGGCAAAGTGGAAATCGACGGTGCCTACGTCGATAGCAAGCTCGAAGTGCTGGCCGAGCGCGAGGATCTCGCCCGCTACGTGCTCTGATCCTTGCGGCGCTGTTCTATAGAGAGAGACAAGCGACGCCCACCGTTTGGTGGGCGTTTTGCGTTGCAGGAGTGTTCAAAGCTTGACCGAGCGCGCTGCTCGGTCAAGCTGGGCCGGGGCGTAGCGGTGACGACGTTAGGCCGTTCGAGCGGCGGCTATCTGCTTATTCCGATGGTTTGACAGGAATAGGGCAGGGCTCTGCAAACGGCGGGAATAAGGTTGGCCGAGGTGTGTTGGTGGGAGCGATTAATTACCCTATATGGGTAATATGTTTTAAAACAACGTATTACTGTCTATGTTTTTAAGAACTGCCAGGAAATTGAAGTTTTTCCGTTTCCGGGTGTTGACGGTCTGGGCGGGGCTGGGTATAGTTCGCCTCCTCTGCTGCAGACGCAACCAACGAAGCGAAAGCGGCGCCGCTCTTTAAGAACATGAACAACCGATAGGTGTGAGTTTCTGGCCGAGGCGAGAAACTGGCACCAGCAAGACAAGCGATCTTCGGATCGCAAGCCTTGCGGACCAGAAAGTACGATAAGCTTAGGTTTGAACTGAAGAGTTTGATCCTGGCTCAGATTGAACGCTGGCGGCATGCTTTACACATGCAAGTCGAACGGTAGCAGGTCCTTCGGGATGCTGACGAGTGGCGAACGGGTGAGTAATGCGTCGGAACGTACCGAGTAATGGGGGATAACGCTTCGAAAGGAGTGCTAATACCGCATACGCCCTGAGGGGGAAAGTGGGGGACCGGCAACGGCCTCACGTTATTCGAGCGGCCGACGTCTGATTAGCTAGTTGGTGGGGTAAGAGCCCACCAAGGCGACGATCAGTAGCGGGTCTGAGAGGATGATCCGCCACACTGGGACTGAGACACGGCCCAGACTCCTACGGGAGGCAGCAGTGGGGAATTTTGGACAATGGGCGCAAGCCTGATCCAGCCATGCCGCGTGTCTGAAGAAGGCCTTCGGGTTGTAAAGGACTTTTGTCGGGGAGGAAATCCGCACACCTAATACGTGTGTGGGATGACAGTACCTGAAGAATAAGCACCGGCTAACTACGTGCCAGCAGCCGCGGTAATACGTAGGGTGCAAGCGTTAATCGGAATTACTGGGCGTAAAGCGTGCGCAGGCGGTTGTGTAAGTCTGATGTGAAAGCCCCGGGCTCAACCTGGGAACGGCATTGGAGACTGCACGGCTAGAGTGCGTCAGAGGGGGGTGGAATTCCGCGTGTAGCAGTGAAATGCGTAGAGATGCGGAGGAACACCGATGGCGAAGGCAGCCCCCTGGGATGACACTGACGCTCATGCACGAAAGCGTGGGGAGCAAACAGGATTAGATACCCTGGTAGTCCACGCCCTAAACGATGTCGACTAGTTGTTGGGGGTTGAAATCCCTGGTAACGCAGCTAACGCGTGAAGTCGACCGCCTGGGGAGTACGGCCGCAAGGTTAAAACTCAAAGGAATTGACGGGGGCCCGCACAAGCGGTGGATGATGTGGATTAATTCGATGCAACGCGAAGAACCTTACCTAGCCTTGACATGCTCGGAACCCTGCTGAAAGGTGGGGGTGCCCGCAAGGGAGCCGGGACACAGGTGCTGCATGGCTGTCGTCAGCTCGTGTCGTGAGATGTTGGGTTAAGTCCCGCAACGAGCGCAACCCTTGTCGTTAATTGCCATCATTCAGTTGGGCACTTTAACGAGACTGCCGGTGACAAACCGGAGGAAGGTGGGGATGACGTCAAGTCCTCATGGCCCTTATGGCTAGGGCTTCACACGTCATACAATGGTCGGTACAGAGGGTCGCCAAGCCGCGAGGTGGAGCCAATCTCATAAAGCCGATCGTAGTCCGGATTGCAGGCTGCAACTCGCCTGCATGAAGTCGGAATCGCTAGTAATCGCAGGTCAGCATACTGCGGTGAATACGTTCCCGGGCCTTGTACACACCGCCCGTCACACCATGGGAGTGGGGGATACCAGAAGTGGGTAGGCTAACCTTCGGGAGGCCGCTTACCACGGTATGCTTCATGACTGGGGTGAAGTCGTAACAAGGTAGCCGTAGGGGAACCTGCGGCTGGATCACCTCCTTTCTAGAGATAGCTGAGGCCAGGAATTCACAACCTATCGGTTGTTCTTAAAGATGCGTAGCAACTGGGTTTGTAGCTCAGCTGGTTAGAGCACCGTGTTGATAACGCGGGGGTCGTTGGTTCGAGTCCAACCAGACCCACCAGTTCTAGTTGGGGGCATAGCTCAGTTGGGAGAGCACCTGCTTTGCAAGCAGGGGGTCGTCGGTTCGATCCCGTCTGCCTCCACCATCATTCCGCAAACGAAAGCGCATGGCCAGAGGATTCTGGTTGGCGTGAGCTTTCGTTTGCGTGATTAACGCATCGATCTTTAACAAACTGTAAGCCGAAATCAATCAAAGCGGCGCGACAAACGGCGTGGTTAATTCCTTGCCGGATGAAGTGCCAACTTGGGTAGATGATTGTATCAACGGCGTGTTCTTTGAAAAGGGGAGCATGCCGCGTCGCAAACACAACCGATTAGTTCAGAAATCGTAAGGTGTCTGAAATGATAGGGTCAAGCGACTAAGTGCATCTGGTGGATGCCTTGGCGATCACAGGCGATGAAGGACGTGTAAGCCTGCGAAAAGCGCGGGGGAGCTGGCAATAGAGCTATGATCCCGCGATATCCGAATGGGGAAACCCGGCTCGAAAGAGTCACCGCTGCCTGAACACATAGGGCAGAGGGAGCGAACCCGGCGAACTGAAACATCTAAGTAGCCGGAGGAAAAGAAATCAACCGAGATTCCGTTAGTAGTGGCGAGCGAATGCGGAACAGCCAGTACGTGATAAGTAGAGTGTTAGGAGAAGGCCCTGGAAAGAGCCGCCATAGTGGGTGATAGCCCCGTATCCGAAAACAGTTTACTGGTACTAAGCGTACGAGAAGTAGGGCGGGACACGCGAAATCCTGTCTGAAGATGGGGGGACCATCCTCCAAGGCTAAATACTCGTGATCGACCGATAGTGAACCAGTACCGTGAGGGAAAGGCGAAAAGAACCCCGGGAGGGGAGTGAAATAGATCCTGAAACCGGATGCATACAAACAGTGGGAGCCCTTGAAAAATGGGGTGACTGCGTACCTTTTGTATAATGGGTCAGCGACTTACGTTCAGTAGCAAGCTTAACCGAATAGGGGAGGCGTAGGGAAACCGAGTCCGAATAGGGCGATTCAGTTGCTGGGCGTAGACCCGAAACCGAGTGATCTATCCATGGCCAGGATGAAGGTGCGGTAACACGCACTGGAGGTCCGAACCCACTAATGTTGCAAAATTAGGGGATGAGCTGTGGATAGGGGTGAAAGGCTAAACAAACTCGGAGATAGCTGGTTCTCCCCGAAAACTATTTAGGTAGTGCCTCATGTATCACTTCCGGGGGTAAAGCACTGTTATGGCTAGGGGGTCATTGCGACTTACCAAACCATGGCAAACTAAGAATACCGGAAAGTGCGAGCATGGGAGACAGACGGTGGGTGCTAACGTCCATCGTCAAGAGGGAAACAACCCAGACCGCCAGCTAAGGTCCCAAATGATCAGTTAAGTGGTAAACGAGGTGGGAAGGCCTAGACAGCTAGGATGTTGGCTTAGAAGCAGCCATCATTTAAAGAAAGCGTAATAGCTCACTAGTCGAGTCGTCCTGCGCGGAAGATGTAACGGGGCTCAAACTGATAACCGAAGCTGCGGATCTAGACGTCGTCAGTGTCGTCTAGATGGTAGGGGAGCGTTCTGTAGGCCTGTGAAGGTGGCTTGTAAAGGCTGCTGGAGGTATCAGAAGTGCGAATGCTGACATGAGTAGCGATAAAGCGGGTGAAAAGCCCGCTCGCCGAAAGCCCAAGGTTTCCTACGCAACGTTCATCGGCGTAGGGTGAGTCGGCCCCTAAGGCGAGGCTGAAAAGCGTAGTCGATGGGAAACGGGTTAAAATTCCCGTACTTTCGTATAGTGCGATGTGGGGACGGAGAAGGTTAGGTCAGCGGCCTGTTGGAATAGGTCGTTCAAGCCGGTAGGCTGGAGAGGTAGGCAAATCCGCCTCTCCTTAAGGCCGAGACGTGATAACGAGGGTCTACGGACCTGAAGTGACTGATACCACGCTTCCAGGAAAAGCCACTAAGCTTCAGCTATACGAGAACCGTACCGCAAACCGACACAGGTGGGCAGGATGAGAATTCTAAGGCGCTTGAGAGAACTCAGGAGAAGGAACTCGGCAAATTGATACCGTAACTTCGGGAGAAGGTATGCCCCTGTAGCGTGTAGTGACTTGCTCACGAAGCGCGAAGGGGTCGCAGAGAATCGGTGGCTGCGACTGTTTATTAAAAACACAGCACTGTGCCAACACGAAAGTGGACGTATACGGTGTGACGCCTGCCCGGTGCTGGAAGGTTAAGTGAAGGGGTGCAAGCTCTGGATCGAAGCCCCAGTAAACGGCGGCCGTAACTATAACGGTCCTAAGGTAGCGAAATTCCTTGTCGGGTAAGTTCCGACCCGCACGAATGGCGTAACGATGGCCACACTGTCTCCTCCTGAGACTCAGCGAAGTTGAAGTGTTTGTGAAGATGCAATCTACCCGCTGCTAGACGGAAAGACCCCGTGAACCTTTACTGTAGCTTTGCATTGGACTTTGAACAGACTTGTGTAGGATAGGTGGGAGGCTATGAAGCGCAGACGCCAGTTTGCGTGGAGCCATCCTTGAAATACCACCCTGGTGTGTTTGAGGTTCTAACCTTGGTCCGTGATCCGGATCGGGGACAGTGCATGGTAGGCAGTTTGACTGGGGCGGTCTCCTCCCAAAGTGTAACGGAGGAGTTCGAAGGTTACCTAGGTACGGTCGGAAATCGTGCTGATAGTGCAATGGCATAAGGTAGCTTAACTGCGAGACCGACAAGTCGAGCAGGTGCGAAAGCAGGACATAGTGATCCGGTGGTTCTGTATGGAAGGGCCATCGCTCAACGGATAAAAGGTACTCCGGGGATAACAGGCTGATTCCGCCCAAGAGTTCACATCGACGGCGGAGTTTGGCACCTCGATGTCGGCTCATCACATCCTGGGGCTGTAGCCGGTCCCAAGGGTATGGCTGTTCGCCATTTAAAGTGGTACGTGAGCTGGGTTTAAAACGTCGTGAGACAGTTTGGTCCCTATCTGCAGTGGGCGTTGGAAGTTTGACGGGGGCTGCTCCTAGTACGAGAGGACCGGAGTGGACGAACCTCTGGTGTACCGGTTGTCACGCCAGTGGCATCGCCGGGTAGCTAAGTTCGGAAGAGATAACCGCTGAAAGCATCTAAGCGGGAAACTCGCCTGAAGATGAGACTTCCCTGGAGGCTTGACCTCCCTGAAGAGTCGTTCGAGACCAGGACGTTGATAGGTCGGGTGTGGAAGCGCTGTGAGGCGTGAAGCTAACCGATACTAATTGCTCGTGAGGCTTGATCCTATCATTTGAGACACTTTAAGAGTGTTGTGACTGCGACGAGAGACGATCGTCACCCAAGAATTTGATTGAACCGTGACCCCTCGGGGGCACGCTTCGGCTTACTAAGTTTGTTGACAGTTTATGTCTGGCGGCCATAGCGAGGTGGTCCCACCCCTTCCCATCCCGAACAGGACCGTGAAACGCCTCAGCGCCGATGATAGTGCAGATACCTGTGTGAAAGTAGGTCACCGCCAGACGCCCCTTACGCAACCCCCGTGCCCCTGGCACGGGGGTTTGCTGCGTTACGGCGCGCCCCCGCGTCGCTGCCGCGCCCGGCTCGGCCAAGCTGGCGGGTGCCGACGCCCCTCTCCCGCGCGGCCTAGCCCGTGTTCTCCGCTCTGCTCCTGGAGCCGCGGTTTCGATTCCGGCGCTATCTAAAAGGCTAATGTTGGCCGAGCCTTGATATGTAATTTCCCTTCGCTCTCTTCCCTTGTCTTCACCAAATCCTGCGTCCTCAGAAAAGCCAAACCGGCCCAGTGGGCCGGTTTGCTTGCCGCTGCGGCTTCCGATAAGCCGGAAGCGGGAGGCCATCACGGGGTCAGCAATTCCGGAGTGACAGCCTTCACCGGCGCATTCTCGACGGTGACTTGTTTGCCTTCCACATTCGGATACTTGTAGTAGGCGGTGCCTGTTTTCCAGTCGTGGCTGAGCACCAGGCGCAGTTCGACCGGCAGGAGGGCGGTGCCGATCGCCGGCGGCGGGAAGTTGTGCGCGACTTCACCCTTGGCGACGACGAGGATATGGCTTTCGTTCGGCTGTACGGTCAGATAGTTGTACTCGCCGTGCAGTGCCGAGACGTGGATGTTCAGCGGCGGATTGGTCGCTTGGGTGACCTGGCCGGAACCGCCGACGCTCCTGTCGACGGTGTTGACCGACAGGTTGACGTGAAACAGTGGCGCGCCCGGTTTGGCGTCGCCGATCTGGTACGAAACGATGAACAGACCTGCCATGACTTCCTCCTGCGATGAAAAAAGTGGCTTGATAGCGTTCGCTTGCGTCGGCTGCAACGTCATGCTTAAAGCATTAAATGCTGCAACTCATACACCATAGAAGCGGATAGTGACTTGTTAAATAAGCAGATTTACTTAGATGGGAAAGAAAGTCGTGGCGGGAGCCGAATGGCTCGGTGGGGAGCAGGGGGCGTCGACGCGGGAAAAAAAAAGAGCCCCTCCGGCCGGCGGAGCGGCGCGAAGGGGTAAAGGACTACGTGGGAAATACTGAAGGGAAATCGAACCGGATCAGATGGCCGGCGTGGTGTCGGCGGCGGTCTTGGTGCCGGCGAATTCGAAGCCCTCTTTGCCGCCAATCACATTGCGGGCGCGCTCGAGGTTGATGTCTTTTTCCCAGCGGGCGACGACGACGGTGGCGACGCAGTTGCCGATCAGGTTGGTCAGCGCGCGCGCGATGCCCATGAACCAGTCGACAGACAGCACCAGCACCAGGCCGATCACCGGGATGGCCGGGATCGCCGACAGCGTCGCGGCGAGGATCACGATCGCCGAGCCCGGGATGCCGTGTGCGCCTTTCGAGGTGACCAGCGACACCGCGAGGATGGTCAACAGGTCGATCATCGACAGCGGGGTGTTGGTCGCGTGTGCGATGAACACGGCGGCCAGGGTGAGATAGATCGAGAAGCCGTCGAGGTTGAACGAGTAGCCGGTCGGGATCACGAGGCCGACGGTCGAGTCCTTGATGCCCATGTGCTCGAGCTTGCGCATGATCTGCGGCAGCACGGCGTCGGACGAGGCGGTGCCGAGCACGACCGACAGCTCTTCACGCAGGTAGCGCAGGAACTGGAAGATCGACAGGCCGCTGACCAGCTTCAGGATGCCGCCGAGCACGCCGAGCACGAAGATCGCGCAGGTGACGTAGAACATCAGCACGAGGCCACCAAGCTGTTGCAGCGAGCCGACGCCGTACTTGGCGATGGTGAAGGCGATCGCGCCGAACACGCCGATCGGCGCGAGGCGCACGATGATGCCCATGATGCGGAACAGCACGTGGCCGGCTTCGTGGATGAAGCGGATCACGGTGCCGGCCGAGTCGCGCACCATATTGAGCGCGCTGCCGAACAGGATCGAGAAAACCAGAACCTGCAGGATGTCGCCCTTGGCGAACGCGTCCATCGCGGTGCTCGGGATCAGGTTCATCAGGAAGGCGACCGGGCCGGTGCTCTGCAGACCATGCACGCGCTCCGTATAGGCCGCCATCGCGCTCGCGTCGAGGCCTTTCGGGTCGACGTTCATGCCGTCGCCGATGCCGCTCTGGTAGGCGAGGAACAGGCCGAGCACGAGCGCGAACGTCGTGACGATCTCGAAGTAGACGATGGCCTTGAAGCCGACTCGGCCGACCTTTTTCAGGTCGCCGGCACCGGTGATGCCGCTGACGACGACGCAGAACACGATGGGCGCGATCAGCATTTTGATCAGTTTGATGAAGCCGTCGCCGAGGGGTTTGAGCGTTTGCGCCTCGGTCGGGAAAAACATCCCGACCGCGATGCCGAGGGCCAGGCCGATCATGACCTGGACGAAGAGCGATTTTTTGGCAAGTTGCAGCATGGTTTCCTCTGGTTTCTCCAAGGTGACGATGGTGTCTTTATTGTTTTGCTTGCTAGGTCGTGCAGGTGAGGCTATCGGGGTTGAGGTACGGGCAGGGTGGTCGGTGGCGCTCCTTCTCTTCGGCTTCAGGAGGTCCCGTCCGCCGGCGGAACCGGCGTGGCGGTGCGGATGCGTACGTCGAGACGTTCACCGGCGTTCAGAATGTGTTGCTGCATCGTCGCGCTGGCGGCGGCACTGTCGTGCGCCTTGATCGCGCGCAGGATCGCCTCGTGCTCGGCCAGCGCCTCGCGCATGCCCTGCGGGCGCTCCAGCATGATGTCGCGCGCGTGGCCGATCGCCTCGGTCGCCTGTTCCATCACCTGCTTGAACACCGGGTTGCGCGAGAAGCCGATCAGCTGGCGGTGGAACTGGATGTCGGCCTCGACCGCCGCCTTGAGATCGTCGGCGTCGAGCGCCTCGCGCATGTCGAGTACCGAGAGCCTGAGCTGCATCATTTCGTCGGCGCTGATCGACTGCGCGACCAGCCCGACGACGAAGGGTTCGAGCGCGAGCCTGAGCTGGAACACGTCTTCCGGGCGCGCCGTCGGTACCGCTGCTACGGCGGCGGCGGGCGGCTCGGCGCTGACGACGAACACGCCTTTGCCCGGGTGCGAGCGCAGCACGCCCAGCGCGACCAGTACCGAGACCGCTTCGCGCAGCGGAGGGCGGCTGATGCCGAGCTGGTCCGCCAGGTCGCGCTGCGACGGCAGCATGTCCCCCGGCTGCCATAGGCCTTGCTTGATGGCGTCGAGGATGGAGCGGGCGGCGACGTCGCCGAGTTTCGATGAAGTGAACATGTCTGTCTGTGCCTTGAGCGTGATTACAAGTTAGACCGGTTCGACTGGTATTACCAGTTGGGCCGAAAAATATTTCCAGCGTCCATTATCGCCCAGATGCGCGAGCCATCAGGGTCCGCCCTGATGCCGACGGCGTAGATCGTGCGGCGACGGGCCGTGGCGGCCGATGACGGCCAGGTAACGGGACTGTGGCAAAAGCGTGACAATCGCGCTGCCGCGTGCCGTCTTTGTTCGGGTGTCTTACAATACCGGCCTGTGTTGACAAAGGATGAACCCATCATGCTGTACCCCGAACTGTACGCCCAGCTCGAGAAAGCCCGCTGGAACATGGCCGACGATATTCCCTGGGACACGTTCGCGGGGGACAAGCTCTCCGACGAGCAGGCCCAGACGATCAAGATGAACGCGATCACCGAGTGGTCGGCGCTGCCGGCGACCGAGATGTTCCTGCGCGACAACCAGCACGACTCGGACTTCTCGGCCTTCATGTCGATCTGGTTCTACGAAGAGCAGAAGCACTCGCTGGTGCTGATGGAGTACCTGCGCCGCTTCCGTCCGGACCTGTGTCCGACCGAAGAAGAGCTGCACGCGGTGCGCTTCGAGTTCGACCCGGCGCCGCCGCTCGAAACGCTGATGCTGCACTTCTGCGGCGAAGTGCGCCTGACGCAGTGGTACCGCTGCGCCAGCGAATGGCACACCGAGCCGGTGATCAAGAGCATCTACAAGCACCTGTCGCAGGACGAAGCGCGCCACGGCGGCGCCTACCTGAAGTACATGAAGAAGGCGATCGGCAACTACGGCGACGAGGCGCGCGCCGCCTTCGCCAAGATCGGCCTGTTGATGGCGTCGAGCGCGCGCTCGGGCAAGCCGCTGCACCCGACCAACCTGCACGTCAACGAGGCCTTGTTCCCGAACGACACCATCCAGTCGCGCCTGCCCGACCCGGACTGGCTTGAAGACTGGCTGACCAGCAAGATCAAGTTCGACGAGGACTGGGAGGCGCGCGTCGTCGGCGGCATCCTGCGCAACCTGACCATCCTGTTCGAGCAGCCGCTGGAAACCATCACCGCGCTGAACCGCTACCGCAAGCAGATCGTGACCAACCTCAAGGAAGCCGGCGATGGCGCCCTACCCGACGCCGCGGTTTGAGGGCAAGGTGTGCGCGCCGGAAGACCTTGAACAAAGGTTGGCCGAGCTGCAGCGCCCGATCGTCTTCACCAACGGCTGCTTCGACATCCTGCACCGCGGCCACGTGACCTACCTGGCGCAGGCCGCGGCCTTGGGCGCGAGCCTGATCGTCGCGGTCAACACCGACGCTTCGGTCAGGCGCCAGGGCAAGGGCATTGACCGGCCGATCAACCCGCAGGGCAACCGCGCGGCGGTGCTCGCCGCGCTCGAATCGGTCGCGCTCGTCACCTGGTTCGACGACGACACGCCGGCCAGGCTGATCGAGGCGGTGAAGCCCGACGTGCTGGTCAAGGGCGGCGACTGGACGATAGACAACATCGTCGGCAGCGCCGAGACGCTCGCACGCGGCGGCCAGGTCCACTCGATTCCCTTCCTGTTCGATACCTCGACCACCGCGACCTTGAAGAAGATCCGCGCCGGCGAAGGCAAGGAATGAGCGACGCGCACGCCTTCGCCGCGCTGAGGGCGCTGGCCGACGGCCGCTTCCACTCGGGCGAGGACATCGCGCGTGCACTCGGCTGCTCGCGCACGCTGGTGTGGCAGGCGATCCGCGACGCCGAGGCGGACTTCGGCCTGACGGTGTTCAAGGTGCGCGGCCAGGGCTACAAGCTGCCCGAGCTTATCGAGTGGCTCGACGTCGCCGCGGTGCGCGAACACCTTTCCGGCCCTGCCGCCGAGACGTTCACGCTCGCGCTGGCCGAGCGCATCGATTCGACCAACACGCAGCTGATGCATCGCTCAGACAGCGCGCCGCATGGCCTGGTACTCGCCGCCGAATGGCAGGACGCCGGCCGTGGAAGGCTCGGCCGGCCATGGCGGATGCGGCTCGGCGGCGCGCTGGCGTTCTCCTTGCTGTGGCGCTTCGACAAGGGCCTGGCCGAGCTGTCCGGCCTTTCGCTCGCCGTCGGCGTCGCGCTCGCGCGCGTGCTCGAACGCCTCGGCGCGCCGGTCGAACTGAAATGGCCGAACGACGTCTTGCTGTCCGGCAAGAAGCTGTCCGGCGTGCTGATCGAGCTGTCGGGCGAGGTGCAGGGCCCGGCGGCGGTCGTCGTCGGCGTTGGCATCAACCTGGCCGCGCCGGGCGACGTCGGCCAGCCGGTCGCCGGTCTGGCCGAAGCGGGGGTGAAGATAGGCCGCAACGCCTTGTTGGCCGAGCTGCTTAACGAACTCGCATGCGTGCTCACCGATTTTTCCGAGCATGGCTTCGCCGCCTTCCGCGAAGAGTGGCAGCGCTACGCCGCCTACCTCGGCCAGGCCGTGCGGCTGTCGCCGGCGCAGGGCGAGCCGATCGAAGGACTGTTCGCCGGCGTCGACGAACGCGGCGCGCTGCTGATCGATACCGACGCCGGCGCACGTGCGCTGTTCGCCGGCGAACTGAGCCTGAGGCCCGTCTCGTGAAACTGTTGATCGACGCCGGCAATTCGCGTGTGAAGTGGGCGCTGTGCGAACAAGGCCGAATCGTAGAGCAAGGCGCCTTGCTGCACGCCGAGTTGCCAAGCCTGGCCGAGCGCTGGGCGACGCATCCGGTGACCGAGGCGTGGGGCGCGTGCGTCGCTGGCGCCCAGGTCAAGGCCGGACTCGAAGCGGCCAGCCGCCACCCGATTCACTGGGTGACGAGCGAGGCCGCGCGCGGCGGCGTGCGCAACTACTACCGCAACGTCGCCGAGCAGGGTGTCGACCGTTGGCTGGCCGTGCTCGGCGCGCGCGCGCTGCACCCGGGCAGCGATCTCGTGATCGCGCTGGCCGGCACTGCGCTGACGGTCGAGGCGCTGACCGCCGACGGCGACTACCTCGGCGGCGCCATCCTGCCCGGCGCGCGACTGATGCTCGGCGCGCTATCTCACAACACCGCGCAGCTCAAACGCGAGCCCGGCGCGTGGCATGAATTCCCCGACAACACGCCCGACGCGCTCGCCACCGGTGTGTGGGACGCGCTCGCCGGCGCGGTCGAACGCATGCGATCAAGGTTGGCCGAGCAGACCGGCCGGCCTTCACCTCGCTTGTTGATCAGCGGCGGCGACGCGCCCATGCTCGCCGACTGCCTTACCGGGCCGGCCGACTTGGTGGATAATCTGGTGCTTCTGGGACTGATGAGCGTGGCGGATTGCCGATGAAATGGTTTTTCGGGCTGGTGTTGCTGTTGAACCTGCTGGCGGCCTTGTGGGGCACGCTGAGCCAGCGCGCGCCGGGCGAGCTGCACGCGCTGGAGGTCAACCCGCAGGGCGTGAAGCTGCTGCCGGGCGGCTGGAAGACGCAGGCCGACGCCACGCCGGCGGCCGGGACGAACATGCCGCTGGCCGAAGCGCTGCCCGCCGGCGTGCCGGCAAGCGAATTGCCGGCTACGCTCGACGGCGCCAAGCGCGTCGACACGACGGCGTCGGTCGCCAGCGCCGCCAAGACCGTCGAACCCTCGACACCCAAGGCCAAGCCGGCCGAGGCACCGAAGGCGGAGAAAACCGCCGTATGCAAGCAATGGGGCGAACTTGACGGCGCGCAGCTGTCGCGCGTGCGCGCCGGCCTTGCCCCCTTGAAGCTGTCGGGCGCCGAGTCGGCGCGAGAGGCCGCACCGGCCAGCGGCAAGTTCTGGGTCTACCTGCCCAAACGCGCCAGCTCGGAGGCGACACGCGCGTTGTCGGCCGAGCTCAAGCTCAAGGGCTTTGACAACTACCCGGTCAGCAGCGACGGCGACTTCCAGGGCGCGCTGTCGCTCGGCCTGTTCGCCAAGCAGCAAGGCGCCGACGCGCTGCTGGCCAAGCTCAAGGCTGCCGGCTTCTCCGACGCGCGCGCCGAACGCCGCGGCAAGGCGCAAAGCTTCACCACGCTGCGCTTCGCCAGCCTGACGCCGGACAACGAGGCCAAGCTCGCCGCCTTGCAGGCGCGGCTGTTGCCCGGCGTGCCGCTCCAGGCCTGCCGCTGAGAACGAAGGACCGGTAAGACCGGTCCTTTTTCCTCCCCGTACCGCGAGTCGGGTCTGTCGATCGCCTTTCGTTCTCGACGCCTTACTTACTTCAGCTGCCTCGGTCGTCGCGGACGCCTTTCTGTCACTATCGACTCCTCGAGGTCCGGGATGTTTCATTCTTTTGCCATGTTTCGTGACGCTACTGTCATCGAATCGCCGTACGGTGTGCCGGTTTCGGCCCGCGAGGCCCGCACTATCACGGAGATCCGCCGGGCGAGCCCGAGTCCGAGCGTTCCGACCCGGACCAGCCGAAGGCGATCTCGGCCTAGCCGGAGGACGGCATGATCGGTTCCTGAGCCGGAGCCGCGTGATCCCGCTGGCGTTCCGTGAGCTGCCCCGGCAGGAAAATCGCGATTTTTTATGCAAAACGCAACTCTGGGTCGGCCTGCGCCGGCCTTTTTTGCTTGCCGGGCGACAAAGGCGCTGAAAAGCCGCAGCGCACGCTCTAAGCTGGAGTAGGGGCGCTACGGCGCCCCGCTTTTCCGATGTATGCAGGTGAAACGATATGATCGATGCCGCGCATTCCTCCCCCCACGCAAAGAGCCCGACCGCCCGTTCTTCCGCACATTCAAGCGACTGTCCCGATTGTCACCAGCCCCTGCCGTCGAGCGGTATCGCGCAATGCCCGCACTGCGGCCGGCTGATCTATTTTGAGCCGCCGGCGGCACGTCATCCCGCATTGCGCCGGCTGACCTTCTGGCTGCTGTCCCTGCTGTTGCTGGCCGGCGCGACCGCGCTGTTCGGCTGGCAGCTCGCGAGCCGGCTCGGCCACCCGGTGTTGCCGCGCAGCGAGGTGGTGGCGGCCGCCAGCCCCGAGCTCGACGCGCCCGAGTCCTTGGCGCCGACCGGCGCCGACGTCCATCCGACGCTGTCGCCCGCCGTGCCCGATCGCCCGGATGGGGCGCAACCGGCGCTCTCCAGCGCCGCCGACGAAGCGAGCGCCGCGCTCGATGCGGACGGCGCGCTGGCGGCCGTCCCCGTCGTGCAGCCGCTCAAACGCAAGAAAGCGCCGTCGACCGGACTGGCCGCGCTGCCGTCCCGGCCCGCGCCGCAATCGGTCGCCGATACGGCGGGCAACCCCGCCGTCCCCAACGAGGCCCAGTTCCTGATGCAGCAGCAGACGCAACAAGCGCCGACCCCGCCCAACTGATCGAACACCGCTTGCGCCGCGCGCCGCCGCGGGGCACACTCTGCCCTGCAAACCGCGCCGAGGTGGCGCGGCAGCCTTCACCCGTCGGCTCGAAGATGGACGGGAATCGTCGGGCCGCCATCCCCTCTGGCCCGGCGTCTGCCATGGAGACCTCCATGACTGCTGTCATCCAAGGCGACGGTGCCATCCGTCGCGAATCGCTGTACGGCTCCTCGATCGAAAACACCTACGCCGGCGTGTTGTCCTTCATGCGCCGCAACTACACGCGCGACCTGAACGGCGTCGACGTCGCGATCTCGGGCATCCCGCTCGACCTCGCGACCACCTTCCGCTCCGGCGCGCGCCAGGGCCCGGCGGCGGTGCGCGCCGCCAGCGTGCAGTTGGCCGAGCTCAAGCCGTTCCCGTGGGGCTTCGACCCGTTCGACGACCTCGCGGTGATCGACTACGGCGACTGCTGGTTCGACGGCCACAATCCGCTGACGATCAAGCCCTCCATCATCGAGCACGCGCGCACCATCCTGGCAAGTGACGCGAAGATGCTGACCTTCGGCGGCGACCACTACGTCACCTATCCGCTGTTGATCGCGCACGCCGAGAAGTACGGCAAGCCGCTGTCGCTGTTGCACTTCGACGCGCACTGCGACACCTGGGCGGACGACAATCCGGACTCGCTGAACCACGGCACCATGTTCTACAAGGCGGTGAAAGACGGCCTGATCGACCCGAAGACGTCGGCTCAGGTCGGCATCCGCACCTGGAACGACGACTTCATGGGCATCAACATGCTGTTCGCGCCGTGGGTGCACGAGCACGGCGTCGAGGCGGCGGTCGGCCGCATCAAGCAGGTGATCGGCGACAACCCGGTGTATCTGACCTTCGACATCGACTGTCTCGACCCGGCGTTCGCGCCGGGCACGGGCACGCCGGTGCCGGGCGGCCTGACCACCGCGCAGGCGCTCGCTATCGTGCGCGGCCTCGGGGATCTCAATATCGTCGGCGCCGACGTGGTAGAGGTCGCGCCGAGCTACGACCAGAGCGAGGTCACCGCGCTGGCCGCCGCGCATATCGCGTGCGACATCCTCTGTCTGCTGCGCAACCGCAAGCTCGCCGGCAAGCTGTAAGCGACGTCGGTAAGTAAAAAAGCTCGGCCAGGCCGAGCTTTTTTTGTGCTTCGCTCAGTCGGCGTGCGCCGCGTCGGCGAAGGTCCACGCCGGGAACGGGTCGGCGTAGCTTCTCCATGCGGCGTCGCCTTCTTGCCATCCTTCGTCGGACAACAGGCAGCCGTCGAGCCGCAGCTTGATCGAGACCTCGTCCAGGTCGATCCCGATGAACACCAGTTCCTGGCGGCGGTCGCCTACCGCATCGTCGTGCCAGTCGGCGGCGATCTGCGCATGCCAGCCTTCGTCGTCCGGCCATTCTGCCTTGTCGACCGAAGCCCACCATTGCCCGGCCGGGCCGGGCCGTGACGGCACGCGCCGCCGGCCTGCGACCAGTTGCCGACCCAGTCGGGCCGGCTCGCGAGCCAGAAATAGCCCTTCGAGCGCAGCACGCCCTGCCAGTCGCCGCCCTGCATCAGGTCACAGAAGCGTTGCGGGTGGAACGGCCGGCGCGCGCGGTAGACGAAACTGGCGATGCCGTAGGCCTCGGTCTCGGGAAGGTGCTCGCCGTCAAGCGCCTTCAGCCAGCCCGGCGCCTCGGCGGCGGCGTCGAAGTCGAAGCGGCCGGTGTCGAGGATCTGCTCCAGCGGCACCCGGCCGAATTCGGCCACGATCTGCCCGGCGCGCGGGTTCAGGCGGGCGAGGACGGTGTGCAATTGGGCAAGCGCAGTCGCGTCGACCCGGTCGGCCTTGTTGATCACGATCACGTCGGCGAACTCGACCTGTTCGATCAGCAGTTCGACCAGCGCGCGGCCGTCGCCGTCGCCGGCGATCGTACCGCGCTCGGCGAGGCTGTCCGACGACGCGTAGTCGGCGAGGAAGGCCGCCGCGTCGACCACCGTCACCATGGTGTCGAGCCGCGCGAGGTCCGACAGGCTGACGCCGTTCTCGTCGCGGAAGGTGAAGGTCTCGGCCACCGGCAAGGGTTCGGCGATGCCGGTCGACTCGATCACCAGGTAGTCGAAGCGGCCCTCGCGCGCGAGGCGCGACACTTCGATCAGCAGGTCCTCGCGCAGCGTGCAGCAGATGCAGCCGTTGGACAGCTCGACCATCTTCGCGTCGGCGCGCGTCAGCCCGCCGCCGTCGCGTACCAGCTGCGCATCGATGTTGACCTCGGACATGTCGTTGACGATTACCGCGACCTTAAGACCGTCGCGGTTGGCGAGGATGTGGTCCAACAGCGTGGTCTTGCCGGCGCCGAGAAAGCCGGACAGCACGGTGACCGGCAGGCGGGTCCGGGTGGTCATGGTGGTCGCTCCTCAGAAAACGACAAACGTTATACCATAACAAATGTAACGGTATAACATTTTCTTGAGGGACGAGATGAGGGACGAGATGAGGGACGAGATGAGGGACGCGGCGGACGGCAGGCACCGTCCGCCGTGAAGATTCAGCCGAGGAGCTGCGGGGACGTTACCAGCGCGGCGAGCAGCGCAATCTCTACGAGTTCGATGCCGGCGCCGAGGCAGTCGCCGGTCATCCCGCCGAGCGTCTTTTTCAGATAATTCCACCACGCGTAGCCGGCGACGAGCGCCGCCGGAATCAGCGCCGGCGCGAACCAGGCCGACAGGCCCGTCAACAGGGCAAGGTTGGCCGAGAGGCTGGGCCAGTGCGTCGTCCACGCGAAGCGCTCGCCGCTGCCGGGCGCCAAGGGCGGCAGCGTCGTCGACCACAGCACGGCGAGGCAACGCGCCCATGCCGGGACCAGCGCGACGGCCATGAGGTTGGCCGAGCCTTTCGCTGCCAGCATCAACAGCACCAGCTTGCTCGCCACCGCCATCACCAGCGAGAGCACGCCGAAGCTGCCGACGTGCGGGTCCTTAAGCACTTCGAGGAAGCGTTCGCGACTGCGGTGCGCCGCGCCGCGCGCGTCGGCGAGGTCGGCGAGGCCGTCGAGGTGCAGCCCGCCGGTTACCCACACCCACATCCACAGCGCGACCAGCGCGCCGGCCCACGGGTCGAGCCGCGCGGCGAAACCAAGAGCGCCGGCGACGAGGCCGCCGACGATCAGCCCTACCACGCCGAACCAGCGCGCGCTGTCGGCCAGCCAACGCGGCTCGAAGGTCTCAAGCCGCGGCGTCGGCAGCCGGGTCAGGAACTGCAGTGCGAGGATCAGGCTGCGCATCAGGTACCCGGCCCTTCGAGTCGCGTCAAATAGGCCGGGTGGCCGTCGAGCATCGACAGCTGGACGAAGCCGCCGCGCGGCACAGCGATCAGCCGCGCGCTGGAAAAACGGGTGTCGAGCAGCTCGGCGAGGATCACCGCGATCACGCCGGCGTGCGCGACCAGCACGCGGTGGCTGCCGCGCGCGTCGACCATCCACTGCGCGAGGCCTTCCAGCACCCTGGTCCTGAACACGTCGAGCGTTTCGCCGCCGGGCGCGTCGAGTTCGCCGGCGACGAGGCGCGCGTTCCAGCAGGGCGTCTCGGCCGACAGCGCGTCGACCGCCGCGCCGTCCCAGTCGCCGAAATGGCACTCGGCGAAGCGCTCGTCGACCTTCAGCGCCAGGCCGGCGGCGAGCGCCTGCTCGACGGCGAATGCGCGACAGCGCAAAAGCGGCGAGGTCGCGAGCGCCGTCACCGGCGCGGTGTCGGAAATCGCCTGCCAGCTGGCCCTGAGCTGCGCCCAGCCTTGTTCATTCAGCGGCAGGTCGGTGCGGCCGATCAGCCGCCCGTCGTGGTCGATCTCGCCGTGGCGCAGCAGGGTCAGGGTGTAGGGGTTCATAGCGCGTCCGACACGCCGGCCTCGGCGAAGGTCGCCATCTCGTTGTGCAGCGCGATCGCCTGCGCGATCAGCGGCAGGCACACCGCCGCGCCCGAGCCTTCGCCGAGGCGCATTCTGAGGTCGACCAGCGGGGTGAGACCGAGCGCCTGGATCGCCAGCGCGTGGCCGGTTTCCTGCGACACGTGGCTCGCCATCAGCCAATCTCCGAGGGCCGGTTCGATCCGGCACGCGGCGAGCGCGGCGGCGGTCGCGATGAAGCCGTCGACCAGGCTCGGCACGGAAAGGCGCGCGCCTTCGAGGTAGAAGCCGGCGATCGCGGCGATCTCGAGCCCGCCGAGCTCGGCCAACGTTTGCATCGGCGACAGGTGCTGCCCGTCGACGCGCGCCAGGCCCGCGGCGACCGCCGCGCGCTTGCGTGCGAGACCGGCGTCGTCGACGCCGGTGCCGCGCCCGACCACGTCGTCGATCGCGAGGCCGGCGTAGGCACAGATCAGCGCCGCCGACGGCGTGGTGTTGGCGATGCCCATGTCGCCGGCGACGAGCAACTTGGCGCCGGCGTCGATCGCGCGGCGCGCGGCGGCGGCGCCTGCTTCGAGCGCGGCGGCCAGCTGCTCGTCGGTCAGCGCCGCCTCGCGTGCAAGGTTGGCCGAGCCTTTCGCCACCTTGGCGTGCACGATCGGCAGGGCCGCATCGAGTGGAAACGCGACGCCGACGTCTACCACTTCTAGCCGCGCTGCGTTGGCGCGCGCGAGCACGCAGATCGCCGCGCCGCCGGCGGCGAAGTTCTTCACCATCTCGGCGGTGACCGCCTGCGGGAAGGCCGACACGCCGTCTTCTGCCACGCCGTGGTCGGCGGCGAACACGGTGATCGCGGGCGCGAGCGGCGCGGGCTTGACGCGGCGCTGCCAGGCGGCGAAGCGGCAGGCGACGTCTTCGAGCACGCCGAGGCTGCCCGGCGGCTTGGTCAGCTGGTTCTGCCGCGCGCGTGCGGCGTCGAAAACGGAAAGGTCGGGGCGGGGGAAGGGGGTAAGGGTGTCCATCGCGCGAACCTACCCCAAGCGCCGTCCCCCGACAAGCGGCAAGCCGGCGTATAATGCGCGCCGAGCAGGTGCCCGGCGGATCAAAAGCCGGGTGAAACGGGAAGCCGGTGCAAGACCGGCGCTGCCCCCCGCAACGGTAAGGTCTGGCGTGATCCGCCAGGCGCCGCGAACGCCACTGTCGACACGGACGGGAAGGCGCGGCGCTGACAGACCGAGCCCGGAGACCGGCCTGCCAGCGGTCGCGCCGGAAGCGCGCTGCGTATGTGGAGTATCGCGGGGAGGCGATCTTCGACAGGATTTCTTCCGGCGCCGACTCGTACGGCGCCGTTGTCGTTCGTGTCGCAATTCGAGCGGGTTCAGCCCGCCATCTTCTTCCTGCACTCCTTTGCCCATCGCCAAAGAGAGTGTTTCATGAAAACCCAACCATTCGCCCTGTGCGCGCTCGCCTTCGCCTGTGCGCACGCCTACGCCGACACCATGCCCGAATACCGCGGCGAAGAGGTGGTGGTGACCGCCACGCGTCAGGCAACGCCGATCCACAAAGTGTTGTCCGACGTGACGGTGATTTACGCAGAAGAGATCGCACGTGCCGGTGCGCAGGATCTGCCGACGCTGCTGTCGCGTACATCCGGCGTAGAGGTCTCGTCCAACGGCGGCCCGGGCCAGACCGCCAGCGTATTTCTGCGCGGCGCCGAGGCCGACCACACGCTGGTGCTGGTCGACGGCATGCGCATCGTGTCGGCCACCGACGGCAGCACCGCGCTGCAGCATATCCCGCTCGCCGAGATCGAGCGCATCGAGATCCTGCGCGGCCCGGCGTCGAGCCTCTACGGCGGCGACGCGATCGGCGGCGTGATCCAGGTCTTCACCAGGCAGGGCCGCGGCGCGCCGCGCTTCTCGGTCAGCGCCGGTGCCGGCTCGCACGACCGTCGCCAGGTCTCGGCCAACGTGTCCGGCCAGGTCGACAACACCTCGTTCAGCCTGACCGCCAGCCACGACAAGACCCACGGTTTCTCGGCGACCAACGCCAACAATGCCTTCGCTTTCGACCCGGATGCCGACGGCAACCAGAACAACGCCTACAGCGCGCGCATCGCCCAGCAATGGGCGCCCGGCCACACCGTGTCGGCCAACCTGTTCCAGACTTTCGCCACCACCGACTACGACGGCGGTCTCGACAACACCAGGCCCGACGAGGTCCACCAGCGCCTGACCGGTCAGAGCATCGAGAGCCGTGACGCGTTCACCGAAGCGTGGACGTCGACACTGCGCTTTGCCCGCACGCAGGACAAGTATGAGAACTACACCGACGGCGACTTTGCCCTCCGCGACAGTCTGTTTAAGACCACGCAGGACGAATGGACTTGGCAGAACGACGTTAAGAGCGAGATCGGCACTTGGCTCGCCGGTGCGTCCTACGTCAAGCAGGCGGTCGATACCAGCAGCGCACTGACCGCGAAAGACCGTACGATCAAGTCGGTGTTCGGCGGTTATCAGGGCGAATTCGGCGACTGGCTTACCCAGGTCAACCTGCGCCGTGACGAAAACAGCCAGTTCGGCGGCAAGACCACCGGCTCGGCCAACCTCGGTTGGCGCTTCGCGCAAGGCTGGTTGGCGAGCGTCGGCTACGGCACCGCGTTCAAGGCACCGACCTTCAACGACCTGTACTTTCCATTCACCGACTTCGGCTTCGGCTTTACCTATCAGGGTAACCCGAACCTCAAGCCGGAAACGTCGAAGCAATGGGAGGCCGCACTCGGCTACCGCCAAGGCGATTCCGCCGCCAAACTGGTGGTGTTCGACAACCGCATCGACAACCTGATCGTCGGCAACGCCGACTTTAGCTCAGTCAACAACCTCAACCGCGCCAAGATCCAGGGTGCGACGTTGTCCGGCGAGACCCGTTTCGGCGCGCTGTCGCTCGAAGCATCGGCCACTTGGCAGTCGCCGGAAGACGCCGACAGCGGCAAACAGCTGCAGCGCCGCACACGGCGCCATGCCAGCCTCAAAGCCTCATACGCGGTGATAGAACCCTTGACCGTCGGTGCAGAAGTGCGCGTCCAAGGCCATCGCTATAGCGACCCGGCCAATACGCAACGCCTGGACGGCTATGGCGTGACCAATCTGTTCGCACAGTATGCGATCGACCGTAGCTGGACGCTCGACGCGCGCGTCGATAACGTCGGCGACAAGGAGTACGAACTGGCGCGTGGGTTTAATACCCCGCGCCGCGAGTATTTCCTTGGCGTGCGTTACGCGAGCAAGTAAGTCACGGAAGCTCAAGCGGCGGCCATGCCCCACGGGGCAGGCCGCTTTTTTTATTCCGCCGGTCGCTTCGTGCGGCCGGCCTGTTAGGCTTTTCGTCATGTTGCATCTCATCACCGGCGGCGCCCGTTCCGGGAAGAGCCGTTACGCTGAAACGCTCGCGCTCGCCCATCCGGGCCGCGTCGTCTATCTCGCCACCGCCGCGTGCGACCCGGGTGACGCCGAGTTCGCTGCGCGTATCGCGCATCACCGCGCGCGTCGTCCGGCGGCGTGGGGCTTCGCCGAGACCGGCGCAACGTTGGCCGAGGCCTTGGAGGCGCAGGCCGCGCCCGATACGCTGCTCTTGGTCGACTGCATGACGATGTGGCTGATGCACTTCGTCGACGGGGTCTGCAGCGGCGGGGGGCTCGGCCAACGTTGGCCGGAGGCGCGCGCGCGGCTGCTGGCCACGCTGCCGCGCCTGCCGGGCACGGTGCTGCTGGTGACCAACGAGCTCGGCTGGGGCGTGGTGCCGATGGGCGCGGCGACGCGCGCCTTCGTCGACGAACTCGGCCGGCTGAACCAGGACCTCGCGGCGGCCGCAGACAAAGTCACGCTGGTCGCGTGCGGCCTGCCGCTCGCTTTGAAGGGGGAAGAAAAATGAGGGCTCGGCCAACCTTGGCTCTTGCGGCCTTGCTGGTGTCGTTTGTCGTGAGCGCAGCCGAAGCGGCGGTCGTCGTCGGCGACGGGATGGGTCTTGCCGTCACGCTCGCCGCGCCGGCCAAGCGCATCGTCGCGCTCGCGCCGCACACGGTAGAGCTGCTTTACGCCGCCGGCGCCGGCGCCAAGGTCGTCGCGGCGGTCGACTACAGCGACTTCCCGCCCGAGGCGGCCAGGCTGCCGCGCGTCGGCGGCGTCACCGGTTTCAGCCTCGAGGCGCTGCTGCGCCAGAAGCCCGACCTGGTGGTCGCCTGGCGCGACGGCCTCGGCCCGCGCGAAGAGGCGCGGCTGCGCTCGCTCGGCGTGCCGCTCTATATCTCGCGGCCGTTGAAGCTCGACGACGTCGCCGCCGAGATCGCCGCGCTCGGCCAACTTGCCGATACCGTGCCGGCGGCGCAAGCCGCCGCCTACCGCTACCGGGCGCGTCTGGCCGCGCTGCGCCAGCGCTACGCGGCGCGCGCGCCGGTCAGCGTGTTCTACCAGATCAGCCAGACGCCGATCTTCACCGTCAGCAACGAGAGTTTCGTCGGCCAGATGATAGAAAGCTGCGGCGGGCGCAACGTGTTCGGCGCGCTGAAGCTGCCTGCGCCGCAGGTGTCGGCAGAGACCGTGGTCGCGGCGCGGCCGCAGGTGATGCTGGCCAACGACGCGGCGATGCTGGAGGTCTGGAGCCGCTGGACCCGCCTGCCGGCGGTGGCGGCCGGCACCCGCTACACGCTGCCCGGCGACCTGGTCGGCCGGCCCGGCCCGCGCCTCGTCGACGGAGCCGAAGCGGTGTGCGCGACGCTGGAAAAAGCGCGCGGCAGGCTCGGTTTGACGCATCGTTAGGCCCGGGCTATGCTCCGCCCCATGGAACACGATCTCGAGTATCTCGAAAGCCGCGTGGCGGCGCTGATCGCCGCGCTGGGCGAATCGGGCGGGCAGAATGCAAGGTTGGCCGAGGCCCTGGGCGCGGCGCTGAAGGAGAACGCCGAGCTCAGGTTCCGCCTGGAAGAAACCCGCAACCGGGTGGCGGCGCTGATCGAGCGTCTGCCCCGCGACGAGGAAGAAGCCGTATGAGCGACATCGTTCAGGTCGACATCGAACTCATGGGCCGCCACTTCGCGGTCGGTACGCCGGCCGGCGAGCGCGACACGCTCTTGGAGGCGGTGCACCTGTTGCAGGACAAGATGAACGCGATCCAGGGCACGGGCAAGATCGTCGACGCCGACAAGATCGCGATCATGGCCGCTTTGAACATCGCGCACGATCTTTTGAAGACCAAGGTCGGCGGCGGCTTGGAGATGGCCGAGTTTCAGCGTAAAATACGCGGCATGAGCGAGGCGGCCGACGCCGCGCTCACCGCGAACCAGCAGTCGCTGTTCCCCGCGTAAGGGAAGCAGCCCGGAAGATTCGTTTTTCCCCCTGCGGTGTTCGAGAAGGCGCACAATTCCTTTGAACCAATGCGTTCGCTTGGTCGCTAGCATCTACGGCACGGGTGTGCCGTGTCCCCTTAGCGGGACACGCCCGGTAGTGCCAGGCAGGCGGCCCCCTGGAGACAGGGTTCAAGCGGATTTTGCCGGAACGACACCTGTGGGGGGAACCCTCTACCGCTTCGGGCCGCCCATCGGGCGGCCCGAATCTTTTTCCCGCCGGAAGCCGACGTGAACGACAAATCCGTCTTGCGCCGTACCCTGAGGCGCACCCGCGCCAGCCTCCATCCCGCCTATCGCGACGCCGTCGCGGCCCGGCTGCCGCGCCTCGCGCGCGCGCTGATCGGACGCGGCAAACGCCTTGGCGCCTACGTCGCCGCCGGCTCCGAACTCGACCTGACCCCGCTGATGAACGCCGCGCTGTGGCGCGGCGCGCGCGTGTTCGTGCCGTCGATTCCGCGGCGTCACCGGCGCCTGTGGTTCACGGAGGTCGACGGGCGCGGCCGCTGGTACCGAGAGCCGCGCTACCACCTGTGGGAATACCACGGCCCGCGCTCGCGCGCCGAGTCGCTCGATGTGCTGTTCGTGCCGCTGGTCGGTGTCGACGCGCACGGTTTCCGCCTCGGCCAGGGCGGCGGCTTCTACGACAGCTCGCTGCACTTTCGCCGCCACCGCCGCGTCGGCCGCAAACCGCTGATCGTCGGCGTCGCCTTCGACTGCCAGAAGGTCGACACCGTACCGCGCGAGCCGTGGGACGTCCGGCTCGACGCGCTGTTGACCGAGTCGGGGCTGCTGCGTTTCCGTTAAGCCCCACCTGGGCGCTATGCTGTTGGCCTGATTCTGCTGGCGGGCGCTCCGGCATCATAGGGCGCCCGCGTCCAAGCCGCCCAAGGGCGGCTTTTTCACCTTCATTCCACGGAGCGAGCATGGCCTACTGGCTGATGAAATCCGAGCCCGACGAACTGGGTATCGCCGATCTCGCCGCCGCCCCAGAGCAGGCTTTCGTCTGGACCGGTGTGCGCAACTACCAGGCGCGCAACTTCATGCGCGACGCGATGAGAGTCGGCGACCTTGTGCTGTTCTGGCATTCGAGCTGCGCCGAGCCGGGCGTCTATGGCCTGGCCGAGGTCGCCGAGACCTGCCTCGTTGACCCGACGCAGTTCGACCCGGAAAGTCCGTACTACGACCCGAAATCGACGCCTGAGGCGCCGCGCTGGCAATCGGTGGCGATACGCTACGCGAAGCGGACCGCTTTCCTGTCGCCGGCGCGCTTACGCGAGGTTCCCGGGCTGGAGGCCATGACGGTGCTCAAGCGCGGCAACCGGCTGTCGATCACGCCGGTCACCGACGACGAATGGACCATCCTGATGGAGGTCCTCGGCTGATGCCCGCGATCGAACTGTTTTTCGGCCTCGTCGCCTTCGGCGCTATAGCCGGCTTTCTGGCCGGACTGCTCGGCGTTGGCGGCGGCCTGGTGATCGTGCCGGTGATGGTGTGGTTCCTCTCCTCGGCCAAGCTGGGCGGCGACCATGTGCAGCACCTGGCGGTCGGCACCTCGCTCGCGGTGATGGTGTTCACCAGCTTCTCGAGCGTGCTCGCGCATCACCGGAGGGGCGCGGTCGACTGGTCCATCGTGCGCGGCATGGCGCCGGGCATCGTGCTCGGCACCTTCGCCGGCAGCCAGATCGCCGGGCTGATCCCGAGCGACTCTCTCAAGTGGTTCTTCGTCGTCTACGCATACGCGATAGCGGCGCAGATGTTCTTCAACGCTAAGCCGACCGCGCACCGCGCGATGCCGGGCAGGCTCGGCCAACTTGGCGCGTCGGGTGTGATCGGCGTGGTGTCGAGCTTCGTCGGCATCGGCGGCGGTTCGATGAGCGTGCCGTTCATGAGCTGGTGCAACGTGCCGATCCACCGCGCGATCGCGACCAGCGCCGCGCTCGGCTGGCCGATCGCCGTGTCGGGCGCGGTCGGCTACCTGGCCAGCGGCTGGAACGTGTCCGGCCTGCCGTGGGGCGCGGCCGGCTTCGTCTATCTGCCGGCGATGGCGACCTTGATGGTGCTGACCGTACTGTTGGCGCCGGCAGGCGCGTCTGCCGCGCACAAGCTGCCGGTGGCGAAGCTCAAGAAGGCGTTCGCGCTGTTGATGGCGGTGATGGCGAGCCAGATGCTCGCGTCGCTGCTGCGGTGACGCACCTGCGCGGAGCCTACCCTGACGTGACGACGATTTTCCGGAGGCCATGATGCCGCTGTTTCCCCCGATCAAACCGTTCGCCGACGGCCTTATCGACGTCGGCGACGGCCACCGCCTGTACTGGGAACAGGTCGGCCGGGCCGACGGCGCGCCGGCGCTGTTCCTGCACGGCGGCCCGGGCGCCGGCTGTTCCGAGCGCCACCGCCAGCTGTTCGACCCGGCGCACTACCGCGCGGTGCTGTTCGACCAGCGCGGCGCCGGCCGCTCTCTGCCTTTCGGCGAACTCTCGGCCAACTCGACGCCTCACCTGATCGCCGATATCGAGGCGCTTCGCGTTCACCTCGGGATCGAGCGCTGGCTGGTCGTCGGCGGCTCGTGGGGCAGCACGCTGGCGCTCGCCTACGCGCAAACGCACCCGGAGCGCGTCAAGGGCCTGATCCTGCGCGGCGTCTTCCTCGGCCGCGACAGCGAAGTCGATTGGTTCATGCACCGCATGGGCGACTTTCAGCCCGAGGCGCGCGAGGCTTTTCTTTCCATCATCCCCGAAGCCGAGCACGTTGACCTTTTGTCCGCCTACTACGCACGGCTGACCAGCCCGAGCCGCGAGGTTCGCGTCGCCGCCGCGCGCGTCTGGGCCGGTTTCGAGGACGCGTGCGCGACGCTGCTGCCGCAGCCGGCGTCGCAAGGGGCCGACGCCGTCGCCTACTCGATCGCGCGGCTCGAGGCGCACTACTTCGTGCACCGGCTGTTCCTCGCCGATGCGCCGCTGCTCGACAATATGGCGAAGATCGCCCACCTGCCGGCCGTGGTCGTGCAGGGCCGCTACGACCTCGTCTGCCCGCCGGTGTCGGCGTGGGAGCTGGCGCAGGCGTGGCCGAAGGCGGAGCTGGTGGTCGTGCCCGACGCCGGCCACTCGCTGTGGGAGCCGGGCATCCTGGACGCGACGCTGGCGGCGCTGGAACGCTTCAAGGCGCTCTCCTGAGGCTCGGCCAAGCTTTGCTCCAAGATGCCGCACTGTCGGCCACCCGGCCGCGCCGTTATAATCGGCGCTTCGAGGACGTCGACCAAAGCCCGCCCGCAAGGGCCGGTTTTCGCCGACCGCTTTCATCCGGATACTAAAGATCGCCATGCAAGAACACTACAGCCCGCGCGAAGTCGAAACCGCCGCGCAAGCGCACTGGGAGACGACCGCCGCCTTCCGCGCCGTCGAAGACACCACCCGCCCGAAATACTATGCGCTGTCGATGTTCCCGTACCCGTCGGGCAAGCTGCACATGGGCCATGTGCGCAACTACACCATCACCGACGCGCTGGCGCGCTTCATGAAGCTGCAGGGCTATAACGTGCTGCAGCCGATGGGCTGGGATGCGTTCGGCCTGCCGGCCGAGAACGCCGCGATGAAGAGCGGCGGCGCGCCGGCGGCGTGGACCTACGCCAACATCGAGTATATGAAGGGCCAGTTGAAGCAGCTCGGTTTCGCGCTCGACTGGGAACGCGAACTGGCCACTTGTACTCCCGAGTACTACCGCTGGGAGCAGTGGCTGTTCACCCGGCTGTTCGAGAAGGGCGTCATCTACAAGAAGAACGGCATCGTGAACTGGGACCCGGTCGATGCGACCGTGCTCGCCAACGAGCAGGTGATCGACGGCCGCGGCTGGCGCTCGGGCGCCTTGGTCGAGAAGCGCGAAATCCCGATGTATTACTTCGCGATCACCCAGTACGCCGATGAACTGCTCGACAGCCTCGACACGCTCGACGGCTGGCCCGAGCAGGTCAAGACCATGCAGCGCAACTGGATCGGCAAGAGCTTCGGCGCCGAGATCGTGTTCCCGTATGACGCGGCAAGCGTCGGCCACGGCGGCGAGTTGAAGGTCTATACGACGCGTCCGGACACGCTGATGGGCGCCACTTACGTCGCGGTCGCCGCCGAGCACCCGCTCGCGACGCAGGCCGCCGCGAACAATCCCGAGCTGCAAGCCTTCATCGCCGAATGCAAGGCCGGCTCGGTCGCCGAGGCCGACATGGCGACCATGGAGAAGAAGGGCGTGCCGACCGGGCTGTTCGTCGAGCATCCGCTTACCGGTACGATGCTGCCGGTGTGGGTTGCCAACTACGTGCTGTGGGGCTACGGCGAGGGCGCGGTGATGGCCGTGCCGGGCCACGACGAGCGCGACTTCGCGTTCGCCAACAAGTACGCGCTGTCGATCAAGCAGGTGATCGGCAAGGTAGAAGGCGACAACGACTTCGAAGCGACCGAATGGCGCGAGTGGTACGCCGCCAAGGACGAATCCGTTAAAACGGTGAATTCCGGCAAGTACGACGGCCTCGGCTACCAGGCGGCGTTCGACGCGATCGTCGCCGACCTCGAAGCCCAGCAGCATGGCGCTAAGCGCACGCAGTACCGGCTGCGCGACTGGGGCATCAGCCGCCAGCGCTACTGGGGCTGCCCGATCCCGATCATCCACTGCGACCACTGCGGCGACGTGCCGGTGCCGGAAGACCAGCTGCCGGTCGTTTTGCCGGAGAACGTGATTCCCGATGGCGCCGGTAGCCCGCTGGCCAAAATGCCGGAATTCTACGAGACAACGTGTCCGAAGTGCGGCAGCGCGGCGCGCCGCGAGACCGACACGATGGACACCTTCGTCGAGTCGAGCTGGTACTACGCGCGCTACGCGAGCCCGAACTGCGACACCGCGATGGTCGACAAGAAGGCGGCCGACTACTGGCTGCAGGTCGACCAGTACGTCGGTGGCATCGAACACGCGATCCTGCACCTGTTGTACGCGCGCTTCTTCCACAAGCTGATGCGCGACGAGGGCCTGGTGTCGAGCGACGAGCCGTTCAAGAGCCTGCTGACGCAGGGCATGGTCGTGTGCGAGACCTTCTACCGCGACCTGCCGAACGGTTCCAAGGACTGGATCGCGCCGCAGGACGTGATCCTCGAGCGCGACGGCAAAGGAAAAATCATCTCGGCCCGCCATTGCGTCGACGGCGAGCCGGTGACCATCGGCGGCATCGAGAAGATGTCCAAATCGAAGAACAACGGCGTCGACCCGTCGGAATTCATCGAGAAGTACGGCGCCGACACCGCGCGCCTGTTCATGATGTTCGCCGCGCCGCCGGACCAGTCGCTCGAGTGGTCGGACGCCGGCGTAGAAGGCGCGTTCCGTTTCCTCAAGCGCCTGTGGAAGACGGTGAACGAGCACGTCGCCACCGGCGTGGCAGAGAAGTACGCGTCCGGCGAACTCAGCGCCGGTTTGAAGGAGCTGCGCTTCAAGCTGCACTCGACCATCCAGAAGGTCGCCGACGACTACGGCCGCCGCCAGCAGTTCAATACCGCGATCGCCGCGGTGATGGAACTGTTGAACACCTACGACAAGGCCGACACTTCTGACAACCTTGGCCGAGCCGTCGCCCAGGAGGTGCTCGAAGCCGCCGTGATCGTGCTGTCGCCGATCGTGCCGCACATCGCCGAGGCGCTGTGGAACGGGCTGAAGCCCGGCACGGCCTTGCTCGAACAGGCGTGGCCGAGCATCGACGAGTCGGCGCTGGTCAAGACCGAGCTCGAACTGATGGTGCAGGTCAACGGCAAGCTGCGCGGCAGCATCACCGTGCCGGCCGCCGCGGCGAAAGACGCGATCGAGGCGGCCGCGATGGCCAACGAGAACGTGCAGAAGTTCATGGAAGGCAAACCGGCCAAGAAGGTGATCGTGGTGCCGGGCCGTCTGGTCAACATCGTCGTTTAACCGTTCAGGGGGCCCAGGCCCCCAGCCGGAGTGTTCATGCGTCTGATCCGCAACCTGCTGCTCCTCGCGTCGCTCGTCACGCTCACCGCCTGCGGCTTCCAGCTGCGTGGCGTCTCCGCGCCGACGAAGCCCTTGCCGTTCGCCTCGCTCTACCTCGACGGCCAGGGCAGCGTGCTGCCCGAGCTGAAGAAGGCGCTCGAGCGCGACCCGCGCCTGAAGCTCGCCGCGTCGGCCAAGGACGCCGAGGCGGTGCTGACCGTGAGCCACGAAGAGACCGCCAAGGACATCCTGACGATCAACCGCGGCGGCAAGGTCAACGAGTACCTGCTGACGCTGCGCGTGACCGCCGAGGTGACGCAGAACGCCGAACCGCTCGGCGCGCCGCGCACCGTGCTGGTCCGCCGCAAGCTCGGCTACGCCGACCAGGACGTGCTCGGTAAGGAAGAGGAAGAGGCCTTCCTGTGGAAGGACATGCGCCGCGACGCGGCCGACCAGCTGGTGCGCAGCCTCGCCTACGTGAAGCCGCTGCCGGCCGCCGGGCAACAGTCGATCAAGCCCGATGCCCAGCCTCAGCGCTGACGCGCTCGCCGGGCAGCTGGAGCGCGGCCTCGCGCCGCTCTACTTCGTCCACGGCGAAGAAGCGCTGATCGCGCTCGAAGCCGCCGACGCGATCCGTGCGGCGGCGCGTGCCGCCGGCTACGGCGAACGCGAGGTGCTGATCGCAGAGGGCGGCTTCGACTGGTCGCGTCTTGCCGAAGCGAGTCAAAGCCTGTCTTTGTTCACGTCGCTCAAGCTGCTCGAGATCCGCATCCCCGGCGGCAAGCCCGGCAACGAAGGCGCGGCCGCGCTGCAGGCCCTGGCCGAGGCGCCGCCGGCCGACACGCTGATGCTCGTCATCCTCCCGAAACTCGAGAAAACCCAGCTGTCGAGCAAGTGGTTCACCGCGCTCGCGGCGGCCGCGCAGGTGGTCGAGGCCAAGCCCGTCGGTCGCGCCGAGCTGCCCGGCTGGATCGCGCGGCGACTGAAGCGCCAGGGCCAGACGCTGTCGGCCGAGGCGCTGCAATTCTTCGCCGACCGCGTCGAAGGCAACCTGCTCGCCGCGCGGCAGGAGGTCGACAAGCTCGCCTTGCTGTTCCCGGAAGGCGAGATCGGCTTCGACGACCTCAGGGCGTCGGTCGCCAACGTCGCGCGCTTCGACGTGTTCCAGCTGTCGGAAGCGTGGCTGTCGGGGGACGGCGCGCGCGTCGCGCGCATGCTCGACGGGCTCGAGGCAGAGGGCGAGGCTCCGGTGCTGGTGTTGTGGGCGGCGAGCGAGGACGTGCGCACGCTGCTGAAGCTGCGTCAGGGGCTGAAGGACGGCAGGACGGTGCGCGATCTCGCCCGCGAGCTGCGTCTGTGGGGCGACAGGCAAAGGTTGGCCGAGCCGGCCTTGAAACGCATCGGGCCGCGCACGCTGATGGAATTATTGCCCGAGTGCGCGCGTGCCGACCGCCAGATCAAGGGCGCCGAGGTCGGCGACGCTTGGCTGACGCTGCGCCGGGTGGCGGCAAGGCTCGCCGCTTCGCGCTGAAAACGTTGCCCGATACAAAAACGGCCTGCATCTGCAGGCCGTTTTGCTTTGCCGGGGCGCCGCTTACAGCGCCTGGTCCGGCTTGATGATCACGCGTACGCGCTTGGCCGCGTAGGTGGTGCCGCCGGTGTCGGCGCCGCCCTGGTAGGACGCCAGCACCTTGGCGACGTAACCGCGCGTTTCCGGGTACGGCGGGATGCGGTTCTTGTACTTCTGCACCGCGCCTTCGCCGGCGTTGTACGCTGCGATCACCAGCGGCAGGTTGCCGTTGAAGGTGGTCAGCAGGAATTTCAGGTAACGCGCGCCGGCCTTCAGGTTCTGGCGCGGGTCGTTCAATTGGGTGACGCCGAAGCGTTCGCCGGTGGCCGGCATCACCTGCATCAGGCCGACGGCGCCCTTGGGCGACAGCGCGGTGTTCCGGTAGCCGGATTCGACGCTGACGATCGCGTGCAGCAAAGCGGCATCGAGCTGGTTGTCGCGCGCGGCCTTGGCTATCATGTCGCGATACGGCGCCTTCTTGCCGGCGCTGATCTTCGGCGCGTTCACCTTGGGCAGGCCGGCGACGAGGTCGGGCCGCACACGGGTCTTGCCGGTGACGACCACGTCGTCGACGGCATCCTCGCGCCCCTTCACCGAGCCGTTCTTGTGGAACAGCCGGTAGCGCTCGTCCACCTGTCGTTCGGCCAGATGCGCCTGTCCTTGTTCGTCGACGTAACCCCAGACTTCGGCTCGGGCGGTGGCGGACAACAGCGTGGCGACGGTGGCGAACAGCAGCAGGAATCGGATCATCGGGGTTCCGTTTAGAAGGGGCAACCTCGGCATTATCGAGTACTTTCAATGACTTGGCCAGTTTGTCGCTTATTTTTTGCACAAACTGTGCAAGCTGCTAGGCTGAAACGAGGTCGCAAGCGGTGCGGCAATCCGTTCGTCATCGCGTGTTCAAACGGCGTCACGAGGAGGTAAACCATGGCTTTGTGGGATCAATTGGGCGGTCTGTTCGGGAGCGAGGAAGGCGGGGTGTCCGGTGCGGTGCAGCAGTTGCTGGAACGCAACGGCGGCCTGTCCGGCTTGGTGGAAAAATTCCAGCAGGGGGGGCTGTCCGAGGTGGTCGGCTCGTGGGTCGGGACCGGCGAGAACCTGCCGGTGTCGGCCGAGCAGATCCAGTCGGTGCTCGGCAACGAGCAGCTGGCGGCGCTGGCCGAGAAGGTGGGCATCGACCCGCAGCAGCTGTCGGCCAACCTCGCCGAATACCTGCCGCAGCTGGTCGACAAGCTGACGCCGAATGGCGCGCTGCCCGAGGAGGGCGGCCTGTTGAGCCACGGCCTCGACGCGTTGAAGGGCTTTTTCAAGCACTGACGCGAAGTGAAAAAAGCTCGGCCGACGTCGGCCGAGCTTTTTTGTGCGCGCCGGCGCGCCCTCACTCGCGGTGGTAGGGATGGTTGTTGAGGATGGACACGGCGCGGTACAGCTGCTCGGCCAGCATCACGCGCACCATGCCGTGCGGCAGCGTCATCGCCGACAGCTGCAACAGCAGGTCGGCGCGCTGCTTCAGCTCGGCAGACAAGCCGTCGGCGCCGCCGATCACGAAGGCGATGTCCTGGCCGTCGGCCAGCCAGTCCTTCAGCCCAGTCGCCAGTTGCATCGACGTCCAGTTCTTGCCGCGCTCGTCGAGGACGACGAGCCGCGCGCGCGGCGGCAGGGCGGCGATCAGGCGCGCGTGTTCGGCGGCGATGCCTTTCTCGGCGGTGACGCCGCCGCCGCGTTTCTCTGGCTTGATTTCCTTCAGCTCCAGCGTGATGTCGCGACCGAAGCGCTTCGCGTAGTCGGTGAACGCCTCGTCCACCCAGCGCGGCATCTTGGTGCCGACCGCGAGGATCGTCATTTTCATCGTCGGGCTTCCCAAAAGACAACAAGGTTGGCCGAGCTCGGCCAACCTTGTGAAGTGCGGGGGCCGGGCTCGCGCCCGGCCGTCAGCAATGGCGTGCGCTTACAGCGCCTGCCACGGACGGCCGCCGGCCGGCAGGAAGGACGGCTTCTCGCCGCCCCACAGCGCTTCGATGTCGTAGTAGTCGCGCACCGCGGGCAGCATCACGTGGACGACGACGTCGCCGGCGTCGACCAGCACCCATTCGCCGCTTTCCTGGCCTTCGGTGCCGACGATGTCGACGCCGGCTTCCTTCAGCTTAACGTGCACGCTGTTGGCGAGCGCCTTCACCTGGCGGTTGGAGTCGCCGGTGCAGACGACCATGCGCTGGAACAGCTGGGTCAGCGTGCTGGTGTCGAGTTCGAGAATGTCTTTGCCCTTGACGTCTTCGAGGGCTTCGATCGCCAGCTTGGCGATCTCGGGAGCTTCCATATACATCTGTTCTTCCTTCAAGTAGGCCGCGCGGTCGTCGCCCCGCCGTACAGGCGCTCGGCTTTGATATAGGCGAGCACCGCGGGATCGATCAGGCCGTCGACCGCCTCGCCGCGGCCGAGCCGGGCGCGCAATTCGGTGGCCGAGATATTCATCGGCGGCAAAGTCAAGGCGCGGATTGTACCCGAGGGCGTTCGATTTGGAAAATCAGTCACTTGGCGCGCGCGCCACTCGGCGGCCACCGCCTCGGGCAGCCCGGCCGGATCGAAGCCGGGACGCAGCGCGACGGCGACGTGGGCGAGCGCGAAGATCTCGCGCCAGCGGCGCCAGGTGTCGAGCGTGGCGAGCGAGTCGCCGCCGATCAGGCAGTGGATCGGCGTGTCGGGTCCGAGTTCGGCGCGCAAGCTTGCCAGCGTTTCTACCGTATAGCTCGGCCGACCCTGGCGGACTTCGCGGTCGTCGACGACGAGCCCGGTCTCGCCTTCGATCGCGAGGCGCGCCATCGCGAGCCGCTGTTCGGCGTTCGCTTCGGGCGCGCGGTCGCGATGGTAGGGGTCGCCGGCCGGGATCAGCCTGACTTCGGATAGCCGCAACTCGTCGCGCAGCGCGCGCGCGAGGCGCAGGTGGCCGGCGTGGATCGGGTCGAAGGTGCCACCGAACACGCCGACGGCGAGGGGAGCGCCTACCATTTGGACGCGTGGTCCTCGGTGACGCCGACGAGATTTGCTACGCGGCGCACCTCGCCGCTGACCGGGTGGGTGACCGTGCCGTGGAAGGTGCCGATCGGCTGCAGGTAGCGGCTTTCGGCGATGACGTGGCGGCGGTAGTCGCTGCGCGCGCCTTCGGGGCGGAACTCCAGGTCGACCAGGCCGTCGGCGGTGCGGATGCGCCACGGCGCGAGCGGCGCGGCCTCGTCGAAGTCGAAGCTGGCCTCGGCCAACCTGAACAGCTCGCCGTCGAGCCACAGCGCGTTCTCGGCGCTGCCCATGAAGCCCGCCTGCAGGTTGAAGCCGAGGCCGGGTGTGTGCGCGCTCGCCCAGCGCCAGCGCGTGTCGCGCGCCAACAGGCCGTTGGACGCGTCGAGGCTGGCGACGGCGCCGTCGAGCGAAAGATGGGCGCCGGCGACGTCGACAAAGCCGGCAGCCGGCAGCGCGCCGCTCTTGTGCGTCGCGTGCGCGAGCCAGTTGGCCGGCGCGATCGCGGCCAGTATCGGGCCGGGTTCGGACAGGTCGACGTGGGCGGCGAGCTTGAGTTCGGGGGCGTTGACCGTCACCTCGAGCCGCGAATCGGCGCGGCGGAACGCGACGCAGCGCTTGCCGGCGCGGAAGGTGGCGTCGCCGAACGCGCGGTCTTCGATGCGGGAGCGGCGGCCGGGCAGGCCGGTCGCCGAGAACTCGGCGACGATGCGGCGTTCGCCGCGGTCGAACACATAGGCGAAGGCGGCGCCGGTCCAGCCGACGTCGACGACGGCGGCCGCGACGAAGAAGTGCTCGTGCGCGAAGGCCACGTACTGCCAGCGTTTGTGGTGCAGGCGGCGGGTCAGCCGTTTGAACGGCGGCGCCTTGAGCGGCGACCAGGACAGGCTGCCGACCACGCCCTGGTACATGCCGAAGGCCGGTACGCCGCGTTCGTGCACCAGGAAGGCGGGTGCCGGTGGCAAGGAACTAGGGGAAGGGTCCATTCATGGGGGGCCGTGCGGCAGTGTCGCACGGCCGGAAGTTGAACATGAACAACAGTTTATTCCAGATTGCGTCCGGATGTCCGGTATGGGAAGCCGACTGCGGGATCACAGCGCATCGAGCGGGATCTTCAGGTAGCGCGTGCCGTTCTCGTCGGCGTCGGGCAGGCGGCCGGCGCGGATGTTGACCTGGATCGCCGGCAGGATCAGCACCGGCATCGCGAGCGTGGCGTCGCGCTCGGTGCGCAGCGCGACGAAGGCGGCTTCGTCGACGCCGTCTCGCAGGTGGATATTGCCCGCGCGCTGTTCGGCCACGGTCGTCTCCCACGCCGGTTCGCGGCCATCGTGCGGGTAGTCGTGGCACGCGTAGAGCCGCGTGTCGGGCGGCAGCGCGTACAGGCGCTGCACCGAACGGAACAACCGGGCCGCGTCGCCGCCGGGGAAGTCGCAGCGCGCGCTGCCGATATCGGGCATGAACAGCGTGTCGCCGACGAACACCGCGTCGCCGACCTTATAGCCGACGTCGGCCGCGGTGTGGCCGGGCAGGTACAGCACTTCTATGGAGAGTTGGCCGAGCGGCAGCGTGTCGCCGTCGTCGAGTTGCAGGTCGAACGGCGAGCCGTCGGCGGCGAAGTCGTCGCCGAGGCCGAACAGCGGCTTGAAGTGGCGCTGCACGGCCTCGACGTGGCGGCCGATGCCGATCAGGCCGCCGAGCCGGGATTGCAGCCAGGCGGCGCCCGACAGGTGGTCGGCGTGGACGTGCGTCTCGAGCAGCCAGTCGACGGAAAGCCCCCGTTCGTGCACGCGCCGGACGATGCGCTCGGCGTGCGTGTGGCCGGTGCGGCCGGCCGTCGGCTCGTAGTCGAGCACCGGGTCGACGATCGCCGCGTGGCCGCCGGCGCGGTCGTAGACGAGGTAGCTGATGGTGCCGGTGACGGTGTCGAAGAAGGGGTCGATCTGTACGGACATGGCGGCCTCGCGCTTGAACGGTTTTCATCAAAATATTGATATACAATATATTAGTAAATATAATGTTTTCAGATAGAACGAAAGGTTGGCCGAGCCGACCGAAGGACAGCCGATGGAACTGGACGACCTGCGCGGGCACGCCGAAAGCGCCGCCGCGCTGCTGAAAAGCCTCGCCAACGCCGACCGCTTGCTGCTGCTGTGCCAGCTGATGGCCGGCGAGAAGTCGGTGTCGGAACTGGAGGCGCTGACCGGCGTGCGCCAGCCGACGCTGTCGCAGCAGTTGGGCGTGCTGCGGGGCGAGGGCCTGGTCGCGACGCGTCGCGACGGCAAGTGGATCTATTACAGCATCGCCAGCGCCGAGGCGCTCGCGATGCTGTCGGCGCTGTACGCGCTCTACTGCGCGCCGGGCAAGGATGAGGGCGGACGATGAGCCTGGACACACAAGCGTTCACGCCGCTGGCCTCGCTCGCCGGCGGTGCGCTGGTTTTCGTCGCGGCGATGCTGTCCGGCATGGCGGTCTTCAGGGTAACGAAGCGATGACGGGCGTCGGCGCGGGGCTGGCCGCCTGTCGGCGCGAAAACCTGCCGACCGACCTTGCCGCCGGCTTCGTGGTCGCGCTGCTCTTGGTGCCGCAGGGGCTGGCCTACGCCTTGCTCGCCGGGCTGCCGGCCGAGGTCGGCCTGTACGCAAGCCTGCCGCCGTTGATCGTCTATGCGTGGATCGGGCCGAGCCGCGAGCAGTCGGTAGGCCCGATGGCGCTGACGTCTTTGTTGACCGCGGCGACGCTCACACGTCTTGCGGCGCCGGGCAGCGCCGATTACGTCGCGCTGGCCGCGCTGCTGGCGCTGATGTCGGGCGCGATGCTGCTCGCGCTCGGCCTGGCGCGCGCCGGTTTCCTTGCCGACTTCCTGTCGCGGCCGGTGCTCGCGGCGTTCACCGCCGCGTCGGCGGTGCTGATCGTGTCGGCGCAGTTGGGATCTCTGGTCGGCGTGAAGGCGGGCGGCGCGAGTCTGATAGAAATTTCAGCCTCGCTCGCTCGCACCCTGCCCGAGGCGAAGGCACCGGCGCTGCTCGCGGGGTTTGCCACACTCTTGTGGCTGCTGTGGGCGAAGCGCTATCTGTCCGCCGTACTGGCGAGGCTGGGGATGGACGCAAGGTTGGCCGAGCTCGTCGCGCGCACCGCTCCGGTTTGGGCGGTGGCTGCCGCGGCGCTCGCCGCGTCGGCCTCGTCGTGGTTCGCCGCCCAGCCGCTGCTCGGCCCGGTCGCCGCCGGCTTGCCGGCGCTGTCACTGCCGCATTTTTCCGCCTACGACGCCGACAGGCTGCTGCTGCCGGCCTTCTTCATCGCGATGATCAACCTGGTACAGGGCCTGTCGGTCGCGCAGTGGCTGGCGGCGCGTCGCGGCGAGACGGCAGACCCGGCGCGCGAGATGGTGTCGCTGGGCTTCGCCAACGTCGCCGCCGGCGCCTTCGGCGGGATGCCGGTCACCGGCGGGCTGTCGCGCTCGGTCGTCAACGCCGAGGCCGGCGCGACGAGCCAGCTCGCGTCGCTCGTCACCGCGCTCGTCACCGCCTTGTGGCTGGTGTTCGCCGCCGATTCGCTCGCGACCTTGCCGCTGTCGGTGCTCGCCGCGGTGATCGTGGTGCCGGTCGCCGGCATGGTCGACTTCTCGCCGCTGGCGCGCGCGTGGCGCGCCGACCGCGCCGACGGCGTCGCCTTCGTCGCGACCTTCGCCTTGTCGCTGTTCGTCGGCGTCGACAGCGGCGTCGTCGCCGGCGTGCTGTTGTCGCTCGGCGCCTGGCTCGCCAAGAGCGGCCGGCCGCACCTGGCGGAACTCGGCCGGCTGCCGGGCAGCGAGCATTTCCGCAACGTCGCGCGCTACCCGCACGCCGAGCGGCTGCCCGGGCATCTGTTCCTGCGCGTCGACGACAACCTCTACTTCGGCAATCTGCGCCGCGTCGACGCCGACCTGTGGCAGAGGTTGGCCGAGCTGCCGGGCACGCGGCGCCTGGTGCTGGCGATGAGCGGCGTGAACCGTATCGACGCGAGCACTGTCGACTGGCTGTTGCGTTTCGACGCGATGCTCGGTGCGCGCGGCGTCGCGCTGTGGCTGACCGAGGTCAAGGGGCCGGTGCACGACGTGCTTGCGCGCGCCGGCGCGCTCGAAGGCTTCGACGGGCGGCTGTTCCTGTCCAACCAGCGCGCGTGGCAGACGGCCGGCACGCTGTCCGACTACGCGATCTGAAAAAGCGTACACGCCGCGCTGCAAGGGGAGCGCTCTTGCGCCTATCATAGGCTGCATGAAACCGCTGTCCTCCCTTTTTGCCGTCACGGCCCTCGTCGGCGCGCTCGGCCTCGCCGTCGCGCCGCTGCCGGCGTTGTCGGCGATGAGTACCTATGATTTGCCCGACCTCGGCGAGGTGTCGGACGGCTCGTTCACCGCCGCCGACGAGGCGCGCATCGGCCGCGGCGTGGTGCGCGCGATGCGCGGCGCCGGCGAGATCGCCGACGACGCCGAGCTGACGAGCTACCTGAACGAGCTGGGCGGCCGCCTCGCGCAGCCGGCGGCGACGGCCGGCATCAACTACAGCTTCTTCGTCGTCGACGACCGCTCGATCAACGCGTTCGCGCTGCCGGGCGGCTATATCGGCGTCAACAGCGGGCTGATCCTGAGCTCGCAGAGCGAGGCCGAACTCGCGTCGGTTCTCGCGCACGAGATCGCACACGTCGCCCAGCGCCACATGGCGCGCATGAAGGCGGCGAGCGCGCCGAACCAGCTGATGGTACTCGCCGCCATCCTCGCCGGTGCCTTGGCCGCCAAGAGCGGCAACGGCGAGGCGACGATAGGCGTGCTCAATGCCGGCATCGGCCTGTCGATCCAGAACCAGCTGTCGTACAGCCGCGACTTCGAACGCGAGTCCGACCGCCTCGGCATGCAATACCTCGCCAGCGCCGGCTTCGACGTGCGCGCGATGCCGAGCTTTTTCGAGCGCATGCAGCAGGTCAACCGGCACAACGACAACAACGCCTACGCCTTCCTGCGCACCCACCCGGTGACGGTAGAACGGATCAGCGAAGCGCAGAACCGCTCGCTCGGCCTGCCGCTCAAGATGCGCGCCGACAGCGTCGACTATCTGTTGGCGCGCGAGAAACTGCGCGTGTCGGTGCAGGGCGCCGACGAGGCGGCGCGCTTCGAACAAAGCGCGCTCAAGAACCGGCAATTTCTCAACGAGGGGGCGACCTGGTTCGGTCTGGCGACCGCGCGGCTCGCGCAGCGCAGGCCTTCCGAGGCGCGCAACGCGCTGAGCGAGGCCAAATCGAGGCTGCCCGGCCACCCGATGCTGTTCGCGCTCGACGCGGCGATCGCGCGCGAGGCCGGCGACAAGGCCGCCGCGCGCGCCGCCTATCGCGCCGGTCGCGCTGCCTACCCGAACAACCGCGCGCTGGCCTTGGCCGAGATCGATTTCCTGCTCGATGCGGGCGAGCGCGACGCGGCTGCCGAACGTTTGCACGAGGCATTGAACAAACGTAACGCCGATGCGGAACTCTATCGGCTCGAGGCACGCCTGTACGCCGACCAGGACCGGCTGCGCTATCACGCCGCGCTCGGCAACGCGTTCTACTTCGAGATGCGCTACGGCGCGGCCATGGAGCAGTTCCAGCTGGCGAACAAGGCGCCCGGCGACGACTTCTACCTGCGCTCGTCGATCGAGGCGCGGATGCGCGAATTGGAAAAAATCCTCAGGGAAGACGCCGGCAAGCGCGGAAAAAGTCGCTCTTTCGAGGGCTTCGCCCCCGCCGAAAAGGGTCACCCGGCCCGCTGAACGCGCCTGCCGCCCGCCTTGCGGGCGCATTCGCGACCGTTTTGTTCGGATATCCGACCACCCCACCTGCGCGTGTTCGTTTTCGCACCCATTTCGAACACGCCGTCTTTTTTCGTCCGCCGGAAGCCGTTTCCGTTCTGTCTGGCACAAACGTGCGTTTCAGCGCGAGACCGCGTGTTCAGGCGGGCAAATCGCAAAAAAACAACATATTGCAGCGCAACAACAACGTCATCTTTCGTCTTTTTGAGTGAAAACTTTAAAAAGGGATTCCTTTCCGATTTTCGTCCGACTTACACTGCAATCGGCTTATGCGGCTGTTCGAAAATGAAAATTTCGTTTGCGGAAGTGTTCGCATATAATCCGCCGAGGACTCTGCCGCTTCGTAAGCGAGTCGGCTGAAAACACAAGACGGAACCCGTACCCCGGTCTTCCGCGAACTCCTGTGAGGATGAGAGATGGCTGCAATCTTTCCTAACGATATCGATCCGTTGGAAACCCGTGAGTGGCTCGACGCATTGGCGTCGGTGCTCGAGAACGATGGCGCCGAGCGTGCCCACTACCTGCTCGAACAACTGGTCGAGAACGCGCGACGCGGCGGCGCCGACGTCGACATGGGTTCGACCACGCCGTACGTGAACACCGTGTCGGTCGACCGTCAGGCCCCGCTGGCCGGCGACCCGGCCGTCGAAGAGCGCCTGCGCAATCTCGTGCGCTGGAATGCGTTGGCCACCGTCGTGCGTGCCAACAAGGGCAACGACATGGGTTTGGGCGGCCACATCGCCTCGTTCCAGTCGGCCTCGACGCTGTACGAAATCGGCTTCAACCACTTCTGGAACGCGCCGACCGCCGACCACGGCGGCGACCTCGTCTTCGTGCAGGGCCACTCGGCACCGGGCATCTACTCACGCGCCTTCCTCGAAGGCCGTCTCTCCGAAGATCAGATGATCAACTTCCGCCAGGAAGTCGATGGCAAGGGCCTGTCTTCGTACCCGCACCCGTGGCTGATGCCGGACTTCTGGCAGTTCCCGACCGTGTCGATGGGCCTGGGTCCGCTGATGGCGATCTACCAGGCACGCTTCATGAAGTACCTAGAAGACCGTGGCCTGGCGAAGACCGCCGGCCGCAAGGTCTGGGTGTTCTGCGGCGACGGCGAGATGGACGAGCCGGAATCGCGCGGCGCGATGGGCGTTGCCGCCCGCGAAGGCCTCGACAACCTGGTGTTCGTGATCAACTGCAACCTGCAGCGCCTGGACGGCCCGGTGCGCGGCAACGGCAAGATCATCCAGGAGCTGGAAGGCGAGTTCAAAGGCGCCGGCTGGAATGTGACCAAGGTGGTGTGGGGCTCCAAGTGGGACGCGCTGCTCGCCAAGGATAAGACCGGCCTGTTGAAGAAACGCATGATGGAATGCGTCGACGGCGACTACCAGACCTTCAAGTCGAAAGACGGCGCCTACGTGCGCGAGAAGTTCTTCGGCAAGTACCCGGAACTCTTGGAGCTGGTCGCAGACCTGACCGACGACGAAGTCTGGGCGCTGAACCGCGGCGGCCACGACCCGCGCAAGGTGTACGCGGCCTACCACGAAGCGACGCACAACGCCAACGGCAAACCGACCGTGATCCTCGCCAAGACGGTGAAGGGCGAAGGCATGGGCGGCTCGGGCGAGGCGCAGAACACCTCGCACCAGCAGAAAAAAATGGACATGGAAGACATCAAGCACTTCCGTGACCGCTACGGCATCCCGCTGACCGACGAACAAGTCGAAAAAGTGCCGTTCTACAAGCCGGCCGACGACAGCGCGGAAATGCAGTACCTGCACGCACGCCGCAAGGCGCTCGGCGGCTACCTGCCGACGCGTAAACCGGTGACCGCCCCGATGGCGATCCCGGCGCTGTCCGCCTTCGACGCGCTCTTGAAAGATTCGGGCGAGCGCGAGTTCTCGACCACGATGGCCTTCGTCCGGATGCTGAACACGCTGGTGAAGGACAAGCAGATCGGCAAGCAGATCGTGCCTATCGTGCCTGACGAATCGCGCACCTTCGGCATGGAAGGCATGTTCCGTCAGCTCGGCATCTGGAGCCACGTCGGCCAGAACTACGTGCCGCAGGACCACGACCAGCTGATGTTCTACAAGGAATCGACCGACGGCCAGGTGCTGCAAGAAGGCATCAACGAGCCGGGCGCGATGTCCTCGTGGATCGCCGCGGCGACGTCGTATGCCAACCACGGCATCCCGATGATCCCGTTCTACATCTACTACTCGATGTTCGGCTTCCAGCGTATCGGCGACCTGGCCTGGGCGGCCGGCGACCTGCGTGCGCGCGGCTTCCTCTTGGGCGGCACCGCCGGCCGTACCACGCTGAACGGCGAAGGCCTGCAGCACGAAGACGGCCACAGCCACATCCAGGCCGGCCTGATCCCGAACTGCATCTCTTACGACCCGACCTTCGCCTACGAAGTCGCCGTGGTGGTGCAGGACGGCATGCGTCGCATGTATGTCGAGCAGGAAGACGTGTTCTACTACCTGACCGTGATGAACGAGAACTACACCCACCCGGCGATGCCGGAAGGGGCGGAAGCCGGCATCATCAAGGGTCTGTACAAGCTCAAGTCGGTCGGCGAAGGCGCGCTGCGCGTCAAGCTGATGGGCTCGGGCACGATCTTCAACGAAGTCATCGCCGCGGCCGACCTGTTGGCCGCCGACTTCGGCGTCGCTTCCGACATCTTCAGCGCGACCTCGTTCAACCAGCTGCGCCGCGACGGCATGGAAGCCACCCGCTGGAACCTGCTGCACCCGACCGAAGCGGCCAAGACGCCGTTCGTCACCGAAGTGCTCGAAGGTTTCGAAGGCCCGACCATCGTCGCCACCGACTACATGCGCAACTACGCCGACCAGGTGCGTGAATACGTGCCGGGCCGCTACGTGGTGCTGGGCACCGACGGTTTCGGCCGCTCGGATTCCCGCCAGAAGCTGCGCGAGTTCTTCGAAGTGAACCGCTACTACGTCGCCGTCGCCGCGCTGAAGGCGCTGGCCGACGAAGGCAAGATCCCGGCCGCCAAAGTGGCCGAAGCGATCGCCAAGTACGGTATCAACGCGGACAAAGTGCCGTCCTGGAAAGCCTAATCAAGTGAGCTGACCGAAGCGGGGAGCCAAGCTCCCCGCTTCGTGCGAGGAAACACAATGAGCCAGATCATCGAACTCAAAGTACCGGACATCGGCGGCCACGAGAGCGTCGACGTCATCGAGGTATTCATCCAGCCGGGCGCGACCGTGTCCGTGGACGACTCCCTCATCACCCTGGAAACCGACAAGGCGACCATGGAAGTGCCGGCCGAAGTCGCCGGCATCGTCAAGGACCTCTTGATCAAGGTCGGCGACAAGGTGTCCGAAGGCGCCGTGATCGCGCGCGTCGAGATCGCCGGTGCCGCGGCTGCCGCCGCACCGGCCCCTGCCGCCGAAGCGCCGAAAGCCGCACCGGCTGCTGCCCCTGCAGCGGCTCCGGCCGCTACCGGCCGCATCGAAGTGACCGTGCCGGACATCGGCGGCCACGCCGGCGTCGACGTGATCGAAGTTTCCGTAAAAGTGGGCGATATCGTCGCGCTGGAAGACTCGCTGATCACGCTGGAAACCGACAAGGCGACGATGGAAGTGCCGTCGACCGCCGCCGGCCGTGTGCTGGACGTCAAGGTCAAGGTCGGCGACAAGGTCGGCCAGGGCGACCTGATCGTGGTGCTGGAAGGCGCCGCCGCGGCCGCCCCGGTTGCCGCCGAGGCGCCGAAAGCCGCGCCGGCTCCGGCCATCGCTGCCGCTCCGGCTCCGGTCGCCGCCGCCCCGGTCGCCACGACCGACGAAGCCGGCTTCGTCAAGGCGCACGCCGGTCCGTCGGTGCGCCGTCTGGCGCGCGAACTGGGCGTGAACCTCGGCCAGGTCAAGGGCTCCGGCCGCAAGGGCCGCGTGGTCGACACCGACGTGAAGGCGTTCGTGAAGGGCGTGCTGTCGGGCGAGATCACCGGCGTCGTGCCGGGCGTGGCCGCCGCGTCTGCCGGCGGCGCGGGGCTCGACCTGTTGCCGTGGCCGAAGGTCGACTTCGCCAAGTTCGGTCCGGTCGAGACCAAGCCTCTCTCCCGCATCCAGAAGCTGTCGGGCGCGAACCTGCACCGCAACTGGGTGGTGATCCCGCACGTCACGTTCAACGACGAGTGCGATATCACCGAGCTGGAAGCGTTCCGCAAGGACATCGGCCGCGAATGGGAAAAGTCGGGCCTGAAGATCAGCCCGCTGGCCTTCATCATCAAGGCCGCCGCCGAAGCGCTGAAGGCGTTCCCGGCGTTCAATTCGTCGCTCGACGGCGACAACCTGGTGTTGAAGCAGTACTACAACATCGGTTTCGCCGCCGACACGCCGAACGGCCTGGTGGTCCCGGTGATCAAGAACGCCGACCAGAAGGGTCTGAAGCAGATCGCCCAGGAGCTGACTGACCTGTCCAAGCTGGCCCGCGACGGCAAGCTGAAGCCGACCGACATGCAGGGCGCGACCTTCACCATCTCCAGCTTGGGCGGCATCGGCGGTTCGAGCTTCACGCCGATCATCAACGCGCCGGAAGTCGCCATCCTCGGCGTCTGCAAATCGCAGATCAAGCCGGTGTGGAACGGCAAGGAATTCGCGCCGCGCCTGATGTGCCCGCTGTCGCTGTCCTTCGATCACCGCGTGATCGACGGCGCCGCGGCCGCGCGCTTCACCGTCCATCTGGGCAAACTGCTGGCGGACATCCGTCGTCTCGTTCTGTGAGGCGGGGGCGGGGCCGAGCGCCCCGCCAACGTTGGCCGAGCCCGCCTGAGCGGGTTCGGCCCCTCACTGCCTCGTCAGGAATAAAGACAACATGAGCCAACTGATCGAACTGAAAGTGCCGGACATCGGCGGTCACAGCGGTGTCGACGTGATCGAGGTGTTCGTCAAGGTCGGCGACACCGTCGCCGTCGAAGACTCGCTGATTACCCTCGAAACCGACAAGGCGACGATGGACGTGCCGGCCAGCCACGCCGGCGTGATCAAGGAATTGAAGGTCGCCGTCGGCGGCAAGATCAGCGAAGGCGACGTGATCGCGCTGGTCGAAGCCGCGGGTGCCGCCGCCGAAGCGCCTAAAGCTGCCGCTCCGGCCCCTGAGGCTGTAACGGCCCCGAAAGCCGCCAGCCACGCTGGCGGCGCCGACTTCGAATGCGAAGTGCTGGTGCTCGGCGCCGGCCCTGGCGGTTACTCGGCCGCGTTCCGCTCGGCCGACCTCGGCATGAAGACCATCCTCGTCGAGCGCTACTCGACGCTGGGCGGCGTGTGCCTGAACGTCGGTTGCATCCCGTCCAAAGCCTTGCTGCACAACGCGGCGGTGATCGACGAAGTCGCGCACCTGGAAGCCAACGGCATCAAGTTCGGCAAGCCGGAAATCGACATCGACCAGCTGCGCGGCTACAAGGAAAAGGTGATCGGCAAGCTGACCACCGGCCTGGCCGGCATGGCGAAGGCGCGCAAGGTCGACGTGGTGCGCGGCATCGGCACCTTCATCGACCCGAACCATATCGAGGTCAACCTGACCACCGGTAGCGGCACCGAGCTGAAGAACGAACGCGTCGTCGTGAAGTTCCAGAAGGCGATCATCGCCGCGGGTAGCCGCGTCGTGAAGCTGCCGTTCATCCCGGAAGACCCGCGCATCGTCGACTCGACCGGCGCTTTGGAACTTAAGTCCGTGCCGAAGAAGATGCTGGTCATCGGCGGCGGCATCATCGGCCTCGAGATGGGCACCGTGTATTCGACGCTCGGCGCGCGTCTCGACGTCGTCGAGATGATGGACGGCCTGATGCAGGGTCCGGACCGCGACCTCGTCAAGGTTTGGCAGAAGATGAACGAACACCGCTTCGACAACATCTTCCTGAACACCAAGACCACCGCGGTAGAAGCGCGTGAAGACGGCGTCTACGTGAGCTTCGAGGGCGAAAAAGCGCCGGCAGAGCCGGTCCGTTACGACCTGGTGCTGGTCGCCGCCGGCCGCGCGCCGAACGGCAAGACCATCGGCGCCGAGAACGCCGGCGTGATCGTGTCTGAGCGCGGCTTCATCCCGGTCGACAAGCAGATGCGCACCAACGTGCCGCACATCTTCGCGATCGGCGACATCGTCGGCCAGCCGATGCTGGCGCACAAGGCGGTGCACGAGGCGCACGTCGCCGCGGAAGTCGCGCACGGCGAGAAGGCCTACTTCGACGCACGCGTGATCCCGGGCGTCGCCTACACCGATCCGGAAGTGGCTTGGGTCGGCGTGACCGAGGCGCAAGCCAAGGCCGAGGGCATCAAGATCGAGAAGTCGGTGTTCCCGTGGGCCGCCAGCGGCCGCGCGATCGCCAACGGCCGCGACGAGGGCTTCACCAAGCTGATCTTCGACGCCGACACGCACCAGGTGATCGGCGGCGGCATCGTCGGCACCCACGCCGGCGACATGATCGGCGAGGTGTGCCTCGCGATCGAGATGGGCTGCGACGCGACCGACATCGGCAAGACCATCCACCCGCACCCGACGCTGGGTGAATCGATCGGGATGGCCGCCGAAGTCGCCCACGGCAGCTGCACCGACTTGCCGCCGATGCGCAAGAAGTAAGCGCGGCGCGAAAAGCACTCGAAGCAGACGGCGGGGTTCTCCCCGCCGTTTTTTTATCCGTTGTTTGGCACTTATAAGCCTGGCCGAGCCTCCAAATTGGGCTCGGCCAAGCTTTGTTAACAGTTTGTCGCGATCACCACGCACACAGGTTTTGCCCATGACGCGAGGATTCTTTACCATGGGCCGGGTCTGAGCCCTTTCGCCGGAACATGCTGTCGACCCGTTACCTGCGACTCGTGGCCCTCGCCGGCCTCGTCGCCACCCAATACGCCCACGGCGCGCTCGACTACACGGTGCGCGTCGCCGCGCCCTCCGGCTTGTCCAGTCTGCTCTCCGAACACCTCGAACTGATCAACCGGCGCGATGACCCGGACATGGACGAGGCGCTGCTGGCGTCGCTGGTGCAGGCCGCGCCCGACGCGGCGCGCGCGCTGCTCGAGACCGAGGGCTACTTCAAGGCCCGTGTCAGCGTGCGCGAGGACGGGCCGCACGCGTACGCGGTGATCGTCGACGCAGGCTCCCCGGTGCTGATCACCGACCTCACCGTCGTGCTCGACGGGCCGATCCGCCAGGAGCCCGACTACCAGCAGCGCCTCGCCGCCGCGCTCGAAGCGTGGCCCTTGCCGCTCGACGCGCCGTTCCGCCAGGCCGAGTGGACGGGCGGCAAGAAGGCGGTGCTCAGGTTGCTGGTCGCCGACCGCTTCCCGAAGGCAAGGCTCGCCGACAGCCGCGCCGACGTCGACCCGGACACCGGCCGCGCCGAGCTTGCGGTGCGCTACGACAGCGGGCCGCGCATCGCATTCGGCGCGCTGACCGTGACCGGCCTCAAGCGCTATCCTCAGAGCATCGCGCTCGGCCTGGCCGACTTCAAGGAAGGCGACCCGTACAAGCTGTCCAAGATCATCGACTACCAGAATGCGCTCGAGCAGGACCCGCATTTCTCGGGCGCGGTGGTCAGCGCCGACTTCGACGCGATCAAGGACGACAGGGTGCCGGTGAGCGCCGCACTGACCGAGTTCCCGCGCCAGAAGGTCGAACTCGGCCTCCTCTATTCGAAAAGCGAGGGACCGGGCGTGCGCGTCGGCTACGACCACTACAACATTTTCAACCGCGCGCTGACCGGCGCCTTCCTCGCCGACCTCAAGCAGAACGAGAAGACGGTGTCGTTCGGCCTCGGCTTTCCGCGCAACCACGACGGCTATTCGCATAGCGCGAACCTCTCATACAAGGTGAGCGACGTGCAGGGCCTAGACACCCAGGCGCTGACCGCCGGCGTCTGGCGCATCCGCCAGCGCGGCAATATCGAGGCGCGGATCGGCCTCGAGCTCGAGAGTGAACAAAGCCGGCTCGGCGGGATCGACCAGGGCCACGTGCGCGCGGTGCTGCTGTCCTACGGCTGGGCGCGGCGCGCGCTCGACGACGCGCAGCGCCCGCGCAACGGCTCGCTGCTCGAGGGCCAGCTGTCGGGCACTCTGGGCGGCGCCTTGTCCGACACCACCTTCGTGCGCGGCTACGGGCGCGCCGCCTACTACTGGACGCCCCAGCCCAAGTTCGGCACCTTCGTCGCGCGGGCCGAGCTCGGCCAGGTGTGGGCGTCCGATACGAACCGGGTGCCGTCGTCGCGCCTGTTCCGGACCGGCGGCGCCAGCACCGTGCGCGGCTACGACTACCAGAGCCTCGGCGTGCCCGGCCCGAAAGGCTCGGTCGACGGCGGTCGCGTGCTCGGCGTGGCCAGCCTCGAGTACCAGTACCCGATCACGCGCACCGTGTCGGGCGCGCTGTTCTACGACGCCGGCGATGCCGCCCGGGACTGGCAGACCTTCGACCTGGCTAAGGGTTACGGCGTCGGCGTGCGCTGGGCGAGCCCGGTGGCGCCGTTCGCCTTCGACGTCGCCCGCGGCGAGCGCGACGGCAAGCTGCGCTGGTACATCGGCCTGGGGCTGGCGTTCTGATGGAAACGATGCAAGACGACCGGCCCGCGCCGACGCCGCCGTCCGGGCCGCAATCGCCTCAGGAACCGCCGCCGTCAACGCCGCCGAGAAGGCGCCGCAGCGTCTGGCGTACCCTGGTCATCGTCGGCTTCCCGGTGCTCGCGGCGTTGCTGGCGCTACTGGCGTGGCTGACCGCGAGCGCGAGCGGCTTTTCGACGCTGACGCGTCACCTCGACACGCTCTCCGCCGGCCGGCTCAAGGTCGCCCAGAGCCGCGGCACGCTGTGGGACGGCTTCGAGCTCGCCGGCGTCGTTTGGCAGGGCGAATATGAAAAGGTAGAGCTCGATAGGCTCAAGTTCGCCTGGCAGCCGCGCGCCTTGTGGCAGGGCGAGCTGTGGATAAAGCAGCTCGCGCTCGGCCACGTGCGCTACACGCCGTTGAAAGAAGCGCCGCCTACGCCGCCCGTGAAGGCGCCCGACAGCCTGTCGCTGCCGATCGAAGTGCGGCTCGACGCCGTCACGCTCGCGAGTTTCAGCCAGAAAGGCGAGGCGCTGCTGTTCGACCTCGTCGCCGGCTACCGCTACCAGGGTGGCCAGCACCGGCTCGACGTCAAGCGCCTCGGCAGCCCGTGGGGCCGTGCCGAGGCCGAGCTTTCGTTGGTCGACGCGCGCCCGTTCAAGCTGGCCGGCCGCCTCAAGGCCGACGGCACGCTAGAGGGGCGCGCCTTCGCCGCGCAGTTCGAGCTGTCGTCCGGCCTTCTCCTGCCGCGCATCGAGGGCACGCTGACCGGCGAGAACCTGTTGGCCGAGATCGACGGCTCTCTCGCGCCGTTCGCGGCGCGCGCCTACCACAAGGTGCGCGCGCTCGACGTGCGCATCGGCGGCGTCAACCCGCGCGCGTTCAACAAGGACTGGCCGGCGGCGCGCCTCAACCTCGCCGTGCTCTTGCGCCCGACCGAGGGCGACGCGCTCGAAGGCGGCGTCTCGGTCAACAACCTCACGCCCGGCAAGCTCTCCGACGGCGCGCTGCCGTTCGACCTGATCGCAGGCCACCTGAAGGTCGACGACGAGGCGTTCACGCTCGAGGACACGCTGGTGCAGCTCCTGGCGGGCCGCGTCAAGCTCGCCGGCTCGGTGCGGGGCGACGCGATCGCGCTTGACGCCACGTTGGCCGAGGTCGGGCTCGCAGCGCTGCACGCTAAGGCTCCAAACGACAAGTTGAACGGCAAGCTGACGCTCGCCGGCACCACCGCCGCGCCGACGCTCGCGCTCGACGTGGCCGGCAAGACATTGTCGGCGAACGGCCGGCTGTCGGTCGCCACCGAAAAGAGCGGCGCGCGCACGCTCAACATCGAGTCGCTGCGCGTGGGGACCGGCGCCGGTGGCGGCGGGCTGGCCCTCGCGGGCAAGCTGGGATTGGACGGCGAACAGCGCTACACACTCGCCGGCCAGCTGCGGAATGCCGACCTTGCGCGCCTCGCCAAGGGGCTGCCTTCGAGCGACCTGAACGGCAAGGTGTCCGCGTCGGGCCGGCTCGCCGCGCCGCTGACCGTCAACGCGCTCATCGACATCGCGAACAGCCGGCTGTCGGGCTCGCCGTTGAGCGCGCGTATCGACGCCGCGCTCGCCGGCGAACGGCTGACCCGGCTCGCCGCGCGCGTCGCGCTCGCCGAGAACCGGCTCGACGCTTCCGGCCGCTGGGGCGCGCCCGGCGACGTCGTCGACCTCAAGCTCGACGCGCCGGCGCTGTCGCGCATCGGCCCGGGCTTTGCCGGTTCGGCACGAGGCGACGTCAGGCTATCGGGCAGCACGAAGTCGCCGCAGCTTGACGCTAAGCTTCGCGTCGACGGCCTTGCCGCGCCCGGTGGAATCAAGGCCAGTCTGGTCGACTTCGAGGGCGTCGTGCGCGTCGGCGGCAATACGCCTTTCAAGATCGCGCTCGCGGCGAGCGAGGTCGCGGTGCCGGGGCAGGCGATCGATACGCTCAGGCTCGACGCAGACGGCAACCGCGGCGCGCACCGTATCGAGGCTTCCGGCGCGTTGAAGCTGCGTGGCCGGCCGCACACGCTGCTGCTCTCGGCCAACGGCGGACTCGCACCCGACGCGCTCGCCTGGCGCGGCACCGTGAACCGGCTCGCGCTCGCCGGCGATATCGGCCTGCAGTTGCTGGCCCCGGTCAAGCTTGCCGCCAGCGCCGACACGGTGTCGGTGTCGAGTACGCGCTTCACGCTCGCCGGCGGCACGGTGCGGCTCGACGCGCTCGACTGGCGCGCCGGCGGCACCTTGAAGACAAAAGGCGCGCTCGATGCGCTGGCGCTATCGAGGCTCGAACCGTGGCTGAAGCTGCCCGTCGAGCAGAACCTGGTGTTCGCCGCCGACTGGGACCTCGCGCTCGGCGAGCGCGCGCGCGGTCAGCTCACCGTGCGGCGGCAGGCCGGCGACGTCGTCGTGCCGGGGCGCGATGGCCGCAAGGCGGCGCTCGAACTCTCCAAGAGCGAGGCGGTGTTGCGGCTGTCGGGCGGGCGGGCGCTGCTCGACCTCAACCTGACGAGCCGCTTCGCGCTCTTGACCGGCCAGCTGAGCCTGTCCGCGCCGCGCGGCCTGCCGGTGATGACCGCGCCGATGACGGGGCGCGTGCAGTTCGCGGTGGGCGACCTGTCACGCCTCAAGGCGCTGACCGGGCCGGGGCTGGAACTCGCCGGGCAGGCTGCCGCCGACCTGACGGTGTCCGGCACGCCGGCCGCGCCGCAGTGGCGCGGGCGCATCGTCGGCAGCGGGCTGGCCTTCGCCGACCGTAAGAGCGGGCTGAAACTGTCCGACGGCGAGCTCGTCGCCCAGGTTGACGGCCGCGAGCTCACGCTCGAGCGGCTGCGCTTCGCCGGCGGCCGCGGCGAGGTGGTGGCGGCGGGCCGGCTCGCCGCACGCGAAGCCGGCACCGAGGCGAACGCCACGGTCGAGTTCAAGAGCTTCACGCTGCTCGATTCGCCCGAGCGGCGGCTGGTGGTGTCCGGCGTCAGCGAGATCGCGCTGACGCCGCAGGGCATCACACTGACCGGCCGGCTGCGCGCAGACCGAGGCAGCATCGACCTGCCCAAGGAGGGCGCGCCGCTGCTGTCCGACGACGTGGTGGTGAAGGGGCGGCAGTTGCCCGTGAGCGAGGGGTCTCCGAAACTGCCGATCACGCTCGCGCTCGAACTGGACCTCGGCGACCGCTTCCGGCTCTCCGGGCAGGGGCTGAACGTGACGCTGACCGGCGTGGTCAAGCTGTCGGCCAAGCCGGGCGAGGCGCCGACCGCGCTCGGTCAGGTCAGCGTGGTCAGGGGGCGTTACAAGGCCTACGGCCAGGACCTCGACATCGAGCGCGGCGTGATCACCTTCGCCGGGCCGATCGACAACCCCAACCTGTCGGTGCGCGCCAAGCGGCGCTTCTCGCCGGTCGGCGCCGGCGTCGAGGTGACCGGCACGGTGTCGTCGCCTAGCGTGCGCCTGATCGCCGACGAGCCGATGAGCGAAAAGGACAAGCTCGCGTGGCTGGTGCTCGGCCGCGCCGCCAGCACCGGCGGCGGCGACGACGCCTCGCTCGCGGCCAGCGCCGGCGCCTTCCTCGCCGGCAGTCTCAACGAACAGATCGGCCTGTTCGACGACCTCGGCGTCACCAGCCGCGGCGAGAAGACCTACGCCAGCGGCCGCGTCAGCCCGGCCGAGCAGGTCGTGGTGGTCGGCAAGCAGCTGACGCGCGAGCTCTTCGTCGGCTACGAATACGGCATCAGGAGCGCCGAGCAGGCGGTCAAGTTCGCCTACCAGTTTTCGAAGAGCTGGTCGGTCGTGCTGCGCGCAGGCAATGCGGACTCGTCGGCCGAGACGCGCTTCACCCGTCGCTTCGACTAGGGCCGAGGGTTGGCCGAGCCCGGCCGACGCTTGAATCGGGCTCGGCCAACCTTGCGGGCCGCGAATTCGCGTCGATAGGGCGCTTGCGCTACAATGGCCGCCGGAAGCCAACCAGACAGTCGCCGCATCCTTTGGTGGATGGGGAGGAAAGTCCGGGCTCCATAGGGCAGGATGCCGGTTAACGGCCGGACGCCGCGAGGCGATGGAAAGTGGAACAGAGAGCTGAACCGCCGATGGCCGGACTTGTCGCCCGCAAGGGCGACAAAGTCTTTATCCAAGCAGGGTGTAACCCGGCTCGGAGAATCCAAGCAGGGTGAAAACCCTGACGGACGGCACAGGCAAGGGTGAAAAGGTGTTCGGGCGCGGCGTAAGCCAAGCCCGGAGGTTGGGTCGAAAGATCCGGCTCGGTAAGAGCGCACCGCGGACGTGGCAACACGGACGGCAGGCTAAACCCCATCCGGAGCAAGGCCAAATAGGGGTGCATTGGCGTGGCCCGCGCTGCACCCGGGTAGGCTGCTTGAGCCTGTCGGCAACGGCAGGCCTAGAGGAATGACTGTCCACGACAAAACCCGGCTTATCGGTTGACTTCCCCCTCATTTCTGCGGCGGGCGCTCCTTGTGAGTCGCCCGCCGTTTTCACGTTACGGTCGATTATTTTCGGCTATCGATGCTGCCTAAAAAATAATCAAAAAGGTTTTTACCGCCTGCGCGAAAAGCTATACAATGGCGGCCCTTTTCGACCTTCTTGCCGACCCTTTACCCATGCGCATCGGGCCTTACACGCTCAAGAACCGGCTGATCGTCGCACCGATGGCCGGTGTGACCGACCGCCCGTTCCGCATGCTGTGCAAGAAGCTCGGCGCGGGCATGGCGGTGTCGGAAATGATCACGTCGAACAAGGCGCTATGGACCACGCCGAAGACGCTGCACCGCGCCAACCACGACGGCGAGGTCGAGCCGGTGGTGGTGCAGATCGCCGGTGCCGACCCGGCGCAGATGGCCGCCGCGGCGCGCCTCAACGTCGAGCACGGCGCGCAGATCATCGACATCAATATGGGTTGCCCGGCCAAGAAGGTGTGCAACGTCGCCGCCGGTTCCGCGCTGATGCAGCACGAGGACCTGGTCGGCCGCATCCTCGATGCGGTGGTTGCGGCGGTCGACGTGCCGGTGACGCTGAAGACGCGCACCGGCTGGAATCGCGACAACAAGAACGTGATGCGGATCGCGAGGTTGGCCGAGGACGCCGGCATCGCGGCGCTCGCGCTGCACGGGCGCACGCGCGAGGATATGTACAAGGGCGAGGCCGAGTACGACACGATTGCCGCGGTCAAGCAGGCGATCTCGATCCCGCTGATCGCCAACGGCGACATCGACAGCCCGCAAAAGGCTCGTTTCGTGCTTGAAAAGACCGGCGCCGACGCGATCATGATCGGCCGCGCCGCGCAGGGTCGGCCGTGGATCTTCCGCGAGATCGACCATTACCTTGATACCGGTACGATGTTGCCGCCACCGCGCGTCTGCGAGATTCGCGACGTGCTATTGGGGCACCTCGACGAGCTATACGGCTTTTACGGCGAATACTCGGGCTGCCGCGTCGCGCGCAAGCATATCGCGTGGTATACGAAGGGTCTGGCGGACGCGAACGCGTTCCGCCAGGCGATGTACCAGCTCGAGAGCACCGAAACACAAAGAGCGGCGGTCAGCGCCTATTTCGACGGGCTGGCCGAACGCGGGGAACACCTCAGCTACCTTGACGAGGGGGCGGCCGGGGATGTGGACAACGACTAACACCAACAACAACCATGCAAAGCAACGATCATATCGCCCAGACCATCCGGCACGCGATGGAGCAGTACTTCCGCGACCTGGACGGGGAAACGCCGTCGGCCATCTACGATATGGTGCTCGCCTGCGTGGAAAAGCCGTTGATCGAAGTGGTGTTGAGCCAGACACAGGGCAACCAGACCCGGGCGGCCGAGCTGCTCGGCCTCAACCGCAACACCTTGCGCAAGAAGATGAAGAGTTACGATCTGATCTGACGCCTTACGAGGGCCGCCGCGAGGCGGCCTTCGGCTTTTACAGGTGTCGCTTCGGATAAAGTTATTTGATCGCAAGCATTTGCATTCACCTTTACTGGAACGGGAACATGAGCAAGATCGAACGAGCCCTCATCAGCGTGTCGGATAAAACCGGCGTCGTCGAATTCGCGCGCGGCCTCGCCGAACAGGGCGTGGAACTCTTGTCGACCGGCGGCACCGCCAAGCTGCTGGCCGACGCCGGCATTCCGGTGACCGAAGTGTCCGACTACACCGGCTTCCCGGAGATGCTCGACGGCCGCGTGAAGACGCTGCACCCGAAGGTGCACGGCGGCATCCTCGGCCGACGCGACCTGCCCGAGCACGTCGCCAAGATGGCCGAGCACGGCATCGGCAACATCGACCTCGTTTGCGTGAACCTCTACCCGTTCGAGGCGACCATCGCCAAGGCCGACTGCACGCTCGAGGACGCGATCGAGAACATCGACATCGGCGGTCCGACCATGGTTCGTTCGGCGGCCAAGAACTGGGCGCACGTCGCCATCGTCACCGACGCGGCCGATTACGAATTGCTGCTCTCCGAGCTGAAGGCCAACAAGGGCGCGCTGGCCAAGGCGACCCGCTTCAAGCTGGCGAAGAAGGCGTTCACCCACACCGCCGCCTACGACGGCGCGATCTCGAACTACCTGACCAGCCTGACCGAAGACTCGATCGAAGGCGTGCCCGAGCAGTTCGCCTTCCCGAATCGTTTGAATTCGCAGTTCGTCAAGGTGCAGGACATGCGCTACGGCGAGAACCCGCATCAGGCCGCCGCGTTCTACCGCGAGCTCGACCCGGCCGCCGGCAGCATCGCCCACTACAAGCAGCTGCAGGGCAAGGAGCTGTCGTACAACAACATCGCCGACGCCGACGCGGCGTGGGAAGCGGTGAAGACCTTCGATGCGCCGGCCTGCGTGATCGTCAAGCACGCCAACCCGTGCGGCGTCGCGATCGCGGCCGACCCGCTGACCGCGTACAAGCTGGCGTTCGCGACCGACACCACGAGCGCCTTCGGCGGCATCATCGCCTTCAACCGCGAAGTCGATGGCGAGACCGTCGAAGCGGTGACCGGCCAGTTCCTCGAAGTCTTGATCGCCCCGGCCTTCACCAAAGAGGCCAAGGCCATCATCGCCGCCAAGAAGAACGTGCGCGTGCTGGAAGTGCCGCTCGTCGCCGGCGCCAACCGCTTCGACATGAAGCGCGTCGGCGGCGGCCTCTTGGTGCAGACGCCGGACCTGAAGAACGTCGGCCTCGACGAGCTGCGCGTGGTGTCCAAGCGCCAGCCGACCGAGCAGGAAATGGCCGACCTGATGTTCGCGTGGCGCGTCGCCAAGTTCGTGAAGTCGAACGCGATCGTGTTCTGCGCGGGCGGCCGGACAGCCGGCATCGGCGCCGGCCAGATGAGCCGCGTCGACTCGACCCGCATCGCCGCGCGTAAGGCTGCTGACGCCGGCTTGAGCCTCGCCGGCGCGGTGGCGGCCAGTGACGCGTTCTTCCCGTTCCGCGACGGCATCGACGTCATCGCCGGAGAGGGCATCAAGGCCATCATCCACCCGGGCGGTTCGATGCGCGACGAAGAGGTGTTCGCCGCTGCCGACGAGCACGGCATCGCCATGGTGCTGACCGGCACGCGCCACTTCCGCCACTGATCCATCCGCCGGGGGCAGCGTCATGAAGATCCGACCCGAACAGGCCGGCGACCAGGCGGCGATCCGCGACGTGCTCATCGCCGCGTTCGCCGACCATCCGCACAGCCGCAACAACGAGCACACGCTGGTCGACGCGCTGCGCGAAGAGCACGCGCTGTCGCTCGGCCTGGTGGCCGAGGAGGGCGGCGAGGTGATCGGCTACATCGCGTTCTCGCCGGTCACCGTCGCCGGCGAAAAATGCGGCTGGTACGGGCTCGCGCCGCTGGCGGTGCGCCCGGACAGGCAGCGCCGCGACGTCGGCCGCTCGCTGGTCAAGGCCGGCCTTGCCGCCTTGCGCGAGACCGGCGCCGCCGGCTGCGTGCTGCTCGGCGACCCGGACTACTACGGCCGATTCGGCTTCGCGCGCCGCGCAGGGCTCACCCTGCCCGGCGTGCCGCCGGCGTTTTTCCTCGCGCTGGCCTTCGAAGATTCGCAGCCGGCCGGTGAGGTGGCGTACCATCCGGCTTTTGACAGTTGCAAGTGAGATAGAGACAGGAGTCCTCACAGCATGAAAGTACTGGTTATCGGCGGGGGCGGCCGCGAGCACGCCATCGCCTGGCGTCTCGCGCAGTCGCCGCGCGTCTCCAAAGTCTTCGTCGCGCCGGGCAACGCCGGCACCGCGCTCGACAAGCATCTGACCAACGTGCCGGCCGACTCGGTCGACGAGTGGCTGGCGTTCGCCAAGGCCGAAGGCGTGTCGCTGACCGTCGTCGGCCCCGAGGCGCCGCTGGCCGCCGGCGTCGTCGACGCCTTCCGCGCCGAAGGCCTGAAGGTGTTCGGCCCGACGCGCGAAGCCGCGCGGCTTGAGGCGTCGAAGGACTTCGCCAAGGCCTTCATGAAGCGCCACGGCATCCCTACCGCCGACTACGAGACCTTCTCCGACGTCGCCAGCGCGCACGCCTACGTCGACACGAAAGGCGCACCTATCGTGATCAAGGCCGACGGCCTGGCCGCCGGCAAGGGCGTCGTCGTCGCGATGAGCCTCGAAGAAGCGCACGCAGCCGTCGACGATATGTTGTCGGGCAATAAGCTCGGCGACGCCGGCAGCCGCGTCGTGATCGAGGAATTCCTCAGCGGCGAGGAAGCCAGCTTCATCGTCATGGTCGACGGCAACAACGTCTTGGCGCTGGCGACCAGCCAGGACCACAAGCGGCTGAAGGACAACGATCTCGGGCCGAACACCGGCGGCATGGGCGCGTACAGCCCGGCACCGGTCGTCACGCCCGAGGTGCACGCGCGCGCGATGCGCGAGGTGATCCTGCCGACCGTAGAAGGCATGAAGGCTGACGGCCTGCCGTACACCGGCTTCCTGTACGCCGGCCTGATGATCAGCCCGGACGGCACGATCAAGACGCTGGAATTCAACTGCCGCATGGGCGACCCGGAAACCCAGCCGATCATGGCGCGGCTGAAGTCCGACTTTTCCGTGCTGATCGAGCACGGCATCGCCGGCACGCTCGACAAGGTCGAGGCCGAATGGGACCGCCGCGTCGCGGTCGGCGTCGTGCTGGCATCCGAGGGCTACCCGGAGAAGCCGAAGCACGGCGACGTGATCGACAACGTGCCGGACAACACCGACGACATGATCGTGTTCCACGCCGGCACCGCGTTCAACGACAAGGGCCAGCTCGTCACCAGCGGCGGCCGCGTGTTGTGCACCGTGGGCCTGGGTGAAAACGTCAAGCAGGCGCGCCTGGTCGCGTACCGCCTGGCGGACCTGATCCAGTTCCCCGGCAAGCAGCAGCGCCGCGACATCGGCAACAAGGCGCTGGTGAAGAAGTAAGCGCTAAGCCTTAGAAAGACGAAAGCTTGGCCGAGCCTGCGGGGCTCGGCCAAGCTTTTATGGGGTAGTCCGGCGCAATGCGCTGCGCTTATTGCGCCCTACGGCGCTTATAGGTTGGTGGCCGACTTGGCCTGCAGCCCACCCCATTGTCTGAGGCCGTTGCTCAGACAGTCGATCTGGGTGCCCGCCATCGCGCTAAGCCTGGAGCAATATTCGCCCAAATTGGTGAGTGTCTGTTTCCATGCCGTATGGCTTGGAGGTACCAACTCGTTGAGCAAGCCGTTGGGTGCCACTTGCTTGATGGCGCCTCCGAGCACCTCCCGATAGGCGCCCAGGTAAAGGTTGTCCTTCACCGTGCTGGCGAACAGCTGCTTGCTCTTGTTGATCTGATCCGCCGCGCTTCCCACCGACACCACGTTACCTTGGGCCGGCACCGGCTGTAGATCCGTGGAGGTGATGTTGATAATGCCCATTTCAAGGTTTACACGCTGGACGCTGTAGAAGATGTCGGTCTGGTCGCTGGCCGTACGCATGGTATCGACCAGCGTTTCCGCCGAACGGATACGCTAAAGCAGTTTGTAAGCATCGGTCGTTGGCTGGGCCGAATGGTCCTTGAATCGTTCGTGCCCATAGTGAGCCAGCATCGTGATCAGCAACTGCGTGCGGAATAGCCGGAATTGCACATTGTCTTTTGGTATCTGGCAAAACTGCGAATCCAGCAAGTCTCCAAAGAAGTCTTCCCCGTCGAGCCGCACCTGATCAATGGGCCGCTGTATGCACGTCGTCGAGGACGACGCTACCGCCGTCGGTGTCAAGCTTACCGTAGCGTCCCGTCCCGGAGCCGCGCACCCAGCCAGCAGCGTCGGCAATAGAGCCGCGTACCATATGGCATGTTTCACTTCTTCCCCTCCCGTTTAACATGCAGCTTGAATTAGTGTTTTGGGCTGGCGGCTAAGGGTGCCTGGCCTGGAACGACCGCCGACCGAGCGCTCGGGCGGGCCAGGAACCGCACCAAATATTGTCGTCGTAGATTGAAGCTCCAGGGTAATGCAACAAGGCAGAGGCCGAGTTTTGCAATATTCAGTACATTTGTTTCTGCTTTAATGCCATGTTATGAATTAAGGCTGCCAAAAGTGATTTTATTTGAAAAATATAATGATATGCGTATAGGGCGGCCTGGTGGGTCGCGCGCAATAAGCTCAGCGCATTGCGCCGAATTGTCCCGCCAGGCCGACAAGGGTTGGCCGAGGGCCCGGCCAAGCTTGTACTCACGTCATACGCTCATCGCGGCGGCTCTTTAGCGATTCGCCGCAACGCCTCAGTGGAACCCGAGTGGCCGGCGCGACTCTGAGTGTTTCCGGGCTGACCTCAGCCCGCCGCAGTGCGATAATCCAGCCCCATGCGTTTTCCTGTTCATATCCCCGGCGCCGCGCTGCTGCGCCGCGCCCGCGCCCGCCTCAAGGCCGGCGGCGTGATCGCCTATCCGACCGAGTCGTGCTACGGAATCGGCTGCGACCCGCTGAACGCGCGCGCCTTGCGCCGCGTGATCGCGATGAAGGGCCGCCCCAACCACAAGGGGCTGATCGTGATCGCGGCGAGCATCGAGCAGCTCAGGCCGCTCGTCGAGCCCTTGTCGCGCGACGACGAGGCGCGGCTGATGGCGCACTGGCCGGGGCCGGTAACCTTCCTGCTGCCGGCGTCGCGCCGCGTGCTGCCGCTGTTGCGCGGCCGGCACCGGACGCTGGCGGTGCGCATCCCCGATCACGCCGAGGCGCGCAGCCTCGCGGCCGTGCTTGGCCCGCTGGTGTCGACCTCGGCCAACCCTGCGGGCCAGGTGTCGCTCAAGAGCGCGCGCGCGTGCCGTCTCACCTTCGGCGAGCGCCTGCTGACGTTGCCGGGCCGCGTCGGCGGCCGGCGCGCGCCGTCCACCATCATCGATTTCGCCAGCGGACGCGTGTTACGCTAGCCGCCTGCCTGTAAAGAGAGACCACCGTGCAAGAACCGATGTCTATCGTAAAGCTCATCCTCGACGCCAGCCTGATGGTGAAACTGGTGATGGCCGGGCTGATGCTGCTGTCCGTGCTGTCGTGGGGCCTGATCCTGCAGAAGATGGCGCTGTTGCGCCGCGCGCGCCGCGAGGCGGAAAGCTTCGAGCGCACCTTCTGGAGCGGCGCCGACCTGAACCGCCTGTACGAGGAGTCGGGTCGCCACAACGCGGCGCTCGGCATGGAGAAGATCTTCAGCGCCGGCTTCGGCGAATTCCTCAAGCTGCGCCGCCAGGGCGCGAGCGCCTTGTCCGACGTGATGGACGGCACGCGCCGCGCGATGCGCGCCGCCGCGCAGCGCGAATTGGACGAGCTGGACGCGCACACGTCCTTCCTCGCGACCGTCGGCTCGGTCAGCCCCTATATCGGCCTGTTCGGCACGGTGTGGGGCATCATGCACGCCTTCATCGGCCTCGGTAACGCCGGCCAGGCGACGCTGGCTACCGTCGCGCCGGGCATCGCCGAAGCGCTGATCGCGACCGCGATCGGCCTGTTCGCGGCGATCCCGGCGGTGGTCGGTTATAACCGCTTCTCCTACGACGTCGACCGCCTGGCGACGCGCTTCGACACCTTCATGGAAGAGTTCTCGAACATCCTGCAGCGCCTGGCGACCCGCGGCTGAGCGATTCTTGCAATATGAAAAAGGCGGTGCCTCGCGGCGCCGCCTTTTTTGTTTGCCCGACCGCCTCAACGCAGGATGATGACGTCTTCCCTGCGCGTTTCGGTTTGACCTGTGTTGCTGACCCGGTTGCCGTTTCGGGCCTCCGGGCTGACGCCGGGTGAGAATTGTTCCTCGATCTGCCGTGCGGCGTCCTCGCCCAGGCTCTTCGAGACTTCGCTCACGACACGTCCGCGGTTGGGCATCACCCGGTTGTTGCCGGTCAGGAAGCGCGCATCCTGGCCCTCGCCGCTCGCGCTGAACGCCGCCTTGACCTCGTAGGTACGGGTGTCGATCAGGCTGAAGTCGGCGACCAGGTCGAGGCTGAGCGCCTGGGTGTATTTGCCGGTGCCCTGTACTGGGTTGATCTCGTCGCGCCACTCCAGGCTCGACACCGAGCCGAACAAGACGTAATCGGCGCCGGGGTACATGCCCTTCTTGATCCGGTCGATGACGTCATAGAGTTTCTCGTTGTCCTTGCTGGTGTAGGGGCGCGGCTGGACCAGGCGGTATTGGCCCGACTTGAGCATCTCGCCCTTGATGTCGGCGGTGAATTTGCGCAGTTCGCCGCGATCGATGTAGCTGTAGGTGCCTTCGGCCTCGAAATAGCGGCTCTCCGAGTCGGCGCTGAGCGAGCCGTGTGTCCGGCCGGCCGAAGCACGGAGCGACGATTTCTCGCTGGCGGCGACCACGCGGAAGTATTCGCTGACACGTTCCTCGTACGCGAGATCGGTCACGGCGACCTTGGGCGCGTCGGCCAGCACGCTGCCGGCAAGGAACAGACCGGCCATCAGGCCGGCGATCGATGTCTTCATGATGGTTTCCCGTAAAAGGGGCCGCAGCCCCCAGTGCCAGCGCGCTCAGCGGCGCGAAGTCTTGCGGATTTCCTTCTCGTCCTGCCATTCGTCGATGCCGTCCTCAATGTTCTTCAGCATCAGCGTGAACTTGTAATCGACGAGCTTGGTGCTGGCGTTGCGCTTGACGATCGAAGTGATCTCGCCGGTCAAGAGGTACTTGGCGCCCTGCATCTTGCCGACCTTGGCCTTCTTGCCGTACAGGCCGGTCTGGTTCTGGCGCATCAGCTCGTCGGTCTGCGCGTTCATCGTGCTGTTGTCGGTCGTGAAGCGCGCGCCGCCCTTCATCAGCTGGGTCTTAATCGAGTTGGTGATGTTGCGGGTGTCGATGTACTCGCTGGTCTTGTTCTTCACTTCGGCGACGGTGATCAGCGGGCGACCCTGCATGGCGGGGTGCTGAATCAGCGAGCGCGTCATCGACTCGGCGATCGCCTGCAGGTCGGAGGTGCCGAATTCGTTGGTGATGGTCTCGACGGCCTTGCTGTCGCCGTAACTGACGCTGCCGTCGCCCAGCAGCGGCGAGGAGGTGGAGGAGCAACCGGTGACGAGCAACAGGCTGGCCAGCACGGACAGTGCACCGGCGCGGCCGGAATTCAGGAATGTCATTTTGCGTCCTTCTGTCTTGTCGATACGGGAAAGCTGGGGTCAGCGCACCGTGTTTTCCGGGCTCTGCAACTGCAGGCGGAAGTCGGTGGTAGCGGCGGTCGGCGCGACCTCGGAAAGAAGCTTGCGCTCAGTACCGTACAGCGTGATCGGCTTCCAGGCTTCTTCACCCCAGGTGGCGAAGCCGTTGTCGTCCAGCCACTTGAAGCGGTAGTACACGACCTGGTTGCGGCTGGACTCGTTGACGAGCTCGGCCTGGATGTTCAGGAGGCCGTTGCGGCGCGCGAGGCGGATGTTGTCCACCTTGACCTTGTCCATCTGGCCGAGCTGTTCGGTCTTGCTGGCCACCGAGTCGGCGAGCGCGGGCAGGCAGGCGCCGAGGCTGGTCGCCAGGACAAGCGAGGTAATCAGGGTTTTCATGGGGCGTATTCTCAACTGCGTTTACGGGCGCGCTTGGCGGTCAGGGTCGGGGCCGGCTCCTCTGCCTGGGCCTCTATGATTTTCGATGCGCCGGTCGGCGAGGCCGGGTCGGACTGCGCCAGGTAGGCGCTGCCGGCCATGACGCGGATGGGTACGATGGTGTGGCGCTGATCGATGCGCAGCGGCAACTGCTTGGTGCCGCTCGGTGTCTCGACGGTCAGCGTGTACTGGCCGTAGGCCAGCATCTGGCGGCCGATCGCGATCTGCTCGGGCAGGGTGCGCCACATGCGGTCGTCGGCCTGTTCGGTGACGACGGCGGCGACGCTGGTGAGCAAGCCGCCCAGCGGCCCGGCCTTGTCGTTCATCTCCTTCTGCAGCACGCTCTTGACGGTGGCGCGGATGGCGCTGCGCAGCAGGATGCCGGGCATATCGTCGCGCAGCGTGCGACGGGACATGGCGTCGAAGTCGGCGATCGGGCTGATGGCGATGTTCCGGCCGTTGACCACGATCTGGCGCGGGGCGATGTTGCCGCTCGTCTTGCCGATCACCGGGAAGGAGATCGGCGTCAGCACCAGGCCGCCGCCCATCGTCACCGGCAGCGGCAGCGTGACCGAACGGCGCGCCGGGGCGCTGCCACTGGAGACCACGAACAGCACGTCGGACGCCTTGGCTTTCAGGCGGCGCGCGCGCGAGTCGAGGCCGCGCAAGCCCTCCTCAAGAACGGGAGTGCTCGGACGCAGCTCGATGGCTTGGCGATAGCCGGGCGCGGCGAGGCTCGGTTCGCGGTTGGCTTCGTAGACATAGCCGGCGAGGTAGTGGCTGAAGGCGTTCTGGTAGCCGTTCTTCAGCTTGAGCACGTCAGGCGCGTCGAGCGTTTCTACCGGATAGCCCTTGATGTTCTGGATGCTGGGCTGGCTGACGTTCTTGGCCTTCGCCTCATCTTCCAGCTTCGCATATTCCTTGTCGCGGAAATCCTTGATCAGCGCCTCGCGCTCGTGGGTCTTCTTGATCTCCACCCGCGCGAGGTCGAGTTTGCCGCCCAGCGCGTGGTTGAGGGCGAGATAGGTGCTCAGCATCACCTTCTCATAGTCGGTGCCCTCGTAACGGCGCGTCTTGTCGTTGAGCAGCACGCTGCCGACCTGCCCCATCACCTTGCCGGCGTTGGCGCGGTATTCGTCCTCCCATGCGCGGATCTGCTGGTCGGCCTGCTGCCACGACGCGGTGCTAGCCGGAATGTCGTTCTTCAGCTGCTGCAACTGGCCGATCTCCATGTAGTAGAGCAGGTCCTTGCCGCTGCTCAGCAGGCCGCTGCTGTTGCTCTCGAGGCTGGCGATGGCGGTGTCGATCTGCCCCTGGTTGGCGGCGTTCAGCGAGCCTTGCAGCCGGCTGTTATGGCTGCTGAGCGTGCCGCAACCGCTCAGCAGGCCGGCGGCCAGCAGCAGTGTGGCCGTCGTGGACAGGCGGGATGGGATGGTCATGGGGACTCCTAGGCGGGAAGCGGACGAAAAAGGCTTTCCTGGCAGGAAGGAGACTCGTCAATCTGCATTCCCGATCAGGCGGCTGATCGGGCGCGATTATAGTGTTAATAATTGTGGTAATGTAATTTTTTTGCATTTGGCATATGCAAATATTGACTTGGTCTTCGCTGCCTTGGTCGCCGAAAAACGCAAGCCCCACCACCGTTGGCACGGTGTGGGGGCCTGGTCTTGAAGAACAGCTTGGCTGAGCCGTCTGGCTCAGTCTTCCAGCAGCTGCGCCGGCAGCCGCGGCGGGACCGGCGTGTCGACGACGATCGACGTCTTGGTGTCGCCATACTGCATCAGCTTGCCGATCAGGTCCTGCAGCGCCGGCATGGCCGGCAGCGCGGTGCGGATCAGCAGCGCGCTGGTGCCGGTGATCGACACGCACTCGACCACCTCAGGCATTTCGCGCACGCGCTCGAGCACCATGCCGTACTCGCGGTGCTTCACCGTCAGTTCGATCACGCACAGGATCGGCATGCCGATCTTGGCCGGGTCGATCGCGACGTGGTAGCCGGTGATCACGCCGGCGCGTTCGAGCTTCTCGACGCGGTCGGCCACCGCCGGCGCCGACAGATTCACGCGGCGCGCCAGTTCGGCGAAGCGGATGCGCGCGTTTTCCGATAACGCGGCGAGGATTTTGCGATCGTATTTGTCTAGTTGCACTTCGAAAGTCTCATACTCTTAATCCCTTTGAAAATAAGACAAAACTGCACAGAAACCAATGGTTTCCATTATGCGGCGGGTGATCGATTGTATACAATAGCTTCATCTCGATGCCTGTCCGGAGCTTGTTGCCTCTTGTTTCCCGGGCGGCCTCGATAGGGGCTGTTGTCTCTGGCTGCGCGTTCTGCCTACCGGTGCAATGGTTCTGGCGATCTCTTTGTCCCTGGTCCTTAAGTCAGGTTTGACGGAACGACCTTGCGGGTCCGCTTGTTTGAGCGGGCCCGTTTTTTTTGCCCCTCCGCCCCGCCGATCACGCGCCGCGCGCTGTTTTTTTCCGCGATCTGGCAGCCGTATCGCAAAACATGTCATATTTCTGTAACCGCCCGTTTCTATCCTTGCCACAGTTTCTAAACAGGGTCACACCATGCCTGCCAATATTCTGCTGGTCGAAGACGAACCGGCGATCCAGGAATTGATTGCCTTCAACCTGACGCAGGCCGGTCACCATGTGCTGCGTGCCAGCACCGCCGAAGCGGCGCTGACGCTGGTGAAGAACGCCTTGCCCGACCTCGTGCTGCTCGACTGGATGCTGCCGGGCGCATCGGGCATCGACATCGCCAGGAAGCTGCGCTCGGACGACCGCACCAAGCATGTACCGATCATCATGCTGACCGCGCGTTCGGACGAGCAGGACAAGGTCGTCGGCCTCGAGACCGGCGCCGACGACTACATCACCAAGCCGTTCTCGCCGCGCGAACTGTTGGCGCGCATCAAGGCGGTGCTGCGCCGTCGCGCGCCGCAGATGACCGACGACGCGGTCGAGGTGAAGGGGCTGAGGCTCGACCCGGTCACGCACCGCGTGTCCGGCCACGAGAACACCATCGACCTCGGCCCGACCGAATTCCGCCTGCTTCACTTCTTCATGACGCACCCGGAACGCGTGCACTCGCGTTCGCAATTGCTCGATCAGGTGTGGGGCGACCATGTGTTCGTCGAGGAGCGTACCGTCGACGTGCACATCCGGCGTCTCAGGAGCGCGCTCGAGCCATCCGGCCACGCGGAGCTGATCCAGACCGTGCGCGGCACCGGCTACCGATTCTCGACCCAGGCGTGAGGCCCGATGCGTGAATTCCTGCAGCGCACCCTGATCGGTGTCGTCGTCGTCGGCTTCTTCACTCTCCTCGTGTGGGGGGCGCTCGGCGCGGTCCAGGCGCTGTGGCTGGCGCTGACCGTCGTCGTCCTGTGGTTGTCCTTCCACCTGTATCACATCGCGCTGTTGCTGCGCTGGCTCAAGCACCCGGGCTCCGAGCGCGTGCCCGACGGCTTCGGTTCCTGGCACATGGTGTTCATGACGCTGTACCGCCAGGCGCGCGCGCAGACGCAGAACAAGAAGAAGCTGACCAACGTGCTCGAGCGCTTCATCAGCGCCGGCGAGGCGATGCCCGACGGCGTGGTCGTGCTCGACGAACATGACCGCATCGAGTGGCTGAACCCGTCTGCGGTCGAACACCTGGGGCTCAACCGCAAGGAAGACGTCGGCAACCAGATCCTCAACCTGATCCGCCAGCCGAACTTCCACGCCTACATGAGCGGCGACAGCTTCTCGCAACCGTTGATCCTGCGCTTCGTGCAGCCGTCCGAGCGCGTGCTGGCTATCCAGCTGGTGCCGTTCGATTCGACGCGCAAGCTCTTGCTGTCGCGCGACATCACGCAGATCGAGCGCGTGCAGACGGTGCACCGCGACTTCGTCGCCAACGTGTCGCACGAGTTGAGGACGCCATTAACCGTGATCGGCGGTTTCCTCGAGACCTTCGCCGACATGGACGAGCCCGACGTCGGCATGCTCAAGCAGTTCATGCCGATGATGCTCGACCAGACGCGGCGCATGCAGAGTCTGGTCGAAGACCTGCTGACGCTGTCGCGGCTCGAGAACAGCCCGAAGGCGGTGCCGAACGAGAAGGTCAACATGGACGAGCTGCTCGCGACGCTGCGCGCCGAGGCCGAGGGCCTGTCGCGGGGCCGGCACAAGGTCGTGTTCGATAAGGCTTCGGCGCGATGGCTGTGGGGCAGCGCGAGCGAATTGCACTCGGCGTTCGGCAACCTGGTGTCGAACGCGATCCGCTACACGCCCGAGGGCGGCACGGTGACGCTCGCTTGGCGCGATGCCGGCGAGAAGGCGGTGTTCTCGGTGTCCGACACCGGCATCGGCATCCCGCGCGAACACATCCCGCGCCTGACCGAACGCTTCTACCGCGTCGACCGCGGCCGCTCGCGCGGCAACGGCGGCACCGGGCTGGGGCTCGCCATCGTCAAGCACGTGCTGGCGCGCCACCACGCCAAGCTCGAGATCGCGAGCGAGGCCGACAAGGGCAGCACCTTCAGCGTGGTGTTCGGCGCCGAAAGGTTGGCCGAGGCCGAATAGGCTCGGCCAACCTTGGCGGTGAAATGCGGTCGAAGCTTAAGGGCGGCCACCGGCTTGGCCCGGCGTGCCGCCCGCGTTACGATGACACGACAATAACGACCGTCCCCGGGATATCGCCATGAACCGTTTGCAAGCCATCCGCCCGTTCGGCCAGCGCATCTGGCTGGACAACCTGTCCCGCGAGCTGCTCGCGTCCGGCGAGCTCGCCCGCCTCGTCGCCGAGGACGGCATCGCCGGCGTGACCTCGAACCCGACCATCTTCCACAAGGCGATCGGCAGCGATCCGCGCTACCGGGACGACCTCAATGCGCTCAAGCTGCGCGCGCTGAACGCCGAGCAGACGTACGAGGCGCTGGTGGTGCCCGACGTGCAGGCAGCGTGCGACCTGATGGCCGGACAATACGCCGCGAGCCACGGCGACGACGGCTACGTCAGCCTCGAAGTATCGCCGCTGTTGGCCGACGACGTCGAAGGCACGCTGGAGGCAGCGCGCCGCCTGTGGGCGGCGGTCAAGCGCCCGAACCTGATGATCAAGATCCCGGCAACAAAGGCCGGCGTGACGGCGCTCGCTCACCTGATCCGCGAGGGCGTCAACGTCAACGTCACGCTGCTGTTCAGCCTCACGCAGGTCGAGGCGGTGTGGGACGCGTACATCGCCGGTCTTTCCGCCCGCCACGACGACGGCGAGCCGCTGGGCCACGTGAAGGCGGTGGCGAGCTTCTTCCTGTCGCGCGTCGACAGCGCGATCGATGCGGCGCTGCCGGCATCGCTGCAGGGCAAGGGTGCAATCGCGCTGGCGAAGAGCGCGTACGCGCGCTATCTCGAGCGCTTCCACGGCGCCGAATTCGCCGCGCTCAAGGCATCCGGCGCGCGCCCGCAATACCTGCTGTGGGCGAGCACCGGCACCAAGAACCCGGCCTACCGCGACGTACTCTATGTCGAGGCGCTGATCGGCCCGGAAACGGTCAACACCGTGCCCGATGCGACGCTCGCGGCCTTCCGCGACCATGGCGAAGCGGCCGACGCGCTGACCGGCGCCGACTTCACCGCCGAGAAGCAAACGTTGGCCGAGATCGAGGCGGCCGGCGTGAACTGGGAAGACCTCGGCGCGCGCCTGCAGCAGAACGGCCTCGCGCTGTTCGCGGATTCCTACCTCGCGCTATTGAAGCTGACCGCGTGACGCGTCGGTGAGATAGGGAAGGGGGCGGCTGTCAGCCGCCCTCTTTGTTTTTAGTGCGTCTCCACGCGACGAAGCCGTACACCGCTGCGTTGACCGCGATGACGAAGAGCGCGAGCCAGGTCTGCAGGCCGGCCGTCAGTGCGTCCGGGTAGATCAGCGGCAGTAGATAGTGCTCGACGAAGCCGCCGTCATAACCCGCTTCGCCCGCTGCGCGTCTCAGTGCGTTCTCGAGCGGCGTGAGCGGGCAGGCCCAGTGCATCGTTTCGACCGTGACGCCCCAGGCGAACGCCGGCAGGTGCAGCCACGCCACGCGTGGCCAGCGCAGCGCCAACAGGCCGCCTAACATCACGAAGACGATGAACGCGAGGTGGACGAAGACCACCGCGTCGGCGGCGAGACGGTACGGCATATCGGTCTAGAACGGCCGCGCCTGCCGCCGCGCCGCCATGCGCGAGCCGGCGGCGGCGAGCTCGTCGGGGGTGATCAGGTGCGCGGCCAGCGGGAACAGCCATTCTTCCTCGAACGCGATGTGAGCGCGGTAGTCGCCGACGTAGGACGCGACCAGTTCAGCCGGCAGTTCTGCCGCCTCGCCTGAGGCGACGCGCTCGAGCGCCGGGCGCAGCGCCTGCCACTGCTCGACGAAAACTTCGTGCTCGCGGTGCAAACGGATGAGCGCCTCGGCGGCGCCCGGGTCGCGCTCGCGCAACAGCGGAAACAGCTCGTCCTCCTCGTCCTGATGGTGGTGCGGTCCGGCGTGATCGAAATAGCGCAGGATGGCGCGCGCGGCGTCGATCGCGTTCTCGTCCGCGCCGTGCATTTTCAGGTGCTCGGGCAGCGCGGTGAGCATCTTGCAGAAGCGGCGCAGCTTGTCGTGACAGGCGGCGAGCATCTCGAGCGGCTCGTCGAACGACGGCGCGGGGCGGGGCAGCGAATCGGTGAGCGGCATGGCGGCCTCCTGGGACGATAAGGATAGTGTAGGTCCAAGGCGCCACGCGACGAAGCTCGGCTCGCGCGAGGCTAGCCTACGGTGAGCAACTCGAGCACGTGGCCGTCGGGGTCGCAAAAGTACACGCCGCGTCCTCCCGCGCGATGGTTGATCTTCATGTCTTCCCGGGAATAAGGCTCGCTTCCGTAGCGGATGCCTTCCGCCTCGATACGCACGAAGATCGCGTCGAATTCCTGTTCGCTGACCTTGAACGCATAGTGGAGCACTGGCAGCGGCCCGTCGTCCCGGTCGGACCAGTCGCCGAAGTCGAGCGTCAGCGCGTCGTTGACCCGCACCGGCGCGAAATAGCCGACCGCCTCTTCATCGAACGAAAGCCCGAGAATCCTCGCGAAGAATCTCGCCGACGCGACCTTGTCGCGCGCCGGGACGATGGTGTGGTTGAGTTCGATCGTCATGGTCCTCTCCTCGTGAGCTATAGACCCGCTGCGCGCCGATTCGATCTCGATCGCTGCGCCAAAGGTCGGCCGAGCCAACGCTTCCTGACGCGCGCGCGCTGCGTTACGCTGTCGGCTGTCCTTCGATCCTCCGCCCCCATGAGCCTGACCCTAGACGAATCCGGCTGGGTGCGCCCGGCGCGCCACGTGATCAGCCCCAACTGCGACGACTATCCGGGCGGTGAGCGGCCGAGCCTGCTCGTCGTGCACAACATCAGCCTGCCGCCGAGCGAGTACGGCGGGCCGGGCGTCGAAGCGCTGTTCACCAACGCGCTCGACGCAGGTGAGCACCCGTACTACGCCGGCATCGTGCAGCTCAGGGTGTCGGCGCACTTCTTTATTAGACGCGACGGGGAACTGGTGCAGTTCGTTCCGGCCACGCGCCGCGCGTGGCACGCCGGCGCGTCGAGCTTCTGCGGGCGAGAGCGCTGCAACGACTTCTCGCTCGGCGTAGAGATGGAAGGTTCGGACTTCGAGCCGTTCGCCGACGCGCAATACGCCACGTTGGCCGAGCTGGCCGTCCTGCTCAAGCGCGAGCTGCCGCTGACCGCGATCACCGGCCATTCCGACATCGCGCCCGGCCGCAAGACCGACCCCGGCCCCTTCTTCGACTGGGAGCGCATCCGGCCGCTGTTCGAGTCCGCCTGACGTTGGGCGCGTCCCGCTGCCGCCGGGCAGCAGTCGCAGGCGTCGTGTTCTGATGGAAAAAAGAATAAATGGTAGGAAAAAGTCACGTTTTTGTCATATGTCGCGACTAAGCTCGAACGCTTCGTGATTCGCCCTTTTTCCCGCCATGACCCTCGTCAAACGCCTGCGGCTGACCGCCGCGCTCACCCTCGCGTGCCTGATCGTCGTGTTCGGCCTGACCGGCTGGCAGTTGTCGGCGCTCGCCGATCGTTTTTCGCAGTACCGCGAGCGCCAGCACTTCAGCGCCGACCTGTTGGCGCTGAAGGCCGGCGCCTTGTCGCTGTCGCGCGCCGACCCGCTGCTGTTCGAGACGCGCAGCAAGCTCGACCGGGTCAACGCCGACGTCGAGACGCTGAACCTGCGCGTGCTCGCCGCGCTGCAGTCGGAGGAGCGCGCGGCGTTCGAGGGGGCGGTGGTCAAGAACTGGGCCGGCTACCGCCAGCAGCTCGAGAGCGCGATCCAGATCGCCGAGACCGCGCCGCAGGACGCGCTGATCATCCCCGAGCGGGCGTATCAGCGTTACCTCGCGCCGTTGACCGACCATCTCGACAAGCGCCTGGTCGAGGAGCGGCGGCTGCTTGCGGCCGAGGAGGGCGCGATGCGCACCATGCTCGGCCGGCTGGCGGCCATGGTGCTCGGCCCGCTGGCGCTGGCGAGCGGCCTGGTGCTCGCGCTGCAGTGGCAGCTCGGCCAACGTCTGCGTCGCCAGATCGGCGCGATGCAGGCCGCCACCGAGCGGCTGGCGCGCGGCGACCTGACGGCACGCCTGCCCGACGACGGCGGCGACGAACTGGCCGACACCGCGCGGCTGCTCAACGACTTCCTCGACATCCTGGTCGACAAGCTGCGTTCGCTGCGGCGCAGCAGCGGCGAGTCGACCACCGGCCTTCGTCCTCCGGCCGCGCCGGCGACGGCGAGCCGCGAGGCCGAGACGGCGTAAGCTTGGCCGGTTCGCTCAACAAAAAGACCGCCCTGAGGCGGTCTTTGTCGTCGGGGTGGCCGGCGCGCTAAAGCTCGATCTGCGCGCCCAGTTCGACCACGCGGTTGGTCGGGATCTGGAAGAAGTCGGTCGCCCTGAGCGCGATCTTGCTCATCCACACGAACAGCTTCTCGCGCCAGCGCGCCATGCCTGGGCGTTCGGTAGAGATCAGCGTCTCGCGCGACAGGAAGAACGACGTTTCCATCAGCTCGAACACGAGCCCCTGAAGGGCGCAGTCGGTGATCACGTCGTGCACGTCGGGCGTTTCCTTGTAGCCGTAATACGCCTCGACGCGCCAGAACGACTCGGACATCCGCGTCACCTTCACGCGTTCTTCCTCGGGCACGTAGGGGTCGTCGACGGTGTGCATCGTCATCAGCACCACGCGCTCGTGCAGCACGCGGTTGTGCTTGAGGTTGTGCAGCAGCGCGTGCGGCAGGCCCTTGGCCGTGCTGGTCAGGAACACCGCGGTACCCTCGACCCGCGTCGGCGGGTAGGCTTCCAGCCCCTCGACGAAACTGTCGAGCGGGATCGCCTGCTCGGTGAGGCGCTCGAGCAACAGCTCGCGGCCGCGACGCCAGGTGGACATCACGACGAACAGCAGCACGCCGATCACCAGCGGCAGCCAGCCACCGTGGAACAGCTTGAGCGCGTTGGCGGCGAAGAACGGCAGGTCGATGATGAGGAAGGCCGCCAGCACCGGTAGCACGAACATCGCCGGCCAGCGCCAGTTGCGCAGCGCCACCATCGCCGTCAGCAGCGAGGTGATCACCATGGTGCCGGTGACCGCGATGCCGTAGGCGCCGGCAAGCGCGCTCGAACTCTGGAAGCCGGCGACAACGACGATCACGGCGACCAAGAGCGTCCAGTTGATCAGCGGGATGTAGATCTGGCCGATCTCCATGTCGGACGTATGGAGGATGCTCATGCGCGGCAAGAGGCCGAGCTGCACCGCCTGGCGGGTCAGCGAGAACACGCCCGAGATCACCGCCTGCGACGCGATCACCGTCGACAGCGTCGCGAGCGCCACCAGCGGCAGCAGCGCCCAGTCGGGCGCCAGCATGAAGAAGGGGTTGCTGACCGCCGCCGGGTTTGCCAGCAGCAGCGCGCCCTGGCCGAAGTAGTTAAGCGCGAGCGCCGGCAGCACGTAGAAGAACCAGGCGAGCCGGATCGGACGCCGGCCGAAGTGGCCCATGTCGGCGTACAGCGCCTCGGCGCCGGTGATCGCCAGCACCACCGAGCCGAGCGCGAGGAAGCCGAGTCCGGCGTGCTCCGCGATGAAGCGCATGCCCCAGTAGGGGTTGAGCGCGTACAGCACTTGCGGATTCTGGATAATGCCGTGCACGCCGAGCACCGCGAGCGCCGCGAACCAGACCATCATCACCGGGCCGAACAGGCGGCCGACGCGCGCGGTGCCGTGGTGCTGGATCAGGAACAGGGCGGTGAGCACGACGATCGCCGCCGGCAGCACGTAGGGCTTGAACGCGGGCGTCATCACCACGAGCCCCTCGACCGCCGACAGCACCGAGATCGCCGGCGTGATCACCACCTCTCCGTAGAAGAAGCCGCCGCCCAACAGGCCGAGCAGCATCAGCGGCAAGGCGACGCGCGGCGGGACGTGGCGACGCGCCAGCGCCATCAGCGTCAGGATGCCGCCTTCACCCTTGTTGTCGGCGCGCAGCACGAAGACGAGGTATTTGACCGACACCACCAGGATCAGCGCCCACAGCACCAGCGACAGGATGCCGAGCACGTTGTCGTGCGTCGGGGCGATGCCGAGATGGGGGCCGAAACATTCCTTCAGGGTGTACAGCGGGCTGGTGCCGATGTCGCCGTACACCACGCCGAGCGCGGCGAGGGTCAGGCCGGCCATCGCCTTCTTGTTCTGCGCTTGAGATTCCATTCGTTCTTTTCCGTTATGGCCGCATGTTGCGTTGCGCAATGGGCGTTGAGGCAGCGCGAAGCTTACTCCTGCGTCTGGCCCGGGCCAAGCCCCGCCCGGACGTACGGGGAAAAGACGGTGCAAAAGCCACAGATGCGCAGCGCTTCATGCTACGCCGGTGGCATGAAGACGGGAAGAATGGCGTCGATTTCGGGTTGGCCGAGCCCCTTGCCGCGGCTCCCGAGCCGTCGGCGGCCGGGCGCCGTTTCCGCGATGCCCTCTTGCGGCTACAATCAGGCCATTTGCCCGACATTCAGATCGTAAGGACTCCCGCCATGCGCGCATCGCAGTTTTTCATCTCCACCCTGAAAGAAGCGCCTTCCGAGGCCGAGTTGCCCAGCCACAAGCTGATGCTGCGCGCCGGCCTGATCCGTCGGCTCTCGTCCGGCCTCTACTCGTGGATGCCGATGGGGCTGAGGGTGCTCAAGAAGGTGGAGAACATCGTGCGCGAGGAAATGAACCGCGCAGGCTCGGTCGAACTCTTGATGCCGGCGGTGCAGCCGGCCGAGCTGTGGCAGGAGTCGGGCCGCTGGGACTTCTACGGCAAGGAACTGCTGCGCCTGAAGGACCGCCACGAGCGCGACTTCTGCGTCGGTCCGACGCACGAAGAAGTGATCACCGACATCGCGCGCAAAGAGGTCAAGAGCTACAAGCAGCTGCCGCTGAACTTCTACCAGATCCAGACCAAGTTCCGCGACGAGGTGCGCCCGCGCTTCGGCGTGATGCGTTCGCGCGAATTCATCATGAAGGACGCGTACTCGTTCCACGCCGACTTCGACAGCCTGAAACAGACCTACCAGGACATGTACGACGCCTACTGCCGCGTGTTCGGGCGCTTGGGGCTGAAATTCCGCCCGGTCGCCGCCGACACCGGCTCGATCGGCGGCACCGGCTCGCACGAGTTCCAGGTGCTGGCCGACTCGGGCGAAGACGTGATCGCCTACTGCCCGACGTCGCCCTACGCGGCCAACATCGAGCTCGCCGAAGCGCTGGCTCCTTCCGAGCCGCGTCCGGCCCCCTCGGCCAAGCTCGAGAAGGTCCTCACCCCGAAGACCAAGACCATCGCCCAGCTGGTCGATTTCCTGAAGGTCGATATCAAGGCGACGGTGAAGGCGATCGTCGTCGAGGGCGACGACGGCGCGCCGGTACTGATGCTGCTGCGCGGCGACCACGAGCTGAACGAAGTCAAAGCGGAGAAGGTCGCTGGCATCAAGACGCCGCTGACCTTCGCCAGCCCCGACGCGATCCGTACCGCGTTCGGCGCGAACCCGGGCTCGCTCGGCCCGGTCGGCTTCCCGGGCCGCGTCGTCGCCGACCGCACCGTTGCCGCGATGGCCGACTTCGTGATCGGCGCCAACGAGGACGACTACCACTACATCGGCGCCAACTTCGGCCGCGACTGTTCGGAGCCCGAGGTCGCCGACCTCCGCAACGTGGTGCCGGGCGACGCCAGCCCGGACGGGCAGGGCGTGCTCGAACTGTGCCGCGGCATCGAGGTCGGCCACGTGTTCCAGCTCCGGACCAAGTACTCCGAGGCGATGGGCGCGACCTATCTGGACCGCGACGGCAAGCACCAGGTGATGGAGATGGGCTGCTACGGCATCGGCGTGAGCCGCATCGTCGCCGCCGCGATCGAGCAGAACTTCGACGAGCGCGGGATCATCTTCAGCGACACGATGGCGCCGTTCACCGTCGGCATCGTGCCGATGGGCTACTACCGCTCGGACGCGGTGAAGGCCGCCGCCGACGCGCTGTACCAGGAGCTGAAGGCCAAGGGGGTCGACGTGCTGCTCGACGACCGCGAAGAGCGCCCGGGCGTGCTCTTGGCCGACTCCGAGCTGATCGGCATCCCGCATCGCGTCGTGATCGGCGACCGCGGCCTGAAGGAAGGCAAGGTCGAGTACCAACATCGCACCGACGCCGAAGCGACCCCCGTCGCCGCCGCCGAAGTGCTGGCGCACGTGCTGGCCAAGCTGGGCCAGTGATGAGGGTGCTGCAGCGTGGAGTCGTCGCGCTGACGCTCGCCCTCGCGTGCGCCGCGCCGGCCTTCGCCGGCGCGCAGCGCGAGGAGGCGCTGTCGGCCAACGTCGCGTCGGCGATGTCGCGCTCGATCGCCGACGTCAACGCGCCGCGGCTGGTGTTCGACGACGCGCGTGAGGGCCAGGCATGGTTGGCCGAGATGTCGCGCCGGCTCGAGAAGCGCATTCCAGACGCGTGGTTCCGCGAGCGCCTGCTGACCGCGATCCACTACGAGGCGACGCGCGCCGGGCTCGACCCGCAATTGGTGCTCGGCCTGATCCAGGTCGAGTCGGGCTTCAAGAAGTACGCGATCAGCCCGGTCGGCGCGCGCGGGCTGATGCAGGTGATGCCGTTCTGGGTGAGGAGCATAGGCACGCCGCAGCAGAACCTGTTCGACCTGACGACCAACCTGCGCTACGGCTGCACCATCCTGCGCCACTATCTGAACATCGAACGCGGCAACCTGTACCGAGCGCTCGGCCGCTACAACGGCAGCCTCGGCCAACCGCAGTATCCGAACCTGGTGTTCGGCGCGATGCGCGCGCACTGGCAGTGGACGCCGCCGGCGCGCGTGCAGAACGCGTCGCTCAAGCCCTGAGTTTTTGAGTCGGTACAAACGCAAAACGGCCGGGATATCCCGGCCGTTTTTGCTTTACTGTCAGAAGAGGGGGCTCACTCTTCGTCGTGGCTGTCGTGCGCCAAGAGCAGCTTCTTCAGCAGCGCGGCCATCTGGTGGCGCTCGTCGGCGTCAAGCGGCGACAGCATCTCGGCCTCGGCGGCCAGGTGGTACTCGGCCGCCTCGTCGACGATGGCGAGGCCCTTCTTGGTCAGCGTCACCAGCACGCCGCGGCGGTCGCTCGGGTCCGGCAGGCGCGCGATCAGGCCGTTGGTCTCGAGGCGGTTCAGCCGGTTGGTCAGCCCGCCCGAAGAGATCAGCACCATGCCCTGCAGCTGGTGCGGCGGCAGCTGGTACGGTTTGCCGGCGCGGCGCAGCGCGGCGAGCACGTCGAATTCGCCGACGTTCAGCTCGTAGCGGGCGAGGTCGGCCAGCACGCGGCGGGTGATGAAGTACTCCATGCGCACGATGCGGCCGATGACTTCGGTGGTCGACGCGTCGAGTTCGGGGCGTTCGGCCTGCCACAAGGCGACGATGCGGTCGATCTGGTCCTTCTGATCGGAAGCGGAGGTGTCGGAGCCGACAAGGTTGGCCGAGGTCGGGGTGGAAAGGGTCACAGGCGTATCCATTTTCAGAGTTTGCTTCACGAGTTCCACGAAGTCCTAGAGCCTTGTCATGGAGCACGGCGAGCGGCTCCGCAGCTGGCGTGTCGCCGGCGTAGCGGGCGCGGTTCGCGGACGGGTTCATCACGGGCTCTAACAGCATTCGCTGTCGTTCTTGTTGTTTCGGGGATAAAAAGCTTGATCAACAGATTCTTTATCGTAAGAATTTTGATATAAAGCTAGTTATCGGCCCGGCAGTTCCCATTATGCACCGGAGCGGCGTCTTAGCCGTCATGGGAATTGCCCTAGGTCCGCGCGCCGGCGCGGATTTTTTCCGCCAACCGGCGACAAGACCGGGTTGGGCCGACGGCGGAATACGACACCGGAAACCGCATATCAGGAGAAATCGAGATGCTTACTGCCATTCGCGGCGCGATGCTCACCTTCAAGGACGATCCGTTCGAGAAGGCCATGAAGGACTGTATGGTGCACGAGTCGGACGCCATCATCCTCATCGAAGACGGCAAGATCAAAGACGTCGGCCCGGCCGCCGACATGCTGAAAAAAGTGCCGGCCGGCGTGGAAATCACCAGCTACAAGGACAGCGTGATCGTCCCGGGCTTCATCGACACCCACGTCCACTACCCGCAGACGCAGATGATCGGCGCCTACGGCGAGCAACTGCTCGACTGGCTGAACAACTACACCTTCGTCGCCGAACAGCAGTTCGCAAACAAGGACCACGCCGACGAGGTCGCCGAAGTCTTCCTCGGCGAATGCCTGAAGAACGGCGTGACCAGCGCCACCGTCTACTGCACGGTGTTCCCGCAATCGGTAGACGCTTTCTTCGAAGCGGCCGAGAAGCGCAATATGCGCGTGCAGGCCGGCAAGATCACCATGGACCGCTTCGCGCCCGAGGCGCTGCTCGATACGCCGCAGCGCGCCTACGACGAGTCGGCCGCGCTCGCGAAGAAATGGCACGGCCGCGGCCGCGCCGAATACGTGATCACGCCGCGCTTCGCGCCGACCTCGACGCCGGAACAGCTCGAGATGGTCGGCCAGCTCGCACGCGACTTCCCGACCGCGCTGATCCAGTCGCACGTATCGGAGAACGTCAGCGAAGTCGAATGGGTGAAGTCGCTGTTCCCGGATTGCGGCAGCTACACCGGCGTGTACGACAAGTACGGCCTGATGCGCGAACGCGCGATCTACGGCCACGGCATCCACCTGACCGAAGAAGAACTCGAGATCTTCCACGCGACCGGCGCCGCCGTCGCGCATTGCCCGACGTCGAACTTCTTCCTCGGTTCCGGCGCGTTCAACGTGAAGAAGGCCAAGGAAAGCCGCCGTCCGATCAAGGTCGGCCTCGCGACCGACCTCGGCGCCGGCACCAGCTTCTCGATGCTACAGACGCTGAACGAGGCGTACAAGGCCGCCCAGCTGAACGGCAATGCGCTGTCGGCAGGCCACGCCTACTACCTCGCTTCGCGCGGTTCGGCGCAGGCGATCGGCCTGGAAGACAAGATCGGCTCCATCGCTCCGGGCTTTGAAGCGGACTTGGCGGTGATCGACCTCTACTCGACGCCGATCATCTCCTACCGCATGAAGTACGCGAAGGACTTCGCCGAGGCGCTGTTCATCCAGATGACGCTCGGCGACGACCGCGCGATCTCGGCGACCTACGTCGCCGGCAAGAAGGTGTACGACCGCGACGCGGCCCGATAGCCACCTTGTCAGCAAGAAGGCCACCCCAGGGTGGCCTTTTTTTTGTCGCCGCGGCCTATTCGGGACTCAAGACTTGGCCTTTTTCGGCACTTCCACCAGCCGCGTGCCGGCCAGCCGGTCGTGCAGGAACAGCTTTTCCGGGTCCAGCCACGCCGACAGCAAGGGCAGCAGCCACCAGACGAGCGCGAGTGCCACGTGTTGCAGCACGCTGCCGCCGCTCCTGGCGAGGCCGAGGTAGGACAGCGCCGGCAGGCCGACATAGAGGCCGAGCGCGAACACGTAACGGCGGAAAGCGCCGCGCCACGACAGCGTCAAGCCGGCACGGTCGACCAGGCGGATGCGCCACGTCTTCATCGCCACCGTCTGCCCGCCCCTGACCCAGCACCAGCCGAAATAGGCGAACAGCACGGCGGCGAAATACAGCTGCGACAGCAGGGTGGCAAAAAGCGACGGGCCGAGCCAGTTGAGGAGCGGGGTGATCAGCGCCGAGGCGACCAGGAGCAGCGCGCCCACGAGCAGCAGCTCGTAGAGGAGGCAGGCGAGCCGGCGCGCGAGGCCGGCGCCGGGAAGCGGGTTTTTCATGGCGGAAACATCGGCAAAATAAACGCGATTGTATCGCGCGCCGCCGCGGCTGCCTCGCTGTGCCGGCGGCGGGGCTCGGGCGGAAGTCGGAAATGCTATCGGAATTAAATGGAAAAAGTCGCAGCAGAAGACGAAAAAACAGCGCGGGGGCCGCGCAAAATGACAAGGGTTTGCCCCGCTTTCTATGCCTTTTGCGTTTGCACAAAAAGGCTTGACCGGCCTTTCGAAGATACGCTAATTTCAACCATTAAAACCTAACAAACATGAAATCAAGAGGCAATGATGCAGATATCGGGCGCGGAGATCGTCATCCGCAGCCTGCAGGAGGAAGGCGTTGAATTCGTCTTCGGCTATCCTGGCGGCGCGGTTCTCGAAATTTATGATGCTATCTTTAAACAGAGCGCATTCAAACACGTGCTGGTACGCCACGAGCAGGCCGCGGTCCACGCCGCCGATGCTTACTCGCGTTCCAGCGACAAAGTCGGCGTCGCGCTGGTAACGTCGGGTCCTGGCGCGACCAACGCCATCACCGGCATCGCCACCGCCTACCTCGACTCGATCCCGATGGTCATCATCACCGGTCAGGTGCCGACCGCGGCGATCGGTCTGGACGCATTCCAGGAAGTCGATACCGTCGGTATTTCCCGTCCCTGCGTGAAGCACAACTTCCTCGTCAAGGACATCAGCGAACTCGCCTCGACCATCAAGAAGGCGTTTTATGTCGCCAAGACCGGCCGACCCGGCCCGGTGCTGGTCGACGTCCCGAAAGACGTGCAACAGGCGCTGTCCGAGTTCCACTACCCCGACAGCGTCAGCATCCGCTCCTACGTGCCGGTGACCCGCGGCCACCCGGGGCAGATCAAGAAAGCGGTCAACCTGCTGCTGGAAGCCAAGCGCCCGTACGTCTACGTCGGCGGCGGCGCGGTGCTCGGCAACGCGTCCGAAGAAGTGCGCGAACTGGTTCGTTCGCTCGGCCTGCCCTGTACCAACACGCTGATGGGCCTGGGCGCCTACCCGGGCGACGACCGCCAGTGCCTCGGCATGCTCGGCATGCACGGCACCTACGAAGCCAATATGGCGATGCAGAACTGCGACGTGCTGATCGCGATCGGCGCGCGTTTCGACGATCGCGTGATCAGCGTGCCGGCCAAGTTCACCGCCGTGCCGAAGAAGATCGTCCACATCGACGTCGACCCGTCGTCGATCGCCAAGCGCGTGAAGGTCGACGTGCCGATCGTCGGCGACGTCAAGCAGGTGCTGCGCGAGATGCTCGACCAGCTCAAGCAGGCGACGCAGACCATCGACGCCGGCGCGCTGGCGTCGTGGTGGAAGCAGATCGAGGAATGGCGCGCGCCGAACTCGCTGAAGTACGCGTTCTCGGACGAGCTGATCAAGCCGCAGTACGTCGTCGAGACGCTGTACGAAGTGACCGGCGGCAAGGCCATCGTCACCTCCGACGTCGGCCAGCACCAGATGTGGGCGGCGCAGTATTACAAGTTCGCCGAGCCCAAGCAGTGGCTGAACTCGGGCGGCCTCGGCACCATGGGTGTCGGCCTCCCGTATGCGATGGGCGCTCAGCTGGCGAACCCGGGTGCGCAGGTCGCGTGCATCACCGGCGAAGCGTCGATCCAGATGAACATCCAGGAATTGTCGACCTGCCGCCAGTACCACATCCCGGTGAAGATCGTGAACCTGAACAACCGCTACCTCGGCATGGTGAGGCAGTGGCAGGAGATCTTCTACGGCAACCGCTACTCCGAGTCGTACATGGACGCGCTGCCCGACTTCGTGAAGTTGGCCGAGGCCTACGGCCACGTCGGCTTCAAGGTCGAAAAGCCGTCCGACGTCGAAGGCGTGCTGCGCGAGGCGTTCAGCCCGCGGCTCAAAGAGCGCCTGGTGTTCCTCGATTTCCTGACCGACCAGTCGGAAAACGTCTACCCGATGATTGGCAATGGCAAGGGCCTGGACGAAATGGACCTGCCGCCGCATATGCGCGAAGCGCAAGCGACCGAATCCGATCGCGACTACGGCAACCTGAGCTGATCGAGGACACCCATGCGACACATTCTTTCCATTCTCCTGGAAAACGAAGCGGGCGCCTTGTCCCGCGTGGTGGGCCTGTTTGCGGCTCGCGGTTACAATATCGATTCGCTGACGGTGTCGACGACCGAAGACCCGACGCTGTCGCGTATGACCATCGTCACCCACGGTTCGGACGACGTGATCGAGCAGATCACCAAGCAGCTGAACAAGCTGATCGAGGTGGTCAAGGTGATCGACCTCAACGAGTCCGAGCACATTGAACGCGAGCTGATGCTGATCAAGGTGCGCGCCACCGGCAAGGACCGCGAAGAGATGAAGCGGATGGCGGACATCTTCCGCGGCCGCATCATCGACGTGACCGAGAAGACCTACACCATCGAGCTGACCGGCACCAGCGACAAGCTCAACGCCTTTATCGAGGCCGTCGACCGTACAGTGATCCTGGAAACGGTCCGTACTGGCGCTTCCGGCATCGGCCGTGGCGAACGTATTCTGAAAATCTGATCGAACGGGGCGGCCCCCGCTGCCCCGAGCAAAAGGAATTGCAAAATGAAAGTGTTTTACGATAAAGACGCCGACCTCTCCATCATCAAGGGCAAGAAGGTCGCCATCGTCGGTTACGGCTCGCAAGGCCACGCCCACGCGCAAAACCTGAAAGAATCGGGCGTGAACGTCGTCGTCGGCCTGCGCCGTGACGGCGCTTCGTGGAAAAAGGCCGAAGCGGCCGGCCACGAAGTGAAGGAGGTCGCCGAAGCGGTGAAAGCCGCCGACGTGGTGATGATCCTGCTGCCGGACGAATCGCAGCCGGACGTGTACGGCCGCGACATCGAGCCGAACCTGAAGCAAGGCGCCGTGCTGGCGTTCGCCCACGGCTTCAACGTCCACTACAACCAGATCGTGCCGCGCGCCGACCTTGACGTGATCATGGTCGCGCCGAAAGGCCCGGGCCACACCGTGCGTTCCGAGTACCTGAAGGGCGGCGGCGTGCCGACCCTGATCGCCGTCTACCAGGACAAGTCGGGCCTCGCGCGCGACATCGCCCTGTCCTACGCGGCTGCCAACGGCGGCACCAAGGGCGGCGTGATCGAGACCAACTTCCGCGAAGAAACCGAGACCGACCTGTTCGGCGAACAGGCCGTGCTGTGCGGCGGCGCGGTCGAGCTGGTGAAGGCCGGCTTTGAAGTGCTGACCGAAGCTGGCTACGCGCCGGAAATGGCCTACTTCGAGTGCCTGCACGAACTGAAGCTGATCGTCGACCTGATGTACGAAGGCGGCATCGCCAACATGAACTACTCGATCTCGAACAACGCCGAGTACGGCGAGTACGTGACCGGCCCGGAAGTGGTGACCGCCGCGACCAAGGAAGCGATGAAAAAAGCGCTGTACCGCATCCAGTCGGGCGAGTACGCGAAGATGTTCATCCTCGAAGGCAAGACCAACTACCCGAGCATGACCGCGCGTCGTCGCCTGAACGCCGATCACCCGATCGAGAAGGTCGGCGCCCAGCTGCGCGGCATGATGCCGTGGATCGCCAAGAACAAGCTGGTCGACCAGTCCAAGAACTAAGCCCGCGCCGCGGGAATGCAAAAAGCCGGGAGATTCTCCCGGCTTTTTTATGGCGCCATAGCCGTTGTGCGGCTCAGTTGGCCATCGCCTCGCCCATGCGCACCGCGCACGCCGGCGCCCAGTCGGCGTTGAACTGCAGCGGACCGTCCGGGAACAGCAGCACCACGGTAGAGCCGAGCAAGAAGCGCCCCATCTCCTCGCCCTGTTTCAGGGTGATGTTCTGATCGCGATAGTCCCAGTGGCGCACGCTGGCGCTGCGCGGCGGGTTGACCACACCGTGCCACACCGTCTCCATACTGCCGACGATGGTGGCGCCAACCAGCACCAGGGCGAACGGCCCGTGCGGCGAGTCGAAGTGGCAGACCACGCGCTCGTTACGCGCGAACAGGTCGTCGACGCCGCATGCGGTGGCCGGGTTGACCGAGTACAGTTCGCCCGGCACGTAGCTCATCTGCAGTAGGCGCCCGTCGCACGGCATGTGGATGCGGTGGTAATCGCGCGGGCTGAGGTAGATGGTGGCGAACAGGCCGTCGTCGAACTGGCGCGCCAGCGTGGCGCCGCCGGCCAGCAATGCGCTGCTGCTGTAGGACTTGCCCTTGGCCTGGAAGATCTGGTCGCGCTCGATGCGGCCGAACTGACTGATCGCGCCGTCCACCGGACAGACCAGCTGCGCCGCCGCCAGAGGGCGCACGCCGGGCTGCAGCGCGCGGGTAAAGAATTCATTGAAGCTGGCGTAGGCGCTGGGCTCGTGCGTCGCCGCCTCCGCCATGTTGACGTCGTAGCGGGCGATGAAGCGGCGTATCATCCACTGCGTCAGCGCGCCGGCGCGCTGACGCGCGACAAAGCCGAACAGGCGGGTGATCAGGAGCTTGGGCAGCAGGTGCTGCAGCTGGACGAAGAGACGCTCGGACAAGGGCGGTTCCCAGGGGTTCGGTCAAAATAGCGAATTATAGCCTATCCGCCTGTCGGCTGCGCTGGGCGCACTGGCGCGGCGGACAAGGCGTTGCGCGCCCGCCGCGCCGCTCGCGTTACAATAGCCGGCTTGTTGATACCAACCGCAACGGTGCCGTGGCGCCGTTGTCTTCTGCGGAAAGTGAAGATGCAGACTCCTGACACCCTCAGCCCGGAAAAGCTGACGCTCCGGCGCCAGGGCATTTACCTGTTGCCCAACCTGTTCACCCTCGCCGCGCTGTTCGCCGGCTTCTACGCGGTGGTGCAGGGCATGAACAAGAACTTCGAATACGCCGCGGTCGCGATCTTCGTCGCGATGATCCTCGACGGCCTGGACGGCCGCGTCGCGCGCATGACGCATACGCAGAGCGCGTTCGGTGCCGAGTTCGACAGTCTTTCCGACATGGTCAGCTTCGGCGTCGCGCCGGCGCTGGTCACCTACGAGTGGATGCTCAAGGGGCTCGGCAAACTGGGCTGGATGGTCGCCTTCATCTATTGCGCGTGCGCCGCGTTGCGGCTGGCGCGCTTCAACACCATGATCGGCATCGCCGACAAGCGCTGGTTCATCGGCATGCCGAGCCCGGCCGCGGCCGCGCTGGTCGCGGGTCTCGTGTGGATCTGTCACGAGTACGGCTACAACGACATCGCGATCCTGCCGTGGCTCGCGCTCGGCTTCACCGCGTTCGCCGGCGTCTCGATGGTGACCAACGTGCGCTTCTGGAGCTTCAAGGAGCTGCACGTGCGCCGCAAGGTGCCGTTCGTCGCCTTGCTCCTGGTCGTCGCCGTGATCCTGGTGCTCGCGTCCAAGCCGGCGCTGGTGCTGTTCGGCTTCTTCGTCTGCTATGGCGCGTCCGGTTACGTGCTGTCGCTGTGGAATTTCGCACACCGCGGACGCCAGTCGGTGCCGTGATTGGACATTAAGTAGAATATTACGTCCAAAAAGAGACGACCGCGTATGCGGCCGTCTCTTTTTTTGTCAAAAACGTTTGACGGCCTGTCTAATTATTCGTAATCTGGTTTCAACAAAACACAGGAGTGAGCCGTGCAATTGGACATCGACAAGCTGGTCGCGGATTTTGGCGGGCCGGGTGCCCTCGCCGACGCGTTGAACGCGGCGTTTCCCGACGAGCCGGTGTCGCGCGCGGCGATCTACAAGTGGCGCGAGCGCGGCACCTTGCCGCTGACGCAGCTGAACAAGCTGGCGCAACTGGCCGCGAGCCAGGGACGAGCGTTCGACTTCAATACCTACCTGACAGGTGCCGCGACGACGGCGACCGCGACCGAGAGAGAGCCCGCCATGAGCGACCGTTTGTACATTTTCGACACCACTTTGCGCGACGGCGAGCAGTCGCCGGGCGCCGCGATGACCAAGGAAGAGAAGGTACGCATCGCGCGTCAGCTGGAAAAACTTGGCGTCGACATCATCGAGGCGGGTTTTGCCGCGGCGAGCCCGGGCGACGCCGACGCGATCCGCGCGGTGGCCGAAGTGGTGAAGGAGTCGACCGTCTGTAGCCTGGCGCGCGCCAACGAGCGCGACATCCGCGCCGCCGGCGAGGCAATCAAGCCGGCCGCGCGCGGCCGCATCCACACCTTCATCGCGACCAGTGCTATCCACATGGAGCACAAGCTGCGCATGAGCCCGGACCAGGTCGTCGACGCGGCGGTGAAGGCGGTGAAGATCGCCCGCGAATACACCGACGACGTCGAGTTCTCGGCCGAGGACGCGCTGCGTTCCGACATCGATTTCCTCGCCCGCGTGTTCGGCGCGGTGATCGAGGCCGGCGCGACCACGCTGAACGTGCCGGACACCGTCGGTTACGCGGTGCCGAAGAAGACCGAGGCCTTCTTCCGCGAACTGATCGCCAAGACGCCGGGTAGCGACAAGGTGATCTGGTCGGCGCACTGCCACAACGACCTCGGCATGGCGGTCGCCAACTCGCTGGCGGCGGTGCTCGGCGGCGCGCGCCAGGTCGAGTGCACGATCAACGGCCTGGGCGAACGCGCGGGCAACGCGGCGATGGAAGAGATCGTGATGGCGGTGAAGACGCGCCACGACATCTTCAACGTCGACACCCGCGTCGACACGACGCAGATCGTGCCGAGCTCGAAGCTGGTGTCGACCATCACCGGCTACCCGGTGCAGCCGAACAAGGCGATCGTCGGCGCGAACGCGTTCGCGCACGAGTCGGGCATCCACCAGGACGGCGTGCTCAAGCACCGTGAGACCTACGAGATCATGAGCGCCGAGTCGGTCGGTTGGTCGGCCAACCGCCTGACGCTGGGCAAGCTGTCCGGCCGCAACGCCTTTCGCACCAAGTTGGCCGAGCTCGGCATCACGCTCTCCAGCGAGGAAGCGCTGAACGCCGCGTTCGCCCGCTTCAAGGAGCTCGCCGACAAGAAACGCGAGATCTTCGACGAAGACCTGCACGCGCTCGTGTCCGACGAGATGATTTCCATCGAGCAGGAACACTACAAGTTCGTGTCGCTGAAGGTCGCGACCGAGACCGGCGAGCCGCCGCGCGCCGAGATCGTGTTCGCCGACAGCGGCAGCGAGAAGCGCGCGTTGTCCGAAGGCTCCGGCCCGGTCGACGCCGCGTTCAAGGCGATCGAATCGGTGGTCGGCAGCGGCGCCGAACTCGAACTGTATTCGGTGAACGCGATCACCAAGGGCACCGAATCGCAAGGCGAAGTCACGGTGCGCCTGGCCAAGGACGGCCGCATCGTGAACGGCCAGGGTGCCGACACCGACATCATCGTCGCATCGGCCAAGGCCTACCTGTCCGCCCTCAACAAACTGGCGGGCGAGGCGCGGGTCAATCCGCAAACCCAGGTTTAAGCGTCTACCCACGCCGCCAATCTGACACAGCCGCCGTTCCGCGTGCGATCCGCCGGGGCGGCCAGGGCAGTGCCCACAAGGCGCTGCCCTTCAGTGCGTCTGCGTCCTGCCGGCAAAAACAAAGCCCACCGCGTGATCAGGTGGGCTTTGTCGTTTGTGCGAGTGTCAGATCAGCCGGGTAGCGCAGGGTTGGCCGAGCCTGGCGTGCCTTCGATTACGCGGCGGTATTCGGCCATCTTCACCCAGTGGATGATCCACAGCACGATGGCCGGGATCAGCGCGATCAGGTTGATGAAGGGAATCATCAGCAGCACGAGGCTGATAACGAAGCCGATGGTCAGGCTGAAGCCGCCGTCGCCCGGCAGGCGGCGCTCGGCCAGGTCCTTTTTCAGGCTGGATGACAGCAGGATCGCGTAGACGCAGAACCAGACCGTGCCCAGTACCGGCACCAGCGACAGCCAGACGAGCCCGCCGGCAAAGGCGCGATTGCGCTCGGAGACCGCGTTCATCGTCTTTTGCAGCGTAAAATAGTAGAAGAAGGCCGGGATCAGCGCGAGAAGCGCGATGAACAGGATGGCGCCGAGTCCGAAGCCGGCGGTCAGCGAATCGAAGGTGCTTTGTTCGTACATGGTGGCAGATCCAAGATTGAAACAGGGGTGTCGCCAAGGTACGCGATGGATTTGCCATTGTCATTACGGCGCGCGCCCGCTTGAGTGGGCAAAACAGGGAAGACAGCGATGGCTCAGGGTTATTTCATCACCGGTACCGATACCGAGATCGGCAAGACGCACAGCGCGGTGAAACTGGTCGAATTGTGGCGGCGCGACGGCAAGCGCGTGGCGGCGATGAAGCCGGTCGCGTCCGGCTGCGAGGTGCTGCCCGACGGGCGCTGGCTGAACGACGACGTAGAACGGCTGGTGGCCGCTACCGGCCAGACCGACCGCGACGCGATGAACCCCTACCGCTTCCTGCCGCCGGTGTCGCCGCATATCGCCGCGCGCGAGGCGGGGGTGAAGATCTCGCTCGACGTGATCGCTGAACATTACGATAAGTTGGCCGAGGGGGCCGACGTGGTGCTGGTCGAAGGCGCCGGCGGCTGGCTCGCGCCGCTGTCCGACACGCTGTTCATGGCCGACCTCGCCGCCCGGCTCGAGCTGCCGGTGATCCTGGTGGTCGGCATGCGTCTGGGCTGCATCAACCACGCGCTGTTGACGGCGCGCGCGATCGAGGCGTCCGGGCAGACGCTGGCAGGCTGGGTCGCCAACCGCGTGGTGCCCGATCAAGCGGCTTACGCCGACAACCTGTCGACGCTCAAACGCCACATCACCGCGCCGCTGCTGCTCGAGATTCCCCACGCCGGCTGATCGTCGTGGTGCCGATTGCCGGCGGCCGTTCTTGCGGCATAGGGCTCGGCCAACCTTGGTTGGTGCGGTCGCATTGAGCCAGCCGTGTCCGTTCGTTGCGCTATCTGCCGCCATCGAATGGCTCCTCCCGAGCACTCGGTATCGTAGGGGGGGCCTCGTCAGGACGCGTTTCAGTGTGAAGTCATAGCGGTCATCGCCGTATATATCTTCAGATGAAGATATATGGAGTGAGGGGTGTCTCTCTGTGATTACGGCGGCAGGCGGGTGGCGAAAGCGCTTTCGATTTGCCGCTTATCCTATTGAGTTTCTTGCCAATAGGCCTTCAATCGCTTGGCGTGACGTCGCTGCCGGCGTGCCCGTGAGAAAGCTTGGCCGAGCCCTTGTGCGGGGGCGAAAGAAAGATATGAGCGTCAAAAAAAGTATCTTTATATAAAGATATTAGCCGTTATCCGCGGCCGACAGCGCGGCAAGCCTTTGTTACAATTCAGCTTTGACCGACAGCCCTCCTTCTTCCCACCGCCATGAACGAACTCAAGCAGAAAATCCTGACCGACGGCCGTTTGCTCGACGGTTATATCCTCAAGGTCGATAACTTCCTCAACCACCAGCTGGACGTCGGACTGCTCGAGCGCGTGGGGGAGGCGTTCGCCGAGCGTTTCGCCGGCGTCAAGATCGACAAGATTCTCACCATCGAGGCGTCGGGCATCGCGGTCGCCTGTATGGCGGCGCGTCACTTCGGCTACCCGCCGGTGGTGTTCGCCAAGAAGACGCAGAGCCTCAATATGGACCCGGACGCGTACGAGGTCGAAGTGTTCTCATATACCAAGCAGACGACCTATAAGGTCCGCGTGTCGCGCCGTTACCTGTCGGCCGGAGAGAAGGTGCTGATCATCGACGACTTCCTCGCCAACGGCCACGCGGCGCGCGGTCTGATCGACATCGTGCGCCAGGCCGGTGCCGAGCCGGTCGGCCTCGGTATCGTGATCGAGAAAGGTTTCCAGGACGGCCGCAAGGTCGTCGAGGACGCCGGTGTGCGCCTCGAGTCGCTGGCCATCCTCAAATCGTTCGAAGGCGGCAAGGTCAACTTCGCCTGATCGCGGCGCTCTTGTCAGCAAAAAACGGCACCCCTGGGTGCCGTTTTTTGTTGTCTGCCTGGCTCATTGTCCGGGCTGGACGCGGAACACTTCGCGGCCGCCCACCGAGCCGACCAGCGGGTTGCCGGTGCCGGCGGGCGAGTTGACGTCGCCGCTCATCACCGCCGGCTCGCCGCTGCGCGTGGTGCCGCTGCAATTGACGATGCCGGCGTTCGGTTCGAGCACTTGGCACTGCAGCAGGCCGTCGAGCGGGTAGCCCGCCTGTTCGAACCATTTGGCGCCGTAGCCGCCGGCGTTCTTGGCGGTGGTGGAGGACATCATGCTCGCACAGCCGGCAAGCAGCGCAAGGCTCGCTCCCAGTGCGACGAGAAGGCGTGGGGTCATGGTGGTCTCCGGTTCGCTAGGCAGGGTGTCGATCGATCAGAAAGACCGGCCATCGATCATTGGACGGTGGATTGCTGCATCGCAACACGATGACGGCTTGTTTTATAGCGCTTAAAGCCTAGTATCAGAACAGCCCGTCGTCATTATGGTTGTCATGAACGGGCAATGCGGCGGTCGGGTTGGGCCCGCTTGGGCCTCTCTAAAAAGCGGGGGAAGCCCATGTCTTTTCTGCGTGTCTCCACTATAGCGCTGCTCGCGTCGCCGCTGGTTGCGCGGGCGTCGCAGCTCAACCTCCAGACGCCGGTCACCGATACCGCGCGCGAGGTATACGACCTCCATACCCTGCTTCTCGTCGTCACCGCCGCGATCTTCGTGGTCGTGTTCTCGGTGATGTTTTACGCCTTGTTCAAGCATCGCAAGGCGGCCGGCCACCAGGCGCGCCTGTTCCACGAAAATACCACCGTCGAAATCATCTGGACGGTCATTCCCTTCCTGATTCTGGCCGGCATGGCTTGGCCGGCGACCCGCGTCATCCTCGAGCAAAAGAGCACGCGCGGCGAAGACATGACCATCAAGGTCACCGGCTATCAGTGGAAGTGGCGCTACGACTACCTCGATGCCAACTTCGGCTTCGTCAGTCATCTGGCCACCCCGAACGCCGCGATCGCCAACGACGGCGCCAAGGGCGAGCACTACCTACTGGAAGTGGACGAGCCGCTCGTGGTGCCGACCGGCCGCAAGGTGCGCTTGCTGATTACCGCCAACGACGTGATCCATGCGTGGTGGGTGCCGGCGCTCGGCGTGAAGCAGGACGCGGTACCCGGCTTCGTGCGCGACGCCTGGTTCAAGGTCGACCAGCCCGGCGTCTATCGCGGCCAGTGCGCCGAACTGTGCGGCAAGGATCACGGCTTCATGCCCATCGTGGTCGACGCGCGTTCGCCGGCCGACTACGACAAGTGGCTTGCCGCCAAGAAGGCCGCCGCCGCGGCCAACGTCGATGACCCGAACAAGGTGTGGACCTTGGCCGACCTAAATGCGCGCGGTGAGAAGGTCTACCAGCAAAACTGCGTCGCCTGCCACTTGGCGAACGGGCAGGGGGTGCCGGGGGCGTTCCCGGCGCTGGCCGCCTCGAAGATCGCTACCGGCGACATCGCGGCGCATATCGGCATCGTGCTTCACGGCAGCAAGAAGAATCCGGCGATGGCGGCCTGGGGGACTCAGCTGTCCGACACCGACCTCGCCGCGGTCATCACCTACGAGCGCAACGCGTGGGGCAACAACACCGGCCAGGCCGTCCAGCCCAAGGACGTGAAGGCCGCGCGCGGCGCCAAGAGCTAGGCGTGGCGTGCGACCGGACTCGGCCAATCAGCGCTGATATCCAGCAGAACCCGGGCCTGCCGGCCCTTAGAAGCGGCTTCGAGGAGTGATCTATGGCGATCGTTACCGATACCGAGCACGGCCACGCTGGCCACGAGCGCCCGACGGGCTGGGCACGCTGGCTGACGGCCACCAACCACAAGGATATCGGTACGCTCTATCTGTGGTTCTCGTTCGTGATGTTCCTGACCGGCGGCGTGATGGCGCTAGGCATCCGTGCGGAACTGTTCCAGCCGGGGCTGCAGTTCTGGCAACCCGAGCTTTTCAACCAGCTGACCACGCAGCATGGCCTGATCATGGTGTTCGGCGCGATCATGCCGGCCTTCACCGGCATGGCCAACTGGATGCTGCCCTTGATGATAGGCGCGCCGGACATGGCTTTCGCGCGCATGAACAACTGGAGCTTCTGGCTGCTGCCGCCGGCGGCGCTGCTCCTGATCATCTCCTTCCTGGTGCCCGGCGGCGCCGCCTCGGCCGGTTGGACGCTGTACGCGCCGCTGTCGACACAGATGGGCATGGGGATGGACTTCACCATCTTCGCGATCCACATCATGGGCATCAGTTCGATCATGGGGTCGATCAACATCATCGTCACCATCCTCAACCTGCGCGCGCCGGGGATGACGATGGCGAAGATGCCGATGTTCGCGTGGGCGTCGCTGATCACCGCCTACCTGATCATCGCGGTGATGCCGGTGCTCGCCGGCGTGGTGACGATGGTGCTGACCGACCGTCACTTCGGCACCCACTTCTTCAACGCGGCCGGCGGCGGCGACCCGGTGCTCTACCAGCACGTGTTCTGGTTCTTCGGCCACCCCGAGGTCTACATCATGGCGCTGCCGGCCTTCGGCATCGTCAGCCACATCCTGCCGACCTTCGCGCGCAAGCCGCTGTTCGGCTATGCGTCGATGGTCTATGCGACGAGTTCGATCGCGCTGCTGTCGTTCATGGTCTGGGCGCACCACATGTTCACCACTGGCATGCCGGCGACCGCGCAACTGTTCTTCATGTACGCGACGATGTTGATCGCGGTGCCGACCGGCGTGAAGGTGTTCAACTGGATCGCCACGCTGTGGCAGGGCAGCATCAGCTTCGAGACGCCGATGCTGTTCGCGATCGGCTTTGTCTGCCTGTTCACCGTCGGCGGGCTGTCGGGGGTGACGCTGAGCATCGCCGCGGTCGACATCCAGCTGCAGGACACCTACTACGTCGTCGCGCACTTCCACTATGTGCTCGTCGCCGGCGCCTTGTTCAGCCTGTTCGCCGCCGTTTACTACTGGTTCCCGAAGATGACCGGGCGGATGTACAACGAGAAGCTCGGCAAGCTGCACTTCTGGTGGTCGCTCGTGTGGTTCAACGTCACCTTCTTCCCGATGCATTTCCTGGGGCTGGCCGGCATGCCGCGCCGCATTCCTGACTACGCGCTGCAGTTCACCTCGTTCAACGAGGTCGCTAGCGTCGGCTCGTTCTGCTTCGGCCTCGGCCAGCTCATCTTCCTCTTCAATATGCTCTGGAGCATCAGGAAGGGCGAGCCGGCGCCGGCCAAGCCGTGGGAGGGCGCCGACACGCTCGAATGGCAGATCCCCTCGCCCGCGCCTTACCACAGCTTTGCCGAGGCGCCCGAACTCGAGGTCGGCGAAAACGGCGCGATCCGCGGCATGAAGGGTGGAGCGCACCACTGAGGAGAAGGCCATGTACGCCGACAGGCAACGCTCGGCCAACCTGGCCCTGCTGAAAAAACTCGCGGTGATCGCGCTCTTGATGTTCGGATTCGCCTGGGGGCTGATCCCGATGTACCGCGTGATCTGCGAGGTGACCGGCATCAACCAGCTGGTGCGCGCCGACGAGGTGTCGAAGCCCGCCCCCGGCGCGGCGGTCTCCGAGGTCGCGATGACCTTCGACGCCACCGTCCAGCCCGGCCTGCCGTGGCAGGTACGGCCGCTGACGACGCACTTGAGTGCCAGGCCGGGAGAGTTCGTGAAGGTGACCTACGAGATCACCAACGCCAGCCCGCGATCGGTCGTCGGCCAGGCGCTGCCGCGTTATCTGCCGGCGGCGGCGGGCGAGTATGTGAAGAAACTCGACTGTTTCTGCTTCAGGCAGCAGGCGTTCGCACCGGGCGAGCGACGAAGCTTTCCGGTGGTGTTCGTGATCGATCCTCGGCTGCCCGAATCGGTGCGCGAGATCACGCTGTCGTACACGGTGTTCGACGTGCCGGGCAAGGACGTGCAAGGGAAGGCAGGCTAGCGATGGCGCTGTGGGCGGCGTTCAAGGCGGTGGTGTCGGCGGCTTTCGGCGTGCGCCGTGGCGCGGCGGCGCGCGAGGACGTGAAACTGAAACCGCTGCAGGTGATCGTTGCCGCGCTGATCGCGGCGGGGCTGTTCGTCGGGGCGCTGCTGTTGCTGGTGAACTGGATCAGTTGAAGCGAACAAGGTTGGCCGAGCCCGAAACCGGGCGGTCCGCATGAAGGAGGAGGGCGTATGCAAGGCACCCCGCAAACCCATTATTTCGTGCCTAACCCATCGTACTGGCCGATCGTCGGCGCGGTGGCGCTGTTCTGCCTCGGTCTCGGGGCCGCGCTCGCGGTCAACGGCGTAGCGCTCGGCGGTGGCATGCTGGTCACGGGCGCGAGCATCCTCGCCTACATGCTGTTCGGCTGGTTCGGCGACGTGATCCGCGAGAGTCTCGCTGGCCGCTACCACGGCAAGGAAGACCACTCGTTCCGCTGGGGCATGGGCTGGTTCATCTTTTCCGAGGTGATGTTCTTCGCCGCCTTCTTCGGCGTGCTGTTCTACGTGCGCGTGATCTCGGTGCCCGAACTCGGCGACTTCGAACACAAACTGCTCTACCCTGACTTCGAGGCCGCGTGGCCGCTGTCGACCGGGCCGGGCATTACCGAGCGTTACGAGGCGATGTCGGTCTGGGGCTTGCCGGCGATCAACACGCTGATCCTGTTGTCGTCCGGCGTGACGGTGACGTTTGCGCACTGGGGCCTGGTGAAGGGCCGCCGTAGCCAGCTCGCCGCGGGACTCTTCGCGACGGTGCTGCTCGGTACGAGCTTCCTGTTTTTCCAGGCCTGGGAATACGCTCATGCCGTGCACGAACTCAAGCTGACGTCCGCGTCGGGCGCCTACGGCATGACCTTCTACATGCTGACCGGCTTCCACGGCATGCACGTGCTGCTCGGGACCATCATCCTCGCCGTCGTGTGGCTGCGCGTGCTCAAGGGGCACTTCAACCCCGAACACCATTTCGCTTTCGAAGCCGCCGCGTGGTACTGGCACTTCGTCGACGTGGTGTGGCTGTTGCTGTTCGTGTTCGTGTACTGGCTATAGGCCGTGCGGCGCCCACCAGCCTAGCGCCATGCCGGCGATGAGCAGGCAGAACAGCCCGAGCGACAGCCCGATACGCAGCGTCAGCGCCCGCACCGCGCGCGGCGAGCCGGGCCGGCCGCGCAAGACCCCGACAAGCCCCCACAGCAGGGTGGTCACGATGGCAAGCAGCAAGAACCCGATCAATCCCTTCATCACGCATCCTTTCGCACGACCGGTGTCGCTTCAGTGTAGAGCGCCCGGCCGCGCGGTGTTGTCGTTCAACCCGTTCGGCAAGCGGCGGCGCAACGCGATTCGCAAGGCGCGCCCCGCAACGGCGCCGCGCGATGCGGCAGGTGGCGGCTCGGAGCGGCAAATCGCGGGGCCGCATCTTGTGCCTGCCCGGCCGCAACGCCGCTCGCTCATCGGCTTGTGGCTATTGGCCCTGCTGCCGTTCGCTTTGGCGGTGTGGCAGTGGCAGCGCGGAGAATCGCGCGCCACCGTCCTCGCGAGCTACGAGGCCGCCACGCGCGCGCCGGCCGGGGCGCTTCCCTCCGACCTGCAACAGCGGCCCGACTATCGGCGCGTGACCGTTGCCGGTCGACCGGCAGGCGCACCCTTGTGGCTGGCAAACGCGTGGCTGGGTCGCGAGGCGGGGGTGCGCCAGTTCCAGCCGTTGGGGCTCGCCGACGGCAGCGTGATCCTGATCGAACTCGGCTGGCTGCCGGCGAACGCGCCGCACCGCACCATCGCCCTGCCCGATACGCCGCTGACCGGCCGCTGGATGCCGCTACCGGCCCGCTACACCTTGCCCGGCGCGCGCATCGTGAACAGCGGCGTGACCGATGCGATCGACCCGGCAACGTTGGCCGAGGGGTTCGGCCAGTCCTTGCGCGCAGGGGTCGTCGCGCTCGAGAGTCCGCCCGCGCCGCTGAAGGCATGGCCGACGCGGCCGTCCTTCGAGCCCGACCGGCATTATGCGTATGCGTTGCAGTGGCTGCTGATTGGGTTATGTCTGATAGTAGGGTGCATCGCGCTGGGGAGGCGTCGCAATGAGTCTGCGTAATCTGGCCCGTTTGAAACTGCTGCTGCTGGCGCTGTTCTGCGCGAGCCCGGTACTGGGGGCGTGGGTGGCCTATCAGGCACGCCTGCCCGAACAGGGCAGGACCGTCGGCACGTTGCTGCCGACCCGGCCTTTCGCTGCAGCGTCGGTCGGGGGCTGGCCGCAGGGCAAGTGGGTGCTGGCGGTGGTCGAGCACGGTGAGTGCGGCACCGTCTGCCAAGGCAGGCTGTTCGCCACGCATCAATGGCAGGCGGCGCAGGGTGAAGCGACCGAACGCTTGCGCCGCGTGCTGCTCACGCCACAGGGCGGGGCCGCGCTCGACGGCGTGCCGCGCTTGAGCCTGGGCGATGCCAAGGTCGACGATGGCGTGTATCTGATCGACCCGCTCGGCAACCAGGTGATGTTCTACGCCGACAACGCGCTGCCGACGCAGGTCATCCGCGAGGTGGCGCGCATTCTGAAGACCAATAACGGCCTGGGTTGAACGATCCGGGCCCGTAGGCCAACGTTGGCCGAGCCTTGCGCTAAGGGGGAGTCCGATGCGAGTGCAACGTGGATTGTGGCTGGCGCTGTTGCTGGCCGTGATCGTGGTGCCACTGGGCGCTTACGTGCGCCTGTCCGACGCGGGTCTCGGCTGTCCCGACTGGCCGGGTTGCTACGGCAAGCCGTCGCCGCTCGCCGCCGCCGCCGACATCGCCCGCGCGATGACGCTCGATCCGGACGGGCCGGTCAGTCACGCCAAGGCGTGGAAGGAAATGGTCCACCGCTACCTCGCCGCCGGCCTCGGCCTCGTCATCCTGATCGCGACCGCGATCGCTTTCAAGGTGCGCCGCGATCGTCTTCCGGCGAGTCTGCTGCTCGCGCTGGTCGTGTTCCAAGGCCTGCTCGGCATGTGGACAGTCACGCTGCTCCTGAAGCCGGCTATCGTCACCGGCCACCTGCTCGGCGGGATGTCGCTGATCGCGGCACTCGCGTGGTGGGTGTCGCGCGGACGGCTCGCGCCGGTGGCGACGTCCCGGAGCTTCAGCATCGCCTGCGGGATCCTGATCGCGCTGGTGTTCGGCCAGATCGCGCTCGGCGGCTGGGTGTCGACGCATTACGCGGCACTGGCCTGCCAGGGTTTTCCGAGCTGCAACGGCGAGCTGGTGCCGTCCGCGATGCGTTTCGACGGTGCGTTTCACGGTCTGCGCAACATCGGCGAAGCGGCCAGCGGCGCACCGCTCGATATCGAACAGCTTGTGGCGATCCACTGGACGCACCGTCTCGGCGCGCTGTTGCTGTCCGTCGCCGTGCTCGGCGTGAGCGCCTGGGGCTGGCGCTGGCCGGCCTTGCGCGGCCGTCTCGTCTGCTTGCTGGTCGCGTGGCTCGCGCAGGCCGCGATCGGCGTCGGCAACGTGCTGATGCAGCTGCCGCTGCCCTTGGCGGTGGCGCACAACGCCGGCGCGTTGTTGTTGCTGGTCGCGACGGTGAGGCTCGCCGCAAGCTTGGACGCCGTGCCGGCATCGGCGCGGTCTGCGTGGGAATGGAAAGGGGAATCGAGATGAGCGTGATGATCGTAGAGACAGCCCGCCACCCGCACGCCTGGCGCGCGCTGTGGCCGCTCGCCAAGCCTAAGGTGGTGCTCTTGATCGTGTTCTGCGCGGTGATCGGCATGTGCCTCGCGAGCCCCGGCTTGCCTCCGCTGTCGCTGCTGGTGCCGGCGACGCTCGGCATCGCGCTGGTGGCGGGCGCGGCGGCGATGGTCAACTGCCTCGTAGAGCGCACCGCCGACGCGCTGATGCGCCGCACCGCCCACCGCGCGACCGCGCGCGGCGAGGTGAGCACCGCGTTCACGCTTGCGGTGGCGCTCGCGGCAGGCGGCCTCGGCATGCTGCTGCTCGTCGTCTACGTGAACGCGCTGACCGCGTGGCTGACGCTCGCCACCTTCGTCGGCTACGCGCTCGTCTATACGCTGCTGCTCAAGCCCAATACGCCGCAGAACATCGTGATCGGCGGCGCGAGCGGCGCGATGCCGCCGATACTCGGCTGGGCGGCGGTCACCGGCGACATCGGCGTGCCGGCGCTGGCGCTGTTCCTGATCATCTACGCGTGGACGCCGCCGCACTTCTGGGCGCTGGCGCTCTACCGCCGAGACGACTACGCGCGCGCCGGCCTGCCGATGCTGCCGGTCACCCACGGCGAGCGCTTCACCACGCTGTCGATCCTGCTCTACAGCTGGCTTTTGGCCGGCATCAGCCTGCTGCCGGTGGCGATAGCGCACAGCGGTGCGCTTTACCTGGCAGTCGCGCTGCTGCTGAACGCGCGCTTCCTCTACCTTGCCGCCCGACTGCATCGTCAGTATGCTGACCCGCTCGCGCGGCGCACCTTCGTCTGGTCGATCTGGTACCTGACCTGGCTGTTCGCCGCCTTGCTCGTCGACCACTACTGGCAGGTTCCGCTTTCCTGATGCGCGCGCTGATCGTTTTCTTCGTCGCCGGCCTGTTCGCCTTCGCGCTGGCCGCCTGTTCGCCCGACGAGCCCCGGCTCGACCTCAAGGGCACCGACATCACCGGCGCCGGCTTCGGCGGCGACTTCACGCTGACCGACCAGCACGGCAAGCAGCGCAGCCTGTCCGAATTCAAGGGCAAGGCGGTGGCGCTGTTCTTCGGCTACACGCACTGCCCCGACGTCTGTCCGACGACGATGGCCGAGTTCGCGGCAGCCCGCCAGTCCATGGGCGAGGCCGCCAAGTCGGTGCGGGTGCTGTTCGTTACCGTCGACCCGGAGCGCGACACCGTCAAGGTGCTCGCCGACTATGTGCCGCACTTCGACCCGAGCTTTCTCGGTCTGACCGGAACGCCCGCCGAGGTCAAGACGGTGACCGAGCGCTTCAAGGTCGTCGCGCAGAAACAGGGCGCCGGCGCCGACTACACGGTCGACCACAGCGCCGGTTCCTACCTGTTCGGCAAGGACGGCCGGCTGCGCGTCTATGAGCCCTACGGTACCCCCTCCGCGGCACTCGCCCACGATCTGCAACAGCTATTACGCTAAACCGGCGGCGCTTACGTTAAACTAGCAGGGTTGAACCACCGTGCCCCCGAAAGTCCAGTATCGTGAGTGAAGCGAGCCGCCCCGACGCCGCGGGCAACCTCGACCTGGCCAGGTATACCCTGACCGCGCGGGTAGAAATCGCCCATCATCTGAGAGCCATCGCCCAGGCCGGGCCGATGGTGACCGTGTTTTCCAATCGAGGTCGCACCTTCATCCTCACGCGTTTTCTCGAGGTCGATGCCAAGGCCGGCGTGCTGATCTTCGACTGGGGCAGCAATCCGGATACCAACCGGCAGATGCTCGAGAGCGAGCGCAATGTGTTCGTCTGCTCGCCGGACGGGGTGAAGACGCAGTTCGTCACCGGCGCCGCGCGCGAGGTCGAATACGAGGGCCGGCAGGCGTTCGAAGCCGACCTGCCCGAGCAGGTGGTCAAGCTGCAGCGGCGCGAGTACTTCCGCATCCAGACGCCGGTCATCAACCCGCTCGTCTGTCTGATCGACGACTTCCCGGAAGGGCCGATCGAGCTGCCGCTCTACGACATCAGCCTGGGCGGCATCGCCTTGTGGCTGCCGACCGCCTCCGCGCCCGGCTTCGAGCTCGGCCAACGTTACGAGCGCTGCCGTATCGAACTGCCGGGCATCGGGTCTCTGAACGTGGCGCTCGAAGTGCGCCACCACCTGACGGTGCAGCAGCGCAACGGCAACGAGGCGAAGCGCGTCGGTTGCTACTTCCTCAACCTGAGGCCGGCGATGGAAAACCTGGTGCAACGCTACGTGGCGCAGCTCGAACGCGAGCGCCGTGCGCGTTGACCGCAAGACACGAATAGAACCATGACACTGACTATCGCGCTCTCGAAAGGGCGCATCTTCGAAGAAACCGTCCCGCTGCTCGCCGCGGCGGGCATCGTGCCGGCCGAAGCGCCGGAATCGTCGCGCAAGCTGATCATCGGCACCAACCGTCCCGATGTGCAGCTGGTGATCGTGCGCGCGTCCGACGTGCCGACCTATGTGCAGTACGGCGCGGCCGACCTGGGCATCGCCGGCCGCGACGTGCTGATCGAGCACGGCGGCGTCGGCCTCTACCAGCCGCTCGACCTCAATATCGCCAAGTGCAGGATGATGGTCGCGGTGCCCGAGGGCTTCGACTACGAAGACGCGGTGCGCCACGGCGCGCGCCTGAAGGTCGCGACCAAATACCCACAGATCGCGCGCGAGCACTTCGCCGAGAAGGGTGTGCACGTCGACATCATCAAGCTGTACGGCTCGATGGAACTCGCGCCCTTGGTCGGCCTCGCCGACGCCATCGTCGACCTGGTGTCGACCGGTGGCACGCTGAAGGCCAACAAGCTCACCGCGGTCGAGCATATCCTCGACATCAGCTCGCGCCTGATCGTCAACCAGGCCGCGCTCAAGCTCAAGTACCCGACGATCCAGCCGGTGCTGGACGCCTTCGCCGGTGCCGTGCCGGCCTGACCGAATCCATCTCAAGCGGGACGCGCATATGCAACGCCTCTCTACCTCGCAAGCCGACTTCGAGGCTCGCCTGAAGGCTCTCCTCGCCTTCGAAACCGCGCAGGACCCGGCGGTCGACGCCACCGTCGCGGCGATCTGCGACGACGTGAAAACGCGCGGCGACGCCGCCGTCGTCGAATACACCAACCGTTTCGACCGTATGAGTTCGGCTAACATGGCCGAACTGACGCTGTCGCGCGAAGAACTGAAGGCCGCCTACGAGCGCCTCGATGCGGCGGTGCGCGACGCGCTCGAAGTGGCCGCCCAGCGCGTGCGCCGCTACCACGAGAAGCAGCTGTCGACCTCGTGGAGCTATGAGGAAGAGGACGGCACCCTGCTCGGCCAACAGGTGACCGCGCTCGACCGCGTCGGCATCTACGTGCCGGGCGGCAAGGCGGCGTATCCGAGTTCGGTGCTGATGAACGCGATGCCGGCCAAGGTCGCCGGCGTCGGCGAGATCATCATGGTGGTGCCGACGCCTGACGGCGAGAAGAACGACCTGGTGCTCGCCGCTGCGTATATCGCCGGCGTCGACAAGGTGTTCACCGCCGGCGGCGCACAAGCGGTGGCCGCGCTCGCCTACGGCACCGAGACCGTGCCGCAGGTCGACAAGATCACCGGGCCGGGCAACGCCTACGTCGCGGCCGCGAAGCGCCGCGTGTTCGGCGTGGTCGGCATCGACATGGTCGCCGGCCCGTCGGAAATCCTCGTCGTGTGCGACGGCGACACCGATCCGGACTGGATCGCGATGGACCTGTTTTCCCAGGCCGAACACGACGAGATCGCGCAGGCGATCCTGCTCGCGCCGTCGGAGGCATTCCTGGACCAGGTTCAGGCCAGCATCGCCAAGCTGCTGCCGGCCATGCCGCGCCGCGCCATCATCGAGGCGAGCCTCACCAACCGCGGCGCGCTGATCGCGGTGAAGGATCTGGACGAGGCCTGTGACATCGCAAACTACATCGCGCCGGAGCACCTCGAGCTGTCAGTCGCCGAACCGGAAGCGTGGCTGCCGAAACTCAAGCACGCCGGCGCCATCTTCATGGGGCGCTTCACGTCGGAAAGCTTGGGCGACTACTGCGCCGGCCCGAACCACGTGCTGCCGACCAGCCGCACCGCGCGCTTCGCGAGCCCGCTCGGCGTGTACGACTTCCAGAAGCGTACCAGCCTGATCCGCGTGTCCGAAGCCGGCGCGCAGACGCTCGGTCGCGTCGCGAGTCTGCTCGCGCACGGCGAAGGGTTGACCGCTCATGCGAAGAGCGCCGAGATGCGGCTAAAGGACTGAAAAACCGGCTTGATTGCCGGCACGACTAGCCCTGAACGGCCGGGTCGCGTACGATCTGTCAGACAATCTCGGCCAAGCTTGTTGCGCTTGGCCCGACGCCCGACTCGGCCGAATGAAAGCACGATGAAACAGTCCGTAGAACAACTGGTCCGCCCGGAAATCCAGGCGATCGGCGCCTATCACGTGGCCGACGCGGCCGGCCTGATCAAGCTCGACGCGATGGAGAACCCGTACCGCCTTCCGGCCGCGCTGTCGGACGAACTGGCGGCAAGGTTGGCCGAGGTCGCGATCAACCGCTATCCCGACCCGTCGGGCGGCGGGCTGAAGGACGAACTCAAGGCGGCATTCGGCATTCCCGCCGCGGCCGAGGTGCTGCTCGGCAACGGTTCGGACGAGCTGATCACGCTGATCACGCAGGCGCTGGCTCGTCCCGGCGCCAAGCTGATGGCGCTCGAGCCGTCGTTCGTCATGTACAAGATGAACGCGCTGTTGTCGGGGCTAGCCTACGTCGGCGTACCGCTGACGGCCGACTTCGACATCGACCTGCCGGCGACGCTCGCCGCGATCGAGCAACACCAACCGGCGGTGCTGTTCATCGCCTACCCGAACAACCCGACCGGCAACCGCTATCCGCGCGATGCGGTCGAGGCGTTGATCGCCGCCGCGCCGGGCCTGGTCGTCGTCGACGAGGCCTACCAGGCGTTCGCCGACGACAGCTTCATGTCCGAGGCCGGCACGCGCGACAACCTGCTGGTGATGCGCACGCTGTCGAAGATCGGTCTGGCCGGTATCCGCCTCGGCTACGCGGCGACGTCGAGCGCGTGGGCGACGGAACTCGACAAGGTCCGCCCGCCGTACAACGTCAACGTGCTGACGCAGGCGGCCGCGCGCTTCGCGCTCGAACACCGCGCGGTATTCGACGGGCAGGCCGTAACGCTGCGCGCCGAGCGCGCGAGGTTGGCCGAGGCCCTCGCCGCGCAGCCGGGCTTTAGCGTTTATCCGTCGGAGGCCAACTTCGTCACCGCTCGCGTGCCCGACGCGCAGGCGCTGTTCGCCGGTCTGAAGGCCGCCGGCATCCTGATCAAGAACCTCAACGGCGCGCACCCGCTGCTCGAGAACTGCCTGCGTTTCACCGTCGGCACGCCCGAGGAAAACGGCGCGGTGCTCGCCGCGCTCGCCCAACTGAAATAATCATGCGCACCGCTACCGTCACCCGCAACACGCTGGAAACCCAGATCACCGCGTCGATCAACCTCGACGGCACCGGCAAGAGCCGCTTCGACACCGGCGTGCCCTTCCTCGACCACATGATGGACCAGATCGCCCGCCACGGCCTGATCGACATCGACATCGTCGCCAACGGCGACCTGCACATCGACGCGCACCATACCGTCGAAGACATCGGCATCACGCTCGGCCAGGCGTTCGCCAAGGCGGTCGGCGACAAGAAGGGCATCCGCCGCTACGGCCACGCCTACGTGCCACTCGACGAGGCCTTGAGCCGCGTCGTGATCGACCTGTCCGGCCGCCCGGGTCTGCAGTACCACATCGACTTCACGCGCGCCGCGATCGGCGGCTTCGACGTCGACCTGTTCAGCGAATTCTTCCACGGCTTCGTCAACCACAGCATGGTGTCGCTGCACATCGACAACCTGCGCGGCGTGAACAGCCACCATCAGGCCGAGACGGTGTTCAAGGCCTTCGGCCGCGCGCTTCGCATGGCGGTCGAGTTCGACGAACGCATGGCCGGCGTGACGCCGTCCACCAAGGGGACGCTGACCGCATGAGAGTCGCCGTGATCGACTACGGCATGGGCAATCTCCATTCCGTGCTCAAGTCCATCGAAGCCGTCAACGACGTCGGCGCCGAGATCTTTCTCAGCCGCGACCCGGACGCCATCGTCAAGGCCGACAAGGTCGTGTTCCCCGGCCAGGGCGCGATGCCCGACTGCATGCGCGAACTGAACGGCTACGGCCTCGCCGACGCGGTGCGCGAAACGACGCAGAGCAAGCCGTTTTTCGGCATCTGCGTCGGCGCGCAGCTGCTGTTCGACGAGAGTGAAGAAGGCCCGACGCAGGGCCTCGGCCTGTTCCCGGGCAAGGTCGTGCGCTTCGAGAACGGCCTCACCGACGAGCACGGCGACCGCCTGAAGGTGCCGCACATGGGCTGGAACCGCGTGTTTCGCACCCGCGAGCACCCGCTGTTCGCCGGCGTCGAAGACGGCGAGCGCTTCTATTTCGTGCACAGCTACCGATTTGCCCCGGCCGATCCGGCCCTGACCCTGGCCGAGAGCGAATACCCGGACCGTTTCGCCTGCATCGTCGGGCGCGACAACGTGTTCGCTACCCAGTTCCACACCGAAAAGAGCCACCGCGCGGGACTTCAGATGATGAAGAACTTCCTCGCCTGGGACGGCGCTGTTTAACCCTCGTTCGACGACTACGCACCATGCTGCTGATCCCTGCTATCGACCTTAAAGACGGTCAATGTGTCCGCCTCAAGCAAGGCGTGATGGACGACGCCACCGTATTCTCCGACGATCCGGTCAAGGTCGCGCTGCACTGGCGCGACCAGGGCGCGCGCCGCCTGCACCTCGTCGACTTGAACGGTGCCTTCGCCGGCAAGCCGAAGAACCTGCCCGTGATCCGCGACATCCTCGCCGAGGTCGGCGACGACATGCCGGTCCAGCTCGGCGGCGGCATCCGCGACCTCGAAACCATCGAGGCCTACCTCGACATGGGCCTGAAGTACGTGATCATCGGCACCGCCGCGGTGAAGAACCCCGGTTTCCTGCACGACGCGTGCGACGCGTTCCCGGGCCAGGTGATCGTCGGCCTCGACGCCAAGGACGGCATGGTCGCGATCGACGGCTGGGCCAAGGTCACCAACCACAACGTCGTCGAGATGGCCCGCCGCTTCCAGGACTACGGCGTGGCGTCGGTGATCTACACCGACATCGGCCGCGACGGCATGATGAACGGCGTCAACATCGACGCGACCGTCAAGCTCGCGCAGGCGCTGACCATCCCGGTGATCGCGTCGGGTGGGCTGACCAACCTCGACGACGTGCGCGGCCTGTGCGCGGTCGAGGCCGAGGGCATCGAAGGCGCGATCACCGGCCGCGCGATCTACGAAGGCAGCATCCAGTTCGCCGAAGCGCAGTCGCTCGCCGACGAACTGTCGGCCGACTAAGGCCGCGAAGGCACAAGGTTGGCCGAGGCCGGGCGACGCGTCGCCAGCGAGCCCTCGGCCAAGCTTTTTCAGGAATCGATCCATGGCACTGGCCAAACGCATCATCCCCTGTCTCGACGTGACCGCCGGTCGCGTGGTGAAGGGCGTCAACTTCGAAGGGTTGCGCGACGCCGGCGACCCGGTCGACATCGCGCGCCGCTACAACGACGAGGGCGCCGACGAGCTGACCTTCCTCGACATCACCGCCAGCTCCGACGACCGCGACCTGATCCTGCATGTGATCGAGGCGGTCGCCTCGCAGGTGTTCATCCCGCTGACCGTCGGCGGCGGCGTGCGCCGTGTCGAAGACATCCGTCGCTTGCTCAACGCCGGCGCCGACAAGGTCAGCATCAACACCGCGGCGGTGACCAACGCGCAGCTGGTGAAAGACGCCGCCGACCGCTTCGGCAGCCAGTGCATCGTCGTCGCGATCGACGCCAAGGCGGTGACGCCCGAGAACGACCGCTGGGAGATCTTCACCCACGGCGGGCGCAAGCCGACCGGGCTCGACGCGGTCGAATGGGCGCAGAAGATGCAGGAGCTGGGCGCCGGCGAGATCCTGCTGACCAGCATGGACCGCGACGGCACCAAGATCGGCTTCAACCTGCCGCTGACGCGCGCCGTGTCCGATGCGCTCGACATCCCGGTGATCGCCTCGGGCGGCGTCGGCAACCTGCAGCACCTGGTCGACGGCGTGAAGCTCGGCCACGCCGACGCGGTGCTCGCGGCGAGCATCTTCCACTTCGGCGAATACACGGTGCGCGCGGCCAAAGAAGCGATGCGCGATGCCGGCATCGAAGTGCGACTGTAGAAAGGTTGGCCGAGATGAGCGACAACAACTGGCTTGATGAAGTGAAGTGGGACGACAAGGGCCTCGTCACCGCGATCGCGCAGGACGCGCAAACCCAGCGAGTGCTGATGGTCGCGTGGATGAACCGCGAGAGCCTGCAACTGACCGCCGACACCGGCATCGCGCACTACTGGAGCCGTTCGCGCGAGCGGCTGTGGAAGAAGGGCGAGGAGTCCGGCCACCTGCAGACGGTCAAGGAGTTGCGTCTCGACTGCGATGGCGACGTGATCGTGATGCAGATCGAGCAGGCCGGCGGCATCGCCTGCCATACCGGCCGCGAGAGCTGCTTCTACCGCCGCTTCGAGAACGGCGGCTGGGTGATTACCGACGCGGTGCTCAAGGACCCCGACGCGATCTACGCGCACGGCCACCAGCACTGAGCACCGATTTTACCGGTCGATTGCACGCTGTTACTTGCCGGTAATTTTGCTGACATACAATACGGCGCTCGTCCCGCTTTCTTCGAAGGAAGACGGGCTCCGCGAAAAGGACCGAAATGGACGCCGACGTGCTCAAGACCCTGGGCGACACGCTCGAAGCCCGCCGCGAAGCGGCCCCGCAAAGTTCCTACGTGGCTTCGCTGTTTCACAAGGGCCAGGACGCGATCCTCAAGAAGGTGATCGAAGAGGCCGCCGAGACGCTGATGGCGTCGAAGGACGGCGACAAGCTGCACGTGGTGCGCGAAGTCGCCGACCTGTGGTTCCACAGCATGGTGCTGTTGACCTGGCACGGCCTGCGTGCCGAAGACGTGTTGGCCGAGCTCAAGCGCCGCGAAGGCACTTCCGGCATCGACGAAAAAAACGCGCGGCCGCAAGACTGAAGGAGACGACGATGAGCGACTGCCTGTTCTGCAAGATCGCGGCGGGCCAGATCCCGTCGAACAAGGTGTACGAGGACGACGAGTTCGTCGCCTTCCACGACATCCGTCCGAAGGCTGAGGTACACCTGTTGGTCATCCCGAAGCTGCATGTCGCGTCGCTGGCCGAGTGCGGCACCGAGCACGAGGCGATGCTCGGCAAGCTGTTGTTGCTGGCGCCTAAGCTCGCGCGCGAGCAGGGCATCGGCCACGGCTTCCAGACGCGCATCCACACCGGCGCCGCCGGCGGGCAGGAGGTGTTCCACCTGCACCTGCACGTGATCGGCAACAGGCCCTGATGGGCAAGGCCGTCACGCACTTCGCGCGCGATAAGCGGTCAAAACGACAGAAACCATGACGGCTCGCCATGCGAGCCGTCGTACAGAAAGGAATGAACCATGGGTGGCCTCAGCATTACGCATTGGCTGATCGTGTTGTTGGTCGTGGTGCTGATCTTCGGCACCAAGAAACTGCGCAATATCGGCCAGGATCTGGGTGGTGCGGTCAAGGGCTTCAAGGACGGCATGAAGAATGAAGACGAGAAGCCGGCCGAGCGCAGCGCCGACCCGCGTGTCATCGACGCCGAGTCCGACAAGAAATAAGACGGCGACGACGTGTTCGAAATCAGTTTCGGCGAACTGCTGTTGATCGGGGTGGTGGCGCTGGTCGTGCTCGGCCCCGAGAAGCTGCCGGCGGTCGCGCGTACCGTCGGCGCGCTGGTCGGCCGCCTGCAGCGTTTCGTGTCCAGCGTGAAGTCCGACATCCATCGCGAGACCGCGGCTGCCGGCCTCATCGGCCTCAAGACCGAACTGCAGGACGCCGCGACCGTGTTCCAGCAGCGCATCGAATCCGAGGTGAACGAGGTCCGCCAGGCGGGCGCCGAGGCCGAGCGGGAGATTGCTGACGCGTCCGCCGAAGTGAAGTCGCTCGCCGATGTCGCGATGCAGCCGGACGCGCGCTCGTCGTACGAGACCGGGATCGCCACCGAACCCAACCTCGCCGTCGCCGAAGCCGAGGCGGAGGCCGCCCAGGTGCTGTTCGCCGCCGCGCCCGACGCGCCGGCGCCACACGCCGGTCTTGACCGTCCCGACGTCGACGAGAACCAGCTCGACCTCTTCACGGCGAACGACAAGCCCGCCGAGACCCCCCGCGCATGAACGAACAACCCCTGCTTGTCCACCTGATCGAACTCAGGACGCGACTGGTGCGCGCCATCGTCGGCCTCCTCATCGTGTTCGTCGCGCTGTTCCACTGGTCGGGCGACATCTACCACCTGCTCGCCAAGCCGCTGCTCGACGCCTTGCCGGCCGGCACCCATATGATCGCGACCGACGTCACCGCGCCGTTCTTCGTGCCGGTGAAGGTGACGATGCTGGTCGCCTTCCTGGTCTCGCTGCCGAACACGCTGTACCAGATCTGGGCCTTCGTCGCGCCCGGCCTCTACACGCACGAAAAGCGGCTGGTGCTGCCCTTGCTGCTGTCGAGCCTGATCCTGTTCGTCGTCGGCATGGCTTTCGCCTACTTCCTGGTCTTCCCGGTCGTGTTCGGCTTCCTGTCGGCGGTGACGCCTGAGGGCGTCGCGATGGCGACCGACATCGACAAATACCTGTCCTTCGTTCTGGGCATGTTCGTCGCGTTCGGCGTGACCTTCGAGGTGCCGGTGATCGTGATCGTGCTCAACCGCATGGGCGTGGTCAGCCTCGAACAGCTGCGCGCCGCACGCTCCTACGTGATCGTCGGCGCTTTCGTGATCGCGGCGATCGTCACGCCGCCCGACGTGTTTTCGCAGGTGATGCTCGCGCTGCCGCTGTGGCTCTTGTACGAGTTCGGGATCATCATGTCGGCCTTCATCAACCGACCCGCCACAGAAAAGACCGCATGACCCTCCGTTCGCTGTTTCATTACGGCGCGATCGCCAGCCTGGTCGCGCTGATCCTATTGTCGCTCGCCTGGGAGCTGGTGCTCGCGCCGCTCCGCCCCGGCGGCTCCTTCCTCGCGCTGAAGGCGGTGGTGCTGCTGTTGCCGCTGATGGGCATTCTCAAGGGCCGCGTCTATACGTATCAGTGGTCGAGCATGTTCATCCTCGCCTTCTTCGCCGAGGGCGTGATGCGCGGCTGGAGCGACAGCGGCCTGTCGCAGCGCCTCGCCTGGGCGGAGATCGTGCTGACGACGCTATTTTTCGCCTGCGTGGTGCTGTGGGTGAGGAACGAGCGCATCGTGCGCGCCCGGGCGGCACGGTAGCAACATAGCTATCCAAGTTGGCCGAACCTTTCGAGGACTCGGCCAACCTTGAGATCAAAAAACCCCCGGCAGTGCTGTCGGGGGTTTTCGTTTGCGCCTGCGCCGGTTCAGACCTTGAAGCGGTTCAGGCCGGCGCTCAGCTCGCCGGACAGCGCGGTCAGCCCGCCGGCGAGTTCGTTCGCGGTCTCGACCGCCTGGTGCGTGTTGTCGTTCATGTGCGAGATGCGCTCGACGTTCTGCGCGATGTCCTGGCTCGCCTGGCCCTGTTCCTGCACCGCGCGCGCCATCTCGGCCGCCTTGTCGAGCGACTGCGCGCACAGCGCGTGGATCGTCGTCAGCGACGCGGCGAGCCGGCCCGCGCCGGCGACGCCGGCCTCGATGCGCTTGCCGGCCGCCTGCATGCTGTCGACCGCGGCGTGCGTATCGCCCTGCACCGCGGAAATGCGCGACGAGATCTCGCCGGTGGCCCGGCTGGTGCGCTCGGCCAGCTTGCGCACCTCGTCGGCGACGACGGCGAAGCCGCGTCCGGTCTCGCCGGCGCGCGCCGCCTCGATCGCCGCGTTCAGCGCCAACAGATTGGTCTGCTCGGCGATGTCGCGGATCACCTGGACGATATTGCCGATCTCGCCCGAACGCTGGTTCAGCCGCTCGATCAGCGCGCTCGCGTCGGCGATGCCCGAGGCGATCTGGCGGATCTCCTCGGCGGTACGCTCGGCCAACCTTCCGCCTTCGTTCGCCTCGTCGCTCGCCGCGCGCGCCTGCTCCTCGACGCCGGCGGCGCCTTGCGCCATCACTTGCAGGCTGACCGTCATCTCCTCGACCGCGGCGGCGCTCGCCTGCGTCGCCTCGGTCTGGCGCGCCGAGTCGGCCGACACGCGGCGGCTGATGCCAGATAGCTGCTCGGCGCCGTCGACCAGCCGGTCGGCGTGCTGGTGCGATTCGCGGATCAGCTCGCGCATGGTCGCGATCAGCGACGCGTACGCGGCTGCCAGCCGGCCGATCTCGTTGCGGCCGAAGTCGGGCAGCGCGGCGTCCAGGTCGCGCGTCTCGGCCAAGTTCTCGCTCGCCGCGGTGATCTCTTGCAGCGGCTTCCGGATCGACGCGACGATCAGCGCGGCGAACGCGCCGCCGACGAGCACCGCGAGGCCGACCAGCAGCAGCTGCAATTCGCGCGCCGACGCGGTGGTCGCGTCGATCTGTCCATGGAGCTTGCCGACCGCCTGGCTTGCCGCCTCGCCCAGCTCGGACAGTTTCGCCTCCATGCTGCGCACGCTGTCCTTGTGCGCGGACAGCGCCTGGTTGGCCGAGGTGGTGTCGGCCAGTTCGCCCGCCTCGATGCGGCGGTAAACGCCGGCAAAGCCCTGTTCGTAGGCGCCGACCAGCGCGTCGAGCTCCTTGACGCGCGCGCTGCTGTCGTCGTCGATCGGGTGGTTCGCCGCGGCGGCGAGGCTGTCGCGCGACTTGGCGACGGTCTGCTGCCAGCGGCGGAAGTAGTCGGCGCGTTTTTCGGCGTCGCCGATGTTGATCAACGCGTCCTTCTCGAAACGACGCAGGTTGCCGACGTGGTAGCGTGCCTCTTGGACGTCGCGGTAGAAGGCGAGGTCGCGTTCTACGACTTCCTCGACCTTGGTCTCGATGCGTTGCAGTTGCAGGTGGTTGACGAGACCCGACGCCGCCAGGATGGCGAGCAGCAGGACGAAGCCCGCGACGATGCGCGAGGCGATCGACAGATTGCGCATGGTGATGTCTCTGTGATGGTTTGGAAGGGGGCGGGCCGCGCGGCTTTATATCTTCTTTAAGCAAATATCTCGACATCGAGTATTACCGGCGCGTTAATATTGCCCGCGCGCGCAAGCTATCACAAAGTGATGACATCTGTGTGGAAAATGCGGCTATCTACTTGGCATGCCGAGTGCCGCCAGCGTGTTCGCGGTGGTCGCGCGCGCGACCTCGCAGAAAGGAATGCCGCGCAAGGCGGCCAGTTCTGCGGCGAAGGCGGCGACGTTGGCCGGGCGGTTCGGCCAGCCCTGCGCCCATTGCGGGCGGATGTCGGGAGAGTCGGTCTCGAGCACGATCGCCGACAGGGGCAGCGTCGCGGCGAGCGTGCGGATGCGTCGGGAGCCCGAGTACGTCATCGCGCCGCCGAAGCCGAGCCTGAACCCCTGGCGCAGGAAGGCGCCGGCCTGCTGCTCGCTGCCGTTGAAAGCGTGCGCGATACCGGACTCGACCTTCTGTTCGCGCAGGTATTTGAGCACGCGGTCCTGGCTGCGCCGCACGTGCAGGATGACCGGCAGGTCGTGGCGGCGCGCGAGTTTCAGCTGTTCGACGAACAGGGTTTCTTGCCGTTTGGCGTCGAGCTCGGGCAGGTAGAAGTCGAGCCCGATCTCGCCGACAGCGACCGGTTTATGCGCGACGATCGCGGCGTCGAGTTGGCCGAGGTGGTCGTCCAGATGCGTGTCGACGTAGATCGGGTGCAGGCCGAAGGCGATCGGGCAGCCATAGCGCTCGCGCATCGCCAGCGTGCTGTCGAAATTGGACACGGCGACCGCCGGCACCACGATGCGGCCGACGCCGGCGGCGCGCGCTTCGGCGACCGCGGCGTCGCGGATCGCGTCGAGCTCGGGCGCGTCGAGGTGGCAGTGGCTGTCTATCAGCGCGCAATCTTCGCCGGGTGCAGAAAACATGGCATTGGCAAGTCGAAAAAGCGGGAAAATGGCATCGACCAGGTTTGACGTGACCTTGGTCTAGAGTGGAACAGAACCCGTCACCGGACCCTTCATGATAATGCGTTTGCGAACCCTGCTGCTGCTCGGCTGCCTGTTGTGGCTGGCGATGACGGTGCTGATAGGCGTGGCCTTCGTCAGCCGCGCCGTGCTGTACGCCGAACAGGTGTTCGGCCGCCAGACGCAGCAGATCGCCGACCTGGTCGGCCAGAAGGTGCTCGCCAACGAAGCGGTGCTCGACGCCTACGCCGCGTACACGCTGGTAGACGGCGCGGCCTCGGGCGGCGAGGAGCGGCTGTTCACGCGCCAGATGATGCGCCGCTACCCGCAGATCGTCGCGATGGAGCGTGTCGAACGCGTCGCGCACGCCGAACGCGCCGTCGTCGAACGCCAGCTCGCCGAGCGCTACGGGCCGGACTTCGGCCTGTTCGGCTTCGACTACCAGGAGCGGCGCGTCGTCACCCCCCTGCCGGCACGCGACGAATATTTTGCGGTACTGTTCGTCGAACCGCTGACGCTCGGCGGCGCGCGCGTGATCGGGCTCGATATCGGCTACGCCGACTTCCAGAAGCGTACCCTGCTCGCGTCGGCTAAAGCCGGCCACGCGGTCGCGTCGCGCCCCTACCCGCTGATCGAGGGGCAGATGGGCTATCTCTTGGTGCGTCCGGCCGAGGAAAGGCTCGACGCGCGCGACCGTCACGACGCATCGGCCGCCGCGCCGCGCCGTTTCGTCGCGATGGTCGTCAACAGCGAGGTGTTCGCGCCTCAACTGGCCGACCTGCCCGACGGCATGCGCGTGAAGATGTGGCACAAGCGCTACGGCGAGAGCGACCGCGCCGGCCAGTTCTTCGACAAGGCGCGCGCCGCGCGCAGCCCGCTCGAAGCCGCGCTGTTCCCGAGGCTGGAAGAGACGCGCCAGATCGGCAGCGACAGCCAGCCTTTCTTGCTGCGCGTCAGCTGGCAGCTCGGCTGGTCGCAGTTAGGCGCTTTCGAGTGGGCGTTGATGGCGCTGCTGTCGCTCGCGCTCTTGGTGCTGCTGGGGCTCGGCCTCTCCAGCGCGGTGCGCGGCCACGAGCGGCGCCGCGCGCGCGAGGCGCGGCTGTTCCACCTGGCCAACTACGACACGCTGACCGGGCTGGCCAACCGTCACCTGTTCTACGACCGGCTGCAGCACGCGATCTCGATCCAGGCGAGGACCGGCCGGCGCCTCGCGGTGCTGTTTCTCGACCTGAACCGCTTCAAGCCGGTGAACGACACCTACGGCCACGCCGCCGGCGACGAGGTGCTGAAAGAGCTGGCGCGCCGCCTGACCGGCACGCTGCGCGCGCACGACACGGTCGCGCGTCTCGGCGGCGACGAGTTCGTCGTGCTGCTCGAAGGCGTCGGCGTGAAGGACGAGGTCGACGCGCTCGTGTCGCGGATCGGGGCGGCGGTCGAGCGGCCGATCGGCGTCGACGGCCGCGAGGTGGTGGTCGGCGTCAGCGTCGGCGTCGCCTACTACCCGGAAGACGGCCTGTTGATCGACGAATTGCTCGCCGCCGCCGACCGCAAGATGTACGGCAGCAAGGGCGCCGCGACGCGTTAGCACAGCGCGCCGGAAAGACAAAGGCTCGGCCAACGTTGGCCGAGCCTTTTACGTTGAAGCCTCGGATCGCTCAGAGCTTGAAGCGGCCGATCAGGGCGTCGAGCGTGTCGGCCAGCTCGAACAGGCGCGCAGTGTCGTCGCTCGCCGCCTGCAGCGCGTGGTCGGTCTCCTCGATCTGCTGGTGGATCTCTTCGATGTGGCGCGCGATGTCCTGGCTCGCGCCGGACTGCTCGGTGATCGCGCTGGCGATGTCGGCGGTGCGCTCGACCGACAGCCGCGTGTTGTCGCGGATATGGACGATAGAAGCGGCGGCGCGGCCGGCGCGCTCGACGCCTTCTTCGACCTCGGCGAGCGCGCGGCCCATCTCGCCGCTGGCCGCGCCGGTCTCGGTCTGGATCGCGCTGATCATGCCGCCGATCTCCAGCGTCGCGCGCGCGGTGCGCTCGGCCAACTTGCGCACCTCGTCGGCGACGACGGCGAAACCGCGGCCGGTCTCGCCGGCGCGCGCCGCCTCGATCGCCGCGTTCAGCGCCAACAGGTTGGTCTGGTCGGCGATGTCGCGGATCGTGTCGACGATGCCGCTGATCTCGCCCGAGCGCGTCTTCAGACCGTCGAGCACGGACGCCAGGCTGCGGATGCTGCCGGCGACGCGCGCGATGCCGTCGGCGGTGCCCTCTACCTCGAGGCTGACCGCGCCGGCGGTCGCACCGGCGTTTTCCGCCTGATGCTGCGTCTCGCGCGCGGAGCCTGCGATGTGCGACACGCTGACCGACAGCTCTTCTATCGTCGCCGCGGTCGCGTTGGCCGCCGCCGCCTGCTGGCTCGAGCTGGCGCGGATCTGGCTGACCTGCGCGCTGAGACTGCGGCTCGCGTCGAGCACGCCGCCGGCGTTGCCCTGCACCTCGCGCATCATGTCGCCAAGGCTCGCGATGAAGCGGTTGAACGCGGTCGCCGCCTCGGCGATTTCGTCGCGGCCGTCGGCCGGCAGCGTGCGCGTTAGGTCGCCGCTGCCCTCGGCCAACTGCGCCATCGCGCGCCTGAGCCGGTCCAGCGGCTTGAGCAGCTGGCTGAGCGTGAGCCCCATCGCGATCAGGATCGCGGCGGCGATGGCGACGCTGACCGCCAGCGATGCGAGCGCCCCCCGTTTGACCTCGGCCAACACCGCGTCCATCGGAATCGACAGCCGCACCGCCCAGCGCTCGCCCGCCGCGCCGACGCCTACCGGCACGAGGAAGTGGCGGAAACCGCTATCGTCGTCGTATTCGAGCGTTTTTCCCGAGGCGATCGACGCCTTCTGTTCGGCGGACAGTTCTTTATCGGGTTTGCCGATCTCTGCCGCGTCGCGGCCGGCGAGCACCATGCCGGCGCCCGAATACAGCGTCAGGTAGCCGCTGCCGTAAGGCTTGACCCGCTCGGCCATCTTCTGCAGCTGCGCGAGCGACAGGTCACAGCCGGCGACGCCTACCGGCTTGCCGTTCACCATCAGCGGGAAGGCGACCGTCGTCATCAGGACCTTGATATCCGCCTCGACGTAGGGTTCGATCAGCACCGCGCGTCGCAGCGCCTTGGGCCGGGTGTAGTAGTCGTAGCGGTCACCCCCTTCGACGCCCCACAGCACGTCGGTCTTGCCGTCCTTGCGGTACCAGTAGACGCCGGCGCGGCCTTCCTTGTCGTTGTCCGGCTTGCCGGCGAACTCGGCGTCGCGGCCGTCGAGCGCGTTCTTGTCCCACAGCACGAAGTAGCCGACCGCGTCAGGGTTGGTCGGCACGAGCCGCTCGGCGGTCGCCGAGATCAGCGCGCGCGGCTTGGCCGAGCCGGTTCGCGCGGCGAGCGCGGCGGCGGCGAGGCTCTCGGTGCTGTAGTAGGCCTGCGCCAGCGTCAGTTGCACCGCGTTCGCCTGGTTCTGGGCGAGCGCGCGCGCGTTCTTCAGCGCGGCGTCCTCGGCGTCGGCCAAACTGGAACGGGTGTTAAGAAAAATTAAAGCGGCGAAGCCGGCAAGGATCAGCAAACCGCTGCCGAAAAGGATCTTGCTGCGAAGCGTGGCAAGCATCATGGTTTCCTAGGGGTGGGCGGGTCCGGGTCGGTGCTCGCGGCATCCGACACGACAAAGTGTCAATTTTATTTAACACTACGTCGCCCATCCGGCAAGCATGCGGCATGAAAAAGCAAAACGGCCCGTGACGGGCCGTTTCTTTGTTGCCATGCAGCAGGGTCAGCCGATGCGTTCGATATGCGCGCCGACCGCGCCGAGCTTCTTCTCGATGTGCTCGTAGCCGCGGTCGAGGTGGTAGATGCGGTCGACGATGGTGTCGCCGTCGGCGACCAGGCCGGCGATCACCAAGCTGGCCGACGCCCTGAGGTCGGTCGCCATCACGCTGGCGCCCGACAGTCGTGCGACGCCGTGGCAGATCGCGGTGTTGCCTTCGACCTCGATGCGCGCGCCCATGCGGTTCAGCTCGGGCACGTGCATGAAGCGATTCTCGAAGATGGTCTCGGTGACGACGCCGGTGCCTTCGGCGATCGCGTTCAGCGTCATGAACTGCGCCTGCATGTCGGTCGGGAAGGCCGGGTAGGGCAGCGTGCGCAGGTTGACGGCCTTGGCGCGGCGTTTCATGTCGAGCGAGATCCAGGTGTCGCCGGCCTCGACGACGGCACCGGCCTCGGCCAGCTTGTCGAGGATGGCGTCCATGCTCTTCGAATCGGCGTTGCGCAGCACGACGTGGCCCTGCGTCGCGGCGGCGGCGACGAGGAAGGTGCCGGCCTCGATGCGGTCGGGCATGATCGCGTGCTCGCAGCCGTGCAGTCTTTCCACGCCTTCGATCACCAGGCGGTCGCTGCCGATGCCGGAAATCTTTGCGCCCATCTTGACGAGGCAATGCGCGAGGTCGGTCACCTCGGGCTCGCGCGCGGCGTTCTCGAGCACGGTCGTGCCCTCGGCCAAGGTTGCCGCCATCAACAGGTTCTCGGTCGCGCCGACCGACACCATTTCCATCACCACGCGCGCGCCGCGCAACTTGCCGCGCGCCTTCACGTAGCCGTGCTCGATCTCGACCTCGGCGCCCATCGCGACCAGGCCCTTGATGTGGATGTCGACCGGACGGCTGCCGATCGCGCAGCCGCCGGGCAGGGACACGGTCGCCTCGCCGAAGCGTGCGAGCGTCGGACCCAGCACCAGGATCGACGCGCGCATCGTCTTGACCAGCTCATACGGCGCGACGAGGTTGTCGATGCCGCCGGCGTTGATCTCGACCACGCTCACGCCGTCGCACGACACGGCCGCGCCCATGCCGGCGACCAGCTTCTGCGTCGTCGACACGTCGCGCAGCATCGGTACGTTGGTGAAGCGCATCGTGTCGGCGGTCAACAGCGCCGCGCACAGGATGGGCAGCGCGGCGTTCTTCGCGCCGGAGACGCGGATCTCGCCGTTGAGCGGGCCGCTGCCGCGGATCAGCAGTTTGTCCATGTTGGGGTCAGCCTTGCTGCTCGGCCCATTCTTCCGGGCTCAGGGTTTTCATCGACAGCGCGTGGATTTCATCGCCGAGGCGGCCGGACAGCGCCTGGTTGACGAGGCGGTGGCGCTCGATCAGGCGCTTGCCCGAGAACAAGGGGCTGACGATCACCGCGTCGAAATGCGCGCCGTCGCCGTCGACGGTCAGATAGGTACAGACGAGGCCAGCCTCGATGTATTGCTTGACGAGTTCGGGGGTCACCATGGGAGGGTCCTAGGGGAAAAGTGGAAGATTTTTTCTTAGTGTCTGAGTTTGTAGCCGCGGTCGATCAGGCGCAAGGCGATGCCCGACAGGACGAGGAAGCTGACGCCGACCACGGCGAACGACAGCCACGGGCTGACGTCGGCCTGGCCGAAGAAGCCGAAGCGGAAACCGTCGATCATGTAAAAAACAGGGTTCACGTGCGATACCGCGCGCCACAGCGGCGGCAGGCTGGAGATCGAGTAGAACACGCCCGACAAAAAGGTCAGCGGCATGATGATGAAGTTCTGGAACGCCGCCAGCTGGTCGAACTTCTCGGCCCAGATGCCGGCGATGATGCCGAGCGCGCCGAGCACGCCGCAGCCGAGCGCGCCGAAGGCGAAGGCCCACAGCGGGTGCGCGGGCCACGGTAGCCCAAACGCCGCGGTGACGACGAGCACGCCGGCGCCGACGAGCAAGCCGCGGCAGACCGCGGCGAGCAGATAGGCGGCGGTGAATTCGAAGCCGGTCAACGGCGGCAACAGGATGAACACGATATTGCCGGTCACCTTCGACTGGATCAGGCTCGACGAGCCGTTGGCGAACGCGTTCTGCGCCATCGACATCATCGCCAGGCCCGGAATCAGGAAGGCCGCGTAGCTGACGCCCGGGTAGGCCTCGACGTGGTTAGAGAGCACGTGCGAGAAGATCAGCTGGTAGAGCAGCGCGGTCAGCACCGGCGCGGCGACGGTCTGGAACGCGACCTTCCAGAAGCGCAACAGCTCCTTCTTGAACAGCGTGTAAAAACCGGTGGTGTTGATCATGCCATCCGCCCTCCGCGCATCATGGCGACGAACACCTGTTCGAGGTCGACCTCGACGATAGCCAGTTCGCGGATCTCGAGACCCGCCTCGCGGACCGTGGCGAGCACGCCTTCGAGCGTCGAGAGCTCGGCCAACCTCAGGATCTGGCGGCCGTCTTCCTCGCGTGTCTTCAGCGATTCGAGTGCCGTGGGCAACGGACCGGACAGCTTCAACGCGATCTCGCGCGCGCCGCTTTGCGACAGCAGCTTTTCCTTCGGTTCGAGTGCGATGAGGCGGCCGCGCTTGAGCATCGCGATGCGGTTGCACAGCGTCTCGGCTTCTTCCAGGTAGTGCGTCGTCAGCACGATGGTGTGGCCGGCGCGGTTCAGTTCCTGGATGAAGTCCCACAGGCTCTGGCGCAGTTCGACGTCGACGCCGGCGGTCGGCTCGTCGAGCACGATAACCGGCGGACGGTGCACCAAGGCCTGCGCGACCATCACGCGGCGTTTCATGCCGCCCGACAGCGCGCGCATGTTCGCGTTGGCCTTCTCGGTCAGACCGAGCTTGAACAGCAATTCGTCGACCCAGGCGCCGTTGTTCTTGAGGCCGAAGTAGCCGGACTGGAAGATCAGCGTCTCGCGGACGGTGAAGAAAGGGTCGAACACCAGTTCCTGCGGCACGACGCCGAGCGTCATCCGCGCGTCACGGAAGTCGCGCACCGTATCGTGGCCCATGATGCGGATAGCGCCCGAATCCTGGCGCGACAGGCCGGCCATGGCCGAGATCAGCGTGGTCTTGCCGGCGCCGTTCGGCCCCAAGAGCGCGAAGAACTCGCCGGGCATGACCGAGAAGCTCACGTCGTCGAGCGCGGTCAGCGGGCCGTAGTGCTTGGAAACGCCGACGATGTCGATGGCAGAGGTCATCGGAAAGGGGAGGCGGGAAAAAGCGGCAATTATAGCGCGCTGTCGGCGTCGCCGTCATCTTCGGCTAGCCAGCAGGCATCCTGGAAAACCCCTTGAAAATAAGGGCTTAGACAGGCGATGCCGCAGCCGGGCAAGGGCAGGTTGTGCGGCGTGACCAGCCAGATCAGCACGATGCCCTTGATGAAGGCCTGCAGGCCGGCCGCGGCGCGGCAGGGCTCGACGCCGGCGGAGAGTTGGCCGGCGCGCTCTGCAGCCTCGAAAGCGCGCGTCAGATGGCCATGGCAGCGCTCCATCCAGCGCACGTTCTCGACCTCGATCGCGTCCAGCTCGTCGACGAATTCGCACTTGAGGTTGACGATGCCGATCACGCGCGAGATCTGCGCGTCGCCCGAGATGGTTTCGAGCACGCGCCGGCTGTGCCGCCACAGCGCGCGCGCCGGGTCGACGGCGGCTTCGGCCTCGAGCGCGTCGAACAGCGCGAAGAACGGCGCCTCGATCCGTTCGCACATGGCGTTGAACAGGTCGGCCTTGTTCTGGAAGTGCCAGTAGATCGCGCCGCGCGTGAGGCCGGCGGCGTGCGCGATGTCGGCGAGCGAGGTGCGGCTGACGCCTTTTTCCCAGAACACCGCTTCGGCGGTGTCCAAGAGCAGGCTGCGGGTCTGTTCGGCTTCTTCTCGGGTGCGGCGAGCCATGGCGGTCTCGAATGATCTGGCAAACGGGGGCGAAGTGTAGCGAGCCGGGTCGAGCTTGTGTTGTCCGCTTCACACATCTTTAGTCAATTTTACATACGTTCGTGAATGTATGTAAAATGGCGCGGTGATTTATGACGAGCCGTATGGGACTCGCGTCGCATTTGTAGTCAAATGAAGTATTCCAATCAAGTAAATTAGGAGAGCGGGTCGTGCAAGGCGAAGCGTTCAAGTTAGTGAAATCGGGTGGCCGGCTGGCCGCTGTCGTGGCTGTCGGCCTGGCTCTTGCTGCCTGCGGCAAGGGAGGCGATGCAATCGGCAAGGGCAACCCGCCGCCGATGCCGGTCGGCGTGGTGAGCACCGTGGCCAAAGACGTGCCGGTGCCGTTCGAGTTTGTCGGCCAGACGGCCGGCTCGCGTGAGGTGGAGGTGCGCGCGCGCGTCGGCGGCATCCTGTTGAAGCGGGCTTACACCGAGGGCAAGTCGGTCAAGCAGGGGGATCTGTTGTTCCAGATCGACCCGGCACAGTTCCAGGCCGCGCTCGATCAGGCACAGGGCGCGCTCAAGGTCGAGGAGGCGCAGCGGGCGCGCACCCGCCAGGATTACGACCGCATCCTGCCGCTGTTCAAGGAAAACGCGGTCAGCCAGAAGGACCGCGACGATGCGGCGGCCGCCTACCAGTCGGCGCAGGCTTCGGTCGCCGCCGCGCAGGCCCGCGTCAAGGAAGCGCAGATCAACCTCGGCTACACCCGCGTCACCGCGCCGATCTCGGGCATGACCAGCAAGGAAGTGCGTTCCGAGGGCAGCCTGGTGAGCACCGGCGACGGTTCGCTGACCAAGATCTCGCAGATCGACCCGATGTACGTCAACTTCTCGTTCTCGGACAACGATCTGCTGGCATTCCGCCGTGACGAGCAGTCCGGCAAGTTGAAGCTTCCCGAGGACAGGCGCTTCGAGGTGTCGGTCAAGCTGTCCGACGGTTCGAGCTACGCCAAGTCGGGCCGCCTCAACTTCACCGACAACCTGATCGACCCGTCGACCGGCACCATCCGTGCGCGCGCCGAGTTCGCGAACCCGGACGGCGAGCTCCTGCCCGGCCAGTTCGTGCGCGTGTTCCTGAACGGCGCCAAACGCGTCAACGCCATCCTGATCCCGCAGCGCGCGGTGCTGACCTCGCAGCAGGGCAAGATGGTCTGGGTGGTAGACGCGAAGAACACCGTCGCGCCGCGACCGGTCACGCTCGGCGCCGAAGTGGGCGACCAGGTGCTGGTCGAGACCGGGCTCAAGCCCGGTGAGAGGGTCGTGATCGACAACATCATCAAGCTGCGCCCGGGTGCCCCAGTGAAACCGGAAGCGCTTAAACCCGAAGCGGCCGAGGCGAGCGCGCCGGCCAAGGCCAACGGCTAAGCCGCGAAGGAGCCCCCATGTTTTCCGCTTTCTTCATCAGGCGGCCGATCTTCGCTTCGGTGTTGTCGATCGTCATCATGCTCGCCGGCCTCGCGGCCATCCGCGCGCTGCCGATCGAACAGTACCCGCAGATCGTCCCGCCGAACGTCTCGGTCACCGCCAACTATCCGGGCGCGTCGGCCGAGGTGATCGCCGACACCGTCGCCGCGCCGCTCGAGCAGGCGATCAACGGCGTCGACGACATGCTGTACATCCAGTCGTCGAGTTCGAGCAACGGCACGCTGACGCTGTCGGTCACCTTCAAGGTCGGCACCGACGCCGACCAGGCGACGATCAACGTCAACAACCGCGTGCAGTCCGCGCTCGCCAAGCTGCCCGAGGAGGTGCGCCGCCAGGGCGTGACGGTCAAGAAGCGTTCGACGTCTTTCCTGCAGGTGATCTCGCTGTACTCACCCGACAAGAGCTACGACACGCTGTTCATCAGCAACTACGCGACGCTCAACGTGATCGACGAGCTGGCGCGCACGCCGGGCGTCGGCGAGGTGGTCAACTTCGCCGGCCAGGACTATTCGATGCGCGTCTGGCTGCGTCCGGACAAGCTCGCGCAATTGAAACTCACTCCGGGCGACGTCGCCGGCGCGATCCGCGAGCAGAACTCGCAGTTTGCCGCGGGCAAGCTCGGCGCCGAACCGCTCAGCCAGACGCAGGAGTTCACCTACACGGTGACGACCAAGGGAAGGATGACCGATCCCGAGGAGTTCGAGAACATCATCGTGCGCTCGAACCCGGACGGCTCGACCGTGCGCGTGAAGGACGTCGCGCGCGTCGAACTGGGCGCGCTCAGCTACACCTTCAACGGCAAGCATAACGGCCGGCCGACCATCCCGATCGGTATCTATCTCGCGCCGGGCGCCAACCAGCTCGACACCGCGAAGGCGGTCGAGGACACGATGGCGCGGCTGTCTAAGAGCTTCCCGCAGGGGCTGTCGTACGACATCCCGTACAACACGACGCGCTTCGTCGAGGTATCGATCAAGGAGGTGATCAAGACGCTGGCCGAGGCGATGGCACTGGTGTTCCTCGTCGTCTACCTGTTCCTGCAGAACTGGCGCGCGACGCTGATCCCGTCGCTCGCCGTGCCGGTGTCCATCGTCGGCACCTTCGCCGGCATGTATCTGCTCGGCTTCTCGATCAACACGCTGACGCTGTTCGGCATGGTGCTGTCTATCGGTATCGTCGTCGACGACGCCATCGTCGTGCTCGAGAACGTCGAGCGGATCATGATGAAGGAGGGCAAGTCGCCGTTCGACGCGACGATGCAGGCGATGCAGGAGGTGAGCGGGCCGGTGGTCGCGATCGTGCTCGTGCTGTGCTCGGTGTTCATCCCGGTCGCCTTCCTCGGCGGGATCGCCGGCCAGATGTACAAGCAGTTCGCGATCACGATCGCGGTGTCGGTCAGCATCTCGGGCCTCGTCGCGCTGACGCTGACGCCGGCGCTGTGCGCGCTGATCCTCAAGCCCGGCCACCAGCATCAGCACCACCTGTTCGACAAGTTCAACGCCTTCTTCGACTGGGCGACCGGCCGCTACACGGACGGCGTGCGCTTCTTCATCAAGCGCGCCGCGCTCGGCGGCCTCTTGTTCGCCGGGCTGATCGTCGTGTGCGTCGGGCTGTTCAGGATGATCCCGTCCAGCCTCGCTCCCGACGAGGACCAGGGCTATATCGTCAGCGCGACCATCCTGCCCGACGCTTCGTCGATCAAGCGCACCGAGGCCGCGATGGACCAGCTCGACGCGATGTTGCTCAAGAACAAGGCGGTCCAGGACGTGATGAGCTTCGCCGGCTTCGACATCCTTTCGGGCGCGAACAAGACCAACGCCGGCGCGACCTTCGTCATCCTGAAGCCCTGGGACGAGCGCACGTCGGCCGACGAGAGCGCGCAGGCTATCGCCGGCCAGGTGTTCGGCATGGGCGCGCGCATCAAGGACGCGATCGTGCTCGCGTTCAATCCGCCGCCGATCTCGGGGATGTCGAACACCGGCGGCTTCGAGGGCTACCTGCAGAGCCGCGGCGGCGGCGACGTGCACGCGCTCGGCGAGATGACGCAGAAGCTCGTCGCCGCGGCGGCCAAGCGTCCGGAATTGGCCGGCGTGCAGACCACCTTCAGCCCCAACGTGCCGCAGCTCTTCGTCGCGCTCGACAGGGAGAAGGCGAAGGCGCTCGGCGTGCCGGTGAACGATGTGTTCGACACGCTGCAGGGCACCTTCGGCGCGCTGTACGTGAACGACTTCAACAAGTTCGGTCGCATCTTCCGCGTCCAGATTCAGGCCGACGGCGACTTCCGCGCCAAGGCCGACGACATCCGCTTCATCTACGTGCGTTCGCAGAACGGCGAGATGATCCCGCTGTCTTCGCTGGTGACGATCACCCAGAGCACCGGCCCGGAAACGCTCGAGCGCTTCAACGTGTTCCCGGCGGCCAAGCTCGTCGGCGGACCGGCGCCGGGCTACAGCTCGGGCGAGGCGCTCGCCGCGATGGAGGCCGTGGCCAAGGACGTGCTGCCCGACGACTACGGTCTCGCGTGGAGCGGCTCGGCCTTCCAGGAGCAGTCGACCTCGGGTTCTTCGGCGATCGTGTTCGTTTTCGGCATGATCATGGTGTTCCTGATCCTCGCCGCGCAGTACGAGCGCTGGACGCTGCCGGTCGCGGTGCTGATGGCGGTGCCGTTCGCGGTGTTCGGCGCGCTCGCGGCCAACTGGCTCAGGGGGCTCGCCAACGACGTCTACTTCCAGGTCGCGCTGGTGACGCTGATCGGCCTGGCGGCCAAGAACGCAATCCTGATCGTCGAATTCGCGGTGCTGAAGATGGAGGAGGGGCTCGCGCTCGCCGACGCGGCGGTCGAGGCGGCCAAGCTGCGTTTCCGTCCGATCGTGATGACCTCGCTCGCCTTCGTGTTTGGCTGCGTGCCGCTGGCGATTTCCACCGGCGCCGGCGCGGCGAGTCGTCATTCGATCGGCACCGGGGTGATAGGCGGCATGCTGGCGGCGACCTTCATCGCCACCTTCCTGATCCCGCTGTTCTTCCTGTTGATCATGAAGTGGTCGGGCAGCGAGCGCCTGAAGGCGCCGGCCCGCGCCGCCGAAGAAGGAGTGCAACATGATTAAACGCTTGCTGCCGGTCGCGGTGGCGGTCGCGCTGACCGCCTGCGCGGTCGGCCCGGACTACCAGCGTCCGGCCCTCGAGCTGCCCGACAGCTGGGCCAGCGCCCCGGCGATCGGTCCGAGCGCCGCCGAGACCGCCGCGCTCGACGCGCGCTGGTGGGACCGCTTCGGCGATGCCGAACTGTCGCGGCTGATCGACGAGGCGATGGCGCACAACCAGGACCTCGCCGCCGCCGCCGCCCGCGTCGACGAGTCGGCCGCGCTGTCCGGCCAGGCGCGCGCCGCGCTGTTGCCGCGGCTGGACGCCAACGCCGGCTACACCCGTGCCCGCAAGTCGGCCGAGACGACGTCGCCGGGCGTGCCGCTGGTCGGCGACGTGCGCAGCGTCAACGCGGTCCTGTCGTGGGAGGCCGACCTGTGGGGCGGCCTGCGCCGCGGCAATGAGGCGGCGCGCGCCGACTTCGCCGCCAGCCGCTACAGCCAGGCGGCGGCGCGGCTGTCGATCGCGTCGCAGGTGGCCGACACCTACTTCCAGCTGCGCGCCTTCGACGCCCAGCTGTCGATCGCGCGCGACACGCTGAAGACCCGCGACGAAACGCTGAAGCTGCAGAACCGCCGCTTCAAGGGCGGCGTGATCTCGGCGCTCGACGTGCGCCAGGCCGAGGCCGAGTCGGCCGCGTCGCGCGCCGCAGTGCCGACGCTTGAGCAGGCGGTCGGCCAGACCGAGCGCGCGCTGTCGGTGCTGGTCGGCAAGAGCCCGCGCGCGCTGATGAGCGCGCCTGCACGCGGCAAGCCCCTCGAGGCACAGGCGATCGCGCCGGCGGTGCCGTCCGGCCTGCCGTCCGAACTGCTCGAGCGCCGTCCCGACCTCGCCGCCGCCGAGGCGCAGCTGATTGCCGCCAACGCGCGCATCGGCCAGGCGCGCGCCGCCTACTTCCCGTCGATCAAGCTGACCGCGGCGACCGGCTCGGAGAGCCTCGCGCTCGCGAGCCTGTTCACCGGGCCTACGCGCACCTGGGCCTTCGTCGCCAACCTGGCGATGCCGATCTTCGACTTCGGCGCGACCGCCGCCCGCGTCGACGCGGCGAGCGCGCGCCAGCGCCAGGCGCTCGCCGGCTACCAGAAGTCGGTGCAGGCCGCGTTCAGCGAGACGCTCGACGCCTTGCAGGCGCAGGGCACCAGCCAGAGCGCCGAGGCCGCGCAGGAACAGCAGGCGCGCGCGCTGCGCGAAACGCTGCGCCTGGCGCGGCTGCGCTACGACAACGGCTACTCGAACTACCTCGAGGTGCTCGACGCCGAGCGCGGCGCCTTCCAGGCCGAGCTGGCGCTGGTCGATGCGCGGCTGACGCGGCTGCGCGCGGTGCTGTCGCTGTACAAGTCGCTCGGCGGCGGCTGGCAGGGCGATACCGCCCGGGCGGGTTGACCGTTCGCTGGCTGGGTCAAAAAGGCCGCTCTTCGGAGCGGCCTTTTTTTTAGGCTGCTCATTCAAGAAGGTGTTAGCCAGAAAAGCCTGTCCTGTTTGAGCGAGCGGCATGGCCTTCTTCAGGGGCGCGCGGCCTCAAGGTCGGCCGAGCCCTCGCGCGTAAGGCGCCAGTAGTGTTTCTGCCGATTCGCTTCGCAGACGAGCGTGTCGGGCTGCCCGCTGTTCCATTCGATACCGCCGTCGCGGTCGCTGCGCGCGACCCGTATTCCGTGCTCGGCCAACCTTGCCAGCACCGTAGGATGCGGGTGGCGGTAGCGGTTGCGATAGCCGGCGCCGATCCACGCCCAGCGCGGCGCGACCGCGTCGAGAAAGGCGGCGCTCGTCGAGGTCTTGCTGCCGTGGTGCGGCGCGATCAGTACCGTGCTTTTGAGCGCGCCGCCGTAACGGTCTGCCAGCGCAGCCTCGCCCGCGGCCGGCAGGTCGCCGGCGACGAGCAGGCTCGCCGATCCGGCCGAGACGCGCAGCACGCAGCTCTTCGCGTTGTCTTCGGCGGAGTCGGGCGTCGGCTGCGTGAGAAAGGCAAAACGCACGCCGTCCCAGTCCCATGCGACGCCGTCGCGGCAGTACCGTGCGGGCAACGGGAGCCCGGCCAAGGTTTCGGGCTGGCCGGCGTACAGCCGGTCTGCGGACACGCGCGCCAGCAGCGACGCGGCCGCGCCGTCGTGGTCGGCGTCGTGGTGAGACAGCACCAGCGCGTCCAGCTTATAGACGCCTTGGCCGGACAAGGCCGGCAGCAGGCCGCGTTCGGCGTCGCCCGGCCCGGTGTCGTAGAGCAGCGTGTGGCGGTGCGTTTCGATCAACAGCGACAGGCCCTGGCCGACGTCGATCAGCCGCGCGCGAAAAGCGCCTTCTGCCGGCGGGGCAGGGCGGTACAGCAAGAGCGGCGCGAGGCAGGCGAGGCCGAACAGCCGTCCCGGCACCGCGCGCGGCGCCAAGACCCACAGCGTGCCGGCGAGCGCGAGCAGCCACAGCGGCCATGGCGTCGCCGCGAGCGACAGCGTCGGCAGCCTGGCGATGGCTGCGACGCCGGCCAGAAAAAGCTCGGCCAACCCTCCTGCTATTTCCAGCGGCCAGCCGAACGGCAGCGCGAGGGCGGCGAGCGCCAACGGCGTCAGCAATGCGGAAACCAGCGGAATCGCGACCGCGTTGGCGAGCGGAGACACCCACGGCAGCGTACCGAAGAAGACCGCCAGCGGCGCGATCGACGCCAGCGTCGCCGCCCCCTGCGCGTCTGCGAAGCCCTTGACGCGCGGCAGTGGCGCGCGCCGACCGGCGCCGCGCGCGAACAATACGCCGACGAGGCCGAAAGACAGCCACAGTCCCGGCGCGAGCGCCGAAAACGGGTCGATCACGAGCACCGCCGCGAGCGCCAAAAGCCACGCCGACAGCGCCGACACGTGGCGCCGCGTGAGAAGCGCGAGCGCGAACACGGCGAGCATGTAGAGGCTGCGCTGCGTCGGCACCGACCAGCCGGCGAGCAGCGCGTAAATCGTCGCGGCGACGAGGCCCGCCACCGCCGCGACGATGCGCGGCGGGCGGCGCGGGCTGGGCCGGACGCAGGCGAGGCGGTAGGCGATCGCGCCGACGAGCGCCGCCAGGAGCGTGATGTGCAGGCCGGAGATGGAGACGAGGTGGGTGAGGCCGGTCGCGGAAAACTGCCGCCATTGTTCAGGAGCGATCGCCTGCTGCTGGCCGACGGTCAGCGCGCCGATCAACGCGGCGGCCGGCGTGTCGCCGAGCGTCGTGCGGATCCGCTGCCACAGCGCGTCGCGCGCCTTGTCGACGCGCGCCAGAAAATCGCCGGCGTCGGCCAGCCGCTGCCGGCCCTTGGCGACCGATCCGGTCGCGAGCAGGCCCTCCGACCACAGCCACGCCTCGGCGTCGAAGCCGGCGCCGTTCAGCGTGCCGTGCGCGGCCTTCAGCCGTACCTTGAGCCGCCAGCGGCTGCCGGGAGGCCAGTCCTGTTCCCGGAAATCGGACAGCATCAGCCGCTGCGGCAACGGCGCGTCGCTTTCGTCGACGTCGAGCACCAGGCGGCTGCCCCATTCACGCGGTTGTGCGAAGCCGCGCACCGTGCCTTCTACCGTGACCGGCACGCCTTCGAGCGACGCCGGCAGGCGCTCGGCCAACCTTTGTTCGGCGCGGAAACCCGCCCACGCGACGCCGATAAAGAGCGCTGCGGCGCCGATCAAAAGAGCGCGCCGGCGCGGCCACGCCATCGCCACGGTGCCCGCGCCGACGGCGAGCGTCAGCACGAGTTGCCAGTTGGGCAGCGCTTGAAGAAAGGCGACGGCGACCAGGCCGGCGATCAGCGCCGCGAGGTGAGAGGGCAGGATGCGCATCAGTCATTTTATGTATATGGCATGGAACTCTGCCAGCCGTGCCGGGTCGCTCCCCCCTCGTCGCGACGCTGCCGGCCGTTGCCCGGCCCCGACGCATCCCGTATCGTGCCGGCTGAACGATGGAGTGCCCGATGCCCTTTCCCCTGTACGCCCCGCTACCCGAAACCCTTGAGCGCGCCGCCGAGCTCGCCCGCCGCTACGGCCTCGAACTCGTCGCGACGCCGCCCGATACCGGCTACTGGCTGGCCTTGTCCGCCACGCGGCTCGAGCTGGCCGCCGCCGAGGGGCACGGCGCGGTGGTCGCCGACTTCGTAGAAGGCGCGGCGCGCCACCGGCGCGAGTTCGGCGGCGGGCGCGGCCAGCCGGTCGCCAAGGCGGTCGGGCTCAAGGGCGGGGCTATGCCTACCGTGGTCGACGCGACCGCCGGCCTCGGCCGCGACGCCTTCGTGCTGGCGAGCCTCGGCTGCACGGTGACGCTGATCGAGCGCTCGCCGGTCGCCGCCGCGCTGGTCGACGACGCGCTGCTGCGAGCGTATTCGGACGCTGCCACCGCACCGATCGCCGCGCGCATGACGCTGGTGCACGCCGACGCCGCCGTGTGGCTGGCGACGTTGGCCGAGGCCGACCGTCCGGACGTCGTGTACCTCGACCCGATGTTCCCCGACACCGGCAAGAGCGCCGCCGCGAAGAAGGACATGAAGGCGTTCCAGAGCGTGATCGGCGACGACCTCGACGCCGACAAGCTGCTGACCGCCGCTATAGCGGTCGCGAAGAAGCGCGTCGTGGTGAAGCGCCCGCGTCTGGGCGCGCCGCTTTCGGGCGTGTTGCGCACCGGCGAATTGCCGGGCAAGAGCACGCGATTCGACCTTTACGCGCCGAAGAAGCCGGCCTGAGCGTACGGCGACGGTGCCGTAGCCGGCGCGGCAGCGTAGAATCCGCGCATCGTTTTCACGGAGTCGGAACATGGAATCGCGCATCGACGAGCTCGAGGTCAGGCTCGCCTTTCAGGACGAACTGCTCGACGCGCTCAACCAGACGGTCGCGCGCCAGCAGCAGGAGCTGTCGCTGCTGCAGGAACAGATGCGGCTCTTGTACCAGATGCTGCAGAACCAGGAACCGGGCTCGCCCGGCGCGACGCAGCACGAGATCCCGCCGCATTACTGAAACAGCTCGGCCAACCCTTCGAAGGTTGGCCGAGCTGTTTCTTGCGGCTGCGGATAAGGCTCAGCGCCGGCGCAGCCCGCGCGGCCGCGTCGCCTCGCCCTCGATATTGCGGCGGCGGATCACCGGCGGCGGTTCGGTCGCGGCGGGCTCGGCGGGTTCGGCTTCTCCGATCTGGCCGCAGCAAGGTGCGATGTCGGCCGGCGGCGCGGCCTCGATCGGCGCGGGCTTGCTCGTCATCTTTCCCGAGAACAGGCTCGCGCCGACGATCAGCACGCCGCCTAGCCACTCGTTCGCCGTCATCGTCTCGCCCGCCATTAAATACGCCGACACCGCGGCGAACACCAGTTCGGTCAGCATCAGCGTGATCACCTGGTTGGCCGGCAGCACCGCGAGGCTGGCCTGCGACACGACGCTGGTGCAGATCAGCGACACCGCGAGCGAGCCCAGCACCCCCCACTGCCAGACGTCGATGGCCGCGATGCGCGACAATTCGCCGTTGGCAGCCGACAGCGCGAAGCCGAGCGCCGCGGTGCCGATCCAGATCGCCGACGACTTCACCGGCGGCGGCAGCGCGCGCGCGTGGCGGCTGACCACCTGGCCGAACGCGAACGCCATGCCGGCGGTCAGCGCCATCCACTCGTAGGGTTCGGACAGCCACGGCCCGCCGGTGCCGCCGGGCTGCCACAGGATCGCGACGCAGCCGGCGAGCGACACCGCGACCACGCCCCAGCCGATACGCGTCAGTTTCTCCTTCAGCACCAGCCACGAGAACAGCGCTCCCCACAGCGGCGACGCGTAGAACAGCAGCAGCGCGCGCATCACCTCGCCGTCGGTCATCGCTTTCGTGTAGCCGAAATTGGTCCAGCCGAAGGCGACGAGCAGGATCGCCAGTTGCGTTGTCAGCCGCCAGTGCTCGTGGAACACGCGCCAGAACAGCGCCACGCCCATCACGGTGACGAGGCTGTAGACGAGGAAGGACGACAGCTGCGGCGAGACGCCGGCGTCGGCGAGGAAGCGGAACGGGTACCACATCAGCCCCCAGACGAGGGCGACCGACAGCACGCCCAGCGCGGCGAAACGGATCTGTGACGGGGTGGGCATAGGAAGGACGGGCGGAAAGATTAGGATGAATGCCATTGTACCGGAAGCCTCCGACGCGCCCGCGCGGCAGCGCCGGACCCGATCAAGTTTGTCAGAAGGCGTCGCAATTTCTTAAGATGGGCGTTTTTGGCCGTCAGGCCGGAGGCCAACCGTGAATCCCCATCTGGACGAGCTGCAACCGTACCCCTTCCAGCGCCTGCGCCAGCTGATGGCCGGCGCGACGCCTAACGCCGCGCTCGCGCATGTCAACCTGTCGATCGGCGAGCCCAAGCACCCGGCGCCCTGCTGCGTGAAAGACGCGATCGCGTCGTCGCTGCACGGCCTGTCCGGCTACCCGGCGACGCAGGGCAGCGACGCGCTGCGCGCCGCGTGCGCCGCGTGGCTGCAGCGCCGCTACGGCGTAACGGCAGACCCGGCGACCGAGGTGCTGCCGGTTAACGGCTCGCGCGAGGCGCTGTTCGCATTCGCGCAGGCGCTGGTCGACTCGTCGGGCATTGAAACGCCGGTCGTGATCTCGCCGAACCCGTTCTACCAGATCTACGAGGGCGCGGCCTTGCTCGCCGGCGCCGAACCGTACTACGTGAACACGCTGCCCGAAGGCCGCTTCCAGCCCGACTGGTCTAGCGTGCCCGAGGCCGTCTGGCGTCGCACTCAATTAGTCTTCGTCTGCAGCCCGGGCAACCCGACCGGCGCGGTGATGTCGCTGGAAGACTGGAAGACGCTGTTCGACTTGTCCGACCGCTACGGCTTCACCATCGCGTCGGACGAGTGCTACTCGGAGATTTACTTCGCCACGCCGCCGCTAGGCGGTCTGGAAGCCGCCGTGAAGCTCGGCCGCGGCTTCGAGCGCCTGGTGATGTTCACCAGCCTGTCGAAGCGCTCTAACGTGCCGGGCATGCGCTCGGGCTTCGTCGCCGGCGACGCGAAGATCCTCGCGCAATTCCTGCGCTACCGCACCTACCACGGCTGCGCGATGAGCCCGTTGTTCCAGTCGGCGAGCGTCGCCGCGTGGGACGACGAGGCGCACGTGCTCGAGAACCGCGCGCTCTACGCGGCGAAGTTCGCCGCGGTGATGCCGATCCTGGCGAGCGTGCTAGACTTCGCTGCACCCGACGCCGGCTTCTACCTGTGGGCGCGCGTCCCGGGCGACGACGACGCGGCGTTCGCGCGCGGCCTGTTCGAACGAGAACACGTGACCGTGCTGCCCGGCCGCTTCCTCGCGCGCGAAGCGCACGGCGTCAACCCGGGCGAAGGCTTCATCCGCATCGCGCTCGTCGCGCCGCTCGAGGAGTGCGTCGAGGCCGCGCAGCGCATCGCCCGCTACGCCGCTCGCTAACCGTCAAGCAAACCTATAATTATGACCATTACCGATCACCACTTCGCCAAAGGACTCAACAAAATGCATCCGATCCAAGCCCTGATCGAAGAGGCGTTCGAGCAACGCGCCGACATCACCCCGGCCACCGTCAGCCCCGAACTGAAGGCCGCCATCGGCCAGGTCATCGCCGAGCTCGACGCCGGCCGCCTGCGCGTCGCCGAGAAGGTCGACGGTGCGTGGACCACCCACCAGTGGGTGAAGAAGGCCGTGCTGCTGTCGTTCCGCATCCGCGACAACGGCCTGCTGGACGACGGCGTGAGCCGCTACTTCGACAAGGTCGACACCAAGTTCCACGACTGGAACGAAGCGCAGTTCAAGGAAGCGGGCTTTCGCGTGGTGCCGGGCGCCGTCGCGCGCAAGGGCGCCTTCGTCGCCAAGAACACCGTGCTGATGCCGTCCTACGTGAACATCGGCGCCTACGTCGACGAAGGCACCATGGTCGACACCTGGGCGACCGTCGGCTCCTGCGCGCAGATCGGCAAGAACGTGCACCTGTCCGGCGGCGTCGGCATCGGCGGCGTGCTCGAGCCGCTGCAGGCCAACCCGACCATCATCGAAGACAACTGCTTCATCGGCGCGCGTTCGGAAGTCGTAGAAGGCGTGATCGTCGAAGAAGGCTCGGTGATCTCGATGGGCGTCTACATCGGCCAGTCGACCAAGATCTACGACCGCGAAACCGGCGAAGTTAGCTACGGCCGCATCCCGGCCGGCTCGGTCGTGGTGTCGGGCAACCTGCCATCCGCCGACGGCAAGTACAGCCTGTACTGCGCGGTGATCGTCAAGAAAGTCGACGCCAAGACCCGCGCCAAGACCAGCATCAACGAGCTGTTGCGCGGCATCTAAGCCGGCGCGAATCGCCCGCTTCAAAGGCTCGGCCAGCCCCTTTCAGGGCTTGGCCGAGCCTTTTGTCATATGGGAGGGCGGGTCCGCTTGGCGCGACGGGGTCAAAAACGGTAAAATCACAGCATTTTCCGGTCTTTGTGCCGATTCCCACACGATAAACGTGACCGAACCCTTCATCGAATTCCGGGATGTGAGCTTCGCCTACAACGATCGCCCCATCCTGAAAGACCTTTCCTTCCAGATCGCCCGCGGCCAGCTGGTGGCCATCATGGGCGGCAGCGGCAGCGGCAAGACGACGATGCTCAGGCTGATCGCCGGCCAGGTGCGCCCGCAAAAAGGCCAGGTGCGCGTCGACGGCCGCGACCTTTCGACCATGAGCCACGCCGAACTGTACGAACACCGCCGCCGCATGGGCTTTCTGTTCCAGTTCGGCGCCTTGTTCACCGACCTGTCGGTCGGCGACAACGTCGCTTTCCCGCTGCGCGAACACACCGACCTGCCGCCGCGGCTGATCGACGACCTCGTCACGCTGAAGTTGAACGCGGTCGGTCTGAGAGGCGCCGAGAAGCTGATGCCGTCCGAGCTGTCTGGCGGCATGGCACGCCGCGTCGCGCTGGCGCGCGCGATCGCGCTCGACCCGCGGCTGATGCTGTACGACGAGCCGTTCACCGGCCTCGACCCGATCTCGCTCGGCGTGATCGCTCACCTGATCAAGAAACTCAACGACGCGCTCGACACCACCGCGGTGATGGTCACGCACGACGTGACGAAGTCGCTCGAGATCGTCGACTACGTGTTCTTCGTCGCGCAGGGCAGGATCATCGCCGAGGGCACGCCGGATGAGGTCCGCGCGTCCGACTCGCCTTGGTTGCGCCAGTTCATAGACGGCGCGCCCGAAGGCCCGGTGCACTTCGCTTATCCGGCGGCGAGCTCGCTCGAGGCCGACCTGGGACTGGAGGTGCGCCATGCTTGAGACGCTGCTGGCGCCGGTGCGTCACCTCGGCCACTTGTCGATCAACGCGGTATGGCGGCTCGGCTTCGCCGCGCGCTTCCTCTTGGCGATCCTGCGCTTTTCCGGCCAGAGCCTCGTGCGCTTCCAGCTCACGATCCGCGAGGTCTATTTCGCCGGCGTACTGTCGCTGATCATCATCGTCGTGTCCGGCTTGTTCGTCGGCATGGTGCTCGGCCTGCAGGGCTACAACACGCTGTCGCGCTTCGGTTCGGCCGACGCACTCGGTGCCTTGGTCGCGCTGTCGCTGTTGCGCGAACTCGGCCCGGTGCTCGCCGCGCTGTTGTTTGCCAGCCGCGCCGGCAGCGCGATGACCGCCGAGATCGGCCTGATGAAGGCGACCGAGCAGCTCGAGGCGATGAGCGTGATGGCGGTCAACCCGATCGCGCGCGTCGTCGCACCGCGCTTCTGGGCAGGCGTGCTCTCGATGCCGGTGCTCGCGGCGATCTTCAACGTGATGGGCATCTTCGGCGGCTATCTGGTCGGCGTGGTGCTGATCGGGCTCGACGAGGGGACGTTCTGGTCGCAGATGCAGAGCGCGGTCGACCTCTACGACGACGTGGTCAACGGGCTGATCAAGAGCCTGGTGTTCGGCGTCGCGGTGACGCTGATCGCGGTGTTCGAGGGCTACGACGCGACGCCGACCGCGGCCGGCGTGTCCGGCGCGACGACGCGCACCGTGGTGACGTCGGCGCTGGTCATCCTCGCGCTCGACTTCGTGCTCACCGCCTTTATGTTCTAGGAATCAGAGAATGAAAAGAACTACCATCGACTTGTGGGTCGGCGTCTTCGTCGCGATCGGCATCGCCGCCGTGGTCTTCCTGTCGCTGAAGGTCGCCAACCTGACGACCGTCTCGGCCGAACAGACCTACCCGATCGTCGCCGAGTTCGACAATATCGGCGGCCTCAAGGTGAAGGCGCCGGTAAAGTCGGCCGGCGTCGTCGTCGGCCGCGTCGCGGCGATCCAGCTCGACGCTAAGAGCTACCGCGCCAGGGTGTCTTTACAGTTGGACAAACAATACCGCTTCAGCCGCGACGCCAGCGCCGAGATACTGACGTCTGGCCTCTTGGGCGAGCAGTACGTCGGCCTCACCCAGGGCGGCGACCCGGACGACCTCGCCGCCGGCGGCCAGATCACGCTGACGTCGTCGGCCGTGGTGCTCGAACAACTGATCGGCAAGTTCATGACGAACTTTGCCGAGAAGGGCGACGCCAAGCCGGCCGACGCCCAACAACCCTGATTCGCTCTTTCAAGGTGGACAACATGTTAAAGACCTTTACCTCGCTGTTCCTGAAGCTGGCCCTCTTGGCCGGCCTGTCCGCGCCGGCGCTGGCCGCCAACGACAACCCGGTCGAGCTGGTGCGCGACACCTCGCGCCAGGTGCTCGACCTGTTGAAGAAGGACGACGGCAAGAACGGTCGCCAGGTCCGCGCGCAGGTCGAGGCGCTGGTGCTGTCCAACTTCGACTTCAAGCGCATGACCGCCTACGCGGTCGGCCAGGGCTGGCGCCAGGCCGACGCCGGCCAGCAGGCCGAGCTGACCCGCCAGTTCCAGACGCTCTTGGTGCGCTCGTACTCGAGCACGATGAACCGCTTCAAGAACGCGCAGGTCGACATCAAGCCGAACGTGATCGCCAGCGCCGACGGCCGCGAAACGACGGTGAAATCGGAAGTGACGCTGCCGAGCAACGGCGACAGGAAGCCGGTGGCGATCGACTACACCTTCTACAAGAGCCCGCAGGGCTGGAAGGTGTACAACGTGTCGGTCGAAGGCCTGAGCCTGATCACCACCTACCGCAACCAGTTCAACGACGAGATCCGCAAGGGCGGCGTCGACGGCCTGATCAAGTCGCTGCAGGACAAGAACGCCGCGCTCGCCGCCAAGGGGGCGTGATGCTGGTCGCGAGCGACGAAGGGCGCTGGCGGCTGTCGGGTCCGCTGACAATGAAGGAGTGCGCGGGGCTGACCCTGCCTTTGGCCCGGGCGGCGCGCGAGGGCGGCGAAGTCGACCTCGCCGCGGTGTCGGTCGCCGATTCGGCCGCGCTGGCACTGCTGCTGGATGCGCGGCGCACCTCGATCGACGCGGGCAGGGCGCTGGCGTTTTGCAACCTGCCCGCCGGCCTGGTCTCGCTCGCCCGTCTTTACGGCGTGGAAGCCTTGCTAGAAAGAGACGCATCTTGAGACAGCGCCCTTCCTGGATCGTCGCCGGGCTATGCGCCGTGCTGCTGGCCGGCTGCGCCAGCGCGCCGAGCAACCCGCAGGATCCGCTCGAGCCGATGAACCGGGTGATCTACCGTTTCAACGACGTGGCGGACAAGGCGGTGGTCAAACCGGTGGCGCAGGGCTACCGGGCGGTCACGCCGCAGCCGGTGCGCACCGCGATCGGCAACTTCTTCAACAACTGGCTCGACGCCTACAGCGCGGTCAGCAACCTGCTGCGCGCCGAAGGCGAAAAAACGCTGAACGACGTGATGCGCGTCAGCATCAACTCGACCTTCGGCCTGTTCGGCGTGCTCGACATCGCGACGCCGGCCGGGCTCAAGAGCAACAAGAACACGCTGGGCGACACCTTCGCCAGCTGGGGCTGGAAGAACAGCAGCTATCTGGTGCTGCCGGTGGTCGGGCCGTCGACGGTGCGCGACGGCATCGGCGCCGCCGCCTATTTCATGGCCGAGCCCTACCGTCATGCCTTCGGGACCTATACCCGGGCCACCGTGGCCAGCGTCGTCAATGGCGTCAATACGCGCGAGCGCTACCTCGGGCTCGAGGAGACGGTCGACGAGGCCGCGCTCGACCCGTACAGCTTCGTGCGCGACGGCTACCTGCAGCTCAGGGCGCGCGAGACCGGCGCCGAGCCGCCGTTGCACAAGGAAGATATCGACCTCGACGAATTGATGAACGAGTCGGCGCCGCCGGCCGCGGCACCCGCCGTTACGCCGGCATCCGAGCCAGCCAAGCCTGGCGCCGTCTCGACGCCGTCGGCAGAACAGTCCGAGAAGACCGAGGGTCTGCCCCCGCCAGACGCGTCGGCGGCGCAGTAGACCGCTGTCCCATCATGTAAAAAGCTCGGCCAACCTTCGAAGGTTGGCCGAGCTTGTTTGCGCGTTCGGTCGGCGTCAGTCGGCGGCAAGGAAGACGGTGGCCTCGACCGAGTTGCCCTTGTCGCGGTATTCGAGCGCGTCGAAGGCGAGCCGTTCGGCGATCAGCAGGCCACGGCCGCACGCCTCTCCTTCGCCCTGCCGCGCCTGCCAGCAGAAGCTCCGACCCTCGTCGGAGACGGTGAAGCGGAGGCGGTCGGCGAGGCGTTCGAACGCCAGCGTCACGCGGCGCACGCCCCGTACCGGCTCGGCCAACCTTTTCTCGAGTTCGGCCTCCCACGTTCCTTCGTCCTGCCGTCGCGCCTTTTCCTCGAAAGACAGCTCGAGGTTGCCATGCTCGATCGCGTTGACGAGCAGTTCGAACAAGCCGGTTGCCACGCGGCCTGGCTGCGGGCATGCGTGAGCCAAGAGCGCGGCCAGCTGCTGCGCCTCGTCGTGCGTCCTGAGGGTGAAGCGCGCGTCGGCCAGGTGCTGCAGCGCGTCGACCTGCTGTTCGGACCGCGCCTTGAGGTGCGCGAGCCGGTCCCGGTGGCCGACCGCGGCGCCGACTGCCGCCAGCAGCATCTCGCGCGTGAACGGCTTGCTCAGGTAGTAGAAGGCGCCGGCGGCGAGCCCCGCCTGCACGCTGGCCGCGCTGCTGACCGCGGTCTGTAGCACGACCGGCAGGCATTCGAGCCGCGGCGTGTCCTTGATGCGGCGCAACAGCTCGACGCCGCAGAGGCCCGGCATCATCTTGTCGAGCAGCACCGCCGAATAGCTCGCGCCGTCTTCGTTCAGTCGGCGCCACGCGTCCTCGCCGCTGCCCGAGGTCACCGTGCGGTAGCCGGCGTCTTCCAGCTGCTCGGCCAGCAGTTCGAGGTTGAACGGTTCGTCGTCGACGAGGAGGACGGTATGGCTCATGGCTGTCTCCCTTCTTCACCTGCCGTCGCACGCCAGCGCGGCAGGGTGAAGCGCAACTCGGCGCCACCGGTCGGTGCGTTGCCGGCGCGGATCACGCCGCGATGCGCGTGTACGATCTCGCGGCAGATCGCGAGGCCCAGCCCGGTGCCGCCCGCACCGGTCCGGGTGCCGCTGCTTTGCGTGAATTTTTCGAACACGCTGTCGAACTCGGCCGGCGGGATGCCGGGGCCGGCGTCGCTGACCGTCACGACGATCAGCTCGCGCGCGTTGCCGTCCATCAGCCGGGCGTTCAGCGAGACGGCCTGGCCTGCCGGGCTGACCTTGATCGCGTTCGACAACAGGTTGCGCAGGATCTGGCCGATGCGGAAGTCGTCGAACTCGGCCGAAAGTTGCGCCGGCTCGACCCGGCAGTCGATGCGGCAACCGCGCTTGGCCGCCAGCGGCGCCATCTCGTCGCACGCGTCGCGCAGCGTCGCATCGAAGTCGTGCCGCGCGATCCGGTACTCCATGCGGCCGACCTCCATTTTCGCGAGGTCGAGCAGGTCGTTCAGCAGCGCGAGCAGCCGGCTGCCGCTGGCGTGGATACGGTCGAAGTAGTGGCCGAGTTTGTCGCCGGGGCCGCTGCGGCTGCTTCCCATCTCGGCGAAGCCGAGGATGGCGTGCATCGGCGTCCTCAGCTCGTGCGACATATTGGCGAGGAATTCGGTCTTGGCGCGGCTGCTGCCCTCGGCCAACTCTTTCGCGGCGGTCAGCGTCGCCTCGGTGCTCTTCTGCGTCGAGATGTCCTGCAGCAACCAGACCGCACCGTGGCCGGGCGAGACCGCGTCGAGCGTCTTGACGAACAGCCGGCACCAGCACGGGCCGTCGGGCAGCGTCAACAGCGGCAGCTCGGTCTGGAAGGTATGCCCGGCGGCCAGCGTCTGTGACAGCGTGCGCTCGAGGCGGGTCCAGTCTTCCTCGCTCTCGCACAAGAGCCGCGGATTCTGGCCGACGACGGCGGTCACCGGGTGGCCGAACAGCTCGAGGAAGGCATGGTTGACCTCGCGGAAGGCGCCGTCGACGACGAAGGCCATCGCCAGCGGGCTCGCCTCGAGCAGCGCCTCCAGCCGCTGGTTCTGTCGGTTCAGCTCGCGCTCCAGCCGTTGCTGCAGCGCGACGAGTTCGCCTTCCTGCGCCTTGCGCGCGCGGATGTCGCGGCAGACGGCGACGTAGAAGCTGTCGTCGGGGCGCACCACGCGGCTCAGCGAGATCTCGACCGCGACGCGCCGGTTGTCGACGCGGATCAGCTCGGTCTCGAAAGCCTGGCCGACGAGGCTGCCTGCGACCGCGTCGAAGCCGCCGTGGCCGGCCTGCTGGTAGAAGGCGGCGATCAGCGCGTCGACCGGCAGCTCGGCGAGGCTGTCGCCGTCTTCACCGACGAGCCGGGCGGCGGCCGGGTTGACGTTGCGCAGCCGGCCGCGCGCGTCGATGAGCAGGATCGCGTCAGTGCTGGCGGCGAGGATGGCGCGCAGCCGCGCCTCGCTCTCGGCCAACGATTGCTCGGCGGCGAGGCGCTCGGCGAGCTGGCGGTGCAGCGCATACTCGCGTTCGGCCTTCTGGCGGCGTTCATCGTCGACTTCGTCCTGACGCTGGCGGACGCGCCGCGCGAGCCAGACGACGAGCGCGACCAGCGCCGACAGGCCGACGGCGAGCGTCGCGAGCAAGAAGCGGCCGTCGCCTGACGCGGCCGTTTCGCCGCCGGGCAAGAGGTAGGCGGTCAGCCGCAGCTGCTGTCCGCCGAGCGTGACGCGCTGCGTCGCCAGCGTCGGCAGGCGCTGCGGCGGGAGGCCGGCTTGGGAGTTCGTCACCCGCTCGCTGCCGCTCTCGGCGACCAGCCGCAGCGGCGCGCCGCGCTCGGCGGCCAGCGCGCGCTCGTTCAGAGCGGCGAGGTTGACGTTGAGGACCAGCCACGCCGGTTCGGTGCCGGGCAGTGCGCGCACGACGTCCCAGCGCGCCTTGTCGACGCCGCCCGGGTGGCTGAGCACCAGCCGGGCGCGCCAGTTCTGCCGGCTCTCGAGCAGCGCGCGCCCCCAGGGCAGCAGGCTGCCGACGTCGAGTCCCAGCGGCAAGGCCGCTGCGCCGTCCGGCTGGTAACGGTCGAGCACGAAGTATTCGGCCATGGCCGGCGCGTCGCCGAGCCGGCCGTGTTGATAGACGCGCAGCGCGGTACCGAGCCGTGCCTCGGCGGCGGGGCGGTCCTTTTCGCCCAGGCGCGTGACGCGGCCGACGGCGGCGATCAGCGGGTTGCGTTCGAACAGCGCGTTGGCGGTCTGTGAACCGGCGTCGCCGACGGCGCTCAGGTTGGCGAGCCGGTCGGCCTCGTCGAGCACGCCCTGCAGTTCGCGGCCGAAGGCCTGCAGGCTGGCTTCGGCTTCCCGTTGATGGCCGGCGACGAGGCGGGCGTCGCGTGCGGCGCTCAGCTGCCAGCCGGCGCCGGCGAGCGTCGCCGCCGAGAGCAGCAGCGCGAGCGCGATCCACCACGAGGGCCGGTTCATGGGGTCCTTAGGCGGCGGGGTTCAGGTGTTGGTAGAGCGCGGCGTATTCCTCGGCCAACTTGTGGCGCGCGTCGAGATACACCATCGGGCGGGAGAGCTGGTGCGATTCGCGGATCTTCACCGAGCTCGACAGCCTGACCGGCAGCACCGGCAGGCCTTCGTCCTCGAGCTCGGCGACCAGTTGCGCCGGCAGGCTCGCGCGCGGCTGGAACTGGTTGACGACGATGCCCTCGATCGCGAGCCTGGGGTTGTGATCGGCGCGGATTTCGCCGGTGTTGTTGATCAGCTTGTAGAGCGCGTGGCGCGAGAAGCTGTCGCAGTCGAATGGAATCAGGCAGCGGTCGGCGGCGATCAGCGCCGACCTCGTGTAGAAGTTCAGCGACGGCGGCGTGTCGATCCAGACTTCGTCGAAGTCGGCGGCGAGCGCGTCGAGCGCTTCCTTGAGCTTGAACATCTTGTAGCGCGCCTCGAGCTTGCCCATCAGCTCGTCGAGCTCGGGGTGCGAGGGCATCAGGAACAGCCGCTCGAACGGCGTCGGAACGACGAAATCGAGCGGCGACTTCTGGTAGAGGCTGATGGTCAGCTGGTCGGCGAAGAAGCCGGCGACGCCGTTGTTGGCGTCCTGGAGGGGGTGGCCGAGCAGGTAGTGGCTGGCGTTGCCCTGCGGGTCGAGATCGACCACGAGCACCTTGCGCCCGGCCTTGGCGGCCGCGGCCGCCAGGTTGACGGCGATGGTCGACTTGCCGACCCCGCCTTTCTGGTTGAACACCACTCGTTTCATCGCGCGTTTCGTCCTTGCTCGAAGCGGACCCGCGCGCGAAACGGGCGCGGGCGTTTTAGACCGCCGAATGGCCGCAGACGAACTGCATCTGCTGGAAACTGGCCGAGTTCTGCACCACCGGCATCGGTTTTATCTGTGCGTCATTATAAGTGTAGCTGGCGGTCTGTCGTCCGTTTTCGTCGAACAGCGCGACCGCCATCAGCCGGAAGGTGCGCGCGCTGCAGTCGATCTGCCACGAGTTGATCGAATACTTGTGCGGCGGCGTCGACAGGAAGTTTTCCTTCTTCGGGTTGAAGATGGTCTTGCGGTCGCGGAAGGTGACCAGGCTGCCCTGGCGCCGGATCGAGCGTTCGTCCAGCTCGTTGAGGATGTTGCCGTTGGGCGATACGCCGAGATTGTGCCAGTTGGCGTTGGCTTCGGGCTTCACCGTCGGGCGGCCGCCGGTCATGGACGAGGGGCCGGTGGCGCAGCCGGCGAGGGCGGCGGTCAGCGCCGACAAGAGCAGGACACGGTACAGCATGGACGTTCTCCTTAAACTGGCGCCAGTGTCGCATAGCGCACGGGCTCGGCCAACCTCGGGCGACGCGGCGCGCGCGCTTGGCGTACAATGTCGCCCTTGCCCAGAAGCCTTCCCATGCAAGACGCACTCACCCTTCTCAATCAGATTTTCGGCTACCCGGCCTTCCGCGGGCAGCAGGCCGACATCGTCGCCCAGGTGGCGGGGGCGGTCACGCGCTGGTCCTGATGCCGACCGGCGGCGGCAAGAGCCTATGCTTCCAGATACCCGCGCTGATGCGCGACGGCGTCGCCATCGTCGTCTCGCCGCTGATCGCGCTGATGCAGGACCAGGTTTCCACGCTGCAGGAGCTCGGCGTCGCCGCCGCCTGCCTGAATTCGGCGACGCCGCCCGACGAGGCGCGCCGCATCGCGTCAGACGCGAAGGCCGGCGTGTTGAAGCTGCTGTACGTCGCGCCCGAGCGCCTGTTGACGCCGCGCATGCTCGACTTCCTCGACAGCCTGCCGCGGATCTCGCTGTTCGCGATCGACGAGGCGCACTGCGTCAGCCACTGGGGCCACGACTTCCGTCCCGAATACCAGCAGCTCGGGCTATTGGCCGAGCGCTTCCCCGACGTGCCGCGCATCGCGCTGACTGCGACCGCCGACCACCAGACGCGCGCCGACATTCTCCACTATCTGAAGCTGGAGGACGGCCAGACCTTCCTGTCCAGCTTCGACCGCCCGAACCTGTTCTACCAGGTGGTGGAAAAGCACAACGCTAAGAAGCAGCTGCTCGACTTCATCAAGCGCGAATACACCGGCGCGTCGGGCATCGTCTACTGCCTGTCGCGCAAGAAGGTCGAGGACACCGCGCAGTGGTTGGCCGAGCAGGGCATCAACGCCTTGCCCTACCACGCCGGCCTGTCGCACGAGATCCGCGATACCCACCAGCGCCGCTTCCTGCGCGAGGACGGCATCGTGATGGTCGCGACCGTCGCCTTCGGCATGGGTATCGACAAGCCCGACGTGCGCTTCGTCGCCCACCTCGACCTGCCCAAGAGCCCGGAGAACTTCTACCAGGAGTCCGGCCGCGCCGGCCGCGACGGCCTGCCTGCGGCCAGCTGGCTGTGCTACGGCCTGAACGACCTGGTGCAGCTGGCGCAAATGATCGAGGGCGGCGAGATGGCTGTCGCCCAGAAACAGGTCGAGCTGTCCAAGCTCGACGCGATGCTCGGCTTCTGCGAGACCGCCGCCTGCCGCCGCCAGCACATCCTCGCCTTCTTCGGCGAGAGCCGCGAGCCGTGCGGCCACTGCGACAACTGCGTCAGCCCGCCGATCACCTTCGACGCGACCGTGCCGGCGCAGAAGCTGCTGTCGGCGGTCTACCGCAGCGGCCAGCGCTTCGCCGCCGGCCATATCGTCGACATCCTGATGGGCAGCGACACCGAGCTCGTCCGCCAGACCGGTCACGACAAGCTATCGACCTACGGTGTCGGCCGCGACTACAACAAGCGCGCGTGGCGCGGCTTCATCCGCCAGCTGGTCGGCAAAAAGCTGCTCGAAGTCGACATGAGCCGCGGCCAGCGCCTGCTTCTGACCGACGCGTGCCGCCCCGTCCTCAAGGGCGAACAGAAGCTCTACCTGCGCCCGCCGGTCGACGACGCGCGCGCCAAGACCGTGCACGCCGCCGACCGCTGGCTGCGCACCGAGCGCGAAGAGCGGCTGTGGCAGGCGCTGCGCCGCTGGCGCAAGGAGACCGCCGACGCGCACAACGTGCCGGCCTACGCGGTGTTCAACGACCGCACGCTGCGCGAACTGGTAGAGCAGAATCCCGGCTCCGAAGCGGCGCTGTCGCGCATCTACGGCCTCGGCGAACTGAAGCTCGCGCGCTACGGCGAGGCGCTGCTCGAACTGTTGGCCGAGGCGCGCGAAGCGGCCGGCTGATTCTGCTACCATCGAACGCTGCTTAAAGATAACAACGACAGGAGTCCCGTCATGGCCGTCAACCTTCCCGCCATCGACCCCGCCAAACTGTTCCCGGTCGCCGGCGTCGAGCTCGCCGTCGCCGAAGGCGGCATCAAGAAGCCGAACCGCAAGGACGTGCTGGTGATCCGTCTCGACAAGGGCAACACCGTCGCCGGCGTGTTCACGCAGAACCGCTTCTGCGCCGCGCCGGTGCAGATCTGCAAGCAACACCTCGACGCCGGCGTGCAGATCCGCGCGCTGGTGGTCAACACCGGCAACGCCAACGCCGGCACCGGCGAAGACGGCCGTCAGCGCGCGCTCGCCGTCTGCCAGGCCGTCGCCGACGAGATCGGCTGCGCCATCGAGCAGGTGCTGCCGTTCTCGACCGGCGTGATCCTCGAGCCGCTGCCGGTCGACAAGATCGTCGCCGCGCTGCCGACGCGTCGCGAGGCGGACTGGGCCGAGGCGGCCGAGGCGATCATGACCACCGACACGCTGCCGAAGGCTTCCAGCCGCCGGATCTCCATCGACGGCCACACGGTGACGATCACCGGCATCGCCAAGGGCTCGGGCATGATCCACCCGAACATGGCGACCATGCTCGGCTACCTGGCCACCGACGCGGCGATCACCCGCCCGCTGTTGCAGCAGCTGGTGAAGGAAGTCGCCGACGTGTCGTTCAACTGCGTCACCGTCGACGGCGACACCTCGACCAACGACAGCTTCATGCTGGTGTCGACCGGCAAGAGCGAACTGCCGCTGATCAGCGAGGCCGACGACGCCTACGCCCAGGTCAAGGCGGCGCTGACCGAGGTCGCGGTCGAACTCGCGCAGGCGATGGCGCGCGACGGCGAGGGCGCGACCAAGTTCATGACCGTCACCGTCGAGGGCGGCCGCTCGCGCGACGAATGCAAGGCCGTCGCCTACGCGATCGCCAAGTCGCCGCTGGTGAAGACCGCGTTCTTCGCGTCCGACCCCAACCTCGGCCGTATCCTGGCGGCGATCGGCTACGCCGGCGTGAACGACCTCGACGTCGACCGCCTCGAGCTGTACCTCGACGACGTGCTGGTCGCCCGTGACGGCGGCCGCAATCCGGAATACAAAGAGGAAGACGGCCAGCGCGTGATGAAGCAGGAAGAAATCACCGTGCGCATCGTGCTCGGCCGCGGCGGCGCCTGCGCCACCGTGTGGACCTGCGACTTCTCGTATGACTACGTGCGCATCAACGCCGACTACCGCAGCTAGTCGAGCTTTATATAGAGAAACAGGCCGGGCATCTGCCGGCCTGTTTTGGTATGTCGCCGTCTAGATCCAGCCCGCCTTGCGGAAGCGCCGCCACAGCAATATATCCATCGCAACCATCGACGCCAGCGCCAGCGGGTAACCGTACGCCCATTTCAGCTCCGGCATCGCGTCGAAGTTCATCCCGTACACGCCGGCGATCATCGTCGGCATCGCGAACAAGGCGCCGTAGGCGGCGAATTTCTTGGTGATCGCCGAATCGTCGATCGAGATCAGCGACAGGTTCACCTGGATCGCGGTGTTGAGCACGTCGCGTAGCGCCTCGATCTGTTTCACGATTCGCTCGAGGTGGTCGTAGATGTCACGGTAGTACTCGTGCATGCCGACGCAGACCTGCGGCACTCGTCCACCGAACAGCTTGTGCACGGTCTCCAAGAGCGGCGTCGTGCTGTGCTGGACGACGGTCAGCTTGCGCTTGAGCGCGTACAAGGCCTCGATGTTTTCTCGCGCCGAGCTCTCCTTGGTGAACATTCCGTCCTCGATCTGCTCGAGCTCCTGTTCGAGCGCGTTGATGACGGGGAAGTAGCGGTCGACCACCGCGTCCATCAGCGCGTAGAGCACGAAGCCCGAACCGAACTTCAACAGGTGCGGTTCGCGTTCGCAGCGGTCGCGCACGTTCAGGAAGCTGATATTGCTGCGGCTACGGAGCGACAGAACGTAGTTGGCGCCGACGAAGACATCGATTTCGCCGATCCGTATCTGTTCGTTGGCATCAATCTCCAATAGATGCATCACAACGAACAGCATGTCGCCGTATTCCTCAATCTTCGGGCGCTGGTGGCCGTTGCGCGCGTCCTCCACCGCCAACTCGTGCAGGCCGAACTCCTCCCGCATTTCCTCCAGTTCGCCGGCCTCCGGGTCTTTCAATGCAACCCAGACGAAACAGTCGGGGCGTTGCACGTAGTCGCTGATGGCCTCCTGCGGGATGTCCGCCAGTTTCTGGCCCTCCTGGTAGGCGGCGCAATTGATCAGCATCATGTCTCCTCGATATCACGTCGGCGCTAGCGTAAGGCAGTAAGCTTTTTGCGTATAGATAGCAGGTCGGTCCAAGGTTGGCTGAGCGTCGAGCTCTCGGCCAACCGTGTTGAGGGCGTTTGGTCTCCTGCAGCAATGTGCGAGCCAGGCGGGGGCGGGAAGAACCGGTCGAAAAGTACTCGGCCGAGCGATGTCGGGATGACCGATTTATTACCCTATTTGGTTAAATCGTTTTAAAACAGCGATTTATTGTAGGTGCTTTTCAAAACCTGTAAAAACATGAAGTTTTTCCGTTTCCGAGTGTTGACGGCCCGGGCGGGGCTGGGTATAGTTCGCCTCCTCTGCTGCAGACGCAACCAACGAAGCGAAAGCGGCGCCGCTCTTTAAGAACATGAACAACCGATAGGTGTGAGTTTCTGGCCGAGGCGAGAAACTGGCACCAGCAAGACAAGCGATCTTCGGATCGCAAGCCTTGCGGACCAGAAAGTACGATAAGCTTAGGTTTGAACTGAAGAGTTTGATCCTGGCTCAGATTGAACGCTGGCGGCATGCTTTACACATGCAAGTCGAACGGTAGCAGGTCCTTCGGGATGCTGACGAGTGGCGAACGGGTGAGTAATGCGTCGGAACGTACCGAGTAATGGGGGATAACGCTTCGAAAGGAGTGCTAATACCGCATACGCCCTGAGGGGGAAAGTGGGGGACCGGCAACGGCCTCACGTTATTCGAGCGGCCGACGTCTGATTAGCTAGTTGGTGGGGTAAGAGCCCACCAAGGCGACGATCAGTAGCGGGTCTGAGAGGATGATCCGCCACACTGGGACTGAGACACGGCCCAGACTCCTACGGGAGGCAGCAGTGGGGAATTTTGGACAATGGGCGCAAGCCTGATCCAGCCATGCCGCGTGTCTGAAGAAGGCCTTCGGGTTGTAAAGGACTTTTGTCGGGGAGGAAATCCGCACACCTAATACGTGTGTGGGATGACAGTACCTGAAGAATAAGCACCGGCTAACTACGTGCCAGCAGCCGCGGTAATACGTAGGGTGCAAGCGTTAATCGGAATTACTGGGCGTAAAGCGTGCGCAGGCGGTTGTGTAAGTCTGATGTGAAAGCCCCGGGCTCAACCTGGGAACGGCATTGGAGACTGCACGGCTAGAGTGCGTCAGAGGGGGGTGGAATTCCGCGTGTAGCAGTGAAATGCGTAGAGATGCGGAGGAACACCGATGGCGAAGGCAGCCCCCTGGGATGACACTGACGCTCATGCACGAAAGCGTGGGGAGCAAACAGGATTAGATACCCTGGTAGTCCACGCCCTAAACGATGTCGACTAGTTGTTGGGGGTTGAAATCCCTGGTAACGCAGCTAACGCGTGAAGTCGACCGCCTGGGGAGTACGGCCGCAAGGTTAAAACTCAAAGGAATTGACGGGGGCCCGCACAAGCGGTGGATGATGTGGATTAATTCGATGCAACGCGAAGAACCTTACCTAGCCTTGACATGCTCGGAACCCTGCTGAAAGGTGGGGGTGCCCGCAAGGGAGCCGGGACACAGGTGCTGCATGGCTGTCGTCAGCTCGTGTCGTGAGATGTTGGGTTAAGTCCCGCAACGAGCGCAACCCTTGTCGTTAATTGCCATCATTCAGTTGGGCACTTTAACGAGACTGCCGGTGACAAACCGGAGGAAGGTGGGGATGACGTCAAGTCCTCATGGCCCTTATGGCTAGGGCTTCACACGTCATACAATGGTCGGTACAGAGGGTCGCCAAGCCGCGAGGTGGAGCCAATCTCATAAAGCCGATCGTAGTCCGGATTGCAGGCTGCAACTCGCCTGCATGAAGTCGGAATCGCTAGTAATCGCAGGTCAGCATACTGCGGTGAATACGTTCCCGGGCCTTGTACACACCGCCCGTCACACCATGGGAGTGGGGGATACCAGAAGTGGGTAGGCTAACCTTCGGGAGGCCGCTTACCACGGTATGCTTCATGACTGGGGTGAAGTCGTAACAAGGTAGCCGTAGGGGAACCTGCGGCTGGATCACCTCCTTTCTAGAGATAGCTGAGGCCAGGAATTCACAACCTATCGGTTGTTCTTAAAGATGCGTAGCAACTGGGTTTGTAGCTCAGCTGGTTAGAGCACCGTGTTGATAACGCGGGGGTCGTTGGTTCGAGTCCAACCAGACCCACCAGTTCTAGTTGGGGGCATAGCTCAGTTGGGAGAGCACCTGCTTTGCAAGCAGGGGGTCGTCGGTTCGATCCCGTCTGCCTCCACCATCATTCCGCAAACGAAAGCGCATGGCCAGAGGATTCTGGTTGGCGTGAGCTTTCGTTTGCGTGATTAACGCATCGATCTTTAACAAACTGTAAGCCGAAATCAATCAAAGCGGCGCGACAAACGGCGTGGTTAATTCCTTGCCGGATGAAGTGCCAACTTGGGTAGATGATTGTATCAACGGCGTGTTCTTTGAAAAGGGGAGCATGCCGCGTCGCAAACACAACCGATTAGTTCAGAAATCGTAAGGTGTCTGAAATGATAGGGTCAAGCGACTAAGTGCATCTGGTGGATGCCTTGGCGATCACAGGCGATGAAGGACGTGTAAGCCTGCGAAAAGCGCGGGGGAGCTGGCAATAGAGCTATGATCCCGCGATATCCGAATGGGGAAACCCGGCTCGAAAGAGTCACCGCTGCCTGAACACATAGGGCAGAGGGAGCGAACCCGGCGAACTGAAACATCTAAGTAGCCGGAGGAAAAGAAATCAACCGAGATTCCGTTAGTAGTGGCGAGCGAATGCGGAACAGCCAGTACGTGATAAGTAGAGTGTTAGGAGAAGGCCCTGGAAAGAGCCGCCATAGTGGGTGATAGCCCCGTATCCGAAAACAGTTTACTGGTACTAAGCGTACGAGAAGTAGGGCGGGACACGCGAAATCCTGTCTGAAGATGGGGGGACCATCCTCCAAGGCTAAATACTCGTGATCGACCGATAGTGAACCAGTACCGTGAGGGAAAGGCGAAAAGAACCCCGGGAGGGGAGTGAAATAGATCCTGAAACCGGATGCATACAAACAGTGGGAGCCCTTGAAAAATGGGGTGACTGCGTACCTTTTGTATAATGGGTCAGCGACTTACGTTCAGTAGCAAGCTTAACCGAATAGGGGAGGCGTAGGGAAACCGAGTCCGAATAGGGCGATTCAGTTGCTGGGCGTAGACCCGAAACCGAGTGATCTATCCATGGCCAGGATGAAGGTGCGGTAACACGCACTGGAGGTCCGAACCCACTAATGTTGCAAAATTAGGGGATGAGCTGTGGATAGGGGTGAAAGGCTAAACAAACTCGGAGATAGCTGGTTCTCCCCGAAAACTATTTAGGTAGTGCCTCATGTATCACTTCCGGGGGTAAAGCACTGTTATGGCTAGGGGGTCATTGCGACTTACCAAACCATGGCAAACTAAGAATACCGGAAAGTGCGAGCATGGGAGACAGACGGTGGGTGCTAACGTCCATCGTCAAGAGGGAAACAACCCAGACCGCCAGCTAAGGTCCCAAATGATCAGTTAAGTGGTAAACGAGGTGGGAAGGCCTAGACAGCTAGGATGTTGGCTTAGAAGCAGCCATCATTTAAAGAAAGCGTAATAGCTCACTAGTCGAGTCGTCCTGCGCGGAAGATGTAACGGGGCTCAAACTGATAACCGAAGCTGCGGATCTAGACGTCGTCAGTGTCGTCTAGATGGTAGGGGAGCGTTCTGTAGGCCTGTGAAGGTGGCTTGTAAAGGCTGCTGGAGGTATCAGAAGTGCGAATGCTGACATGAGTAGCGATAAAGCGGGTGAAAAGCCCGCTCGCCGAAAGCCCAAGGTTTCCTACGCAACGTTCATCGGCGTAGGGTGAGTCGGCCCCTAAGGCGAGGCTGAAAAGCGTAGTCGATGGGAAACGGGTTAAAATTCCCGTACTTTCGTATAGTGCGATGTGGGGACGGAGAAGGTTAGGTCAGCGGCCTGTTGGAATAGGTCGTTCAAGCCGGTAGGCTGGAGAGGTAGGCAAATCCGCCTCTCCTTAAGGCCGAGACGTGATAACGAGGGTCTACGGACCTGAAGTGACTGATACCACGCTTCCAGGAAAAGCCACTAAGCTTCAGCTATACGAGAACCGTACCGCAAACCGACACAGGTGGGCAGGATGAGAATTCTAAGGCGCTTGAGAGAACTCAGGAGAAGGAACTCGGCAAATTGATACCGTAACTTCGGGAGAAGGTATGCCCCTGTAGCGTGTAGTGACTTGCTCACGAAGCGCGAAGGGGTCGCAGAGAATCGGTGGCTGCGACTGTTTATTAAAAACACAGCACTGTGCCAACACGAAAGTGGACGTATACGGTGTGACGCCTGCCCGGTGCTGGAAGGTTAAGTGAAGGGGTGCAAGCTCTGGATCGAAGCCCCAGTAAACGGCGGCCGTAACTATAACGGTCCTAAGGTAGCGAAATTCCTTGTCGGGTAAGTTCCGACCCGCACGAATGGCGTAACGATGGCCACACTGTCTCCTCCTGAGACTCAGCGAAGTTGAAGTGTTTGTGAAGATGCAATCTACCCGCTGCTAGACGGAAAGACCCCGTGAACCTTTACTGTAGCTTTGCATTGGACTTTGAACAGACTTGTGTAGGATAGGTGGGAGGCTATGAAGCGCAGACGCCAGTTTGCGTGGAGCCATCCTTGAAATACCACCCTGGTGTGTTTGAGGTTCTAACCTTGGTCCGTGATCCGGATCGGGGACAGTGCATGGTAGGCAGTTTGACTGGGGCGGTCTCCTCCCAAAGTGTAACGGAGGAGTTCGAAGGTTACCTAGGTACGGTCGGAAATCGTGCTGATAGTGCAATGGCATAAGGTAGCTTAACTGCGAGACCGACAAGTCGAGCAGGTGCGAAAGCAGGACATAGTGATCCGGTGGTTCTGTATGGAAGGGCCATCGCTCAACGGATAAAAGGTACTCCGGGGATAACAGGCTGATTCCGCCCAAGAGTTCACATCGACGGCGGAGTTTGGCACCTCGATGTCGGCTCATCACATCCTGGGGCTGTAGCCGGTCCCAAGGGTATGGCTGTTCGCCATTTAAAGTGGTACGTGAGCTGGGTTTAAAACGTCGTGAGACAGTTTGGTCCCTATCTGCAGTGGGCGTTGGAAGTTTGACGGGGGCTGCTCCTAGTACGAGAGGACCGGAGTGGACGAACCTCTGGTGTACCGGTTGTCACGCCAGTGGCATCGCCGGGTAGCTAAGTTCGGAAGAGATAACCGCTGAAAGCATCTAAGCGGGAAACTCGCCTGAAGATGAGACTTCCCTGGAGGCTTGACCTCCCTGAAGAGTCGTTCGAGACCAGGACGTTGATAGGTCGGGTGTGGAAGCGCTGTGAGGCGTGAAGCTAACCGATACTAATTGCTCGTGAGGCTTGATCCTATCATTTGAGACACTTTAAGAGTGTTGTGACTGCGACGAGAGACGATCGTCACCCAAGAATTTGATTGAACCGTGACCCCTCGGGGGCACGCTTCGGCTTACTAAGTTTGTTGACAGTTTATGTCTGGCGGCCATAGCGAGGTGGTCCCACCCCTTCCCATCCCGAACAGGACCGTGAAACGCCTCAGCGCCGATGATAGTGCAGATACCTGTGTGAAAGTAGGTCACCGCCAGACGCCCCTTACGCAACCCCCGTGCCCCTGGCACGGGGGTTTGCTGCGTTACGGCGCGCGAAAAATGCGGCCGCTCCGGCGTGCTCTTCAGCTCCCCGCCCGCCCTGCCCAGCTCCTTGCCCTCCCATGCACGCTGCTCCTCGATCCGCCGCGCCCCACGCGCTGCCCGCCGCGCGCTCGGCCAACGTGGGGCTCGCGCCGCTTCGTTGCTTCCTCTTGGTCTAAGCCATTTTTATTGGGTCTAACGGGCCTGCTTCTGTATGCCGATCCCTGCTGCTACGTAAATCTACGTATAGAGAACTGCTCGCGTATTACTTATAGAAAAATATATAAGCATTTAACAGTGTCGATTGATATGTCAAAGTGCAATCGCGTCAGTGGCTTCACCTTGATCGAGTTGGTTGTCGTCATGGCCGTTGCCGCGATCAGCCTCGCCGTCGCAGTTCCCGCGTTCAGCAGCCTGTCGCTCAACGCGCGCTTGAGCGATATCACATCCGACCTCGTCGCCACGCTCAACTACGCCCGCAGCGAGGCAATTCGTCGCAACCAGACTGTGTACGTCTGTGCGCTTAACGCCAAGAGTAACCTCGATGTACAGGGTTGCCTCTCAAGCAAAATTGCCGGCAGCAACAACTACTCGTGGGGCGAGGGTATCCTCGCTTACGCGGACTTGCAGGCTAAAAACACTCCGGCTGCCTACAGCAGTGGGGAGAAAGTCCGGCATGCCCTGTTCAAGCAGGATGTAAGCGTTCAACTGCCTGCGAAGCAATTGGCTTTTTCCGCTGAGGGAAGGCTCCAAGACGGCAGCAGTTATCGATTCGTCTTTCGCGACAACGCCAGCCAGGAATGCCGCACCATTCGGCTTTCCGGAAGCGGTCGGGCAAGGTTGTGCGACAAAGGGGAGACGGGCTGTGACATCTGCTGAACCTTTCTCCGTGCAGCGCGGATTCACGCTGCTTGAAGTCCTGGTCGCGCTATTTGTCTTAGGCTTTGGATTGCTCGCACTCGCAGCAGTACAGTTGCGCACCTATTCGACGACGCGCGAGGCGGAATACCAGTCGATCGCGGCGTTGCACGCAGAAGGGTTGGCCGAGGCCATGCGTGCCAATCCTAAGCGTACCGGCGTCGCTTCCGAGCCGTGGCAATGGAGCCATTATGTGGAGAGTACGCCGGGCAGTGCCGCTACGGCGCCATCGCAGACTTGCTCCAACTACGATGCCACAACGCAGGCCTTCGGTTCAGGGAGCCAAAACTGTAACCAGAACCAGGTCGCCGCCTACGACCTCTATCTGTTCAAATCACGACTGGAATCGGCCTTTCCACAGGCGCAGGAAGTCAAGGCGACGGTCTGCCCCACGAATGATCTGTCCGTCGCTCCCACGCTTAGTGCACTCGCATGCGATGTCTCGGGCGCCCTTGCGATCAAGATCGTCTGGCGAGCCAAGATTGGCCGCGAGGTGAATCGGCAGATGAGTGGTGACGCGAATGCGTCGGCGACCCGGCAGATGTTCTATCAGGTAAGGTTCAGCCCGTGAAACACGATTTTCACGCCCAAGACGGCTTCTCCTTGATCGAGCTGATGGTGGCCGTCGCGCTATCGCTCGTCGTTCTCGCGGCGGTCAGCGCCAGTTATCTCTCCGGGCGGCAGGCCAGCCGCGTCGCGGAGGAAAGATTGGCGCTCCAGCAGGACGCTCGGCTCGCGCTGGCTGTATTGTCGCGTGACCTCAGAATGGCCGGCGTGTTCGGCTGCGCGGTGCCGGCTCTGAGCAACATAGAACGTAAGGGGGCCGCAGGCACGACCGTTCGGGATAACCTCCAGTTGGTCAGCCATTACGCGTCGGATGCCACCGATCAATTCGATAGCAACGCACTGGGCTTTCGTGCAGTCAGCGCTCAAGGATCGGCATGGATGAGCGCGTCACCCGTCGCCGCGACCAGCCCGATGCTGGTCGTCCAGTTCGGACAGGGCACGGCGGCGGTCAACGGCTCGAGTACCGTAGTCGCTAGCGACGGTATTGCATGGATGAACCGGCTCGATACGACTCCACCGCCGGAGCGCGCGGTTAACGCGAGCGCCAGCTATCTGGCGATCAGCAGTTGTGCGCGTATCGACTTTGTGAAAGTGGACGGTGGCCGCGTCAGTCGTGGTGCCAGCGACGGTCTGCAGCTGGTTTTCGGCAATAACGACCGTCTGCCCGTCGGCAAGAGCACGACAATCTCCGGCCACCAGGCTGGCAGTCTCGACGTCATGCGCTTTGTCTCGCGTGCCTACGTGGTCGGTAGCTATCAGGGGGAAAAGGCGCTGTACATGTATGAGCGGGCAGAAAATGGCTCCCTCGTCGGGCCCATTGAGATCGCGCCCAATGTCAGCAAGCTTGATGCCGAATATGGCACCGTCAACGCCTGTGAAGGAGCCAGTGCTGGGCTAAGTATTACCTACACAAAGGAGCCCGATGACTGGCGAAAAGTGGATCTGGTTCGTTTGCTGATCACGATGGAAAGTCCGCGGCCGGCGGCAGTGGTCAGCGTTGACGGGGCGGCTGTGTCGTCCCGGCAGTACAGCACAACGGTCGCCCTCAGGGGGAGCAATCTATGCGCGAACCAGGCCAAATTCCTCGCCGGCACGTGATCGGCGGGCAGAGGGGGAGCGTGCTGATCGCCTCGCTCATCATCCTGCTGGCCTTCACGCTGATCATTCTTGGGTCCAGCCAGCAGTTACTCGTCGAGCAGCGTATCAGCAGCAATCAGAACGACCGGCAAAAGGCCTTTCAGCTGGCGCAATTGACGCTCGGCGCGGGGGAAAAAACAGCGACCTCACTCGATGCCAGCATCAATAGCCTCGCCGACCCAGTCCTCTTCGGCGCGAACGGCCGGTTCGCCAGCAGCTGCCTAAACAGCCTGCAACAAAATGGGATGTGCCTCGACGCGGCGCATGGCGGCAATCTGACCGCCGCGTGGGAGCGCAGTGTTGACCGAAACAGCCGTAGTTTTCCGATGCTGCATCCTTGTGGCAACGCCATCGAATACGGCGTCGACTCGAGCGCGCGTACCGACTGTGCGAATGGAAAAGTCACCGCGGGTTCGCAGCTTTGGGCCAATCCGCGCTATATCATCGAATTGCTCGACAGCCATTACTCCGATGCGCGCTCCATCTCGGGACGCCTCTATCGCATTACCGCCCGCGCATGGGGACACAACGAAAATACCCAAGTGACGCTGCAGAGCCATTTCGTCGTACCCGACAGTTGAGAGCGAACGGCCCATTATGAACCGGCAGAGCGGTTTCACCCTGATCGAAATGATGATTGCCGTCGCCATTGTTGGGATCCTGGCGGCGATCGCGTATCCCAGCTATCAGAATTACACGATAAGGACACGCCAGGACGAGGCGAGGGCGGCGCTCTTGGAGAACGCCCACTATATGGAGCGTTGGTATGCCGAAAAGGGGAATTACAAAAAGACGTCCAATAGTTGGCCGAGCCTGCCAAAAACCAGCACCGATGTGTTCGATATCTCGTTTTCCACGACGGCGGTCAACGCCGATGAAGGCGAGTTTCGCATTCAGGCGGTGCCGAAAAGCGGCCAAGGCTGGCTAGGCGATACCTTTATCGAGCTGGACGAAAGCGGCAACCTGACTTACTGCAGTCGGGTGACCGGTTCGAAGAAATGTAGCTTGACTCGCTAAGCCAGGTGTTTCGGAAAGCCGGCTTGCGATCGGGGGTAACGGCATGCATGAACATCGGGCGGGGGCGGGGGCCGAAACCCGCAGGGTTGGCGCAAAGCCAGTGGAGATGGGCAAGAAAAAAGCGCCTTACGGCGCTTATTTTCCGGCGTGGAGCCTGTATATCGCTGGTGCCCAGGGCCGGACTCGAACCGGCACACCTTGCGGCGGGGGATTTTGAGTCCCCTGCGTCTACCGATTTCGCCACCTGGGCGGCATCCACAAGAGTTCGCGAGTTTACCCAAAGCGCGAGGGTTTGTAAACGGCCTCGTTAATCGCCGGCCTTGAGCGCCAGTGCGGCGTCGTAGAGCTGCTTGCGCGGCAGGCCGGTGATCGCGGCGGCGAGGCCGGCTGCCTGCTTGGTCGGAAGCTCGGCGGCGAGCAGCGCGAGGATGCGTTCGCTCTCGGCGTCGAGTTCGCCGGATCTTTCCTCGGGCGGCGCGGCGTCGACGATCAGCACGATCTCGCCGCGCTGCTGGTTGCGGTCGCTTTTCACCCAGTCGAGCAGTTCGCCGGCCGGCAACAGGCGCAGCGTCTCGAAGGTCTTGGAGAGTTCGCGTGCGAGCAGGACAGGGCGTTCGGCGCCAAGCGTCGCGACGACGTCTTCCAGCGTGTCGACCAGGCGGTGCGGCGCTTCGTAGCAGACCACGCAGTAGTCGGCGGCTAGCCAGTTCTCCAAGGTGCGGCGCCGCTCGCCCGACTTGGGCGGCAGAAAGCCCGCGAACAGGAAGCGCCCGGTGGCCAGGCCGCTGGCCGACAGCGCGGCGACCACGGCGCTCGCGCCGGGGACGGGGCTGACCGGGTGGCCGGCTTCGCGCACGCGTGCCACCAGCCGTGCGCCGGGGTCGGATACCGCCGGCGTGCCGGCGTCGGACACCTGCACCACGATCTGGCCCTCGGCCAACCAGCCGACCACTTGTTCGGCCATCGCGCGCTCGTTGTGCTCGCGTACGCTGACCAGTTTGCACTTCAGGCCGTAGGCCGAAAGCAGCTGGCCGGTGACGCGCGTATCCTCGGCGCACACCACGTCGGCGGCGGCGAAGGCGGCCAGCGCGCGCAAGGTGATATCGGCCAGATTTCCAATGGGCGTGGCCACCACATATAATGTGCCGCGATGAAAACTTTCACGCGCAGAATCAACAAGGTGGGCAAACGAGGTATGCAAAAGTGGGCTCCGCTGTGGTTGCTGGGTCTGTCGCTGCTCGCCGGGAACGCAAAAGCTGCCCCGCCGACCGACTACATTATCCAGCAACAGCGCTCGAACGCGTCAACTTTGGCGGCCGCTCCCCATGCCGTCACGGAGCAGGGCTCGGCCAAGCTCGGGACGGGTGATGCTGGCGCCGGGCAGGGGTCGCCGAGCCGTGCCGGCTTGCCCAAGGTCGTGCTGATGCTGCCGACTTCGTCCAAATTGCTGGGTGAGGCTGCAACGGTGGTGCAGGAGGGCTTTCTCGCCGCCGCGCGTACCGACGATGCCTTGTCGGTGACGCTGCTGGCGATCGACGACGGCGAAGCCGTACGCCGTTATCGTGAAGCGGTCGCCGACGGTGCGCGCGTGGTGGTCGGTCCGCTGACGCGGCAGGCGATCGCCGCGGTGGCACCCGAGGTCAGCGTGCCGACGCTGGCGCTGAACGCGCTCGACCCGGGCATCGCCGCCAACCCCAAGCTGCTGTCGTTGTCGCTGACCGTCGAGGGCGAGGGGCGCCAGCTCGCGCAGATGATGCGCGACGACGGTCGGCGCAGCCCGGTGGTGCTGTCGGCGCGCGATGCGATCTCACGCCGTCTGGCCGACGCTTTCGCCGCTGAATGGCAGCGCCAGGGGGGGCGCGTGCCGCTCAGGCTCGAGCTCGATCCGGCCGAGGCCGACGTGGCCGGCCGGATCGGCACCGCGGACGCGATCCTTCTTGCCGCCGAGTCCGACGCCGCCGCGCACTGGCGCCGCCGCGTGTCGCCCGAACTGGCCGCCTACGGCGCGAGCCAGCTCAATGTGCGCCGCCCGGACGCCGCGCTCGCCGGCGTCCGCGTGATCGACATGCCGTGGTTCCTGATGCCCGAGCATCCGGCCGTCAAGCGCTACCCGCGCCCGGATGCGCGCCTGACCCATCAGACCGAGCGGCTGTACGCGCTCGGCGTCGACGCCTACCGGATCGCGGTCAAGCTCGCCGCGCGGCCCGCCGCGCCGGGCCTGGCGCTCGACGGTGTGACCGGCGACCTCAGGCTCGGCCGCGACCGCCAGTTCGAACGCCGTCTGCCGGTGACGGTGCTCGAAGGGAACCCCGCGCCGTGAACGAGCGCGGCCGACCGTTCGAAGACGCGGCGCTCGCGCTGCTCGAGCGAGCCGGCCTGAAGCTCGTCGCGCGCAACTGGAGCTGCCGCGGCGGCGAACTCGACCTGGTGATGCGCGACGGCGCGTTCTGGGTGTTCGTCGAGGTGCGACAGCGCCGCTCCGCCGCCTTCGGCGGCGCGCTGGAAAGTATTAGCGAAAGTAAATGCCGGAAACTTCGGCACGCCGCTTCCGTCTTTTTAATGAATCACGGCATCGACGCGCCCTGTCGTTTCGACGCCGTGCTGTTCGAGGGCGATGCGCCGCCACGGTGGCTGAAAAACATCATCGCCTGATCGGGCGGCCCCGCCGCCTATTGCCGAGAAAGACCCGCATGGACCTCATCGACCGCGTCAACGGACATTTTCTGGACAGCATCGCCGCCAAGCAGCAGGCGATGGACATCCTGCCTCCGGCCGTGGCCGCCGCCGCCGAGCGCATGGTGGCCTGCTTCATGAACGAGGGCAAGATCCTCGCCTGCGGCAACGGCGGTTCGGCCGCCGACGCCCAGCACTTCGCCGCCGAGATGGTCGGCCGCTTCGAGAAGGAGCGCCCCGGCCTCGCCGCGATCTCGCTGGCGACCGACTCGTCGGCGCTGACCGCGATCGGCAACGACTACGACTTCGACATGGTGTTCTCCAAGCAGGTGCGCGCGCTCGGCCATCAGAACGACCTGCTGCTCGCGATCTCGACGTCGGGCAACTCGGCCAACGTGATCGAGGCGATCTACGCGGCGCACGAGCGCGGCATGGGCGTGATCGCGCTGACCGGCAAGGACGGCGGCAAGATCGCCGAGCTGCTCGGTCCGGACGACATCCTCCTCAACGTGCCGGTAGAGCGCACCGCGCGCATCCAGGAGGTGCATATCCTGTTGATCCACGCGATGTGCGACGCGATCGACTACATGCTGCTGGGGGGCGAATGATGAAGAAGTGGATGACGCTGGGCCTCGCGGCCGCGCTGATGGGCAGCCTCGGCGGTTGCGCGGCGGTCGTCGCCGGCGGTGCGGCGACCGGCGTGCTGGCGGCGAACGACAGGCGCACCAGCGGCGCCCAGGTCGACGACCAGAGCATCGAACTGAAGGGCCGCAAGATCGCCGACAAGATCCCGGCGTCGCACGTCAACGTGACCGCGTACAACCGCGCGGTGCTGATGAGCGGCGAAGTGCCGACCGACGCCGCGAAGAGCGAGGCCGAGCTGATCGTGCGCGCGATCCCGAACGTCCGTCAGGTGTACAACTACACCGTGGTCGCGCCGGCGTCCGGCTTCTCCGAGCGCAATGGCGACACCTGGATCACGGCCAAGGTCCGCACCAATCTCTTGCAGTCCAAGGGTTTCTCGCCCAACCATGTGAAGGTGGTGACCGAGCGCGGCGTGACCTATCTCTTGGGGCTGGTGACGCCGACCGAAGCCGCCGCCTCGTCCAAGCAGGTCAGCGAGACCGCCGGCGTGCAGAAGGTGGTGACGCTGTTCGAGACGATCAACGAGATCCAGCCCTAAGCGGGTCGGCATTCGTTAAAAAGCTCGGCCAACCTTGAGAGGTTGGCCGAGCTTGTTTTTGGGGGGCAGATTGTCGAGTTTAGTGCGGCATCTTCAGGTCGGCGCACAGCACGTGCAGCGCCTCGTCGATCTCGATCGCCATCGACAGCGTGATGCAGCTGCGCGTGTCGGTCATCGACAGATAAGGCTGGCTCATATAGAGCACGCCCGGCTGCTCGATCGCATGCTGGAAGTAGGCGCGACGCGACCAGACCGCACCGGTGGTGTCGGCCAGCGGCGCGAACTTCAACCCGGGCTTGGCGGTGACGAGACGGCTGTTCAGGTTGGTGCCGATCTGCCGGCCCTCGTGGTCGAGCAGGAAGCAGCGTAGCACGTCGGGCAGCGCCAGCATCGGCGTCGCCGCGTTCGAGAACGGCGTGCCCTGCATCAGCGCGATCGCCGCCTGCACGAAGGCCTGGCGCGACAACTCGAGGTGGCGGCGCGTGACTTTGCGCTTGAGCATCTCGCGGCCCATCAGTTCGTCCCACTTGGCGTCGATGCGCGGCGTGATCGTGTCGTCGCCCTCGGGCTCGCTCGCCGGCGCCGCGACGAAGAAGCCCTGAACCAGGTCGCAGCCCGATTCGAGCGCGATGCGCACGTCTTCGTCGGTTTCGACGCCCGCGACCACGACCAGCGCGCCGGCTTCGTGCATCAGGTGCACCAGCCGCGACAGCAGCTGGCGCGAACGCGGCTCGGTCACCGCGCTGCGCACCAGCCGGTGACCGAATTTCACCAGGTCGGGCTCGAGCCGGTAAATGAGCTCGAGGTTGGTCTGCTGCACGCCGAAGTTGTCGATCGCGATCAGGAAGCCCGCTTCCTTCAGGAGCGACACGCTGAGATCGTCGACGTCGTCGCCGGCGCTGTCCAGCAGTTCGAGCACCACGGTTTCGGGCGGGACGCCGATCTCTTCCAGCGTGCGTACCAGGGTCGCCGTGCGCTCGGGCTGGCCCAGCGTGGCGCCGTCGACGTTCAGGCACAGCCAGCGCGGCTCGCCCCGGCAGGCGAGAAAGCGGCGCGCGTGCAGAGCGCAGGCGATCAGGTCGTGGGCGTGGCGCTCTTCTGGCGTGCCCTGGAAGGGGGCGTGCTGGTGTTGCGGTCGGGCGAGGGCTTCGAGGCCGACGGTACGGCGATGGGCGAGGCTATAGATGGGCTGGAAAAACGTATCCACCGCGGTGGCGCGTTCCAGTCCTGCGGCCGCAGGCGGGGGGGGCGGGCTGCTCATGGTCGTGCTTCCTTGTCGCCAAATCCTGTTCAATTTATCAGTTTAGACGAGTTCGGCCGCAAGACGAACAACGGGCGCCCTGGAGCGCCCGTCGTATAAGGGTTTCCGCGAGGTTTAGCCCTGCTGGATGCCGGCCAGCAACCAGCGCTGGGCGCCGGCGTCCTTCACGTAGTGCCAGGTCTCGCTGAACGGCACGGCCGGTGCGCCGACCGATTCGCTGACGGTGCCGGTGAAGCGCACGCTGGCGATGTAACGGCCGCCTTCGTTGACGGCTTCGGCGAGCTGGCAGTCGAGCTGCGGGAAGTCGGCGACGTCGGCGTTGGCGGCGATGTCGTCGCGCAAGCCGTTGAACAGGTCCGGCGTCATGTACTTGCGGACTTCTTCCAGGCTTTCCGGCGTGTTGAGGCTCTGCAGATGCAGAAAGGTCGCCTTGGCCTGGCGCAGGAAGTGCGGCGTCTCGGTGCCGTCCGGCAGGCGGGCAGCCGAGGCCATCGCCGGTGCGCCGCCGCCCATGCCCGAACCGATCGAAGGAATCGCGCCGAACTGGCTGTTGTTAGCCGGTGCTTGCGGCGGCTGGTAGTTCAGCGGCGCGCCGCCGGGGGTGGCGAGATGGCCGTGGCCTTGCGCTGCCTGCTGCTGGCGGCGGCGGAAGAACATCATCGCGCCGACGAGCAACAAGCCGCCGATCGCGAGCGTGCCCCACGGGAAGCCGCTGCCGGTTTCGCTCGAGCCTGCCGAGCTGTCCATCGCCTTGCCGATCATGTAACCGGCGGCGGCACCGGCGGCGCCGGCGGCGAGCGCGGTGCCGAGGCCCGGGCCTTTTTGCGGTGCGGCTTGCGCCGGCGCAAGTGGACGGGCCGGCGCTGCCATCGGGGCGGCGGGCTGGTTGTAGCTCTGCGTCGGCGCGCTGCGCTGCATGCCGCTGCTACGGCCTTTACCCATGCGCGCGGCCTCGGCAAGCGGGGCGGCGAACAGGGAAACCATCATCAAGGCGAGCAGGGTCGTCTTGGTCTTGGTAATCATCGGGACGTGTCTCCGTCTGGGTGGGTAAGTCGTTACATTCTGAAACATTCTACGCGGATTAGTTCGGGGGTGGCGTCTGTATTTCAAGCACCGTCGCCGTATTCCCCGCGATGGAGAAGCGTACGTTGTAGCAATAAAGCCTCACGCCGTACACGCGCGTCGGGTCGTCCTGGTAGGCGGGGCGCGGGTCCTGCGCGAGCACCTCGTCGATCAGCGTCGCGAATCCGGGGGGAGGCTCGGCCAAGGTGGCGAGTGTTTCGAGCGCCGCCTCGCTCCAGGCGACGGCGAGCGTCGGCGGCGGGCCGTCGACGAAACCGCCGCGCGCGTCGGGCCGGCTCTCTGCGAAGGGGATATAGGGCTTGATGTCGAGCACCGGCGTGCCGTCGACGAGGTCGGCGCCGGCGAGCGTCAGCGTGACGCCGTTTCGCGTGTCGACGGCGACCAATTCGACCAGCGACAGGCCGATCGGGTTCGGCCGGTGCGTCGAGCGGCTGGCGAACACGCCGACGCGGGCGTTGCCGCCGAGGCGCGGCGGGCGGACCAGCGGCGCCCAGCCGCGTTCGATCGTCTCGTGGAAGACGAAGCTCAGCCACAGGTGGGAAAAGGCGTCGAGCCCGCGCACCGTGTCGGGCTGGTTGTACGGCGGCAACAGCTCCAGCGTGACGCGCGCCGACGGGACGAGCGACGGCTGGCGCGGGATGCCGAATTTTTCCCGGTAGGGCGAGTGGATGCGGCCGATGGCTTCGAAGGTATAAGGCATGCGCGGATGCTAGCACACGCGCCTCGAGGAAAAGGCTCGGCCAACCTTTAGATGCTCAGGGTTGGCCGAGCCCGGGGCTTCAGCCGGCGAAGTGCTTCTTGTGCCGCTCGTTCAGCTGGCTGACCGGCAGCAGCATGAAGAAGTCGGCGCAGTTGAAGTCCGGGTCCCAGGCCGGCTCGCCGCAGACGACGGCGCCGGCGCGCAGGTAGCCCTTGATCAGCGGCGGCAGCGGCGCCGGCGGCGCGTCGTCGTGCACGCGTTCGAGCGGCAGCGGCAGGTGAGGGAACACGCGCCATTCGGCCGGCGACAGGTGCTGGCCTTCGAGCTGGCGGTAGAGGCTGACCGCCTGGTGGCCGCCGTCGGCGAGGCTGACGCTGGCGCAGCCGGCGAGGTATTCGCCGCCGCGCTGCCGCGTGTAGTCGAGCAGTCCGGACCACAACAACGCGATCACCGCGCCCGAGCGGTAGTCCTTGTGCACGCAAGAGCGGCCGACCTCGATCAGGCGGTCGCGGAGGTTGTCGAGGCGTTCGATCGCGAATTCATGTTCGGAGTAGAGCCGGTCGACGCGGCGCGCGTTTTGCGGCGGCAGCATCCGGTAGGTGCCGACGACGAGCCCGCTCGCGTGGTCCTCGACGATCAGGTGGTCGCACAGCGCGTCGTACTCGTCGCAGTCGATGCCGAGGTGGGCCGAACCCAGCTGGGCGCCCATTTCGCCGGCGAAGACGTTGTAGCGCAGCTTCTGCGCGCGGCGGATGTCCTCGGCGTTGTCGGCCACCCGCACGGTGAACCGGACGCGTTCGCGCGTCTGCCTTTGTTCGGTGAGCTGCATGGCGTTTCCCTTCTTCTCGTGTCGTGGGGCCTTGACGAGCCAGGTTCCGGTCGCGATCAAGGTTGGCCGAGCCTGATACAGGTGTTTGAAAACAAGATGCCGTGCCGCACGGGTAATGACAAATAAATTTTTTGTGCGGCGATATGCGCGGGCATTGCTGCGCCATGGCTGGGCCCATGAAGCGCTCGACACCATGCTAGGCGGCGGGCTTGACGGAATCGTGTCGCGTGCGTGACGGGTCGATGACCGGTGTATGAACGGAGGGTGACGGGGTGGGCCATTAAAATCAGTCACTTAAGCAGGGGGGCGGGTTTTGCCTTACAATGGCGAGTTATCTTGCCGAACCGATTTTTCCAGTCATGATCTATCCGACAGCCTTTGACGTCATCGTGGTCGGCGGCGGCCACGCCGGCACCGAAGCCGCGCTCGCCAGCGCGCGCATGGGGCGCGCCACGCTCCTTCTGACGCACAACATCGAAACGCTCGGCCAGATGTCGTGCAACCCGTCGATCGGCGGCATCGGCAAGGGCCACCTCGTCAAGGAGGTCGACGCGCTCGGCGGCGCGATGGCGCTGGCGACCGACATCGGCGGCATCCAGTTCAGGACGCTGAACGCGAGCAAGGGTCCGGCGGTGCGCGCGACGCGCGCGCAGGCCGACCGCGTGCTCTATAAGGCGGCGATCCGCGAGATGCTCGAGAACCAGGCTAACCTGATGCTGTTCCAGCAGCAGGTCGACGACCTGATCGTCGAGGGCGATAAGGTGACCGGTGTGATCACCACCATCGGCATCACCTTCAAGGCGCGCTCGGTGGTGCTGACCGCCGGCACCTTCCTGTCGGGCAAGATCCACGTCGGCCTGGAAAACTACACCGGCGGCCGCGCCGGTGACCCGGCCGCGGTGACGCTTGGCGCGCGACTCAGAGAGCTCGCGTTGCCGATCGGGCGCCTCAAGACCGGCACGCCGCCGCGCATCGACGGCAAGACGATCGACTTCTCGGTGATGGAAGAGCAGCCGGGCGATACGCCCGAGCCGGTGTTCTCCTACCGCGGCTCGCGCGCTTTGCACCCTAAACAGTTGCCTTGCTGGATCACGCACACCAACGAGCGCACGCACGAGATCATCCGCTCCGGTTTCGACCGCAGCCCGATGTTCACCGGCGTGATCGAAGGCGTCGGTCCGCGCTACTGCCCGTCGATCGAGGACAAGATCAATCGCTTCGCCGACAAGGACAGCCACCAGATCTTCCTCGAGCCCGAAGGGCTGACGACGCACGAGTTCTATCCGAACGGCATCTCTACCAGCCTGCCGTTCGACATCCAGCTGGCCGCGGTGCGCTCGATCAAGGGCCTGGAAAACGCGCACATCATGCGCCCCGGCTACGCGATCGAGTACGACTACTTCGACCCGCGCAACCTGAAGTCGACCTTCGAGACCAAGTCGATCGCCGGCCTGTTCTTCGCCGGCCAGATCAACGGCACCACCGGTTATGAGGAAGCCGCCGCACAGGGCCTTTTGGCGGGTCTTAACGCCGCGCGCTTCGCGACCGGCGAAGACGGCTGGAGCCCGCGCCGCGACGAGGCTTACCTCGGCGTGCTGGTAGACGACCTGATCACCAAGGGCGTGTCCGAGCCGTACCGCATGTTCACCAGCCGCGCCGAATACCGGCTGCAGTTGCGCGAAGACAACGCCGACCTGCGGCTGACCGAGGTTGGCCGAGCGATAGGCTTGATCGGCGACGCGCAGTGGGACGCCTTCTGCCGCAAGCGCGACGCGGTAGAGGCCGAGAAGGCGCGGCTGAAGGCGACCTGGGTGCACCCGAGCCGTCTGCCGGCCGACGAGGCGCTGCGCGTGCTCGGCAAGGCGATCGAGCGCGAGTACAGCCTGTCCGACCTGTTGCGTCGCCCGGACGTCAGCTACGAGGGCCTGATGACGCTGCCGGGCGCGGGCGAGCCCGTCGCAGAGGCCGACGTTGCCGAGCAGGTGGAAATTCAGGTCAAATACCAGGGTTATATCGACCGCCAGAACGAGGAGATCGCGCGCGCCAGCAGTCTCGAAGACGTGCGGCTGCCCGGCGACATCGACTACGCGCTGGTCAAAGGCCTCTCCAAGGAGGTGCAGCAGAAACTCAACGCCCAGCGTCCCGAGACGCTGGGTCAGGCCTCGCGCATCCAGGGGATCACCCCGGCCGCGGTGGCGCTCCTGATGGTTCACCTGAAACGCGGCTTTGCCGACGCGAAAAAAAGCGCATGACTTCTTCCCGACCCGATTTCGCCGCGGGCGTCGCCGCCCTCGGCCTGACGCTCTCCGACGCCCAACTCGAACAGCTGGGCGCCTACCTCAACCTGCTGGCCAAGTGGAACCAGACCTACAACCTGACGGCGGTGCGCGAACAAGACCGCATGGTCAGCTACCACCTGCTCGACAGCCTCAGCCTGGTGCCGCACCTGGCTGGCGGCACGCGCCTGTTGGACGTGGGCTCCGGCGGCGGCATGCCCGGCATCCCGGCGGCGATCGCGCGGCCCGACCTTCAAGTGGTGCTGCTCGACGCCAACCACAAGAAGACCACCTTCCTGCGCCAGGCGGTGATCGAGCTGAAGCTGACCAACGTCGAAGTGGTCACCGAGCGCGTCGAGGCTTATCAGCCGGAACAGAAGTTCGACCGCCTGACCAGTCGCGCGTTTGCCGAGCTGTCCGAGTTCGTCAGGCTGACGCCGCACCTGTTGGCCGAGAACGGCCAGTACGTCGCGATGAAGGGCGTCTACCCGTACGAGGAAATCGCCCAGTTGCCGGCCTCGGTGCGCGTCGCCGAGGTGCTGCCGCTGACGGTGCCGGGGCTCGACGCCGAGCGCCACCTGGTGAGAATGGTGGCCGCATGAGCGCACGCGTGATGGCGGTCGCCAACCAGAAGGGCGGCGTCGGCAAGACCACCACCGTGGTCAACCTCGCCGCCGGGTTGGCCGAGCTCGGCCGTCGCGTGCTGATCATCGACCTCGACCCGCAGGCCAACGCGACGATGGGCTGCGGCATCGACAAACACGCCCTCGAGCGCTCGGTCTACCACGTGCTGATCGACGAATGCGAGACGCGCGACGCGATCACACGCTCGGAAACGGGCGGCTTCGACGTGCTGCCCGCCAACCGCGACCTCGCCGGCGCCGACGTCGAGCTGGTCGAGATGATGGCGCGCGAGACGCGCCTGAAGGTTTCGTTGGCCGACGTCGAGGGCGATTACGACTACATCTTCATCGACTGCCCGCCGGCCTTGAACATGATGACGATCAACGGCTTCGTCGCCGCCGACTCGGTCATCATCCCGATGCAGTGCGAGTACTTCGCGCTCGAAGGATTGGCCGAGCTGTCGACCACGCTGCGCAAGATCAAGAAGTGGCTGAACCCGAAGATCGAGATCGAGGGCGTGCTGCGGACCTTGTTCGAGCCGCAGCGGCTGCTGTCGGTGCAGGTGTCCGAGCAGCTGAAAAAGCATTACGGCGACAAGGTGTACGACACCGTGATCCCGCGCAACGTCAGGTTGGCCGAGGCGCCGAGCTACGGCCGCCCGATCTTCGCCTACGATCGCTCTTCGCGCGGCGCCAAGGCCTACGCGGCGCTCGCCGCCGAGCTGGTGTCGCGACTCGAACCCGCCGCCCAACCGCAAACCGATAACGTCTGACCCATGGCCAAACCCAAACTCAAAGGACTCGGCCGCGGGCTGGACGCGCTGTTCAGCGCCGCCGACGAGGAAATCCAGGAAGACCGCCTGCAAGTGCTGGCGGTCTCTGCTATCCGCCCCGGGCGTTACCAGCCGCGCAGCCATATGGACGAGGTCGCGCTCAATGAGCTCGCCGACTCGATCCGCGCGCAGGGTGTGATCCAGCCGGTGGTGGTGCGCGAGGTCGACCTCGGCCGCTACGAGCTGATCGCCGGCGAACGCCGCTGGCGCGCGTCGCAACTGGCCGGCTTGGCCGAGCTGCCGGCGGTCGTGCGCCAAGTGCCCGACGAGACGGCGCTGGCGATGGCGCTGATCGAGAACATCCAGCGCCAGGAGCTCGACCCGCTAGAAGAGGCGCACGGCCTCAAGCGCCTGATCGACGAATTCGGCCTCACGCACGACGCGACCGCGCAGGCGGTCGGCCGCTCGCGCAGCGCGGTGTCCAACCTGTTGCGCCTCTTGGCGCTGCCCGAGCCGGTGCAGCACATGCTGCACAAGCGCGAGCTCGAGATGGGGCACGCGCGCGCGCTGTTGCCGCTGCCGGTGCTGCACCAGGTCGAACTGGCGAAGGAAATCTCCGACAAGGGGCTGTCGGTGCGCGAGGTGGAAGAGCGCGTCAAGCGCACGCTGGAACCCGCGGCGCCGCGCGAGGCGAAGCCGGTCGACCCGGACGTCGCGAGGTTGGCCGAGGAGTTGTCCGAACACATCGGTGCGCGGGTGCAGATCCGCCACGGCCGGCGCGGCACCGGGCGGCTTTCCATCGACTACGGCTCGCTCGACGAGCTCGACAGCCTGCTGGAAAAACTGCAAGCAAAATCAATCTAATGGCCGCAACGTCGTCATACCTCGGGACGCTCCCTTGGTTGACGTCATGAAGCGTGCCAGCCTATAATCTCGTGCTTTTTTAATAACCACATCATGGTTAATCCGGAAGTCAGACGCGTACTGCAGTTGCAGATCCTGTTCACCTTGGTGGCGGTGATCGCAGCCGCTGCGTGGGGAGGGGTGGACAGCCCGCTTCCGGGGTCGATCCTGGCCGGTGGCGCAGCCGCCTTCCTCCCGGCGCTCGTATACGCCAGGATCGCTTACGCCCGGCGACGTATATCGCCCGCAGAATTGATGCGCGCCCACTTCATAGCCGAAGCGGTGAAGTTCTTGCTCACCGTCGTGATATTTGGGGTGGTCGCGCTGTTTTTCAAGAACATGTCGGTGCCGGCGCTGGTGATCGGGTATCTGGTCGCCGCTTCCGCGTACTGGTTCGGGCTTCTAAGCAAAAATTGAGATCGAGCAATGGCTACTAACGCTACTGACTACATCAAGCACCACCTAACATTCTGGCAGTCGTCGCAGGAAGGCGGTTTCTGGACGCTCAACCTCGACACCTTCAGCGTGTCGCTGGTGCTGGCCTTCGTCTTCGCCGGCGTGTTCGCCATGGTCGCGCGCAACGCGAGCATCGAGGCGCCGGGCCGCCTGCAGCTCTTCATCGAGTCTATCGTCGAGCTGGTCGATACCCAGGCCAAGGAAGTCTTTCAAGCCAAGAGCAAGGTGGTCGCCCCGCTGGCGCTGACCATCTTCTGCTGGATCTTCCTGATGAACGCGATGGACCTGCTGCCGGTCGACCTGATCCCGATGGCGGCCCAGTGGATCGGCCACACCTTCTTCGGTGCCGACCCCGCCCACGTCTATTTCCGCGTCGTACCGTCGGCCGACATCAACGCCACCTTCGCGATGTCGCTGTCGGTGATGATGTGCATCATCGGCTTCTCGATCAGCGCCAAGGGCCTCGGCGGCTGGGGCAAGGAACTCTTGACCGCGCCGTTCCACGCGACCAACCCGATTCTGGCTCTGGTCCTCGCGCCGGTGAACTTCGCGTTCCAGATGGTCGAACTGGCCGCCAAGCCGCTTTCGCTGGCACTGCGTCTGTTCGGCAACATGTACTCGGGCGAGCTGATCTTCATCCTGATCGCGCTGTTGCCGTTCGGCTTCCAGTGGATGCTCGGCGCGCCGTGGGCGATCTTCCACATCCTGATCATCACGCTGCAGGCCTTCATCTTCATGATGCTGTCGATGGTGTACCTGAGCCTGGCAGTCGAAGCGCACTGATTTTTGTTTGACCGTTTTACGACACCCTTTTACCCAACCATCCTGCTTTTAGTCTTAGGAGATATCTAAATGGAAGCTCTCGTTTCTCAGATTCAGTCGATGACCGTGCTGGCCGCTGCCATCATCATTGGCCTCGGCGCCATCGGTACCGCTCTGGGCTTCGCCATCCTCGGCGGCAAGTTCCTGGAGAGCTCGGCTCGCCAACCGGAAATGATCCCGGTTCTGCAAACCAAGCTGTTCATCATCGCGGGTCTGCTGGATGCTATCTCCATGATCGGCGTGGGCGTGGCTATGCTCTACACCTTCAACAACCCGTTCCTGGCCGCTGCCGTCGCCGCTGTTAAAGCCGCTGCTGGCGCCTGATCCCGTTTCGGGACGGTTGTTGTAGACACCACTCTGGAGGAAAACAAGCGTGGAATTCAACGCGACACTACTGGGTCAGGCGATCACCTTCGCCATCCTGGTATGGTTCACCATGAAGTTTGTTTGGCCTCCGCTTACCAACATGATGGACGAGCGTGCCAAGCGCATCGCCGATGGCTTGGCTGCTGCAGAACGCGGCAAACAAGATCTGGAAGCTGCTGAAAAACGCGTAGCCGACGAGCTGCGCAAGGCTAAGGGACAGTCGACCGAAATCGTGCTGTCCGCCGAGAAGCGTGCCAACCAGATCGTGGAAGAAGCGAAAGAGGCCGCACGCACCGAAGGTGCCCGCCTCGTCGCCGACGCCAAGTCCGAGATCGAGCAGGAAGTCCTGCGTGCCAAGGAAGCCCTGCGCGAGCAAGTGGCGGCCCTGGCCGTGGATGGCGCAGAGAAGATCCTGCGCCGCGAGATCGACTCGGGCAAGCATGCTGACCTGCTCGCCTCCATCAAAGCGGAGTTGTAATTAACTCATGGCAGAACTTACTACCGTAGCAAGGCCCTACGCCGAAGCGGTATTCAGCCTCGCCAGCGAAGCCCAACGCCTCGACCCATGGTCCGAGGCGCTTCGCTGGCTGGCTGCCATGGTGCAAAACCCGGAAGTGGCCGAATACGTCACTAATCCGAAACATACCGCACAAGAGGTTGAGGCGCTGATGCTGGACGTACTCGGCGAGCGCGCCACCGACGAGGTGAAGAACCTCATCGGCGCGCTGAGCGAGAACAGCCGTCTGACGCTGCTGCCGGAAATTGCCAATCAGTTTGAGCTGTTCAAGGCCCAGACGGAAGGTATCGTCGACGCGACTGTCGAATCCGCCTTCCCGATGACTGAAGAACAGAAGAGCGAACTGGCCCAGACGCTTTCCAAGAAGTACGGCAAGACCGTACGGCTTGACGTGCACGAAAACGCCGATCTGATCGGTGGGGTCCGGGTGTTGGTCGGTGACGACGTCATCGACGCTTCCGTTCGCGGCAAACTGCACGCCATGGCGGCAAGCCTCAAGAATTAGGAGAGATCATGCAGTTGAACCCCTCTGAGATCAGCGAGCTGATCAAGGCAAAGATCCAGAACCTGGCCGAAGGCGCTGAAATCCGTACCAAGGGTACGGTGATTTCCGTGACCGACGGTATCGTTCGTATCCACGGCCTCGCAGACGTGATGCAGGGTGAAATGCTCGAGTTCCCGGGCAACACCTTTGGCCTCGCGATGAACCTGGAACGTGACTCGGTAGGCGCCGTGATTCTGGGCGAATACGAGCACATTTCCGAAGGTGACGAAGTCACTTGCACCGGCCGCATTCTCGAAGTGCCGGTCGGTCCGGAGCTGGTCGGCCGCGTGGTGAACGCGCTCGGCCAACCTATCGACGGCAAGGGCCCGATCAACGCGACCGCCACGTCCCCGGTGGAAAAAATCGCCCCGGGCGTGATCGCGCGTAAATCGGTCGACCAGCCGATGCAGACCGGCGTGAAGTCGATCGACTCGATGGTTCCGGTCGGCCGCGGTCAGCGTGAGCTGATCATCGGCGACCGCCAGACCGGCAAGACCGCCGTCGCGCTCGACGCGATCGTCAACCAGAAGGGCACCGGCGTCATTTGTATCTACGTCGCCGTCGGCCAGAAGGCGTCGTCGATCGCCAACGTGGTGCGCAAGCTCGAAGAGCACGGCGCGATGGCTCACACCATCATCGTCGCTGCGACCGCTTCCGAAGCCGCCGCGCTGCAGTTCATCGCCCCGTACTCCGGTTGCGCGATGGGCGAATACTTCCGCGACATCGGCGAAGACGCGCTGATCGTGTACGACGACCTGTCCAAACAGGCCGTCGCCTACCGTCAGATCTCGCTGCTCTTGCGCCGTCCGCCGGGCCGCGAAGCCTATCCGGGCGACGTGTTCTATCTCCACTCGCGTCTGCTCGAGCGCGCATCGCGCATCAACGAAGATGAAGTCGAGAAGCTGACCGGTGGCAAGGTGACCGGCAAGACCGGTTCGCTGACCGCGCTGCCTATCATCGAAACCCAGGCAGGCGACGTGTCCGCGTTCGTGCCGACCAACGTGATCTCGATCACCGACGGCCAGATCTTCCTGGAGTCCGACCTGTTCAACGCGGGTATCCGTCCGGCCATCAACGCCGGTATCTCGGTGTCCCGCGTCGGCGGTGCGGCTCAGACCAAGGTGATCAAGAAGCTCGGCGGCGGTGTCCGTCTGGCGCTGGCGCAGTACCGTGAACTGGCTGCGTTCGCGCAGTTCGCTTCCGACCTTGACGAAGCCACTCGCAAACAGCTGGCCCACGGCCAGATCGTGACCGAGCTGATGAAGCAGAAGCAGTTCTCCACGCTGTCGACCGCCGAAATGGCGCTGACGCTGTGGGCGGTGAGCAAGGGCTCGTACGAAGACGTGCCGGTCAAGAACGCGCTGGCGTTCGAAGCCGCCTTCCTCGCCTACGTTCGCGCCAACCACAGCGACCTGCTCAAGGCCGTCGACGCTTCGGGCGAACTGTCCGGCGACAACGAGAAGATCCTGGCTTCGGCGATGCAGTCGTTCAAGGCCGGCTTCAGCTACAACTGAGCCTTTCGGTAAACGAAGCTAACTGAAAGGGTCAGGACATGGCAGTCGGTAAAGAGATTCTCACCAAGATCCGAAGCGTGCAGAACACGCAGAAGATCACGCGCGCGATGCAGATGGTGGCAACCTCCAAGATGCGCAAAACGCAAGAGCGTATGCGCGCTGCCCGTCCTTACGCCGAGAAGGTGCGCCACGTGATGGCGCACCTGGCTCAGGCCAATACGGACCTGGAGCACCCCCTGCTCGCCAAGCGCGACGTCATCAAGCGTGCCGGCGTCATCCTGATCACCTCGGACAAGGGCTTGTGCGGTGGACTTAACGTCAACATCCTCAAGCGCTTTTACGTCAAGGTTCAGGAACTGACCGAAGCCGGCGTCGAAGTCGAAGTGTGCAGCCTCGGCCAGAAAGGCCTGGCGGCTGCTCAACGGACCGGCCTCGGCGTGGTGGCAAGCGCGATCCACTTGGGCGACGTGCCCAGGCTGGAAAAACTGATTGGCCCGCTTACAGTCCTGTTGAAGAAGTACGCCGATGGCGAACTGGATGCGGTTTACATCGTGTCGTCCCGTTTCATCAACACGATGAAACAGGAGCCGGCAGTCGAACAGCTGCTCCCGCTGACCCCGGAACACATGGTGGTCGAGCACTCGCACTCGTGGGATTACCTCTACGAGCCGAGCGCCACCGCCGTGATGGAGTTCCTGGTGCGTCGTTACGTGGAGTCGGTGGTATACCAGGCGTTGGCCGAGAACATGGCCGCCGAGCAGGCCGCTCGGATGGTGGCGATGAAGTCCGCCACCGACAACGCGGGCAACGCGATCAAGGAATTGCGCCTGGTGTACAACAAGTCGCGTCAAGCGGCGATCACCACCGAGCTGTCGGAAATCGTGGCCGGCGCCGCCGCGGTGTAAACCGTCAAGCAGGCTGTAACGTATATTGTTTAGGAACCGATAATGAGCCAAGGCAAAATCGTACAAATCATCGGCCCGGTGGTCGACGTGGAGTTTCCGCGCACCGCCATGCCGAAGGTTTATGATGCCCTGAAACTGGCTGACGGCGACCTCACGTTCGAAGTCCAGCAGCAGCTGGGCGACGGCGTGGTGCGTGCCATCGCCATGGGCAGCTCGGACGGTCTGAAGCGTGGCATGGCCGTTGCTAACACCGGTGCGGGTATTTCCGTACCGGTCGGCACCGCCACCCTCGGCCGCATCATGGACGTGCTGGGCAACCCGATCGACGAAGCGGGCGCGATCGCGACCGAAACCCGTCGCGGGATTCACCAGAGCGCGCCGAAGTTCGACGAGCTGTCCGCTGCGACCGAGCTCTTGGAAACCGGCATCAAGGTGATCGACCTGCTGTGCCCGTTCGCCAAGGGCGGTAAAGTGGGTCTGTTCGGCGGCGCCGGTGTGGGCAAGACCGTGAACATGATGGAGCTCATCAACAACATCGCCAAGGCGCACTCGGGTCTGTCCGTGTTCGCCGGCGTGGGTGAGCGCACTCGTGAAGGTAACGACTTCTACCACGAGATGAAGGACTCCAACGTCCTCGACAAAGTGGCGATGGTCTACGGCCAGATGAACGAGCCGCCGGGCAACCGTCTGCGCGTCGCACTGACCGGCCTGACCATGGCGGAACACTTCCGCGACGAGAAGGACGAGTCGGGCAAGGGCCGCGACGTGCTGTTCTTCGTGGACAACATCTACCGCTACACGCTGGCCGGTACCGAAGTGTCCGCGCTGTTGGGCCGTATGCCGTCGGCGGTGGGTTACCAGCCGACGCTGGCCGAGGAAATGGGCCGTCTGCAGGAGCGCATCACCTCCACCCGCAGCGGCTCGATTACCTCGATCCAGGCCGTTTACGTTCCTGCGGATGACTTGACCGACCCGTCCCCGGCGACCACCTTCGCCCACTTGGACGCGACGGTCGTGTTGTCCCGTGACATCGCCTCGCTGGGTATCTACCCGGCCGTGGACCCGCTCGACTCGACTTCCCGCCAGCTCGATCCGCTGGTGGTGGGTGACGACCACTACGCGGTTGCCCGCGGCGTGCAGACCACCCTGCAGAAGTACAAGGAACTGCGTGACATCATCGCGATTCTGGGCATGGACGAACTGTCGGAAGAAGACAAGCTCGTCGTGTACCGTGCGCGTAAGATCCAGCGTTTCCTGTCGCAGCCTTTCCACGTGGCCGAAGTGTTTACCGGTTCGCCGGGCAAATACGTGTCGCTGAAGGACACCATCACGGGCTTCAAGGCGATCATCTCTGGTGAATACGACCACCTGCCGGAACAAGCGTTCTACATGGTCGGCTCCATCGAAGAAGCCGTCGAGAAGGCCAAGACCCTTAGCTAAGGAGAGGGCCCATGGCCAAGATGCATGTGGAAGTGGTCAGCACTGAAGAGCTGATTTTCTCCGGCGAGGCAGAGTTTCTGGTGGCTCCGGCGGAAAACGGCGAGATCGGTGTCTATCCGCGTCACGTGCCGCTCCTGACTCGCATCAAACCCGGCGTCCTGCGTGTGCAGGTGCCGGGCGAGGCGAAAGAGGTTCTGGTGGCGGTCTCCGGCGGCATGATGGAAGTGCAGCCTACCCTCATCACCGTGCTGGCCGACGTGGCCGTGCGTGGTGACGAGCTGGACGAAGCCCGGGCTCAGCAGGCCAAAAAGGACGCCGAAGAGGCGCTCAAGAAGGCCAGCGACGACCGCGAAACCGCCAGCGCCCACGCGGCACTGGCGACCGCGATCGCCGAGCTGAAGACGCTCGAGTACCTCCGTCGGCGCGCGCACTGACACAATTCGCGTATACTTTCAGGCTGCCCCGAGGGGCAGCCTTTTTCCTTTTCAGACGCCGAAAAATCGTTCATGGATCGTCTTTCTGTAGTCATTCTCGCTGCTGGAAAAGGCAAGCGCATGTATTCCGACCTGCCCAAGGTGCTGCACCCGATAGGCGGCAGGCCGATGCTCGCGCGCGTGGTCGATACCGCGCGCCGCCTGGAGCCGGCAAAGCTGGTCGTCGTGTACGGCCACGGCGGCGAGCAGGTGCGCAATACGCTGCCCGATGCCGACCTCGGGTGGGCCGAACAGGCCGAGCAGCTCGGCACCGGCCACGCGCTCAAGTGCGCGCTGCCGCTGTTGCCCGACACCGGCAAGACGCTGGTGCTATACGGTGACGTGCCGCTGATCGAAGCCCATGTGCTGTCCGAACTCACGGCGCTGGCAGGAGAAGGCGCCGCGCTGTTGACCGACGAGCTGGCCAACCCCTCCGGCTACGGGCGCATCGTGCGCGGCGCCAGCGGCGCGGTGCAAGCCATCGTCGAGGACAAGGACTGTTCGCCCGAACAGAAGGCGATCCGCGAGATCAACACCGGCATGCTGGTGCTGCCGAACCGGCGGCTGGCCGGCTGGCTGAACGAGCTGAAGAACGGCAACGCCCAGGGCGAGTACTACCTGACCGATGTGATCGAGCTGGCGGTGCGCGACGGTGTGCAGGTCCATGCGCTGAAGGTGCCGGCTTCCTGGCAGGCGGCCGGCGTCAACAACAAGGTGCAGTTGGCCGAGCTCGAGCGCATCCTGCAGGCGAACCAGGCGCGTGCGCTGCTGGAAGCCGGCGTGCAGCTGGCCGACCCGGCGCGCATCGACATCCGCGGCACGCTCGCACACGGCCGCGACGTGACGATCGATGTCAACTGCGTGTTCGAAGGCACGGTCGAACTCGGCGACAAAGTCAGCATCGGCGCCAACTGCGTGCTGAAGAACGTGAAGATCGAAGCGGGCGCGCAGATCGCGCCGTTCTCGCACCTGGAGGGCGCGGTGGTCGGCGCGAACAGCAAGGTCGGTCCGTACGCACGCCTGCGCCCGGGCACCAGCTTGGCCGAGGGGGTGCATATCGGCAACTTCGTCGAGGTGAAGAAGAGCGTGATCGGGCAGGGCAGCAAGGTCAACCACCTGAGCTACATCGGCGACACCGTGATCGGCAGCGGCAGCAATATCGGCGCCGGTACGGTTACCTGCAATTACGACGGCGTGAACAAGTTCCAGACGCGGATCGGCGACAATGTGTTCGTCGGCTCGGGCGCGCTGCTGGTCGCGCCGGTGACGGTAGAGGATGGCGCGACGATAGGCGCCGGCACGGTGCTGACCAAGACCGCGCCGGCCGATCAGCTGACGGTCGCGCGCGCGCGCCAGGCGACGGTGCCGGGCTGGCAGCGTCCGGCCAAACAGAAATAATCCAGCGCTCGGCCGGTTGGCCGAGCGCTGGGATCCAGATCATCACGATTCGGGGTGTGGCCCCGCAAGGTGGACATTATGTGTGGGATTGTCGGTGCGATCGCGTCGCGCAATGTGGTTCCGGTACTGGTCGACGGCCTGAAGCGCCTCGAGTACCGCGGTTACGACTCGGCCGGGGTGGCAGTGCTGGACGGTGACAAGGTCCGTCGCGTGCGTCGAGTCGGCCGCGTCGTCGAGATGGAAGGCGCGGCGGCGGCGGAGAGCCTCGAAGGCCAGGTCGGCATCGGCCACACCCGCTGGGCGACGCACGGCGGCGTGACCGAGCCTAACGCGCACCCGCACATCTCCTTCGGCGAGCTGGCGGTGGTGCACAACGGCATCATCGAGAACCACGAACAGCAGCGCGAGCGCCTGAAGGGCCTCGGCTACGCCTTCGAATCGCAGACCGACACCGAGGTGATTGCCCACCTCGTGCATCACTACTTCAAGCGATCGGATGACCTGCTCGGCGCGGTGCGCGAGGCGGTGGCCGAGCTGCACGGCGCGTACGCGATCGGCGTGATCGCGCTGGCGAAGCCCGACGAGCTGATCACCGCGCGCATGGGCTGCCCGCTGTTGATCGGCCTCGGCGACGGCGAAAACTTCATCGCGTCCGACGTGTCGGCCATCCTGTCGGCGACGCGCAAGGTGATCTTCCTCGAAGAGGGCGACGTCGCGCGCCTGACGCGCGACAGCGTCACCATCCTCGGCCGCGACGGCGCCCCGGCGGAGCGCGCGGTGCACCTGTCCGACGTGTCGCTCGCGTCGCTCGAGCTCGGTCCTTACGACCACTACATGCAGAAGGAAATCCACGAGCAGCCGAAGGCGCTGGCCGACACCATCGAGGCGGTGCTCGAGGTCGGCTTCAGCCCGACGCTGTTCGGCGCCGACGCGGCCTCGAGGTTGGCCGAGGTCGAAGGCGTGCAGATACTCGCCTGCGGCACCAGCTACTACGCCGGCCTGACCGCCAAGTACTGGATCGAGGCGCTGACCGGCCTGCCGTGCAACGTCGAGATCGCCAGTGAATACCGCTACCGCGACGCGTGGGCGCACCCGAAACACCTGATCGTCACCATCTCGCAGTCGGGCGAAACGCTCGACACGATGGAAGCGCTCAAACGCGCGCGCGAACTCGGCCATGCGCACGCGCTGTCGATCTGCAACGTGCGTGAATCGGCGATTCCGCGCGCGTCGGACCTGGTGTTCTACACACGCGCCGGCGCCGAGATCGGCGTCGCGTCGACCAAGGCGTTCACCACGCAGCTCGTCGCGCTGTTCACGCTGGCCGGGACGCTGGCCAAGCTGCGCGGCCGCATCAGCGCCGAAGACGAAGCGGCCTACCTCGAAGAGCTGCGCGCGCTGCCGGGCAGCGTGCAGCACGCGCTGAACCTCGAGCCGCAGATCCACGCGTGGGCGCAGTCGTTCGCCGCCAAGCAGAACGCGCTCTTCCTCGGTCGCGGCCTGCACTACCCGATCGCGCTCGAAGGTGCGCTCAAGCTCAAGGAAATCACCTACATCCACGCCGAGGCCTACCCGGCCGGCGAGCTCAAGCACGGCCCGCTGGCGCTGGTCGACGAGGCGATGCCGGTGGTGGTGATCGCGCCGAACGACAGCCTGTTGGAGAAGGTGAAGTCGAACATGCAGGAGGTGAGCGCGCGCGGCGGCGAGCTGTTCGTGTTCGCCGACGCCGACAGCCACTTCACCGATTCGGAAGGCGTGCACGTGATCCGCACCCCGCGCCACGTCGGCATCCTGAGCCCTATCGTCCACTCGATCCCGGTGCAGTTGCTCGCCTACCACGCGGCGCTGGCCCGCGGCACCGACGTCGACAAGCCGCGCAACCTCGCCAAGTCGGTCACCGTCGAGTAAGGCTACGCCGAGGCACTTTCACACAATCAAGCGCTACCATGACTCGGTCAACCAGCCCGGCAGGCTCAGCTTGTCGGGCTGAGTGCTTTTGATGGGACAGTCGTCTCGCGGACCGGTCCCGAGTGGGATGGTCGACGAGGGCGCCCCGCAGCCACCGGCCTGGGCCTAGTAGCGGGTCGACTCGTTACGGCCACAGTTGAGGCAGTGCTGATACGAGCCCCAGCGCCCCCGTCGTTGATCCATCGGGCCGCCGCAGCAAAAACAGACGATGCCGCGGCCAAACATCGCACGCGCGAGGCGGTAGCATCCCCACAGCGCCCACAAGCCGGCAATCCCCAGAAGCACCGGCGCGGCCTGGGCCAACAGCAGGCCCAAGGGCTTGGACCAGTCACCGGTCGAGAGCATCAGCTTCTCGCCCTGAGAGTGGGCGAGCCAACCGAGGACGGCCAGCGCTGCCGGCCTGTAAAAGAGGTTGAGCAGCAACCCAATTCGCATGATTCGCATGATGCACCTCCATTGCCACAAGCCAACGGCATGACTAAACAGGCCCGCCTTGTGCGGGCATGTTGTTTTGGAGGTTCCCCATGTCCCCCGGCCAACAGACACTACAGATTGCACTCTCCCAACTGGGAGCCAAAGGAACAAGCGCCCGGCTTCATAATGGCCCTCGGGCACGCCTGTACCCCAAGAGCGTCTACCCCGGGTGCATGGCCATCGTCTACCGGCGCGTAACGCAGGCCATCGCCTAAACCCGCATGGCCATCGCTGTCGCGGCGCGCCGGCGTGCTGCATCCATGGAGCGGCCGGCGCTGCGCGTGAAAAACCCTGTGCAGCGTGATGTTTTCATTATGGAATTCGCCAGGAGACTTGGCCACACGGCTTTCGGCGAACGGGTGGGTGTACCGCATCGAAGGCAGCGCCAGCGCCGTCGGCCGTAGTGAAGAACACGCCGGGCGACGCGGACCTACCTCAGGATTATGCGACGAACCGAGCAAGGTTGGCCGAGCCCGGCCGGATAGTAAAAAGGCGCCCATCTGGGCGCCTTTTTGGTGCAGCGAGGTGGCTCAGGCGAAGCGCCGCGCCGCGTCCAGCGCCAGCCCGCTGCCGATGCTGCCGTACAGGTCGCCCTCGACCGCCTGCGCCGCCGGCAGCAGGGCGGCGATGCGCTGGCGCAGCAGCGGGACGCCGCTGGCGCCGCCGGTGAAGAACACGGTATCGACCTGGCCGGCGGCCACGCCGGCGTCCTGCAACAGACGCGCGACCGTGGTTTCGATGGTGTCGATCTGGCGCTCGATCGCCTGGTCGAAAGCGGCGCGGGTGATGTCGTGCTGCAGGCCGGCCTCGATCTCGCTCAAGGCCAGCGTCACCCGCTCGTCGGCGGACAGCGCGATCTTCGCCGCCTCGACCTGGATCGCCAGCCAGTGGCCGGCGCGCTTGTTGACGAGCGAGAACAGCCGGTCGAGCTTGTCGCGTTCTTCGGCCTCGCCGTAGACGCTCTTCAGGTCGGACATCGCCTGGCGCGTGTAGGCGAAGTTGATCGTGTGCCAGGTCGCGAGGTTGAAATAGAAGCCGGACGGCATCTCGGCGCCGCTCTTCAGGCGGCTCTTCAGGCCGAGGAGCGGCATCACGCCGTTGAGGCTCAGCTGCTTGTCGAAGTCGGTGCCGCCGATGTGCACGCCGCAGTTGGCGAGGATGTCGTCGCGGCGGTCGAGCCGGCCCGCGCGCTCGGGCGAGACGCGGATCAGCGTGAAGTCCGAGGTGCCGCCGCCGATGTCGACCACCAGCACCAGTTCTTCCTTGTGGATGCGGCTCTCGTAGTCGAAGGCCGCCGCGATCGGTTCGAACTGGAACTCGATGTCGGAAAAACCGGCGCGGCGCGCGATCTCGGCCAGGGTGTCCTCGGCCAACTTGTCGGCCTTCGCGTCGTCGTCGACGAAGAACACCGGGCGGCCGAACACCGCCTGCTTGAAGCCGCGCCCGGCCTCTCGTTCGGCGCGCGTCTTCAGGCCGTCGATGAACATGGCCAACAGGTCGAGAAAGCGCACCGCGCGGCCCTGCACCTCGGTCTGGCCGTTCATCAGCGAGGTGCCGAGCAGGCTCTTGAGCGAGCGCATCAGCCGGCCTTCGTAGCCTTCCAGGTATTCGGAAAGCGCGGCACGGCCGAGCGCCACCGAGTCTTCGTCGGCGTTGAAAAACACCACCGATGGCAGCGTGACCTTGCCGTCTTCGAGCGCCAACAGCGCGCTTTGCCCGGGGCGGTGCCAGCCGACCGTCGAGTTGGACGTGCCGAAGTCCACGCCGCAAGCATTCGTCATCATTGTTCGTCCAAGCCGGTTCAGTAGAAGGCGCGCGAGTATAGCGGAAAGTGCCGACACCCGTAGCAGCGGCGTGCCCGGAGGCGGGATTGTGTTGTTTCGGCGCAGTCCGGGAGTAGAATCGGCGCTTTACGGCGGGGCCGCGCGGCGGACAGATATGACATCTGTGACCGCCCCGATGCGCTCGAGTCAGCCGAAGCGCCCGGCCGGGTGCTTTTTCATCGATGGAGTCAGAACATGTTGATAGGCGAATCCCGCGTCGAGCGGCTGGTGGTCCACCGCGTCGGCAACCAGGCGCGCGGCGAGAGCCTGCAGTTGTCCGACCGCGCGACGTCGGTCGACGACGAGGTGTCGGCGCTGCTGCTGGGCGGGTATCTGAAAGGCATCGTCTCGGACAAGAAGAAGTACCAGTTCTTCCACGAGTCCGACCTCAACCTCAACGAGCTCTACCACTACTCGCGCCAGTTCTTCCGCGGCGAGATCGATTTTCTCGACGTGTCGCACCGCATCGCCCGGCACCTGTACGCGCATTCCCAGCACCCGAACATCAGCTCCGGCGACGTGCTGGTGATCCTGTTTTCCGGCCTGTCGGACGGCGACGAGACGCAGCGCGCGATCGGCGTGTTCAAGTCGGAGATCCGCGACGATTTCCTGACGCTGATCGACTCGGGCGACGTGATCGACATCCGCCACGCGTCGGGCATCAACCCCAAGCTGATCGACAAGGGCGCGCTGATCCTCGACAACGGGCCCATCGTCTACGCGGTCGACCGCCTCGGCCACCAGACCAAGTTCTGGCTCGACGATTTTTTAAAGGCGATGCGCGTGCCCGACGTCGGCTCGAGCAGCCGGATGGTGGCGAAGGTGGTCGAGCAGCTGTCGGGCGAGATCGACGACCCGGTCGAGCAGGTGCGCTTCAAGGACGAATTCCTGTCGCTGTGCAGCGCCGAGGACGACGTGTCGGCCGGCCAGCTGACGTCGATGGCCGAGAAGTTCGTCCCGCGCGAACAGGTGAACCAGGCCTTCGACAGCGCGGCCGAATCGTACGGCTTCACGCTCGACGACGACGCGCGTCTGCCGGCGCAGGGCATGTACAAGCGGCTGGAGAAGACGCTGAGCAAGGTTGGCGTCGGTCACGGCATCAGCCTGCTGCTGCCGTCCGACCTGAGCCTGGAGACCTTCCGCTCGCTCGACGACGGCGAGGGCGAGATGACGCTGACGCTGAAACTGAAGAAGCGCGACTGAGCGCACGGCGCCCGGGCGCCGTCGTTCCTGGCCAAGAGCTCGGCCAACCTTCTAAAGGTTGGCCGAGTTTCATGACGGGGATCGAGGGGAACCCGTCGGTGTCGAGCAAAGCCGGGCCAAGCCCGGTCCACGGCTCAGCGCCGGGCTAAAGCCAGCTTGGCGCGGCCGAACAGCACTCCGCCGTTGACGACGAAGATACCGGCGAGCACCAGGCAGGCGCCGGCGAGAAAATGCGCGTCGAGCGGCTCGGCCAACAAGAGCACGCCGAAGGCGACGCCGTACAGCGGCGTCAGGAACGAGAACACCACCAGCTGCGACGCCTGGTAGCGGCGCAGCATCCAGAACCACGCGAGGTAGCTGGCGCAGGCGACCAGCACGCCCTGGAAGAACAGCGTGCCGGCGGTAATCCACGACAACGCGACATGGCCGATCTCGCCGCTGACCGCCGCGTAAGCGAGGGCGACGACGCAACCGGCGACCAGCTGGTAGAGCAGCGTCTCGGCCGGTTCGGCGTCGGCCAGTCGTGAGCAGCGCACCACCACCGTGGTCGCGCCCCACGCGAGGCCGGCCAGCACCGCGAGCGCGTCGCCAAGCCGCGTGTCGGCGTTGCCCCCCGCGTCGCCGAGGAAGGCGAACGCGAGGCCGGAAAACGCGAGCGCGATGCCGATCCACTGCCGAGGCGACAGCCGCTCGCTCGGCAGCCGCCACGCGAGGCCGAGCGCGGTGAAGATCGGCGCGGTATAGAGGAAGACGACCATATGCGACGCGCTGGTGTACGCGAGGCCGACCGCGATCAGCACGAATTCGACGCCGAACAAGAGGCCGGCGGCGACGCCGGGTTTGAAGGTGCCTTTCAGCCGCTTGTGGCCGCGCCACCGCATCAGGCCGCCGACCAAGAGCGCGGCAAGGCCCGAGCGCAGCGCGATCTGCATGATCGGCGCGATGTCTTGCGCGGCCAGCTTGATCACGATCTGCTGCAGCCCCCACAGCGCGCACAAGAGCGCCATCAGTCCGGCGGCGAGACCGTCGATCGAGAGTCGGGGGGCTTGCATGGGGAATACCTTCTTGCACGGAGCGGGGAGAGTGACGATTATCGGACCGTCTTCATCGCTCGATATAGCGTGTTGCCGACAAGCGATAGCGAGAACATGCCATGGCCGTCTTTTCCAAGCTGATGCCGCTTGCCGAGCCGCCGCCCGGCCCGGTCTACTTCAAGAGCGCCGACCTCGACGCGGGCAGCGTCTACCCGACACACCGCCACAGCGTCGGCCAGTTCGTCCATTCGCACTGCGGCGTGATAGAGGTCGGGATCGAGTCCGGCCAGCTGATCGCAACGCCGCAGTTCGGCATCTGGCTGCCGCCCGGCGTCGAACACCTGAGCCAGAACCGCGATGCGGCGAGCTTCTCGTCGCTGTATCTGTCGAGAGCCTGGTGCGCCGGCCTGCCCGAGACCGCGTGCGCGTTGACGGTGAGCCCGCTGATCGCCGGCGTGATCGACGAATTGCGCGCGCGCCGCATCGCTGCGCCGCAGGACGACGAAGAGCGGCGGCTGGTACGCGTGCTCGTCGACGCGCTCGTTCGCGCGCCGCGCCACGGTTCCTACCTGCCGACCTCGAACGATCCGGCGCTGGCCAGGGTACTCGGCGAATTGTTGCGCAACCCCGGCGACAAGCGGTCGCTGTCGGCTTGGGCCGAGGCGGTGCACAGCACCGAGCGCACGCTGGAGAGGCGCTGCCGGCGCGACCTGGGGATGGGCTTTGGCGAATGGCGGCAGCGGCTGCGCGTGGTGCGCGCGCTGACGCTGCTCGCGGCCGGCGGCAAGGTCGAGAGCATCGCTTTCGAACTCGGCTACAGCAGCGCGTCGGCCTTCATCGCGATGTTCCGCCGCCAGACCGGCACGTCGCCCGACGAGTTCCGCAAGGCGAATCCGGCCGCGCTGGCGTGATCCGGCCCGGCTTATTCCCGTTGGTTTTATCTATATTTACGATAAGCAATATCGAAACAATCTGTTTCGCAAATGAGTTATCGCTCGCGTACAATCACGAGCAATTGGTAAACCTTGCGAGCGATTCAACGTCATGTCCAATCTTTCGACCGAACAAGTCCTCAGCGTCCACCACTGGAACGACACGCTGTTCAGCTTCAAAACCACCCGCAACGACGGCCTGCGTTTCGAGAACGGCCAGTTCGTGATGATCGGTCTGGAAGTGAACGGCAAGCCGCTGATGCGCGCGTACAGCGTCGCCAGCCCGAACTACGAAGAACACCTCGAGTTCTTCAGCATCAAGGTGCAGAACGGCCCGCTGACGTCGCGCCTGCAACACCTGAAGGCCGGCGACCCGATCATGGTCAGCCGCAAGCCGACCGGCACGCTGGTGCTGCACGACCTGAACCCGGGCAAGAACCTGTACCTGTTGTCGACCGGCACCGGTCTCGCGCCGTTCATGAGCGTGATCCAGGACCCGGAAACCTACGAGCGCTTCGAAAAAGTCGTGCTGATCCATGGCGTGCGCTGGACCAGCGAACTGGCCTACTCCGACTTCATTACCAACGAGCTGGCGAACAACGAATTCTTCGGCGAGGCGGTGCGCGAGAAGCTGATCTACTACCCGACCGTGACGCGCGAAGCGTTCCGCAACCAGGGCCGTCTGACCGACCTGATCGTCAACGGCAAGCTCGCCGCCGACATCGGCCTGCCGCAGATGAACCCGGAAACCGACCGCGCGATGCTGTGCGGCAGCCCGGCGATGCTCGACGACACCTGCAAGATCCTCGACGAGCTCGGCTTCAAGGTCTCCGGCCGCATCGGCGAGCCGGGCGACTACGTGATCGAGCGCGCCTTCGTCGAGAAGTAAGCCTCCCGCGTCGCGAAGCGACCCTAGGAAAAGCCCGCCATTCGGCGGGCTTTTTTGTTGGCCGAGCTCGGCCAACCTTTTCCCCGCCGCGCAGGCAAAAAAAAAACGGGCCACCGCCAGGTGGCCCGAAACGCACGCGCTCATTACCAGACTCAAACAAAAAACTCAGGGATACAGCTTCAGCAGCGTCGACTTCAGCTCGGTGTACTTCTCCAGCGCGTGCAGCGACTTGTCGCGGCCGTTGCCCGACTGTTTGTAGCCGCCGAACGGCAGGTTCTGGTCGCCGCCCTCGTCGTAGCAGTTGATCCACACCGTGCCGGCGCGCAGGCGGCGCGCCAGCCGGTGCGCGCGGCTGACGTCGCGCGTCCACAGGCCGGCGGCGAGGCCGTATTCGCTGTCGTTGGCGATCGCGACCGCCTCGTCCTCGGTGTCGAAGGGGATGACCGCGCACACCGGGCCGAAGATTTCCTCGCGCGCGATGCGCGAGTCGGGCGTGGTCTCGAACGCGGTCGGCGCGATGTAGTAACCGGTGTCGGTGTGGACCGCGTCGCCGCCGAAGGCGAGCGTCGATTCGGCCTTGCCGATGGCGATGTAGTCGAGCACGCGGCGGTACTGCAGCTCGTCGACGATCGCACCCATGCCGGTCGAAGGGTTCAGCGGGTCGCCCGGGCGGTAGCCTTCGGCGGCCTTTTTCAGTTCGGCCATGAAGGTCGGGTAGATGCTCCGGTGCACGAGCACGCGCGAGCCGGCCGAGCACATCTCGCCCTGGTTGAAGAAGATGCCGCCGGCGGCGGTGCGCGCCGCCTGCGCGATGTCCGGGCAGTCGTCGAGCACGATGTTCGGCGACTTGCCGCCCAGTTCCAGCCACACGCGCTTCAGGTTCGATTCGGCCGCGCACGCCATGATGCGCTTGCCGACCGCGGTCGAGCCGGTGAAGGCGAGGCAGTCGACGTCCATGTGCAGCGCCAATAGCCTGCCGGTCTCGCCGGCGCCCGGCACGACGTTGAACACGCCGTCGGGGATGCCGGCCTGTTTTGCCAGCGCGGCGACGCGGATCGCGGTCAGCGGCGATTTTTCCGACGGTTTCAGGATCAGCGAGTTGCCCGCCGCCAGCGCCGGCGCGAACTTCCAGCTCGCCATCAACAATGGGAAGTTCCACGGCACCACGGCCGCGACCACGCCGATCGGCTCGCGCGTGACGGTGCCGTGCAGGTTGGGGGCGAGCGGGGCGACTTCGCCGCCGACCTTGTCGATCGCCTCGGCGTACCACTGTACGCAGTAGGCAGCGCCGGCCACGTCGACGCCGAGCGAGTCGCCGACCGGCTTGCCGGTGTCCAGCGTCTCGAGCAAGGCCAGTTCGTCAGCGTTGTCGCGGATCAGCTCGGCGAACTTCAACAGCACCGTTTTGCGCTTGACCGGCGCGAGGTTCGCCCAGCGGCCGTCTTCGAACGCGGCGCGCGCGGCTTTCACCGCGCGGTTCACTTCGGCTTCGCCGCACTCGGCGACCTCGGCCAACGTTTCTTTATTGGCCGGGTTGACGGTGGCAAAGCTGCGGCCGCTCGCGGCGGCGACGTACTGGCCGTCGATGAAGGCGCGGCCTTCGAAGGTCTGGCTCGCGGCCAGCGCTTGCCACTCTGCGTGGGTGAGACGGGACATCACATTCTCCTAAGTAGCGCGCCGACCGCCGGGGCGGATCAGAAGTTGGCCGGCGTGTTGGCGCTGATGATTTCGGCTTCGTCCTGGCCGATGTTCTTGAAGCGGTGCGGCAGCGTGCTCGGGAAGTAGTAACCGTCGCCGGCGTGCAGCACGTTGATCTTGCCGTCTATCGTCAATTCGATCGTGCCGCGCACGACCAGCCCGCATTCCTCGCCTTCCGGGTGCGTGATCGGCTCGTCGCCGGTGCCGGCGCCCGGCGCGTAAAGCTCGCGCAGCATGCGCATCTGCCGGTCTTTGACCGTCGCGCCGATCAGCAACAGGCGCAGGCCTTGCTGTCCCAGGTCGGGCTGCTCGCCCGGCCTGAACACGTAGCCGTTCTCGCGCGGCGGCTCGTCGAAGGTGAAGAAGTCCGCCAGCGACATTGGGATGCCTTCGAGCAGCTTCTTCAGCGAGCTGACCGACGGGCTGACCCGGTTCTGTTCGATCAGCGAAATGGTGGCGTTGGTCACGCCGGCACGTTTGGCCAGCTCCCGCTGCGACAGCTTGTAGCTTTCGCGCACCAACTTGAGTCGTGGTCCGATGTCCATAGTGCCTTCGATGTTCATAATAATTGACGGCCCGTGTTAAATAATCCGTAACAGGCTAGGCCCGTCAAAGAGGTAAGACATTGTATGGAAAGCCGCCACGTGCTTGTTGTAGTGCACAATTTTGATGCATCGCAGCACAAAAATGGGGCGTCACGACTCGCTCTGATGGGGCCTAGTAAAAATTTTTTTGACGGTGCTTGTCAAATATTTTTAACAAGCTTAGACTGGATTCAAGCTCGAAACAACGTTCCAGTCAGCGGAACAAACGCAAGGATACCCGATCATGACCGCAAGCCAGACCGCCCGCACCGCACCGAATACCGCCCTCGCGGTTTCGGCCGGCGTGCGCCGTCTTTGCAGGCCGGTTCATGCGGTGACCCTGCCGGGCGATCTGTCGGAATACCTCATGCAGGCTCGCCGCGTCGATGCGGCGACCTTCGCGGGTGTCCAGTCTGCGGTACCCCTGAGGGGTGCCGTTTTTTTTGTCCTGAAAACGCTGCAAAGGAGGCGCGCCGCCGTCTGCTGACGGTGTGCGTGCGATCACGATGAAACGTCCTGTCATCGGAATTCCCTGCTGTCGCTGGTGGCTCAAGGAGTCCCAGTTCTTCCACCTGGTCGGCGAGAAGTACATCCGCGCCGCCGAAGGCGCCGGCGGCCTGCCGCTGCTCTTGCCGGCGCTCGGCGAATCGACGCCGATTGAACAACTGCTCGATACGGTCGACGGTCTCTTGTTCACCGGCAGTCCGTCGAACATCGAGCCGCACCACTACGGCGCGGCCAGCGTCGACGGCGACTTCAATGACCCGCAACGCGACGCGACGACGCTGCCGCTGGTCCGCGCGGCGATCGACGCCGGCATCCCGGTGCTCGGCATCTGCCGCGGCTTCCAGGAAATCAACGTCGCGCTCGGCGGCAGCCTGCACGCGAAAGTGCACGAGGTGCCGGGCATGAACGACCACCGCGACCCGGGCGGCACGCTCGAAGAAATGTACGCGCTGGCGCATCCGGTAAGCTTCGCAGAAGGCGGCGTGCTGCACAGGCTGGCCGGCCAGTTGGAAGCCCAGGTCAATTCGCTGCACGGCCAGGGCGTCGCGACGCTCGCGCTGGCCTTGCAGGCCGAGGCGTACGCGCCGGACGGCCTCGTCGAGGCGTTCAGCGTGAAAGAGGCGCGCGCCTTCGCGCTCGCCGTGCAGTGGCACCCGGAATGGCAGTACCAGGACAACCCGTTGTCGCTGGCCATTCTTGAAGCGTTCGGTGAGGCTTGCTCCGCCCGCAAGGCGGCGCGCCACACCCACCCCAGCAACTGAAACTGTCGATAAGGAGGCAACCATGAGCGTCTTGAGCGAATGGCTGCGAGAACACCGGATTACCGAAGTTGAATGCGTGATTCCCGATTTCACCGGCATTGCGCGCGGCAAGATCGTCCCGCGCGAGAAATTCAGCGAAGAGGAGGGCATGCGCCTGCCGGAAGTGGTGCTGGTGCAGACCGTGACCGGCGAGTACGCCGAAGGCATCTCGGCCGCCACCGACCCGGACATGGTGCTGGTGCCCGATCCGAACAGCATCCGCCTCGTACCGTGGGCCAAGGACCCGGTCGCACAGGTGATCCACGACTGCTACCACTTCGACGGCTCGCCGGTCGAACAGTCGCCGCGCCACATCCTGCGCCGCGTGCTGAAGCTGTACGAAGACCGCGGCTGGGAGCCGGTCGTCGCGCCCGAGATGGAGTTCTACATCGTCGACGTGAACCGCGACCCCGACCTGCCGCTGCAGCCGCCGATCGGCCGCACCGGCCGCCCGGAGACCGGCCGCAAGGCGTACTCGATCGACGCGGTCAACGAATACGACGACCTGTTCGAAGAGATCTACGACTTCTGCGACGCGCAGAACCTGGCGATCGACACGCTGATCCACGAAGTCGGCGCGTGCCAGATGGAGATCAACTTCCTGCACGGCAACCCGCTCGACCTTGCCGACCAGGTGTTCCTGTTCAAGCGCACCGTCCGCGAGGCGGCGATCCGCCACAACATGTACGCGACCTTCATGGCCAAGCCGATGGAGAACGAGCCGGGTTCGGCGATGCACATTCATATGAGCGTGATCGACAAGGCGACCGGCAAGAACGTGTTCTCGAACGCCGACGGCAGCGTCAGCGAGACCTTCCTGCACTCGATCGGCGGCATGCAGAAGTACTTCCCGCAGGTGATCGCGCTGTTCGCGCCGTTCGTGAACAGCTACCGCCGCCTGGTGCGCCACACCGCCGCGCCGATCAACGTGCAGTGGGGCTACGATAACCGCACCTGCGGCATCCGCGTGCCGCACTCGGGCCCGTCGGCGCGCCGCATCGAGAACCGCCTGCCGGGTGTCGACTGCAACCCGTACATCGCGCTCGCCGCGACGCTCGCCTGCGCTTATCAGGGCATCGTCGAGAAGATCGATCCGACCGAACCGCTGGCCGACGACGCCTACGGCCTGCCGTTCGCCTTCCCGCGCGGCCTCGACGAGGCGATCATCCAGCTGCAGAACTGCAAGCCGATCGCCGAAGTGCTCGGCGAGAACTTCGTGAAGGCCTTCTGCGCCGTCAAGGAAGCCGAGTACGTCGAGTACGCCCGCGTGATCAGCCCGTGGGAGCGCAAGTTCCTGCTGCTGCACGTCTAAGTTGTTGAGGAGGACCTGATCATGAACCTGACCCCTAACGTCGCCGAAGTGCGCCAAGTCGAAGAGCGCAAGGCCGGCAAACGCAGCACCCGCGAATGGCAGCAACTCGACGCTGCCCACCACCTCCACCCGTTCTCCGACGCCGCGTCGCTGAACGCGCAGGGCTGCCGCGTGATCACGCACGCCGACGGCGTCTACCTGTGGGATTCCGAAGGCAACAAGATCTTCGACGCGATGTCCGGCCTGTGGTGCGTGAACATCGGCTACGGCCGCAAGGAGTTGGCCGAGGTCGCGTACCAGCAGATGCAGGAGCTGCCGTTCTACAACACCTTCTTCAAGACCACGCACCCGCCGGTGGTCGAGCTGTCGGCGCTGTTGGCCGAGGTCGCGCCCGAAGGCTTCAACCATGTCTTCTATACCAACTCGGGCTCCGAGGGGAACGACACGGTGATCCGCATGGTGCGCCACTACTGGGCGAGCCTCGGCCAACCGCAGAAGAAGACCATCATCTCGCGGATCAACGGCTACCACGGCTCGACCATAGGCGGCGCCAGCCTCGGCGGCATGAGCTATATGCACGAGCAGGGCGACCTGCCGATCCCGGGCATCGTCCACATCGAGCAGCCGTACTGGTACGCCAACGGCGGGGACCTGACGCCGGAAGAATACGGCCTGAAAGCCGCGCGCGAACTCGAGAAGAAGATCCTCGAGCTCGGCGTCGAGAACGTCGCCGCCTTCATCGGCGAGCCGGTGCAGGGCGCCGGCGGCATCATCATCCCGCCGAGTACCTACTGGCCGGAAATCCAGCGCATCTGCGACCAGTACGGCATCTTGCTGGTCGCCGATGAGGTGATCTGCGGCTTCGGCCGCACCGGCCACTGGTTCGGCAGCCAGTACTTCGGCATCCGCCCGCACCTGATGACGATCGCCAAGGGCCTGTCGTCCGGCTACCAGCCGATCGGCGGCGTGCTGGTGCACGACCAGGTCGCCAAGGTGCTGGCCGAGTCGGGCGACTTCAACCACGGCTTCACCTACTCGGGCCACCCGGTCGCCGCGGCGGTCGCCGCCGAGAACATCCGCATCCTCAAGCGCGAACGCATCATCGAGAAGATGCGCGAAGACGTGATGCCGTACGCGCACAAGCTGTGGCACGACGCGTTCGACAACCACCCGCTGGTCGACGACGTGCGCACGCTGGGCTTCTTCTTCGCCGTGACGCTGGTCGAGGACAAGGCGAGCCGCAAACGCTACGCCAACGGCGGCGAACTCGCGCTGCGCTGCCGCGACATCTGCTTCGCCAACAACCTGGTGATGCGCGCGACCGGCGACAGCATGATCTCGGCGCCGCCTCTGACGATGACGCGCGCCGAGGCCGAGGAATTCGTCGCCAAGGCCAAGGCGTGCGTCGACCAGCTCGCGCGCGAACTGGGACGCCTGTAAACCCCGGCGGGGCCGCCGACCGCATTCAGAACAAGACGGCCCCGTCGCTTCGATTCGCTAGCCAAACCGAATCTACAGAGGAGAAAACCATGCGACATCGCATGTTCAAAGTCATCGCGGCCGGCGTCCTGGTTTCGGCAGCCGTACCGGCGTCAGCCGCCGGCAAGGTACTCAACATCTACAACTGGTCGGACTATATCGCGCCCGACACCGTGAAGAACTTCGAGAAGGAAACCGGCATCAAGGTCCGTTACGACGTCTACGACTCGAACGAGGTGCTGCAGGCGAAGATCCTGACCGGCCGTTCGGGCTACGACATCGTCGTGCCGACCAGCGCCTTCCTCGCCAAGCAGATCAAGGCCGGCGTCTACCTGCCGATCAACAAGGCCAAGCTGTCCAACTACAAGAACCTCGACCCGGTGGTGATGGCGCAGGCGGCCAAGTTCGACCCGGGCAACACCTACGCGGTGCCGTACTTCTACGGCATGAACACGCTGGCGATCAACGTCGGCAAGGTCAAGGCGGCGCTCGGCAGCATGCCGATGCCGGCCAATGAATGGGACCTCTTGTTCAAGCCCGAATACGCGTCGAAGCTGAAGTCCTGCGGCGTGTCGGTGCTCGACAGCCCGGCCGAGACGCTGCCGATCGCCGCGCACTACCTCGGCAAGAATCCTAACGGCAGCGCAGACGCCGACTGGCGCGCGTCGGCCGACCTGTTCAAGAAGGTCCGCCCCTATATCACCCGCTTCTCTTCATCCGGCTACATCAACGAATTCGCCAACGGTTCGCTGTGCCTGGTGCTCGGCTATGGCGGCGACCTGAACATCGCCAAGCGCCGTGCCGAGGAGGCGAAGAACAAGCAGCAGCTGAAGGTGCTCGCGCCCAAGGCCGGCATCGAATTGTGGATGGACAGCATGGCGATCCCGAAGGACGCCGCGAACGTCGACAACGCGCACGCCTTCATCAACTACGTGATGCGTCCGGAAGTGGCCGCCGCCAACGCGAAGGCGGTCAGCTACGCGACGCCGAACAAGGCCGCGAAGAGCTTGATCGACGCGAAGTCTCTGAACGACCCGTCGATCTACCCGACGCCGGAAATCCAGCAGAAGAGCTTCATGCAGCTGCCGGTCGACGCGAAGATCCAGCGCCTGCAGACCCGTCTGTGGACCGAAGTGAAAACCCGTAAGTGATCAAACTGAGGCGGCCGCCCGGGGCCCGGGCTGCCGCGTCGGAGGGGAAGAATCGTGAACATGGTTGAATCGTCCGTGAACCAGGCCGCGAAGACGGCCGCCAGCAAGCCCTACCTGCAAATCGTCGACGTCGTGAAGAAATTCGGCGACAACACCGTCGTCGACCACATCAACCTGTCGATCGCGAAGAACGACATCTTCGCCTTGCTCGGCAGCTCCGGCTGCGGCAAGTCGACGCTGCTGCGCATGCTCGCCGGCATGGAAACGCCGACCTCGGGCAAGATCATCCTCGACGGCGAGGACATCACGCACCTCGCGCCGTACGAGCGCCCGATCAACATGATGTTCCAGAGCTACGCGCTGTTCCCGCACATGAGCGTCGCGCAGAACATCGCGTTCGGCCTGAAGCAGGACGGCCTGCCGCGCGCCGAGATCGCCGAGCGCGTCGAGCGCATGCTCGATCTGGTGCAGATGAAGAAGTACGCCAACCGCAAGCCGTTCCAGCTGTCGGGCGGCCAGCAGCAGCGCGTCGCGCTCGCCAGGAGCCTCGCCAAGCGCCCGAAGCTGCTCTTGCTCGACGAGCCGCTCGGCGCGCTCGACAAGAAGCTGCGCCAGCAGACGCAGCTGGAACTGGTGAACCTGATCGAACAGGTCGGCGTGACCTGCATCATGGTGACGCACGACCAGGAAGAGGCGATGACCATGGCGTGCCGCATCGGCATCATGTCCGAAGGCCAGCTGCTGCAGGTCGCGTCGCCGGGCGAGATCTACGAGCGCCCGAACTGCCGCTTCACCGCCGAATTCATCGGCGAGACCAACCTGTTCGGCGGCCACGTCGTCGAGGACGAGCCCGACTACGTCAGGGTCCAGTCGAGCGAGCTGCCGCGCCCGGTGCACATCGGCCACGGCATCACCGGCACGCTCGGCATGCCGGTGTGGCTGTCGGTGCGCCCCGAGCGCGTCGGCGTGTCGCGCCAGCAGCCGGCAGGCAACGGCAACTGGGCCAACGGCACGGTGCACGATATCGCGTATCTGGGCGGTTTCTCGATCTTCCACGTGCGCCTCGACACCGGCAAGGTGGTCAAGGCCAGCGTGCCGGCGACGCGCTGGCGCGAAGAGTCGGCTCCGACCTGGGACGAGCCGGTGTTCGTCAGCTGGGCTGACAACGACGCAGTGGTGCTGACGCAATGATGAGCCGACTCCTTTCGCTGCGGGCTTCCCGCGAAGCGGCCGCGCGCGGTGCGCGACGGCCCGCCTGGTGGCAACGGCTGATGCCGCGTGGACGGTCGCTGGTGACGGCGATCCCTTACGGCTGGCTGCTGCTGTTCTTCCTCGTGCCCTTCCTGTTCGTGCTGCAGATCAGCTTCTCCGAGGTCGAGATCGCCAGCCCGCCGTACCGGGCGCTCATCGAGCGCACCGAGGACGTGCTGAACATCGCGCTGAACATCGGCAACTACAGCTACATCTTCAGCGACCCGCTGTACTTCGACGCCTACCTGAACTCGCTGTACATGGCGCTGGTGACGACGCTGACCTGCCTCGTGGTCGGCTACCCGATCGCCTACACCATCGCGCGCGCGCCGGAAGCCAAGCGCAACACCTTGCTGATGCTGGTGATGCTGCCATTCTGGACCTCGTTCCTGGTGCGGGTGTACGCGTGGATGGGCATCCTCGACAACGAGGGCCTCTTGAACAAGGCGCTGATGGCGCTCGGCCTGATCGACGCGCCGCTGCAGCTGATGCACACGCAGCTATCGGTGCAGATCGTGATGGTGTACGCGTATCTGCCGTTCATGATCCTGCCCTTGTTCTCCAACCTGGTGAAACTCGACGGGCGCCTCTTGGAAGCGGCGGCCGACCTCGGCTGCAAGCCGTGGAAGACCTTCCTGAAGGTGACGCTGCCCTTGTCGAAGAACGGCGTGATCGCCGGCTCGATGCTGGTGTTCATCCCGGCGGTCGGCGAGTTCGTGATCCCGGAACTGGTCGGCACGCCCGAGTCGCTGATGATAGGCAAGGTGCTGTGGATGGAATTCTTCGACAACAACAACTGGCCGATGGCGGCGTCGGTGACGATCGTGATGCTCGCGCTGTTGATCCTGCCGATCATTTACCTGCACAAGCGCGAAGAAAAAGCGCTGGCCCGCGCGGCGCAGCGCTAGGAGAGCAACCATGAACGGTAACAACATCAGCGGGTTCGGCAAGCTGTCGCTGGGCCTGGGCTTCACCTTCCTCTACGCGCCCATCCTGATCCTCATCATCTACTCGTTCAACGCGTCCAAGCTGGTGTCGGTGTGGGCGGGCTTCTCGCTGCACTGGTACGGCGAGCTGTTCCGCGACGACGCGGTGATCTCGTCGTTCGGCCTGAGCCTGAAGATCGCGCTGTTCTCGAGCGCGATGAGCGTGGTGCTCGGCACCATCGCCGGCCTGGTGCTCGCGCGCTTCGGCCCGTTCAAGGGCAAGAGCCTGTTCGCCGGCATGATCACCGCGCCGATGGTGATGCCCGAGGTGATCGTCGGCCTGTCGATGCTGCTCTTGTTCGTGCAGATGCAGCAGTGGCTCGGCTTCCCGGCCGAGCGCGGCGTGCTGACAATCTGGATCGGCCACGTGACGCTGTGCATGGCCTACGTCACCGTCGTGATCCGTTCGCGGCTGGTAGAGATGGACCGCTCGGTCGAAGAGGCGGCGATGGACCTCGGCGCGCGTCCGCTGAAGATCTTCTTCCTGATCACGCTGCCCATCATCGCGCCGGCGATCGCGTCGGGTTTCCTGTTGGCGTTCACGCTGTCGCTCGACGACCTGGTGATCACCGCCTTCCTGTCCGGCCCGGGCTCGACCACCTTGCCGCAGCTGATCTTCTCGCGCGTGCGCCTCGGGCTGAACCCGGAGATCAACGCGCTGGCGACCATCACCGTGCTGGCCGTCGCGACGCTGGTCATCGTCGCCAACCGCGTGATGGTCAAAGCGGAACAACGCCGCGCGCGCCTCGCCGCCGCCGGCTGATCGCTGCGACCGACCTGCCCGCGCGCGGTGCCGGCACCACCGCGGGCAGTTTCTTACCGCCCTTCTAAGGAGGATTTATGTTCGGGTCTTTGCAGTTTGCCGGTCAGGAACACGTCGATTCTTGGTACGCCGCCAGCGCCGGCCCGTTCAAGGAGCGCGCGAGCTTGACCGAATCGCTGGCCGCCGACGTCTGTGTCGTCGGCGCCGGCTACACCGGGCTGTCGGCGGCGCTGGAGCTGGCCGAGCGCGGCTACCGCGTGGTGGTGCTCGAAGGCGCGCGCGTCGGCTGGGGCGCGTCGGGCCGCAACGGCGGACAGGTCTTGTCCGACCTCGCGTGCGGCATGGACCTGGTGCGCGACGAACTCGGCCAGGAAGCCGCGCGCGAGGTATGGAACATGACGCGCGAGGCAGTCGACCTCGTCGGCCAACGTTGCGCGAAGCACAAGATCGACGCCGAACTGGTGTGGGGCTATTTCCACGCCGCGCTGAAGGACCGCCAGCTGCGCGAGCAGGCGGCGTGGCAGGAAGACGCGGCGCGCCACTACGGCTACGACCGCTTCGAGCTGATCGGCAAGAATCGCCTGCCCGAGATGGTCAACTCCGAGCGCTACGTCGGCGGCCTGTACGAGCCCGACGCGGGCCACATCCACCCGCTGAAGTACGCGTTGGGATTGGCGCGCGCCGCCGAGGCGGCCGGCGTGCGCATCTTCGAGAACAGCGCGGTCACCGAGATCGTGCCGGGCGCGACGGTGCGCGTGAAGGTCGGCCAGCTCGAGGTGCGCGCCGAGTCGGTCGTGCTCGCCGGCAACACCTACCTGGGCAAGCTGGTGCCCGAGCTCGACAAGAAGATCATGCCGGTCGGCACCTACATCATCGCGACCGAACCGCTGGGCGAGGGCCGCGCGCGCTCGCTGATCCCGAAGAACCTCGCGGTGTGCGACGCCAACTTCGTGCTCGACTACTTCCGCTTCACGCGCGACACGCGGATGCTGTTCGGCGGCCGCGTCAGCTATACCGGCATGACGCCGGTCGGTTTGAGGGAAACGATGCGCCGCAGCATGCTGAAGGTCTTCCCGAGCCTCGAGAACGTGAAGATCGAGTACGACTGGGGCGGCTTCGTCGACATCACGATGAGCCGCGCGCCGCACTTCGGCCGCGTGAAGCCCAACGTCTTCTTCGCGCAAGGGTTTTCGGGCCACGGCGTCGCGCTGACCGGGCTGGCCGGAAGGCTGATGGCCGAGGCGATCAACGGCGAAGCCGAGCGCTTCGACCTGTTCGCGCGCCTGTCGCACCACAGTTTTCCGGGCGGTTCGCTGTTGCGCACCCCGGCGCTGCTGATGGCGACCAGCTATTACCGGCTGCGCGACTACCTTTAAATGGCCCGGGGCTCGGCAGCCGAGCCTCCCTCATCGTTCCGCGCCGTGCCCACCGGCCCGGCCGCAAGGAGAGCAGCATGACCACGCAAGAGCAATGGAACGAGCGCCGCCACCTCGCCACGCCGCGCGGCGTCGGCCTCACGACGCAGATCTTCGCCGCGCGCGCCCAGAACGCCGAGGTGTGGGACCTCGACGGGCGCCGCTACATCGACTTCGCCGCCGGCATCGCCGTGCTGAACACCGGCCACCTGCACCCTAAGGTGAAGGCGGCGGTCGCCGAGCAGCTGAACGCGTTCTCGCACACCTGCTACCAGGTGATGCCGTACACCGGCTACGTCGAGCTGGCCGAAAAGCTCAACGCACGCGCACCGATCTCGGGCGTGAAGAAGACGATGTTCGTCACCACCGGCGCCGAGGCGGTAGAGAACGCGGTGAAGATCGCGCGCGCCGCGACCGACCGTTCCGCGGTGATCGCGTTCGCCGGCGGCTTCCACGGCCGCACGATGATGGGCATGGCGCTGACCGGCAAGGTCAAGCCGTACAAGGCGGGCTTCGGCCCGTTCCCGGGCGAAATATTCCACGCGCCTTACCCTAACGCGCTGTACGGCGTCAGCGTCGACGACGCGATCGCCGGCATCGAGCACCTGTTCAAGTCCGACGTCGACCCGCTGCGCGTCGCCGCGATCATCCTCGAACCGGTGCAGGGCGAGGGCGGCTTCACCGTCTGCCCGCCCGAGTTCATGCAGCGGCTGCGCGTGCTGGCCGATACCTACGGGATTTTGTTGATCGCCGACGAGATCCAGACCGGCTTCGCGCGCACCGGCAAGCTGTTCGCGATGGAGCACTACGACGCAGAGCCCGACCTGATCACGATGGCCAAGTCGCTGGCCGGCGGCTTCCCGCTCGCCGGCGTGGTCGGCCGCGCCGAGGTGATGGACGCGGCCGCCCCCGGCGGCCTCGGCGGCACCTACGGCGGTAGCCCGATCGGCATCGCCGCCGCGCTGGCCGTACTCGACGTGATCGACGAAGAGAAGCTGTGCGAGCGCGCCGACGCCATCGGCGCGAAGATCCGCGCGACGGTAGAGTCCGTCAGGAAGGACGTGCCGTCCATCGCCGAGGTGCGCGGCCTGGGCGCGATGGTCGCGGCAGAGTTCTTCGACAACGGCCAGCCGTCGGCCGAGATCGCCAACGCGGTCAAGGCGCGCGCGCTCGACGCCGGCCTGATCCTCTTGACCTGCGGCAGCTACGGCAACGTGATCCGCTTCCTGTGCCCGCTGACGATAGAAGACGACGTGCTCGACGAGGCGCTCGCGATCCTGAACACCGCGCTGCGCGGCTGAAACGAACGAAATCGGCCGGCGACCCCGGCCGGCAAGGAGACACCATGCTGCAACTGAAACGCCCCGACCTGCTGCGTAACCAGGCCTTCGTCGCCGGCCGCTGGGTCAGCGCCGCCGAAACCATCGCCGTCACCAACCCGGCCACCGGCGAGACTTTGGCCGAGGTGCCGAAGCTCGGCGCGGCCGAGACGCGCGAGGCGGTCGCCGCCGCGAAGGCCGCGATGAAGGAATGGAAGACCCGCCCGGCCAAGGCGCGCGCCGCGGTGCTGCGCCGCTGGTACGAACTGTTGATGGCGAATCAAGAAGATTTGGCGCAGATCCTTACCGCCGAGCAGGGCAAGCCGCTGTCCGAGTCGCGCGGCGAGATCGCCTACGGCGCGTCGTACATCGAATGGTTCGCCGAGGAGGCCAAGCGCGTGTACGGCGACACCATCCCGGCGCCGCAGGCGGACCGGCGCCTGGTGGTGATCAAGCAGCCGATCGGCGTCGCCGCCGCGATCACGCCGTGGAACTTCCCGAACGCGATGATCACGCGCAAGGCCGCGCCGGCCTTCGCCGCCGGCTGCGCGATGGTGCTGCGCCCCGCGTCGCAGACGCCGCTGTCGGCGCTGGCGCTCGCGGTGCTGGCCGAGGAGGCCGGCATCCCGGCCGGGCTGTTCAGCGTGCTGACCGGCGGCTCTGCCGAGATCGGCGGCGAGCTGACGTCCAATCCGGATGTCGCCAAGCTGTCGTTCACCGGCTCTACCGGGGTCGGCCGGCTGTTGATGGCGCAGTGCGCCGGCACGATCAAGAAGCTGTCGCTGGAGCTGGGCGGCAACGCGCCGTTCGTCGTGTTCGACGATGCCGACCTCGACGCCGCGGTAGAAGGCGCGATCGCGTCCAAGTACCGCAACGCCGGCCAGACCTGCGTGTGCGCCAACCGGCTGTACGTGCAGGCCGGCGTCTACGACGCCTTCGTCGCCAAGCTCGCCGTAGCGGTCGCCAAGCTGAAGGTTGGCCGAGGTGACGAGGAAGGCGTGACGCAGGGCCCGCTGATCGACGAGAAGGCGGTGCGCCAGGTCGAGGCGCACATCGCCGACGCGCTGGAAAACGGTGCGACGCTCGTCGCCGGCGGCAAGCGTCATGAACTCGGCGGCAGCTTCTTCGAGCCGACCATTCTGTCCGGCGTGACCGCCAAGATGCGCGTCGCGCGCGAGGAGACCTTCGGCCCGATGGCGCCGGTGTTCAAGTTCGACACCGAGGAAGAGCTGATCGCTGCCGCCAACGACACCGAGTTCGGCCTGGCCAGCTACTTCTACAGCCGCGACATCGGCCGCATCTGGCGCGTCGCCGAGGCGCTCGAGTACGGCATGGTCGGCATCAACACCGGGCTGATCTCGAACGAAGCGGCGCCGTTCGGCGGCGTCAAGCAGTCGGGCCTCGGCCGCGAGGGCTCGAAGTACGGCCTCGACGACTACCTGGAGATCAAGTACCTGTGCTTCGCCGGGCTCGACCGCTGAGTCTGACTGGGTAAAAAAAGCTCGGCCAACGTTGGCCGAGCTTTTTTTACGGGTGTGCAGTTGGAAGAGGAACAGCGGGCGGCGCGCTGTCGGTGTATCGATGCGCATCAGCAGAGAAACGGCTCGTAGTATTTCGTCGTGAATCGCGGGCGCGCCAGCTTCCTGGGAATCTTCACGTCGCCAGGCTGCAACCACTGCGTCTGGATCGGCGAAGCATTTCCGCCAAGCGTATGAATGGCCAGCCGGTTGTACTGCTGCGCGAACGCTTGCCATAGCGGGTCGGTCGGGTTCGAAGAGAACGGGTCGAACGAAAAGGAGACGCCGGGGCCGCCCGAATAGAGGCCGAAGGGTTTCTTGTCCTTCTCCGGGCGTTGCACGAAATAGGCCGCCCACCCTTTGGGCGCGAAGCCGGTCCTCTGTTCGAAGGCCTTGGTGAACTCGAACGATTCGACGATCACACGGGTGAGCCGGGCGATGTCGTGTTCGTAGTACTGGAAGTCGAGACGGCGCTCGTCGGCCGCCGGACGCCAGTATTCGTTGACGAAGTCGGCGCGCGAGTAGACGAGCCCCTTCGGCTGCGGCACCTCGACCCCGTCGAAGCCGTGCTGGATGGCCAGCCGTTTGGCGGCGCGGAACCGGTCGCAGGCGGGCTGCGACGACGCCGGAGTGGTCGAGCCGGGACCGGCCTTGTAACGCTGATCGAAAAAGGCGGCCAGCTGGTGCAAAAACACGATCGCGAGTAGCGCGTCGCTCTCTTCGCGCATACGGATCAATCCCGCGGCGAGCTCCTCCGGCGATTCGAACGCGGCGAGCGAAATCTCGGAACGGCACAGCGTGGCCGTGCGGACCTCGAGCTGGCACTCGACGACGATGCCGGAAAGGCCGAACGAGCACTTGAACTCGTGGAACGCCGCTCCGTCCTTGTCGGCGGACAGCGTGCACAGCTCGCCGCGCTCGTCGACATAGCTCAGCGCGACGACGTGCGCGGAAAAATAGCCGGGACCGTCCAGCGAGGACTCCTTCGTGTCGCCGACGGCGGCCGAGCCGACGGTCGCCTCGCCGATCTCCGCCTGGAACGGTATCTCGACGCCGCGCGCCTGGAGCCACATATTGAGCTTTTTCAACCGGCAGCCGGCCTGCACGCGGACGACGTGCCGCCCCGTCTCGTCGTGTTCGAGCCCCAGGATTTCATCGAGCTTGCGCGTACACAACATCGTCCCGCCGTCATTGACGATGGTGGAGCTCACCGAGAGCCGCGAGCCGACCGGGTGTACCGGGGTCGGGAAACGCTGCGTATCGCACACCACCGCCTGAACGTCGGCGTAGCTTAGCGGCTCGACGTAGACGGCCGGCTTCGTCGAGCGGCTCAGCCCCCAATTGCGGTAAACATGGCCTTCATTCTCGAGTAGGCCGCTGAAAGGCTGAACCTCCCGGACATCGCCCTGCTGCGGATTGGCCGCAGGACCGGTCTTGTTGACGTTTTTCATTGCCGTTTACCCGTCTAATCCTGCTCGTCGAGTCGCTAGACCCAGAGTGGCCGATCGCGCACCGGGGAGGGCGTTTCTTGTGCCGAGATACTCGAAATAAATAGCGAGACGATCGCTGGAGCCGACCCGAAAGTTGCATTTGAACAATAGTGCGTGGAAGGCCGGCTTCCCATTCCCGCTTGGGAGACGGCGCCCCCCTTTGCCACGATAAGGCCGCCAGGCGGCAAAAAGCTCGGCCAACGTGGGAGGTTGGCCGAGCTTTTCAGGGACCAGATGACGGGCGGGGAAGGCGGTCTTGCCCGCCGACACGGCGTGGCTATAGTGCGGCTAGGGGGCCACCCCATGAGGAAGGAGACCGACCATGTCACTCACGCTCACCTCGGCCGCATTCGCCGCGAACGGCACCATCCCGGCGCACCTCACCTGCGAAGGCCGGGACGTCTCGCCGCCGCTGGCCTGGAGCGGCGCGCCGGAGGGCACGCAAAGCTTCGTGCTGATCGTCGACGACCCGGACGCGCCGGACCCCGCCGCCCCCAGGATGACCTGGGTCCACTGGGTGCTCTACAACCTGCCCGCGACCACGACCGGACTGCCCGAGGACGTGCGCGCGCTGCCGCCCGGCACGCGCGAGGGGCTCAACGACTGGCAGAAGACCGGCTACGGCGGACCCTGCCCGCCTATTGGCACCCACCGCTACTTTCACAAGCTGTACGCGCTCGACACCGTGCTGCCCGATCATATCAACCGCCCCACCAAGTCCGAACTGATGATCGCGATGCACGGGCATGTGCTCGCCCAGACCGAGCTGATCGGCACCTACCGCAAGGCGGGCTGAGGCATTCGTCGACGAGGCCGGCAGCGGAAGGCGGCCGGGCGGGTGAGACGCTACCGTAACGCCGGCAGCAATTTAATAGGGTGTTTAAAAAGCTTGGCCAACCTTCAAGGTTGGCCAAGCTTTTTTTACGGGCGGTCGGTCCGGAAAAACCGGGCCGATTCGGTGAATGACAAAGCGTCCGGCCGGTCGGCGGGCCGCCGACACGATGGGTGAATTGCTAGTGAACCGTGCCGGGTTCTGGTCTATACAGAGACGCGTGGCCGCCGCCTCTCCTCCCCGAAAGGCGCGGGAAGCGGCCATGCCTGCTGTACAGCATGTCCCCCGAAGCACGGATACGGTCGTCGATGGGCTAGCCCCCTTAGCAAGAGGGCTAAAGACGAAGTGATATTGCTTGAAAGCTGCAAGTCCGCTACGCCGTGCCTTGCACGGTTCTATCGTCGGTGCGTTTTACGCCAAAACCATGCAAGCTTTTAATAACTTATGCAAAAAGAAGGCAATGGTCATGTCAGACATACTCAAAGTGGTGGAAGTGCTCGCCGAGTCGAAGACTAGCTGGGAAGACGCGGCAGCCACCGCCGTTGCCAAGGCAGAAGAAACCATTCATGGCATTAAATCCATTTATATCAAGGATTTTGAGGCCAAGGTGGAGAACGGCAAGATTTCCAGTTACAGGATCAACGCAAAGATTACCTTCTTGATCGATTAGGAAAAATCGAATCCGGAAGGTTTTTTTTTGAGTGTCACTCTTCGATAAGGAATGCGCATTATGGCGAATCAACCCCAGTTTGATCCCGGTCGTGCTCTTGCCAACTATGACCCGTTCAATGTCGCCGAAAACATGCGAAAGCTGTTCGGAGGTTTCTTTTTGCAAGAGAATTGGATGTCGCCGGTTCGCTGGATGACAAACATAGCCCAGCAGGGAATGACGATCGATATTGCGGAGAACGATGAATCTTATACCGTTCTGGCCGACATTCCCGGTGTGAAGAAGGAGGATATTACAGTCGAGATTGCCGGCAATCGTATCACCATCAGCGCCGAAACGAAAAGTGGGAAAGAGGAAAGAAAAGGAGACGCCATCATTCAAAGCGAACGCCACTATGGCAGTTTCTTCCGCAGTTTCATTCTCGATAAAAATGTCGACGATGACAAGGTGGCCGCCAAATATACCGATGGCGTGCTGGAGTTGACTATCCCGAAGAAAAACGGTGGGCAAGGCAAACAAATCTCTATTCATTAATTCAGGTGCGGAGACCGGTTTTGGTGAGTCGAATACGGGTCTCCGATTCAACCGCTCACCTGTCCACCTCAGTACGGCGCAATCGGCAGGGCGTCAATAAGCTAAGCGCAGTGCGCCGTACGGCCATGGCGGGCACGAAATCGCCGGAGACCGGCAGGCAAGGAAGTTGACCGGGCGTGCGGCGCTATGCGACCTATACTGCTTCACGTCGCCAGCTTAGACGCAGCCGCGCTCCCTGGCCCACCCGCTGCCGCAACGCCGGCAGCAACCCCACCATCCTGCAAGGAGGTCGAACATGACAATCCGCATAGGCGACGAAGCGCCCGATTTCACCGCCGAAAGCACCGAAGGCACGATCCGCTTCCACGAATGGATCGGCGACGGCTGGGCCATCCTGTTCTCGCATCCGAAGGACTTCACCCCGGTCTGCACCACCGAACTCGGCTACATGGCCGGGCTCAAGCCGGAATTCGACAAGCGCAACACCAAGATCGTCGGCCTCAGCGTCGACCCGGTCAGCGACCACAAGGCCTGGGTCGGCGACATCGCCGAAACGCAGGGCCACGCGGTCAACTACCCCTTGATCGGCGACGCCGACCTGACGGTCGCCAAGCTCTACGACATGATCCACCCGAACGCCAGCCCCGGCCCGCGCACCGCCGTCGACAACGCGACCGTGCGCTCGGTGTTCCTGATCGGCCCGGACAAGAAGGTCAAGGCGATGCTGGTCTACCCGATGAGCGCCGGCCGCAACTTCGACGAGGTGCTGCGCCTGCTGGATTCGCTGCAGCTGAACGCCAAGCACACCGTCGCGACGCCGGTGAACTGGCGGCCGGGCGAAGACGTGATCATCCCGACATCGGTGTCCGACGAGGATGCGCGGAAGAAATACCCGCAGGGCTTCAAAACGCTGAAACCCTATTTGCGCGTGGTGGCGCAGCCGAAATAGCACCGCGCCGATAATGTCGAGGGGGGGCGCCGCGCGGCGCCCTTTTTATTGAACCGATGAAAACAGCTCGGCCAACCATCGAAGGTTGGCCGAGCTTTTGCATATTGAATGCTTAATGTGGACTGGAAATATTTTAAACTGTTGTGACTTGCCTAATATCCAAGCTTGACGTCACTAGAGCTACTTTACATTGCCTTAGCGATGGAGGTAGTGACATTCTCTTTTGATATTGCGTAAATGCCGTTAAAAGTTCTAACCCAGATTCTGTCCTGTGATTCGGAAATCAGCTTCGCGGTCATCTCAAAGTCGAAACGCGGGCTCAGGAAGTCGGACTTGAAAGAAATGGTCTTTTCTTTGTCGGCATCTTCAGGAGAGTCTTTTTTGTAGAACTTAATAAGTTCAGTAAAGCCGACTGTCAGACTCTTCTCGACTTCAGGTGTGATGTCGGTATTGGATTGAGAGATATAATCAATTTTATAGCTTATCGGGAGCTGGTACATGTAGCGGCCAATCCATTTTTGATCGGCAGCCTCATGCTCGGCAATCAGTGCTGCAGCCAGTAAGATTTTTTCACCCTCAACTTTGGTGATGTAAAGGTACGGCGACATTTTTGTAGTACGGCTGCTGCTATTTTCTTGGGCGACGTAGTTTGTGGATTTTGCTGCCGAAGAAAATAATTTGAGCGGATCGACTCGGACTTTTCCTCTGAGTGCTTCAACATCTTTTTCAGTGTTCGACTCAATCATTTTCATATTTGCTGCAACGCCGATCGGTCCCAGCAGTAGCCCGAGCCCTATGCCCCCACCGCCAAAAGTCTGCGAATAGATGATGTTTTTGTCATCGTCGAGATGACGAACCATATGATTCGTTTGATCGAGAAGAGTCGAGTGCATCACCGTCGGGGGAGCGTCCCGGGTAGCGCTAGGAGCGGGCTTCATATACGTGGGGGAAGTAGCGCAGCCTCCAAGAGCGGCGGCAAGCACTAGAAGTAAAATGCCTTCATATGTTTTTTTCATTGTTATGACTTTCGATGATGGAGAATTTTACGAGTGGAGAAACGTAATGCCTATTCTCTGTTGTTTTTCGTTGCAGGTTGTGAGAAAAAGCTCGATTGGGTAGTTTGCCATATAAATTTTTATGACAAAAGTGTTTTTTGAGAGTGCTTTAAAAGGTAGGCCTCAAGCGCCTTTAAGTTCGTGAGGTATGAAAAAAGCGCCCCGAGGGCGCTTTTTTCATGGTCGCGGACCGGTCTACACCCACTCCCTCACCGGCAAATACTTCTCATACAGCTCCGCCTCCGGCGTCCCCGGCTCGGGCTGCCAGTTGTACTGCCAGCGCACCAGCGGCGGCATCGACATCAGGATCGACTCGGTGCGCCCGCCCGACTGCAGGCCGAACAGCGTGCCGCGGTCGAACACCAGGTTGAATTCGACGTAGCGGCCGCGGCGGTAGAGCTGGAACTGGCGCTCGCGCTCGCCCCACGGCGTGTCCTTGCGCTTGTCGACAATGGGCAGGTAGGCGTCGAGGAAGCCGTTGCCGGCCGCCTGCATGAAGGCGAAGCAGGTCTCGAAGCCGCCCTCGTTCAGGTCGTCGAAGAACAGGCCGCCGACGCCGCGCGCCTCGTCGCGATGCTTCAGATAGAAGTACTCGTCGCACCACTTCTTGTACTTCGGGTAGACGTCCTCGCCGAACGGCTCGCACAGGTTCTTCGCGACCCTGTGCCAGTGGACGACGTCTTCCTCGAACGCGTAGTAGGGCGTCAGGTCGAAGCCGCCGCCGAACCACCACACCGGATCAAAGCCTTCCTTCTCGGCGATGAAGAAGCGCACGTTGGCGTGGCTGGTAGGCAGGTACGGGTTCTCGGGGTGGATGACGAGCGATACGCCCATCGCCTCCCAGCGTCTTCCGGCGAGTTCCGGCCGGTGCGCGGTCGCCGACGGCGGCATCGCGTCGCCGGTGACATGGGAAAAACCGACGCCGGCCTGCTCGAACAAGGCCCCGCCCGTCAGCACGCGCGAACGGCCACCGCCGACCACGCGCGTCCACGCGTCCTCGACGAAGCGCGCCTTGCCGTCCCGTTCCTCTAGCGCGGCGCAGATGCGGTCCTGCAGGTCCAGCAGGAAGGTTTTGACGCGGGCGGTATCGGGGGGCTGGCTCATGGCGAATCCTTGCATAAACGGTTGCCGACATTGTACTTCAGCGCGAAGCGGACCCGCGTTTCCCCTTATCATCGTTTGATCGACATCAAACGCCGCCTATCGAAGGAGAACAATGATCACCCTCTACACCTGGGGCACGCCCAACGGCCGCAAGATTTCCATCGCGCTCGAGGAGCTCGGCCTCGCCTACGACGTGAAGACCGTCGACATCGGCGCCGACGAGCAGTTTTCGCCCGAATTCCTCGCGATCAGCCCGAACAACAAGATTCCGGCGCTGGTCGATACCGACGGTCCGGGTGGCAAGCCCATCGGCGTGTTCGAATCGGGTGCGATCCTGATCTATCTGGCAGAGAAGACCGGCAAGCTGCTGCCGAAAGACGGCGCCGCGCGTTTTGAGGTGCTGCAGTGGCTGATGTTCCAGATGGGCGGCTTCGGGCCGTTTCTGGGCCAGGCGCACCATTTCAACCGCTTCGCGCCGGAGGCCGTTCCTTACGCGCAGAAGCGCTATAACGACGAGGCGCAGCGCCTGTACGGCGTGCTCGATGCGGCGCTGGCGGGCCGCGACTTCGTCGCCGGCGAATTCTCGATCGCCGACATCGCGCTCTACCCGTGGGCGGCGCGCCACGAGTGGCAGAACGTGAAGCTCGCCGACTTCCCTAACGTGCAGCGCTGGTTCGACGCGCTGTCCGCGCGCCCGGCGTTTCAGAAGGGCATGGCCGTGCCGGCGTAAGCGGCGCATCAGCCGCTCTGGAGGCTCGGCCAACGTCGACGCACGCCAAACCGCCCGGATCAAACGGGTGGTTTTTTCATGCCGTCGCCGGGCGGGCGACGGCCGGCTACACTCGATTAAGTATCGCCGCCGCATCCTGCCCCGCCCAAGACACGGACCGCCATGCCCTTCGGCCTGCTCGACCTCAGCCTCATCCTGCTCTTGCTGCACCTGCTCGGCGTGATCGCCGCGGTGCACGCGGTGCTGACCGTGCGCACCTCGCAGGGCGCGGTCGCCTGGTGCGTCGCGCTCTTGACCCTTCCTTACGTCACGCTGCTGCCCTATCTGTTCCTCGGCCGGCGCCGTTTCGCCGACTACGTCGCCGCGCGCCGCTTCGTCGTGGAGCGCATGCACGAGCAGGCCGGCCGCATGGGCTGGCGCCCCTTGCGCGAGATGGCGTCCGACCTCATCGTCAACTCCGAGCACGCGTGCATCCGCACGCTGTCGCGTCTCGCCGGCTCGCCGACCACCGGCCACAACCGGGTGCGGCTGCTCGTCGACGGCGAGGCGACCTTCGCCGCCATCCTCGCGGCGATCGCCGCGGCGCAGCGCTGCGTGATCGTGCAGTTCTTCATCGTCCACGACGATAGCGTCGGCCGCGCGCTGCAGCGCGCGCTGATCGAGCGCGCGTCGGAAGGGGTCAAGGTCCACTTCCTCTACGACAGCATCGGCTGCCACGCGCTGCCCGGCCGCTACATCGCGACGCTACGCAAGGCCGGGGTCGACGCGCGCGCCTTCGCCGCGACGCGCGGCATGGTCAACCGCTTTCAGGTCAACTTCCGCAACCACAGGAAGCTCGTCATCGTCGACGGCGAGCGCGCCTTCGTCGGCGGCCACAATGTCGGCGACGAATACCTCGGCCGACGTCCGCCCTTGTCGCCGTGGCGCGACACGCATATCGAGCTGGTCGGCCCGGTCGCAGCGGTGCTGCAGCTGAGCTTCACCGAGGACTGGTACGCTGCGACGCAGACGCTGCCGACGGTGCTGCTGCCTAAGAAGGCCGACGGCGGGGCTATGCTGTGCCAGGCGATCCCGAGCGGCCCGACCGATAGCCTGGAGAGCGGCTCTCTCTTGTTCGTAGAGGCGATCAACGCCGCGCGGCGCCGGGTGTGGATCACCAGCCCCTACTTCGTGCCCGACGAGGCGGTGTCGGCCGCGTTGCGGCTGGCGGTGCTGCGCGGCGTCGAGGTGAAGGTGCTGCTGCCGTCGCGGCCCGACCACCGCGTCGTGTTCGCCGCGTCGACGCTGTACGCGTACGAGGCGGCGCGCGCCGGCGTGCAGCTGTTCCGCTACCAGCCGGGTTTCCTGCACCAGAAGGTGCTGCTGATCGACGACGACATCGCCATCGTCGGCAGCGCCAACCTCGACAACCGCTCGTTCCGCCTCAATTTCGAGCTGATGGTCGCGACGGTCGACGCCGGTTTCGCGGCCGAGGTCGAGGCCATGCTCGCCGACGATTTTTCCCACGCGGTCGCGATCGACCCGGCGGTGCTGTCGACCTTGCCGCCGTGGCGACGCGTCGCGATGGGGCTCGCGCGGCTGTTCGCGCCCATCCTCTGACGCCTTTCTCTGCGCGTAAAAAAGCTCGGCCAACCTTTGAAGGTTGGCCGAGCTATGGGCCTGCCGCTTATCGCGGACGGTTCACTGTGCCAAGCAGTCGCGCGCCATCATGCGGCCGCCGCGCGTGGTCAGGAAACCCTTGTCGCCCTTGGTCCACCAGATCAGCTGGCGGTTGACGTAGCGCGCGCCGCTGGCGCTTTGCACCCGCGTCAAAGCGTAGTTCTGCTGGCGCCAGCGCAGCACGATGGGCTCACGGGCGGCGTCGACATATGCGGGATAGCGCACCGTCAGCTGCCGGCTGCCCTTGCACAGATAGGTCTCGTTGAACGGCACCAGGCCCTTCCCGGCCACCGGGGCCGACGCGTCGTTCGCGAAGGCCGGCAGCGCCAAGAGCGAGATCAGCGCGAACGTTTTCATGTGGGTTCCTTCGGATAGCCGGTGGCGATATGAATCAATCGTCCAGCGCCACCGCGCCTTTCGGCAGGTCCAGCGCCTCGACGCGCGCCTTCATCCACAACAGCATCGCGAGGCCCGGCGCCGCCACCGCGGTGGAGAATAGGAAGAACACCGGCCAGCCTATGCTCTCCACCAGCACGCCGGCTAGCGGCCCGACCCACACCCGGCCGACGGCGGCCAGCGCCGACAAGAGCGCGAACTGCGTCGCGGAAAAGCGCTGATTGCACAGCGACATCAGGAAGGCGACGAACGCCGCCGTGCCCATGCCGCCCGAGACGTTCTCGATGCCGACCGCGAACAGCAGCAGGTTGTCGACCAGCGTGACTTCCTTCAACGAGACGATCCACCAGTCGAACGCAGGCAGCGCGAAGCCGCCCCACGCGCCCTTGGTCGACACCGAAACCAGCCAGAAGCCCAGATTGGACGCCAGCTGAAGCACGCCGAACAAGAGCAGCGAACGGTACAGCCCGAGGCGCATCATCAGCGCGCCGCCTGCCAGCGCGCCGAAGATGGTCAGCCAGATGCCGATCACCTTGTTGACCACGCCGATCTCGGCCGGCGCGAAGCCCATGCCCTTGAGCAGGAAGGTGGTGGTCAGCGCGCCGGCGAAGGCGTCGCCGAGCTTGTAGAGGATGATGAAGGTCAGGAACGCCGCCGCGCCTTCCATCCGGAAATAATTGCCGAGCGAATGGTTGAGCGTCTCGAACTTCGCGCGCTTCGCCGCCCACCACGCCAGCGGCAGCGTGACCGCGACCCCCATCAAGAGCGTCACGAGGTCCACCCACTTCTTCTTGTCGGGACCGGCCGGCGTGAACAGCGGCGACAGAAGCGCGTCGGCCAGCGGAGAGCCGAAGCGGACGGTGAGCTGATAGCCGACCGCCACCGCCAGCAGCACCGCGATAAAACCCTTCACGTCGTTGGCGGCGTTGCTGTGCGGTACGGCGTTTTCGCTGGCGACCGGCGGCAACAGCAGCAACGAGAGCACGGCGGCGCCGGCCATCACCGCCGCCATCACCATATAGATGGTGTTCCAGCTCCACGCGTTGCCGCTCACCGGGTCGGCCCACACCATGGCGATACCTCCGGACAGGATCATCGCCAGCCGGTAGCCGAATACGCCCAACGACGAACCCAGCCCGCGCTCTTCCGGGCGCAGCACGTCGGTACGGTAGGCGTCGACCACCACGTCCTGAGAGGCAGACAGGAAAGCCACCAGCACCGCGAGCAAGGCGAAGCTCTGCACGTCGGCGGATGGCGAGCTGCCGGACATCAGCGCCAGCATCAGCGCGAGGCCCAGCTGCGTCAGCACCAGCCAGCCGCGGCGGCGGCCGAGCAAGGGCAGCTCGAAGCGGTCCATCAGCGGCGCCCACAGGAACTTGAAGGTGTACGGCAGGCCGACCAGGCTCAAAAAGCCGATGGTGGCGATGTCGATGCCGTCGACGGTCAGCCACGCCTGCATCGCGGTGCCCGACAGCGCCAGCGGCAAGCCGCTGGCAAAGCCGAGCATCCAGATCATCGCCATGCGCCAGAACGCAGTCCTACGAAAGTCAGCCACTCGATCCCCTTCAGTCGCGGCCGACGCGGTAGACCGCGAGGCTGCCGCGCAGATTGGGCAGGAAGCTCACGCGTTCATCGTTGTTCATCACGACGCGTTCGCGGATCGCGATGCCGTTCTTGGCGCACAGCGCCTCGAAGTCGCCGAGCATGCACCAGTGGATGTTCGGCGTGTTGTACCACTGGTAGGGGATGGTCTCCGACACCGGCATGCGGCCCTGCAGGATCTGCAGCCGGTTCTCCCAGTAGCCGAAGTTAGGGAAGGTGACGATGCCCTCGGCACCGACGCGCAACAGTTCGATCAGGATTTCTTCGCTGTTGCGCATCGCCTGCAGCGTCTGCGACAGGATCACGTGGTCGAAGCTCGCGTCGTCGAAGTCGGCGAGGCCGGCTTCCAGGTCGCCCTGGATCACCTGCACGCCGGCGGCGACGCACTTGACGACGTTGTCAACGTCGATCTCGACGCCGTAGCCGGACACGCGCTTGTCGCGCATCAGGTGCGCCATCAGCGTGCCGTCGCCGCAGCCTAAGTCGAGCACGCGGCTCTTGGGCGTGATCCAGTCGGCGATCACCTTGAGGTCGGCGCGTAAGCTCATCGGTTGACCTCCTTGTGCACGCGGTTCAAGAAGGCGTGCATCAGATCGTGGTAGGGGTGGTCCCTCATCAGGAAGGCGTCGTGGCCGTGGCCGGACGCGATCTCGGCGTACTGCACGCGCTTGCCGGCGGCCACCAGCGCGTCGACGATCTCGCGCGAGCGGGACGGCGAGAAGCGCCAGTCGCTGTCGAAACTGACCACCATGAAGTTGGCGAGTGTGCCCGACACCGCCTTGACCAGGTCGCCGGCGAACGGCTTGGCCGGGTCGAAGTAGTCGAGCGCCTTGGTCATCAACAGGTAGGTGTTGGCGTCGAAGCTGTCGGAGAACTTGTCGCCCTGGTAGCGCAGGTAGGATTCGATCTCGAATTCGACGTCGAAGCCGTACTGGTACTCGCCGGACTTCAGCATGCGGCCGAATTTGGCGCCCATGCCGTCGTCGGACAGGTAGGTGATGTGGCCGAGCATGCGCGCGAGCCTAAGCCCTCTGCGCGGGATCGCGCCGTGCGCGTAGAAGTCGCCGCCGAAGAACTCGGGGTCGGTCAGGATCGCCTGGCGCGCGACGTCGTTGAACGCGATGTTCTGCGCCGACAGCTTGGGGGCGGACGCGATCACCAGCGCGTTCCTCACGCGCTCGGGGTAGTCGATGCTCCACTGCAGCGCCTGCATGCCGCCCAGACTCCCGCCGACGATCGCCGCGAAGCAGTCGATGCCGAGCCGGTCGGCCAGCCGCGCCTGCGACTTCACCCAGTCGTTGACGGTGACGACCGGGAAGGCCGAGCCCCACGGCTTGCCTGTCGCCGGGTCGATCGTCGACGGGCCGGTAGAGCCGTGGCAGCCGCCGAGGTTGTTCACGCCGATCACGAAGAAGCGGTCGGTGTCGATCGGCTTGCCCGGGCCGATCATATTGTCCCACCAGCCGGGGTTCTTGTCGGCTTCGCTGTAGCGGCCGGCGACGTGGTGGTGGCCGGACAGCGCGTGGCAGATCAGGACGGCGTTGCTCTTGGCCGCATTCAGCGTGCCGTAGGTTTCGAACTGCAGTTGGTAGCTTGGGAGCACCGTGCCGCATTCGAGCGCCAGCGGCGATTCGAACACGGCGGTCTGGGCGCTCACCAGGCCGACCGAGCGTGGCGTATTGGACATGGCTTCAGGGCTTGCGGGCGTCTGACACCGGCACGACGCGCGCCGGCATCTCTATTATCGTGTTGTAAGGGTTGCACGCGATTATAACGGCATTCGCCGGCGTGTCAGTCCCTCGACCATCGCCTTGTGCGGGGCGATAATCGCCGTTTTTCCTCGCACTGTGACCCCCATGATCGGCCGTCTTCTGAAGCTTTTCGTGCTGATCGCCGTCGCCTACGGCCTGATCCGCTGGCTGTTCACGTCGCGCCAGAAAATCCAGTTGCACGAAGGGGCGAAGACGCTCGCGCAGGCGCTGGTGATCTCGGGCTTGCTGGCGGTGGTCTGGCACCTGATCGGCGGCCACCGCTAGGTCCTGTTTTCAAAGCGGCTGCAGGCCGCCCATGCGGCGTTGCGCGGTGCTCGAAATCCTCATGGACGACGTGTCCATTCCAGTTTCTGCGCGCCGTGCGCCTTGCCTGGACGTCCTTCGCCGGCTTTGAAAATCACGACCGAAAGCGGGCTTACTCCTCGAGCAGCGCCTTGAGCGCCTTCAGGTCGCGCTCGACCCAGCGCAGGTCCTCGGCGAACTGCGTATCGCTCATGCCCGTCAGCCGGAACAGCGTGAAGATCACTTCGCTGCCGTCGCCGTTGGCGAGCACGCGCATCGGCACGTAAATCTCGACGTCGGGCGACGGGTCGACTCTGTGGTCGACGACGCCGAAGTCGTTGCGCGGCGTGAAGCGCACCGTCATCGGCCCGTTCGGCGTCTCGGCCAACCAGGCACTGCCCGCCGGCGCGATCGACTGGCACAGTCCCGACGCCCAGCGCGGGAAGTTTTCCGGCGCACAGAGGAAGGCGTAGACCTCGCCCGGCGCGCGCTCAATCGTTACGCTGATCGTTTTCGCTTCGTTCGTCGTCATCACGTTCTCCTCGTCCGGATACGGCCTTACGTCGCCTTTATAGCTGCTCGGCAACTTAAGCGTGGCGCGCGTTGTCAGAATGGGCGGAGGACGCCGACTAATCCGTAGAGCCTGTTATGAATCTGGTCGCGAGCCCTCCAGGAGAACGTCCATGCTGATCCGCCGCCCCGACGACCCCGACGGCATCCTGCCGTCCGGCATCACGCCGCGCGAACTCTACCTCGACCGCCGCCGCTTCCTCGCGCTGGGCGCCGCAGGCGCCTTGATGTCGGCCGACGCCTTCGCCGCGCTGTCGGCGAAGAAGAGCCTCTACTCGACCGCCGAGAAGATCAACCCGCTGAAGGACATCACCGGCTACAACAATTTCTACGAGTTCGGCACCGACAAGGAAGACCCGGCCGCGTATTCCGGCGCGTTCAAGCCGCGGCCGTGGACGGTCGCGGTCGACGGCGAGGTGATGAAGCCGAGGACCTTTTCGATCGACGAGCTGTTGAAGCTCGCGCCGCTCGAGGAGCGCGTCTACCGGATGCGCTGCGTAGAGGGCTGGAGCATGGTGATCCCGTGGATCGGCTACCCGCTGTCTGCGCTGCTCAAGCTGGTGCAGCCGACCAGCCGCGGCAAGTACGTCGCGTTCGAGACGGTGATGCGGCCGACCGAGATGCCGGGCCAGCGCTCGCGCGTGCTCGCGTGGCCGTACCGCGAGGGCCTGCGTATCGACGAGGCGATGCACCCCTTGGCCATCCTCGCCGTCGGCCTGTACGGCGACGTGCTGCCGAACCAGAACGGCGCGCCGATCCGGCTCGTCGTGCCGTGGAAGTACGGCTTCAAGAGCATCAAGTCGATCGTGAAGATCCGTCTCACCGAGAAGCCGCCGGCGACGAGCTGGAACCTTGCCGCGCCTGACGAGTATGGCTTCTATTCGAACGTGAACCCGAACGTCGACCACCCGCGCTGGAGCCAGGCGCGCGAGCGGCGCATCGGTGAGTTCTTCAAGCGCGACACGCTGCCGTTCAACGGCTATGGGGCGCAGGTCGCGCAGCTGTATCGCGGCATGGACCTGAAGGTGCATTTCTGATGGAAGCGACAATCAGCGCCGCGCGCGGCTCGGCCAACCTTCGCGAACAGCGGGTGCGCCGCCTGAAGGCGCTGCTGTTCGCGGTCTGCCTGCTGCCTATCGTGCGCGAGGCGTATCTGGTGCTGTCCGGCGCCGAGGTCAACCCGATCGAGTTCGTCATCCGCTCGACCGGCCTGTGGGCGCTGGTGTGGCTGTGGGCGACGCTGTTCATCAGCCCGCTGAAGAAACTCACCGGCTGGGGCTCCTTGCTGCGCTTCCGGCGCGAACTCGGGCTGTTCTCGTTCTTCTACGCGTGCCTGCACCTCGTCTGTTACCTGTGGCTCGACAAGTTCTTCGACTGGGCCGACGTCTATAAGGACGTGATCGGCCGGCCCTTCATCACCATCGGCACGGTCGCGGTCGTGCTGATGCTGCCGCTCGCGGTCACGTCGACCGACGGCTGGGTGCGTCGACTGAAACGCAACTGGTCGCGGCTGCACTGGCTCGTCTACCCGGCCGCTGCGCTGTCGGTGTGGCACTATTTCCTCGAGGTCAAACGCGATACGACGCAGCCGTGGATCTACGCGGTCGTGCTGGGCTTGCTGCTCGGCTGGCGCGTGTACGAGCGCGGCATCCGGCCGTGGCTCGCGCGGCGCATGAGTCCCGTTCGCTAAACAGACCGCCCGGCACGCCGGGCGGTCTGATGCCATGCCGGCGAGGCTTACTTGATCAGCAGCCTGCGCCCCCCGCTCGTCGTTTCGCGCTTGGGCAGCGTCAGCTCCAGTACGCCGTCGTTGAAGCGCGCGTTGGCGCTGGCGTCGTCGATGTCGTGCGCGAGCTGGAAGCTGCGCCGCACGCTGCCGTAGTAGCGTTCGGAGCGGATCAGCTGTTCACCTTCCTTCAGCTCGTACTCCTGCTTCATTTCGGCGCTGATCGACACGGTATTGCCGTCGATCTCGACGTGGATGTCCTCTTTCTTCACGCCCGGCAATTCGGCCTCGACCGTGTAGGCCTTGTCGTCTTCCTTCACGTCGATCTTGATGTCCGGAGCCAACGTCGCGTCGCGGCCGAAACCGACCGGCCGCACGAAGAAGCCCTTGAGCATGTCGTCCAGCAGCGTGTCGAAGTCCGGTCGCCTGATCAGATTGGCCATGGTGTCCTCCTATTCAAAGGGGAGCAGTTTGCGCTGCCCACAGCCTCGAAGTAGCCCTTAAGCGACTGGTTTTCAATGGGAATTTTGTCGGGTTTGTCGCGCCGGACGCGCGGTCGGTATACTCGCCGGCATCCACGATTCCGATAAAGCCGACCATGAGCAAGAACAAGGCGCCGGTCACCCAGGCGGTGCGCGTGCTGCGCGAGCACAAGGTCGCCTACAGCGAGCACCTGTACGACTACGAGGAAAATGGCGGCACCAAGGTGTCGAGCCGCGAGCTGGGCGTGCCCGAGCACGCGGTGATCAAGACGCTGGTGATGCAGGACGAGAACAAGAAGCCGCTGATCGTGCTGATGCACGGCGACAAGGAGGTCGGCGTCGGCCTGTTGGCGCGCCAGATCGGCGCGAAACGCGTCGAGCCGTGCGAGCCCAAGGTGGCCGACAAGCACAGCGGCTATACGGTCGGCGGCACCAGCCCGTTTGGCACCAAGAGCGCGATGCCGGTGTATATCGAGGCGAGCATCGCCGACCTGGAGAGGATCTACATCAACGGCGGCAAGCGCGGCTTTCTCATCGGCATCAGCCCGGCCGACGCTATAGCCATCCTCGAGCCGGTGGCGGTGACGGTCGCGGTGTGAGGGCGAAACCGCGCGTGGGCGTCGACGTGGTTTAGCGACGTCGGCGGCAAGCGCCATCCCCGTTGCAACATAAAAGCTCGGCCAACCTTCAGGGGGTTGGCCGAGCTTTTTTCGTTCCTGCTATTTGTTGATCCGCGCGAGCCGGCGCCGGAACAGCGTGCGCATCGTGAAGCCGACGACGAGGAAGGCGAACATCGCTGCCGCCAGCGTCGCCGGGCTGCCCCACACCAAGGGCGAGATCACGCCGGCGGTGAGGCTGGACAGCATCGTCTGCGTGAAGCCCTGCATCGACGATACCGTGCCCCTGAGGTGAGGCATCTGGTCCATCAGCGTCAGCGTGATCGTCGGCGCGACCACCGACATGCCGACCGTGTACAGCGCCAGCGGCAAGACGCTCCACGGCAGCATCGCCGGGAAGAACAGGTGGTAGGCAAGGTTGGCCGAGGCCGCGGCGAACATCAGCGTGTAGCCGAAGGTGACCATCTCCCTCGCGCTGCGCCGCCCGGCGAGCCGGCCCGACAGGTAGGCGCCGAACATCATCCCGCCGACCGCCGGGCCGAACATCCACAAAAAGGCCTGCGGCGACAGCTCAAGGTGCTGCATCAGGAACACCGGCGCCGACGGGATGTAGAGGAAGAAGCCGGCAAAGTTGAACGACACCGCCAGCGCCAGCAGGTCGAACTCGGGTTTCTTCAGCACCTGCCAGTAGTTCGACAGCAAGGTCTTCGCGGCGAGCTTGTGGCGCGCCGGCGGCGGCAGCGTCTCGGGCAGCGCCGCGAGGCTCGCGACGAACAGCGCGGCGCCGATCAGCGCCATGAACACGAAGATCGAATGCCAGCCGAACGCGCCGAACAGCCAGCCGCCGACCACCGGCGCGATCGCCGGCGACAGCGAGAACAGCATCGTCACCTGCGACATCAGTTTTTGCGCTTCGGCGCCTTCGAGCCGGTCGCGGATGATCGCGCGTCCGACGATCAGGCCGGCGCCGCCGCAGATGCCCTGCAGCGCGCGGAAGATCAAGAGCGCGGTCAGATCGGTAGACAGCGCACAGCCGATCGAAGCGAGCGCGAACAGAAAGGTCGTCACCAGCACCACCGGCCGGCGGCCGACCGCGTCGGAGATCGCTCCGTGCCACAGCATCATCAGCCCATAGAAGAACAGATAGACGGTCAGCGCCTGCTGGATGGCGACCGGGCTGGCGGCGAGGCTGTCGCCGATCGCGCGCATCGCCGGCAGGAAGGTGTCGATCGAGAACGGGCCGAGCGTCGAGAGCGCGGCGAGCAGCATGGCGAGGCGGAAGTGCTGCCGTTGGAAATCAGAAGTCATGGCGGTCCGGATGGTGAATCGGCGAATTAGTTTAGTGGTTGACTAATTGCCTAGGCAAACGCGCGTGGCCGAAACGGGAAAGGGCCGCGCGAGGCGGCCCGTTTGCAGGCGCTAGATAGGATCAGAACAACTCGCGCCACGATAGCCGCATGCCCTGCGCGGCGGCGGGCGGCGCGACCAGCATCAGGTCGCCGACCGAGGTGTCGCTCGCTGAGCCGGCGAAGGTCAGGCGCAGACCGAGTCGTCCCGGATTGATGCTGGTGTAGAGGTTCGCGCGGTTGTTGATCTGGCCGTCCTGCGAGCGGTACGGCTGCCAGCTGACCGGCTTCGCGCTGCTGCCTAGGAAGGTCAGCTCGGTCGGCATGGCGAGCCCGGCCTGCACGCCGCTTGCGACGTTGGTGTTCGGCTGGTCGCTGTACTGGACGCGGTCGAAGTCGGTGTACTTCTCGTCGCCGTCCAGGTCGAAGAGCGGAATGTCGCTGCGCGCGCCGCTGCCGGCGTCGAGCGCCATGATCCAGCCGTCGCCGGGCGGCGCGCACTTGCCGCCGGGCGAAACCGGGATCTGGGTCGAGAAGAACAGCTTGTCGCCTAGCAGCATCGGGCTGTGCATGATGCGCTCGCCGTAAGTCGCCGGCAGTTCGAGGTGCCAGCCGCCGTCGCCGGGCTGGCTGGCCGCATTCTGGCTCACGCGGCGCACCATGCGGCTTGCGCCGCCGGCCTCTGCCATCTCCTCGCGTTCTATGGTCTGCGCGACGAGCGTGGTCGAGCGTTCGGCGTAGCGGTATTCGCCGACCTGTCCGTTGTCGCGCAAGCCGTAGATGGCCTGTACCGCGAACGGCGCGGCCTTGTCGGCGTTGTACAGCAGCCGGCCGGTGCCGAAGATCACCGTGTGGCCGCTGCCGCCGGCGGCGATCACCGGCGCGCTCGTCACCGGCTGGCTCGCGCTGCCGTCCCAGAACAGCCGGCTAGTCCAGTTGGCCGGGGCGGTGGACAGGTCGAAGCGCCAGACGTCGCCCTTCAGGTCGCCGGCGTAGACGACGTCGGCGACGTCGTCGTTGTCGATGTCGAGCACCGCCGGCGCCGACAGGCCGTTGCCGCCGCTGGTATCGACCGTCAGCTCGCGGATCACGGCGCCGGTTGCAAGGTCGATCACGAACAGGCTGGCGACACCGCCGGCGCTGTCGTAGCCGTTGGCGACGATGGCCGCCCAGGTGGTGGAGTCCCCGCTGCCGGTGTGGACCTTGGCGATGATCGGCCGGCCGAAGGTGTGGCCGAGGTGGCCGAAGCCCGCCGACTTGTCGGTCTTGTCCCACAGCACGACGTCGGACGCCTCCCAGGTGGCGTCGCCGGCAAGCAGGGTGAGCTTGAGTGCGAACAGCCCCTTGCCGCCCTGCGCGAGCGTGCCGACCAGGATCGAGTCGTCGCCGGCCTTTTCGATCGAAAGAGGCCCGTTCACGTAGTAGCGGTGCGGGTTGGAGAAGGTGCCGTAGTCGTTGCGCGCGAGATAGAGCGTGTTGAACAGCACCGCCGACGGGATGTAGCCGAGCACCTCGGTGTAGTCGGTGTCCCCCCCCCCGCGCTTGAACACGTGCAGCATGCCGTCGTTGGCGCCGACCGCGACCAGCTGGCCGTCGTTGGCGGTCTCGGGGCGGCTGTCGATGATGTCGCCGAGTTGACGCTGATAACGGGTCGGCAGGCTGACCGCGATCCCCTTGGGCTCGCCGAACAGTTCGCCGAGCACGTCGCCGAGGCCGAGGTTGACGCCGATCAGCGGGTTCACTTCGTCGGACGCGGCGCCGACGAGGTTGGAGATGTCGTTGATCAGGCCCTTGTAGGTGGTGACGATGCGCCTGTCCTTCGGCGCGGGCAGCTTGGCCGGTACCGGATGCGCGAGGTCGATCTTGCCGGCTTCGGACACCGGGTAGACGTCGAGCCGGCCGGTCCACGCGCCGGACTGGTACGACGCCTGGAACACCGAGCGCGACATCGGGTGGGCCGACACCGGCGGCACCGAGATCGAGCCCTGGCCTGCCATTTCGCGCATCGCGTTGTCGTAGGCGGTGGACAGCTCGGCCAGGTTCTTCGCCCACTGGTAACGGCCGCCGCCTTTCTGCGCCGTCGCTGCCAAGAGGGGCTGATCGGCGCCCAGCGCGATGGTGTTGGTCACCAGGTTCTGCCGCGGGAAATCGGCGGCGTCGAAAGATTGTCCGTCGCGGTCCGTTCCCCCCGTCATCAGGTCGCCCTGGTACGCGCGTTCGGCCAGATCGTCCAGTTTTGGCGGGTTGGGCAGGCCGGACAGCAGCGTATCGTCGTTGAATGGGAAGCTGTCGTCCTTCGATGGCGTGTCGGAGGACACCAGTAGGACAAAGTTTTTCTGGCAGCGGTACAGAATCGGCGAGTCGTAGCGCGTGGAAGACGCGCCGAGCAGACCGCCGACCAGTCCCTCCACGGCGGAGCTGACGCTCTGCAACAAGGGGCTGGTCGGTTTGTTGTACAGCGACGGCTGGCCGCGGTAATAGCGAGTGAGTTCGGCGTACGACTCGGCGATCGGAAACCCCATCTGAACGCCGAGCGCCCCGCCGAGGGTGCCGGTCAGCGTGGTCGCCAACTTGCCGCTGAGCAGCTCGTTGACGCCGAACAAGGCGTCGCCGACCAGGCCGCGCTCTTCCGCTTCCAGATACAGGCGGCCGCCGCTATTGCGCTTGTTGAGGGCTCCCTGGAGATCGAGCACCGTGCCGAGCAGGCTGGCGAGCGTCGGCTCTGGCAGCGAGTTGTCGTAAGACAGCAGCCCGAGCCGAACCGGATACTGCTTGCCCAGCAATTGCGTGGTCAGCTGTTGCACGTCCACCAGCAACGGTGCCTTATCCAGCATCGGCACCAGCATCACGTTCGGCGGGAGGGTCGCCGACGACAGCTGCAGCGGAACAGCCGGGTAGGGAGACGGCTCTGCCCGAGAGCTCAGGCAGGGCAGGAGCAGGGTGGCACAGGCGAGGCGGGCGACGACGGGCGACATGGCGGGCTTCCTTGTCTGGCGACGGGCGTCATGCCGGTCGCAAACCAGGCTGTGCTCTGTGCGCCGTCTGTGCAGCGTATCTCGGGGCGGTATAGCGGTCCCGGCGGCCGGCCTGTGTCAGGGATATAGGCAGGCCAACGGGGTGCGGCTATACGTAAAAATACGTATAAGTCATGGCTTGAGAGGGGTTTTTTGTTACTGATAAAGCAGTTGCAGGCTTACAGCCGGGCTATTTTAAATAAAAAACCCGCCAATCGGCGGGCCTCGTTTTTTTCTGCGAGGGTTCAGTGCGCCGCTTCCCAGCTGTCGCCGGCGCCGACCTCGGCCAACAGCGGCACCTTCAGCTTTGCGACGCCGGCCATGATGGACGGCAGCGTTGCCTTCACCGTCGCCAGCTCGTCCTGCGGCACTTCGAGCACCAGTTCGTCGTGCACCTGCATGATCAGCTTCGTCTTCAGCCCCGACTCTTCCAGCCAGCGCTGCGTCGCGATCATCGCCAGCTTGATCAGGTCGGCCGCGGTGCCCTGCATCGGCGCGTTGATCGCCGCGCGCTCGGCGCCGGCGCGGCGCGCCTGATTGCTGGCCTTGATCTCGGTCAGGTACAGCCGGCGGCCGAACACCGTCTCGACGTAGCCCTGTTCGCGGGCGCGGGTGCGCGTCTCTTCCATATAACGCGCGACGCCCGGGTAGCGCATGAAGTAGCGGTCGATGAAGGCCTGCGCGGCGGAGCGCTCGATCTCGAGCTGGCTGGCGAGCCCGAACACGCCCATGCCGTAGATCAGACCGAAGTTGATCGTCTTCGCGTAGCGGCGCTGTTCGCTCGTCACCGCGTCGAGACCGACGCCGAACACCTCGGACGCGGTCGCCTTGTGGACGTCCTCGCCGTCGCGGAACGCCGCCAGCAGGTTCTCGTCGCCCGACAGGTGCGCCATGATCCGCAGTTCGATCTGCGAGTAGTCGGCCGACACGATCGCGTGGTCTTTCGGAGCGACGAAGGCCTCGCGCACGCGGCGGCCCTCGGCGGTGCGCACCGGGATGTTCTGCAGGTTCGGGTCGGAGCTCGACAGCCGGCCGGTGATCGCCACCGCCTGCGAATAGTTGGTGTGCACGCGGCCGGTGTCGGCGCGGATCAGCAGCGGCAATTTATCCGTGTAGGTCGACTTGAGTTTGGCGAGGCCGCGGTATTCCAGAATACATTTGGGCAGCGGGTGGTCGAGCGCGAGCTTTTCCAGCACCGATTCGTCGGTCGAGTAACCGCCCGACGGCGTTTTCTTGACGCCCTTAGTGGCGATGCCGAGCCTGCCGAACAGGATCTCCTGCAACTGTTTCGGCGAGTTCAGGTTGAACGGCTGGCCGGCCAGCGCGTAAGCCTGCGCCTCGAGCGCCAGCATGGATTCGCCGAGCTGCCGGCTCTGCTCGGCCAACCTTTGCTTGTCGATCAAGACGCCGTTGCGCTCCATCGTGAAAAGCACCTCGGCGGTCGGCAGTTCGATGTCGCGGTAGACATTCAACAGCCTGCCATTCAGTTGAGACACGAGCGCCGCGTTCAGCCGCAGCGTGATGTCGGCGTCTTCGGCGGCGTAGGCGGTCGCGGTGTCGAGGTCGACGTCGGCGAAGCCGATCTGCTTGGCGCCCTTGCCGCACACGTCCTCGTACTTGATCGTCGTCTCGGAGAGATGCCGCTCGGCCAGGTCGTCCATATTGTGCGTCAGGTGGCTCTCTACCACGTAGGACGCTAGCAGGGTGTCGTCGGCGACGCCGGCGAGCGCGATGCCGTGGTTGGCGAACACGTGGCGGTCGTACTTCAGGTTCTGGCCGAGCTTTTTCTTGTCCGGGTTCTCGAGCCACGGCTTCAGTTTGGCGAGTGTCTTGTCGAAGTCGAGCTGGTCGGCGACGCCCGGCGCTTTGTGCGCCAGCGGCAGGTAAGCCGCCTCGCCCGGCGTGACGGCGAAGCTGATGCCGACCAGCCGCGCCGACATCTGGTCGAGGCTGTTGGTCTCGGTGTCGAGCGAGACGATAGACGCAGCGTCGAGTTTCGCCAGCCACGCGTCAAATTGCATCTCGGTCAGGATGGTCTCGTAGCGGCGTTCGACGCTGGTGTGTGCGGTATCGTCAGGGACGGTCGCGGCTTGGGGGGCGGCCGGTTCGGCGGCGCCGAACAGGTCAACGGTCGCGCCGCCGGCCTGCGCGGCTTCGGCCGGTGCCGGAGTGGTTAGGTTGGCCGAGCCCTTGGCGAGCCAGCCCTCGGCCTCTTTCAGCCAGCTCTTGAAGCCGTGTTCGCGGAACGCGTCGGCCAGGGCCTGCTCATCCTTCTCGCGGTGGCGCAGCGTGTCGAGGCCGTCGGGCAGGTCAGCTTGCAGATCGACGTCGCACTTGATCGTCACGAGTTCGCGCGACAAGGGCAGGCGCGCCAATGCCTCGCGCAGCTTCTCGCCGACCACGCCCTTGATCTGATCCGCGTGCTCGATCACGCCGTCGAGGTCGCCGTACGCTTCCAGCCATTTGAGCGCGGTCTTCGGCCCGCATTTGTCGACGCCGGGCACGTTGTCGACCTTGTCGCCGATCAGCGTCAGGTAGTCGACGATGAGCGTCGGCGGCACGCCGAACTTGCCGGCCACGCCCGCCTCGTCGAGGTTCTCGTCGGTCATCGTGTTGACCAGGCTGACGTTGGGCGTCACCAGCTGCGCCATGTCCTTGTCGCCGGTCGACACGATCACCTTGAAACCCTGTGCCTCGGCCGCGCGCGCGAGCGTGCCGATCACGTCGTCGGCCTCGACGCCTTCTACCGACAGCAAGGGCCAGCCGAGCGCCCTGACCAGCGCGTGCACCGGGGTGATCTGCTCGCGCAAGTCGTCGGGCATGCTCGGGCGTTGCGCCTTGTATTCCGGGTACAATGCGTCGCGGAAGGTCTTGCCTTTTGCGTCGAATATGCAGGCGCTATAATCGAAGCGGACTTCCTTTTCGAGCCTCCTGAGCATATTGACCATGCCGTACACCGCCCCGGTGGGGCGGCCGTCCGGCGAACGAAGATCCGGCATGGCGTGAAACGCGCGGTAGAGATAAGAAGAGCCGTCGATCAATAACAATGTTTTCATGAGGCAGACGCTATGAGCTTATTCGATAAGTTGCCGCAGGCGAGCGACCGGTACGCCACCATGCACCGCTTCCGCGCCCGCGAGGCGTGGCATGTGCTGAAGATCGTCTCGGAATTCGTGGAGTCGGCGGAAGAACTGCAGGGTATCACGCCCGCCGTCAGCATTTTCGGCAGCGCCCGCACCCCGCGTGACCACGCCTATTATAAGCTCACCGAAGAAATCGCCCGCCAACTGTCCGACTCGGGCTTCTCGGTGATTTCCGGCGGCGGCCCCGGCATCATGGAGGCGGCCAACCGCGGCGCCTTCCACGGCAAGAGCCCGTCGATCGGCCTGAACATCGTGCTGCCGCACGAGCAGAGCGGCAACGAATTCCAGGACCTGTCGCTGCGCTTCAACCACTTCTTCTCGCGCAAGGTGATGTTCGTCAAGCACGCGATCGCCTACGTCGTGATGCCGGGCGGTTTCGGCACCATGGACGAGATGTTCGAGGCGCTGACGCTGATCCAGACCGGCAAGGGTCGCAAGATCCCGATCATCCTGGTCGGCGCCGAGTTCTGGGGCGGGCTGGTCGCCTGGTTCCGCGAGCGCCTGGTCGGCGAAGGGATGGTTTCGTCGAACGACCTGAACCTGATCCAGCTGATCGACGAACCCGCCGCCATCGTCGAGGCGATCTTCCGCTACTACGAGACCCGCGGTTTCGAAGCGTCGCCGGAAGAGCGCGAACAACTGCTCAATCTATAGAATCGGAGCCGCGTCATGCGTCGCTTATTGCTTATTGCCGTCATGGCCCTCGGCCTGCCGGCGCTCGGTCAGGCCGCCGAGCCTGCCCCCAAGACTGCCGTTCCGCCGCCGCCGCAGGTGGCCGACGACGGCAGCGCCGAACCCGAGCCCGAGGTGCGCATCATCCAGAAGGGCGAACAGAAGATCGAGGAGTACCGCGTCAACGGCAAGCTCTACATGGTCAAGGTCACGCCGGCGACCGGCGTGCCGTACTACCTGGTCGACGAAGACGGCACCGGCCAGATGCAGCGCAAGGAAATCGACCCGACCCGGCGTGTCGTGATTCCGCGCTGGGTATTGATGCGGTTCTGAAGGGACATTTGATGTCGGTATACACCTCGGTCGGCGAGGCTGAACTCGCCGCCTGGCTGACCCGCTATTCGATCGGGCAGCTCAAGTCGCTCAAAGGCATCGCCGCGGGCATCACCAATACCAACTACTTTGTCGATACCACGCACGGCCGCTACGTGCTGACGCTGTTCGAGGTGCTCGCGCTCGACGAACTGCCTTACTACCTCGAGCTGATGAGCCACCTCGCGCGCCACGGCGTCGCCTGTCCGGCGCCGATCGCCGATTCGACCGACAGTTACGCGTCGCTCTTGGCCGGCAAGCCGGCCTGTGTCGTTACCTGCCTGACCGGCTCCGAAGTCGGCGCGCCGTCGGCGGCGCAGTGCCAGGCGGTCGGCGAGATGCTCGCCGCGATGCACGAGGCCGGCAACACCTTCCCGAAACGGATGGACAACCCGCGCGGCCCGGGCTGGTGGAGCGCGACCGCCGCCGGCCTGTACGGCGAGATGGACGCGGCGGACGCGGCCAGCCTGCACGAGGAGGTCGCGTTCCAGGAGCGCTACCGCTTCGCCCACCTGCCGACCGGCGTCGTGCACGCCGACCTGTTCCGCGACAACGTGCTGCTCGACGGCGAGCGCGTCGCCGGCTTCATCGACTTCTACTACGCGTGCAACGACGTGCTGCTGTACGACGTGGCGATCGCGCTCAACGACTGGGCGCGCGGCGAGGACGGTCTGATCGACGACGACAAGGCGCGCGCGCTGTTGGCTGGCTACCAGTCGGTGCGGCCGCTGACCGGAGACGAGCGCGCCGCGTGGCCGTCGATGCTGCGCGCCGCGGGCCTGCGCTTCTGGGTGTCGCGGCTGTTGGACCTCTACCGCCCGCAGGAAGGCGAGATGACCTATACGAAAGATCCGAAGGTGTTTCAGAAGGTGGTCGAAGCCCACCGCGCGCGCAGCGACTTCTGGCTGTAGGCGCGGACGGCACGGTAAAAGCAGCTCGGCCAACCTTCTGAAGGTTGGCCGAGCTTTTTTCGTGGCCGGCGCTGAGGGCGGCCGTGCCGCCGGGCCGGTCCCGGATCAGCGCGCCGCGAGCTTCAGCGCCGCCTCGGCCAGCCTTCTGCCCTGCGCGAGCGCCAGCGTTTTCTCGTCTTCCGAGATCGGCGCCTCGTTCTTCACGCCGGACACGTGCGACACCCCGTAGGGGCTGCCGCCGCTCGTGGTGTGCGTCAGCGCCGGCTCGGTATACGGCAGGCCGACGATCAGCATGCCGTGGTGCATCAGCGGCAGCATCATCGACAGTAGCGTCGTTTCCTGCCCGCCGTGCTGGGTGCTGGTGGTGGTGAACACGCACGCCGGCTTGCCGGCCAGCGTGCCGGCCATCCACTCGGCGCTGGTGCCGTCGAGGAAATACTTGACCGACGCGGCCATATTGCCGAAGCGCGTCGGGCTGCCCAGTGCGAGGCCGACGCATTCGGCGAGGTCGGCGCGTTCGACGTAGGGCGCGCCCGACTCGGGGATCGCAGGCGCGGTCGCCTCGCACACGGTCGAGACTTTCGGCACGGTGCGGATGCGCGCGCGCGCGCCGGGCACGCTCTCGATGCCGCGCGCGATCAGCCGCGCGAGTTCGCGCGTCGCGCCGTGCTGGCTGTAGTACAACACCAGAATGTCCTGCATTTTTGCCTTTTCGTGCGCGTCGCCGTCGCCGTTGCCATGGGCTTGGACGCCGACACGCGTTACCATCTGAGAATGAACAGCGATATTACCGTGCGTCTTGCCGAATTCAAGCGCTGGGACACCTGGCGCGGCTTCGGCCGTTTCCTGTTGGCCCGCATGGCGCAGGCGCGCCTGACCCAGGTGGCCGGCAGCCTGACCTTCACCACCTTGCTGGCGCTGGTGCCGCTGTTCACCGTCGCGCTGATCGTCGTGTCGGCGTTCCCGGTGTTCGACGACTACAGCACGCGCTTCAAGGTGATGCTGCTGACGACGCTGGTGCCCGAGTTCGCCGGCAAGGTGTTCTCTGTCTATCTCAGGCAGTTCGCCGACAACGCCGGCAAGCTGACGTCGGCCGGCGTCGTCATGCTCGGCGTGACCGCGATCCTGATGATGATGACGGTAGAGCGCACCTTCAACACTATCTGGCGCGTGACGCGCTCGCGCCCGCTGCTCAGCCAGACCATGGTGTACTGGACCGTGCTGACGCTGGGTCCGCTGATCCTCGGCGTCGGCCTCGGCTCCTGGCACTGGCTGTTCAAGACGATGCGGCGCCAGCACGAACTGTCGACCTTGGCCGAGCTGTTGCAGAGCATGGGTGCGATGGCGCTGACGACGGTGGTGCTGTCGCTGTTGTACCGCATCGTGCCGGCGCGCTTCGTGCCGATGCGCCATGCGCTGGTGGGCGCGACGTTGACCGCGGCGCTGATGGAGGTGCTGAAGGCGGGCTTCCGCTACTACATCGAGGAGGTCGCGTCCTACCAGCTGGTGTACGGCGCGTTCGCCAGCCTGCCGATCTTCCTGATGTGGCTGTACCTCTTGTGGCTCTTGGTGCTGGCCGGCGCGGTGCTGACCGCGTCGCTGTCGTACTGGGAAGGCGAGGCGTGGCGCCGCTCGCTGATGCCGCGCCGGCGCTTTCTCGACGCGATCGAAGTGCTGCTGCTCTTGGACGCCGCGCAGGCAGACGGCCGCCCGCTAAGCTTGCCCGAACTGCGGCGCGCGGTGAATGTCGGCTACGACGAACTCGGCGTGGTGGTCGACAAGCTGACGCTGGAAGGGCTGGCGGAGCGCACCCAGGCCGGCGCCTGCGTGCTGGCCAAGAAGCTCGACGCGATCCGGCTGATCGAACTGTTCCGGCTGTTCGTCTACCGGCCGGACGGCAGCGAGGACGACGACATCGCCTGCGCGGTCGAGGCGCTGATGGTGCCGCTGACCGACGTGTTCGAGGAGATGACGCTGGCCGACTTCTCGCGCCGGCTGGCCCTGAAGTAGCCGGTATCGTCGTAGAAGGCCGGGTCCCGGTTGGCATCCCACCAGCCGGGGATGCCCAATAGCGGCAAGGGGCTGAGCGCGCGCGGCGTCGAAAGAAACGAGTCGTCGGCCAAGAGCTCGGCTAAGCGCGCGTCCAGTTGCGCGCGCTGCGCGTCGGCCGGCAGCGCGAAGAAGCCGGCGTCTACGATAAGCGGCAGCGCCTTGCCGCACCAGCCGATGTGCATCTTGAGACCCTGTTCCATCAGCGCGTGGCCGAAGGCGAAGGCGGCGACGCTATCTCCCCAGCACTCTCTTTTCTCTATGAACAATTCCCGCCAGCGCATGCCTGCAAGCGCGTCGAGCAGGCCGGCATCGCTCGCGACGACGATCACGCCGCACTCGTCGAATAGCGTCGCGGCGTCGCGCAGCGGCCCGCGCTTGATTTCCCCTCCGGCGATCGCGCGCATGTGACGCGCGTTGAGCGCGGTCTTGGCGCGCGGCCACGCCAGCCACGACAGCGCGTTGAACCAGTCGTGCCAGTTCTGCGTGCGCGTCGGCACCTCGCCGGTGGTCGCGATGTGCGCTTCGTAGTAGTGCTCGGGTTCGAGGCCGCAGGCGAAGCGGAGATGGCCGGGCAAGGCCGCGCCACGGCCGCGCGCGCAAACGACGAGCGCGTCGAAGTCGGCCTGGGTCGGCCAGTGGCCGAGTTCGGGCAGCGGCGTGAGCGGCGCGTACAGCGGGTGGTCGGGATGGCGCAGCGGCCAGTTGGGTTGCGGCATGGGTGAAAACGGTGGGCTTAGCGCACGGCGTCGACCGGGTCGCGGAGGCCGGCTCGTTCGCCATCGCAACGGTTGCGGCCGTCGCGCTTGACGGTGTAGAGCCAGCGGTCGGCGCGCGCGAGCATGTCGTCGATGCTGTCGGCGCCGAACAGCGTGCTGACGCCGACACTCAGCGTGTAGCGGATCGGCGCGCCCTGCCAGTCGACGGCGTCGGCCTCGGCGGCGTCGCGCAGTCGTTCGGCGACCTGATGCGCCTCGTCGAGCGGCGTGTTCGGCAGCAGCACGGCGAATTCCTCGCCGCCGAGACGGCCGAGCACGTCGCTGCCGCGCAGCGCCTGGCGCGCGAGCCGGGTGAAGGCGCGCAGCACCTCGTCGCCGGCCGGATGGCCGAACGCGTCGTTGATCGCTTTGAAGTGGTCCATGTCGACCAGGAGCAGCGACAGCGGGCTGTCGTAGCGGCGGCTGCGCTTGTGTTCGCGCACCGCCAACTCGAGGAAGTGGCGGCGGTTGTAGGCGTTGGTCAGTACGTCGCGCGTCGCCTCGTGGTAGAGGCGCTTCTCGTGCCGGTCGCGTTCGAGTGCGATCGCCGCGATACGCGACGCACGGTAGACGAAGCGCATCTCGTCCGGGCTCGGGCTGCGCGGTTCGGCGTAGTAGGCCGCGATCGTGCCGATCAGGTGTTGTTCGTTGGTCATCACCGGCACCGACCAGCAGGCACGGATGGCGAACTGCTGGGCGAGTTCGCGGTAGCGCGTCGGCAGCGTGCCCGCGCCGACGTCGGCGACGATGGTGGTGCGCTGCCAGTAGGCGGCACCGCCGCAATTGGGCTCGTCGGGGCCTACGGGCACCTCGCGCAAGGCATGGGCGAAGCCCGAGGGCAGTGACGGCGCGGCGGCCAGCGTCAGCACCTCGCGGCCCTTTTCACGCAGCATGACCGCGCAGCGACCGGCGTTCAGCTGCGACTCGATCATCCGGCACAGCTGCGTCAGCACCTCGGGCAGCGGCCGGTTGTTGGCGATCATCTCGAGCACGATGTTCTCTTCCTCGAGCAGGCGCTGCGTCTGGCGCGTCTCGGTGATCTCGCGCTGCAGCGACAGGATCGAGACCAGCCGCTGCTCGGCGTCGAACTCGGGCAAGAGCCGCACTTCGAACACATGGCGACGCTGCGCCGACTCGAACTCGACCTCGAAGCGGCGGCCCTCCCAGGTGTCGATCAGGTGGCGGCATTCGGTCTCGAACTGGGTGGCGGCGTCGGCCGGCCAGCCGTTCTCGCCGACGCGGTGGCCGATCATTTCCTCGCGCGGCAGAGGCGTGTAGCGGTTGACCGCGCGGTTGACGAAGCGGCAGTTGAGGTCGAGGTCGAAGCGCGACACGATGTCGGCGGCGTTGTCGACCAGCGCACGGAAGTGCTGTTCGCGGCGGACCAGTTCGGCCTCGGCGAGTTTTTTCTGGGTGATGACCTGGCAGACGCCGAACAGCCGGTCGTCGTCCGGCGCGCCGCCGACGAGGCTCGCGTGTACCGACAGCCATTCCCAGTGGTCGTCGGCGTGGCGGATGCGGAATTCCAGCCGGTGTTCGGCGCCCGCTTCGGTGAGCGCCGTCAGGGCCGGCAGGTCGTCCGGATGCACGCGCGCCAGCCAGCGTTCGAGCGACGTGGTGCGCCAACTCTTGTCGAGCCCCAGCAGCGAAAGCAGCTCCGCCTCGCTCATCACCTGGCTGCTTTTCGGGTCGTACTCGAACCAGCCGAGCAGCGCGCTCGCGCGCGCCATCTGCCAGCGCGCGTCCTTGTCGCCGTTGCGCCGCCGCCGCCCGAGCCACAGGCCGGTGGCCACGCCGAACAGCACGCCGACCGCGCCGACGAGGCCGGTGCCGGCGGCGAAATCGGCGCCGGCGGCCAGCGCGGCGGGGCTCGCGGCGAGGAGCGGGGGCAGGGCGATGAGGCGCGCGTGTTTCAAGTGGGTTCTCCAGGCGGGTCGGGCCGGATACACTGACGGGTTCGGATGTTCGGTTTCCCGCGAGAGGCGGCCGGGCTTGTGTGAAGCCACTACAGCGTGCGTTGCCGCATCGCGGGGAAGGCGTATGGACTATTTTCCCATTTTTCTCAAGCTACAGGGTAGACCGTGTGTCGTGGTCGGCGGCGGCGACGTCGCCTTGCGCAAGGTCAGGCTGTTGCGCCAGGCCGGCGCGCGGGTGACGGTGGTCGCGCCCGAACTCGTCGCCGAGTTGGCCGAGCTCGCCGACCAGGGTGAGATCGCGCACCGCGCCGGCGAGTTCGCAGAGGCCGACCTCGACGCGGCGGTGCTGGCGATCGCCGCGACCGACGATCGCGACGTCAACCGGCGCGTCGCCGCAGCGGGCGAGGCGCGCCGGGTGCCGGTCAACGTCGTCGACGACGCCGAACTGTCGGGCTACATCACGCCGGCCATCGTCGACCGCTCGCCGTTGGTGATCGCGGTGTCGACCGGCGGCGGCGTGCCGGTGCTCGCGCGCCTGGTGCGCGCGCGGCTCGAGAGTCTGATCCCGGCGAGCTTCGGCGCGCTGGCGGGTTTCGCCGCGCGTTTTCGCGACGTGGTGAAGGCGCGCTTTGACGACGTAGAAGCGCGTCGCGCGTTCTGGGAGTCGGTGCTCGAGGGCCCGATCGCCGACGCGGTGGTCGCCGGCAACGTCGAGGCGGCCGAGGCGCAGATGGCGCAAAGGTTGGCCGAGCCCGACGCGCCGTCCGGCGCGGTGTACCTGGTCGGCGCCGGCCCGGGCAACCCCGACCTGTTGACCTTCCGCGCGCTGCGCCTGATGCAGCAGGCCGACGTCGTGCTGTACGACAGCCTGGTCGCGAAGGAACTGCTCGAACTGGTGCGCCGTGACGCCGAGCGCGTGTTCGTCGGCAAGCAGCGCGCCAACCACACGCTGCCGCAGGAAGACATCAACCAGCTGATGGTGCGCCTTGCGCTCGAAGGCAAGCGCGTGCTGCGTCTGAAGGGCGGCGACCCGTTCACCTTCGGCCGCGGCGGCGAGGAGATCGAGGAGCTGGCCGCGCGCGGCATCGCCTTCGAGGTGGTGCCGGGCATCACCAGCGCGAGCGGCGCGGCGGCCTACGCCGGCATCCCGCTCACGCATAGGGACTACGCGCAGTCGGTGACCTTCGTCACCGGCCACAAGAAGGACGGCAGCATCGATCTCGACTGGCCGGCGCTCACAAGGCCGCAGCAGACGGTGGTCGTCTACATGGGGCTGTCGACCGCGCGCGAACTGTGCGCGGCCTTCATCGAGCACGGCAAGGCGGCCGACACGCCGGCGGCGATCGTCGAGGCGGCGACGACGGCACGCCAGCGCACGCTGACCGGCACGCTGTCGACCCTGCCCGATGCGATCGACGCGGCGGCGATCAAATCGCCGGCGATCATCATCGTCGGCGAGGTGGTGAGCCTCGCTTCGCGTCTGGCTTGGTATCGCGGCGGGAACCCGCGCGCGGGCGAGGGTTCCAAGGTGCAGAACGGCGAGCGGGGGGAGTAAGATGGTCGGAGTTTTGCTTTTGTGCCACTACCAGCTCGGCGACGCGCTGATCGAGTGCGCGACGCACGTGCTGGGCGGCCCGCCCGAGCGCTGCGCGGCGCTGGCGGTCGGCCGCGACGAAGACCCGGACGTGGTAGAGGAAAAGGCGCGGCGCCTGATCGACGTGCTCGACGCCGGCGACGGCGTCGTGGTGCTGACCGACCTGTTCGGCGCGACGCCGGCCAACGTCGCCGCGAGGTTGGCCGAGCCCGGGCATGTGCGCGTCGCGGCCGGGCTGAACCTCGCGATGCTGGTCAGGGCGCTGTGCTATCGTGGCCTCGCCATTGACGATGTCATGATCAAGGCGCTGGAAGGCGCAAGAAACGGTATTCTCGACATGCAGTGATCGTCATGCGGGGATGTGCGACGACGTGGGAAACCCCCGGCGAGGGCCGGGAGCAAGGGAGAGCAAGAGAATGATCAAGACCCAGGTGGAAATCATCAACAAACTGGGCCTGCACGCGCGCGCTTCGAGCAAGTTCACCCAGCTGGCCTCGCGCTTCAAGAGCGAGGTGTGGCTCGCGCGCAATCAGCGGCGCGTCAACGGCAAGAGCATCATGGGCGTGATGATGCTGGCCGCCGGCAAGGGCACGACCGTCGAGCTGGAGGTGAATGGCGACGACGAGCACGCCGCGAGCGACGCGCTCTTGGCGCTGATCAACAACAAGTTCGACGAGGCGGAGTAAGCCCGATGAGCATCGCCCTGCACGGGGTGCCGATCGGCGGCGGGATCGCCATCGGTCGCGCCCACCTGATTTCGCAAAGCATGGACGAGGTGGTGCACTACCAGCTCGTCGAATCTGAGCTCGCCGAAGAGCTGGCGCGCTTCGACGAAGCGATCGCCACCACGCGCGAAGAGCTCGAAAGGCTCACCGCCAGCGTGCCCGACAACGCGCCGGCCGAGATGAAGGCCTTCCTGTCGCTGCACGTGATGCTGTTGTCCGACCCGATGCTGACCGAGGAGCCGCGCGGCATCATCGAGTCGCAGCGCTGCAACGCCGAATGGGCGCTCAAGCAGCAGGCCGACGCGCTGGTCGAGCAGTTCGACGCGATCGAGGAAACCTATCTGCGCGAGCGCAAGCACGACGTGCTGCAGGTGGTCGAGCGCGTGTTCAAGAACCTCAACGGCCAGGGCGTAGAACTGCCCGACGGCGACTGGGACGGCGAGCTGATCCTGGTCGCGCACGACCTGTCGCCGGCCGACATGGTGCTGTTCAAGGACAGCGCGTTTTCCGCCTTCATCACCGACGTCGGCGGTTCGACCAGCCACACCGCCATCCTCGGGCGCAGCCTCGACCTGCCGTCGGTGATCGCGCTGCACAACGCGCGCGAGCTGATCCACGAGGAAGAATGGATCATCGTCGACGGCGAGCAGGGCGTCGTCATGATCGACCCCGACCCGCTGGTGCTCGACGACTACCGCAGCCGCCAGGAGCGCTGGCGCGCGGCACGCGCCGATCTCGCCTGCCTGCGCCTGTCGCCGGCCGAGACGCTAGACGGCGAGTTCATCGAGCTGTTGGCCAACATCGAGGTGCCGTCCGACATCGAAGACGTCATCGACGCGTCGGCCGACGGCGTCGGCCTGTTCCGCAGCGAGTTCCTGTTTCTCGGCCGGGACACGCTGCCGTCCGAGGACGAGCAGTTCCAGGCCTACCGCAAGGTCGTGTCGGCGATGCAGGGCAAGCCGGTGACGATCCGCACCATGGACCTGGGCGCCGACAAGAACGCACGCTGGATGAGCCACGGCGTCGCCGACAATCCGGCGCTGGGGCTGACCGGCATCCGGCTGTGCCTGGCCGAGCCGCTGTTGTTCCGCGCGCAGCTGCGCGCGCTGATGCGCGCGTCGGTCTACGGCAAGCTGCGCATCCTGTTCCCGATGGTCAGCGGCCTTTCCGAACTCAAGCAGGCGCTCTCCCAGCTCGAGATCGTCAAGGACGAGCTGTGGGAGGAGGGCTTCGCGATCGCCGAGAACGTCGAAGTCGGCGCGATGGTCGAGGTGCCGGCCGCCGCGCTGGTCGTCGGCAGCTTCCTCAAGCTGGTCGACTTCGTGTCGATCGGCACCAACGACCTGATCCAGTACACGCTGGCGGTCGACCGCAGCGACGACGCGGTCAGCCATCTGTACGACCCGCTGCATCCGGCGGTGCTCAAACTGGTCGCGCACACGATCAAGACCGCCAACAAGGCCGGCATCCCGGTGTCGGTGTGCGGCGAGATGGCGGGCGACCTGAGGATGACGCGGCTCCTGCTCGGCATGGGGCTGACGCGCTTCTCGATGCACCCGGCGCAGGTGCTGGCGGTCAAGCAGATCGTCAGGGGCACGAGACTCGAAACTGTTAAGGAGTTGGTCGCGCGCATGCTGCGCACCGAAGACCCTGATAAAATCGCCGATCTGCTGACTCAACTGAATACCGCGCCGGGCGTCTGATCCGGCGGTTTTTTTATGCTCAAGGATGCCATAGCCCCCCAAGCGCTGCGCCGCGTGCTCGTCGTCAAGCTGCGTCATCACGGCGACGTGTTGCTGACCTCGCCGGTGCTGTCGGTGCTCAAGCGTCACGCGCCGCACGCCGAGATCGACGCGCTGGTCTACCACGATACCCGCGAGATGATCTCGGGCCATCCGGCGCTGTCCGAGCTGTTCACCGTCGACCGCGGCTGGAAGAGGCTCGGCCCTGTCGGCCAGTTGAAGGCCGAATGGGCGCTGCTGAAGCGCTTGAAGGCGCGCGACTACGACCTCATCGTGCATCTGACCGAACACAACCGGGGTGCCTGGCTGAGTCGCTTCCTCAAGCCGCGCCACTCGGTCGCGATGGAAGGGCGCGGGCGCTTCTTCAAGAAGAGCTTCACCCACCGCTTCCCCTATTTGCACGGCAACCGGCGCCATACGGTGGAAATCCATCTGGACGCGTTGCGCAGGCTCGGCATCCAGCCGGCGCCCGGGGATCGCCGCCTCGTGCTCGAGCCGGGGGACGACGCCTTTGCCAGCGTGGCGGCGCGACTGTTGGCCGAAGGCCTCGCGCCGCGACGCTTCGTCGTGGTCCATCCTTCTTCACGCTGGATGTTCAAGAGCTGGCCCGCCGAGCGGATGGCCGAGGTGATCGACCACCTTGCTGCCGAGGGTTGGCAAGTCGTGCTGACCGCGGCGCCGTCCGACGAGGAGCTCGCGATGGTGAACGCGATCAAGAGCCGGCTAAGCCGCCCCGTCTCCGACTGGAGCGCGAGCCTGTCGCTGAAGGAGCTGGCGGCGCTGATCGCGCAGGCGCGCCTCTATCTCGGTGTCGACTCCGTCCCGATGCATATCGCGGCGGCGATGGGGACGCCGACGGTCGCGTTGTTCGGCCCGTCGGGCGACAAGGAATGGGGGCCGTGGCAGGTCGCTCACCGGATCATCGCCGACAACGGCTTTGGCTGCCGCCCGTGCGGGCGCGCCGGCTGCGGCGACGGGCAGCTCAGCGAGTGCCTGACCGCGATACCGTCGTCGCGCGTCATCGAGGCGATCGATTCCTTGCTTAAGGAGACCGCGTGACCCGGCTCGCCATCGTCCGCCAGAAGTACAACCCGGCCGGCGGCGCGGAGCGCTTCGTCAGCCGCGCCTTGTCGGCGCTGTCGCAGGACGGCGCGCTGGAAGTGAGCCTGATCGCCCGCAAGTGGGAAAAGGTCGCCGGCATCCACGCGCTGACGGTCGACCCGTTCTACCTCGGCAACGTCTGGCGCGACTGGGGTTTCGCGCGCGCCGCGCGCCGCGCGTGGCTGCGCGAGGGCTACGACCTGGTGCAGTCGCACGAGCGCATCCCCGGTTGCAGCATCTATAGGGCGGGAGACGGCGTGCACGCGGCGTGGCTCGAGCACCGCCGCCGCGCCTTGAGCGGGTTCAAGCGGCTGTCGCTGGCGATCAACCCCTACCATCGCTACGTGTGCCGCGCCGAGCGGGCCATGTTCGTCGATGCGGCGCTGAAACTGGTGATCTGCAACGCGCACCTGGTCAAGCGCGAGATCCAGCGCCACTTCGGCCTGCCCGACGAGAAGTTCGCCGTGGTCTACAACGGCGTCGACACCGACGCCTTCCACCCGCGGCTTAAGATCGAACACCGCGCGGCGATGCGCCGGCAATGGAAGATTCCCGAGGCGGCCCCGACCCTGCTCTACGTCGGCTCCGGCTTCGAGCGCAAGGGGGTCGAGCGCGCGTTGCGCGCGATCGCGCCGCTGGCCGGCGTACATCTGGTAGTGGTCGGCCGCGACAAGCACGCGGTACGCTATCAAAGGTTGGCCGAGGCGCTGGGCGTGGCGTCGCGGGTGCGTTTCGCCGGCGCGCAGAACGAGGTCAAGCCGTTCTACGGCATGGCCGACGCCTTCGTCCTGCCGACGCTGTACGACCCCTTCCCCAACGTCTGCGTCGAGGCGCTGGCGTCGGGACTGCCGCTGTTCACCTCGGACAGCTGTGGCGCGTCGGAATTGGTGCGGCCCGGCGAAAACGGCTGGGTGGTCGATGCGCTCGACGTGGAAGACCTGACCGCGGCGATCCAGGTGTGGCTCGCCCGCGAGTCGCAATGGCCAGCATTGGCCGAGGCCGCCCGCGCGACCGCCGAGCCGCTGACGCTGTCGGCGATGGCCCGGCAACTTACCGAACTTTACCGCCGCTTCCTCTAGGGAGGCGGCCCTGGAAGGACTAGCCTAGATGTCGGAATACCGCACGCTGGATAGCTTCGCGCTCTACAAGCGCCTGTTCGGCTACCTGCGCGCCTATTGGAGGATGTTCGCCGTCTCGCTGGTGGCGATGATCGTCGCCGCCGCGACCGAGCCGGCGTTCGCCAGCCTGATGAAGCCGCTGATCGACGGCGGCTTCGTCGACAAGGACAAGGCGGCGATGATCTGGACGCCGCTGGCGATCGTCGGCCTGTTCCTGGTGCGCGGCGTCAGCAGCTATCTGAACGAATATACGACGAGCTATCTGTCCGGCCACCTGGTGCAGAAGCTGCGCGAACAGATGTTCGGCCAGCTGATGCGCCTGCCGGTGCGCTACTTCGATGACCATCCGTCCGGCCGCGTGCTGTCGCGCATCGCCTTCGACGTCAACCAGGTGACCGAGGCCGGCTTCAACGTGATCACCGTCGTCGTGAAGGACGGCATCACGGTGATCGGCCTGTTGGCGCTGCTCCTCTATACCGACTGGCAGCTGACGCTGATCTGTCTGGGCGTGCTGCCGCTGGTTACCTTGATCGTCAGGGTGGTCGGCAAGCGGCTGCGCGGGCTGTCGCGCCAGAACCAGCACAATATGGCGCAGCTGACGCAGGTGCTCGGCGAGACGATAGACTGCCAGAAGGTGGTCAAGGTCTACGGCGGCCAGGACTACGAGGCGACGCGCTTCGCGCGCTCGGCCGAGGCGATCCGCCACAACGCGGTCAAGCAGAGCTCGATGAGCTCGCTCAACACCGGCGTGACGCAGCTGGTGATCTCGATGGCGCTGGCGGCCATCCTCTACTTCGCCACCTTGCGCGCGCACGCCGGCAACTTCACCGCCGGCGACTTCATGTCCTTCCTGACCGCGATGCTGATGCTGTTCGCGCCGGTCAAGCGCATCACCAGCATCAGCCAGTCGCTGCAGCGCGGCCTCGCCGCTGCCGAGAGCGTGTTCGGCTTCCTCGACGAGCACGCCGAGGCCGACCATGGCCGGCGCGAGCTCGGCCAACCGCGTGGCCGGCTGGTGTTCCGCGACGTGCGCTTCCGCTATCCGAGCGCCGAGCGCGACGCGCTTGCCGGCGTGAACCTCGAGATCGAGCCGGGCAAGACGGTGGCGCTGGTCGGCTCGTCGGGCAGCGGCAAGACCACGCTGGTCAGCCTGATCCCGCGCTTCTACGACCCGGCCGGCGGCGAGATCCTCCTCGACGGCGAGCCCTTGCCCGACTACACGCTCGCCAGCCTCAGGAGCCGGATCGCGCTGGTCAGTCAGGAGGTGGTGCTATTCAACGACAGCGTCGCCGCGAACATCGCCTACGGCCGGCTCGACGAAGTCGGCCGTGCCGAGATCGTCGAAGCGGCGCGCGCCGCGAACGCGCTCGAGTTCATCGAGGCGATGCCGCAGGGTTTCGACACGCTGATCGGCGAGAACGGCGTGCGTCTGTCCGGCGGCCAGCGCCAGCGCTTGGCGATCGCCCGGGCCCTGTTGAAGAACGCGCCTATCCTGATCCTCGACGAGGCGACCAGCGCGCTCGACACCCAGTCGGAACGGCTGGTGCAGGCGGCGCTCGAGAACCTGATGAAGAACCGCACGACCATCGTGATCGCGCACCGTCTGTCGACGATCGAAAACGCCGACCGCATCGTCGTGATGCACCAGGGGCGCGTCGCCGAAGAGGGGGCGCACGCAGAATTGATCGAACGAGGCGGGCGCTACAAGGCTCTCTACGAGAGCCAGTTCGCCGAGGCGAGGGAGGCTTAGCATGTGCGGCATCGCCGGTTATTTCGGCCTCAGCGAGCGACCCGTCGCGGTGCGCGAAGCGATGCTGGCCGCCTTGCGCCAGCGCGGCCCCGACTCGCAGCACGCGGTCGGTTTCGGCCCTTCCGGCCAAAGGTTGGCCGAGCCCGGTGCGGCGCCCAACGCTCTGCTGCACGCGCGGCTGTCGATCATGGACCCGCGCCCCGAGGCCGACCAGCCGATGGCGAGCCCGGACGGCCAGGTCTGGCTGTGCTACAACGGCGAGGTCTACGGCTGGCACGACGACCGCGCCGCGCTCGAGCGGCAGGGCATCCCGTTCCGCACTCACTCCGACACCGAGTTCATCCTCAACGGCTACCTCGCGTGGGGGCTGGAGGGCCTGCTGCCGCGGCTGCGCGGCATGTTCGCCTTCTGCCTCGTCGACTGGCGCCTGGGCAAGGTGTGGCTGGTGCGCGACCGGCTCGGGCTCAAGCCGCTGCTCTACACCCACGACGGCGAATCGCTCGCGTTCGCTTCGCTGCTGCGCGCGCTGCTGCCCTCGCTGGACGCCGCGCCGCGCCTGAACCCCGACAGCCTCGACGCCTTTCTCGCGCACCGCTACGTGCCGGCGCCGCTGACGATCTTCGACGGCGTCCACCGGCTAGAGAACGGCCACTACCTCGAATTCGACCTCGGCAGCCGCAAGCTGCGCAAGGTCTGCTACTGGACGCCGCACGCGCATTCGCACGGCGCGTGGGAGGAGGTGCTCGACGAGGCGATCCGCATCCGCACCCACGCCGACCGGCCGATGGGCCTGTTCCTGTCGGGCGGCATCGATTCGAGCACCGTCGCCTGCCGCCTCGCCGAGATGGGCATGTCGTCGTTCCGGACCTTCAGCGCGAGCTTTCCGGGCACGCGCTTCGACGAGTCCGATCTGGCCGCCCAGATCGCTGGCCGGCTCGGCTTCCCGAACACCGCGGTGCCGATCGACCCAGAGCGCCTGCCCGACTTCGAGCGGCTGATCGCCGACCTGGACGAACCGTTCGCCGACCCGTCTTCGATGCCGACCTGGCGCCTGTCTGAGGCGGTGAGCCGCGAGGTCAAGGTGGTGCTCGGCGGCGACGGCGGCGACGAACTCTTGGCCGGCTACAAGCGCATCGACCAGCACCTGAGGCACGCATGGCGCGGCGACGCCCGCCTGCCACTGCCGACGCCCGCCGGCGTGGCCAAGCGCGGCTGGCGCAAATGGGTGGGCGAGCTCGGCATCGGCTGGCGCGACGCGTACGCGCTGCGCTTCTCCGGCTTCGCGCCGCACCAGCGCGCGTGGCTGCAGCCAGGACGCCGCATCGAGCGGCCGCACTACTGGCGCCTGCCCGAAGCCGCCGACCGCTCGCCACGCGAGACGCTGCTGGCGATCGACATGCTCAACTATCTGCCCGAATACATCCTGCGCAAGGGCGACCTGTGCACGATGGCGCACGGGCTCGAACTGAGGGCGCCGCTGCTCGACCATAAGCTGGTCGAGACGCTGATGGCGCTGCCGCCCGAGCAGCGCTTCACCCGGCCGGCCAAGCGGCTGTTCGCGTCGGTGAGCACGCCCTTGGAGTCGCTGCAGCTGTTCGACAGACCGAAGAAGGGCTTCAACCCGCCGCTCGAGCGCTGGCTGGCTGCTGAGCTCGCGCCGCGCCTGCCCGGCTTGGGCGAGCGTCTGGCCTCGTCGACCGGAGGACAACTCGAGCGTGCGCGCGTCGACGCGATGACCGACGCCTACCGCGCGAGGCAGGTCCCGGCCGAGCAGCTGATGCAGCTTGTGATGCTCGACGAAAGCCTGAGGCAGCTGCGTGAGGCTGGAGGTGGCGGTGAAAAATAGTCGCGCCTTCGGGCGGCTGCTGGTGTTCGCGTTTTATCTATTGCGGCTGCCGCTGTTCCTGTTCCGCCGCCGTCCTGACGACGCGTCGGTGCACCGCATCCTCATCCTTCACCATCTCTTGCTCGGCGACAGCCTGATGGTGGTGTCGCTGTTGGCCAAGGCTCGAGCGCGTTACCCGGATGCCGAGATCTATCTGGCGATGCCCAAGCTGGTCGCCAGCCTGTTCGACGAGCGTCCCTACGGCGTGATCCCTATCGGCTTCAGCCCCAAGGACGTCGGCTCGATCTGGCGGCTGTTCCGCCTGCCCAGGATAGACCTCGCCTACCTGCCGGCGGACAACCGCTACGGCTGGATGGCGCGCGCGCTGGGCGCCCGCTGGGTGATCGGCTTTGCCGGCGATAGGCCGGCGCATAAGAATTGGGCGGTGGACGAGTTGCGCCCCTACCCGCAGTCGCCGATGACCTGGTCGGACGCGGTGATGGAGCTGATCGACGGGGCTGGACCCGCACCGTTCTCGCTCGGGCAGTGGCGTGTCGCTGCGGAGGCGCTGCCGTTCAACATGCCTTCGCCCTATGCGGTATTGCACCTTGGTGCGAGTTCGGCGTTGAGGCATTGGGCGCCGGAAAACTGGAATGCGTTGGCTGCCGCTATCCGGGCGGAGGGGCGTGCGGTCGTGTGGAGTTGTGGCCCCGGTGAGCAGGGCTTGCTGGAAGGAATCGAGAGCCTGGCCGAAGACGTGGTAGTGGCCGGCTCGCTGAGTCTGCGGCAGTTACGGTTCCTGATCGCCGGCGCCGATTATCTCGTCTCCCCCGATACCGGTGTCGCCCATCTGGGCCGGGTCGCCTGTACTCCGACGCTGGTGCTGTTCGGCCCTGGCCCGGCGACCTTGTTCGGAAACGGCGCATTCTGGCAGCACTGCCCGTTCGAGCCGGTGACCGAGCCGGTGTTCCCCTGCCGGAACCAGCAGATACTGTTTTTCCGCGAGGTCCAGTGGCTAAGGCGCTGCGAGCGCTTTCACGGCGATGCACCGGGGCAGTGCGCGCGTGCGCAGTGCATGGAGGCGATCTCTGTGGCCATGGTAGAGGCCGGGCTAAAACGGCTCGGCTACTGATTCCGCCGTTTTTGTCCGGGCCGCGTTTCCAAACTTTGCAGCAAGGAAGTCGTTTTGTTTACATCGCGTAATGAAATCGCCAGCGCGGGTTGGCTGACGGTGCTGGCGGGCGTGTTTCTGGCGCTCTCTAATATCCCTCATACCGTCGCGTTCCGGTACTCGGCGCTGGCGGTTTTTCTGTTCGTCGTCTTCCGTTCCAGGCGCACGCTCGCGGACTTTGTCTACAAGAACCGGTTGCCGGTTGTGGCGTTTCTGTCGTTCGTGTGTTTCGGCCTGCTGCACTCGATCTTCCTGTCGGCGTGGCCCGAGGCCTCGCTGGGCGAGTTCAGGAGCCAGGTACTGGTCGGGGCGGGGTTCTTCCTTGCCGGAGGCACCGTGTTTACCCGGCGGCGCGAACTCTCGGTGGTCGACCTGATTGTGTGCGCGGTCGTCTCCGTGGCTGCATTGGAGCTGTTCTACGCGCTCTACCACTATTACACGAGCGGTACCTTGCCCTATATGGTCACGGCGACGACCGAGACCAAGCTCGAGTACACCTTCTTCGTCAATCTGGGGTTGACGGTACTCGGCGTGAGTCTGGTCGTAGGCAACTGGCTCGGCTTCGGCCGCCTGTGCCGCTGGCCGGCCTGGGCACAGTGCATCGCTTTTCTGCTGCTGATCACGACCAGCCTGTGGGCGGGCGCGCGCAACGGCCTGATTGGGATGGTCTATCTGTTCGGCTCGCTGCTGGCCGTTTACGTGCTGGTGGGTATCAAGAACAAGCAGGCGATCAAAGCGATCCTTGCGGGCGCGGTGGTGGTCATGACGCTCAGCGGGATGGTGTCTTATGCAGTAGAGAAAGACGCCCGCTGGCAGCGCTTCTGGGGGTCGGCCGAGGCCGGCTTCAATTACCAGGACAGCAAGGGTTGGTTCCGGCGTGACGTTTACCCACTGCTCGGGGATGGTCAGCCTGTCGATGGCTCTGCCTACGAGCGGATCGCCTGGATCAGCAAGGGGTCCGACCTGATCCTGCATAACCCGCTGGGTTTCGGTTACGCGCGGGACGCGTTCGGCCGTGCGCTGAAACAGGAATATCGCGATTCGGTCGTAGCGCATAGCCATAGCGGTTTCATCGATCTCGGGGTCGGCCTCGGCTGGGGTGGGCTCATTCTCTGGCTGGTGTTCCTCGGCGGCCTGGTCTGGCGTGGACTCACCGCCTTTTTCCGTCATCGCGAGCCGCTCGGCCTAGTGCTGGCGCTGCTGGCGACGGGCTATTTCGGGCGGATGCTGATCGAGAGCGTCAACAAGGATCACATGCTGCATATCTTTCTTTTCCTGGTCGCAGCGGTGATGGCCGAGCTGACCCGAAGAGTAGGGGAGCGGTCTTCGGCCTGAGGGGCATCGGGGGGTTAGCCGGCTGGGGGGGGGCAGCGTCCCATATCAGGAGTAGGTGCCTGTCCGTGTTTCTTATCGCCGCGCGTGAGGTTTCAGCCTATCGCAAGCTTGCACGACGGACTCGGAAAAGCTCGGCCAACCCTCTCAATGGGTTGGCCGAGCTTGAATTTGGGGCGGCATGCCACGCAGGCCATAAAAAAGGGCCACTGGGGTGGTGGCCCTCGACGTTTGTGGAGATTTACGTGGCAACGGACTCAGGCGTGCGCCTGCTGGTATAGCGGGTTGGCAGGGTCGAGTTCGCGACCGGTCTGTTGGATGGTGTGCCACAGGCTGCGGTCCTGCAGCTTGGGGCTGACCTGCGCCGCCAGCCCGGAATAGGCTTGGGCGTTGCGCTGGTGAGAATAGGCACGCAGCAGGGTGATCTGCGCGTCCAGATTGTCGGGCTCGTCGGTTAGCGTGTCGCGAAGCACGCGGATCGCTTCATCGACGCGGCCGTAGGCCAGGAAGACCTCGGCCTCGCCGACCGGGTCGATGCCGCGGGCGCGAGGTTTGACGTAGCGGGCCGTTTTCCAGGTGCGGCGTGCGGTGAAGTAGATCACCATCAGCAAGAAGCTGCAGCCGAAGGCGGCAAAGAAAATGCTCATTCCCCACTCCCAATAATCGTTTTGTTGTAGCAACGATTATTGGGAGAGCGAGGACCGGCGACAATCCGTAAAAATGCGTAATTTCCCTAGGGAAAGGGGAGAAAATCCATGCCTGCGACATTGAGTATGCGGGATGGGAGCCAATAGACACTCCGGACCGGGGCGGTGTCGCAGGAAAAGGGTCAGGTCAGGCGGCGCGCTGGATGTAAGGGCCGGTCAGGACGCGTTCGAGTGCAGCGGCATCGACGCCATCGACGATGGCGGCTTCTCCCAGGCGCTTGAGCAGCACGAAGCGCAGCTTGCCGGACTCGACCTTCTTGTCGTGGCTCATGTGCTCGAGCCAGGCTTCCAGCCCCAGATCGGGGGCCTGCGTCGGCAGGCCGGCCGCGCCGATCAGATGTACGGCTCGTTGCAAGGCTGCCTCATCGATCCAGCCGAGTTCATGTGACAAGGCCGCGGCGAGCACCATGCCGGCGCCCACCGCTTCGCCGTGCAGCCAGGTGCCGAAGCCGAGACCGGCCTCGATCGCGTGGCCGAAGGTGTGGCCGAGGTTGAGCAGCGCGCGTACGCCGGTTTCTTTTTCGTCCTGCACAACGATATCCGCCTTCATCTCGCATGAGCGGCGTACCGCGTAGGCGAGCGCGTCGTAGTCGCGCGCCCTCAGCGCGGCCATATTGTCTTCCAGCCAGGTAAGGAAGTCGACGTCGCCCAAGAGACCGTATTTGATGACCTCGGCCAACCCTGCGGAGAGTTCTCGCTGCGGCAGCGTGTCGAGCAGGGTCATGTCGGCGATCACCGCGCGCGGCTGGTAGAACGCGCCGATCATGTTCTTGCCCTTGGGGTGGTTGATCGCGGTCTTGCCGCCGACCGACGAATCCACCTGAGCCAAGAGCGTGGTCGGCACCTGGATGAACGGCGCGCCACGCTGATAACAGGCGGCGGCGAAGCCGGTCATGTCGCCGATCACGCCGCCGCCGAGCGCGATCAGCGTGGTCTTGCGCTCGGCGCGCGCGGACAGCAGTGCGTCGAAGATCAGGTTGAGCGTGTCCCAGGTCTTGTAGGCCTCACCGTCGGGCAGCACGATGGGCAGCACCGATACACCGGCCTCTTCGAGGCTGTTTTGCAGGCGTTCGAGATAGAGCGGAGCAACGGTGGTGTTGGTGACGATCGCGACCTTGCGCTGCGGCAGGTGGGGCAGGATCAGTTGGGCATCGTCGAGCAGACCGCGGCCGATGTGGATCGGGTAGCGGGTATCGGGCAGGCAAAGATCGAGGGTAATCATGAGGGCTTATCCGGCACGGCCGTTCAGGTGAGCGGCCAGCGCGTGTTCGAGGTCGATAATCAGCTGGTTGACGTTCTGCTGCGAGGTGTCGATCACCAGGTCGGCGACCTCGTTGTAGAGCGGGTCGCGCTCGCTGAACAAGGCTTCGAGCTTGGCGCGAGGGTCGGCGGTCTGCAGCAGCGGGCGGCTCTTGTCGTGCAGGGTGCGCGCGAGCAGGTCGTCGATAGGGGCGCGCAGGTAGATGACCGTGCCGTGGCGGCGCAACAACTGGCGGTTTTCCGGGCGCAGCACGGCGCCGCCGCCGGTGGCCAGCACGATGTCGTTGAGCTTGACCAGGTCGCCGATCACCGAGGTCTCGCGGTCGCGGAAACGCTCCTCGCCTTCGATCTCGAAGATGGTTGCGACCCGCACGCCGGTACGCGCTTCGATCTCGTGGTCGGAATCGTAGAAGGTCTTGCCCGCGCGCCGCGCGAGGGCTCGGCCAACCGTGGTCTTGCCGGCGCCCATCAGCCCGACCAGAAAGAAATTGCCTGCCAGTTTCATGGCAGGCATTGTACCCAACTTGGCTGGGCTGGTGTGAGCGGCGAGCCGACAGCGTCAGCGGGTGGAGGCGAGCGAACTCAGATTGTCGACCGTCTTGGGGGTGATGAAGACCAAGAGTTCGCGACGGTTCTTGCGCGCCTGCTTGTTCTTGAACAGGTAGCCGAGCACGGGGATGTCGCCGAGCAGGGGAACCTTGTTCTCGCCCTCGCTCTCGTCCTGCACGTAGATGCCACCGATGACCACGGTGCCGCCGTTCTCGACCAGCACCTGCGTCTGGATCTTCTTGGTCGAGATCGCCGGAATCAGCGTGGAACCGAAAATCGGCGCGTCCTTGTTCACCTGCAGATCCATGATGATGTTGCCGTCCGGCGTAATCTGCGGCTTCACCTTGAGACTCAGTACCGCCTTCTTGAACGAGATGCTGGTGGCGCCGCTCGATGTCGCTTCCTGATACGGAATCTCGGTGCCTTCCTCGATCGTCGCCTCGGTGCGGTCGGACGTCATCACGCGCGGGCTGGAGATGACCTTGCCCTTGTCCTCGGCCTGCATCGCAGAAAGTTCCAGTCCCAGTATGCCGCCGGCGGCTTGGGTCAAGATGGCGATCGTGCTGGCGTTGGCAACCCTGGCGGGAAGGTTCACGTTGTTGCCCAAGGTAAACGGGTCGCTTTTATCGTTGACGATGTTGCTGACGAGGGTATTGCGATTGGTAATGGCAGTATCTACGGTATTGGCAATGCTGGTGTTGAGTTTGACTTTTGCAAAGCCCAGTTTGACGCCCAAGTCGCGCTGGAAATTATCCGACGCCTCGACAATGCGCGCTTCGATCAGCACCTGTTTTTGTTGCACGTCCAGCTGGTCGACGAGGCTGCGCACCTTCTCGATCACCGTCGGCGTGTCGTTGATGATGAGGGTGTTGGTCTTCGGGTCGAGCAGCGCGCTGCCGCGGTCGGTCAGCAGCGTCTGGCGGCGGCCGTTGCTGCCGGTGGTGCTGTCCATGTCGAGCACCTGCTTGAATTCCTCGACGCTCTTGTAGCGCAGCACGAAGGTTTCCGAGCGGATCGGTTCCAGGACTTCCAGCTGCTTGCGTGCCTCGAGGATCTGCTTGTCGCGGTCGAGCAGTTCCTGGCGCGGCGCGATGTTGATCACGTTGCCGTTGCGGCGCATGTCGAGGCCCTTGGCCTGCATGATCAGGTCGAGCGCCTGGTCCCACGGCACGTCTTTCAGCCTGAGCGTGATCGAGCCGCTGACCGAGTCGCTGGTGATGATGTTGAGGCCGGTGAATTCGGCGATCACCTGCAGCACGGTGCGCACGTCGATGTTCTGGAAGTTGAGCGACAGCTTGTCGCCCTTGTACACCGGCTTGCCGAGCCCGTCGGGGGTCTTGGCGGCGGCGGCCTGCTCCTGCGTGAGGCGTTTGACCTCGATCACCAGCTTGCGGTCGGTCTGGTAGGAGGCGAAGTCCCAGTCGCCGGCCGGTTCGATCACGATCTTGCCGTCGCGGCCCTGGTTGAAGGCGTCGATCCTGCGCACCGGCGTCGCGAAGTCGCCGACGTCGAGCTTGCGCTGCTGGCTGCGCGGCAGCGGCAGGTCCGGCAATTCGACCACCACGGTGTTGCGCACGCGCTTGACGTCGGCCGAGGTGCCGCTGCTGGGCAGCAGGATCTCGATGCGCCCCTCGCCGTTCGCGCCGCGGCGGAAGTCGACCGCGATGTCGCTGCCCGGCGCGGCGGCTTGTGGCGCGGACGGCGTGGCCGCCGCCACCTTGGCCGAGGGGGCGGGGCGGCTGCGCTGTTCGACCGGGGGCGCGGCCTGGGCGGTGTTGACCGGGTCGCTGTTGAGGCGAATGGACAGCTTGTTGCCGCTGACTTGTGCGCTGTAAGCGGCGTTGCGCGTCAGGCTGAGGACGAGGCGAGTCCGCGAGCCGGCCTGCACCGCGGCGGCCGAGCGGACCAACGGGTTGTCGAGGTCGAGCACCGGCTTGGCCAGTTTCACTTCGGTGGCGGCGAAGTCGAACGCGATGCGCGGCGGGTTGGACATCGCGAAGCTGTTGGGCGTGGGGGCGGGGCCGTCGAAGCTGACCTGCAGCACATGCTCGGTGCCGCTGGCCCGGGAGACGCTGATGTCGGTGATCGCCGCCGCCTGGCTGAACGTGTAGGCGAGCGACAGGCCGACGCCGGAAAGCAGTTTGATTGTGGATTTTTTCATTATTTCTGCCCTTGTTCTTCGAGGTACAGGCTGGTGCTGCGCTGGACCCATTCTCCGTTGAGGTCCTCGACAGTTTCGCTCAATTGGACTTCGGTCTCGGCGACCTTCTTCACCTGGCCGAAGTTCGGCCCCATGAAGTTGCCCGGTGCGACGCGGTAGACGGTGTTGTCCGGCGTCTGGATCAGGCCGTAGTTAATGCCGCTGCGCTTGAGCGTGCCCACCAGCTTGAGCTTGTCCAGGTCGAAGTTTTCGAGCGCCTCGCGTGCGCGGTTGAAGTCGGGCGCGTTGGCGCTGTTCTGCCGCTTGGCGACCAACAGCTTCTGGTCGTCGAACGGGGTGAGCGCGTCGGCGTTGTCGTAGACCACCGGCTGATAGGGTTGCACCTGGGGCAGCGGGTCGACCTGGCCGGTCAGCCCTTGTCCCGCCTGTGCCATCCAGGCTTCCAGGTCCTCGTTGTCGCTGCTAGAACAGCCCGCGAGGGCGGCCAGCAGCGAGATCGCAAGCCATTTCTTCATGATGGTTTTCATTTTTGCGGAGGCGGCGTCTGGGCGGCGATTTCCTGCGGTTCGAGCGCCCGATAGGTTTTGGCGACGGCCTGCATGGCCAGGCGCTGGTCCTTGCCGGCGATCGGCGTGAGTACGACGTTGCCGATGGTCACGATGCGCGACAGCTGGCCGACGTCGCTGGCGAAGGCGGCCAGCTCGTTGTACGTGCCGGACAGGCGGATGTCGATCGGCACCTCGGCCATCTCGGGCGACTTGACCTCGGTGCCCGGACGGAACAGCTCGAACTGCAGGCCGCGTCCGATGCCCGCCTGGTTGATTTCGGTCAGCAGCGACTCCATCTCGGACTTGGTCGGCAGCTGTTTGATCAGCGCGCCGAACGACTGCTGGATCTCCTTGAGCTGAGCCTCGAGCGCCGACTGGTTGATCGCCTGACGCTTCTTGTCGACGAAGGTCTGTTTCAGCGTTTCTTCCTGGGTCTGGCCTTCCTTGAGCCGGTCGAGCTGGTCGCTCAATACCAGGTAGTAGCCGAGGAACAGCACGATCAGCGCGATGATGGCCAGCGCGCCGATCTGGGCCGGCAGCGGCCAGTTCGGCATGTCCTTGGGGTCGAGGTTGCGGAGGTCGTCGTACGTCATGATGCCGCTCCCGGCGCCGCCGGCTGGGCCGGTGCCTGTTGCTGTTTGGTGCTGAGGTTGAGCGTGAATTCGCTGACGCGCTGGTTGTTGATCACGGCGGCTTTCACCTCGACCAGCACCGGCGCGTCGAACACCGTCGACCCGGCCAACGTGCGCATATAGTTGGACACGCGCGCGCCGGACAGCGCGTAGCCCGACAGCGCGAAGCCGTTGCCGTTCTGGCGGAAATCCTTCAGGTAGACGCCGTCCGGGGTCTGCTTGAGCAGCTGGTCGAAGAGGCGCGTCGCGTCGCCGCGGCTGAGCTGCAGCTTTTCGACCAGCTGTTTGCGCGCGAGCAGTGAGTCGCGCTCCTTTTTCAGCGATTCGATGCTGCGGATCTGCTCGTCGAGCTTGGCGATGGCCTGCTGCAGGTGTTCGTTGCGCGCGTTCTGGCGTTCGACGCGGCCGTCGAGCAGCAAGTAGGTCGCCATCACGATGGCCGCCGAGCCGACGAGCGCGGCGCCGAACAGCACCTGGAAGCGCAGCCGGTGGACCGCCTTTTTCTGTTCGCGGTGCGGCAGAAGGTTGATGCGGATCATCAGTCGAACCTCCTCAGTGCGAGGCCGCAGGAAACCAGCAGCGAGGGCGCGTCGAGCAGCAGCGCCTTTGGGCGGATTGAGGTGGACTGCACCAGGGTGGTGAAGGGGTTGGCGATCATGGTGCTGATCTGGGTGCGGGCGGACACCGCGTCGTCGAGGCCGGGCAGGAGGCTCGAGCCGCCGGCGAGCAGCAGGTAGTCGACGCGCAGGTACTGCGACACGCTGACCGTGGTGTAGAAGAACTGCAGCGAACGCTGGATTTCCTGCGCGAGCGAGTCGACGAAGGGGTGCAGCAGTTCGGACTCGTAGCCGTCCGGCAGCGTCGACGCGCACTTGCCCTTTTCGGCCTCTTCATAAGTGATGCCGTAGCGGCGCTGGATGTCGCGCGTCAGCTGCTGGCCGCCGAACGCCTGCTCGCGGTAGTAGAGCTGCTGGCCGTTGCGGATCACGTTGCAGTAGATCTTGGTCGCGCCGATGTCGAACAGCGCGAAGGTCTGGTTCATGCCCTGCTCGGGCAGTTGCAACTGGATCTGTTCGAAAGCGGTCAGCGTCGCGAACGCGTCGATGTCGACCACCGACGCCTTCAGTCCGGCCATCTCGACCGCGGCGACGCGTTCCTCGACCTTTTCCTTGCGCGCGGCGCACAACATCACCTCGAGGTCGTCGGGGTTGTGCGCGGCGGGGCCGAGTACCTGGAAGTCGAGGTTCACTTCATCCAAAGCGAACGGGATGTACTGTTGCGCCTCGGACTCGATCATCTCCTCGAGGTCGTGGCTCTGCGCGACCGGGACCAGAATCTTCTTGTAGATCGCCATCGTGGTCGGCAGCGCCAGCGCGACGTCGCGCGTGGAGGTGCCGAGTTTCTGCCAGCCCTTGCGGATGGCGTCGGAGACCGCCTCGATATTGTTCAGGTTGCCGTCGACGACGGCGTCGCGCGGCAGCGCTTCGATGACGTAGCGGTCCACCTGATAGTTCTTGCCCGAGCGCGAGATTTCGACGAGCTTGACCGCGCTACTGCTGATGTCGAGCCCGATGAGCGGCGCCTGGTGGATTTTTCTTAGCCCGATGCGGCTTAGCCAGTCTGAGCCTTGTGCAAGCTTGCCGGATAGCATTCTTATAGTTTCCCGTGCAGGCGGCAGCGCCCCAGTCGCTGCCGTGGTAACGTTGTCTTGCGCCTTCTGCGAAGACGTTATAATCCGAACTCTCTCAGAAACCCTATCGAGAATATGTTGAAACGATTCTTTGCGCTCCTGGCCGGCCTCGCCGTCGGCGGCATCGTGCTCTTGGCCGGTGGAACGGTCATCGCGGTGATGCTGACCTATCCGCGCCTGCCGAGCCTGGACGTGCTGACCGACTACCGACCCAAGATTCCGTTACGCGTTTTCAGCGCCGATAGCGTGCTGATCGGCGAATTCGGCGAGGAGCGCCGCTCCTTCGTCCGCATCCACGAAGTGCCCGAGTTGATGAAGCAGGCGATCCTTTCCGCCGAGGACGAGCGCTTCTACCAACATAGCGGTGTCGACTATGTAGGGGTTATGCGCGCAGCATTCGGGAACGTAGTATCCGGACATGCCAAGTCCGGTGCAAGTACGATCACCATGCAGGTGGCGAAAAATTTCTTTCTATCAAGCGAAAAGACCTTCACGCGCAAGTTCAACGAAGCGCTGTTGGCGTTCAAGATCGAGCATACGCTGAGCAAGGACCAGATCCTCGAACTTTATTTCAACCAGATCTACCTCGGCCAACGTGCCTACGGTTTCGCCGCCGCGGCGCAGGCCTACTACGGCAAGAGCCTGCAGCAATTGAACGTCGCCGAGATGGCGATGCTGGCCGGCCTGCCGAAGGCGCCGTCCGCGTATAACCCGATCGTCAACCCGGACCGCGCGCGCTTGCGTCAGCTCTACGTGCTGCGCCGTATGCGCGAACTCAACTACATCACGCCGGCCCAGTACGACGAGGCGAAGAACCAGCCTTCGCACGCCGCGCCGCAGGGCTCGGACGTCAACCTGCCTGCGCAGTACGTCGCCGAGATGGTGCGCCAGGCGATGTACACGCGCTATCAGGACCGTGCCTATACCGACGGCTTCAAGGTGTACACGACGATCGACAGCCTCCACCAGCGGTGGGCTTTCGACGCGCTGCGCGCCGGCCTGACCGACTACGACCGCCGCCTCGGCTACCGCGGTCCGGAATCCTTCGTCGACCTGTCGACGCTGCCGTCGGGCACCGAGCGCGACGAGGCGCTCGAGGACACGTTGGCCGAGATCCGCGACAGCGGCGACATGCAGCCGGCGGTGGTGCTCTCGGCCAACCCTGCAGAGGTGCGCGCCTTCGTGCGCGGCGGCAAGGTCGCGGTGGTCAAGGGGCAGGGCCTGTCGTTCGCGCGCCGCGCGCTGAGCCCGAAGTTGACGCCGGCGCAGCAGATCCGTCCCGGCGCGGTGGTGCGCATCCGCGCGAATCCGAAGGGCTATTGGGAGATCGTGCAGATGCCCGAAGTCGAGGGCGGCTTCGTGTCGCTCGATCCGCGCACCGGTGCGATCCGTTCGCTGGTCGGCGGCTTCGACTTCAACCGGCGTAGCTTCAACCACGTCACGCAGGCGTGGCGTCAGCCGGGCTCGTCGTTCAAGCCCTTCATCTATTCGGCCGGCCTCGAGCGCGGCTTCACGCCGGCGAGCATGGTCAACGACGCGCCGCTGGTGATCGACCCGCAGACGCTGGGCGGCCAGCGCTGGGAGCCGAAGAACGACGACGGCAAGTTCTACGGCATGATGACGATGCGCCGCGCGCTGGCGCTGTCGAAGAACCTGGTGTCGGTGCGCATCCTGATGTCGATCGGCACCGACTACGCTCAGCAGTACATCCAGCGCTTCGGCTTCGGCCCCAAGCAGCACCCGGCCTACCTGACGATGGCGCTCGGCGCCGGCATGGTGACGCCGCTGCAGATGGCCGAGGGCTACGCGGTGTTCGCCAACGGTGGCTACCGCGTGCGCGCCTACTTTGTCGACCGCATCGAAGACCCGCGCGGCAAGGTGCTGGCCAAGACCGCGCCGGCGGTCGCCGGCCAGAACGCGCCGCAGGCGATCGACCCGCGCAACGCCTTCATCATGAGCACGATGATGCGCGACGTGGTGCGCTTCGGCACCGCCAACCGCGCGATGAGCCTCGGCCGCATGGACCTGGCCGGCAAGACCGGCACCACCAACGAGAACCGCGACGCGTGGTTCTCCGGCTTCAACCCGAACCTGGTCGCGATCACCTGGGTCGGCTACGACCAGCCCAAGAGCCTCGGCCGCTACGGCTACGGCGGCACGGTGGCGCTGCCGATCTGGATCAACTACATGGCCAACGCGCTCAAGGGGCAGCCGGAAGTCGAACTGCCGCCGCCTAACGGCGTGGTGGTGCGCGCCGGCGGCGGCTTGCGCGGCGGCGACGAGTACTTCTACGAGGAGTACCAGCGCACCAATCCGGAGCTGAGGGTGGACAACAGCGGCAGCGTGCCCGGCGCCCGCCGGCCGGAAGCGTCCAATGGTGCGGCCGAAGAGGGGGGCGACGCCGGCAGCGACAGCGCGCCGGCAGAGGATGCGGTCGAGAACGTCAAGGAGCTGCTGTTCTGACGATCCGCTTACCCGTGGACGTTAAAAATGCCCGCTCTGGTGAGCGGGCATTTTTTTGGGCGGGGCTGGGCACGGGTTGGCCGAGCCCGTCGGCTGGCCGGCAGGTGGGCGTCACGCCGGCGGCGTTTTGTCCGGATTGAGCAGCGCCCCGATGAGGTCCATCGGCAGCGGAAACACGATGGTCGAACTCTTGTCGCCGGCGATATTGGTCAGCGTCTGCAGATAGCGCAGCTGGATCGCCTGCGGCTCCCGGGCCAGCAATTGCGCGGCCTGCAGCAGTTTTTCCGCGGCCTGCAGCTCGCCTTCGGCGTGGATGACCTTCGCGCGCCTCTCCCGTTCCGCCTCGGCCTGCTTGGCGATCGCGATGACCATCGATTCCTTCAAGTCGACGTTCTTGATCTCGACGTTGGACACCTTGATGCCCCAGGCGTTGGTCTGCGCGTCGAGCGCCTTCTGGATGTCGAGGTTGAGCCGTTCGCGTTCGGCGAGCAGCTCGTCCAGCTCGTGCTTGCCGAGCACCGAACGCAGCGTCGTCTGCGACAACTGGCTGGTGGCCTCGGGGAACTGGGCGACCTGGATGATCGCCTTTTCCGGGTCGACCACGCGGAAGTACACCACCGCGCTGACGTTGACCGACACGTTGTCGCGCGTGATCAAGTCCTGCGGCGGCACGGCGAACACCACGGTGCGCAGGTCGACCCGCACCACCTGCTGCACCCCCGGGATGATGACCACCAGGCCCGGCCCCTTGACCTTCCAGAAGCGGCCGAGCATGAACACCACGCCGCGTTCGTATTCGCGGAAGATGCGGAACGCCGAGATCACTATCAGCGCGGCCAGCACGAATGCCGCGCCGCTGAAGCCCAATGTAAACCCCGTCATCGCTGTTCTCCTTGAGAGTCGTCGAGCGGCTCGACGATCAGGGTCAGGCCGTCGCGGCCGATGACCCGTACCGGCATGCCGCGCCCGAGTGCTACCGTGCTGCGCACCCGCCATTGCTCGCCCTGTACGCTCGCCCAACCTTCCGTCGCGGTGTCGCCGGGCGGCATGTCATCCAGCATGACCCCGACGCTGGCGGCCAGCGCTTCCTTGCCGCTGACCACCGGACGCCGGCGCGCCTTCAGCGCGAGGCCGGAGACGCCGAAGATGAACAAGGCGGTCGTGGCGGCCAGCGTCGCGACCAGCGCGACCGGGATGCCGAGGCCCGGTACGTCGGTGTCGATCAGCAACAGCGCGCCGATCGAGAACGCGACGATGCCGCCGATGCCGAGCGTGCCGAAGCTCGGCAGGAAGGCCTCGGCCAACAGCAAGGCGAGGCCGAGCAGGATCAGCGCGAGCCCGGTGTAGTTGATCGGCAAGAGCTGCAAGGCGAACAGGCCGACCAAGAGGCAGATCGCGCCGACGACGCCCGGCAGCACGAAGCCCGGGTTGGAGAACTCGAAGATCAGCCCATAGATGCCGATCATCATCAGGATCAGCGCGATGCTCGGGTCGGTGAGCGTGGCGAGCAGGCGGTCGCGCCAGTCCGGCTCTAGCCTTACCAGCACGGCGCCGGCGGTGTGCAGCACGCGCGTACCCGCGGCGGTGGCCACTTTGCGGCCGTCGAGCTTGTGCAACAATTCCGGCACGTCGCGCGCCAAGACGTCGACCACCTTTTGCGCCAGCGCTTCGTCGGCCGACAGGCTGACCGCCTCGCGTACCGCGCGTTCGGCCCAGTCCGCATTGCGTCCGCGCAGCTGCGCGAGCCCGCGGATGTAGGCCGCGGCGTCGTTCACCTGCTTCTTCTCCATCGTGCTTGGCGATTCTGCCCCGCCCGGGCTGGCGCCGGCCTTGCCGCGCTTGCCCTCGTCGGGCGCCTTGCCGGGCGGCTGCTCCGGCCCGCCTATGCCGATCTGCACCGGTGTCGCCGCCCCCAGGTTGGTGCCGGGCGCCATCGCGGCGAAGTGGCTCGCGTAGAGGATGTAGGTGCCGGCGCTGGCGGCCCGCGCGCCGCCCGGGGCGATGTAGGTGGCGACCGGCACCGGCGAGGCCAGGATGGCCTGGATGATCTGGCGCATCGCCACGTCGAGCCCGCCGGGGGTGTCCATCTGCAACACGACGAGCTGCGCCCGTTCCTGCTGCGCGTGGGCGAGGCTGCGAACGACGAAATCGGCGCGTGCCGGACCGATCGCGCCTTGCAGCGGGATGACCATGACGGCTTGCGGCGCCGCTTTCACGTCCGTCAACGCCAAACCGAAGCAGAGAACGGCGGCAAGTAGCCGGGCGAAGTGCGCGCGCAAACGGTGCGGAAGGCCGGCCGGTTTCATCGCGGCGAGCCTTCTGGCTGCCTGCCTGCAAGCGGGGTGGGCCGGATGGGCGGGGTGGGCATGATGTCAAATCCAGCGGAGGTTCAGTCTCCGGTGCAGGAAGAGGCGAGGAGATATCAGCAGTATAGGTTAGCGCGGCATGCGCCTTTTTCCGCCCCGGCGGGACTCGCCGGGTGTGGCGGGCGGCGGAGGCGATGAGTCGAAGGATGGCCAGGGTTGGCCGAGGCGGCGGGCGACAAAAAACCCGCAGAGCCTTTGCTGTGCGGGTTGTAGGGAATGTTTCGTGCTGCTTGGGAACTGAAGGTGGTGCCCCCGACAGGAATCGAACCTGTAACTGCCCCTTAGGAGGGGGCCGTTATATCCATTTAACTACGGAGACAGCCTTGAAAACTTACGCGTTGCGCCGGACCGACAGCTCGGCCAACTCGGCGAGCGCGGTGCGGACCGGCGTGTCCGGCAGCGCGGCGAGCGCCGCGACGGCGCGGCGGGCTGCCGCTTCGGCTTCGGCGCGAGCGTAGTCGAGCGCGCCGCAGGATTGTACCGCAGCGAGCACCTCGGGGAAATGATCGCGGCCGGCGCGTTCGAGCGCGTCGCGCACTTTGCGGGCGGAGGCCTCGTCGCCCTGGCGCATGACATAGATCAGCGGCAGCGTCGGCTTGCCCTCGGCCAGGTCGTCGCCGAGGCTCTTGCCGATGGTTTCGGCGTCGCCGGAATAGTCGAGCACGTCGTCGATGATCTGGAACGCGGTGCCGAGGTGCATGCCGTAGTCGGCCAGCGCCTGTTCCTGCTCGGGTGTCGCGCCTGCGATCAGCGCGCCGACGCGGGCGGCGGCCTCGAACAGCTTGGCGGTCTTGTACTGGATCACCTGCAGGTAGGCGGCTTCGTCGATATCGGTGTTGCCGATGTTCAGAAGCTGGAGCACCTCGCCCTCGGCGATGATGTTGGTCGCGTCGGCCATCACGTCGAGGATGCGCATGTCCTGCGTCGCGACCATCATCTGGAACGCGCGCGTGTAGAGGAAGTCGCCGACCAGCACCGCGGCGGCGTTGCCGAACAGCGCATTGGCGGTGTCACGGCCGCGTCGCAGGTCGGATTCGTCGACGACGTCGTCGTGCAAGAGCGTCGCGGTGTGGATGAATTCGACCATCGCCGCCAGCTCGAACAGGTGCTCGCCGTCGTAATCGAGCGCGCGGCCCGCCAACAGCGTGAGCGCCGGGCGAAGGCGCTTGCCGCCGGCGCCGATGATGTATTCGGCCACCTGGCGGATCAGTACCACGTCGGAGTGGAGGCGCGACCGGATGACGCGGTCGACGGTCTGCATGTCGTCGGCGATCAGCGACTTGAAGAGCGGGGCGGTAGACACGGTGTTGTTGTTTGGCGGGCCTGAAAGCGCGGGATCATACCAGAAAAGCCCGCCGGACCGTAGGCGCCGGACGTCGGCAAGACCGGGTCTTGCGAAAAAGTTGACGCGTTTCAGTGACTTGCGTAATATTGCGGGCTCCGCGTTTTGCGCGCGGAAGCAATGCAATTTTCAGGAGCTCATGCGAATGTATGCGGTCATAAAAACCGGCGGTAAGCAATATAAAGTTGCCGTCGGCGAAAAACTCAACGTAGAACAGATACCTGCAGACGTCGACAGCCAAATCGTACTTGAAGAAGTGCTGATGGTGGCGGACGGTGATCAGGTGGTGATTGGTGCTCCGCTGGTGGAAGGCGCCGTCGTGAAAGCGACCGTCGTGTCCCACGGCCGTGGTGAAAAGATCCGCATCTTCAAGATGCGTCGTCGTAAGCACTACCAGAAGCGTCAGGGTCATCGTCAGAACTTCACCGAACTCCGCATCGACGAGATTTCGAAGTAATCAGGAGATACAGTCATGGCACACAAGAAAGCTGGCGGTAGCTCCCGCAACGGCCGCGACTCCGAAGCTAAACGCCTGGGCGTGAAAGTATTCGGCAGCGAACTGATCCCGGCCGGTTCCATCATCGTGCGTCAGCGCGGTACCCGCTTCCACGCTGGCGACAACGTCGGCATGGGCAAGGACCACACCTTGTTCGCCAAGGTCGACGGTTACGTCGAGTTCACCACCAAGGGTGCGCTGAACCGCAAGACCGTGAGCGTGCTGCCGTACACCGGCGCGGACGCCGAGTAATTCGGTTCCGTCACGTCGAAAAAGCCCTGTCCTCGGGATAGGGCTTTTTTGTTTGTCCGGAACCGCGAGGTGTCGGACCTGAAGGGCGGCTCGGCCAACCTTGAGGCCCGATTCCTCATGCATTGGAGGAGAGAAAAGTGAAATTCATCGACGAAGCCCGCATCGAAGTGGTGGGCGGTAAGGGCGGCAACGGCGCGTCGAGCTTCCGACGCGAGAAGTTTGTGCCGTTCGGCGGCCCGGACGGCGGCGACGGCGGCCGCGGCGGCAGCGTGTACGCGGTGGCCGACGAGAACGTCAATACGCTGGTCGAGTACCGTTTCGTCAAGCGCTATCAGGCGCTCAACGGCGAGAAGGGGCACGGCGCCGACTGCTACGGCAAGGGAGCCGACGACATCGAGCTGCACATGCCAGTCGGCACGGTGATCGTCGACATCGACACCGAAGAGACGGTCGCCGACCTGACGCACCACGGCCAGCGCGTCGTGCTCGCCAAAGGCGGCAAGGGCGGCCTCGGCAACATCCACTTCAAGTCGTCGACCAACCGCGCGCCGCGCCAGTGCACGCCGGGTGAGTCGGGCGAGATGCGCGCGCTCAAGCTCGAATTGAAGGTGCTGGCCGACGTCGGCCTGCTCGGCATGCCAAACGCCGGCAAGTCGACCTTCATCCGCTCGGTGTCGGCCGCCAAGCCCAAGGTCGCCGACTACCCGTTCACCACGCTGCACCCGAACCTCGGCGTGGTGCGCATGAGCGATACGTCGAGCTTCGTGATCGCCGACATCCCCGGCCTGATCGAGGGCGCGGCCGAAGGCGCCGGCCTCGGCCACCGCTTCCTCAAGCACTTGAGCCGCACCGGCCTGTTGCTGCACATCGTCGACGTCGCGCCGTTCGACCCGGAAGTCGACCCGGTGCGCGAGGCGAACGCGATCGTAGAGGAACTGAAGAAGTACGACGAGGAGCTGTACGACAAGCCGCGCTGGCTGGTGCTGAACAAGCTCGACATGGTGCCCGGGGACGGGCGCCGGGAAGTCGTCGACGCCTTCCTTGCCGCCTTCGACTGGCCGCTTGAGAACCCGGACGACCGCTTCGCCTTCGACACCGGGGCCAAGCGCCACTTCGTGATCTCGGCGCTGACCGGCGAGGGCACGAAGGAGCTCACCTACGCGATCAAGGACTACCTCGACGCGCGCCGCGCCGCAGAGCGCGCCGCCCGCGGCGAAGAGCCGACCGAGGCGCCCAAGCCCTACGATCCGCTGGCCTGAGCCCTTTCAGGCTCGGCCGACGCCCCGTCTACCTCAGGTAGCGGGGCGTTTTTGCTGCGCCGCGCTTGTCAGCGCCGCGTCGCGCTGGCAAGGTCGCGGGATGACTTCCGCCACCCTTGCCGCCCCGGTCACGTCGAACCGGACCGCGTATTTCCTTCTCATGCTCGCCGCGCTGTTCTGGTCGGGCAACTTCGTGCTCGCACGCGCGATGCACGCGGCTATCCCGCCTTTCACGCTCGCGTTCGCGCGCTGGGGCATCGCGCTTCTCGTGCTGCTGCCGCTCGGATTGAAGCCCTTGTTGGCCGAGCGCGCGCTGTGGCGGCCGTACTGGCGCCGCATCGTCGTGCTTGCGCTCCTCGGCATCACCGGCTTCAATTCGCTCGTCTACGTCGGCCTGCAGAGCACCAGCGCGACCAACGGCGTGCTGCTCAATTCCTTCATCCCGATCCTGATCGTGCTGATCGGCGCGCTGGGCTTCGGCCTCAAGGTCGGTGTGCGCCAGGCGCTGGCGATAGCCGTGTCGTTCGCAGGCGTCTTGACCATCGTCGCGCACGGCGAACCGTCGCGGCTGCTGTCGCTGCAAATCAACCCCGGCGACGCACTGGTGTTCGCCGCCATGGCGTGCTGGGCCGTCTACACGCTGCTCTTGCGCGCCGTGCCGCCTTCGATCAGCCGCGTCGGCCTGTTGACGCTACTGGTCGCGTTGGGCCTCGCAGCGCTGCTGCCGTTCTGCGTCTGGGAATGGTCGCGCGGCGCGGCGGTGGCGTTCACGCCGGCGACGCTCGCGACCTTCCTCTACATGGGCACGCTGCCGTCGGTCGCCGCCTACTACTTCTACAATTTCGGCGTGGCGCGCGTCGGCGCGGCGCGCGCCGGCACCTTCATCCACCTGATGCCGGCCTTCGGCGCGTTGCTGTCGACGCTGTTCCTCGGCGAGGCGATCGCCGCCTACCACCTCGTCGGCATCGGGCTGATCCTCGCCGGCGTCGCTCTGGCGACGCGCGTGGCGCGGCGATAACGGCACAACCGTCACAAAGGAGAAGCACGATGAGCGATGAGGACAAAGAGAACGGCATGGCGAAGCGCACCCAGGTGATGGGCGAGGCCTTCGTCGCGCGCGCGATGAGCGGCGTCGACGGCTTCAACGCGCCGCTGCAGGACTGGCTGAACGAACACGCGTGGGGCAGCACCTGGCAGCGCGACGGCATCGACCTGAAGACGCGCAGCCTCGTCACCTGCGCGATGCTCGCGGCGCTCGGCCGCAGCCACGAACTCAAGGGCCACGTGCGCGGTGCGATCCATAACGGCGCGAGCCTCGTCGAACTGCGCGAGGTGCTGCTGCACGCGGCGGTGTACGCCGGCGCGCCGGCGGCGGTAGAAGGCTTCCGCGTTGCGCGCGAAATCATCGACGAGCTGGGGCTAGCCGTGCCGCCGCTCGAAGAAAAGCGCTGACCCTGCTGATGCAAGGGTTGAAATGTCGGCACAGTGCATCAAACTGATGCCGGTTCCTACCCCCAATATGAGGAGACTTGAGATGGCCACCGTTACCCTGAAGGGCACCCCGTTCGACGTCGCCGGCAACCTGCCGGCCGTAGGCGCCACCGCCGCCGAATTCTCGCTGGTCGGCAACGACCTGGGCGAAGTGAAACTCGCCGACTTCGCCGGCAAGAAAAAAGTGCTGAACATCTTCCCGAGCGTCGACACCCCGGTGTGCGCCGCGTCGGTGCGCAAGTTCAACGAGACCGCCGCCAGCCGCGCCGACACCGTCGTGCTGTGCATCTCGGCCGACCTGCCGTTCGCCCAGGCCCGCTTCTGCGGCGCCGAAGGCCTGAACGACGTCAAATCCGCGTCGACCTTCCGCGGCGGCGACTTCGGCCAGGCCTACGGCGTGGCGATCGCTTCGGGCCCGCTGGCCGGCCTGAACGCGCGCGCGGTCGTGGTGCTCGACGAGAACAACGTCGTGAAGTACACCCAGCTCGTGTCCGAAGTGACCGAAGAGCCGAACTACGAAGCGGCCCTGGCTGCGCTGTAATTCCGCTTGGCCGGTTCGCCGGACGGCTGAAAGCAAAACCCCGCGTAGGCGGGGTTTTTTCATGGCTCGGCCAACCTTTGGCGACGTTGGCCGAGCCTTAAGGACAATTCCTGTTCGGCCAAGCTTCGGGGAGGGTGGAAGACCAATATGGTTTTGATGCGGCTTCGCCGCGTTTGATTTGCATCGCCGGTTCCGCCCGGCGGACGGGTTCCTTTCTTTGCTTCGCCAAAGAAAGGAACCGAAAGAAAGGCGAGCCCACCGCCGCTCGTGTCCGCTTGACCGGCCCCCGGCGAGGCGTCGTCGAACTCGCGCCGCGCTACCGTCGCGGCGCTCAAACAGCCGGCGGCTTAAAACCTCGCCGGGGGCCGGTCAAGCGGCGCGGCAGAAGGGCGGTTATCCGTGGTCTACTGCGGCAGTCGTTCTTGTTTGGCAAAAGGCTTGGGGGAGTTTCAAAGGTTGGCCGAGCCCCCGTCGCGAGCTTGAGCCGCAGGGACGCGACGAATCAACTGCCGACGCTCGGCCAACCTTGGAGCATAGGAACGGTTTTTCAAAATGAGACCGCAAAGCGTGGCATACCGCGGCCCATGTGCCCTTCCGCCGCGCCGACCGGACGACGTCCCGCGAGGTTTTAAGCCGCCGGCTGTTTGAGCGATTCGACGCTAGCGAATCGCGAGTTCCGGCGGCGCCTCGCGGGGCGTTGGCCGGGCGGGAATAAGCGGCGGTGGGCTCGCCTTTGGGGTGCAGGGGGCTTTGGCGAAGCAAAGCCCCTTGCCCGTGTGCCGGGCGGAACCGGCATCTAAACAATGCGGCGAAGCCGCAACAAAACTATCTTGATTTGGTTAGGCCGAGCGTGGGCTGTTGGTGCATCGCCGCGCGGTTGGGCATTTAGGGCGTGTCGCGGGTGAACCTTGCGTAGGACACCTTATCGCCGGCCTCAAACCCCACGATCAGAAGACTGTTGTGCCAGCCGAATCCGGAGCATTGTCCCAATTCGTAGGTAAGAACCCTATTTTCTGAACGGTCGGGTCGGCCGAGTAAGAGGAAGATTTCGGAATGAGTCTTCCCAACAAGGCTGCCTTTTTCTATCAGGTCCAGAGCCATGCCGCCGCGAACACACCCGGGGTCATTGGTGGCGGCGTAAATATCGGTGTTACGCCGCCATTTGTGGGTATCGAACGGCTCGCTATTGACACTGGGGCGCTGGAGGCTAACCCAGACAAGGGCAATGGCGGAGACGCCAATCCCAAGGGCAATCGCGGCCGATACTCGAAGAAATTTTCGTCCCGGCATGTTCAAGTCAGTACCTCGGATGTAAGCGTTACCCGGCCGAGTTCGCAAGGCTCGGCCAAGCTCTCGCATCAAAACTCGAACCTGCTCTCCACCACCTCCACGCTATCCCCAACCCTCACCACCCCACTATTCAACGCCCGCATATTCACCCCGAAGCAAATCCCCTCCGGCAACGCCCGCGTGCGGAGCAGCGTTCTCATCGGCTCGCCGTCGGCGCGTCGCGCGCCGAGCTCAGGGTCGACCGTGCTGAAGATGCAGCGCGAGCACGGCGTGGTGACTTCGAATTCGACCTCTCCGACGCGCACCCGCTTCCATTCGTCTTCTTCCCACGCGAAGTCGGCGTCGACGACGAGGTTGGCGCGGAAGTGGCGGGTGGTGACCGGCTCGGCCAACTCCGCGTTCAACTCGTTAAGCGACGCGCGGTTGATCAGCAGATAAGGATAGCCGTCTGCGAACGACAGCTCGCCGTCGCCGCCCTTCTGCGCGCGCTGCGACTCCTTGCCCAGCCACAGCAGCCGGCAGGGGTGGCCGAGGTAGTCGGTGAACCACGCGTCGGCCGCCGCGTCGCCGTGCCAGGCGGAAAAAAGATCCTTCCACACCGTCGCGTCGTGCGGTGTCTTGAAGCTGGCGTGTTCTACGGCAAGCGCTTCGCGGCCCGGCGCGGTGAAGCGCGCGCCGCTGGGGCCCGGTTCTACGACGACGCGTACCAGGCTCGGCGCGGTGCGGCCGGTGATGAAGTGGCCGGCGGGGCTCACCAGCAGCCATTCGCGGTCGTGCTCGAGGCCGCGCGGGCCTGCGGCGGCGGATTCCAGCGCGTTGCCGCGCGACGATTTCAGCGGGTGGACGTAGAGTTCGGAGAGGCGCATCGCGTTACGCTCCGGCTTCGTCGTCGATCAGGCTTGCCTTGTGCTTGTCGGCGAGGCGCACGTAGTGCTCGGCGGAATACTTGAAGAAGGCGAGTTCGGCCTCGGTCAGCGGCCGCACCTGTTTGACCGGGTTGCCGAGGTACAGGAAGCCCGATTCGAGCCTCTTGCCCGGCGGCACCAGGCTGCCGGCGCCTATAAGCACGCGCGATTCGATCACCGCGCGGTCGAGCACGGTGCTGCCGATGCCGATCAGCACCTCGTCGTGGATGGTGCAGCCGTGCAAGGTCACATGGTGGCCGATGGTGACGTGACGGCCGATGATCAGCGGCGCGCCGTGCGGGTCGGACTCGCGCTTGTGGCTGACGTGCAGCATCGCGAAGTCCTGGATGTTGCTCGCCTCGCCGATCTCGATGTGGTTGACGTCGCCGCGCACCACCGCGCACGGCCACACCGACGCGGCGTCGCCGAGCTTCACTTCGCCGATCACGACCGCCGCCGGGTCTACATAAGCCGATTCGGGCACTTCGGGGCGGTGGCCGCAGAAGGAGCGGATATTGCGATTCATCGGTTTGTCCTCATCTCGAAAGGGTTTCTACGATGATACCGTGAGCCCGCCTCCCCGGATGCGGCGTCGCACCCAGGGTTTCACCGCACACTAAAGGATTCCGCATGAGCCTCAACCCGCTGCTCGACTTCTCCGGCCTGCCGCGCTTCGCCGACATCACCCCCGACCACATCGCGCCGGCGATCGACCAGATCCTGGCTGACGCGCGCGCCGCGATCGATGACATCACCGCCGGCGACGCGCCGGCGAGCTGGGGCACCGTGCTCGAACCGCTGACCGACGCGACCGAACGGCTCGGCCGCGCGTGGGGCGTGGTCGGCCACCTGAACGCGGTGGTCAACACGCCGCCGCTGCGCGACGCGTACAACGCGAACCTGCCGAAGGTGTCGATGTTCTCTACCGAGCTCGGGCAGAACCTCGAACTGTTCGCGCGCTTCAAGGACCTGAAGGCGAGCGCCGGCTACGCGGCCTTGAGCGGCGCGCAGAAGGCGCTGCTCGACCACGACCTGCGCGACTTCGTGCTGGCCGGCGCCGACCTCGAGGAGCCGGCGAAGAGCCGCTTCGCCGAGGTCGAGACGAGGTTGGCCGAGCTGGCGGCCAAGTTCGAGCAGAACGTGCTCGACGCTACCGACGCCTTCGCGCTGTACGTCGACGATGTGAAGGAACTGGCCGGCCTGCCCGACGACGTGCTCGCGCTGTTCGCCGCGGTCGCCGAGGCCGACGGCAAGAGCGGCTATAAGATCACGCTGCAGATGCCGTTCTACCTGCCGGTGCTGCAGTACGCCGACAAGCGCGAGCTGCGCCGCGAGCTGTACGACGCGTACGTGAAGCGCGCGTCCGAGTTCGGCCCGGCGGAACTCGACAACACCGCCATCATCGGCGAGAAACTCGGCCTCGCGCGCGAGTCGGCCGAGCTGTTGGGCTTTGCCGATTTCGCGACGCTGTCGCTCGAGACCAAGATGGCCGACAGCCCTTCCGAGGTGATCGCCTTCCTGCGCGACCTCGCCGCGCGCGCCAAGCCGTTCGCGGTCAAGGATCGCACCGAGCTCGAAGCGTTCGCGCGCGAGACCTTGGGCCTGGACACGCTCGAGGCGTGGGACCTGGCCTACGCCGCCGAGAAGCTGCGCGTCGCGCGCTACGCGTTCTCCGAGCAGGAGGTGAAGCAGTACTTCCCCGAGCACAAGGCGCTCGAAGGCCTGTTCGGCGTCGTTGACACGCTGTACGGCGTTAGCGCGAAGCCGGCCGACGCGCCGGTGTGGCACCCGGACGTGCGCTACTTCGAACTCGTGAAGGACGGCGAGCTCGTCGGCGGCTTTTATCTGGACCTGTACGCGCGCGAGAACAAGCGCGGCGGCGCGTGGATGGACGACGCGCGCGGCCGTCGCAAGAAGGGCGAAGTGGTGCAGACGCCGGTCGCTTATCTGACCTGCAACTTCAGCCGCCCGGTCGGCGACAAGCCGGCGCTGTTCACCCACGACGAGGTGATCACGCTGTTCCACGAGTTCGGCCACGGCCTGCACCACCTGCTGACGCGCGTCGACGTGTTGGGCGTGGCCGGCATCAACGGCGTCGAATGGGACGCGGTAGAGCTGCCGAGCCAGTTCATGGAGAACTTCTGCTGGGAGTGGGACGTGCTCTTGGGCATGACGAGCCATATAGAGACCGGGGAGACCTTGCCGCGCGCGCTGTTCGACAAGATGCTCGCCGCGAAGAATTTCCAGAGCGGCATGCAGACGGTGCGCCAGATCGAGTTCGCGCTGTTCGACATGCGGCTGTACGGCGACTTCGACCCGGAAGGCGACTGGCTGAAACTGCTCGACGAGGTGCGCGCCGAGGTCGCGGTGAACTTCCCGCCGGCCTACAACCGCTTCCCTAACGGCTTCTCGCACATTTTCGCCGGCGGCTACTCGGCCGGCTACTACAGCTACAAGTGGGCCGAGGTGCTGTCGGCCGACGCGTACGCGGCGTTCGAGGAGGCCGGCGGCGCCAACCCGGTCACCGGTAAGCGTTTCTGGGACGAGATCCTGGCGGTCGGCGGTTCGCGCCCGGCGCTCGAATCGTTCCGCGCGTTCCGCGGCCGCGATCCCGAGATCGACGCGCTGCTGCGCCACAGCGGCATGATCGCCGAAGAAATTCGCTGAGCGCCGGAACTTAGGCGAACGCGTCCGGCTCTATACCAGGGAATGTTCTCCTGTGTGTGGAGTGCTTTCCCGGCGGGCTTGGCGGCCCGCCAAGAGCAGCAAGCGAGCTGGACGCAGCGATTCTTTCCTCGTGTGTGTGGAAATCTTGAGAGTCTGTGTCACCCCTCCGGGTTTAAGCACCCCGGAGGGTTTTTTTTGCGCCTTGTCTCCCGCGTTTGACCGCGTCTCCCGCCCTTCCTTGCCCCCTGTCGTAATCGTGGCTTCACGAATTTTTCGCTTAAGCTTTATGAGTCATATTGATATAAAAAATATGTAAAATGATTGAAAATTTTATTGGCATGGCTAATAAATCATTCGGCAAATTGTGCTAGGGTTGCCCCTCGTCCAAACATATGAGAGACGGGTCGTCGGCGTGCCGGCGACCATATAAAGGGGAGAATCCGATATGACTATTCGTTCCAGGCTGATTTTACTGATCGTTTGTGCCGTGCTGGCGCTGGCCATGGTGGCCGGGGTCGGCTACCGCGGCATGGTGGCCGAAGAAGAGGCGATCCACGAGATCGGCGACGTCCGCCTGCCTTCGGTGCTGCACCTGCTGGACGCGCGCTCCAACTTCAACCGCGTGCGGGTGTGGAATCTGGAGGTCGCGATCAAGGAAAACGACTACAGCCCGGGGGCGCGCCAGTTCTTCGACGAGCGCCTGAAGAACAAACTGACTTCACGCGGCTATTTCGAGGGCGCCATCAAGGCGTACAGCGCGCTGCCGATGAGCGACGACGAGGGCCAGCTCTGGGACGCGTACACGCCGCGCGCCGAGGCCTGGCTCGCGGCCGACAAGGGCTTGGATCGCATTATCTCCCGCCTTTCCCGCGCCGCGACGCCCGAGGAGCAACAGGCGCTGTTCCGCGAGTTCTACTCGCTTTATGAGAAGCAGGCGACGGCGGCCGAAAGCATGGACGCGGCGCTGTGGAACCTTGTCACGCTGAACCAGAAGATCGCCGAAACCGCCGTCAAGGGCGGTATCGAGACCAGCCAGGAGAGCAAGCGCCTAGCCTTCGGCGTGATCGCGCTCGCCGTCGTCGCGCTGATCGCCATCGGTTTCTGGGTGTACCGCGCGGTGCTCGGCCCGCTGCTGGCGACGCGCGATACCGTGCGGCACATCGCCGAGCATAACGACTTCACCTTGCGCATCCCGCACGCCGGCCGCGACGAGGTCGGGCAGATGGTCGAAGGGCTGAACGGCCTGATCGACCGGCTGCAAACGTCGTTCCGCCAGATCCAGGCCAGCATGGGCGAGGTGCGCGGCGCGGTGTCGGCGCTGTCGGCGGCGTCGCAGCAAGTGGCCGCCGGTTCGGCGCAACAGAGCCAGTCGACCGCCGAAATGGCCGCCTCGGTCGAGGAGGTGACGGTCAGCATCGGCCATGTGGCGAGCAACGCCGACGCGGCGATGAGCATTTCCGGCCAGGCCGGCGGCGAGTCGCAGGAAGGCGGGCTGATCATCGAAAAGACCGTGTCCGGCATGGTGGGGATCGCCGGCACCGTGTCCACCGCCGCGAAGGTCATCGAACAGCTCGGCGAGGAGTCGCAGCATATTTCCAGCGTGGTCCAGGTGATCCGCGACATCGCCGACCAGACCAACCTGTTGGCGCTGAACGCGGCGATCGAGGCGGCGCGCGCCGGCGAACAGGGGCGCGGTTTCGCCGTCGTCGCCGACGAGGTGCGCAAGTTGGCCGAGCGCACCGCGCAGTCGACCGGCGACATCGGGCTGATGGTCGGAAAGATCCAGTCGGCCGCGCTGTCGGCGGTCAAGGAAATGCAGGACGTGGTCAGCCAGGTGGACGGCGGCCGCGCGCTCGCCGACGAGGCCGGGCTCAGGATAGCCAGCATCCGCGAGCGCACCGACGAGGTGGCCCGCGCGGTGACCGAAATCACCCATGCGCTGAAGGAGCAGGGGCAGGCGAGCCAGCAGATCGCGCGCCATGTTGAAGCGATCTCGCAGATGGCCGACGAGAACCACGCCGCCAGCGACGAAACCGCGAACAACGCGCGCCGGCTCGACGAGCTGTCCGGCTCGGTGTCCGATACGCTGGCGCGTTTCAAGGTCTGAGACGGCCGATTCGCCGTTCCGAACCCCGCGTCGCCGCAAGGCGCGCGGGGTTTTTTTATGGTGCTTCAAGAAGCCGACCTTCGCCAAGCGCACACCGACGCCGTCAGCGCGCGCAGGCCGTACAATGGCGGGTCCGATTGCCCGATAAGGAAGACTCCCTGTGAAATTCGCCACCTGGAACGTCAACTCGCTCAAAGTTCGCCTGCCGCAGGTGCTGCAATGGTTGGCCGAGAATCCGGTCGACGTGCTCGCGCTGCAGGAGCTGAAGCTCGACCACGACAAGTTCCCGCTGACCGAGATCGAGGCGGCCGGCTACCGCGCGGTGTGGTACGGCCAGAAGACCTACAACGGCGTCGCGCTGCTGACGCGCGCGCCGCTCGAGCCCGTCGAGGAGGTGCTCGGCATCCCCGGCTACGACGACCCGCAGCGCCGCGTGATCGCCGCGACGGTGAACGGCGTGAGGGTGATCGGCGCCTACTGTGTGAACGGCGAATCGATAGAGTCCGACAAGTACGTGTACAAGCTCGAGTGGTACGCGCGCTTGCATGACTACCTCGCCGCCGAGCTCGAAAAGCACCCGGCCTGCGTGCTGATGGGCGACTTCAACATCGCGCCCGACGACCGCGACGTGTACGACGTCGAGGCGTGGCGCGACAAGGTACTGTGCTCGGTGCCCGAGCGCGCCGCGTTCGAAGGGCTGTTGGCGCTCGGCCTGACCGACGCGTTCCGGATCTTCAACCAGGAAGACAAGCAGTACAGCTGGTGGGACTACCGCGCGGCGATGTTCCGCCGCAACCTCGGTCTCAGGATCGACCACATCCTCGTCACCGATGCGCTGAAAGCGCGCGCGACCGAGTGCGTGATCGACAAGGCGCCGCGTAAGTGGGAGCGTCCGTCCGACCACGCGCCGGTGGTGATCACGCTGGCCGACTGAACCCGGGCGCGGCCCCGACATCGAACAGCCTGGCCGAGTCTCCGTATAGCGGAACTCGGCCAGGCTGTTTGCTTTGATGGCGCCGCTCAGCCCTGCTGAGTCGCGAGCGCGGTCTCGGGCAGCGCGCGCGGGTGCAGGTTGGCCTCGAACTGGCGCGCGGCGGCGGTCCACGAGAAGCGCTCGGCGACGCGGCGGACGTGCTCGCGGTCTATAGAGAGCGCCTCAAGGCACGCTTTCTTGAGGTCCCAGTCGAGCACACCGGCGCCCGACTCGCCGACGACGTCGAGCGGCCCGGCGACCGGGTACGCGGCGACCGGCGTGCCGCACGCCATCGCCTCGAGCAGCACCAGGCCGAAGGTGTCGGTCAGGCTCGGGAAGACGAACACGTCGCCGGCGCGGTAGAAGCGCGCGAGCTCCATCTGCGGGAATACGCCGGCGAAGTAGACGTCGGGATAGTCCTTCCTGAGCTTCGGCAGCAGCGGGCCTTCGCCGACCACCCACTTGCTGCCGGGCAGGTCGAGCTTCAAAAACGCCTCGATGTTCTTCTCTACCGCGACGCGGCCGATGTAGACGAAGCGCGGCGGCGCGGTGTCTAGCCTGCCGCGTTCGCCGGGTGTGAACAGCTCGGTGTCGACGCCGCGGCCCCACAGTACGACGTTGTTGAAGCCGCGCGCGGCAAGGTCGTCGCAGATCGAGCGCGTCGGCGCCATCACCGCGCGACCGGCGTTGTGAAAGCGCCTGAGCCACGCATAGCTGACCTTGACCGGTAGCTTGACGCGCGCGTGCACGTATTCGGGAAAGCGCGTGTGGGAGGCGGTGGTGAAAGGCCGCTTCTTCTTCATGCAGTAGCCGCGCGCTGCGAGGCCGAGCGGCCCCTCGGTCGCGATGTGGATCGCGTGCGGCGCGAAGGTCTCGATTCTTTGCGCGACGCGCCGCCCCGGGAACAGCGACAGCCTTATGTCCGGGTAGGTCGGGCAGGGCAGCGTCGTGAAGTCCTGCGGCGTGAGGAATTCGACGGTGTGGCCGAAGCCGGCCAGTTCGCGCGCGGTTTCGGTCAGCGTGCGCACGACGCCGTTGACCTGCGGGCGCCACGCGTCGGTGACGATCAGGATACGCATGCTTTTTCTCCTTCGCTTGCCAGGGGCTCGGCCAAGCTGACGGGGGCGCCGCCCGGCTGCGCGGTCCACGCAAGGACCTCGAGCCGGCCGTCGGCGTGCTCGGCGAGCGCGGTCAGGCTCTCGACCCAGTCGCCGCTGTTGGCGTACAGCACGCCGTCGATGTCGCGGATCTCGGCCTTGTGGATGTGGCCGCACACGACGCCGTCGAAGCCGCGCCGGCGCGCCTCGTTCGCGAGCACTGCCTCGAACTGGCTGATGAAGTTCACCGCGTTCTTGACCTTGTGCTTCAGGTACTGCGATAGCGACCAGTAGGGCAGGCCGAGCTTCATGCGCACCCAGTTGAAGCCGCGGTTCAGCTGCAGGATCGCCGTATAGAGGCTGTCGCCCAGATACGCGAGCCACTTCGCGTACTGGATCACGCCGTCGAACGCGTCGCCGTGGATGACGAGCAGGCGCCTGCCGTCGGCGGTGCGGTGCTCTGCCTCGTCGCGGATCGCGATGCCGCCGAAGTCGAGCCCGCAGTAGGGGCGCGCGGCCTCGTCGTGGTTGCCGGGGATGTAGACGACGCGCGTGCCCTTGCGCGCCTTTCTCAAGAGCTTCTGCACGACGTCGTTGTGGCTCTGCTTCCACTGCCACGATCTCTTCAGCTGCCAGCCGTCGACGATGTCGCCGACCAGGTACAGCGTGTCGGCCTCGTGGTGGCGCAGGAAGTCGAGCAGCTGCTCGGCGCGGCAGCCGCTGGTGCCCAGGTGCACGTCGGAAATCCACAGCGTGCGGTAGCGCGGGGGCGGGGCGAAGTCTCGGATCATGATGGCGTCCAGGCGAGGGCGACGGCGCCATCGTGCAGGCGCGATGTGACAGCATGGTGAGCGCGGCGTGACGTTAAGGTGAACGCCAGTTTGGTATGATGGGCACCGCGCCTATTGGGGCGAGGAATGGTTGCAGGACCTGCACGAGGGCCTGTCCAAGCTGCCGATGTTGCCGGTCGGCCTGCCGTCGGTCGACGACAGGGTCCGCGGCCTCGACACCGGCGCCGACGACTACCTCGTCAAACCGTTCGCGTTGGCCGAGGTCGCCGCGCTCGCGCACGACGACGCGACGCGGACGCGCGCGCTGTCCAAGCTGATGGCCGGCATCGACCGCGCAACAAGGCTGACCGAGCCGTTGCTCGCGTTGTCGCGGCTCGACCCGCTCGCCGGCCTCGCGCGCGGCGACGCGCTGTTGATCGCTCTCCTCTTGCGCAACCTGCTCGACAACGCGCTGCGACACCCTGCCGCATTCCGCCAGCCCACACTAGGCGCTACACTGAGCGGGTCGGTGTTGCTGCACGTGGCGGCGCCGGCTCCAAGCTTAGGGCGACCATCCGCCCCCGTGCCCCGTCACCGCGCGGGGCGTTTTCTTGTCGCGGCCTTTCATGACGCTGTTTCCCGCCGCCGAGCAAGGCTCGGCCAACCTTGCCCGTGCCGCACTAGGCGTCGCGCGCCTGCGCGATGCGATGCTCGCGCTCGCCTTCGTCCTCGCCGCCGTCGCCAGGCTGTCGGGCGTCGCTTTGCCGTGGCTGCTCGTCGGCCAGGCGCTGGCGATGCTGTTCGGCCTGAACCGGCTGACCGTCGCAGCGCTGCGACGCGGCCTGCCGCCGCGCCTGCCGCTTTGCGCCGGCCTCGCAGGCGACCTCGTCGCGCTGACCGAAATCCTGGCGTTCACCGGCGGCGCGGCCAACCCGCTCGCGTCCTTGTATCTTCCGGTGGTGCTGATCGCCGCGCTCCTGGCGCCCGGGCGCTTCGTGTGGGCGCTGGCGCTGGCGGCCGTAGCCGCCTACGGCCTGCTGTTCTACTTCCACCTGCCTTGGCCGCTCGCCGGCGGCGACGCCGCCTACGCGTTCAACCTGCACCTTGTGGGCATGTGGCTGACCTTTGCGCTATCGGCGCTGTTGATCGCCGGCTTCGTCGCGCGGCTGTCGAGGCGCCTCGTCGAGCAGGAGGCGGCGCTCGCCCGTGCGCGCGAGGCGCAGCTGCGTAACGAACAGTTGATCGCGCTCGGTGTGCAGGCGGCCGGCGCCGCGCACGCGCTGTCGACGCCGCTGAACATACTGACCCTGCTCGCCGGCGAACTGCGGAGTGAAACCGCCGACCGGCCGGAATTGGCCGCCGACTGGGCGGCGATGGACGCGGCGCTCTTGCGCTGCCGCGAAGCGTTGGCCGAGCTGAAGGAGGGCGGCGAGCCCACGCCGCAGGCAGAAAGCCTGCGCCACGCGTTCGTGCGCCGGCTCGAGGGCTGGCGCGCGCTCAAGCCCGGCGTGAGGCTGGCGGCCGAGCTGCCGCCTGAGGATGCGCCGGCCGCCAGCCTGTCTCTGCTGTTCTGGCCGGCCTTTTTCAACCTGCTCAACAACGCCGCCGAGGCCGACCCGTGCGAGGTGAGGCTGAACGTAGAACAGCGCGAGCACGCGCTCTTGATCGACATCGTCAACCCGCGCGGCGCGCTCACCGATCAACAGCTGTCGCGCGCCGGACTCGCGCCGGTCGAGAGCGGCAAGCCGGCCGGGCTCGGCATCGGCGTGATGCTGAGCCACGCGACGCTGTCGCGGCTCGGCGGCACGGTTCGGCTCGAAAACCGCGCCGGCGGCGGCGTGCTCGCGCGGCTCGAGCTGCCACTGTTGCCGGAAGGGGAAACGCGATGAATGAGAACTGGCTGATCGTCGACGACGACGACGCGTTCGCCGGCGTGCTGGCAAGGAGCCTGGCGCGCCAGGGCCGCGCGGCGCGGCACGCGGCGGACCCCGAATCTGCGCTTGCCGCGCTGTCGCCCGACGTCACCCACATCGTGCTCGACCTGAACCTTGCCGGCGAGAGCGGCTTGCGCCTGTTGCCCGAACTCAAGCGCCGTTGTCCGGCGACGGCGATCCTCGTCTTGACCGGCTACGCGAGCATCGCCAGCGCGGTCGACGCGGTGAAGCTCGGCGCGGTGCAGTACCTCGCCAAGCCGGCGACCTTGGCCGAGATCGTCGCGGCCTTCGACGCGCGCGAACCGAACGCCGCGCAGCCGCTGCCGGCGCAGCCGATGTCGGTGAAGCGGCTGGCCTGGGAGCACGTGCAGCGCGTGTTGTTTGAACACGGCGGCAACGTGTCGGCGACCGCGCGCGCGCTGAACATGCACCGCCGCACCTTGCAGCGCATGCTGGCCAAGCGGCCGGTCAAGCAGTGAGCATGGCGCGTAGTCGAAACGCCATGCTGTTCGGAAGTGAAAAAACGACTCAAACAAATGTTCGAATTGGCGAAAGGCTTGGACGCGCTAGAGCATTTGCGCTAAATTCCCATGCGCACTGAAACCATTACTGGTTTTTGTGGTGTTAGCCCCTCGAAGCATCGTACCGGTCAATCCGGTAGGGTGTTTCTTCCTCGTGTTGGCCCCTGACGGATTCCCTTCAGGGGTATTTTTTTGCCCGCCGTTCCTCTCCCGCCGCCATTCGCGTCGCCTTCCGTGCGCTAGGCAAGCTCGGCCGGCCGAGCCTCTGTCAGTCCCTCGCCCCGCCCGGTTCGGCCGGGTTCGACGCGGCGCGCGCCCTTAGCCGAGCACCTTGCCCGGGTTCATCAGGTTTTTCGGGTCGAGTGCAGCCTTCAGCGTCTTCATCAGGTCCAGCGCGACCGGGTCCTTGTAGCGGGTGAGCCAGTGGGTCTTGAGTTGGCCGACGCCGTGTTCGGCGGCGAAGGTGCCGGCGTGGCGCGCGACCGCGTCGTAGACGATTTCGTTCGCGCGCTCCTCGTCGCAGAAAAGGTTCTCGTTGCCTGGCCGCGTGTACGACAGGTTGTAGTGCAGGTTGCCGTCGCCGGCGTGGCCGAAGGCGACGATGCGCACGCCGGGGAAGGCCGCTTCGAGCGCCGCGTCGGCGTCGCGCAAGAAGGCCGGGATGGCGCTCGACGGCAGCGCGATGTCGTGCTTGATGCTTGCGCCGTCCTTCGCCTGCGCCTCGGAGATCGCCTCGCGCAGCTGCCACAGCGCTTGGCGTTCGCTCTCGCTCTGCGCGACGACCGCGTCTGCGAAGGTCTGCTCGGCCAACCATTCGACCAGGTCGTCGGTGAGCCGGGCGGCGTCGCCGCCGTCGGTCAGCTCGACGAGCAGGCTCCACGGCGCGGAAAACGGCCGGCGCGCGCCCGGGATGTGCTGCTCGACCAGTTTCAGGCACACGTCGGCGACGAGCTCGAACGTCGTCAGCCGGTCTGCGAAACGGTCGCGCAATGTCGAGAGCCAGGCTATCGCCGCCTCGGCCGACTCGACGCCGATGAAGGCCGTCGCGACCGCGGTAGGGCGGGGAAACAGCTTGACCGTCGCCGCGGTGATCAGCCCCAGCGTGCCCTCGGCGCCGATGAACCACTGCTTGACGTCGTAGCCGGTGGTGTCCTTCCTCAGTCCCGACAAGGCGTTCAGGATCCGGCCGTCGGGCAGCACCACCTCGAGACCGAGCGTCAGCTCGCGCATCGTGCCGTAGCGCAGCACCGCGAGGCCGCCGGCGTTGGTCGACAGGTTGCCGCCGATCTGGCACGTCCCTTCCGATGCGAGCGACAGCGGGAACAGCCGCCCGGCTTGTTCCGCCGCGTCCTGCAAGCCTTTGAGCGTCACGCCGGCCTCTGCGGTCAGGCTGTTGTTGGCCGCGTCGACGCCGCGCACCTTGTTCAGCCGCCCCATCGCGATCACCAGCGCCGCGCCCGACGTATCCGGTGTCGCGCCGCCGGCCAGCCCGGTGTTGCCGCCCTGCGGGACGACGGGGGTGCCGGTCTCATGGCAGAGCCTGACGAGTTCGGCGACCTCGGCGGTACTGGCGGGGCGCGCGACGGCCAAGGGTTGGCCGAGGTAGCGTTTGCGCCAGTCGAGGCAGTACGGCGCGGTATCCGACGGGTCGGCAAGCAGATGATTCGCGCCGACGACGGCGGCGAAGCGTTCGACGAGGGGGCTCATTGGGCGGCCTCCATCAGCAGCGGCAGCAGTCTGCCGGGGGTGGCCCCGGGTTCGGCGTGAAGGATCAGCGTCCGGCGCGCCCGCGTGCAGGCCACATAGGCGTAGCGTTTTTCCTCGGCGAAAGGGACGTTGGCCAGCGGAAAGCGGCCTTCTTCCAGGCCGACCAGGACGACGCGATCCCATTCGCTGCCCTTGGCGTGGAAGATGGAGCTCAGCAGCGGGCCGGGCCGGGCGGTCTCGGACGGGTAGCGATGCCGGCGTTCCAGGTCCGCCAGCCTTTTGAGCCAGCCGGCGGCGGTAAAGCCTTGTGTATAAAGATGCCCGACGAGGTGGCGCCAGGCGGCGACGCGCGCCCGCCCTTGTTCGCGGCTGCCCGCATACGCGGCCAGGTCGGTCTCCAGCCGGGCCTCGCGGGCGAAGGCCTGGACCTGCGGGCCGAGGGCTTGGTCCGCGGGGGCTTCCAGCAAGGTGGCGATCGCCGCCTGGAGCTGGCTGCGCCGGCCTCTTTGCGCTTCGCCGGCGTCCGGGGCGAACGGGACCCTGGGCAGCATCTCGCAGACGGCACGCCAGTTGGCGGCGCTGTCGGCGATGTGGTCGATCAGGTCCTGCCGCGTCGCGTCGGCGAGCAGCCAGCCAGGCAGGCTCAGCAGCCGCTCGGCGAGCAGGCTGCGCTGGCGCTTCAGATATTCGGGGTCGGGCTGTGCGTGCGCTCGCGTCTCGCCGGTGCGCGGGGCGGCGACGATTTCGGCCAGCGCCTGCAAGAGCCGCGCTTCGCCGCGCCGCCAGAACGGCAGCACGCGTTCGTGCAGGCGTAAGGGTTGGCCGAGCTCGGCGAGCGCCAGTTGCACCGGCACCAGCTGCCCGGCGTCGCGCGCGAGGATGGCGCAGCTGCCGGCGTCCGGGTCCTGGCCCAGCGCCTTCAGGAAGGCAGCCAGCGGGCGGCGCTCTTCGATGACCCGGCCGGGGCTGTCGCCCGCGCCCTGCACCGGCGCTTGCGAGGGGCTGCGCAGCGCGTTGGCCAGTTGCGCCAGGCGCGGGCCGAAGCGGAAGGACAGCGACAGCGGCAGCCGCGTGCGCACCGCGAAGCGCTCGCAAAAGGCCGGGAAGATATGCGCCGCGTCGGCCGCCCGCCACGCCTGCAGCGCCTGGTCGCGGTCGCCGACGGCGACCACCCGCTGCAGCCGCCGTCCCCACAGCGACAGGAATTCGAGCTGCAGCGGGCTGGTGTCGTGGAACTCGTCGAGCAAGAGATAACGTTGGCCGAAGCCCGGCGGGTCGAGGCCGTCCTGCCCGGCCGCCCGCACCAGGTCATAGCAGGCGTCGCCCGCCAGCCGGAAGCCGCGTCCGCGGCGTTTTCGACGCTCTACCGGCTGGACGGCGCGCCGCCGTTCGTATTCCAGGAAGGCGTGCCAGACCGGGTAGGGGCGGTCGCCGATCGCCTGTTCGATCCAGTCGGGGTCCTGTTCGTCGCCGATCAGCCCGGGGGCGAGGCTCTGCTTGATGAAGCGGAAGGCGTCGAGCAGCTCGCGCCGCGCCTCGGCGTGCCCTTCGAGCTGCGGGTGACGCTCGTCGCCGGCGAAGGCCTCGTTGGTGCGCTCGATCACCTCCGGCAGCACATGGTCGAGCGCCCAGCCGTCGTCGACGCTCAGCCGGTCGTCTGCCAGGCAGCGCTGCGCCTCCGCCTCGCAGACCTCGTCGATGGTGGCCACGGTGACCCTGTCGGCCAGACGCGGATTCCACGCAGACAGGCGATCGGCCAGCACCGCCTTGCCGTTCGCGCTGAAGGTGAGCGCCAGCACCGCTCGGCCGACGGCCGCGTACTCCAGCGCCAGGAGGGCCAGCACGCTGGTCTTGCCGCTGCCGGCCGCCGCCTCGATCAGCAGATGGCCGTCGGCGTGGTCGAGGATGCGGCGCTGCTCGTCGGTCGGGGTGAAGGGGGCGCTCATTTCTGCCAGTAGGTCTTCACGTTGACGAATTCGTAGAGGCCGAATTCGGACAGCTCGCGGCCGTAGCCGGACGCCTTCACGCCGCCGAACGGCAGCCTGAGATCGGAGCTGGTGTGGCGGTTGATGAAGACGCTGCCGGCCTCGATCTGGCGCGCGAGCTGCCAGCCACGCTCGACGTCGCCGGTGTAGATCGCCGCGCCCAGGCCGAACGGCGTGTCGTTGGCGAGCCGGATCGCGTCGTCGGCGTCGCGTGCGCGCAGGATGCTCGCGACCGGGCCGAAGGTCTCTTCGTGGTAGACGCGGCAGGCCGGCGTGACGTGGTCTAGCACGGTCGCCGGGTAGAAGAAGCCGGGGCCGTCGGGCATCGCGCCGCCCAACAGCCGCTCGGCGCCGTTGTCGAGAGCGTCGAGCACCTGGGCGTGCAGGCTCTCGCGCAGGTCGGCGCGCGCCAAGGGGCCGAGGCTCGCGGCCGGGTCGGAAGGTTGGCCGAGCGTCAGTTTTCTAGCTTCGGCAACGAAGCGCTCGATGAAGGCGTCGGCGATCTCGGGGACGACGATCATCCGCTTGGCGGCGTTGCAGCTCTGGCCGGCGTCGCGGAAGCGCGAGTGGCAGGCTTCGGCCGCGGCGGCGTCGAGGTCGGCGTCCTCGAGCACGATGAAGGCGTTGCTGCCGCCGAGCTCGAGCACGGTCTTCTTGATGTGGCGGCCGGCGAGGCTGGCGATCACGCGGCCGGTGCTCGTCGAGCCGGTGAAGGCGACCGCGTCCGACGCGCGCACCGCGTCCTCGACCGACTCGGGGTCTATCCACGCGACGTCGAACACGTCGAGGCCGGCGGCGCGCACGACGTCGAGCAACAGGCCGGTCGACAGCGGCACCGACGGCGCCGGCTTGACGAGACAGGCGTTGCCGGCGGCCAGCGCCGGCACCGCGAAGCGCAGCACCTGCCACACCGGGTAGTTCCACGGCATGATCGCGAGCACGATGCCGAGCGGCTCAAACGCGACCGCGCTGGCGCTCGCCTGCGTCGCGATGTGCTTGGCGGCCAACAGTTCGGGCGCGAGCTGCGCGTAGTAGCGCGTCAGCTGTACCGACTTGTCGATCTCGGCCAGGCACTCGGCGGTGCGCTTGCCGACCTCGAGCGTCACGCGGTGGGCGAGCTCCTCGCGCACCGCTTCGAGCGTGTTGGCGAGCGTGGTGAGCTTCTCGGCGCGCGCCTCGGGCGCAAGCTGCGCCCACGCGCGCTGCGCGGTCTTCAGCGCGGCAAGGCGGCGCGGCAGTTCGTCGGCCGGCCAGGCGGGCCGGGTATGGACCACCTCGCCGGTGGCCGGGTTGCAGCTGGTAAACGCAGTCATGCCGCCACTGTAACAAAAAGCCCCGGCGCGTTCAGCAAGGAGGCTTCCCGTGTCGCGCGCCGGCAAGGCGGCGTCGCAACGTTGGTTAAGCTTACGCGGGCTCGAGATCGGCCGGCATCCGGCCGGTCAACAGGTAGTCGATCAGCTCGCGGGCGCTCCTGATCGCGCTGCCGAACGGCAAGGGTTCGGCGCCACGGAAGAACAGGCCCTTGGACACCTCGCCGCGGAAGGCGGCGGCGAGCTTGAGGTCGATGCAGAACTGGCCGACCTTGGACAGACCGTCGCGCAGGCCGCACACCGCAAGGCAGTTGAGGCCCTGCGTGCAGCGCGCCGGGTCGGCCTTCGCATGCGCCTGCAGCTTCTCCTCGCGTTTCAGATAATTTCTCAGGAAAGGCGTCAGCACGCCGCGCGCCGGCAGGCCGGCGACGCTCATGAACTCGCCGATGTCCTCGGGGCGCGCGCCGGCGAGCACCGCCTTGAAGTTGTCGTGCGCGTCGCCCTCGCGCGTGACGGCGAAGGCGGTGCCGACCTGCACCGCGCTGGCGCCGTAGTCGTCAAGGTAGGTTTTCACCTTCTCGTGGCTGTTCACGCCGCCGGCGACGATCAGTGGGATCGCCTCGCGCTCCAGACCCAGCGACTTGAACAGTTCGAACGTTTCGTCGAGCACGCGCTTGAAGCAGAACTTCGCGTCGGAAATGTCCGAGATCTTGGCCGCGCCGAGGTGGCCGCCGGCGTGCTTCGGATGTTCGATGACGATCGCGTCGGGCAGGCGGCCCTTCTTCATCCAGCGCTTGAGCACGATGCCGATGCCGCGCGCCTCGGACAGGATCGGGATCAGCGCGATGTCTGGATATCCAGAGGCCATCTCGGGCAGGTCGAGCGGCAGGCCGGCGCCCATCACGATCGCGCCGGCGCCCGATTCGCACGCCTGGCGCACGTAGGCGGCGTGCGCGTCGACCGCCTTCATTACGTTGACGGCGATAAGGCCCTGGCCGGCGGCGGTGGCGTTCGCGGCGCGGATCTCGCGGTCGAGCGCGGTGAGGTTCAAGGCGTCGAGCGCGGCTTGGTCTTTCGCGTGTTTCGATTCGGCGAGCAGGTCTTCGTGCAGGTGGCGCAGGTCGACGCTGGCGATGGTGCCGACGCCGCCTTCGCGCGCGACGGCGCCGGCGAGGCGCTTGGCCGAGATGCCGACGCCCATGCCGCCCTGGACGACGGGAAGCAGCGTGCGTCCGGCGAGGCGGAGCTCAGAGAAGGTGTGGGACATGAAAAAACGCCAGGTGGAGGTAAAACCGCATTCTGGCGTCTAGGGCTCGGCCAACGTTTGACCCGCATCAAGGAAGGCGCTCAGCGCGTCGCGTAGACGCGCCTCTTGCCCTGCCTGTCGAAGGCGATGACCGGGTAGGAGACCTTGGTCGGGCCTTCCATGCCCGGGCTCCCGGCCGGCATGCCCGGCACCGCAAGGCCGGCGATCGCCGGTTTTCCCTTCAGCACCTTCTTCACGAGGTCGGCCGGCACGTGGCCCTCGAACACGTAGCCGTCGATCTTCGCCGTGTGGCAGCCGCCGAGGTCGGCCGGCACGCCGAGCTTCGCGCGAACGGCGGCGAGGTCGTCGCGCGGCTCGACTTTCAAGCTCACGCCGTTCTTTGCGAGGTGTTCGGCCCACGCGGTGCAGCAGCCGCACTGCGGATTCTTGTAGACGGTGCCGGTCGCGGCGAGCGCGGACAGCGGCAGGATTAGGCTGGCGAGCAGGAGCGCGAGCTGCGGGTTCATAGATCTCTCTCTAGGGCATGCTTAACAATTAAACGTCATTAATGATGTTGCTAATGACATAAAGTGTTCAAGGGTGACAAAAATTGTCGTATCATCTTTAAACGAACTGTTTCTAATCAGGGCCGGGAGCGTTTAGCGACGCCCGGATGATGCGACGCAATGGATACACTTAAGGCGCTGATGGTCTTTATGACCACGGCAGAAAACGGCAGTTTCTCGGAAGCCGCACGAAAACTCGGCGTGTCGCCGGCGGCGATCAGCCAGAGCATCGCGAGGCTCGAGCAGGAGCTCGAGGTGAGGCTGTTCAACCGCACGACGCGCCAGCTGACGCTGACCGAGGACGGGCGGCGCTTCTATTCGCAGTGCCGCGGCCCGGTCAACCACCTCGACACCGCGATCAACCAGCTCAAGGAAAGCCGCGACGAACCGGCCGGCAACCTGCGCGTCAGCCTGCCGCCGTCGTTCGGCCGCCACTACGTGCTGCCGCTGCTGGGCGAATTCTGCGCGCAGTACCCAAAGATCAAGGTCTTTCTGGGGCTGAACGACCAGTTCAACGACCTGATCGACGACGGCTTCGACGTCGGCGTGCGCGTCGGCATGATGCCCGACAGCCGGCTCGCCGCACGGCATCTGACCGACATTCCGCTCTACGTCGTCGCGTCGCCCGGCTACTGGGCCGAGCACGGCAAGCCGCAAAAGCCGGAAGACCTGTCCGAGCACGACTGCATCAACTACCAGTTCTCGACGTCGGGCCGGCTGTTCAAGTGGGAATTCAACGTGGCCGGCGAACGGCTGCCGCTGGAAGTCAACGGCACCTACACGCTGAACGACATCGGCGCGGTGGTCGACATGGCGCGCCTCGGCCTCGGCGTCGCTCAGCTGTCGGGTCACGAGGTGATGCCCTATATCCGCAGCGGCGAGCTCGAGGTCGCGCTGGCCGGGCATGTGTCGCGTGAACGCTCGATCTATCTGTGCTTCCCGCACCGCGACCATATCGCGCCGCGCACGCGCGCCTTCGTCGACTTCGTCGTCGAGAGGCTGGCCGACCACCCGGACATCCGCGCCGAACTGACTGCGGCCGCGCCGGCCTGACCTTACGCCCCGGCGCGGTCATGCCGTTCGCCGAAGCAGAAAAGCCGTGTTCCCTGATCGGGAAACGGCTTTTTTTGGGCGGGCCTCCAGTGAACGGCCTTGGCCCCGGAGTGCGTTGTCAGAACGGCAGCACGTTCTTGGTGATCGCGACCCTCACGATATAGGCGACCGCGATCAGCGCCAGCGCGAAAGACGTTGCGCGCACCGCAGGCGGCCGCCCCGGTTTGAACACGACGACGCCGAAGCCGATGTAGGCGACGAGCGCGACGAGCTTGGCCGCGAGCCACGGCGTCGTCACCGGGTTGATCGACGCGATCACCGCGAGCGCGACGCCAGAGGCCAAGAGCAGCGTGTCGACGACGCGCGGCAGCACGCGCAGCCAACGTTGGCCGAGCGCGACCGGAACCGTGACGAGGAAGGCGCCGCGCAGCACGAACAGCGCGATCGACAGCGCGGCGAAGCCCAGGTGGGCGTGTTTGACAATCGCATAGGTATTCACGAGGCAGACTCCGTTCGGGTATCGGGGTCGATGATAAACTGGCCCGGGTGACAAGAGGGCGCGCACGACAGATGCTTTACCTGTACCAATCCAACCGGCTCGAGCAACTCGGCGCCTTCTTCGCGCGGCTGACGCGCGCGGTGCCGCTGCACGACCCGTTCGAGCCCGAGACGGTGATCGTGCAGAGCCGCGGCATGGGCCGCTGGCTGACGCAGACGCTCGCGCGCGAGAACGGCGTGGCCGCGAATATCGACTTCGCGCTGCCGGCCGCCTACGCGTGGCGGCTGATGCGCGAGGTGCTGCCCGAACTGCCTTCCAAGTCGCCGTTCTCCCCGGAGGCGATGCAGTGGCGGCTGATGCAGTTGTGGCCGCATCTACAAGGCGACGAATTCGCGCCGATCCTGACGTATCTCGCCGGCGGCGAACGCGCCGCGTTCGAACTGGCCGGCAAGGTCGCCGACATCTTCGACCAGTACCTGGTGTTCCGCCCGCAGTGGCTGCGCGCGTGGGAGGAGGGGCGCTTGCTCGGCCTGTCCTGCGACGAAGCGTGGCAGGCGGCGCTGTGGCGGCGGCTCGCCGCCGAGACGCCGGGTGTCAACCGGATCGGCATGCTCGACGCGCTGTTTTCCGGATTGAAGCGCGAACACCTGCCCGAGCGCGTCGTGCTGTTCGGCATCGCCAGCCTCGCGCCGATGTACCTCGCGCTGGTCAAAAGCTTGGCCGAGCTCACCGACGTGTGCTTCTTCGCGCTGAGCCCGTGCGCCGAGGCGTGGGGCGACATCGTCGACGCGCGTGGCCAGCTCGCGCTGTTCCACGACGATGACACGTACGACGCCGGTCATCCTTTGCTCGCGTCGCTCGGCAAGCAGGGGCGCGACTTCTTCGACCTGTTGCTCGCCGAATGCGCCAACGAACTGACCGACGTGTTCTCTCCCCCGGAAGGCGACACGCTGCTGTCCCGGCTGCAACAGGATCTGTTGACCCTCACGCCGCCCGGCGACGCGATAGCGCCGATCGCAGGCCATGACCGCTCGGTAGAACTCCATATCACGCATGGCCCGATGCGCGAACTCGAGGTGCTGAAGGACCGCCTGCTTTCGATGTTCGCGTTAGATGCGACGCTGACGCCGGCCGACGTCGCCGTACTGACCCCAGACATCAACGCCTACGCGCCGTATATCGACGCGGTGTTCGCGCGCCGCGACGACGCGCCGTCGCTGCCGTACACGCTCGCCGACCGCCAGCGGCTGCGCGAGCATCCGCTGGTGACCACCTTGGCCGAGCTCGTCGCGCTTTTCGACTCGCGCTTCGAATCTGAAGCCGTCCTCGCGCTGTTCGACTGCCCGGCGCTGATGCGGCGCTTCGATCTGGCCGAGGGTGACCTGCCGCTGATCCGCGACTGGGTGCGCCGCGCCGGCATCCGCTGGGGCCGCGACGCGGCTCATAAACAATCGTGCGGCGTGCCGGCCGGGCCGCGCTTCACCTGGCGCTGGGGGCTCGATCGCCTCTTGCTCGGCAGCGTGCTGCCCGACGGGCTCGCCGGAAGGGATATCGATCCTTGCTTCGCCGGCCTGTTGCCGGCCGCCGGCGCCGACGGCCAGCTGTTCGCGACGCTGTCGCGCTTTGCTTCGGCGCTGGACGCGCTGATGGGCCTGGCCGACACCTGGCAGACGCCGGCGACGCCGGCGGAATGGGCGACGCGCATGTCGGCGCTCGCCGACGCGCTGTTCGAGCCCGACGACGCCGCCGAAGACGCCGCGCTGCAGCTGTGGCGCGATGCGGCGGCCGAGCTGGTAGAGGATTCCGCACTCGCCGACTTCGACGCGCGCGTCGGCCAGGCGGTGCTGCGCGACTGGCTGGCCAGAAGGTTGGCCGAGACGTCGAGCAGCGGCTTTCTGGCAGGCTCCATCACCTTCTGCGCGATGGTGCCGATGCGCAGTCTGCCGTTCCGCGTGATCTGCCTGATCGGCATGAACGACGGCGCCTACCCGCGTGACGAGCGGCCGGTCAGCTTCGACCTGATCGCGCGCCATCCGGCACGCGGTGACCGTTCGCGCCGCTTCGACGACCGCTACCTGTTCCTCGAGGCGCTGCTGTCGGCGCGCGACACGCTGTACCTGTCCTACGTCGGCCGCTCGGCGCGGAGCAACGAGCCCTTGCCGCCGTCGCCCTTGATCGCCGAGTTGTTCGACACCTTCGACGCGATGACCGCTGGCGCCGCGCGCGAAAAGCTCACTGTGTCCCACCCGCTGCAGCCGTTCTCGCCCGACGCCTATCCCGACGATGCAACGGACCCGCGCGCGAGCTTCGAGCCGAGCTACGCCGCCGCGCTCGCCGCCCCCGCACGCGACGCCGCGCCGTTCGCTTCGCCGTTGCCGATAACCAAACCAAGCTTAGTGCGGCTCGAAACGCTTGCCCGCTTCTGGCGCCACCCAGCGCGCTTCTGGCTGGCCGAACGCCTCGGCATCCGGCCGCTGAAACACGACGAGGCGCTGCCCGAGGCCGAACCGTTCGGCCTCGGCAATCGCGCGCGCGAGGCGGTGCGCGACGCGTGGCTGACGGCCTACCTGGAGCGCAGGCCGAACGCGCCGGTCGCCTCGCGCCTCGCCGGCGCCGGGCTGTTGCCAGATGGCGCGCTCGGCGACGCGTGGCTGAACCGCGAGCGCGACGACAGCCTCGAATTCGCCGCGCGGCTGCCATCAACGTTGGCCGAGCCGGTACTGCCGCCACAGCCGTTCAGCATCGATTTCCCCTGCGAGACCGGAGTCCAGACATTGGCAGGAGAACTGGCAGGCTTGCGCAGTGCCGGCCGCATCGGCGTCTTGGCGCGCGCGAGCTTCACCGCCGAGCGCATCGGCTGGTGGCTCGAGCATCTGGCGCTGTGCGCGGCGCGCCCCGACGGGATCGAGCCTATCAGCCGCTGGTACGCGGCCGACGGCCTGTTCGACTTCGCGCCCGTCTCTCAAGACGCCGCACGTGCGCACCTGGCCGCCTGGCTCGCGCACTTCAATCGCGGCCTCGTCGCGCCCTTGCCGTTCTTCCCGCGCACCAGCTGGGCGTTTGCCGAGGCGCGCGCAAAGAGTCCGGACGACCTGGCGAAGGCCTTCGCCGCGGCGCGCGCCAAGTGGGCGCCGGCCTTCGTCGCCGACGGCGGCCAGCCGCAGAGCGAGGAGGCCGAGGTCGCGCTGGCCTTCCGCGCGATAGACCCGCTCGCCGACCCCGACTTCGTGCAGCTGGCCGACGCGTTGTTGCTGCCGCTGATGCAGTGCCTTCAGGGAAGCGAGCCATGAGCGCAAAACTCAATCCGCTGACGTGCCCGCTTAACGGCGTGAACCTGATCGAGGCGAGCGCCGGCACCGGCAAGACCTGGACCATCGCCGCGCTGTATCTGCGGCTCTTGCTCGAGGCCGAGCCCGACGCCGCCCCGCCCCGTATCGACGAGATCCTCGTCGTCACCTATACGAAAGCGGCGACCGCCGAGCTGCGCGGTCGGCTGCGTGAAAGGTTGGCCGAGGCACTCAAGGCGTTCGAAGACGGCGAGACCGAAGACGGCTTTCTCGCGTCGCTGCTCGCACAGCACGCGGCACAGGACGCGCGCGAACGCGCGAGACTGCGCATCGCGACCGCGCTGACCGGTTTCGACACGGCCAGCGTCTACACCATCCACGGCTTCTGCCAGCGCGTGCTGACCGACGCCGCGTTCGAGTCGGGCCAGCCTTTCTCGGCGACGCTTGTCAGCGACGACGGCGAACGCCTAGCCTCGCTCGCCGCCGACTTCTGGCGCCGCGAGCTGGTCGGCGACGCCGAGGTCGCCGCGCTCTTGGCGGGCGAGGGCGATACGCCCGACGCGTGGTTGGCCGAGGTACGCGCCTTCGTCGGCAAGCCCTATCTGGTGGCCGACGCGCCGCCTGATGCCGACCTCGCCCGTGCGAGGCAGGCGCGCGAAGCCGCGTGGCAAGCGGTGCTGGCGCTCGGCGACGAGACTGTCGCGCAGGGTCTGGAGTTGATGCGGACCAGCAAGGCGCTGAATCGCAGGAGCTACACGGCGAAAGTGTGCGAGCGCGTTGCCACGCTGCTCACGTCGCTGATTTCGGCCGGAACGCTACCCGATCTTTCCGGCAAGTCGCGCGAAGACGTAGAGCGCCTGTCGCCGGAAGTCCTGGCGGCCAAAACCCTGGCCGGGCAGCCGGCGCCGTCGCACCGCCTGTTCTGCGCTATCGGCGACTGGCTCGCCGCCGAGGACGAATGGCTCGTAGCGGTCGCCGCCAAGCGTGCGGCGCTGAAACTTCGAATGATTTCGTGGCTCGACGATGCGCTGGTCGCCGAACGGCAGAAGGCGCGCGAACGCAGCTTCGACGATTTGCTCACCGACCTTGCCGCCGCGCTCGAAGACCCGGACCGGGGCCCCTTGCTCGCCGCGCACATGGCGCGCACCTGGCGGGTCGCGCTGATCGACGAATTCCAGGACACCGACCCGGTGCAGTACGCGATCTTCGCGAAGGGCTTCATCGACAAGGACCGCACAGTCTTTCTCGTAGGCGACCCGAAGCAGGCGATCTACAGCTTCCGCGGCGCCGACATCTTCGCCTACCTCGCGGCACGAGCGCGCGCGAGCCGCCACTACACGCTGTCTACCAACTACCGCTCGGATTCGAGGCTGGTCGACACCGTCAATAAACTCTTCGCGCGCGCCGCGCCCTTCGTCTTGCCCGGCATCGACTACCGGCCGGTAGACGCGCGCGACGGCGACACTACCGGTCTGATAGGCGACGACGGCGCGCCGTGGCGCTGGTTCTCGCTGCCCTCGCGCGAAGGCGGCAAGGCGCAGCCGAAAGAAGGTGCGCAGCAGCAGGCGGCGGCGATGACGGCCGACGAGATCGTGCGCCTGATGGCCGCCGGGCGCGCCGGCGAACTGGTACTTAAGGAAACCGGCGCGGGGCTCGCCGGCGGCGACATCGCGGTGCTGGTCGCCACGCACCGCCAGGGCGACGCGGTGCGCGACGCCTTGGCCGAGCGCGGCGTCCAGGCGGTGTCGCTGAGCCAGCAGAGCGTGTTCCAGAGCCGCGAGGCGCGCGAGGTCGCCGCGCTGATGCGCGCGTGGGCCGAGCCTGGGCACGAGGGGCGGCTGAAGGAGGCGCTCGCGACCGAACTCGCAGGTCTCACCGCAGCCGGCATCGCCGCCTTGCTCGACGACGAGTCGGCGTGGGAGGGCAGGCTTGCCGCGTTTGCCGACGATCATATTCTTTGGCGCGAACGCGGCTTCATCGCGCTGTGGCGGCGCTTCTGCGCGCGCGAAAAGGTCGCCGAGCGGCTCTTGCCCTTGCCCGACGGCGAGCGCAGGCTGACCAACCTCGGCCAGTTGGCCGAGCTGATCCAGCAGGAGAGCGACAGCCTGTCGGGCATCGCCCCGTTGATGGCGTGGTTCGAGGCGCGGCTGGCCGATCCGCCGTTCGGCGAAGAGGCGCTGATGCGGCTCGAGAGCGACGCCGAGCTCGTCAAGATCGTCACCGTCCACACGGCTAAGGGGCTGCAGTACCCGGTCGTGTTCTGCCCCTTCCTGTGGGACGGCCAGCTCGAACGCAAGGGCACCGCGTTCTGGCGCCACCAGTGCGACGGCGTCGCGCGGCTGACGCCGGCCGCCGGCCACCCGGCAAGCCAGGCCGCGCGCGAGGCGGCGCTTGCCGAGACGCTATCGGAGAAGCTGCGCCTGCTGTACGTCGCGCTGACGCGCGCGCAATACCGCCAGTACCTCGCGTGGGGGCCGGTGTCGGGCATGGAGACGGCGGCGCTGTCGTGGCTGTTGCACGCGGGCCGCGCGACCGGTCTGGCCGATATTCCCGACGACGCGTTCAAGCCGGCTGCGGTGCAACAAGCCTTGGCCGAGCACGTCGCGCGATGCGCGCCCGACGAGGCTTTCGTGCCGCAGTCCGAATGGCCGGTGCGGCTCGCGCCGCGCGACGAGATCCGCCATCGGCCTGCGCCGCGGACGCTCAAGCGCGCGGTCTACACGCCGTGGCGCGTGACGAGCTTCACCGCGCTCGCGCACCGCAGCGATACGGGCGCCGACACGCCGGCCATGCCGGTCGCTGAGCGGCCCGACCACGACGCCGGCCAGAGCGCATCGACGTCGGCCGAGCCGATCGCCGTCGAACCGGTAGCGGAGGAGCTCATCCCCGCCGCGCCCGCCCTCGACCGCTTCGCCTTCCCGCGCGGCGCGCGCGCCGGCGTGTGCCTGCACGGCGTATTCGAGCGCATCGACTTCACGCACCCGCCCTGCGAGCATCGAAAGACGGTGCTCGAGGAACTCGCGCGCGCCGGCTTTAACGAACGCTGGCAGGACGCCGCGCTCGACATGGTCGCGCGCACGCTCGCCGCGCCGCTCGATCCCGATATCACATTGGCCGAGGTGCCGCCGAAGAAGCGGCTGATCGAGCTCGAATTCACGCTGCCGATCGAGAAACTGTCGCTGCCTCGGCTCAAGGCCATCCTCGCCGACCCGGAAAACGGCCTCGCCGAGCCCTTGCGCCGCGCGGCCGCGACGCTCGCTTTTCCGGCGGTAACCGGTTTCCTCAAGGGCTTCATCGACCTCGTCGTCGAGGCGGGCGGGCGCTTCTACCTGATCGACTACAAGTCGAATCATCTGGGCGCAAGCGACGCCTGCTACGCGCCTTCAAGGTTGGCCGAGGCGATCGCGCGCGAGCACTATTATCTGCAATACCTGTTCTACAGCGTCGCGCTGGTGCGTTATCTGACGTCGCGTGGGCTGTCTTTCGACGCCAGCCTGCCCGAGGTGCGCTACCTGTTCCTGCGCGGCATCGACGGGACCGGCAACGGCGTCTGGCGCGACAGGCCGAGCGCGCGCCTGATCCGCGCGCTCGACGCGTGGTTGGGAGGGAGAAATGTTTGAATCGGCCGAGATCGGGCACGCGATAGCCAAGGAAACCTTCCTGCGCGAGGCGCCGAAGTTGCGCGAGGCCTTGCTCGACGCACAGTACGAGCTGAAGGAACGCGGCGACTTTCCGCTTCTCATCCTGATCCACGGCTTCGACGGCGCCGGCCGTGGCGAGACGATGAACCTGGTCAACGAGTGGCTCGATCCGCGGCTGATCCGCACCGTCGCCTTCGACGCGCCTGACGACGAGGAAAAGGCTCAGCCTTGGCTGTGGCACTTCTGGCGCCACGTGCCGGGGCGTGGCGGCATCACGCTGTTCGACAGGAGCGGGTACGGTCGCGTGCTGGTAGAGCGCGTCGAGGGGTGCACCGGCACCGACAAGGCGCCGTGGCACCTGATCGAAGCGAACAACAAGTACCACGCGCGCATCAAGGTTCTTGAAATCTTGTGCCGCGCGCTGGCCGCCAGGCTGGGGGGCTGAGATGCCGCACGACGACGCGCGCGCGCCGCAGCTTACGGCGCTGTTCAAGAGGCTGGACCCAGCGCTGCCCTGTGAGGTCGAAAGGCTGGTCGGGCGCCTGATCAACGCGAACGGCGCCGGCCACGTCTGCCTGCCGCTGTCGGGCGCGGAGGCGCGCTCGCTCGCCGGCACGTCCATCGTCGGCCGGGCCGGCGGCTACGCGCCGCTGATCGTCGACGCGCAGCGCCGGCTCTATTTCGCGCGCCACTGGTACGACGAGCACCGGCTGGCGGCGACGCTGGCGCGGCTCGCGCGCGAGGCGCTGCCGGTCGACGCGGCGGAGGCGCGGGGGCAGCTCGACGCGCTGTTCGGCGCCGATGCCGGATCGCGCCAGCGGCTGGCCGCCGCGCTGGCGTTGCGGCAGCGTTTCCTGCTGATCGCCGGCGGCCCCGGCACCGGCAAGACGACGACCGTCGTGCGGCTGCTGGCGCTGATCGCCGCGACCAGCGGGCGCCCGCCGGTGATCGCGATGGCGGCGCCGACCGGCAAGGCGGCGGCGCGGCTGTCCGAATCGGTGCGCGCCGCGCGCGACGCGCTGCCGGTGTCGGCAGCGGTGAAGGCATTGCTGCCCGAGCGCGCGCAGACCTTGCACCGGCTCTTGGGCCTCGCGCCCGGCGCCGCACGCGCGCGCCACCACAAGGGCGCGCCCTTGCCGCTCGACGTGCTGGTCGTCGACGAGGGATCGATGGTGGACCTCTCGATGATGGCGCGCGTCGCCGACGCGCTGCCTTCGAGCGCGCGGCTGATCGTGCTCGGCGACCCGGACCAGCTCGCATCGGTCGAGGCCGGCAGCGTGCTCGCCGACCTCGCCGTCGGCGAGGCGTGGCGGCCGGACACGGTGTCATGGTTGGCCGAGGCGGGTTGCGCGGCACCGCCCGAGAGCGGCGCCGCGGTGCTGCCCGACTGCGTGGTGCGGCTGACCGAAAGCCACCGCTTCGACGCGAAAAGCGCGATCGGCCGGCTCGCGCGCGCGGTCAACGCCGGCGACGCCGCGGACGCCGAAGCGCTGCTCGACGACCCGGCCGAGCCCGACGCCGCGTGGCTTTTCGCGCCCGACGGCCTCGTCGCCGCCTTGTTCGCCGCGCGCGCCGGCTATTTCGAGCTGGTGAAAAAGGGCGCTGCGCCCGACGCGCTGTTCGCGGCGTTCTCGCGCCACATGCTGCTTTGCAGCGAACGCCGCGCGGTGGAAAACATGAACCGGGCGTTCGAGGCGAGGCTGGAAGCCGCGGGGCTGAAGACGGTAGGTGCCGACTGGTATCCGGGCCGCGCGGTGATGGTCACCGTCAACGACTACGCGGTCGGCCTGTTCAACGGCGACGTCGGCATCCTGGTCGAGACCTTGTCCGAGAACGGCCCGGTGCGGCGCGTGCTGTTCCCCGAGCCCGACGGCGGCTTTCGCGCGCTCGCGCCGGGGCGCCTGCCGGCGCACGAGACGGTGTTCGCGATGACGGTGCACAAGAGCCAGGGTTCGGAATTCGACGAGGTGTGGCTCGCGCTGCTCGGCGAGGGCTCGGCGTCGCGCGCGCTCGTCTATACCGCGATCACGCGCGCGCGCCGCCGTTTCGCGCTCGCCGCGACGCCGGCCCAACTGGCTTCGGCGTTGGCTTGTGGCGCGTCGCGCGCGAGCGGACTGGCCGATCAGCTGGCCGCGCAGGCGGACGGCTGAACGGGGTTTGCGAATGGCATGAGTTTCTTGTCGCACTGCGGCAAAAAACGCGTAAGATGGCCAACTTTCCGGCAGCAGTCATGGAGTCGCCATGCTTGTTGAAGAAGTTATCGCCGTGCTCGGTCGTGCCACCCATATCGACCGCAGCGCCTTCACCCCGTTGATCGTCGCCGGCCAGAAGCTCGGTTGTGTCAACGCTGTCTGGCGCGAGCGCCTGCTCGGCCACGAGTCCGCGCTGTTCGAAGAAAAGGGCGGTTCGATCGCCTGTCGCATCGCGGGCGACGCCGCCCAACTAACCCGCGAACTGAACGCCGCCGCCGAGCGCTGGCAGGCCATCGGCTGGCTGAACGGCTGGCGCAACGAGCGCTTCACCGCCTTCGGCGCCGACGGCACGCCGCTGTTCGAACTCGAACGCGCGGCGTTCCGCCCGCTCGGGCTCACGAGCCGCGCGGTGCATCTGAACGGCCTGACGCGGCTCGCCAGCGGCGAAGTGAGGATGTGGATCGCGCGACGCAGCCCGCACAAGGCGGTCGAGCCGAACCGCATGGACAACCTGATGGGCGGCGGCGTCGCCGCCGGCGAGAGCCTGCAGCAGGCGCTGTTGCGCGAGGGCTGGGAAGAGGCCGGCATGAGCGCAGGCTCCTTGACCGGGCTCGCGCCGGCGAGCCTCTTGCTCGCCGAGCGGCCGGTGCAGCGCGGCGTGCACCGCGAGTGGCTGTACGCCTACGACGTGTGGTTGGCCGACGGCGAACGCCCGGCGAACCAGGACGGCGAGGTCGCCGAGCACGTGCTGCTGCCCTTGCACGAGGTCGAAGACCTGCTCGTCGCCGAGCGCTTCATGATCGACGCCGCGCTCGTCGCGAGCGACTGTCTGGTGCGGCTCGGCTACTGGGGGGGCGAGACCGCGCGCGTCGACGCGGCGCTCGCCGCGGTGCGCCACCCGGTCGACGCCGCCGTCCACGCGCTCTGAGCGCCATTTCATCCGAGTTGCCCCGGTTTGACCTGGGTCAAGGCCGGCCCGCGCCGCGTCGCTAGACTGGTCCTGTCGGCGCCTCCCCGGCCCGGCTTCCCGACGCAGTCCCGGATAGTCACTGCTCTTCATCCCTCCCAGCAGACCGCCCACGCGGTCTGCTTTTTTTCGGCCCGTTTCGGGTTAAAACGAGTGTTTGCCATGATGGCCGCGCGCATGCCGGCGCGTCACAATCCTCGGGCAAGCCGAACATTGCCGCTGGCCGCGGCGCGCAAAACGTCGTAACACGCATAGAGACCCCGTCGTCGCGGAGCCACTACCATGTCCATGTACCGTGTGAAGTTGATCTCGCCCGTGTTCGGCGTGGACGACGCCGGCCCGCTGCATCCGGGCGTCTCAGAGGCGCGCCGGGCCGCACACCTGATGCTGGCGCTGTACCAGGGTCGCGTGCGCGCCGAGATCCACCGGGTGATCGACCTGAGGCTCAAGCAGAGCGAGTGCGTCGAGGTGATCGGGCCTTGGCCGCAGGCCGGCCCGCCGCCCGCGTGAGTCTCGCCGTTCCCCGCAACGGGGAGCGGGTCCTACGTGATGCGGAGCGGTCGCCCGGATCGCCATCAGACCATGCTCGGTCGGCAATGCGCCGCCGAGTTTCTCGATATTGACGCCGGCCGGCGCATCCCTTTGCAGAAGGCGTTCGGGCCGCGGCCTCAATAACAGCCGTTCTGAATATCCGGTGCGCGCAAGATGCCATATCTCCCGCTGTTTTCGCCGCCATTCAATTGGAGCTCCTGACCGAATCGAGCCCGTTTTCAGGGACTCTGGCGCGGCGATTCGGCCACGCAAGCCGGCGACGGCTTTTTGTATCGGAATGTGACGGGACGCGCGTGAAAGAATCGGGCCTTGCCGGAGGAAAATCGGGGAGGGGAGGGAAGCTGGCGCACCCGACAGGGATCGAACCTGTGACATTCAGTTTCGGAAACCGGAATTCGCGCATCCAAAGCGTTCCCATGTTGCCCCGCATCAATCTCTAAAGCCTTTGCTATGCCTAGCTTTACGACGTTGTGTTGTCCTATCATGTCCTATGTTTTCCTATCCAAGCTTTCCGGTTTTGTCGGGGCGTGTGTCGGGGCGTGAGAGATGGCAAGGGCTGAGTCAAAGCTGACGATCAAGAAGCTGGCAACACTAAAGCCACGCGATAAGGGCGAGGTGCTGCGTGATGGCGGCGGGCTGGTGGGTATCGTCGGCGTTGCCAAGGACGGGGAAACCGTCACCGTGCGGTTTACCTATCAGTACCGCGACGGCGTGCGTCGCCGGGAAAAATCCTGTGGCGTCTGGACGCACGATGACCGCCGCGACAAAGTGCCGGGTAGCAAGGGACTAGCTGAGATTCGCACCGAGCGCGACCGGCTGAGAGCCCTCGTGAAGGCCGGCATTGATCCGATCCAGCAAGAGGAACAGGAGAGGGAGCGCCAAGAGCAAGAGTTGGCCGAGCGGCAACGCGCCTTAGTGAAACAGAAAGAGGCCGAACGCCGTGAAGGCGAGGCCATGACGATGGACGGGCTGTACGAGTTATGGGATGCCAACCACGGCGCGACGCTGGAACCGCACTGGCGGGCGGTGCGCCGATCTCACTGGCGTTGCCATGTCTCCCCGGTGATCGGTGCGCATAAGGTGCACCACGCTGACAAGCAACCTATGCTGCTGCACTACGACAGGATGGTGCGCAAAGGGAAGGAAGTCACGGCGCGGCGCGTGCTTGCGTTGCTGAAGCAGGTAATCGCGTGGGGTGTGGAACGTCAGCATGTGGCCGACGACCACCCACTGACTCGCCTGACCATTCCCAAGAAGCAGCGCACCGTTAGGGCCGACCAGCTCCCCGAAAACTTCGACATTCAGCAGTATCTGAACGCCCGCGGGGACGAAGCGGTCGGCTCCGACCTGGAAGACTCGCTCGCCGGCCGCGCCTTGCCGTTTGCCGAACTGGTGACGCTGTTCAACGACCGCCTGCCCAAGGCCACCCAAGCCATCACCGGAACACACCTGATGCGGCTGATGCTCGCCACCGGCATTCGCTCGAGCGAGGCAGTACGCCTGCGCTGGCAATGGATCGACCTGGACCGGCGCTTAATGATTATTCCGGCCGGCAGCATGAAGAAGCGCAAGATGCACCACATCCACTTGTCCTCCTTTGCGGTGCGCCAGCTCGAGGAAATGCGGGCGATCCGGACGGGGGATTTCGTGTTTCCGGCTCCGCGTAAAGAGAACGACCACATCCTGCGCACTAACGTCGGCAACGACATCAGCAGCCGCCAGTTTTACCGCGCGGCAGACGAGTCAGACGAAGCCTTCGCTGCTCGTCTGGCAAAGCGCATGGTGTGCCGGCGGTCCCGTAAGGACTACGACCTCTATAACCTTCCTGGTGGCAAGTGGACGCTGTACGACCTGCGCCGCACCGTTGCCACGCGCCTGGAGGAGCTGGGCATCGAGCGCGATATGGTGGGTCGCGTGCTGGCCCATGCCCAGCCCGATGCCAAGACGACTGGACGCTACGCCCGCCATAGTCATTGGGAGCAACGTTGCAAGGCACTCGACCTGCTGGGTGTGGCGTTGGACATGTGCGAAGCCGGCGAGCTGCCGCTGATCGAGGTTGATAACGTGGTGCGGATGCGTCGCGCCTGATTTACACCAGCTTTGCCGCGCCTAGATCGGCCAATCGAAAAGCGGGAATCCCTGCCCGCCTGGCGCGGCAATCCATTTCAGAGATGCGCGAGGGAGCGCAAGTACAAATGAACTTTCCTTCATGGGCGCCAGAAATACTGGTGCATGAATGTCGCCGGAACCCGCACCCCACGCTCAAGACTCTTCTGACCGAGGCTGCCCTTGAACAGTTTTGGGAAAAGGTCGATGAACTACTGAGCAAAGCCAGTACCGCCTTTCCTGATGGCATTCCAGCGACTGCAGCACAGGTCGCAGCCAGACAGCTACTTGATGGCGGCCATCCCCTGCTTACCTACTGGAACGCCATTCGTAGAGCCCAGCAATACGAACCGATGGGGCATACCAAGAACGACAGAAAAGATCATCTGAACGAAGTTAAAAACCTTGCCTGGCGCTTGTCCCAAAAGCTCGACCGCTCCGAGTACTTCAGCACCGGGAAATTTCGAGATGCAGCGATCTGGATAGAGGCAGCAGCACCGACGATCGATGATGACAAGGTAAAAAACTACTACCTGAACCTGGCCGACGGCTTATCAAAAATGACCCTCGACGGAACGATGGCTCGCCTTGCCGACATCATCGCCTACATCGATCTTGCCTCGTTGGCCTCCCCTATCGTTGCTAGGCAGAAGGACATTGAGAAGGCACGGCTGATCAAGTTCTGCCGCCAAATGGTTGAGGCCCACCGGCACCATCTGTTCGGGCCAACCTCGCCTCGTCATGATCTGATTGCTGACCTAGCCAAAGCACTCGACATCGTCCCTCAAGACTACGACCGGGACGGTTTTGGGATGCAGGAGGTCAAGTCCATGACAAGAGGGGTGTAGATAACACCGTAAAAATCGTCGTTATCTACATAACGACCCGTTTCCTCCACAACGCATCATGCGGTCATCGATTCCCAACCCTCCTAAAGGGGACAGACGATGGCCGAGCAACTCAAAACCGCCCTGGCGATTCTGCGCCGCAAGCAGGTCGAAGCCCGCACCGGGCTTTCCCGCACCACCATCTACGACCGCATCAATCCCAAGTCGCCGCGCTACGACGCCACATTCCCCAAGCCGATCAGCTTGGGCGCGGGGGCGTCGGCGGTCGGCTGGCTCGAGTCCGAGCTGAACGCCTGGATCGAGTCGCGCATCATTGCCACCCGCCACGAGGCCTAAAGGGGACGAGCGATGGAAAAGAAAAACGCCCGCCCCGCCGAAGCGGAAACGAGCGCTCACATCAGCGCGAATCAGAGCACCGCCACGCCGCCGATCGTGACCGGACAATGCGCCGAGGTGCTCGCCATCCTGCGCGAGCGCGGCTCGGTGCTGAGCCTCGAACTGACCGCCGATCGCGCCATTCCCGAGGCCGCCGCGCGCATCCATGAGCTGCGCGCCATGGGCTTCAACATCATCACCACCCTCCTGGCCGAAGTCGTATTCCGGGATCGCGTGCGCCGCAAAGTAGCGCGCTACACGCTCGGCACGCCGGCATGGTCGGCACTCGATTACGGCAAGAACGGCACGCTCATGAGCGACCAGGCGGTCGCGCGCTGCCCGCCCGGCTAGACCGCTAACCCTCTCCCCGACAATTTGAGCGAGGCGTGAGGACGTGACCACGAACGGTGAACAACCGGTCGCGGCCACCCTCATGCTTGGAGGATTGTCACCATGGCAAGAATCGAGCCGCAAACCGTCCGCCGCGAAGCCTTGGTTATATACGCGGAAACTGAGGCCGCTCCCGCAAATCACCACCCTGTGGTCTGGGCCAAACTGCCCGACGACAGCGGCGAAACGCTCGCTCTCGAACGGCACGGCACCGGCTTCCGCCTCTACGTCAGCCCGCAGGAATCCCGCGCCGAACGCTACGCACTCAAGGCGCTGGTGGCGCGCTGGATGCCGCGTTCTCGCACGGCCAAGTGTCTGCGCTGGAAGCTGCCGAACCGCCAGCTTGAGCTGATGCGCTCGACCGAGCATGCCAAGGCGTTCTACGCCGGCCTCCAGGTCTGTGCCATGCCCTGGCTGTGCCCGGTGTGCTCCGCCAAGATTGCCGAACGTCGTAAGGCCGAGCTGCAGGCGGCGATGGCGACGGCGAAGGCCAGAGGCTGGCAGGTGCTGCTGCTGACGCTGACCGTGCCGCACGGCATGGGCGACGATCTGAACGTGATGCTCGATCAGATGCGCCAGGCGTGGCGCTACTGCTCCACCAGTCGGGCCGGCAAGGCGATGCGTAAGGCGATCGGTTTGATGGGGACGGTGCGCGCGCTCGAAGTCACCTACGGTCAGAACGGCTTTCACCCGCACTTCCACGTCCTGCTGTTCCTGGACAAGTCCAAGACGCCGCACGAGGTCGCGCAGTCCTTCGCGCCGATCTGGCAGCGCGCTTGCCTGAAAGCGGGGTTGGAGCGTCCGAGCGATGAGCACGGCTGCCGGGTTGACGACGGCAGCAGGGCGGCCGATTACGTAGCCAAGGGCGGGTTGGATTCGCACTGGGGTTTCGAGGACGAGGTCACGAAAGGACACAGCAAGAAGGGCCGTAGAGGCTCGCTGACGCCGTTCGACTTCCTGCGCGCCTACCGCGAGACCGGCGACGACAAGTTCCGCCGCCTGTTCCTGGTCTACGCCGACGCGTTTAGCGGTCAGCGCCAACTCTACTGGTCGAACGGCCTTAAGGCGCTGCTGGCGGTCGAGGATCTGACCGACGAGGAAGTGGCTACTCAAGAGGACGACGCGGATATTGTCCTGGCGCAGCTCACTAGCGACGACTGGAAGGCCGTCGTGGACACGCACAGCGAGGCTGCCTTGCTCAATGTGGCCGAGACGCACCCGGACGCGCTGGAGGCGTTCCTAGACGGCGTGAGGGCCATTGCCAGGGCCTGTCGGGGCAGCGGCACCCGTCGCCGGCTGGCGTTCCCGCTGCGCCTGGCCGGCGAGCGCGAAGGCTAGGCGCTGCTGCGCGACATGGGACTGGCGGCAACCACCCAGCGCGGCCTTCAGGACAAGCTCGCCAAGTACCACCTGCAAGAGGAAGGCAGCGACGCGATGCACCACGTCACCGCGCGCGGGCTGCTGGACGCATGGCGCGTACATCCTGCCGAGCGGCGACATCCTGGGCACACCGAGCGAGCCGATTTTCTACCGGGGCGACATCAAGGACGCGAACGCCTACGCGCCGCGCGGCACGCTCGACGGCTGGCGCGACCACGTGGCGCGGCTGGCGCATCGGTGTGGGGCCATCACGAGCAAACCAAACTTGCCTGGGACGCTACCGCGCTGGGGCTGGCGAACGCCGCCGCCGCGCGCAATGACTGCCTGATGTTTCTGGACGAGGCGGGACAGGGCAGCCCGGACGCCGTCAGCTTATTGGCCTACCGGCTGTTCAACGGCACCGGCAAGATGCAGGGGGCCAAGGACGGCGGCAACCGCGAACAGGCGCGCTGGCGCGTGCTGGCGTTCTCGACCGGCGAGCACCCGGTCGGCGAGCTGCTGAAAGAGGGTGGCCGCCGCATCAAGGTAGGGCAAAGCGTGCGCTTGCCCAGCATCGCCGCCGACGCCGGCCGGGACTACGGCGTATTCGAGACGCTGCACGGCTACCCGTCCGCCAAGGCGCTGGCAGACGACCTCAAGCGCCTATGCGGCGAGCACTACGGTACGGCGGGGCGGGCATTCGTCGAGTACGTCGCCCCGCGCCGGGAGGAGCTGGCCGACCTGATCCGGGAGCACACCGGGGCATGGTGCGCCGATCTGCCACCGTCGAGCGGGCAGGCCGCCCGCGTCGTGACCCGCTTCGCCGTGGTGGCGCTGGCGCTGGAGTTGGCGACGCGCGCCGGCATCACCGGATGGGCGGAAGGCGAGGCGCGCGAGGCGATCCACGCCCTGATGCGCGAATGGCTGCAGCGCAACGGCACCGGCAAGCACGAAGACCGCGCCATCGTTGACCAGGCGGAGGTCTTCCTCGCCCTGCACGGTTTCAGCCGCTCATCAAACAGCGTTTCCCACTGGTTCTTGCTCCAGGTGTATTCGCGCTGGTAACGAGGGATCGCGTAGACCACGTCCGCTTCGATGTCGAAGAGCTGCGAGACCGGGTAGTTGTTGACCGACTTGATCATAGGGACTCAATCACCTCAGCCGTTTGGCGGTAGTCGGCCAGGTAGCTGTCGAACGAAAAATCAGGGCTCTTGATGGCCGAAATGAAGTCGTCCATCCAGCTGCCCGCCTTCTGCTGCAGGCCATGCATGCTGGCCTCCGGCGCGATCACCCCCGCTGGGCGCGACGCGTAGCCCGTCAGGACGTTCAGCGCGGCATAACCGTGGTGTCCCATCTCCGAGAAGTACGCCTGGGTCAGGCTCTTGGCCTGCTCGCGCAGCGCCAGCAGCTCGTCAACGCGCCTTTGCTTCTTGACCACATCTTTGGTCGTCTTGATGTCAAAGACGCGGCAAAGCAGTGGCAGCATCTCCTTCTCTGGCACGTGGTAGCGCTTGAGCTGGTGCAGCTTCTCGGTCAGTGCCGTTTCCAGCTTGCGGATGTCGCCGATGTTCTGCACGAACCGATCAACCCGGTCCATGCCGCGCCGGGTGTGTGCGTAGCTGAATTCGATACTCTTGCTACCAAAGATGATGCCGTTCAAGCATATCCAGCGGCAGAAGCCCAACTCGAAGCGCAGCAGCCGGGTGCGGTTGTAGCTGTTGCTGATGCGCAGGAATGCGGTCCACTTATCCTTCTCCCAGGGCGAGAATTCCGCTGTCTTGTGGATCAAATCGATATGGCAGAACGACCGGGTCTTGGGCATGGTGATGTTCAAGCACTCCATGTCGCCGATCTCCGTGGTGAGGAACACCTTCTTCATCACCTTAGCCGCCATGTCGAAGGCCGTCTTGTTGGTGACAAGCTTGTAGTCATCGGTCACCACGGCAAAGGGGTTCTGCCGCTCCACGTCGACCACGGCGAAGTGCCTTTTGAGCTGCTGGTAATCATTCAGCGCATTCTTGGCTGGCATGTAAAGCTGCCGCAGCTCGACCGGGAAAAACGCTTCAGCAGGGTCTCTGGCCGTCCAGGCTTGTGCGGTCGTCATGGTCTTATTCCTTTCCCTGTTTGGCGCGAGCTGCACGCTTCTCGGCCAGGCTCAAGTGATGATCGTTGATGCGGTCGCCGACGTCACATCCCGGACAATCATATAAGTAAACGCCTTTGGAAACTGGCCATCGCCCGGGAAGGTATGGGCTTGCTTCTGCAAGCCCTACAACAGCAAAAACGATGATCGTCAAATTACACAAACAAGCTCGAACGACGCCGGCCATCCGCGAGGAAATCCGCCACGCGACTGGCACCTTGGCCGAACTGACGGCACGCTTCAACGTCAGCATTTCCACCATTCTCAAGTGGAAGAGCCGCGACGCCGTTGAAGACCGTTCTCACACGGCGCATCGGCTGCAAACCACGCTGACGCCTGCCCAGGAACGCATCGCAGTCGAACTACGCAAGATACTCAGAAATAGCTGGTGGCGTTGGTTTACCACCCAGGCAGTAGGCAGATCGCAAAGCACCTGTATGACGCCAAAGGCCCTAACTAATATTAACCAGCCAAGCCGGCTAAGGCAGTGACTTTCCGTGACCTAGACATCAAGAGGGCATGTTGACCTTGCTCTGAGAGGCGCGTGTTCAATAGTGGAATTTGACGGAACAGGTGCGCTTCGCCTACCTGTCCGGCGCGCGCGGCGTCAACAGCAACTACATTCTGCCGACCGACTGGAGCGGCCACGCCGGCAACGCGCTCGAAGCGCCGGATTCCGACCACATCCTGTACGGCGGCGCGGCGACCAGCAAGGCGTCGCTGGCGGCTGTTATCTGATTGTCAACTACCCCGGCCTGAAGGAATGAGAGGCGCAAATATGCAATTCCGCCCCTCTTGTATAGTCAACTACCCCGGCCTTCAGGCCGGAGCTTGCTGAAAGTCGAGCTGGGTTGACCAGGGAGAGCGGTTCACGCCGCTACGTTTGCAACAGGTCGTTGAGACCCACTTCGGGATGCTTCCTCAGTCCCGAACCCTGGAAGGACGGGATCATGCTGGCGAAAGGGAAAGCGCCGAAGGTTCTGTCCGCCGCGACAGCGGGAGCCGGTTGCAGACATTCCCGAGGGGAGCGGTTCTTCGGAACCCGTTACCAGGCCCGTAAGGGCAACCACAGGAGAAATCGCCATGGCGGTTTTGGTACTCAACAAGCAGGGCAAGCCGCTGATGCCGTGCAGCGAAAAGCGAGCCAGGCTGCTTCTGGAGCGCGGTCGTGCCGTGGTACATCGGCAGATGCCGTTCACCATCCGGCTGAAACACCGGATCGACGGCGCAGTGCAACCGCTGCGGCTCAAGCTCGATCCCGGTAGTCGCATCACCGGACTGGCGCTGGTGCGCGAAGTGGAAACGGTCGATGTCGAGACTGGCGAGGTGCGGCGCGAAGCGCACCCGCTGCTGCTGGCGGAGTTGCAGCAGCGCGGTGCCAGCATCCGCGACGCACTGACCCAGCGGGCCGCCTTTCGCCGGCGGCGCCGCAGTCAGCTGCGCTACCGCGCCGCGCGCTTCCTCAACCGCACCAGGCCGAAAGGCTGGCTGGCACCTTCGCTACGCCATCGCGTCGCTACCGCGCAGGCGTGGGTGACGCGGCTGCGCCGGCTCGCGCCGGTCACTGCCTTGAGCATGGAGTCGGTGCGCTTTGACATGCAGCAGCTGCTCAACCCGGAAATCTCCGGGGTCGAGTATCAGCAGGGCGCGTTGCTGGGCTATGAGGTGCGCGAGTACCTGCTGGAGAAGTGGGGCAGGCAGTGCGCCTACTGCGGCACGGGCAACGTACCGCTGCAAGTCGAGCACATCCAGCCCAAGGCCAAGGGCGGCAGCAATCGCGTCAGCAACCTGACGCTGGCCTGTCGGCAATGCAACGAGAAAAAGGGCAAGCGCGACGTGCGCGACTTTCTGGCCCACGCCCCGCAGCGGCTGGCCAGGATTCTGGTGCAGGCCACGGCCCCGTTGCGCGACGCCGCCGCAGTGAACAGCACGCGCCGCGCCTTGTACCGGGTCTTGGCCGCCACTGGCCTGCCGGTCGAAGCCAGCAGCGGCGGCCGGACCAAGTACAACCGCCACCTTCACCACATTCCCAAGACGCACTGCCTCGATGCGTTGTGTGTCGGCCAGGTCGATGCTGTCGGCCGGTGGCAGCGCCCGGTACTGGCGATAAAAGCCTGTGGGCGCGGTAGCTACCAGCGCACCCTACTGGACAAGTACGGCTTCCCGCGCGGCTACCTGACCCGGCAGAAACGCCACTTCGGTTTCCAGACTGGCGATCGGGTGCGAGCCATCGTGCCGAGCGGCAAGAATGTCGGCACCCATGTGGGCCGGGTCGCCGTCAGAAGCAGAGGCAGCTTCAACATCCAGACCCCAGCAGGCGTTGTTCAAGACATCAGCCACCGCCACTGCTCGCTGATCCAGCGGGCCGACGGCTATGGCTACTGTCATCAACCGGCCGTTCGAGAAAGGAATGCGTGAGCAGGCAACGGCCACCGCCTCGACGCCTGGGGCGTCGGCGCTCTACCTCCCCGCCATGAATGGCGGGGTTTCACGCGCAGACTGATGATGTTCGATACCTCGGTGCCGATGCCGAGCAACATCAAGCTGCTGCGCGAGCACGCCGCCGTGCTGCTGCCCTATCTATCCGACGCCGAGGCGCGGCGCCAGCGAAGAAGCCGAACCGGTGAATGATTTGGAGACACTTTGAGCGAACAGAAAAGGCGCGACGCGTTCGAGGCATGGGCGAACGAGCATATGGGGTTGCATGGGCTCGACCGGTGCGCGCTCGGCGGTTATCTGGACAACGCCGTCCACGACGCATGGTGCGCGTGGGCCGCCGCGCTCGCCACGCTGGCTGACCGGCGCAGCGACGAGGTCGAGCCGCCGACCGTGCCGGACTTCGAGACGCTGGTCTGCGAGCTGTACCAGGTGCTCGGCGCACTGGACGCGCCACAGGCGGTGCTGGACCAGGTGTGGGCCGCGATCGAAGGCGAGCCGTTGCCGCATGCGACGCGGCTGCCGTTCGAGGCGCCGGTGGTCGAGCCCGACGCCGCGCTGATCGCCGCCGCCGACAACGCGCTGCGCTTCATCGCGGCTACGCACGGCGTCGCCGGCGAACCGCCGGTCGCCGGGATCGCACTGACGGCCTACGCGCTCGCCGGTGCGCTGGCGAAGTACAAGACGGTGGAAGGACGGGAAGCGGACCGGCGCATGGCCGAGCAGATTGCCGACTCCATCACGCCCGCGCCGCGTCAGGTGAAGTACGCCGACTGGCGGCGCGAGCACGCCGCGCGCGTAGCGGCCGAGGCGAGATTGGCCGAGGTGGCGCGCGAGCAGGCGGCCGCAAAGCGTGAAGCGAGCAACATCGCCATGCAGCCGCCGGCCGAGTAGAGCCGCGTGAAATAGCCGGCGCCATAGAACTTTTTGGCATAACTGGCGCTAACCGGCCGGCGGGACACTCCGCCGGCTACGAGGTGCTCAGAGAGAGGTGCGCTTCATTGATTCGAACCAGATCCAGTGAGGGGGCGGGCGAGAGCAAAGGCCCACCTTAAGGCCGTCTGGTAAACGATCAATTTCCGGTCTTGTCGGGGCGTGTGTCGGGGCGTGAGGCCCTGAGACGGAAAAGGGCTTGCGTTCATGTACGCAAGCCCTTGAATTTGTTGGCGCACCCGACAGGGATCGAACCTGTGACCTTCAGTTTCGGAAACTGACACTCTATCCAACTGAGCTACGGATGCGCGATAGAACGGGAAAGATCATACGCTAATTTGCATGACCGCGTCCAGCGTGCGGCTTTTGCCTTGCCTGCCCCGTTTCCGTATAATTTGCCCCATTTTGATGTATTTACGGTTCTATTCTCAGGCGAGGCTCTCAGATGAGTAACGAAAACCAGGCGGCTGGTGCGCCCTTGAAAGCGGTAGTCGGCATCATTGTATTTCTGGCGGTGGCCATTTATCTCTTGGCCAAGCTGGCGACCAGCGGCTTCCAGATCGATGCGCAGGTGATGACCAAAGAAGCAGTGGCCGCGCGCCTGAAGCCGGCCGGCGATTCGGTCGCGAGCGACGCGCCGCCGGGACAGCGTAGCGGCGAGCAGGTGTACACGGCCGTGTGTATCTCCTGTCACGGCACCGGCCTCGCCGGTTCGCCGAAGTTCGGCGACGCCGGCGCCTGGGGCGCGCGCATCGCGCAGGGCTTCGACACGCTGTCCAAGCACGCGCTCGAGGGCCTCAACGCGATGCCGGCCAAGGGCGGTTCGCCCGACCTGTCCGACGACGAAGTGAAGCGCGCGGTCGCCTATATGGGCAACTCGGCCGGCGCCAAGTTCACCGAGCCGGCCGTCGGCGGCGCGGCGGGCGGCGAGGGCGCGGCAGCCGATCCGAACACCGTCGGCAAGAAGATCTACGAGAGCATCTGCGTGGCCTGCCACGCGTCGGGTGCCGCCGGCGCGCCGAAGTTCGGCGACAAGGCCGCCTGGGCGCCGCGCCTGAAGGACGGCGTCGACGCCGTGTTCAATAATGCCAAGAAAGGCCTGAACGCGATGCCGCCGAAGGGCGGCTTCACCGGCAGCGACGACGAGTTCAAGGCCGCCGTGACCTACCTGGCCAATTCGGCCAAGTAATCCGCGCCGCAGTCGGCATAAAAAAGCGCCTCCCGAGGGAGGCGCCTTTTTATGCCCGTCGAATCCGCGGGCGGGGCTCGGCCAACGTTGGCCGAGCGTGTTCAGCCCGTCTCACCCTTGCCCTTCAGCGCGTCGAGCGACGACAGCAGCGACGACAGCTTCGCGCGGCCCTCGCTCTTGGACACGATGGGCTCGGCGCCGGGACGGCCGAACAGGCGCACGTCGTCGGCGCCGATCTCGGCGATGAAGCGCGACGGGTCGACGAACTGCCATTCGCCGGCGCGCTTCCTCTTCACGCAGTGGGTCAGCGTCAGCGAGCGTTGCGCGCGCGTGATGCCGACGTACATCAGCCGTCGTTCCTCCTCGATCATGCCGTTGTCGACCGATTCGCTGTGCGGCAGGATGCCTTCCTCGCAGCCGACGAGGAAGACGTGCGGGTATTCGAGGCCCTTGCTCGCGTGCAGCGTCGACATCTTCACCGCGTCGACCTCGCTCTCGTCGCGGCCTTCGAGCATGGTGATCAGCGCGATCGTCTGCGCCAGCTCGATCACGTTCTTGCCGTCGGCCTCGCCCTTCTTCGCGAGCCAGCCGACCAGCTCCTGCACGTTCTTCCACTTGCTCTCGGCGGCGCGCGGGCTGTCTTCGGAGTCGAGCAGCCACGTCTCGTAGCCGATGTATTTCAGCAGCTCCTGCACCAGTTCGCCCGCCGGTTCGCGCCGCGCGCGCGATTCGAGGTTGACGATCAGCCGGCAGAAGTCGTCGAGCGCCTCGTGCTGCGCTATCTGGATCTGCCCGCGGAAGCCTTCCTCGGTCGCGGCGGCGAACAGGCTCTTCTGGCGCTGCCCGGCGTAGGCGCCGAGCTTTTCCAGCGAGACGTTGCCGACGCCGCGCTTCGGCGTCGTCAAGGAGCGGATGAAGGCCGGGTCGTCATCGGGGTTGGTGATTAGCCTTAGGTAGGACAGCACGTCCTTGATCTCGGCCTTGTCAAAGAAGCTCTGCCCGCCCGACATCTGGTAGGGGATCTTGTTGTTGCGCAGCACCTGCTCGAAGATGCGTGCCTGGTAGTTGCCGCGGTAGAGGATCGCGTAGTCGGCGAAGCGCGTGCGGCTTTCGAACTTGTGCGCCAGGAGGCGCTGCACGACGATTTCGGCCTCGTGCTCCTCGTCCTTGCACTGCACGACGTGGATCGGTTCGCCTAAGCCCAGCTCGCTCCACAGCTTCTTCTCGAACAGCTTAGGGTTGTTGCCGATCACCGAGTTGGCGGCGCGCAGGATGCGTGCGGTCGAGCGGTAGTTCTGTTCGAGCTTGATGATCTTGAGGCGGGGGAAGTCGACCTGCAACAGCCGCAGGTTCTCGATGTTCGCGCCGCGCCACGCGTAGATCGACTGGTCGTCGTCGCCGACGGCGGTGAACATGCCGCGCACGCCGGCCAGCAGTTTTACCATCTGGTACTGGCAGGTGTTGGTGTCCTGGTACTCGTCGATCAGCAGGTAACGCAGCTTGCCCTGCCACTTGGACAGCACCGCGTCGTCGCTGCGGAAGAGTTGCACCGGCAGGCGGATCAGGTCGTCGAAGTCGACCGCCTGGTAGGCGAGCAAAGTGTCCTGGTACGACAGGTAGGCACGCGCGCACACCTGTTCGAACGCGTTCTCGGCTTCGGTCAGGCAGGTCTCGGGCGCGCGAAAGTCGTTCTTCCACAGCGAGATCTGCGTCTGCACCTTGCGGATCTCGTCCTTGCTCGTGGTCTGGATCAGGTCGGCGACGATCTTGCCGGCGTCGTAGGCGTCGAGGATGGAAAACTGCGGCTTGTAACCGAGGTGGGCCGCTTCCTGGCGCAGGATCTGCATGCCGAGCGAGTGGAAGGTCGAGACGGTCAGGCCGCGCAGCTCGGACGCGGGCAACAGCTTGCCGACGCGTTCCATCATCTCGCGCGCCGCCTTGTTGGTGAAGGTGATCGCGGCGATGTTGCGCGCGTTCATGCCGCCTTCGCGGATCAGATGGGCGATCTTCTGCGTGATGACGCGCGTCTTGCCGCTGCCGGCGCCGGCCAGCACCAAGAGCGGGCCGTCGAGATACTGGATCGCCGCGCGCTGCGGGGGGTTGAGTTGCGGCAGGGACATGGCGGTATCGTCAGGCGTCATTCGGGGGGAGCGTGCATTGTAACACCGTGGCCCGGCCGGCCCCGGGCGGACGCGTGCGAGCGTAATGACGGCCGGGTCGAGTATCATGGCCGAAAGCAAAGGCTATCGGACGCGCTTTGCCTTTCAGAGGAATCCAAACACTATGGCCACCTATGCGATCGGCGATATCCAGGGCTGCTACGACCCGTTCCAGCAATTGTTGCGCGAGATCGACTTCCAGGCCGGGCGCGACACGCTGTGGCTGACCGGCGACCTCGTCAACCGCGGCCCCGAGTCACTGGAAGTCCTGCGCTGGGTCTACCGCCACCAGGACTGCGTCGAGATGGTGCTCGGCAACCACGACCTGCACCTGTTGGCGGTCGCCGAGGGCTTCGGCAAGTCGCACGCCGACGACACGCTGCTCGACATCCTCAACGCCGCCGACGGCAAGCTCCTGCTCGACTGGCTGCGCTGCCAGCCGATGATGATCGCGACCGAAGGCGCGGCGATGGTGCACGGCGGGCTCTTGCCCGAATGGAGCATCGCCAAGGCGATGCGGCTGGCCGCCGAAGTCGAATCGGCATTGTCCGGCCCGCATCACAGGCAATTCCTGTCGCGGCTCTACGGCAACAAGCCGACGCGCTGGAGCGAAGACTTGAGAGGCATGGACCGGTTGCGGCTCATCGTCAACGCGATGACGCGGATGCGCATGGTGACGCGCGACGGCGAGATCGATCTCACGTTCAAGGGGGAAAGGGAAGACGCGCCACCGAACCTCGTGCCGTGGTTCGAAGCGCCGAACCGCAAGAGTGCCGGTACGCCCATCGTCTGCGGTCACTGGTCGGCGCTGGGGCTGATGCTGACCGACGACGTGTGGGCGATCGACACCGGCTGCCTGTGGGGCGGCAGCCTTACCGCGCTTCGGCTCGAAGATCTTCAGGCGTTCTCTCTGCCGTGCCGGGCAAATCGGACGATCGCGTAAGCGCGGCCCCGATCTGCTCGCGCGCCGCTTCGCTCAGTGCGAAGCGGCTGTCGAACGCCGTCGCCGGCAGCGGCGTGCCAAACGACAGTTCGACCGTCATCGACGGTTCGGCGAGGATGTTGGCGATACAGGTCCACAGGCTGGTGTCGCCGGCGTAGGCCGGCGCGGTCGTCAGTTCGCCGTTCGCGTCGAGGTAGCGTAGCGCCACCGGTTGCACCATGCCGCGGGACAATATGGCCGACTCGAACAGCGACGCCTTGAACGGCAACAGCACGGTGCCGTCCGACGTCGTCGACTCCGGGAACACCGCCATGCAGCCGCCGTTCTCGAGCGCGCGCGCCAGTTGTTCGTTGATGCGGCTCGCGTCGCGACGCTTGCTGCGGTCGATGAACAGCGTGCCGGCGTTCTTCACCAGCCAGCCGGCGATCGGCCAGGAGAGGATCTCGCGCTTGGCGACGAAGCGCGACACGGTGACGCTGTTCAGCGCGAAGATGTCGAGCCACGACACGTGGTTGGCGACCAAGAGCGTGTTGGCCGGGAACACGCCCGGCGCGGTGCCGCGCACCTTCACCTCGACCCCGAAAATCTTCAGCAGCCCGCGGCTCCAGCGCTGGTTGACCACCGCGCGCTCGGCGTATGCGAGGTTGCGAAAGCGCCCTGCGACGATCACGAGCGCGCGCAGCGCGTGCGAGACGACGCGGCCGAGCCGGGCGATACGGGTGGGAAACGGAGTTCGGCGGGGGAGGGCTGGAGACATGCTCAATCGGGCTTCAAAACGGTCAGCGCCACTCTAGCACGGCTGACAATGCGGGCAATAGTACGAGCTGCGCTGGCCCTGGCGGATCGCCTCGATCGTCGCGCCGCAGTGCCGGCATGCTTCGCCGGCGCGGCCGTACGCGTAATACGTCTGCTGGAAGTAGCCCGGCTCGCCGCCCGCGCCGACGAAGTCGCGCAAGCTGCTGCCGCCGGCCTCGATCGCGCGTGCCAGCACCGCCTTGATCGTCTCGGCCAACCTTGCGCAGTCGTCGCGCGTCAGCCTTTTCGCCGGCCGCGTCGGCCGGATGCCGGCGTGGAACAGCGCCTCGTTCGCGTAGATGTTGCCGACGCCGACCACCAGCGCGTTGTCCATCAGCGCCTGCTTGATCGCGACGCTCTTGTTGCGCGTCACCTTGTAAAGATGCTCGCCGCTGAACGCGTCGGACAGCGGCTCGGGGCCGAGCCTGGTCAACAGCGGATGATGCTCGGGCGCGCCGGCGTGCCACAGCCACGCGCCGAAGCGCCGCGGATCGCGGTAGCGCAGCACGGTCGGCATCGCGCCTACGGGCGACAGCACGAGGTCGACGTGGTCATGCTTCTCGGGCGGCGTGCCGGGCGGCACGAAACGCAGGCTGCCCGACATCCCGAGGTGCACGATCAGCGTGCCGTGCGCGAAGCCGATCAGCAGGTATTTGGCGCGCCGCGTCACCGACAGCACGGTCGCGCCCTCGAGCGTCGCGGCCAGCTCCGGCGGCACCGGCCAGCGCAGGGCCGCGCAGCGTACGGTGACGGCGTCGACGCGCGCGCGGGTCAGCGTCGGCGACACGCCGCGCTTCGTGGTTTCGACTTCGGGCAATTCGGGCATGGCGCTCGCGGGCTTGTCACCCGCATGGAAGGAAAGGGCGTGATATTCTAGGGTCTATTCGCGTTGCACAATACGCGCCAAGGCCCAAGGCTTCGAACATGAATCGTCTGTCCCGCCCGCTGTCCATTCTACTCATCGCGCTTCTGGCTGGCTGCGCCCAGTTGAAGACGCCTGCGCCGACCGATGCGGCCAAGCCCGCCACCCAGCAGGACGCGGTGAAGGAGGGCGACGACAAGGACGACACCGTCGAGAACGAAGCCAAGCTGCCGAAGCTGGCGCTGACGCCGAGCATCTTCTACGGCGTGCTCGCCAGCGAGATCGGCGCGCAGCGCGGCCAGGTCGGCAGCGCCGCGGCAACCTATCTCGACCTCGCGCAAAGCACCAACGACCCGCGCCTGGCGCGCCGTGCCGCCGAAATGGCGCTGTTCGCCGGCCAGGTGAAGGTCGCTGCCGACGCGCTCACGCTGTGGGTCAAGCTCGACCCCGAATCGCACGCCGCGCGCGAGCAGCTGTTCATCGTGCTCTTGCGCGCCGGCAGGTTGGCCGAGAGCCGCCCGCTGATCGAGGAGGTGCTGATGCGCGACCCGTCGCGCGCGCCGGCGGTGTTCGTCCAGCTCGCCCGCCTCGCGTCGCGCCAGTCCGACAAGCCCGGCACCTTCGCGCTGGTGCGCGAGTTGGCCGAGCGTTTCCCCGCGCTGCCCGAGGCGCGGTTCGCGCTGATCACCGTCGCCGCCGAAGTCGACGACCAGGCGACCGTCGACGCCGAATTCGACAAGCTCGCGAAGATCGCGCCGAAGTGGGATCTGCCCGTCGCCTGGCAGGTCGACCGCCTGCGCCGCGGCAACGTCGACGCCTCGCTGGCCTTCCTGAAGGCGGAGCTCGCGCGCCGCCCCGCCGCCGGCATCGACCTCAAGATGGCCTACCCGCGCCTCTTGGTGTCGGTCAAGCGCTACGACGAGGCGCGCGCCGAATTCGGCAAGCTGCTCAAGCCATACCCGGACAACGCCGACCTCTTGTACGCGGCCGGGCTGATGGACTACCAACTCAAGGACACCCAGAACGCCGAGAAGCTGCTGTCCGAGGCGCTCAAACGCGGCCACCCGGAGGCCGACTTCCTGAGGCTGACGCTCGGCCAACTGGCCGAGGAGCGCGGCGATGCGACGGCCGCGCGCGGCTGGTACGAATCGGTCGCCAGCGGCCAGCACAAGCTGCAGGCGCAGTTGCGCCTCGCCTCGATCGACGCCGAGGCCGGCTTCATCGGCCCTGCGATAGCGCGTCTCGAGGCGGTCAACGCGTCGAGCAACGACAAGATCGCGCTCGCGCAAAGCGCGTCGCAACTGGCGCGCCAGTACAAGCGCAACGACCTGGCCGAGCGCGTGCTCGACAAGGCGCTCGTGAGCTATCCGAACACGCCGGAGCTGTTGTACGAACGCGCGCTGGTGCACGAGATTCGCGGCAACTATGCCGGCGCCGAGCGCGACCTGCGCGCCTTCCTGATCGAAAAACCGGGCGACCCGGTCGGCGAGAACGCGCTCGGTTATCTGCTGGCCAATCGTACGCAGCGCTACAAGGAAGCGCACGCGCTGATCGCGCGCGCGTTGAAGGCCGATCCGGAAAACGCGACCATCCTCGACAGCATGGGCTGGGTGCTCTACCACCAGGGCCGGCTCAAGGCCGCGCGCGGCTACCTGGAGCGCGCCTGGAACGCGATGCCGGACCCGGAGATCGCCGCCCATCTCGGCGAAGTGCTGTGGAAGCTCGGCCAACGTGACGAGGCGCGCGCGCTGTGGCAGAAGGCGGCCGCCGCCGCCCCCGATCATCCGGTGTTGAAAGACACGCTGAAACGATTCCAGCCCTGACATGCGATCCCTCAGCCTGGTCCCCCGCCTGGCCGCGCTCGCTCTTGTCGCGACGCTGACTGCGTGCGCGACGGCAGAGCGCCCCTTCGTCCCCGGCCCCGAATCGACCGCGCAGCGTCCGGCGGACACGCCGTTCGCCGCCGCCGGCCGCATCGCGGTCAACGCCGATGGCCGCGGGCATTACGGCAACTTCGAATGGCAGCACCGCGCGGAGCGCGACGAGCTGTCCATCCTGTCCCCGGTCGGCAGCACGGTCGCACGGCTGACGCGTGACGATTCCGGCATCGCGCTCGAGGCCGACGGCCAGACGCGCCGCGCGCTCGACGTAGAGACGCTGACGGCCGACGCGCTCGGCTACCCGCTGCCGCTCGAGAACCTGGTGTGGTGGATCCGCGGCCTGGCCGCGCCGGGCGTGCCGGTCGAAAAGACCGCCGACGGTATCGAGCAAGAGGGCTGGCGCATCCGCTTCATCGCCGACGATGCCGGCGGCCCGGTGCCGCGCCGCGTCGAACTCGCGCGCGACGGGCTGTCGATCAAGCTCGTCACGCACCGCTGGCAGTGAAACTTCCCGCCGGGCAGGGCTCGGCCAACCTTTACCCATCCGGCGCCATCCGGACCCGATTGATGACGTACGACTTCCAAGCCTTTCCTGCACCGGCCAAGCTCAACCTGATGCTCAAGGTGGTCGGCCGCCGCCCCGACGGCTACCACCTGCTCGAGACGGTGTTCCGCTTCATCGACTTTGCCGACACGGTCGAGATCGCCGCCACCGACGACGGCATCATCGAGCTCGTCAATCCGACGCCGGGCGTGCCCGCCGAGGCCGACCTCACCGTACGCGCGGCGCTGGCGCTGAAAGCCGCGAGCGGCAGCGAGCTGGGCGCGCGTATCCGCCTCACCAAGCGCATCCCGATGGGCGGCGGCCTCGGCGGTGGCAGTTCGGACGCCGCCACCGTGCTCTTGGCATTGAATCGCTTGTGGGGGGCGGGTTTCTCGCGCGAACGGCTGATGGAGCTGGGGCTGAAACTCGGTGCCGACGTGCCGGTCTTCGTGTTCGGCCGCAACGCTTTCGCGACCGGCGTCGGCGAGGCGTTGACCGAGCTCGACCTGCCCGAAGCGTGGTACGTCGTGCTGCATCCGGGCGTTCACGTGCCGACCGCCAAAATATTTTCGTCGCCGCTGTTGACACGCGATAGCCGGCCCAGCATAATGCGAACCCTCGAAACAACGCAGCAACGACGAAACGACCTGCAAGCGGCCGTTTTGGCGGAGTTCAAAGAAGTTGACAGCGCATTGTCGGAGCTAGCAAAATATGGCCCCGCGCTGATGACCGGCTCCGGAAGTTGCGTGTTTCTCGAGTGCGAGTCGCAAGACCAAGCAAATACAGTATTCAGGACCGTGTCGGAAAAATACGACGGGTTTGTGGCCAAGGGGCTGGCAAGCCACCCGATGTTCGACAGGGTCTGACAGGTTTACTGGGGAGTCGCCAAGTGGTAAGGCACCGGATTTTGATTCCGGCATTCGTAGGTTCGATCCCTACCTCCCCAGCCAATAAATCAAGAAAGCGTGTAAGCTCACCCCTTACACGCTTTTTTCTTATGTTTTTTCCAGGGCAATCGTTATGGCGGCTTACGACAGTCTGATGGTCTTCACCGGGACGGCCAACCCCGACCTCGCGCAAAACGTGGTCAAACACCTCGACATTTCGCTGGGGCGCGCCGACGTCGGCCGCTTCTCCGACGGCGAGGTGGCGGTGGAACTCCTGGAGAACGTCCGCGGTCGCGACGTGTTCATCCTGCAGTCGACCTGTAACCCGACCAACGACAACCTGATGGAAATCCTGACCATGGCCGACGCGCTCAAGCGTGCCTCGGCCGGCCGGATTACCGCCGCGATTCCCTACTTCGGTTACGCCCGCCAGGACCGCCGTCCGCGTTCGGCGCGCGTGCCGATCTCGGCGCGCCTGGTGGCCAATATGCTGACCACCGCCGGCATCGACCGCGTGCTGACCGTCGATCTGCACGCCGACCAGATCCAGGGCTTCTTCGACGTGCCGGTCGACAACGTCTACGCGACGCCGGTGCTGCTGAAGGACATCATGGCCCAGCGCTTCGAAGACCTGATCGTCGTCAGCCCGGATGTCGGCGGCGTGGTGCGCGCGCGCGCCACCGCCAAGGCGCTGAACACCGATCTGGCCATCATCGACAAGCGTCGTCCCAAGGCCAACGTGGCCGAGGTGATGAACATCATCGGCGACGTATCGGGCCGTACCTGCCTGATCATCGACGACATGATCGACACCGCCAACACCCTGTGCAAGGCCGCTTCCGCGCTGAAAGAGCGCGGCGCCGCGCGAGTGTATGCTTACGCCACCCACCCGGTATTCTCCGGCCAGGCGGTCGACCGCATTCAGAATTCCGACATCGACCAAGTCGTTGTGACCGACACCATCCCGCTGTCGGCTCAGGCCCGCGCCTGCTCGCGCATCCGCGCCGTCTCGATCGGCGGCCTGATCGCCGAGACGCTGCGTCGCATCAACAACGAAGAGTCTGTGTCCTACCTCTTCAACGAGGAACTGGTTTCGACAGGCTCCGTCCTGCCGTAAACGGTACGGCCGCTGGTCGCGGCGGCCGTGCTGCCTTCATTAGAAACTTGGAGTTTTACACATGTCCTACGAACTGATCGCCGCCAAGCGCGTTGAACAAGGTACGGGTGCGAGCCGCCGCCTGCGCCGCGCTGGCAAACTGCCGGCCGTCGTCTACGGTGCCGGCAAGGATGCCGAAGCCATCGTGCTCGAGCACAACCCGCTGTACTACGCGCTGAAAGACGAAGCTTTCCACGCCTCGGTGCTGGACCTCGTCGTCGACGGCGACAAGCAGCAGGTGCTGGTGCGTGACTACCAGATGCACCCGTTCAAGCAGCTGGTGCTGCACATCGACTTCCAGCGCATCGATGCGAACGAAAAAATCAACGTGAACGTGCCGCTGCACTTCCTGAACGCCGACCTGTCGCCGGCCGTGAAGCTGCAAAGCGGCAAAGTGTCGCACGTCGTGACCAGCGTCGAAGTCAGCGCCCTGCCGGGTCAGCTGCCGAAGTTCATCGAAATCGACCTGTCCGAAGCGCAAGCCGGTCAGTCGGTTCACCTGTCCGACCTGAAACTGCCGGAAGGCGTCGAGCTGGTGGCCCTGGCCCGCGGCGAGAACGCGACCGTGGCCAACATTTCGGGCAAAGCTTCCGCCGAAGCCGCTGCCGAGTAATTCCGGGTTTCCCGGAAACCGGGCCCGCTGCGAACCCTCTCGGCTCGCAGCGGGCCTTTTGCATTGAAGAGGGAAGAAGAATGAGCGAGATCCGCCTGGTGGTCGGGCTCGGCAATCCAGGCCCCGAATACGAAAAGACCCGTCACAACGCCGGTTTCTGGCTGGTCGACGAACTGGCGTGGCAGCTGAAGGCGCGCCTCTCGCCAGACGCCAAGTTCTTCGGCGAGGTCGCGCGCGCGACGCACCCGGCAGGCGGCGAACTGTGGCTGTTGAAGCCGGCGACCTATATGAACCTGTCCGGCCAGTCGGTCGGCGCGCTGGCGCGTTTCTACAAGATCCCGATCGAGTCGACGCTGGTCGTCCACGACGAACTCGACCTTGCGCCCGGCATCGCGCGCTTCAAGCAGGGCGGCGGCCACGGCGGCCACAACGGCCTGAAAGACATCGTCGCCAAGTGCGGCGGGCCGAACTTCTGGCGCTTGCGGATCGGCATCGGCCACCCGGGCGACCGCAACGAGGTCGCCAACTTCGTGCTGAAGAAGGCGCGCAGCGAGGAGCAGACACAGATCGACGACGCGATCGCCGACGCGCTCAAGGCGCTGCCGACGGCGCTCGCCGGCGACTTCCCGGCGGCCATGAAGGCGCTGCACACCGCGCGCTGATCGGTTTACTCAAATCGAATTTCTGGTGAGGCGGGGATCGAGAACGGACCGGCCGTGAGCGAAACGTCCGCCCGAGCGGCGGCAGACCGGGGCCATCCCGAGCCAGCCTTTCCCCGACGTCGGCTTTCCCCTGCGTTGTCCCGCCGGCATTGCCACGCCGGCGCCTCTCGTGTCGCCGCGACGGCGGACCGTCTTGCTAAGTGATGCTAAAATAACGGTTTTTCGTGCGCCGCCCCCGCCGGGGGCGTCTCGACAAAGGATTCCCATGAGCCTCAAATGCGGCATCGTCGGCCTGCCGAACGTCGGCAAGTCGACCCTGTTCAATGCGCTGACCCGTGCCGGCATCGAAGCCGCCAATTATCCGTTCTGCACCATCGAGCCGAACGTCGGCATCGTCGAAGTGCCCGACCCGCGCCTCGACGCGCTGTCGCAGATCGTCAACCCGCAGAAGGTGCAGCCGGCCATCGTCGAATTCGTCGACATCGCCGGCCTGGTGGCGGGCGCGTCCAAGGGCGAGGGCCTCGGCAACCAGTTCCTCGCCAACATCCGCGAGACCGATGCCATCGTGAACGTCGTGCGCTGCTTCGACGACGACAACGTCGTGCACGTCGCCGGCAAGGTCGACCCGGTCGCCGACATCGAGACCATCGTCACCGAACTCGCGCTGGCCGATCTCGCGACGGTGGAAAAGGCGATCCAGCGCGACGGCAAGAAGGCCAAGTCGGGCGACAAGGACGCGATGCGCCTCGTCGCGTTGCTCGAGAAGGTGCGAGCGCACCTCGACCAGGGCCTGCCGGCGCGCTCGCTCGGCCTCGATGAAGACGACGTCGCGCTCCTGAAGCCGATCTGCCTGTTGACGATCAAGCCGGCGATGTACGTCGCCAACGTCGCCGACGACGGCTTCGAGAACAACCCCTACCTCGACCACTTGAAGGCGCTGGGCGACAAGGAAGGCGCGCCGGTCGTCGCGCTGTGCGCTGCGATCGAGTCGGAAATCGTCGAACTCGACGACGCCGACAAGGCCGAGTTCCTGTCCGAGATGGGCCTCGATGAACCGGGCCTGAACCGCCTGATCCGCGCCGGCTACAAGCTCTTGGGCCTGCAGACCTACTTCACCGCAGGCGTGAAGGAAGTGCGCGCGTGGACCATCCACGTCGGCGACACCGCACCGCAGGCGGCCGGCGTGATCCACACCGACTTCGAACGCGGCTTCATCCGTGCACAGACCATCGCCTTCGACGACTTCATCGCCTGCGGCGGCGAGGCCAAGGCCAAGGAAGCCGGCAAGATGCGCTCGGAAGGCAAGGAATACGTCGTCAAGGATGGCGACGTGATGAACTTCCTGTTCAACGTCTGATCGGTCTTGTCGACGAGAAAAACGCCGCCCCACGGGGCGGCGTTTTTTTATCGGGCATCCAAGGTTGGCCGAGCCTCAGCGCCCCGGCGTCGCCCAGCGCCGTTCGCTGTAACACCCGAGCGCTTCGAGCGTGCCGCACAGCAGCAGATAGAGCCGCGCGATGAAGGCGAGGATCTCCAGCGGGTAGACCTGCTCGCGCTTGTTCACCTGCGTCGCGACGAAGGTCAGCTCGGCGACGCCGACGACGTAGGCGAAAGCGATGCGGGCGTCGGCGGCTTGTGCCGTCATGTCGATTGCATCTTACGGAGTCGCCATCATTCCATGAAATTATCGATTTCTATATCGCTGCCGGTTTTATTCGGCTGAAGTTTCCATGCGGTAAGGCCGATGTCAGCGCGCAATCTGCGACTAATATGGAAGCGTTGCGCCCGCGCGGCGCGTGATGACATCGAGGAGCTAGGCGGCATGATCAAGGTCAGCGTGTTCTACCCGAACCAGGCAGACAAGAAGTTCGACCTGGACTACTACCTCGGCCAACATATGCCGATGGTCGAGGCGCGTTTTGGCGAGGCCTGCCGCGAGGCGTCGGTGGAGGTCGGCATCCTGGGCGTCGCCCCCGGCACGACGCCGGCCTTCATCGTTACCTGTCATCTGACGTTCGACTCGGTCGACGCCTTCCAGACGGCGTTCGCGCCTCACGTCGCCGAGATCATGGGCGACATCCCGAACTACACCGACATCGAGCCGGTGATCCAGATCGGCGAGGTGAGGCGCGGACCGCTCGTGCGATGAAGGGAGCATGACGGCGACGCTACCCACTTGGCAAGGCCGTGAGCTCTTGCTAAGGTGACGCCCGCCAGCCTCGCGCGGCTAGGGTAGGCATCCTGACAGGCCGTCTGTGCTCTGCCGGATAGCCAACTTCAATGTTCGACGGCATCAGCCTCGCACAGTTTTTAAATCGCCGAGAGGGAAAATGGCCGCAAATTACCCGCCTCAGTCCAAAGAAGAAGAGCTTGATCTGGCCGACCTGTTGATCTTGTGTTGGCGTCACCGTTACTGGCTCGTGGGCTTTCCGCTTGCTGCCGTAGCGCTGGCCTTCATGGTGGTGCAAATCCTCCCCGTTCGTTACACGGCTTCCGCGACCTTGCTGCTTCCCTCGCAGGCAGCGGGGGCTGCGGCTGCCAACGTCGTCAAAAGCGACGACGTCGTGGACAAGCTCGCCAGTAACCAGGCCTTGATGGCGTCGTACGGCGTGCGTGGTGCCGAAGACGCCAGGCGAGCCGCGTTGAAGGGAGCGCTTGCCGTGTCCGCCACCCGCGATGGGATGGTGCAGGTGTCCGTGGACAGCGTGGATCCCAAAGCCGCAGCGGGGCTTGCCAACGCCGTTGCCGAGGCTGGGCGGGAGCAATTGCTAGAGGCGGGCGTGACCCCCGAAGGGAAGCTGCTTCGCCAGCTGGAAATCCGCCGCCGTCTGACCGTCAATAAGCTCTCGCAGGCGGAAAGCGCGCTGCGTGTGTCCGCGCAGGACATTCCAGAAGATAAGCGCGCCGTGCTTCGGCAGGAGGCCGCTTTGCTGGCGCTGCTGGAGACGAGGTCGTCGGAAAAGGATGAAGGGAATATGAGCTCTGCCGTCCTGTCGAATACCGCGGCGCTCCAGGGGGGCGGTGTGAAGGAACAGTTATGGCGGCGGCTGTTTTTCTACCAGGAGTCGCTCCGGCTGCTGGACGGCGACATCGCGCTGATCCGCGCCTCGCTGAAGACGGATTTCGGGGTGGCCAGCTACGCCACCGTGTCTTCTGAGAAGTCTTCGCCCAAGGCGGCGAAGATACTGGCGCTTTCGGGGATCGCGGGCTTGTTCTTCGCGTTCCTATCCGTGTTTCTTAAAGTCTCCTGGCAGAGGCTGCGCGGCGAATTGCGTGCGAAGCTGGCATGACAGGGAGGGCCATGCATCATCCGGCGAATACCCCTGCTGTCAAACCCAATCTATCGAGGTTCCCGCCCTATGAAAAAATCCCTGGTATTGCTCGCCGCGCTGGCCGTATCCACCCACGCGATCGCCGCCGACCTGCTCGACACGGCCAAAAGCCGTGGCACCTTGAAGATCGCGCTCGAAGGCACCTATCCGCCGTTCAACTTCAAGGACAAGAACCAGCAGCTGGCCGGCTTCGAGGTCGACTTCGGCAAGGCACTCGCGCAGCGCCTGAAGCTGAAGCCTGAATTCGTCACCGGCGAGTGGAGCGGGCTGTTGGCTGGCCTTCAGGCCGGCAAGTTCGATGTGGTGCTGAACCAGGTGTCGATCACCGACAAGCGCAAGGAAGTGTTCGACTTCTCGGTGCCCTACACCGTGTCGAGCGCGCAGCTGATCGTCCGCAAGAACGAGACGCGCAGCTTCAAGAGCCTGGAAGACCTGAAGGGCAAGAAACTCGGCGTCGGCCAGGGCAGCAACTACGCCGACATGGCCAAGGCGGTGCCGGGCATCGAGGTGAAGACCTACCCGGGCGCGCCGGAATACCTGCAGGACCTGGCGACCGGACGCCTCGACGCCGCGCTCAACGACAACCTGATGGTCCCGTTCTCGATCAAGGAATCGAAGCTGCCGGTGAAGGCCGGCGCGCCGGTCGGCGGCATCACGCAGATGGGCGTGCCGTTCGCCCGTGGCAACCCGAAGTTCAAGGCGGCGGTCGACAAGGCGATCGGAGCGATGCAGGCCGACGGCAGCTTCAAGAAGATCTCGGTGAAGTGGTTCGGCATTGATGTGTCCAAGGCTCCCGGCGCAAAATAAGTGCCCTCGGCCAACCTCAAGGCGCGGCGGCTGACGGCCGCGCCCTTCACGCCCTCGGGGCCCACCCGGGGGCGTTTGCATTCGGAAAGACAAGATGAATTGGTGGGAACTGTTTGAAACCGCCGGGCCGGTGCTGCTCAAGGGGGCCGGCTATACGCTGTTGTTCGCGGTGAGCTCGATGGTCTTGGGCCTCTTGCTCGGCTTCATCGTCGCGCTCGTGCGCGTCGCGCGCGTGCCGGTGCTCGCGCAACTGGCCGCCTTCTACGTCAGCGCGATGCGCGGCACGCCGCTCCTGGTGCAGATCTTCGTCATCTACTACGGCCTGCCCAGCGTCGGCATCGAGTTCGAACCCGTGACCGCCGGCATCCTCGCGTTGACGCTGAACGTCGCCGCCTACCTGTCGGAAAGCATGCGCGGCGCGATCGCCGGCGTCGCGAGGGGGCAGTGGGACGCCGGTCTGTCGCTCGGCTTCAGCTGGTGGCAGAGCATGCGCTACATCGTCGCTCCGCAGGCACTGCGCCTGGCGGTGCCTAGCCTGTCGAACAGCCTGATCTCACTGATCAAGGACACGTCGCTCGTGTCGGTGATCACCGTCACCGAGCTGATGCTGGCGACGAAAGAGGTCATCGCACAGACCTTCCAGCCGCTGCCGCTGTATCTGGCCGCCGCCGCGGTCTACTGGGCGCTGTCGGCGAGTTTCGAGCGCGTGCAAAGGCGGGTCGAGATCAAACTTGAGGAAGCGCACCGGCGCTGAGTGGTGCACCCCGATGAGAAACGCCCCGCATTGCGGGGGCGTTTGTTTTGAAGGTCAGCCGGGCTCGGCCAACCTTGTTCAGATGAAGAATGCCAGCGCTGGCAAGTCATGCCGTTTCCGTTAAACGAATCTGCTCTTTATCCGCCGCCGCAATACAAGCATGCCTGTTTGAAGAACGCCCCGCTTCCGTACCATGGAAAGCGGGGCGTTCTTATTGTCAGCGAGCGGTATCTCCCACCATGTGGTAGTGGTGAATGCGTAGCCGCATGCTGGGCCACCCCGCCGACGTTTCCTCTTTACGCGGTTTGGCAAAATTACGGTCGTCGATGCAGAAGGCCAACGCATCTCGCAGCGTCCCTGCCGCCCTCAGGATATCCAGCGGGGTCGGCAGGTAAACCGCGTTGCCTTTGGCGAGTTCGAGGCCCGCGTGTTCCAGTACCTGCCGGTGCTGTTCGCTGAGGTCGAAGCCGAATTCGGCGACGGGACGTTTTTTGTCACCCCAGTAACGCAACAGCCAGCGGTTGGTCTTGCCTTGGTAGAGGATGCTGAAATAGCTCTCGGTATCCTTAGGCTGGATGTCGACCTCATCGCCCAGCGCCGTCTGGCAGACGCTGAACAGTTGCTTTTCGATTGCGGTGGTAACGATGCGGTCGTTGTCCGGCTTGATCACGTCCCCGCTGGGCTCTGCTGGCGCGGAAGCGATAGGGATAGGTGCGATCTCCATCGTCGGCTCTGCCGGCTTGACCGACAGACCGCTCACGACCATGTCGCTGATGGTCAGTTCGACGGCCTTGCGGGCGATCGGTGCAAGGCCGTCGAGGAACTTGGTAGTGAAGGTGCGCTGAATATTGGCCCGGGTGGCCAAGAAGCGGACAAAATCGGCGTCGATGTCGCGCAAGCATGCGCCGAGAGCGGCTTTGAGCGCGGCAAGGTAGACGCTCTCCTCGGCAATGCTGCGCACGGTATCGGGCTTGAATTGGTCGAAACGGAAGCGGTAGAGCTGGGAGAGCGGCTCGTCGACCGGCTGCTCGAAATCGACCGTCAGAAAGGGTTCGCCATCCATGACATTCTTGTTGACGAGGTCGGTGAAGAAGCGCCATTCGCGTCCATTGGTAATCGCGGCGACCGCCACGCCCGGCGACGAGTTGAAATAACGCGAGAGCTGTGGGGCGTGGTTGTTGAGGCGTTCGGCGTGGGCCTTGGCCTCGATGAACATGACGGGAATGCCATCGCAGAACAGCGCGTAGTCCACGCGCTCGGAAGTTTTCACCCCCAGGAAATCGGCGTGATATTCGGCTTTGACGCGGGTTGGGTCGTAGGGGCTGAAACCGAGGATATCCAGCAGCGGTAAGATGAGTGCTTGCTTGGTGGTTTCCTCGGTCACGCAGTGACTGCCGACGCTGTGCACGTGGTTGGTGTGCTTTTTCAACCGTTCCTTGAACTCCTCCATCTACATTCTCCGCTCGGTGAAGATGCATTCAGCATTGCACGCCCGAGGGCAAGAAAAAACCTGCTTGCGCCTTGCCGTCATTTATTTCAAATGAATCGTCAGAACATGGCGTTGTGTGATGCGGCTTGTGGCGTGCTCACTACGAACGCGATTACCGCTGGTAGGCTCGGCCAACGTCGGGGGCTGAAAACAAAAACGCCCCGGGAGTGGGGCGTCTTGATGGCAGTTCAAAGAACTTACTGGCGTACGCAGTCGACGCAGTAGACCTTGTTGCCGTCCTTCTCCTGCGCGACCAGGCCGTGCACGTCGGTCTCGAAGCCCGGCAGGCGGCGGTTGAAGTCCTGCGCGAAGCGCAGGTAGTCGACGATGGTCTTGTTGAAGCGCTCGCCCGGGATCAACAGCGGGATGCCCGGCGGGTACGGCGTCAACAGCACCGCGGTGACGCGGCCCTCGAGCTCGTCGACCGGCACGCGGTCGATCTCGCGGTGCGCCATCTTGGCGAACGCGTCGGACGGCTTCATCACCGGCTCCATGCCCGACAGGTAGATCTCGGTCGTCAGGCGCGCGATGTCGTGCTCGCGGTACAGGTTGTGGATCTTCTGGCACAGCTCGCGCAGGCCGACGCGCTCGTACTCCGGATGCTTGGCGACGAACTCCGGCATGATGCGCCACATCGGCTGGTTCTTGTCGTAGTCGTCCTTGAACTGCTGCAACAGCGAGATCAGCGTGTTCCAGCGGCCCTTGGTGATGCCGATGGTGAACATGATGAAGAACGAGTACAGGCCGGTCTTCTCGACCACCACGCCGTGCTCGGTCAGGTACTTGGTGACGATCGCGGCCGGGATGCCCATCTCCTCGAAGCTGCCGTCGACGTTCAGGCCCGGCGTCAACAGCGTCGCCTTGATCGGGTCGAGCATGTTGAAGCCGTCTTCGATGTTGCCGAAGTCGTGCCACGATTCGCCGGCCTTCAGCGTCCAGTCCGGCTGCTCGCACACGCCCTCGTCGGACAGCGCTTCCGGGCCCCAGACGCGGAACCACCAGTCGTCGCCGTATTCCTCATCGACCTTGCGCATCGCGCGGCGGAAGTCGAGCGCCTCGACCAGCGACTCCTCGACCAGCGCGTGACCGCCCGGCTGCTCCATCATCGCCGCGGCGACGTCGCACGACGCGATGATCGCGTACTGCGGGCTGGTCGACGTGTGCATCAAATAGGCTTCGTTGAAGCCGTCGCGGTCGAGCTGGCGGCTCTGCGGGTCCTGCACCAGGATCTGCGACGCCTGGCTCAAACCGGCCAGCAGCTTGTGCGTCGACTGCGTCGAGAAGATCATCGACTCCTCGCAGCGCGGACGGTTGTCGCCGATCGCGTGGAAGTCCTTGTAGAACTCGTGGAAGGTCGCGTGCGGCAGCCACGCTTCGTCGAAGTGCAGCGTGTCGACCTCGCCGTCGAGCATGCGCTTGATCTCCTCGACGTTGTACAGGATGCCGTCATACGTGGATTGGGTAATGGTCAGGATGCGCGGTTTGACGCCCGGGTTCTTCTCGAGGATCTCGCGCGCGAACGGGTTGGCGAGGATCTTCTGTTTGATCGTTTCCGGCTCGAACTCGGATTTCGGGATCGGGCCGATGATGCCGTAGTGGTTGCGCGTCGGCATTAGGAACACCGGCACCGCGCCGGTCATCATGATCGCGTGCAGGTTCGACTTGTGGCAGTTGCGGTCGACCAGCACGATGTCGCCGGCGGCGACCGTCGAGTGCCAGACGATCTTGTTGCTGGTCGACGTGCCGTTGGTGACGAAGAACAGGTGGTCGGCCTGGAAGATGCGCGCGGCGTTGCGCTCGCTCGCGGCGACCGGGCCGGTGTGGTCCAGGAGTTGGCCGAGCTCGTCGACCGCGTTGCACACGTCGGCACGCAGCATGTTCTCGCCGAAGAACTGGTGGAACATCTGGCCGACCGGCGACTTCAGGAAGGCGACGCCGCCCGAGTGGCCCGGGCAGTGCCACGAGTACGAACCGTCGTAAGCGTAGTCGACCAGCGCGCGGAAGAACGGCGGCGCCAAGGTGTCGAGGTAGGATTTCGCCTCGCGGATGATATGGCGCGCGACGAACTCCGGCGTGTCCTCGTGCATGTGGATGAAGCCGTGCAGCTCGCGCAGGATGTCGTTAGGGATGTGGCGCGCGGTGCGCGTCTCGCCGTACATGTAAAGGGGGATGTCCGGGTTGCGGCTGCGGATGCGGTTGACGAAGCTGCGCAGGTGGGTCAGCGCCTCGAGCGTTTCCTCGGGCGAGCCGGCGCCGAATTCCTCGTCGTCGATCGACAGGATGAAGCCGGCGGCGCGGCTCTGCTGCTGGGCGAAGGAGGTCAGGTCGCCGTAACTCGTGTAGCCGACCACGCTCATGCCTTCGGCCTCGATGGCGGCCGCCAGCTCGCGGATGCCGGATCCGCTGGTGTTCTCGGAACGGAAGTCTTCGTCGATGATGACGAGGGGGAAGTAAAATCGCATGCCAGTTTCCTGAAAAAGCAAACTGCGCTGGCGGTGCGGGTTGGACGAATGTCCTCGCCGTCCTGAGGGCGCTGAAAAAAAGGGCGCTTTGCGCCGCGGTGCGTGTGAGCTGCTTTCGGCAACCGTCTCGTCAGCCGGCCCTGGGGTTTTTGAGCTAGCGCGCCGCGTCGGCGCGGGCTCAGGTCTGGCCCCAAGTCACCCGGAAAGGGGCGTATCTTAAACGAGAAAGTTGTCGCTTTTGCGTTCTTGTGCCCGCCGATGCTGCGCCGGTGCGGGTTTGCCGGGCTAAGTGCCCGTGTTACGGGCGTTTTTGCCTGGCGTGGCCCGCAAAAAAGCGTCGCAGTTTTACGACAACACGACGTCTTTCCCGTCGCCTTGCCGCGTCCAGCCCGGTCCCGCTACCCTGTGAGACAGTTTTCTGCCGAGTCCATTCCATGAAATTCGCGACCAAAGCCATCCATCTCGGCCACGACCCTAAGGATCACCAGCGCGCGGTGATGCCGCCGGTGTACCAGACCACGGTGTTCGCCTTCGACCACGTCGGCGAGGAGCTGCCTTTCACCTACGCGCGCGGCGGCACGCCGACGCACGCCGCGCTCGAGGATTGCCTCGCCGGGCTGGAGAACGCGCGCCACGGTCTGGCCTTTTCGAGCGGCATGGCGGCGATCGACGCGGTGCTGCGCGCGACGCTGAAACCGGGCGACACGGTGGTCGCGCTCGCCGACTGCTACGGCGGCGCCTACCGGCTCTTGACGCGCGTGATGCAGCCAACGGGTGTCAACGTCGTGTTCGCCGACCTGTCCGACCCGGCCAGTCTGACCGGGCTTCTTGACGAGACGGTGAAGCTGCTGTGGCTCGAGTCGCCGTCGAACCCGCTGCTGAACCTGGTTGACATCGAAGCGCTGTCTGCGATCGCGCGCGCGCGTGGCGTGAAAGTCGCGGTAGACAACACCTTCGCGACGCCCTATCTGCAGAACCCGCTCGACCTGGGGGCCGACGTCGTCGTCCATTCGGCGACCAAGTACCTCGGCGGCCACTCGGACGTGCTGCTGGGGCTGGTCGCGGTCAACGACGAGGCCTTGTTCCGCGACATCCGGCTGGTGCAGATCTCGGCCGGCGCGGTGCCGGGGCCGCAGGACTGCTTTCTCGTGCTGCGCGGCATCAAGACCTTGGTGCTGAGGATGGAACGCCACTGCGACAACGCCGAGCGCGTCGCCGACTTCCTGCTCGGCCAACCTTCCGTCGAGAAGGTGTTCTTCCCGGGGCTGCCCGACCATCCGCAGCACGCACTGGCGAAACGCCAGCAGCGGCGCTTCGGCGGCATCGTGTCGTTCTATCTGAAGGACGACAGCCGCGAGGCGGCGAGTCGCGTCGCCGAGAGGCTGCAGCTGTTCGCACTGGCCGAGTCGCTCGGCGGCGTCGAGTCGCTGGTCAACCATTCGGCGACGATGTCGCACGGCTCGCTGCCGCCGTTGAGGAAACGCGAGCTGGGGATACGCGAAGGGCTGCTGCGGCTGTCGCTCGGCATCGAGGACATCGACGACCTGCTCGCCGATCTTGAGCAGGCGCTCGCCTGAAGCCATAGGCGTCAAAAGGGTTGGCCGAGCCTTGTTGCGGGGCTCGGCCAAGCTTTTTCTATGGCGATGGCGCTGTTGGACGCGGATTGTGCACGACTCATTGCGCCGGCGGTGCGTCGTCGGGAGGCGCGGGTGAGGCGGCGGTGAGGGCCGCCGCCTCGGCCAACTTGCGGCGGCGTCGCGCGCGGTAGAGGTTGACCGCCTTGAGCGTGATCGCGCCACCCGACAGCAGCGACAGCAGCGCGACCGGCGCGGCGACCAGATACGGAAAGAGCGCGGTCAACAGCGCCAGCGCGACGAAGAACAGGCCGATGGTGAGGAAGGCCGCCGCCTCGCTGGCGTCGACGAGGCGCGTGCCGCGCACCACCGCGCCGAAGGCGTCGCCGATCCGCGCCGCCTGGCGTACCGCCGCGGCGCGTTCGCGCGGCACGAGCGACGGCGACAGCAGCGTCGGCTTCGCGCGTCGCCTCGGTTTGACCATCACCGGCCGTGGCTTCCGGCCGGCGAGCACGATCTCGGTCGAGTTTTCCAGGTCCTTCAGGAAGCGTTCGGCCAGGCCCCCGGCGAGCCTGGTGTCCTCGATCGCGACGTCGACCTCGCGGTTGGAGAACCAGCTCGAGTAGTTGAGGTTGGTCGATCCGACGCGCGCCCAGCGCCCGTCGGCGACCGCCGTCTTGCCGTGCATCATCGGCCCGTCCCACTCGTACACGCGCACGCCGGCCTGCAGCAGCGGGCGGTACAGCGTGCGCGACACCGTCGCGATCCAGCCGATGTCGGAGGAGCGCGGCACCAAGAGGCGCACGTCGACGCCGTCCTGCGCCGCGTGCTTGAGCGCGGTCATATAGAGGCCGCTGGCCATGAAGTAGGCGTCCGACAGCCACAGCGTGCGCCGCGCGAAGCTCGCGATGAGCAGGTCCAGACGCATCATGTAGGCGGTGTCGGGCGTCGTCGCGATCAGCCGCGCCTCGACTTCGCCCGCCGGCGGCGGCGTCGCCGGCAACGCGTCGGCCGGCAAGGGCGCGCCGGTGCTGGCCCAGCTGTCGGCGAATGCAAGCAAGGCGTCGCGCACGATCGGCCCTTCGAGTTTCAGTCCGGTGTCGCGCCACGGCGCGAGATTGCGCTCAGAATCGCCCTCCCAGTGGCTCGAGATGCACAGCCCGCCGATGAAGGCGACGCGGCCGTCGACGACGATCAGCTTGCGGTGGTTGCGGCCGAGCAGGCTGGTCGCGTCGCCCATCGCCGGCGGGTTGTACGCGCGAATCTCGCCGCCGGCGGCGGCGATGGGCTTGAAGAAGCCGCGGTAGTGTTCCTTCCAGCAACCGAGCCAGTCGTACAAGAGGCAGACGCGCACGCCGGCCTTCGCGCGCTCGGCCAACAGGTCGCGGATGCGCGTGCCGTAGGCGTCGGCGGCGAAGATGTACATCTCGATGTAGACGCAGTCGGTCGCGCCGGCGATCGCTTCCGCCCAGGCGGGGAAGTTGTCGGTGCAGTCGAACAGCGGCGTGACGGCGTTGCCCTCGACGAGCGGCGCGCCGGCCGAGCGCGCGAAGGCCTGGTCGGCGAGTTGTCTGACGAATTCAAACGAAGCGGGGGAGGGGGATGGCGTTGTCATTTCACGCTAAATGTTTGACTTCGAACACATTTGCCTAAAAAATAACCGGTTCAGTCGTGTTTATGAATATGTGCGTCACATAAATAGAAAAAAACTTTCAAAATAGACCGAAAACGGGTCCGGAAATGATCGCCGGAATTGTTGCAAGTAATTGATTTTTAAGGGAAAAACAACCGTCCAAAAAGCGGTTGCGGGGGTGCTCGCCTTGCCCTTAAAATCGAAACATTCGTTTCACATTATAAGTAGGTAATTGGTATGGACAGACAGCGCTGGTTGCAGGGGACCCTGTACAGCCCGGACTTCGAACAGGACAGCTGCGGCTTCGGTTTGATCGCCCAGCTGGACGACAAACCCAGCCACTGGCTCGTCAGCACCGCGATTTCCTCGCTCGCCAAATTGACCCACCGCGGCGCGGTGGCGGCGGACGGCAAATCGGGCGACGGCTGTGGTTTGCTGTTCCGCAAGCCGGACGGCTTCCTGCGTGAAGTCGCCGCCGAGGCGGGCATCACCCTGAAGGCGATCTACGCCGCGGGCCTGGTATTCTCGCACCCCGAAGAGGGGACCGGCCAGCGCTCGCTGCGCCGCCTGAAAGAACACCTCGAAGCGCAGGGCCTCGAAGTCGCCGGTTTCCGTAGCGTGCCGACCGACGTGTCGGTCTGTGGCGAAGCCGCGCTCAAGTCGCTGCCGGCGTTCAGCCAGGTGTTCGTCAACTGCCCGTTCGGCATGGACGAGACCACCTTCCAGCGTCGCCTGTACCAGGGCCGCCGCGGCGCCGAAAAGGCGAACAAGGGTGAAGACAACTATTTCTACCTGCCGACGCTGAACACCCACACGCTGTCGTACAAGGGTCTGGTGACGCCGGACAACCTCGAACACTTCTTCCTCGACCTCAAAGACCCGCGCTTCGAGTCGAGCCTCGCCGTGTTCCACCAGCGCTTCTCGACCAACACCTGGCCGCAGTGGCGTCTGGCGCAGCCCTTCCGTTTCCTCGCGCACAACGGCGAGATCAACACCGTGCAGGGCAACCGCAGCTGGGCGCGCGCGCGCGAGCAGATCATGGCCTCGCCGCTGCTCGAGATGGATGACGTGCGCCCGATCGTCCAGACCGACGGTTCCGACTCGATGTCGCTCGACAACATGCTTGAAGGCCTGTTGATGGGCGGCGTGCCGCTGTTCCGCGCGTTGCGCCTGTTGGTGCCGCCGGCTTGGCAGAACGTCGACTCGACCGACAAGGACCTGCGCGCGTTCTACGAATACAACTCGATGCACATGGAGCCGTGGGACGGCCCGGCCGGCATCGTGCTGACCGACGGCCGCTACGCCGCCTGTCTGTTGGACCGCAACGGCCTGCGTCCGGCGCGCTGGGTGCTGACGCGCGACAACATCCTGACCATCGCGTCCGAAGTCGGCGTGTGGGACTACAAGCCGGAAGAGGTGGTCAAGAAAGGCCGCGTGAAGCCGGGCCAGCTGTTCGCCGCCGACCTCTTCACCGGTGAACTCTTGATGCCGGAAGAAATCGACGCGCAGCTGAAGTCGGCCAAGCCCTACCGCCAGTGGATCAAGGACAGCGCCAAGTATCTCGAGCTGTCGAGCGAAGACGACTCGGCGCTCGAACTCATGCCGCGCGACGAGCTCGACAAGTACCAGAAGCTGTTCAGCGTCAGCCTCGAAGAGCGCGACCAGGTACTCCGCGTGCTGGCCGACGACGCCCAGGAGGCGATCGGCTCGATGGGCGACGACACGCCGATGGCCGTATTGAGCCAGAAGGTGCGCTCGCCGTTCGACTACCTGCGCCAGCAGTTCGCGCAGGTGACCAACCCGCCGATCGACCCGATCCGCGAAGCGGTCGTGATGTCGCTGAATACCGTGTTCGGCCCGGAACGCAACCTGTTCGAAGAGTCGGCCGAGCATGCCAAACGCCTCGAAGTGCGCTCGCCGGTGCTGTCGCTCGAGAAGTTCACGCAGATCACGACGCGCCCGGAGAGCTACCTCAAGGCGACCACGTTCGACCTGTGCTACGACCCGAGCGAGAGCAATCTCAAGGTCGCGATCGAGCGCCTCGCCGCCCACGTCGTCGACGCGGTGCGCGAAGGCAGCGTGATCGTCGTGCTGTCCGACCGCAACATCAGCCCGTTCCGCCTGCCGATCCCGTCGCTGTTCGCGACCGGCGCGGTGCACCACGCGCTGATCGACGCCGGCCTGCGCTGCAAGTCGAACATCGTCGTCGAAACCGGCGCGGCGCGTGACCCGCACCAGATCGCCGCGCTCGTCGGCTATGGCGCCACCGGCGTCTACCCCTACCTCGCTTACCAGATCATCGCCGACCTCGTCGCCGACGGCACCGTCGCGTTCCAGGTCAACGAGGCGCTGCAGCGCTACCGCAAGGGCATCAACAAGGGCCTGTTGAAGGTGCTGTCGAAGATGGGCATCTCGACCATCGCGTCCTACCGCGGCTCGCAGCTGTTCGAAGCGATCGGTATCCACGACGAAGTGGTCGAGCTGTGCCTGAAGGGCACCGTGTCGCGCCTGCAGGGTGCGAACTTCGACGACTTCGAAGCCGACCAGAAGAAACTCGCGCGTCTCGCGTTCAACGCGATGCGCCCGCTGTCGCAGGGCGGCCTCCTGAAGTACGTCCACGGCGAGGAATACCACGCCTACAACCCGGACGTGGTGATGGTGCTGCAAAAGGCGGTGCAGAACGGCGACTACGACGCGTACCAGACCTTCGCCCACCTGGTGAACGAGCGTCCGGTCGCGATGTTCCGCGACCTGATGAAGGTGAAGTTGGCCGAGACCCCGCTGCCGCTCGACGAAGTCGAGTCGGAAGAGGCCATCCTGAAGCGCTTCGATTCCGCCGGCATGTCGCTCGGCGCGCTGTCGCCGGAGGCGCACGAAGCGCTGGCGATCGCGATGAACCGTCTCGGCGGTCGTTCCAACTCGGGTGAAGGCGGCGAAGACGCGTCGCGCTACGGCACCGAGCGCATGTCCAAGATCAAGCAGGTCGCGTCGGGCCGCTTCGGCGTCACGCCGCACTACCTGGCGAATGCCGAAGTGCTGCAGATCAAGGTCGCCCAGGGCGCCAAGCCGGGCGAAGGCGGCCAGCTGCCGGGCGACAAGGTCAGCCCGCTGATCGCCACGCTGCGCCACGCGAAGCCGGGCATCTCGCTGATCTCGCCGCCGCCGCACCACGACATCTACTCGATCGAAGACCTGGCGCAGCTGATTTTCGACCTGAAGCAGGTGAACCCCGACGCGCTGGTGTCGGTGAAGCTGGTGGCCGAACCGGGCGTCGGCACGATCGCCGCCGGCGTCGCCAAGGCCTACGCCGACCTGATCACCATCTCGGGCTACGACGGTGGCACCGGTGCGTCGCCGCTGACGTCGGTGAAATACGCCGGCACGCCGTTCGAACTCGGCCTGTCCGAAGCGCAACAGGTGCTGCGCGCCAACGGCCTGCGTGGCCGCGTGCGCGTGCAGGCCGACGGCGGCCTGAAGACCGGCCTCGACGTGATCAAGGCCGCCGTGCTCGGCGCCGAGTCGTTCGGCTTCGGCACCGCGCCGATGATCGCGCTGGGCTGTAAATACCTGCGCATCTGCCACCTGAACAACTGCGCGACCGGCGTCGCGACCCAGGAAATCAAGCTGCGCGACAAGTACTTCATCGGCCTGCCGGAAATGGTGATGAACTACTTCAAGTTCGTCGCCCGCGAGACCCGCGAGTGGATGGCCAAGATCGGCGTTCGCAGCCTCGACGAGCTGATCGGCCGCATGGACCTGGTGGAGCTTGCCGCCGGCGAAACCGAGCGTCAGAAGAGGCTCGACCTATCGCCGCTGCTGTCGCTGGGCAGCGTGCCGGACTCCGAGCCGCGCTTCTGCGTCGAGCCGTCGAACCCGTCGTTCGACAAGGGCGAGTTGGCCGAGCAAATGGTGCGCGACGCGCTGCCGGCGCTCGAGAACCAGCAGATGCTGACGCTCGAGTACGACATCGAGAACATCCACCGCTCGATCGGTGCGCGCCTGTCCGGCGAGATCGCCAAGCGCCACGGCGCCGCCGGCCTACCGGACGGCTGCCTGACGGTGAAGTTCAAGGGTTCGGCCGGCCAGAGCTTCGGCGTGTGGAACGCGCCGGGCCTGAACCTCGAGCTCGAAGGCGACGCGAACGACTACGTCGGCAAGGGCATGCACGCCGGCCGCGTGGTGATCTACCCGCCGAAAGGCTCGGCCTACAAGTCGAACGAAGCGATCATCGTCGGCAACACCTGCCTGTACGGCGCCACCGGCGGTGCGCTGTACGCGGCCGGCGTCGCGGGCGAGCGCTTCGCGGTGCGTAACTCGGGCGCGCTGGCGGTCATCGAAGGCGCGGGCGACCATTGCTGCGAATACATGACCGGCGGTACTGTGATCGTGCTGGGCGACACCGGCTACAACTTCGGTGCGGGCATGACCGGCGGTTTCGCCTTCGTCTACGACAAGAGCGAGAAGTTCGCCTACCGCGTCAACAACGAGCTGGTCGACATCAATCTGATCAACAGCGAGGCGATGGGCATGTACCGCGCCTTCCTGCTGGAGAAGATCGCCAAGCACGTCGAGTTGACCGGTTCGGAAATCGGCCGCGCGATGCTGGAAGACTTCGACGACTACGTCGACTACTTCTGGCTGGTGAAGCCGAAGGCCGCTAAGCTCGACAGCCTGCTCAAAGACTAAGCGGTGACCCCGGGGAAGGCTTGCGCCGATCCCGGGGGCCGGACAGAGATACCAGAATTGCCGAGGCGGCATGCCCGCCTCCCAAGCTCCGAGGAAAGCCCCAATGGGTGACGTATTCCAGTTTATGAATGTGCAGCGCAACCCCGGCGACAAGGTCGAGGTCGCGGTACGCAAGATCGAGTTCAAGGAAATCTACACGCCGCTGTCCAAGACGGGCGCCGGCGAACAGGCCGGTCGCTGCCTGTCCTGCGGCAACCCGTACTGCGAGTGGGAGTGCCCGGTCCACAACTACATCCCGAACTGGCTGCAGCTGGTGCAGGAAGGCCGTCTGTTCGAGGCCGCCGAACTCAGCCACAAGACCAACTCGCTGCCCGAGGTCTGCGGCCGCGTCTGCCCGCAGGACCGCCTGTGCGAGGGCGCCTGTACCCTCAACCAGGTCGACGCCGGTGCCGTGTCGATCGGTTCGGTCGAGAAATACATCACCGACGAAGCCTTCAAGCAAGGCTGGCGTCCGGACATGTCGAAAGTCGTCTGGACCGACAGGAAGGTCGCCGTGATCGGCGCCGGACCTGCCGGCCTCGGCTGCGCCGACATCCTGGTGCGCAACGGCGTGAAGCCGGTGGTGTTCGACCGCTACGAGGAGATCGGCGGCCTGATCACCTTCGGCATCCCCGAGTTCAAGCTCGAGAAGGAGATCATCAAGACGCGCCGCCTCGTCATGGAAGGGATGGGCGTCGAGTTCCGTCTGAACACCGAGATCGGCGTCCACGTCACCATCGACGAACTGCTCGAAGAGTACGACGCGGTGTTCATGGGCATGGGCGCGTACAAGTACATGAAGGGCGGTTTCGACGGCGAACACCTGCCGGGTGTGCTCGAAGCCTTGCCGTTCCTGATCAACAACGTACGCAATAGCATGGGCACGCTGCCGGAAGGCGAAGCGCACCTGTCGATGGAAGGCAAGCGCGTCGTCGTGCTCGGCGGCGGCGATACCGCGATGGACTGCAACCGCACGTCGATCCGTCAGGGCGCCCAGAGCGTGATCTGCGCCTACCGCCGCGACGAGGAGAACATGCCGGGTTCCAAGCGCGAAGTCGCCAACGCGAAGGAAGAGGGCGTCGAGTTCCTGTGGAACCGCCAGCCGCTGGGCATCGAACAGGCCGCCGACGGCAGCCTGCTTCTTAGGTTGGCCGATACCCGCCTGGGCGCGCCGGACGCGCACGGCCGCCGCGCCGCCGAGGTGCTCGAAGGCTCCGAGCAGGTGATCGAGTGCGACCATGTGGTGATCGCGTTCGGTTTCCAGGCCGAAGCCGCCGACTGGTTCGGCCACACCGGCATCAAGACCGACAAGCGCGGCCGCACCGTCGCACCGGAAAAGCAGCCGTTCAAGTTCCAGACCAGCAACCCGAAGGTGTTTGCCGGCGGCGACCAGGTGCGCGGCGCGGATCTGGTGGTGCGCGCGGTCTTCGAAGGCCGTCAGGCCGCCGAAGGCATGCTCGAGTACCTGCAGATCTGGTAAGGCTACAGCCTGGCCCTGCCGTGAAAAGCCCGCCGTTTGGCGGGCTTTTTGTTGGGCCTCTCGATCGCCAGAGAACGAGGTCGGCAAGTTTGGCCGAGCCTCGGCCAAGCTTGCCGGCGTAAAGCCGCCCACAAAAAAGCCCGCCAATTGGCGGGCTTTTTTCAGGCCAGCGATTAAGCCGATTGACGCGAAGTCGCCAGCGTCGCTTCCTTGCCCTGGCGGTGGTAGCCGAGCAGGTAGTAGAGCCCCGCCAGGAGCACCAGCCAGCCCGGGCCGATCAGCAGCGCGATGCGCGTGTCCGGGAAGTAGGCCATCAGGCCGACCACCAACACGAGGAAGGCCAGCGCGATGTACGAACCGTAAGGCCAGAACGGCATGCGGTATTCGAGCGCAGCCAGCTGCGCGGCGCTCAGCGAGCGGCGGAATTTCAGCTGCGACAACAGGATGATCGCCCAGGTCCAGATCGCGCCGAAGGTCGAGATCGCGGTCAGCCAGGTGAACACCTCTTTCGGCGCCAGGTAGTTCAACAGTACGCCGCCCAAGAGCATGGCGACCGAGATCAGCACGGCGGCGTTCGGCACGCCGTTCTTGCCTACCTTGGCGAAGATCGGCAGCGCCTGGCCTTGCTGCGCGAGGTTGTACAGCATGCGGCCAGTACTGAAGATGCCGCTGTTGCACGACGACAGCGCGGCGGTCAGCACGACGAAGTTGATGATGCCGGCGGCGGCCGGGATGCCCATCTTCTCGAAAGTCATCACGAACGGGCTGCCCTGGGTGCCGATCTCGTTCCACGGGTAGATAGCCATCACGACGAACAGCGCGCCGACGTAGAAGATCAGGATGCGCCAGAACACCGAGTCGACCGCGCGCGCGAGCGTTTTCTTCGGGTTCTTCGCCTCGCCGGCGGTCAGGCCGATCATCTCGACGCCCAGATACGCGAACATCACCATCTGCATCGACATCAGGATGCCCTGCACGCCGTTCGGCATGAAGCCGCCGTGCGACCACAGGTTGGCGATGCCGGTGGCGATGCCGCCGTTGCCGAGGCCGAAGAAGATCATGCCTGTGCTGGAGACGATCATCAGCACGATGGTGACGATCTTGATCAGCGCGAACCAGAACTCGAATTCTCCATACGCTTTCACCGCGATGAAGTTGATCGAGCCCATGATCACCAGCGCCGACAGCGCCCAGATCCACGCCGGCATGTCCGGGTACCACACGCCCATGTAGACGCCGACCGCGGTGATCTCGGCCATGCAGGTGACGATCCACAGGAACCAGTAGTTCCAGCCGGTCAGGTAGCCCGACAGCGGGCCGAGGTAGTCCTGTGCGTAGCGGCTGAACGAGCCGGCGACTGGATTGTGGATCGCCATTTCGCCGAGCGCGCGCATGATGAGGAAGATGGCGAAGCCGCCGAGTGCGTACGAGACCATGATCGCCGGGCCGGCCATCTTGATCGCGGTCGCCGAGCCGAGGAACAGGCCGACGCCGATCGCGGCGCCGAGCGCCATCAGGTTGATGTGCCTCTCCTCGAGGCCGCGGTGCAAGGTGTCTTGCGTATCCTGCATTAGGTTTCTCCTCTATTGCAGTGAAGGGCGTCCGGGCCGGTCGGGCCGCGGCGCCGCTTTTTTAAAGACAGCACGGTTTGGCTGCTTGGACTTTGACTCGCCTTGCCGGGGTGACCGGAGGGCCGAGCCTTACCGCCCGCGAAAAGCGGGGCAGGAAAACGCCTTAGTATAAGAAGTCAACACCTTGCGATTTCACCATATCAAATTTTATAAATAGTGATTTTTACTAATTTTTTGGCATTACGTAGAAAAATAACGAAATCGTGAAAGGGCGGCGCGCGGCATGAAAAAACCCGCGCCGTGGCGGGCGCGGGTTGGCTGGGTTGGGCTCGGGCCGATCAGCTGGCCTTGATCGCCTCGAGCGCGATGTTGAGCTTCACCTCGTCGGCGATGCCCGGCAGACCGTAGGCCATGCCGAAGTCGCTGCGTTTGATGCTGGTGGTCGCGTTCACGCCGTACGCCTCCTTCTTCAGCATCGGGTGCTCTTTCTTGGCGAAGCGGGTCACGGTCAGGGTGACCGGCTTGGTGACGCCCAGCAGCGTCAGCTTGCCCTTCACCTCGGCCAGCTTGTCGCCGTCGTATTTCAGTTCGGTCGACTTGAACGTCAGCGTCGGGTACTTGGCGACGTTGAAGAAGTCGGCGCCCTTCAGGTGCTCGTCGCGCTTGGCGAAGTAGGTGTTAAGCGAAGCGGCGTCGATGGTGACGTCGACCGCGCCCTTCTTGGCGGCTTCGTCGAGACTGACCGTGCCGTTCACCTTGGTGAACATGCCGTTCTGGACCGACAGGCCCAGGTGGTTCAGCTCGTAGCCGGCGTAGGTGTGGGTCGGGTCGATCGCGTAGGTGGCCGGTGCGGCGAGTGCGAAGGCCGAGGCCGACGCGAACACGGCGGCGAGGACGGTGCGTTTCATCATGATTCAGCTCCTGGATAGAGGGCGGTTGAACTGCGCTGGGGGAAACTACGCGGCGCGCTTGAGCGCGACGCGGAACTTGATCTCTACCTTGTCGTCGACGGTGCCGGTGTCCGACCACTCGCCGTCGCCGACCTTGAACGCGAGGCGCGACACCGGCAGCACGCCGTCGACGACGGTCACGCCGCCGGCCTCGCGCGCGGTGAACGGCGCCGACACGTCGCGCGTCACGCCCTTCATCGTCAGCTTGCCGTTGACCTGGTAGCGGCCGTTGCCGAGCGACTTCATGCCGCTCGACACGAAGCGCGCGGTCGGGTACTGCGCGGCGTTGAACCAGTCCTTCTTCTTCGCCTCGGCGACCGCGTCGGCGGTCGGCAGGCTGATGCTGGCGGTCTGGATGGTGAAGTCGGCCTTGCCGGCTTCCGGCTTCTTCGCGTCGAAGTCGACGTTGGCCGAGAACTTGGTGAAGGCGCCGTCGATCGGCACGTTCAGCTGCTTCATCGTGAAGACGATGCGGCTTTGCGCGAGGTCCACCGGCTGGGCGAAGGACAGCGGCGCGACGAGAAGGACGGTACCGGCGATCAGGGTCAGTTTGTTCATGCTTGCCTCGGTTGCGGATGGGTAGCCGACCCGGCACGGCCGGGCCGCGGGATTCAGGAGCGGCGCAGGCTCATGCGCGCCAAGAGCCCGTCGCGGTCGACGAGCTGGTGCTTGAGCGCGGCCAGCACATGGCCTGCCACGGCGGCGGCGAGTATCCAGTTAAGCAGCACATGCACCTCGCGCAGCGCGTCGCCGAGTTCCTTGTTCTTGGCGACGAGGTCCGGCAGCGCGACGAGCTTCAGGTACACCACCGGGAAGCCGTAGGCCGAACTCATCAGCCAGCCGGTGAGCGGCACGGCGAGCATCAGCGCATAGAGCGCGGCGTGGCCGAGCTTCGCCAGCGCCTTGGTGTGCGAACTCATGCTCTCAGGCAGCGCCGGCGCGGACAACAGCGCGCGCAGCAAGAGGCGTAGCGCCAAGAGGCCCAAGACGGTGACGCCCAGCCACTTGTGCCAGCCTATCCACTTGAACTTGGTCGGCGACAGCGGCATGTCGGCCACCGTCAGGCCGAGAAAGAAGGCGGAGATGATCAACAGCGCCATCAGCCAGTGCAGGACGATGGTCGGCGCCGGATGGCGGGCGGACGAGGCGGTCATGGTTTGTAGTTCTCCATCGCGAGGCCGATCGTGCGCCTCAGCTTGGCAAGTTCGGCGCAGATGCGCGAAAAATCGTCGTTGTCGAGCCCGGCGAAGGCCTGGCGCATATGCGCCAAGTGCGCCGGGAAAATCTGGTCGAACAGCGCCTGGCCCGTGTCGGTCAGCGCGATGAACACGCTGCGCCGGTCTTCTTCCCGCGCGGTGCGGCTCACCAGGCCCTTGTCGAGCAGGCGGTCGATCACGCCGGTCAGCGTGCCCTTGGTGATCAGCGTCTGTTCCGAGAGTTCCTTACACGTCATGCCCGGCGTGTTGCCGAGCGTCGCGAGCACGTCGAACTGCGGCGGGGTCAGCCCCAGTTCGCGGATGTGTGCGTTCGAGAAGGTTTCGAACGCCTGGTAGGTGCGAACGAGTTCGCGAATCACCGGCAGGAACGGCTCCCGAGTTGCAGTAGGCATACGCGGCTCCAAAAAGTTCACACCATGATAGTTCTAATTAGAACTAAATGGCAAGACTGCTACGTGCTATCTAAATACGGCTTTGTTAAATCCTGTTAAGCGGCGTCATGCAACTGTTGTGCCGATGCCGCAGCCGCTCGTTATAATAACGAACACAAAATTTCGGGCGCAGAGTGTAATGAGCGAATTGCAGATCGGATTGCTGGTACTGGGGGTGGCGGTGATCGCCCTGGTATACGGCTTCAACGTGTTCCAGGAATGGCGTTTCCGCAAGAAGACGCGCCAGTCCTTCGCGCGCTCGCACCCCGACGTGCTGCTCGACGTGCCCAAGAACAATGTGCGCGACGGCGTGAAGGCCGACCGGCTCGAGCCGGTGCTGGTGCGCGACGCGCCGGAACTGGATGACGACGAGCCGCTGCCCAGCCTCGACGACGAGCCGGCCCCCGCACGCCACGAACCGGTCACGCTGACGTTGCCGCCTGAAGAGGAAGATGACATTGCAGAAGGCAGGGACTTCGACAACGCCGACCACCAGGCGCTGGTGGTGTCGCTGCTCGATCCGTCGCTCGACTTTATCGCCGAGGTCGCTTTCGCCGAGCCGCACGAACTGGCCACGCTGCCGCGTTTCAACGTCGCCAAGCGCGTACAGATCATCGGTCGCACCGAAAAGGGCTTGTGGAAGCCGGCCGAGGCGCTGCCGGGCCAGCGCTACAAGCAGCTGAACATCGCGCTGCAGCAGGTCGACCGCGGCGGTGCGGTCACCGAACAGGAGCTCGACAGCTTCTGCCAGCAGGTCGCCCGCTTCGCCGACGAGCACGATGCGGCGGTCAAGCTGCCGCACCGCCAGCAGAAGATCGTCGCCGCGCGCGAACTCGACCGCTTCTGCGCCGACGTCGACGTGCTGGTCGGCATCAACGTCGTGCCGCATTCGCCGCTCGAGGGCACGCGGCTCAGGAGCTTCGCCGAGTCCGCCGGTTTCACGCTCGAACCCGACGGCGCCTTCCATTACCTGGCCGACTCGGGCAACACGCTGTACTCGCTGGTGTCGGCCGACCAGGTGCCGTTCAGCCTGCACACGCTGCTCGACCGCCAGTTCCCGGCGTTCACGCTGTTGTTCGACGTGCCGCGCGTCGCCGGCGGCGTCGAGGTATTCGACCGCGCGGTCGAGTTCGCCAAGCGGATGGCGGTCGAGTTCGACGCCGAGCTGGTCGACGACAACCGCCGCGTGCTGTCCGACGCCGGCCTTGCGCGCATCCGCGACCAGCTGGTGCACATCTACGGCAGCATGGACGACCGCGGCATCGCGCCGGGCAGCGTCGCCGCCTTGCGCCTGTTCGCCTGACCCGCTCTGCGTTTCCCCGAGGCCGGCTTGATGCCGGCCTTGTCGCGTCCGGCTCCTCGGTCCCCGACCCAGCCCGCGTTACAATGGCGGACCGCCTCTCCTAGCCAAAGAATGACCATGTCCCAAGCGCTTGCCGACCGCGCGGCCGAGCTGACCGCCTTGCTCGAACGCTACAACCACGAGTACTACGTGAACGACGCGCCGAGCGTGCCCGACGCCGAATACGACCGCGTGTTCCGCGAGTTGGCCGAGCTCGAGGCCGCGCACCCCGAACTCAGGTCGCCCGACTCGCCGACGCAGCGCGTCGGCGGCGCGCCGGTGCCGGCGTTCGAGCCGGTGGTGCACACGGTGCCGATGCTGTCGCTGTCCAACGCGTTTTCAGACCTCGACGCCGACGACTTCGCCTTGCGTCACGCCGAGCTGATCGCCTTCGACGAACGCGTCAGGAAGGGGCTCGGCCAAGCCTTGGTCGAGTACGCGTGCGAGCCGAAGTTCGACGGGCTGGCGGTCAGCATGAGCTATATCGACGGCGTGCTGGTGCAGGGTGCGACGCGCGGCGACGGCGCGACCGGAGAGAACGTCACCGAGAACATCAGGACCATCCGCAGCATTCCGCTGAAGCTGACGACGCCCCATCCGCCGGCGCTGCTCGAGGTACGCGGCGAGGTGCTGATGCTGAAGAAGGACTTCGAAGCGCTCAACGCCGACCAGCTCGCGCGCGGCGACAAGCCCTTCGCCAACCCGCGCAACGCGGCGGCCGGCAGCCTGAGGCAGCTCGACTCGAAGATCACCGCGCGCCGCCGCCTGTCCTTCTTCGCCTACGGCGTCGCACGCGTTGAAGGCGTGGATGCGCCCGACACGCACGAAGACGAGATGGCATGGCTGGCCGAGCTCGGCATCCCGCGCGTCGGCGACGGGCTCGCGGCGGTGGTCGAGGGCGCCGAAGGCATGGCGAAATACTATGAAACGGTGCTCGCGCGCCGCGCCGCGCTGCCGTTCGACATCGACGGCGTCGTCTACAAGGTCAACAAGAAGCGAGAGCAGGATGCGCTCGGCTTCGTGTCGCGTGCGCCGCGTTTCGCGATCGCGCATAAATACCCGGCCGAGGAGGCGCTGACCGTCGTCGAGACGATCGACGTGCAGGTCGGCCGCACCGGCGCGATCACGCCGGTCGCGCGGCTCAAACCGGTGTTCGTCGGCGGCGTGACCGTCACCAACGCGACGCTGCACAACGAGGACGAGGTGCGGCGCAAGGACGTGCGCGTCGGCGACACCGTCGTCGTGCGCCGCGCCGGCGACGTGATCCCCGAGGTGGTCAGCGTCGTGCTCGAGCGCCGTCCGACGCAGCCGTCCGACGACGGCGACCTGTTCAGCGAGTCGAGCGTCCCGCTCTACCGCCCGTACGAACTGCCGAAGACCTGCCCGGTGTGCGGCAGCCACGTCGTGCGCGAAGAGGGTGAGGCGATCGCGCGCTGCTCGGGCGGCCTCGCGTGCAAGGCGCAGCGCACGCAGGCGATCCTGCACTTCGCCGGTCGCCGCATGATGGACATCGAGGGCCTCGGCGACCGTTACGTCGAGAACCTGGTCGAGTTCGGCTACGTGAACGGCGTCGCCGACCTGTACAGGCTGACGCTCGACAAGCTCTTGGAAATGAAGCGCAGAGCCGACGAGCGCGACGGCGTGATCACCGAGACGGTGAAGGCCGGCAAGATCGCGACCTTGTGGGCGGAGAACCTGCTCGACGGCATCGCCGCGAGCAAGACGCCGCCACTCTCGCGGCTGCTGTTCGCGCTTGGCATCCGCCACGTCGGCGAGTCGACAGCGAAGACGCTGGCCGACTGGCTCGGCCAACTTGCCATTGTCCGCCGCGCGCCGGCCGCCCTGCTCGCCGCCTTGCCCGACATTGGCGGCATCGTCGCCGATGCGATCGCCGACTTCTTTTCCGAACCCAACAACGAGAAAGCGCTTACTGCCTTGCTCGATGAAGGCGTCGCCCCGAGCGACGAACGCCCGCCGCGCGCCGACCTCGCCGCAAGGCTCGAGCCGGCGCTGCTGCTCGCGCGTCTCGGCATCCCGAAGCTGACCGAGACGCGCGCGCGGCAACTGGCCGAGCAGCAGCCCGACCTCGCCACGTTGGCCGAGCTGCCGCGCCGCGCCGTGATCGAAATCAAGCTGCCGGCCGAGGTGGTCAACGCGCTCGCCGACTGGCTCGACGAAGGCGCGCACCGTGTGCAGCTGGCGGCACTGGCTGGCTTGCGCGAGGAGCTGCTGGCGAGGCTGCCGGCCGAGACGAGCTCGGCCAACTTGGTGTTCGCCGGCAAGACACTGGTGCTGACCGGCACCTTGCCGACGCTGACGCGCGACGAGGCGAAGGCGCTGATCGAGGCGGCAGGCGGCAAGGTCGCCGGCAGCGTGTCGAAGAAGACCGACTACGTCGTTGCCGGCGAAGCGGCCGGCAGCAAGCTGGCCCGTGCCGAGGAACTCGGCGTCGCGGTGCTCGACGAGGCGGCGCTGATGGCGCTGCTGGAAGGCTCTCAATAACAATGACTTATTTTGCCAACAGGCTGGAGGCGGGCGGGCAAACCCACTACAATCCGCCCCGACCTCTTCGAAGGAAGCGAACATGAAAAAGATCACCAAGGCCGTGTTCCCGGTCGCCGGCCTCGGCACGCGGTTCCTGCCGGCCACCAAGGCGAGCCCGAAGGAGATGCTGCCGGTCGTCGACAAGCCGCTGATCCAGTACGCGGTCGAAGAGGCGATCGCCGCCGGCATGACCGAGCTGATCTTCATCACCGGCCGCAACAAGCGCTCGATCGAGGACCATTTCGACAAGGCGTACGAGCTCGAGACCGAGCTCGAGTACAAGAACAAGCAGAAGCTGCTCGAGATCGTGCAGGACATCCTGCCGCCGTCGGTGACCTGCATCTACATCCGCCAGGCCGAGGCGCTCGGCCTCGGCCACGCGGTACTGTGCGCGAAGCCGGTGGTCGGCGACGAGCCGTTCGCGGTCATCCTCGCCGACGACCTGATCGACGGCGAGCCGGGCGCGATGGAGCAGATGGTCGGCCTTTACGAGGCGACCGGCGCGTCGGTACTCGGCGTCGAGACCGTCGCGCGCGAGGAGACCGGTTCCTACGGCATCGTCGAAATTACCGATGCGCCGCAGGGCCGTCATCGGGTCACCAGCATCGTAGAGAAGCCGCACCCGGACGTCGCGCCGTCGACGCTGGCCGTCGTCGGCCGCTACATCCTGTCGCCGCGCATCTTTGACAAGCTGTCGACCACCGGCGCCGGCGCCGGTGGCGAGATCCAGCTGACCGACGCGATCGCCGCGCTGTTGAAGCAAGAAACGGTGCTCGCGCTGCCGTTCGAAGGCGTGCGCTACGACTGCGGCTCCAAGCTCGGCTATCTGAAGGCGACCGTCGCCTACGGCCGCAAGCATCCCGAGGTCGGCCGCGACTTCGCCGCCTATCTCGAACAGTTGAAGAATTAATATCGTCGGCGCGACCCGGGCACCGGGCACGCGCCGCCTCTGCCATCCAGGAGTCTGTTATGCCCAACCTCACCGAAGCCCAAGGCATCCTCAATAGCGCCGACGTGCTCTTCACCGCCGAAGAAGTCAGCGCCGCCGTCGACCGCATGGCGGCCGAGATCACCGAGCAACTGTCCGGCGAGTATCCGCTGGTGCTGGCGGTGATGGGCGGCGCGGTGGTGTTCACCGGCCAGTTGCTGCCGCGCCTGTTGTTCCCGCTCGACTTCGACTACGTGCACGTGTCCCGCTACGGCGACAAGACGCACGGCGGCGAGCTGAACTGGAAGATGGCGCCGAAGGAAGACGTGCGCGACCGCGTGGTGCTGGTGCTCGACGACATCCTCGACGAAGGCGAGACCATGGCCGCGATCCGCGACAAGGTGATGGAAATGGGCGCGAAGGCGTTCTACAGCGGCGTGTTCGCCAACAAGCTGATCGAAAAGGCCAAGCCGATCAAGGCCGACTATGTCGGCATCGACGTGCCCGACCGCTACGTGTTCGGCTACGGCATGGACGTGCGCGGCATCTGGCGCAACCTGCCGGCGATCTACGCGCTCAAATGATCCGGCCGGCCTCGGCCAACCCTTGAAAATAAAGCCCGTGAGGATTGCCCTCCGGGCTTTTTTTATCGACACTAGCCACGGATACAAACAACATAAACAGGTGCGATCATGCTGGCCATCATCGGAGGCAGCGGGCTGTCCCAACTGCCGATACTCGAAGTCACCCACCGCCAGGTGGTGCGCACCCCTTTCGGCGAACCGTCCTGCGCGCTCAGCTTCGGCCGCATCGCCGGGCAGAACGTCGTCTTCATCGCCCGCCACGGCTACGGCCATTCGCTGGCGCCGCACGAAATCAACTACCGCGCCAATATCTGGGCACTCAAGGAAATGGGCGTCAAGGGCGTGATCGGCATCGGCTCGGCCGGCGGGATCCGTCACGACCTCGCGCCGGGCACGCTGGTGGTGCCGGACGACCTGATCGACTACACCTGGGGGCGCGATCACACCTTCTTCGAAGGGCCGAACCATCCCGTGGTCCACGTCGACTTCACCCACCCCTACGATGGCGCGCTGCGCGAGCGCTTGATCGCGGCGGCCGACAAGAGTGGCCAGGCCTTTGTCGCCGGCGGCGTGTACGCCTGCACCCAGGGGCCGCGCCTCGAGTCGACCGCCGAGATCCGTCGCCTAGAGAGCGACGGCGCCGACATGGTCGGCATGACCGGCATGCCCGAAGCCGCGCTGGCGCGCGAGGTCGGCCTGCCGTACGCGATGTTGTGCGTGGTGTCGAACTGGTCGGCGGGCAAGATGGATTCGCAGCAACAGGTCGAATTCGCCGAGGGCCTGCGCGAGGCGGGCCTGGCCAAGGTACAAAGCCTGCTCGCCACACTCTGCCACGATTGATGGCCGGTACAAGGCTCGGCCAACCTTGCAAGGTTGGCCGAGCTTTTTTGTCCGCGTGAAAAAAATGTGTTCCGGGTGCTAAAGTCGGCGCGCGCCATGCCGATAAGGTGAGGGTAGGCGAAGAGCACCGGCGGCAGTCGGCAGCAAACGCCCGTTCAGCTGACTCAAAAACACAGGAGCAATACCCATGCTGACGATCAACACCAACGTCTCCTCGCTCACCTCGCAGCGCAACCTGGGCGCTTCGCAGAACGCGCTCTCCACCTCGCTGCAGCGCCTGTCTTCCGGCCTGCGCATCAACAGCGCCAAGGACGACGCCGCCGGCCTCGCCATCTCCGAGCGCATGTCCGGCCAGATCCGCGGCCTCGACCAGGCCAAGCGCAACGCCAACGACGGCATCTCGCTGGCGCAGACCGCCGAAGGCTCGCTGGTGGAAATCTCCAACAACCTGCAGCGTATCCGCGAGCTGTCGGTGCAGTCGGCCAACGACACCAACTCGGCCACCGACCGCGCCGCGCTGCAGGGCGAGGTCGCGCAACTGACGCAGGAAATCACCCGCGTCGCGTCGACCACCCAGTTCAACGGCAAGAACCTGCTCGACGGCACCTTTACCGCCCAGTCCTTCCAGGTCGGCGCGAACGCCAACCAGAACCTGTCGGTCAGCCTGAACAGCGCCAAGGCGACCAGTCTCGGCGCCAACAACCTGACCGCGACCGGTACCCTGAGCAACGCGACCGCCGCCGGCGCCGCCAAGGTGACCAACACGACGCTTGGCACCGAAGTGCTGACCATTTCCGGTTCGCTCGGCACCACCACCGTCACCCCGGCGGCCGGTGCGTCGGCCGGCACCGTCGCCGCGCAGATCAACGGCTCCACCGCGTCGACCGGCGTGGCCGCCGAGGCGCGCACCCAGGCGACTCTGTCCACCCTCGGTTCCGCCGGTACCGTGTCCATGAACCTGTACGGCTCCAGCAGCACGGCGGTGGCCATCTCGGCCAACGTGGCCAGCACCGGCGACCTCTCCACGCTGTCCGACGCGATCAACGCCAAGAGCGCGAGCACCGGCATCACCGCCGCGCTGAGCAGCAACAAGTCGAGCATCACGCTGACCAGCGAAACTGGCGACGATATCAACATCGAAGACTTCAACAACTCCGGCGCGACCAAAACGGCTAGCTTCCAGGGCCTGAATGCCTTCAGCGGCGCAACCTCCGGCGGCGCGATCACCCTGACCGGCGGCGCCGCGACCGACTCGTCGACCGTCGGCGGCACGCTGCGCTTCAAGTCGGACGCGTCCTATACGGTGACCTCGGCCGCCGCCGGCGGCCTGTTCAGCGCGACGACCGCCAACGCCTCGACGCTGACCAACGTCGCGTCGATCAGCATCGGCACCACCACCGGCGCCAACAACGCCATCGACATCATCGACGGCGCGCTGGCCGCGATCAACTCGCAGCGCGCGTCGCTGGGTGCCACGCAGAACCGCTTCAACTCGGCCATCACCAGCCTGCAGTCGACCTCGGAAAACCTGAACGCCTCGCGCAGCCGCATCCGCGACGCCGACTTCGCTTCCGAAACCGCCACGCTGAGCCGCAACCAGGTGCTGCAGCAGGCCGGTACCGCGATGCTGGCGCAGGCCAACCAGCTGCCGCAGCAGGTCATGCAGCTGCTGCGCGGCTAAGCGAATGTCGTGATGACAAAACCCGGTCGCACTCTGTGGCCGGGTTTTTCTCCTTGGGAGCGTGTCCATGTCCAGTCTGACCCCTCTGTCGCCCGCCGGCGGCTTACCCCTCCCCACGGCCGACGTGTCCGGCCGTTCCTTGCCGCTGCCGACGCCGCGCAGCAGCGCGCCGACCGTGCCGGTGTCCGCCCAGGCGGTGCAGGCGCTCGGCAACGCCGAAGCGGGAGGCGGAGCGCGCGCCGGTACCGACCGTCAAGCCCTGACCGAGGCGGTCGAGAAGGTCGGCAAGGCCGTATCCGCGTACACTAGCGAGCTGCAGTTCTCGATCGACGACGACCTCGGCGTCACCGTCGTCAAGGTCATCGACAAGCAGAACGACGAAGTCATCCGCCAGATTCCGTCGGAAGACATGCTCAAGCTCGCCAAGGGGCTGGACAAGCTCCTCGGCGTGCTGATCGAGCAGAAGGCCTGAAGCCCGGGCAGGGCTTGCGTTTAGGAGAAGAAGATGGCGTTGAGTGTCGGCGGTCTGGGTAGCGGCCTGCAGGTGGATGACCTGGTGTCCAAGCTGATGGCGGTGGAGTCGCAGCCGCTCAATCAATTGACCGTCAAGGAAGCCTCGTATCTGGCCAAGGTGACCGCGCTGGGTTCGATCAAGGGGGCGGTGTCGGCGTTCCAGACGGCGACCAAGGCGCTGCAGGACGTCAGCAAGTTCTCGAGCCTCACGGCCAGCAGCGGCAACAAGGACGTGGTCGACGTTTCGGCGGGAGACCAGGCGGCGGTCGGTAGTTTGTCGATCAAGGTCGATCAGCTGGCCCAGAACCAGAAGCTGGCGAGCACCGCATTCAGCAGCAGCAAGTCGGCGATAGGCAGCGGGACGCTGCGCTTCTATTTCGGCACCGACAACGGCGGCGCGGGTTTTGCGCTGAACGGCGACAAGTCGTACAAGGACGTCGCGACCCCTACGGGGGCAACGCTGGAAGGGGTCCGCGACGCGGTCAACAAGGCCAATATCGGCGTGACCGCCAGCATCGTCAACGACGGCTCGGGCTACAAACTGGTTTACAGTTCGAACGACACGGGCACCAAGAACGCGCTCAAGGTCGCGAGCAACGACGCGAGCCTGACTTCGCTGACCAACGCCGACAAGTTGTTCACCGACGGGACGTTCAGCGCGACGACGGCCACGACCTCGGCCAACCTGTCGAGCGTGCAGGCGGCGAAGGACGCCAAGTTCACGCTCGACGGCATTGCCATCGTGAAATCGTCGAATGTGGTCGGCGATGCGGTCGATGGCCTGACGCTGACCTTGAAAAAGGCGCAAGAGAGCGGCGATGCACCGGTGAGCCTGTCGGTGGCGAAGGACACCTCGGGCATCAAGAAAACCCTCGAGGGCTTCGTCAAGGCGTTCAACGACCTCAACAAGGCGCTCAACGACTCGAGTTCCTTCGATCCTTCCGAACCCAAGAAGGGCGAGACGCGCAAGGCGGCGGCGCTGAACGGCGAGTCGGTGATCCGTACGCTGCGCACCCAGATTCGCAACGCATTCAACGTCGCACAGGATGTCGGCGGCGCATTCCGCGTGCCGGCGGACGTGGGCATCAACTTCAATGCCGACGGCTCGATGAAGCTCGACAGCACCAAGCTGCAGAAGGCCATCGACTCGAATCCGCAAGACATCGCCAAGTTGTTCGGCTCGGTGGCGGCGCCTACCGACTCGCAGGTGCGCTTCGTTTCGGCGGGGAGCAAGACCGCTACCGGCACGTATGCGGTCAACCTCACCAACCTGCAGAACGGTGTCTTGCTCGGCGCCGACAAGGTGCCGGCGTCTTTCACGCTGAATACGGCGGCGAACTTTACCGTCAAGATCGACGGCGTGCAGAGCGACCCGATCAGCCTGGGCACCGGAAACTATACGCCGGCTACCCTCGCGACCGCCGTGCAGAATGCGATCAACGCCGATGGCAAATTGACGGCAGCCGGCGCCAAGGTCGGCGTGACCGTCGACAGCGTGACCGGCAAGCTGGTGCTGAGCTCGCAGAAGACCGGCAGCGGTTCGACGGTGGAGGTGACGGACGGCGGCTTGACGGGCCTGGATACGAGCGCGGGCGCGCTGAATCTGTTTGCGATGGGCGCCGGCGTGGCCGGCGGGACCAGCGTCTCGGGTACCATTGGAGGCCATGCCGCCGTCGGCGACGGCAAGACGCTGACCGGTGCGGTGGGGACGCCTGTAGAAGGCCTGAAGCTGGAAATCACCGGCGGCGCGACAGGCGATCGGGGGACGGTGACGGTGACCAAGGGTTTCGCGATCGCGCTCGACAAGGTGCTGACAGAGTTGCTCGACAGCAAGAATGGCCCGATCGCTGCGCGTACGGAAGGCTTGAACAAGTCGGCGAAAGATATCGGCAAGCAGCGGGATTCTTTGAGTAGCCGTCTTCAAGACATCGAAAAACGCTATCGAGCGCAGTTCAACGCGCTGGATACGCTGATGTCCCAGTTTACCTCCACCAGCAACTTCCTCACCCAGCAACTGGCCGGGCTGAGCAAGAGTTCATAAGAAAAGCCGTAATTGCGAGGATCGATGCGATGCGTAATCCCTATCTGAACGCGTACCAGAATGCGCTCGAAGTCGAGGTGGAGGCGGCCAGCCCCCACAAGCTGGTGCTGATGCTGTTCGACGGCGCCATCGCGGCGATCCGGCAGGCGCGTATCCAGATGGTGAATCGAAATATTGCCGAGAAGGGGCGCCTGATCGGCAAGGCCGTGGCGATCGTCGACGAAGGGCTGCGCGCCTCGCTGAATCGGGACGCTGGCGGGGAGATGGCGGCCAACCTCGCCGATCTTTACGAATATTGCGGGATGCGCCTGCTGGAGGCCAACCTGAAGAACGAGCCGGCCCTGCTCGACGAGGTCGAACGCTTGCTGGGCGAGATCAGGGGCGCGTGGGCACAGATCGGCAAAGGGTCGGCCGAGGCGCCCGCCGAAGCGCCCGCCCGGCAAGGATTGCACTATGGGGCAGCCTGACGGCCTTGAGACTTGGCGGCAATGGTTCGATACTGTCAGTACCCTGCGGCAGTTGGTCGAAGCCGAGCACTGGGACGAGGCGATCGAACTCGCCAACCGGGTGCTCGAATGGCAGAATGCGCTCCCCGACCTCGGCGCCTTGGCCGGCGGTCAGACGGTGGCGCCTGCGTTGGTCGCTGCGCTGGAGGACGTACAATCCGTCCGACAGGGAATGTCACTACAACGTGATGAGTTGGTCTCGACCCTGCAGCTATTGAGAACCGAAAGCAAGCTGAGCAAGACCTACGGCGGCTAGGTTCCGGTGGCGTCTCTCTCGCTTTAGGCCAACTCCTCAACTTTCGGGATGCTGATCGTGGAATGGTTGGTCTTGTCTTTGCTCTGTGTCTCCATGTTCGGCATCGCGGCCCTGGCGGCCTGGGTGCGTTCCTTGCACATGGCGCGCCGGATAGATTCGGCCCATCTGGAGAATCTGCAGCAGCAGATCGTGTCCTTGCAGAAGGACCTGCGTTTTCTCGCCGAGCAGACGGCGAAGCGTCCTCAGCCTGTCGTTGGCCGTATCGCGCCTTCCGAAGCCCCCGGCAACACGCCGTACGCGCAGGCGATCGAGCTCGTCCGACAGGGTCTCGCCGCCGTCGAGGTCGCCGCGCGCTGCGGTATTTCGCGTAGCGAAGCCGAGCTGATCGTCTCGCTGTACCGCAACAACTCCCCTTCATGATCAACCCGCTCGTCCCGCCGCCCGGCGCCTCCGTGACGCCCCCTTTGCAGGGCGGCACGCCGGCCACGCAAGGCGTCTCGGCCGTGCGTCTCTTGCGCGAGGGCAGCCGGCCGCTGATCGAGGCGAGCGTCCTGCCGGCGCGCCTGCCCTCGCTCGTCGTCGGCGAGGAGGTCGACGCGCGCGTCGCCGAGCGGCTCGACGGTAACCGCCTCGTTGCGCTGATCAAGGGCAACGCTTTCACGCTCGACCTGCCGCAGAACCTCACCGTGCGCGGCGACTCCTTGCACCTGAAGGTCACCCGGCTCGACCCCACGCCGACGTTTGTGCTGCTCGACGGCAACGCCGAGGCGGAGGCCGCCGCGGACAGTTCGAGCAACGTGCAGCTGAGCCGCTCGGCGCAGTACCTGAACGGGCTGCTCGACGCCGCCCGTGGCCGCGGCGCGACCGGCACGCGCGAGAGCGCCCCCGCGCTGTTGAGCTCCAGGCCCGATGAGCCCGAAACGTTGGCCGACGGTCTGAAGCAGGCGATCGGCAAGAGCGGTGCGTTCTACGAATCCCATCTCAAGGCCTGGTCCGAAGGACGGCTGCCGCTCGACGCGCTGAAGGACGAACCGCAGGCGCGGCTGGAGAGCGGCCGGCTGCAGGACGGCGCTCATGCCGCGCGCCAGGGCGCGGCTAGCCCCGAGCTCGGCCAACTCGTGCAACGCCAGCTCGACACGCTCGAGAACCGCCAGCTGCAGATGCCGGTGCTCGCCTGGCCGGGTCAGCCGGCGCAGGTGACAATCCAGGAAGAACAGGTCGCCGAGCGCGACGCCCATCACGACGACGCGTCGGCGCGCGCCTGGCATACGCGGCTCGACCTCGACCTGCCCAGCCTCGGCGGCCTGTCGGTGAAGCTCACGCTCTTAGGCGGCGCGGTGCAGGTGCGCTTCGCCGCCGACGATGCCGACTCGGCCGCGCTGATCGAGCGGCACGGTGCGCGGCTGACGAGCGGCATGGCGTCGGCCGGCCTTGACCTCGCCCAATTGACGGTAGCGTCCGATGCCCGCCTTGAAACCTGACGACAACCGCCGCTCGGCGGTCGCGCTTACTTACCGCGACGGGCAGAAGGTGCCGAACGTCGTCGCCAAGGGCTACGGTGAGCTGGCCGACCGCATCGTCGAACGCGCGCGCGAGGCCGGCGTGTTCGTGCACGATTCGCCGGCGCTCGTGTCACTGTTGATGCAGGTCGACCTGGACAGCCAGATCCCGCCCGAACTGTACCGCGCCGTCGCCGAGGTGCTCGCCTTCGTCTACTTCCTCGAACAGCAGACGCTCGCTCCCGACACGCGCTTCGGCGACTGGCGCAGCGCCCGCCCGCAGCCTGCCGAAGGTTGAGCCGACTGCCCCGCCCGTAAACCGGGCAGGCTGTCTCTGGTGCGTCGCCGTGCGTTTCTCTACCGTAATCGCGGAAATCCTACAACGGCCATGCGCCGCCGCTGGCCGCCGCAAAGCAAAGGGGAAAAAGATGAAAGTCGGATTTATCGGGCTCGGCATCATGGGCCGGCCTTGTGTGTTGAACCTGTTGAAGGCCGGTCACGCGGTCACCTTGTGGGCGCGCCGCCGCGAATCGGCCGAAGACCTGCTCGCCGCCGGCGCGAGCTGGGCCGACAGCCCGGCAGAACTGGCCGGCGAGGTCGAGCTCGTCATCACCAACGTGCCGAACACCGCCGATGTCGATAACGTGCTGCTCGGCGAGAACGGCGTCGCCGCCGGTGCGACACCGGGCCTCGTCTGCGCCGACATGAGCACGATCTCGCCGATCGGCGCGCGCCGCATCGCCGGGAGGTTGGCCGAGGTCGGCGTCGACTTCCTCGACTGTCCGGTGTCCGGCGGCGAGGTCGGCGCGATCAACGCGACGCTGTCCATCATGGTCGGCGGCAAGGCCGACGCGCTGGAAAAGGCGCGCCCGGCGCTGAGCGCGATGAGCAAGTCGATCACCCGCATCGGCGACTCGGGCGCCGGCCAGGTCGCCAAGGCGTGCAACCAGATCGCCGTCGGCGCGACCATCCTCGGCATCGCCGAAGTGGTGAAGCTCGCGCGCGCCTGCGGCGTCGACCCGGCGCCGGTGCGCCAGGCGCTGATGGGCGGTTTCGCCGCCAGCACCGTGCTCGACATCCACGGCCAGCGCATGATCGACGACAACTTCGCACCCGGCTTCAAGGCGGTGCTGCACAAGAAGGACATGGGCATCGTGCTCGAGACCGCCCGCGAGCTCGGCATCAAGCTGCCCGAGTCGGCGCACATCGCCGAGCTGATCGACCAGTTGATCGAGCGCGGCGACGGCGAGCTCGATTCGTCGGCGATCGCCCGGCTGGTGTGGGAAGATAACTGAGCGTCCCGCGCGCACGATGAAAAGCCGCCCGATACGGGCGGTTTTTTCTTGGCCGGCCTCGGCCTGGCCGAGCCCGACAAAAAGCCCCGCCGGGGCGGGGCTTGTTCACTCCAGATTGCGGCGAGCCGCGCGCGGCTTATTCCAAATTCTGGATCTGCTCGCGCATCTGTTCGATCCGCACCTTCAATTCGACCGACGCCTGCGTCGTCTCTGGCGACACCGACTTCGAGCCGAGCGTGTTCGCTTCGCGGTTCAGTTCCTGCATCAGGAAGTCGAGCCGCTTGCCGGCCTGGCCGCCCGCCTTCAGGATGCGGCGCACTTCGCTGACGTGGGTGGAAAGGCGGCCCAGCTCCTCGTCGACGTCGATCTTCTGCGCGAACAGCGCGAACTCCTGCTTGATGCGGTCGTCGTCGACGTTGTCGAGCGCCTCGGCCAACCTGGTCGACAGCTTGGCCAGATACGCCTCGAGGATCTGCGGCAGGCGCGGTTTAACGGCCGTGACGATCGCTTCGATGCCGTCGAGCTTCTCGATCAGGATGGCTTTCAGCTTTTCGCCTTCGCGCACGCGGCTGGCGTTGAAGTCGTCGAGCAGCTTGCCGAGCGTCTCGAGCGCGGCCTTCTGCAGCGCTTCGGCGGCGACCTCGTTGCTTTTCAGCACGCCCGGCCAGCGCAACAGTTCGGCGGTAGTCAAGGGCGCGAGGCCGGCACGCAGGCCGGCCAGTTCGTCGCCGAGCGCCAGCACGCGGTTCAACAGTTCGCGGTTCAGTTCGAGCGACGGCGCGTCCGATTCGCTCGCGTTGAAGCCAATCCGGCATTCGACCTTGCCGCGCGTCACCTTGGCCGAGATCAGTTCGCGCAGTTGCGATTCGATCGGGCGCAGTTCTTCGGGCAGGCGCATCTGCAGGTCGAGATAACGGTGGTTGACGGCGCGTAGTTCGAGGTTGAGTACCGCGCCGGGCAGGTCGCGGGTCGCGACGGAAAATCCCGTCATGCTAGAAATCATGGAAAGCTCCGGTAGAATGATTAGCGCATAACAGGTCTGAACGGCTAAGCTACGGGTTCAGACCCCGGTTCACTATATCAACGGCCCCGATATGACTCAATCCGCGCCGCAGAAACCTTTGCCAGCAGGTTACCGCCTGTCGGACTACACCGTGGTTCGCCAGCTTTCGGTGGGGGGCTTCAGCATCGTTTACCTGGCCCTCGACGACCAGGATCAGGCTTTTGCGATCAAGGAATACCTGCCGCACAGCCTTGCCTGCCGCGACGAGGACTTTGCCGTCACGGTGAAGAACGACCTCGACCGCGACTCGTTCAATCTCGGCCTGAAGTGTTTCTTCGAGGAAGGCCGCGTGCTCGCGAGCATCCATCACCCGAACGTGGTGAGGGTGAGCAATTTCTTCCGCGCCAACCACACCGTCTACATGGTGATGGAGTACGCCGAGGGACGCCCGCTGTCGCGCGAGCTCGAACTCGCCGGCGGGCGCCTGTCCGAACGCCGCATCCGGCGCATCTTCGCGCACCTGATCGCCGGCCTGCGCGAAGTGCACCTGAACCGCCTCTTGCACCTGGACATCAAGCCGGCCAACATCTATCTGCGTCGCAACGGCGCGCCGCTGCTGCTCGACTTCGGCGCCGCGCGCGAGACGCTGATGCGCGGCAGCCGCCAGTTCGCGTCGATGTACACGCCGGGTTTCGCGTCGCCCGAGCAGTACGAGCGCGACAGCTCGCTCGGTCCGTGGACCGACATTTACGCGATCGGCGCCTGTCTCTACACCTGCATGGGCGGCAAGCCGCCGCCGCCGGCGAACGAGCGCAAGGAGAGCGACAAGCTGGCCCCGGCCAGCGAGGCATTCGTCGCTTACTATTCCCCGGAGCTGACCGAATTGACCGACCGCTGCCTCGCGCTCCTGCCCGACGAGCGGCCCGCCAGCCTGATGCTGCTGCAAAAGCAGCTGATGTCGGAAGACTACACGCCGCCTGCGCTGCAGCCGGAGCCGGTCACCGTCGAGACGCTCGAGGCGCCGTCGCGTCTGATGGGCTGGCTCAAGCACATCACGCGTCGCGTCGAATAAGGAGTCGGCATGAAACTGGCATTTTTCCAGGACAGCCGGACCGGCGGCCGCGCCTACAACCAGGACCGCTGTGCTTTCGCGTATTCGGAAGAGGCGGCCCTGCTGGTCGTCGCCGACGGCATGGGCGGCCACCTGCAGGGCGAGGTGGCGGCGCAGATCACCAGCGACGTGCTGATCGATTGCTTCCACCAGCAGGCACAGCCCGGCATCGCTTATCCGAACCGCTTCCTCGTCAACGCGGTCAGCGCCGCTCACCAGGCCATCCTTGACTACACGATCGACCATCACCTGCCCGAGGTGCCGAGCACCACCGTCGTCGTCGCGCTGATCCAGCAGGGCATGCTGTACTGGTGCCATGTCGGCGACTCGCGCCTCTACCTGATCGACCAGGACGGCGTGCGCCTGCGTTCGCGCGACCATTCGCAGGTGCAACGCATGATCGACCAGGGCTTGCTGACCGAGGAGACCGCCCGCGTTCACCCGGATCGCAACAAAATCTACAACTGTCTGGGCGCGTCGCCCGAGCCCGACATCGACATCGGCGAGCGCCAGGCGCTCGTGCCCGGCCAGACGGTGCTCTTGTGCAGCGACGGCTTGTGGGGCTACATCCACGACGCCGAGTGGGCCAAGGTGTTCACCGGGCGCACGGTGAGCCAGGTGATGCCGGCGCTGATGAACGTCGCCGAGCGACGCGGCGGCGTGAGCGGCGACAACCTGACCGCGATCGCGATCACCTTGTTGCCCGACGCGGTCGAGTTGGCCGAGCGAGCCGACCTGATCGACACCGCCCGCGCCGAATCGCGCCACGGCAAGGCGGCGCCGTGCGAGCGCAACGTCGCGATTGCGCACCGCGAAATCCTCGCCAGCCAGCTGCCGCCGGCTCTCCCCGCTTCCTGATCTGCCTTGCCCCGCCGGCGCATCGATGCCGGCGGGGGTCGAGTCCGCGTCCAAGAGCTTGTATAATCTACGGTTTTTGGACGAGACCCTGCCATGCGCCCCTCCCAACGCTCCGCCGACGCCCTGCGTGCGGTGAAACTCACCCGCCGCTACACCTGTCACGCCGAAGGTTCGGTGCTGGTCGAATTCGGCGACACCAAGGTGATCTGCACCGCCAGCGTCGACGAGACCGTGCCCGGCTTCCTCAAGGGTAAGGGGCAGGGCTGGGTGACCGCCGAGTACGGCATGCTGCCGCGCTCGACCAACAGCCGCATGCGCCGCGAGGCGGCAAGCGGCAAGCAGTCCGGCCGCACCCAGGAGATTCAGCGTCTGATCGGCCGCTCGCTTCGCGCCGTGGTCGACCTGCAAAAGCTCGGCGAGCGCCAGATCGTCATCGACTGCGACGTGATCCAGGCCGACGGCGGCACGCGTACCGCGAGCATCACCGGCGCCTTCGTCGCCTTGCACGACGCGATTTCCGGCCTGATCGCCGCCGGCAAGCTGGCCGAGAGCCCGATCAAGGACTTCGTCGCGGCGATCTCGGTCGGCGTGGTCGACGGCGAGGCGGTGCTCGACCTCGACTACCCGGAAGACTCGGCGTGCGACACCGACATGAACGTCGTGATGACCGCCTCCGGCCGCTTCATCGAGGTCCAGGGCACCGCCGAGGGCGAGCCTTTCTCGCGCCAGGAGATGAACGCGCTGCTCGAACTGGCCGAGAAGGGCATCGCCGAGCTGATCGCCGAGCAGAAACGGGCGCTCGAACTGTGAGCCGAAAAGCCTTACCCGCGCGCCGCCTGTCGGTCGCCCCGATGCTCGACTGGACCGACCGCCACTACCGCTACTTCGCGCGGCTGATCACGAAGCACACCTGGCTCTACACCGAGATGGTGACGACCGGCGCGCTGCTTTACGGCGACGTGTCGCGTCATCTGCGCTTCGACGACGCCGAGCACCCGGTCGCGCTGCAGCTGGGCGGCTCCGAGCCCGACGAGCTGGCGCGCTGCGCAAGGTTGGCCGAGCAATGGGGCTACGACGAGGTCAACCTCAACGTCGGCTGCCCGTCCGAGCGCGTGCAGAAGGGCGCGTTCGGCGCCTGCCTGATGGCCGAGCCGGATCTCGTGTCCGACTGCGTGAAGGCGATGCGCGACGTCGTCGATATCGACGTGACCGTCAAGCACCGGGTCGGCATCGATGAGGTCGAAAGCTATGACTACGTGCGCGACTTCGTCGGCCGCGTGTCCGACGCCGGCTGCACCACCTTCGTCGTGCACGCGCGCAACGCGATCCTCAAGGGCCTGTCGCCTAAGGAAAACCGCGAGATCCCGCCGCTCAAGTACGACTACGTTTACCGCTTGAAACGCGACTTCCCCGACCTCGAGATCCTGGTCAACGGTGGCGTGAAAACCCACGACGAGATCGCAGCCCACCTCGAACACGTCGACGGCGTGATGGTCGGCCGCGAGGCCTACCACAACCCGTGGGTGATGGCCGACTGGGACGCGCGCTTCTACGGTGCGGCGGACGACGCGCCGAGCCGCGACGCGGTGGTCGAGGCGATGCTGCCCTATGTCGAACAAAGGTTGGCCGAGCCCGGCGCCAACCTGCGCCATATCGCGCGCCACATCCTCGGCCTGTATCAGGGTGTGCCCGGCGCTCGCGTCTGGCGGCGCATGCTGTCGGATTCAACGCTGCTCAAGGACGCCGACGGCGGCCTCTTGCTCGCCGCGCGCGACGCGATGGGCCGGGACTGAGCCCCGCCGTCAGAGCCGGCCGGCCCAGGCGTGAAGCCCGGCCGGCCTTGTCGTTTCGCCGCCGCCGGCCCCGCTCGGAAGAGCGCCCGCTGCGACGGTCGGCCTGCGATGATGTCTCGCTATGTCGGAAAACACTGGTGAATTTAGCTGTAAAACAGCCATTCCACACGAAAAAATAATTGCAGATTGCAGGGTTGTCGGAATAATTTCCGCCGGCCGATTTTTCGCTTTCAGCGCCACCCGGTTCTATGGCTAAATCGCAGCCAGTAACCGGGCTCGCCCAGGAGAACGCATGTTCGACCGCATCGTGCTGGCCAGCAACAACGCCGGCAAATTGAAGGAATTTTCCGCGCTTTTCGCGCCGCTCGGCATCAAGCTGGTGCCGCAGGGCGAGCTCGGCGTGCCCGAGTGCCCGGAGCCGCATCATACTTTCGTCGAGAACGCGCTGGAAAAGGCGCGCCACGCGAGCCGTGTGACCGGTCTGCCGGCGCTGGCCGACGATTCCGGCATCTGCGTCGAAGCGCTGGGCGGCGCACCGGGCGTGTTGTCGGCGCGCTTCGCCGGCGAACCGAAATCCGATGCGCGCAACAACGCGCTCTTGGTCGAAAAACTGCAAGGCGAAGCCAACCGCCGCGCCTGGTACACCTGTGTGCTGGTGCTGGTACGCCACCCGGAAGACCCGCACCCTATCGTCGCCGACGGCGTGTGGCTGGGCGAGGTGCAGGACAGCCCGGCGGGCGAGGGCGGCTTCGGCTACGACCCGTACTTTTACCTGCCCGAGCGGGGCTGTACCGCCGCCGAGCTCGATGCGGCCGAGAAGAACCGCGTCAGCCACCGCGGCCAGGCACTCGCGGCGCTGATCGCGCGCCTGAAGGCGCTGGCATGAGCATCGTCTCGCTCGACCAGCTGCGATGGGGGCTGAAGGAGCTGCCGCCGCTGTCGCTCTACGTGCACGTGCCCTGGTGCATCCGCAAGTGTCCTTACTGCGACTTCAACTCGCACGAGGCGAAGAGCGGCTTCGACGAGATGGCCTACGTCGACGCGCTGCTGCGTGACCTGGAATTCGACCTGCCGAAGATCTGGGGCCGGCCGGTGCGGACGATCTTCATTGGCGGCGGCACGCCGAGCCTGTTGTCGGCCGCGGCGATCGACGCCTTGCTAACCGGCATCCGCATGCGCGTGAAGCTCGACCCGGACGCCGAGATCACGCTCGAGGCGAATCCAGGTACCTTCGAGGCCGAAAAATTCCAGGGTTTCCGCGACGCCGGCGTCAACCGCCTGTCAATCGGCATCCAGAGCTTCGACGACCGTCACCTGAAGGCGCTCGGCCGCGTCCACGACGCCGGCCAGGCGCGCGCCGCGGTAGAGATCGCGCTGAACACGTTCGACCGCGTGAATCTGGATTTGATGTACGCGCTGCCGAATCAGACCTTGGCCGAGGCCCTGTCGGACATCGACACCGCGATCGGCTTCGGCGTCAGCCACGTGTCCGCCTACCACCTGACCATCGAGCCGAACACGCTGTTCGCGGTGCAGGTGCCGGCCAACCTGCCCGAGGACGACGCGTCGGCCGAGATGCAGGAGGCGATCGAACGAAGGTTGGCCGAGGCCGGCTACGAGCACTACGAGACGTCGGCATTCGCCCAGCCGGGACAACGCAGCCGCCACAACGTCAACTACTGGCAGTTCGGCGACTACCTCGGCATCGGTGCCGGCGCGCACGGCAAGCTGTCCTTCCACGACCGCATCGAGCGCTCGATGCGCGCCAAGCAGCCGGCGGCCTACCTGAAGGCCGTCGCCGCCGGCGAACCGAACCAGAGCCTGCACAACGTCGACAAGGCCGACCTGCCGTTCGAGTTCATGATGAATTTGCTGCGGCTGACCGAAGGCTTCGAGAGCCGCCTGTTCATGGAACGCACCGGCCTGCCATTGGTAAAGATCGAAGCCGAACTGAAACAGGCCGAGGCGCGTGGTCTGATCACGCGTGACCTCGCCACGATCCGGCCGACCGAGCTCGGCCAACGTTTTCTCAACGACCTGCTCACCCTGTTCCTGAAAGAAGGAGACTGATATGGCCCGCGAAATCATCCACACCGACCTGGCCCCGGCCGCGATCGGCGCCTATTCCCAAGCCGTGAAAGCCGGCAACACCGTCTACCTGTCGGGCCAGATCCCGCTCGATCCGGCGACGATGACCGTGGTCGAAGGCGGTTTCGCCGCCGAGACGCACCAGGTGTTCAAGAACCTGAAGGCGGTGTGCGAGGCGGCCGGTGGCGACCTGAACCAGATCGTCAAGCTCAACGCCTACCTGACCGACCTGTCGAACTTCGCGACCTTCAACGAGGTCATGGCGCAGTACTTCAGCCAGCCGTACCCGGCGCGCGCCGCCGTCGGCGTGGCCTCGCTGCCCAAGGGCGTGCTGGTCGAAGCTGAAGCGGTGCTGGTGCTCGGCGAGTAAGCCAGAACGCCATCATCGCGATGAGAAACGCGCCCCACGGGGCGCGTTTTCTTTTGGCTCCGGCCGACGCAGGGGGGAGTGTTATAAGTATTCGATTTAATGAATGAAAAGCGAATTTGACAGATGCACAAACATTGAGTATGCATAAGTAAGTCGCCGAGTTGCCTCGCACCGGAGCCGCGCCATGATCACCCTGTATACCTTCGGCCCGGAAATGGGCCTGCCCGATCCCAGCCCCTTTGTCATGAAGGCCGAGATTCTGCTCAAGATGGCGGGGCTGCCGTATCGCACCCGCACTCGCGGCTTTCACGAAGCACCCCACGGCAAGTTGCCGTATATCGACGGCAACGGCCAGGAGGTCGCCGATTCCTCGTTTATCCGTTCCTATCTGGAACGTCAGTACGGCATCGATTTTGACGCCGGCTACAGCCGGGTCGAGCGGGCGTTCGCGTGGTCTGTGGAGAAGATGCTGGAAGAGCACCTGTATTTTGCGATCGAACACATGCGCTGGACCATCGACGAGAACTTTCGGCACGGCCCGGCCCGGTTTTTCCGCGGGGTGCTGGCGCCGCTGCGTCCGCTGGTGCGCCGGGCGACGCGCCGCAAGGTGGTCAATCGCTTGCGCGCGCACGGTCTGGGCTTCCAGAGCATGGACGAAATCGCCGAGCGGGCCACGCGCGACATCGATGCCTTGGCGACCATTCTCGGCAGCAAGCCGTATCTGCTCGGAGAAACCCCGAGCGGGGCCGACGCTACCGTGTTCGCGTTTGTCGCCAGCGTGCTGTGTCCGGTGTTTGAAACTTCGATCCGTACCAACGCCGAGCGGCACGCCAACCTGAAGTTCTATTGCGAGCGCATGTGGTCGCGCTATTACCCGTGGGGCGATAAACAGGCCGAACAGGCACCCGAGCCACAAGAAGCCAGGTTCGGCCGCCTGGCCGTGGCCGCCGTACTGGAGAACGCCCGCCGCGAAAAGCCGCGCTTGAAGGCGCAATGAGCGTAGCGCATTGCCATTCCGTTCGGCTGACGTTGGCCATGCGCTAAGAAACGCGTCCAAAGGGCGCGTTTTTCATGCGCTGTGCTCGGCCAACGTTGGGGTCATTCGGCACGATGTGCTGTGCTTCTTACGTGTTCGGCCCCGGACGATGGCTGACGCGTTTCTTGAATAAACCCGGCTATTGTTTCTGCCAGTCCTTCATGGCCCGAAGTGGCGTCCGCTATTGCAGTGCCAATCGAGGCAAATGCAGCTTATAGAGCCGCACATAGCGCTCCAGGTCTCGGCCAACCCTGTCAGGCCGGAGCGAAGCGCTCGTGACGCGGCTGGGCGTCGTCCGCCTCGAGCCAGTCCACGGCGTGCTCCATCCAGATGTGGCAGGCATCGACGGGGGGAGGCGCGGTGTCGAGCGTCGCGACGCGCAGCACCCACAGCGGGCGACCTTCGCGGATCGCGAGCAGATGGCTGCCGCAGTCGCCGCAGAAGTGGCGGCGCTTGCCGGGCGACGATTCGAAGCCTTTCAGCCGTTCCTCGCCGCGCAGCCAGCGGAAGTGCTGCGGCCGTACGCCGGCGGTCGGTGCACAGGCGGCGGCGTGTGCCTTGCGGCAGGTGTGGCAGTGGCAGTGCTGGATGGGCGTGGCGAGCGCGTCGACCTGGTAGGCGACGGCGCCGCACAGGCAGGAACCGGCGAGCGGGGCGGGGGAGCGGGTCATCAGTGGAAATCGGTAGCGTGGAATAAAATGATTATGGCATTTTTGTTCCGCGGCTTGCGCGCGAGCTGTCACCGCCGGCCGGCTTCGGTTAATATTTCCATGTTGTTGGAAATATGGGAATGAAGACGATGCAAACGAGGAAACTGGCCGCCGAGGCGCTCGGCACGGCGCTCTTGCTGGCGGTGGTGGTCGGCTCTGGGGTGATGGGCGAGAAGCTGGCGGCGGGCAACGTCGCGATCGCGCTGTTGGCCAACGCGCTGGCGACCGCCGGCGGGCTCTACGTGCTGATCACGCTGTTCGGCCCGATCTCGGGCGCGCACTTCAACCCGGCGGTGACGCTTGCCGCATGGCTGTCGGGTGAGAAGGGCACAGGCGAGACGGCAGCTTACGTCATCGCGCAGGTCGCCGGTGCGGTGGCCGGCGTGTGGGCGGCGCACGCGATGTTCGATCTGCCGCTCTTGCAGTTCTCACAGCACGTGCGCAGCGGCGGCGCGCAGTGGTGGGCGGAAGGCGTCGCGACCTTCGGCCTGCTGCTGACGATAGGCCTCGGCGTGCGGCACGCGCGGGAGCGCGTGGCGGCGCTGGTGGCCTGCTACATCCTCGCCGCCTACTGGTTCACCGCGTCGACCTCGTTCGCCAACCCGGCGGTGACGCTGGCGCGCGCGCTGACCGACACCTTCGCCGGCATCCGCCCGGCCGACGTCGGCGGCTTCGTGCTCTCCCAACTGGCCGGGGCATTGGCCGGCTGGGCGACGGTGCGCTGGCTTCTGGCCGGCGGGCAACAGGAACAAGGGTTGGCCGAGGTCAGGCGCGGCGGATGATAACGGCGGCCGGTCGCAGCGAGCCGGTTCTGGGCGGATCGATGCGCGCGCGCCCATGAAAAAACGGACGGGATTGCCCGTCCGTTTTTTTGCTGGCCGCTTGCCTTGCCAGCGGTTTACTCGTTGGGCGTCTCGCCGATCGCCTTGAGCGCCAGCTTGTCGAGCTTGTCGTCCGGCCGCGCGACGAGGAGCGCGATGCGCTTCTCGATCTGGCCGAAGATCTTTTTGAACGACGCGCGCGCCGCTTCTTCGGTGTCGCCGTGCGGGTCTTCGTAGCCCCAGTGCGCGGTGCTCGGGTGGCCCGGCCAGATCGGGCAGGTTTCACCGGCGGCGTTGCCGCACACGGTGATGACGATGTCCATCACCGGCGCGTCTGCGCCCTCGAATTCGTCCCACGATTTGGAGCGCAGACTGGACGTGTCGTAGCCGACTTCGTCGAGCAGTGCGATCGCATGCGGGTTGACGCGGCCGGAGGGCTTGCTGCCGGCGCTGTACGCGCGGAAACGGCCACGGCCCATGATGTTGAGCAGGCCTTCGCTCATCACGCTGCGCGCCGAGTTGCCGGTGCACAGGAACAGCACGTTGTAGGTTTTTTCGCTCATGGCGGTCTCTTGGTGTGTGTGGATGTTGTACCGAAGGTTGGCCGAGCCTCGGCCAACCCTAGAGTGTGCTTAGCAGCAGCCGCTGCCGGGCGCGCATTCGCCGAGCCTGATGCGCGGCTTCGTCTCGAGTTTCACCGGCTCGGGTTTAAGCGGCGCGCAGCAGGCGCTGGCTTTGGCGACGGCTTCAGCGCCGTTGAAGGTCGGGACGCTGGACAGCGTGTGATAGGCCTCCCAGGCGATGCCGGCCGGGTCGCTCACCCAGTGCTTGTCGGATTCGGCGTAGCAGCAGGCGGTACCGGTCTGCGTCAGCATGGCCACGTCGGCGGCCGCAAGCTGTCGCTCGAGCGCGGCCAGTTCCTCGTCGCTGTCGACCTGGATGCCGAGGTGGTCGACGCCGACCGCCGCGCCGCGCGCCGAGATCGCGAAGTTGACGCGCGGGTCGTCGAGCATCCACTTGGCGTAGTCGTCCTTGACCACCGCCGGCTGGCAGCCGAACAGCGCCGAGTAGAACGCGAGGCTCTGGGCGACGTTTTCTACCGATACGTGGACATGGAAGCGTTTCATCGGGAGTCCTTTCAGCAGCACGGCGTGGCCGGCGCACCGCAGGCGGTGCCGGCGCAGCAGTTCTCGGTCAGGTAGCCGACGAGCGCGTTCATCGCCGCGTAGTCGGCTCGGTAGTGGATGTAGCGACCCTCTTGGCGGCTGGCGACCAGCCCGGCGTTGGCCAGTTCCTTCAGATGGAAGGATAGCGTGGCCGGTGCGAGGGCCAGCGTTTCGGAGAGCGTGCCGGGCGTCATTCCGGCGTCGCCCGCCTGCACCAGCGCGCGGAACACCGCGAGGCGGGTTTCCTGCGCCAGCGCGGCGAGGCGTTTGACGGCGTCTGTCTGATTCATGTTTCCAATATTATGGAAATATCGAATCGAAGGCAAGGGTGGTCTTACTCCCGGCTGTGCCGTGCTGCCGGTCGGTGTCCTGCCGGGCGGTGGGCTTGGCCGGGCTTTTGTCGCTTGTCCCGCCCGGCGTCGGCCATTAAGGTGAAGCATCAGAATGAGGAGACCTTCATGGCCGACTACGCCTTCCAGCTCGTCAACGTATTCACCCGCGACTTCGACGGAGGCAACCCGCTCGCTGTATTCACCGACGCCACCGGTCTCACCGACGCACAAATGCAGGCGGTCGCGCGGCAGATGAACCTGTCCGAAACCGTGTTCCTGTTCCCGTCCGACAAGGCCGACGCGAGCTTGCGCATCTTCACGCCGGCCACCGAACTGCCGTTCGCCGGCCACCCGACGCTCGGTTCGGCCTACGTCGTCGCGCAACTCAAGGGGCAGGGCGACGCCGTAAGGCTCGAAACCCACGCCGGCGTGATCCCGGTCGCCATCGACGGCCACCGCTTCACGCTGACCGCCAACGCGCCGACGCAGCGCCCGGCGGGTTTCAACCGCGCCGAGGCCGCCGCGACCTTCAAGTTGGCCGAGCACGACATCGCCGCCGACCCGGTCTGGGTCAACACCGGCGTCGAGCAGCTGCTGATCCGTCTTTCCAGCCGCGAGGCGGTGCTGACCGCTCAGCCCGACCTGCCGCTGTTCTTCACCTATTGCGGCGAAGACCCGGCGCACCAGCTCGCCTACCTGTGGCACGAGGAATTCGGCGAGGCGACGGTGCGGCTGTTCTTCGCCGACAACGGCGGCTTGCGCGAAGACCCGGGCACCGGTTCGGCGGCGGCCAACCTCGGCGGCTGGTGCGTGCTGGGCGGCGTCGAACTGCCGCTGTCGTGGCGCTTGCTGCAGGGCGAAACGATCCACCGGTTGAACCTGCTGCACCTCGACGTCTCGGCCGAAGGCGCGATCCGCGTCGGCGGCGATGTGGTATTCGTGGGACAGGGCTCGCTGGTGTTGCCGGACTGAGGGAAGCCTTTCTTGACGCTGCGCACGGCGGCTGGCAGATTCTGGTGTAAAACAACCGTTTGAAAACGGGCCAACACGAGAAGCGGGTCAACAAGAGAAGAGGAAGATCATGAAAGCATTGCTGAAACTGGCGCCGGCCGCTGTGGCGCTGGCCTTCGCCGGGAATGCGCTGGCCGATTCGGCGGCGGGTACCTGGAAGACCATCGACGACGAGACCCGCCAGGCGAAGGCGCTGGTACAGATTACCGAGAACCCGGGCGGCGTGCTGACCGGCCGCATCGTCAAGCTGTTCGCCAACCCGGACGCGGTGTGCGACAAGTGCGACGGCGACAGGAAGGGCAAGCCGGTCGAGGGCATGACCATCCTGTGGGGGCTGAAAAAGGCCGGCAACGACGCTTGGGAAGACGGCAAGATCCTCGACCCGAAAAAGGGCTCGGTCTACAGCGCCAAGATGAAGCTCGCCGAAGGCGGCAAGAAGCTCGAGGTGCGCGGCTTCATGGGCGTGTCGCTCTTGGGCCGCACCCAGACCTGGGAACGCCAGTAGCTAGCCTATTCAGGCTGCTCGCCGACGTCGTGAACCTGGCGGTGTAGGGAAGAAGGGCAGCAAGATTCAGACAGGCCCGGCGTTGCCGGGCCTTTTCGCATTCCCCCGCCTGCGCCCGTTTCGCATTTTTGCGCTACCATCGCCGCATGGATGTGTCCGCCGATATCGCCAACCAGCCGGTCGCCGCCGCACCGGCCACCGCCAAACGCCTCGAGAAGCTCGGCATCCGCCGCCGCTTCGACCTGGTGCTGCACCTGCCGCTGCGCTACGAAGACGAAACCCACCTCTACACGATCGCCGACGCGCCCTACGGCCAGCCGGTGCTGGTCGAGGGCGAGGTGATAGCCAGTGAGGTGCAGTTCAAACCGCGTCGCCAGTTGATCGTCCAGATCGAGGACAGGACCGGCACGCTGATCCTGCGTTTCATCCACTTCTATCCCAGCCAGCAAAAGCAGCTCGCGCGTGGCCGGCGCGTGCGCGCGCTCGGCGAAGTGAAGCGGGGCTTTCACGGCGACGAGATCATCCATCCGAAGATCCGCGAGGTGGTCGCGGGCGAGCCGCTGGCCGACCACCTGACGCCGATCTACCCGACGGTGAACGGCCTGACGCAGCCGGTGCTGCGCCGCATGATCGCCGCCGAGGTCAAGGTGCAGAACCTGGCCGACACGCTGCCGGCCGACCTCAAACAAAGACTCGACCTGTCCGACTTCGGTCACGCGGTGCGGCTCTTGCATTCGCCGACGCCCGAATACTCGGCGCGCGATCTGACCGACCCGACGCTGCCGGCGTGGCAGCGATTGAAATTCGACGAACTGTTGGCGCAGCAGCTGTCGATGCGGCTCGCCTACCGCGCGCGCCGCAAGGGCAGGGCGGTGCCGCTCGTCGGAACTGGCGAGCTGCGCAAAAGCTTGGCCGAGCTTTTGCCGTTCGCGCTGACCGGCGCGCAAGCCAAGGTGCTTGAGGAAATCGACGCGGACCTGGCCAAGACGCACCCGATGCACCGGCTGTTGCAGGGCGACGTCGGCAGCGGCAAGACCATCGTCGCGGCGATGGCGGCGTTGTCGGCGATCGAGGCCGGCTACCAGGTCGCGCTGATGGCGCCGACCGAGATCCTCGCCGAGCAGCATTACCTCAAATTGAGCGGCTGGCTCGAACCGCTCGGCGTGAAGGTGGTGTGGCTGTCCGGCAGCCTGAGAAAGAAGCAGAAGGCCGAGACGATCGGCGAGATCACCGACGGCTCGGCTCGGCTGGCGGTCGGCACGCACGCCTTGTTCCAGGACGACGTCGCGTTCGCCCGGCTGGGCCTGGCCATCGTCGACGAGCAGCACCGCTTCGGCGTCGGCCAGCGCTTGGCGCTGAAGGACAAGGGCGGCGAAGCGCACCAGCTGATGATGTCGGCGACGCCGATCCCGCGCACGCTGGCGATGAGCTTCTATGCCGACCTCGACGTGTCGGTGATCGACGAATTGCCGCCGGGGCGCACGCCGATCGTCACCAAGCTGATCAACGCCGGCCGCCGCGACGAGGTGATCGCCTTCGTGCGCCGCACCGTCGCCGAAGGACGGCAGGTGTACTGGGTGTGCCCGCTGATCGAGGAATCGGAGGCGCTCGAATTGCAGACGGCGGTCGACACGCACGCGGTGCTGTCCGAGGAGCTGGCGCCTATAGAAGTGGGGCTGGTGCACGGCCGGATGAAGTCGGCCGAGAAGGCCGACGTGATGGGGCGGTTTTCCGACAACTGGCTGCAGGTCCTGGTCGCGACGACGGTGATTGAGGTCGGCGTCGACGTGCCGAACGCCAGCCTGATGGTGATCGAACACGCCGAACGGATGGGCCTCGCGCAGCTGCACCAGCTGCGCGGCCGCGTCGGCCGCGGTGCGGCCAAGAGCAGCTGCGTGCTCTTGTTCGAGACGCCGCTGTCGGAGATCGCCAAGGCGAGGCTGAAGGTCATCTACGAAAACACCGACGGCTTCGAGATCGCGCGCCAGGACTTGCTGATCCGCGGGCCCGGCGAATTCCTCGGCGCGCGCCAGAGCGGCCTGCCGATGCTGCGCTTCGCCAACCTCGAGGAAGACATCGCGCTGCTCGAGGAGGCGAAGGCGTTCGCGCCGGAGATGCTGAGGCAGCACCCGGCGTTGGCCGAGGCCCACCTGAGGCGCTGGCTCGCCGGTCGCGAGCATTTCCTGAACGCCTGAAGCTCGGCCAACCTTCTTAAGGTTGGCCGAGCATGGCAACCATCACCAAACAAAAAGCCGCGTCTGAGGACGCGGCTTTTTGTCGACATGCTAGCAGGCTTACACGAACAGCTTCACGCCCAGCCAGTAGAAGCCGATCGCGAGGCTCATGCACACCGGCAGCGTCAGCACCCACGCCATCAGGATGCTGCGGATGGTAGAGAACTGCAGGCCGGCGCGGTTGGCGACCATGGTGCCGGCGACCGCGCTGGACAGGATATGCGTCGTCGACACCGGGAAGCCGAACAGGCTCGCCAGGCCGATCGATGTGCCGGCGACGATCTGCGCCGACATGCCCTGCGAGTAGGTCATGTCCTTCTTGCCGATCTTTTCGCCGACGGTCTTCACCACGCGTTTCCAGCCTATCATCGTGCCGATGCCGAGCGCGAGCGCGACGGCGACGACCACCCAGAACGGCGCGTATTCGGTGGTCGCGGTCAGATCCTTGTGCAGGCTCTTGACGCGCTGCTTCTCGGCCGGTGTGACGCCCGGCAACTTGTCGGCCTTCTTGGCCGCGTCGGCGAGGCACAAAAGCTGCGTGCGCACTTCCCAGCGCTTGTCGGCCGGCAGTTCCTGGTAGCTCTGCACCGAACCGATCGCCGCGAGCAGCGCGTCGGCATGCGGGACCGTGTCGGTCGGCGCGCATTCGAACGGCTTGCCGGCGGCAAGCGGCTCGGCCTTGGCCGGGTACTTGGCGGCGAACGCCGCCTCGTGCCGCTGGTAGAACTCCTTCATGTGCACCGCGGCCAGCCGCGTGTGCTCGATCTGGTAGGCGTCGCTCTCCATATTGACGACGAACTGCGCCGGCACGATGCCGATCAGCACCAGCATCACCAGGCCGACGCCCTTCTGGCCGTCGTTCGAACCGTGCGAGAAGCTCATGCCCATCGCCGAGACGATCAGCATGAAGCGCGCCCAGAACGGCGGGTGCTTGCGGCCTTCGACCTGCTGGCGCTGGAACGGCGTCTTGTGGATGTTGCTCAAGGGGCGCAGCTTGATCAGCGCGAGCACGAGGAGCGCGGCGAGGCCGCCGCCGACCAGCGGCGACAGCAACAGCGACAGGCCGACGTCGATCGCCTTGCCCCAGTTCACGCCGTGCGCGAGCGTGGTGCCGTTGAGCAGCGAGTTGGCGATGCCGACGCCGAGGATCGAGCCGATCAGCGTGTGCGAGCTCGACGACGGGATGCCGAAGTACCAGGTGCCGAGGTTCCAGATGATGGCCGACGCCAGCAGGGAGAACACCATCACCAGGCCCTTGGCCGAGTTGACCGAGACCAGGAGGTCGACCGGCAGCAGGTTGACGATCGCGTACGCGACCGCGAGGCCGCCGGCGAACACGCCGAGGAAGTTGAAGATCCCGGATAACACCACCGCGAGTTGCGGCTTCATCGACTGGGTGTAGATAACGGTCGCCACCGCATTGGCGGTGTCGTGGAAACCGTTAATGAATTCGAAAGCGAGCACGAAGCCCAAGGACAGGATCAGGGTGACGGCGATCGTCGGCTCCAGTCCTGAGAACATCTCCAGCATGATGAGGGGGAACGGATGATAGAAAGGCGCGATTGTTGGCGGGCGGGCGGGTCGCGTCAAGGCTTACATGTAAACTTTTCTTAACAGTGTGTCACCCGCCCCGGAAATGCCGTGACCGGCTTGACGCGGGCGAAGCAAATACGGCGGCATAACGGCGTGAAGTGACGGAAAACAAAAGAAAAACCCCCGTCGCGCGACGGGGGTTCTGTCGAGGCTAGTCCAGGCTTTCCGGCTCAGCCGAACTTGCCGGTGATGTAGTCTTCGGTCGCCTTCTTCTTCGGCGCGGTGAAGATGTTGTCGGTCTCGCCGAACTCGATCAGCTCGCCCAGGTACATGTAGGCCGTGTAGTCGGACACGCGCGCCGCCTGCTGCATATTGTGCGTGACGATGGCGATCGTGTAGTCCTCCTTGAGCTCGTGGATCAGCTCCTCGATGTGCGCGGTCGAGATCGGGTCGAGCGCCGACGTCGGTTCGTCGAGCAGCAGCACTTCGGGCTTGGACGCCACCGCGCGCGCAATGCACAAACGCTGCTGCTGGCCGCCCGACAGCGAGTTGCCGGACTGCTTGAGCTTGTCCTTCACCTCTTCCCACAGCGCGGCCTTCTTCAAAGCCCACTCGACGCGGTCGGCCATTTCCGCTTTGGAAAGTTTCTCGTACAGCTTCACGCCGAAGGTGATGTTGTCGTAGATCGACATCGGGAACGGCGTCGGTCGCTGGAACACCATGCCGACCTTCGCGCGCAACAGGTTCACGTCGATGTCACGGCCCAGCACGTTGTTGCCGTCGAGCAGGATCTCGCCTTCGCTCCGCATGCCCGGGTAGAGTTCGAACATGCGGTTGAAGGTGCGCAGCAGCGTCGACTTGCCGCAGCCGGACGGGCCGATGAAGGCAGTCACCTGCTTGGCCTCGATCTCCATGTTGACGCCCTTCAGCGCGTGGAAGGAGCCGTAGTAGAAGTTGAGGTCTTTGACCTCGAGCTTGGTTTTCTTTGCGGTCATGGTCGTCCAGCCTTAATGCGATTGGGTTTTCTGGCTGCCGAGCCAGCGGGCGAAGATGTTCAGCGACAGCACCGAGAGGGTGATCAACAGCGAGCCGGCCCAGGCCAGCGTGTGCCAGTCCTCGTACGGGCTCATCGCGAACTGGAAGATCACGATCGGCAGGTTGGCCATCGGCTGGTTCATGTTGAAGTTCATGAACTGGTTGTTCAGCGCGGTGAACAGCAAGGGGGCGGTCTCGCCGGAAATGCGCGCCACCGCGAGCAGCATGCCGGTCAAGACACCGGCCTTGGCCGAGCGCAGCGTCACGTACATGATGACTTTCCACTGCGGCGCGCCGAGCGCGGCCGCGGCCTCGCGCAGGCTGTTAGGCACCAGGCGCAGCATGTTCTCGGTGGTGCGTACCACGACGGGGATGACGATCAGCGACAGCGCCAACGAGCCGGCCCAGCCCGAGAAGTGGCCGACCGAGATCACGTACACCTCGTAGATGAACAGGCCGATCACGATCGACGGCGCCGACAACAGGATGTCGTTGATGAAACGGGTGGCCGGCGCGAGCCAGCCGCGGCTGCCGAATTCGGCGAGATACACACCGGCGAGGATGCCGACTGGCGTGCCGATCAGCGTGCCGAAGAAGGTCATCAACAGGCTGCCGTAGATCGCGTTGACGAGGCCGCCTTCGCTGCCAGGCGGCGGCGTGATCTTGGTGAACACGTCCGGCGAGATGCCGGAAAAGCCATAGGAGAACAGCGTGTAGAGGATCCACGCGAGCCAGAACAGGCCGAACGCCATGGTCATCATCGACGCCGTCATGTTGAAGGCGTTGGTGAAGCGGCGGCGGCGGTAGATCGAATTATTCAAGGTCAGGCTCCTAGTGCTGTCGGCCTTCCTGGCGCTTCAGGCGAAGCAGCAGGATCTTGGAGAAGGCCAGCACCACGAAGGTGATGAAGAACAGAATCAGGCCGAGTTCGATCAGCGACGCCAGATACAGATCGCCACTCGCCTCGGCGAACTCGTTGGCCAGCGACGACGCGATCGAGTTGCCCGGCTCGAACAGGCCGGTCGCGAAGTTCGACGAGTTGCCGATCACAAAGGTGACCGCCATCGTCTCGCCGAGCGCGCGGCCCAGGCCGAGCATGATGCCGCCGACGACGCCGGTCTTGGTGTACGGCAGCACCACGTGGCGTACGACTTCCCAGGTGGTCGAGCCGAGGCCGTACGCCGATTCCTTGAGCAAGGGCGGGACGATCTCGAACACGTCGCGCATCACCGCAGCGATGAAGGGGATCACCATGATCGCGAGGATCAGGCCGGCGGTGAAGATGCCGATGCCCATCGGCGCGCCCTGGAACAGGAAGCCGATACCGGGCAGCTCGCCGAGGTTCTCGATCAGCCAGGGTTGTACGTGTTCGCCGAACAGCGGGGCGAACACGAACAGACCCCACATGCCGTAGATGATCGAAGGGATGCCCGCCAATAATTCGATCGCGATGCCGAGCGGGCGCTTGAGCCACACCGGGCACAGCTCGGTCAGGAACAGCGCGATGCCGAAGCTGACCGGCACGCCGATCAGAAGCGCGATCACCGCGGTCGCGATCGTTCCGTAGATCGGCACCAGCGCGCCGAACTTTTCGCCGACCGGGTCCCAGTCGCTCGAGGTCAGAAAGCCCCAGCCGAACGCCTTGATGCTCGGCATCGCGCCGACCAGCAAGGACAGCAGGATGCCGAGCAGCAGCGCCAGCACGAGGAAGGCGAAGAAGCGCGTCACGCCCCGGAACACCGAGTCGAGAAGGCGCTGGCGCTGGTGGCTGTGGGCGTTCTGGTACTTTTGCATGCTTTGCTCAGTATTCAGCCGCGCTTGGTCCATGGACGGAGGCATACACGTTTTATCCTTTTGGAATAAATATTCGGCCGATATTTAGACAAAAAGCCGGGGAGCGTCCCCCGGCTGTCAATCCGGCCGGCATCACGACGCGTGGACGTGGTGGCCGGCCTGTCGTTTTATTGTTGTTCGCTTATTTCCAGGCGACCGGCTTGCTGCCGTCGCTGATCTGCTTCCAGCTGTCGCGGATCGCGGCCTTGGTCACGCCCGGCATCGGCACGTAGTCGAGCTGGGTCGCGATCGCATCGCCGCTGCTGTAAGCCCAGTCGAAGAACTTCAGCGCTTCGGCGCCCTGCGTCGGCTTGTCCTGCTTCTTGTGCATCAGGATGAAGGTCGCGCCCGAGATCGGCCAGCTGTTCTTGCCCGCCTGGTTGGTCAGGATCAGGTAGAAGCCCGGTGCCTTCTTCCAGTCGGCGTTGGCGGCGGCGGCCTTGAAGGTCGCGTCGTCCGGCTGCACGAAGCTGCCCGCCGAGTTCTGCAGCGCGACGTGCGCGATCTTGTTCTGTTTGGCGTAGGCGTATTCGACGTAGCCGATCGAGCCCTTGATGCGGGTCACGTAGTTGGCGACGCCCTCGTTACCCTTGCCGCCGACGCCGGTCTTCCAGCTGACCGCGGTGTTCGAGCCGACGCTGCTGCTCCACTCCGGAGACACTTTCGACAGGTAGTTGGTGAACAGGAAGGTGGTGCCCGAGCCGTCCGAACGACGCACGACGGTGATCTTCTGGCCCGGCAGCTTCACGCCTGGGTTCAGCTTGGCGAGCGCCGCGTCGTTCCACTGGCTGATCTTACCCAGGTAGATGTCGGCCAACAGCGGGCCGGTCAGCTTCAGCTGGCCGCCGGATATGCCCGGCACGTTGATCACCGGTACCACGCCGCCGATCACGGTCGGGAACTGGGTCAGGTTGTGCTTTTCCAGCTCTTCCGGCTTGAGCGGCATGTCGGACGCGCCGAAGTCGACGGTCTTGGACTGGATCTGCTTGATGCCACCGCCCGAGCCGATCGACTGGTAGTTCATATTGTTATTGGTCTTGGCCTTGTAGGCCTCGGCCCATTTGGCGTACAGCGGGTACGGGAAGGTCGCGCCGGCGCCGGTGATGTCGGCGGCGAAAGCAGAAGTGGCGAACGCCCCGGTCAGGGCGAAGGTTGCAGCCAAACGGACGGTGGTTTTCATGCGAGCTCCCAAAGTTAGCGCTTTATGGCACAGGGCGAATCCTAAAGCGAGCAGTTTGCAGAAATATTACAAGTCGTCATCCGGGCGCGGTCGAAGGGGAAGGTTGGCCGAGCGATGCCCGCCGTCGGCGCATCTCTTATATAATGCGCGCCGGAAACGAGGATATAAGCTATGAGCCGCAAACTGATCATCGGTAACTGGAAAATGCACGGGCGCCTCGCACGCAACGCCGAACTCATCGACGCGCTGCGTGCCGGTCTTGCCGCTTGTGAGGCCGAAGTGGGTGTCGCCGTGCCGACCGCCTATCTGTCGCAGGCGTCGCACGCACTCGCGGGTAGCACGATCGCCTTGTCCGCGCAGGACGCGAGCCGCTTCGCCGATGACGGCGCGTATACCGGCGAGACCTCGGCCAACATGCTGGCCGACCTCGGCGTGAGTTATGTGCTGCTCGGCCACTCCGAGCGCCGCCAATACTTCCAAGAAGACAACGCCGTGTTGCGCGAGAAGATCGAGGCAGTGCTCAAGGCCGGCCTGAAACCGGTGCTGTGCATCGGCGAGACCTTGGCCGAGCGCGAAGCGGGGGAGCACCTTTCGGTGACCGAGGGCCAGCTCGAAGTGCTGAAGGCGTTGACACTGGGCGATGAATGCATCGTCGCGTACGAGCCGGTGTGGGCGATCGGTACCGGCAAAGTGGCGAGTATCGAACAGGTCGCCCAGATGCACGCGCACCTGAAGCAAAAGCTCTTGCCAATCGTCGGATGCTCGGTTAATATTCGCGTCCTCTACGGCGGCAGCGTAAAGAGCGACAACGCCGTCGCCATATTGGCGACGCCCAATGTAGATGGTGCTCTTGTCGGTGGGGCGTCGCTGGACGCCGAGTCGTTTAAGAAGATTTGCCAAGCTGCCGGATAGATGATAAAGTATGGAAATTCTGAAAACGCTGATCTGGGTCGTCAATTTAGTCTCTGCGCTTGCAATTATCGTGCTGGTATTAATGCAGCATGGCAAGGGGGCTGACGCAGGTGCGGCTTTTGGTGGTGGTTCTTCGGGTAGTATTTTCGGTTCGACCGGCTCGGCGAATTTTCTGAGCAGGGTTACCGCCACTTCCGCGGTAATTTTCTTTTCCACTTGCTTGGCGTTGGTTTACCTCTCCTCGGGTAAGCACGATGCGCTGGGTGTGATGGGTGGGCAGGTTGATCAAACGGCTCCGCAAATCCCGAGCGGGGCCTCTGGTAGTAAAGCTCCAGGCTCAAAGATTCCGGAGTGACAATGCAGGTTAAGCCGACATGGTGAAATTGGTAGACACGCTATCTTGAGGGGGTAGTGGCCGTAGGCTGTGTGAGTTCGAGTCTCACTGTCGGCACCACCATAGAAAAAACAGGCCACCGGGACTCCCGGTGGCCTGTTTTGTTCAGTGTCAAGGAGGTCCTGCGGCCTCCTTTTTTGAGGGGTGTGCGGGAAATGCTGCAAAACTACTTTCCCATTCTGTTGTTTGTCGTGGTGGGTCTGCTCGTTGGGGTGGTACCGATTCTCTTGGGTCGTCTGGTCGCGCCAAACCGTCCTGACCCCGAGAAACTCTCCCCTTATGAGTGCGGCTTCGAGGCCTTCGAAGACGCCCGCATGAAGTTTGACGTCCGCTACTACCTGATTGCCATTCTTTTCATTCTTTTCGACCTCGAGATCGCCTTCCTGTTTCCGTGGGCCGTCGTGTTGAAGGAACTTGGCATGTTCGGTTTTGGCGTGATGATCGAGTTCATCACCGTCCTGACAATCGGCTTTGTCTACATGTGGAAAAAGGGAGCCCTGGAATGGGAGTAGAAGGCATCCTTGAAAAAGGCTTCGTCACCACTTCGGCCGATAAGCTCATCAATTGGACGCGTACCGGTTCGTTGTGGCCGATGACCTTTGGTCTGGCCTGCTGTGCTGTTGAAATGATGCACGCGGGCGCCGCCCGTTACGACCTGGACCGCTTCGGTATCGTGTTCCGTCCGAGCCCGCGTCAGTCCGACTTGATGATCGTGGCCGGCACGCTGTGCAACAAGATGGCCCCGGCCCTGCGCAAGGTCTACGACCAGATGGCCGAACCGCGCTGGGTGATCTCGATGGGGTCCTGTGCGAACGGCGGTGGTTATTACCACTATTCCTACTCGGTGGTGCGCGGCTGTGATCGCATCGTGCCGGTTGATGTCTACGTGCCGGGCTGTCCGCCGACGGCCGAGGCGCTGCTGTACGGCATTATCCAGCTCCAGAACAAAATCAAACGCACCTATACCATCGCCCGCTAAGGTAACCGCCCATGGCATCCAAAACGGAAGCGCTCAAGGCGCTTGTCGAGCAGGTGTTTGGCGACAAACTGGTGTCGACCAAGCTGGTGCTCGATGAGCTGACCATCGTCTGCCGCGCCGCAGACCTCGTGGAGGTGGCCACCACCCTCCGTGATCATCCCGAACTTTCCTTCGCGCAGTGCATGGACGCTGCCGGCATGGACTACAGCGCCTACCAGGACTCCGTCTGGGAAGGGCCGCGTTTCGCCGGCGTCTACCACCTGCTGTCGATCAAGCACAATTGGCGCATCCGCGTGCGCGCCTTCGCGCCGGATGACACCTTCCCGGTGCTGCCGTCGCTCGAAGCCGTATGGAACGGCATCAACTGGTTCGAACGCGAGGCGTTCGACCTGTATGGCATCGTGTTCGAAGGCCACTCCGACCTGCGCCGCCTGCTGACCGACTACGGTTTCGTCGGCCACCCGTTCCGCAAGGACTTCCCGCTGTCCGGCTACGTCGAAATGCGTTACGACCCGGTCGAGGCCCGCGTGATCTACCAGCCGGTCACCATCGAACCGCGCGAAATCACGCCGCGCATCATCCGCGAGGAGAACTACGGTGGCTGAGATCCGCAACTACACCCTTAACTTCGGCCCGCAGCACCCGGCCGCGCACGGCGTGCTGCGCCTCGTGCTCGAGCTGGATGGCGAAGTGATCCAGCGTGCCGACCCGCACATCGGCCTGTTGCACCGCGGCACCGAGAAGTTGGCCGAGAACAAGACCTTCATCCAGTCGCTGCCGTATATGGACCGTCTCGACTACGTGTCGATGATGTGCAACGAGCACGCCTACTGTCTGGCGATCGAAAAGCTGCTGCAGCTCGAGGTACCCGAGCGCGCGCAGTACATCCGCGTGATGTTCTCGGAAATCACCCGGGTCCTGAACCACCTGCTGTGGATCGGTGCGCACGCGCTCGATATCGGCGCGATGACCGTGTTCCTCTACGCCTTCCGCGAGCGCGAGGACCTGATGGACTGCTACGAGGCGGTGTCCGGCGCGCGCATGCACGCGGCCTACTTCCGTCCGGGCGGCGTCTACCGCGACCTGCCGGATACGATGCCGCAGTACACCGTCTCGAAGATCAAGAACGCCAAGGCTCTGGCGAGTCTGAACGAGAACCGCCAGGGTTCGCTGCTCGACTTCATCGAAGACTTCTCCAACCGCTTCCCGAAGTGCGTCGACGATTACGAAACGCTGCTGACCGACAACCGTATCTGGAAGCAGCGTACCGTCGGCATCGGCGTGGTGACGCCCGAGCGCGCGCTGCAGCTCGGCTTTACCGGCGCCATGCTGCGCGGTTCGGGTATCGAGTGGGACCTGCGCAAGAAGCAGCCGTACGACGTCTACGACCGCATGGACTTCGACGTTCCCGTCGGCGTGACCGGCGACTGCTACGACCGCTACCTGGTGCGTATCGAAGAGATGCGCCAGTCGAACCGCATCATCCAGCAGTGCATAAAATGGCTGCGCGTCAACGAAGGACCGGTGATCACCGACAACCACAAGGTGGCGCCGCCGTCGCGCGAGTCGATGAAATCCAATATGGAAGAGCTGATCCACCACTTCAAGCTCTTCACCGAAGGGATGCACGTGCCGGAAGGCGAAGCCTACGCCGCGGTCGAGCATCCGAAGGGCGAGTTCGGCATCTATCTGGTGTCCGACGGCGCCAACAAACCGTACCGTCTGAAGATCCGCGCGCCGGGCTACGCCCACTTGGCCGCGCTGGACGAAATGTCCCGTGGCCATATGATCGCCGACGTCGTCGCGATCATCGGCACGCAGGACGTCGTATTTGGGGAGATCGACCGCTAATGTTGTCCGCAGAATCGCTTGCCAGGATCGACCGCGAGGTCGCCAAGTACCCTGCCGACCAGAAGCGCTCCGCGACCATGTCGGCGCTGCGTATCGCTCAGCAGGAAAAGGGGTGGCTCGCCACCGAAACCATCGAGTTCGTGGCCAACTATCTCGGCATTCCGCCGGTGGCCGCCTACGAGGTGGCGACCTTCTACAACATGTACAACCTCAAGCCGGTCGGCAAATACAAGCTGACCGTGTGTACCAACCTGCCGTGTGCGCTGACCGGCGGTTACGACGCGGCCGACTACCTCAAGGAAAAGCTGGGGATCGGCTTCGGCGAGACCACCGAGGACGGCAAGTTCACGCTGCAGGAAGGCGAATGCATGGGCGCCTGTGGCGACGCGCCGGTCATGCTGTTGAACAACCATTCGATGTGCAGCTTCATGACGCGTGAAGCCATCGATAAGAAACTGGCGGAGTTGGAATAATGGCAGTCTTCGCTGACGGTATCCTGTTCGAGGGCGTCGATGCTTCCGATCCGAACTGCTGGACGCTCGACGCCTACGTCGCGCGCGGCGGTTACCAGGCGCTCAAGAAGATCCTGGGCGAGAACATCACCCAGGACGACGTGATCGCCGAGCTGAAAACCTCGAGCCTGCGCGGCCGCGGTGGTGCGGGCTTCCCGACCGGCCTGAAGTGGAGCTTCATGCCGCGCTCGTTCCCGGGCGACAAGTACGTGGTGTGCAACACCGACGAGGGCGAGCCGGGCACCTTCAAGGACCGCGACATCCAGCGCTACAACCCGCACGCGCTGATCGAGGGCATGATCATCGCCGGCTACGCGATGGGCGCCAAGCGCGGCTACAACTACATCCACGGCGAGATCTTCGAGGAGTACGAGCGCTTCGAAGAGGCGCTCGACCAGGCCCGCAAGGCCGGTTTTCTCGGCGACAACATCCTCGGCAGCAGCTTCTCGTTCGAGCTGTTCGGCCACCACGGTTACGGCGCCTACATCTGCGGCGAGGAAACCGCGCTGCTCGAATCGCTGGAAGGCAAGAAAGGCCAGCCGCGCTTCAAGCCGCCTTTCCCGGCGTCGTTCGGCCTCTACGGCAAGCCGACCACGATCAATAACACCGAGACCTTCGCCTCGGTGCCGTACATCATCACCCAGGGCGGGCAGAAGTTCCTCGAGCTCGGCAAACCGAACAACGGCGGCACCAAGCTGTTCTCGGTGTCCGGCCACGTGAACCGTCCGGGCAACTACGAGATTCCGCTCGGCACCCCGTTCTCCGAATTGCTGGAGATGGCCGGCGGCATGCGCGGCGGCAAGAAGCTCAAGGCGGTGATCCCGGGCGGATCGAGTGCGCCGGTACTGCCGGGCGACATCATGATGCAATGCACGATGGACTACGATTCGATCGCCAAGGCGGGCTCGATGCTCGGTTCCGGCGCGGTGATCGTGATGAACGAAGACGTCTGCATGGTCCGCGCGCTCGAGCGTCTCGCTTATTTCTACCACGAAGAGTCCTGCGGTCAGTGCACCCCGTGCCGTGAAGGCACCGGCTGGCTGTACCGCGTGATCCACCGCATCCTCAACGGCGAAGGCCGTGCCGAGGATCTCGATCTTCTGGACTCGGTGGGCAACAACATGGCCGGCCGTACCATTTGCGCGCTCGCGGACGCCGCGGTTTTCCCGGTTCGCAGCTTTACCAAGCACTTCCGCCACGAGTTCGAATACCTCATCGAACACAAGAAGCCGCTGGTCAATCACAAATGGGGCTGATCCGGTCTCCGGGTCCTAAAAATCGGGTAGCGCATCGCTATGCTTGAAATCGAAATCGACGGTAAGAAACTGACGGTGCCCCAGGGCAGCACCATCATGGATGCTGCCCACTCGGTGGGTACCGAAATCCCGCACTTCTGCTACCACAAGAAGCTGTCCATCGCGGCCAACTGCCGCATGTGCCTCGTGGAAGTGGAAAAGGCGCCGAAACCGCTGCCGGCCTGTGCCACGCCGGTCACCGACGGCATGAAGGTCCACACGCACTCCGAACTCGCCGTCAAGGCGCAGCAGGGCGTGATGGAGTTCCTGCTGATCAACCACCCGCTCGACTGCCCGATCTGCGATCAGGGCGGCGAATGCCAACTGCAGGACATCGCGGTCGGCTACGGCGGTTCGTCCTCGCGCTACCAGGAAGAAAAGCGCTCGGTATCCGGCAAGGATATGGGCCCGCTGGTTTCGGCCGAGGAGATGAGCCGCTGCATCCACTGCACGCGCTGCGTGCGCTTCACCGAGGAAATCGGCGGCTTCCAGGAAATCGGCATGGCGCACCGGAGCGAGTTCTCCGAGATCCTGCCCTTCCTCGGCAAGACCGTGGATTCGGAAATCTCCGGCAACGTGATCGACCTGTGCCCGGTCGGCGCGCTGACGTCCAAGCCGTTCCGCTACAGCGCCCGTTCGTGGGAGCTGTCGCGCCGCAAGAGCGTCGCGCCGCACGACGGCCTTGGTTCCAACCTGATCGTACAGGTGATGAACCACAAGGTGATGCGCGTGCTGCCGCTGGAAAACGAGGCGATCAACGAATGCTGGCTGTCCGATCGTGACCGCTTCTCGTACGAAGCGCTGAACTCCGAGCAGCGCCTGACGCGCCCGATGATCAAGCACGACGGCCAGTGGCACGAAGCCGACTGGCAGACCGCGCTCGACTATGTCGTCAAGGGTCTGACCGGCGTGTCGGCCCAGCATGGCAAGGACGCGATCGGCGTGCTCGCCGGTGCCGGCTCGACCACCGAAGAACTCTACCTGCTGCAGAAGCTGGCGCGCGCCTTCGGCGTGAACAACATCGACCACCGTCTGCGCCAGAGCGACTTCGCAGCCGACGCCGGCCAGGCCGGCGCGCTGTGGCTCGGCTCGACCGTGACCGAACTGGCCTCGGCCAACGCCATCCTGGTGGTCGGCTCGACCCAGCGCCAGGAACAGCCGCTGTTGGCTGCCCGCCTGCGTCAGGCGGTCAAGAAGGGTGCCGAACTCAACCTGATCCACGTCGCCGACGACAATCTGTTGACCCGTATCAACGGCAAGCTGATCGTCGCGCCGCAAGCGCTGGCCGACGGCCTCGCCCAGGTGCTGAAGGCCGTCGCCGAAATCAAGGAAGGCTCGGCCAACCTCGACCTCGCGAACGTGGCCGTCTCCGACGAAGCGCGCCGCATCGCCGAGAGCCTCACCAAGGCCGAGACCGCTTCGATCGTGCTCGGCAGCGTCGCCCAGCATTCGCCGGTGTTCTCGCAACTGTTGGCGATCGGCGGCGAAATCGCCCGCCTGACCGGCGCGCACTTCGGCGTGCTGTCCGAAGCGGCCAACAGCGTCGGTGCGCAATTCGCCGGCGTGCTGCCCAAGCGCGGCTTCGCGGGCGAGAGCGTCACCGCCGGCCTCGACGCCGGTCAGATGATCGCCTCGCCGCGCAAGGCCTACGTGCTGTTCAATGCCGAAGTCGAGGCCGACAGCTACGACGGCCAGGCCTCCGTCGCCGCGATGAAGGCCGCCGACACCGTGATCGCGTTCACCTCGTTCAAGGGCGAGGGCCTCTTCGACTACGCCGACGTGCTCTTGCCGATCGCACCGTTCTCCGAGACCGCCGGTTCCTTCGTGAACATGGAAGGCAAGCTGCAGACCTTCAACGGCGTCGTCCGTCCGCTGGGCGAAACGCGTCCGGGCTGGAAGGTGCTGCGCGTGCTGGGCAACCTGCTGTCGCTGCCGGGTTTCGAGCAGAACACCGCCGAAGACGTACGTAACGAGTTCGTCGGCCCGTTCGGCGACGGCTCGGCCAAGCTGTCGAACGCCGTGTCGGGCGTTGCGCTGACCCAAGCGGCAGCGAACGGCCTGGCCCGCGTCGGCGAAGTGCCGGTCTACCAGCTCGACGCCATCGTGCGCCGCGCGCCGTCGCTGCAGCAGACCCGTCACGCGCAGTCCCCGGTGGCCTCGGCCAACCCGGCGGTGCTGGCCGCGGCAGGCTTAGCCGATGGCGAGGTGGCGCTGGTTCGCCAGGGCGCCGCCGAAGTGCGCATCGTCGTGAAGGCCGACGCCGGCCTGCCCGAAGGCGTGCTGCGTCTGGCGGCCGCACATCGGGCGACCGCGCAGCTTGGCGGCATGTTCGACCCGATTGAACTGAAGCGGGGTTAATCGATGGAATTCTTTCAAGGCATTTTGGGTACTGAAGCGGGGCTGACGGTCTGGACGCTGCTGAAAATCGTGGCCATCGTCGCCCCGATGATGCTTGCCGTCGCCTACCTGACGTTGGCCGAGCGCAAGGTGATCGGCTACATCCAGATCCGTATCGGCCCGAACCGGGTCGGCCCGAAGGGTCTCTTGCAGCCGATCGCCGACGGCCTGAAGCTGTTGCTCAAGGAGATCATTCTCCCGACCAACGCGAACAAGAGCCTGTTCCTGGTCGCGCCGGTGCTGGCGATCATGCCGGCGCTCGCCGCCTGGGCGGTGGTGCCGTTCACCGACAAGCTGGTGCTCGCCAACATCGACGCATCGCTGCTGTTCATCATGGCGATCACGTCGATGGGCGTGTACGGCGTGATCATCGCCGGCTGGGCCGCCAACTCGAAGTACTCGTTCATCGGCGCGATGCGTTCGGCGGCTCAGATCGTATCGTACGAGATCGCGATGGGCTTCGCGCTGGTCGGCGTGCTGATGGTGTCCGACAGCCTGAACCTGGTGAAGATCGTCGAGCAGCAGGCGCACGGCATCGCCGGCGGTTCGCTGTTCTCGTGGAACTGGCTGCCGCTGTTCCCGCTGTTCCTCGTCTACCTGATCTCAGGCGTCGCCGAGACCAACCGTGCGCCGTTCGACGTCGCCGAGGGCGAGTCGGAGATCGTCGCCGGCTTCCACGTCGAATACTCGGGCATGGCGTTCGCGGTGTTCTTCCTCGCCGAATACGCCAACATGATCCTCGTCTCGACGATGACCGCGATCATGTTCATGGGTGGCTGGCTGTCGCCGTTCCCGGTGTCGTGGGGCTTCCTCGGGGCGGCCGGCTTCTTCTGGCTCGCGCTGAAGGTGGCGCTGGTGCTGTTCTGCTTCCTGTGGTTCCGCGCGACTTTCCCGCGTTACCGCTACGACCAGATCATGCGTCTGGGCTGGAAGGTGTTCATTCCGGTGACCCTGGTGTGGGTGGTCGTGCTGGGCGTCTGGTTGATGAGCCCGCTGTCGATCTGGCAGTAACTCTGGGTGATGAAGAGCATGGATACGATTCGCAATTTTTTCAAAACCTTCCTGCTGATCGAGCTGGTGAAGGGCCTGGCGCTGACCGGCCGTCACCTGTTCGCGCGCAAGATCACCGTGCAATTCCCGGAAGAAAAGACGCCGATCTCGCCGCGCTTCCGCGGTCTGCACGCGCAGCGCCGCTACGCCAACGGCGAAGAGCGCTGCATCGCCTGTAAGCTGTGCGAGGCGGTCTGCCCGGCCTTGGCGATCACCATCGAGTCGGAGCAGCGGGAGGACAACACCCGCCGCACGACGCGCTATGACATCGACCTGACCAAGTGCATCTTCTGCGGTTTCTGCGAAGAAGCGTGCCCGGTCGACGCGATCGTCGAGACGCACATTTTCGAATACCACGGCGAAAAACGTGGCGACCTCTACTACACGAAGCCGATGCTGCTGGCGGTGGGCGACAAGTACGAGGCGGAAATCGCGGCCAACAAGGCGGCCGACGCCAAATACCGCTAAGGGGACGTGATGAACTTTCAAGCCTTTGTATTTTATGTGCTGTCGGCGATCCTGATCTTCGCGAGTTTCCGCGTGATCACCGCCAAAAACCCGGTGCACGCCGCGCTGTATCTGGTGCTGGCCTTCTTCACCAGCGCCGGCCACTGGCTGCTGCTGCAGGCCGAGTTCCTTGCGATCACGCTGGTGCTCGTCTATGTCGGCGCGGTGATGGTGCTGTTCCTGTTCGTGGTGATGATGCTCGACATCAACTTCGAGAAGTTGCGAGAGGGCTTCTGGCGCAACTTCCCGCTGGCGGGCACCGTCGCCCTGATCATGGTCGCCGAGATGGTGCTGATCCTGATGAGCCCGCAGGCGTCGCTCGATCACTTCCAGGCGGCCGCGCCGGTCGCCGCCGATGCGAGCAACGTGAAGGAACTGGGTCGTCAGATCTATACCACCTACCTGCTGGCGTTCGAGCTGGCCGCCGTGGTGCTGCTGGTGGCGATCATCGCCGCGATCGGCCTGACCCAGCGCCAGCGCAAGGACACCAAGTTCGTCGATCCGGCTGTGCAGGTCAAAGTGCGTAGCGTAGATCGCGTGCGCATTGTGAAGATGGACGCCGAAAAGCGTGCCGTAGCGGACACCGAAAGCGTGTCTGGTGAACAACAGGCCTGACGGCCACTTAGAAAAAGGGAGGAAACGTGCTGACGCTGACTCACTTCCTGGTGCTGGCCGCAATCCTGTTCGCCATTAGCGTGCTGGGCATCTTTTTGAACCGCAAGAACGTCATCGTGCTGTTGATGGCGATCGAGCTGATGCTGCTCGCGGTGAACTTCAACTTCATCGCGTTCTCGCATTACCTGTCGGATACCGCCGGTCAGATCTTCGTGTTCTTTATTCTGACCGTGGCAGCCGCGGAATCCGCGATCGGTCTTGCCATTCTGGTGGTGCTGTTCCGCAACCTGAACACCATCAACGTGGAAGATCTGGGCAGCCTCAAAGGCTAAGATCACCGAATCTCAACTTACCTAAAGCACGCTAAGCATGGATATGAAAAGCTTGTACCTGCTGATTGCGCTCTCGCCTCTGGCGGGTTCGCTGATTGCAGGCTTGTTTGGGTGGGCGATCGGACGCCGCGCGGCTCACGTCGTGACGATCCTCGGCGTGGCCGTATCGGCCGCGCTGTCGCTCAAGGTCCTGGCCGGATTCCTGTCCGGCGAGGCCAGCGTCTTCAACGCGCCGGTGTACACCTGGCTGACCGTCGGCGGCATGGAATTCTCGGTCGGCTTCCTCGTCGACTCGCTGACGGCGATGATGATGGTGGTGGTGAGCTTCGTGTCGCTGATGGTGCACATCTACACCATCGGCTACATGCAGGAAGACCCGGGCTACCAGCGCTTCTTCAGCTACATCTCGCTGTTTACCTTCTCGATGCTGATGCTGGTGATGAGCAACAACTTCATCCAGCTCTTCTTCGGTTGGGAAGCGGTGGGCCTGGTGTCCTATCTGCTGATCGGTTTCTGGTTCAAGCGCCCGACCGCGATCTATGCGAACCTGAAGGCCTTCCTGGTCAACCGTGTCGGTGACTTCGGCTTCCTGCTCGGCATCGGTCTGGTGCTCGCGCATTTCGGCGGTTCGCTGAACTACAGCGACGTGTTCGCCGCCGCGCCGAATCTCGCCAACGCCACCATCGAGATCTTCCCGGGCGTCGAATGGTCGCTGATGACCGTGACCTGCATCCTGCTGTTCGTCGGCGCGATGGGTAAGTCGGCGCAGTTCCCGCTGCACGTGTGGCTGCCGGACTCGATGGAAGGTCCGACCCCGATCTCGGCGCTGATTCACGCCGCGACCATGGTGACCGCCGGTCTCTTCATGGTGTCGCGCATGAGCCCGCTGTTCGAGCTGTCCGACGTCGCGCTGAACTTCATCTTGATCACCGGCTCGATCACCGCGCTGTTCATGGGTTTCCTCGGCGTGATCCAGAACGACATCAAGAAGGTCGTCGCGTACTCGACGCTGTCGCAGCTCGGCTACATGACCGTCGCGCTGGGCGCCTCGGCCTACTCGGTCGCGATGTTCCACGTGATGACGCACGCCTTCTTCAAGGCGCTGCTGTTCCTCGGCGCGGGTAGCGTGATCATCGGCATGCACCACGATCAGGACATGCGCAATATGGGCGGCCTGCGCAAATACATGCCGGTCACCTGGATCACCTCGCTGATCGGTTCGCTGGCCTTGATCGGCACGCCGTTCTTCTCGGGCTTCTACTCGAAAGACTCGATCATCGAAGCGGTGCACGCGTCGCAGCTGCCGGCGGCCGGTTTCGCCTATTATGCCGTCGTAGCCGGCGTGTTCGTGACCGCGTTCTACTCGTTCCGCATGTACTTCCGTGTCTTCCACGGCAAGGAACAGTGGATGGAGAACCACGGATCGCACCACGGGCATGACGAAGACCACGACGACGAAGAGCCGACGGCCGATCACCACCACGGCCTCGGGCCTGACGACAAGCCGCACGAGAGCCCGTGGGTGGTGACGCTGCCGCTGATCGTGCTGGCGATCCCGTCGGTGCTGATCGGTTACTTCGCGATCGAACCGCTGTTGTACGGCGACTTCTTCAAGGGCGTGATCTTCGTGAACCACGAAGCGCATCCGGCGATGGAAGAAATGGCGCACGAATTCCACGGCGCCGTCGCGATGGGTATCCACTCGCTGCAGACGCTGCCGCTGTGGTTGGCAGTGGCCGGTGTGGCAACGGCCTGGTTCTTCTACATGAAGGCCCCGCAGATTCCGGCCGCGATCAAGCAGCGCTTCGCCTTCGTCGACCGCGTGCTCGAGAACAAGTACTACATGGACGACCTGTACTTCAACGTGTTCGCCAAGGGTTCGCGCGCACTGGGTACCTTGTTCTGGAAGGTCGGCGATACCCTGCTGATCGATGGCTTGCTGGTGAACGGCACCGCCAAGATGGTGGGCGCGTTCTCGGGCCTAGTGCGCAAGCTGCAGACCGGTTTCATCTACAGCTACGCCACGACCATGATCATCGGCGTGCTTGCGCTGATGTCGCTGTGGTTCGCCCAGCTGATCTTCTGATCGGCCCGAGTACAAGATTGCAATAAAACAAACTTAGGTCTTGCTATGTTCACACATCCGCTTAGTCTGGCGATCTGGACACCGATCGTGGCCGGGTTGCTGGTGCTGGCTACCGGCGGTGACCAGAAGGCGCCGCTGGCGCGCTGGCTGGCGCTGGCGGGCGCCGTCGCCGGCTTCCTGGTCTCGCTGCCGCTGTTCACCGACTTTGACAACCTCAACGCGGGGATGCAGTTCGTCGAGAACGCCCCGTGGATCGAGTCGCTCAACATCAACTACACCCTCGGCGTGGACGGCATTTCGATGCTGTTCATCGTGCTCAACAGCTTCACCACGCTGATGGTGGTGCTGGCGGGCTGGGAGGTGATCCAGAAGCGTGTGGCTCAGTACATGGCCGCCTTCCTGATCATGTCGGGCCTGATCAACGGCGCGTTCGCCGCGCTGGACGCGATCCTGTTCTACGTGTTCTTCGAGGGCATGCTGATCCCGATGTACCTGATCATCGGCGTCTGGGGCGGTCCGCGCCGCGTGTACGCGTCGATCAAGTTCTTCCTGTACACGCTGCTCGGCTCGCTGTTGATGCTGGTCGCGTTCATCTACCTGTACTTCCAGGCCGGCAAGAGCTTCGACATCCTCGCGTTCCACGACCTGAAGATCGCGTTGTCGGTGCAGACGCTGCTTTTCATCGCCTTCTTCCTGTCGTTCGCGGTGAAGGTGCCGATGTGGCCGGTACACACCTGGCTGCCGGACGCGCACGTCGAGGCGCCGACCGGCGGTTCGATGGTGCTGGCGGCGATCACGCTGAAGATCGGCGCATACGGCTTCCTGCGTTTCGCCTTGCCCATCCTGCCGGACGCGTCGCGTGAACTGGCGCCGATCATCGTCGGCCTGTCGCTGATCGCCGTCGTCTACATCGGCCTGGTCGCGCTGGTGCAGACCGACATGAAAAAGCTGGTCGCGTACTCGTCGATCTCGCACATGGGCTTCGTCACGCTCGGCCTCTTCATGTTCGTCGGCAGCAATCTCAACGCGTGGGCGGTAGAGGGCGCGCTGGTGCAGATGATCTCGCACGGCTTCGTGTCGGCCGCGATGTTTATGAGCATCGGCGTGATGTACGACCGCGTGCACAGCCGCAACATCGCCGACTACGGTGGCGTGGTCAACAAGATGCCGATCTTCGCCGCCTTCATGATGCTGTTCGGCATGGCCAACTCGGGCCTGCCGGCGACCTCCGGCTTCGTCGGCGAGTTCATGGTGATCATGGGTGCCGTGCAGGTGAACTTCTGGTACGCGTTCGCCGCCGCGACCACGCTGATCTTCGGCGCCGCCTACACCTTGTGGATGTACAAGCGCGTGATCTTCGGCGACGTCGGCAACCACCACGTGGCCGAAATGAAGGACGTGAACAAGCGGGAATTCCTGGTGCTCGCGATCCTGGGCCTGGCGGTGCTGGGCATGGGTCTGTATCCGCAGGTCTTCGTCGAGAAAATGCACCTTTCGGTCAACGACCTGATCGCCCACGTGGCGCAGAGCAAGCTGTAAGGTCTCAAGGAAAACGCTATGAACTGGGCTGATCTCAATCTGGTACCGGCCAAGCCCGAGCTGTTCCTGCTCACGGCCGTGTCGGTGCTCCTTCTTCTCGATCTGTTTATTTCGGACGCCAAGCGCGGCATCACCTATGCGCTGTCGCTGCTGATCCTGGTCATCACGGCCGGGCTGCAAGTGATGGTGGCCGAACCGTACGCGATCTACACGCTGAGCAACAACTTCGTGTCCGACCCGCTGTCGACCGTCGTGAAGCTGGCGATGTACGCGAGCACCTTCGCGGTGCTGGTCTACACGCGTCAGTACTGTAGCGACCGCGGCATCTTCAAGGGCGAGTACTTCACGCTGACGCTGTTCGCGCTGTTGGGCATGAACGTGATGGTCAGCGCGAGCCACTTCCTGTCGCTCTACATGGGTCTGGAACTGCTGTCGCTGTGCCTGTACGCGCTGATCGCGCTGCAGCGCGATTCGATCCCGGCGACCGAATCGGCGATGAAGTACTTCGTGCTCGGCGCGCTCGCCTCGGGCCTGTTGCTCTACGGCATGTCGATGATCTACGGCGCGACCGGTTCGCTCGAACTGGCCGTCGTCGCCAAGAGCATCGCGTCGGGCTCGGCCAACCAGGTGCTGCTGGTGTTCGGCCTGGTGTTCATCGTCGCCGGCCTCGCGTTCAAGCTCGGCGCCGTGCCGTTCCACATGTGGGTGCCCGACGTCTACCAGGGCTCGTCGACCGCGCTCGCGCTGATGATCGGCGCCGCGCCGAAACTGGCCGCCTTCGTGTTCGTGCTGCGTTTCCTGGCGCAGGGCCTCGCGCCTCTGGTCGCCGACTGGCAGGGCATGCTGGCGATCATTGCCGTGCTGTCGATGGCGGTCGGCAACATCACCGCGATCGTGCAGACCAACATCAAGCGGATGCTCGCGTACTCGACGATCTCGCACATGGGCTTCCTGCTCTTGGGCCTGATCGCCGGCAACGCGGACGGCTATTCGGCCGCGCTGTTCTACACCGTCATCTACGTGCTGATGACGCTGGTCGGCTTCGGCATCCTGCTGGCGTTGTCGCGCGCCGGTTTCGAATGCGAGACGCTCGACGACCTCAAGGGTCTGAACCAGCGCAACAGCTGGTACGCGTTCCTGATGTTGCTGGCGATGTTCTCGATGGCCGGCATCCCGCCGCTGGTGGGTTTCTTCGCCAAGTTCGCGGTGATCATGGCGGTGGTGAACATCGGTCTCGTGTGGCTCGCGGTCTTCGCGGTGGTGATGTCGCTGATCGGCGCTTTCTACTACCTGCGCGTCGTGAAATGCATCTACTTCGACGATGCGACCGACGACGCGCCCATCGTCGTTCGCGCCGACATGAAGCTCTTGCTGTCGGTGAACGGCGTGGCGCTCCTGGTTCTGGGCGCGATCCCGGAGCGTCTGGTCGCGTTGTGCCTCGAAGCGATGAAGCAGTCGCTGACCGCGCTGTAATCTTCCAGGGAACTTACTAGGGCGCGCGCCGCCCAATTCCCTCCCGGGCGACCGCCTGCGCTACGCAGCCGGTCGCTTATTTTTTGAGACCCCGCGTTAAAGAAGCTTAGGAGTGATTGTGCAAGCGAGTGTCGCCACCCTGTTGATCGTCGCCGTGCTGGCGGCCAACCTGCCGTTCCTGACCGAGAGCTTCGCCGGCGTGGCGAAGCTGAAGAACAAGCACTTCGGCTGGCACCTGCTCGAACTGGCCGTGCTGTACGCGCTGGTCGGGCTCTTCGCGCGGCTGCTCGAGGGGCGCAGCGCGCCGGTTCACCCGCAGAACTGGCAGTTCTACGTGACGACGCTGGCGCTGTTCCTGGTGTTCGCCTTCCCCGGCTTCGTCTACCGCTACTTCTGGCGCAAGCGCGGCGTGTGATCCGCGATGAAAAAAAACCCGGCCTCGGCCGGGTTTTTTGTCGGGTGCCTCTCAAAGCTTGGCCGAGCTCGGCCTGGCTCAATAGAAGCGCGCTTCGCCCTCGGGGCGGGTCTTGAAGCGCTTGTGCAGCCAGAAGTACTGCTCGGGGCATTCGCGGATGCGGTCCTCGAGGAAGGCGTTCATCCGGCGCGTGTCGGCGACGACGTCGTCGCTCGGGAAGTTGTCCCAGGCCGGGTAGAACTCGATCTCGAAGCGGAAGCCGACGCGCCGCGCGATCGCCGGCACCACGCGCGCGTTCGCGAGCCGCGCGATGCGCGCGAGACCCGGGATGGTCGCCGCGTCGGTGTTGAAGAACTTCACGAACAGCGAGTCGCGCGGGCCGAAGTCCTGGTCGGGCAAATAAAGGAAGGGCGTGTGGTCGGCCTTCATCGCCTTGATGATGCTTCTGAGGCTCTCCTGGCGCGACACGATCTTCACGTTGTCGTAGCGCTGGCGGTGCCGGTAGATCGCCGCGTCGAGTTCCTTGTTCTTCTGGTGCGAATAGACGCTGACGAGCGGCAGGTCCTGGTTGAGCCGGAAGCAGCCCATCTCGAATGCGGTGAAGTGCGGGTAGAACACGATCACGTCGTGGCCGGCCTCGCGTAGATCGGTCACGTAGTGCAGATTTTTGACGGTGACGAGCTTCCTGATGCGCTCGGCCGACGCGTACCAGCAGATGCCGTATTCGAGCATCAGCCGCAGCATCTGCACGAAGTTCGCGCGCACCAGGCGCCGACATTGGCCGAGGGAGAGTTCGGGAAAGCACAGGCCGACGTTGACCATGCCGACGCGGCGCCGTTCGCGCGCGGCGATCCACGCGAGGGTGCCAAGCAGCTCGGCCAACAGGTGAAGCAGCGGGATCGGCAGAAAGCGCACCCCCCACAGGAAGGCAAAGACGAATTTCATTCGGTGTCCAGTTCGGGCGCCGGCACGCCGGCCGGGTGCTTGTATCGGTTGTAGCTCCACAAATACTGCGCAGGGCAGCGGCGGATCATCGTCTCGACCATGCGGTTCAGCCGCGCCGCGTCCGCGTCCTTGTCGCCGGTGAACGGCTCGATCGGCGGCTCGATCTTCACCGCGAAGCCTTCGCCGCGTGGCAGCCGCTCGCCGGTGAAGAAGAGGGTGGTCACGCCGTTCAGTTGAGCGAGGCGCGCGAGCAGCGTCATCGTATAAGCGGGACGGCCGAAGAACGGCGCCCACACGCCCTCGCCGCCGCCGGGGACCTGGTCGGGCAGGATGATGGTCGCCTCGCCCTGCTTCAGCGCCTTGACCAGTTGCCTGACGCCCGACGCGTTGGCCGGCGCGGTCTTGCCCTGGCCGCGTTCGCGGCCGGCGTTCATCAGCGGTTCGAGCCAGGCGATCTTCGGCGGGCGGTACATCGCGGTCAGGGGGAAGGGCAGCCGTTGACTGAGGTAACGGCCGGCGATGTCGTAGCTGCCCAGGTGTGGCGTGACGAACACGATCCCGTCGCCGCGCGAGAGCGCCGCCTCGACGTGCTGCCAGCCTTCGCAGCGCCTGATCTGTCGGGCGATGGTGGCCGGTTCGGCGCTCCAGGCGATCGCCAGCTCGAACGCGCCCTTGCCGGTTTCGGCCGCGCACTGTTTGACGAGGGCTGTCAAGTCCTGATAAGGTCCCACGATTTGGCTTTGCGCCAGATTCGATTTCAGCCTCGCGGCGAACCGCGGCGAGGCATGGTAGACCAGCCGACCACAGAGCGAACCCACCCCCTGCAACCGCCCCAGCGGCAGTCGCGCCAGCGCGTGAAACAGCAATTCGATCAAGCGGGCCATAGCGTTTGCGTGGATTCAAAACGGCGTAGTCTATCATCTTAAGCAATGAGCAATATTCGGGAACGTCAAGGAAATGAGCGAATACCTGTTTACTTCGGAGTCGGTGTCTGAAGGCCATCCGGACAAAGTGGCCGACCAGATTTCGGACGCGATCCTCGACGCGATCCTGCGCGAGGACAAGCACGCGCGCGTCGCCGCCGAGACGCTGGTGAACACCGGCCTCGTGGTGTTGGCCGGCGAGATCACCACGCACGCCAACATCGACTACATCCAGATCGCGCGCGACACCATCAAGCGCATCGGCTACGACAACGCCGACATGGGCTTCGACCACCGCGGTTGCGCGGTGCTGGTCTGCTATGACAAGCAGTCGCCGGACATCGCGCAGGGCGTCAACGAAGGCGAAGGCCTCGACCTCGACCAGGGCGCCGGCGACCAGGGCCTGATGTTCGGCTACGCCTGCGACGAAACGCCGACCCTGATGCCGTTCCCGATCTACTACGCGCACCGCCTGGTGCAGCGCCAGTCGGAACTGCGCAAGGACGGTCGCCTGCCGTGGCTGCGCCCGGACGCCAAGAGCCAGATCACCTGCGTCTACGACGCCGAGACCGGCCTGCCGAAGAGCATCGACACCGTCGTGCTGTCGACGCAGCACGCGCCGGAGATCGACCACAAGACGCTGACCGAGGCGGTGATCGAGGACATCGTGAAGCCGGTGTTGCCGGCCGACATGCTGACCGAGAACACCAAGTACCTGATCAACCCGACCGGCCGCTTCGTCATCGGCGGCCCGCAGGGCGACTGCGGCCTGACCGGCCGCAAGATCATCGTCGACACCTACGGCGGCGCCGCGCCGCACGGCGGCGGCGCGTTCTCGGGCAAGGATCCGAGCAAAGTGGACCGTTCGGCGGCCTACGCCGGCCGTTACGTGGCGAAGAACATCGTCGCCGCTGGCCTTGCGCGCCAGTGCCAGATCCAGGTCTCGTACGCGATCGGCGTCGCGCACCCGACGTCGATCTCGGTCGACACTTTCGGCACCAACGTCGTGCCGAACGAGCTGATCGTCGAACTGGTGAAGCGCCACTTCGACCTGCGCCCGAAAGGCATCATCCAGCAGCTCGACCTGTTGCGCCCGATCTACACCAAGACCGCCGCCTACGGCCACTTCGGCCGCGAAGAGCCGGAGTTCAGCTGGGAGCGCACCGACAAGGCCGACGCGCTGCGCGCCGACGCCGGTCTGTAATCGCCGCTTGCTGCCAACAAAACGCCCCGTCTCGCACGGGGCGTTTGTTTTATCGGGACAAGGGTTGGCCGAGCGTTTTCCCGGGCTCGGCCAACGTTTCGACCATTCGCGCCACGCCCTGTATAATGGCCGGATTCCGGGGAGCGCTGCGAGGCATATGCCCCAGGCCCGGACCCCAAACGGCGCTCACCTCGCTATAACCCGTGCCGGGCACGGGATGCCGGGTGAGCCGCGTCCCTCCCGGCCTTCGTGAAGGATCATCCACGATGGCTGAATTCAAAGATTACCTCGTCGCCGACATCGGCCTTGCCGCCTGGGGCCGCAAGGAACTGGCGATCGCCGAAACCGAGATGCCGGGCCTGATGGCGCTGCGCGCCGATTACGGCGATTCCAAGCCGCTCAAGGGCGCCCGCATCGCCGGTTCGCTGCACATGACCATCCAGACCGGCGTGCTGATCGAGACGCTGACCGCGCTGGGCGCCGAAGTGCGCTGGGCGTCGTGCAACATCTTCTCGACGCAGGACCAGGCCGCCGCCGCGATCGCCGCCGCCAACATCCCGGTGTTCGCGTTCAAGGGCGAGTCGCTCGACGAGTACTGGGAATTCAGCCACAAGATCTTCGAATGGCCGGAAGGTCAGCCGGCGAACATGATCCTCGACGACGGCGGCGACGCGACGCTGCTGCTCTTGCTCGGCAGCAAGGCCGAGAAGGACCGTGCGGTCATCTCCGAGCCGACCAACGAGGAAGAGGTCGCGCTGTACGCCGCGATCGCGCGTTATCTTGAAAAAGACGCCAACTGGTACTCGAAGCGCCTGCAGCATATCCAGGGCGTGACCGAGGAAACCACGACCGGCGTGCATCGTCTGTACCAGCTGGAAAAAGACGGCCTGTTGCCGTTCCCGGCGTTCAACGTCAACGACTCGGTGACCAAGTCGAAGTTCGACAACCTGTACGGCTGCCGTGAGTCGCTGGTCGACGGCATCAAACGCGCGACCGACGTGATGGTCGCCGGCAAGGTCGCCGTCGTGCTCGGCTACGGCGACGTCGGCAAGGGCTGCGCGCAGAGCCTGCGCGGCCTCGGCGCGACCGTCTGGGTGACCGAGATCGACCCGATCTGCGCGCTGCAGGCGGCGATGGAAGGCTACCGCGTCGTGACGATGGACGACGTGTGCGACCAGGGCGACATCTTCGTCACCACCACCGGCAACGTCGGCGTGATCACGCACGACCACATGGTCAAGATGCGCAACAACGCGATCGTGTGCAACATCGGCCACTTCGACTCCGAGATCGAGGTCGCCAGTCTGCGCCAGTACCAGTGGGACAACATCAAGCCGCAGGTCGACCACATCATCTTCCCGTCGGGCCGCCGCATCATCCTGCTGGCCGAAGGCCGCCTGGTGAACCTCGGCTGCGGCACCGGCCACCCGTCGTTCGTGATGTCGAACAGCTTCACCAACCAGGTGCTCGCGCAGATGGAAATCTTCGGTGCCGGCGAGAAGTACGGCAACGAGGTCTACGTGCTGCCGAAACACCTCGACGAGAAGGTCGCGCGCCTGCACCTGGAGCGCATCGGCGTCAAGCTGACCGAACTTTCCGACGAGCAGGCCGCCTATATCAGCGTGCCGAAGGAAGGCCCGTACAAGCCGACCCACTACCGTTACTAAAAATCGACCCTTAAAGGGCACACGGCGGCGGCCCGAACACCGGCACGCCGCCGTTTTTGCGACAAGAGACGTCCATGAGCCAGAACCGCACCTTCAGCTTCGAATTCTTCCCGCCCAAGACGCCGGAAGGCGTCGCCAAGCTGCGCACCACGCGCCAGCAGCTGGCGCAGTTCAAGCCGGAATTCTTCTCGGTGACCTTCGGCGCCGGCGGCACCACGCGCGACGGCACGCTGGCCGCCGTGCTCGAGATCCAGGGCGAGGGCCACGCCGCCGCGCCGCACCTGTCGTGCATCGGCTCGACGCGCGAGAGCATCGCCGCCATCCTGCAGGAATACCGCAACCACGGCATCCGCCACATCGTCGCGCTGCGCGGCGACATCCCGTCGGGCATGGTCGGCATCGGCGAATTCCGCTACGCGAACGAGCTGGTCGCCTTCATCCGCGAGCAGCACGGCGACTGGTTCCACATCGAGGTGGCCGCCTACCCGGAATACCACCCGCAGGCGGTGAGCGCGACGGCCGACATCGACAACTTCGTGCGCAAGGTCGAGGCCGGCGCCGATGCGGCGATCACGCAGTACTTCTACAACGCCGACGCCTACTTCCACTTCGTCGACGCCGTGCGCGCGAAGGGCGTCGAGATCCCGATCGTGCCGGGCCTGATGCCGATCGCCAACTTCAGCCAGCTCGCGCGCTTCTCCGACGCGTGCGGCGCCGAGATCCCGCGCTGGCTGCGCCTGAAGCTGCAGGCCTACGGCGACGACATCGCGTCGATCCGCGCGTTGGGGCTGGACGTCGTCACCGAGCTGGGCGACAAGCTCCTCACCGGCGGCGCACCCGGCCTGCATTTCTACACGCTGAACCAGGCGGGGCTCGTGTCGACCGTGTGGCAACGCCTGGGTCTGTAACACGAGGAAATGAGATGACGAGTCAAACCGACGCCCTGTCGTTCAACGAGAGCCGCAAGTCGCGCCTCGGCCAGGTGATGTTCGCCAGCCGCTGGCTGCAGCTGCCGATCTATCTGGGCCTGATCGTGGTGCAGGGCGTGTACGCGTACAAGTTCATCGCGTCGCTGTGGCATTTGTTGAGCGATCTGGACGTGCTGTCCGAGACCGAGATCATGCTGTCGGTGCTCGGCCTGATCGACGTGGTGATGATCGCCAACCTGCTGTTGATGGTGACGGTCGGCGGCTACGAGACCTTCGTGTCGCGCCTCAGGATCGACAACCACCCGGACCAGCCCGAATGGCTCGACCACGTGAACGCGTCGGTGTTGAAGGTGAAGCTGTCGATGGCGATCATCAGCATCTCGTCGATCCACCTGCTGCAGACCTTCATCAACGCGAGCAAGCTGTCGCCGCAGACGATGATGTGGCAGCTGTTTATCCACCTGGGTTTTCTCGTGTCGGCGGCGGCGATCGCCTACACCGACAAGCTCTTGTACTCGACGCTGCACAGCGCCCCGGCTTCGCCGCACTGAACCGAAAGGATCGCGTGCCGGCGCGAAAAGCCCCGTTCCGCCTTCGGTGGGAACGGGGCTTTTTCATGTGCTTCTTTGGAAAAGGGCGAAGGGTTGGCCGAAGGCGCTTCGCTCCCTCACTCCGCGCTGATCACCCTGTTCCGCCCCTGCTGCTTGGCGCGGTACAGCGCCGTGTCGACGTCGTTGATCAGCGCCTCGATATTGTGATGTCGGGCGGCATCGAGCGTCGCCACGCCGACCGACACCGTTACGCACGGCGCGACCGGCGAGGCGGCGTGTTCGATGTCGAGTTCGGCGACCGCCTCGCGCATTTCCTCGGCCAGCTCCTGCGCCAGGTGGGTGTCGGCGCCGGGCAGGATCACGATGAACTCTTCGCCACCGATGCGCGCGACCAGGTCGTTGCTGCGGCGGAATACCGCGCGCAGCGCTTCGCTGACGCGTGCGAGACAGGTGTCGCCGCGCGGGTGGCCGTAGCGGTCGTTGTACAGCTTGAAGTGGTCGACGTCGCACAGCACCAGCGACAGCGGCGTGCGGTTCAGCAGCGCCGAGTCGAACAGCGGGCGCTTGATCTCGTCGAAGTGCAGCCGGTTCGCGAGGCCGGTCAGCGCGTCGCGCCGCGCCTGGCGGTGCAGGCGCGCGTTGCTGTCCTCGAGGTCCTGGCGCGCGGCCTGCAGCGCGCGCAGCTGGTGGCGGCGCGCCATCACGTTGGCGAGCATCTCGCCGATCAGGCGCAGCAGCGCGACCTCCTGCTCGCCCCACACGCGCGGTGTCGCGGTGTCGCAGCCGAAGAAGCCGAGCGGTACGTGCGATACGCGCACCTTGACCAGTACCAGCGTCGCGATGCCCAAGAGCGACAGCGTCAGCTGTTCCTGGCCGAGGCCGTGGCTGTCCGGCGTGTGCGCGTCGAGGATGACGACGCTGTGACGCGCCAGCTGCGGCACCAGCCAAGGCGAGGCGTCGGCGCTGTACAGCGTCAGGAGCTCGTTCACGGAGCGGCTCTGAGCGGCATGCCATTCGTGCGTTTCCTGCACCGCGAGCCGCGAATCGAGAATGAACAGATAACAGCGCTGCACGCCGAGAAAACCGCCGATGCGCGCCAGAGCCTCGGCCAACGTCGCGTCGAGTGCGTCTTCGGTGACGTTGATGAAGCGGGTCGACAGCTCGGACACCAGCTGCTGGAAACGGTTCAGGTGGTCGAGTTCTGCGGTGCGTATCGCGACGAGTTCGGCGAGCCGGTCACGGTGGGCGGCCAGCTCTTCGCACGCGCGCAGGCCCTCGGCGTTCTTGTCGGCGAGCCGGTCCTGCAGGTCGCCGAAAGCGTCGACGAGCGCATCGAGTTCATGGCAGCGCCGCGTGTCGGGCAGCACGGCGGCACCGAGGCGATAGCGGCGCAGGTGCTCGGTCAGCGTGTTCAGCGGCGCGGTGAAGTAGTGATTGAGCGCGAGCGCCAGCAGCAGCGCGACCAGCGCCAGCTGCAGCAGCTGCACTAAGGCGTTCTGCAGCGCCTCGTCGCGGATATGCGCGTACAGCGTGGCGTAACTCAGCATCACGCGCAGTGTGCCCAGCTTGACCGGTGGGCGATGCCCCAGCATCAACGGCACTTCGACCACCCGCGTCGGCTTGACCGTCATCGGCAGGCGAGAGCTCGACAAGCGCTGGTCGGAATCGGTCGTCAGTTCGGCGTAGGCGACGCCGGGATGGGTGGCGATCGCCTGCAGCGTCTTCTCGGCCGACGGCAGGTCGACGTCCCAGACGTTCTGCGCCAGGATCGGCATGTATTGGTCGCGGATCAGCCGTTCGATCGAACCGGCGTGCTCGATCTCGGTATGGTAGCCGCGCCAGGTCTGCCAGCCGACCACCGCGATGCTCAATAGCGACAGGCACAACAGCACGCGCCCGACGACCTGCCGGACGAGCGGTGTCTCGCTGGCCGCGTCGGCGCTGGTGCTCATGGCGGAAGCGGTAAGAGCGCGGGCGGCAGCGCGCCGGCGCGCGAAAGAGGAGAGAGGGGGCGACAAGCGTGCAGCATGCAGACCTCCTGCCATTGGCTTTTGCTTGTCAGTGTGGCACAGCGGGCTTCAAGCCGCAGGAGAGGGTGCCTGCCCTTATGTAACGGGCTAAGGCCTGAGGTGGGACAGCGGCATGGCCGTCGTGCGTTTCAACTCCTTGAGGACGAAGCTCGACTTCACGTCGATCACGCCAGGGTGGCTCAAGAGCTCGTCCATCACGAAGCGCGAGAAGTGTTCGAGGTCTTCGAAGTACACCTGCAGCAGGTAGTCCATTTCGCCGGTCATCGCATAGCAGTGCGTCACCTCGGGCCATTGCTGCACCGCGTCGACGAAGCTCTGGATATGCGCATTGCCACGCTTTTCCAGCATCACGCGCACGAAGGCCTGCAGGCCGAGGCCGATGCGGCCCGGGTCTAAAAGCGCGACGTACTGCTTGATCACGCCCGATTCTTCCAGCTGCTTCAAGCGCCTCAGGCAGGGCGACGGTGACAGCGCCACCCGCTCGGCGAGCTCGACGTTGGTCAGCCGGCCGTTCTTCTGCAACTCGGCGAGAATGCGCAGATCGGTCTTGTCTAGGGTCAAGCTTGACATGTTTTGTGTTCCTCTCGCTGACCATTAGCAGTCTATGCCTGTATTTTCGTTTTTTGCAGCCATTTTGCAAGAAAATTGCCGTTCTCCTTGCCTACACTAGTCATCAAGCGAGTCCCGTCTCGAGGGCCGAGGAGAAACGGTATGTACACGCTCGACGCCGCCGAACAGCGCGAAGACATGAAGCTGGCCGCTTTGCCAGCCGATCTGGATATCCACAACGCCGCAGTCCCCGTCTATACCGACGCAGAACATCACACCTGGTCGGTGCTGTACGCGAACCAGGAAAAAGTCCTCCCCGGGCGCGCGTGCGCCGAGTTCCTCGAAGGTCTGCGGCTGATCGACTTCCCGCACGACCGTATCCCGCGCCTCGCCGACATCAGCGACCGCATCGAGGCGTGTACCGGCTGGCGGCTGACCCGCGTCGACGGCATCGTCCCCGACAAGGAATTCTTCGAACTGCTTTCGCAGCGCATCTTCCCGTCCACCGACTTCATCCGCAAACCCGAGGAAATCGGCTACACGCCGGCGCCGGACATGTTCCACGACCTCTTGGGTCACGTGCCGATGTTGACCAGCCCGCGCTTCACCGCCTTTTTCGAACGCTTCGGCCGCGCCGGCGTGCGCGCGTTCGAACTCGGCCACGACGCGACCATCTGGCTGCCGCGCATCTACTGGTACACCGTAGAGTTCGGCCTGATCCGCGGCGCCGACGGCCTGCGCATCTACGGCTCCGGCATCCTGTCGTCGCCGAACGAGGTGATGTACAGCCTGTCGGACGCGACCGACAAACGCGCCTTCGACATCGACGCCGTCGCCGCGATGCCGTACGACATCTGGCACATGCAGGACACGCTGTTTGTCATCGACAGCTTCGATGCGCTCGAAGCCGACTTCGCGCGCTGGACCGAACGCCAGGGCCTCGCCTGATTTCCCCTGCACCAGAAAAAAGGCCGCCCCACGAGGGCGGCCGACCTGTACCTACGCAAAGGAGACCCCGATGAGAATGGAAACGATGCTGCAAAACCCGCTGCAGACCGACGGCTTCGAGTTCGTCGAGTACACCGCGCCCGACGAGGCGGGCCTGAAGCATCTGGCCGAGCTGTTCGCGCTGATGGGCTTCAGCGAGGTCGCGCACCACAAGCACAAGAACGTGCGGCTGTTCCGCCAGGGCGACATCAATTTCATCCTCAACGGCGAGCGCGCCGCGCCGTTCACCGAGTTCGGCCAGAAGCACGGCCAGTCGGCCTGTGCGATGGCATGGCGGGTGAAGGACGCGGCGAAGGCCTACGAATACGCGCTCGCGCACGGCGCCAAACCGTACCAGCGCCCGGTCGGCGCGATGGAACTGAACATCCCAGCGGTAGAAGGCATCGGCGGCTCGGCGCTGTACTTCGTCGACCGCTACGGCCGCGACACCATCTACGACGTCGATTTCGTGCCGGTCGACGGCGTCGACCCGCACCCGGCAGGTGTCGGCCTTACCGAGATCGACCACCTGACGCACAACGTCGCGCGCGGCCATATGGGCGTGTGGGCCGGCTTCTACGAGAGCATCGCCAACTTCCGCGAGATCCGCTACTTCGACATCGAAGGCAAGCTGACCGGGCTGGTGTCCAAGGCGATGACCAGCCCGTGCGGCAAGATCAGGATCCCGATCAACGAGTCGAGCGACGACAAGAGCCAGATCGAGGAATTCCTGCGCGAATACCACGGCGAGGGCATCCAGCACATCGCGCTGGCGACCAGAGACATCTTCGCCACCGTAGAGGCACTGCGTCAGCGTGGCGTGAAATTCCTCGACACGCCGGACACCTACTACGACAAGGTCGACGCGCGCGTGCCGGGCCACGGCGAGAACGTAGAGCGGCTGCGCGAGAACCGTATCCTCGTCGACGGCGCGCCGGTAGAAGGTGCCGGCATCCTGTTGCAGATCTTCACCGAGACGGTGATCGGGCCGATCTTCTTCGAGATCATCCAAAGGAAGGGCAACGAGGGCTTCGGCGAAGGCAACTTCAAGGCCTTGTTCGAGTCGATCGAAGAAGACCAGATCAAGCGCGGCGTGCTCAAAGCCGACTAATCGACCATCAAGGTTGGCCTGACTGAGCGAGGCTAGCATCGCGAAGAAACGCTAAGCGGAGCATGCGAAACCAGGCTCGGCCAACCTTTCACCCCCACGGTGACCGCCATGCGCAAATGGATCAGCTTTCCGCACAAGGCCGGGACGGTGTCGCGCCAGGCGCACGCCGACTTCCCGGCCGCAGGCATTTACGAGCGCGAGGCCGGCCGCAGCGGCTTTTTCGGCCCCGCCAGCCACTTCCACCACCGGCACGCGCCGACCGGCTGGAGCGCCTGGGAAGGCCCGCTCAGACCGCGCGCGTTCGACCTTAACGAGCTGCCGCAACAGGGCGCGATGCCTGTCGACGCGGCGACGGTGCTGAAAAACGCGCACTGCGACTTCCGCATCTGGAGCCTGGATAAGCCGATGCCGGCGCTGTTCCGCAACGGCGACGGCGACGACCTGCTGTTCATCCATCAAGGCAGTGGCGAACTGTTCTGCGACTACGGCCACCTGAGTTTCCGCGACGGCGACTACCTGTTGATTCCGCGTTCGACGATGTGGCGCATCGAGCCGGCCGAACCGGTGACGATGCTGCTGATCGAGGCGACGAACGGCGCCTACCAGTTGCCCGACAAGGGCCTGGTCGGCCCGCACGCGATCTTCGACGAGGCGATGCTCGACGTGCCCGAGATCGACGACGCCTTTCGCGCGCAGTACGCCGAGACCGAGACGCGGGTCGTCATCAAGCGCCGCGGCGCGCTCTCGACGGTGACCTACCCGTACAACCCGCTCGACGCGATCGGCTGGCACGGCAATCTGTCGGTCGCCCGCATCAACTGGCGCGACATCCGGCCCTTGATGAGCCACCGCTACCACCTGCCGCCATCGGCGCACAGCACCTTCGTCGCCGAGCGCTTCGTCGTCTGCACCTTCGTGCCGCGGCCGATCGAGTCGGACCCGGGCGCGCTGAAGGTGCCGTTCTACCACAACAACGACGACTACGATGAAGTCATCTTCTACCACGCCGGCGACTTCTTCAGCCGCGACAACATCAAGCCCGGCATGCTGACCTTCCACCCGTGCGGCTTCACGCACGGCCCGCACCCGAAGGCGTTCGCCAAGGCGCAGACCGCGCCCAAGACCTTCACCGACGAGGTCGCGGTGATGATAGACGCGCGCGACGCGCTGGAAACCGGCGACGCGATGGCGGCGGTCGAGTGGGGCGGCTACGTGGATAGCTGGAAGCCGAAGGATTAATCACGAGCTTGGCCGAGCCTGATCCGCCAGAGGCTCGGCCAAGCTTTCACTTCAAGAGACGAGACCCTTATGAAACTCGCCACCTACAAGAACGGCAGCCGCGACGGCGAGCTGCGCCTCGTCAGCCGCGATCTTTCCCGCTGCGTCGCCGTCACCGACATCGCGCCGACGCTGCAGGCGGCGCTCGACGACTGGCTCGACGCCGCGCCGCGGCTGAAGGAACGCTACGTAGAGCTCAACAGCGGCAGCCTCGCCGGCGTCGAAGCGTTCGACGAGGCACGCTGCCACTCGCCGTTGCCGCGCGCCTACCAGTGGGCTGACGGCAGCGCCTATCTGAACCACGTCGTACTGGTCAGAAAGGCGCGCGGTGCAGAAGTGCCGGAAAGCTTCTACACCGATCCGCTGATGTACCAGGGCGGCTCCGACGCCTTCCTCGCGCCGCACGCGGCTATCCCGCTGCGCGATCCGGCGTGGGGACTCGACTTCGAGGGCGAGGTCGGCGTGATCACCGGCGACGTGCCGCTGGGCGCCGATGTCGACGTCTGCGCGAGGGCGATCCGCCTCGTGCTGCTGGTCAACGACGTCACCCTGCGCAATCTGATCCCGTGCGAACTCGCCAAGGGCTTCGGCTTCTTCCAGAGCAAGCCGGCGACCAGCTTCTCGCCGGTCGCGGTCACGCCGGACGAGCTGGGCGCCGACTGGCATGGCGGCAAGCTGCACCTGCCGCTGTTGGTCGACTACAACGGCAAGCGCTTCGGCGAGCCGAACGCCGGCGTCGAGATGCAGTTCTCCTTTCCGGAGCTGATCGCGCACGTCGCGAAGACACGCGAGTTGTGCGCCGGCTCCATCGTCGGCTCGGGCACGATCTCCAACAGCGACCGGCGTGTCGGCTCGGCCTGCCTCGCCGAGCTGCGCATGATCGAGATCATCGACGACGGCGCGGCGCACACGCCGTTCATGCAGGTCGGCGACACGGTGAGGATAGAGATGAGCGACGCCGCCGGCGACAGCATCTTCGGCGCGATCGAGCAGAAGGTGGTCGCCCATGAGTGACGTGAGCTCGGCCAACCTTGGCACCGAACGGGTGCTGTACGGTTACTGGCGTTCTTCGGCCGCCTACCGCGTGCGCATCGCGCTCCACCACAAGAATCTGCCATTCGAGAACGTGCCGGTGAGCCTCGTCAACGGCGAACAAAGGTCGGCCGAGCACCTCGCACGTAACCCGCAGGGCCTGGTGCCGGCGCTCGTCGATCGCGGCGCGACCTTCACCCAGTCGCTCGCGATCTGCGAATACCTCGACGAAGCCTACCCGGACACGCCGCGGTTGCTGCCGTCGCATCCGGCCGAGCGCGCCGGGGTGAGGGCGATGGCGCAGCTCGTCGCGTGCGACATCCATCCGCTTTGCAACCTTAGGGTGTTGAAGTATCTCGAGGCCGAACTCGGGCAGGACGCCGACGGCAAGAAGGCGTGGGTCGCGCGCTGGCTGCACGACGGTCTCGCGGCCTTGGAGACGTTGGCCGAGCCGGTCGCCGGCGACTACCTGTTCGGCGACACGGTGACGCTGGCCGACGTCTTTCTCGCGCCGCAGCTCTACAACGCGCGCCGCTTCGACGCCGACCTCGCGCCTTACCCGCTGTTGCGCCGTATCGACGAAACCCTGGCCGAGCTGCCGTCTTTCCAGGCCGCCGAACCGTCGCGCCAGCCGGACGCGCAGTGAAGCGGAACGGTCATCTTGATGTCATCAAAACCCACCGAAGCGGGTTTTTTATCGGTTGAATACTTGACTCCCGCAAGTCGCTCTGATTAAATGCGTGCCTCTGATGCGCGAGCGTCAGGATGGCCAATTAGCTCAGTTGGTAGAGCAGCGGATTGAAAATCCGCGTGTCCTTGGTTCGATTCCGAGATTGGCCACCAAGAATTTCGCTTCATGCGCAGCGTGAGGCAAATCAGCCGGGAGCGATTCCCGGCCGTCGATGGCCAATTAGCTCAGTTGGTAGAGCAGCGGATTGAAAATCCGCGTGTCCTTGGTTCGATTCCGAGATTGGCCACCAAGCTTCAAGTCAAAAGCCCGAACCGCAAGGTTCGGGCTTTTGCGTTTCCGCCAGCTTCCCCTCCCCCGGTCGGTTTTTGCCGATTCGAATCCTTTCGCCAGGCTGGCGTGCCGCCGATGAAAACGGGCCGGCATGGCCGGCCCCCATCTACATGTCCTGCGCCTCGACGATGCCCTCGTGGTGCGCTGCGTGGCGTGGCAGGATCAGGTTGAGGATGATCGCCAGCAGCGAGCACAGGCCGACGCCGACCAGCGAGAAGCCGCCGAACTTCAGCTCCAGCGCGCCGATGCCGCAGGTCAGCACCACCGACACGATCACCAGGTTCCTGGGCGCCATCAGGTCGACCTTCGCTTCGATCAGCGTCTTCAGACCGATGCTGGCGATCGTGCCGAACAACAGCACCATGATGCCGCCCATCACCGGCATCGGGATCGACGCGAGCAGCGCGTTGAACTTGCCGAAGAAGGCCATCGCGATCGCGAACAGCGCCGCCCAGGTCATCGTCACCGGGTTGAAGTTGCGCGTGATCATCACCGCGCCGGTGACTTCGGCATACGTCGTCACCGGCGGGCCGCCGATCAGGCCGGCGATGCACACGCCGAGGCCGTCGCCGGCCAGCGTGCGGTGCAGGCCGGGATCGCGCGGGTAGTCGCGGCCGGTGACGCCGCCGATCGCCATCACGCCGCCGATGTGTTCGATCGCCGGCGCGATCGCCACCGGCAGCATGAACAGCGCCGCCGCCCAGTTGACCTCGGGCGTGACGAAGTGCGGCACCGCGAGCCATGGCGCGTCGGCGATCTTTTCAAAGTCCACCAAGCCCATGAAGCCGGCCACGGCGTAGCCTGCGATCACGCCGGCGAGGATGGGCACCAGCCGGAACATGCCTTTCGCGTAGATCGCGACCAGTACCGTCGTCGCGAGCGAGATCGCCGCCAGCATCAGCGCGGTCTGGTACGGAATCACCTGCTGGCTGCCTGCGCGGCCCATCGCCATGTCAGATGCGACGGTCGCGACGCTCAAGCCGATGACCATGATCACCGGGCCGATCACCACCGGCGGCAACAGCCTGTTGACCGCCGCGATGCCGCGCCAACGCACCAGGCCGGCGAACACGAAGTACATGAAGCCGGCGGCGAACAGGCCGAACATCGTCGACGGCAGCCCCCAGGTCTGCGTCGCGTAGATGATCGGCGCGATGAAGGCGAACGAGGAGCCGAGGAAGATCGGCACCTTGCGGCCGGTGCTCAGCTGGAACAAGAGCGTGCCGACGCCGGCGCCCAAGAGCGCGAGCGACGGGTTGAGTCCGGTGAGCAAGGGCACCAGCACCATGGCGCCGAAGGCGACGAACAGGATCTGCGCGCCGGCCAGCGCCTGCTTGAGTGGTTGGAACATGTTTTCCCCTGGATGCGGCCGATACGAGAAGGGGGAGCCGGATCGCGTCTCCCCCTTGAGGCTCGGCCAACCTTGCGCATGTTTAGACGTGTTTGGTGCCGAAGATCTTGTCGCCGGCGTCGCCGAGGCCCGGGATGATGTAGCCGTTCGCATCCAGGTGCGAGTCGAGCGCCGCGGTGTAGATCCGGACGTCCGGGTGCGCGTCGTTGACCGCCTTCACGCCCTCGGGCGCGGCGACCATCACGATCGCCTTGATCTGCTTGCAACCCTTGCGCTTGAGAAGGTCGATGGTGGCGACCATCGAGCCGCCGGTGGCGAGCATCGGGTCGATGATCAGCGCGATGCGCTCGTCGAGCGCGTCGACGAACTTGTCGAAGTAGGGGACCGGTTCGAGCGTCTCCTCGTTGCGGTACAGGCCGACGACGCTGATCTTGGCCGACGGGATCATGTCGAGCACGCCGTCGAGCATGCCTAGACCGGCGCGCAGGATGGGCACGACGGTGACCTTCTTGCCCTTGATCTGCTGTATCTCGACCTCGCCGCACCAGCCCTGCAGCGTGGTCGTCTCGAGTTCGAAGTCGTGCGTGGCCTCGTAGGCGAGAAGGCGCGCGAGCTCCTGCGTCAGCGCGCGGAATTTCTTGGTGCTGATCTCGCCTTCGCGCAGAAGGCCGATCTTGTGCTGGACCAGCGGATGTTTCACAACGTGGATGTTCATTGGTATTTTGCCCCGAAAGACGTGCCGGCAGTGAAGGGTAGGGTTGCCGGACGGATGTGCGGTGAATCGTGTTACCGGAGGAAATTCTAGCTCGAAACCGGGAAGGCCGGCGCGTCCCGCTAGGCGCGGAACTTGTTGCCTTGCCACGGGGTCAGTTTATTTACCTGTAAAGAAAGCGGGACTCGTCGATCGTCGCCAGGCCCACGACTCCCGCAGCAGAAAGGTGGTCCACGATGAAGAAAAACACCCTGATTTCTGTTTTGACGATCGCGTCGCTGCCGGCGATGGCCGCGGTCGACAACGCTCAACTGCCCGAAAACATCCGCGTGCCCGGCGGCCACGTCGAAAAGCTGCAGGTGCAGGGCGAGGGCAAAATCATCTACGTGTGCAGCGCGAAGGCCGGTGCGCCTGGCCAGTACGAATGGACGCTGCTGCAGCCGCAGGCGACGCTCTACAACGCGCAGCGCCAGCCGGTCGGCCAGTATTACGCCGGTCCGCGCTGGGACCTTGACGACGGCTCACAGGCGGTCGGCAAGCCGGTGGCCGGGATGACGGCGCAAGGCGGCATCCCGCTGCAGCTGGTGAAGATCGACGAGACGCGCGGCGAAGGCGCGCTGCGCAACACGAGCTACGTTCAGCGCCTCGGCACGCAAGGCGGCCTGCCGCCGACGTCGCTGTGCGACAAGATCAACGACCGCGCGGTCGAAGAGGTGCCGTACAAGGCGACCTATGTGTTCTACCAGCCGTCGAAGCCGTAAGGCGTACGACAGCACGGCAAAAAGCCCGGACCTCGCGGTCCGGGCTTTTTTGCGTCCACAAGGTTGGCCGAGCGTCAGGCCAACGCCGCGATCTGGCGCTTGCGGCCGGCGGCCATGCCGCACAGCAAGGCGCCGCCGCCGTACATGACGTAGACGAGTGCGGCGACATGCCAGTTGTGGAACAGGTCGTGACCGAGGCCGACCAGGAACGGCCCGGTCGACGCGAACAGATAGCCGAAGCCCTGCGCCATGCCCGACAGCTGCGCGGCGACCTGCGCGTCAGGCGCGCGCAGCACGATCAGCGTCAGCCCTATGCTGAACATGCCGCCGAGGCCGAGGCCGAGCGGCACCGCCCAGAACCACACGGTAGCCAGCGGCGCGAACACGAGGCCGAGGAAGCCTGCGGTCGACAAGGACAGCATGATCGCGATCATCGCGCGCTGGTCGCGGAAGAAACGGCTGGCGAGCCACGGCGCGCCGAACGCTGTGGTCAGCTGGATCATCGTCGTGATCGACAGCACGAAGCCCGCCGCCAGCGGCGTGAGGCCACGGTCGATCAGGATCACCGGCAGCCAGCCGAACACGATGTAGGCGTGCGACGACTGCAGCCCCATATAGCCGGTCACCTGCCAGGCGAGCTTGTCACGCCACAGGCTTTTGGGCTTCGCCAGATGGGCGGGTTCGACGTGGGGCGGCTTCGCCTGCGGCATCCAGACGACGGCGGCCAGCAGCGCCGGCAGCGCCCAGAACGCGAGGCCGACCTCCCAGCTGCCGGTGGCGTCGCGCACCGGCACCGTTACGCCGGCGGCGAGCGCCGCGCCGAGGCACAGCGCCAGCGTGTAGAGGCCGGTCATGATCTCGGCCTTGTCGGGGAAGTCGCGCTTGACGAGGCCGGGCAGCAGTACGCCGGCGATGCCGATGCCGGCGCCGGCCAGCATGGTGCCGGTGAACAGGCCGGATACGCCGAAAAAGCTCCTCAGCGCGCAGCCGGCGGCCAGCACCGCCAGCGCGATCATCAGCGTGCGTTCGGCGCCGATGCGGCGCGCCATGCGCGGCGCGAGCGGCGCGAACAGGCCGAGGCACAGCACCGGCAGCGTGGTCAACAGGCCGGCGCCGGTGGCGGTGAGGCCGGTGGCGGACTTCACCTCGTCCAACAGCGGCGACAGGCTGGTCAGCGCCGGGCGCAGGTTGACCGCGATCAGCACCATGCCGGCGATCAGCAGCCGGTTCACGCCGGCTTTCGGCGGCGCCGGCGGGTCGTTGGCCTCGGCGTCGATCAGGAGTTCGTCGTGCAGGCGCGACGCGTCGGGCGCGCAGACGGGACGGGGAGACGACATGATTTTCCTTGCGGTGGCGGTTCAGCCCTTCCAGTACACGAAGACGCGGCAGGCTTCGGCGGCGGCGTCCGCGTCCTGTGCGATCACCGCGTCGAGCAGCGCGCGGTGTTCGGCGAGGCCCGGTTGGGCGAGGGCGGGGTTGTGGAAGCTGTCGACGAGTTCGGCGCGGTGATGGCTCATGACGAAGAACTGGTAGAGTTCGAGCAGCACCGGGTTGTGCGCCGCAGCAACGAGCCGGGTGTGGAAGGCGAGGTCGAGGTCGGCGTGGCGTTCGGGCTCGTCACGGTAGGACACCGCCTGCGCGGCGTCGAGCGCGACTTCGAGTTCGGCGATGTCATCGTCGGTGCGGCGCTGCGCGGCGAGCCGCATCGCCTGCGTCTCCAGCAGCTCGCGCACTTCGCGACGCTGGTCGGGCGCGCAGCGCGCCAGCGTCTTGACCGTGTCGAGCGGGTTGCTGCGCGTGCGCAGATAGGTGCCGTCGCCCTGGCGCACCTCGAGCACGCCGGCGAAGTTGAGCACGCGCACCGCCTCTCGCACCGTGTTGCGGCTCATGCCCAGTCTTTCGGCGAGTTCGGGTTCGGTCGGGATGCGGCCGCCGATCGGCCAGTCGCCGCGGTCGATCCGGGTCTTGAGTGCGGCTATGGCCAGGTCGACCAGGGAAGTTTTTTGCATGGCGAGAAATTCATCCGATGATTGCTTGAATCTACCGCCGTCGTCAGCGGATCGGCAAGTCATCCGTCGTAGTTTTCTTCAAAAAACTGGCTATTCTGGTTAAAAAACTACGATTGAATTGTCGCAGCCGTCCGGTGGCATTCCATGTCCTCTCCGCTTGCCCTGTTCCGCGTGTTATGCCATCGCCTCGTCGGCGGCGCGCCGTGGCTCGCGCTGCTTGCCTGGGTGCTGCTCCTGGCCCTCGCCGCTTTTCTCGCCTGGCAACCCTTCGCCGCGCAACGCCGTGCGGTGCTCGCCGAAACGCGCGACCGCATCGCCGCGCGGCGCCACGCGCTCGACACCCGGCTGTGGGAGGTGATCTACCAGGTCGAGAGCCAGCGGCGCGCGGCCGAGAACGGCCTCGCGCAGCCGCCGTCGCCCCCCGCGCTGATGCAAGCCCTGAAGACGCTGCCGGACGGCAAGAGCGTCGGCCTCGAGGCGGTGCCGATCACGCTGCTGCCCGAGCGCGTCGGCAACGTCTTCGTTCCCGGTCGCCGCGAGGCGATCTCGCAGGCCACCGAGCGCGAACTGGCGATGGCGCTGTCCTTGTTCCCAATGCACAAGGCGGCGCTCGCCTCGACGCCCGAGTTGGCGTGGGTGTACTACCACTCGGTCGACGGCTGGTGTGCCGCCTCGCCGTGGCTGTCGCAACGGCAGCTGCTGGCCGAGAGCGGTTCGGGCTCGCTCTCGGGCTTCATGAAAGCCGCCGCCGACCTGGACTTCCTGAAGATGGGCATGCCGGCGCGCAACCCGCAGCGGCGTTCTTACTGGACGCCGCTTTACCGTGATCCGGTCGGCAAGGGCTGGCTGATGAGCTATGCCGCGCCGGTGTACGAAAAGCAGCGTTTTCGCGGCGTGGCCGCGGCCGACCTGACGCTGCATTTCCTGTCGGCCTTTCTCGAGTCCGGGCGCGGCGACGGCGCACAATGGCTGATCGTCGACCGTTCTGCGACCGCGCCGGTTGCGCGGCTGGTCGCCGCCAGCCGGTTCAACGCGGTGGGAGGCGAGGTGCTGCCCGACTGGCGGGACTTCGCCGGCCGGCGCCTCGGCCTGCCGGCGGCGCCCGGCCTTCAGGTCGGCCAGTGGCAGGAGTGGGGTGGCTACCAGGTCTATGTCGATCCGCTCGACCGGGTGCCGTGGTCGCTCGTCTACCTGGTGCCGGCACACGTGATCGACCGCCAGGTGCTGTCGCAGCTGCGCCCGGTTATCGGTCTTTTGGTCCTGCTGCTGCTGCTGTTCACGCTGGTCGGCGCCAAGCTGTGGCAGGCCGTCCGCGAGCTGCAACGGCGCGCGAGTACCGACGGGCTGACCGGCGTCAGCAACCGGCGCGCCTTCTTCGAGACGGCGCGGCGCGAACAGGCGCGGCATCTGAGGCTCGGCCAACCTTTCTCGTTGCTGATGATAGACATCGACCACTTCAAACAGGTGAACGACCTCTTCGGGCACGCCGCCGGCGACCGCGTGCTGAAGGAGTTCTCGGCGCTGCTGTGCAGCCTGATGCGGGCCGAGGACCTGTTCGCGCGCCTCGGCGGCGAGGAGTTCGCCTGTCTGCTGTACGGCAGCGACGCCGAGCAGGCGCGCGAGGTGGCCGAACGGCTGTGCCGCATCGTGTCGCGCACCGCCTTCATCCTGTCGGGCGGGCAGCGCGTGTCGCTGACCGCGAGCTTCGGCGTGGCGACCGCCGAGTCGTCGAGGCTCTCGCTCGAGGAGCTTTACCAGAACGCCGACCACGCGCTCTACCGCGCCAAGGAGGCCGGGCGCAATCGGGTCGAGGTGGCCGGCACGCCGTCGGCCGGCCACCTCGCCGTCGCCGGCCCGTCCGTCTGACCTTGCTGCGATGCCTCCCCCGTGCTCGCTCGGGCCCGGCCGGGCCCGAGTCTGAGCCCCTATCGGACGGGGGTCGATGAAACACAGGCCGCCTGTTTCCCACATCGAGCAGGCAAAAAAGCGGCAGCCTTGTGGGCTGCCGTTTTTTATCGACCAAAGCTTGGCCGAGCTTACTTCGCGTCAGACCACAGCACGCCGCCGGTCGCCCAGTCGCTCTTCTTCACGTCCTGGAAGAGGATGTCGACGGCGGACGCATCGCAGCCGAGCACCTTGACCGACGCTTCGGTCAGCGCTTCGGCGTACTGGCGTTTTTCTTCGTCGCTGCGGCCTTCGAACAGTTGCACGTTGAGGGTCGGCATTGGTGTCTCCTTGGTTGGTTAGGGTTCAGTCTTTGTAGTCGGGGCAGAGCCGGTCGAGCCGGCGCAAGAGGGCCGGCCATTCGCGCTCGCCCTCGGGCAGCGGGTCGGCGGTCAGCTGGGCGAAGGTCTTCTCGCACACCTCGGGCGTCGGGAGGATCAGTTCGGCGCCGGTCGCCTGCGCGGCGAGCTGCATGCGGCACGCCTTGTCGAGCATGTCGATCAGGCAGAACGCCTCGGCGACGGTGCGGCCGGTGACGAGGCTGCCGTGGTTGTACAGCAGCATCGCCTTCCGCCCGCCGAGGTTCTCGACCAGCCTGACCTTCTCGCTCTCGGTCAGCGCCAGGCCTTCGTAGCGGTGGTAGCCGAGGTCGCCGTAGAAGCGCAGCGCGTGCTGCGACAGCGGCAACAGGCCGTCTTTGAGCATCGCTATAGAGATCGCAGCCTCGTTGTGCAGGTGCATCACGCATTTCGCGTCTTCGCGCGCCGCGTGCACCGCGCCGTGGATGGTGAAGCCGGTCGCGTTCACCTCGTAAGGCGTGTCACCGATGATGTTGCCGGCGATGTCGATCTTCACCAGGTTCGACGCGGTCACCTCGTCGAACATCAGCCCGAACGGGTTGATCAGGAAACGGCCCTTCTCGCCGGGCACGGCGAGCGAGATATGCGTATAGATCAGGTCGCCCCAGCCGCGCTCTGCGACCAACCGGTAGCAGGCGGCCAGATCGACGCGCGCCTGCCATTCGGCGTCGCTGATGCCGTCGCCGGCGACGCGGCCGGCGGCGTGCGCGAGGCTCAAGGAATCGGTCGTCACGGTCTTCTCTCAGGGTTAACGATAGGCCCCGATCTTCGCACGTCGCGGCGGGGTTTTCAAAGCGGGGTGGCGTCGGCGTGTCCGGCCGCTCGCCATCGAGTGCGTGGAATCAGGCGCGCGGCGCTGCCGGCGACAGGCTGGCGCCGAAGGTCGACGCGCCGAACGCGACCCGGTCGCCCGGCGCGAAACGCGCCGCCTCGTCGGCGGTGGCGATCACCTCGATCAGGTCCTGGCCGACGAGCAGGGTCATGATCCACACCACGTCGCTTTGGCGTTTGGCGATCAGCTCGGCCGACAGCGTCAGCCGGTTGCCGGCGACCGCGTGTTCGAGGAACAAGGCCTGCGGCGTACCATGCTTCACGATCCGTCCCGATTCGCACACGAGCACGCGGTTCGACAGCCGGAACACTTCGGACAGGTCGTGCGACACGAGCACCGTGGTCAGCTCGAAGCGCTGGTGCAGTTGCAGCAGTTCCTGCTGCAGCTTGAGGCGCAGCGACAGATCGAGCGCCGACAAGGGCTCGTCGAGGAACAGCAGCCTGGGCTTTCTCGCCAGAGCCCGCGCCAGCGCGACACGCTGCTTCTGGCCGCCCGACAGCATCGCCGGCAGGCGCTCGGCCAACGTCGCAAGGCCGGTAATCTCGAGCAATTCGGCGACCCAGGCGTCCTGATTCTTCCCAGCGGCAAAGCGCAGGTTTTCGCGCACGCTCATGTTCGGGAACAGCGCGTAGTCCTGGAACACCAAGCCGATAGCACGCGACTGCACCGGCAGAGACACGCCGCGTTCGGTGTCGAGCCATACCTCGCCGTCGACGACGAGCCGGCCGCGCTCGGGCGTCTCGAGTCCGGCCATCAGACGTAAGAGCGTGCTCTTGCCGGCGCCCGAGGCGCCGAACAGCGTGACGAAGTCACCGGAGGCGATCTCTCCATCCATGGCGAGCGAAAAGGCATGCCCGCCCTGGGCCGGGCGGGCGAGCGAAAAATCGAATTCGATCATAAGGTCTGGATCAGGTGGCCGCGCCGCTTGATGAGGTTGACGGCGAGCACCACCGCGAATGAGAAGCCGAACAGGATCGCCGAGTAGGCGTGGGCGACGTCGTAGTTGAGCTGTTCGACCTCGTGGTAGATCGCGATCGACATCACGCGCGATACGCCCGGGATGTTGCCGCCTATCATCAGCACCACGCCGAATTCGCCGACGGTATGCGCGAACGCCATGATGGTGCCGACGATGATCGCCGGCTTCACGTTCGGCAGTTCGACGCGCCAGAAAGTCGTCAGCCGCGACTTGCCGAGCGTGTACGACGCCTCGGTGAGGCTACGGGGCAGGTTGGCGAAGGCGGCTTGAACCGGCTGCACCATGAACGGCAGGCTGAACAGCACCGAGCCGATCACGAGGCCGGGGAAGGAGAAAACCAGTTTCAGATTGAAAGTGTCGATCAGCCAGCGGCCGAACGTGTACTGCGGGCTGAACGCGAGCAGCAGATAGAAGCCGAGCACCGACGGCGGCAGCACCAGCGGCATTGCGATCAGCGTCTCGACCAGAGCACGCGCGGGCGTGCGTCCCTTGCCGATCCATGCGGCGAGCGGCAGGCCGATGATCAGCAAAATCGTCGTGGTGATGGCGGCGAGCTTTAATGTGAGCCAGAACGGCGAAAGATCGAGGTCCTGCATGTTAGACGAGCGTCATTTCGTTGGCCTTGACGAGCGCGGTGACCTCTACGCCCGGCGCGAGCGCAAGCCGGTCGGCAGAGCGGGTGGTGACGATGGACGCGAGCGTCGTCCCCTGGAAGTCGAGCGTCACCTGGGAGAGCAGCCGGCCGCGCTCGACGCGTGTCACCTTGCACGGCAGCGCGTTGCGCAGGCTGATCGTGCCGGCGAGGTCGCGCGCGAGCGACACCTCGGCCTCCTGGAAGCCGAGGGTGACGGTCTGGCCGGTGGCGAGCGCGCTCGCCCCCGACAGCGCGCCGATCAACAGCGCGGTCAGCCCGACGCCGCCGACGGCGACGTCGACCAGGGTCACGCCGTCGACCGATTCGACCGCGACGATTTCGCCCTGCAAGCGGTTCATGGCAGCTGGTAGCCGAAGCGCTGGAACACCGCGCGCGCCTTCTTCGACGACAGGAAGTCGTAGAACTTCTTCGCGGCGGCCGGATCGTTCTGCTCGGCCTGCTTGAGCACGACGACGCCCTGCGCGATCGGCTGGTACGCTTTCTTCGGCACTTCGACCCACTTGCCCTGGCCCTTCAGTTCGGGCGAGATCACCACCGACTTGGCGGTGAAGCCGATGTCGGCCGCCTGCGTGCTGATGTACTGGTTGGCCTGGCTGATGTTCTCGCCGTAGACGAGCTTGGGTTCGACCGCCTTGTCGATCTTGTAGTGGGCGAGCGCCTTGATCGCCTCGCGGCCGTACGGCGCGGCCTTAGGGTTGGCGACGGCGATCTTGCCGACCTTGTCGCTGGTCAGCGTGTTCGCCCAGTTCTTCAGGTCCAGGTCCTTCATCGTCCACAGCACCAGCGTGCCGTAGGCGTAGGGCTTGACCTGGCCGACGGTGAAGCCGCCGTCGGCCAACTTGTTCGGGAAGTCCATGTCGGCCGACAGGAACAAGTCGAACGGCGCGCCGTTCATGATCTGGCTCGCGAACTTGCCCGACGCGCCGTAAGACGCCTTGATGTCGGTGCCCGATTCCTTCTTGAACTCGGCTGCGAGGTCGTCGAACGCGTACTGCACGTTGGCGGCGACCGCGACGTTCAGCGTGGCGGCGTGGGCGGCGAACGGCAAGAGCGCGAGCGCGGCGGCGATCAGGTGACGGTCAAAACGCATGGCGGGGTCTCCTCGGTGGAATCGTTATTTCCAAGAGTATATAGCCATGTCGCTGTGTTGTTAAGTAAATAACGAAGCCTCGGGGATCGAATATCATAAGCTCACATCGGCACGCCGAGGATCACGCTGGCCGGGCTGATGACCGCGCCGACCGCGACGCCCGGCGCCAACGCCAGCGCGTCGGCCTGCTCGCGGCCGACCATGCTGCACAGGCTGCTGCCGCCTTCCAGATCGACCGTCACCTCGCACTCGGCGTCGCCGCCGGCTATAGAGCGCACGACGCCCGGCAGCACGTTGTGACCTGCGAGGCTGCCCGGCGCGGCCGGAGGCGTCAGCGCGACCCAGCCCGCCTTGACCAGCGCGACCACGTCCAGGCCCTCGGCCAACCCTAGCCGTTCGCTGCTCGCATGGGTAATCAGCGCCAGGAGTCGCTCGCCGCCGGGCAGCGTCAGTTCGACCTCGTCGTTCACCTCGCCGCGGCGGATCGCTGTGACCTTGCCGAACAGCTGGTTGCGCGCCGAGGTCTTCACCGCGAACTTCTTCAGCAGCGACAGGCAGTCGGAGAAGTCCTCGCCGCCGGCCGACAACGCGGCGACGAACTGCTGCTGCGCGTGCTCGATCGCCCGGTAGGACTCGATCAGCCGTTTGCCGCGCTCGGTGAGCCGCGTGCCGCCGCCGTTCTTGCCGCCGGTTTCGCGCACGACCAGCGCTTCGGGCGACAACTGGTTCATCGCCTCGACGGTGTCCCACGCCCACTTGTAGCTGCGGCCGATGGCCTTGGCGGCCTGCGTGATCGAGCCGGTCTCGGCGACGGCCGACAGCAAGGCCACTTCGGTGGCGCCGGCGAGGCTGGCGTCGCCCTGCTCGAACCAGACGCGCGCGTTGAGTTTCACGGCAGGGTTGGTAGTGGCGGGAGGAGTCGTTTTTTTCATGGTTTCGCTGGCGACGAGGGTTGGGACGATTCTGGCGTTTCGTTGTGTATTCTAGTTTACACCGAGGCGCCGGAAAGCGAATGCGGCAGACCGCGGCAAGACTAGCTCAATTTCTTCAGATAGGCAGCCAGCCCGCTCATCAGCATCTCGATCGAGATCGCGGTGAGCACCAGCCCCATCAGCCGTTCGAGCGCGGCGATCACCTGGTCGCCGAGGATCTTCTGCAGGCGGCCGGATGCGAGAAACACGGTGGTGGTGACGAACATCGTGATCGTCAGCGCGCCCATCCATTCGGCCATGCGTGCCGGCTCGCGCGTCGATAGCAAGAGCACGGTCGCCATTGCCGACGGCCCGGCGATCAGCGGCACCGCGATCGGCACGATGAAGGGCTCGCTCTGGAATCTGGCGCCGAAGGCGCTCTCCTCGCCGGGGAAGATCATCTTGATCGCGATCAGGAACAGGATCACGCCGCCGGCGACGCGCAAGGATTCGTCCGACAGCTGCATCAGTTCGAGAAAGTGCCGGCCGAAGAACAGGAAGGACAGCAACACCGCGAACGCGATCAGGCATTCGCGCAGGACGACCTTATGCCGGCGCTCGGGCTTGACCTGCTTGAGCGCGGCGATGAACAGCGGAATGTTGCCCAAGGGGTCGGTGATCAGGATCAGCAGCACTGTAGCCGACCAGAACGACGTTTCCATGGCTCTTCCTCGCGTGTGTGCGACCTTGCGCCGGGTGCGGCAGACTCCCGGCGCAAGGTCGCTCAGCCCGCGTCGGGTTTGTCCTTGCGGTTGCTGCCGGACACCATAGGGATCGCGAACAACCGGCACTCGAGCGCGCCGTTGTAGAGCGGCACGCGGCGCTTCGGCGTCAGGCGGATCAGCTTCGCCAGGCGCAGGTCGCCGGTGAAGAAGTTGGCGGTCCAGCCGGCCCAGTACTGCTTGAGCCACGCACCGAGCGACGGGTAGAGCGCGGCGAGCGCGTCCTGCTCGTCGAGGCGCACGCCGTACGGCGGGTTGGCGATCAGGATGCCGTTGCCGGCCGGCGGGCGCGTGTCGAGCACGTCCTGCGCCTTCAGCCGTACCAGACCCTTGAGGCCGGCCTGCACGAGGTTGCGCTCGGCCGTTTCGATCATGCGCCGGTCGCGGTCCGAGCCCCAGATCATCAGCGGTTCGGGCTCGCGCTCCATAGACTTGACGACCTTCTTCACCTGCTGCCACTGAGCAGAATCGAAGTCGGCGAACGCCTCGAAGCCGAAGCGGCGGTTGCGGCCCGGCGCGCGTTTGAGCGCGATGTCGGCCGCTTCCACCAGAAACGTACCGCTGCCGCACATCGGGTCGACCAAGGGCTGGCTGCCGTCGTAGCCGGCGATCAAGAGGATGCCGGCGGCGAGGTTCTCGCGCAGCGGCGCCTCGCCGGTCTCACCGCGCCAGCCGCGCTTGAACAGCGGCTCGCCGCTGGTGTCCAGGTAAACGGTCGCGGTGTCGCGTGTCAGGAACACGTGGATGCGGATGTCGGGGACGCGGGTGTCGACGCTCGGCCGTGCGCCGGTCGCGTCGCGGAAGCGGTCGCAGATCGCGTCCTTGACCTTTAGCGACACGAAGTCGAGGCTCTTGACCGGCGCGTTCACGCCGTCGGTCTTGATCTTGAAGGTCTGCTCGAGCGAGAACCAGGACGGCCAGTCCACCGTGTGTGCGAGCTGGTAGACGTCGCGCTCGTCAAGGTAGCGGCCGTGCACGAGGCGCAACAGCACGCGGCTGGCGGTGCGGCTCTCGAGGTTGGCGCGCATCATCACCACCTCGTCGCCGGTGAAGCCGACGCCGCCGTCTACCGGCGCGATGTCGCGGGCGCCGAATTGGGCGAGTTCGTCGGCGAGCGCGGCTTCGAGGCCGCGCGGGCAGGGGGCGAAAAAGTGTTGCGGTTTCAAGCGGCATCCTCCGGGCAATTCGTTATTCTAGCCGGATTCGCCGTCTTGGTCGGCGGCCGGCTTTACGCTACCATCTTCGATTCCCCGAATTTGTGCTCCCGATGCTGGAAAACGCCTTTGCCGAACGTCTGGTCGCCTGGCAGCGCGACCACGGCCGGCACGACCTGCCGTGGCAGGTCGACGACCCCTACCGCGTGTGGCTGTCCGAGATCATGCTGCAGCAGACCCAGGTCGCGACCGTGCTCGATTACTATGCGCGCTTCCTGGCGCGCTTTCCGAGCGTAGAGACGTTGGCCGAGGCCCCGGTCGACGACGTACTCGCCGCGTGGAGCGGACTCGGCTACTACAGCCGCGCGCGCAATCTGCACAAGGCCGCCGAGCGCGTGATGGACGTCTACGGCGGCGCCTTCCCGCAGGCGCGAGCCGAGCTTGAAACGCTGCCCGGCGTCGGCCGGTCTACCGCCGCGGCGGTCGCCGCCTTCGCCTTCGGCGAGCGCGAGGCCATCCTCGACGGCAACGTCAAGCGCGTGCTGACGCGCGCGTTCGGTATCGCCGGCTTCCCCGGCGAGAAGGCGGTAGAGAAGAAGCTGTGGGCGTTGGCCGAGCGCCTGCTGCCCGAAACGGGCATCCAGGCGTACACGCAGGGCCAGATGGATCTCGGCGCCACCGTCTGCACGCGCGGCAGGCCGGCGTGCACCGTCTGCCCGATGGTCGACGGTTGCGTCGCCGCACGCGAAGGCCGTACCGGCGAACTGCCGACGCCGCGCCCGAAAAAGGCGGTGCCGACGCGCGACACGGTGATGCTGATGCTGACCTGGCAGGACAAGGTCTGGCTCGAGCGCCGCCCGCCGTCCGGCATCTGGGGCGGACTGTTGTCGCTGCCCGAGTTCGCCGACAGCGGCGCGGCCGAAGACTGGGCGTCGGCGCTCGGCCATGTCGACGTCGATATCGCATGGCCGGAACTCGAACATGTTTTTACGCACTATCGTTTGATCATCACGCCGTTGCCGGCGCGGCTCAGGGAAGGCTCGGCCAACCTTGTGCGCGACGGCGGCGGCGACTGGTGGCCGTTGGCCGAAGCGCTCGACGCCGGCCTGCCGGCGCCGGTGAAACGCCTCCTGGGTCGGCTCGCGCCGCGGGCCTGATCTCGAACCGAACCGCCGGTGTGCCCGGCCCCGTAACGTTATGGTTTCCGTCGTTAGATCCGTTGCCGATACCCTGGCCGACGCCGCCGATCACGGCCGTTGGCTCAGCAAGCTAGCCGCCTCGCACAACGAGACGGAGAGCGGGCTGCTCACGCGCGCCTACGAGGCCGCCCGGACGCTGTACGCCGGCAGGACGCTCGCGTCGACCGGCGAGGACCTGTTCGACCACGCGGTCGCCTCCGCCGCCATCGTCGCCGACCTCAACCTGTTGCCCGACGCCATCGTCGCGACGCTGCTGTTCGCCGCGCCCGACTGCCGGCCCGACTGGCAGGAATGGCTCGCGCGCGAATTCAACGGCACCGTGTCGGTGCTGGTCGAAGGCGTCGACCGCGTGCGCACGCTGACCGAGTTCGCGCGCATCGACACGCTCGCCACCGGCGACGAGCGCGCGCGCCAGGCCGAGACGATGCGCAAGATGCTGCTGGCGATGGTCGCCGACATCCGCGTCGTGCTGATCAAGCTCGCGTGGCGCACGCAGACCATGCACTTCTTGATTAACTGCGACGAGCCGATAAGGCTGAAGATCGCGCAGGAGACGATGGACCTGTTCGCGCCATTGGCGAACCGGCTCGGCGTCTGGCAGATCAAGTGGGAGCTCGAGGACCTCGCCTTCCGCCATCTGCATCCGGCCGACTACAAGAAGATCGCCAAGCTGCTCGACGAGCGGCGGCTCGAACGCATCGACTACATCGAACGCGTGCTCGGTTCGCTGCGCGGCGAGCTCGCGGCCGCCGGCATCAAGGCCGACGTCGCCGGCCGGCCCAAGCACATCTATTCCATCTGGAAGAAGATGCGCAAGAAGCAGCTCGACTTCTCCGAGCTCTACGACATCCGCGCGGTGCGCGTGCTGGTCGACAAGGTCGCCGACTGCTATTCGGTGCTCGGCATCGTGCACAGCATCTGGCAGCCGGTGCCGGGCGAGTTCGACGACTACATCAGCCATCCGAAAGCCAACGACTACCGCAGCCTGCACACCGCGGTGATCGGCCCCGAGGACAAGGTGCTCGAGGTGCAGATCCGCACCTTCGAGATGCACGAGCACGCCGAATTCGGCGTCGCCGCGCACTGGCGCTACAAGGAAGGCGGGCGGGGCGACGCCGCCTACGAAGAGAAGATCGCGTGGCTCAGGCAGTTGCTCGACTGGCGCGAGGAAGTCGCCGACGCCAACCGCGAAGGGCTGGCCGAAGCGTTCCAGACCGAACTGTTCAACGATACCGTCTACGTACTGACGCCGGCGGGCAAGGTGCTGACGCTGCCGGCAGGCGCCACCGCGATCGACTTCGCCTATTCAGTCCACACCGACCTCGGCCACCGCTGCCGCGGCGCCAAGATCGACGGCCAGATCGTACCGCTGTCGACGCCGCTGGAGAACGGCCAGCGCGTCGAGATCCTCGCCGCCAAGGAGGGCGGGCCGTCGGTCAACTGGCTGCACGAAGGCTGGGTGAAGAGCCACCGCGCGATCAGCAAGATCCGCCAGTACGTCAGGCTGCAGAACGCCGACGTCGTGCGCGAGACCGGCCGCCAGCTGTTCGAGAAGGAGCTCGCGCGTCATCCCGACGTGCAGCCCAACCTGCAGGCGTTGGCCGAGAAGCTCGGCTTCGCCAAGGTCGACGAGGTCTACAACGCGCTCGGCCACGGCGAACTGACGATGCGCGCCATCGTGCAGGCGATCATGAGCTTCGCGCCGCCTCCGCCGGCCGACGTGACGCCGGAAGACATCGTCCATCGCAGCCGCGGCGGCCACGACGCCGGCGGCATCCTGATCGAGGGCGTCAACAACCTGATGACGGTACTCGCGCGCTGCTGCAAGCCGGCGCCGCCCGACCCGGTCGCCGGCTTCGTCACCAAGGGGCGCGGCATCTCGATCCACCGCGCCAGTTGCTCGACGCTGAAGCGCCTGTCGGCCGACGCGCCCGAGCGGCTGATCTCGGCCGACTGGGGCGAGCAGAAGAACAGCGTGTTCCCGATCGACATCGAAGTGCTGGCGCGCGACCGCAACGGCCTGTTGCGCGACATCTCCGACGTGCTGTCGCGCGATAAGCTCAATGTCATCGCCGTCAACACGCTCTCCCGCGATCTGAAGGCGAGGATGCGCTTCACCGTCGAGGTCAGGAGTGTGACCGACCTGTCGCGCGTTCTTGCACACGTCATGGACGTCAACGGCGTGCTCGAGGTGAGGCGCGTCTGAAGCTTGGCCGAGCCGGGGCTCGGCCAAGCTTGTGCAGTGCATTTTTGTGACAGGCCAAGAGGCCATAAGCCTTATGAATTGGGGGTTTTCCCGAATGTTGCGCTGCGTATACTGCGCTGCACAAAAAACTTGCCAAGCCTATAACGCTCGCCAATAATTGGCATTGCATCAGGACGTGGCACGCAAGTGTGCGTTTTGGTGTTGTCTCCTCCATCCTCCTTCCAAAAGGTGGAACTTGGCGCAATCGGCATCGTCCGGTTGCGCGTTTTTTTTTGCCTGCTTTCCGGGGCTTCTGTTCCTCCTTTGCGACGCCCGATTTTTGCTTGTCGCACAAGGGTTTGACAGGCCCAGACCCCTGTAATAGAATCCGGAACTTTCAAGAATTACGATGGAAGAGTTCCATGAAGACCTTTTCTGCCAAGCCGCATGAGGTTAAGCGCGAGTGGTTCGTGGTCGATGCAACCGACAAGGTTCTCGGCCGTGTCGCTGCTGAAGTCGCCCGTCGTCTGCGCGGCAAGCACAAGCCGGAATTTACCCCGCACGTTGACACCGGCGATTACATCGTCGTCATCAACGCCGAAAAACTGCGCGTGACCGGTGCCAAGGCTCAGGACAAGAAGTACTACCGTCACTCGGGCTACCCGGGCGGTATCTACGAGCGCACCTTCACCGAACTGCAGAACCAGTTCCCGGAGCGCGTTCTGGAAAAAGCCGTGAAAGGCATGCTCCCGAAAGGCCCGCTGGGCTACGCGATGATCAAGAAGCTGAAGGTGTACGCCGGTGGCGAACACCCGCACGCTGCCCAGCAGCCGCAAGTGCTGGAATTCTGATTTCTGAGGCAACACGATGAACGGTAAATACTACTACGGCACCGGCCGTCGCAAGAGCTCGGTAGCTCGTGTGTTCATGCAAAAGGGCAGCGGCCAGATCATCGTCAACGGCAAGCCGGTTGACGAATATTTCGCTCGCGAAACCGGCCGCATGGTGATCCGCCAGCCGCTGGCCCTGACCGAAAACCTCGAGTCGTTCGACATCAAGGTGAACGTGATCGGCGGCGGTGAAACCGGTCAGTCCGGCGCGATCCGTCACGGCATCACCCGTGCGCTGATCGACTACAACGCCGACCTGAAACCGGCGCTGTCAGGCGCTGGCTTCGTGACCCGCGACGCTCGTGAAGTCGAGCGTAAGAAAGTCGGTCTGCGTAAAGCCCGCCGCGCCAAGCAGTTCTCCAAGCGTTAATTCGCGATGGATACCCCAAAAAGCCGCCCTACGGGGCGGCTTTTTTGTTGCTTGCGCACTGCCGTCTGCGTCCTTAACATGTCGTCTTTGCAACACGGATTTACAGGAAGGGACGTGGCATGATCAAGGTCGGCATCGTTGGCGGGACCGGTTACACCGGCGTGGAATTGTTGCGGCTGTTGGCCGGGCATCCGGGCGCCGAAGTGGTCGCGGTGACCTCGCGCAAGGAGGCCGGCATGAAGGTGGCCGAGATGTTCCCGTCCTTGCGCGGTCGCGTCGACGTCGCCTTCTCGACGCCGGAAGACGCGAAGCTCACCGAGTGCGACGTGGTGTTCTTCGCGACACCGCACGGCGTCGCGATGGCGCAGGCGCGCGAGCTGCTCGACGCAGGCGTCAAGGTGATCGACCTGGCGGCCGACTTCCGGCTGAAAGACCCTGTGGTGTTCCAGCAGTGGTACGCGATGGAGCACAGCTGCACCGACCTGTTGGCCGAGGCGGTGTACGGCCTGCCCGAGGTCAACCGCGACGCCATCAAGAAAGCCCGCCTGATCGGCATGGCCGGTTGCTATCCGACGTCGGTCCAGCTCGGCCTGTTGCCGCTGCTCGAAGGCGGCAAGCAGCTGATCGACACCCAGACGCTGATCGCCGACTGCAAGTCGGGCGTGTCCGGTGCCGGCCGCAAGGCCGAGGTCGGCACGCTGTTGGCCGAGGCCGGCGACAACTTCAAGGCCTACGCGGTGAAGGGCCACCGTCACAGCCCGGAGATCGAGCAGGGCCTGTCCGCCATCCACGGCGCCCCGGTCAAGCTGACCTTCGTGCCGCACCTGGTGCCGATGATCCGCGGCATCCATTCGACGATCTACGCGCGCATCGCGCCGGAAGGCCGCGACACCGACTTCCAGGCGCTGTTCGAAGCGCGCTTCGCCGGAGAGCCTTTCGTCGACGTGCTGCCGGCCGGCAACCACCCGGAAACGCGCTCGGTGCGCGGCTCCAACACCGCGCGCATCGCGGTGCACCGCCCGGGCAATGGCGACCTGTTGATCGTGCTGGTGGTCGAGGACAACCTGGTCAAGGGGGCGTCCGGCCAGGCGGTGCAGGTGATGAACCTGATGTTCGGCCAGGACGAAAACGCGGGTCTGGACATCGTTCCGCTGCTGCCCTGATCTTGAGCTCTCGCCAGACGACCCAATATCCGACTAAAATAGTAGGGTGATTTCAGGCCATGGGCGAGAATGCCCGCGCCAGATGTTTTGCGAGGTAAACACATGAATGCAGCGACCGAGATGCCGTCCCCGATCAACTTTACCGACAGCGCGTGCGCCAAGGTGCGCGACCTGATTGCTGAGGAAGGCAATCCGGAGTTGAAATTGCGCGTGTTCGTCACTGGTGGCGGCTGTTCCGGCTTCCAGTACGGCTTCACCTTCGACGAGCTCGTCAACGAGGACGACACGCCGATCGAACGCGACGGCGTGACCTTCCTCGTCGACCCGATGAGCTACCAGTATCTGGTCGGCGCCGAGATCGACTACCAGGAGAGCCTCGAAGGTTCCCAGTTCGTGATCAAGAACCCGAACGCACAGTCCACCTGCGGTTGCGGTTCGTCGTTCTCGGCGTGATCGCCGTTTGAAACGCGAAAGCCCGGGTCCTAGCGGCCCGGGCTTTTTTGTCGCGAGGTTCCATGGACAAACTGCCGGCGATCCATCTGCCGAAGATCGAGTTCAACCGCGAGTTCAGCTTTTCCGAGGCCGACTTCGAGCGCATCCGCAAGCTGATCTACAAAGAGGCCGGCATCGCGCTCAACCCGTCGAAGAAGGACATGGTGTACGGCAGGCTGGTGCGGCGCATCCGCGAACTGAAGCTGGCGAGTTTCGCCGCCTATGTCGACTTGCTCGAGTCCTACACCGGCAAGCGCGAGTTCGAACAGTTCGTCAACGCGCTGACCACCAATCTGACCTTCTTCTTCCGCGAGGAGCACCACTTCCCGCTGCTGGCCGAGCAGTTGAAGCAACGGGTCGCCGCCGGCGAGCGCGAGCTGACGATCTGGTGCGCCGCCGCGTCGACCGGCGAGGAGCCGTACTCGCTGGCGATCGCCGCGCTTGAGGCCTTCCCGATGGGAGCTCGGCCAACGATCAGCATCCTCGCGACCGACCTCGACACCCACGTGCTCGAGATCGGCCGCAAGGGCGTCTACTCGGCCGACAAGGTCGCACGGCTGCCGGCGGGCCACGCGAGCAAGTACTTCGACAAGCTGCCCGACGGCAGCTTCCAGGCCAAGCCGGTATTGCGCAGCCTGATCACCTTCCAGCGGCTGAACCTGGTCGACACGACGTGGGCGGTGCGCAGCAGCTTCGACGCGGTCTTCTGCCGCAACGTGATGATCTACTTCGACCGCGAGACGCAGTTCTCGGTGCTGAAGAAGTTCGTGCCGCTCTTGAAACCCGACGGCCTGTTGTTCGTCGGCCACTCGGAAAACTTCTTCTTCGCGTCGGACTACTTCCGGCTGCGCGGCAAGACGGTGTACGAGCTGACTAAGAGGCCGGCCTGAACGGCGGGCTTGAAGCGCGGAGCGCGCAGGGCTTACCATCGGTGCACAAAAAACGGGCGGGCCGGTCGGCCCGCTTTTTCGTGGAGACAGGATAGTCATGAAGGTGGTGGTTCTCGGCTCGGGCATCGTCGGCGTGTCGACGGCCTGGTTTCTGGCACAGGACGGCCACGAGGTGACGGTGATCGACCGCGCCAGCGGCCCGGCGCGCGAGACCAGCTTCGCCAACGGTGGGCAGATCTCGGTCAGCCAGTCCGAACCGTGGGCGCAGCCCGACGTGCCGCTCAAGGTGCTCAAGTGGCTGTTCAAGGAAGACGCGCCGCTTCTTTACCGTCCGATGTTCGACCCGGCGCAGTGGGCATTCTGCCTGCGTTTCCTGAACGAATGCCGTGCCAGCCGCGCCGAGGCGAACATGCGCCAGATCCTCGCGCTCGGCCGCTTCAGCCGCGAGACCTTCGATGCGATCCGCGCCGAGACCGGCCTCGCCTTCGACCACCGCGCGCGCGGCATCGTATCGCTCTTCCTTACGCAGCAGGAGCTCGACGCCGCCGCGCACGCCGCCGCGGTGATGGCCGAGTTCGGCATCGACAAGCGGGTGATCTCGCGCGACGAGATGGTCGTGATCGAACCGGCGCTCGCTGGCTACTCGGCCAACGTCGTCGGTGCGACCTATTGCGAGAGCGACCAGTCGGGCGACGTACACCAATTCACCAGCGCTCTGGCCAGCTTGGCCGAGGCCGCCGGCGTCAACTTCCGCTTCTCGACGCGCATCAACGCGCTGCTGGCAGAGAGGGGCGATATCGCCGGCGTGTCGGTGACGCGGCCCGACGGCGCGTTCGACACCGTCACCGCCGACGCCTACGTGCTCGCGCTCGGCAGCCACAGCCCGCTCGTCGCGCGCACCGCCGGCCTCAAGCTGCCGATCTACCCGGCCAAGGGCTATTCGGCGACGCTGCCGGTGGTCGAGCCCGCCGCCGCGCCGACCGCCAGCCTGACCGACGAGAGCTACAAGATCGTGATGTCGCGCCTCGGCGATCGCTTGCGCATCGCCGGCACGGCCGAGCTCGCCGGCTACTCGTCGACGCTCAATCCGGTGCGCTGCAAGCTGCTGGTCGACCGCGCGCGCGCGATGTTCCCCGACGCCTGCGACTGGGGCGCCGCGCAGTTCTGGACCGGCTTGAGGCCCGCGACGCCGGGCAACGTGCCGATGATAGGCCGCACCCGCTATCCGCGCCTGTGGCTCAACACCGGTCACGGCACGCTGGGCTGGACCGAAGGCCCGGGCTCGGGCCGGGCGCTCGCGTCGCTGATCGCCGGGCGCGACCCCGGCATCGCTTTTCGCTTTCAAGGCCGCTGAGGCCCGGCCGACCGATCCGACAGGAATGGAATCATGCAGCAATTGACCCCCTACGAACTGCTCGGCGGTGCCGGCGTGGTGCGCTGGCTGACCGACCGCTTCTACGACATCATGGACACCGACCCGTCGGTCAAAAGCTTGCGCGACATGCACCCGGCTGACCTCGCCGGTTCGCGCGAAAAGCTTTACATGTTCCTGTCCGGCTGGCTCGGCGGCCCGGCGCTCTATATGGAAGCCTACGGTCACCCGCGCCTCAGGGCGCGCCACCTGCCGTTCGCCATCGACGAGGCGGCGCGCGACCAGTGGATGTATTGTATGAATAAGGCGGTGGCCGAATTGGTGTGCGAGGACGAGTTGAAGGCCAAGCTTATCGAAGCGTTCTATGGCACCGCTGACTTTATGCGCAACCGTTAATCGTTTCGTTGCAACTTATTCAATCAAAGCCTAAAGAAAGCCCTTGCATCGTCTTTGGAATCGTCCATGCTGAAGTGCTAGGTGCAAGTTTTCGTGCGCTGTCCTCTGTTTGAGGAGGTGTCGTATGAAAACCGTCAGGCTTGTCTACAAAATGATGGCATTGCTATGGGCAATGCCTGCGTGGGCGGAAGGATGCCCACCCGAGGCGTGGATGTGCGCGTCGCCCTCTTTGGGCCTCTCGTCGGAAGCGCCTTCGACGATCCAGAAGGAACAATCGTTGCTGATCGGCAACGGACGTTTTGCGCTGGAAAAATTGGAAGATGGAAGCCGCTTCGGTTTGCGGCCCAGTCTCAAGCTAGGGGAAAACGGGCGCCTGTCGCTCAGGGTTGGCAAGTCAAAAACCGAAGTACGGATGAAGTGGACCTACTAAATACCCAGCCGTAGCAAGCCTGCCGACACGCGAAACGGGCAACCTTACAAGGTTGCCCGTTTCGTTTTGCCCGTGTACGTGGAAATCAGTGCGGCCGGTGGCCGCGCTCTATCATCACGCCGACGCGTTTGACGCCGGGCAGGATGCCGAGCTTGGTGACCGCTACTTTCACCCACGGCGCGCCGAACTCCTCGCGGATCACCTTGGCAATGTACTCGGCCAACGCTTCGATCAAGAGGAAGTGCTGCTCGGCCAAGGCCTGGCGCAGCCTGTCGACCACCACGCCGTAATGGATGGTGTCGCCGATATTGTCGGTGTGGCATGGGACTTCGCTCGGGATGCCGATTTCGAGGTCGAGCTCGATGGCCTGGGGCGCCTGGCGCTCCCATTCGTATACGCCGATGATGGTGTCGGCCCGCACCTCGCGCAGGAAGATGATGTCCATGAGTCTGCGGCGCTTGGGGAATCGCCGCGTGATACCGTAGAATCCAAAGCCTTGTATTTTATTGAATTCGCCATAAGCATGATAGCGTTTGTTGTTGCCGCCTATTTGATCGGTTCCCTGTCCTTCGCGGTGATCGTCAGCAAGGCCATGGGTCTGGACGACCCGCGTTCCTACGGCTCGGGCAATCCGGGCGCCACCAACGTGCTGCGCACCGGCAAGAAGCTGGCCGCCGTTCTGACCCTGCTGGGCGACGGCCTGAAGGGCTGGGTCGCGGTCGCGCTGACCGCCTGGCTCGCGCCGCGCTATGGTCTGGGCGACCAGGCGGTGGCCGCCGCCGGCCTCGCGGTGCTAATCGGCCACATGTGGCCGGTGTTCTTCGGCTTCAAGGGCGGCAAGGGCGTCGCGACCGCGGTCGGCGTGCTGTTCGGCTTCTCGCCGTGGCTGGCGCTGGCGGCGGCGGCCACCTGGCTGTTCATGGCCCTCGTCGTGCGCATCTCGTCGCTGTCGGCGCTGGTCGCGGCGGTGCTGAGCCCGGTGTACGCCTTCTTCATCGTCGGCCCGCAAAGCGTGTACTTCGGCGCGACGCTGATCATCGCGATCCTGGTGCTGCACCGGCACAAGTCGAACATGCTGAAACTGTTGACCGGCGCGGAAGGCAAGATCGGCGACAAGACCGACGGCGGCGCCAAGCGGCCCTGATCCGTCGTCTCCCATGAAAAACGCCGACCCGCGGGCCGGCGTTTTTTCATGGGATTGATCCAAGGTTGGCCGAGCCGGGTTCAGGCGTCGGACAGCACCCTCAGATGCGCGACCACGCTGCGCGCCAAGGCCGACAGCTCGTAGCCGCCCTCGAGCACCGACACGATGCGGCCCTGGCAGTACAGGTCGGCGATCTGCACCAGGTGGCGCGTCACCCACTCGTAGTCCGCCTCGGTGAGCCCGAGCGAGCCCATGTCGTCCTCACGGTGCGCGTCGAAGCCGGCCGACACGAAGATCATCTGCGGCTGGAAGGCGTGCAGCGCCGGCAGCCACTCGTGCTCTACCGCGTCGCGGAATTCCCGGCCGCCACTGCCCGCCCTGAGCGGCACGTTGTGCATGTTAGCGCCGAGCGGCACGTCACCCGAGTACGGGTAGAACGGCGACTGGAAGGTTGACACCATCAAGACCCGTTCGTCGTCCTTGAAAATGTCCTCGGTGCCGTTGCCGTGGTGGACGTCGAAGTCTGCAATCGCGACGCGTTCGAGCTTGTGCGCCGCCAGCGCGTGCGCGACGCCGACGGCGACGTTGTTGAAGAAGCAGAAGCCCATAGCACGCGCGCTCTCGGCGTGGTGGCCGGGCGGACGCACCGCGCAGAACGCGTTCGGCGCCGCGCCTTCGCACACCAGGTCGACCGCGTGCACCACTGAGCCTGCGGCGCGCCGCGCGGCCAGTAGCGTGCCGGGCGACATCGCGGTGTCGGGGTCGAGGCGGAAGGAGCCGACCTCGGGCGAGCAGGACTCAAGATAATCGATATAGCGCGGCGCGTGGACGCGTGCGAGCTGCTCGCGGCTGACCTCGGGCGCGTCGACCTCCTGCAGGAAGTCGAACAGCTGCGCGGCCATCAACTGGTCGCGGATCGCCGTCAGGCGCTCGGGGCATTCCGGGTGGCCGGCACCCATATCGTGCTTCAGGCAGTCGGGATGGGTCAGGTAGGCGGTCATGCCGGTGCGGTGCCAACGGTTCTTGAGCCAGGTGAACATGTTTTGCCCTACGGAAAAGCGCCGGCCGGGTTTTTCACTTGCGCTGCCGGCCATTCAAATGGCATCAAAAGCTGGCTGGCGCGACGGGCATGGCTTATGATTATCGCCCCCCAGTTTGTGCGCGACAGGAGTGAAATGCAATCGTTGAGCCAGGCCTACCGGCAATTGAACGCGCTGATTCTCGGCAAACCCAGGCCGCTGAAACTGGCGCTGACCTGCCTCGTCGCGCGCGGCCACCTGTTGATCGAGGACGTGCCCGGCGTCGGCAAGACCACGCTCGCGCACGGGCTCGCCAAGGTGACGGGGCTCGACTACCGGCGCGTGCAGTTCACCAACGACCTGATGCCGGCCGACATCCTCGGCGGCAACGTTTACGAGCGCGACGCCGCCGCGTTCCGCTTCCATCCCGGCCCGATCTTCACCCAGGTACTACTTGCCGACGAGATCAACCGCGCGTCGCCGAAGGTGCAGTCGGCGCTGTTGGAGGCGATGGAGGAGCAGCAGGTCAGCGTCGACGGCGCGACCTTCGAACTGCCCAAGCCCTTCTTCGTGATCGCGACGCAGAACCCGAGCGAGCAGCTCGGCACCTTCCCGCTGCCCGAGTCGCAGCTCGACCGCTTCCTGATGCGCCTGTCGCTCGGCATGCCGCCGGCGGAGGCCGAGCGCGCGCTGTACCTGGGCGAAGACCGTCGCGCGCTGCTCGAACGCCTGCCGGCCTGCCTTGAGCCATCCACGTTGGCCGAGCTGCAGGCGCGCGCCGCCGCGCAGACCGTAAGCTCAGCGCTTGCCGACTACGTGCTCGCGCTGGTCGACGCCACGCGCCGCGCCGACCGCTTCGTCTGCGGCCTGAGCCCGCGCGCCGGCCTCGCGGTGGTCGCCGCCGCGCGCGCGTGGTCGATGCTCGAAGGACGCGACTACGTGCTGCCCGAGGACGTGAAGGCGGTGTTCGCCAGCGTCGCCTGCCACCGCCTGGTGCCGACGCTGCCCGGCGCGCGCGTCGAGGACGACGTCGAACGCCTGCTGTCCCATGTCCCGACCGCGTAAGCGCCTCGTCGCCCGCCTGCCGCGCGAACGCGAGGCGCGCCTGAGCTTGCGACGCATTTATCTCGTGCCGACCCGCTTCGGCGCGACGCTGATCGTGGTCGCGCTGGCGGTGTGGATCGGCGCGCTCAACTACGGCGTCAGCCTTGCCTACGCGCTCGCGTTCTGGATCGTCGCGCTGATGATCGTGTCGGTCGCCTTCGCCTACCGGCAGCTGGCCGGCCTCGTCATCGCTCCGCAAGCGGCCGAGCCCGCTTTCGCCGGCGACAGTGTGAGCTTTGCCGTGCGTCTTGATATCCCCGGCTCGGCCAACGGTCGCTACGAGTTACGCCTGCTCGGTGGCGAGGCCGAGTCCCGTAGCGTCTCTCACGACCAGCAAATTCCCTTGAGCCTGCCGTGGCCGGCGCCCGAGCGCGGCAGGCTCGCGATGCCGCCGCTCGAGATCGCGTCGAGCGCGCCGTTCGGCCTCGTCCGCGCGTTCTCGCGCGTGCGGCTCGCCAGCGACGCGCTCGTCTATCCGCGCCCCTGCGAAGATGCGCGCGACGAGGTCGGCGCGGCCGGCGGCGGCGACACGCGCGTGCTGCGCACGGGCGATGAAGAGTTCTCCCATCTCGAACCCTACCGGCGCGGCGACGCGGTACGTCGTATCGCGTGGCGCGTATCGGCGCGGCGCGGTGCGCTCGTCGCCAAGCGCTTCGGCGGCGGTACGCTAAGCGGTGCGTGGCTGATCGCCTGGCGCGACTACCCGGCAGGCTGCGACACCGAGACGCGCTTGTCGCGGCTCGCATGGCGCGTGCTGCGCGCCGAAAGGCTCGGCCAACCCTGGCGTTTGCACCTGCCCGATGCCGACATCGCTGCGCGCCCGCGTCAGCTCGACGAGGCGCTGGCCGCGCTCGCGTGCTTCGGAAAGCGGTCGTGAGCGGCGTCGTGCAGCCAGACGTGACGCGCAGTGCGGCGTCAGCCGTGCTCGCCGCCGTCGCGGTGGCCGGCGCGCCGCTCGTCTTTTTCCTGCCAGGCTGGGTCGGCGCGCTGTTCGTCGCGATGCTCGTCGCGCGCGGCCTGACGCTGTCGCGCGGGATGGGCCTGCCGCCGCGCTGGCTGCTCGCGCTCGTCGTCACGGTGCCGGTAGGGCTGCTATGGCTGAGCCTCAACACCTTGGTAGGTCGCGAAGGCGGCGTAGCGCTGTTCCTCTTGCTGCTCGGCTTCAAGGCGTTAGAGACGCATACCTTGCGCGACTGGCAGGTGCTGCTCGCGCTCGGCTTCTTCCTCGCCGCGACACCGCTGCTGTTCGACCAGTCGCCGCTGGCCGCCTTGTGGCTGATGCTGACGATCGCGTCGCTGACCGTCGCGATGGCGCAACTGGCCGGATTTTCCCTGCACGGCGGCGCGCGTGCGGCGGGACGGGCGATGGCACTCGGCCTGCCGCTCGCGCTGCTGCTGTTCCTGCTCGTGCCGCGCCTGCCCGGGCCGTTGTGGAACCTGCCGCGCAGCGACAACAGCGCGACGACAGGGTTGGCCGAAGAGATGGCGCCGGGCAGCATCGGCCGGCTGATCCCGAACCGCGCGCCAGCGTTCACCGTCGTGTTCGACGGACGCACGCCGCCACCGTCGGCGCGCTATTGGCGTGTGCGCGTACTCGACGCTTTCGATGGTCGCGCGTGGCGCTATGCAGATCGAGTGACCACGCGCGAGAGCGCGGTCACCGGCGGCGAGCCGCTCGACTACTGGCTGACGGCGACGCCCGACAAGGGGAGGCTGCCGGCGCTCGACTGGCCGATAGCCTTGCCGCAGGGTGTGCGCGCGGCGCCGGGCAGTCTGTACCAGATGGCGGTGCCGGCGAACGAGGCGGTGCGCATCAGGGGACGCAGCGCAGGCGGGCGCGTGCTGCACGAGGCGCTGAGCCCGGCGCAGCGCGCGTTTTATCTGGCTTTACCGCCGGGCAACCCGCGAACGTTGGCCGAGGCCCGACAGAGCCGGGCGGCCGCCGTTAGCGATTCGACTTGGCTGAAGGCGAGCCTCGATCGTTTCCGTCTGCAGTGGTTCCGCTACACGCTAGAGCCGCCGCCGCTGGCCGGCGACATCGTCGACGGCTTCCTGTTCGAGACGCGCGCCGGCTTCTGCGAGCACTACGCGGGCAGCCTCGCCTTCCTCGCGCGAGCGGCCGGCATCCCGAGCCGCGTGGTGGTTGGCTACCAGGGTGGCGAGTACAACGAGGTCGGCCGATTCTGGCAGGTCCGCTCGTCCGACGCGCACGCGTGGGCAGAGCTATGGTTGGCCGAGGAGGGCGGTTGGGTGCGCGTCGACCCGACCGCAGCGGTGTCGCCCGAGCGCATCGAGGCCGGCGCCGCGCCGACCCTGCCGGCGGCGCGGCCTAGCCTGCCGGTGGTCGGTGCCGCGGCGCCGGACTGGCTGCGCGGGCTCGAGCAGCGCTGGATGGCCGCGCGTTTCGGCTGGGAGCAGTGGGTGGTCGGCTTCGACGCGGAGCGCCAACGTGCCTTGTTCGCCGGGCTGGGGCTCGGCCAAGGTGTGGGCGTCGCTTCGGTACTGCGCGGTTTGCTCGCAGGCGGCGCGCTCGCGCTGTTGCCGCTGCTGTGGTGGGCATGGAGGCGGCGGAGCCAGGCGCCGCCGCTGGTGCGCGCGTGGCGGCGTTTGCGGCACAAGCTCGCCGTGGCCGGTATCCGTGTTCAAGACAGCGACGGACCGCTGGAGATGAGGTCGCGCGCCAAGTCGCTGCCCGACGACGACTTCCGCCGCGTCGAAGCGCTGTTGAAAGCCTACGTCGCGCTGCGCTACCGCAGCCGCGACGCCGATCCGGCGGCCGAGCGCGCGTGGTGCCGTGCGGTGGCGCGGCTGCGCCTTGTGAAAATGCGCGCATGAAAAAGCCCCGCTTTGGCGGGGGCTTCGAGTTTGCTGCTGGAGGGGTCGGGCTAGAACAGGAAGTCCTTGGCGATGCCCTTGCGGCGCAGGATGCGGCGCAACTGTTCGAGGCCTTCGATCTGGATCTGGCGTACGCGTTCGCGCGTGAGACCGAGCGCGGCGGCCAGTTCCTCTAGCGTGCAGATCTCGTGGCCGTTCAGGCCGTAGCGGCGTTCGATCACCAGGCGCTGCTTGTCGTTCAGCTGGGCCAGCCATTCCTGCACATAGCGCTCGAGCTGAGCATTGTGCAGCTGGATTTCCGGCTCTTCGTACTGCTCGTCGGGGATAGACTCGCCGATAGACAGCATCGGGTCGATGTCGAGCGGTGCGTCGAGCGACGCCATGCGCTCGTTCAGCGACATCACGCGGCGGACGTCGTCGGGCGTCTTGCCGACGAGATGTGCGATCTCCTCGATCGTCGGCTCGCGGCCGGCCTGCGCCTCGAGGTGGCGCGAAGCGCGCAGGTAGACGTTCAGTTCCTTGATGACGTGCACCGGCAGGCGGATGGTGCGCGACTGGTTCATGATCGCGCGTTCGATGCTCTGGCGGATCCACCAGGTCGCGTAGGTCGAGAAACGGAAACCGCGCTCGGGGTCGAACTTCTCGAGCGCGTGCATCAGGCCGATATTGCCTTCCTCGATCAGGTCGAGCAGGGCGAGGCCGCGGTTGATGTAGTGCTTGGCGATGTTCACCACCAGCCGAAGATTGTGTTCGATCATCTTCTGCCGGGCTTCGAAATCGCCTGCGACGACGCGGCGCGACAGCGCCAACTCCTCGGCGGGGGTCAGGAGCGCATTGTTGCCGATATCGTTGAGGTAGATCTGGGTGACGTCGGCGACTTCCTCGTAGACGCGCACCTTCTCGGCGCCTTCCTCGGCTTCGCTTTCCGCTTCGCTGTCGGCGCGGCCTTCTTCAGCCTCTTCCTCGACGGCAACGTCATCTTCTTCCAGTGTTTCGCTGTCGTTGCTCATGACTTCCCCCGCTGGTTAAGGCGTCCCGGGCGGGGTGGTGCCGCCCTAGGACTGGTTGTCGAGATATTGCGTCGGATCCACCGGTTTGCCAAAACGCCTGACCTCAAAGTGCAGCTTCACCTGATCGGCGTCGCTATTGCCCATTTCGGCAATCTTCTGCCCCTTCTTGACGTCCTGACCTTCCTTGACCAGCAACTGGCTGTTATGCGCGTACGCGGTCAAATAGGTCTTGTCGTGCTTGATGATGATCAGCTTGCCGTAGCCCCTGAGGCCGGCGCCGCTATACACCACCTTGCCGCCGCCGACGGCGAGCACCGGCTGTCCGCTCTTGCCGGCGATGTCTATGCCCTTGTTGCTGTCGGAGAAGCCGCGCATCACCTTGCCCTGCGTCGGCCAGATCCAGTCGGTCCCACCGGCCACCGCGCCTTCGGCGGAGTTGGCCGAGCCGTTCTCGGCGGAGCCGCCGTCGGTCTTGGCCGTTTGTAGTTTGATCGCTTCCGGCCTGCTTGTCTCCGGTTTGGCGACGACCGGCATGGTGCCTGTGCCTGTCGTGCCTTCGCTCTGCGCCGGCAGGCTGCGGATCGCCGTTTCCGAGTAAGGCAGCTTCAGCGCCTTGGGGTAGGGCTTGAGCGCCGCCGTCGTTCCCGCCGCCACCGGGGCGGCCGTCGCCGGTTTGCCCGCCGTGACGCTCACCATGGCGCCGCCGTCCGGCGGGGTCAGGCGTAGCGTCTGCCCGGCCTTGATGCTGAAGTCTGCCGGCAACTGGTTCCACGCCGCCAGGTCCTGATACTTCAGCTCGTTGTTGAACGCGATGCGGTACAGCGTCTCGCCCGCTTGCACCGCGTGGGTGGTGGCGCGCGTACCGTCAGCACGCACGTCGGGGCGGACCACGACCGGGCGCGACAACGGCGTCGTCGTCGCCGACGAGCCGTTATTCCCCCCGTTCTTCACCGGCGCAGGGCGGGTGTCGGACGACGACGGTTGACGACTGGCGCTGCCGGATTCGATCGGCGCGCCGCTTTGCGTGAGGCTGGTGCAGGCCGACAGGCCGGCCACGAGGCTCACGCATGCGAAAGAACGGTATAGGTGATTCTTGCTCATGTGCTAAACGCTGTTATAAGCGTGTGATGATTCGATGTAAATCGGGGGCGCCGACGATGTTGCGTTTTTGCCTTGCATCATTGGCGCCCAGGCAACAAGGGCACGAAGCGCACCGCGTCGAGGCGGGTCTTTTGCAGCCCCTGAGCCGTCTTTTCAATCAGCCACAGGTGTTGTTCGGTCTCGCCGATCGGCATCACCAGGCGGCCGCCTTCGGCGAGTTGGCCGGTGAGTGCCTCGGGGACGCTGCGAGCCGCCGCGGTCATGATGATGCCGTCGAACGGTGCGGCTTCCGGCAGGCCGAAGTGGCCGTCGCCGTGGACCAGGCGCGCGTGGATCAGCCGCGCTGCGCGCAGGTTCTGTCTAGCTTTGTCCAGCAACGGTGTCAGACGTTCCACCGAATACACTTCGGCGCCGGTTTTCAACAGCACGGCGGTCTGGTAGCCGCAGCCGGTGCCGATTTCCAGCACCTTGCCCGGCGCGCGGCCGGCGATCAAGAGTTCGGTCATCCGCGCGACGGTGAAAGGCTGCGAGATCGTCTGGCCGTGGCCGATCGGCAGCGAGGTGTCGTCGTAGGCGCGCGTGGCGATCGCCTCGTCGACGAACAGGTGGCGCGGCACCTCGAACAAGGCCGCCAACACGCGTTCGTCACGGATGCCGCCCTGGCGCAGACGCTCGACCATGCGCATGCGCGTGCGGTCGGACAGCATGCCGGAGTTGCGTGGGGCTTGGGTCAGCGATGGAGCCATTGTTCTACCGTTGCGAGTTGGCTGTGGGCGGTCAGATCCACCGTCAGCGGGGTGAGCGAGGCATAGCCTTGGGCGACGGCGTGAAAATCGCTGCCTTCGCCGGTGTCCTGGGCGGCGCCGGCCGGGCCGACCCAATAGACGGTCTCGCCGCGCGGATCGAGGCTACACAGCGCCGGGCCGGACTCGTGGCGGCGGCCGAGCCGCGTGACCTTGATGCCGCGGTATTGTTCACGCGGCACGTCGGGCACGTTCAGACTCATGAGGCACGGGCCGCTCAAGGGTTGGCCGAGCCAGCGGTCGAGGAAGTCGGTCAGCGCGAGCCGCGCGGTGTCGAGGTGGGCGGCGTCGCCGGTCAGCGAGACCGCCAGCGACGGCAGGCCGAGCAGGAAGCCTTCGGTCGCGGCGGCGACGGTGCCCGAGTACAGCGTGTCGTCGCCGAGGTTGTCGCCGTGGTTGATGCCCGAGATCACCATGTCGGGCCGCGCATCGAGGATGCCGGTGACGGCGAGGTGCACGCAGTCGGTCGGCGTGCCGTTCACCGTGTAGAAGTCGTTGGCGGCGCGCCGTACCTTCAGCGGCCGGTCCAGCGTCAGCGAGTGGCTGGCGCCGCTCATGTCGCGTTCCGGCGCGACGACGGTGAACTCCCCGTAATGGGCGAGCGTGTCCGCGAGGGCCGCCAGGCCGGGCGCGAAGTAACCGTCGTCGTTGCAGAGCAGAAACCGCATGGTGGCCGGACTCTAGGGCGAAGTTGTGCCTGATTGTATCCCTGCCTGAATAACAAAGGAAATACGCCGCGAGTGCCAAAATAAAACCCGCCGGCATGGCGGCGGGTTTCAGGGCTGGACGGGCCTCGCTTACTGGTAGTAGCGCTGGCTGAATTCCAACATGCGCTCTATCGGCAGACGCGCGTCGTCCATCTGTTCGGCGGTGAGGTAATCGATCTCCAGCCCTTGCCCCGCTTGGGCGCGCTTGACCGCCTCGATGGTGTTCATCTTCATGTAAGGGCAGGAGTTGCACTGGCAGCCGGCGTAGATCGGCGCCTGGCGGATGTCGAGATCCGGGCGCGCCAGGCGCATGTTGTAAAGGATGCCGTCTTCGGTCGCGACGAAGATGACCGCGGCCGCGTCGCCCTGATACGCTTTGATCCAGTTCAGCATGCCCGACGTCGAACCGACGTAGTCGGCGCCGGTCAGTACCGGTAGCGGGCTCTCCGGGTGGGCGATCAGGTATTTGTCGCCGGTGACCGCGGCGAATGCTTCCTTGAGTGCCGCCTCGTTGAACTTGTCGTGTACCTCGCACACCGCCGACCACAGCGGCATGTCGTAGCCGTACTGGAAGTTCAGGTAGGCACCCATGTTGCGGTCGGGCGAGAAGATGACCTTCTTACCTTGTTCATAGAGGTGGGCGATGATGTCGTCGACGTTGCGGCTGGTGACGATCCAGTCGGACAACGCCTTGTGTTCGGCGCTGGAGTTGATGTACGACACGTGCACGTGGTCCGGGTAGCTCTCGCGCCAGCGGCGCAGCGCGGCGACGTCGGTCTGGGTGACCAGCGAACAGGTCGACTGCGCGTCCGGCAGGATCACGCGGGCGTTCGGGTTGAGGATCTTGGCGGTTTCGGCCATGAAACGCACCCCGGCGAACACGATGATGTCCGCCTCGGCTTCGCGCGCGTATAGCGAGAGCTCCAGGCTGTCGCCGACCTTGTCGGCCATTTGCTGGATTTCTGGTTGGGTGTAGTAATGGGCGAGCGTGACTACGCGAGTCATACGACTGAACTCCGGTCGTATCGGGACGGCGGCGTTGGGATAAGCCGCACATCCTCTTGATGCGACGCAATAAATGGTTAACGCTGAATCGATTAGAGTAGCAATATTGTACCGGCTTGACCACTGTAGCGCTTGAGGCCCTGCCAAGCCTGGCCGGGCAGGGCGCAGCGGGCGGGCCGGTGAGGACATCGCGATGTCGCATTCTTTCCACGCGCACAACGAGCACGATCATCTGCATACGCCGCACGACGACGACCACGTGGCCAATCATGAGCAGCGCGTGCACGGCCACGGCCTGGCCGGCCACGCCGCGCGCGCGGCGAGCAGTCGTTCGCTGACGCTGGCGCTGGCGATCACCTTCGGCTACGCGCTGGTCGAGGCGGCCGGCGGCGTGTGGAGCGGTTCGCTCGCGCTGTTGTCGGATGCCGGTCACATGCTGACCGATTCGATGGCGTTGTTCCTTGCGGTGCTGATGGCGCGCGTCAGCCAGAAGCCGGCGTCGAACCATCACTCGTACGGCATGGGGCGCGCCGAGGTGGTCGGCGCCTTCATCAACGGCCTGTTCATGCTCGGCGTGATCGTCTTCATCGCGGTCGAGGCGGTCGCACGCATGCTCCATCCGCTGCCGGTGAACGGCGCCGGCGTGATGGCTATCGCGCTCGTCGGCCTCGCAGTGAACCTGCTGTCGGCGTGGGTGCTGTCGCAGGGCGCGCATTCGCTGAACAGTCGCGCCGCGCTGTTGCACGTGATGGGTGACCTGTTGGGCTCGGTCGCGGCGATCGTCGCCGGTGCGGTGATCTACTTCACCGGCTGGACGCTGGCCGACCCGATCCTGTCGGTGCTGGTCGCGCTCTTGATCCTCAATTCGACGTGGCGGCTGTTGAGACAGTCGCTGTTGGTGTTGATGGAAGGCGTGCCGGCCCACCTCGACTACAACAAGGTTGGCCGAGGGCTGGCGGCGGTGCCCGGTGTGTTGTCGGTACACGACCTGCACATCTGGACCATGTCGGCCGAGCGGGTCGCGCTGTCGGCGCACCTGCGCGTGGCGAGCCCGGGGGAGTGGCCGCGCGTGCTCGCGCACTGCCAGCGCACGCTGTCCGGCCGCTACGGCATCGATCACATCACGCTGCAACCCGAATGGCCGCTGGCCGCGCCCGGCGGGCGCCAGCTCAAGGTCGCGGTGCGCGCATCGGAGAGGCCGCAATGAAACCGCACTATCTGACGCCGCTGTTCTCGCCGCGTTCGGTCGCCGTCATCGGCGCGAGCGATACGCCCGCCTCGATCGGCCAGGCGGTGTTCGCCAACCTGTTGGCCGGCAACTTCCAGGGCAAGCTCTACCCGGTCAACCTCAACCGCAAGGTGGTCGGCGGGATGACGGCGTACGCGTCGGTGCGGCAGATCGACGCGCCGCTCGACCTCGCGGTGGTCGCCACGCCGATCCGCGCGCTGCCGGCGATCATGAAGGACTGCGGCAGGCACGGCGTGAAGACGATGCTGATCGCGAAGGACTTTTCCGACTCGGTCCCGCTCGAGCGCGAAATCCTGAACGAGTCGCTGGCGATCGCGCGCCAGTACGGCATCCGCGTGCTCGGTCCGGTGGTGCTCGGCATGATGCGCCCGGTGGCCGGCCTGATCGCCAGCAGCTACACGAGCAAGGTCCGCCCGGGCAACCTCGCCTTGGTGACGCAGTCGAGCGCGCTGTGCGCGGCGATGCTCGACTGGGCCGACAGCAAGAACATCGGCTTTTCCAGCGTGGTCCCGCTCGGCGAGGCGCTCGACGTCGACTTCGGCGAGGTGCTCGACTACCTGGTCGCCGACAGCTTCACGCAGGGCATCCTGCTGCACGTGCACCACATCCACGACGCGCGCCGCTTCATGAGCGCCTTGCGCGCCGCCGGCCGCGTCAAGCCGGTGGTCGTGATCAAGTCCGGCCGCTTCGAGGAGAGCGGCGACGGGCTGACCCCGCTCGCGCACCGCCTCGACAGCGGCGAGGTGTTCGACGCCGCGCTGGCGCGCGCCGGCGTGCTGAACGTGTCGACCATCGCGCAGCTGTTCACCGCCGCCAAGGTGCTGGCCGCCAACTACCGCGTGCAGGGGTCGAGGCTGGCGATCGTCGTCAACGGCATCGGGCCGGGCGTGCTCGCCGCCGACAGCGCGACGCGCATGGGGGTCGAGCTGCCCAGCTTGGCCGAGCCGACGCTGGCGCTGCTGGACGACGTGCTGCCGCGCAACTGGTCGCACGGCAACCCGGTCGACATCATCGGCGACGCCAGCCCGATGCGTTACCGTACCGCGGTCAAGGCCTGCCTCGACGACCCGAACGTCGACGGCGTGCTGGTGATCTTCACGCCGCAGGCGGGCACCGACCACCTGACGACCGCGCAGCTGATGATCGGCCTGCAGCGCGAGGCGACCAAGCCCTTGTTCCTGTCGTGGCTGGGCGACGCTAAGGTGTCGGAGAGCCGCGAACTGTTTTCCAAGGCCAAGTGCGCGCACTTTCGCGCGCCCGAGTACGCGATCGAGGTGTTCCAGAGCCTCGCCGCCTACCATCGCAACCAGCAGTTGCTGCTGCAGACGCCGGGGCCGCTCGAGGGCAAGCGCGAGGCGCCCGATCTTGTTGGCGCGCGTGCGCTGATCCACGCCGCGCTGTCCGAAGGACGCTCCGTGTTGGCCGAGCGCGAGGCCAAACAGGTGCTCGCCGCGTTCAGCATCCCGGTCAACCCGTCGGAATTGGCTAAGACGGCGGACGAAGCGGCCAGCTTGGCCGAGCACATGGGCTACCCGGTGGTGCTGAAGATCGACTCGCCCGACATCCTTTATAAGTCCGACGTCGGCGGCGTCGAACTGAACATCGGCAACGAGATCGCGCTCAGGGAGGCCTACCACGCGATCGTCAAGCGGGCCCGGCGCGCGCGCCCCGAAGCGCTCATCGAAGGCGTCACTGTGCAGCCGATGAAAAAGCGCCGCTTCGCGCGCGAGCTGGTGGTCGGCGTCGCGCACGACGACACCTTCGGGCCGGTGGTGACCTTCGGCGCCGGCGGCATCGCGGTCGACCTCTTGCACGACCAGACACTGGCGCTGCCGCCGCTGAACGGCTTTCTCGCCGACGCGATGATAGACGGCACGCGCATCGGCAAGACGCTGGCGGGCTTCAAACATCTGCCGCCGGCCGACCGCGACGCGTTGAAAGACGTGCTGCTGCGCGTGTCGGAAATGGTCTGCGAGCTGCCCGAGATCCGCGAGATCGACATCAACCCGCTGTTGTCCGACGGCGACGGCGTGATCGCGCTCGACGCGCGCTTGGTGATCGCGCCGCCGCCGCCGCGTGCCAAGCGCTACGGCCACATGGCGATCATGCCTTACCCGAGCGACAAGGTCCGCGACGCGGTGCTGCGCGACGGCACGCCGGTACAGATCCGCCCGGTGCGCCCGGAGGACGCACAGATGCAGCAGGCGTTCGTCGCGAACCTGTCCGAGGAGAGCCGCTACAACCGCTATATGTCGAGCATCAAGCAGCTGTCGCAAATGATGCTGGTGCGCTTCACCCAGCTCGACTACGACCGGGAGATGGCGATGTCCATGGTCCATGAGGGCGAAAACGGCGAGGAGCAACTGGCGATAGCGCGCTATATCACCGATCCGGACAACGAGAGCTGCGAGTTCGCGCTGGTGGTCGCCGATGCGTGGCAGGGGCGCGGCATCGGGCCGATGCTGATGAACGTGCTGTTCGATGCCGCGCGCGACCAGGGCTTGAAGCTGATGCACGGCGAAGTGCTCGCCGGCAACAAGGCGATGCTGAAGCTGATGCACAAGCTCGGCTTCAGCGTGAACGTCCATCCGGAAGACCGTTCGCTGACCGTGGTGAGCAAACCGTTGACGGGTGCAGCGGGCGGGGAATAAGCGCTTGCCAGATAAGAGAAAACTGCCCTAGAATGCTACCCTTTTCACGATTCCGAATTTTTCAAGGACACTCGACATGGTAGTGATTCGTCTGGCCCGTGGTGGCTCCAAGAACCGTCCGTTCTACAACATCGTGGTGACCGACTCCCGCAACCGTCGCGACGGCCGCTTCATCGAGCGCGTGGGTTTCTACAACCCGGTGGCCAACGAGAAGGTCGAGCGCGTGCGCCTGACCATGGACCGCGTCAACTACTGGATCGGCGTCGGCGCCCAAGTGACCGACTCGGTCGCCAAGCTGCTCAAGGAGCAGGCCAAGGCCGCTGCCTAAGCGTCTGACACGTTTTTGACTGGGTGGCGCATGCGCGACAACGATCTTGTGATCATGGGGTATGTCCGCGGCGCCTTCGGTGTGCGCGGCTGGGTGAAAATCCAGGCAAATACCGAACACGCAGACAGCCTGTTCGACTACAGCACCTGGTGGCTGGGTCGTGACGGCGACTGGAAACCCTATCGTTTCGAAGACGGCTTGCTGCAGCCCAAGGCCATCGCGGCCAAGCTGCAAGGCGTGGACGGTCGTGAAGCGGCAGAAGCCATGCGCGGCTGCGAGATCGCGATCCCGCGCAGCGAGTTTCCCGAGCCCGACGAGGACGAGTTCTACTGGACCGACCTGATCGGGCTTGAGGTGTTCACTGTCGACGCGGTGCTTCTGGGCAAGGTCGCCGAGCTGATGGAGACCGGCGCGAATGACGTGCTGGTCGTCGTCGACGGCGAAACCAAGACCAAGCGCCTGATCCCCTTCGTCGACGCGGTGGTCAAGACGGTCGAGCTCGAAGCCGGCCGTATCACGGTCGACTGGGGCCTCGACTACTGATGCAGATCGACGCGATCACGCTGTTTCCCGAGATGTTCGCCGCGCTCAATACCTTCGGTGTGACGCGGCGTGCGCTCGAGGCGGGCATCTGGGGGTTTCACGGCTGGAATCCGCGCGATTTCACCCACGACAACTACCGCACGATCGACCATCGCCCTTATGGCGGCGGTCCCGGCATGGTGATGTTGGCCGAGCCGCTCGAGGCGGCGATCGCCGCCGCGCGGCAGCGCCAGGCGGCGGCCGGCGTCGAGAAGACCCACGTCGTCTACCTGTCGCCGCAGGGGCGCCGTTTCGACCACGCGAAAGCGGTCGAGCTGGCGGCGCGCCCCGGGCTCGTGTTCCTCTGCGGTCGTTACGAGGGCATCGACGAGCGGCTGATCGAGCGCGAGGTCGACGAGGAAATCTCACTCGGCGATTACGTGCTGTCCGGCGGCGAGTTGCCGGCGATGGTGCTGATGGACGCGGTGATCCGTCTGCTGCCGGGGGTGCTCAACGACGCGCAGTCCGCCTACGAAGATTCGTTCGTGAACGGCCTCTTGGACTGCCCGCACTACACCCGGCCGGAAGAATACCGTGGCGTACGGGTGCCGGAGGTTCTCCTCTCAGGCAACCACGCCCGGATCGCCCAGTGGCGGCTGAAACAGTCGCTCGGGCGCACTTGGCGGCGTCGCCCCGATTTACTGGCGAACCGCCCTTTGACAAAACTGGAGTCTCGGCTGCTGACTGAGTATCAGCAGGAACAAGACCCCGCAAAAAAACTGGAGCCTTGAATATGGATCTGATCCAAATCCTCGAGCAAGAAGAAATCGCCCGCGTCGGCAAGACCATCCCTGCATTCGCCCCGGGTGACACTGTCATCGTCCAGGTGAAGGTGAAAGAGGGCAACCGCGAGCGTCTGCAGGCTTACGAAGGCGTGGTGATCGCCAAGCGCAACCGCGGCCTGAACAGCTCGTTCATCGTTCGCAAGATCTCCGCCGGCGAAGGCGTCGAGCGTACCTTCCAGACCTACTCGCCGCTGGTCGCTTCGGTCGAAGTGAAACGCCGCGGTGACGTGCGTCGCGCCAAGCTGTACTACCTGCGTGGTCGTACCGGCAAGTCCGCACGCATCAAGGAAAAGCTGCCGGCACGCAAAGTCGTCGCCAAGGCCTAAGCCTTTTCCGTTGCTATGCTTGCAAAGCGCAAGGCGAACGCCTTGCGCTTTTTTCATGCCGGCACCGCCATGAACCCCGACCCCACGGCCATCCTCCGCTGCTTACTCGCCCATGAAGCCTGATAACGACGCCGCCGCGGTCGACGCCTTCCTCGTCACGCTGTGGCAGGCGGAAAACCTCTCCGACAACACGCGCGACGCCTATCGGCGCGACCTTGCCAAGCTGGCTAAAAGGTTGGCCGAGCACGGGCGGGGTCTGTTGACGGCCGATACTGACACTTTGCGCGCGGTGCTCGCCGACGACGCGAGCCGGCCGAGCACGCGCGCGCGCCTCGTTACCAGCGTACGCCGCTTCTACCGTCATGCTCACGAAGCCGGCTGGCGCGACGACGACCCGTCGCTGCGGCTCGCGACGCCCAAGCGCGGCCTGACGTTGCCCAAGACGCTGTCCGAGCGCGACGTCGACGCGCTTCTCGCCGCGCCCGACGTCGCCGCGCCCTTGGGCTTGCGCGACAGGACGCTGCTCGAACTCGTGTACGCCACCGGCCTCAGGGTGTCCGAACTCGTCGGCCTGCGGCTCGGCCAGTTCGACCTGAACGAGGGCTGCCTGACCACCGTCGGCAAGGGCGACAAGGAACGCAAGGTGCCGATGGGGCAGGTCGCGATCCGCTGGCTGGAACGCTATCTCGCCGGCGCGCGCCCGAAGCTGCTCGCCGACCGCCAGAGCGACGCGCTGTTCGTCTCCGAGCGCGGTCAGGCGATGACGCGCCAGGCGGCGTGGCTGTTGATCTCGCGCTATGCGGCCGGGCTCGGCTTTCCCGGCGTCAGCCCGCACACGCTGCGCCACGCCTTCGCCACCCACCTCGTCAACCACGGCGCCGACCTCAGGGTGGTGCAACTGCTGCTCGGTCATGCCGACATCACCACGACGCAGATCTACACCTATGTCGCGCGAGAAAGGCTGAAGGCGCTGCACGCGCAACACCATCCGCGAGGCTGAAGTACCGTCGCGCGCAAGCTTGCGTGAGGCGTCTGGGTCCGCGCCCCGCGACTCTCGGCACAAAAGCTCGGCCAACTCTGAGTTGCACTCAAGGTTGGCCGAGCTTTTTGTCGTCAAGAAAATGCTGGGCCGGCTCGATTATTGCCGCTACCTCCGGTCATTCGGGGGACGGTGGCTTGCACTGATGTATCCGGGCTCCAGGTGCGCATGGATACGTGCCCGGCCCTCGATGAGTGGCCCGCACCTGACCGTATTTTAAATCATTCGGCATCAAATGCCGATCATTTTTATATAAATTTGTTAATATTTTTGTCATAAAAATGACAAAAAGATATCATTTGTCTTCTCATCAAGTTATTTTGAGCTAAGACATGTCGCGCCGCGTCCGCAGACGAATCCCTCGCTTGAAACTGTCTTATGTTGTCGTTGCCCAAGCGATGCTGCTGCCGTCGGCCAATGTGTTCGCGGCCTGCACCACCACGGGCAGCGCGACGGTGTGCGATGCCAATGCGCCGAATCCGTGGACGATGCGGGTCGGCGCAGGCAATGTTGCAGCCGAAGACAACCGATCGGTGGACGTGCAATCCGGCGGAAAGATCGCCGTCGGCAATTCGAATGCGATCAGCCTGCGCGACAACGCGAACGTCCATGTCGCCAACGGCGGCTCGGTCAGCGCCACGGCGGTCAATACGGCGGGGCAGTACAACACCGGCGGCAACACGATCGAGTTTCGCAATAACGGCGTTCTGACGGTCGACCAAGGGGGCGAGGTGCTAGCTAAGGGCACGCAGAGAAACGCGGAAGCCGTCAACCTGCAGGGGAGCGGCAATACGATCACCAACAACGGCACGATCAAGGCCGATAACGCCGCGGCGATCTGGTTCGAGAATACCTCGGGTCTGAACACGATCGTCAACAACGAGACCGGCGTCATCCAGGCGCCCGGCAACGTGATCGGGTTCAGCGGAAACGGCTCGGTCGACTTCACCAACAAGGGCATGGTCATCGGCAACCTGGTGTTCGCCGGCGGCAACGACACCCTGCGGCTCTACACCGGCTCGACGATCACCAGTAACTTCAGCGGCGGAGCGGGCAACGACACCATCTTCCTGAGCGGCAACGGACAGGCGTCGCTACCCGGCAATATGGTCGGCTTCGAAGCGCTGATCAAAAACGACCCGGGTACCTGGACGTTGACCGGGACCATCACCGGGGTCACCGTTTCCACCGTCCAGCAAGGCACGCTCGCGCTGACCGGCAACAACTCCAACTACACCGGCCAAGTTATCGTCGACCCTGCGGGCACTCTCGAGGCACGGGCGCAGAGCCTGCCTCCTACGGTGACTAACAACGGGCTGCTGCGCTTCGTCCAGCCGGATGCGGGAAGCTATACCGGCCTGATCAGCGGCACACCGGCGCCGTCGAGAAGACCGGGGCCGGCACGCTTACGCTGGCGCCCACCGCTGCCGGCGGCAATACCTATTTGGGCGGAACGCGTATCAACGAGGGCAGCGTCGCGGTCGGTGCCGACAACGTGCTTGGCGCTGCCAACGGTGGTCTGACGTTCAACGGCGGAACGCTGCAGCTCAACAGCAGCTTTGATCTCTCGGCCGGGCGCGCGATCACGCTCAATGCCCTCGGCGACACTATCGATACCCAGGCGTTCTCATCAAGCATCGCCCAGGGAATCGGTGGTGCCGGCGCACTCACCAAGGCCGGTGCGGGTACGCTCACCTTGGCCGGCAACAACACCTACGTCGGTGGCACGACGGTCTCGGCCGGCGCGCTCGTCGTCGGCGATGCAGCGCATCCGGGGGCAAGCCTTTCGGGAGGCGGTTTGGTCAGGGTCGCTGAAGCGGGGACGCTTGGCGGCTATGGCAGTGTTCTCGGCAATGTGGAGAACAGCGGCACGATTGCCGTGGCCAATGCGCTGGCAGCGGCCAGTACAACGAACGGTAGTCTCACACTCACCGGTGATTTGTTGAACAGAGGACTCGCACAAGTCGGCGGGACCGGCATCGGCAACAGCCTGGTCGTGGCGGGCAACTATGCCGGGCAGGGCGGCACGGTGGCACTTAACACCTTGCTCGGTGCTGACGACTCGCCGTCGGATCGTCTTGTCATCTCGGGTGGCCAAGCCTCGGGCACGTCGCTTATCCGCGTTACCAACGTCGGCGGCGAAGGGGCCGTAACGAAAGGGAACGGCATCAAGGTCGTCGATGCGGTCAACGGCGCAACGACCGCATCCGGAGCATTCAAACTCGCCGGGCCGGTCGTGGCGGGTCCGTACGAATATACGCTTTACCGCGGAAGCCGGGATGCCAGCGCGGCGGATAGTTGGTTCCTGAGGACGAGCGCCGACGATCCCTCTGGGCCTGCCGTAACGCCTCAAACAGAACGCCCGAATTATCGCCAAGAAGTCTCACTTTACACCGCGATTCCGTCGCTGGCTCTGCTCTACGGCCGCACGCTATTGGACACCTTACATGAGCGGGTGGGCGACGAAGCGCAATTGCGCAGGCGCTCGGCGCGAGACGGTGACACCGTGGCCTGGGGCCGCATCATCGGTCAGCGCGGCGAAGTCGAGGGAAGCGCGAGGGGAATTTACGAGAATGGGCCGGGCTTCGATTATCGGCTGCTCGGCGCACAGGCGGGGCTCGACCTATATCAGGATGAGCACAAGGACGGCAGCCGCGATCACGCAGGCTTTACGCCGCCAGCGGCGAGATCAGGGGCGACGTGAAGCACTTCGATAGTGCTCAGGCCGGCAAGGACAAGTTGGATGCGCACACGTTCGGCGCCTATTGGACGCACTTCGGGGCCAAGGATGGGTATGTCGATGGCGTGTTTCAGGGGACGTGGTACGACGCCACCGCAACATCTGGCCGGGTCTCGGCCTTGAAGACGGACGGTTTTGGTTTCGCCGGCAGTGTCGAAGCAGGATATCCGCTGCAGATCAATGACGGCTGGATCGTCGAGCCACAAGTTCAGCTTGTCTATCAGAAGTTGTCGCTCGATACGGCAAGCGATAATGCCGCGACGGTACGATTTGACGATTCACGCTCGCTCGTTGGACGTATCGGTGCGCGTCTTGCCAATACGTCGGCATCAGAGAGGTCCGCGGCGTCCGGCCGGCGGTTCACCACATGGCTGCGTGCTAACGTCTGGCATGAGTTCTCGGCCAACTCGAAAACGGAGTTCTCTTCGGACGGCGGCTTTGTTCCCTTCCACTCCGATCTTGGCGGAACTTGGGGGGGGACGTAACCTGGGGTGTTACCGTGCAACTTGGCGCGGCAACGTCTCTCTGTCAGTGCAGGTTATCAAGCCGGCTTTGATGGCCAGTCGCACGCTTACAATGGCAAGGCAGGCTTGCGTATTTACTGGTAACGGATAGCCGCCGCATTCTCTCGGGATGCGGCGTTCGATGCTGCCAAGGCCAGCCGCAAGCGGTTGGCCTTTGAGCGGATGGTCCGGTTTCAGCAATTGAAGGGGGCGGTTGCCATGAGATCGCCCCAGAAAAGAAGAAAGCCCGGCAAGTGTTGCTGGGCTTTCGGTCAGGCTGACCCCCCTCATTGAGTCCGGTATGGCCGGTCTCGCTTGGGTTTGAAGGTCAGACCGGCGCCGCGGCGGGTTCCTCGGTGAACTGCAGCACCACCTTCTCGGCGTCTTCGACGTCCACCGTCACTTCGCCGCCGTTGGCCAGGCGACCGAACAGCAGTTCATCGGCCAGCGCCTTGCGGATGGTGTCCTGGATCAGGCGCGCCATCGGGCGCGCGCCCATCAGCGGATCGAAGCCTTTCTTCGCGAGGAAGGCGCGCAGCGCCTCGGTGAAGTGGATGTCGACCTTCTTCTCGATCAGCTGCTGTTCCAACTGCAACAGGAACTTGTCGACCACGCGCATGATGATCTCTTCGTTGAGCATCTTGAACGGGATCGTCGCGTCGAGCCGGTTGCGGAACTCCGGGCTGAACATCCGCTTGATATCGGCCATCTCGTCGCCGGCCTGCTTGGCGTTGGTGAAGCCCATCGACGGTTTGGACAGCGACTCGGCGCCGGCGTTGGTCGTCATGATCAGCACCACGTTGCGGAAGTCGGCCTTGCGCCCGTTGTTGTCGGTCAGCGTGCCGTGGTCCATCACCTGCAACAATACGTTGAAGATGTCCGGGTGCGCCTTCTCGATCTCGTCGAGCAACAGGATCGCGTACGGATGCTTGTTGATCGCCTCCGTCAGCTGGCCGCCCTGCTCGAAGCCGACGTAGCCCGGCGGCGCGCCGATTAGGCGCGACACCGCGTGCCGCTCCATATACTCGGACATGTCGAAGCGGATCAGCTCGACGCCCATGATGAAGGCGAGCTGGCGCGCGACCTCGGTCTTGCCGACGCCGGTCGGACCCGAGAACAGGAAGGAGCCGATCGGCTTCTGCGGGTTGCCGAGGCCGGAGCGCGCCATCTTGATCGCACTCGACAGCGCCTCGATCGCCTTTTCCTGGCCGTAGACGACGTTCTTCAGATCGCGATCGAGGTTCTTGAGCGAGTTCTTGTCGTCGCTCGACACGGTCTTCGGCGGGATGCGTGCGATCTTGGCGACGATCTCCTCGATCTCCGGCTTGCCGATGACCTTCTTCTGGCGCGACTTGGGCAGGATCTTCTGCGCCGCGCCGGCCTCGTCAATCACGTCGATCGCCTTGTCGGGCAGGTGACGGTCGTTGATGTAGCGCGCCGACAGCTCGGCCGCGGTCGACAGCGCCGCCTGCGTGTACTTCACGCCGTGGTGAGCCTCGAAGCGGCTCTTGAGCCCCTTGAGGATCTCGTAGGTCTGTTCGACCGTCGGCTCGGGCACGTCGATCTTCTGGAAGCGGCGCGACAGCGCGTTGTCCTTCTCGAAGATGCCGCGGTACTCGTTGTACGTGGTCGCGCCGATGCAACGCAGCGCGCCGTTCGACAGCGCCGGTTTCAACAGGTTGGACGCGTCGAGCGTGCCGCCCGAGGCGGCGCCTGCGCCGATCAGCGTATGGATCTCGTCGATGAACATGATCGCGTGCTCGTCGTCGGTCAGCTGCTTGATCACCGCTTTGAGGCGCTGCTCGAAGTCGCCGCGGTACTTGGTGCCGGCCAAGAGCGCGCCCATGTCGAGCGCGTACACGGTCGCCCTGGCGAGGACCTCGGGCACTTCGCTGTTGACGATGCGACGCGCCAGGCCTTCGGCGATCGCGGTCTTGCCGACGCCGGCCTCGCCGACCAGCAGCGGGTTGTTCTTGCGCCGGCGGCACAACACCTGGATCACGCGCTCGACCTCGCCGTCGCGGCCGATCAGCGGGTCTATCTTGCCGTCGCGCGCCAGCTGGTTGAGGTTCTGCGTGTAGCTCTCGAGCGCGCCGCCCGGGCCGGTGGCGACGTCTTCGCCTTCCTGCTCGCCGTTGTTGTTGCTCTCGCGCGGTTCGCTATTGGGCTGCGAGCGCTGCTTGGTAATGCCGTGCGAGATGAAGTTCACGACGTCCAGGCGCGAAATGCCCTGCTGGTGCAGGTAGTACACCGCGTGCGAATCCTTCTCGCCGAAGATGGCGACGAGGATGTTGGCGCCGGTGACTTCCTTCTTGCCCGAGGACTGCACGTGCAGGATCGCACGCTGGATCACGCGCTGGAAACCGAGCGTTGGCTGGGTCTCCACCTCGGTCTCACCGGGTACGGTGGGGGTGTGCTCGTCGACGAAGTCGGTGAGCTGCTTTTTGAGTTGATCGAGATTCGCCCCGCAGGCACGCAGTACTTCGGCGGCCGACGGGTTATCGATCATGGCAAGCAGCAGGTGTTCGACACTGATGAACTCGTGCCGCTTGCGCCTGGCGTCCATGAAAGCCATGTGCAGGCTCACTTCAAGCTCTTGGGCAATCATCAGTTTTCCTCCATCACGCATTGGAGCGGATGCTGGTGTGATCTTGCGAATTGCAACACCTGCTCAACCTTGGTGGCGGCCACGTCTTTGGCATAAACACCACACACGCCGCGGCCTTGCGTATGAACTTGCAACATGATCCGGGTCGCTTTTTCCCGGTCCATGAAAAAAAAGACTTGTAATACCTGTATGACAAAGTCCATCGGTGTGAAATCGTCGTTCAATAACAAGACCTTATAAAGGGGGGGCGGACGGGTCTTCGTCCGCGACGCCTCCAGGACGGTATCGTCCCCAAGCTGGGTGGGCATGTCAGCTTTCTGCAGATTCGCGACTTACTCTAATTTTGGTTCCGGGTGGCCGTTTTTCAAGGCTCCTCGTTTTTATGTTTTCCACTTGACGTTGCCACCCAGCATGCGTAGAAATGTCGGCAGGTGCTTGGTTTAAAGTCCGGCAGTGATAACGAAACCGTGTTCACGCACTTTAAGCTTTTGTTGTTCGGCCTCACCAGCCAGTTTTATCAAGGAAGTAACATGGCAACTGGTATTGTCAAATGGTTCAACGATGCTAAAGGCTTCGGTTTCATCACTCCGGACGAAGGCGGCGAAGACCTGTTCGCTCACTTCTCCGCGATCAACATGCCGGGCTTCAAGACCCTGAAAGAGGGTCAGCGCGTGAGCTTCGACATCGTGAATGGTCCGAAGGGCAAGCAGGCTTCGAACATTCAGAACGCCTAATAAGCGTTTTGACGGGGCGGGCGAACGCAAGTTCTTCTGCCCCGGATGTAAAAAAACCCGCCGATCGGCGGGTTTTTTCGTTGCTGAGCAATCGCTTACATGCGCGCGATCATCGCACGACCGAAGGCCGAGCAGCTCACCTCGGTCGCGCCGTCCATCAGGCGCGCGAAGTCGTAGGTGACCTGCTTGTCGTTGATCGCGGCTTCCATGCCCTTGATCACGAGGTCGGCGGCTTCCACCCAGCCCATGTGGCGCAGCATCATCTCGGCCGACAGGATCAGCGAACCCGGGTTCACCTTGTCCTGGCCGGCGTACTTCGGCGCGGTGCCGTGGGTCGCTTCAAACATCGCGATGCTGTCGGACAGGTTGGCGCCCGGCGCGATGCCGATGCCGCCGACCTGCGCGGCCAGCGCGTCGGAGATGTAGTCGCCGTTCAGGTTCAGCGTGGCGATCACGTCGTATTCGGCCGGGCGCAGCAGGATTTGTTGCAGGAAAGCATCGGCAATCGCATCTTTGATGATGATGTCTTCGCCGGTCTTCGGGTTCTTGATCTTGCTCCACGGGCCGTTGTCGATCAGTTCGGCGCCGAATTCGTCCTTGGCCAGCGCGTAGGCCCAGTCACGGAAGCCACCTTCGGTGAACTTCATGATGTTGCCCTTGTGCACGATGGTGACCGACTTGCGGTTGTTGTCGATCGCGTACTGGATCGCCTTGCGCACCAAGCGCTCGGTGCCTTCCTTGGACACCGGCTTGATGCCGATGCTGGAAGTGGCCGGGAAGCGGATCTTCTTGACGCCCATCTCGTTCTGCAGGAAGTCGATGACCTTCTGTGCGCTTTCGGTGCCCGACATCCATTCGATGCCGGCGTAGATGTCTTCGGTGTTCTCGCGGAAGATCACCATATTGGTGAGTTCCGGGTGCTTCAGCGGCGACGGCACGCCGTCGAAGTAGCGCACCGGGCGCAGGCAGACGTAGAGGTCGAGGTCCTGGCGCAGCGCGACGTTCAGCGAGCGGATGCCGCCGCCGACCGGCGTGGTCATCGGGCCCTTGATCGAGACGACGTATTCCTTGAGCGCGGCCAGGGTTTCTTCCGGCAGCCACATGTCGCTGCCGTACAGGCGGGTCGCCTTCTCACCGGCGTAGATTTCCATCCAGTGGATCTTCTTCTGGCCGCCATAGGCCTTCTCGACCGCGGCGTCGATCACGTCTTTCATCACCGGGGTGATGTCGACACCGATGCCGTCGCCTTCGATGAACGGGATGATCGGTTGGTCGGGGATGGTCTGGCCCGGGACGATCTTCTGGCCAGCTGCTGGAACCTTGATGTGAGATGCGCTCATTGCTGCTCCCTTCTGGTTGACGTGTGCCCTGGTAGTGTTTTCGGTGCGTGCTCGCCCTCTGCGGCGCCCGATTTTCCCCTCGCTACTCTTTCGCGCCAGCGTCAAGACGGGCCGCACCGGGACTGCTTTTCAATTATCCACGAAAATCCCGCCGTGTCCGAGGCGGCGCGGGATCAGAGCCGTCTGCCCCGGCAAGTCGAAAAGCAAAAACGCCAGGGCAGGGCCCTGGCGTAGCTCAAGAAAGCGTCGGCGTCCGGATCGTTGCCGATCTTCCTCGCGTCCGAAGACGATCCGCTCAGACGCGCGCTGCGGCCAGCGCGGCGTTGAGGGTGGCGCTCGGGCGCATCACCGTGTCGCACTTGTCGGCGTCGGCGAGGTAGTAGCCGCCGATGTCGGCCGGCTGGCCCTGCACCCCCTTCAGCTCGCCGACGATGACCTGCTCGTTGTCGGCCAGCATCTTGGCCAGCGGCGCGAAGTGGGCCTGCAGTTCCTTGTCTTCGCTCTGCTCGGCCAGCGCCTGCGCCCAGTACATCGCGAGGTAGAACTGGCTGCCACGGTTGTCGAGCTCACCGGTGCGGCGCGACGGCGACTTGTCGTTGTCGAGCAGCTTGCCGGTGGCGGTATCCAGCGTCTTGGCGAGGATCTTGGCCTTGTCGTTGCCGGTCTTGATGCCCAGCTCTTCCAGCGACACGGCCAGTGCGAGGAACTCGCCCAGCGAATCCCAGCGCAGGTGGTTTTCCTCTAGCAGCTGCTGCACATGCTTCGGCGCTGAGCCGCCTGCACCGGTCTCGTACATGCCGCCGCCCGCCATCAGCGGAACGATGGACAGCATCTTGGCAGAGGTGCCCAGCTCCATGATCGGGAACAGGTCGGTCAGGTAGTCGCGCAGGATGTTGCCGGTCACCGAGATGGTGTCCAGGCCGCGGGCGACGCGCTCGAGGGTGAAGCGCATCGCGCGGACCTGCGACATGATGTGGATTTCGAGGCCGCTGGTGTCGTGATCCTTCAGGTAGGTTTCGACCTTCTTGATCAGTTCGGCCTCGTGCGGACGGTAGGGGTCGAGCCAGAACACGGCCGGCATGCCGGAGTTGCGGGCACGGGTGACGGCCAGCTTGACCCAGTCGCGGATCGGCGCGTCCTTGACCTGGCACATGCGCCAGATGTCGCCTTGTTCCACGTTCTGCGACAGCAGCACTTCGCCGGTGGCCAGGTCGGTGATATTGGCCACGCCGTCTTCGGGAATTTCGAAGGTCTTGTCGTGCGAGCCATATTCCTCGGCCTTTTGCGCCATCAGGCCGACGTTGGGCACGGTGCCCATGGTCTTCGGATCGAAATTGCCGTGCCACTTGCAGAAGTTGATCATCTCCTGATAGATGCGGGCAAAGGTGGATTCGGGCATCACGGCCTTGGCGTCGTACGGCTTGCCGTCGGCGCCCCACATCTTGCCACCGGAGCGGATCATCGCGGGCATGGAGGCATCGACGATCACGTCGTTCGGCGAGTGGAAGTTGGTGATGCCCTTGGCCGAGTCGACCATGGCCAGGCGCGGACGGTGTTCCTGGCAGGCGTGCAGGTCGCGGATGATCTCTTCTTGCTTGGAGGCCGGCAGGGTCTTGATCTTTTCGTACAGGGTGGCAATGCCGTGGTTGACGTTGATGCCCAACTCGTCGAACAGCTTGCCGTGCTTCTCGAAGGCTTCCTTGTAGTAGATCTTCACGCAGTGGCCGAACACGATCGGGTGCGACACCTTCATCATGGTGGCTTTCACGTGCAGCGAGAACAGGATGCCGGCCTGGCGGCAGTCTTCCAGTTCCTTCTCGTAGAACTCGCACAGCGCCTTCTTGCTCATGAACATCGAGTCGATGATTTCGCCATCCTGCAGCGACACCTTCGGCTTCAGCACGATGCTCTTGCCACTCTTGGTGACCAGTTCCATCTTCACGTCACGGGCGCGGTCCAGGGTCATGGACTTCTCACCGTGGTAGAAGTCGCCGTATTCCATGTGGGAAACGTGGGTCTGCGACCACGGCTTCCATTCGCCCATCGAATGCGGATGCTTCTTGGCGTAGTTCTTGACGGCGGCGGGGGCGCGGCGGTCGGAGTTGCCCTCGCGCAGCACCGGGTTCACGGCCGAGCCCAGACATTTGGAGTAGCGGGCCTTGATCGCCTTCTCTTCGTCGGTGGTCGGATTTTCCGGGTAGTTGGGGATGGCGTAGCCCTTCCACTGCAACTCCTTGATGCAGGCCATCAGCTGGGCGACGGAGGCGCTGATGTTGGGCAACTTGATGATGTTGGTGTCGGGTTCCTGGGTGAGGCGGCTGAGCTCGGCCAGCGTGTCCGGCACTTTCTGTTCGTCGGTCAGGTAATCAGGAAACTCGGCCAGGATACGCGCTGCCACCGAGATGTCCGCCGTGGCGATATTGATGCCAGCAGGGCCGGCAAAGGTTCGGATGACCGGCAGGAAGGCGCTGGTTGCCAGCGCGGGCGCTTCGTCGGTAAGGGTGTAGATTATGGTCGGCTGTTCCGAAGGCATTACTTGATCTCCATGATTGTCTTGAGACGAGCGAACGATTGCGCAAGGAGGCTGCGGTGCGGGGCGACGTGCCGCGCTGGCGCGTTGAAAGACATTTGGAAAGGCGGGCTTGCCGTGCGTAAGGCGCTGTAAAGCGCATTCGCAGCATGCGGCCCGGTGATTTCGGGCGCTTGTTTTCAGTTGTGAATGATATTGCGCCCTGGTCATCCCGTTTTGGAAGAGTATTTCGAACGTTCGTTTCGATAGCGCTCGGCCGGCCTTTCGAATGCGAATTATATCGCGCCTCGGCCGAGCAAGACTGTTAGCAATAACACTCACTTGCTTTCAGATTGCTTACATCGGCACAAAAAATGTCTAGGCGAAGCGCAGTCAGCGCTGAATGCCTCATCTCAGCCTTGCTATCATCCTGGTAATTGTTCCTTTCGTTGACCGTCGAGAAATGCCCCAACTGATCCTGCTTAACAAGCCGTACGGCGTGATCTGCCAGTTCTCCGACCACCCTACCCACCCGACGCTGAAAAGCTGCGTCGACGTGCCCGGCGTCTATCCGGCAGGCCGGCTCGACACCGACAGCGAAGGGCTGTTGCTGCTGACCGGCGAGGGCGCACTGCAGCACCGCATCGCCGACCCGCGCTGGAAACTGCCGAAGACTTACTGGGTGCAGGTCGAGGGCGAGCCCGACGACGCGGCGCTCTCAAGGCTGGCCGAGGGGGTTGACCTGGGCGACTTCGTCACGCGCCCGGCGACGGTGACGCGGATCGCCGCGCCCGAGCTGTGGCCGCGCAGCCCGCCGGTGCGATTCCGCAAGACCGTGCCCGACAGCTGGCTCGAACTGACGATCAGCGAGGGCAAGAACCGCCAGGTGCGCCGGATGACCGCCAAGGTCGGCCATCCGACCTTGCGCCTGGTGCGCGTCGCGATCGGACCGTGGCGGCTCGACGGCCTGGAGCCCGGCCAGTGGCGCGCGCTCGACGTCGACCTTGCCGATTTGCCGCGCGTGGGGCAGGCTAGGGATCAACAGCGCAAGGCCGGGCCGGCTCCACAAAGGAGGAGCGGCGGCGCGGGGCCGCGATCCGGCCCCGCACGCGCGCGCTTCAAGAAGCCGCGCTAGCCGCCGACACAACACTGCCTCCCGCCTTCGCCTGAAGCATTACGTAGCGCCCCGCAAGCTTGGCCGAGCTCGGCCAACCTTTGCGCCGTTCGCGAGAAGCGCGATCGGTAAAGGCGTCCGATGGTTTTGTTCAGGGCGAAGTCATGCAGATTCCCGATTCCTACAACCCGGTGGCGCGCGAGATCGCCGAGGCGCTGATCGCCGGGTTCAACAAGCACTACCGTCTGTTTAGCGAGGTCAACCGAGGCGCCAAGGCGCTGTTCGAGGACGGCGACTGGCAGGGCATCCAGCAGATGGTGCGCGACCGCATCCAGCTCTACGACGAGCGGGTCGCGGAAACCACCGAGCGGCTGCGCACCGGGTTCCACGCCGAGCTGCTCGACGACGAGATCTGGCAGCAGGCCAAGCTCTACTTCGTCGGCTTGCTGACCAACCACAAGCAGCCGGAGTTGGCCGAGACCTTCTTCAACTCAGTGTTCTGTCGCATCCTGCACCGCGACTACTTCCACAACGACTTCATCTTCATGAGGCCGGCGATCTCGACCGAATACATCGAGTCGGACCCGCCGACCTACCGCAGCTACTACCCGGCCACCGCCGGGCTGCGCCGCACGCTCACGCAGATCGTGCGCGACTTCGGCTGGCGCCGGCCTTTCGCGCGGCTGTCGCGCGACATCGGCTGCGTGCTGCGCACGGTGCGAGCTCACCTGGAGGGCGAGTGGCCGGCGCTGGAGGCCAACTTCCAGCTCCAGGTGCTGTCGACCGCGTTCTACCGCAACAAGACCGGCTACATCATCGGCAAGGTGATCAACGGCGGTGCGGTCTACCCGTTCGCGGTGCCGGTGCTGCACGGCGCCGACGGCCGGCTTTATCTGGACACCGTCATCCTCGAGCCGTGGCGCATCGGCGTGCTGTTCTCGTTTTCACGCGCCTATTTCCTGGTCGACATGGAGGTGCCGTCCGGCTACGTGCAGTTCCTGCGCTCGATGCTGCCGACCAAGAGCAAGGCCGAGCTCTACACCATGCTCGGCCTGCAAAAGCAGGGCAAGAACATCTTCTACCGCGACTTCATCCACCACCTGAAGCATTCGAACGACGACTTCACCGTCGCGCCGGGCATCCGCGGCCTCGTGATGCTGGTGTTCACGCTGCCGTCCTTCCCCTACGTGTTCAAGCTGATCAAGGATGTGTTCGGCCGGACCAAGGAGGTCGACCACGCGACGGTGAAGGCCAAGTACCTGCTGGTGAAGCGGCACGACCGCGTCGGGCGCATGGCCGACACGTTGGAGTTCTCCAACGTCGCCTTCCCGAAGGCGCGCTTTACCGACGAATTGCTTGACGAATTGCGCACGCTCGCGCCGTCGCTGATCGAGGAAGACGAGGACTCGCTGGTGATCCGTCACCTCTACATCGAACGGCGGATGAAGCCGCTGAATCTGTTCCTGGCTGCCGCGAGCCCGGCCGAGAAGGAGCGCGCGGTGCGCGACTACGGCGACGCGATCAAGGAGCTGGCCTCGGCCAACATCTTCCCCGGCGACATGCTGTTCAAGAACTTCGGCGTGACGCGCTACGGTCGCGTGGTGTTCTACGACTACGACGAGATCGAGTACATGACCGACTGCCAGTTCCGTGACATTCCGCCGGCGCCGAACCCCGAGTATGAGCTGTCGGGCGAGGTGTGGTACCCGGTCGCGAAGAACGACGTGTTCCCCGAGGAGTTCGGCACCTTCCTGCTCGGCGACGCCGAGGTGCGTCGGATTTTCATGAAGCACCACGCCGACCTCTTGTCGGCGCGCTTCTGGCAGGAGAGGCAGGCGCGTATCAATTCGGGCGTGATAGAGGACTTCTACCCCTATCCGCACGAGATGCGCTTCGTGAACCGCTTCGCGTATCGTTACGCTCGGCGCGAGAGCGCGATACCGGTGGCGGCGCTGGAAGGGTAGGCAGGCTGCTTGGCTCAGCTCAGCTCAGCCGTCTGACGTTGGCCGAGCAGAGCGGCAGATGACAAAAAGGGCAGCCACCGGGCTGCCCTTTTTTTTCTGCGAAGCGGGACGGTTACGCCGACTGCGCTTGCGTGCAGCTTTGTTCTTCGAAATAGGCGATCGAACCGGCGCTGGTCAGGCCGATGTAAAAGCTCACTTCCGGCGGTGTCGGCGCACCGGCGCGCTCGGCGGCGCGCACGATCTCGAACAGCACCTCGACTTCCTTGAACTTCTTCGCGACCTTCACGTTGCCGTCGAGCCAGTCGAGGATCTCTTCGGCCTGCGGGTGCTTGTTGTCCAGCGCGAGTGCGTTGCCGGGCCGGCTGACGAGGCTGATGGCCGGCGGGATGTCGACGCCGAGTGCCAGAAGCTGGCCGCGCGCCAGTTGCTCGAACTTGGTGAGCTGACGGCGCGCGCGCGCTCGGATCGCGGTCAGCGGCACGGTGGCGCTGCCCTTGGAGTCGCCGAACAGGGCTTTCAGCCCGGGATTAGCGGTCTGTTCTTCGGCTTCTTGCATTGAATCGATCTCCTTGTCCTGATGCGATGGGATGGTTGGGACGCAAGCCATCCTCCGCCGCCTTATGATTTCCCGGCCTCGTTCATGTGCCGCTCGGCTTCCATCCGCATCTTCTTGCGGATTTCGGCCTCGCGAAAACGCTTCTCGTACCGCGCGTCGGACAAGTCCAGCGGCGGTACGCCCACCGGTTTGCCGTCCTCGCCCAGCGCCACCATCGTGAAGTAGCAGCTGTTGGTGTGACGTACGCTGCGGCTGCGGATGTCTTCCGCGACGACCTTGATGCCGACTTCCATCGAGGTGCGGCCGACGTAGTTCACCGACGCGAGGAAGGTGACCAGTTCCCCAACGTGGATGGCCTGCTTGAACAGTACCTGGTCGACCGACAGGGTGACCACGTAGCTGCCTGCGTAGCGGCTGGCACAGGCGTAGGCGACCTGGTCCAGCAGCTTGAGCAGCACGCCGCCGTGCACATTGCCGGAGAAATTGGCCATGTCGGGCGTCATCAGCACCGACATCGTGAGTTCGCGTTGCGAGATGTTTTGTTGATCCATCTTCTTTTCGGGTCGGGTCGGGTTGGGGGCGGTAGGGGGGCTCCGGATTCAGTCTAGGAAAACCCCGCGAATTTGTCCGATGAGTTTCTGTCTTTTTTGTTACAAACGCGCGGCTTGGCTCAATTCGTACAACAAGGCGTGCGCTTCGCGCGGACTCATGCCATCTACATCAAGTTCGGCCAACCTTTCTACGAGCGGATCCGGCTCGGCCTCTGCCGGCGCGCTGTTCAGCGCGGCGACGAACAGGTCCGGCTGGCGGCTGGCGGCCGCCGACTGGTTCTCCAGCTCCGTCAGGTGCTTCTTCGCCTCGCGGATCACCCTGGCCGGCACGCCGGCGAGGCCCGCGACCGCGAGGCCGTAGCTCTGGCTGGCCGGACCGTCCTCGACATGATGCAGGAAGACGATGCTGTCGCGGTGCTCGACCGCGCTCAAATGCACGTTGGCGACCTGCGCGAACTCCTCGGCCAACCTCGTCAGCTCGAAGTAGTGCGTCGCGAACAGCGTGTACGCGCGGCTCTTGTCGATCAGCGCGCGGGCGATCGCCCACGCCAGCGCCAGACCGTCGAAGGTCGACGTGCCGCGGCCGACCTCGTCCATCAGCACCAAGCTACGGTCGGTCGCGTTGTTGAGGATATTGGCGGTTTCCGTCATCTCGACCATGAAGGTCGAACGCCCGCCGGCCAGGTCGTCGCTCGCGCCGATGCGGGTGAAGATGCGGTCGACCTCGCCGATCACCGCGCGCGTCGCCGGCACGAAGCTGCCTACGTGCGCCAACAGCGTGATCAGCGCGACCTGGCGCATATACGTCGATTTACCGCCCATGTTAGGGCCGGTGATCAAGAGCAGCTTGCGTTGCTCGGACATGACGACGTCGTTGGCGATGAAGCGCTCGACCTGCGCCTCGACCACCGGGTGGCGGCCGCCTTCGATGTTCAGTTCGATACCCGGCACGAACTCGGGCTCTGCGTAAGCTAGCGTATCGGCGCGCTCGGCCAACGTCGCGAGCACGTCGAGGCTCGCCGCCGCCTGCGCGATCAGCTTCAGTTCGGCGATGTGCGGCGCCAGTTGATCCAGCACCGCTTCGTACAACTGCTTTTCCAGCGCAAGCGCCCTGTCGTTGGCCGACAGCGCCTTGTCCTCGAATTCCTTCAGTTCCGGCGTGAGATAGCGCTCGACGTTCTTAAGCGTCTGGCGACGGCGGTAGTCGTCGGGCACCTTGTCGGCCTGCGCCTTCGTCACTTCGATGTAGAAGCCGTGCACCTTGTTGTACTCGACCTTCAGCGTGCTGATGCCGGTGCGCGCCTTCTCGCGCGCCTCGAGTTCGAGCAGGAAGCTGCCGCAGTCGCGCTGGATCGCGCGCAGCTCGTCGAGTCGGGCGTTGTAGCCCTCGGCGATCACGCCGCCGTCGCGCAGGAAGGTCGCCGGTTCCGGATCGATCGCGACGGAAAGGAGGCTTGCTACCGGCGAGTCGTCGGGCAGGCAATGCGCCAGTTGCTGCAACAGCGGGCTGTCGAGGCCGGCGACCGGCGCTTTCAGCGCGGCAAGTTGGCCGAGGCTGTCGCGCAGCGCCGACAGGTCGCGCGGGCGCGCGGTACGCAGCGCGACGCGCGCGGTGATGCGCTCGACGTCGGCGACCTCGGCCAAGCTTTGCCTGACATCGTCGTAGCCGGCCAAGAGCGCGCGCACCGCCTCGAGCCGCTCGGCGATCTTCTGGTGCGAGCGCAGCGGGTGGTGCAGCCAGTGGCCGAGCGCGCGGCTGCCCATGCTGGTCGCGCAGGTGTCGAGCAGGGAGAACAGCGTCGGGCTCGCCTCGCCACGTATCGTTTCGGTGATTTCGAGGTTGCGGCGCGTCGCCGCGTCGAGCTGGATGTGGCTGTCGCGGCTCTCGATCGCGAGGCTCGCGATATGGCCGGGGTGCGTGCCCTGCGTCGCGAGCACGTAGTCGAGCAGCGCGCCCGCCGCGCCGATCGCGACCGGCAGGCCATCGGCGCCGAAGCCGGCGAGGTCGCGCGTGCCGAAGTGGCGCGTCAGCGTCGCCGTCGATGACTCGGCGTCGAACTGCCACGCCGGGCGCTTCTGGCAGGGAATCGACAGCGTGTCGACCAGCGCGGCGATGCCGTCGTCGGGCAGCAGCAGTTCGGCCGGCTTCAGGCGTTCGAGTTCGCTGGCGAGGTCGTCGACGCGCGTCTGCGACACGCGGAATTCGCCGCTGGCGAGCGAGATCCACGCGAGGCCCAGCACACCCTTGACCGCGTTGACGGCGAGGATGCGGTTGTCGCGCTTGTCGTCGAGCAGCGCCGCGTCGGTCAGCGTGCCCGGCGTGACGATGCGCGCCACCTTGCGTTCGACCGGACCCTTGCTCGTCGCCGGGTCGCCGATCTGTTCGACGATGGCGACCGATTCGCCGAGCTTCACCAGGCGCGCCAGATAGCCTTCGGCCGCGTGGTAGGGCACGCCGGCCATCTTGATCGGGATGCCGGCGCTGCTGCCGCGCATGGTCAACGTGATGTCGAGGAGGCGCGCGGCGCGTTCGGCGTCTTCGAAGAACAGTTCATAGAAGTCGCCCATTCGGTAGAACAGCAGCTTGTCCATGTGCTCGCGCTTGAGCGCGAGGTACTGCTGCATCATCGGCGTGTGCTTCACTTCGGGCGGTGCGGCGGTCACGGATACGTCTCTTTCCTGTTGCCGGAACAAAAACTCCAATTATCCCGCGAAACGGCGCCCATCGTGCGGCTTTCGCGGAGGGCGGGGCAGGTGGGCACGAGTCGGAAGGGTACCGGGGGTGGGGCTCTATTGCTCCTCGCAGTTTTATGAGAAATTTCATATATTGATGTCATCGGCGCTGACAATAGAATAAAAAAGCCATATTAAAAGGCATAACTATAGTAAATAATTTCCGATAGTCAATGGTTTTTGGTGGCGACGAGTTTCATTCGCCTTGCCTGTGGCCTCTGCAGTGGGGCGAGGTGCTGGCGTGTAAAAGCGCCTCCAGTGAGTCTCTGGCCTCCGGGTCTGCAACTTCATGAGGGAAATGGGAGGTGGCAAGCTTTTTGCGGCATTAAAGGTGGGCACGTCGAGTGGCTTGAGGTAAGTAGCTAATAAATCGAATGGCTTGTGGTTATGACGCCAGGGTTATCTATTAAACATGGTGGGTCGGGGGGGGTATGGCTTACTTTGGAAATGTGGCGAGGGTTGTTCCGTTTTACGCATTCGTGGCGGCAAATGGATTGATTTTTTTGGGGTGGCCTATTTATGCAAGCGGAAAAACGGTTAAGCAGATGGAGCGGGAAGTTTCTCTGCTCGCGGAGAAGAATCGACAGCAAGAGCTACGCTTGAATAGGTTGGAGCAGGAGTTGATGCGTTTAACCGCAGGTGGCGCGCAGAAGAGCCTGATTAAAGCGCCCGCGCCGGTTGCCGTTGCATCAGTCCAGCCGCCAGTCAAAAATGCCTCAAGAGCACAGTTCATTGTTGCAGGGGAAAGCGCAAGCTCAAATCCTGAGGCTAATCAGGTGCGTCAGAGTGTTGAGGATATCTATCAGGAAGCGAGTGGATTTTTTTCTGGAACAAAATTTTCTATCGAACCCGGATTGACATACACCCATTACGATACACGAGAGTTGCGGCTCAACGGTTTTTTGGCCCTTGATTCCATTTTTTTGGGCAGCATCAATCTGGATCGCTTGAAAAGCGATAGTTATACCTTTGATTTGACCACCCGTCTCTCTCCCTCTCCCCGCTGGCAATTCGATCTGAATGTGCCGTTCGTGGCGAGAGATACCACCTATTTCTCCGGTGGGGTGGGCGGTGCCTCTTCACGCATATCTCAAGCTTCGGTCAATCAAGGGCCGAGGCTGGGGGATATAAGTTTTGGCGTGTCTTACAAGCTGCTCAAGGAGACGGCTGATAATCCCGATATGGTTGTGAGTCTGCGTGCAAGAGCGCCAACGGGAAAGGAGCCCTACGGTATAAAGCTTAATACGGTACCGGGTAACGATAATCTGAGCATTCCCGACGAACTGCCAACGGGTAGCGGAATCTGGTCGATGTCGGCCGGTATGTCGTTCGTCAAGACGGTGGATCCTGCGGTGCTGTTTGCAAGTATTGGCTACACCCATAATAGAAAGCAGCATTTCGATGATATCAGCGCGACGCGCGGAGTCGTTCAGCCGGGGGTCATTAAACTGGGAAATAGCTGGCAGTTCGGCGCCGGCTTTGCCTTTGCCCTCAGTGAAAAGCTTAGCCTGGGAATGTCGTACTCACTGCAGAGGGCATCTTCTGCTCGCGTAAAGGGTGATGGTGGCGAGTTTTCGGTGGTGACAGGGAGCGATGCCAATGCCGCAACGATGAATCTTGGCCTGACTTATGCTGTTTCCAAAAAACTGTCTATTGTTCCCAACCTCGCTACCGGATTGACGCCGGATGCGCCCGACTATTCTGTTTCCATCAAGTTCCCGTATGCATTCTGAGGAGCCGGATCATGATCTCTCCGCGCCAACTTGTAGTGGTAGGGGGAAACTCTCAAGAGCTTGCGCCGGTATTGTCCTGCATAAAGCAGGAGGGGTGGTCGATAGTGAATGTGGCTGAGGTTCGTCAGCTGTCGACGTCCCGGATGGTCCGTCAGGCGACCGTCGGCTTGATCTTTGCCGAGGATGGCCGTTTCGAGCGGAGTTTACGTTCGCTATCCAGCGTTGTGGCACAACTGGATATGGAGTGGATTGTCGTACTAAATCGCATTTTACTCACCAAAAGCAATGTGCAGCATTTTGTATCGGAATTGTGCTACGACTATCATTGCCGACCAATTGAAATGCAACGGTTATCGGTGATGCTGGGGCATGCCCATGGTAAGGTCATGATGCGACGTGGTTTGGCAGCTGCGGAAGTTATCCATCATGATCGAATCATCGGCGATCATCCGCTGATGCAGCAGCTTAAAAGTGACATTCTTAAACTGGCCCGGACCGAAGTCAATGTTTTGATTACTGGAGAGAGTGGGACGGGAAAGGAGCTAGTGGCACAGACCTTGCACAGCCACTCGTCGCGAGCAGACAAGCCTTTTCAGGCTATCAACTGCGGTGGGTTGCCTGGAAGTTTAGTCCAGACTGAATTATTTGGTCATGAGAAAGGTGCGTTTACGGGGGCGCAGGACAGGCGTTTAGGGCGTATTGAAGTTGCAGATGGCGGGGCGGTTTTTCTTGATGAAATTGGCGATATGGCGATCGAGGCTCAGGCGAACCTGTTGCGTTTTCTCCAAGAGGGCACAATAGACCGTGTAGGGTCTAGTAAAGCGATCGATATCGATGTAAGGGTCATCTCTGCAACGCATGTCAATCTTCCTCAAGCCGTGGCGAGTGGGCATTTTCGGGAAGACTTGTTCTACCGCTTGAATGTTTGTCACCTTCATACCCCTTCTCTTCGGGAGCGGCTCACCGATATATTGCCGATTTCTCGGTATCTTATAGAATGTCATGCAGATAAATTGGGGGTGCCGAAAAAGCGCTTTTCGGCTGAGGCAGCTCAGGCACTGACAAACCATCATTGGCCAGGAAACGTGAGGGAATTGTCGAACAGGGTTTGTCAAGGGTTGGTGATGGCAAGTGGGCGTTATATAAAACCTGCCGACATGAACTTGAGCCATGTTTCGAGTGGGCCAGAAAGCCGGCTGTTGTCGATAGATGAGGCGAAGGACAAGGCTGAAAAAGAGGCTCTAGAAATGGCAATTGGATTGTATAATGGGAATAATTCTCAAGCCGCACGAATTTTAGGCGTATCGCGTGCAACTTTTTATCGATTATTGAGAAAGCATCAGTTGGCGGACGTTTGATGTGGTTTGAAAGAAAGCGGAAAGATAAATTGTGAAGGGCGTGTAATACTCCAGGCGATCATTACCCAGATCGTGTCGAACTGCTGAAAAGCCCATGCTGCAAGCGATGATCCGTGGGCAGGTCAGCGTGGAAAGTGAGATCCATTTCGAACGGGCTGTCCGGCTACGACGGGCGGTCGACGTCGGTTAGTCAAGCATCGGCCTCGGTCAGTTTCTTGCCGAAGGCGAAGTTCAGCAAGGTTCCCAGTGCGGCCGCGCCGCAGCTGAAGTCGGTTTTCTGTTCGATCACGTTGGCAAAGCGCGCTTCCCTGAGGCTCGTCACGCGCATGGTCGGCGCCGCGTCGCCGGTAAAGGCCGGCACCATCAGGCTGGCCGCCTGGGATGGTGCGAAGCAGGCGAAAGCCAATGCGGCAAACAGGGAGCGGGTCGCGGTGTTCATGGCCAAAAGGGGGCGGGTTGCCCCGCCCCCATTTCCTTAGGTGGGTTGATCAGTCGCCGGCTCTGGCGATCGACAGCGTGTTGACCTGCTGGTTGCCGATGCCGGCCGCGAGGTTGACGCCGACGTTGCCTTCGATGTCGTTGACCGAGTCGGACAGCGAAGCGCTCGTCGCGCTGCCCCACCAGCCAGAGTCGCTGTCGACTTCGTTGTCGGCGTTCATCTGGAAGCCGGTGCTGGAGGCGGAAGCCAGCACACCCTCGTCGGCGACGGCGATGGCGAGGTCGTTCTTCTGCTGGTTGCCGATGCCGGCCGCGACGTTCAGGCCGACGTTGCCTTCGATGTCTTCAACAGACTCTTCCACGTCGGCGTCCATGGCCGAGTAGTCGGTATCGATCTCATTGTCCTCGTTGAGCTGCTCGAAGGCGGTGGTGGCGCGCACGGCGGCGTCTTCCGCGTCGTCGAGGCTGGCGATCGCCACATTGTTGGCCTGCTGGTTGAACACGCCGGCCGCCACGTTCACGCCGGCGTTGCCCTCGATGTCGGTCACGCTCTCTTCTACGTCCGCCTCGTACGAAACTTCGGTATCCACCTCGTTATCCAGGTTTTTCTGCACGTCATGGGTGCTGGCGTTGGCCAGGCTTTCGAGTTCCGGGTCGAACTCGGCTTCTACTTCGACCTCTACCGAATACTCTTCCTCGTAGGAGAAATCGTTGTCGAGGGAGGTGCTGATCTCCATCTCGTTTTCGAGTGTGTTCTCCAATTCCGTGCCATTGTCGTTTGCGTATGTCATCGACATGGCGGCGCTCAGGGCGAGGAAGATGGCGGTTTTTTGCAGCTTAGCGATCATGATCGTTCTCCTTTTTGGGATAAATGCGGCACCGGAATGCCGCTTCACTACGGCTACTGCGGGAACTGCGACTACACCTGCAACGCGATCGATACCAAAGCCTCTTCCGCACGCTACTGTTTCACCTGTGGGGGAGGCCATTTTGGCCCTCTTTGCTACCCAAGCCCCTTTGTACGTCAATACGTAATGAGAGCAGCGTCGTTTTATAAGCTTTCATCTCATTCCGGTTAGCATGGAGTGGTAACTTTGCATGGCAAGTTGTTGCTGCGTGGAAAGGTCTGGGCGTACGCCGATCTGGATTTGCAGCGAGTTTTCGACGGCCATGTTATTCCCCTGGATGCGCGTGAACTGAAGAACCTGACCCTGGCCGATGTTCTGGAAGCTATTTCCCGCGGCGCCCTTGTTGATTTCGATGCGTAGCTGGTTGTCGTGCAGCGTCACTCCCGCCATGCCGGCGTTGGCCTCCTGCCAGTTCGGCCCGGGCGCAGTCGGTGCGGCAGTATTGACTGGCTGCGTGCTGACCAGAATGTCGGCCGAGTTGTTGCTCGTATTGGCACTGCCCGCAATCTGGTTGACTTGGCCTACACCCTGGACCGACATCAGGCCTTGGGGGGGCGGGAAGATGCCGTTTGTGCGGTGGCGGCGTCGAGCCGGTACGCTGTCAGGTTGGGTGTAAAGCCGGGCGCGCCGCTTAATACGGCGGCTACGCCATTCTTGCTTCCATCCGGGGAAGTCCAGGTGCTTACGAGCTGGATGCCGAAGTTCACGATCTGTCCGGCGTCCAGGTAGCGGCCGCGTTGCTCTCCCAGTACGTTGTCGGCGACATACGCCAAGCTTGTCTGGGCCTGGACTGTTCCGATACTGCAGCCCAGCGCAAGCGTAATGAGGCAGGTGTTAAGTCGAGTCTTCATGATGGACTCCCGGTCTTACACATCTGTTCAGAAAAAATCGCTGTGGCTAAATCCATATTCGAGCAGCTCGGCTTCCTGCGCCGGGTAGGCTTCATTGACCGTATTTCGCGCCGACAATACGGATGGGATTGTCCGCAAGGGGGTATTTAGCCGATACCCCGGGCCGGCGACGGCGAGCAGAATGCCGTTCCATTGTTTGTTGAATTGTTCGGTCGGAATGGTGCGGTTTCCCATGGCCGGGTCGGCGATATAGGTTTTTTCCGGCGTGTAGCGCCGTATAACGACGAAATGCCTGTATCCATCGACGTTCAGCAGCACGATGGCGGGTATTTTGAGTGCCAGCATTTTTTCCGGACCGGCGGCGAAGCCGGAGGCGCGAAGGCCGAGCCGCTGGACGTAGCGTTTCATATCCAGCAAGGAAAACCCCATCTTGTGCACGGCAGCCTGGTCGGCACCTATCATCATTCCGGCAATCACGTCGCTTTCGGTCAGCGTCTTGCCGAAGGCGAAGTTCAGCAAGGTTCCCAGTGCGGCCGCGCCGCAGCTGAAGTCGGTTTTCTGTTCGATCACGTTGGCAAAGCGCGCTTCCCTGAGGCTCGTCACGCGCATGGTCGGCGCCGCGTCGCCGGTAAAGGCCGGCACCATCAGGCTGGCCGCCTGGGATGGTGCGAAGCAGGCGAAAGCCAATGCGGCAAACAGGGAGCGGGTCGCGGTGTTCATGGCCAAAAGGGGGCGGGTTGCCCCGCCCCCATTTCCTTAGGTGGGTTGATCAGTCGCCGGCTCTGGCGATCGACAGCGTGTTGACCTGCTGGTTGCCGATGCCGGCCGCGAGGTTGACGCCGACGTTGCCTTCGATGTCGTTGACCGAGTCGGACAGCGAAGCGCTCGTCGCGCTGCCCCACCAGCCAGAGTCGCTGTCGACTTCGTTGTCGGCGTTCATCTGGAAGCCGGTGCTGGAGGCGGAAGCCAGCACACCCTCGTCGGCGACGGCGATGGCGAGGTCGTTCTTCTGCTGGTTGCCGATGCCGGCCGCGACGTTCAGGCCGACGTTGCCTTCGATGTCTTCAACAGACTCTTCCACGTCGGCGTCCATGGCCGAGTAGTCGGTATCGATCTCATTGTCCTCGTTGAGCTGCTCGAAGGCGGTGGTGGCGCGCACGGCGGCGTCTTCCGCGTCGTCGAGGCTGGCGATCGCCACATTGTTGGCCTGCTGGTTGAACACGCCGGCCGCCACGTTCACGCCGGCGTTGCCCTCGATGTCGGTCACGCTCTCTTCTACGTCCGCCTCGTACGAAACTTCGGTATCCACCTCGTTATCCAGGTTTTTCTGCACGTCATGGGTGCTGGCGTTGGCCAGGCTTTCGAGTTCCGGGTCGAACTCGGCTTCTACTTCGACCTCTACCGAATACTCTTCCTCGTAGGAGAAATCGTTGTCGAGGGAGGTGCTGATCTCCATCTCGTTTTCGAGTGTGTTCTCCAATTCCGTGCCATTGTCGTTTGCGTATGTCATCGACATGGCGGCGCTCAGGGCGAGGAAGATGGCGGTTTTTTGCAGCTTAGCGATCATGATCGTTCTCCTTTTTGGGATAAATGCGGCACCGGAATGCCGCTTCACTACGGCTACTGCGGGAACTGCGACTACACCTGCAACGCGGTCGATCAAGGTGTTGGTTGTCACGATGGCCGGCCGATTCCTTTATTCATTTCCCGATGCTCACTGGAGCACCCGCACGGCGAGGAGGTTGGCGGCCTGGTTCAGGCTGCCCGCGACCTGGTTGAGCTGGACGACGCCGGTCGCCCCCTGGAAAGCCTGGTCGCCGATCTGGGCTGTGGGCAGCGACGCGCTGCTTTGTTGGGGGTCTTCGGTCGCGCCGGCCGACTGCGCCAGCAGCGTGTCGTCGGCCTGTCCGAGCCGGCCCGGCCGGGCGACGGTGATTTCGGTGCGGGCCCAAGGGCCGACCGCCACCGCCGCAAGGTTGGCCGAGCGGTTGGCGTAACCGCTCGTCTGGTTGACGCCGAGCATGCCGCTGAAGCCGGCAAATGAAGCGCCGTCGATGCTTGCGCTCGCTTGCCGTTCCGGGGCTTGCGGACCGGCTCCGGCTAGCCCCTGCGACAGCGTCAAGGAGGCCCGGGAGGTTTGGTCGCCGATGGCCAGCGCGCGCAGGTTGGCTTGCTGGTTTTGCTCGCCGGCGGCCTGGTTGACCGACAGCACGCCGTTTGAATCGTCGCCGCTGTCCCGGATCAGGGACAGGTCGTCCGCCATCGCCGGCAGGCTGAGGCAGAGTGCGATATAGCAGGCTCGAAGTTTCATGAAGCATCTTCCTGTCTTGTGCGGCTTGCCGGCTCAGCGGTTAAGGCCGCTCAGCGGGGAGAAGGCCCGGTCGATGGTCTGGCCGACTCCGGCGGTGGCTCCGCCGGAACCGCCGCCGTTGCCGCCGATCAGCCCGCTGGCTGCCATGCTGCCGGTAACCGCGTCGGCGCTGCCGACGAGGCTGCCGCCTCCCGATGCGAAGGGGGGCACGATTTGGCCCGACAGCATCGATTCGTCTTTAAATGCCCGCACCCCGGCCAAGGCCTCGTTGATGACCTCTTCCTGCGACACCTCCATGCCGGTCGTATGCGGCGACTTGGGGAGGTCGGGGCGGTAGGCGGGGCGCGGATCCACGGGACGCGAAATCAGGATTTCCTGGTCGTCGTTGCTGCCCGGGCCGCTCCATGCCTGAGCCGGAAGGCCGATGCCAAGGCCGATCAGCAGGGCGGTACGCGTTGTGATGGAGCGGATGGTGAGCATGGGAGCCTCGGGGTTTCGGTGTGCCTCCCCTTATGCAGTTCCCGTGCCATGTTTTTAGGTTGTTGATTTGTTTGGGTTTTTATTTTTTAGGTCACGGCGAGAGGGCCGAATTTGTCACGCCGGCGAGACACTCTCGGGGGGCCGGCAGCAAGTGGTGGCGGAGTGATGGGAAAGCGATGGGAAAGCGATGTCCGGCTGAGGGCTGGATCGGCCACTGGCCTGGGAAGGGAGTGGGGATGGAGAGCCCCGATGTGTCTCTAAATTGAGCCTGCCGTCGCGCTCGGCGGGGCTGCGACGACTCGATAAGCCCGCCGGTAGGGGAGCGGGTGGGTCGCCTTACCGTGGCGCGTGGTCGGCGAGGAAGTCGAACAGTCGCGCATCAAGGGACCACGCGACGTTGAAGCGGAACCAGCCGGGCTCGGGGTTTTCCTCGCACTGGTAGAAGGCGCCGGGCGCGAGCGCGATACCGGCCTTGGCGGCCGCGTCGGTGAGGGTTTTGCTATCGATCCCCTCGGGCGCCGCCGCCCACAGGAACAGACCGCCGCTTGGACGGTGGAACACGCGCCAGCCGAGCGCTTCGAGGGCGTCGGCGACGCGCCGCTGCGCCTCGGCCAGGCTTTCGCGCAGGCGCTCGAGATGCGCGCGGTAGTGGCCGTCGGTGACGATGGCGAGCGTCGCCGCCTCGTTGAGCAAGGAACTCGTCAACCCGCCGGCCATCTTCAGCTGGCTCGCCGCCGCGACGGTGTTGGGGTTCGCCGCGAGGAAGCCGACGCGCAGCGCCGGCGAGATCGTCTTCGAGAAACTCCCCAGGTAGATCACGCGCTTCAAGGCGTCGAGGCTCGCGAGCGTCGGCCCGGAAGGCATCGCCAGTTCCGCGAACGGGTCGTCCTCGACGATGGTGAAGTCGAAGCGCTCGGCCAACTGCAACAGCCTAAACGCGGTCGCCGGGCTGGTGCGGGTGCCGGTCGGGTTGTGCAGCTGCGTGTTGGTGAAGAAGGCGACCGGGCGGTGGAGCTCGGCCAACGTCGCCAACACCTCCGGATCGGGGCCGGCGGCGGTGCGCGGCACCGGCAACAGCCGCACGCCGTGGTGGCGCAGCGCGGTCAACAGGTTCGAGTAGCCGGGCGTTTCTACCAGCACCGCGTCGCCGGGGCGCGCGATCAGCCTTATTGCCAGGTCGAGCCCCTGGCTCGCGCCGTGGGTCAGCACGATCTGCGCGGCCGGCGCCTCGATGCCGCGCAGCGCAAGCTGCCACTCGAGGTGTTCGCGCAGCGCGGTCAGGCCCTGCGGGTGGCCGTAGCGCACGAGCCGTTCGGCCGGGCCGCGCGCCAGTTGCCTTAACGCGCCGCGCACGCCTTCCTCGTACAGCCAGTCGCCCGGCAGCCAGCCGCCGCCGGCCGGCAGCGTCAGCGCCTCGTCCTCGTACACGCGGCGGATCAGCCAAGCCTCGTCGACCGGCGCACGCAAGGCCGGTGCGGCGACCGGGCGCGACTTGGCGAGCACGTAGTAGCCGCGCGCCGGCTTGGCCGCTATCCAGCCCTGCGCCGACAGCCGGTTGTATGCCTCGGCGACGGTGAACGGGCTCACGCCTAGCGTCTTGGCGAGCGCGCGTACCGACGGCAGCCGGCTGCCTGCCGGCAAGAGGCCGCGGCCGATGCGCTGGGCGACGCCGGCGACGATCTGTTCGGTGAGCGAGGTCGATGAATCCTTGTCGAGCGTGAGCATGGGGCAAACCGTACCGGGTTATCGTGCAGTACAGGCAGCCGCAAGAAGCGCCGCCATGTATCTGTTTTTCGATCTCATCGTCGCCAATACTGACCGTGCCGGCAAGTTGTCTTGCCCAATGTCACCAATACAGCGAGCAGTACAGACCTAGACGGAGCTCATCATGGCCATAGAAGACCTGAATCTCGACGCCTACTGGATGCCGTTCACCGCCAAGCGCTACTTCGAGGCGCACCCCGAGCGGCGCATCCTCGCGCGCGCCGAGGGCGCCTACTACTGGACCGAGGACGGCCATAAGCTCTACGACGGCTTGTCCGGCCTGTGGTGCTGCGGCCTCGGCCATCGCCACCCGAAGATCGTCGACGCGGTGAAGAAGCAGCTCGACACGCTCGACTACAGCACCGCGTTCCAGATGGGCCACGCGCCGGCGTTCAGGTTGGCCGAGCGCATCGCCGACACGGCGCCCGATGGTTTCTCCAAGGTGTTCTTCTGCAACTCGGGCTCGGAGGCGGTCGACACCGCGCTGAAGATCGCGCTGGCCTATCACCGCATCCGTGGCGACGCGGCGCGCACGCGGCTGATCGGCAGGGAGAAGGGCTACCACGGCGTCGGCTTCGCCGGCATCTCGGTCGGCGGCATGGTCGCCAACCGCAAGATGTACTCGGCGAGCATGCTTGCCGGTGTCGACCACCTGCCGCACACGCACAAGCTCGAAAAGATGGCGTTCTCGAAGGGCGAGCCCGAGTGGGGCGCGCACTTGGCCGACGAGCTGATCCGCCTCGTGCAGCTGCACGACGCGTCGACGATCGCCGCGGTGATCGTCGAGCCGATGCAGGGCTCGGCCGGCGTGATCGTGCCGCCTAAGGGTTATCTGAAGCGGCTGCGCGAGCTGTGCACGCAGTACGGCATCCTCTTGATCTTCGACGAGGTGATCTGCGGTTTCGGCCGCATGGGCGCGCCGTTCGCCGCGCAGCACTACGACGTGAAGCCCGACCTGATCACCTTCGCCAAGGGCGTGAACAACGGCATGGTGCCGATGGGCGGCGTCATCGTCACCGACGAAATCTACGACGCCTTCATGACTGGCCCCGAGCACGCGGTCGAGTTCTTCCACGGCTATACGTATTCGGGCCACCCGCTCGCGGTCGCCGCCGCACACGCGACGCTAGACGTGATCGAGGAAGAGGGCATCTACGCGCGCGCCAACGACCTAAGCCGCGTGCTCGAGGAGGCGGTGCACGGCCTGAAGGGCGAGCCTAACGTGATCGACATCCGCAACTGCCAGCTCGCCGCCGCGGTCGAGTTCGCGCCTGTCGAAGGCAAGCCGGGCTGGCGCGCGCTCAGGGTGTTCGAGGAAGCCTTGAAGCGCGGCGTGCTGTTCCGCTTCACCGGCGACATCATCGCGATGGGCCCGCCGATGATCTCGACGCCGGATGAAGTCACCCGCATGGCCGACGTGCTCGCCGACTCGATCCGCGCCGCCGGCTGAACCGAATTCCGATCAAATCACCAGGACTGAATCATGGTTGCCAAACTGAATCACTGGATCCACGGCGAGGCCAAGCAAGGCGCTTCCGGCCGCTACGCCCCCGTCTACAACCCGGCGCTCGGCGAAGTCAGCGCCGAGCTGCCGCTCGCGAGCAGCGAAGAACTCGACGCCGCGGTCGCATCGGCCAAGGCCGCCTTCCCGGCGTGGGCCGCGACGCCGGCGCTGCGCCGCGCGCGTGTGATGTTCAAGTTCAAGGAACTGCTCGAGGCGCACGCCGACGAGATCGTCGAGGCGATCTCGCGCGAGCACGGCAAGGTCCGTGACGACGCGCGCGGCGAGCTGACGCGTGGCATCGAGGTCGTCGAGTTCGCGTGCGGGGCGCCGCATCTGTTGAAGGGCGAGATGTGCGAGAACGTCGGCACCGGGGTCGACAGCTACTCGCTGCGCCAGCCGCTCGGCGTCGTCGCCGGCGTCACGCCGTTCAACTTCCCGGCGATGGTGCCGATGTGGATGTTCCCTATAGCGCTCGCCGCCGGCAACTGCTTCATCCTGAAGCCGTCCGAGAAGGTGCCGTCGGCGTCGCTGATCATCGCGCGGCTGCTTAAGGAGGCGGGCCTGCCCGACGGCGTGTTCAACGTCGTCAACGGCGACAAGGACACGGTCGACGCCATCCTCAAACACCCGGACATCCAGGCGGTCAGCTTCGTCGGCTCTACGCCGATCGCGCGCCACATCTATACGGTCGGCACGGCGCACGGCAAGCGCGTGCAGGCGCTCGGCGGCGCGAAGAACCACATGGTGGTGATGCCCGACGCCGACCTCGACCAGGCGGTCGACGCGCTGATGGGCGCCGCGTACGGGTCGGCGGGCGAGCGCTGCATGGCGATCTCGGTCGCCGTCGCGGTCGGCGACGACACCGCCGACGCGCTGATAGCCCGGCTCGCGCCCAAGGTGCGCGACCTCAAGATCGCCGCGTGGGACGCGGAAGGCGCCGAGATGGGGCCTCTGGTCACGCGCGAACACCGCGACAAGGTCAAGTCCTACGTCGACGCCGGCGTGCAGGAAGGCGCGAAACTCGTCGTAGACGGCCGTGATCTGAAGGTTTCCGGCGGCGAGACCGGCTTTTTCCTCGGCGGCTGCCTGTTCGATAACGTGACCCCCGAGATGAAGATCTACCAGGAGGAAATCTTCGGCCCGGTGCTCGCCGTCGTGCGCGCGAAGCGCTACGACGAGGCGGTGAAGCTGGTGAACGACCACGCGTTCGGCAACGGCACCGCGATCTTCACCCGTGACGGCGACGCGGCGCGCGACTTCGTGCACCGCATCCAGGTCGGCATGGTCGGCGTCAACGTGCCGATCCCGGTGCCGATGGCGTTCATGAGCTTCGGCGGCTGGAAGGCGTCGCTGTTCGGCGACCACCACGCGTACGGCATGGAGGGGATACGCTTCTACACGCGTCTGAAGACCGTCACCGAGCGCTGGCCGCAGTCTATCCGCTCGGGCGCCGAGTTCGTGATGCCGACGATGAAATAAGTCTAAGGTTGGCCGAGCCCTGACCGCTCGGCCAACGTTGATGACTGCTGATGAACGCTCGCCGCTGGTGGGCGTTTTGGTTTTTGAGGGGGGAGGGGGAGGCCGCGGCCGCGGCCGCGCTCGTACCCTTATTCCCCCGCGGCTTCCGTTTTGGCTTGCTAGATTGAGAACAGTGGCCGGCGTTTTCCGGCCCTGTTTCTACCCTGGGGAGGGCCGGATCATGAAGAAAGTCGCGATGGCGCTGCTGCTCGGCGCGTCGGCGCTGGCGCAGGCGGAGGTGAACATGGAATTCAAGTTCACCCCGTTCGTCGGCGCCGAGAACGAGGCGGGCAAGATCGAGGTGATGCCGGGGACGGCGCGCATCTACGTCAACGGCGCGCTGCATTCCGAGCGGAAGCTCGCGAAGGCGTCGGTGCTGGCCGACGGCGGCGGCGTCGCGCCGTCGCTCAGCCTGCCGGTGTCGTCGCTGGGAGAGAAGCTCAAGCGCGGCGCGAACACGCTGCGCGTCGAGTTCCGGCCGGCCGATGCGAACAAGCGCTACCGCGTCCAGTTCGGTTGGGCGGCGGCGAGCGATTCGATCGGCGCGGCGGACGATGCGGGGCGCCGGCGCAGCGGAAACCAGGCGAGCAGCACCGGCCGGCAGACGCGCGACGCGGTCGGCCCGGTGGCGTTCGAGAGCCGTTTCAGCGCGATCGCCGCGGTCGAATCCGACGCACTCGACGCCGAGACGGTGGGCAAGCGCGACAAGGCGGACGGATCGGATCAGGTCGCCGGCGAGGCGATGAGGCGGAACGACCTGGCCGGCGCGCGTCCGCCCGAGATCCCCGCCGACGCCGGCGCGACCCAGCTTCCCAATCTGCCGAATACGCCGCCGCCTTCTGCGGCACCGCCGGCGGCGTCGGCCCCGCCCCCCAGTTCGTCCCCCGGCTCGACCGGCTCGTCGAGCTCGCCGTGGTGGAGCCCTTTCCGCCAATGAGCCCGTCTACGCCGCCTTCGGCGGCGTGAGGCCCGTGTCGGCGAGGATGAGGCTGGCCATCTCGATCTCGGCCGCGCCCGGCGCGAAGAAGTGCACGCCCGGCGCGCCTGCGGCGATCAGCTGCGAGACGAGCCGCGCGCCGACCTCGCGGCCGAAGCTTGCGAGCGCGGCCGCGTCGCCGTGGCAGGCGTCGAGCGCGCGTTTCATCCAGCGCGGCAGCTCGACGCCGCGTACCTCGGCCAACCTCGCCATCGATACGCGCGTCAACGGCAGCACGCCCGGCACGATGGGCAGCGTGACGCCGGCACGGACCGCCGCGTCGGCGAAGTAGCGGTAGGCGTCTGCGTTGTAGAAATACTGCGTGACCGCGCCGGTCGCGCCGGCGTCCTGCTTGGCCTTCAGCGCGGCGAGGTCGGTGTGCGCGCTCTTTGCCTGCGGGTGCACCTCGGGGTAGGCGGCGACGAGGATGTCGGGGCCATCGCCCAAAGTCTCGCGCATGAAGCGCACCAGATCGCTCGCGTAGCGGAAGTCGCCGCGCTCGCCCATGCCGGACGGCGTGTCGCCCCTGAGCGCGAACAGCGTCTTCGCTTTCCTGTCCGAAAACTCGGCCAACCTTTCGGTCGCGGTCGCCTGGTCGAGGCCGGCCGTCGACAGGTGAGGCGCGACGGCGAAACCTTGCGCGTTAAGCGCGTCGGAGAGCGCGAGGCCCGCGGCGCGGCTGATGCCGCCGGCGCCGTCGGTGACCGACACGAAGGCCGGCGCCAGCGGCGCGAGCCTTGACGCGAGCTCGGCCGACCTCGCCGCGCCGGCCGGGTTGATGCCCGGGTAGAGTTCGATGCTGATCGGCAGTGTCATTTCGTCACCCTTAGCGGAACACCACGGTGCGGTCGCCGTTCAGGAAGACCCGGTGTTCGGTGTGATACTTGACCGCACGCGACAGCGCGAGGCATTCCATGTCGCGGCCGGTCGCCATCAGCTGTTCGGGACGGTGCGTGTGGTCGACGCGCTCGACCACCTGCTCGATGATCGGGCCTTCATCCAGATCATTGGTCACGTAGTGCGCGGTCGCGCCGATCAGCTTCACGCCGCGGTCGTAAGCCTGATGGTAGGGCTTGGCGCCCTTGAAGCCGGGCAGGAACGAGTGGTGGATGTTGATCGCGCGGCCCTTGAGCCGGTCGGCGAGGCCCGGCGACAGGATCTGCATATAGCGCGCGAGCACGACGAGTTCGCTGCCGGTCGATTCGATCAGCGCCTCGAGCTTCGCCTCCTGCTGCGCGCGGTTCTCGCTGCCGACCGGCAGGTGGTGGTAAGGCAGACCGTGCGCCGCCGCCAAGGGCTCGAGCTTGGCGTGATTCGACACGACGCCGGTGATGTCTATCGGCAACTCGCCCATCTTCCAGCGGTAGAGCAGGTCGTTCAGGCAGTGGTCGAGGCTGGAGACGAGGATCAGGGTCTTGGTGCGCGCCGCCGCGTCGTGCAGCTGCCACTGCATCGAGAAACGCGACGCGACGTCTGCGAACTCGCTGCGCAGCCGCGCCAGGCGTTCTTCGTCGGCGCTCTTGGCGTGGAAACGGCAACGCACGAAGAAACGCTTGGCGATGTCGTCGTCGAATACCGACAGCTCGTCGATATAGCCGCCGCGCGCGTCGAGAAAGCCCGACACGGCGGCGACCTGGCCGGGGCCGCTCGGGCACGACAAAGTCAAGATGTAGGCGGTGTGTTCGGTCTGGAACATGGTGGCCTCCTTTACGGGCGGCGGATCACGCCGCCCGGTCTTGGATGGATAGTGTTGCGGCGGGGTGCGCCGTCTCATCTTGCGTGGATAAGGCTCAGGCGACGATCTCGCCACGGGCCTGCAGGTCGGCGTGGTAGCTCGATCTGACCATCGGCCCGGCGGCGACCTGGGAAAAACCCATCGCCAGCGCCGTCTCGCGCAGGGACGCGAACTCAGAAGGCGTGACAAAGCGCTTGACCGGCAGGTGGTGGCGGCTCGGCTGCAGGTACTGGCCTAGCGTCAGCATGTCTACCTGGTGGACTCTCAAGTCGCGCATCACGTCTACGATCTCGTCGTTGGTTTCCCCGAGGCCCAGCATCAGCCCCGACTTGGTAGGCACATCCGGCCGTTCGGCCTTGAACGCTTCCAAGAGGGCGAGCGAATGCGCGTAGTCGGAACCCGGGCGCGCCTCGCGGTACAGGCGCGGCACTGTCTCGAGGTTGTGGTTGAACACGTCGGGCGGCACCTCGGCCAAGGTCTCGAGCGCGATCGCCATCCTGCCGCGGAAATCGGGCACCAGCGTCTCGACCTTGATGTTCGGGCTCAAGCGCCGCGTTTCGGCGATACAGGCGGCGAAGTGCGCCGCGCCGCCGTCGCGCAGGTCGTCCCTGTCTACCGACGTGATCACCACGTACTTCAGCTTCATCGCGGCGATGGTCTCGGCCAACCTTTGCGGCTCGTCGGCGTCGAGCGGGTTAGGCCGGCCGTGGCCGACGTCGCAGAACGGGCAACGGCGCGTGCAGATGTCGCCCATGATCATGAAGGTCGCGGTGCCGTGGCTGAAGCACTCGCCCAAGTTCGGGCAGCTCGCCTCCTCGCAGACGGTGACGAGCTGGTGCTCGCGCAGCGTCTTCTTCAGTTCCAATACTTCCTTGCTGCCGGGAAACGCGGCGCGGATCCACTCCGGTTTGCGCAGCATTTCGCTGCGCTCGGTCGGCGCGATCTTCACCGGGATGCGCGCGACCTTCTCGGCGGCCGACAGCTTGACACCTGTTTTCATCGGGGCCTCCAGTTTCGCGGGCTTGACTGCGACGTCGGCCATGTCTTTTAGCCCCTGTAGTAGCGCTGCGGCACGAACGGGGTCTTGGCGACCTCGATAGAAATCGGCTTGCCGCGCACGATCGCGAACAGCGCGGTGCCGGCCGCCGCATGCTCGATACCGACGTAGCCCATGCCGACCGGGCCTGCGAAGCTCGGGCCGAAGCCGCCGCTGGTGACCTTGCCGATCACGTTGCCGTTTTCGTCGGTGATCTCGGCGCCTTCGCGCACCGGCACCTTGTCCTTGACGACGAAGCCGACGCGTTTCTTCTCGACGCCGTCGGCGATCTGGCGCGCGACCACGTCGGCGCCCGGGTAGCCGCCTTCGCGCTCGCCGCCGGGGCGGCGGTTCTTAGAGATCGCCCACAAGAGGCTGCCCTCGATCGGCGTCGTCGCCTTGTCGATGTCGTGGCCGTACAGGCACAGCCCGGCTTCGAGGCGCAGCGAGTCGCGCGCGCCGAGGCCGATCGCCTCGACTTCCGGCTCGGCCAACAGCAGCCGGGCCAGCTGTTCGGCCTTGTCGGCCGGCACCGAGATCTCGTAGCCGTCTTCGCCGGTGTAGCCCGAGCGGCTGACGTAGCACAGCACGCCGGCCAGTTCGAGCTGTGCGTTCTGCATGAATTTCAGCTCGGCCACCGCCGGCGACAGCCGCGCCAGCACCGCAGCGGCGGAAGGGCCCTGCAGCGCCAGCAGCGCGCGGTCGGAGAGCTCCACTACCTCGCAGCCGAGGTGCTTTTTCATATGGGCGATGTCCTGCTCCTTGCACGCGGCGTTGACGACGACGTACAGGCAATCGCCGAAGTTCGACACCATCAGGTCGTCGAGGATGGCGCCGTTCTCGTCGGTGAACAGCGCGTAGCGCTGCATGCCTGTAGGCAGGTCCTGGATGTCTACCGGGACCAGGGTTTCCAGAGCCGCCGCGGCATCAGGGCCGATCAGCTTGACCTGGCCCATGTGCGACACGTCGAACAGGCCGGCCTGCAGACGGGTGTGCTGGTGTTCCTTCAAAATCCCTAGCGGATACTGTACCGGCATCGCGTAGCCGGCGAACGGGACCATCTTGGCGCCAAGCTCCACGTGCAGGTCGTAGAGCGGGGTGTGGTTCAGCGGTGCGTTCATTGTTTGTCCTTTAGCATTCGATCACGTTGACGGCGAGGCCGCCGCGCGAGGTTTCCTTGTACTTGGTCTTCATGTCGGCGCCGGTGTCGCGCATGGTGCGGATCACCTTGTCGAGCGAGATGAAGTGGCTGCCGTCGCCCTTCAAGGCCATGCGCGCGGCGTTCACGGCTTTTACCGACGCCATCGCGTTGCGCTCGATGCACGGCACCTGGACGAGTCCCCCTACCGGGTCGCAGGTCAGGCCGAGGTTGTGTTCCATGCCGATCTCGGCAGCGTTCTCTGCCTGGCGAACGCTGCCGCCGAGCACCTCGGCCAGCGCGCCGGCCGCCATCGAGCACGCGACGCCGACCTCGCCCTGGCAGCCGACCTCGGCGCCCGAGATCGACGCGTTCTCCTTGTACAGGATGCCGATCGCGGCGGCGGTAAGCAGGAAGCGCACCACGCCATCGTCGTTGGCGGTCGGGACGAAGCGGGTGTAGTAGTGCAGCACCGCCGGGATGATGCCGGCCGCGCCGTTGGTCGGCGCGGTGACGACGCGGCCGCCGGTGGCGTTCTCCTCGTTGACCGCGAGCGCGTAGAAGCTGATCCAGTCGAGGATGGTCAGCGGGTCGCGCAGCGCGGCTTCGGGCTGGCTGGATAACTTTCTATACAGCTCGGCCGCCCGGCGCTTGACCTTCAGGCCGCCCGGCATGATGCCCTCGCGCTCGGAACCACGGCGCACGCAGGCCTGCATCACGTCCCAGATCGCGAGCAGCCCGGCGCGGATCTCGGCTTCGGTGCGCCACACCTTCTCGTTTTCGAGCATCAGCTGGCTGATCGACAGCCCGTGCTGCTCGCACTGTTCGAGCAGCGCCTTGCCCGACTTGAACGGGTAGGGCAGAGAAGTCGAATCGGGCACGATGCGGTCGGCGCCGGCCGCCTCCTCGTTGACGACGAAACCGCCGCCTACCGAGTAGTAGACCTTGCTCGCCAACTCCTCGCCGTCCGCGTCGAGCGCGGTGAAGCGCATGCCGTTAGGGTGAAAGGGCAGCGTCTCGCGGCGGTAGAGGATCAGGTGTTCCTTTTCCCTGAACACGATGCGATGTCTGCCGAGCAGCTTCATCTCGCCGGCCGCGCGGATCGCCGCGACTCTTGGTTCGACGCTGTCGGTGTCTACCGTGTCCGGCTCCTCGCCCTCCAGCCCCAAGAGCACCGCGACGTCGGAGCCGTGGCCGCGCCCGGTCGCGCCGAGCGAGCCGAACAGCTCGGACTTCACCGCGGCCGTTTTCTCGAGCAGGCCGTGCTCGGCCAACCCTCGCGCGAAGCGCGCGGCGGCGCGCATCGGCCCGACGGTATGCGAGCTCGACGGCCCGATCCCGATCTTGAACAAATCAAATACGCTGATGGCCATGATGCGCGCCTCCTTACGTTTACTTGCCGTACACTGGGAAGGCCGCGCACAGCTCGGCGACCTGGCGGCGCACCCGCGCGATGACTTCCGGATTTTCTATATCGGCGAGGATGTCGCAGATCCAGCCGGCGATCGCGCGCACTTCCGGTTCCTTGAAGCCGCGCGTGGTCGCCGCCGGCGTGCCGATGCGGATGCCGCTCGTCACGAACGGCGATTGCGGGTCGTCAGGCACCGCGTTCTTGTTGACGGTGATGTGCGCGGCGCCGAGCGCGGCGTCGGCCGCCTTGCCGGTAAGCCCCTGGCGGATCAGCGACAGCAGGAACAGGTGGTTGTCGGTGCCGCCCGACACGATGTCATAACCGCGCTCGAGAAATACCGCCGCCATCGCGCGCGCGTTGGCGATCACCTGCTGCTGGTACGCCTTGAACCCGGGCTGCAGCGCCTCCTGGAACGCGACGGCCTTGGCGGCGATCACGTGCATCAGCGGGCCGCCCTGGATGCCTGGGAAGACGATAGAGTTCAGCTTCTTCTCGATCTCGGGGTTGGACTTCGCGAGGATCAGGCCGCCGCGCGGGCCGCGCAGCGTCTTGTGCGTGGTGGTGGTCACCACGTCGGCGAACGGCAGCGGGTTAGGGTAGAGGCCCGCGGCGACGAGGCCGGCGACGTGCGCCATGTCGACGAGCAGGTAGGCGCCGACCTTGTCGGCGATCGCGCGGAAGCGCGCCCAGTCGATCACACGCGAATAGGCCGAGAAGCCGGCGACGATCAGCTTCGGCTGGTGTTCGAGCGCGAGTTTTTCGACCTCTTCGTAGTCGATCAGGCCGGCCTTGTCGATGCCGTACTGGACCGCTTTATAAATCTTGCCCGAGAAGTTGACCGACGCGCCGTGGGTCAGGTGGCCGCCGTGCGCGAGGCTCATGCCGAGCACCACGTCGTGCGGCTGGATCAGCGCCATGTAGACGGCGGCGTTGGCCTGGCTTCCGGAATGAGGCTGCACGTTCGCGTAGTCGGCGCCGAACAGTTGCTTGGCGCGGTCTATAGCGAGCTGCTCTACCACGTCTACATGTTCGCAGCCGCCGTAGTAGCGCTTGCTCGGGTAGCCCTCGGCGTACTTGTTGGTCAGCACCGAACCCTGCGCCTGGATCACGCGCGGGCTCGCGTAGTTTTCCGACGCGATCAGCTCGATGTGGTCTTCCTGGCGCAGGCGTTCGCCTTCCATCGCCTGCCACAGCGCGTCGTCGAAACCGGCGATCTGCATGTCTTTATTGAACATTCTTCTCTCCTTTGTGGGGATGCGGCCCGGGCTCGGCCAACCTTGGGGATGGTAAAAGGTTGGCCGAGCCTGGCGCGTTTTCAGTCTTCGTAGGCCGACAGCGGCGGGCAGCTGCAGACAAGATTCCTGTCGCCGTAGACGTTGTCGACGCGGCCTACCGGCGGCCAGTACTTGGTGCCGTGGTCGCGCTCGAGCCCGCGCGGGAACACCGCCTGCTCTCTCGAATAGGAATGGCCCCACTCGCCTACCAGCGCGGCCGCGGTATGCGGCGCGTGTTTCAGCGGGTTGTCGTCTCTATCGAGCGCTCCCTGTTCGATCGCGCGGATCTCGTCGCGGATCGTCACCATCGCCTCGATGAAGCGGTCGATCTCGACCTTCGATTCCGACTCGGTCGGTTCGATCATCAGGGTGCCGGCGACCGGGAACGACATCGTCGGCGCGTGGAAGCCGAAGTCGATCAGCCGCTTGGCAACATCCTCGCCGGAGATGCCGGTCGCGTCCTTGATTGGCCTGAGGTCGACGATGCACTCGTGCGCGACGCGGCCGTTAGGCCCGCTATAGAGGATCGGGTAGTGCGGCGCGAGCTTGGCGGCGATGTAGTTGGCGTTGAGGATCGCCGTCTCGGTCGCGCGCTTGAGCCCTTGAGCGCCCATCAGCGTGATATAGGTCCAGGTGATCGGCAGGATGCTCGCGCTGCCGAACGGCGCGGCCGACACCGCGCCGCCGCCGGACAACTCGCCGGCCTTGTGGCCGGGCAGGAACGGCGCCAAATGCGACTTCACGCCGATCGGGCCGACGCCCGGGCCGCCGCCGCCGTGCGGGATGCAGAAGGTCTTGTGCAGGTTCAGGTGCGACACGTCGCCGCCGAACTGGCCGGGTTGGGCGAGGCCCACCAGCGCGTTCATGTTGGCGCCGTCGATGTAGACCTGGCCGCCGTGCGCGTGGACCACGTCGCACACCTCGCGCACGCGCTCCTCGAACACGCCGTGCGTCGACGGGTAGGTGATCATGATCGCGGCGAGCCTGTCGCTGTGCTGCTCGGCCTTGGCCTTGAGGTCTTCGACGTCGACGTTACCGGCGTCGTCGCAAGCGACGACGACCACCTTCATGTTCACCATCTGCGCGGAAGCCGGGTTGGTGCCGTGCGCCGACGACGGGATCAGGCAGACGTCGCGCTGCGACTCGCCGCGGCTGGCGTGGTAGGCGCGGATCGCGAGCAGGCCGGCGTATTCGCCCTGCGAACCGGCGTTAGGCTGCAGCGACACCGCGTCGTAGCCGGTCACCGCGCACAGCATCGCCTCGAGTTCACGCGTCAGTTCGCGATAGCCGGCGGTCTGCTCGAGCGGCGCGAACGGGTGCAGCCTGCCGAACTCGGGCCAGGTCACCGGGATCATCTCGGTCGTCGCGTTCAGCTTCATCGTGCACGAACCGAGCGGGATCATCGTCCTATCGAGCGCGAGGTCCTTGTCTGCGAGACGGCGCAGGTAGCGCAGCATCTCGGTTTCCGAGCGGTAGAGATGGAACACCGGGTGGGTCAGGAAGTCGCCGCTGCGCGCGAGTTGCGCGGGAATCGCGTCGGACACGCTCGCCTCGACCTCGGCAAACGACGGCGTCGTATTGCCCATCGCGAAGATCGACCACAGCGCCTGCACGTCGTCGGCGGTGGTCGTCTCGTCAAAAGAGACGCCGACGCGGGTGCCGTCGACCTGGCGCAGGTTGATAGAGTGCGCACGCGCGAGCGAGTGCAGCACCGCGGTGTGCTTGCCGGTGTCGACGGTGACGGTGTCGAAGAAGGATTCGGTCGGCACGCTGAAGCCGAGGCGGCGCAGGCCCTCGGCCAAGGTCGCGGTCAGCCGGTGCACGCGGCGCGCGATCGTCTTCAGCCCTTCCGGCCCGTGGTAGGCGGCGTAGAGGCCGGCGATGATCGCGAGCAAGGCCTGCGCCGTGCAGATGTTGCTGGTCGCCTTTTCGCGGCGGATGTGCTGCTCGCGCGTCTGCATCGCCAGGCGCAGTGCTTGTCTTCCATGGCTGTCGACCGATACGCCGACGAGGCGACCCGGCATCGTGCGCTTGAACTCGTCGCGCGTCGCGAAGTAACCGGCGTGCGGGCCGCCGAAGCCTATCGGCACGCCGAAGCGTTGCGTGGTGCCGACCGCGACGTCGGCGCCGAATTCGCCCGGCGGGGTCAACAGCGTCAGCGCCAGCAGGTCGGCGGCGACGACGACCAGCGCGCCGTTGGCGTGCGCGGTCTCGGTGACGGAGCGGTAGTCGATCAGGTCGCCGTGCGAGCCCGGATACTGGAGCAGCACGCCGAAGGCTTCGAAGCCGGCGAGGTCGCGGCGCGGGTCGCCGACGACGACCTCGATGCCCAGCGGTTCGGCGCGGGTGCGGATGACTTCTATGGTCTGCGGGTGACAGTCGCGCGCGACGAAGAACACCTTGCTCTTCGACTTGGACAGGCGCTGGCAGAAGGTCATCGCCTCGGCCGCGGCGGTCGCCTCGTCGAGCATCGACGCGTTGGCGATCTGAAGGCCGGTCAGGTCGGTGACCATGGTCTGGAAGTTCAGCAGCGCCTCGAGCCGGCCCTGCGAGATCTCCGGCTGGTACGGCGTGTACGCGGTGTACCACGCCGGGTTTTCGAACACGTTGCGCAGGATCACCGGCGGCGTGTGGGTATCGTAGTAGCCCATGCCGATGAAGGACTTGAACACCTTGTTGCGCCCGGCGATCTTGGCCAGGCGCGTCAGCGCCTCGGCTTCGGTGCAGCCTTCCGGCAGGTCGAGCGGCTTGGCGAGGCGGATGCTTGCTGGCACGACCTGGTTCATCAGTTCGTCGACCGACGCGACGTCAAGCTCGGCCAACATCGCTTCTTTTTCGCTTGTATCGGGGCCGATGTGGCGGCGCTGGAACAGTTCGCGCTCGGTCAGTGCGGCGTAGGGTTGCTGGCTCATGGCGGTCTCCCGGGATCAGGCGAGGTCGCCGACCAGTTGCTGGTAGGCGGTTTCGGTCAGGAGACCGGCAAGCTCCTCTGCGTCGTCGAGCTTGACCTTGAAGAACCAGCCGTCAGAAAGCGGTGCGTCGTTGACGAGAGACGGCTCGCCTTCGAGCGCGGCGTTCACCTCGACGATGGTGCCGGCGACCGGGATCTTGATCTCGCCGGCGGCCTTCACCGATTCGATCGTCGCCGCCTCGTCGCCGGCGGCGAAACGCTCGCCGACCTTCGGCAGCTGCACGAATACGATGTCGCCGAGCTGTTCCTGCGCGAAGCCGGTGATGCCGACGGTCGCGGTGCCGTCAGCCTCGCTGCGCAGCCATTCGTGGGATTCGGTGAATTTGATGTCGCTCATGTCTCTCTCCTGACGGGTGAAGTGCGGATGAATCCGACGTCACGGTCAAGAAGACGGAGCGGGCGAATGCGGGGAAGGGCATCCGGAACGCGGGCGCGCACTTGACTTGACGTCGGTTGGCGCCCCCTCTGTCCGTTTGCCTGAGAGATTACGGTGACGGGGTGAGACCCATCGCCTTCCTTCGGCGAGGCGACCGGGCCTGGCGTGTCCACGATGGACGGCCTCGGTGCCTTCTCTCCAGAGAGCTCGTCGACGCGGCAGTCCTTTTGCCTGAGAGTTTCTGGGGCGATACCCCTTCGGCGCCGCCATTCAAGGCGATCTCTCCCGCTGCGTCACATAAGCTGATTGGCAATTTAATTAATCGGTTTTTGAATGTCAACCGGCCAAGTCGTAAAAAATCGGGGCCCGAAAGAAATATAAAAATCGCGCAGAGGGTAAATGATTAAGGGTTTTACCGGGGACGGAAACGCCCGTCAGGCGGGGATTTCGGCGGGGTGTGAAAAAAGGGCGACATAATGATTCGGCGAAAAGACAAGGGGGAACCCGCGTGTTTGAAAACGGCTATTGCGGTGCAATAACGGTGATGACGAGAAAATATTCAGTCGCGGCGTGGGAAACTGGATTTTGAAACGCTTGTTTTTGCTGCGAAGCACAAAATAAAGACGGTGCCGGCGCCGATTGACGCGAACGCACGTCGCTTCCTAGAGTGCGATCAGCCTAGCGAACGCAGCGGGAGAGATCGCCTTGAATGGCGGCGCCGAAGGGGTATCGCCCCAGAAACTCTCAGGCAAAAGGACCGTTGCGTTGATGGGCACTCTGGAGAGTAGGCCGCGGGACGTCGTCGCACAACCCGTAGGCCTCGCCGAAGGAAAGGCGCCGACGAGAGTCGGCGCCGTCAATCTCTCAGGCAAACGGACAGAGGGGGCATGCGCATCGGCCAGGGCCTGCCGTCGACCGACTGCAGGAACCCGGCCGGTCTCGGCCGCCGTCCGGCGGCGTCTCGCCCCCGTCTGAGGAGTCTTGCCATGAACACGTCACGCTAGCGCACTCCATCAGGTCGCGCCGGCCCACAAGGCCACCCGACCTTTCATCCGGCCCGCTCATCCGGCGGTCCGGTCCGTGCATCTTCTGGAGAAAGCCCCCGACAGCGTCCCCGACAGAGGGCTGCCCCGGGGTGGGAGAAATCATGCAGCAAACACCGCAACAAGAAACCTTACACCGCGGCCTCGAAGAGAGGCACATCAACCTGATGGCGCTCGGCGCCGCGATCGGCGTCGGCCTGTTCCTCGGCTCGGCCAAGGCGATCAAGCTCGCCGGCCCGGCGATCATGATCTCGTACGCGCTCGGCGGCTTCGCCATCTTCCTGATCATGCGCGCGCTCGGCGAGATGGCGATCCATAACCCGGTCGCCGGCTCGTTCAGCCGCTACGCTAAGGACTATATTGGCCCGCTGACCGGCTATCTGACCGGCTGGACCTACTGGTTCATGTGGATCGTCACCTGCATGGCCGAGATCACCGCGGTCGGCGTCTATATGGGGATGTGGTACCCGGACGTGCCGCCGTGGATCTGGGCGCTGTCGGCGCTGGTGATCATGGGCTCGGTCAACTTCATCGCGGTCAAGGCCTACGGTGAGTTCGAGTTCTGGTTCGCGCTGATCAAGATCGTCACCATCGTGCTGATGATCGTGTCGGGCGGCGGGATGATCTTCTTCGGACTCGCCAACGACGGGCAAGCGCTGGGCATCGCCAACCTGTTCAGCCACGGCGGCTTCATGCCCAAGGGCTTCGAAGGCGTGCTGATGGCGCTGCCGATGGTGATGTTCGCCTATCTGGGCGTAGAGATGATCGGCCTGACCGCCGGCGAAGCGAAGAACCCGAAGAAAACGCTCGCGCGCGCGGTCGACTCGGTATTCTGGCGGATTTTGATTTTCTATATCGGCGCGCTGTTCGTGATCCTGTCGATCTATCCGTGGAACGAGATCGGCGCCAAGGGCAGCCCGTTCGTGATGACCTTCGAGAAGATGGGCATCCCGGCCGCCGCCGGCCTGATCAACTTCGTCGTGCTGACCGCGGCGCTGTCGTCGTGCAACAGCGGCATCTTCAGCACCGGCCGCATGCTGTTCAATCTGTCCGAACAGTCTCAGGCGCATCCGCTGTTCGCGAAGCTCGGCAAAAACGGCGTGCCGAACGCCGCGGTGCTGGTGTCGTGCGTGCTGCTCTTGATCGGCGTCGCGCTCAACTACGTCGCGCCGGAAGAGGTGTTCACCTGGTTCACCGCCATCGCGACCTTCGGCGCGATCTGGACCTGGGCGGTCATCCTGTTGGCGCAGATGAACTTCCGCAAGACGCTGAGCGCCGCCGAGCTGGCCGAGCTGCCGAGCAAGATGCCTCTCTTCCCGTACGGCTCGTATATCGCGCTGGCCTTCCTCGCGCTTGTGATCGGCGTGATGACCTACTTCCCGGACACCCGCGTCGCGCTGATCGTCGGCCCGGGCTGGCTCGTACTGCTGATCGCGGTCTACTACGGCACGGGCATGCACCGCAAGACGGCCGAGCCGCGCCTGCAGACCGAGAGCCGCTGAGTCGCTCCCATCTTCACACATGCAACACGCAGCCCCGCCGTTCAGGCGGGGCTTTTTCGTGGCCGGGCGTTCGAGCCTCGACGTTGGCCGAGGCCGCGCCGGCGCCATTGGGGTCGGGGCCGGACGCAAAAAAGCCGGGCTTGCGCCCGGCCATCTCGCGGCCTCAGGCCGCGACCTTGCGCCGGGGCGAGTGGCTGCGCTGCTGCGTCTCCCAGTTCGCGGCCAGGCCGACCGGCGCGTCGGACGGCAGCAGCGGCGGCCTGCCGCGCACCAGGTCGGCGGCGCGCTCGGCCAACATGATGGTCGGCGCGTTCAGGTTGCCGTTCGGCTCGGTCGGGAACACCGACGAGTCGATCACGCGCAGCCCGGCTATGCCGCGTACGCGCAGTTCCGAATCGACCACCGCCATGTCGTCCTCGCCCATGCGGCACGAGCCGCACGGGTGCATGGTGCTTTCCATGTTGGCGCGCACGAAGGCGTCGATCTCGTCGTCGGTCTGAACCTGAGGCCCCGGCGCCAGCTCGACGCCGCGGTAGCGGTCCATCGCCGGCTGGCCGATGATCTCGCGCGTCAGCCGCACACAGCGGCGGAAGCCCTCGCGATCCTCCTCGCTCTCTAGATAGTTGAAGCGGATCTCGGGATGGACGTAGGGGTCGGCCGACAGCGCGCGCACGTGGCCGCGGCTCTTGGGCTTGTTCGGCCCGGTCAGCACCATGAAGCCGTGGCCCTTGAACGGCTTGTCGCCATCGTAGCGCATCGCCGCGGGCAGGAAGTGGAACTGGATGTCCGGCCAGCGCAGGCCGACCTCAGAGCGGATGAAGCCGCCCGCCTCGAAGTGGTTGCTGGCGCCCAGGCCGTCCTTGAACAGCAGCCAGCGCAGGCCGATCATCATCTTGCCGAACAGCCCCATCTTGCCGTTCAGCGTGACCGGCTCCTTGCATTCGTACTGGATGTAGATTTCCGAGTGGTCCTGCAGGTTCTCGCCGACGCCGGGCAGGTCGTGCTTGACGGCGATGCCGGCCTTCTTGAGCACCTCGGCCGGGCCGATGCCCGAGCGCTGCAACAGGTGCGGCGAGCCGATCGGGCCGGACGACACCAGCACCTCGCGCCGGCAGCGCACGGTATGGGTGACGCCGCCCTGGTCGTAGACGACGCCGACCGCGCGCTTGCCTTCCAGGATGATCTGCCGCGTCATCGCGTGGGTGACGACGGTCAGGTTCGGCCGCCGCATCGCCGGGCGCAGATAGGCGTTGGCGGTGGACCAGCGCACGCCGTTCTTGACCGTCATGTGCATCGCACCGAAGCCTTCCTGCATGTGGCCGTTGCAGTCCTCGGTCTTGATGTAGCCGGCCTCTGCGCCGGCTTCCACCCAGGCGCCATACAACGGGTTCTGCATATTGTTGCCGTTGTTGGTGCTCAGGGGGCCGTCGGCGCCGCGGTAGTCGTCGCCGCCGAACTTGTAGCTCTCGGCGCGCTTGAAATACGGCAGGCAGTTGCGGTAGCCCCAGCCCTTCGCGCCCAGTTCTTCCCACTCGTCGAAGTCGTAGGCGTGGCCGCGGATGTAGACCAGGCCGTTGATCGACGAGGAGCCGCCGAGCACCTTGCCGCGCGGGCAGTGCAGGCGCCGGTTGTCGAGGTGCGGCTCGGGGGTGGTTTCGTAGCGCCAGTTGAACTTCTTGGTGTTCATCGGCAGCGAGAACGCGCTCGGCATCTGGATGATGACGCTCTTGTCGCTGCCGCCGAATTCCAGCACCAGCACCGAGACGTTCGCGTCCTCGGTCAGGCGGTTGGCCAGCACGCAGCCGGCGGAACCGGCGCCGACGATGATGTAGTCGAATTCGTTTGCCATGATTCTTCTCTCCGTGGATGGCGCGGCCCGGGGCCGCTTACCAGCCTTCTCCCGTGGTGTATTGGGGGGTGGTCTTTTCGATGTGGCGGATGAGCTCTTCTTCCTTCTTGAGGTCGAGCGTCAGGCACAAGAGGTAGTAGGCGAGGCCCGAGACGACCAGGCCGACCAGCCAGGCCAGGTCGACGCTGCCGATCATCCGCGCCAGCGGGCCGACGTAGACTTCCTTGGGGCCGTTGAAGATGGTGAAGAACGGGATCATCGTGACAAAGCCGATCAGGTAGGCGAGCAGGCCGCGGCAGCCCCAGTGGCCGTAGAGGTTGTCGTGCGGCAGGAAGAAGTGCGGGATGGCGTAGCGGCCCTTGCGCACGAAGAAGTAGTCGGTCAGGTTGACGGCGGTCCACGGCACCAGGAAGTACAGCATCACCACCAGGTAGATGTTCAGCACCGACAGGCCCGAACCGGAGGTGTAGATGCTCATCGCCACGCCCAGCTGCAGGAAGACCACGAACAGGATGGCCCAGACGCGCACCTTGGGCGTCGGCTTGACCTTGCGGAACGAGTCCACGCCGGTGATCGCCGTCAGCTTGGCGCTGTAGATGTTCATCGCGATGACCGGCAGGAAGGCGATGATGGTGACGGCCACGACCACCGTGCCCAGTTGCGGTGCGACGCTGGCGCCTACGCTGTGGAGCGCGACCAGCACGTCGGTGGCGTGCAGGTGTTCGCCCAGCCAGCCGCCGACGGCGATCATCCACGCGCCGGACAGCGAGGCGCCGAGGAAGACGGCCGCGATCAGCTTGCCGCTCGAGGTGTTCTTCGGCAGATAGCGCGAGTAGTCCGACACGTAGGGCGCGTAGGCGATGTTGTAGCTGGCGCCGGCGGCGAACTGGGTGATGAAACCGATCCAGGTGAAACCCAGTGCAGCCGTGGCGGGCGCGTTGGCCACCGGAGGCGCGTCCTGGATCCAGCCCATCAGCACCGCCAGCGTCACGATGCCGTACAGCGGCAGCGACAGGAACAGCGACCACTTGAAGGTCTTGTGCATCCAGTCGTGGCCGAGGATGGCGAGGATCGTCGCCGGCACCGTCACCGCCAGTCCGACCTGCATCGGTCCCCACGCGAACAGCGTGTTGAGCCCCTGCATCATCAGCACCAGGTTGACGATGTTGAAGCCTGCGAACACGAACAGCGTCGCCAGCAGCACCAGCACCACGCCGCGGTAGCCGAACTGCGCGCGCGACTGGATCATTTGCGGCAGGCCCAGGTGAGGCCCCTGCGAGCCGTGGAAGGCCATGAACAGCGTGCCGAACATGATGCCGAGCGTGCCGGCGATCGTGGTCCACAGCGAACTCAGGCCCACGCTCGGTCCGACGAAGCCGATCGTCATAGTGAAGAAGGTGAAGTTGCCGACAAACCAGAACGGACCTTGCGTCGACAGCTTGTCGGTCCTCTCGTGTTCCGGAATGAAGTCGATCGAATGGCCTTCGATTTCCAGCCCGCCTTGTCCCTGAGACGCAGGCGTAGTGTGCGTACCCGATTTCATCGGTTTCTCCTCTGTATCCTTTGTCGTGCCGTCAGGTGCGCGCATCTCGCGCCGCCCGCGACGGCAAGGTTGGCCGAGCCAGGCTCGGCCAACGTCCGTCTTGTCATGCGCTTGCCCGTGGGCGGTGTACCCGCCTCTTTGTCAGGGCAGCGTGATCCACACGGCCTTGGTCTCCATCAGGTGATCGAGCTGTTCCGGGCCGAGGTCCTTGCCGAAGCCGGACTCCTTGAAGCCGCCGAACGGCATCGCCGGGTCTATCGTGCTGTGCGCGTTCACGTAGACCGAGCCGGCGTGAAGGCGCGGGATCAGGCCGTGCACTCGGCCGAGGTCGTTGGAGTAGATCGCGGCGGCCAGGCCAAACGGCGAATCGTTCGCCTGCGCCAGCGCGTCGTCGATATCGTCGAACGGGGCGGTCACCAGCACCGGGCCGAAGATCTCCTCGCGGACGATGTTCATGTCGTTGCGGCAGTGGGCGAAGATGGTCGGCTCGACGTAGTAGCCCGGCCCTTGCAGCGCGTGGCCGCCGTGGACGAGCTCGGCTCCCTCACGCCGGCCAGTGTCGATGTAGGAGACGACGCGGTCCTTCTGCAGCGCCGATACCAGCGGGCTGATGAAGCAGTCCGGATCCAGGCCTGGGGCGATCTTCAGCGTGGCGGTGTAGGCGATCAGCTCGTCGAGGAAGGCGTCGTACACGCTGCGGTGCACGTAGGCGCGGGTGCCGGCGTCGCACACCTGTCCCGAATTGAAGAATACGCCGTTGGCCACCGCGCGCGCGGCGGCCGCAAGGTCGGCGTCGTCGAGCACCAGCACCGGCGACTTGCCGCCCAACTCGAGCGTGACGCGCTTGATGCTGTCGAGCGCGGCTCGGCCAACGTTGCGGCCGACCGGGGTCGAGCCGGTGAAGGTCAGCTTGTCGATGCCAGGATGGGTGGCCATCGCCGCGCCGACCACGCTGCCGCGCCCGGTGACGATGTTGACCACGCCGTCGGGGATGCCGGCTTCTTGCACCAGCTCGGCGAAGCGCAGCGTCGACAGCGAGGTCAGCTCGGCCGGCTTGACGACGGTGGTGCAGCCGACCGCGAGCGCGGCGGCGAGCTTCCACGCCATCGTCTGCAGCGGGAAGTTCCACGGCACGATCGCGCCGACCACGCCGATCGGCTCCTTGCGCGTGTAGGCCAGATAGTTGCCCGGCAGCGACGGCTCGACGGTGCGGCCGTGCAGCTTGGACGCCCAGCCGGCGAAGTAGCGGAAGGTGTCGACCGTGCCCTGGATGTCGACGTCGCGCGCAGAGGCGACCGACTTGCCCATGTCGATGGCTTCGAGCTCGGCCAACTCGATGGCGTTCGCCTCTATCAGGTCGGCGAGGCGATGCAGCAGGCGCTCGCGCTCCAGCGGCTTCAGGCGTCGCCACTGCCCGCCGTCGAACTGGGCGCGCGCGGCCGCGACCGCATGGTCGAGGTCGTCGACCGTGCCGGCCGGGATACGCGTGATGACGCCTTCGGTCGACGGTTCGACCGAGTCGAAGAACTGGCCGTCGCCGCTTTCCAGCCATCGGCCGCCGATGAACATCTTCTGCGGCTTGGCGAGGAAGCGTCGCGTCGCCTCCGACACGCCGTATCGTTCCAGGTATTGCTGTACGACTGTATCCATGATCTTTCCTCTGTTTCTGACGCCCGCATCTTGGCGGCGGGCTCTGTCTGAATGGGTAGTGAACGTCCGGGGGAGGCTTAGCGTCCCGCCTTGGCCTGAGCACGGTCGTGGAAGATGAAGCCGAGGCTGTTCATCAACAGCTGCGCCGCGAGGATCGAGGTCACGTCTGCCTGGTCGTAGGCGGGCGCGACCTCGACGAGGTCCATGCCGACGATGTTGCCGCGGCTGCGCTTGGACAAGGCCTGGATGATTTCCAGCACTTCGTAGTACTGGAAGCCGCCGTGGCTCGGCGTGCCGGTGCCCGGCGCGATCGACGGGTCGAAGCCGTCGATGTCGATGGTGATGTAGTAGGGCACGCCTTCCGGAATGAGCGCGAGCACGCCGTCGGTGCCGAGGCGGCGCACGTCGCGCACAGACAGGATGTGCGAGCCGGCGTCGCGCGCGGCGTCGTAGTCGTCGCGGTTCGACGACGAGACGTTGCGGATGCCGAGCTGCGTCATGCCGCCGATGTGGTCCATCTCGGATGCGCGGCGCAGCGGGTTGCCGTGGCCGTAGCGCACGCCGTGGCGCTCGTCGACGAAGTCCAGGTGGGCGTCGAAGTGCACGATGTGGATCGGGCCGTGCCCTTCGTAGGCCTTGATCACCGGCGCGTGGATCGAGTGGTCGCCGCCGAGCACCACCGGCATCGCGCCCGATTCGAGGATCTTGCGCACCGCGAACTCGATGTTGGCGTTGCTCTTGGCCATATCGGTGTGGACGATGTCGGCGTCGCCGACGTCGACCATGCTCACCTGCTCGCGCGTCAAATAGGTCGTGTCGTCTTCGTGGTCGTAGGCGCCCGAGTGGCCGAACGAGAACAGCGTCGACGCCTCGCGGATGCCGCGCGGACCGAAGCGCGCGCCCGAGCGCCACTGGGTGCCCATGTCGTTCGGTGCGCCGAGGATGGCGACGTCGGCGTCGATGCGGTTCCAGTCGAGGCAGACCGGCGACTTGGCGAAGGTGCAGTGCCCGACGAAGGGCAGGTCGAGGCGGCCCGTTTCGTATCCGTTTTTTTCCATCTTGCATCTCTCCCATCAGGGTTTTCTACGATAAAGCGCCGCTTGATTGCGATCGGCTTTGACGTGAATATGGGCGAGGATTTGCATTGGGAAAATGCTAATCATCAGATGCATAAATCGGAATTTCCGAAGTATTCGGGAAGAGGAGGCGAACGATGATGCAGCTTCACGACGTCGACCTGAAACTGCTCAGGGTCTTCGTCACCATCGTCAAGTGCGGCGGCTTTTCCGCCGCGCAGGCGGCGCTGAACGTCGGGCAGTCGACGATCAGCGAACAGATGACCAGCCTGGAAACCCGGCTCGGCGTGAAGCTGTGCGACCGCGGCCGCGGCGGCTTCAGGTTGACCGAGCACGGCCAGGCGACCTACGAGGCGACGCAGCGCCTGCTGATGGCGGTAGAGACCTTCTGCATGGATACCGACCTCTTGAAGGAGCGCATCACAGGCCGGCTCTACCTCGGCATCATCGACAACACCATCACCGATCCGGAGTCTCCGCTGCCGCGCGCGACGCAGCGCTTCGTCGCGCGCGGGCACGACGTGCATCTGGACGTGTATATCGGCACGCCGGCTGAGCTCGAGGAGCGCGTGCTCGACGGCCGCCTGCACGTGGCGATCGGGCACTTCCCGATGCGGGTGCCCGGCCTCGCCTATTCGCTGCTGTACCAGGAGTCGGACGGCCTGTTCTGCAGCCGTCTCCACCCGCTCTACGAGAGCCCGGCTACCGACGCCGAGCTGTTCGACACGCTGGCGGCGAGCCGTATCGTCGCGCGCGGCTATCTGCAGCAGCGCGACCTGCAGCTGATCGGCGCCGCCAAGGCGGCCGCGACGGTCGACAACGTCGAGGCGCAGGCCATCCTGATCCTGTCCGGGGCCTACGTCGGTTTCCTGCCGGTGCACTACGCCGAGCGCTGGGTCGCGAGCGGCGAGATGCGCCGGCTCGAGCCGCAGCGCTTCGGCCTGATGTGGCCGTTCACCGCCATCACGCGGCGCGGCACGACCATCCCGCCCATCCTGCGCGTCTTCCTCGACGACCTCGAGGCGTGCACGCCGCAGGGCCGGCTGCAGACTTGAGCCTGTCGCTCAGGTCCTGCGCAGTTTTTCCAGCAGCCAGCTGCCGGCCGGCCCCAGCCGGTGGCTGCGCGACCAGACCACATCCACCGCCAGGTATTTCGGCCAGCCGGCCATCTTCAGTTTGACGAGGTCGTCGCGGCCGAAATGCTCGGCCAACCAGTCGGGCAGCTCCGCCCAGCCGAAGCCGAACGCCGCCATTTCCATCAGCAACAGGTAGTTGGGCGCCGACCAGCAGCGCCCGCCGGTCGGGCGCTGCGGCTTGTCGAGCACGGTGTTGAGGCGCAGCTCGCGTTCGCCCAAGAGCTCGTCCCGGTCCAGCTCGGCACGGCCGGCCAGCGGGTGGGTCTTGCCGACGTAGAGGCCGATCTCGGCCGGCGTGGCGAGCGTCGCGCGGCCGATGTCGGCCGGGTAGTCGGGCAGCGCGCCGACCAGGCCGAGCTGGGCGCGCCCCTGTTCGACGAGGTCGATCACGTCGTCGTGCTCGGCCACCATGCATTCTAGTTCCAGGTCGGGGTACTGCCGGTCGAGGTCGGCGAGCAGCGTTTCGTACGGGATCGACTGGAGGGCGGTATCGGACACCACCAGCGTGAGGCGCGCCTCCATGCCGTCCAGCAGCTGGCCGGCGTTGCGGCTCAGGCGGTCGTGCGCGGCGAGGATGTCCTCGGCGCGCGGCAACAGCTGGCGGCCGGCGTCGGTCAGCGCCGGCGGCCGCAGCTGCCGGTCGAACAGCGTCACGCAAAGGTCGATCTCGAGGTTGGCGATCGCCTCGCTGACGGTGGACTGACTCTTGCCGAGCTTGCGCGCGGCGGCGCTGAACGAGCCTAGCGTGGCGGCGGCGACGAAGGCGTGCAGGGCTTCTGGCGCGTAGTGCATATCGGTTTTTCCGATGGTTTCCTGCTTTGTAGTATCCAGCACGCCGATGAAAATAGCGTCAATTCTTCATTTACGGCAGGGAGGCGACGATGGATACCCGAAAAACGCTGCTGGAGCGCGCGCTCTTCGCGCTGGCCTTCGAGCTGTTGGCGGTGGCGATCTGCGCGCCGCTGCTGTCGTGGCTGATGGGCGGGTCGCTGGGCCACATGGGCGCGCTGACGCTGATGATGTCGCTCTTGGCGATGGGCTGGAACATGCTGTTCAACACGCTGTTCGACCGCGCCCAGCAAGGGCTCGGCTTTACGCGCACGCTGGCGGTGCGCGCCTTGCACGCGATGCTGTTCGAGGGCGGGCTGGTCGGCCTGGCGGTGCCGCTCGTGGCCTGGTGGCTGGGCGTCAGCCTCATCGACGCCTTGCTGTTCGACATCGGCATCCTGCTGTTCTTCCTGCCCTACACCATGGCGTTCAACTGGGGCTACGACGTGCTGCGCGCGCGCTGGTTCGCGAGGCGGGCGGTGGCCATGCCGTGCTGAGCGCGCTCCAAATGAAAAAGCTCGGCCAACCTGATACAAAGGTTGGCCGAGCTTTTTTCCGGAAAGGGTGGGCCATGCGGCGCGCCGCCGCTGCCGCGTACGGGCAGCCCGGAAACAAAAAAGCCCGCCGGATGCCGGCGGGCTTTTCATCTCTAATCTAGCGCTTACTTCACGTGCGGCGCGAGGGTGTGCAGCAGTTGGCCGAGCACCTTCGGGTTGCCGGCGACGATGTCGCCCGAGTCGAGCCAGCCGTCCTCGCCCTTCGGGTTGGTGACGATGCCGCCCGCCTCCTGCACCATCAGGCTACCTGCGGCGATGTCCCACGGCTTGAGGTTCAGCTCCCAGAAGCCGTCGACGCGGCCGCAGGCGACGTTGCACAGGTCGAGCGCGGCCGAGCCTTCACGGCGCACGCCGGCGACTTTCGGCAGCACGTCGCGGAACATCGCGAGGTATTGGTCGAGGTAGCTCATGTCCGACACCGGGAAGCCGGTGGCGATCAGGCATTCGTTCAGCGCGATGCGGCGCGACACGCGGATGCGGCGGTCGTTCAGGAAGGCGCCGACGCCTTTGGACGCGGTGAAGATGTCGTTGCGGTTGGGGTCGTACACCACCGCCTGCTGGATCTGGCCCTTGACCGCCAGCGCGATCGAGATCGCGTATTGCGTGTGGCCGTGCAGGAAGTTGGTGGTGCCGTCCAGCGGGTCGATGATCCACTCGTAGTCGGAGTTGCCCACGCCTTTGGCGCCGGACTCTTCTGCTAGAATTGCGTGCTTCGGATAGGCCTCGAGCAGGGTCTCGATGATGATTTCTTCCGCCTGGCGGTCCACGTCGGACACGAAGTCGTTCGCCTTTTTCTTTTCTACGCGGATCACGTCCAGATTCTGCGAAGCACGCTGGATATGGTTGCCGGCACGGCGAGCGGCTTTGACCGCCACGGTTAGCATCGGATGCATTGAGGCCTCAGTACGTTGCAACCCGCAGGCGCTCGGGCGCCTGACGAGTGGATGATGATCGGTTTAAGGAACGAAGAGCCCGGCCGAGGGGACGGGTTCTAGAAGATGGCGCGCATTGTAACCGGAAAACGCTGATGAATAAACCCCAAGTGCCTGATTTTCTGAAGAACATTCGCGTGGTGCTGGCCCGTCCGAGCCACCCCGGCAACATCGGATCGGCCGCGCGCGCGATGAAGACGATGGGGCTGACCAAGCTCTATCTCGTCGAACCGAAGACCTTCCCGTCGGCCGAGGCGGACACGCTCGCCTCGGGTGCGGTCGACGTGCTCGAGAACGCGACGGTGACGTCGACCTTGGCCGAGGCGCTGGCCGGCGTCACCGTCGCGTGTGCGCTGACCAGCCGCCGCCGCGAGCTGACGACGCCGCTGTCCACGCCGCGCGAACTCGCGCCCGACCTGATCGCGCGCGCCACGGCCGGAGAACAGGTCGCGCTGGTGTTCGGCAACGAGACCTTCGGCCTGTCGATCGACGAGGTCGAGCAGTGCAACCGGCTGATGACCATCCCCGGCAACCCCGACTACTTCTCGCTGAACCTGGCGATGGCGGTTCAGGTGCTGTCGTACGAGCTGTTCTCGCACGTCGACGTCGGCGTCGACTATTTGAAGACAGACGCCGAGGCGGCGACGCACGAGGAGGTCGACGGCTTCTACGGTCATCTCGACGAGACGCTCGAGGCGATCGGCTACTACCGTCGCCGCAACGGCGAGCGGCTGATGCGCCGGCTGAAGACGCTGTTCAACCGCGCCCAGTTGCAGCGCGAGGAGATCGACATCCTGCGCGGTATGCTCAAGCAGATGCAGCGCAGCGCAGGCGGACAGTCCGGCACCCGGTCCGACCCTGGCGAAGCCGACGAAAACGCCTGATTCGCGCGGCACGGCGCACCGGGGTAAAGTTCAGGAAAGACGTTCCTCCGAAAGGCTGACCGTGCCGCCCGTTCCGCCCGTCTCGTTCCCCCTTCTTTCCGCGCTGCCGGCCTGGCACGCGCGGCTGTTGACGCTGCGCCACCAGGCGGTGCGCGACCTCGCCTTCCTGCTGACCGCGCCGATGGGCTGGGCGGCGTCGAGCAACCTCGAACCGGCCCGGCTGCTCGGCGCCCGAGGTTGGCCGAGCCTTTCGGCGCTCGACGCCGATCCGGCGCCGCTCGAGCAATGGCTGCTCGCGCATCCGTCGGGCCGGCTCGGCCGCTACGCCGAGGTGCTGCTCGCGTACTGGTTCGCGCATGCGCCGCACGCCGAACTCGTCGCGCACAACCTCGCGGTGCGCGACGCCGCGCACCGCACGCACGGCGAATTCGACTTCCTGGTGCGTCTGGACGGCGAACCCTTCCATATCGAGCTGGCCAGCAAGTTCTACCTGATGCTGGGCGACGTGCCCGACAGCCTGATCGGCGCCAGCCTGCGCGACGCGTGGCGGCTGAAGGCGGCCAAGCTCGAGCGGCAGCTCGCGCTGCGCCGCCACCCGCTCGCCGCACCGCTGCTGCCGGCGGGCTTCACTCAGGCGGCGAGCGTCGCGCGCGTCACCGGCTGGCTCTTCATCAACGACGGCCTCGCGCTGCCGCACCCGCTGAACCCCCATGCTCCACGCGGCTGGTTCGCCCCATTGGCCGAGCCTTGGCCGCATCGCAGCGGCGACAGCCGCTGGCTGTGGCTGCCGCGGCTGCAATGGCTCGCACCGGCCAGGCTGCCGGCGCTCTATACCGAATCCGAGCAAGACTTGCGCGCCCGGCTCGCTCTGATCGACCGGCCGCAACTGGTCGCCGAGGTCGCCGTCGACGAGACCGGCGAGGCGTTCGAGGTGGCGCGCGGCTTCGTGCTGCCGGCCGGCTGGCCGCCGCCCGAGGCGCTCGCCGCGCTGCGCGCACGCATGCTGCCGGAGCCGGCGTGGCAGGCCGGCCGTTGAGCGTCGGCGAGCGCGCGCTCGTCGCTTCGCTGTACGGCGCCGCGCTCGACCCCGCGCCGCTGCGCCTCGTGCCGCGCGCGCGCTTCCCCTTCTGGACGCGCCCTATGGCGTGGCGCAACACCGTCTGGCTGACGGCTCCCCTTTACCGCGGCGACTACTCGATTTGCTGCGCAAGGTTGGCCGAGGGTTCGGCCGAGGATCTGGCCGCGCTGCACACCTGGCTGCACGAGCTGGTCCACGTCTGGCAGGCGCAGCAGGGCGCACCGCTGTTGACGCGCGGCTTCGCGATCGGCGTCGTCGGGTCGCTACCTTTCACCGTCGACCCCTATCTTTATTCTCTCGACGCGGGCCGCTTCGCCGACTACGGGCTCGAACAACAGGCGGCGCTGTGGTCGGACTACCAGCTGCTGAGCTTGCTGCCCGACTCGGCGGCGCTCGCGTGGCGTTTGGCGCGCGACAACATAGGCTGGCGACGCGTTCTGGCATCGTCCGGGGAGGCTTGCGCGGCGCTCAAAGCACAGCGCCCGGTACTCCTTGCGGAATACCGGGCGGTGTTGGCCGAGCCGCTCGCCGATCCGGGCTGCTACCGGGGAAAGACGGCTTGTCTGGGGCGGGTGAGGCCGCTCACCTAGGGCCGGAGCTCGCGTTCGCGCAGCCGGACAGCAGCGCCTTGAGCGTGGCGGGTTCCAGGAGCCGGATGTGCTTGTGGTCGACCTTGATCCAGCCCTGCTGCTGGAGTTTGGACAGCGTGCGGCTGACCGTCTCGAGCTTGAGGCCGAGGAAGCTGCCGATCTCCTCGCGGCTCATCCGCAGGATGAAGTCGTTGGCGGCGAAACCGCGGCTGGCCAGGCGCTGCGACAGGTTCAAGAGGAAGGCGGCGAGGCGCTCCTCGGCCTTCATATTGCCGAGCAGCAGCATCACGTTCTGGTCGCGGACGATCTCGCGGCTCATCAGCCGGTAGAAGTGGCGCTGCAGGCTGGGGATGTCGCGGCTGAGGTCTTCCATGCGCGTGAACGGCAGCTCGCACACCTCGCTGTCCTCGAGCGCGATCGCGTCGCAGCCGTGCAGGTCGACCGAGATGCCATCCAGCCCCATCAGCTCGCCCGACATGTGAAAACCGGTCACCTGCTCGCGGCCGTCGCAGCTCGCGACTGTCGTCTTGAAAAAGCCGGTGCGCACCGCGAACAGCGAGCGGAAACCCTCGCCGCTGCGGAACAGGGCGTCGCCGCGCTTGAGCTTGCGGCTCTGGCGGATCACCGCGTCCAGTTGTGACATCTCGTCGGGGTTGAGGCCTATAGGCAGGCACAGCTCGCGCAAGGAACAGTCAGAGCAGCTGACTTTCAGCGTGGCGGGCGAAAGGGTATCGGCCATGGGCGTTGCGGTTTTCCTTCTTCGCTTGACGTGGGGCAAGGCGGTAAAGCGGGCGTTTCGGCAAATTTAACAGCCCACCCGTGCCTTTGTCATCGCAGTGAAACCCGAACCGACTTCGCCCGCCCGCTTCGAATTCGACCGCCATCTGCGCGAACGCGCGACGACGGCGCGCTATTCGCGCACGGTGTGAAGAAAAAAGCTCGGCCAACCTTTTGTAAGGTTGGCCGAGCTTCTTCGTGCAGACGGCGTCGAAGATCAGGCGCGGTGCGCGTGTCCGTTCAGCCTTGCGAACACGCGGCGCACGCGGGTCCGCAAGCCGTCCATATAGGTGTACACCACCGGCACCACGATCAGCGTCAGCACGGTCGACGTCACCATGCCGCCGATGATCGCGTGCGCCATCGGCGCGCGCGTCTCCGAGCCTTCGCCGCCGCCGAGCGCCAGGGGCAGCATGCCGAAGATCATCGCCAGGCTGGTCATCATGATCGGGCGCAGCCGCACGCGGCCGGCCTCGACGATCGCCGCGCGCCTTTCCATGCCCTCGCGGCGCGCCTGGTTGATGAAGTCGACCAAGAGGATGCCGTTCTTGGCCGCCAGGCCCATCAGCATCACGATGCCGATCACCGAGAACATATTGAGCGTCGAGCCGAACAGCAACAGGCCGAGAAACACGCCGACGAAGGCCAAGGGCAGCGACACCATGATGGTCACCGGCAGCGTGAAGCTGCGGAACTGCGCGGCGAGGATCAGATAGATGAAGATCACGCCCATCGCCAGCGCCTGCACCGCGAAGCCGAGCGACTCGGCCATGTCCTTCTGCTCGCCTTCCTGGTTCAGGCTGACGCCCGGCGGCAGCTTCGCGTCCTTCAACAGCTTGCCGATGTCGGCGAACACCGCACTCGACTCGCGGCCCTCGATGTTGGCGGTGATCGTCACCTCGCGCTGCAGGTTCACGCGGTCGATCTGGCGCGGGCTCTCGGCCGGCCGGCTCTCGGTCACGCTCGACAGCGGCACCATGTTGGCCGAGCCGTCGTCCTTGCGATTTCCGGCGACGGTCAAGACGTCCAAGAGTTCGGCCGCGCGCGCGGGTTTCGGGATCTGCAGCCTGACGTCGTAGTTCTCGCCGTCGGGCGCTTCCCAGGTGGTGACGGTGTTGCCGGCCAACAGCGTCGACAGCGTGTCGCCGACCTCGGCGAGGTCGATGCCGAGGCTGCCGGCGGCGTCGCGCTTGACCGAGATGTCGAGCGCCGGGTCGGCCGCCGACAGGCTGCTCTCGACGTCGCTGACGCCCTTGACGCCAGCCAGCCGCCCGGACAGCGCGTTGGCGGCCGCCTCGAGCACATGCACATCGCTGCCGCGCAAGCCGATGTTGACCGCCTTGCCGCCCGGACCGTGCTTGCCGAGTTCTTCTACCGACGACAGCTCGATGCCGGCGACGCGCTCGGCCTTGCCGCGCGCGGCGGCCATCAGGTCGAACAGGCTGCGTTCGCGCTCCTGCTTGCTGCCGGCGTCGACCACCAACCGTGCCTCGGTCTTGCCGGCGCCGAAGCGCCCGCCGGCGACGCTGACGTTCACCGAGCGCACCTCGGGCAGCTCGCGCAAGCCTTTCTCGACCTGGCGCGCCTTCGCCTCGGTGTATTCGAGCGAGCTGCCCGGCGCGGTCTTGAAGCTCAGCGAGAACTTGCCCTGGTCGCTCTTGGGCAGGAATTCGCCGCCGATCAGCGGCACCAGCATGAAGCTGCCGACGAGCAGCGCCAAGGCGCCGGCGATCACCGTCTTCCTGTGGTCGAGCGCCCAGCCGATCGCGGCGCCGTAGCGCTCGGCCAAGCGGTCGAGCGAGGCTTCGAACCAGTCGAGCGTGCGCCCGAGCGGCCCCTTGTGCGCATCGCCGTGGTGGTGCGGGTCGTGCCAGATCGACGACAGCATCGGGTCGAGCGTGAAGCTGACCAGCATCGAGATCAGCACCGCGACGGTGACGGTCAGGCCGAACTGGTGGAAGAACTTGCCGATGATGCCGCCCATGAAGCCGACCGGCAGGAACACCGCGACGATGACCAGCGTCGTCGCCAGCACCGCCAGACCGATCTCCTCGGTGCCTTCGAGCGCCGCCTTGTAGTGCTCCTTGCCCATATTGGCGTGGCGGACGATGTTCTCGCGCACGACGATGGCGTCGTCGATCAACAGGCCGATCGACAGCGACAGCGCCATCAGCGTCATCAGGTTCAAGGTGAAGCCCATCGCCGAGATCGCGAACAGCGTGCCGATCAGCGCGACCGGCAAGGTCAGGCCGGTGATCACCGTGCTGCGCCAGCTGCCCAGGAACAGGAACACGATCAGTACCGTCAGCGCCGCGCCCTCGATCAGGCTGTTCCTCACCTCGGTCAGCGAGCGTTTGACGTTGTCGGACTTGTCGTAGGTGACCTTGACGCCGGTGCCGGCCGGCATCAGCGGCCTCATTTCTTCCATCACCTTCTTCACGCCTTCGGCGACCGCGACGACGTTGGCGCCGCGCGCCGCGCGGATGTCGAGGCCGACCGATGGCAAGCCGTCGATCAGCGACAGGCTGTCCTTCTCGGCCTCGTCGTCGGCGACGGAGGCGACGTCGGCGAGCCGGATCGGCGCGCCGTTACGCCACGTGAGCGTCAGCTTGGAGAAGTCGTCGACCGTCGCCAGCTTGCCGGTCAGGCGCACCGACAGCTCGTTGCTCGCGGTGTTGACCGAGCCGGTCGGGAAGTCCTGGTTGGCGGTGCGGATGGCCGAGGCCACGTCGCCGACCGACAGGCCGACCGCCTCGAGCCGGTAGGGGTCGACGTCGACGCGGATCTCGCGGCGGGCTCCGCCGACGCGTTTGACTTCGCCGACGCCCGACACCGTCTGCAGCCGCTTCTTCAGCACGTTGTCGACCCAGGTCGTGAGTCCCCTTAGGTTCTTGTCGGGCGATGTCAGCGCGAACGAAAGCAGCGGCTGGTCATTCGGGTTCAGTTGCGACACCACCGGCGACTTGATCTCGCGCCGGAAGCTGCCCTGCACCGCCGAGATGCGGTCGCGCACGTCCTGCAGCGCGACGGTCGCGTCGGCAGACAGTTCGAACTCGACGACGACGGTCGAAGAGCCTTCGAACGAGTACGAGCGGATGTTCTTGATACCGCTGATCGTGTTCAGCGTCTCCTCGATCGGCCGGCTGACCTCGCTCTCGACCACCTCGGGTGATGCGCCCGGGTAGCTGACGGCGACGACGGCGACCGGGAAGCGGATGTCGGGGAACTCCTCGAGCGGCAGGCGATTGATCGAGAACAGGCCGAGCACGATCAGCACCAGCATCAGCACGGCGGCGAAGTAGGGGTTCTGGATACTGACGCGGGTGAGCCACATCGCTTATTTCCCCGTCGCGAGCGGCAGCTTGACCGCGTCGCCTTCCTTCATGCCGATCAGCTCGGTCGTGACGACGGTCTGTCCGGGGACGATGCCCGACACCGCGACGCGGCGGTCGGCTTCCGATTCGAGCTCGACCTTTACCTGCGCGCGGGAGAGCCTGCCGTTCTTCACGACCAGCACCCACGGCGATTTTTCGCGCTCGCGCACCGCGCTGGCAGGCAGCACCACGAAGTCGTCGACTTCGTGCAGTACGACGCCGCCGCGCGCGAACTGGCCGGCCTTCAGCCGGCCGTCGGGGTTGGAGACGCGCAGGTAGGCCTCGAAGGTGCGCGTGCTAGTCGACGCGACCGGGTTGATGCGCGCGACGTTGGCCGAGAACTCGCCGGGCATCCCTTCCACCGTGAAGCGCGCGCGCATGCCGGGAGACAAGGCCGCCCCTTCGCGCGACGGCAGGCTGGCGGCGATCTCGAGTTCGGACAGGTCGGCGACGCCGAACAGCTTCTCGTTGCGGGCGATGCGCTCGCCCGGGTTCTTCGCGCGTTCGAACACCACGCCGGCGATCGGCGCCCTGACGACGGTGTCGGACAGGTCTTCGCGCGCGCGCTTCAGTTGCGCCTGCTGCACCCTGAGCGAGCCGGCCTGCACCGCGAAGTCGCTCTCGAGTTCGTCGAGCGCGAGCTTGGAGATGAAGCCCTTGGTGAACAGTTCGCGCTGGCGGTCGAGCTTGACGCGCGCGAGCTTCAGCCGCGCCTCCTGGTTGGTCAGCTGCGCCTCCTGCTCGGCGACCGTCTGGCGCAGCGCCTCGTTGGCTATCACCGCGAGCACCTGGCCGAGCCGCACCGGCTGGCCGGCGCGCACGTTGACCTCGGCCAACGTGCCTTCGACGCGCGCGGCGACCAGCGCCTCGTTCAGCGGTTTGAGCGTGCCGGTGAACGGCACCGTTTGCGCCAGCGGCTGCGCGCTCGCCTCGACGATGTCGCTCGCGTCGAGCTGGCGCGGCGGCGTGGCGGCGGGCTTCGCCGCCTCGTGCTGGCCGCAGCCGGCGACGATCAGCGCGGCGGTGACGGCCGCAATAAGGGATTGCAGGCTTAGTTTCATGGTCTTTAGATGGCGAGCACCTGATTGGGGCTGACGCCCTTGGGCAGCAGGATCCACAGGCGGCCCTGCTGTTTCATGCGGCCGGCGTACAGGCCGGCCTCGCTGCCGAAGCCCCAGAAGAAGTCGGCGCGCACCCCGCCGCGGATCGCGCCGCCGGTGTCCTGCGCGTGCATCAGCCGCACCAGCGGTTCGTCGGACAGCGGCCAGGTGGTCGCGAGCAGCACCGGCGCGCCCAGCGGGATGTAGCGCGGGTCGACGGCGATGCTGTAGCCGTTGGTCAAGGGCACGCCGAGCGCTCCGGGAGGGCCGCCTTCTTGGCTGGCATGCGCCTTGAAGAACACGTAGCTCGGGTTCTGGTTGAACAGTTCCTGGCGACGGTCGGGGTGGGCCTTGATCCACGCCTGGATGCCCTGCATCGACGCATCGGCGATCGTCAGCTCGCCGCGTTCGATCAGCACCTTGCCGATCGACTGGTAGCCGTAGCCGTTCTGCTCGGCGTAGGTCACGCGTAAAAAGCTGCCGTCCTCGAGCTGGATGCGGCCCGAGCCCTGAATCTGCAGGAAGAACAGCTCGGTCGGGTCCTCGACCCAGGCGAGCACCGGCGAGCTCGAGACGCCACGGCCCGCCTCGATCTCGGCGCGGCTGTAGTAGGGCAGCACGCGCTCGCCGTCGACGCGGCCCTTCAGGCGCGTCGTGCGCGCGTCGGGCTTGAAGTCGGAGGGCGTCAGCATGAACTCGCCGGCGCCGGGCGAGGTCTTGCCCGGCACGATGGCGAGCTTGTTGCCGTTGGCGCGCCGCACGACGAGTTGCGCGGCGTTGCGGTCGGCGGCGCTGACGTCGAGCGTGACGAGGTCGGCCGGCACGCCGTACACCGGGTAAGGCGTGCGCGCGCTTTGCGTGCGGCTGCCGGCCAAGAGCGGCTCGTAGTAGCCGGTGATGAGGCCGGTGTCGCGCGCGCTGTCTATGACCTTCCACGCGTCGAAACGCGTCTCGAAGAAGCGTTTGACCGCGCTCGCGTCGGCGGCGTCTAGCGTCGCCGCGTCGCGGCAGACGTCGGCCCAGCCCGGCCGCTTGGCGAGCGCCTTGCAGCTCTGTTTAAGCGCGGCAAGGCTGTCGAGCTGCTGCGCGCGGCCCCAGTCGGGCAGCGCGCTCAGCGTTTGCTGCGTGTAATTGACCGCGCCTCTGGACGGCGGGGTCGGCGTGGTCGTGCAGGCCGCGACGAGCGCCAGCGGCAGGATGATCAGGAGAAGACGTTTCATGGCAATCGGTCGCGTTGGGCGGCGGGGCGCACGGTCGGACTATTCTACACGGCGCTTGTGCGGTGCAGGTCGATCCGAGTAGACCGTTTGAATAGAGGGTGAGTTCGCGCCGAATAAGAAAAGACGCCGCCCGCAGGCGGCGTCGAGGCAGGCTCTGGCCGCTTATGACCGAGCCTGGCTTGCGCATCGCGTAGAAAGCGGCGCCGGCGAAGTGGAGTGAAAGCGGACGAAGCGGATGCCCGCGGCCGCCAGCGCATAGGTGGCCGCCACCAGCCAGAAACCGGCGTTCAGCCCGAAAAAGCCCATCCCTGCGGCCCCAAGCAAGGTGCCGACCAGGGCACCGGCCTTGGCGGCGCTGTTGCCCAGGCCGAGCGCCAGCCCCTGGCCGGTTTCCGGCACGGTGCGCGCGATCAGCGCGTACGCCACCGGCAGCAATGCCCCTTGCCAGACGCCCCAGACCAGCCGGCTGGCGACGAAGCCTTGCCAAGTGCCGGCCAGCGCGGTCAGCGCCAGGGTCAGCGCGCACAGCCAAGCGACCACTTCGATCACCGACAAGGTGCGTGCCGGCTGCCAGCGGTCGAACGCCCGGCCCCACAGTGGCGCCGACAAAGCCAGTGTAGCGGCGCTGGCCGCGTAGCTTGCGCCCACCAGCCAGTTCGGCGCGTGCAGCACGTCGGACACGTACAGCGCGAAGAACGGCTGCGGCATCATCTTGGCGGCCTGGATCAGCACGATGACGAGCAGGATTCCGGTCAGCCAGCCGTGCGGCCAGCCGGCTTGCGTGGACTTTGCGTCACGCACCCGGTGTGACGGAGCATCGGCCGGCAGCGCAAGCGCGGCCAGCGCGCACGCCAGGCACGCGACGGCAGCCCAGAGGCAGAGCCAGGCAAAGCCGGACACGTCCATCAGCCAGCCGCCCAGCACCGGGCCGGCCAGCGAACCCACCGCGGTGGCCGATTGCAGATGCGACAGCGTCCGGCCGCGCCGGGTGGGGTCGCTCACCGCCACCGCGTATGCCTGGGCGGCGGCGATGAAACCGGCGAATCCGCCTTGCAGCAAGCGGATGCCCACCAGCGCCCACGCGTTGTCGGTGAAGGCCGCCGCCGCCTGGCACAGCGCCAGCGCGAGCAGCGCGCGCAACACCATAGGCTTGTGGCCGGTGCAATCGCCGATGCGGCCCCAGAACGGCGTGAGCAGCATGGCGGCCACCATCGGCCCGGCGTACACCAGCGCCGACAGCAGCGCGGTCATGCCGTGCGCGTCGCCGCCCAGCAGGCGCTGGATATGCAGCGGCCAGAACGGGCCGCTCATCTCCATCGCCCCCATCGAGACGAACTGGATCGCCACCAGCCACGCGAGCGGCGAGACCTTAGCCCGCATGGCGGCCCGGGCGCAGCGGGTTGGGCAGGCGGCCTACCACGTCGGCGTGGCTGTCGGCCAGACGCATCCGGACGAAGGACTTGGCCGGCCAGTCGTCCTCTAGCAGCGCTTGCCGTTCGCTCTGCCAGCGTTGCGGCTCGACGCGGTCTTTGAGCGCGTCGAACTCGGCCGCCACCCGCTCGGCCATATCGTCCCACAGCAGGCGCTCGGCCACGCCCCAGTGGCGCGCGCACAACAGAGCCAGCTCGCCGAGGTGGCACATGAAGACGCAATGCAGCAGCTTGTCGCGCACGAAAGCGGCGTCGTCCACCAGCGTCATCTCCGGGTCGTGCAACTCCAGGCTCAGCCCGTGCGCCTGCAAGGTGGCGCGGTGGATGCGGATGTCGCCGAAGTCGCGGATCAGCAAGCGATCCATCCGGCCGTCGCGCCCCATGATGGCGAAGCTGTTCTGCTGATGCGCCTCGAAGCCGACGCCGTACACCAGATACATCGCGAGCAGCCCTTGCAGCGCGCGCGCGCAGTAGCGGCGGAAGAAGCGGCGCATCGCCACGGTGTCGTCCGCACCCTCGGCCAAGCGCACCCACTGGCGCAGCAGCGGCTGACCCTCGCCGTCCGGCGCGAACAGGCTGCCCACCGGGATGGCCATTTCACCCTCGGCCAACGTGCCGAGCGGGTTGTCGCGGAACAGGACCGCCAGGTGGCGCGAGCGTTCGTCGTCGGCCGGCTGCGGCGCGTAGTGCACGCCGTAGCGCTCGGGCAGCACGGCCAATACCTGGCCCAGCTGCGGCTCGCGCTTGAGGATGCTGCGCAGCAAATGGCTGACGCGCGGTCCCATCCGCGCCGAGCGCGGCGATACCGTGCGCTGCACGCTGGTCAGGCGCAGCGACACAGGCAGCTTCACCATAGGCGCGCTGCGGCTGTCCGGGTGCGCCACGGTGCGGAACGACATGGTCGGCGCCGCGGTAAACGCCGTCACCCCGGTCAACACCAGATCCTGGCTGGCGATCTCGGCGGCGAAGGCCTGCGGCAGATGCTGCTGCAACTGCCACGGGTGTACCGGCAGCGGCAGGTAGCCGGCCGGATCGAGTCCTTGCGCTTGCAAGGCTTGGGCAAACCGGCGCGCCGCTTCGGGAAACACCTCTTGCCACCACGCGGCAAAATCGTCGGCGTCTTCCAGGCTTTCCAGGTGGGCACAGCGGCGGTGCAAGGCGGCCAGCTGTACCGGCAGCCGGCTTTCGAATTCCGGCGACAGCGCGATCACTTCTTGCGGCGACAAGCCTAGCTTGGTCTTGTGGTTCGGGTGCCACGGGTGGCCCAGCGTGCCCCACTGTTCGAGCAAGGCGGTCGGGTTGACGCCGCCGAAGCCGGCGCGCAGCCAATGCAGCAGACCGGCCGCGCCTTCCCTGGCGATGTCCTGCTCCAGCGCCTGGTTCCAGCTGTGGTGGTAGGCCAGGCACAGCACGTCGTTATCCAGGCTGTCGTCCAGTTCTTCGGCCAGCCGCAGCAGGTCGAGCGCCTGCGGCGCCGGCTGAAACAGCTCGGACAAGGCGGCAAGCAGCTCGGACGGGTAGCACATCTCGCGCGGCTCGACGCCGGGCGTGCACAGCCACACTCGGCCCTTCGATTGCCAGCTGCGCATCGCGCCCGGTTTCAGCGCGTCGAAACGGAGCATCTTGCCGCTTTGCGGCAGCGCCAGCCAGCGGCGGCCCTCGCCGTCCGGCACCAGCTGGGCGGTATCGAGCAGCCCTTCGCGAAACAGCGCCTGAATCAGGCGCTGGAAGCTGCGTTCGCGCGCCAGCGGCACGGCGTGGGCCAGGTCGGTCACACTGGTCTGGCGTTTCTGGAAGGCCGGGGTCTCCAATGCTTCGCCCCAGCGGGCAAATGCCTGCTGAAGTTTGGGCAAGGCTGCGGTCATGATCGACTCCTCTGAAAGCGTGTTGTCGACAGGACCTGGTCGCGCCCCGTCTTATTAAAGAGGAATCATTATCATTAAGATCTTTCTGGGGCGCAACGCCTTCATGAACGAATCGGGGAGGGAGGCGCGTTCTTGGCGCCGGTCCGTGATGAGCGTGGTCAGGCCGCATAGTCGGCAAAAAGCCGCGGGGCGATAATTCCCCTGCGACTGTCCCAAGCCGGACGGAGCAGGCTTTAGCGGGCTCTAGCCCGTCTTGATCGGCTTGGATTTGAAATTGAGGTAGGGCTGCAGCGCCTTGATCAGCGCCGGGTCGTCGGGCTCGGTCGGGCTGGAGAACGGCGTCACCCGGTTGCCGTCGGGCGAAACCAGATATTTGTAGAAGTTCCAGCGCGGCTTCTGGCCGCTCATTGCGCTCAGGGCCTTGAAGAAGGGCAGCGCGTCGTCGCCGGTCACGTGGACCTTGCCGGCCATCGGGAAGGTTACGCCGTAGTTCGCGTAGCAGACCCTGGAGATGTCCTCGGCGCTGGCCTTTTCCTGGTGGAAGTCGTTGCTCGGGAAGCCGACGACGACGAGGCCGAGCGCCTCGTACTGCTTGTAGACCGCCTCGAGCTTGGAAAACTGCGGCGTGAAGCCGCATTCGCTGGCGGTGTTGACGACCAGCACCGGCCTGCCCTGGTAGGCGCACAGGTCGATGCTGCCGCCCAGCAAGGCCGGCACGCGGTGGTTGAGGACGGGCGGGCAGGCGGCCAGCGCGGTGTACGGGACGGCCAGCAGGAAGGCGAGCAGCGGGCGTTTCATGATGGCGCTCCCGGGCACAATACTTTGACTGTAGCTATCGCGGCGAGCGCATCCAATTAACTGATTTTAAACAGATTGTTTGCATGAAAAAACCGCTCCTACGAGCGGTTTGGCATGGGCGAAAGGCGGGGGACTCAGGCCTGGCCGGCTTCCTGGCGCGCGAGTTCGGCGTCGACGTCGAGTTCGCGCACCGCGGCGATCAGCTGCTCGAACTGGGCGGGGCTCATCGAGCCGGCCTGGTTGAACACCAGCGTGCGCTTCTTCAGCACCATCAGCGTCGGAATCGAGCGGATGTTGAAGTGCGCGGCGAGGTCCTGTTCTTCCTCGGTGTCGATCTTGGCGAAGGTGATGTCCGGGTGTTTCTCGGCGGCGGCTTCGAAGGTCGGGCCGAACATCTTGCACGGGCCGCACCAGCTCGCCCAGAAGTCGAGGATCACGATGTCGTCGGTGTCGACGGTGGCGTTGAACGCGTCGCCGGTGAGGTTGATGAGCGCCATGGCGGCTCCTTTCAAGACGGGTTGCGGCCGGGCGGTCGCCGGCCGGGTGTTTTTCAAGATGGGCGCGGCCGCGCGCGGATGCAAGGGCGCGCGCGGATTGTATTTCGTCATGCAGTCGATAGCGGGCGACTATCGGCGGGGCGCTCAGAAGCTGCGCTTGGCGTAGCTGTCGCGCTCGATCTCGACCGCCTCGACCGAGACCTGCAGGCCGGCGCGCGGCGCCACCGTGTGCTGGAGCGCGTCTAGCACGAGCACGGTCAGCCGGCGTCGCGTGGCGAGATCGCGCCCGGACAACAGTTGCAGCCTGACGTGGACGAAGGTCGCGTCGCCGCCGCCGTCGCCGATTTCCACCGTGTCGCAGCGCAGCGCGCGGCTCTTGATGTCGCCGGCGGCGAATTCGCCGCAGCCGGCGAGCGCGGCGTTGACGGCGACGAGCGCGGCGCGCGCGTCGAAGGCGGGTTCGAGTCCGGCGCTGTATTCCATCACGACGTGGGGCATGGAGCGGTCCTTAAAACGTTGGCCGAGCCGGGGCGGCCGGATCATCCGGCATGGCGGATGCGCCAGCACTGGTGGATCTTCTTGTTGCGGAAGTCTTCAGGCACCGACTGCGCGCTGATGTCCTCGATCGCGTATGCCTCGGCCAGGGCCGGATCGAGCTCGAAGCTCCTGAGGTTGTTCGAGAAGTAGAGCACGCCGCCGGGCGCCAACAAGCGCATCGCGCCGTCGACGAGGCGGCGCTGGTCGCGCTGCACGTCGAGGACGTCGAGCATCTTCTTGGAATTCGAGAACGACGGCGGGTCCATCACGATCAGGTCGAACGTCTTGCCCTGGAAGGCGGCGTCCTCGAGGTACTGGAACACGTCGTCGCGGATCAGCGCGTGTTTGGACAGGTCGAGCCCGTTCAGTTCGAAATTGCGGCGCGACCAGTCCTGGTAGGTGTTCGACAGGTCGACCGTCTCGCTTTCTACCGCGCCGCCGGCCGCCGCGTAGACGGTGAAGCTGCCGGTGTAGGCGAACAGGTTCAAAAAGCGCTTGCCGGCGGCCTCGTCGCGCACGCGTTTGCGCGTGTTGCGGTGGTCGAGGAACAGGCCGGTATCGAGGTAGGCGTCTAGGTTGACCCAGAAACGCTGGCCGGCCTCCTCGATGACGAAGTCCTCGCCGGCCTCGCCGGTCTTCTCATACTGGTTCTCGCCCTTCTGGCGGCGGCGCGTCTTGAACGCGACGCGCTCGGCGCCGGTCACCTGGCGCACCACGGCGAGGCATTCGGCGACCCAGGCGTCGTATTCGGCGTCTTCCATCTGCCAGCCGGTGTCGAACTCGGCGACGTGCGCGTGCGCGCCGTACACGTCGACCGCGAACGGGAATTGCGGCACGTCGCGGTCGTATATGCGCCAGGCGTCGAGCCCCTGGCGGCGCGCCCACTTGGCGAGGTGCTTGTAGTTCTTGGCGAGGCGGTTGGCAAACGCGGCGTAGTCATTCATGGATCAGGAGTCCGGCAATGAAAAAACGCGCCCGGGGAGCGCGTCGGCAGTACATAAGCTTGGCCGAGGCTCGGCCAACCCTGCAATGATACTTCAGTTGTTCTGGTCGAGCGCGACCAGCTTGCGGTACACCGGCTCGGGCACGTAGTGGCGGATCATGCCTTCCCAGCCGGCCGGGCCGACCAGGCCCTTGACCATGGTCGACGACACCTCGGCGTATTCGCGCGGCGGCAGCAGGAACACGGTGGTGATGTCGGCGTGCAGGTCGGAGTTGATGTAGCGCATCGTGCGCTCGTACTCGTAGTCGCTGGCGGTGCGGATGCCGCGCACGATGTAGTTGGCGCCGACGCTGCGCGCGTAGTTGACCAGGAACTGGTTCTCGAACACCTCGACCTTCAGTTTGGAAAAACCGCGCGTGACCGCGCGCAGCATCTCGAGCCGTTCGTCGACGCTGAAGGTGCAGTGCTTTTCCGGGTTGACACCGATCGCCACCGTCAATTCGTCGAACAGTTCGACTGCCTCGCGGATCATCCACAGGTGGCCGTTGGTGACCGGGTCGAAGCTCCCTGCATACACGGCTCGCTTCAAGGTTCTTTTCCTTATCGTTGAAGGTTGTCCCTGATCCGAATGTACCTTGTGCGCTGCAGCAGGTCAAAGTCGTCCGGGCCTCGCGGCGCCGGGCGGCTCGGTCAAGGCCGGCTATTGATCGCCTCGGCGTGGTGGCACGCACCGGCGTAGAGGCTCGGGTCGGAAGACTCGGCCAGCCCTGCGTCGATCGGCATGAAGCCGTCGGCCCGTTCAGCGTCTTTTCAGGACGACGCTGCCGACCGAATAGCCGGCGCCGAACGACGACAGCACGCCGATGTCGCCCCCGGCCATGTCCTGGCTGTGAAGGTGAAAGGCGATCACCGAACCGGCCGAGCTGGTGTTGGCGTACGAATCGAGGATGACCGGCGCCTCGCTCCGCGTCGCGTCGCGGCCGAGCACGCGGCGCGCGATCAGCTCGTTCATCGCCAGGTTGGCCTGGTGCAGCCAGAAACGCTTGACCTGCTGCGGGGCGATGCCGAGTTGGCCGAGGTGGGCGACGATATGTTCGCCGACCATCGGGCAGACCTCCTTGAATACCTTGCGCCCCTGCTGCACGAACAGCTTGTCGACGGCGCCGACGCCCTCGGGCGCGCAGCGATTCAGGAAGCCGAAGTTGTTGCGGATATGGTTAGAGAACTGCGTCGCGAGTTTGCCGCCGAGGACCTCGTAGACGTTGGCCGAGCGTGCGGTATCAAACGCCTCGAGCACCAGCGCGGTCGCCGCGTCGCCGAAGATGAAGTGGCTGTCCCTGTCGCGGAAGTTGAGGTGGGCCGAGCAAATCTCCGGGTTGATCACCAGCGCGAGTTTCGCCTGGCCGGCGACGATCGCCGCCACCGCGTTCTGGATGCCGAAGGTCGCCGACGAGCACGCGACGTTCATGTCGTAGGCGAAGCCCGCGGCGCCGAGCGCCTGCTGCACTTCGATCGCCACCGCCGGGTAGGCGCGCTGCAGGTTCGAGCAGGCGACGATGATCAGGTCGACTTCGCTCGCGGCGCGACCGGCAGCTTTCAATGCGTCGCGCGCCGCGGCCACCGCCATCTCGGCCTGTGCCGACAAGGCGTCGTTGCCGCGCTCGGCCAGGTTCGGCGCCATGCGCCGCGGATCGAGCACGCCGTCCTTGTCCATCAGGTAGCGCTGCTTGATGCCTGAAGCGCGCTCGATGAAGTCGCTGCTCGACTCGGCCAACGCCTCGATCTGGCCGCTGGCGATGTCGCCGGCGTGATCCATGTTGTAGTGCGAGACAAACTGGTTGAAGGCGGCGACCAAGGCGTCGTTGCCGACTGCGTGCGGCGGGGTGAACAGGCCGCTGCCGCTGATCACGACAGGTTTCATGGGGGCTCCCTTTGACGGCGGCCGGGCGCTTGGCGCCGCGAAGCTAATGCGACGCTGAGCAAACGCACGGTTTAAACGATTGTTTGGCCGCATCATACACCAAGCCCTATAAGCCACCGCGAGAAATCCATCCCCATCGACGCAGAAACCAAGTAAAATACTCAACTTTGCCGGCGCCACAGGGGTGGAACCCCGAGTCCGGATAGTTGACTAAATTAGTCGGATATTCGGTATAATCGTTTCACCACCCCAAGGGAGTTCGAGACTATGCGCCTCACCACCAAAGGCCGGTTCGCGGTCACCGCCATGCTGGATCTCGCGCTGCGCGAAGCGGGCGGTCCGGTGACGCTGGCGGGTATCAGCGAACGCCAGGGCATCTCGCTCTCCTACCTGGAGCAGCTGTTCGGCAAACTGCGCCGTGCGCAGCTGGTGGACAGCGTGCGCGGTCCAGGCGGCGGTTACACGCTCGCCAAGGTCTCGGCGGACATCTCGGTGGCCGATATCATCGTCGCGGTCGACGAACCGGTCGACGCCACGCAGTGCGGCGGTCGCGAGAACTGTCACGACAACCACCGCTGCATGACCCACGACCTGTGGACCAACCTGAACACCACCATTTTCGATTACCTCTCCCAGGTCACGCTGGCCGGTCTCATCGACCAGCAGCGGACCAAGGAGACGAACGTTTTGCAGGATAAACGCGAGGCCGGCGCTCATCGCCGCGCCTGTGCCGAGTCCGTCACCGGCGCGGCCTGAGTCGCCGGTTCCGTGGAGAAATGACAATGAGCGAGCTCAAGCTTCCTATCTACCTCGACTACTCGGCCACTACGCCGATCGATCCGCGCGTAGCCGAACAGATGATTCCCTACCTGACCGAGAAATTCGGCAACCCCGCGAGCCGCAGCCACAGCTTCGGCTGGGACGCCGAGCAGGCGGTGGAGAACGCGCGCGCCGAGGTGGCGAAGCTCGTCAACTGCGACCCGAAGGAAATCATCTGGACCTCGGGCGCCACCGAGTCGGACAACCTGGCGATCAAGGGCGCCGCCCAGTTCTACAAGACCAAGGGCAAGCACCTGATCACCGTGAAGACCGAGCACAAGGCGGTGCTCGACCCGATGCGCGAACTCGAACGCCAGGGCTTCGAGGTCACCTACCTCGGCGTCAAGGACAACGGCCTGCTCGACATCGAAGAATTCAAGGCGGCGATCCGCCCGGACACCATCCTCGCTTCGGTGATGTTCGTGAACAACGAGATCGGCGTGGTGCAGGACATCGCGCAGCTCGGCGAAATCTGCCGCGAAAAGGGCATCATCTTCCACGTCGACGCGGCGCAGGCGACCGGCAAGGTCGAGATCGACCTCGAGACCCTCAAGGTCGACCTGATGAGCTTCTCGGCGCACAAGACCTACGGTCCGAAAGGCATCGGCGCGCTGTACGTGCGCCGCAAGCCGCGCGTGCGCCTCGAAGCGCAGATGCACGGCGGCGGCCACGAAAGGGGCTTTCGCTCGGGCACGCTGGCGACGCACCAGATCGTCGGCATGGGCGAGGCGTTCCGCATCGCCCGCGAAGAAATGGCCAGCGAGAACGAACGCATCCGCATGCTGCGCGACCGGTTGTGGAACGGCGTGAAGGACATGGAAGAAGTCTACGTGAACGGCGACCTCGAGCACCGCGTGCCGCACAACCTGAACGTCAGCTTCAACTTCGTCGAAGGCGAGTCGCTGATCATGGCGGTGAAGGATCTGGCGGTATCGTCGGGTTCCGCGTGCACCTCGGCCAGCCTCGAGCCGTCCTACGTGCTGCGCGCGCTCGGCCGCAACGACGAACTGGCGCACAGCTCGATCCGCTTCAGCATCGGCCGCTTCACCACGGTCGAGGAAGTCGACTACGCGGTCTCGCTGATGCGCGGCAAGATCGACAAGCTTCGCGAACTGTCCCCGCTGTGGGAAATGTTCAAGGACGGCGTCGACCTCAACAGTGTTCAGTGGGCGGCCCACTGATTGACTTGTGAGGTGGGACGGGAAACCGACACCTCACCCTCACAGGAGAACGAAAATGTCTTACAGCACCCAGGTTCTGGATCACTACGAACACCCGCGCAACGTCGGTTCCTTCGAGAAGGGCGACGAGACGGTCGGTACCGGCATGGTCGGCGCCCCGGCCTGTGGCGACGTGATGAAACTGCAGATCAAGGTCGGCGAAGGCGGCGTGATCGAAGACGCCAAGTTCAAGACCTACGGCTGTGGGTCGGCGATCGCGTCGTCGTCGCTCGTCACCGAATGGGTGAAGGGCAAGACGCTGGATCAGGCGCTGTCGATCAAGAACACTGACATCGCCGAAGAACTGGCGCTGCCGCCGGTGAAGATCCACTGCTCGATCCTCGCCGAAGACGCGATCAAGGCGGCGGTGGCCGACTACAAGCAAAAGCACGGGGAATAAGGCTCGGCCAACCCCTACAGCGGCTACCGCCCTCCGGCACGAGGGCGGCCCGCCGTTTCGCTAAGTACGAATCCGACCAGAAAGCTTGCGATGGCGATTACCCTTTCCGAACGCGCAGCCCAGCATGTGTCCGCCTTCCTTGCCAAACGCGGCAAGGGGCTCGGCGTCCGCCTGGGCGTAAAGACCACCGGCTGCTCCGGCATGGCCTACAAGCTCGAGTTCGTCGATGCGGCGATCGACGGCGAGGACATCGTGTTCGAGAGCCACGGCGTGAAGGTGTTCACCGACGCCAAGAGCCTCGCCTACCTCGACGGCACCGAGCTCGACTACACGAAGGAAGGCCTCAACGAGGGCTTCAAGTTCAACAATCCGAACGTGAAGAACGAATGCGGCTGCGGCGAAAGCTTCCAGGTCTGAGCCGGCTGCCCCTATGAACGTCGACCCCTTGAACGCCGAGACCTTCGGCCAGGACTTCTTTACGCTGTTTGACCTGCCGCGGGCCTTCGCGCTCGACGCGCCGCTGCTCGACGAGCGCTACCGTGCCGCCGCCGGTGAAGTTCACCCCGACCGTTTCGCACGCGCCGGCGACGCCGAGCGTCGCGTCGCGCTGATGATGGCCACCCGCGTCAATGAGGCGTACCGGACGCTCAAGCAGCCGCTTTCCCGCGCGCGCTACCTCTTGACGCTGCACGGCGTCGACACCCAGGAAGAAACCAATACCGCGATGCCGGCGGCCTTCCTGATGGCGCAGATGGAGTGGCGCGAGGCGGTGATGGACGCAAAGGCCGACCGCGACGTCGACGCGCTCGAACGCCTGGCTCGCGAACTGCGCGGCGATGCGTCCGCATTGACAGCCGAATTGCAGACCGCGCTCGATACCGCCGGCGACCTCGACGCCGCCGCGCTCTTGGTGCGCAAGTGGCGCTTCCTCGAGAAGCTCGAGCAGGAAATCGGCGACGCCATCGAAGCGCTGCTGTTCTGATCGCGTCCGGGCCGGCAGGCTCGGCCAACCTCTGCCCTACACGAAGACACCCACATGGCACTGCTGCAAATCGCCGAACCCGGCCTGTCCGCCGCTCCCCACCAGCACCGCCTCGCGGTCGGCATCGACCTCGGCACCACCAACTCGCTGGTCGCGACCGTCCGCAGCGGCTCGGCCGTCTGTCTGCCCGATGAGGCCGGCCGCACGCTGTTGCCGTCGGTGGTGCGTTATCTGGAGAACGGTGAGGTCGCGGTCGGCTACGCCGCCCAGGCCGAGCAGAGCCGCGACCCGGCCAACACCGTCGTGTCGGTCAAGCGCTTCATGGGCAGGGGCCTTGCCGACCTGTCGCACGTCGCGCGCGAACCGTACCGCTTCGTCGACGCGCCGGGCATGGTGCAGCTGGTCACCCGCGCCGGCACCAAGAGTCCGGTCGAGGTGTCGGCCGACATCCTGCGCGCGCTGAAGGTCCGCGCCGAGGCGAGCCTCGGCGGCGATCTGACCGGCGCGGTGATCACCGTGCCCGCCTACTTCGACGACGCGCAGCGCCAGGCGACCAAGGACGCGGCCAAGCTCGCCGGCCTTGACGTGCTGCGCCTGCTTAACGAACCGACCGCCGCGGCGATCGCCTACGGCCTCGACAACGGCGCCGAGGGCGTCTACGTCGTCTACGACCTGGGCGGCGGCACCTTCGACGTGTCGATCCTCAGGCTGTCGCGCGGCGTGTTCGAGGTGATGTCGACCAGCGGCGACTCGGCGCTCGGCGGCGACGACTTCGACCACCGCATCTATTGCTGGGCGCTCGAGAAAGCTGGCCTGCACGGCCTTACCCCGCACGACACGCGGCTGTTGCTGACGCGCGCGCGCGAAGCCAAGGAGACGCTGACCGAACATATCGAGACGCGCTTCACCGCCTTGCTGTCCGGAGGCCAGGTCATCGACCTCTTGCTCGACCAGGCGACCTTCCACGCGATCAGCAAGACGCTGATCGACAAGACGATCACCCCGGTGCGCAAGGCGCTGCGCGACGCGAAGATCGGCGTCGACGACGTCAAGGGCGTCGTGATGGTAGGCGGCGCGACGCGCATGCCGCAGGTGCAGCGCGCGGTCGGCGACTACTTCGGCCAGACGCCGCTGACCAACCTCGACCCGGACAAGGTGGTCGCGCTCGGCGCGGCGATGCAGGCCAACGTGCTCGCCGGCAACAAGCGCGACGACGACTGGCTGTTGCTCGACGTGATCCCGCTGTCGCTCGGCCTCGAGACGATGGGTGGCCTCACCGAGAAGATCATCCCGCGCAACAGCACGATCCCGATCGCGCGCGCGCAGGAGTTCACCACGTATAAAGACGGCCAGACCGCGATGGCGATCCACGTGCTGCAGGGCGAGCGCGAACTGGTGTCCGATTGCCGTTCACTCGCGCGCTTCACGCTGCGCGGCATCCCGCCGATGGTTGCCGGCGCTGCGCGCATCCGCGTGACCTTCCAGGTCGACGCCGACGGCCTGTTGTCGGTGTCCGCACGCGAGCAGTCCAGCGGCGTCGAGGCGAGCATCGAGGTCAAGCCGAGCTACGGCCTGTCCGACGACGAGATCAGCCGCATGCTGAGCGACTCGATCGAGCACGTCCAGGACGACATCGACGCGCGCCGCCTGCGCGAAGCCATCGTCGACGCCGAAGCGCTGATCGACGCGACGAAGGGCGCGCTCGCCGCCGACGGCGACCTGCTCGACTTCGACGAGCGCGAGGCGGTCGACGCCGCGCTGGCCGCCGCCGCCGCCGCCGTCGCCGGCGGCGAAGTGGTCGCGGTCAACGCCACCACCGCCGCGCTCAACCACGCTACCGAAACCTTTGCCGCGCGCCGCATGGACCGCAACATCCAGCGCGCGCTCAAGGGCCACAATATTTCCGAACTCTAAGGACGAACGCATGCCCCGTATCATCGTTTTGCCGCATGCCGACCTGTGCCCCGAAGGCGCCGTGATCGACGACGCGCCGACCGGCCAGAGCATCTGCGAGACGCTGCTCGCCCACGACATCGAGATCGAACACGCGTGCGAGATGTCGTGCGCCTGTACCACCTGCCACGTGATCGTGCGTGAAGGCGGCGACTCGCTCGCCGAAGCCGACGAGCTCGAGGAAGACATGCTCGACAAGGCGTGGGGCCTCGAGCCGCAGTCCCGCTTGTCGTGCCAGGCGCTCGTCACCGACCAGGACCTGGTGGTCGAGATTCCGCGCTACACGATCAACCTCGCGCGCGAACACCACTGAGCGGCGCCGCGATGAGCGAAGCGCAACACGACAGCTCGGTCGCCCGCGTCGCCTCGACGTTGGCCGAGCTCGGTCTTTACGCCGAGATCCGCGAGATGGCCGAGTCGACCCGCACGTCGGCCGAGGCCGCCGCGGCGATCGGCTGCAGCGTCGCGCAGATCGCCAAGTCGATGGTGTTCCGCGAGCTCGAGAGCGGCCGCGCGCTGATCGTTGTCGCCAGCGGCAGCAACCGCGTGTGCACGAACAAGCTGGCGACCCTCACCGGCAAGACCATCGCTCGCGCCGACGCCGCCTTCGTGCGGGAGAAGACCGGTTTCGCGATCGGCGGCGTGTCGCCTATAGCTCATGTCAGCGAAGTCGACATCCTGCTCGACCAAGACCTGTTCCAATATGAAGAAATCTGGGCCGCCGCCGGCAGCCCGTATGCGGTGTTCCGCACCACCGCCGACGCGCTCGCGTCGGCGAGCGGCGCCCGCGTGGCCGATATCAAGGAGGGCTGAACGATGAAATGGACCGACACTTACGACATCGCGATCGAACTGGCCGACACCCACCCGGACGTCGACCCGAAGAAGATCAACTTCGTCGACCTGATGAACTGGGTGCTGGCGCTCGACGGTTTCGACGACGAGCCCGGCCACTGCGGCGAGAAGATCCTCGAAGCCATCCAGATGGCCTGGATCGACGAGGCCGAGTGAGGCCCGTCGCCTGACTCGAGCCGCTCGAACAAAACGCCCCGCAGCGCGGGGCGTTTTCTTTTGTGCGGTGCTCGGCCGGCTTACTTGAACTTCATGTCGTTGACGACGTTCTTCACGCCCGGCACGTCCTGCGCGATCAGGCCTGCCTTCAGCATCTGCTGGTCGTCGGTCATCGCGCCCTCGATCTTGACGTCGCCCTTCTTGCTCGTGACCTTGAGGTTCAGCGGCTTGAGCGACGCATCCTTGTCGAGCGCCGACTTTACGGTGGAGGCGAGCGCCACGTCGGGGTCGACCGCGGCTGCGGCGGCCTTCGGCGCGGTTTGCGGCGCGGTGGTGCTCGAGCAGGCGGCAAGCCACAGCGGGGCAACGAGCGAAATCAGCAGGGTGGCGCGATTCACAACGCGGTTCATGGTGTTCTCCAGTGTCGATCGAGTGTGTGGCGGGCCCCTGTCGGCAGGGGCGGTCTTGTCTAAACAAGCGTCGATTCTAGGAAAAAACGGTTAAGAAAATGTTTCGGTTCGATTGCCGTGTCGTGAAGGCCGCATCGGGCCGGGCTTTAGTGCATGAAATGCTAAAGTCATTCTGTGGGGCTGTCGCCGTGCGCCGGTTCGCCATTACACTGGAATCATCGCGAGGGCCGCCACCCGGCCCGGATTCCACGGGAGCTTTGCATGTTCAAACTGATCATCGGCAACAAGAACTATTCATCGTGGTCGCTCAGACCGTGGCTCGTCCTCAGGATGCTCGACGAGCCGTTCACCGAGCACCAGATCCCGCTGTACCAGGCCGACTCGAAGGAACGCATCCGCGCGGTTAGCCCGACCGGCAGGGTGCCGCTGTTGATCGACGGCCAGCTCGCGATCTGGGATTCGCTGGCGATCTTCGAGTACCTGGCCGAATGCTTCCCCGGCGCCAGGCTGTGGCCGCTCGACCGCGAGGCGAGGGCGCTGGCGCGCGCGGTGTCGGCCGAGATGCACTCGGGCTTCTTGGCGCTGCGCGAGAACTGTCCGATGGACATCACGCACGAGGGCAAGACGCTGCCGAACCTGCCGGCGGTGCAGGCCGACATCGAGCGCATCGTCGCGATCTGGGAGAATCTGCGCCAGCGCTTCCAGGACGACGGCCCCTTCCTGTTCGGCCATTTCACCTTGGCCGACGCGATGTACGCGCCGGTCGTCACCCGCTTCAAGACCTACGGCGTCGAGCTGCCGCCGGCGTCGCAGGCGTACAGCGATCACATCCTGAGCCTGCCGGCGATGCGCGAATGGTGCGCCGCGGCGCGTGCGGAGATCGCCGCCGGCATGCTTGCTCCTTATTGAGCACACCGTATTGAAAACCGCCTTGTCCGACGCCCCGCAAGGGGCGTTTTCTATGGCGAGTCCGACGTTGCGCTTGACGGTGACATTTAAGGTGTATTAAAAGTGCATCTATTGAATCCGCCGCCGCGCAGCGGCCGGGTTTCGCTTGCGCCGAAAAACATGTGTTGAAAATGCCACTAAAAGGAAGAACGATGCTGACCGAACAGACCCGCAGCCTTGTCAAAGCCACCGTGCCGGTCCTGAAGGAGCACGGCGTGACGCTGACCAGCCACTTCTACCGGCGCATGTTCAGCCACAACCCCGAGCTGAAGCACATCTTCAACCAGGGCCACCAGGCGTCCGGCCAGCAGCAGCAGGCGCTGGCCGGCGCGGTGCTCGGCTATGCCGAACACATCGACGATCCGTCGGTGCTGGCGCCGGTGGTGATGCGCATCGCGCACAAGCACGCCAGCCTCGGCATCCGCGCCGAGCATTACCCCATCGTCGGCGGCCACCTGTTGGCGTCGATCCGCGAGGTGCTGGGCGAGGCGGCCAGCGACGAGCTGATAGCCGCGTGGGCCGCCGCCTACGGCCAGCTCGCCGACATCCTGATCGCCGCCGAGGCCGAGCTGTATAAAGATTCCACGCTGGCCGACGGCGGCTGGTCGGGCTACCGGCCGTTCAAGGTGATGGAGCGCGTGGAGGAAAGCGGCGAGATCGCATCGTTCTACCTCGTGCCCGCCGACGGCGGCGCGCTACCCGCCTTCAAGCCGGGGCAGTACGTGTCGGTGCGGGTCTTCCTGCCCGAGCTGGGCCTCGCGCAGCCGCGCCAGTACAGCCTGTCCGACGCGCCGAACGGCCGTTATCTGCGCATCTCGGTCAAGCGCGAGGCGGGCGACGACGTCCGGCCGTTCGGCACGGTGTCGAACCACCTGCACGCCACGCTCAAGGCCGGCGCGGTGCTGGAGCTGTCGGCGCCGATGGGCGACTTCGTGCTGCACGAAGACCGCGGGACGCCGGTGGTGCTGATCAGCGCCGGCGTCGGCCAGACGCCGATGATGGCGATGCTGCAGACGCTGATCGCAGAGGACAGCCCGCGCGACATCGTCTACCTGCACGCTGCGCGCAACGAGGCGGCGCTGGCCTTTGCCGATACGCTGAAAACGCTGGCCGAGCCCTGTCCGCGGCTCAAGCACGCGCTGTTCGTAGAGGACGGCGTAGCCGACGGCAGGCATCGCCACGCCGGCCGCATCGAGCGTGACACCTTGGCCGAGCACGCGCTGACGGCAGGGGCCGACTACTATCTGTGCGGCCCGCTGCCCTTCATGAGCGCGCAGAAATCGGCGCTGCTGTCGCTCGGCGTCGCGCCCGAGCGCGTGCACTACGAGGTGTTCGGCTCCGACCCGCTGACGGTCTGACGGCTTGATTCCGGGCGGCGTCGCGCCTATGCTCGATCCGCCCGATTCCCACGATCCGAAGCCCATGCAACTGACCCGTTTTACCGACTTCGGCCTGCGCGTGCTGATGTACCTGGCCGTCGCGCCGCGCGACGTGCCGGCGACGATCCCCGTGATCGCCGAGCGCTTCGCGATCTCGCGCAACCACCTGGTGAAGGTGGTGCACTTCATGGCGCAGCAGGGCTGGATCGTCACCACGCGCGGCAAGGGAGGCGGCTTGCGGCTCGCGCGAGCGCCGGCCGAAATCAACCTCGGCGCGGTGGTGCGGCTCCTGGAGCCCGCGCACGCACTGATCGACTGCGCCGATCCGCCTTGTGCGCTGCGTTTCGGCTGTCGCCTGAAGGGCGTGCTCGACTCGGCGCTCGACGCGTTCTACGCGACGCTCGACGCGGTGACGCTGGCCGACCTGATGCAGGAGCCGACCGGCTCGGCCATCGTGCGGCTGCACGCGCTGTCGCCGCCGCCGGCCTGAACCATTCCTGCGCCGCCCCGGTTTCCGGGTTGCTCGCGTGATAAAAAAGCTCGGCCAACCCTCAAAGGGTTGGCCGAGCTTTTTCATGCCATCACCCCAAGGCCGACAGCCCCGGCAGGCTGGCGAAACTGGTCTCGCGCACCGTCGCGAGGAAATCGTCGAGGTAGGCGAGCCGCGCGTCGTCCTCGCGCAGCGCCGCGTACAGCTCGCTCTGCAATCCTTCGCCGATAGTCCTCGCGACCACGTAGCCGCGTTCCAGGTAGGGCACCACCGCCCAGAACGGCAGCGCGCTGATGCCGCGTCGGCTCGCGACGAGTTGCACGATGGCGACGGTCAGCTCGCTCGTGCGCCGCGTCGGGTTCACGCCGGCCGGTTTCAATACCTTCTTGATCAGGTCCAGCATGTCGTCGGGCACCGGGTAGGTGATCAGCGTCTCGTCGGCGAAGTCCTGCGCGTCGAGCGACTTCTTCGCCGCGAGCGGGTGATCCTTCGCCAGCACGGCGACCATCTCGTAAGCGAACAGCGGCCGGTGAGCGATGCCGGGCTGCGGTTCGGCGTCGGACACGATCGCCAGGTCGGCGCGGTTGGTCAGCAGCAGCCCTACCGGGTCGGCGTGGAAGCCCGACACGATGTCGAGCTCGACCGCCGGCCAGTGGCTGCGGAAGGTGTCCATCGCCGGCATCAGCCAGTCGAAGCAGGTGTGGCACTCGACCGCGATGCGCAGCTCGCCCGCCTCGCCCTCGCGGATCTGCGCGAGGTCGCGCTCGGCGCTCGACACCTGGGGAAGGATATGGCGCGCGAGCGTCAGCAGTCGTTCACCGGCCGGCGTCAGCTTCAGCGGCTGGCTCTTGCGGGCGAACAGTTCGAGCCCGTAGGCGGCTTCGAGTTGTTTGAGCTGGTGCGACAGCGCCGACTGCGTGAGGAATAGCCTCTCGGCGGCGCGCGATACGCTGCCGGTGTCGGCCAGCGCGACGAGGGTTTTCAGGTGGCGCAGTTCGAGCGGCGACTGGTTCATGAATGATCCTCATGTTTGATGCAAATATAATGCGTTTGAATCATAAACGAGCGCCGCGCATCATGCATCCGTTAACTGAAAAAAGGATTGCATGATGAACATTGTTCATAATCTGGGTTTTCCGCGCGTCGGCGCGAAGCGCGAACTGAAGTTCTGGCTGGAGTCGTACTGGAAGGGCGAGCTGCCGGCCGACGAGTTGCTGAAGAACGCGCGGTCCTTGCGTGAAAAACACTGGCTGCTGCAGCGCGGCGCCGGCGTGGATCGCGTGCCGGTCGGCGATGCGGCGCTGTACGACCACGTGCTCGACGCGCTGGTGCTGGTCGGCGCGCTGCCGAAACGTTTCGGCCTCGACGCGGCGTCGTTGGATCTCAAGGGCTACTTCACGCTGGCGCGCGGCGACAAGACGCACCACGCGATGGAGATGACCAAGTGGTTCGACACCAACTACCACTACCTGGTCCCCGAGTGGCGCGCCGACACCGCGTTCGCCGCCCACCCGGCGCGGCTCGTCGAGCAGGTTCGCGAGGCGAAGGCGCTCGGCGTCAGGCCTAAGCCGGTGCTGGTCGGCCCGCTGACGCTATTGTGGCTGGGTAAATCGAAGGACGGCAGCCAGCCGCTCGAGTTGGCCGCAACGTTGGCCGAGGCCTACGCCGGCGTGCTCGAGGCGCTCGCCGCCGAGGGCGTCGACTGGGTGCAGATCGACGAGCCGATCCTGGCGCTCGACCTGCCGGAAGAATGGCGCGCCGCGTTCGCGCCGGTTTACGCGAAGTTGGCCGAGGTGAAGGTCAAGCTCTTGCTCGCGACCTATTTCGGCAGCGTTGCCCAGCACGCCGCGCTGATCGACGCGCTGCCGGTCGCCGGCGTGCATCTCGACCTCACGCGCGCGCCGGAACAGCTGGCCGCCTTCCTGCCGGCCTGGCCGGAAAACCGCGTGCTGTCGGCCGGCGTGGTCAACGGCCGCAACGTGTGGCGCACCGATCTGTCTGCCGCGCTGGTGCAATTGGAGAACGCGCGCCAGAAGCTCGGCGACAAGCTGTGGATCGCGCCGTCTTGCTCGCTGCTGCACAGCCCGATCGACGCCGCGCAGGAAACCGAGCTCGACGTCGAGCTGAAGACCTGGCTCGCTTTCGCGGTGCAGAAACTGAACGAGCTGAAACTGCTGAAGCGCGGCGTGGTGCATGGTCGCGGCGACATCGCCAACGAACTGGCGGCGAGCGACTTCGTGCAGCAAAGCCGCAAGAACAGCCCGCGCGTGCATCGGCCGGAAGTGGCGGCGCGCCTGGCCAGCCTCGCGCCCGGGGCCGACCAGCGGGGCAGCGCCTATCCCTTGCGCGCCGAGAAGCAGGCGGCGTGGCTGAAGCTGCCGCTGTTGCCGACGACGACGATCGGCTCCTTCCCGCAGACCGCGGAGATCCGCGCCGCGCGCGCCGCGTTCAAGCGCGGCGAGCTGTCCGACGCCGATTACAAGACTGCGATGCAGAAGGAGATCGCGCTCGCGGTGCGCGAGCAGGAAGCGCTCGGCCTCGACGTGCCGGTGCATGGCGAAGCCGAACGCAACGACATGGTCGAATACTTCGGTGAGCAGCTGACCGGCTATCTGTTCACCCGCCACGGCTGGGTGCAGAGCTACGGCAGCCGCTGCGTGAAGCCGCCGGTGATCTACGGCGACGTCGCGCGCCCGGTCGCGATGACGGTCGAGTGGTCGGCCTACGCGCAGAGCCTGACCGACAAGCCGATGAAGGGCATGCTGACCGGCCCGGTGACGATGCTGCAGTGGAGCTTCGTGCGCGACGACGCGCCGCGTTCGCTGGTCTGCAAACAGTTGGCGCTGGCGCTGAACGACGAGGTGCTCGACCTCGAGGCCGCCGGCATCCGCGTGATCCAGATCGACGAGCCGGCGCTGCGCGAAGGCCTGCCGCTGAAAAAGGCCGACTGGGACGCCTACCTGGCGTGGGCCGGCGAGGCGTTCCGCCTGTCGAGCAGCGGCGTCGACGACGCGACGCAGATCCACACCCACATGTGCTACTCGGAGTTCAACGACATCCTGCCGGCGATCGCCGCGCTCGACGCCGACGTGATCACCATCGAGACGTCGCGCTCGGACATGGAGCTGTTGACCGCGTTCGGCGACTTCGAATACCCGAACGAGATCGGACCGGGCGTGTACGACATCCACAGCCCGCGCATCCCGGCCGAGGAAGAGATCGAGCGGCTGCTGACCAAGGCGCTCGCGGTGATCCCGGCGCGCCGCCTGTGGGTGAACCCGGACTGCGGCCTGAAGACGCGTGGCTGGCCCGAGGTGAAGGCGGCGCTCGCGAACATGATGACGATCACCCGCAACTTGCGCGAAAAGCTCGCCGCGACCGCCTGATCGGAGCCCGCTCAGCGCATTAGGCGCCGTCCCGCAAGGGGCGGCGCCTTTTTTGCGCCGGGACTATGCTGAAATCATTGCAAGGGGGAGGGGGACGCCATGTCGACCGATCTGACGCGCTGGCTCAGCGGCACGCTGCCCGGCAGCTGGCAGGACACCCTGGCTCTGGCCTTCGTCACGCTCTTGATGGGGCTCGCGCTGTACCGTTTCAGCCCGGACAGCCGGCGCCGGCTGCGGATGTCGCTGGTGCTGACCATCTTGCTGTTCGGCCTCTTGCGCTTGTCCCTGTGGCTGGGCAGCGACAGCCGCGCGATGAGTTGGGTGCTGCTCGCCGAGGTCAGCGTCGTGCTGCTCGGCCTGATCGTGCTGCGGGTGTGGGGCATGGTCGTGTGCCGGCTGGTGTTGCCGGTGGCGAGCCTGACGCCGCCGCGCATTCTCGAGGACATCCTCGTCGCCGTCGCCTACCTGGCGTGGGGGCTGGTGCTGTTGCGCCAGGCGGGTCTGGACCTGTCGCAGATCGTCACCACGTCGGCGGTGATCACCGCGGTGCTGGCGTTCGCGATGCAGGACACGCTCGGCAATATCCTCGCCGGCATCGCGCTGCAGCTCGACAACTCGGTCGACATCGGCGACTGGGTGAAGGTCGACGACGTCACCGGCCGCGTGGTCGAGATCAACTGGCGCGCGACCAGCGTCGAGACGCGCAACTGGGAAACGGTGGTGATCCCGAACAGCGTGCTGATGAAGCAGAAGTTCGTCATCCTCGGCAAACGCCAGGGCGCACCCGAACAGTGGCGGCGCTGGGTGACCTTCGACGTCGACTGGGACACGTTGCCGACGCAGGTGATCCAGCAGGTCGAACGCGCGCTGAACGAGGCGCACATCCCGCACGTCGCCGCCGAGCCGGCGCCCAACTGCGTGCTGATGGGCTTCGAGACCGGCTTCTGCCGCTACGCGGTGCGCTACTGGCTGACCGACCTCAACCTCGACGACCCGACCGATTCGCTGGTACGCGCGCACGTCGACGCCGCGCTCAGGCGCCACAACGTGCGCATCGCCGCGCCGCAGTTCAACGTGGCGATCACCAAGGAAAACGAGAAATACTTCGAGGCGCGCCACCGCCGCCACATCGAGGAGCGGCTCGCGGCGCTGTCGCGCGTCGACCTGTTCGCACCGCTGACCGAGGCCGAACGCGTGCAGTTGGCCGAGCAGCTGCGCTTCACGCCCTTCGTCAGCGGCGACACCATCATGCAGCAGGGCCAGGTTTCGCACCGGCTCTACATCCTGATCAAGGGCGAGGTCGAGGTGTGGATAGACGAGGGCCAGGGGCGGCAGCTGGTCGACGTGCTCGGCCCCGGCCAGGTGTTCGGCGAGATGGGGCTGATGACCGGCGAAGCGCGCAGCGCGACGGTGGTCGCGCGCGGTACGGTAGAGTGCTTTAGGCTCGACAAGGACGCGCTGCAGACCATCCTCAGCTCGCGCAAGGAACTGCTCGAGAGCCTGTCGCGCACACTGGAGAAAAGGTTGGCCGAGCGCCGAAAACGCCACGGTGTTCGCCCGGTGGTCGTGCCGACCCCCGAGCCCAGCAATGAGCTGGTGGATAAGATGCGGCGCTTTTTCGGGATGACGCGCGGCGGGCAGTGATCGACTAGGTCGTTTGGCTGAGCGGCTTGAGGCGGGCTCAGTCGCCGGCCGTCTCTACGTGCGGCTCGTGTCCCGCCTCCATCCCCAGCTCGTGCATCTTGCGCGTCAGCGTGTTGCGCCCCCAGCCCAAGAGGTGGGCCGCCTCGACCTTGCGCCCGCCGGTATGCGCGAGGCCGGTGCGGATGCAGGTTTCCTCGAAGCGCCGCGTCAGCTCGTCGATCAGGCCGACCTCGCCGCTGGCCAGCCGCCGCGCCAGTTCCAGCGCCAGACCCTGCGTCCAGCTCTGACCGCCGGTCGCCGTTGCGGTATCGACGGCGCCGCCCTCGCGCATCTCGGGCGGCAGGTCGGCGACTTCCACCGTCTGGCCGGGCGCCATCACCGTCAGCCAGTGGCAGACGTTTTCCAGCTCGCGCACATTGCCGGGGAAGGCGTAGCCCTTGAGCTTGTCCATCGCCGGCTCGGCCAACCTTTTCGGCTCGACGCCGAGGCTGGAAGCGCTCTTGGCGAGAAAATGCCGCGCCAAGAGCGGGATGTCCTCGTGCCGTTCGCGCAGCGGCGGCAGGCGCAGGCGGATCACGTTCAGCCGGTGATAGAGATCCTCGCGGAACAGACCCTGCTTCACGCGCTCTTCGAGGTACTGGTGGGTGGCGGCGATCACGCGCACGTTGGCCTTGATCGGCGTGTGGCCGCCGACGCGGTAGAAGTGACCGTCGGACAGCACGCGCAGCAGGCGCGTCTGCAGCTCGGTCGGCATGTCGCCGATCTCGTCGAGGAACAGCGTGCCGCCCTCGGCCTCCTCAAAACGGCCGCGCCGTGTCGCGGTGGCGCCGGTGAACGCGCCCTTCTCGTGGCCGAACAGTTCGGATTCGAGCAGGTCGCGCGGAATCGCCGCGGTATTGAGCGCGACGAACGGTTTGCCGGCGCGCGCCGAATGGCGGTGCAAGGCTTCGGCGACGCGCTCCTTGCCGGTTCCCGATTCGCCGGTGATCAGCACGGTGACGCTCGACTGCGACAGCCTGCCGATCGCGCGGAACACGTCCTGCATCGCCGGCGCCTGGCCGAGCAAGGCCGGCATCGCCTCGGGCGCCTTGTCGTTGCCGTCTTCGGCCTCGTTCTCGGCCAGCGCGCGTTCGATCAGCGAGACCGCGATGTCGACGTCGAACGGCTTGGGCAGGTATTCGAATGCACCGCCCTGGAAGGCCGCGACCGCCGAGTCGAGGTCGGCGTGCGCGGTCATCACGATCACCGGCAGGTTCGGGCAGACGGCCTTCACTTCGGCCAGAAACGCCAGGCCGTCGAGGCCGGGCATGCGGATGTCGCTGACGATCACGCGCGGCGTGACGCGCGCCAGCGCCGACAGCGCGTCGTCGGCGTTGGCGTAGCTTTGGTATTCGATGCCGGCGCGGGCGAGGGCTTTCTCCAGCACCCAGCGGATGGCCTTGTCGTCGTCGATGATCCAGACTGGAGCGGTCATGCGCGTCGTCCTTTAAGAAGACCGCTCAGCTTTCGCGGCTGAACGGCAAGAGTACGGTGAAAGTGGTCTGTCCCGGGCGCGACTCGAACTCGATCGCGCCACCGTGCTGGTGGACGAAGGCCTGCGCGAGCGTCAGCCCGAGGCCGGTGCCTTCGGCGCGGCCGGTGACCAGCGGGTAGAAGATGTGGTCGCGGATCTCGTCGGGGATGCCCGGGCCGTTGTCGACGATCTGCAGCTTCAGCGCTAGTGCGTGACGCTTGCGCGCGAGCGTGACCTGGCGTGCGACGCGCGTGCGCAGCACGATCTCGCCTTCGCCCTTCATCGCCTGCATCGCGTTCTTGGTGATGTTGAGCACGATCTGGATCAGCTGGCTCTTGTCGGCGATCAACAGTGGCAGGCTGACGTCGTAATCGCGGCGCACGACGAGGCCCTTCGGCGTCTCGGCGAGCAGGATGCTGCGCACGCGTTCGAGCACTTCGTGGATATTGATTTCTGAAAGCACGTGGCGCTGGTTCGGCATCAGCATGCGGTCGACCAGGCTCTGCAGGCGCAGTGCCTCTTCCTTGATCACCGCGGTGTACTCCTTGAGCTCCGGCCGGTCGGCGATCTCGTGTTCGAGCAATTGCGCCGCGCCGCGGATGCCGCCGAGCGGGTTCTTGATCTCGTGCGCGAGGTTGCGGATCAGTTCGCGGTTCGCCTGTTGCAGGAGCAGCAGGCGCTCCTCGTTGGCGATCTTCAGCTGCTGGTCGAGCGCGCGCATCTCGAGCAGCGCGAGCGCTTCGTCTCCCTCGAGCGGGGTGACGGTCAGCGCGACGTGCAACACGCTTTCCTGGTGCGCGAGGCCTAGCGCGAGGTCGTGTTCGATGAAGCTGGCGTGTTGCCTGAGCGTGGTGGCGACCGCCAGCGCGAGCGCTTCACTGTCGCGGAACAAGGTGGCGATGCGCTGGCGCGTCAGTTCGCGCCGCCCGAGCGCGAGCAGGTTTTCGCACGCCGGGTTGACGAACTGCACGGCGCCGTCGGCGTCGACGACCATGACCGGGGTGTCGAGCAATTCCAGGCCGGCAAAACGGGAGGGGTTCATGGCGATGCACACCTTCGGGGCGATACCGAAACAAAAGCAAGCGACGCGCCAGCGGGGATTAGGGATTACCCGTGACGGATTCCCCGCGCCGCGTACAAAAAAAGCCGAGTCGCCGGCGTTCGCAGCGGGTCTCGGCCCATTCCGGTGCCGTATGCAGACCGGTGTGCACGATTATGCACCGATTGGGTGCGTCAACTTATTGTTGGCCGAGTTCCTTCCTGATCGCGGCGACGTTCTTCTCGCGGTCGGTCACCGCGTCCTTCAGCTTCTGCACGCGGTCGAGGTACTTCTGGTAGTTCTTCTCGTTGCCGTTGCGCGTCGCCTCGCCGTCGGTCAGCGCCTTACGGGCATCGGCGAGCGCCTTCTGTTCGTTGCCCAGTTCGTCTTCGAGGATCTTGCGCCGGCCGGCGTCGCGCTGCTTCTGCGTGTCGGCGCTGACCTGCGGGTAGGCGCCACCGCCAGCCGAGCCCGCCGGGCGAGGCGTGCTGCTGGCGGAGCCGCCACTGCTACTGCTGCGCGGGGAGACCGCTGCCGGTTCGCCCGACGGGCGATAGCTGGATAGCGGCGCGAGGTCGACGCGCTGGCTGCCCCTCATCGGGACGTTGGTATAGGTGATGCGGCCGTTGGCATCGACGTATTTGTACACCGCAGCCTGGGTCGTGCCGCTGAGTAAAACCGCCAATACGAGGACGAGAGCTTTCATCGGGGTCCACTGGGGGAAGAGGGCTGGAAGGTCTGGAGCACGGTTGCCGCGTTTGCAAGCCGGCAGCCCTTTATGATAAGCAAAAGCATCGTGACCGTCATGCTTGGCGGACGAGCGCTCAAGAAAAAACCCGCCACACGGGCGGGTTTTCGATGATCGCAGGGCAGTGCAGGACCGCCCCGACGCCGATCAGGCGCTGTAGCTCTGTTCGAACTCCACCGGGTGCGGAATCATGCGCAGACGGTCCACTTCCTGCATCTTCAGCTCGAGGTAGGCGTCGATCCAGTCGTTGCTGAACACGCCGCCGCGGGTCAGGAACTCGCGGTCCGTGTCGAGGGCGGCTAGCGCTTCGTCGAGCGACGCGCAGACGGTCGGGATCAGCTTGTCCTCTTCCGGCGGCAGGTCGTACAGGTTCTTGTCGGCCGCGTCGCCCGGGTGGATCTTGTTCTGGATGCCGTCAAGGCCGGCCATCAACAGCGCGGCGAAGCACAGGTACGGGTTGGCCAGCGGATCCGGGAAGCGCGCCTCGATGCGGCGGCCTTTCGGGCTCGCCACGTGCGGGATGCGGATCGAGGCCGAACGGTTCTTCGCCGAGTAGGCCAGTTTCGTCGGGGCTTCGTAGTGCGGCACGAGGCGCTTGTACGAGTTGGTGCCCGGGTTGGTGATCGCGTTCAGCGCCTTGGCGTGCTTGATGATGCCGCCGATGTAGTACAGCGCGGTCTCGGACAGGCCGCCGTAGCCGTCGCCGGCGAACAGGTTCTGGCCGTCTTTCCAGATCGACTGGTGCACGTGCATGCCGGAGCCGTTGTCACCGAAGATCGGCTTCGGCATGAAGGTCGCGGTCTTGCCGTAGCTGTGCGCGACGTTGTGCACGACGTACTTCAGGATCTGGGTCCAGTCGGCGCGTTCGGTCAGCGTGCTGAAGCGGGTGCCGATCTCGTTCTGGCCGGCGGTCGCCACTTCATGGTGGTGCACTTCGACCGGCACGCCCAGTTCTTCCAGCACCAGCACCATGGCCGAGCGGATGTCCTGGAACGAGTCGACCGGTGGGACCGGGAAGTAGCCGCCCTTGACGCCCGGACGGTGGCCGGTGTTGCCGCCTTCGTACTCCTTGGACGACGACCACGCCGCTTCTTCGGCGTTGATCTTCACGAAGCAGCCGGACATGTCCTGGCCCCAGGTGATGGAGTCGAAGATGAAGAATTCGGGTTCCGGGCCGAAGAAGGCGGTGTCGCCGACGCCGGACGCCTTCAGGTAAGCTTCGGCGCGCTTGGCGACCGAGCGCGGGCAGCGGTCGTAGCCCTTGCCGTCGGCCGGGTCGACCACGTCGCAGGTCATGAACACGGTCGGCTCGTCGAAGAACGGGTCGATCTTGACGGAGGCCGGGTCGGCCATGAGCAGCATGTCGGAAGCCTGGATGCCTTTCCAGCCGGCGATGGACGAGCCGTCGAAAGCATGACCGTTTTCGAACCACTCTTCCGGCTCGGACAGTAGCACGTGAGCCGGGATGGTCACGTGCTGTTCCTTGCCGCGGGTGTCGGTAAAGCGCAGGTCAACGAATTTGACGTCATTGTCCTGGATCAGTTTTACAACGTCTGCAACCGCCATGTGTGTCTCCTAAGGCCTTCTGCAATAGATTGCATTGATATGGTGAAATCCGGTACGCCGAGATCAAAGCATGAAGCGTGCCAGGTCTGTGCGGGCCGGAAAATGCGATGGTGCCGGCGCTCTTTGCGCCTGCCTTGCCCGGTTTTGGTGCATGAAAAGCGTACTTGCACTGTGTTGGTGCATTTAGCCTTGCGTCTGCCCCCTCCCGGTGCGCGGCCCACAGTGTTATAACGCATTTAGGCCGGGGTGGGTTTGATATTTATGTGCCGCGGCAAGGAGAGATCACGATGAGTCAAAGCAAGGAAATTCTCGGCGTCGCGCACCAGCGCGCGCTCGACAATGCGCTGCCGTATTCCGGCGCGGTGACCCCGGAAGAGGCGGCGCGCCTGATGGGCGAATTGCCTAACGTGGTGCTGGTCGATGTCAGGAGCGCCGCCGAATGGCAGTTCGTCGGCACGGTGCCGGGCTCGGTGCGTATCGAACTGAAGACCTGGCCGGGTATGCAGCCGAACCCGCACTTTCTCGCGCAACTGAAGGAGCAGGTCAGCGCCGAGGCACTGGTGCTGTTCATGTGCCGCAGTGGCGTGCGTTCCGACGAGGCGGCGCGCATCGCGACCGGCGCCGGTTATAGCGAGGTGTACAACGTGCTCGAAGGTTTCGAGGGCGACAAGGACGCCGCCGGACATCGCGGCACCGTCGGCGGCTGGAAAGGACACGGCCTGCCCTGGGTGCAGTCCTGATCCGCGCGGGCTCGGCCAGGCTGATGGACGTTGCCAAGCCTGGCCGAGCCCTTGCTGCGTTGCGACATCCGGGCCGGCGACGGCTTGCATCGCGCCGCGCATCAAGGCAAAGTTCTACCATCGGCGGCGCCGTCACGCGGCCCGCGCCATGCATTTGCCTATAGGGATAAGTTTTCCATGACCGACCGTTATGCCGTGATCGGCAACCCGATCGCCCACAGCCAATCGCCGTTCATCCACGCCGAGTTCGCCAAGGCGACCGGCGAGGACATCGCTTACGAGCGCCTGTTCGCCGAACTCGACAAGTTCAAGGTCGTGGTCGACGAGTTCGTCGCCGCCGGCGCGAAGGGGCTGAACATCACGCTGCCGTTCAAGGGCGACGCCTTCCGCTACGCCGACGAGCTGACCGAGCGCGCGCGCGCGGCCGAGGCGGTCAACACGCTGACCTTCAAGGACGGCAAGGCCTACGGCGACAACACCGACGGCGTCGGCCTCACGCGCGACATCGCCGAGAACCTCGACTTCCCGATCAAGGGCCAGCGCGTGCTGATCCTCGGCGCCGGCGGCGCGGTGCGCGGCGTGCTGGTGCCGCTGCTCGAGCAGAAACCGTCGGCGCTGACCATCGCCAACCGCACGCTGATCAAGGCCGAGGCGCTCGCGCACCAGTTCGGCCAATTCGGCCCGATCGAAGCGGTCGGCTACGAGGCGCTCGCCGGCCGTACCTTCGACATCATCATCAACGCGACCTCGTCGAGCCTGTCGAACGACCTGCCGCCGATCCCGCGCGGCGTGTTCACCCCGCGCACGCTCGCCTACGACATGGTGTACAGCAAGGGTCTGACGCCCTTCCTCGCGCGCGCGCAGTCCGAAAACGCCGGCATGCTGGCCGATGGGCTGGGCATGCTGGTCGAGCAGGCGGCCGAGTCGTTCCGCATCTGGCGCGGCGTGCAGCCGGAAACGCGCGCGGTGACCAATCTGCTCAGGGATCTCTTGGCCTGACCCATGCGCCTTCTGCTTAAAATCGGGGCGGCCCTGTTGGCCGCCCTTGTTTTGTACAACCTGTGGATCTTCGGCCACATCGTCTACTGGCGTTCCAGCAACCCGTCGGCCAGCGCCTTCATGAACGAGCAGCTCGCCCGGCTGCAGGAAGACGACCCTGACGCCGAACTGCGCCATAAATGGGTGCCTTACGAACGGATCTCGGCCAACCTCAAGCGCGCGATCGTCGCGTCGGAAGACGCGAAGTTCGTCGACCACGAGGGTTTCGACTGGAACGGCATCGAGGCGGCGTTCGAGAAGAACATGAAGCAGGGCAAGATCGTCGCCGGCGGCTCGACCATCAGTCAGCAGCTGGCGAAGAACCTGTTCCTGTCGAGTCGCAAGACGCCGTGGCGCAAGCTCGAGGAGGCGGCGATCACCGTGATGCTCGAGGCGGTGCTCGACAAGCGGCGCATCTTCGAGATCTATCTGAACGTGATCGAGTGGGGCAACGGCGTTTTCGGCGCCGAGGCGGCCAGCCGTCACTACTTCGGCGGTTCCGCCGCGCGGCTCGCGCCGGCGCAGGCGGCCAAGCTCGCCGCGATGGTGCCCAACCCGCGCTTCTACGACGAACACCGCAACGCGCGGGGGCTGGCGAAGAAGTCGCGCATCATCCAGCGCCGCATGCGTTTCGCCGACGTGCCCTGACTAGACGGCCGTTACCGGCGGTAACGCCTTGTCCGGGATTTGCTTTTTGCGCCCCCGTCCGCCTGTCTGGCGGGCGGGGGTGTTCGTATGATAAAATCAACTGTTTTCTGTTTTTGGCCGCATAAAGCGGTTTAAATCATGGACTTGCCCAGTTATCCCTTAACCGAATCCCGCAATTCAGCTTCAACCCTATCCTGATTCCCGCCCGTTGACCGTGCGCGCCTAGCGTTCCACCGCCGACCGGCGGAAGGAGGCGTGCATGACCGTAGTAGAAAAAAAAACCACCGATCGTCTGCAAGACAACCTGGTTCAGGTCCAGCGCCTGATCGAGCGCCAGCGCCTGGTCGAAGGCCTGGTGCACCGCCAGGAGATGCCCAAGCACGATCTCGTCGAATCGATCGTCCACAAGCAGAACCTGGCCGAGCTCCAGCACAAGCTCGACGCGCAGCACCCGGCCGACATCGCCTACATCCTCGAGGCCTTGCCGCCCGAAGACCGCCTGCTGGTCTGGGAGCTGGTCAAGGCCGAGCGCGACGGCGAGATCCTGCTCGAAGTGTCCGACGCGGTCCGAGAAACGCTGATCGAGTCGATGGACCCGCACGAGCTGGTCGCCGCCGCCGAACAGCTTGACGCCGACGAGCTGGCCGACCTCGCGCCCGACCTGCCGCGCCAGGTCGTCTACGAGGTGATGGGCGCGCTCGACGCCGAAGAGCGTCAGCAGCTGCAGTCGGCGCTGTCCTACCGCGACGACCAGGTCGGCGCGCTGATGGACTTCGACATCGTGAAGATCCGCGCCGACGTGACGTGCGAGGTCGTGCTGCGCTACCTGCGCCGCTTCGACGAATTGCCTGAGCAGACCGACAAGGTGTTCGTGATCGACGACGAGGGCGTGCTCAAGGGCGTGCTGCCGATCCGCAAACTGCTGGTGTCCGACCCCGAGGCGCTGGTCGAGGACGTGATGGCGACCGAGGTCGTCGCCTTTCACCCCGACGAAGACGCCGAAGACGCGGCGCTCGCGTTCGAGCGTTACGACCTCGTGACCGCGCCGGTGGTCGACGCGAGCGGCAAGCTGATCGGCCGGCTGACCGTCGACGAGATGGTCGACGTGATCCGCGAGGAATCCGAGAGCGACATGCTCAATCTGGCGGGCCTGAAGGAAGAGGAAGACCTGTTCGCGCCGGTGATCGACTCGGTGAAGAACCGCTGGGCGTGGCTGGCGATCAACCTCGTCACCGCCTTCATCGCGTCGCGCGTGATCGGCGCGTTCGAGGGGTCGATCGAGAAGATCGTCGCGCTCGCCGCGCTGATGCCGATCGTCGCCGGTATCGGCGGCAACTCGGGCAACCAGAGCACGACGATGATCGTGCGCGCGCTGGCGATGGGCCAGGTACAGGCGAGCCAGGCGCTGCGCCTGTGGCGCAAGGAACTCGGCGTCGGCATCATCAACGGCCTGGTGTGGGGCGGCGTGCTCGGCTTGCTCGCGTGGTGGCTGTACGGCAACTTCGCGCTCGGCCTGGTGATGACGACGGCGATGACGCTGAACCTGATCCTGGCCGCGACCATAGGTGTGTTCACCCCGCTGACCATGACGCGGCTCGGCCGCGACCCGGCGGTCGGCTCGAGCGTGATGATCACCGCCTGCACCGATTCGGGCGGCTTCTTCATCTTCCTCGGCCTCGCCACCATCTTCCTTCTTTAAAGACCATGGCCAGTTTCGATTCCCTGCTGCGCGACGCCGGTCTGCCCCGGCTGGAGGCGCGCCTCCTGCTCGAGGCCGCGTCGGGGTTGACGCGTGCGCAACTGATCGCCCGCGGCGATGCCGAGGCGCCGGCCGACGTCGCCGCGGCATTCCGGACGTTGGCCGAGGCCCGCCTGCGCGGCGAGCCGATCGCCTACCTCGTCGGCGAGCGCGAATTCTACGGCCGGCCGTTCCGCGTCGCGCCCGGCGTGCTGATCCCGCGCCCCGAGACCGAACATCTGGTCGAGGCGGCGCTGGCGCGCGTCGGCAGAGACCGCCGGTGCAAGGCGGTCGACCTCGGCACCGGCAGCGGCATCGTCGCCGTCACGCTGGCGCTCGAGGCGCCGGCCTGGCGGGTGAGCGCGGGCGACGTTTCGCCCGCCGCGCTGGCGATCGCGCGCGACAACGCCGCGCGGCTCTTAGCGCCGGTGCAGTTTTTTGAAGGCAGCTGGTACGAGGCCTTGCCGACGGGCGAGCGCTACGACCTGATCGTCTCCAACCCGCCGTATATCGCGGCCGGCGACGAGCACCTCGACCAGGGCGACCTGCGCTTCGAGCCGCGCGGCGCGCTGACCGACGAGGCCGACGGCCTCGTCTGCCTGCGCGCGCTGGCCGATGGCGCGGTCGAACGGCTGCTGCCCGGCGGCTGGCTGATGGTCGAGCACGGCTACGACCAGGGCGACGCGGTGCAGGCGCTGTTCGTCGCGGCGGGGCTGGCTTCGGTGCAAACGTTGGCCGACCTCGCCGGGCTCGACCGCGTCACGCTCGGCCAACGTGGCGAGTCCTGATGCCCGGCCCGCTTCCCGATACTCCGCCGGCTGAAAACGCGTTGCGCGTCCCCGGCTGGCCGTTCTGGCTGGCGCTGCCCGCTTTCGTCGTCTTCCTGTTCTGGCCCGACGCCAACCGTGCGCTGTTCCTCGCCGCCAACCATGCGGGCGCCGCGCTGCCGGCTCTGTTCTGGCTCGGTCTGTCGGTGCTCGGCGAGTGGCCGGTGGTCGCCGCGCTGGTCTCGGTCTGGGCCGCGCGAAAGCCGGCGCGCTGGCCGGTGGCGCTGTTCGCCACGCTGCTGGCGTTGCTGGCGTCGACGGCCTTGAAGATGCTGTTCGCCGCGGCGCGCCCGCCGCTGATGCTCGCGGCCGACAACTTCTACCTGCTCGGCGCGATGCCGCACGGCGATTCCTTCCCCTCCGGCCACGCGACGGCCGCCGCCCTGATGGCAACCTTGCTGGGCGTGGGGCTGCGGCGCAGGGCGCGCGCGCTATGGTTGACGCTGGCGCTGGCGATCATGCTGTCGCGGCTGGCGGTCGGCGTGCACTGGCCGCTCGACCTGCTCGCCGGCGGGCTGCTCGGCTGGGCGTGCGCGCAAGGCTCGCTCACCTATCTGGGTGAATTGCGGCCGGGGGCGTGGCGATTGAATTTGGTAGCGACGGCTATCGTGCTGGCTTATGCAGCGGGGCTGCTGTCGCAGCCGAGCCTGGGAGGCGAGGGCGTCTGGCGCGTGCTGGTGGTGTCGGCGGCCGCAGCGGGTCTGGTCGCGTCGCGGCTTCGCGAGCGCGCTGCCGGACGGCGGATATAAAAAAGGGCTGGCCTCGGCCAACCCTTGCAGCGTTCTTTACGCTTGCGGCTTAGTGGTGATGACCGTGTTCGCCGTGGGCGTGGCCGTGCGTCACTTCGTCGGCGCTGGCTTCGCGCACTTCGGCGACGGTCGCCTTGAAGCGGATCGCCTGGCCGGCCAGCGGGTGGTTGGCGTCGACTACGGCCTTGCCGTCGGCGATGTCGGTCACGCGGAACAGCAGCACTTCGCCGGTTTCCGGATCGTCGGCTTCGAACATCATGCCGACTTCGATGTCGGCCGGGAACACGTCGAGCGGCTCGACGCGGACCAACTCTTCTTCCTGTTCGCCAAACGCGTCGTCGGCTTGCAGGGTGACGTCGATGGTCTCGCCCACAGCCTTGCCCTGCAGTGCCTCTTCCACGAGCGGGAAGATGCCGTCGTAGCCGCCGTGCAGGTAGCTGATCGGCTCTTCGGTCTTGTCGATCAGGTTGTTTTCCCCGTCGAACATTTCATAGTGCAGGGTCACAACGGTATTTTTGGCAATTTGCATGAGTGAGCTTTCCGTGAAAAATCGAACCAAAGGCGCTGGGCGGCACCGGCGTGCCAGGCACGCGACCGCCGGCCTGCTTGGCGCGCGCTAAAGGCGCTGCCTCCATTGTAAACCATCGCTTGCTACGCTACCGAGAAAAGCCATGAACCCCAATCCGTTGCTGGGCGGTCTGACGCCGCAACAATTCCTCGCCGACTACTGGCATAAAAAGCCGCTGTTGATCCGCGGCGCGCTGAAGGACGTCGGCCCCGAGGTCGACTTAGCCTGGCTGTCCCGTCTCGCCCAGCAAGACGATGTCGAGTCGCGCCTGATCGAGTGCAAGAACGGGCGATGGAACATCGAGCGCGGCCCGTTCCGCCCGGGACGGCTGCGCAGGCTGCCCGAGACCGACTGGACCCTGCTGGTGCAGAACGTCAACCACCACCTGCCGCATATCGCCGACATCCTGTGGCGCTTCGACTTCATCCCCTACGCGCGGCTCGACGACCTGATGATCAGCTACGCGCCGCCGGGCGGCACCGTCGGCCCACACTTCGATTCCTACGACGTGTTCCTGCTGCAGGTCGGCGGCCCGAAGCGCTGGCAGATCGCCGCGCAGGACGACATGGAACTCGTCGAGGGGGCGCCGCTGAAGGTCCTCAAGGACTTCAAGGCCGAGGAGGAATACATCCTCGAACACGGCGACATGCTCTATCTGCCGCCGCGCTATGCGCACTACGGCGTCGCGCTCGAACCGGGCATGACCTATTCGGTCGGCTTCAGGGCGCCGAGCGCGCAGGAGCTCGCCACGCAGTTCCTCGTCTACCTGCAGGACCATCTGTGCCTCGAAGGCATGTACGCCGACCCCGGCCTCGCGTGGCAGGCCGAGCCGGCGAAAATCGGCGAGTCCATGGTCGACCAGGTGCTGGACACGCTCAAGCGCATCGACTGGAAGCGCGAGGACGTGGCCGATTTCCTCGGGCACTACCTGACCGACCCGAAGGCGCACGTGTTCTTCGACGGTGCCGAAGACGAGCTCGACGCGGAGGCTTTCGCCGAGGCCGCGCGCGGGCGCGGTATAAGTCTCGATCTGAAGAGTCTTATCCTGTACCGCGATGGTGCGTTCTACTGCAACGGTGAAAAGCTGGAAGTTGAAGACGATGACGTTGCGCTGTGGCAACAGCTTGCAAATCGGCGTTGCATCGATGGTGACGCGCTCAGCGAGTCGATGCTGGAAATGTTGTATGAAGGTTGGCAGATAGGTTATTGGCATTTGCAGGGAGCTGTAGCACAATAGCGACGAAACCGATTCGTGTTCGAAAAAGCCGTGTTGCAATCTGTAAGGAAGCGACGGTAAGCCTCGCCTTTCCGGGCTTTGTTGCGATGCAGCAACCGAACAGGGGAATGTCGCTTTTTTATGGCTTGCCCCCTGCACAGGGTTTTTTTTCGTGCTACAATCCTGCGCACTGATGGTTTTGTGCCGTCGCTCACATTAAAATGGCGCGGCATCGCTAAGACGTCTCGTTCACCTTCAACACACTTCTATAGGTATAGAAAAATGAAACAGTCGCTCCTCGTTGCTGCCCTGCTGGCCGTTGCCCTGTCCGCTTGCGGCAAAAAAGAAGAAGCCGCTCCGGCTGAAGCTTCCGCTCCGGCCGTTGAGGCTTCCGCTCCGGCAATGGAAGCTTCGGCTCCGGCTGCTGACGCTTCGGCTCCGGCTGCTGACGCTTCGGCTCCGGCTGCTGCTGCTTCCGCTGCCCAGTAATTCCGGCGCGTGAAACAAAAAACCGGCCACCAAGGCCGGTTTTTTGTTGCCCGTCATTTCCGCGTCTTCCCTGTCGCGTGAAACGGTAAAAGAAAAGCCCGCCTTCCGGCGGGCTTCGTGCTTGGGCTTGGCCGAGCGATTACTGGAGCTCGTTGCGCAGCTTGCCGAGCAGCGTCCTGGTTTCGGCGTCGGGCAGTGCCGCGCCGCGCGAGTCGGTGATCATCAACACGCTCTGCGTGTCGCTCGCCGGCTTCACGACCACGCGGTAGTCGTTGTCGACCTTGCCGCCCGCCTGCGGCTTCTTGTCTTTCCAGAATGCGAGGCTGGACCAGAAACCGCCTTCGGCTTTCGCCTCGGCTTCGCTTTGTGCCGGGTGGACAAAGTAGGTGCCTTGCGAGCGGTCGCGGTCCGACACGACCAGGCCGACGCGGTCGAGCGCGAGGCCGATGCGGCGCCATGCGCGGTCGAAACTGTCGCCGACGACGAGCTTGTTGCCGTCGAGTTTGGCGCGCACATCGCCGGATGCGGCCGGCGCGGTGACGGTCTCGACCGCCTGTTTGGCCTTTTCGTTCTGGATGCCGAGGCGAACCATGAAACGGCCGAGGAAGGCGGCTTCGAGCTCCGGATCGGTCGGGCGCGGCTGCCACTTGGTGTCCGAGCGCGCCTCGTTGGTGTAGATCTCGTACATGCCGCGGTGCGAGAAGTACACCTCGGTGCCTTCGGTGGTCTTTTCGAGGCGGATGCGGAACTTGTCGCGTTCCGGCGTCGAGTAGACCGCGCCGAGGCCGACGGTTTCCATCAGCTTGCGCACGCCGTCGTTCGGCAGCTTGGCGCGGTTTTCCGCCCAGTCGGTTTCCATGACGCCGATTTCCGGCTCTTCGGTCTTGACGACGAAGCCGTTGTCCTGCCAGAACGCCTTGAGCACCGGCCACAGTTCCTGCGGGCTCTGTTTGCCGACCGCCAGCCAGCGCTGGTTGCCGTCGCGCGCCATGCGGACGTCCTGTACTTTGGCGAGCACTGCGCCGTCGACGGGCGCAGCTTGCGACGGCTTGGCCTTGCCGTCGCCTTGCGACTGCTGGTAGGCCGACAGCGACGCGGCGCCGCTGCCGGGGGTCGCGTAGCGGTTCTGGACTTGCGGCGCGGTCAGATCCGGCGGCACTTCCAGGCTGCTCTTCGGTGCCGCGCGATCGGACTTGTAGTCCAGCTTGGACATCGGATCGGTCGAGCTGCAGGCGGCGACGAGCACACTGCTCGCCAGCAGGGTGAGGGACGCGATGCGTTTCATGCGTTCTCCCGTAGGGGGTTAAAGGACGCCGGCCTGTTGCATCGCCGCTTCGAGCGGCGCGACCGAGGCTTCGGTCAGCGGCGTCAGCGGCAGGCGCTGGCCGTTACCGATCAGGCCGAGGCGCGCGAGCGCCCATTTGGCCGGGATCGGGTTCGGCTCGGTGAAGAGCTGCTTGTGCAGGCCTTGCAGGCGGTCGTTGATGGCGCGTGCTTCGCGGGTCTTGCCGGCGAGCGACGCTTCACACAGTTCGCTCATCGCCTTCGGCGCGACGTTGGCGGTGACCGAGATCACGCCGTGGCCGCCGCACAGCATGAAGGCCATGCCGGTGGGGTCGTCGCCGGAGTAGAGCGCGAAGCCTTCGGGCACGCGGCGGATCAGGTCGCACGCGCGGCCGATGTCGCCGGTGGCGTCCTTCAGTCCGACGATGTTCGGTACTTCGGTCAGGCGCAGCGCGGTGTCGTTGCTCATGTCGGCGACGGTGCGGCCCGGCACGTTGTACAGGATGACCGGCAGGTCGACCGCTTCGGCGATCGCGCGGTAATGGCGGTAGATGCCTTCCTGTGTCGGTTTGTTGTAGTAGGGCACGACCGATAGCGAGTAGTCGGCGCCGGCTTCCTGGGCCAGGCGCGCCAGCTCGATCGCTTCGGCGGTCGAGTTGCCGCCGGTTCCGGCGACGACCGGCACGCGGCCGGCCGCGTATTCGACCGTGGCCTTCACGACGGCGATGTGCTCGTCCACCGTCAGCGTGGCCGATTCACCGGTGGTGCCGACCGCCCCCAGGGCAGCGGTGCCATTCTGAATGTGGAATTCAACCAAACGCTTGAGGGACTCGAAATCGACCCGGCCATCGTCGAACATCGGCGTGACGAGAGCCACCTGGCTTCCGGTGAGCATAATTCAGCCTATTGAGTAGGGTACAAAGACGTCAGATTGTAGCGGAATTTGCCATGGCGGCAAAAGCGGCGCTCGGTGACGGTTTGCCGCACCGCCGCGTCGCCGTACGCCAGGCTTCGCCGAGCCCCTCAAAGCAGAGGGGGCTTTGTGCTAGAATGCCTAATTTTTCGAGTACTTACGGCTGTTTGCCGACAGGGAATCCGACGTGATCAGCACACAGAATATTACGATGCAGTTTGGCGCGAAACCGCTGTTCGAAAAGGTTTCGGTCAAGTTCGGCGAGGGCAACCGCTATGGCCTGATCGGCGCGAATGGTTCGGGCAAGTCGACCTTCATGAAAATCCTCGGCGGCGACCTCGAGCAAAGCGGCGGCGAAGTGGCGATCGAGAACGGCGTGCGCCTGGGCAAGCTGCGCCAGGACCAGTTCGGCTACGAAGACAAGCGCGTGCTCGACGTCGTGCTGATGGGCCACACCGAGATGTGGGCGGCGATGAGCGAGCGCGACGCGATCTACGCGAACCTCGAGGCGACCGAAGACGACTACATGCATGCGGCCGAGCTCGAGGCGAAGTTCGCCGAGTACGGCGGCTACACCGCCGAGGCGCGCGCCGGCGAGCTCTTGCTCGGTGTCGGCATCCCGCTAGAACTGCACAACGGCCCGATGAGCGAAGTCGCGCCGGGCTTCAAGCTGCGCGTGCTGCTGGCGCAGGCGCTGTTCTCGGATCCGGACGTGCTGCTGCTCGACGAACCGACCAACAACCTGGACATCAACACGATCCGCTGGCTCGAGCATGTGCTGAACGAGCGCAACTCGACCATGATCATCATCTCGCACGACCGCCACTTCCTGAACGAAGTGTGCACCCACATGGCCGACCTGGACTACAACACGATCCAGATCTACCCGGGCAGCTACGACGACTACATGATCGCGTCGACGCAGGCGCGCGAACGGCAGCTGTCGAGCAACGCCAAGGCCAAGGAACGCATCCAGGAACTGCACGAGTTCGCCGCGCGCTTCTCGGCCAACAAGTCGAAGGCCCGCCAGGCGACTTCACGTCTCAAGCAAGCCGACAAGCTGAAGTCGGAGATGGTGACCGTCAAGCCGTCGAGCCGCCAGAACCCGTTCATCCGCTTCGAGGTGGAAGACAAGAACAAGCTGCACCGCCAGGCGTTCGAGATCGCCGGCCTGTCCAAATCGTTCGACAAGCCGCTGTTCAAGAGCCTGAACCTGATCCTCGAAGCCGGCCAGCGCCTGGCGATCATCGGCCCGAACGGCGCCGGCAAGTCGACGCTGATGAAGCTGTTGGCCGGCGCGTTCGAGCCCAAGTTGGCCGAGGGCGTGAAGCCCGACCACGGCGCGATCAAGTGGGCGGAGAAGGCGCAGGTCGGCTACTACGCGCAGGACCACGAGGCCGAGTTCGCCAGCGACGAGACGCTGACCGACTGGATGCGCGAATGGGGTCAGGACGGTGACGACGAGCAGGTGATCCGCGGCACGCTAGGCCGGCTGCTGTTCGGCGGCGACGACGTGACCAAGGCGGTGCGCGTGCTGTCCGGCGGCGAGAAGGGGCGCATGCTGTACGGCAAGCTGATCCTGACCAAGCCAAACGTGATGCTGATGGACGAGCCGACCAACCACATGGATATGGAGTCGATCGAATCGCTGAACATGGCGCTCGAGAAGTACAAGGGCACGCTGGTCTTCGTGTCGCACGACCGGCAGTTCGTGTCGTCGCTCGCGACGCAGGTTCTCGAACTCGACGGCAACGGCGGTTACGAGCACTACATGGGCAACTACGAAGACTATCTCGCGAGCCGCGGCATCGAATAAGCGGGAAGGCCGTGTGTTTGCTGCGTAGCAGCAAGCGCAAGGCCCCCGGCGTTGACGACGCACAAAGTCAAGAAAAACAAGGCGAAGGCGCGGTCCTTCGCCTTTGTTTTGCCCGCGGCCCGGCGCTGCGCTATATTGCAGCGCAAGATGGGGCGACGGCGTCCCTGCGGCATTTCTAAAGACTTATGTACGATAAAAACCACCTACGCCCGACCGGTAGCGGCGCGGCGAAGGGGGCGAGGCGGGGGATAGCGTCAGCGCGCCAGTGAGCGGCCGACTTCTACATATCCTGGGGAAAGGAAGCACCATGCGTTTGAAAGGCAAAGTGGCGATCATCACCGGCGCCGCCAGTGGCATCGGCCTTGCCACCGCCGAGAAATTCGTCGCCGAGGGCGCGATCGTGGCGGTGTGCGACATCAACCCGGCCGCGGTCGAAGCCGCGGTCGCCGAATTGAAGGCGGCCGGCGGCGAGGCGGTCGGCTACCGGGTCGACGTGACCGACAAGGCGCAGATCGCCGACATGGTCGGCGACGTCAAGTCGCGCTTCGGCCGCATCGACGTGCTGGTGAACAACGCCGGCATCGTGATGGACGCGCAGTTGAGCAAGATGACCGATGACCAGTTCGACAGGGTGATCGACATCAACCTGAAGGGCGTCTACAACTGCGCGCGCGCGGTGGTCGACACGATGATCGAGCAGGGCAGCGGCGTGATCCTCAACGCGAGCTCGGTGGTCGGCGTCTACGGCAACTTCGGCCAGACCAACTACGCGGCGACCAAGTTCGGCGTGATCGGTTTCGTGAAGACCTGGGCGAAGGAACTGGGCAAGAAGGGGATCCGCGCCAACGCGGTGTGCCCGGGCTTCGTCGCGACGCCGATCCTGAGGTCGATGCCGGAAAAGGTGATCCACGCGATGGAGGACCGCGTGCCGATGAAGCGCATGGCCGAGCCGGAGGAAATCGCCAATGTGTACGCCTTCCTGGCCTCCGATGAGGCAAGCTACATCAACGGCGCGGCGATCGAGGTGACCGGTGGCCTGACGCTGTAGGCTCGGCCAACGTTGGCCTTAAAAAAACGCCCCGCGATGCGGGGCGTTTTGCATGGTGCTGCGTTTACAGGGTTGGCCGAGCCTTATTCATTGTCTTCTTCGCGGGTCAACAGCGAACTGTCGACGACGTGGCGCGACAGGTGCGGCGCGAAGATCTCGATGAAGCTGTAGGCGAAACCGCGCAGGTAGGCGTCCTTCCTGAGGCCGATCTTGGTCGTCGACGACTCGAACAGGTGCGCCGCGTCGATCGCGCGCAAGTTGACGTCGCGTTGCGGTTCGTAAGCCATCGTCGCGATGATGCCGATGCCGAGGCCGAGCGCGACGTAGGTCTTGATCACGTCGGTGTCGATCGCGGTCAGCACCACATTCGGCTCGAGGCCGGCGTCGGCGAACGACTTGTTGATCTTCGAGCGGCCGGCGAAAGCGAAGTCGTAGGTGACGATCGGGTAGGCGGCGATGTCGGCCAAGGTGATCGGTCTGTCGAGCGACAGCAGCGGATGATCCTGCGGCACGACCACGCTGCGGTTCCACTCGTAGCACGGCAGCATCGCCAGCTCCTTGTACAGCGCGATGCCTTCGGTCGCGACCGCGAGGTCAGCCTCGCCCGAGACGACCATCTCGCAGATCTGCGTCGGGCTGCCCTGCTTGATCGACAGCTTCACCTTCGGGTAGCGTCGCACGAACTCGGCGATGGTCGCCGGCAGCGCGTAGCGCGCCTGCGTGTGCGTGGTCGCGATGGTCAGCGCGCCTTCGGATTCGCGCGAGAATTCGTCGCCGACGCGCTTGAGGTTCTGCGCCTCGCGCAAAATCCGCTCGGAGATGCGCAGCACCTCCTTGCCCGGCTCCGACACCGATACGACGCGCTTGCCGTTGCGGATGAACACCTGGATGCCGAGCTCGTCCTCCAAGAGGCGGATCTGCTTGGAAATGCCCGGCTGCGAGGTGTGCAGCTTCTCCGCCGCCTCAGAGACGTTGAGGCCCTGTTTGGCGACCTCGACCAGGTAGCGCAGTTGCTGCAGTTTCATGGGGCCGCCCTTATAAAACCAAATGTAATTAAATACTAACACATTATTCTTTTGGGTTTATAAAGAGTGCTTTACCATTGTAGCCGTCCCAAATTGTCATTCTAGCGTTGGAGAAAAGGTCGATGAATTTTGAAGCCAAGCTGGCCGAGACAAGCCGGCTTCTCGAGGAAATTGCCCGCGAGCACGGCCCCGCGGTGTTCGCCAACAGCCTGGGCGCCGAAGACATGGTGCTCACCGACCTGATCGCCAAGCTGAAGCTGCCGATCGGCATCTTCAGTCTCGACACCGGCCGCCTGCCGGCCGAGACCTACACGCTGCTGCAGCAGGTGGGCGAGCGTTATCCGAGCCACCCGATCCGGGTCTACTTCCCCGATACCGCCGCGGTCGAGGCCTACGTCAACCAGAACGGCGTCAACGCGTTCTACGGCAGCGTCGAGATGCGCAAGTCCTGTTGCCACATCCGCAAGATCGAGCCCTTGAAGCGCGCGCTGTCGGGCAAGGCCGCGTGGATCACCGGCCTGCGCCGCGAACAGTCGCCGACGCGCCATGACCTGGGTGACCGCGAGTTCGACAAGGACAATGGCCTGATGAAGTTCAACCCACTGATCGAGTGGACCGAGAAGGAAGTTTGGGCCTATCTCCGCGACAATCAGGTACCCTATAACGCCCTGCACGACAAACACTACCCGTCGATCGGCTGTGCGCCCTGTACCCGGGCGATCTCCGTCGGCGAAGATGTCCGCGCCGGTCGCTGGTGGTGGGAGAACCCCGACAGCAAGGAATGCGGATTGCACGTGCAGCAGTCGGCCGTCTCGTTCATCAAGAAACCCTGAACGGGCCCTGACGAACGGCCCGAATACAGCCACAGAGTAAAGCCAGACTATGTACCGTTACGACGAAATCGACGCACGCATCGTGCGCGAGCGCGTGGAACAGTTCCGCGACCAGACCCGCCGCTTCCTCGCCGGCGAACTGTCCGAGGACGAGTTCCGCCCCTTGCGCCTGATGAACGGCCTCTACATCCAGCGACTCGCGCCGATGCTGCGCGTGGCCGTTCCCTACGGCCACCTGTCCAGCCGCCAGTTGCGCAAGTTGGCCGAGATCGCCCGCAAATACGACAAGGGCTACGGCCACTTCACCACGCGCCAGAACCTGCAGTACAACTGGCCGGCGCTCGAAGACGTGCCCGAGATCCTGTCCGAGCTCGCCGAAGTCGAGATGCACGCGATCCAGACCTCGGGCAACTGCGTGCGCAACACGACGACCGACGCGTTCGCCGGCGTCGCCGCCGACGAGATCATCGATCCGCGCCCGTACTGCGAAATCATCCGCCAGTGGAGCACGCTGCACCCGGAATTCGCCTTCCTGCCGCGCAAGTTCAAGATCGCCGTGTCCGGCAGCGAACAGGACCGCGCCGCGACCTGGGTGCACGACATCGGCCTGCACGTCGTGAAAACGGACGCCGGTGAAGTCGGCTTCAAGGTCATCGTCGGCGGCGGCCTCGGTCGCACCCCGATGATCGGCGAAGTGATCCGCGACTTCCTGCCGACCGCCCACCTGTTGACCTATCTCGACGCCGTGCTGCGCGTGTACAACCGCTACGGCCGCCGCGACAACAAGTACAAGGCGCGCATCAAGATCCTGGTCAAGGCGATGACGCGCGAAGCCTTCGCCGCCAAGGTCGAAGAAGAGTGGATCCACCTGAAGGACGGCCCGGCCACACTGCGCGCCGCCGACGTCGAACACTACGCGAGCTTCTTCACCGACCCGGCCTACGAGACGCTCGAAGCGAATCCGGCCGAATTCACCGCCAAGTTGGCCGAGGACAAGGCGTTCGCCCGCTGGGTCGAGCGCAACACCCGCGGTCACAAGCAGGCCGGCTACCGCTCGGTCGTGCTGTCGCTGAAGAAGACCGGCGTGCCGCCGGGCGACGCGACCGACGCGCAGATGGACGCCGTCGCCGACTGGGCCGACCAGTTCGGTTTCGGCGAGATCCGCGTCTCGCACGAGCAGAACCTCGTCCTGCCGGACGTGCGCGAGCGCGACCTGTTCGACCTGTGGCAGCTGGCGAAGGCCGCCGGCTTCGCGACGCCTAACGTCGGCCTGTTGACCGACATCATCTGCTGTCCGGGCGGCGACTTCTGCTCGCTGGCCAACGCCAAGTCGATCCCGGTGGCAGAAGCCATCCAGCAGCGCTTCGACGACTTCGACTACCTGCACGACATCGGCGACATCGAGCTCAATATGTCCGGCTGCATGAATGCCTGCGGCCACCACCACATCGGCCATATCGGCATCCTCGGCGTCGACAAGAGCGGCGAGGAGTGGTACCAGGTGACGCTCGGCGGCAGCCAGGGCAGCGGTGCCAGCATTGGCAAGGTGATCGGCCCGTCGTTCGCGCGCGCGCAGATGCCCGACGTGATCGAGAAGATTCTGTCGGTCTACGTCGACACACGCACCGAGGAAGAGCGTTTCCTCGACACCGTCCGCCGTATCGGCATCATCCCGTTCAAGGAGCGCGTCTATGCAAAACATAATTAAAGACGGCGCGGTCCTCGCCGCCGACGCGTGGCAGCTGGTCCGCCCCGACGCCGAAGGTCAGCTGTCGGTGCCGGACGCCGGTGACGTCATCGTGCCGCTGTCGGCCTGGTTGGCCGAGCCCGAACGCTGGGCGAGCCGCGACGGCCGCGTCGCCGTGTGGCTCGCCTCCGGCGACGAGCCCGCCGAGCTTGCCGCGTCGCTCGGAAAGCTCGAACTCGTCGCGGTCGACTTCCATGCCTTTACCGACGGCCGCGGCTACAGCATTGGCCGATTGCTGCGCGAGCGCTACGGCTTTGCCGGCGAGCTGCGCGCGATCGGCGACGTGTGGGAAGACCACCTGCATTACCTGTGGCAGGTCGGTTTCAATGCCTTCGAAATCAAGGACGGCAAAGCGGTCGAGGGCGCGCTGGCCGCGCTGGGGTCGTTCACCGACCGTTATCAGGCGACCTACCGCGAACCGCAGCCGCTGTTCCGGCGCCATCGCTCCTGACCCGCTTGTTGCTGAAATGTTACAAAAGTGGGCGGGTGTTGTATGCCCGCCACGCCCCTAGTGTTGTAAAACAGCTTAGTCGAACATCATCAGGCCAAGTGTTGACAGGGGGTAGTGTCATTTCTATAGTGCCGAGTAATGGCATTTTGTTGCACATGGACAACGGTTCTGCGCCGCAGGGGGCCAGTCCGTTGTGTCTGCGCCAGTCGGATCAAATCTTGATAACGAGGGAATAACATGACCAAACAGCTGAAACTGAGTGCTCTGGTTGCCGCCATGGTGATGTCCGCCAGCGCTTTCGCCGCCAAGCCGGGCTACACCGCCGACCAGACCACCGACGCCGTGACCCGCAACAGCTACGGCGAATGCTGGCGTACCAACTTCTTCGACAAGGCCACCGAAGGCCTGGTCGAGTGCGGCGACGCCGTGGCAGCCAAGCCGGCTCCGGTCGCCCCGGTGTACAGCAAAGAGAAGGTGACCCTGTCCGCCGAGGTGCTGTTTGACTTCGACAAGGCCACCCTGCGCGCCGATGCGAAAAACGAACTCGACCCGCTGGTCAACCGTCTGAAGTCCGACGCCAACCTGCGTAGCGTCGAAGTGGCCGGCCACACCGACTTCCTGGGTTCCGACAAGTACAACCAGGCGCTGTCCGAGCGCCGCGCCAACGCCGTGAAAGACTACTTCGTGGGCGCCGGCGTAGCGGCCGAGAAAGTCACCGCCGTGGGCAAGGGCGAGGCCGAAACCAAGCTGACGCAGGAATGCGAAGGCAAGAAGTTCAAGAAGCGCGCCGACCTGCAGGTTTGCCTGGCTCCGGATCGTCGCGTCGAAGTGACCATCGAGACCGTCAAGACCACCGTGCAATAACGGTTTGTCCGCAGTCTGAAAAAAGCCCTGCCTCGGCGGGGCTTTTTTGTTGCCCGCGCGCACCGGGGCCGCGCTTTACGCCCCGCCGGCCGCGCCGCTACAATCAAGAGTTTCCAAGCTGAAGACGGGCGATGCGGGTATACACGGGCTCCACGCGCAATGCAGGCCTCGCCGCTTGCGCGCTCACCATTGGCAATTTCGACGGCGTGCACCTCGGCCACCAGAACATGCTGGCGCGCCTGCGTGCCGAGGCGTCCGCGCGGGGTCTGCCGACGGCGCTGTTGACCTTCGAGCCGCATCCGCGCGAATTCTTCTCGCGTGACGACCCGCCCTCCCGGCTGTCGACCTTGCGCGACAAGCTCGATTTTCTCGCCGAGCAGCAACTGGTCGACGCCGTTTTCGTCTACCGTTTCAATAACGCGTTTTCCCGCATGTCGGCCGAGGCCTTCGTCGACCAGATCCTGGTCGGCGCGCTGAATACCCGTTATCTGTTGATCGGCGACGACTTCCAGTTCGGCGCCAAGCGCCAGGGCAACTTCGAGCTGTTGGCGTCCTGTCCCGACTTTATCACCGAGGCGATGCCGTCGGTGCTGGTCGCCGGCGAGCGCGCGTCGAGCACGCTGGTGCGCGAGCGCCTCGCGGCGGGCGACCTCGCCGCGGCCGAACGCCTGCTCGGCCGGCACTACCAGTTGTCCGGAAGGGTGATGCACGGCAAGAAACTGGGCCGTTCGCTCGGTTTCCCGACCGCCAACGTCCACCTGCCGCACCGCCGCCCGGCGCTCGAGGGCGTGTTCGTGGTCGAGGTCGACACGCCCGAAGGCCGTTTCGGCGGTGTCGCGAGCCTAGGCAAGAACCCGACCGTCGATCACGGCGACGAATACAAGCTGGAAGTGCACCTGTTCGACTTCGCCGGCGAGCTCTACGGCCGGCGGCTCAAGGTGCGCTTCCTGAAAAAGCTGCGCGACGAAGCGCGCTTTGAACACCTGGACGCGCTGGTGGAGCAGATCGAACGCGACGCCGCCAGCGCACGAAGCTATTTGACGAGTTTGCAGCGAGAGCAAGCATGAGCACCGATTACCGCAAGACCGTAAACCTCCTCGATACGCCGTTTCCGATGCGCGGCGATCTGGCGAAGCGCGAGCCCGCCTGGGTCAAACGCTGGCACGAGCAGAAACGCTACGAGAAGCTGAGAAAGCTGTCCGCCGGCCGCCCGAAATTCATCCTGCACGACGGCCCGCCGTATGCGAACGGCGACATCCACATCGGTCACGCGGTCAACAAGGTGTTGAAGGACATCATCGTCCGCTCCAAGACGCTGGCCGGCTTCGACGCGCCCTACGTGCCGGGCTGGGACTGCCACGGCCTGCCGATCGAGCTGATGGTCGAGAAGCTGCACGGCAAGGACATCCCGGCGGCCAAGTTCCGCGAATTGTGCCGCGAGTACGCGCACGAGCAGGTCTCGCGCCAGAAGAAGGACTTCATCCGTCTGGGCGTGCTCGGCGACTGGGAAAATCCGTATCTGACGATGGACTACAAGACCGAGGCGGACATCATCCGCACGCTCGGCAAGGTCCACGAGAACGGTTTTCTCTTTAAAGGCGAGAAGCCGGTGCACTGGTGCATCGAGTGCGGTTCGGCGCTGGCCGAGGCCGAGGTCGAGTACGAGGACAGGACCTCGCCGGCGATCGACGTCGGCTTCAAGGTGAAGGACGGCGTCAAGTTGGCCGAGGCCTTCGGTCTGGCCGCGCCGGTCGACAACGCCTACGCGGTGATCTGGACCACGACGCCGTGGACGCTGCCGGCCAACCAGGCGGTCGCCGTCAACCGCGAGCTCGCCTACCAGCTAATCGACACGCCGAAGGGCAAGCTGATCCTCGCCAAGGCGTTGGCCGAGGCGACGCTGGCGCGCTACGGCTTCGAAGGCGCGCCGGTGCTGGCCGAAACCCTCGGCGACCGTCTTGAATACCTCGAACTCGCGCATCCGTTCTACGGGCGCACCGTGCCGGTGATCTGCGGCGAGCACGTGACGCTCGACGCCGGTACCGGCCTCGTGCACACCGCGCCGGCGCACGGCCTGGAAGACTTCCAGGCCGGCCTGCAATACAAGCTGCCGGTCGAAAACCCGGTCGGCGACGACGGCCGCTACAAGTCGACCACGCCGCTGTTCGCCGGTCTCTTGGTGTGGGAAGCGAACGCGAAGGTGGTCGAAACGTTGGCCGAGCACGGTACGCTGATCCACCACAGCAAGCTCGAACACAGCTACCCGCACTGCTGGCGCCACAAGACGCCGATCATCTTCCGCGCGACCGCGCAGTGGTTCATCGGCATGGACAAGGCCGGCCACGCCGGCGACAGCCTGCGCGACCGCGCCGAGACCGCGGTCGATACCACCGAATTCTTCCCGGCCTGGGGCCGCGCGCGCCTGGAGTCGATGATCAAGAACCGCCCCGACTGGTGCGTGTCGCGCCAGCGCAGCTGGGGCGTGCCGATGACCTTCTTCGTCCACAAGGAGTCGGGCGAGCTGCACCCGAGGTCGGCCGAGCTCCTGGAAGAGGTCGCGCTGCGCGTCGAACAGCGCGGCATCGAGGCGTGGTTCAGCCTGGACGCCGCCGAGTTGCTCGGCGACGAGGCCGAAGACTACAAGAAGCTGTCCGACACGCTCGACGTGTGGTTCGACTCGGGCTCGACCCACTTCGCGGTGCTCAAGCAGCGCCAGGAACTGGCGTGGCCGGCCGACCTGTACCTCGAGGGCTCCGACCAGCACCGAGGCTGGTTCCAGAGCTCGCTGTTGACCGGTTGCGCGACCATCGGCCGCGCGCCGTATAAGCAGCTGTTGACGCACGGCTTCGTCGTAGACGGCAAGGGCCTGAAGATGTCGAAGTCCAAGGGCAACGTCGTCGCGCCGCAGAAGGTCAACGACAGCCTCGGCGCCGACATCCTGCGCCTGTGGGCCGCGTCGACCGACTACTCGGGCGAGCTGGCGATCTCGGACGAGATCCTCAAGCGCGTGACCGAATCCTACCGCCGCCTGCGCAACACGCTGCGCTTCCTGTTGGCCAACCTGTCGGACTTCGACCCGCTCGAACACACCGTGCCGTTCGCCGACCTGATGCAGCTCGACCAGTACGCGGTGATCGAGGCGCGCCACTTGCAGGAGCGCGTCGCCGGCGAACTGTACTCGCGCTACGCCTTCCACCACGCGGTGCAGGACATCGTCACCTACTGCTCGGAAGACCTCGGCGCCTTCTACCTCGACGTGCTGAAGGACCGCCTGTACACGACGCAGGCCGACAGCCGCGCGCGCCGCAGCGCGCAGACCGCGCTTTACCACATCACGCGCAGCTTCTTGCTCTTGATCGCGCCGATCCTGTGCTTCACCGCCGACGAGGCATGGGAGGTGTTTACCGGCAGCGACGAGGAATCGACGCTGTTCCACACGCTGCACGAGTTCCCGCAGCTGCCGGAAGGCGTCGAGGAGGAACTCGCCGCCAAGTGGCAAGCGATCCGTGCGTTCCGCGCCGAATTGAACAAGCAGCTCGAGGAAGAGCGCGGCGCCGAGAAGATCGGTTCGTCCTTGCAGGCCGAGCTCGACATCGAGGCCGACGGCGACCTGTACGAGAACCTCGCCAGCCTCGACGGCGACCTCAGGTACGTGCTGATCGTGTCTCGCGCCGACGTGAAGCAGGGCAGCCACACCCGCGTCGCCGTGACGCCGAGCGCGCACGCCAAGTGCGAGCGTTGCTGGCACTACCGTGCCGACGTCGGCGCTCGCGCCGACCACCCGACGATCTGCGGCCGCTGCGCCGACAACGTCGCGGGTTCCGGCGAGGTGCGCCGTCATGCCTGAGGAAAGCAGCATGCCGTTCGAGGCTCGGCCAAGCTGGTCGGCGCGCGTCGTCGCGTTCGCGCTCGCGCTCGCGGTGTTCGGGCTCGACCAGTGGAGCAAGCTCTACTTCAACGGCCACTACCAGTACGGCGAGGTGCGGCCGGTGATCGACGGCTTCTTCAACTTCACGCTCTTGTACAACCCGGGCGCGGCGTTCAGCTTCCTCGCCGACGCCGGCGGCTGGCAGAAGCATCTGTTCGCCGCGCTCGCGTTCGCGGTGTCGGGCTGGCTGGCGTGGAACATCGTCAAGGGCCGCTTCAGCGGCCTGATGAACTGGGCCGGCGGCCTGATCATCGGCGGCGCGATCGGCAACGTCGTCGACCGGCTGATCCACGGCCACGTGATCGACTTCATCCAGCTCTACTATCGCGACTGGTACTACCCGGCGTTCAACCTCGCCGATACCGCGATCTGCATCGGCGCGCTGCTGATGGTGATCGACAGCTTCAAAAAGCCGGCCGACGGCCGGCGCCAGGAATAAGGCCATGACACAGACCCTCAACATCATGCTCGCCAACCCGCGCGGCTTCTGCGCCGGCGTCGACCGCGCGATCGCCATCGTCGAGCGCGCGCTCGAGCTGTTCGGCGCGCCGATCTACGTGCGGCACGAGGTGGTGCACAACCGCTTCGTCGTCGAGACGCTGAAGGAAAAGGGCGCGGTGTTCATCGAGGACCTCGCCGACGTGCCGGCGGGCGCGACGCTGATCTACTCGGCGCACGGCGTGCCGCTGTCGGTGCGCGCCGAGGCCGAGTCGCGCGGCTTGAAGGTGTTCGACGCGACCTGTCCGCTCGTCACCAAGGTGCATGTCGAGGTGAAGAAGATGCGCGAGGCCGGCCTCGAGATCGTGATGATCGGCCACGCCGGCCACCCGGAAGTCGAGGGCACGATGGGCCAGAGCGACGGCGGCATGCACCTGGTCGAAACCGCCGCCGACGTCGCGACGCTCGAAGTCAACGACGCGGACAAGCTCGCCTACGTCACGCAGACGACACTGTCGGTCGACGAGACGCGCGAGATCGTCGACGCGCTGCGCGCGCGCTTCCCGTCTATCCAGGGTCCGAAGAAGGACGACATCTGCTACGCGACGCAGAACCGCCAGGACGCGGTGAAGGCGCTGTCGGCCGAGTGCGACGTCGTCGTCGTGGTCGGCTCGCCGAACAGCTCCAATTCGAACCGGCTGCGCGAAGTCGCCGCGCTGTTGGGCGTCGACGCCTACATGGTCGACAACGCCGGCTTGCTCGATCCATCGTGGTTCGCCGGCAAACAGAAGGTCGGCGTCACCGCCGGCGCCAGCGCGCCCGAGGTGCTGGTGCAGGCGGTGATAGCCCGCATCCGGACGCTGGGCGATGGCGGCGACGTGGTCGAACTGGACGGCGTCGAGGAAAACACGACGTTTGCGCTGCCGGCGGGTCTGCGTCAGTAAAAGCGCGCTTCGCGCTATCAGTCTATAAGCTCGGCCAACCTTTGAGGGTTGGCCGAGCTTTTTCATGTGCCGCGTAGCCGGGGATTGAAAAGAGCCGCGCCGACCCTATCTTTCGCGCATCGTCGACCAACCACTGACAAGCACAAGCATGAGCACCGTGACCGAAACCCTGGGCTTTCAGACCGAAGTCAAACAACTGCTGCAGTTGATGATCCACTCCTTGTACTCGAACAAGGAGATCTTCCTGCGCGAACTGATCTCGAACGCGTCCGACTCCGCCGACAAGCTGCGCTTCGAGGCGATCGCGAAGCCCGAACTGTACGAAACCGACGGCGAGCTCAAGATCGGCATCGCGCTCGACAAGGACGCGCGCACCGTCACTATCAGCGACAACGGCATCGGCATGAGCCGAGACGAGGCGATCGAGCACCTGGGGACGATCGCCAAGTCCGGCACGCGCGCCTTCTTCGACCAGCTTACCGGCGACGACAAAGAGGACGCCAACCTGATCGGCCAGTTCGGCGTCGGCTTCTACTCGGCCTTCATCGTCGCCGACAAGGTGGTGGTAGAGAGCCGCCGCGCCGGGCTGCCGGAATCCGAAGGCGTGCGCTGGGAATCCGAAGGGCACGGCGAGTTCTCGGTGTCGGCCGTCAGTAAGCCTGCCCGCGGCACCGAGATCGTGCTGCACCTGAAGGCCGGCGACGACGATTTCCTCGACGACTGGCGCGTGAAGGGCGTGGTGCGCAAGTATTCCGACCACATCTCGATCCCGATCGAGATGAAGAAGGGCAATGTTTACGGCGAAAACGGCGAGGTGGTCGTCTCCGACGAGTTCGAGGCGGTGAACCAGGCGTCGGCGCTGTGGACGCGCAGCAAGAGCGAGATTAGCGACGAGCAGTACACCGAGTTCTACAAGCACGTCGCGCACGACTTCACCGAGCCGCTGGCGTGGAGCCATGCGCGCGTCGAGGGACGCCAGGAGTACACCGAACTGTTGTACCTCCCGTCGCGCGCGCCGTTCGACCTGTACGAACGCGAACGCAAGCAGGGCGTGAAGCTCTACGTGCGCCGCGTGTTCATCATGGAAGACACCGAAAAGCTGATGCCGCACTACCTGCGCTTCGTTCGCGGGGTGATCGACAGCAACGACCTGCCGCTTAACGTCAGCCGCGAGATCCTGCAGGAGAGCCGAGACATCGACACCATCCGCGCCGGCTGCGTGAAGAAGGTGCTCGGCCTGCTCGAAGACCTCTCGGCCAACCAGGCCGACAAGTACGCGACCTTCTGGCGCGAATTCGGCCAGGTGCTGAAGGAAGGGGTTGGCGAGGACTTCTCGAACAAGGAGCGCATCGCCAAGCTGTTGCGCTTTTCGACCACGGCCAGCGATGAACAGGCCGTGTCGCTCGCCGACTACGTCGGCCGCATGAAGGACGGCCAGGACAAGATCTACTACATCACCGCCGACACGCAGGCCGCCGCGAAGCACAGCCCGCACCTCGAAGTGTTCAGGAAGAAGGGCATCGAGGTACTGCTGCTGACCGACCGCGTCGACGAGTGGCTGGCCGCCCACCTGACCGAGTTCGACGGCAAGCCGCTGGTGTCGGTCGCCAAGGGTGAGCTCGATCTCGGCAAGCTCGAGGACGAGGCCGACAAGGCCGCGCAACAGGCCGCCGAAACCGCCGCCCGGCCGGTGATAGCCAAGCTCAAGGGCGTGCTTGGCGACAAGGTCGCCGAGGTGCGCGCGACCGCGCGCCTGACCGACAGCCCGGCCTGCCTCGTCAACCCGGAACACGGCATGAGTTCGCATCTGGAGCGTCTGTTGAAATCGGCCGGCCAGGACGTGCCAAGCAGCAAACCGACGCTGGAGATCAACCCCGAGCACCTGCTGGTGCAGCGCCTGGCGGCGGAGCAGGACGGCGAGCGCATCGGCGACCTGGCCGAGGTGCTGTTCGACCAGGCCTTGCTGGCCGAAGGCGGCAAGCTCGACGACCCGGCCGGTTTCGTGAAACGCGTGAACAAGCTGATGCTCGAACTGTCCCGTTGAGCGATTAACCGTTCTATAAAGAAAACAGCGACCTGATATAGGGTCGCTGTTTTTTTATGGGCATCATAAAAACCGAAAATATCTTCATGGTGAGCTAATTGCCGGCAAGTTGATGCTTTTTGGTTACACTCGCAAGCTGCTGTTGCAATTACACAACTAACCGGCGGCGCAAAAACCTAGATAAATCAGGGTTTACCACAGCGTCGACGACGATTGCTTAAAAAAAGTGTCGCAAAAAAAAACATGCCTTTTGAGTCCGCGCGCGTTTTGGCCCTATAGTGGTCCCACTCCCGCAGCACAAAATAGCTTCGCATGGAGAGATTGGCGAACCGGCTGACCGGACCCCATGAAACACACACGCACTACGGAGAATAGAGTCATGAACAAGAAACTGATCGCCCTGGCCATCGCCACCCTGCCGGCCGTCGCCATGGCCGACGTGACCATCTACGGCCGCCTTGTCGGCGGCATCGAGCGCGACTCGATCACGCAGAACCAGAATGGTGTACAGCTCACGGCCGATAGCCAAGGTAACGTCACCGGCGCCACCGCCACCCCGAACAAAAAATCGACCCAGACCAACGTAGAAGACTACCTGTCGTGGATCGGCTTCAAGGGCCAGGAAGACCTCGGCAACGGCCTGAAGGCGATCTGGCAGGTCGAGAACTACATCGCGATCGACGGTACCGGTACGACTTTCCACAACCAGGGTACGTTCGCTTCGCGCGACTCCTTCGTCGGCCTGGCCGGCGGCTTCGGTAAAGTGCGCCTCGGCAAGCTGACCAACGCGCAGCGCGACATGTTCGACCTCGACGTGTGGAACAACTCGAACGGCGCCAACGCGCTCGACATCTTCAAGCGCGTCGCCTACCGCCCGAACAACTCCATCCGCTACGACTCGCCGGACTTCGCCGGCTTCAGCGGCAGCCTGCTGTGGGGGGCGGGCGAGAACAAAAATGCCGGTGCGGCAACCAACCCGAGTGGCAAGTCGTCTGACGTGGTGAACGCCGGCCTGAACTACCGCAACGCGGGCTTCTTCGCCCAGTACGGCTATGACAAGCGTAAAAATGCTAACAGCCCGTTCGGCAACCCGGAAGGCAAAGCGGCTTCCGCGCACACCGTGGAAGCCGGTTACGGCGCCGACGGCCTGCTCGTGAGCGCAGGCTTCCAGCGCACCAAGGGCTACCACTGGTCTGACCGCGCCTACTTCAACGAAACCGGCGGTTTCGCGACCGGCGCCGCCGATAGCCTGAGAACGCGCGAAGTGGCGCTGACCGCGGCCTACTCAATCGGCGCGTGGACGCCGAAAGTGTCGCTGGCCAAGGGCTTCGACCAGAAAGACGTTGACGGCAAGGTGAACGACAGCGGCTACAAACAGTACATCCTGGGCGTGGACTATGCGCTGTCGAAGCGCACCAAGCTGAGCGCGGCCTACGGCCACCTGTCGTTTGGCGAGAATGCGGACTACGCTGCGGCCAGCGGCAACGGTCCGTCGATCGACAACCTGCTCAACGTGAAAAAGCAAAGCACCACCTCGCTGAGCGTGGAACACTGGTTCTAAGCCAGCCTGCTCGGCGCGAAGTCAGTCTATTTAAAGGGAGGCCAACGGCCTCCCTTTTTTTCATGCGGCTCCCACATGCGCCACAGGCAAAAAAGCCGTCGAAGATCGACGGCTTTTTCGCGCCCGCTCGGGCCGTGTCAGATGACTGGCGGCACGGTCTCGGCGAACGACGGGCGCGCCTCGAGCTTCTGCTGCAACGCGGCCAGGTTAGGGTGGCGCTCCTTCCACGCCAGCTCGGGGAAGCGGAAGTCGAGGTAGCCGAGGCAGACGCCGACCGCGATGTCGGCGATGCCGTAGGCGTCGCCGTTGCACCACAGCTTGTCGCCGAGGTCGGCCGACAGTTGGGCGACGCCGCGTTCGACCTTGCCTTGCTGGCGTGCGATCCATTCCGGGCTCTGCTGCACGTGGGAGCGGCGTTTTTCGACGACGACGGCCGCTGCAGCGTCGCAGATGCCGTCGGCCAGCGCTTCCCAGCGGCGCGCGCCGAGCAGCGTGCGCGTGTCCTGCGGGAACAGCCGCGACACCGGCGAGATCGTGTCGAGGTATTCGACGATCACGCGCGAGTCGAAGATCGCGCTGCCGTCGTCGAGCACCAGCACCGGCACCTTGCCCAGCGGGTTGTACTGCGGCACGACGGTGTCGAGCGCCCACGGCTGCGTCTCCTCGAGCGGGCAGTCGATCTTTTTCTCGAGGAGGGCGATGCGCACCTTGCGGGCGAACGGGCTGGTCAGCGAAGCGATCAGTTTCATGATGGTGAACGGCGCGAAGAGGAGGGGCTTCTCAATTCAATTCTACCTTGCCCGACACCTCGACGGAAATCGTACTCTTGCCAGCCTGCCAGGTCGGCGGCGTGACGTCGGCTTCCATCGCCGGCGCGGCGGCCTTGTACATCGCGACCGGGTAGGGGACGACGCGCCCCTGCTCACCGAGCGTCAGTTCCTTGACGCTGATCGCCGGCTTGTCGATGGCTCGGCCAACCTCGGCGGCGCGCGCCTTGAATGCGCGGATCGCCTCGGGGATCAGCGCGGCCTCGGTCGCACGGCGCGCCTTGTCCGACACGCCGAACTGCACGTTCTCGAGTTGCAGATAGCCCTGCAGACGGCCGATCAGTGTCGCGAGTTCGGGCGTCTGCGGACCGCTGACCCTGATCTCGCCGCGACCCTGCCAGCCGCTGATGCGGCCGTTGCGGTCGTACTGCGGCCAGGTGCGCACCTGGCCGCCGCTGACGTCGACGCCCTTGAGCTTGCCGGCTTCGGCCAGCCCCTGCTTGAGCGTGCGGTTCAGCTTGTCGGCGAGGCGCGCCGGGTCGCTCTGGCCGTCCTGTGCGTAGAGCGTCGCGTTGATCTGATCGTTGTCGACCTCGCGCTCGGCGCTGCCCGACAGCGACAGCAGCGTCGATTCTGCGGCGGCGTAGGCGGGCATCGCGGTGCCCAGGGCGAAGCTCAGGAACAGCGGGTGCAGTGAACGCATGGATATCCTTTCGTCATGGCTTGCGACAGGGTAGGGCAAAAACAAAGCTCGGCCAACCCTAGGACAGGTTGGCCGAGCTTTTAGTTTGCGCCGGCTGGGATCAGCCGAGCAGCAGCGCGTCGTCCGAGATCGCCTCGCCGCGCACGCGCTCGAACATCGCCAAGAGGTCGGGCACGTCCATGCGCGAGCGCTCGTCGCCGGCGACGTCGAGCACCACGCGTCCCTGATGCAGCATGATGGTGCGGTCGCCGTGGTCGAGCGCCTGGCGCATCGAGTGCGTCACCATCAGCGCCGTCATCTTCTGCTCGCCGACGATCTGGTTGGTCAGTTCGAGCACGAAGGCGGCGGTGCGCGGGTCGAGCGCGGCGGTGTGCTCGTCGAGCAGTAGGATCTGCGACGGCTGCAGCGACGCCATCAACAGGCTGACTGCCTGACGCTGGCCGCCCGACAGCAGGCCCATGCGGTCCGCCAGCCGGTCTTCGAGGCCGAGCTTCAGCGTCGCGAGCTTGCTGCGGAAGTAGTCGCGCTCGGACGCGTTGGCGGCGACGCGAAAGCCGCGGCGCTGGCCGCGGCTCATCGCCAGCGCCAGGTTCTCCTCGATGGTCAGCCCCTCGCAGGTGCCGGCCATCGGGTCCTGGAACACGCGGGCGACGAGGCCGGCTCGCTGCCACGCGTTCAGGCGTGTGACGTCGCGGCCGGCGATCTCGAGCTTGCCTTCATCGACGATCAAATCGCCGCTGATCGCGTTCAGGAAGGTCGACTTGCCGGCGCCGTTGCTGCCGATCACGGTGACGAACTGGCCCTGCGGGATGTCGAGGTCGAGGCCGCGCAGCGCGCGCGTCTCGATCGGGCTGCCGGGGTTGAAGGTCTTGGTCAAGCCGGTCGCGCGCATCATTTGGCGGCCTCCTTCTTGTTCTGCGAGGTCGGCTCGACGTTGGCCGAGCGTTTCTTCGGCATCAGTTTGCGTTTGATCTTCGGCAGCACCAGCGCGAAGCCGACCAGCACGGCGGTGATCAGGTTCAGGTCCTGCGCCTGCAGGCCGATGAAGTCGGCGTTCAGCGCCAGCGCGATGAACAGGCGGTAGAGCAGCGCGCCGAGCGCGGCGGCGAGCGTCACGAGGTAGATCGCGCGCGCCGGCAGGATGGTCTCACCGATGATGACCGCGGCGAGGCCGACGACGATGGTGCCGATGCCCATCGAGATGTCGGCGCCGCCCTGCGTCTGCACGTAGAGCGCGCCGGCGAGCGCGACCAGCGCGTTCGACAGCGCCATGCCGGCCAGCACCATGCGGTCGGTTGGGATGCCCTGCGAGCGCGCCATGCGCGCATTGGCGCCGGTGGCGCGCATCGCGAGGCCGGACTGCGACACGAAGTAGCCGTCGAGCACCAGCTTGACCAGCAAGACGATGCCGACCAAGAGCAGCGGCTGCAGCCATGCCTGCGCGTCGAAGTTGTCGCCGACGATCTGGCTGAACACGGTCGCCTCGCCGATCAGCGCCACGTTCGGCGCGCCCATGATGCGCAGGTTGACCGAGTAAAGGCCGATCATCACCAGGATGCTGGCGAGCAACTGCAGGATGCCGAGCCTGACGTGCAGCCACGCGGTGACGAAACCGGCGCCGGCGCCGGCGAGCATGCCGCAGAAGGTCGCGAGCCACGGGTCGTGGCCGCCGACTATCATGATCGCGGCGACCGCGCCGCCCAGCGGGAAGCTGCCGTCGGCGGTCAGGTCGGGGAAGTTGAGGATGCGGAAGGAGATCAGGACGCCTAGCGCGACCAGGGCAAATATCAGCCCGATCTCGAGCGCGCCGAGCAGGGAAATCATCGACATGGGGTGGCCTCGTCAATACAGAAACCGCCCGGGCCCTCGTGGGGCCGGGCGGGACGTCAAATGCTTACTTCACGACTTCTTTGGCTTCTTTGACGAGCGCCGGCGACAGTTTCACGCCCTGCTTCTCGGCGGCGCCGGTGTTGACCATCAGGCTGAGCGACTTGCCGGTCTCGGGAGCGATCGCGCCCGGCTTTTCACCCTTGAGGATGCGCACCACGATCTTGCCGGTCTGGCGGCCCATCTCGTAGTAGTTCATGCCGTAGGCGGCGACCGCGCCGCGCTTGACGCTGTCGGTGTCGGCGGCGATGAGCGGCAGCTTGGCCGATTCGGCGACGCGCAGCAGCGACTCGTACGCCGACACGACGTTGTTGTCGGTGCTGGTGTACACGACGTCGGCCTTGCCGATCAGGCTCTTGGCGGCCGACGGGATGTCGACGGTGCGCGGTGCGGCCGCTTCGACGAGGCTCATGCCGCGCTTGGCCAGTTCAGCCTTCAGCTGCTTGACGACGATGACCGAGTTCACTTCGCCCGGGCTGTACACCATGCCGACGCGGCGGGCGTCCGGCTTCACCTTCTTGATCAGGTCGACCTGCGGCCCCAGCGGCAGCATGTCGGACACGCCGGTCACGTTGCTGCCCGACGGCTTCCAGTCCTTCACCAGCTTGGCGGCGACCGGGTCGGTCACGGCGGTGAACACCACCGGGATCGAGCGGGTGGCGGCGACCAGCGCCTGTGCGCTCGGCGTCGCGATCGCGACGATCACGTCCGGCTTGTCGCCGATGAACTTGCGCGCGATCTGGCCGGCGGTGGCGGCGTTGCCCTGCGCGCTCTGGAACTGGTACTTGAGCGACTTGCCCGGCTCGAAGCCCGCGGCCTTGAGTTCGTCCTCGACCCCCTTGCGCGCGGCGTCTAGCGCCGGGTGTTCGACGATGGCGGTGACCGCCACCGACTTCATTTCGGCGGCGTAGGCACCGCCACAGAGGGAGAGGCCGGCGAGTGCGGCCAGCGTGGACGACAGGATCAGGCGACGCGAAAAACTGTGCATGTACAACTCCTTTGTATGAGTCTTGACTCGCTTCGGCTTCAGGCCCGCGTTGGTTGATTTTTTGCGCGGACCTTGCTTTTGACATCTTTCGCCAAGCGAGCCGCAATTTTATTGCAAAATCGTGAAGTGTTTTCCCTCGCTCTGGGTGGATAATTCCAAAAATAATGAAAATTTAAACGATTGTTTCTTGACGCGCGCGAAAAAGAAAAAAGGCGGCCAAAACGCTTGGCCGCCTTGATACGTCGTGCCTAAATGAGGCACGGTTATAACTTTATTACTGCAGGTAGTCGTAACCCGGCAGCGTCAGGAATTCGACGAACTCGTCGGCCACCGTCAGCTCGGCGAACATGCGGGCCGCGTCTTCGTACTGACGGGTCCACTTGGCGCCGTATTCGGCCTTTAGCTTGGCCACTTCATCGGCCTGCAGTTCGGAGACCAGTTCGTGCGTCACCTTGCGGCCGTCTTCCAGCACGCCTTTCGGGCTGCGGATCCACTGCCAGATCTGCGCGCGCGAGATCTCGGCGGTGGCGGCGTCTTCCATCAGGTTGTGGATCGGCACCGCGCCGGAGCCGGAGATCCACGCGCCGAGGTACTGGATGCCGACGTTGATGTTCATGCGCAGGCCGGCCTCGGTGATCGGGGTTTCCGGCTGGAAGTTCAACAGGTCGGCGGCGACCACGTTCACGTCGTCGCGCTGCTTGTCGATCTGGTTCGGCTTGTCGCCGAGCACCGCGTCCCAGGCGGCCATCGCCACCGGCACCAGGCCCGGGTGAGCGACCCAGCCGCCGTCGTAACCGTCGGCCGCGTCGCGATCCTTGTCGGCGCGCACGCCGGCCAGCGCTTTTTCGTTGGCTTCCGGATCGTTCTTGATCGGGATCAGCGCCGACATGCCGCCCATCGCGGAGGCCTTGCGCTTGTGGCAGGTCTTGATCAGCAAGAGCGCGTACGAACGCATGAACGGCACGGTCATGTTGATCTGCGAACGGTCGGCCAGGCAGAAGTCCTTGTTCTTCTTGAACTTCTTGATGCAGCTGAAGATGTAGTCCCAGCGGCCGGCGTTCAGGCCGGCGGAGTGCTCACGCAGCTCATACAGGATCTCGTCCATCTCGAAGGTGGCGACGATGGTCTCGATCAGCACGGTGCCCTTGATGGTGCCGTGCGCGACGCCGAGCTCGTCCTGGGCGAAGCAGAAGATCTCGTTCCACAGGCGGGCTTCGAGATGCGATTCCATCTTCGGCAGGTAGTAGTAGGTCGCCGAACCCTTGTCGACCAGGTACTGGATGTTGTGGAAGAACGACAGCGCGAAGTCGAACATCGCGCCCGAGGCGATCTCGCCGTCGATCTTCACGTGCTTTTCCATCAGGTGCCAGCCGCGCGGGCGCACGAGCAGGGTCGCGATGGTGTCGTTGAGCTTGTATTCCTTGCCTTGCGGCGAGGTGAAGCTGATGGTCCTGCGGTAGGCGTCGCGGACGTTGATCTGGCCGTTGATCTGGTTTTCCCAGCTCGGGCAGTTCGCGTCTTCGAAGTCGGTCATGAAGATCTTGGCACCGGAGTTCAGCGCGTTGATCATCATCTTGCGCTCCACCGGGCCGGTGATCTCGACGCGGCGGTCGAGCAGATCCTTGGGCAGCGGCGCGATCGTCCAGTCGCCTTCGCGGATAGCGCGGGTTTCGGGCAGGAAATCGGGCAGTTCGCCGGCGTCGAGGCGCTTCTGGCGCTCGACGCGGGCGGCCATCAGTTCGCGGCGGCGCGGCTCGAATTTGCGGTGGATCTTGGCGACAAAATCCAGCGCCTCGGGCGTCAGGATTTCGGCAAATTCGGACGTGACGTTGCCTAGGAGCTCAATGCCGGCAGAGTAGGTAGGATGAGTCATGCGTTAGTTCCTGATGATTTCTTCGGGCGGTAATCCGCCTCTTTCCTGGGGTTGGCCGAATGCGAAAGCCGCGCCAGGCGTCGTTAGACACCTGCGCGCGGCGCATTTCCCACGCTAGGACAATCGTTATTGTTTTGTCAGTGGAACTGGGCCTCTTCGGTAGAGCCCTTCAGCGCGGTGGTCGAGCTTTGACCGCCCTGGATGGTCTGCGTGACCGAGTCGAAGTAGCCGGTGCCCACTTCGCGCTGATGCTTCACCGCGGTGAAGCCGCGTTCGGCGGCGGCAAACTCTTTTTGCTGCAGTTCCACAAAAGCGGACATGTTCTCACGAGCGTAGCCATAAGCCAAGTCAAACATCGAGTAGTTGAGGCTGTGGAAACCGGCCAGCGTGATGAACTGGAATTTGTAGCCCATCGCGCCGAGCTCGCGCTGGAAACGCGCGATCGTCGCGTCGTCTAGGTTCTTCTTCCAGTTGAACGACGGCGAGCAGTTGTAAGCCAGCATCTTGCCCGGGAACTGGGCGTGGATCGCCTCGGCGAACTGGCGCGCGTATTCGAGGTCCGGCTTGCCGGTTTCGCACCAGATCAGGTCGGCGACCGGGGCGTAGGCGAGGCCGCGCGAGATCGCCTGTTCGAGACCCGGCTTCACGCGGTAAAAGCCTTCAACGGTGCGTTCCCCGGTGCAGAACGGGCGGTCGTTCTCGTCGACGTCGGAGGTCAGCAAATCGGCCGCTTCGGCGTCGGTGCGCGCGATCAGCACGGTCGGTACGCCGAGCACGTCGGCGGCCAGGCGCGCAGCGGTCAGCTTCTCGACCGCCTCGCGCGTCGGCACCAGTACCTTGCCGCCCATGTGGCCGCATTTCTTCACCGACGCGAGCTGGTCTTCGAAGTGCACGCCGGCGGCGCCCGCCTCGATCATGCCCTTCATCAGTTCGAAGGCGTTGAGCACGCCGCCGAAGCCCGCTTCGGCGTCGGCGACGATCGGCAGGAAGTAGTCGACATAGCCTTCGTCGCCGGCTTCCAGACCCTCGGAATGCTGGATCTGATCGGCGCGCTGGAAGGTGTTATTGATGCGGCGCACCACGGACGGCACCGAGTTGGCCGGGTAGAGCGACTGGTCCGGGTACATCTCGGCGCCGAGGTTAGCATCGGCGGCGACCTGCCAGCCGGACAGATAGACGGCCTTCAGGCCGGCCTTGGCCTGCTGCATCGCCTGGCAGCCGGTCAGCGCGCCGAGCGCGTTGATGAAGGACTCGTTGCTGATGCTGTCCCACAGTTTTTCGGCGCCGTGGCGGGCGAGGGTCTGTTCGACTTGCAGCGAGCCGCGCAGACGGTCGACGTCCGCTGCGGTGTAGTTGCGGGTGATGCCTTTCCAGCGCGGGTTTTCGTCCCAGTCTTTTTGGATGGCAGCGATGCGTTGTTCGCGGTTCATAGTGTAATCCCCTAAATCTCGTGTTGATTCAAGATGTGCCGGCGGGCGGCACGCCTCAGCCTGTGGGAGGACCGCTGGGTCAGCGGTCCGGCGAGGGACGACGAAGGAGTGTTTACGTCGACCGCAAGAGGGGCGAAACCCAGGCCGGATAAGGCTTTCAGCCTCGCCCTGTGCTGCGGTGGTGTGAAAAGATTAAATCACAAAAAAATCGCGATGTGTGCGCTGCAGCACAAAAAAAGTAACGCATTTTCATATGCAAACATTCCTGTTTTTAAGCGAAAAAAATCGACCCGGGCAAACGGTTCGAAAATGCAAATATTGCGTTGCAATATGAGCGAACTCCTATACAAGAGCGGCGAACGTCGCGGGGGCTTGAACTGGCGGCCAAAGCCCCTACTTAGGAAAAGACTTTGAAGAACCCCCTTACCCGAGGATGGTGTGATGCAAGAGAACACGAACCCGATCGACGAATTGCAAAAAGCCGCCGAGGCCGAAACGTTGGCCGAGCCGACCAACGCGCCCGAAGGCGACGACCGGGTGGCGCAACTGGAAGCGGAAGTGGCCGAACTGAAGGACCAGTTCCTGCGTACGCGCGCCGAGATGGACAACCTGCGCCGCCGTAGCGCCGAAGAGGTGATGAACGCGCAGAAGTACGCGATCAACAAGTTCGCGCAGGAGCTCTTTTCGGTGAAGGACAGTCTTGAAATGGCGCTGCTGGACCAGAGCGGCCAGTTCGACGCCTTGAAGTTCGGCGTCGATCTGACGCTCAAGCAGCTCGCGTCGGCGTTCGAGAAGGCGCAGATCGTCGAACTGAACCCGGTCGGCGAGAAACTCGACCCGCACAAGCACCAGGCGATCAGCGCCGAGGCATCGGACGCCGAAGCGAACACGGTCGTGCGCGTGATGCAGAAGGGTTACCAGGTCGCCGACCGCGTGCTGCGCCCGGCGATGGTGGTGGTGTCCAAGGGCCAGGAATAAAGGCCCTCTTGAAATCGTGGACGACGCCACGACTTAGCAACACATGATGCGACAAGCCGACGTGAAAAAGCTCCCGGCTAGCCGCAAGAAACACGAAAAGGATTGAAATATGGGCAAAATCATCGGTATTGACCTGGGTACGACCAACTCCTGCGTGGCCGTGGTTGAAGGCGACCAGGCGCGCGTGATCGAGAACGCCGAAGGCGCTCGCACCACGCCGTCGATCATCGCCTACATGGAAGACGGCGAGATCCTGGTCGGCGCGCCGGCCAAGCGCCAGGCGGTCACCAACCCGAAGAACACCCTCTACGCGGTGAAGCGCCTGATCGGCCGCCGCTTCGAGGACAAAGAGGTCCAGAAGGACATCGAGCTGATGCCCTTCCAGATCACCAAGGCCGGCAACGGCGACGCGTGGGTGAAGGTGCGCGACCAGGAAATGGCGCCGCCGCAGATCTCCGCCGAGATCCTGCGCAAGATGAAGAAGGCCGCCGAGGACTACCTGGGCGAGGAAGTGACCGAGGCGGTGATCACCGTGCCGGCCTACTTCAACGACAGCCAGCGTCAGGCGACCAAGGACGCCGGCCGCATCGCCGGCCTGGAAGTGAAGCGCATCATCAACGAACCGACCGCCGCGGCGCTCGCGTTCGGCATGGACAAGCACGAGAAGGGCGATACCAAGATCGCCGTGTATGACCTGGGCGGCGGTACCTTCGACATCTCGATCATCGAGATCGCCGATGTCGACGGCGACAAGCAGTTCGAAGTGCTCGCGACCAACGGCGACACCTTCCTCGGCGGCGAAGACTTCGACCAGCGCGTGATCGACTACATCGTGACTGAGTTCAAGCGCGAACAGGGCGTCGACCTGAAGAATGACGTGATGGCGCTGCAACGTCTGAAAGAAGCGGCCGAGAAGGCCAAGATCGAGCTGTCGAGCGCCGCGCAGACCGAGGTGACTCTGCCGTACATCACGATGGACGCGACCGGCCCGAAACACCTGGCGATGAAGATCACCCGCGCCAAGTTCGAATCGCTGGTCGAGGACCTGATCGCGCGTACGATCGAGCCGTGCCGCGTCGCGCTGCAAGACGCCGGCCTGAAAGTGACCGACATCCACGACGTGATCCTCGTCGGCGGCCAGACCCGCATGCCGAAGGTGCTCGAGAAGGTGAAGGAATTCTTCGGCCAGGAACCGCGTCGTGACGTGAACCCGGACGAAGCCGTCGCCGTCGGCGCCGCGATCCAGGGCTCGGTGCTCGCCGGTGACCGTACCGACGTGCTGCTCTTGGACGTGACCCCGCTGTCGCTCGGCATCGAGACGCTCGGTGGCGTGATGACCAAGCTGATCCAGAAGAACACCACGATCCCGACCAAGGCGAGCCAGGTGTTCTCGACCGCCGAAGACAACCAGAACGCGGTGACCATCCACGTGCTGCAGGGCGAGCGCGAGCGCGCTTCGGCCAACAAGTCGCTCGGCCAGTTCAACCTGTCGGACATTCCGCCGGCGCAGCGCGGCATGCCGCAGATCGAAGTGACCTTCGACATCGACGCTAACGGCATCCTGCACGTGAACGCCAAGGACAAGGCGACCGGCAAGGAGAACAAGATCACCATCCAGGCGTCTTCGGGTCTGTCTGAGGAAGAGATCCAGCGCATGGTGAAGGACGCCGAGGCGAACGCCGAGGAAGACAAGAAGCTGCACGAACTGGTGCAGGCGAAGAACCAGGGTGAGGCGTTGATCCACTCGGTGAAGAAATCGCTGACCGACTACGGCGACAAGATCTCCGCCGAAGAGAAGTCGGCGATCGAAGCCGCGTTGCACGACGCCGAAGAGGCGCTCAAGGGCGAAGACAAGGAAGCGATCGACGCCAAGGTGCAGGCGCTGATGACCGCGTCGCACAAGTTGGCCGAGCAGATGTACGCTGAGCAGGGCGCCGACGCCGGCGCGCAGCAGACCCAGCCGGGCGCGGGCGCATCGGCCGGCAAGCAGGACGACGACAACGTGGTCGACGCCGAATTCAAGGAAGTGAAGTAAGCGTCGGGCGTGAGCCGATACGCAGGGGGCCGCGCCACGCGCGCGCCCCTGTTTTTTATGGCGGAACCTTGCGATCGACGTCGGTCGCAAGCGGCGGCGTCAGGCAATAAACAGGCAAATCAAGCATGGCAAAGCGCGATTACTACGAAGTGCTCGGTCTGGCGAAGAACGCCAGCGAAGACGAGATCAAGAAGACTTATCGCAAGCTGGCGATGAAGTACCACCCGGACCGCAATCCGGACAGCCACGAGGCCGAAGAGAAGTTCAAAGAGGTCAAGGAGGCGTACGAGATACTGTCCGAGCCGGAAAAACGCGCCGCGTACGACCAGTTTGGTCACGCCGGCGTCGACCAGCAGGCCGGCATGGGCGGCGGCGCGGGCGGCTTCGGCGGCTTCGGCGACGCGTTCGCCGACATCTTCGGCGACATCTTCGGCGGCCGTGCCGGCGGCGGCGGCGGCGGTGGACGGTCCAACGTCTACCGCGGCGCCGACCTGCAGTACAACCTCGAACTCAGCCTCGAGGACGCGGCCCGTGGCTGCGAGCGTCAGCTCGAATTCCAGGTGATGGAAGAGTGCGACACCTGCCACGGCAGCGGCGCCAAACCCGGCACGCAGCCGAAGACCTGCTCGACCTGCGGCGGCCACGGCCAGGTGCGCCTGAGCCAGGGCTTCTTCTCGATCCAGCAGACCTGCCCGACCTGCCACGGCAGCGGCAAGCAGATCACCGACCCGTGCGGCGCCTGCCACGGCGGCGGGCGCGTGCGCAAGAACCGCAAGCTCAACGTCAAGATCCCGGCCGGCATCGACGACGGCATGAAGATCCGCAACGCGGGCCAGGGCGAACCGGGCACCAACGGCGGCCCGGCCGGCGACCTCTACGTGCAGATCCACCTGAAGCCACATCCGGTGTTCCGCCGCGATGGCCAGAACCTGCACTGCGAAATGCCGATCTCGTTCGCGACCGCGGCGCTCGGCGGCGAGGTCGACATCCCGACGCTGGAAGGCATGGCAAGGCTGAAGATCCCGGCCGAGACGCAGACCGGCAAGGTGCTGCGCTTGCGCGGCAAGGGCGTGAAGTCGGTGCGCGGTGCCGACTACGGCGACCTGATGTGCCACGTGGTGGTCGAGACGCCGGTCAACCTGACCGAGCGCCAGAAGGAGCTGTTGCGTGAGTTCGAGGCGGTCGCCGAAGGCGACACCGTCAACCACAACCCGCGCGCCAAGTCGTTCATGGACAAGTTGCGCGAGTTCTTCGACTGAGCGCGGGCGACCCCACCCGAAACGGCAACCGGAGACGGTTGCCGTTTTTGCTTTGGCGGTGCGGCAAAGCTCGGCCAACGTTCGGGGCTCGACCATGGACGCGCCGACGAGTTCGAGCACGCCGGCGGCGAAGACAGCGAGGTAGCCGTAGCGGGCGAGCAACACCGACACGGCGGGCGTCCTCGGTGAACGGCGGCGGGCGCGGCGGTTTTGTGCACGTGCTGTTTCGAGCTTGATCGCAAAGCCTTGCTCGGGGCCGTGGCGCGGCGGCCCGGCCTGGCTGGGGTCGGCGCTGCCGCGGCGCCGGCGTTCGGGGTGGAAAAGGTCGCGGAACGACTAAAAATCGCTGCATTGCAACATGCGCGCGCCGGGCAAAAGCGCGGGTTATTCCTCGTTGGTCGTGACGGGTGGATACAATATTTTGCATCCCTGCATTGGAGGCCCGACCCGATCGAATCGTCGGGGACCCCGGCACGCATGAAAACTAAAGGCCGGCCGGAGCATCATCCGGACCGAGCCGGATACGCGTGGCGCCGCCCTACCGGGCGGCACTGCTGTCGAAGCAGAAATAGAGGAACTCACACAATGAACGAGTTGGTGAACTGGATTAACGGCTATATCTGGAGCCCGGCGCTGATCTACCTGTGCCTGGGCGTCGGGCTGTACTTCTCGCTGCGCGGGCGCTTCCTGCAGGTGCGGCACGTGAAGGAAATGGTGCGGCTGATGTTCGACGGCAAGAGCTCGGACAGCGGCGTGTCGTCGTTCCAGGCGCTGGCGATGACGCTGGCCGGCCGCGTCGGCACCGGCAACATCGCCGGCGTGGCGACCGCGATCACCTTCGGCGGTCCGGGCGCGGTGTTCTGGATGTGGATGATGGCCTTCCTCGGCGCGAGCTCGGCCTTCGTCGAATCGACGCTCGGCCAGATCTACAAGGAAAAGATCAACGGCGAATACCGCGGCGGCCCGGCCTTCTACATCGAGAAGGGCCTCGGCATGAAGCGCTACGCGCTGGTGTTCGCGATCGCGACCATCTTCGCCTGCGGCGTGCTGCTGCCGGGCGTGCAGGCCAACAGCATCGCCGCCGGCTTGCAGACCGCGATGGGCGTCACCCCCGAGGTAACCGCAGGCATCCTCGCCGTGATCCTCGGCTTCATCATCTTCGGCGGCGTGAAGCGTATCGCGTCGTTCGCCGAGGTGGTGGTGCCGTTCATGGCGATCGGCTACGTCCTCGTCGCCGTCGCGATCGTCGCGTTGAACATCGACCAGCTGCCGTCGGTGCTGGCGCTGATCCTGAAAAGCGCCTTCGGCATGGACGCCGGTTTCGGCGCGATCCTGGGTCTGGCGATCCAGTGGGGCGTGAAGCGCGGCGTGTACTCGAACGAAGCCGGCCAGGGCACCGGCCCGCACGCGTCGAGCGCCGCCGCCGTCACCCACCCTGCCAAGCAGGGCCTGGTGCAGGGCTTCTCGGTCTACGTCGACACGCTGTTCGTGTGCTCGGCGACCGCCTTCATGCTCCTGATCACCGGCAAGTACAACGTGCAGGGCCCGGACGGCTCGGCGATGTTCACCGGCCTCTCTGGCGTGGCCGCCGGTCCGGGCTATACGCAGGACGCGCTCGAGTCGATCATGCCGGGCTTCGGTTCGATCTTCGTCGCGGTGGCGCTGTTCTTCTTCGCGTTCACGACCATCGTCGCGTACTACTATATTGCTGAGACCAATATCGTCTACATCAACCGCAAGGTGCACCGCCCGTGGCTGACCCACGTGCTGAAGGTGGCGATCGTCTCGTCGACCATCTACGGCGCGGTGAAGACCGCCGAAGTGGCGTGGGGCCTGGGCGACATCGGCGTCGGCCTGATGGCGTGGCTGAACATCACCGCCATCCTGCTGCTGCAGAAGCCGGCATTCGCCGCGCTGCGCGACTACGAGGCGCAGAAGAAGGCCGGCCTCGACCCGGTGTTCGACCCGGTCAAGCTCGGCATCAAGGGCGCCGACTACTGGGTCGGCGGCAAGGGCGACAAAGAAGGCAAGGGCGAGGCGTCCGCGCCGCTCGGCCAACCCGTGCGCGACAGCCGCGGCAGCTAGCCCTGCCACGTGGCGGGCCGAGGGCCCGAGGAGTAAACTTCCAACACGCCGAGCGTTCGGCGTGTTTTTTTTTTCGTCCGTCGTCAGGCGCGAGTCATGACGGCGGACCCGGAAGGTTTCACCATGCAAGGTTTCAACTGGTTGTGGCTGCTCTTGATCGTCGGCCCCATCGTCACCGTGATCGGGACGCTGGCGCGCCTGGCGCGCAAAGAGCCGCCGCCCGATCTGCCCGACTCGGCCATCCCCGGCCGTCGCTTCGACGCCGACGCGCGCCGCGAGGCCACGCGCGCCGCGCTGGAAAAGCAGGGCAGACCGCGCACCTTGATCGAGCCCAGATCGGCCAAGCCGAAGACCGGCGGTGACGGTCATGACGATGACGGGAACTCGGCCGCTTGAGCCGCGTTCCTCGCCAGGTGGTTTCCAGCGTGATCATTTTTCCGACGAGAGCGACATGATTTTTGCCAACCGTGCCTTTCCTGCCGCGCGCCCGCGCCGCATGCGCCGCGACGACTTTTCCCGCCGCCTGATGCGCGAGAACGTACTGACCGCCAACGACCTGATCTACCCGGTATTCGTGCTCGAAGGCGAAAACCGCGAGCAGGCGGTGGCGTCGATGCCGGGCGTCACGCGCCAGAGCCTCGACAAGCTGCTCTTTACCGCCGAACAAGCGCTCGAACTCGGCATCCCGATGCTGGCGCTGTTCCCGGTGATCGAATCGGGCAAGAGCAACAATGCCGACGAGGCGTACAACCCGGACGGCCTGGTGCCGCGCGTGGTGCGCGAACTGAAGGCGCGCTTTCCGGAGCTGGGCGTGATGACCGACATCGCGCTCGACCCGTACACCGTGCACGGCCAGGACGGCGTGATCGACGACACGGGCTATGTGCTGAACGACGTCACCGTCGAAGTGCTCGAGCGCCAGGCGCTCTGTCACGCCGCGGCCGGCGTCGACGTGGTCGCGCCGAGCGACATGATGGACGGCCGCATCGGCGCGATCCGCGCGTCGCTCGAGGCCGACGGCTTTATTCACACGCGCATCATGGCCTACTCGGCCAAGTACGCGTCGGCGTTCTACGGCCCGTTCCGCGACGCGGTAGGCAGCTCGGCCAACCTCGGCAAGGCCGACAAGTTCACCTACCAGATGGACCCGGCCAACGGCGACGAGGCGCTGCAGGAGATCGCCTACGACCTGGCCGAGGGCGCCGACATGGTGATGGTGAAGCCGGGCATGCCGTATTTGGACGTGATCCGCCGCGTGAAGGACGAATTCAAGGTGCCGACCTTCGCCTACCAGGTGTCGGGCGAGTACGCGATGCTGAAGGCCGCCGGAGAGAACGGCTGGCTCGACGAGAAAGCGTGCATGCTCGAGAGCCTTACCGCGTTCAAGCGCGCCGGCGCCGACGGCGTGCTGACCTATTTCGCGCTCGACGCGGCGCGCGCGCTGAAAGGCTGACGACAGGTCTACAATCGAATCAAGCCGAACGGCCGATCCGGAAGATCCCGGAGGCGGCCGTTTTTGCGCGCGCCACCCGCGCGCCGATCCACTGCATCGGGGAGATTCATGAACCACACCTATCTGGCCCACCTGGAAGCGGAGCTCGCCCATCTGCGCGACGACGGATTCGAGAAGCACGAGCGCGTGATCGCCAGCCCGCAGGGCGCGCACATCCATCTGGCCGACAACGGCCGCACGCTGCTGAACTTCTGCGCCAACAATTATCTGGGCCTCGCCGACGACGCGCGGCTGATCGCCGCCGCCAAGGCCGGTCTCGACGCCTACGGCTACGGCTGCGCGTCGGTACGCTTCATCTGCGGCACGCAGACGGTGCACAAGGAGCTCGAAGGCGCGATCTCGGCCTTCCTCGGCACCGACGACACCATCCTGTATTCGAGCTGTTTCGACGCCAACGGCGGCGTGTTCGAGACGCTGTTGACCGACGACGACGCGGTGATCTCGGACGCGCTGAACCACGCGTCGATCATCGACGGCGTCAGGCTGTCGAAAGCGCGCCGCTACCGCTACGCCAACAACGACATGGTCGACCTCGAGGCGCAGCTGAAGGCGGCCGAGGAGGATGGCGCGCGCTTCAAGCTGATCGTCACCGACGGCGTGTTCTCGATGGACGGCATCGTCGCTGACCTTGCGGGCATCTGCGACCTGGCCGACCAGTACGGCGCGCTGGTGATGGTCGACGACTCGCACGCGGTCGGCTTCATGGGCGACACCGGCGCGGGTACACCCGAGCACTGCGGCGTCGCCGACCGGGTCGACCTCTACACCGGTACGCTCGGCAAGGCGCTCGGCGGCGCGTCGGGCGGCTACGTGTCGGGGCACGCGACGATGATCGCGCTGTTGCGCCAGCGTTCGCGGCCCTACCTGTTTTCCAACAGCCTCGCGCCGGCGATCGCCGCGGCCAGCCTCGAGGTGCTGAAGATCGTGAGCGAGGAGGGCGCCGTGCTGCGCGCGCGGCTCAAGACCAACGCCGAGCGCTTCCGCGCCGGCATGAGCGCCGCCGGCTTCACGCTGGTGCCGGGCGGGCATCCGATCATCCCGGTGATGCTCGGCGACGCGGCGCTCGCGGCCGGGATGGCGGCCAAGCTCTTGGAAGAGGGCGTGTACGTGACCGGCTTTTCCTACCCGGTGGTGCCGCGCGGCGCGGCGCGCATCCGCACGCAGATGTCGGCCGGCCACAGCGAGGCCGATATCGACGCCGCGATCGCCGCCTTCGCCAAGGTTGGCCGAGCCCTCGGCGTGATCCGTATCGACCGTTGAACAAGGGGACACCATGCGCGCACTCGCCAAACTGCAGGCCGGACCCGGGTTGACGCTGACGCGGCTCGCCCGCCCCGAGGTCGGCCACAACGACGTGCTGATCCGCATCACCAAGACCGCGATCTGCGGCACCGACCTCCACATCTGGAACTGGGACGAATGGGCGCAGAAGACCATCCCGGTGCCGATGCAGGTCGGCCACGAGTACGTCGGCGTGATCGAGGCGATGGGCTCCGAGGTCGAGGGCTTCAAGGTCGGCGACCGCGTGTCGGGCGAAGGCCACATCACCTGCGGCTACTGCCGCAACTGCCGCGCCGGGCGCCGCCACCTGTGCCGCAACACCGTCGGCGTCGGCGTGAACCGGCCCGGCGCCTTCGCCGATTACCTGGTCATTCCCGCGTTCAACGCCTTCCACATCCCCGACGAGATAAGCGACGACCTCGCGGCGATCTTCGACCCGTTCGGCAACGCGGTGCACACCGCGCTCGCGTACAACCTGGTCGGCGAGGACGTGCTGATCACCGGCGCCGGGCCGATCGGCATCATGGCCGCCGCGGTCGCGCGCTTCGTCGGCGCGCGCCACGTCGTCATCACCGACGTCAACGACTTCCGGCTCGAGCTCGCGCGGAAGATGGGCGCGAGCCGCACGGTGAACGTCGCGAGTGAGGACCTGAAGGCGGTGATGGCGGAACTCGGCATGCACGAGGGCTTCGACGTCGGCCTCGAGATGTCGGGCCACCCGGTCGCCTTCCGCCAGATGCTCGACGTGATGAACCACGGCGGCAAGGTCGCGCTGTTGGGCATCCCGCCGAGCGAGACGGCGATCGACTGGAACCAGGTGATCTTCAAGGGGCTGGAGATCCGCGGCATCTACGGGCGCGAGATGTTCGAGACCTGGTACAAGATGGTCGCGCTGTTGCAGTCGGGTCTCGACCTTTCTCCGATAGTCACCCATCACTTCCCGGTCGAACGCTACCAGGAAGGGTTCGACGCGATGCTGTCCGGCCGCTCGGGCAAGGTGGTGCTCGACTGGCGTGTGTAAGTGGGTAAAGCAAGGTTGGCCGAGCCTCGGCCAACCTTGTCGATGCCGGGCTTGCGCTAGGCCAATGTCATGGCTAACATCGGCGCCTCCTGTCCTTGTCTGGGAGCGGCATCGCTCGACGACCCCAACCATGTTTCGACGCTTTCTCGCCGGCGTGCTTGCCGCACTCTTCGCCCTGTCGACCGCGCACGCCGCGCCGTCGGCGCCGATGCGCGTCGGCGTGGAAAAGCTCGATTACTACCCTTTCTACGCCAGCGACGGCAAGCGCTACTGGGGCTACGCGCGCGACCTGATGGACGCTTACGCCGCGGCGCGCGGCCAGCGCTTCCACTACGAGCCGCTGCCGGTCGCCGAGCTGTTCCGGCTGTTTCTCGGCAGCGACCGGCTCGACTTCAAGTTTCCCGACAACCCGCGCTGGAGCGAGGCCGACAAGACGGGCAAGACGGTGCGCTACAGCCAGCCGGTCGGCGTGCTGACCGAGGGGCTGGTGGTGCGGCGCGCCGGGCTCGGCCAACCGTTGTCGCGGCTGCGCACCGTCGGCATCGTCAAGGGCTTCATGCCGAGTTCGATCGCGCGCGCGCTGCGTCGCGGCGAGATTTCCCTCGTAGAGAGCCCCAGCCTCGACGCGCTGTTCCAGCAACTGGCGATCGGCCGGCTCGACGCGGTCTACGTCGAACTGCAGGTCGCGCGCCAGCGCCTTGCCTTCCTGAAGCTCGACAAGCAGCTCGCGCCCGACCCGACCTTGCCGGCCGACCGCCACGAATTGCGTCTCTCCAGCCGCCTCCACCCCGAGCGCATCGCCGACTTCGACCGCTTTCTTGTCGACGACGCCGAACGCGTGCGCGAACTCAAGCGCCGCTACGGCCTGCTCTAGACGCTCCGTTCTCCTCGGCGTGGCGCGCTCGGGCGCGCTTGCTTTTCCGCTCTGGCGCTTAACAGTACAATCGGCGTTTATTTCTCCGACCGTCCATCGCCCTATGCTGACTTTCCAGGAAATCATCCTCACGCTGCAGCACTACTGGAACCGCCAGGGTTGCGCCTTGCTGCAGCCCTACGATACCGAAGTCGGTGCCGGCACCTCGCACACCGCCACCTTCCTGCGCGCGCTCGGCCCAGAGCCGTGGAACGCCGCCTATGTGCAGCCGTCGCGCAGGCCGAAAGACGGCCGCTACGGCGAGAACCCGAACCGGCTGTTCCAGCACCACCAGTTCCAGGTGGTGCTCAAGCCGTCGCCGCCGGACATCCAGGACCTCTACCTCGGTTCGCTCAAAGAGCTGGGCCTCGACCCGACCGTGCACGACATCCGTTTCGTCGAGGACGACTGGGAAAACCCGACGCTGGGCGCCTGGGGCCTCGGCTGGGAAGTATGGCTGAACGGCATGGAAGTGACGCAGTTCACCTACTTCCAGCAGGTCGGCGGCCTCGACTGCAAGCCGGTGCTCGGCGAGATCACCTACGGCCTCGAGCGGCTGGCGATGTACCTGCAGAACATCGAAAATGTCTACGAACTGGTGTGGACCCGCTTGCCGGACGGCACGCCGGTGACCTACGGCGACGTGTTCTTCCAGAACGAGGTCGAGCAGTCGAAGTACGCTTTCGAGCACAGCAACGTCGAGCTCTTGTTCCGCCAGTTCAACGACTACGAGGCGGAAGCCAAGCGTCTTTTGGACGCCGGCCTGCCGCTGCCGGGCTACGAGATGATCCTCAAGGCCGGCCACACCTTCAACCTGCTCGACGCGCGCGGTTCGATCTCGGTCACCGAACGCGCCGCCTACATCGGCCGCATCCGCAACCTGGCGCGCGGCGTGGCGCAGGCCTACTACGACTCGCGCGAAGCGCTCGGCTTCCCGATGCTCGCCAAGGCCGACTGATGACGCGCTGGCCGGCACTGATCGCCTTGCTCGCCGCTCCGCTCGCACACGCCGCCGACTGGCAGGTGTACGAAAGCGGCGACGCGCTCGAGCTTGCCATCGACCGCGACGCGGTCTGGCGCGAGAACGGGCTGGTCCATTTCGTGAACCAGGAGCGCTTTGCCGAGAAGCGGTACGACAAACGCTACGACGTTCGCTACGCCATCCGGCGCAGCGTCGGCTGGGCCGACTGCGAAAAGAGCCGCTACGCGCTGGTGTCGTCCAGCTACCACAGCGCCTCCGGGCGCTCGCTCTACGCGACGCTATTCCCGCTGCAGCGCTACAACCGCAGCTGGCAGCCCGTCTACGAGGGCTCGGTCGCCGACGCGATGTTGACGCGGGTGTGCGAGCTCGGCCGAAACGCTCCGAACAAGAAATCACCGAAACCATGAACGCAACCCTGCTGATCGAACTGTTTACCGAGGAACTGCCGCCCAAGGCGCTTCCCAAATTGGCGGCCAGTTTCGCCGACACCATCGCCGAGGAACTGAAGAAGCTGCAGTTCGTCGGAGAAGACGCCGAGGCGCATATCTTCGCCAGCCCGCGCCGTCTGGCGGTCAGCCTGCCGGCCGTGCTCGCGGTGCAACCCGAGCAGCACATCGTGCGCAAGGGCCCGTCGCTGGCCGCCGGCATGAAGGACGGTGCGCCGACGAAAGCCCTAGAAGGCTTTGCCCGCTCCTGCGGCGTCGACGTCAGCCAGTTGACCGTCAGCAACGACGGCAAGCAGGACGTGTACGCCTTCGAATCGACCAGGGCCGGCGAGCCGCTCGCCGCTGTGCTGTCGGGCATCGTCGCGCTGGCGCTGAAGAAACTGCCGGCACCCAAGCTGATGCGCTGGGCCGATCTGGACTACCAGTTCGTGCGCCCGGTGCACGGCCTGACGATGCTGCACGGCGCCGACGTGGTGCCGGGCGAGGTGCTCGGCTTTGCGAGCGGCCGCGTCACCGGCGGCCACCGCTTCCTGTCGGCCGGCGACGTGTCGATTCCCGACGCCGACAGCTACGCGCGCACGCTGTTCGAAGAGGGCAAGGTCGTCGCCAGCTTCGACGCACGCAGCAAGCTGGTGCGCACCCGTCTCGAAGACCACGCGAAGAAGCTTGGCGCGACCATCGCCGCCGACGACGCGCTGTTCGCCGAGGTGAGCGCGCTGGTCGAATGGCCGGCGGTGCTCGAGGCGGGTTTCGAGGAAGAATTCCTCGAGGTGCCGCAGGAATGCCTGATCCTGACCATGCAGCAGAACCAGAAATACTTCCCGCTCTTGGACGGCAACGGCAAGCTGATGAACCGCTTCCTCTTGGTGTCGAACATCGAGGCGGCCGACACTAGCCACGTGATCCACGGCAACGAGCGCGTGCTGCGCGCGCGCCTGTCCGACGCCAAGTTCTTCTTCGAGCAGGACCAGAAGCGCAAGCTCGACGCGCGCGTGCCGAAGTTGGCCGAGGTCGTCTACCACAACCAGATCGGCAGCCAGCTCGCGCGCGTCGCGCGCCTCGAGACGCTGGCGGGCGAGATCGCCAGCATGCTCGGCGCCGACCGTGCGCTCGCCGGCCGTGCCGCCTACCTCGCGAAGGCCGACCTGCTGACCGACATGGTCGGCGAGTTCCCCGAGCTGCAGGGCATCATGGGCCGCTACTACGCGCGGCTCGACGGCGAGCCGGTCGAGGTCGCCGACGCGATCGAGGACCACTACCGTCCGCGCTTCGCCGGTGACGAACTGCCGCACGGCGCGATCGCGCAGTCGGTCGCGCTGGCCGACAAGCTCGAGACCATCGTCGGCATCTGGGGCATCGGCCTGATCCCGACCGGCGACAAGGACCCGTTCGCGCTGCGCCGCGCCGCGCTCGGCGTCTTGCGCATGCTGCTCGACGCCCCGCTCGACGCGAAGGCGCTGCTCGAGGCCGCCGCCGCATCGTTCCCGGACGACAGGCTCTCGGCCAACGTCGCCGACGAGGTGTACGCCTTCATGCTCGAGCGGCTGAAGAACCTGCTGGCCGCCGAGCACCGCGGCGACGAGGTCGACGCGGTGCTCGCGCTGTCGCCGGCGCGTCTGGACGAAGTGCGCGCGGTGCTCGCCGCAGTCGCCGAATTCCGCCGCCTGCCGGAAGCGGCCGCGCTCGCCGCAGCCAACAAGCGCGTGAAGAACATCCTGAAGAAGGCCGAAGGCGCAGTCGGCGCGGTTGACGCCGCGCTTTTGTCCGAAGACGCCGAGCGCGCGCTGTCGGACGCGATCGAACAGCTGGCGCCTCAAGTGGAAGCCAAGTTCGCCGCGCACGACTTCACCGGCGCGCTGACGCTGCTCGCCGGCCTGAAGGCCCCGGTCGACTCTTTCTTCGATTCGGTGATGGTGATGGCCGACGACGCGGCGGTGCGTGCCAACCGCATCGCGCTGCTCTCGCGTCTGTCGGGCCTGTTCAACCGCGTGGCCGACATCTCCTTGCTGGCCGACTGAAGCTGCCAGGGTTGGCCGAGCCCCGACAGGGCTCGGCCAACCCAGATTTCCTACAGGGCACAAGCGCATGAAAATGGTGATCCTCGATCGCGACGGCGTGATCAACCGCGACAGCGACGACTTCGTGAAGTCGGCGGCCGAATGGGTGCCGATCGACAAGAGCCTCGACGCGATCGCGCTGTTCACGCAGTCGGGCTGGAAGGTCGTCGTCGCGACCAACCAGTCCGGCCTCGCGCGCGGGCTGTTCGACATCGAAGCGTTGAACGCGATGCACGCGAAGATGCACCGTCTGGTCGGCCAGGCCGGCGGGCGCATCGACGCGGTGCTGTTCTGTCCGCACCTGGCCGACGAGGAGTGCGACTGCCGCAAGCCCAAGCCGGGCATGGTGCGCCAGATCGCCGCGCGCTTCGGCGTCAAACCCGAAACGCTGCCCTTGGTCGGCGACAGCCTCAGGGACCTCGAGGCGATCGCCGAAGTCGGCGGCCAGCCTATCCTGGTCAAGACCGGCAAGGGCGTGAAGACGCTGCAGAAAGGCGGCCTGCCCGAGGGCACGCTGGTGTTCGAAGACCTGTACGCCGCGGCGAGCTACCTGATCGACCGCAGTCAGTAACCCTTACTTGGCGTCCTGTGGACGCGTTTGCATATCTAATGACCTTGTGGATTCGTAATCTGTTCTACTGGCTCGGCGTGGCCGTCTCGACCCCGCCGTTCGCCATCCTCGCCGTGCTGATCCTGCCGCTGCCGCGCCGCTTCCGCCACCGCATCGTCAGCGGCTGGACGCACAGCATGCTGTGGTGGCTGAGGGTCACCTGCGGACTGTCGTACAAGGTGATCGGCCGCGACAACATCCCGAACACGCCGTCCGTCATCGCGTCGAAGCACCAGTCGGGCTGGGAGACGATGGCGTTGCAGCAGATCTTCCCGCCGCAGGTGTGGGTACTCAAGCGCGAGCTGTTGTGGATCCCGTTCTTCGGCTGGGGGCTGGCGACGATGTCGCCGATCGCGATCGACCGCGGCAACAAGGTCGAGGCGCAGCGCAAGCTGATGGCGCAGGGGCGCGCGCGGATCGACGTCGGCTTCTGGATCGTCGTCTTCCCCGAGGGCACGCGCATCAAGCCGGGGCTGAAGGGCAAGTACAAGTTCGGCGCGTCGCGCCTGGCGTCCAGCCTGAAGGTGCCGATGGTGCCGGTCGCGCTGAACTCGGGCGAATTCTGGCCACGCAATTCCTTCCTCAAGTACCCGGGCGAGATCACCGTCGTGATCGGCAAGCCCATCCTGCCGGACGGCCGCGACTCGGCCGACATGATGGCCGAGGCCGAGGCCTGGATCGAGGCGCGCCAGCGCGAGATCGGCGGCGCCGGACCGTGCGCGCACCCCGATGACAAGACGCGACGCGCTCACGCTCACGCTGCCTGACGGCGGCGAGCTCGCGGTCGCGCTGATCCGGCGCGAGCGCAAGAGCATCGGCCTTACGATCCGCGACGGCCGCGTCGAGATCGTCGCGCCGCCGCGCGTGCCGCTCGCCAGGTTGGCCGAGGTGCTCGACGCGCGACGCGACTGGTTGCTGCGCCACTGGCTGGCGCTCGAGGCTCGGCGAGCGGAGCTGGCGGCGCTGCCTGCCGCGCCCGAATGGCTCGGCCAACCCTTGGCGACTGAATGGCAAGGGCCGGGCCGCGCCGCGTGCCGGCGCGACGGCGGGAAGCTGATCGTCGCAGGACCCCATCCCGAGCGCGAGCCCGACGCGTTCAGCGCGCTGCTGGTGCGCTGGCTGAAACGCGAGGCGGCGACCACGTTGGCCGAGCGCGTGACGGTCTGGTCGCGCGCGAGCGGCCTGGTGCCGAGCCGTTTGCAATTGTCCGGCGCGCGCCGGCGCTGGGGCAGCTGCACCGCCGACGGCACGGTGCGGCTCAACTGGCGGCTGGTGCAGGCGCCGCCGGCTATCATCGACTATGTGGTCGTCCACGAACTGTCCCACCTGAGGCATATGAACCACTCGGCCGCGTTCTGGTCTGTCGTGGCGAGCCATCTGCCCGACTGGGCGGAGCGCCGCGGCTGGCTCAAAACGCACGGCGAGCGGCTGTTCCGCTACGGATAGGGCTCATTCCAAGGAGATATCATGCGTTTACTGCATACCATGCTGCGAGTCGGGAACCTCGAGCGTTCGCTGGCGTTCTACCAGGAGGTGCTCGGCATGCAGTTGCTGCGCAAGAGCGACTACCCGGCCGGCCGTTTCACGCTCGCCTTCGTCGGCTACGGCTCGGAAAAAGACCAGGCCGTGCTCGAACTCACGCACAACTGGGACACCGAGTCCTACGACCTCGGCACCGGCTACGGCCACATCGCCGTCGAGGTCGACGACGCGTACAAAGCCTGTGACGCGGTGCGCGCCAAGGGCGGCAAGGTGACGCGCGAGGCCGGCCCGATGAAGCACGGCACGACGGTGATCGCCTTCGTCGAAGACCCCGACGGCTACAAGATCGAGTTCATCCAGAAGGGCTCGCGCCGCGGCGCTCACGGCTGAACGGCGCCAGCTATCGCGCCTTCGTCTTTCATCGGAGGCGTCTGCCCGCGTGGCAGTGTGACGAGTCAGGGCCGCTACCCGTGAGGGAGCGGCCCCTTCGCTAACCGGAGAGCGTGATGCATTTGTACTATTAAGATCGCGCGTCTCTCCCAATTGGAGTTTCAATGCCTTCTATCCTGACCGCTTTGCTGGCCCTGCTCGTGCCCGGCGCCGCGATGGCCGCCGACCTCGACGGCGCGACGCTGAGTCTCGCCTGGGTGATCCCCTTCGCCGGCATCCTGCTGTCTATCGCGCTGTTCCCGATCTTCGCGCCCGGTTTCTGGCACCACCACTTCGGCAAGATCACCGCGGTGTGGACCGTGCTGTTCCTGGTGCCGTTCGCCGCGGCGTTCGGCGGCCACACCACCCTCGCGCTCTTGATTCACGCGCTGTTGACCGAGTACATCCCGTTCATCGTGCTCTTGTTCTCGCTCTACACCGTGTCGGGCGGGATCTTGCTGTGGGGCAATCTGCACGGCTCGCCGAGGCTCAACACCGGCATCCTCGCGATCGGCACGGTGCTCGCGTCGATCATGGGCACCACCGGCGCGGCGATGCTGTTGATCCGCCCGCTGCTAAAGGCCAACGACAACCGCAAGCACAGGGTGCACGTCGTGGTGTTCTTCATCTTCCTCGTCGCCAACGTCGGCGGCGGCCTGACGCCGCTCGGCGACCCGCCGCTGTTCCTCGGCTTTCTGAAGGGGGTCGATTTCTTCTGGACGATGAAGTTCATGGCGCTGCCGGTGCTGCTGCTGTCGCTCGCGCTGTTGGCGATCTTCTACGTCGTCGACGGCTACTACTTCAGGAAAGAGGGCGTCGAAGCGCGCGATCCGTCGCCCGATTCGCCGCTCAAGTTCTACGGCACCTTCAACTTCGTGCTGCTCGCCGGCGTGATCGGCGGCGTGCTCTTGTCGGGCTTCTGGAGGCCGGGCGTCAGCTTCGACATCATGGGCACGCATCTCGAGCTGCAGAACCTGGTGCGCGACGCGATCCTGGTCGCGCTGGCGTTCGCGTCGCTCGCGCTGACGCCGAAGCCCGTGCGCGCCGGCAACGAGTTCAACTGGGAGCCGATCCTGGAGGTGGGCAAGCTGTTCGCCGGCATCTTCATCACCATCGCGCCGGCGATCGCGATCCTGCGCGCCGGCAGCGACGGGCAGCTGGCCGCGCTGGTCGGCATGGTGTCGGGCGAGGACGGCCTGCCGGCCAACGCGATGTACTTCTGGATGACCGGCGTGCTGTCGGCCTTCCTCGACAACGCGCCGACCTACCTGGTGTTCTTCAACCTCGCCGCCGGCGACGCGACGCTGTTGATGAAAGAGCTGCCGCAGACGCTGTTGGCGATTTCGATGGGCGCGGTGTTCATGGGCGCGATGACCTATATCGGCAACGCGCCGAACTTCATGGTCAAGGCAATCGCCGAGCAGCGCGGCGTCGTGATGCCGAGCTTCTTCGGCTTCCTCGGCTACTCGTGCGTCGTGCTGCTGCCGCTGTTCGCGGTGCTGACCTGGCTGTTCTTTAGATAAGGTTGGCCGAGCCCGCCGGGAGCCAGCGCGCGCTTGCCGCGACGGTCGGGCCGTTCTGAAGATGAGTCCGCCAGCGCGCGAAGGCCGGCGCCGACAGCGCCATATTGCCGGCATGACGCCGGTCGGCAGGCGAATGGGGCGTCGGCATTCTTGGCGCTGGTCTTCACGATCGGCTTGGCGGTCGCTTTAGGCGGCGGCCGATGCCGCCGGGCTGCCGCTTTGCGGTATCCTTTGCGCTTTGCCGTTTTTCACACGAGCTGTCATGCACATCCATATTCTCGGCATCTGCGGCACCTTCATGGGAGGCATCGCCGCCATCGCCAAACAGGCCGGTCACCGCGTGACCGGCTGCGACGCCAACGTCTACCCGCCGATGAGCACCCAGCTCGAAGCGATGGGCATCGAGCTAATCCAGGGCTTCGGCGAGGAGCAGCTGGAGCTTAAGCCCGACGTCTACGTGATTGGCAACGTCGTCAAGCGCGGCATGCCGCTGATGGAAGCGATCATGGACCGCGGCCTGCCATACCTCTCGGGCCCGCAATGGCTGGCCGAGAACGTGCTGGACGAGCTGTGGGTGCTGGCGGTCGCCGGCACGCACGGCAAGACCACCACCACCGGCATGCTGGCGTGGATCCTCGAGGACGCCGGCCTCGCGCCCGGCTTCCTGATCGGCGGCATCCCGGAGAACTTCGGCGTGTCGGCGCGCCTGCCGGGCACGCCGCGCCAGGACGCGGCGAGCGTGAGCCCCTTCTTCGTGATCGAGGCCGACGAGTACGACACCGCCTTCTTCGACAAGCGCTCCAAGTTCGTCCACTACCGTCCGCGCACCGTCATCCTCAACAACCTCGAATTCGACCACGCCGACATCTTCGCCGACCTCGCGGCGATCGAGACGCAGTTCCACCACCTGGTGCGCATCGTGCCGGGCCAGGGCCTCATCGTGTCGAACGGTAGAGACGCCAACCTGGGCCGCGTTCTCGATCGCGGCTGCTGGACGCCGATCGAGCGCTTCGGCGTCGACGCCGGCTGGCAGATCGGCGAAGTCACCGCCGACGGCAGCTTCGACGTGATGCTCGGCGGCGTGCAACAGGGCACGGTGCGCTGGGCGCTGCTCGGCGAACACAACCGGATGAACGCGATCGCCGCGATCGCCGCCGCGCGCCACGCCGGTGTCGCGGTGAAAGACGCGATCGATTCGCTGTCGCGCTTCGCCAACGTCAAGCGCCGCATGGAGGTGAAGGGTGTCGCGAACGGCGTCACCGTCTACGACGACTTCGCGCACCACCCGACCGCGATCGCGACCACCGTCGCCGGCCTGCGCGCCAAGGTTGGCCGAGCCCGCATCCTGGCGGTGCTCGAACCGCGCTCGAACACGATGAAGCTCGGCACGATGAAAGAAGCGTTGCCCGGCTCGCTCGCGGACGCCGACAAGGTGTTCTGCTACGGCGCGAACCTCGGCTGGGACCCGGCCGACGCGCTGGCGCCCTTGGGCGATATTGCGCAAAGCTTCGACGACCTCGACGCGCTGGTCGCGGCGGTCGTCGCCGAGGCGCGACCGGGCGACCATGTGCTGGTGATGAGCAACGGCGGCTTCGGCGGTGTGCACGGCAAGCTGCTCGCGGCGCTCGCCCACTGAATCTGCCGCGCTGTGAAAGAAAAACCCCGGCTCATCGGCCGGGGTTTTTTGTTGGGCGCCGTCTCAGCGCGTGCTTGTCGATGGCGCTGACCGCAGGTCGTCGAGGCTGCGCTGGCCGCGCGCGCAGACGACCTGGTTGCGGCCCTGCGCCTTGGCGCGGTACAGCGCCTCGTCGGCGGTCTTGAGCAGCGCGGCGAGCGCCGGCGGCGCTTCGCCGGGCAGCCAGATGGTCAGGCCGACGCTGACGGTGACCTGGCGCGTCTTGCCGCTGGCGCGGAACGGGTGGTTGGCGACGCGTTCGCGGATGCGTTCGGCGATGCCGAGCGCGGTCAGGTCGTCCGAGTCGGGCAGCACCAGGCAGAACTCCTCGCCGCCGATGCGGCCGAACACGTCGTGCTGGCGGATCAGCGCCTGGCACAGCGTGACGGTCTGGCTGAGGATGGCGTCGCCGGCGTCGTGGCCGAGCGTGTCGTTCACCTGCTTGAAGTGGTCGATGTCTATCATCAGCACCGACAGCGGGCGTTCGCGCCGGCACGCCTGGTCGAGCAGCGCGGTCGCGCTCTTCATGAAGTGGCGGCGGTTGGCGATGCCGGTCAGGTCGTCGAGCGTCGCCAGTTCGACCAACTCGGCCTGCGCCGACTGCAGCTGCTGCATCGCGTGTTCGGTCGCCTTTTTTTCCGCCTCGAGCAGCTCGGCGTGAGCGATGCGCTCGCTGACGTCGACGACGCTGATCGCGACCGCCGGCTGGCCGTTGTGGAACAGGCCGCGCATCGACACGAGCGACCAGAACTCGCTGTCGTCCTGGCGCTTGAGACTCAGGTCGCGGTCGGTGACCGGCATGCCCTGCGTGATCAACGTGCGGCAGAGCGACAGGTCGGTCTCGGTCGCGAACAGCCGTTCGCCCGACTGGCCGACGAGGTCGTTGGCGTCGCAGCCGAACAGGTCGCCGGCGCGCTGGTTGCACGCGCGGATCTGCCAATGGCCGGCGTCGAGGATGACCACGCCGACCTGCACCGTGTCGATCAGCGTCTGCAGGTCGCGCTGCGACGCAGACAGTTTCTTCAGCCGCTCGCGCAGCGTACCGTGCGACGTGTTCAGCAGCAGATAGCTCTGTTCGAGCTGTTCGAGCCGGCGCGAGGCGCTGCGGTACTGGCGGTAGAGGCGGTAGACGAGGAAGAGCAGCACGCCGGCGGTGAACAGCGCCGCGAGCGGCAGCGCGACCAGCCACGGCGAGGCCGGCGCGAACGAGGCAGGCGCGAGCCGCGCCTCCAGCAAGAGGTCCTGCTGGCCGAGCGGGCGCGTGACGTTGAGCGGCAGCGGGGCGGCGACCGCCAGGCCCGGTGCCATCAAGCCCAGCCACAGCGGCAGGCCTTCCGAGGCGTTGTCTTGCCCGAGCGTAAAGCGGCCGTAGCGCTGGCCGTTTTCGTCCTTCAGTTCGATGCTCGCCTGCCAGTGGGCCGGCCAGTTCGGGCGCAGCAGCGGCCAGGGCTTGAGCCGGCCGACGGCGATGCCGGTACAGGGTGGGTGCGGGCAGCCGGCGATCGCGAAGGAGAGGGGGCCCGGCGGCGTCTGGGCGCTGGGCAGGAAGGTCAGCGCGCCCGCCGGCAGGTCGCGGCCGAGCGCGCGCAGGCCGAGTCGCTGCAGGACGGCGTCGGGCGCCGCGGTGTTGGCGGTCAGCGCGGCGACCTTGCCGTCGTAGCCGAAGCGCCAGACCTTGCCGCCGCCGGTGAGCCGGGCGATCCGCGCGGAGGGACGGGCGGCGCGTGGCAGTTCGTCCTCCAGCTGGCGGGTCTGCTCGGCGAGCGAGAGTTCGAGCGTGCGCAGCGTTGCGTCGAGCGCGAGCGCGGCTTCGGCGCGCTCGGCGCGCACGCGCTGCTGCAGGTAGCCGTTGGCCAATCCCCAGGCGGAGACCAGCGCGGCGAGGCAGGCGACGATCAGGAGGATTTGCTGTTCCAGCCGCGGCGCGGGGACTTTCTCGAGGGGCGTGGGGGTGGGGGTTTTAGCTGACACGGGATAACCACACTGAATATCCCCACATCATGATTTAGTGAGACGTTTTGATCAACTGTTTTATGGCTGGCAAGCAGGGGAAACCAGCGCGGGAGAAGCCAATCGGGACGGGGGATTCAGCGTTGCTGCAGCGCGAGGCGGTGGCGGCGGAAGACCCAGCGTTCCCACCTCTGCCGGCTGGCCTCGTCGAACACCGGCAACAGACGGGCGAGACAAGCGCGGCCGGCGTCGGCGGGCAGTTCGATGCGTAACGGCAACTCGAGCGCGAGCGCCGAGTCGGGGTGCGGGAACAGTGTGACGAGCAGCACCTCGCCGGCTTCGTGGCGGTGGCCGGCGTCCTCGTGCCAGCACAGCGCATCGAGGCCGACACGGCAGTCGCGCAGCGCCGGCGTATGCGGGCGGCGCGCCATCAGCGCGACCTCGAGCGCGAGGTCGAGCTTGGCCTCGAGCCTAGCGGCCGCCGCCTCGTCCTCCTCGCGCGGCGCCGGCGCGGCGAGGATGCGCAACGCCAGCCGGGTTTCGCGAGCTAGCGTTGCGGCGCCCGTCAGCGGCTCTACCGCGAGGGGCAGCGTGGCGTCGAAGCTGACGGTGTCGAGGTCGGGCAGCATGGCGTCGGTCCGCAAGGCAGGTGCTTTCTCTATAGCGCGTTTCAGGCGAACAGGCCGAGCACCGCGTCGAGCCCGCCGTGGTTGATCGCGACGTCGGCCTGTTTTCGCACCACCGGCTTGGCCTTGTACGCGACGCCGAGGCCGGCCTCGGCCAACATCAGGAGGTCGTTGGCGCCGTCGCCGATCGCGATCACCTGTTCCGGCTTGAGGCCGAGCGCGTCGCGCGTCTCGCGCAACAGGCGCGCCTTGGCGGCCGCGTCGACGATGTCGCCGAGCACGCGGCCGGTCAGCCTGCCGTCTTCGACTTCGAGCGTGTTGGCGAACGCGTAGTCGAGGCCGAGCTCCGCCTTCAGCTTTTCGGTGAAGAAGGTGAAGCCGCCCGACACCAGCTGGAAGCGCACGCCGTGTTGCTTGCACGCGGCCAACAGTTCGGCCGCGCCGGGCGTCAGTTCGATGCGTTCGGCGTAGACGCGGCTGAGCGCCTCCTCGGGCAGACCCTTGAGCAGCGCGACGCGTTCGATCAGCGAGGCGACGAAGTCGAGTTCGCCGCGCATCGAGCGCTCGGTGATCGCGGCGACCTGGTCCTTCAGGCCCTGCATGTCGGCGATCTCGTCGATGCACTCGATCGTGATCAGCGTCGAATCCATGTCGGACACGATCAGGCCGTAGTCGGAGAAGCGTTTGCCGGCCGGAACGAAGGCGGCGTCGATACCGGCGGCGTCGCAGTAGGCGGCGACCGCGTCGCGGCGCGCTGGGTCGGCGTTCGCCAGGCGCGCGACGTTGGCCGAGCGGCGCACGACTTCGGCGGCGCCGGAGAGCTCGGCCAGGGCGGCGACGTCGGTATCGGAAAGGGCGGGGGCTTGCAGGACGAGGGTGTAGGCGCTCATGGCGGGCAAAACGGGCAAAAGGCTGATTATGCCACGGGCGGCGCTGTCGCTCGTCCGTGGCGACCCTAGGCGGTGAAACCCGCCCGTGGAAAACGCCTTCAGTCGCGCGCCTTGCGCGTCAGCCAGGCGTCGAGCGACAGCGTGCCGGGACCGACGGCCGCGATCACCGCGAGCAGCATCGCCCAGTACAGGTGGAATTCGCGCGTCGTCTCGGTGAGGCCGGGGTAGCTGATCACCGCCATCGCGTTGACGACGAACAGCCCGGCCGCGGCGAAGCGGCCGGCGAGACCGGCGATCAGCAAAGGCGACAGCAGCGTCTCGCCGGCGGTGCCGAGAAAGGCGGCGACCGGCGGCGGCAACAGCGGCACGTGGTATTCCTCGGTGAACAGGAACACCGTCGTCTCCCAGTCGTCGAGCTTGGTCAGCCCCGAGCGCAGGAACACCAGACCGACGACGATGCGCAGCCACAAGAGCACCAGCGGGCGCAGCCAGGTGTCGGCGACGTCGACCAGCGGGCGGGCGAGGGCGACGAGTCGGGCGAGCGGGTTCATGGTCGGTCTCCTTCGGGAAGGACGAGGCGCGCGAGCACGCCGTCGTGGATCAGCGCGATGAGCGCGGTCTCGAGGTCGAAGGCCGGGTCGATCCCGAGCGCGGCGTCGGTCGCCGCTTCGAGCGCTTCGCCGGCGAGCAGTGCGGCGAGCCACGCGGCGTCGGCCTCGCTCAACAGCTTCACCTCTGTACGACCATCGACACCGCGCGACACGCGCACCGCGTCGCCGCCGGCATCGGGGGCTAGCCGCCAGTCGTCGGGCGCGCCCGGCTGGTGGTAGTGCCACAAGCGACCGACCGGATAATCGGAGGCGAGCACCGCGCAACCGGGCATGAAGGCAAAGCGCAGCCGCGGCCAGTCGTCCTCGGCCAACGTTGCGAACGCGCCGGGCGACAGCGGCGCGGCGTCGGGCGCGTAGTAGGCGCGGTGCGCGAGCCATTCGAGCCGGGCGGTATCGGCCAGATACGGCAGCTCGCGCGCCGGTTCGAAGCCGCAGAGAAAGTCGCCGAACGTCGCGCCGTAGCGGTGCAGGTCGCCGCTTTGCGACGGCGTGCGCTTCACATACTCGCGCGCGAGGCCGGTGAAGAAGTCGTCGCCGACCAGCGCCTTCACCACCGGGTAGATGAAGGCGAGCGCGTCGATCAGGCCGACGCGGTAGTTGTTGCGGTAGGCGGCGAGGCCCTTAGCGGCGAAGCAGGGCGTTTCGCCGTCGGCGCGGTTCTCTATCGAGGCGATCAGCGCTGCCTGCCAGCGCGCTTCGGGCGTGTCGTGCGGGCTCATCGCGTGCAGGCCTCGAGGTAGGTGTCGGCGCGGGCGGCCTCGGCGGTGAGCGTGGCGAGCGGCGGGATGTCGAGGTCCCACTCGATCAGCGTTGGCCGAGGTCCGAAGCGCTCGAGCGCCTGCTGGTAAAGCGCCCATACCGGCTCATACACCGGCCGGCTGTGCGTGTCGATCAACAGGCCGTCGCGCTCGGAAAAGCCGGCCAAGTGCATCTCGCCGATCGCGTCGGCCGGCAGCGCGGCGAAGAAGGCGCCGACGTCGGCGCCGAGGTTCTGCTGGTTCACGTACAGATTGTTCACGTCGAGCAAGAGGCCGCAGCCGGTGCGGCGGGCAAGTTCGGCGAGGAACTCGCCCTCGCCCATCTCGTTGTCCGGATAACTCAAATAGCTCGACAGGTTTTCGAGCAGCAGACGTCGGCCGAGCGCGTCCTGCGCGGCCGACACGTGGTCGGCGACGCGGGCGAGCATCGTCTCGGTATACGGCAGCGGCAACAGGTCGTTGGCGTAGTGGCCGCCGGCGTGGTTCAGGCACAGGTGTTCGGACACGCTGGCCGGGCCGATCGCGTCGGCCAGCGTCTTGAGTGCCGTAAGGTGCCCAGGGTCGGGCGGATCGAACGAGCCGAGCCCGAGGCCGACGCCGTGCAGCGACAAGGGGTAGCGCTCGGCCAACCTTGAAAGCATCGCCAGCGGCGTGCCGCCGCCGAAGAAGTTCTCGCCGTGCACCTCGATCCAGTGAAGGTCAGGCCCGGCCTCGAGGGTCTCGAGCACTTCGCGGTAGTGGGGCGCGCGCAGGCCGATGCCGGCGCGAAGCGGGAGGGTGGCTGTCATGGGTTTGGGAAGGCGGGCGGAAGGGGGGAGGGGCGGCCGTCGCGACGCCGGTCGCCCGGGAAGACCGGGCCGGCGCCGTCCCGCTTATTTCTTCATGGCCGGCTGCATCATGCCGCCCATTTTTTCGCAGCTGCCCTTGGCGACGTATTTCCAGTCGTTCGGGTCCTTGTCGACCTTGGACTGGCCGGCGCAGCTGTGGGTGCCCGCGGCCGACGCGCAGTCGTTCTTGCCGGCGGTGGCGATGCCGTAGCACTTTTCTTTTTCGGCGGCGATGGCCGGGGCGCTGACGGCGGCCATGGCGACGACGGCGCCGAGGGCGGAGGCGATCAGGGTGCGGGATGCTTTCATTGCTTTCTCCTTGCAGTGGATGGGGTCGGACGCCGCGTTTTTCGCCGCGTACGCCCCGTTGGTCGCACGGCGTGGGCCGCGCTTACAAAAAATTTCACGATGCGAAAAAATCTTTCCGGCCGCGCTTCAGCATGCCAGGGTTCGACCGGCTGCAGCGTGGCGGATTCGTGAGAATGTGTGAAGCTGTTTTAAGGCCGCTGAATGGACGTTAGCTCAGCGGCGAGGAATTGCCAGAAGCGCTCGTCGAGCGCGTGCGCCATATTGACGCGCAGCTGACCGGCGGCCGAATCCTCGAGTGTAAAGTGCCGGCCGGGCGCGAGCCAGATGTCGTGGCGCGCCGCGGCTTCGGCGAGCGCGTCGGCGCTCACGCCGTCGGGCAGCGCCACCCAGGCCAGATAGCCGCCCTGCGGCTCGGCCCACGGCGTGCAGCCAAGCTCGGCCAACCTTGGCAGCACGAAGGCCTGCGCGGCCGAAAGACGACGGCGCAGCGCGTCGACGTGGCGGCGGTATTGGCCGCCGGTGAGCAGCCGGTACACCAGCTGCTCGATCGCCTGCGGCGTGCTCATGCCGGTGATCAGCTTGATGTCGGTCAGCGCGGCGATGCGCTGCGCGCTCGCCGCGACGAAGCCGACGCGCAGGTTGGCCGACAGCGTCTTGCTGAAGCTGCCCAGATAGATCACGCGCTCGAGCCCGTCGAGCGCGGCGAGCCGGCAAGAGTCGGACTCGCAGAAGTCGGCGTAGATGTCGTCCTCGATCGCGAGGCAGTCGTACTGGGCGAGAAGCTGCAGCACGCGGTGCGCGACCGGCAGCGTCAGGCTGGTGCCGGTCGGGTTGTGCAGCACGCTGTTGGTCAGGAAGAGCCGCGGCCGGTGCTCGGCCAACGCCGCCTCGAGCGCGGCCAGGTCGGGTCCTTGCGGCGTGCGCGGCACCGACACCAGCCGTGCGCCATGCAGCCGCAGGCAGGCGTGGAAGTTGAAGAAGCTTGGGCTATCGATCAGCACCGCGTCGCCCGGTTTGAGCATCAGGCGCAGCACCAGGTCGAGCGCCTGGCTCGCGCCGGCGGTGAGCAGGATCTGCGCCGGGCTCGCGGCGATCTGCCACTGAGCGAGACGGCCGGATAATTGCTGCCTCAACGGCAGGTAGCCCTGCGGCGTGCCGTAGGCGGTCAGCGAGCCGCCTTGGCGCGCGAGCTCCCTCAGCGCGCGGCGCAGCTCGCCCTCGGCCAGCCAAGAGTCGGGCAGCGTGCCGCGGCCGACGTGCAGGTGGCCGGGCTCCTGGTGCGTGAGCGTCTGGCGCATCAGCGCGACCTGCGCCGCGAGACTGCTCGACGCGGCGCTCGCCTCGATGCTCGCGCCGGCGGACTGTGCGTCGCGCGCGACGAAGTAGCCGGCGCCGGGGCGCGAGCGCAGCCAGCCCCCGGCCAACAGCCGCTCGTACGCGTTGTGCACGGTGAAGCTGCTGATGCTGTATTGCGCCGCGAGAGCGCGGATCGATGGCAGCTTGGCGCCGGAAGGCCAGCGCTGGTGGCGGATCTGGGCTATACAGTGCGACACGATCTGCTCGACCAGCGGCGCGCGCGCGTCGGCCGAGATCGGCCAGTTTTGCAGTGAAACTGTCATGGCGGTTCTACCGATACAGTGAGTGTCTGTTGCGTCAGACTGTTACTGTCTTCCCATAACAGTCAGCTTGTAAGCTGATTTCCGTCACGGGGCAAGTCCCCGGCCACGGAAAGCCCGCCATGTCCGCCTCCACCGCAACGCCTTCTTCGCTTCCCGCCGCCGCCTCGCCGTCGCTCAGGGGCTTCGCCTACGGCCTGGCCGGCGTCGCCTGTTTCTCCGGCACCCTGCCGGCGACCCGGCTCGCGGTCGCCGAGCTTGACCCGCTATTCATCGGCTTGGGCCGCGCGCTGGTCGCCGCAGGCCTCGCCGCGCTCTTGTTGCTGATCACCCGCCAGCGTCGGCCGAGCCTCGCGCAGTGGGCGCGCCTGAGCCTGGTATCCCTTGGCGTGGTGATCGGTTTTCCGCTGTTTTCCTCATTGGCCTTGGCCGAGGTGCCCGCCAACCACGGCGCGCTGTTCACCGGCCTGTTGCCGCTCTGCACCGCGCTGTTCGGCGCGTGGTTCGCGCACGAGCGGCCGCGCGCGCCGTTCTGGGCCTGCGCGCTCGCCGGCAGCGTGCTCGTCACCGGCTACGCGTGGGGCGAGGCCGGCGGCACACTGCAGCGCGCCGACGGCTATCTGCTGGTCTCCATCGTCCTGTGCGGCCTCGGCTACGCAGAGGGCGGACGACTCGCGCGCGAGATGGGCAGCTGGCAGGTGATCTGCTGGGCGCTCTTGCTGGCCGCGCCCTTCATCGCGTGGCCGGTGTGGGCGATGCGCCCTCAGCACCTCGTGCATGCGGCGAGCTGGGCGGGCTTCGCCTACGTCAGCGTCGTCAGCATGTTCCTCGGCTTCTTCGTCTGGTACCGAGGCCTTGCGCTCGGCGGCATCGCGCGCGTCAGCCAGGTGCAGCTGTTGCAGCCCTTCGGCGGCATGCTCGCTGCAGCGTGGCTGCTCGGCGAACCGTTGTCGCTGGGGCTGGCGGCGGTGACCGCCGCGGTGGCGATGTGCGTCGCGATCGGCCGGCGCGCGGCGTGAAAGGTTGGCCGAGGTTGGAGGGGCGAGGGGAGGAAGGCTCTGTTTAGGGGGAGCTGGTCAGCAAACGCCAGACGATGGAAAAGGCTCGGCTAACCTTTACGTTCCAGAGCCTTTGAACCCTAACGATTAAGCTAAGGGGCGGGCTTTAGCCCGTCCCAGCGAACGAAGTGAGCGATTTGAGCGCATAGTTAGCCACCGAACTCATTTGTATTGACCGACCGCCCGAAAACATGGTTACGGACAGCTAGAAGTGTTTTTTTGACGAGTAGCGCCTTGATTGAAAGATAGAGGAACCTCAAGGTAAACCCCATAAACATGGCAGCTACAAAGAATGCGATCAGGTCTGCCATTTCGGGATTACTGAAAACTTCATATGCCCGGATGGGGAACATTGCGGCGAAAAAAATATTCAGAAGGGCGATGCTGAACAACTTGCCAGCGCTGTCGCACACAACGGAACCATCGAGGCAGTCGACCCAACCCAAGAGGCCATTTGATTCCCATCTATTTGGTTTCTCAAGAAGTGCAATAACTGTCATCCCTTGCTCGATTCTCGGCCTTCCGGGAACGGTGATGTCGAAAAACCGTTTCCCTCCCGATTCAAATCCGAAGCTGGTGTAGCTGAGAAGCCCTGTGCCACTCAGTGCCGCAGGGAACAAGCGTTCAAAGGTCGTTTTCTGGAACATCATGGCGGCTAACGTTTGGTTAAGGGGCGGGCTTTAGCCCGTCCCGAGTGAGCGAAGCGAACGACTTGAACCACATGTTAGGTGCGTAAAAGCGCGGATTGTTAACCTACTTTTCCTTTACCAATTGCATATCCAATATATGTGGTTACAACGGGAAGTATTAGCTTCCAGTATTCAACTATGTCAGTTTTTACTACCCCCTCAACACACATGTATACAAAGCCGGAGGCGATAACAAAAATTGTTACTAAGAAAACTAGAAAATTTGCAGAAAATAATGTTTCAAGCCATTTTTCTTTAAAGGCCATATTCAGCTTGTTAGTTTCTTGGTGGTAGTCAAGCTGAACCTTGATGTGTTCTTTGTCTATTCCTGTACTTTGAAGTGCAGGCATCTCAATTCCGGTTTTAGCCATCACACGGCTTCCTTGAGATAAAAAGTATACTCAAGACCATAGGAGGAATTCTCGCCTCTCATGGAGGCACGGAAACTCACGTATAAAGCACGACCATTCAAATTACCGACTTTAACTGGTATTGCTGGGCCGTATCCAATGCCAGTAGGTTTCTTGAAAACCATGGCAAGAGTGCTTTCGCCCAATGCCTCTAGACTTATTCCTGGCTCACCTTCACCCATGGAGATACGAAAAACAATTTCCATCAACGGGGATTCAGATATAACAAATTTTGTATCGGATAAATCTGGGCTTGTTAATGTCCCGGACTCATATACTTCGAATTCACCGCAAAATATTTTCACTTTATATTTATACTCTAAGTAAAGTTTAGAGGGCTAAGGAAGCACCTAACGTTTCAGGTTAAGGGGCGGGCTTTAGCCCGTCCCAGTGAGCGCAGCGAACGATTTGAACCGTTTGTTAGCCTATGGCTGGAGTTTTACTTTGCGGTCGGCGTCGCGGGCGACCATAAGCGCCTAACATCTTTTCAATATCAAGAATGTTGGCGTCATACCCTGGTTTTATGTTGGCTATAAGATGCCTGTGCCCAGGTTCTCGCTCTTCGACAAAAACAGTGTCTATTGCAGGGTGAGACGATGCAATATTTACTGCTTCAGAAATAGCTTCGTCCGACCTATCAGAGAAACATATATCGATATCTCCTTTTATGCGCCTGTTCCTGAAAGATGACTCATTTGGAATCATATCCTTCAAGCCTACGCGCTCTAAACGGCGCATAGCCATACGAATACTTCTAAGCTCATCTATTATGAATTCTTGCCCTGAAACTTCTTTCTTTTCTATTTTTGCAACTGTAAATTCACCGAAATGCTTTAGAAAAGTAGTGTAGTTTGCGTCAGTTGTTGATTTTTCGTAAGTTGCGCGTAATTTTTGAGATAGCTTTTCTTTGAATTCGGTGATTTTTGAGAACCGCAGGTCCCTTGGGTATTCAAGATGCTCTATGGCGGATGTGTCGAATGAGTATGAGGTTCTATCGTCTTTTATAATTATTGTTGGTTTGTCAAAGGCTAAGCGCATTCCTAGTTCAAACATCACGTTAGGATTTTTTCCGCTAACGTCACAAACAACAATTGGGTTGTCATAAAGATTCTGAATTATTCTCTTGTGAATTATTCCGACATCATCGGCATTGCTTACAAGGTTTGATTCAAAACCTGCGTCTTCAATAGCTTCCGAAATTATCTCTAAAACGTCTGCCCAATGTGACTCATTACACCCGTCAATGCTTGATATGGGCATAACGACACCGCAAATCATTTTCCCTGCTTCTTTAGTCACAAAATTCTCCATGATGTAATGAATGGCTAACGGTTTGCTAACGAATAAATTAAGGGGCGCGCCGCTAGCGGCGCGTCCCAGCGCCGGAGGGCGCGCCTTCAACGACCTGTTAGGCCGAAACCATGATTCCTCTCACGCATTTGCGGCACAAAGGAAGAAAAAGAAACTTCCACCGGCAATAAAACTAACAAAATACGCTAAGAAAGCCAAAGGACTCAATGAAAACCCAGGCTGCACACCAAGCCGGCAGAGTATAGAAATGATGGCGAATACTGAGAAAAGCGCCACCAAGAGACTTACTACAAAATGCCAGGCCGGGAACAGCGAGATCACAAAACCGCTTACGATAAGGCCCATCAAGACAAAAGCAAGAGATGCCGTCAGAGTTGAAACGTGTATCTGTTCAGGACGCTTACCAGGGAAGGAAAGTGCCAATAGCTCTAACAACACTGCAAATAAACTGTCCATGTGCTTAGTGGCCTAACGCTTGAGTTAAGGGGCGGGCAAAAAGCGGCGCTTTTTGCCCGTCCCAGCCCGCGAAGCGGGCGACTTGAACGAAATGTTAGAACGCTGCGATGCCATGTGCTGCATTTCAGTGGCGGCCAAACAAGCCCGACATTGCCGCGAGCACAAGCAATACCGTGAGCACCGGGGCTACCACGAGAGCCACGCCAGCGCGCATGCTGCGTGATGCAGCGAAGGTGGTTTGAGGCGCGGAACCAGGCGCGGCTCTTGCGCGACGCGTCCAAACGAATGAGTAGGCACACAGGGCAAGCCCGACGATGATGGACGCCCAAGCCGCGTGCAACGACATGACGGAGAAGAACGCGCTGACGACGAAGAGGGTAACTGGAAGGAGAACACCGCGACTCATGGGGAATGCACTCTAACGCCTAAGTTAAGGGGCGTTTCGCTCCCCGCGCGGAACGTCCCAGCGCCCGAAGGGCGCGCCTTCAACGCAATGTTAGCCCTCTCTTTAGCGGGTCCGCTGGAATGACTTGTTAGCCATAATTTGAGAAATGGCCCCCATCTTTTCCTGCATTTTCTTGAGCTCCGCTTCTATCTCAGAAACCCTACTGCTGTTAAAATTCTTGAATTTAGTTTCCAATGCACGCAGTTGCATCAAATGACTTTCGATGTCCGTTTTCAACGAAATATTTAAACTATACAAGTCGTCAGAAACTGGCTTACTTGACTCCAATGCTATATTTGTTGCGTCTTGAGCAACTTTCATGACAGCCTCAAGAGACAAAAGCCTGTCAAATAGATCACTTTCATCTTTTGATATTTCCTTACCTGTTTTTCCTCTCTCTCTAATAACGCTATGCAAAAGAATCTCATATTCTGAAATTAACAATTTTATGCAAGCCATCTCCTGCTTTCTAGAGAACATTACGGTCTTTTTTTGATTTGAATTTACCGTATATGCAGCATAAACAGAAACCAGAAATGCCAAAATTGATATAAGCGGATTAATTAATTCCATACTTCTCATAATGCCGCTAGCGCTAACTATTAATTAACCATCACCACTGAGGTCTAATTCAGTAACGATGTGATCTCTAAACTGGCAACAAAGTGAGGCCTAAATGACATGGTTTTTGCGTCACTACCGCTCTTGGTCACTGCCAAGTCTTGCCCTGCCTAGCTTTATGGCATCCAGTATTCACTAATCATAAACAGGATGCGTCACTTTCCGCCAGCGGTGTCGTGCGCTTGATCGTCCGCCCTTGACCGCTTCGAGGCCATCGGATAGCGAGACAAAACGGCGGCACACGGCCTTTAGGAAAGTGGGCGACTCTGCCGTACCTCGACAGCTGCGCTGCAATCACGAGAGGCAGCGGAAGGGGCGATCCGTGATGTGCCGCGACCTGTAGTGCGTGGACGGCAGAGGTCAGAAGAAGGCTGGCCGAGCCTTAGACGGCGAAGGGCGAACGGCGGTGCAACAAGCCGTCTATACCGGCTCGGCCTACCCGGTGCCGCACAAAAAAAAACGGCCCCCGGCGAGTCTCGCCGGGGGCCGTTCCACTTTCGCTTAGATCCGCTTACTCCGTCAGCGTCGGATAGTCCGTATAGCCCTCCGCGCTGGTGGTGTAGAAGAACTCAGGCCGCGGCTCGTTCAGTTCCGCGCCGGCGGCGAAGCGCTCGGCCAGGTCCGGGTTGGCGATGTAGGGGCGGCCGAAGGCGGCAGCGTCGATCAGGCCGGCGCGGATCAGCGTCTCGGCCTTCTCGGACGTGTAGCCGCCGGCGGCGACGATCACGCCGGCGAAGCGTTCGCGCAAGCTCTGGCGGAAGTCGTCGCTGTACGCCGGGCCGCCGGCCCAGTCCGGCTCGGACACATGCAGGTAGGCGATCTTCCGTTTGGCCAGTTCCTCGACGAGGTAGTAGGCCGCGTCTTCCTGGCCGACGTCGGACTGGCCGTTGAACACGCCCAGCGGCGAGATACGGATGCCGACGTGGTCGGCATCCCATTCGCCGATCACCGCGTCGAGCACTTCGAGCGTCAGCCGCGTGCGGTTTTCGACGCTGCCGCCGTATTCGTCGGTGCGCTGGTTCGCCTCGGGCGACAGGAACTGGTTCAAGAGGTAGCCATGCGCGGCGTGGACTTCGACATAGTCGAAGCCGGCGCGACGCGCGTTGTCGGTCGCGCGGCGGTAGTCCTCGATCAGGTCGGCCAGTTCCGCCGTCTCAAGCGCGCGTGGCGTCGATGCCTGTACGCGCACCGGGCTGCCGTCCTCGCCGCGCAGCGTCGCGTTGGTGTCGGCGGCGATCGCCGACGGTGCGACCGGCGCCTCGCCGTCAGGCTGCAGCGAGCTGTGCGACACGCGGCCGACGTGCCACAGCTGCAGCGCGATGCGCCCGCCCTTGGCATGAACCGCGTCAGTGATCTCTTTCCACGCGCGCACCTGTTCCTCGCTGTAGATGCCGGGCGCGCCGGCGTAGCCCTTGCCCTGCGGCGAGATCTGCGTCGCCTCGGCGATGATCAGGCCGGCGCCGGCGCGCTGGGCGTAGTACTCGGCCATCAAGGGCACCGGCACGTCGCCCGGTTCCCGGCTGCGCAGCCGGGTCAGCGGGGCCATCAGCACGCGGTTATTGACGGTGATCGCGCCAAGGTGCAGCGGGGTGAGCAGTTTGTCGGCTTGCATGATCGTCCTTTGGGGATGTTGGCGTGATTATTTGTCGAAGCCGAAGCCCTGCTGGCGGGCGATCGGGGCGGTCTCGGGGAAGTACACGTGTTGGTAGTATTGGGCGGTGTTGGCCGACCAGTTGAGGCTGTCCGGACGGTCGACCTGCCGCCAGTGGCGGGCCAGCGTCTGGTCGTAGGCGGCGATACTGTGCGGCAGTGCGGCGGCATCGTAGCGTTCGCGGTGGACGAAGCTCTCACGCGGCAGGCGCGGCTTGATCGTGCCGTCGTCGCGGATGTGGCCCATGGCCACGCCGACCAGCGGAAAGGTCAGTTCGGGCAGCTCCAGCAACTCGACCATCGCCTGCGGATCGCGGCGGATCCCGCCTATCGGCACCACGCCGAGGCCGGCGGAGCGCGCGGCGGTCATCAGGTTGCCCAGCGCGATGCCTGCATCGACCGCAGCCACGGCGAAGCCCTCGACGCTGTGGTGGATCACCTGCTCATGTCCGGCGTTTTCCATGCCGAGGTGGGTCTTGTAGAAATCGGCCACCAGGGTGATGAAGACCGGAGCCTGTGCGATCCACGGCTGGCCGCCGGCGATCTCGGCGATCTTCTTGCGGCGCTCGGCGTCCTGTACCACCACCAGCGACAACTGCTGACCGTTGATCGAGGTCGGACCTTTCCAGGCGGCGTCCAGTATGGCGTCCAGCAGCTCCGGCGCCACCGGGGTGTCGAGGTAGCTGCGCACGCTACGGTGCTGATGCATCAGTTCCAGGGTCGGGTTCATGCCGGATTCTCCATCTGCCAAAAAATAGACCAGTCGTCTATAAATATGTCCAAAAAAACCTGCCGGGTTTGGCAGGCGTTTTACTGCAAAGCGTTACTGCAAAAAGGTGAGTCGGGCCCGGGTGTCTTCCATCGCGGCGTTCAACGAGTCGGGGCAGCGTTCGACCTTCGCGCGTAATGCGGCGCCGAGCCACATCGCGTACAGCGCGTCGGCGAGAGCACGCGGCTCGCCCGGACACGAGATGCTGCCGTCGGCGTGGCCCTGTTCGATGACCTCGGCCAACCTCGCGACGATGCGCGCCATGCCGGCGGAGAGCGTTTCGCGCATCGGCTCCGAAAGGTCGCACACCTCGCCGGCGAGTTTCACGACCAGACAGCCGCCGTGTTCGGGCGTGCACGCATTGGCGATCCAGCCCTCGAAGTAGGACAGCAGCCGCTCGCGCGCCGGGCGGCCCGGCGCGGTCAGCTTCTCGCCCATCGCCGCGTCGTACTGGTCGAAGTAGCGGATCAACAGCGCGACGCCGTAGTCCTCCTTCGACTTGAAGTAGTGGTAGAACGAGCCCTTCGGCACGTTCGCCGCGGCCAACAGCTCGGTCAGCCCGGCGGCGGTGAAGCCGCGGCTTTGCACCAGCGCTTCGCCGGTGGCGAGGATGTGCTCGCGGGTGTCGTGGAACAGGTTCGGTCTAGCCATGGCCCGAAGTGTATTAGACCGACCGTCTAGTTTCAAGAAAAATTTTCGCGAACCGAATTGAGGGGCGGCAGCGGAGCCGGCGGGCGAAAGCTTGGCCGAGCCCGCTACCCAAGGCTCGGCCAACGTCGAAGAGCGAGGGCGTCCGCCTAGCGGCTGCGCCGCGTGTCGCCGACCATGTCCTCCGGCTTCACCCAAGAGTCGAACTGCTCGCCGGTCAGGTAGCCGCTGGCGATCGCCGCCTCACGCAAGGTTGTGCCCTCCTTGTGCGCCTTCTTCGCGATGAAGGCCGCCTTGTCGTAGCCGATGTGCGGGTTCAGCGCGGTGACCAGCATCAGCGATTTGTCCAAGAGTTCGGCGATGCGGTCGCGCCGCGCTTCGATGCCGACCGCGCAGTTGGCGTTGAAGCTTTCCATGCCGTCGGCCAGAAGCCGTACGCTCTGTAAAAAATTGTGGATGATCAGCGGCTTGTAGACGTTCAGCTCGAAGTTGCCCGCCGCGCCGCCGAAGTTCACCGCGACGTCGTTGCCGAATACCTGCGCGCACGCCATTGTCAGTGCTTCGCTCTGCGTCGGGTTGACCTTGCCCGGCATGATCGAGCTGCCCGGTTCGTTCTCGGGGATGGAAAGCTCGCCGATGCCGCAGCGCGGGCCGCTGGCGAGCCAGCGCACGTCGTTGGCGATCTTGGTCAGCGCGGCGGCGAGCGTCTTCAGCGCGCCGTGCGCGTGCACCAGCGCGTCGTGGCAGGCCAAAGCCTCGAACTTGTTCGGCGCCGACACGAAATCCAGACCGGTATCGCGCACGAGCATCGCGGCGACGCGCTCGCCGAATTCGGGGTGAGCGTTCAGCCCGGTGCCGACCGCGGTGCCGCCGAGCGCGAGTTCCGACAGGTGAGGCAGCGCGTCCTCCAGATGGCGATAGCTCTGTTCGAGCTGGGCGACGTAGCCGGAGAACTGCTGGCCGAGCGTCAACGGGGTGGCGTCCTGCAGGTGGGTGCGGCCGATCTTGACGATGTCGGTGAAGTCGTCGGCCTTGGCCGCCAGCGTCGCGGCGAGCGCGTCGAGCGCCGGGAACAGCCTCTCGTTGAGCGCAAAGACCGCGGCGACGTGCATCGCGGTCGGGAACACGTCGTTCGACGACTGGCCGTGGTTCACGTCGTCGTTAGGGTGCACGAGACGTCCTTCGCCGCGCGGGCCGCCGAGGAACTCGCTCGCACGGTTGGCTAGTACCTCGTTCATATTCATATTGGTTTGCGTGCCCGAGCCGGTCTGCCACACCGCGAGCGGGAATTCGCCCTGGTGCTGCCCGGCGATCACCTCGTCGGCGGCGGCGACGACGGCCTCGGACTTGTCGACCGCGAGTTGGCCGAGCTCGGCGTTGACCAGCGCCGCCGCGCGCTTCACACGCGCCAGCGCGACGATCAGCTCGGGCGGCATCTTCTCGCTCGAGATGCGGAAGTTTTCCAGCGAGCGCTGCGTCTGCGCGCCCCACAGGCGGTCGGCCGGCACGGCGATGTCGCCGAAGGTGTCGCGTTCGATGCGGGTGTTCATCTGCCACTCCTCCAAGTGCGCGGCACGCGGTGAAAACGGCGCGCTATTAGGGTTTTTCCTCCATGCTAGTGCCGCTTGTGCACAGCAACAAGGTCAAAAAACGAGCAGTTGCGGTGTTACAATTTGGTCCATCGCGGGGGCGTCCGCCCCGTCTGTTCAACCTGATTATGCGAGACCCGGCATGACCCTCATCCGCCAGGAAGACTTCATCCAGAGCATCGCCGATGCCTTCCAGTACATCAGCTACTACCACCCCAAAGATTACATCCAGGCGCTCCACAAAGCTTACCTGAAAGAGGAAAGCCCGGCCGCGCGCGACGCGATGGCGCAGATCCTGATCAACAGCCGCCTATGCGCCGAAGGCCACCGCCCGATTTGCCAGGACACCGGCATCGCGGTCGTGTTCCTGAAGGTCGGCATGAAGGTGCAGTGGGACGCGACGCTGTCGGTGCAGGAGATGGTCAACGAGGGTGTGCGCCGCGCGTACAACCATCCGGACAATAAATTGCGCGCGTCGGTGCTGCTCGACCCGGCGGGCCTGCGCCAGAACTCCAAGGACAACACCCCGGCCGTCGTGCACTTCGAGATCGTCGCCGGCGACGGCGTCGAGGTGACCTGTGCCGCCAAGGGCGGCGGCTCGGAGAACAAGTCGAAGATGGTGATGCTGAACCCGTCTGACTCCATCGTAGACTGGGTGCTCAAGACCGTGCCGACGATGGGCGCCGGCTGGTGTCCGCCGGGCATCCTCGGCCTCGGCATCGGCGGCACGCCGGAGAAGGCGATGCTGCTGGCCAAGGAGTCGCTGATGGACCATGTCGACATTCACGAGCTGAAGGACAAGGCCGACAGCGGCGCGGAACTGACCCGCGTCGAGGCGCTGCGCCTCGAGCTGTTCGAGAAGGTCAACGCGCTCGGCATCGGCGCGCAGGGCCTCGGCGGTTTGACCACGGTTCTGGACGTGAAGATCCTCGACTACCCGACGCACGCGGCGAGCCTGCCGGTCGCGATGATCCCGAACTGCGCGGCGACGCGTCACGTGCACTTTCATCTGGACGGTTCCGGCCCGGCCCACCTCGAAGCGCCGTCGCTGGACGACTGGCCCGAGATCACCTACGACAGCTCCAACGGCAAGCGCGTCGATCTGGACGCCATCACGCCGGAAGAAGTGCAGGGCTGGCAGCCGGGCGACGTGCTGCTCTTGAACGGCAAGATACTCACCGGCCGCGACGCCGCGCACAAGCGCATGGTCGACATGCTGAACAAGGGCGAGAAGCTGCCGGTCGACTTCACCAACCGCTTCATCTATTACGTCGGCCCGGTCGACCCGGTGCGCGCCGAAGTGGTCGGCCCGGCCGGCCCGACCACCGCGACGCGCATGGACAAGTTCACGCGCCAGATGCTGGAGCAGACCGGTTTGCTCGGCATGATCGGCAAGGCCGAGCGCGGCCCGGCCGGCATCGACGCGATCCGCGACAACAAGGCGGTCTACCTGATGGCGGTAGGCGGTTCGGCCTACCTGGTCTCGAAGGCGATCAAGGCGTCGAAGGTCGTCGGCTTCGAGGACCTCGGCATGGAGGCGATCTACGAGTTCGAGGTGAAGGACATGCCGGTCACCGTCGCGGTCGACTCCTGTGGCACCTCGGTGCACAACACCGGCCCGGCCGAGTGGCGCGTGAAGATCGGCAAGATCCCGGTCGCGGTCGCGTGACTCTCTAAAGGCTCGGCCGACCGAGCCTCGTGCAAGACCAGAACCGGCGCCGCGGCGCCGGTTTTTACATCCCCGATATCGAAAGGGACAAGGCGTGCAGGGGCTGAAAAAACTCGGGTTCGACGGCTTCATGCTGGCGCTGGTCGGCGCGGTCGTGCTGTCGGTCGTCTGGCCTCAGCTAGGCCGCACCGGCGGCCTGGTGCGCATCGAATATTTCACCCGCTACGGCGTCGCCGTGGTGTTCCTGCTCTACGGGCTGACGCTGTCGCCGCAGCGGCTGTGCGAGGGCATGTTTAATTGGCGTCTGCACCTTACGGTGCAGTTGTCGACCTTCCTGCTGTTTCCGCTGTTGGGGCTCGCGCTGGTGTCCGCGCTCGGCAACGCGCTGGTGCCGGCGCTGGCGCTCGGCTTCTTTTACCTCGCCGCCTTGCCGTCGACGGTGTCGTCGTCGGTCGCGATGACGTCGATCGCGAAGGGCAACGTGCCCGGCGCGATCTTCAACGCCAGCCTCTCGAGCCTGATCGGCGTGTTCCTGACACTGCTGTGGGTGAACCTATACCTTGAGGCGAGCGGCATCGCGTTCGATTTGTGGCCGGTGATCCTCAAGGTGCTGCTGCTGGTTCTGTTGCCCATCGCGCTCGGCCAACTGTTGCGCCCGGTACTGCTCAAGTGGCTGGTGCGGCACGCGGCGCTGACCAAGCTGCTCGATCGCGCGACCATTCTCGCCATCGTACTCAACTCCTTCTCCGACTCGGTCGCCGAGGGCGTGTGGGCGCAGCACGGCGCGTCGACCGTCGCGCTGATCGCCGGCGTGTCGGTCGGCCTGTTCCTCTTGGTCTATGCGCTGATGCAGTGGACGTGCCGTCGCCTCGGCTTCGATCGCGAGGACACGATCGCGTGCACCTTCTGCGGCTCGAAGAAGTCGCTCGCCGCCGGCGTGCCGATGGCCAAGGTGATGTTCGGAGTCAATCCTGCGCTTGGCCCGGCGCTCGGCCTCATCATCGCGCCCATCATGCTCTACCACTTCCTGCAGCTGGTGATGGTCAGCTACTTGGCGCGCAAGCTCGGCGAAGAGGCGGCACAGCCCGCCGCGTGCAGCGCGCGCTGAGTCGCGGCAGACGAAAAAACGGCCCCGCGATGCGGGGCCGTTTGCCGGCAGGGCTCGGCCAACGTCAAGGCAGCCCGAGCGCCTGCCGCCGCTTCTTGCTGAGCTTGGCCGCGACCAGCCGGTGCGCGTCGAGAAGCAACTCGGCCAACGTTTCGGGCGGCAGCGCGGCGGGCGAATCGATGCAGATCCACGACGCGCGCGCGAGGTAGGGCGCCGGTCTGACGCCGGGGATGTCGGTCAGCTCCAGAAAGCGCGCCGGATCGACCTTGCACCACAGCGAGTCGGGCGCGCCTATAGGCCGGAACAGCGCAAACATCCTGTCGCCGACCGAGAACACCAGGTTGTCGCCCCATTTGATGTCGGCGGTCGCCCCGGGCAGCGCGGCAGCGTGCTCGGCCAAGGTGGCGAACGAGAACGCGTCAGTCGTCTTCACGCAGCGCCTCGAGGTCGGACAGCAGCACGTTGAGCGCCTCGGTCGACATCTTCAGCTCGATCAGCGACATCGCGAGCGAGCCTATCATCAGTGCGAGGCTGAGGCCGAAGGTCAGCTGCGCGACAGGCTGCCAGCCCAGATACAGTTGGAACATCGCGACGACGGTGAAGAACAGGCTGCCGATGCCGAGCGCCTGCATCCACTTGATCAGGCTGATGCGGCGCCTGAGGTTGCCGATCTGCAGCACGATCTTGTGGTTGGGCGCGGCCTGGTAGTCCTCGTACAGCTCGCGGATGATGCCGGCGAGCGCGAGGTAGCGGTTGGTGTACGCGAGCAAGAGCAGCGAGATCGCCGGGAACAACAACCCCGGCGTGGTCAGCGACAATTCGGCCGGCGCCATCAGCCGTTCTCCTCGATGAGCACGTCGGTGCCTTTCGGCGTGCGGTTGAACAGGTCGATCACGTCGTGGCTCTTCATGCGCACGCAGCCGAGCGAGGTCGGCGTGCCGTAGGACACATGCTCGCCGGCGCCGTGGATGTAGATGAAGCGCTCGTAGCTGTCGACGTCGCCGCCCTGGTTCTTGCCCGGCTCCATGCCGCACAGCCACAGGATGCGTGTCAGGATCCAGTCCTTGTCAGGGTACTGTTCGTGCAGTTCGCTGGTGTATTTCCACGGCGTGATGTCACGGCGGAAGATGATGGTGTCGGGCGTGACGCCGTCGCCGATGCGCTCGCACACGCGGTGCCAGCCGCGCGGCGTCTGGTAGCTGTTCTTGGTCTCGCCGACGCCGTTCTTGGCGGTCGACACCGCGTAGCGCTTCACCGGCAGGCCCCAGCCGTCGTAGTAGGTGAGGCTCTGGCTTTTCACGCCGACGCGTATCCACGGCCGCCCGTAGTCGTAAGGGTTGGGGGCGGTCGCGGTCAGCGGGCCGTCTGCGTTGGCGTGCTGGGCGAATTGCGCGGCGTCGAGCAGAGGGTCGAACGCCGGCTCGGCCAACGTTGGCAGCGCCATCAGGCCGAGGCACGCGGCCAGCAGGCGCTCAGGCCGCAGGATGTTCATGTTCCACAATCTCCACCTCGGTGCCGGCCGGCACCGTATCGAACAGTTCCACAATGTCAGTATTGCGCATGCGCACGCAGCCGTGCGAACCCGGTACGCCGACGTCGACCGCGTCCGGCGTGCCGTGCAGATAGATGTAGCGCGCGAAGGTGTCGACGCGGCCGAGACGGTTCTTGCCCGGCTCGCGGCCGCACAGCCACAGGATGCGGGTCAGGATCCAGTCGCGGTCGGGCTTCGCCTGATAGGACGCCGCGTCGCAGACTTCGCCGGTCGGTCGGCGCGCGACGAACACCGCGGAAAGCGGCGCACCGGCGCCGATTTTCGCGCGCACGTAGTGGCGGCCGCGCGGCGTCTGGTAGCTGCCGCGCACCTCGCCGGCGCCGTTGGCCGCGGTCGACACCGGGTAGCTTTTCACGACGCGGCCGGCGTCGTCGACGAGGTCGAGCCGCTGCGCGTCCAGGTAGATCATCAGCTTCATGCCGTCTTGTCTTCCTCGCGGCGGCGCCGGAAAAAATCGGAGAGCTGTGTCGCGCAGGCCTCGTCCTCGATCCCGGCGAACACCGCGGTATGCGGGTTGAGCGCCTTGACGCCGAACAGGTCGACCCGGCTGCCGGCCGCGCCGGTCTTCGGGTCGGCCGCGCCGTAGAGGACGCGGTCGAGCCGCGCGTGCAGGATGGCGCCGGCGCACATCGGGCACGGTTCGAGCGTCACGTAGAGGTCGCAGCCGGACAGCCGGTAGTTGTCCAGCGTCGCCGCCGCCTCGCGCAGCGCCACCATCTCGGCGTGCGCCGACGGGTCGTGCCGCGCGATCGGCTGGTTGAAGCCGCGTCCGACGATCTCGCCCCTATAGACGACGACGGCGCCTACCGGCACCTCGCCGTTTTCCGCCGCGTGCCCGGCCAACGTTTGCGCCTCGCGCATGAAACGCACGCGCGCCTCGGCCGGCGGCGGCAGCCGCACCGGCGGATGCTCGGCCAGACTGGCCTTCAATCGGATGCGATCCGGGTCGCTGAGCTGGTTCCAGTGCACGCCGCGCGCGGCGGCCTCGAGCGCGAACAGCAGGCGCTCGGTCGCGGTCAGCCCGGCGGCTTTCAACAGCAGGAAGGCGCGCACCGCGCCGCAGGCGACGAGCGCGTCGCGACTGGTGAGACCTAGCTCGGCCAACATCGTGATCGCCTTGGGCGGCAGGGGAGGGGAAGTCAGCGCGTCCATGGCCCGATTATACCGGGGCTGTACCGGGGCGACGCGGGCGGAATGGGTTAGCGCCGCGACCACAGGCGGCGCAGCGCCCCGACGACGAGCGCGCCCTTGGCGAGCGACTTGAGCAGCACGCGGGTGCGCGCGTGAGGGATGAGCAAGGCGGTGAGGCCGATCAGCGTCTTGAAGCGGCTCGAGCTGCGCCACAGTTCGGCGCCTTCGCCGAGCATGGCCAGCGGTCCGCGCCATTGCTGCAGCTCGAGCGCGAGCTTGAGGCGCAGCGCGTCGCCCTTCATCAACAGCAGTTCCTTGCGCAACTGGCGGTCTTCGCGCTTCATGGCGTTTCGCGCCCGGACAGCGTCTGCCAGTCCTTACGCACCTCGGTCAGCGTATTCGAGAACGGCGTCGGTGCTAGCGCCAGGCGACGTTTGAGCCACCACAGGAGGAAGGCGCCGGCGACGAGGAAGAGGCTCGCCAGAGCGCCGAGCACCGCGGCTCTGAGATCGTCAGGCGTGATCACCATCACGAACAGCAGGAAGGCGATCAGGCCGATCAGGAGCGCGACCATGGCGGCCACCCCGGTGACGAGGTGGCCGATCATGCGCTCCTGTTGTTCGTGCGCTTCGATGCCGAACAGCTCGGCCCGGGTCAGCGCCAGGGACACGAAGCCGTTCAGCAGCGAACGCAGGCTACCGGGACGGGGAGTCGTCGACATCGGTCAACGGCGCGAGACCAGGAGGCCCAGCAGGAAGGCGCCGGCGGCGGCGACGCCGATCGCCTTCCACGGGTTGTCGTGCACGTACTGGTCGGTCGCCTTGGCAGCGGCCTTGGCCTTTTCCACCGCGACCTGCTCGGCGTCGATGAGGCGCGCCTTGGCGAGCTTCAGGTTGGCGGCGATCTTGGTCTTCAGCTCGCGGGTCTTCTCGCCGCCTTCGTCGCCGGCGGCGGCCAGCAGCTCTTCGGTGCTGTTGAGCACGCTGCGCACGTCGGCCAGCAGTTTCTCTTTTTCGTTGTTGAGGGTTTGCTCGGGCATCTTCGACCTCCTTGGTTCACAGAGACTTCGGGGATGAAGGCCGCATCGACGCGGTCTTCGCGATGAAATGGAGCGGTTTTCTTTACGCTAACAGACGGGAATCGTCAGCGTCAAACCCGATGGCATGAATTTCATCATCTTTAACAAATGCCGGCACTCCGGGCGGGCCTCTTTCCGGGGCCATCGATCGAGAAAGGCGTAAAACAAAGCGCTCGCGGTACACCCCCTGTTGTTTAGCACTTTGAGACGGGTTTGCCATTGGCGGCGCGAGAATAAAAAAAGCGCAGCCGGAAGGCTGCGCTTTGTGGTTCAAGGTTGGCCGAGCCGGCTCATTCCCACTCAATTATCTACAGGGCAGGCAAAACCATTGATAAGCAAGGTTTTTGATCTGGAATGTAAATATCAATACCGTCAAATCTACCGCCATGGGAAAAAGGTGCTCTATATAAGGATGGCCGCAGGGGCCGCTTTGCGCCCCCGCAGATACCAATTCTATCAGCCGCCTCCCATCCTTTCACTGCGCTGGATAGGCACGCTGCAAGCCAGCCCGTTCGACAACGCACTGGCCGTAACGCTGGGCGAGCTTCAGATAGAGTACTGCCAGATCATCCCAGCTGTCAGTCGCCGGCCGTTCGATCGCCGGCGAACTGGCCGCCAGGTTGTGCGGCAACGATGGCCGCGTTGGCGGCGTCGACGCCGGCTTGAAGCTGCTGCAGGCGGCCAGCATCAATACGGCAATCAGCAGGCAGGGGAACGAGTTTCTCATGGGTGCGGTACTCCACGATGCGGGTGGCCGTCTGGCTGGCGAGCCGGTCGGCCTGTTGCTGGATTTTGCCGGCCAGGCCGTTGAGCCGGGCGGATTCGGAGGCGAAGCGGGCTAGCGCTTGGCGCGCGTCGGCAAGCACCTGATCGGAGGCCTTGCGCTCGATCTCATCGCCACGGGTATGCCACCCGTGCCACCAGGCCACGCCGAGTGCGGCGCCGGCGATCAGCAGCGCCGCCAGCCATTTGAGGATCTGTGCGCGCATCACACCACCCCGCTGACGTAGGCGGTGCGACCGTTTTCCTTGCGCGCGGTGAGCACCTGGCCGCGGTTGGCCGCGGCGCTACGACGGAAGCCGATGTGCACCCAGCCGCCCGTGTCGGGGAACTCGCAGATCAGCTGGTCGAAGTCGATCAGGCCGCGACGCTTGGCTTCCTGCAGCTTGCGGCAGATGCTGCGCACGTCGCCGTATTTCGGTGCGCGGAAGTCTACCGCCAGCCCGTAGCGGTGGGCGCTGGTCGGCGAGCCGCCGGCGGCCTTGTTGACGGCTTCGGCGCGAAAGCACGACAGCACGGTGATCGGCACGCCGAGCAGGTCGCGAACGACCTCCATGCGGCCAGCGGTGTAACGGATGTTCTCGAGCTCGTCAGCGCCGGGCACGTTGGGCAAGCCCTGGCGCGTGGCGGTGGCGCTGGTGGTCATTTCTTCCAGGCTGAAGTGTTCGGTCAGTTGCATATAGCCCCCATGAAAAAAACCCGGCTTGCGCCGGGCTGGGTGGTGGATGTTCAGTTCGTCACTGTGGGCGGTGGACTGCGGCGCGGTGGCGTCTGCCCTCGAGGCGGGATGTCGCACGCGTTCCGCTGGTTGGCAAGCATCACGCCACACGCCCCGAGCACGAAAGCCGCGTCGGCCAAGCTGGGTGCGATGCCCGCGAGCAGCGAACAGACGTTACCGAACGCGCCGGCCGCCAGCGCGCAATAGGCCAAGCGCACCTTGAACGTGGTGCAGCGGCTCATGGTGTTGACCACCGTCAGTGCCTGCCAGAGCACCACCAGCGAGGCGAGCAGAAAAATCAGCGTCACCATCACTCCCTCCCTTCTCCCGGCAGGCGCACGTAGCGCTCGGGGTTGTCGCGGAATCGCTCCGACAGCTTGATCAGGCCCGGGACCAGATTCATCGCCGATACGCCGACCAGGAACGCGATGCCGTTTTCCAGCTCGGCCGGAAAGTTGGTGAAGTGGCGCACGAACGGCGTCAGGTACGCGGCGCACAGCGCACCGCTTGCGAGCGCCATGCACATTTGCCAGCGGGTGAGCTGCCGCACGTAGGACAAGGACACCACCGCACCGGCGAAGCCGGCAACGAGCGGCGCGATCTTGATACCGGCCCAGCCACCCGCCACCGTGGTCACAGGTTCAGCCATCCGAGACTCCTTTCTTCTTGTTGTCTTCAGGGGACGAAAAACCCCGCCGTATTGGGCGGGGTGGTTATAGTCGACTCAGTGTGCCTGGTCGGTATTCGGGCGGCAGGTGGCGGCGTAACAACTCGCTTTCGAACGCCTTGCGGCAGTGCGCGCGCTGCCAGAAGAACAGCGTGTCGATCGCGCGCCGAGCGGCGCCCCAGCCGCGGCGGTTGCGCAATCGCCAGGCACGGCTCGACAGCGTTTCGTCGGCCCAGCCGCCCGGGGTTGCAGCGTTCAGCAGCTGGTCGACGGCGATCGCGATTTGCAGCAGGCGCTTCTTCATACCGTACCCTCCCAGCGGACCGCGCCGATCCGCTCCTCGGCGTCCGGGGCGTCTAGGTCGATCGCGGCGAGCGCGTCCTCGAGCGCCTGGCGCTGGCCGATGATCTGGCCGCTGGCCACGGCGTAGGACTGCACCTTGGCACGCACCCGTCCGGCCAGATCGGCGACGACAAGGCCGCGCGCAGCGGCGATGGCGGTCAGCAGAGGGGTGGCTGCATTCGGGTCGGTGGCCAGCGCCTCGGCCTCGCGCGTCTGCTGAGCCCAGCTCTGCACCTCGCCGTCGGGGTAGCCGGCGGATAGGGTGGCCAGCAGTTCGGTAGCGCGGGCGTTGATGGCGGCCAGTTGGCGGGCGCGTAGGTCCAGTAGCCGTTGCTCGGTGCGTCCGGGGAATGCCGCATTCAACTCGGCGTCGCTCGCGTAATGGTCGAATACCGCCTCTCCATCCAGGGGCTGGTAGTCCGCATCGACAGAGCGCATGGATTGGCCGCCGTTGAAATAACACAAATTCATAGGTTGATCTCCCAACCGTTGATCCACAAATAAGCAGTCGATGCACTGCTTGCCCAGTACAGCGCGAGCGATTCCAACTGGATCGCCTTGGACGCACTGGTTGCGTATGCGCTGCCAGAGGCGCCCAGCGCTAGGGGGGACGGGTTAGTCGTGCTGGCCTGCGGCCCGTAGCCTCCGTTTGGAGCGACGATGATGGCCTGGCTCGCCGTACCGCTGCCATTGGTGATCGTCACGTCTACCGCGCAGGCATTCGGCGGCACGATGGAGCTGAGCGATACCGAAACATACGTCGGTGCCGATGTGCTGCCCGCCGAACCGCTGGCAGCCAGGATCGGTGCAGTCACATTAGAGCCGGCGGCCACTTTGGGCTGGAACTTCCGGTCGTTCTGAACGCCACCCAGGAGCCAGTAGTTCGTCGCCGACTGAGTCCGGTTCGCGCTCACCAAGCAGAAGTAGGTGAACCCTGCAGGCAGGGTCGGGGCGGTCGGCGAGGTAGACCAAAGCAAGCCGCGAGTGCGGGTGCTCGGGTTGTAGATCGCGAACAAGTAATAGTTGGTGCCGAAGGCCCAGTTACCGGCGTCTAGGCTATTGACCGCCCCGGACGCATTACCGCTGGTCGCCTGCTGGTTCCACCCGGTCAATGTCAATGACTGACCACCCGCATTTTGTAGTGTCAGCGCATTGGCGGTAACGGTGACCACGCCAGAGGTGCCGGTGTAACTCACCTGCAAGCCGCTGCGCGTTCCGGCCGGAACAGAGGAGGACTCAGGAACCCACGCCTCCCAGGTCGTGCTACTGACGTGCCGCCGCACATAGGGAATGTTCGGCAGTCCGGTTTCACCTAGTGGGGTGATGCGCTGCAGGCAGAAGTTGCTGCCACCCGCAGCAGGATCAGAATGCAGTTGGACCTGTAGATGACACGTTACTGCCGAATAGCCAGTCGGCGCATTTTCGAGATTTGCACCATCGTAGAAACCGGTCTGGAAAAAGGTGTTGAGGTCGGTGCCCGAAATATCGACCGCTTTGGTATTGCGGATCGCATCCGTGATACCGAAGCCGCTCAAGGTGGTCGGCTTCCCCGTCAGCTGAACCCACGCATGAGCGTGCTCAATCGCCGCAGCATTGGCCGCGATCAACGCGAGAATGGCAGTCCTCACCTGGGCTCGGTTGTTCGAGTCCAAAGCAACCCCAGTTGCCTCCACCAGTCCCGCCAGCTCTTCCTGGATCTGGTTGAAGAAATCGGCGTTCAGACGAGTCGCCAGAATACCGGCGAGCGGATCGCCGTCGCGGAAGCCCGGCTTGCCGGGGCCGAACATGTCGGCCACGGCGGTGGGGGTACTGATTCGACGCATGGTTACTCCTGGTAAGCAAATTGCACGATGGTGTGAGCCGGCTTGAGCCGGTTGATCACGCATTCGATGGTGGCATCGCCCCACTCGGCGAGGGCTTCGTCGCCGGCACTCTCGGCGGTCATGTAGCGCACGTTGCTCGCAGCTGGCAGGTTGAGCCGCCAGACAAAGCGCCACGGATCGGGGTCGAGCGAGTCGTCACAAGCACTCTGGCAGTGGAACGGCCTGAACTCGGTGACGGTCGCGCCCGGGTAACCGAGCGCGGCGGCGATGCCGATGAAGTAGGCGCGACTCTGGCCGCCGACCCCGGTGAGCCGAGACAGCAGCGCCCCGCGCCGGGCGGCCATGCTGCCGCCGGGCACCGTGCACTCGTCAGGCAGGCCGGCGACGCGCTCCCAGTCGGCCAGCATTTCATAGGTGGTTCGCGGGTCGGATTCGGCGAGCAGTTCGTCGCCACGGGCATCGATTAGGGCGAATTCGATCGCTAGACCGGCTAGCAGCCGAGCGAGCGCGCTGTCCGGCTCGCGCGGCCAGGCGGCGCCGACCGGCAGCAGGTCGGCGAGCTGGCGCGCGTAGTCCTGTTCGGTCAGAGCCATGTGATTCCCCCGAAGGTCGGCAGCTCGTACGGCTGGTGGGTGACGTTGGCCGAAGGCGCGACCAGCACGTGGTCGGTTTCGCCGGCGGCCAGGCTGATCGCCTCGCGGATATGCGACAGCAGCAGCGTCACACCCGGCTCGCCCTCGCGCCGGTGCAGGTCGCGCAAGCCGGCTTCGACCGCCGCCTTCACGGCGGCCGTCGCCGGCGTGAGCTGGATCTGGTAGGCGGTCGGCTTGGCGATCGGCGCCACCGCAGACACCTCGGCCGTGACCGGACGGCGCTCGTCGATATAGGCCTGCACCACGGCGACCTCGGCAGCATCGGGAATCGGCGACGCGTCATCGTCGCGCACGAACAGCACCACCACCGTGCCGACACCAAGGTGATTGGGCAGGCACCAGGCGCGGGTAACGCCCGACACCTCGAGCGCCCAGCGCACGTAGTCGCTTTTCGATCCGCCTTGCGGCGGGTTGCGGATCCGTTCCAGCACCCGGGCGCGCAGTTCGCCGTCGCTCTCGGCGTCCGCGCCGCCGACGACACCCTCGCCAGCAGCGGTGACGGCACTGTCGACGCCGAGCACCGGCGAAACCAGCGACAGGGTACTGCCGGCAGCCAGGTTGCCGGTGGCGCCTGCTGCCAGTGCGGTGACGCTGACGGTGGCGCTGCCGCCGGCGCCGATCGTGGCGTCGAGGTCGGTCAGGTACTGCACACCGTCGGCGCGCTGCAGCAGCGTACCCGCCGGCGCCGTACTGCCGGCTGCGCCGGTGAAGGCGACCGTGCCGATGGCGAAGCCGGCCGGCTTGCGGCCGCTTTGCAGCCAGATCGAGGCGTGCCGTTCAAGCCAGTCGGCATCGGCCGTGTCCGGCAGGAACTGGCGGGACAGCCAATCGAGGTGCGCATGCAGCAGGTGCGAGGCGCCGGCCAGCGCGGTGGCAAGCACACGGTCTGGCGAGCCAGGCAGCGGCATCGGCGTGCGCGCGGTGCGGCTGGCGATGTCCTGGCCGACGCGCTCGATCAGGCGCGGGAGCGTGGGGCGGTCAAACGGCATGGCGTGTCCATAGATGCTGGTAACGGGTCACCGACCCGTCGGGTTGAGTAATGGCGGTGGCAATGGCAAGCCGCCCGTCGTCCTGCCACTCGGTGGCGACGTCGACGCGCAGCGCGATGCCGCGACCAACCATCCAGGCGAGTGCTTCGGCCGCGTAGTCCCGCGCGCGCAGCGCGACTTCGGCCGTGACCTTCTCGCGTGACAGCAACCACAGCCGTGAGCCGAGTGGCGCGTCGGCAAAGCTGTCACCCCACCAGCCTCGCTTGTCTCCATCCTGACCGGGCAGAGGATCGGCATCGAGCGCGCGACGATCGGTGAACAGCGACAGAATCACCGCCGACTCGAGCCAGTCGGTGCCGTCGAGCGTCAGGTCGGCGCCGGACTGATTCCATTCGAGCGCGATCATCACGAGCCCCCGGCTTTCTGCGTCGGCGGCTGGCTTTCGCCGCCTGTGACGTTGTTTTCCTTGTGGGTATGGCCGTCGTAGACCTCGCGCATCGCCGCCATGCTCTTGCCGCCGGACCCGGCCTTGTCGGTGATGTCCTGATCGGCGCGAATCTGGCCGGTGGTTTCGACCAGCGGCGTCTCGAAGCGGACCTTTTCGCTCGCCTTGACCACGAACTTCTGCGTCACCAGTTCGGCGCGGTCGTGGTAGAGCACCAGCTTGTGGCCGCTGCTGTTGTACTGGGCGCTCTCGCCGGGCGCGAGGTCGGTCACCCGGTGGCGGCGGTCTTCCACCGCCACCACCACCGGGTGGTCGCGGCCGCCGCCGACGAACAGGCAGATACCCTCGGCTCCGGGCAACGGTACGGCGGTGAAGCCGAACTGCTGGAAGCGCTCGACCCGGTCGTGCGTTTCGCCGTCGAAGGCGGTGATCTGCAGCGACTGGCACTTGGCCTTGTCGCTGACCGCCGCGAGAATGCAGCGGCCGATCATCAGCTTGAGCTTTTCACTTACGGACATAGTTGCCGTCCTTGTCCTTGGTCAGTTCCCAGGCGTCGGCCGCCGCATTGCCGCCGTCACCCTTCTTGTCCTTTTTGGTCTGCTTGCCCTTGCGATCCTTCTTGCCGTCGAGCTTGGCGTCGGGCTCGGGCAAGAAGGCCTCCGCGCGCATCAGGTCGAGCTTGGTCACCTCGCCACTGTCGTCGAGCGTGTAGCCGACCGCCGAGATCAGCAGCTCGCCGGTCACGCCGACCGGCGCGGCCTCGACCCGTACCCGCTGGTTGATGTCCCACAGCGTGCCGTCCTGCTGTCGCCAGCCGGCCACCACGCACGACACCTTGGTCGAGCGCGCGGCGCGCACCTGGCGCTCCCAGTCGGCCTGACGCTTCGCCATCGCCGGCGTCACCTGGCCGTCGGCCACCTTGATGAACGGGCGATAGCGCTTGATGCCGGGGTCGTAGACGTTGGCCTCGACCGCCGCCGTCGCGGCGCCGTAGTCGGCGTCGCTGCCGGCACGCTGCCCCTTGACCACGTACTCGCTGAAGCGCTCGCTGTAGTCGTAGCTGGCGCGCGCATCCTTGAGGTTGCCGCCCAGCACCAGGGGCGTGCTCGCCGACGCTTTGCCGGCATGGGTCAGCACCAGTGCGCCGCGCGCCTGGATCGGCAGTACGCCGCGGAACTTGCACGCGCGCTCGATCGCCTTGAACGCGGTCTCGCCCGGCTCGAGCTTGAACACCGGGATCGGCACGCCGGGCGCGGTTTCCAGCACCACCGGCACGCCGAACGGCTTGGCGAGGATGGTCGCGAGCTGGTCGACGGTCAGGTTCCGCCACTCGGCGGGCTTGTGCACCGCGGCACAGTCGACCAGGTCGCCAGTCTTGTCGCGGCCGGACACGCGGATGCTGTGGCTGGATTCGCTGACCGAGGGCTCGGCGGTGTCGACATAGCCGGCGATCACCGTCACGCCGTGGATCCGTAGCTCGCACTCGTCGCCCGGGCGGATCGGCCAGCTCACCGCCTGACCGCCCCAGCGCTCGGTCAGCGAAATGTCGAACTGCCCGGCGATGGTCTCGATCGAGCGGGTGACGCTGACCGAGGTCCAGCCGCCGTAGAGCATCCCGCCCACCAGCAATTGAATGTCTGCCATGTATGCCTCAGTCCGTCAGGACGCGTAGCGCCGCGCTCGGCATGAAGCCGGGGTAAGGCGTGGGGTTGTGGCGCACCAGCTCGTCGGCGCGCCGCGCGTCGCCGTGGATGGCGTAGGCCAGCGTCAGCGCCGGCAGGCTGCGTACCGGCCGGTATTCGGCCAACCGCGGCAGGTCGGACTCGGCGTCCGGCAGCGCCTGGTAGAGCGCCACCCGCAAGTCGGTCAGCGCGAGGTAGACCGCGTCCGGCGCGGTCGGCAGCAGCTCGTCGATCCAGCCGCCGAGCTCGTCGCGCTGGCCGATCGCCTGGTCGACGCTCTCGAACAGCCCGCCGCTGTCCGGGTTGAGCGGCAGCGCGCTCGCGCCGCCCTGCGCCGTGGGCCGCGCCACCGCGGTGGCTGCCGCGGCCGAGATCGCCGCCTGCTCGAACAGCGCCCCCACGGCCTGCGTGTTGAGCGCCGCCTGCCGCTGCGCCGGCGTCTGTGTGCTGCTGACCGCCGGCGGCGGCTGCCGCTGCACCGAGGTCCGCGCGAAACGGCTCTTCAGCGCGGCGATGCCATCGAGCGGATTCCTGAACGAGCCGGTCAGGCTGGTAAACATGCCGATCACCTGGCCGGCCAACTGGTCGGGCACCGACAGCAGCGTCTCGAGCGAGCCGGTCAGCTGCCTGATGCCGAGTGCGAACCTGGCGACCTCCTTGATCGGCAGCAGATTGCCGACGTCGGCCAGCCGGTTGATCTGCCCGGCCAGATCGGCCAGCGCGTCGGCGCGCGCCCAGTCGGGCCAGCCATCGACACTGAACCGGTCGGCGAAGCTGCCCTCGGTGGCTGCGTCAAGCTTGTCGGCGCTGTCCAGCAGGCTGGCTGCCGCATCTTCCTTGGCCTCGGGAAACTGGCTCTTGCCCGCCTCGACGAAGGTCAGATCGAAGCGCGCCATGCCGCCGTCGAACGAGCTTTCGGATAAACGCATCGCGGTGCACACCGCCTGCATTGCGCCCAGGTAGGGGTGCACCAGCTCGGCGGCGCCGGGCTGGTTGCAGGCCTCGCGCAGCCTGTCGCGCGCGTCCATGTAGTCGGCACCCAGCACGTAGGCCGCCACGCTGTAAGTGCCGGCCTTCTTGCCCAGGTCTTCGACGTAGGGCTCGTCGCGCAGCGGGTACTCGTGCACCTCGACGCGCCGGCCCTCTTCGGCGTCGTGCGACTCGATGAAGAACGGCACGCCACGGAACGAGGCGGGCCGCAGCTTGTCGCGCCAGCTCATGTAGGACTCCTAAAACGCAGTTTCCGGAAAGCTAAAATGCAAACCGCCCGCATGAGGCGGGCGGCAAGGTTGGCCGAATGGCAGCGTCAGGAACTGGTCGGGGAATAGTAGCCCTGCTGCACCGTCAGTTTGACGCCGTCGTTTTTCACCGGCACGGCCTTCGCGCCAGACGGCATGTTCTCGAACACGACCTTGACTGCGGCATCCTTGGTGACTACCTGGCTGCCTCCGCCAGCCGGCAAGGCGCTCGGGCGCGCCGGCGGGGCGGCGGACTGCCGTGTCGGGACACCGTAACGCCCGGCAGAAGGTCCGCCATCCGACGAGGAAATCGCATTGCCGATGGCACTCGCGGCGTCCCGCATCCAGGACAGCTTGTCGGCGATCCAGTCGAACACCTGGCCGACATAGGCTTTCAGCGGCTCGAGCGCCTGAATCATCCAGCCCAGCGGCGTGAAGTTGAGGAAGGCAAACTTCAGCAGCTCGAAGCCTGCGGCGAACACTCCCTTGATCCAGTCCCACGCCGCCTGCAGGTAGGGCGACAAGGGCGCAATCGCCTGGATCATCCAGCCGAGCGGGGTGAAGTTCAGGAACAGCGTCTTGAGCGCATCGAAGGTGGCGCCCCAGTCGCCACGGAACACGCCGAGCAGGTCGCCCACCCAGGACACGACTTTGTCCCAGTTCATGTAGAGCGCGACCGCAGCAGCGGCGATCGCAGCAAGCGCGGCGACCGCCCAGCCGACTGGCGTGGCGTACAGCGCCACGCCGAGGGACCACACCGCACCAGTGAGGCTGACTAGCGCCATCAGCAGCGGCCCGGCAAGCACCGCGCCGACGGCGATCATCAGGTTCTTCCAGCCGCCGAGCATGTCCTTGAGCTCGACCACGAATTCGGCAAACTGCTGACCGGCTTCCCAGATGCCGACGAAGGCTTCCTTCATCCGCGTCCCGACGTCTTCGGCCCAAGCCTGCAACGTGCCGTTGGCCGCCATCGTGTCGACCTTGGCGAGGAAGCCCTGCAGCTTGTCCTTGAGCCAGTCGAAGACGCCGGCCTTCATCACCATCATCTGGAAGCGGGCCCATTGATCCTTGAGGTTGGACACCATGCCGGACCAGGTTTTCGACATGCGGTCCATGGCCCCGCTGTACTTCTCGTTCCAGATGCTGTTGAGCGTTTCTCGGATCTGGTCGCGGTTCTCGGATCCGGCCTTGGCTTTGCGTTGTTTCCCGTTCTTGTCGGTGTACTCATAGACGAACGACTTGCCGACCTTGCTCGCCTTGATGCCGAACTCCTTGAGGCGTTCGTTTTCGCCTGTCACGGCATCGGCGATCGCCTCGACGGCTTGCATCACCGGCTTGCTCATCGCCGCAGCGGTATCGCCCAAGGTCCTGAGCTGGTCGCCCTTGATCGGGTCGATCCCATAGGCCCTGAGCTTCACAAATGAGTCGGTCACCTCGGCGAGTTCATAAGGCGTTTTTGCCGCGAAGTCGCTGACCCAGTCCATGGACTTGGCCGCCTTGGCTTGGGTGCCCTCTAGTGTTTCGAGGACCGACTCGAAACGCTCAAACTCCGACGCCGTATTGACCATCCCACCGACTATCCCGCCAGCGACTACAGCTGCCACGCCTCCAGCAGCGGCATAGCGACCCAGCACGCCGACCGTATCGCCGACAGCGTCCTTTACTCTCCCAACCGATTCGGCGACTCGGCCAAGGCCCATCTCCTTGCCGAGCTCTTTCAGCCCCTTGGCGGCACGGCTGATGTAGGCGTTCGCCTTGAGACCGGCGAAGGCCTTGTTGATGTCACGCAGCCTGGCCGTCGCCTTGTCGACGACGCCGACCTCGATCTGCGCGCGTGCTTGTGCAGTCATGACTGACTCTCTTTCAACTTTTCACTGAGCGATAGAGCGCGGTCATGCCAGAACTCGAGCAGGTCGAGGGGCATGTCGAGCACGGTCGGCGCCAGCGCCGGGAACCAGTGGCACACCTCTTCTACGAGGCGTTCCCAGTCGTCCGGCCAGGCGCGGAAAAACCCATGATGATGGCGCCCACCTGGGTGAGGTCGGACTGGCTCATCTCGGCCAGCGCCGGGCGCGAATGGCCGGTGATGCGGCTCGCCACGGTGAGCACGGTGTCGACGTCGAACACGAGGTTGCCGCCCAGGTCGATTTCCATCTTGCAGCCGCGCCAGTCGCCGGCAACCGGCTTGCGTAGTTTCAGCTCGGTGATCGGTTCGCCCTTGCCGAAGGCGATCGGCTCTTCCAGTTCGTAGACTTCCACGGTGGTCTCCCTTGAATGAGAAACGCCGCCCGAAGGCGGCGCGGTTTACTTGATTTCCTGCCCCTGCTGCCGGCTTTCCCAGCGCACCGGCAGGTTGCCTTCGTCGGTGTTGCCGGTGCCCTCGGCGGCGTACCACGCCTCGGCCAGGCTGATCACCTTGCCGTTGGCGAGTTCGAGCGTGACGGTGACGCCCTCGCCGGTGACCAGCTTGTCGAGGTCGAGGCCGCGGTTGTCGGTGATCTCGCCCTCGATGAAGGCGACCTGCGGCGTTTCCTTGTAGCCGTGCACGCTGTCGGCGCCGACGATCGCCTCGCGCTTGGGGCGGCCGAGGTTGTAGGTGAAGTTGCCCTTGGCGTCGTACTGCACGCCGTCCTGTTTGACGTAGATGATGCCGCCGCGGCGGTCTTGCTTTGCCATCTGGCTGTCCTTTCAGTGCCTCGCCCGGCGCGGTGGCCGGGCGGCGCGGTTAGCGGATGAACATCACCTTGTTGGCGATCACCATCAGCTGGTTGACGAGGTCCGGCACCATCAGGATGTCGAGGCGGTCCGGGTCGGCGCTGTTGCGTTCCGCGAAGGTGTCGTCGCGGAACTGCTCGAGGTTTTCCACCAGCGCCGCGTCCTGCCACACTTGGAAGCGAGCGACGGCTTCGGCCTTGAGGCCGAGCGGCGTCAGGATCGGCTGACCGGCGCCGAACTTGTTGCCGTCGTCGCCCACTTTGTGGCGCGGGTACTTGCGCGTGATGTAGCTGCGCCAGTCGTAGCGCAGGAAACCCAGCGTCAACGGGATGTTGATGTTGAGGTAGCTGGGGTCCTCGCCGCCGAACGCGTTGACCTGGTAGGTGGTGATCAGGCGCTCGATCACGACGTTGCCGCCGGCGTCGACCATCAGTGTCGACACGCCGTCGAACAGGTGCAGGTTGCGTTCGGCGCGCGTCAGGCGGTCCTTCTCGGCCGGCGCCAGGATGTCCTTGAGCACTAGCGTGGTGAACGGCCGCGCCGGGTCGATCGCGGCGTAGAACGCCACGTTGGCCGCGACCGCCGCCGCGACTTCCATCGGCTGGTTTGGAAACTTCGGCGCACCGGCAAGGCAGAGGAACGGGCTGTTGCGGCTGTTGCCGATCGTGTTGATCGCTGCGTGCGTGCCGGCCGCGGCGACGAACACCATACCCTCGATCTGGCGCAGCGGGCCCCAACGATCGGCGAGCTCGGTTTCCAGCGCGGCGAGGCTGGCCGCATCGGTGTACGGCATCAGGATCACGTGGTACTGGATGTCGCCGAGCGCCGCGAGCGCACTGGTCAGCACCGGGTTGGCCGTGCCGTTGGCGAACGGGACGATTACCACGGTGACGCCGGCCGGCAGCGCCTCTTCGGTGGCGCGGTAGTTGACACGCACGTCGCAGTCGTTGCCGACGAGGCCCTTGTTGCGGGCCGTCAGCGTTACGACCGCGCCGACGGCGCCAGCGGTCACCGTCAGGCCGGTCGCGGCATTGATTGCCGCCGCGGCCTTGGTGGCGATCGCGCTGGCCGTGTCGTTCAGCGCCACGGCCACGCGCACCAGTTGGCCGCCGATATACAGCGACAGCGTGCCGGCCGCTGTAGCGGTGCCGGTAATGGTGATCGTGGCGGTGGCCGCCACGGCCGCGCCGTCATCGTTGAGCGCGATCAGCCAGGTTTCGGCCGTGTCGTTGTTGGCAAACCACTTCTTCGCCATGGCGTCGAGCTGTGAGCCGGCGCCGGCCAGCGCCGCCACCTGGGCGGCATTGGTCACCGGCGTGGGCACGTTGGCCGCCACCGTGCCGGCGGCGAGCTTCTGGCCGATCAGCAGCGTGCGATACGGCATCTGCGCCAGGCCTCTCACCGCGTTGCTGTTGTCGAACTCGGTGTAGCTGCCCGGCGTGCGCAGGTTCTTGGGGATGTTGTTGAAGCCGATGGTCATTTCGCGGCCCCTTTCTTGGCGGGTTCGGCCTGTTCGGCGATCACCACGTCGCCGTCATTGAGGCGGCGCTGCCAGTGGCTGTTGAGTTCGACTTCGACGCCGTCGTCCGGCAAGGGCGACAGCGTCACGGGGTCGAGGACCCGCAAGCCCGGCGAGGCGGGCTTGAGGACGACGGTGGTCATGGGGTTGGCTCCGGGTTGAGTGGGATGTGGTCGGTAGCGTCGATGCGACCGTCTTTCGGTGCGAGGTCCCAACGGGTATCGGCCGCGCTGATCTCTTGCGGGGAGGTGGCCTCGCTGTTGAGATCGGCCCGGCCGACGTAGTCGCTCGGGCTCTCGTACCAGACGCCGCGCCAGCTCTGGCGATACACGGCGATTTGCCGCTCGCCGGCGCCGAAGACCTCGGTCGCGAGATCGGCCGGCAACAGGTCGTCGGCCAGCTCGCCGTCGAGCGTGGGGCTGGCGTAGACCAGCTGCTCGACCTGCCGCAACAGGGTCTCGGCCTGCTCGTCGGCGGCGTCACAGGCGGCGACACAGATCTCGGTGAAGATGTCCGCGTTGTGCCGCACGGTGAGTGGCGCTTCGTTGACCTTCTCCGAGCGGCGGCCATCGGTGTAGACCAGCACGCAGGGCAGGCGCGCGTCGTGCAGCGGGTAGAAGCGCGTGCCGTAAACGCGCACGCCTGCGGCGGTGCGACCACGCAGCAGCGCGATCAGCGCGGCGCGCACGTCGGTGAGCTGGTGCGTCATCGCAGCCTCCGCAGTTGCAGCACGGTCAGCCCGGAGCCGTCCGGCTCGACGTTGATCACCTCGTACTCGACACCGCGCACGGTGACGGGCATGTCGTGGGCGTCGGCCGGGAGATCGGCGGTCTTGACGTACAGCACCGGGTTCCGGCTTTCGAACTCGACGCCCAAGAGGCTGGCCGCCTGGTGGCCGTTGTCGAAGATGGCCTTGAGCGGGCCGACTCCGAGGCTGACCGTCTCACCAAAGTCGGCGAAGAACGGGGTCAGGTCCTCGGTGAACATCAGGCGACACCGGCGTCAGGATCGGTGGCGGGGTCGGCAGGGGGCTCGCCGCTGTCATCGGCGGGAGCGGTGCCGTCGGCAGGCTTGGCCGGCGTTTTCTTGGCCTTGGCTGGCGCGGATTCCGCCCAGCCGGCGCCGACCATCTTGTCCGCGAGCTCTTCCGGCAGATCCACGTCGGAGCCTTCCGGGTGCGCTTCGCCGTTGATCATCAAGGCGCGTAAGAGACGAATCTTCATGGGGTGACTCCCAAAAGCAGACAGCCCGCTTCGAAAGCGGGCTGTCAGGGTTGGCCGAGGGCTGCGGATCAGGCGGTCAGGGCGTCGACCATGGCGGCGAACGACTCGGCGTGGCGTACGCTGAAGTCCGCGCTCTGGAAGGCGGTGACGCGCACCGCGCCGGTGGTGCTGTTGCTGTACGGATCCACCAAGATGTCCAGGCCGCCCCACAGGCCCATGATCAGGTCAGCAAAGTTGCCGTAGACGATGCCCGAGCACACGCCGTTGGCGGTGCCCTTGGTCAGGTTGCTCGGCACCTGGTTGGAGACCTCGATCTGGCTGCCCAGCGCGTCCCACACGCTGGTGCCATTGGTGCCGGAGAATTGCTGGGTTTTCTTCAACTTGCCGCGCACCTTGGTGTTGGTGAGGTAGCGCATGGCGCCGGCGTCGGCGTTGACGCTGGCCACTGCGCTTTCCAGGTCCACCAGATGGTCCCAGGTCGGCGCGGCGCCGTTGGTACCGCCGATGACCGCGCCGATGCCGGCGGTGTTCAGGATGCCGCGCGGCTGGTTGGCGGCGCCGCTGCCGTTGATGCCGGCCAAGTCGAGGCCCAGCGCCATCGAGCGCTGGATATCCATCTGGATGAAGGCCTCGATGTCGAGCGAGCTCTGCGTCAGCAGCAGGCGCGACACCTCGGTGAACGCGGCGATGGTTTTCGGGGTCAGCGCGACCTGGTCGAACGACGCGGCCGATTCGGTCGGCGCACCGTTTTCGGCCACCCAGTAGCAGGCCACGCCACCGGTCTGGCGCGGGATGGCGACGTTGCCGCTCAGGCCGGTCAAGCGGGTGATGCCCATATTGGTCAACGCCATACGATTGACCAGCAGGTCGATGAAGCTGCCGGTTTCCAGCTCGGTGGCAACGAGGTTGCCACCGGCGGTCGGGGTACCGACTACCAGGTCGCGCTTGAGCATGGGGCGCATCAGCTGGCGCATCACCACTTCATGCGGGATGGTGGCGGCGGCGCCCTTGCCCTTAGCGATCTGGCTGCGCTTGGCCGCTGCGGCGCGGCACGCTTCCATTTCGAACGCGGCCTCGGATGCCATGGTCGGGTCGGCAAGACCGGCGATCAGGCGACGGAAGGAAAAGCGTTCGGCTTCCTGGTTGGTCAGGCCTACCGACGGGTCTTCGTCGGCGCGCACCACGCCCGAGCCTTGGCGCTTGGACAGGTCGTCCAGCACGCCGGCGCGGAATTCGTTGACGGAAGTACCGGCGGCAACCGCGCGGGCTCCGGCATCGGCCATGCCGAACTGGGTGGCGATGGCGTTGATTTCGGCGATACGGCTGCGCTCGGCGGCGAGGATGTCGGATTCGTTCACTTGCACGGTCATTGTGCGGGTCTCCACGATGGATTGAGGTTCGTTGCTTGCGGGGGCGGCGGTCCTGTCTGCTTCCGACTCGGGCGCGGGCGGCGCGGCCGGGGCAAAGTCGTCAGCCGAGCGGCCGACTCCCACCGTGTCGTCGGCAGGGACAGACACGATGGAGATTTCATACGGTTCCCAGTCGGTGATGCGATAGGTTTCCGTGTCGTCTTTCTTGCTCTCGAGCTGATAACCGTGGATCTGGTAGCCGACCGACACCTTGCCCCGGATGCCGTCCTGTACGTCCTGCCAGATCTCTTCGGCACGCTCGCTCTTGCCGAAGCGCACCGTGGCGCGGCCGACGCCGTCGACTAACCGGACGTTTTCCACAACGCCGACCTGGTCGCGGGTGTTGTGATCCATCAGCAGCGGGGCGCGGTTGCCCAGCCGCCCCAAGCGCACGGCATCGGTCGAATGATCGAGAATCTCGATCCCCCACCAGCGCTCGTACGGCTCTTCGCTGGAAAACGACAGCTCGATGGTGCGGGCGTCGGTGTCCAGCTGCTCGGCGCGCACCTCAAAGTTCCGGTACGCCTTATTCGTCCTTGGCATCGTTCCCCCCTGATGCGGAAACGCCCGCTTTCGCGGGCGTGTTCATCTGTTTAATCCTGGCCAGTAGTGGTCCCCATTCGTCCAGGTCGCGCTCGAAGCGGCGGCGGAAATCCTGCGGGTCGACACCCATGCCGGTCAGCACGTCGGTCCACGTCGACAGGCCGTTTTCGATGGCCAGCACGGAAGCCTGCATGTCCTTGAGGGGATCCACCCAGGCCCAGCGACGGCCCTGCCAGCGGGCGTTGTCGAACTTGGCCAGCTTGGCCATCGGCAGGTTGAGTTGCCCGGACAGCATCGCCAGCGGCAGCCATTCGCTGTAGAGCGGCGACAGCACCGCGTCGATCAACCAGCTCTGCAGCGCCATCCATTCGTCGCGCTCCTCGAGCAGGCCGGCGCGGATGCTGGAGTAGTTGACGCCTTCCAGGTCACTGGCGAGGCCGTTGTACGACACCCCCAGCCCGGCCGAGATACCTCGCAGGCAGCTTTTGACGAACTGGCCGTACAGCGCGTGCGGGTAGTCCGGGTCGAAGCTCTTGAAGTCCCAACCGGCCGGCAGCGCCTCGAAGGTGCCGGGCTCGGCGTCGGTGATCAGGTTGCCGGCCGTGTCCGCCGTACCGATGCCGTGCCCGTCCGGCGCGTCTTCACTCTGGGTAAAGAAACCCATCTTGGCCGCGCCGACACGGGCGGCGGTGACGGCGGCTTCCTCGTAGCCGGCAAGCATGTTCAGCCGTAGCATGCCGGTGGTCATCCACGGCACGCCGCGCTGCTGGCCGATTTCCAGCGGCAGGAATACATGCCAGATTTCGTCGGCTGGGATGCGCTTGTGCAGGGGGCCGTAGCTGGAGGGCTGGCGCAGGTGATAGGCCTGCGCCGCGCCCCACTCATCGACCTCGACGCCCATCACGATGCGCTTCTGCTCGGACAGTTGGCTGTTGAGCGCTTCGTCCAGCAGGCTCGGATCGATCAGCTGCAGCTGGTAGCCAAACGGGCCGCGGCCCTTGACGCGGCGGATCAGCACCTCGCCGTCGCGTGCCAGCGTTTCCACCAGCACGCGACACAGCGTCAGGAAGCTGTGCTGGCCGGTGACTTCGCAGCTGCCGCGCTTGGCCCAGCGCCAGAACGCGGCCTCGATATAGTTACTGTCCTGTTCGTCGATCGTGCCGTCGGGCCTGGGCGCCTGGACCTGCAGGCCGAAGCCTTCCGGGCCGACGATGTTGCGCACCGCCATGCGGACGAAGCTACGGGCGTAGTCATTGTTGCGCGCCAGATCGCGCGAGCGCGCCCGCAGTGCCTTGAGGCCGCGCTGCAGGTCCTGGTTGACCGTGGTCGGCGAGGCCGACCAGCTGGCGGTCAGGCGCGAGGCCTGCGCAGCCGAAAAGCCGCGCTTGTGCACTTCGGGCGGCGGCGTGGGCTTGCTGCCGAAGAGTCGTTTTATCCAGTTCATCAGAAGCTCACCCTCACGCGCTGGTTCGGCCGGAAGCCTTCAGCTGCCTCCAGTCGGGCCACTTCACGCTGCCAGAAGCTCACTTGCTGCAGCAGGTCGGCGCTGTCGCGGTAGGTCATGACGCGGTCCTTGATGCGGTACTCCTTGACCACCGCGTTGCCGCCGGCGAGGTAGGCCTTCTGGGCGGCACGAACGGCCGCCAAACAGTCGCGGGCATGGGTCAGATCTGCTGACGGTACGGGCATGGCGGTTTCTCCTGGTCATCACCACCGGTTGGTAAAGCCACCGCGTCGGGGCTGGACGCGCGGCTTCTGCGGGGCATGAAAATCCCCGCGCTCGGCGGGGTGGGTTTCGGGTTGGTCCGGCGGGGCCGCCGGGGTGGTCGGCGGCGGCGCGGCGAACAGGTCGTGGTTCGGGGGCTGGACGACCGCCTCCAGTTTTTCCCACATCTTGTCGGTGTAGCGGTGCAGGTCCAGCATCTGCGCGGCAAACATGGCGTAGATGGTGCAGTCCAGCGCCTCGTTGCGCTTGCCGTTGGGTTTGACCCAGCGGTACTGGTCGCCGCTCTGCGTCTTGGCCAGCACGCGGTATTCGGCTGTCAGCTGCTCGTAGAACCCGTCCGGCAAGTCGCGGCTGAAGTGCATCGCGCCGGGGCCGGCGTCGGCGATCTGCAGGCGGCCGTGTAGCAGGTCCTTTGCGGTATCCGTGCCGACCAGCCACAGCTTGACGCCACGTTTGACCACCTTGCCGCGCCAGTTGACGTCTTGTGCCGAGCTGCGCCCCTTGATCGGCTTGCCCTGTTGCGAGTCGCCCTTGACCGCGTAGATCTTGCGGCGCACGCGCTGGCGGCAGAAGTTGTACGCCTGGTGGGTGAAGTGGCCGCCGGTGTCCACCGCGGACGCCTCGATGTTCAGCACGTTGCCGCTGACGTGACGGAAGCCAGTCTGCAGGTAGCTGTCGAGCTTGTCCCACTCGGTTTCGTCGGCCGGGTTGGCGTGGATCTGCATGTAGTCCACCGCCCAGGTTTCCTCGCCACGCCCGACCGCCCACACGACCACTTCGAAGCGGTCGTGCTGCACGTCGACACCGGCGACTAGCACCAGGCCGCCCATCGGCACGGTGCGCAGCGGGTAGTTTTCGGCCCGCGATGCCAGCGCCTGCGAGTCGGTCTTTTCGACGTCCTCTTCCCAGGTCTCGCCCAGCGTGGTGTTGACGAAGGTCTTGAGCTTGGAGTTGTCGCCGGTCTTGGCCTTTTCCGCCGCCGCCATGAATTCGCGCACGATGCCTGCCCAGCTGGCTTGCGGACTGTACGCGGTCCAGACATGGAAGGCGACGTGTTCGGGCGTCTCGACAGGATTGCCCACCGGACCGAAGAAGCACAGGCCGTCTTCGGTCCAGTTGCCACATTCGCCAATCCAGCGGTTGGTGCGCCACACGGTGAGGTAATCGGCCTGGGTAAACAGCGCGCCGCATTCGCTGCACACGTGCGCGACCGTTTCCGGGTTGTTGTCCACCCACTTGAAGCCGTAACGCTTGTCCTTGCCGCCCCACTGCAGCGGGATCCACTCGTTGCAGTGCGGGCAGCGGATGTGAAACTTCAGCCGGATGGCGGCCAGCGCCACCCGGTCTTCGATGTTGGAAAACCCCTTCAGCTTGGGGGTGGTGCCGATCACCATCTTGGGGAAAGTCGCGCCCTCGGTGCGCTTCTTCGCTAGGGTGAACGGGTCGCCTTCTTTTTCGACGTCGCGGTCGAATGCGTCGGCCTCGTCGAGGAAGCCGGTGTCGATCGAGATGCGGCGGTAGTTCTTGGCGGCCTTACCGCCTTTGGTGAACAGGATGCTGTCGACGAACTTTTTCTGCTTGAGCGTATTGCTCTTGTGCCGCGCCAAGTACTGCGGAAAAACTGACCGCATGATGGTCACGTCGCGCAGCATCGGCTCGAGCTCGGTTTTGACGAAGTCGTCGCTGTCGTCGTCGGTCGGCTGCCAGATCGCCTGGTTGCGGCGCTTGTGTTCGGCGAAGTAACCCATCGCCGCCAGGATCATCTTGGTGTAACCCACGCGGGCGGACTTGATGAAGTCGACCTCGCGAATTTCGTCGTTGCTGATGGCGTTCATCAGCGCCACCTGGAACGGGTAGGCCTCCCATTTCTGTTCCACGTATGACGATTCCGCCGACAGGTAGAAGTGCTTCTCGGCCCATTCCGACAGCGTCAGCGGATCAGGCGCCCCCATCGGGGTCAGGCCCCGCTGAATGGCCCTCAGAATCTCGCTCCTGTCCATCGAGTTCGTCCCAGTTGAATTCCACCGACGCAGCCAGATTGCGCGCTGTGATGATTTCCCGTGTGATGAAGTCCAGATCCTTGGTGCTGATCGTGTCCGAATTACGCTTGAGGTTGACCGGGATCGCCTCAAGCACGCCGGCCACCTGCCGCGCCACACCGGCCAGCGCGATTTCCAGTACCCACACCGGCGCCAGCTCGCGCCGCAGGCGGGCGTTGAGCATGGCAACCTTGTCGGCCTGCTCTTTCGCCAGTCGCGCACGCTCCTGGACAAGGTCGAGGTCACCGCTGGACGCGCGGCCGGCGGCCTGCTCGCGGATATGCGCGCAGTACGATAGCAGCCAGTCGGACAGGTAGGCCCCTTGGGCCAGAATGCCCCTGGAAATCAGGTCGCTGACTGCCGGCTGGCTGATACCGACCAGCTGGCCGAACTCAGCCTGATAGCCTTGTCTGGAAAGGCTTGCAGACATATAACCCCCTAGGAAAAACCTCGTGACTAGATAGCGATCGAGGATCGAATTACCCTTGGCTGGAGACCCTGGGGAGGACCCGCTCACCCCCGGGCCGAGGCGAGGGCATCGGCCAGGGCCTGGTCGAAGTTCGCCGTGAACCGCTCGCGTACCGTGCGACCTGCCACCTCGAAGAACTTGAAGCGGCGGCTGTAGCCCGGCGACTTCACGAAGATCACCACCGGCTTGGCGCCGCCCCCTTGAAGGTGGGCGACCCTCGCCGCATCAGCGCCGGAATAGGCGGTCTTCTTGTAGATGCCCGGCGGCAACTTCCCATGCCGCTCGCGCAGCACGAAATACTGGAAGCCCCGCACACCCTTCTTAGCGTTTCCCTTGGCGAGGCTGCCGCGGCGTCGATCGGTCATGTTGGCCTTGTAGCCCTGTTCGCCGAACGCGCGCAGGTACGACAGGATTTGCACGATCTGCCCGCGGCTCATGTTGCCGTAGGCATCCTTCTGCGCCGCCGACCCCGGCACGGCGAACATGCCGCGAGGCATCACACCGGCCTGTTGTAAGGCACGCTCGAAGCGCTTGGTCTTCCGCCCGCCCCCCTGGATTTCAGCGGCTAGGTATTTGTCGGCGGGCGTTCCCTTGCCGGCGTCGTACTTCAGCCAGACCCACGCACGCAGGTCGCGCTTGGTCGCCGGTTTCACATACAGCGAGTTCAAGGTGTACTTCGTCGGGCGGTCGAAGGCGCGCTGCATTTCGGCAATCTCTGCCCGCTTCACGTCTTGCGCGGTAAGGGTCAGCGCGCGCGCCATGGCGAATGGCAGCTGGCGCTTTTCCAGATCGGACAGCATCCGCTCGACCTGGTCGAGCTTGTTGCGCACCGTGATCTTGAAACCGTCGGCCATCGTCACCTCCAGAAATGGGTGCGCCGCCCGAAGGCGGCGCGGCGGGCCAAGGGAGAAAAGCCCGCGGGGGAGAAAGCAAAAAACCCGAGGGGATTAGCCTCGGGTTTATGTCTGACGCAGTTACGCCAAATTTAGCAGAACTCTAGCAAAAGTTACCGCACGTTTGCAAGCCCCTTTTCCTTCCTTCCCTCGATTCGTCATACACGCGCGCCACACTGACTTGCGCATCGCCGAGATACTTCTTCAGCGTGTCTACCTTCACCCCAAGCGCTCGGGCCTTCTGCTGATTGGTTCCCGGCTGGCAGTACCACTCGTTCACCACCAGCTGGTGCACCTTCGGCAATTGCAGCACCGCCGAATCGAGCAAGGTGTATTCGGCGTCGGGGTCTACATCCGGCGGCAACGCCATATCCAGCGAGCCACCCCCTTGCACCTTGCCTGCCATCGCCATGTTCAGCGAGCTCATCTTGTAACCGAGCCCATGGCTGGCCGACTTGATCCGCCACTCTGCCCAGCCGTGCAGCAGTCGGTCGATTTGGTTCAGCATCATGATCCACCTCATCACAATGCCTCCATGCCCTTGGCGCAGTCTTTGCCGCGCCTTTTATGCCGACATTTTACTGCAAAACCCCGTCTGGCCGAACACCCTTGAACCACGTTCCATCCAGACGAACGGCGACAAATCCAAAGCCAGGTCCGGAATGCTGAGGGTCTTTTGCGATATGCAGTCCTTCTGACTCATCGAAGAACCACTGCCCCTCGCCAAACAGCTTGTTCATCAGTTTTGGCAGATCGCTGGCCGCAGCATGATTGACCTTTTGCGCATACGACCTTGTGGGTTGCTTCTTTGACATCGTCGGCCTCCGTATTTAAGAAACCCAATTTACCACGCTGAATTGTCTTGGTTCATGGTTTCCTCGACCATGCACCAAACCCTGCACCAAGATTTTCCGCGTCGTTATTAGCTTTGTGCACTTGGTGCAGGGTATGCAGGGTTATTTTTAGATTTCAGCCAGAAGCGAAAAAAATCTATACACGCCCACCGCCACGGATTTTCACGCGCGCACATAGTTAGCGCGACAACCCTGCACACCCTGCACAATCCAACAACGACGGGGCTTACACCCTGCACCAAACCCTGCACCAACCCCGAACCAAACGCTGCACCATCAAGGCTGCGAGATCGCCTCGCGATACAGTTTCGCGCCTTCGCGGAACCGGACAACCTGATGGCCGTACCAGAATTCCTTCTTGTGCCCCTCTTCGGGCAGATCGACCTTCAACAGCGTGAACTGCTTGCGGGAACTGATGATCGAGCACCACTCCCGCCCCTTGCCGTGCGGGCTCTTTAGCGCCAAGGCCTCGATGAACTTGATCATCGACGGGATATGCTTCTCGCCGCGGCGGTTGCACCAAAGCTTGAACACCTCATAGAGTTCTTCGGTCGGCACCGATACGAACGGTACATCCAGCTCACCGGCGGACCAATCCATCCAGAACAATTCGGACGGCGGCAAGCCGATATTGATCAGCCGCTGCTTGGCCTTGTTGACCGGCGGCTTGGCATGCGGCCCGAAGCCGGTCAGATCGAGCGTCAGCAGGTAGTGGTAGAACGCCTCCACCGCGCCTAGATCAATGGCCCGCCCCAGCTCGGCAAAATATTCCGGCGGCAAGACCCTGCTCGCCCATACCACGCAAAAGCGACGGTCGCCCAAGTCGAGTGCGAGCGGCTGCAGCTCGTTTGACAGGAACACCGCGTTCAGGTGGTTGGCCTCGAAGCGCTCCGGCAGCATCTTCTCGTTGATGCTATGCGTCTCACCCGTCACCAGGTGCTTGATGGTACCCTTCAACTGGTACTTCTCAATGCGCGCCAGCACCTCTTCGAACAGCGCGAACAGCTTGCGGCTCTTCCAGCCGGTAAACTGGCTCTCGATCTGCTGCTGCCCAACGGTAATGCCATACTCGCCGTAGATCCCCTTCACCACCTTTTCCCAGAAGATCGACTTACCTGTCCCTTCCGGGCCATGCATCACCACTGCCGTAGCCATTTTCGCGCCAGGGTGCTGCAGCGGGTAGGCAATCCACTTGAGCAGCCATTGCATCAGTTCGGCATCGTGATCGCACAAGATCGAAAGGTGATCCAGAATCTTGTCTTCCAGCCCCTCGCCGTTCTGTGGAACCAGCTGGAAGCCGTTATACAGGTTCACCGTGGTTTCCGGGTCGCTCGACTGGGTCGGGTCGAACACCAAGCCGTCCTGCAGAATCATCCGGCGCTTCGGGTGTTCCAGCCATTGCTTCACCACGTCCTCGCCCCATGCCAGGCGCAGGCTGCTGATTTTCACGATCTGCAGGTGAAGGCCGTCCCACACCGTTTCGGTGCCATAGATCAGCACGAAGTGTTCCAGTAGCGTGTTCACCGATTCCACGGTGGCCGCTTCCACCGGCTTGCCGCGCTTCACGCTCGGCAGGTTTTCCTTGTGGATCGTCCGACGCTTCGCATGGGTCAGCCATTCCTTGGCCACGGACGGATAGGTGTTCTTGAATGCCCCCAACGGCATCAGCTGCTGGTTCAGGCTGTCCCACACCTTGTTCTGGCCGTGCACGAAAGCGCAGTGCGACAGCAAGCGGCGGAGTAGCTTTTCTTCGGCGGTCGGGCCGGCCGGCGTTTCTGGCGCATCAGCGCCCGCCGCACAATCCGCGTCAGCGGCATCCTGAAGGGGGGCAGGGGAAGACTCGGCCGATGGCATCTCTTCGGCCAGGCCGAACAGCGGCGCCAGCTGGGCGCGGACCGCATCCAGCCCCTCGGCCACATGCAGGTCGTTGAAGTCGGTCAGTTTCGGCAGGCGTTCATCGTCGCGAGTCTCGCGACGCGGCACGCCGAATACCGGCAGCACCACCTTGGACAAGCCAACCTGAACGGCGGCGTGTTCGGCTGCCAGCCGCCCCGCGTGGTTGTCCTCGCCCCTGGCCGTCGGCAAACAATCGTCATCGGCGAGGAAGACGATCGGGCTGTTCGGCCAACGACCGCGCACAATCCGCGCCACATGCAGCAGGTTGCCGCTGTCCAGCGCCATGAACACCGGCACCTTGCGGTCCAGCGCCATGCGCCCCGACATGCAGGTCGCGTACCCCTCGCCAATCCCGATCGGCTCGCCGTCGACCGGCATATCACCCAGCCGGCACGCCGCCCCGATCTTGTCGAAGCCACTCGGGAAGCGCTTCTCGCCGGCCGGATCAATGCGCTGGTCACCCACCACCCGCGCCGGCTCTTCGCCGTAGTGCAGCAGCGGAATCAGCAAGGTGCCGTCGTCGAAAAAGCGCACGCTCTCAGGGGCGGTGATCCCCTTGCGCTCAAGGTAGGGCGACACGCCATCGCGGATTGCGGCCTGCCAACGGCCCTTCGCGCGGTTCGCGGCCAGATGCGCCCGTTCGCGGCGCTTGGCTTCCGCACGTTCCTCTTCGCGACGGCGCTGCTCTTCGGCCCGCTGCCGCTCGGCTGGATCGAGGTCGGACCAGTCCGATTCGATCGTCCACGGACCTTCCCCCTTATGGCCGAAGGTCCCGTGGTAATACGCGCGGCCGGTCTTCGGCGAGACGTATTCGCGTACCTTGTAAAACGCCTTTTTGCCGGGGCCGTAACGCACCCAGCCTGGCGTGTTCAGCCTGATGCCGCTCGCCGGCAGCTGCGGCATGCCCATCGACTGAAACTGACGGTGCACCTGGTCAAGCATAAAACCTATCTCCCCTTACCCACATAACGACACCACTCCAATTCATCGGGCGTCATCCATTCACGCCGGCGTCGCCACTCTCCCCGAGCCGCCTCTTCCAGCGTCTTGGCCGCATCGGCGCCGCGTATTCGCCGCACGCCGGCCAGGTATTCGTCTTTGCGCCCGTTCAACAGCATCCGGCACACGCTTCGCGCCTCGCAGCGGGCGCGGTGCGCCTCGCCGTAGCTCTCGCCCCGCGGGTCTTGCAAGGGCGCGGTGCGCGGGGAAAATGCCGCGCAGGTGTCATTTGCCAATCCCCCGTGCTGCTCGCAGATCAGCTCGAGCAGCCCATTGCTGCCCGGCGAGAGGCGCAGCACGGAATGACGGCAGCGATTACAGGCGCTCACGCGGTTTTCCTGCCGCTTCGGCCAACATCCGCTTCAACTCGGCCAGAATCGCCCGGCCCTCGGCGCGCTTGTCGTGTGCAAAGCGAAAACGCTGGCAGCGCCGCCGCACGTTCCCCCAGTCGAAGCGATCGCGCACCATGGCGCTATCCCTTCACCGTCGACAGCGCGGCATCGATGGCTTGCCGTGCCGCCTGGTGAGCGAGCACCGACTCGTCGATTTCCTTGCGCGCGGCAAGCAGGCGATCACGGTTCATCTCGCCCACCACCTCGCCCATCGCGACATTGGCTTCGCCGGCCTCTTTCAGCAGCGACAGGTGCGCGGAGAGCATGCCGGCCGGGCCGGGGTGGCATTCGAGCACCGACACGGTCAGGCCGACCGGATCGAGCAGGTCGATCAGGAAACGGCAGCGCAGGTCGAGCGGTAGCGCCGCCAGCACCGACGGGATAAAGTTCGCCGGCAACAGGTTGCTGTCTTTGCTGTCGTCGTCGAGCCAGCGGAACAGCTTGTCGGCGTTCGCCTTCATTCGCGCGAAGGCGTCATGGCTCGGCGGGTTGAAATCGATGCCGGTCAGCCGGTCGTAGCCGCGCGCGTGATGCACGCGCACGATCTCGTCGACCACCGTCTCGCGGCTCCAGCGCTCGTTGCGGCGCCATTCGTTGACCGCCTCACGCAACAGGCCGATCAAAGTTTTTTGCGACGTATTTCGCATGACTCAAACTCCCAAAGCACTTAGGCTTCCGGCATAGGTTGTAAAAAGCAGGCGGCTGCAACCGCCTGGTGAAGCCAGACCCCGTGATCGGAGGCAACTGAGAAATGGGGCTGGCGGGCAAACCTTATGGACGACGCCGGGTTGAGCGCAGAAAGGCCCAATCGACATCGGGCCGAAGTTCTTCGCAGCGCACGGCGCCCTTGGTGGCTTTTTCGATGTCGATACAGCGTTCCGCCGGAACACGTTGACGCCACTTGGAAACCGCCCACGGCGTAACGCCGAATAGACGGGCAGTAGCGGACACGCCGCCTAGCAGCTCGATGGCTTTGTCGATTGGGGTTTTCGATTCCATGAACGGAATATCTACTTTAAGTAGTGTTGTGTCAACTACTATAAATAGAATCGACGGGGAGAGTAGAAGTGGATAGCCTTCTACCTATGGTAGAAATAAAGCATCAGCAGTTCGCTGAAAACCTGAAAAACGCCATGGCGCGCCAAGGGGTTAGCGTGACTGACATCAAGAACCATCTCGGGATCACCTATGAGATGGCCCGCCGCTACTCCCTTGGGGCTGCGAAGCCGCGCGACGAAAAGTTGCGTCGCCTTGCCGAGCTACTAAAAGTAAGCCCCGCCGAACTGGAGTACGGCGACGGCAGCAAGGCAGCGCCAGAATCAAACGTTAAATCGGGGCTGCGTCCAATCGCGGCATGGGACCACGAAGAAGAACTCGACCCCGAGCAGTACGTCTTCCTGCCGGCGCTCGAGATCAAGCTGGCAGCAGGGAATGGGCAGATCGTGTGGTGCGTAGAAGAAAAGGGGCAGCGGCAAGCATTTCGCAAGGCATGGGCGAGTCGTCTGCACATCGACCCGGAATGCGCCGCCACCATGGTGGCAAGCGGCAACAGCATGGAGCCGCGCATTCTCGATGGTGACAGCCTGGTGGTGGACTACTGCCGAACAACGTTTAAGCATGGCCGGGTGTTTGCACTGGCTCTGCGTGACGAGCTCTACGTAAAACGCGTGCTCAAGCGCGCCGATGGCGGGGTGACGCTGAGATCGGACAACCAGGACAAGGCGCGCTACCCCGATATCGACGTCGGCCCGGACGAAATGGAACACCTCAAGGTGATCGGCGAGATCATGGCGCTGGCCGGCGGCATGATTTAAGTGCAAACCTCTCAGATACGAAAAAGCCCGCTGTTGCGGGCTTTTTGCTGGGCGCTACTCATATAGTCTGTCGTACTCCTCGGCCTCTTGCTGCTTGCGCCGCCAGACGGCCTGGTGAGCCAACGCCGGATCGAAGCCGGGATCGCCAAGGTCGGCGGGGAAGAACTGCATGAGCTCATCAATGACCCGCTGATGCATGGGCTTGCGCCCCGTTCCGCCGGCAATCTTGTAGGCCAACCCTCGGACCTCCTCTCTGCGCGCTGTCGGCACCATCTCAAGATTGGCAAGAAAACGCTCGAATCCGGACACCTCGCGATACCAGCCGACACGGTGCACCTTTATCCACTCGTACAAGACCTCATCGGGATACTGGGCAAGATCGACATGACAGCGCATATAGCCAATCACCGGGGCACGGTCACGCTCCCTCATCGGCCGATAGAGTCGGACCACGAAAGCCAGTACCTCGACAGCCGGCAGAGCGTCGCCAAGCCGCTGGCTGATATCGGCATCGATTTCCTGGTCGACAAATAAGGGCTCCTCCATCAGCGTGTCACCGACTTGATGTAGAGATAGCTCGGCCTACCTCCCGACCCCTTGTACGCGCTCACCTCAAGCAACCCGCCAAGCCCGTTCCAACGCAATACCTCACTCGTGCCGACATCCACAGGTTTGGCTGGCAAGCCAATCCATACTGGCGCCGTCAGCGCATTGTCTATGCGCGGATCCTCGACGGTGATCCAGTCCGCCTTCCCCTTGATGAAAACCACCTCGTAGCGCGCGGGAGACTTCCGATACTCGCAGCGCCGCCCGTACTTGCTCTGCTCGCACGACGCCGCCTTGCCAAGCATCTTGGCGACGGCCGCCTCTGTCTGGCCGACGATCTGCTTGATCTGCAACACCGGTTTAATGTCCGGCACGGGGGTGAAGGCTTGCACCGCCCCGGCCGCGGCCAGTGCCAATACGCCGACTATCCCGCGTGAAGCCCCTCCAATCCTATCTGCAATGCACCGCTTCATTCGCCACATCTCCCATGCGTTTCGATTGAAACGACCATAGCAAAAGCGGCGATCGCCGAGAATTCTACTTTTAGTTGTTGACCTTTGTTCTACTTTATGTAGACAATACATTTGTGCCACTACTTTTAGTGGAGCAAAGGGAGAAGCAACCATGACTCGACTCATTTCCGATGTACTCCGCGACGTTCGCCACGGCGAGCTGATCGACGACGCCACCATCGCCATGGCCGAGCTGGTGAAGGTCGTCGACGAAACCGGCAAGCCCGGCAAGCTCGTGATCGAACTCACCGTCAAACCCGCCTCCAAGGGCACCGGCACCATGGTCGTCAGCGACAAGCTGACGCTGAAGAAGCCGGAGCTGCCGCGCGGCGAAACCATCATGTTTGGCACGCCTGAAGGCTCGCTGCAGCTGTCCGACCCGCGTCAGAAAACCCTCGAACTCAAGTCCGTACCGACCTCCAGCGCCGGCGAAGCCACACCGCTGAAGAAGGTCGTTTAACCCCCGTCGCCTCGCAACCCTAGAAAGGACATCAATCGTGATCGACCAACAGTACAACGTCGCCGAAACCCTCGCCGCCATCCTCTCGGCCGGCAAAGGCGCTCATACCATCGGCGACACCCCGTTCGTGGTGGTACCGGAAAACTACCGCCTTGAAGAGCTCGGCCACCTGCTGCCGCAGCCGACCCGCAAGACCGGCCTCACAAGCCTGCACGATGCTGACAGCTTCATCGCCTACGTCAACGACCACAAGGCGACCGAGTCGCGCATCTACGCCGATGCCGACTTCGAATCTGGTCGCATCAAGTTCGTGGCGGTGCTCAACGAGCACAGCCCCGGCGCCGAGGCCGACATCAATTACGCCGCCTGGCGCGATCACCGTGCCGCATTCATTCCGCGCCAGACGCCGGAATGGAAGGCGTGGCTCGGCAAGAACCGCACCAAGTTCAGCCAGCAGGAATTCGGCGAGTTCCTGGAATACCACCTGCCGGAAATCGTCGCGCCGGACGGCACGCGTTACCCGCAGCCGGCCAAGCTGCTCGAGTTCGCGCTGAACCTCGAAGAGACCAAGAAAGTGAAGTTCCGCAGCGGCCAGCGCCTGCAGAACGGCGCGGTGCAGCTCGAGTACGTGGAAGAGGGCGACGACGCCACCAAGGGCAAGCTGGAAGCGTTCGAATCCTTCGCGATCGGCATCGCCCCGTTCTTCAACGGCAGCGCCTACCAGATCGAAGCCAAGCTGCGCTACCGCATCACCAACGAAGGCGGCTTGACCTTCTGGTACGAGCTGCAGCGCCCCGAGAAAGCACTGGAAGACGCCGCGCGGGATCTGCTGGAGCAGGTGCAGAACAAGACGTCCGTGCCGGTGCTGTTCGGGGAGGCGTGAGCATGGACAACCAGCACCGCCAGATCAAGGGCTACCGCGAGCTCAATCAGGAAGAGATCGACCTGATGAACGAGATCAAGGCCAAGGGCGAAGAAATGCGCGACCTGATTGACCGTGTCCGCGCTCTTGCCGAACAAGCCCCGGCCGAGCCAGATGCACGCGAGGCCGATCACCCGATGTACTGGGTTCGCTATGCCGATGGCTCTTTCCGCTCCGGCCTGATGTACCTGACGCGCGCCGTCGCTCGGCCGACCTCTTTCTAGCCCTACGCCCGGCTTGCGCCGGGCTCACCGGATAGCCGCTCTTGGGCGGCTGCCCAGTGGGCCTTGCCCTTCACCAGGAGAACACCATGGCAATCGAACTTATCCACATGACCGACGAGGCCGTGCGCGATCTGCGCGCCACCGGCTGGATCATCAAGGCGCCGTACTTCCGCAACGGCGAGCCGGTGTTCGTCGCGGTGAAGCGAGGCTGACATGAAGTTCGTCATCATCAAAAACTGGCGCAAGTACCACCTCCCGCATGTGATGTGCGGTTATGCGGATCCGACCGATCTGGCGTGCTTCGGCTCCATCACCGTGACCTTCGGCGATGGCAGCTGGGTTGGCGTCGACAGCCTGGACGACCTGATCGTGACTGACATCAACCCTGACGACATCCCGGAGTAAGCCATGCGCACCGCTACCCAAACCACCACCACCCTGGTTAAAGCCGCCCAAGCCGTGCTGAACCAGGTAGAGAACGGCGAGCTGTTCGATCAAGCCGAGCCGGCCATGAGCAACAACGTGAAAGCGCTCGACCAGCTGGCGACCGCCGCCGAAGCCGAGCAAGCCGCAGGTATCGACAACCGCCTGCGCATGAGGGGAATGAATTTCTTTGGCGTCGAGCAGGTAACTGCCGAGCCGAAACGCAGCATCGGCAGCAACGGTCAGCCGTTCTGGATGCACATCATCACCTTGTACGGCGGCGACGGCTTCGAGATGGAGATCACCGCCTATTACAACGACGTAGCCGAAGCGCAACTGGAGGCTGACTATCAGGCCCGCCAGCAAGAGAGCAAGGAGACCACGCAGTGAAGCAAGCCATCCTGATCGGCCTCGCCGACGTTGGCCGCGGCTTCGTTCGCGGCACGCTGGCAACCGCCGCTTTCTTCGGCCTGATCTGGCTGGGCGACTACATCGCCGAGAGCATCAAGTGGGGGCACTTCTGATGATTACCGACAACACGCTGCTGATCTCAATCGACCTGGAAACGCTCGGCCAACAGGTGCCGCGTGCCGCGATCGCCACCATCGGCATGGCCGCGTTCGAGCTGGACGCCCCGGCCGAGCCGGTTGCTACCTGCTACTCCCGTATCGAGCGCGAGAGCGCGCTGCAGGTCGGCAAGGCCGATCAGGCGACACTCGAATGGTGGGCCAAACAACCCGCCGAGGCCCGTGCTGAGATCGAGGGCGGCGACACCCCGCTGCGCCCCGCACTGATGAGCCTGCACGAAGCCATCGACGGTATCACCGCCGGCCGCGACCCGAACGAGGTGATCGTTGTCGCCCGTGCCGCGTCGTTCGACTGCGCGATCATGACCTACCACTATGACCACTTCGGCATGCCCCGGCCGTGGCGCTACTGGCAGGAACGCGACCACCGCAGCCTCGAGGACGGCTACCGCGACGCGCTCGCACGGCTCGGCCAAGACTCCCCCAGCTACCGCGACACCGCGCCGGTCGCACACCATGCACTGAAGGACGCGATCTCACAGGCCCAATACCTGATCACGCTGCGCGCGCTGCTGCATGAAACCGCCCGCGAGCAGGCCGCCCGCCACCGCTTCATCACCGATTGCCTCGACCCCGAGCGCCACGGCTACGCCGTCGGCCCGTGGGTGCGCGACGACGCGCGCCAGCTGCTGGGCATGGCCCGGGTGGAGACCATCACGAAAGGCGTCACCGCATGACCGACTTCTACGACCTCGGCCACAAACACGCCCACGCCGGCCAGCAACCCGTCGAAGAACACCGCGACCAGCCGTACTACATGCACGGCTGGAATGACGGACGCCGCGACTATGACCTGTACCGCGCCTACCTGGAGGATGGCCATAGCCGCTACGCGGCGGCCGTGATGGCCGGTATGCGCGATCCCGATGAGGCATGTCATGACTGACAAAAAGCAACTCGCGCTTGAACTGGCGCGCAAACACGCGGCCCTGAAGCCGCAGAGCTATTACGCCGAACCGTTCCAGCCGCACGACTGGGTGATCGACGCGATCGCCGAGGCGCTGACCGTCGCGGTGCCGGCTGGCTACGCCATTCTGCCCCGGCGCCTGACCGCTGAGATCGGCGCCAAGACCCTGCTGTCTGGCGTGTTCTGTGAAGAGATTGAGCAGACCTGCAGCGCTTGCGATTTCGACGAGCCGCAGGACGACTGCGAGGTGTGCGGCGGCGAAGTGCGGTACGTACAGCAAGTCCCCGTCACCTGGTCGACGATCAAGGAGATTTGGACAGCCGCCGCAGATGACTTCGCATTGGCGGAAAAGCCAATTGACAGCCAGCAAGCCGCTGCCGCGACGGATGAGACTTTCGAGCTGCTGCGCATATTCCAGACATGGCTTGGCGCCAGCCGCGACCAGTGCGACGAGACCGGCAAGCAGCTGTGGGACCGCATCGTGGTGGCTCTCTCCGCGGTGCCGAAGCGAGAAAGGATTGCCGCATGAACCGCACCCAACGCCGCAGCGCCGCGCGCACAAAGCCGGCCATGCCCCCGCGGCGCCGCTACACCGGCCCGAACCGGCCGACGTTGGCCGAGGTGCACCAGGTGTTCGCTCCGATCGACTGGATGTTCGATGAGATGCGCCAAGGTGAAGTCAGCGAGATGAGTGGCGTCGCAGCGATGCGCGATGTCGAAAGGAACTGGTATCAGATCGGCCCGGCGCTGGCCGGCTGGATCGACTGCTGGCAGCGACTCGACCGTCGCTTCTCGCTGGGTCTGGACCTCACGCCGCTTTGCGAGCTCGGACGAAAGCTCGACGACGGCGAGCTCATGACAATGGCGGAGATCGACGCGGCCTACGCCGTCATCAACCGCTGTCGCGAGCTCTACCGCCAGATGGACGTGTACGAAGTGAAAACCGTGGTCAGGACGACCGAGATTGTGATCGCGCTGGAAGAAGCCGGCGCCAGGATGAAGGGCTAAGAAATGGACATGAAACGCACCATCCGGCGCGACGAGCTGCGCAAAATGGTCCCCATGTCGGACTCGACGATTTACCGGCTGGAGCAGCGAGGGGATTTTCCGAAGCGCTTCGCCCTGACGTCTCGTTGCGTGGTTTGGGATCTGGCCGAGGTCGAGGCATGGATCGAGGCCCGCAAGGGGGCATCGAACGACGTCGAGAAGGCGCCGGCACCGGACGTGCGCCAGCGCAAATCCCGTCCGGTCAGAGACGCGGCATGATCACGCCGGTGGGTAGTGGCAGGCGCTTGCACGAACCTTCTACGCCCCTCGTGCGTCTATTGCCCTGTGAACTTGCGAGAGAATATGCCATGTGCGCTATCGACCCGAAAATTCAGATGCACTTCTTTGGCACGGGGATGCAGTACTACATTGCTGCCCGTGCCGCCTCCATAGGCCAGTTGATGCCGGTCGCCGGCAACCTGTTTCATCACGCGGTGGAGATGCTGCTGAAGGGGGATCTAACCAGGGCGATTTCTCCTCGTGAACTTGCTCAGAAGCCGTACAGCCACTCCCTCGTCAATGCGTGGAACAAGTTCAAGGAAATAAATCTCGACGAGGACCTGTCCGGCTTCGACCAAATAATCGAGGCCCTCCACCGCTTCGAGGTAATCCGTTACCCCGACAAAATGCTCATCGAGGGGGCGGGGATAGCTCTTGTGTGGGGCGCCGGGGAGCCGCCCCCAGTCGCACAGATACTAGATGAGGAGACTCAGGAGGAGCACAAGATATCGCCCGAATACGTGCTGAACGTGGGCAAGGTGGATGCACTCATCGCGCGGCTGTTCAAAGTCTGCTCCATTAACCCGCCGACGTACTACCGGCCGGGTCCGAACTCCGAGGTTGACCGGTTTCTGCAGCATCAGAACAGCGAGTATGATTTCTGGGTGCCGTCATCACCAACTTCCCCGCAGGAGTGACCGTATTCCCTGTCACTTGTCGCTGTCCACCCCGTAGAAGCAGGGGCAGTCAAGCCTTCGGCTTGGCACCGGCGCCGGCGATCCAGCCATCTACCATATCCGCCCACTGCTGCAGCATGTCGCGGCGCTGCTCGGCGTACTCCGCCTTGTTGTAAACCGCCCTCACGCCGCGCTGTTCGTGCGCCAGGCACTTCTCGATCCAGTCGCTGCTGAATCCTGCCTCGTGCAGCAGCGTTGACGCCGTCCGGCGCAGATCGTGTACTGTAAAATCTTCTAGCGGCAATCCTTCCTTTTTCGCCCGTTCTACCGTCACGTCGATCACGCGGTTCAGCGTCGCGTTCGACATCCCCTTGTCCGCCTCATAGCGCGACGGCAGCAGGTAGTTCGAGCCGCCGGCGCAGGTCTTGAGCGCCACCATGATGTCGAATGCCTGCTGCGATAGGTAGACGTTGTGCGGCCGGCGCGCCTTCATCCGTTCAGCCGGAATCGTCCACACCGAGTCGGTGAAGTTTACCTCGGGCCAGGTCGCGAGCAGCAGCTCGCCCTTGCGAACCATCGTCAGTAGCACCAGGCGCAGCGCCAGCTTGATGGTAGGCAGCGTGCCGACGTGCTCGAGCTGCGAGAAGAAGATGCGGATTTCGTCCGGGGAGAGCGCGCGATCCTTCGGCTTGAAGACGGCGATCGACGACGCGCTGACCTCGTCGGCCGGGTTCGGCACCTTCTGGCCGCGCTCGATGGCGAAGCGGTAAATCTGCCCGATCACTTCGCGCGCGTGCACGGCCGTCGCCGGCGCTCCGCGATCCTTGATCTTGTCGCACAGCGCGCGCAGGTCTTCCGCGGTGATCTCGGCCAGCAGCCGGTTCTTGAAGACGGGGAGGATGTCGCGGTCGAGAATGCTCTCGCGCATGGCCTTGGTGCTCTCGGCCATGCGGTAATCCTTGAGCCACCTGACGGTAAATTCGCCGAAGGTCTTCGCCTCGCGGATTTGCTGTTTACCGCGCTGCTTCTGCCTGGCAGGCGACGTACCCTGCGCGATCGCCTTCTTCGCCTCCATGCACTTCTCGCGCGCCTCGGCCAACGTCAAGCCCGCCGGGCCGTAGCGGCCGATAGTCAGCGTCTCCCTGCGCCCATTTAGCCTGTAATCCAGCCTGAAGGTGACGGTACCCGCAGGCGATACCGCCACGTATAGACCGTCGCGGTCCGCGACCTTGTACAGCTTCTCTTGTGACTTGAGGTTCTTCAGCTTGGTGTCTGTCAGCACGTATACCGTCTTCCGAAAGCGTGGTTTTACCGTCATCGACCATGGTGACGTAAATTGGTCTTAAAGCCGCGCCAATGCTGGATTCGTGCTGAATTTTTACCGTCATGCTTCGCTTGGTGTGTTGACGGTATGGCATTGGTCGTCGATGAGTCGGATAAAAAATACCGACTAGAATACCGGTAAAAAAAGTGGCTTTCAATGAATAGGCGTGAATAGACAGGCAAACAAAAACCCAGCAAAGACAGGCGTCTCGCTGGGTTTTTGAATAGTCGTGAAAGGCTAGGAATAGACGTTAGATCATTCCCACTCGATCGTCGCCGGCGGCTTGCCCGAAACGTCGTACACCACGCGGTTGATGCCGCGCACCTCGTTGATGATGCGGTTCGACGCACGGCCTAGCAGCGAGTACGGCAGTTCGGCCCAGTGCGCGGTCATGAAGTCGCTGGTGACGACGGCGCGTAGCGCTACCACGTATTCGTAGGTGCGGCCGTCGCCCATCACGCCGACCGACTTCACCGGCAGGAACACGGCGAACGCCTGGCTGGTCTTGTCGTACCAGCTGATGCCGTTTTCATCCTTGGTGTTGCGCAGCTCTTCGATGAAGATCGCGTCGGCGCGGCGCAACAGGTCGGCGTAGTCCTTCTTCACTTCGCCGAGGATGCGCACGCCGAGGCCCGGGCCCGGGAACGGGTGGCGGTAGACCATGCCGTGCGGCAGGCCGAGCGCGACGCCCAGTTCACGCACTTCGTCCTTGAACAGCTCGCGCAGCGGCTCGAGCAGCTTCAGGTTCAGCGTCTCCGGCAGGCCGCCGACGTTGTGGTGGCTCTTGATCGTGTGCGCCTTCTTGGTCTTGGCGCCGGCCGATTCGATCACGTCCGGATAGATGGTGCCCTGCGCGAGCCACTTGGCGTTGGTCAGCTTGCCCGACTCGGTCTGGAACACTTCGACGAACTCGGCGCCGATGATCTTGCGCTTGGCTTCCGGGTCGGTGACGCCGACGAGCTTGCCCATGAAGTCGGCTTCGGCGTTGACGCGGATCACCTTCACGCCGAGGTTCCTGGCGAACATGTCCATCACCATCTCGCCTTCGTTAAGGCGAAGCAGGCCGTGGTCGACAAATACACAAGTTAATTGGTCGCCGATCGCGCGGTGGATCAGCGCGGCCGCGACCGACGAATCGACGCCGCCCGACAGGCCGAGGATGACTTCCTCGTCGCCGACCTGTTCGCGGATCTTGGTCACCGCTTCGTCGATGTAGTTCGGCATCGTCCACGACGGCTTGCAGCCGGCGATCTCGAGCACGAAGCGGTGCAAGAGTTCGCGGCCCTTCTTGGTGTGCGTCACTTCCGGGTGGAACTGCATGCCGTAGAAGTGGCGCTTTTCGTCGGCCATCGCGGCGACCGGGCAGGCCGGGTTGTTGCCGATGACGATGAAGCCTTCGGGCAGGCGGGTGACCTTGTCGCCGTGGCTCATCCACACTTCGAGCAGGTGTTCGCCGGTCGGCGAGGTCTTGTCGAAGATGCCGCCGAACAGGCTGTCGGCGACGGTGAACACTTCGGCATAGCCGAATTCGCGCACGCTGCCCGATTCGACCCTGCCGCCGAGCGCCTGCGCCATCCATTGCATGCCGTAGCAGATGCCGAGCACCGGCACGTTAAGTTCGAACAGCGCCGGGTCGGCCTGGTAGTCGGATTCGTACACCGAGTTCGGGCCGCCGGACAGGATGATCGCTTTCGGGCCGAATGCGCGGATCTCGTCGATTGGCATGTCGTACGGGTGCAGTTCACAGTAGACGTGGGCCTCGCGCACGCGGCGGGCGATCAGCTGGGTCACCTGCGAGCCGAAGTCGAGAATCAGGATTTTGTCCATGTCTTTACCTTTTGAGACGGCCGTGCCGGCCGGCTATTGCGAATCGTGGGGCGGAGCGAGGCGGCGGCGCCTGCCGCGCGACGGGATGCGGGTGCTCTGCGCGATCAGCATCAGAATGCCGGCGAGCACCATGCCGAGCGAGAACACGTGGCTGAAGCGCAGACCGTAGCGGTCGTTTAGAAAAACCGCAGCGCCGGCGTAGATCAACAGCGGCGCGCTGACGAGCGAGCCCTTGTTGAGCCCGTCGAGCAGGAACAGGCCGACGCCGGCGGTGGCCAAGAGCAGCGCGAGCACGGTCGACGTGTCGGGCAACAGCGCGGTGCTCTTGAGGAACCACAAGGAGCCGAGCGTGATCAGCACGATGGGCCAGGAAGCGTTCTTCATCGTCCTCAACCCCTGTCGCGCAGATAGCGCTGCTTCTCGCGGTCGAGCTCGCGCTCCTTGGTGCTGTCGCGCTTGTCGTGCTGCTTCTTGCCCTTGGCCAGGCCGATATCGCTCTTGATGCGGCCCTTGGTGTAGTGCAGGTTGAGCGCGACCAGTGTGTAGCCGGCGCGTTCGACCTTGCCGATCAGCTTGTTGATCTCGGACTGGTTCAACAGCAGCTTGCGCGGCCGTGTCGGGTCGGGGTGAACGTGGGTGGAGGCCGAAGTCAGCGGGGTGATGTGGCAGCCGATCAGCCAGAACGCGCCGTTCTTCCAGTTGACGTAGCTTTCCTTCAGCTGGATGCGCCCGGCTCGGATCGATTTGACCTCCCAGCCTTCCAGCACCAGGCCGGCCTCGAAACGCTCTTCGATGAAGTAGTCGTGAAAGGCTTTGCGGTTGTCCGTGATGCTCATGGGGTCGGGTACGGGTTCCGGAGAATCCGCAATTGTAGCAAATTCGCGGCGCTAGCCAAAGTTGCCAGCCAATTCAGGCGCTTGCCGACGCGGTTTCGCGGCGGGCGGTTTCGCGGCTTCTTGGGCGGCCGCATCGTGTGTCGCAACCCGTTCGACGGCGACGACAGGATGGTCATGAACAGCAGGGTGGGAAGGGGCAATGTCATCGTCGAAGGGCGGAGGGAAAGGGGGCTCAGCCTTGGCTGGCCTGCTCCATTCGGGTATGTTAGCGACTTTGTCCGACGCCTTACCATGCCTGTAGTCGAGAAAAACGTTCTCGTGGCGCACTCGCCCGAGCAGATGTTCCGCCTCGTCGACGACGTCGAGCACTATGCGCGTTTCCTGCCCTGGTGCAGCAAGGCCGAGGTGCACGGCCGCGACGGCCGCCAGCTGGTCGCCAGCCTGCACATCGACTACCTGAAGATCCGCCAGCACTTCACCACCCGCAACACCAACGAGCCGCACAGCGCCATCACGATGGAACTGGTCGAGGGACCGTTCCGGCACCTGGAAGGGCGCTGGCACTTCCACGCGCTCGGCGATATCGGCTGCAAGGTCGAATTCACGCTGCGTTACGAGTTCTCGAGCAAGATCCTGGAGAAGCTCATCGGCCCGGTGTTCGGCCACATCTCGGGCACGCTGGTCGATGCCTTCATCCGCGAGGCGGACAAGGTCTACGGCGATGACTGACAAGCCCGGTGCCTCTATCGACGTCGAGGTCGCGTACGCTCGCCCCGGCAAGCAGGCAATCGTCAAGCTGGCGGTCGCCGCCGGCACGAGCGCCGAAGCGGCGGTGCGGGCCTCGGCCATCGCAGAGCAGTTTCCCGAGATCGAGCTGAACGACCTCAGGCTCGGCGTGTTCGGCAAGGCGGTGCGCGCCGATACCGTGCTGCGCGCGCACGACCGCGTCGAGATCTACCGTCCGCTCTTGGCCGACCCGAAGGCCGTGCGACGACAGCGCGCCGAGGCCGGTCGCGCGGTGAAGAAGGGCGGCGGCGTGGCCGACGCCTGATCCGCACGTCCGTCGATCAAAGCTTGGCCGAGCCCCGGGGCTCGGCCAAGTTTTTTTCGTATCTGCGCTAGCTAGCGCAGAAGGGTTCCTGTCTGCGCCGCTCCGCCGCGCGGCTAACGTTCGGCCGCCAGGGTCAGGCTGTTGTCCTCGGCCGAGCAGACGCGGTTCTTGCCCGCCAGCTTGGCCTGGTACATCGCCTGGTCGGCACGCTCGATCACGTCGCAGTCGCGTTCGCCCAGGTGCCAGCGGGCGACGCCGGCGCTGAAGGTGATCACCAGCCGGTCGCTATTGGCGAGGAAGAAGGTGCGCGTCAGCTCGCGCTGCAGCCGCTGCAGCATCTGGATCGCCTCGTCGACCGGCGTGTCGGGCAGCAGGATGACGAACTCCTCGCCGCCGTAGCGCGCGACGACGTCGGTCGGGCGCGCGTTGTGGCGGATCACGTCGACCAGGTATTTCAGCGCGTCATCGCCGGCGAGGTGGCCGTAGCGGTCGTTCAGCTGCTTGAAATTGTCGACGTCGATCAGCGCGAGGCACAAGGGCTGGCTGGTGCGCTCGGCGCGGCTGATCTCGCGCTCGAAGTGCTCGATCAGGCCGCGGCGGTTGTACGCGCCGGTCAGCTGGTCCTCGCGCACCTTGGCGCTGGTCGCCTCGAGTGCGGTCTCGAGTTCCTTGATGCGCACCTCGGCCGATGACACCTGCTCGCGCGCCGACAAGAGTTCGTCGCGTGACTGGTGGAGGTTGAGCTGCATCGCCGACGTGTCCTCGAGCAGCGCGCCGATGATCGCGCCCAGGTCGTCGACGTTGCGCGTGGCCTTCAGCTGTTCGCTGTGGCGGCTGATCTTGGCCTGGAATTCGCCGGTGCTGTCGCTCATCGTCGCCAGGCGTGCGAGGAAGCGGTCGAGCAAGGCGCGCAAGGAGCTGGCGGCCTCGTCCAGCGGGCTTTTCAGCACCCCCTGTTTGCGGATCACCTCCTTGAGCGAGGTCTCGAGCTGGTAGATCTGCTGCATCGACAGCGGCTCTTGCGCGAGCACCGCCTGCAGGCTGTCGATCTGGCCGACGAGGAAGTTGTCCGAGCGGTTCAGTTCGGCGATGTTGTCGAGCACCAGCTTGAGCAGGTTCGACAGGCCGTGCACCAGCCTATCTTCCTGGACCGCGTTCAGCTCCATCTTGATCATGAAGGCGCGTAAGCGGGGCACGAAGCGGTCGAGCGCCGTCTCGTCGACGACGCCCGAGAGCTCCTCACCCAGGGTGGCGAGCTGTTCGATCAGTTTGGGGTGGCCGGTCAGCTGCGGTTCGATGCCTTGCTTGAGGACGAAGCCGAGCGTCTTCTTCCATTGCTGCCAGCCGTGGTTCTCGGCCACCGGCGGCGCGGCCTTCTCGGGTACCGGCGCGGGTTCGCCGCCGCCGCGCTGCGCCGGCGGCACCGTCCAGTTCAGCAGCAGATTGTGCAGCGTGCGGTTCAGTTCATCCGGCTGATTGCCGAAGTTGACCAGCACGCGATCGAGTGCCGCCTGCTTATGGTGTTGCGGCAGGTCGCTCTGCCGCAGATCCCATTGGCGCACCAGTTCGTGGATCAGCTGACCCCACGGGCGCGACAGCGCCTTGTCGTGCTGGCTCTGGCGCACGTAGTCGATCACCAGCTGCGGCACCTGCTCCCAGCGGGCGTCTTCCATCGCCTGCTTCAGGCGGGCAAGCAGCGGCCGGGCGCCCGGCTGCTGGCCGTTCAGCGTCTCGAGCGCGTGCAGCATCTGCCGGCCGAGCTTGCTCTCGCGCTCGATCGGCGTATGGGTGAGCTCGTGGTAGATCCGCTCGAAGTTTTCCGGGGTGGGAAGGAGTTTGCGCGCGGTCAGCTGTTTCAGCGTTTCCCGCGCGGCATCGATAGGGTTGTTGGTCGTCATCGCCCTGACTCGGTCGCCTATATTGCTTGTTATTTTCAATGCTTATCGTCGGGAAAGCGGGGTCCGGTCAAGGGGACGGTCGCCCGGGCGGCTTAGGCCGCGAGCCGCGCGTCAGCGGGGAGGGTGGCTTGCCGGATCCAGCAACTGGAAAAATACCTCACCCTGCCGGATCATGCCAAGCTCGTTGCGGGCGCGTTCCTCGATGGCGTCGGTGCCCATCTTCAGGTCGCGCACCTCGGCGGTCAACGCCAGGTTGCGGGCGAGCAGCGTTTCGTTGCTCGCCCGCTGTGCCACGAGTTGCTTGTCGAGTTGCCAGACCCTGAGCCAGCTGCCCTTGCCGAACCATTGCGGCCATTGCAGGGACAGCAGCAGCGCTGCGAGGATCAGGGTCAGCCAGCGCATCGACTTACTTCAGGTGGTAGAAGGCCGAACGGCCCGGATAGTAGGCGGCGTCGCCCAGCTCTTCCTCGATGCGGAGCAGCTGGTTGTACTTGGCCATGCGGTCCGAACGCGACAGCGAGCCGGTCTTGATCTGCATGCAGTTGGTCGCGACGGCCAGATCGGCGATGGTGTTGTCTTCGGTCTCGCCCGAACGGTGGCTCATCACGCTGGTGTAACCCGAGCGTTTCGCCAGATCCACGGCCTTCAGCGTTTCGGACAGCGTGCCGATCTGGTTCACTTTCACCAAGAGCGAGTTCGCGAGGCCCTGCTCGATGCCCTGCGCGAGGATGGCCGGGTTGGTGACGAACAGGTCGTCGCCCACCAGCTGGATGCGCTTGCCGAGGCGATCGGTCAGCACCTTCCAGCCGTCCCAGTCGTGTTCGGAGAGACCGTCTTCGATCGAAATGATCGGATAGTTGTTGACCAGCGTCTCGAGGTAGTCGACGAACTGTTCCGACGTCAGCGACAGGCCTTCGGCGGTCAGGTGGTACTTGCCGTCCTTGTAGAACTCGGACGACGCGCAGTCCAGCGCCAGCATCACGTCCTGGCCGGCGACGTAGCCGGCGGCGTCGATCGCTTCGAGGATCAGCTTGATCGCGTCTTCGTGGGTGGCGAGGTTGGGGGCGAAGCCGCCTTCGTCGCCGACGGTGGTCGCGTAGCCCTTGTCGTCGCAGATCTTCTTCAATGCGTGGAAGATCTCGGCGCCGCAGCGCAGCGCTTCGCGGAAGGTCTTGGCGCCGACCGGCATCACCATGAATTCCTGGATGTCGAGCGTGTTGTTGGCGTGCGCGCCGCCGTTGATGACGTTCATCATCGGCACCGGCAGGCTCATCGGGCCGGCGCCGCCGAGGTAGCGGTACAGCGGCAGGCCGGCGTCTTCGGCGGCGGCGCGGGCCACGGCCATCGACACGGCGAGCAGGGCGTTGGCGCCGAGGCGGCCCTTGTTGTCGGTGCCGTCCAGGTCGAGCAGGGTCTTGTCGATGAAGGTCTGGTCGGCGGCATCGAGGCCGATGATCGCTTCGCAGATTTCGGTGTTGATGTTCTCGACGGCCTTGAGCACGCCCTTGCCGAGGTAGCGCGCCTTGTCGCCGTCGCGCAGTTCCAGCGCTTCCTTGGCACCGGTGGAGGCGCCGGACGGCACGGCCGCACGGCCCATCACGCCCGATTCGAGCAATACGTCGGCTTCGACGGTGGGGTTGCCGCGCGAATCCAGAATCTCGCGGGCGACCACATCGATGATCGAACTCATTCGTTTCCCCTTCCTTTAAGGTTTGGACCTCCCGCCGCCCCAGGCTTGGCCGGGCTCGGCCAACGTGCTGGGGCGCCGGGTCTTACAGTGCGCCGTGCTCGGGGAGCGGGCCGGATTTCACCAGCGCGTCGATCTCCTTGAGCGTGGCGAGCAAAGACTTGAGTTGGCCGAGCGGCCAGGCGTTCGGGCCGTCGGACAGCGCCTCGCGCGGATTCGGGTGCGTCTCCATGAAGATGCCGGCGATCCCGGCGGCGACCGCCGCGCGCGCCAGCACCGGAACGAACTCGCGCTGACCGCCGGACGCGGTGCCCTGCCCGCCGGGCAGCTGGACCGAATGGGTGGCATCGTACACCACCGGGCAGCCGGTTTCGCGCATGATGGCGAGCGAACGCATGTCCGACACCAGATTGTTGTAGCCGAACGACGCGCCGCGCTCGCAAGTCATGAAGCGGTCGGCCGACAGGCCGGCTTCGACGGCGGCGTCGCGCGCCTTGTCGATCACGTTCTTCATGTCGCCGGGGGCCATGAACTGGCCCTTCTTGATGTTCACAGGCAGGCCGCTTTGCGCGACGGCGCGGATGAAGTCGGTCTGGCGCGCGAGGAAGGCCGGCGTCTGCAGCACGTCGACGACGCTCGCCACTGCCGGCACTTCGGCCTCGGTGTGCACGTCGGTCAGCACCGGCACGCCGATCTGTTTTTTCACTTCGGCGAGGATTCTGAGACCCTCGTCGACGCCCAGGCCGCGGAACGACTTGCCCGACGAGCGGTTGGCCTTGTCGTAGCTCGACTTGTAGATGAAGGGAATGGAGAGCGCCGCGGCGATCTCCTTGAGCTGTCCTGCGGTATCGAGCGCCATCTGCTCGCTCTCGATCACGCACGGGCCGGCGATCAGGAACAGCGGCTTGTCGATTCCCACTTCAAAACCGGTCAGTTGCATACAGCCTCCTTGAGCGTGCCAAAACGGGCGGAAGATCCGCCCGTTGCTGGTATTACTGGGCCTTCTCGGCTTGGTAGTCGAGCGCCGCCTTCACGTAGGCGATGAACAGCGGGTGTCCGTCGCGCGGCGTGGAGGTGAATTCAGGGTGGAACTGGCACGCGAAGAACCAGCGGTGATCCGGCAGTTCGACCGTCTCGACCAGCTTCTCGTGACCGGCGGACACGCCGCTGATGGTCAGCCCGGCCGCTTCGAGACGCGGTACGTAGTGGTTGTTCACTTCGTAGCGGTGACGATGGCGTTCGACGATCTGCTCGTTGCCGTAGATGCGCGCGGCGAGCGAGCCCGGCTTCAGGTCGCAGCCCTGGCCGCCGAGGCGCATCGTGCCGCCGAGGTTGGAGTTCTCGTCGCGGGTCTCGATCTTGCCGTCGTGGTTCACCCACTCGTCGATCAGCGCGACCACCGGGTAGTCGGTATCGAGGTCGAACTCGGTCGAGTTCGCGCCTTCGAGGCCGGCGACGTCGCGTGCATATTCGATCAGCGCGATCTGCATGCCGAGGCAAATGCCGAGGTAGGGAATGTTGTGTTCGCGGGCATACTTCACCGCCTTGATCTTGCCCTCGACGCCGCGTTTGCCGAAGCCGCCCGGCACCAGGATCGCGTCCATGCCCTTGAGCGCGGTGCAGCCGTTGCGTTCGACTTCTTCCGAGTCGACGTAGTGGATGTTGACCTGGGTGCGCGTGTGCACGCCGGCGTGTTTCAACGCCTCGGACAGTGATTTGTACGATTCGGTCAGGTCGACGTACTTGCCGACCATCGCGATGTTGACCTCATGGTCCGGGTTCTGGATCGCGTCGATGATGCCGTTCCAGACCGACAGGTCGGCCTTCGGCAGTTCGAGCTGAAGCTGTTCGCAGATGATGTCGTCGATGCCCTGAGCGTGCAGCATCGCCGGCACCTGGTAGATGCTGTCGGCGTCGTAGCAGCCGATCACCGCGTTCTCTTCGACGTTACAGAAGAGGGCGATCTTGCGTTTTTCGTCTTCCGGCAGCTCGCGGTCCATGCGGCACAAGAGGATGTCCGGCTGGATGCCGATCTCGCGCAGTTCGCGCACCGAGTGCTGCGTCGGCTTGGTCTTGATCTCACCGGCGGTGGCGATGAACGGCACGTACGACAGGTGCACGTACAGCGTGTTCTTGCGGCCGAGGTTGGAGCGCAGCTGGCGGATCGCCTCGAGGAAGGGCAGCGATTCGATGTCGCCGACCGTGCCGCCGATCTCGACGACGGCGACGTCGACGTCGCCCGCGCCTTCACGCACCTTGTGCTTGATCTCGTCGGTGATGTGCGGGATCACCTGCACGGTACCGCCGAGGTAGTCGCCGCGGCGTTCCTTGGTGATCACCGATTCGTAGACCTGGCCGGTGGTGAAGTTGTTGCTTTTCTTCATCTTGGCGTGGATGAAGCGCTCGTAGTGACCCAGATCGAGGTCGGTCTCCGCGCCGTCTTCGGTCACGAAGACTTCGCCGTGCTGGAACGGGCTCATGGTGCCCGGATCGACGTTGATGTACGGGTCGAGCTTCAGCATGGTGACCTTCAGCCCGCGCGATTCCAGAATGGCGGCAATAGACGCGGCGGCGATGCCCTTACCCAGGGAAGAGACCACGCCGCCGGTAACGAAGATGTACTTGGTCATGGGAATATAAACCTGATGGAATCCGAGATTTTAACTCGAAACCGGTGCGTTTTGCACGGCCTTGGCGCGGCGGCCCGACAGTAGCATGCGTACTGCATGGCGCCTGGCGCGAAGCCAGTGACGGGTGCATCCCTTTGTTTTCGCAAGCGCGAAGACTTGAGCTGTCGCGAGTTTTCATGGTATAAAGCCGCTTTTACCGGTTTTGGGAGTGATTAACCATGGCGCGAGTTTGCAAAGTTACCGGCAAGCGTCCGGTGACCGGGAACAATGTGTCCCACGCCAACAACAAAACGAAACGTCGTTTCCTGCCGAACCTGCAATACCGCAAGTTCTGGGTGGAAAGCGAAAACCGCTGGGTCCGTCTGCGTGTCTCGAACGCGGGCCTGCGTACTATCGACAAAGTGGGTATCGAAGTAGTCCTGGCCGATCTGCGCGCCCGCGGCGAAATCTGATCCGGCTAATTTAGAAAGAGCGAGATCATGCGCGACAAGATCAAACTGGAATCGACTGCCGGTACCGGCCATTTCTACACCACTACCAAGAACAAACGGACTATGCCGGAAAAGATGGAGATCAAGAAGTACGATCCCGTCGCCCGCAAGCACGTTGCGTACAAAGAAACCAAGCTCAAGTGAGCGGGTTTCATCGGTAGTAAAAGAACCCTTCGCTGGTGCACGGCGAAGGGTTTTTGCTTTATGGCGCCCGCCAATAAAAGCTCGGCCAACCTGTTTCAGGGTTGGCCGAGCTTTTTTATGGGGTCGATCAGCTTGCGGCCAACTGGATCAGCGTGCGGCGCGTCAGCGTCAGGTCCTGCCAGGCGCGGGCCTTGTCCGGCTGGTTGCGCAACAGATAAGCGGGGTGGTAGCTGACGATGAGCGGAATGTCGCGGTAGCGGTGCACGCGACCGCGCAGGCGGCCGATGGTTTCGGTGCTCTCGAGCAGCGTCTGGGCGGCGAAGCGGCCGAGCGCGAGGATCAGGTCGGGCCTGACGTGATCGATCTGCGCCAACAGGTAGTTCTGGCACGACGCGATCTCGTCGCCGGCCGGGTTGCGGTTGCCCGGCGGACGGCACTTGAGCACGTTGGTGATGAAGACGTCGGATTCGCTATTGAGTGAAATCGACGCGAGCATGTTCTCGAGCAACTGCCCGGCGCGGCCGACGAAGGGCTGGCCCTCTTTGTCCTCGTTCTCGCCGGGCGCTTCGCCGACGATCATCAGACGTGCGCGCTCTGCGCCGCGGCCGAACACGGTCTGGGTGCGCGTCTCGCACAGCCGGCAGCGCTGGCAGACGGAAACCGCCTGCTGCAGTCCGGCCCAGTCCAGCGCGGCGATCTCGACCTTGGCCGAGCCCAGTGTGGTGCGCTCGACGATTTTGAACGGGGTATCCGCTTGTGCGACGGCCGAGGGGGCAGGGCGCGAATGGCCCTGGACCTTAGACAGCAGCGCTTCGCGAAGCGGCGAGGCGCTGCCGGGTGTCGACGGGAGCGGCGTTCTGCCCGGCGCGATGGCGGCGGCCGGCCTGTCCGGCGTCGATGCGACTTCGCACGCTTCGTCGTCGCCGGCGAGCTCGACGCCGCGCGGCAACCACAGCGGACCCAGTCCCATCGCGTCGGCGAGCAGCGCGCGGCGCATCATAGCGTGCACTCCATCAAAACCGCGTGTTCGCGGCCGGCGTCGCCCGGGTAGTAGTTCTTGCGCAGCCCGGTTTCGACGAAGCCGAGCGAGCGATACAGCGCGCGCGCCGGTGCGTTGCCCTCGCGTACTTCGAGAAAGAGTCGCCGTGCGCCGGCCGCGCGGGCATCGGCGAGCACCGACTGCAACAGCCGGCGGCCGAGGCCGCGGCCCTGGTAGAGCCGGGCGACGGCGATATTGAGTAGTTCGGCCTCGTCGATCACCAGCATCCATACCGCGACGCCGACCGGCTGGCCGTCGCTCTCGATCACGCTCACGTCGTGGCCGGCGGCGAACGAGTCGCCATATTGGCGCGCGCGCCAGCCGTGTACGGTCGCCGTCGCTTCGAGCGCGGCGAGCCGTTCGGCTTCGGCGGCGAGGGCGGGGCGCAGCGTCATCCGCGGCGCGCCTGCTGCTCGCGCGCGGTCAGCGCGATCTTGTTACGGATATAGAGCAGTTCGGCCTGGTCGGCCGCGTGCTGCGGGTAACGGCCGGTTGCGGCGAGCGCGAGGTAGGCGGCGGCATGCGGCTTGAGGTCGGCGCGCACCTGCTGCAGGCCGAGCCTCGTGCTCAGTTCGTCAGGATAGGCGGCGAATCCGCTGCCGAGGCCGGTCCAGCCGTCACCGTCCAGCTCGACGAGCTCGGGCGCGCCGACGGTGATGTCGCTCACGCGCAGGCCGTTCTCGTAGCGTGCGCTGAACACCTGCTGCATGCGCGCGTCGAGACAGACGAGCCGTTTGTCGCTGCCGTCCTGTGCGGCGACGGCGTCGAGCGTCGGAATGCCGATCAGCGGAAGCTTGGCCGAAAAGGCGAGGCCCTGCGCGATGCCGCAGGCAATCCTGAGGCCGGTGAACGAGCCGGGGCCCTGGCCGTAGACGATGGCGTCGAGTTGGCCGAGCGTGACGCCGGCTTCGGCGAGCAGGCGGCCGATTTCGGGCAGCGTGCGTTCGGCGTGCTGCTGGCCGACCGGCTCGTGGAAGACGAGCGTCGCGTCGTCGAGCATAAGGCCGACGGAAAGGTGATCGGTCGAGGTGTCGAGGGCCAGGAGTTTCATGCGGCGGAACAAGCCGGGAGGAACAAACCCCGGATTATAGGCCGAGTTCCTCGACCCAGGCGAGGGCGGTCAAGTGCGCCTGGTTGATTTCGGCGGCGGACAGGTTGAGCTGGAGGCTGAGTTTTTCGATATTGCGCAGATCGTGACGCTCGCAGGTGACGGCCAGTTCGAGGTAGGCGCCGTACAGTCCCTGCTTGTGCTCGAGCGCCTGGCGGATCGCTTCGGAGATCTGGACATGTTCGAGCACCTGCATCATCGGCATGTCGAACAGCACGTCGAGCAGCGAAAACAGGCCGACGACGAAGAGGTTGTCGCAGGTGTCGTGCGGCTGACCGGCGGCTTGGCCCATCAGCTCCATGAAGCGGCCGCGCGTGATCGCGGTCTTTTGTGCGGCGGGCGGCGTGTGTTCGCTGCCGGAGGTGACGAGCAGCAGCGTCAGCCAGCGATAGAGTTTCTGATAGCCGAGCACCGTCACCGCATGCGAGAACGAGCTGATCGGCGTGTTGAGGCCGGCGGCGGCCGAATTGACGTAGCGCAAGAGCTTGTACGACAGCGCTATGTCGCGCTTGAGCACCGCTTCGAGCTTGCCAACCGGTTCGGCCTGGCGGATCAGGTTCAAGAGTTCAAGGATGTTGGAGACGGTCGGGTGAATGACCTTGGCCGACAAGGTTTCCGGGTGGGCGAAGAAGAAGCCCTGGAAGCCGTCCAGCCCCAGGGCGCGGGCGAGCTGGAACTGCTCGTAGGTTTCCACCCGCTCGGCGATGCGCATCACCGGGTAGCTCTTCAGGCGGGCGGCGACGCGCTGGAAGGCGGAGGCGTCCAGCTGCGCATCGAGTTTCACGTAGCTGGCTTGTTCGATGAAAGCCAGCTGCGGGTCTTCGAATTGGAAGTCGTCGAGCGAGAAGCTGAAGCCGAGCGTGCGCAGGTGGCGGATGCGCGACACGAGCTCGTTGCTCGGCGTGGTCTTGTCCGACAGTTCGAGCACGACACGGCGCGCCGGCAAGAGCTCGATGAACTCGCTCATCAGCATGGTCTCGCCGACGTTGAGGAAGGCGAGCTTGTTGCCGACCAGCCACTGGGTGCCCATATTGTTGAGCGTGTTCAGCAGCACCTGCGTGTCCGCCTCGAGTTCGGCGTGGCGCCCCATTTCCAGCGCCTCGCCGTTGGCCCGAAACAGTAACTCGTAACCGATCAACTGCTGGTTGCGGTTGAGGATGGGCTGGCGGCCGATGAAGGCGCTGGAAGTCGTCATGCTGTTCGAGTCGGGGTCAGAGTGAGATCAGTTCGTGCAGGCGGTTGCCGATGAGCGAGTTGCCTTCGCCGTTCAACAGGTCTTCCATGTCCAGCACCAGAACCACCGAGCCGTCGCCGGATAGCGTCGCGCCGGCCACGCCTTTCGGACGGATATTCTGCAGTGGTTTGATGACAACATCGTCACGGCCGACGAAGGAGTCGATCGCGAGGATGAACGACCTCTCGGCCGACTGCATCAGCACGCCGAAGCCCGGCTTCTGCGTCGCCTCCCAGCCGAGCAGGCTGGACAAGGTGCGTACCGGCAGGATCTCGTCGCGCACGACGATGGTCGGGCGGCCCGAGACTTCCTGGATGGAGCCGGACTCGATCGGGATGATCTCGCGCACCATCGCGAGCGGCACGGCGAACGCCTGGTTGCACGCGCGCACCACCAGTACCGGCAGGATCGCCAGCGTCAGCGGCAGCGACACGCTGATGCGCGTGCCTTCGCCCGGGATCGAGTTGATGTCGATGCGGCCGTTCAGCTTCTGGATGTTGGTGCGGACCACGTCCATGCCGACGCCGCGGCCCGAGACGCTGGAGATCTGGTCCTTGGTCGAGAAGCCGGGCAGGAAGATCAGCTGCAGGCACTGTTTCTCGTCGAGCGAGTTGGCCGTTTCGGCGTCGATCAGTCCCTTCTCGATCGCCTTGCGACGCAGCGCGTCGGCGTTCATGCCGCGGCCGTCGTCGGTGATCTCGATCAAGATGTGGTCGCCGACCTGTTCGGCGGTCAGCTGGACCAGCGCCTGCGGCTTCTTGCCGACGGCGATGCGGTCGGCCGGCTGCTCGATGCCGTGGTCGACCGCGTTGCGTACCAGGTGCACCAGCGGGTCGTTCAGGTCCTCGATCATCGTCTTGTCGAGTTCGGTCTCCTCGCCGGAGATCACGAGTTCGACTTCCTTGCCGAGCTGGCGCGCCAGGTCGCGCGCGAGGCGCGGGTATTTCTGGAACAGGCGGCCGACCGGTTGCATGCGCGTCGACATCACCGCGTTCTGCAGGTCGCCGACCAGGAGGTCGAGCTGGCCGATCGCCTCGTCGAGCGAGCGCAGCGTGTTCTGGCCGGTGTTGCCCTGCAGGATCTCGGTGCGTAGCGTCGTCAGGCGGTTCTTGGTCAGCCCAATCTCGCCCGACAGGTTGAGCACCATGTCGAGGCGAACGGTGTCGATGCGGATGGTGTTTTCCTGCGTGGACGGAGGCGAGCTATTCCCGCCGCCGCTGGGCTTGGGGGCCGGTTTGGCGGCCTTGGGGGCTTCGACCGGTACAGGCGCGGCCTGGGCGGTAACGACTTCGGCGATGACGACCGGCGCGGCGGCGACGGCCTGTTGCGCGGGGGCGGCCGAGCTCGCCGCCGCCTGCGGGACGACGGCCTGGTAGAGCGCGTTCCAGTCGGGCGTGTCGTCGGCGACGAGCACCTGAACCGCCGGCTGGGCCGGTGCAGCGGGCGGTTCGCCAGCAAGCATGGCGTCGAGCGCGGCGATCAGCGCCGGGTCGGCATCGGCGGGCTGGCGGGCTTGCGAGAGCGCTCCGAACATGTCGCGCACGCTGCCCGTCGCGTCGAGGATCACGTCCATCAGGCCGGACGAGATCTGCAGCTCGCCGTTGCGTAGCTTGTCGAACAGGTTCTCGGTGCGATGGCAGAGGTTGACCATCGCGGTCACGTTCAGAAAGCCCGCGCCACCCTTGATGGTGTGAAAGCCCCGGAAAATGTCGTTGAGCAGCGCGTGATCATGGGGGCGCTTCTCGAGGTCCATCAACTTGTTGTCCACGTCGGACAGTAGCTCGCTCGACTCCATCAGGAAGTCTTGCAACAGCTCGTCCATGCCGCCGAATTCGCTCATATCCGTTCCTTTGAACGCGGGACTTATGTCGGGTAAAGGCTTAGAAGCCGAGGCTTTCCAGCAGCTCGTCGACCTGCTGCTGGTCGGTGACTACGTCGGTGCGGCCGGCCGGGTTCACCACCGGGCCATTCAAGAGGCTGGTGCTCCCCAGCTCGGCGCGCTTGTCGGACGGCGAGTGCTCGATCAGGAAGGTCAAGAGTTCGCCTTCGAGAAGCTTGATCATCGAGGTCACCTTCTTGATGACCTGACCGGTCAGATCCTGGAAGTCCTGCGCCATCACGATGTCGAGCAATTGCGCGCCGGTTGCCTGCGTCTGCTGCGGGACGTAGTGTAGATACTGGCGCGTGTCCTCGGCCAAGGTCTTGAACTCGTCGACCGACAGCGAGCCGGCGTGCAGATGGTCCCAGCGCTCGGCCAAAGCCTTGGAGCGGCCCTCGAGCTCGTCCTGCAGCGGTTTGGCGATGTCGGTCGCATTGAGCACGCGTTCGGCGGCGTTTTCCGTCAGTGTCGCGATGTAGGCGAGGCGGTCCTTCGCGTCGGGAATCGCTTCGGCGACGCGCTCGAGCGACTTGTCGTAGCCGAGCTCGCGCATCGCGTCGTGCAGCTTGCGCGCGAGGTGGCCGATCTGCGAGTACATCGAATTCTGCATGTCTTCCGCGTCTTGAGGGGCGATGCTCGACGGGGCTGCAGCGTGCTGCGTGTCTTGCTGTTGTAAGGCGATGCTGTTGAACAGCGCCTCGAGTTCGGGCGAGTCTCCGCTTTCCAGTACGTGGTCAGACACGATCGCTTCTCCTCGGAACTTGATGACGGTTTGTGGTTATTTGTTCATGGTCTGGAAGATCTTGCCGAGCTTCTCTTCCAGCGTTGCCGCGGTGAACGGCTTGACGATGTAGCCGCTGGCGCCGGCGGTCGCCGCCTCGATGATGTTCTCGCGCTTGGCTTCGGCAGTGATCATCAGAAACGGCAGGTGCTTGATCTGGCCGTCGGCGCGCACCGCCCGTAACAGCTCGATCCCGGTCATATTGGGCATGTTCCAGTCCGAGACGACGAAGTCGAAGTGCTGGGTCTTCAGCTTGTGCAACGCGACCTGGCCGTCTTCGGCCTCGTCGACGTTGGTAAGGCCGAGCTCCTTGAGCAGGTTCCGCACGATGCGGCGCATCGTCGAGAAATCGTCGACTACTAGGAAACGAAGATTCTTGTCTGCCATGCTGGGTGGATCCTGTTTTTATCTAGTGCTGATCGAAGGCGCCCATTGTAGCGATTAGTGTTGCAGGAAAGGAATCAGGCTTTCCGCGAGCACCATGGGGTCGAACTTGGCGACGTAGGCGTCGACCCCGACGCTCGAGCCCATCGCGCGGTTGGCATTGGACGATAGCGACGAGTGCATTATTACCGGGATGCCGGCAAAACGCGGGTCGGACTTGATCAGACGGGTCAGCACGTAGCCGTCCATCTCGGGCATCTCGGCGTCGACCAGGATCAGTTTCAGGTTGTCGTGCAGGCTCTCGCCGTCGCCCCAGTTGCGGCTGGCCAGCAACTGCAGGCGCTCCCACGCCTCGCGGCCGTTGGTCGCCTGCTGGAACTTGACGCCGATCTTTTCCAGCACGTTGGTGATTTCCTTGCGCGCGACGACCGAGTCGTCGACGAAGAAGGCGTAGTGTTCCGGGTCGACCTGTGCGCTCGGCAGGTCGGGGATGCGCGTCTCGCCGATGACGGAGGCGAGGATCTGCTCGACGTCGAGGATGGACACCAGCTTGCCGTCTTCGAGTTCGGTGATCGCGGTGATTAGGTGCTGTGCGGACCCGCTGCTCATCATGTTTTCGGGCGCACGCACCTTGTCCCAGTCGACGCGGATGATGCGGTCGACCGAGTCGACGAGGAAGGCCTGCGTGCTGCGGTTGAACTCGGTGACGATCATCGTATCGAGCGACAGACCGGTCGCGTCGGGGTTGATGAACTTGGCCAGAGAGATCACCGGGATGATGTTGCCGCGCAGCGACAGCACGCCGTGGACGCCGAACGGCATGTTCGGTGTCTTGGTGATTTTCGGCGTCTGCGACACTTCGCGGACCTTGAACACGTTGATGCCGAAGGTTTCCCGCGTTCCCAACGAGAACAGCAGGATTTCCATCTTGTTGGAGCCGGCGAGCTTGGTGCGGGCGTCCACGCTGGCGAGCAGGGAGGCGTCGGTGACGGCCATGGGTGCAGGTCCTTAGCGTTCGGTGATCGGGGCGCTCAGATAGCGAGCATTTCGCGGATTTTCATCGACAGCTTTTGCGGTTCGAACTTGGGCACGTAGGCGTCCACCCCGACCGATTCGCCGAGCTTCTGGTTCGACTGGCCCGACAGCGATGAATGCATCAGCACCGGGATGCCGGCAAAACGCGGGTCGGACTTGATCATCTTGGTCAGCATATAGCCATCCATCTCCGGCATTTCGACGTCGGTCAGCACCAGGTGCAGGATGTCCTTGAGTTTGCGGCCGGACAGCTCGGCCTGCGTCGCCAGGCGCTGCATCTCTTCCCACGCGCGGTAGCCGTTGATCGCCACACCCGAGCGCACGCCCATCGCGTTCAGCGTGCGTTCGATCTGCTTGCGTGCGACCACCGAGTCGTCGGCATAGAACACCATGCGTTCTTCCTTGACCGGCTCGATGCTCATGAAGATGTGTTCGTCGTCGATCAGTGTGGTCTCGGCCAGCACCTTCTCGACGTCCATCATCATCGCCAGCGTGCCCTTGTCGAGCTCGGTGACAGCGGTGACGAGGCCGCCCATGCGGCTGGTGATCATTTCGGGCGGGACGCGCATCGCCGACCAGTCCAGGCGCAGGATGGTGTCGACCGCCTCGACCAGGAAGCCTTGGGTGTGGCCGTTGTACTCGGTCACGATCATGATGTCGGGCTTGCTGTCGCTGACGACGCCGGTGTACTTGGCGAGGTCGATCACCGGAACCAGCACGCCGCGCAGGCTGACCATGCCCTCGACCGACGACGGCATTTCCGGCGCCGAGGTGATTTCCGGGGTGCGCATCACCTCGCGCACCTTGAAAACGTTGATGCCGAAGGTTTCCTTGCGCCCGGTGCGGTGATCCATGCCAAGGGAGAAAAGCAGAATCTCCAACTTGTTCGTGCCGGCCAGTTTGGTGCGGGCGTCGATTTTCTTGAGTAGCTCTGACACTGAAGCCTCCGCTGTTGAACGGGGCGCACTGCTATGCAATACGCCTCAAACCGGTCTACCCGGCGCTGCCCCTTTGTCAGGGGATCGCGCCAAGGAAGGACTCCCTTCGGTCCGGTTTGTAATTATCATACCGATTAATACTTTTTTACAAATTACAGCATAGATGAGTACCCATTCCAACGAACAGGACGACCGCATGCGCCTGGAGGCGGCGTTCGAACAGTTCAACGCGATCTCCGGCGAATTGATCACGGCCTACCGGCAACTCGAGGCCCAGGTCGTTCAGCTGAACGCCCAGCTCGAGGAGAGCAACCGCCAGTTGCGACTGCAGCTGGAACGCAACGCCGCGCTGGCCGAGCGACTCGGACTGTTGCTGTCCGCGTTGCCGGCCGGGGTGGTCGAAGTCTCGCCGGAAGGAGAGATTACCCACCTTAATCCGGCGGCGGAAGTGTGGCTCGGTACGACGGTGCTCGGCCAACCCTGGAGCACCGTCGCGTCCCATTTCAAACCGACCGACGTGGCCGAGGTGTACACCTGCGACACGCTAGCCCGTCCGTGCCGGCTGACCCTGCAGAACCAGGATCTGCCGGCGCAGGGTGGCTCCATCGTGCTGATCCACGACATGACCCGCCAGTACGAACTGACCTGCGAGCTCGGGCGCCAGCAGAAGCTTGCGGCGATGGGCGGAATGGCGGCCAGCCTCGCGCACCAGCTGCGTACGCCGCTGGCCACGGCGATGCTGTACACGGCCAACCTCAAGCGCGATGGCCTGTCGCACGAGGAGCGCGAGCGCTTCGTCGACAAGTCATTGTCGCGCATGAAGGCACTCGAAGGGCTGATCCAGAACATGCTCGGCTTCGTGCGTGGCCAGGTCGGAGAGCGCGAGCGTTTGCCGGTCGTCGCGCTGTTCGAAGAGGTGTGCCAGGTGATCGAGCCGCAGTGCCGCGGCAAGGCGGTGTCGTTCGAATACCGTTGCGATGCCGACGCGGCCGACGCCGTGCTCGGCGACCGCAAAGCCTTGCAGGGCGGGCTGCTCAACCTGCTGGAGAACGCGTTGCACTACTGCCCTGAGGGTGGGCGAGTCGGATTTTCGCTAGAACGCCATGGCGAAAGCCTGTGCTGCTCGATCGAGGACGACGGGCCCGGGATCGCACCCGAGGCGTTCGAGCACGTGTTTGAACCGTTTTTCACGACGCGTTCGGGGGGGACCGGTCTCGGGCTCGCGATCGTGAAAAGGTTGGCCGAGGAGTTGGGCGGCACGGTGTCGTGCGGCAATCGCCCCGAGGGCGGGGCGCGCTTCGAACTGTGCCTGCCGGCGGTCTGATGCGACGGCAAAATAAAGCCGTGTTCCGCCCCAGACTTTATGACAAAGAGAATAAGATATTGATGATGCAGTGCAAAACGGGTTGATAAATCAAAAAGACTGCCTCTATACATAATTAAATCCAAAACGAGTAAAAAAAATGAATGACTCGTCCCGATCCATCGCATCGAGGTTCCGCCCGCTCCCCGCGGTGCTGGCGCTTGCGCTGGCCGTGCTCGCCTGGACCGGTCTGCCGGCTTGGGCGGTCGGGCTGGCCGGCGCGCTCGCCCTGCTGGTCTCGGCCTGGTCTCCCCGCGCCGAAGCGCCGTCGAGCGATAGCGCAGAGCAAGGGACGGAGGCGGCGGTCGACGACGAACAGGCCAAGTACTGGGCATTCGCCGGCGAGCAGGCCGCGTTGGCACACGGCGACGTGACGCGGGTGCGCAGTCTGCTCGACGAGGCGATCGGCGGCCTGCTGAACAGCTTCAACGGTCTGCACCGCGAGACGCTCAGGCAGCTGGACGTGGCCGAATCACTGGCGCACGGCGGCGCCGGCGCTGAGGGCGTGACGTTCGAAGGTTTCGTCGACGAGGTGCAGGGCACGCTCGGCGGTTTCGTCGAGAAGACGGCACAAAACAGCCGGCTCGCGATGCGGCTGGTCGAACGGATGGAAAAGATCGGCCGCGAGATCGCGTCGGCGACGCGGGTGCTCGACGACATCCACGCGATCACCTCGCAGACCAATATGCTGGCGCTGAACGCGGCGATCGAGGCGGCGCGGGCCGGCGAGCAGGGGCGCGGCTTTGCCGTGGTCGCCGACGAAGTGCGCAAGCTCTCGGCGCGCACCGACTCTTTCAATCAGGAGATCCGTACGCTGGTCGACACCGTCAGCCAGTCGGTGAACGACGCCGGGGGGCTGCTGAACCAGCTCGCGTCGCAGGACATGATGTTCACGCTGCAGGCCAAAGAGCGTCTCGAGGAGACTTCCGGGCACATCGTAGCGCTCAACTCACGCATGAACGAGTCGATCGGCGCCTTGCACGGCGGCGTCGGCGACCTGGCCCACCACGTCGGAGGCGCGGTCCGTTCGCTGCAGTTCCAGGACATGGTGACGCAACTGCTCGGTCACGTCGGCGCGCGGCTCGAAGGCGTGGTGCAGGCGATGGAAGACGCCGGCGGCGCGCCCGGTTCGGCCGACGCGCGGCTCGCCGAGCTAAGGCAGAAAATGGAGCACAACCCGGTTAACCAGCAGGCGATGAACAGCGGTAGCGTCGAGCTGTTTTGAAAGGGGTAGACAAAATGTCTAAAAAAATTCTCACCGTCGACGATTCCGCGTCGATCCGGCAAATGGTGTCGTTCACGCTCAAGGGGGCGGGTTACGAGGTGATCGAGGCGCCGGACGGTAACGCCGGCCTCTCCAAGGCGCAGGCCGGCCAGGTCGACCTCGTGCTCACCGACCAGAACATGCCGGGCATGGATGGACTGACGCTGATCAAGTCGCTGCGCCGGCTGCCTTCCTACGGCGCCACCCCCATCCTGATGCTGACCACCGAGTCGAGCGATGAGATGAAGGCGCTCGGCCGCGCTGCCGGTGCGACCGGCTGGCTGGTCAAGCCGTTCGACCCGCAGAAGCTGGTCGACGTCGTCAAGCGGCTGGTCGGCTGACCTGGCTCTTACTCTGGAAGGGAGTTGGCCTTGATTGATATGTCGCAGTTCCACCAGGTGTTTTTCGACGAGGCCGAAGAGCATCTGGCGGCGATGGAGTCGCTGCTGTTGGCGGTCGACCTGGCCGCGCCCGACGCCGAAGACCTGAACGCGATCTTCCGCGCCGCGCATTCGATCAAGGGCGGTGCGGCGACCTTCGGCTTCGGCGACCTCGCCGACTTCACCCACGTGATGGAAAACCTGCTCGACCGGGTCCGACATGGCCGGCTCGTGCTGACCTCGGCGATGGTCGACGTCTGCCTCGAAAGCAAGGACGCGCTCAAGACGCTGTTGATGGCGCACCGCGGTGGCGAGCCGGCCGACGCAGCCTGGGTGGCCGGCCTGCAGCGCAGGTTGGCCGAGCAGTGCGACGCGAAGGGGAGCGCTGCGGCAAACGAAGCCGGGGTTGTGCCGGCCGTAGGCTCGGCCAAGCTTGCCGATCCCGCGACGGGTGAAGACGCGCCGCAGGGGGGCGAGAAGCTGCTGGCCGAGACGGTTCATACGCTGTACGTGGAAATCGATACCGCCGCCGGCGTCGACATGGGCGAGCTGCTTGCCAAGCTCGGCCAACACGGTGCCGTGTCGGTCGCGCGCCAGGGTGAATCGGCCGAGATGCCGTGGGTGCTGGTATTTACGTCGGACCTGTCGGAGGACGAGGTGGCCGAGACGCTGGCCTTCGCCGTCGCGCCCGGCCTGTTCCGCGTGCTCGGCGGGAGGGTCGACGAGGCCGGCGGCTTCGGCCTGTTCGTCGATGGCGCGCCGGCTGAAGTCGACCGGGATGCCGTCGCCGCGAAGCCCGGGATCTGGTTTGAAGAAGACGGTTTCGGTCTGTTCGAACCGTTGCCGGCCACGTTGGCCGAGCCTTCCGCAGAAGCGGCACAGGCGTATGAGGAGGACGGCTTCGGCCTGTTCGCCGCCGCGGAGCCGGGCGTCACCGTGCCCGAATCCTCTCCCTCCGCTCTGCCGGCCACACAGGCCGCCGTGCCGCGCGCAGAGCGTAGCGGTGCGGGTGGAGCGGCGGTGGAAAACTCGCTGCGCGTCAGCACCGAAAAGGTCGATACGCTGCTCAACCTGGTCGGGGAGCTGGTGATCACGCAGTCGATGCTGCAGCAGTACGGCAGCGAACTCGATCCGGTGCTGCACGAGCGGCTGCTCGACGGCATCGGCCAGCTCGAGCGCAACTCCCGCGAGTTGCAGGAAGCGGTGATGTCGATCCGCATGACGCCGATCACCTCCGTGTTCAACCGTTTCCCGCGCTTGGTGCGCGACCTGGCGGGCAAGCTCGACAAGCAGATCGAGCTGAAGATGGTCGGCGAGCACACCGAGCTCGACAAGGGCTTCGTCGAAAAGCTGTCCGACCCGCTGACCCACCTGGTGCGCAACAGCCTCGACCACGGCATCGAGTCGCCCGACGTGCGGCGGGCCAAGGGCAAGTCGCCGGTCGGCCGGCTGACGCTCAGGGCCTTCCACCAGGGCGGCAGCATCGTGATCGAGGTCAACGACGACGGCGCCGGGCTCGATCGCGAACGCATCCTTGCCAAGGCGCGCGAGCGAGGCATGGCGGTCAGCGACAGCATCAGCGACGCCGAGGTGTGGAACTTGATCTTTGAGGCGGGCTTCTCGACCGCGGCCGAGGTGACCGACGTGTCTGGCCGCGGCGTCGGCATGGATGTGGTGAGGAAGAACATCCACGCGATGGGCGGCCGCATCGAGATCGATTCGCTGCCCGACTACGGCACGACGATGCGCATCCGCCTGCCGCTGACGCTCGCCATCCTCGACGGCATGTCGGTGCGCGTCGGCGACGAGGTGTACGTGATGCCGCTCGGCTTCGTGCTCGAATCGCTGCAGCCTGCGCCCGACGAGGTGCGCTCGGTCGCCGGCCGCGGCCGGGTGGTGAACATGCGCGGCGATTTCGTGCCCATCGTGTCGCTGTCGGCCTTCTTCGGCGGCATCGCCGGCGCGCGCGCCGAACCGCATGCGGGCATCCTGATCATCGTCGAGAGCGAGGGCATCCGTGCCGCGCTGCTCGTCGACGACCTGGTCGGCCAGCAGCAGTTCGTCGTAAAGAATCTGGAAACCCATTATCGCAAGGTGACCGGGCTGTCCGGCGCGACCATCCTCGGGGACGGCCAGGTGGCGCTGATCCTCGACGTGGCCGCTATCGTCCGCAGCGGCTTGCGCGAGGGCGGCGCCGGCGTGCCGGTGCCGCTCGAGCTTGAATCTAATTAAGGAGGCGATATGGCATTGGCCGACATGCAGGACCACGCCGCCGTCACGGCCGGCAGCCGCGAACTCTTGGTGTTCGCGCTGGGGCGGGAAGAGTACGGCATCGACATTCTGAAGGTGCAGGAGATCCGCGGCTACGACGCGGTGACGCGTATCGCCGGCGCACCGGACTTCATCAAGGGCGTGGTGAATCTGCGCGGCCACATCGTTCCTATCGTCGATCTGCGGCTGAAGTTCGCGCTCGGCGACGTCGAGTACAACGCGTTCACCGTGGTGATCATCCTCAACATCTTCGAGCGCACCGTCGGCGTGGTGGTCGATGGCGTGTCCGACGTGATCCAGCTGGCCGACGACGCGATCCGTCCGGCGCCCGAACTGGGCGCGACGGTCGACACCACTTACATACTCGGCCTGGGAACGTTGGCCGAGCGCATGGTGATCGTCGTCGATATCGAAAAACTGATGGGTTGCGATGAGATGGCGCTGATCGACGCCAGCGTCGCGGCATGAAGTCAACAGGGGAGGGGGAAGCGATGGCAAACATGAAGGTCAAACACCGCCTGATACTCGGATTCGGGCTGGTGGGCGCGTTGATGGTGGTGGCGATCCTGGTCGCCATCTTCCAGATCAGGACGTTGCAGAACGGGCTCGAAGGGGTCGCCAAGGTGCAGATTCCGCGCGCGTCCGAGGCCAACAAGGTGATAGACGGCGTCAACCTGACCGCGCGCGCGGTCCGCACTATCCTGCTGACCGAAGATGCCGCTCTGATCGCCGGCCAGCAGAAGCAGATCGATGACGGCGAAAGTACGATAAACAAGGCGATGGCCGCCCTGAAGCAGGTGCCGGCCGACGCCAAGGGCCAAGAACTGCAGTCGGCCGTCGTGGAAGCCGACCGGGCCTTCCATTCGCAGGTGGCAACTTTCCGCCAGTTGCTTCAAAGCAACGACCGTGTCGGCGCGCGCGACCTGCTGTTCAGCTCCATGCGCGAAGTGCAGAAGAACTATATGTTGGCGATCAACGCGCTGATCGAACATGAGGAAGGCCTCGCCAAGAGCAACGCGGCGGCCGCGGTCGACAGCGCCGCGGCGGGCATCCGGCTGCTGATCGGCCTCCTCGCCGGGGCGGTGGTCGCCGCCACGATCGCCGCCTGGCTGATCGCCCGCAGCCTGTTGCGCGAGCTCGGCGGCGAGCCGGCCGACGCGGCCAAGCTGATGCAGGAGCTCGCATCCGGCGAGGTCTCGACCGAGCTGAAGGTGAGGGCCGGCGACACGACCAGCCTGTTCGCGCATATGGATCATGCCGCCCGGCGCGCGGTGGAAAACATCCGTATCCGCAACGCGCTGGACGCGGCCGCGACCAACGTAATGATCGCCGATGCGAACGCCCAGATCGTCTATGTGAACAAGGCGGTACAGGCGATGTTGGCCGAGGCCGAGTCCGACATCCGCAAGGATCTGCCGCAGTTTTCGGTGCGTGACGTGTTGGGCAGCAGCATCGACGTGTTCCACAAGAACCCGTCACACCAGCGACGGCTGCTCGAGGGGCTGCGCGATACTCACCGTGCCAACATCAAGGTCGGGGGCCGCTCCTTTACCCTGACGCTGATACCGATTTTCGGGCGCAGCGGCAAGGTCCTCGGCACCGTGGTCGAGTGGCAGGACCGCACCGCCGAAATCGAGGTCGAGCACGAGGTGGAAACCATTGTGCGCGCCGCAGCCAACGGCGACTTCGGCAAGCGTATCGGCCTGGAAGGCAAGACCGGCTTCTTCAAACTCCTCGGCGAGAGCGTGAACAGGTTGCTCGACGTGACGAGCCGCGGCCTCGACGACGTCGCGCAGGTGCTCGGCAGTCTCGCGCAGGGCGACCTGACGCGCACTATCTCCAACGACTACGACGGCCTGTTCGGCCAGCTCAAGCAGGACAGCAATGCCACCGTCGAACGGCTGCGCGACATCGTGCGCAACATCAAGGAGTCGACCGACGCGATCAACACCGCCGCGCGCGAGATCGCATCGGGCAACGCCAACTTGTCGAGCCGCACCGAGCAGCAGGCGGCCAGCCTCGAGGAAACCGCTTCGAGCATGGAAGAGATCACCGGCACGGTGAAACAGAACGCCGAGAACGCGAAGAAGGCCAACCAGCTGGCGATCGGCGCGTCGGACATCGCCAGCCGCGGCGGCGAGGTCGTCGGCGAGGTGGTGTCGACGATGAACGAGATCAACGCCAGCGCGAAGAAGATCGTCGACATCATCAGCGTGATCGACGGCATCGCGTTCCAGACCAACATCCTTGCGCTGAATGCTGCAGTGGAGGCGGCGCGTGCCGGCGAACAGGGACGCGGCTTCGCCGTGGTCGCCAGCGAAGTGCGTAACCTCGCGCAGCGCTCGGCGGCGGCGGCCAAGGAGATCAAGTCGCTGATCGGCGACTCGGTCGACAAGGTCGAGTCGGGCACGCGCCTGGTCGACGACGCCGGCCACACGATGGAAGAGATCGTCGGCTCGATCCGCCGCGTGACCGACATCATGAGCGAGATCTCGGCCGCGTCGACCGAGCAGAGCGCCGGCATCGAGCAGGTGAACCTCACCGTCAGCCAGATGGACGAGAACACGCAAAAGAACGCGGCACTGGTCGAACAGGCTGCCGCCGCCGCCGAATCGCTCGAGGAACAGGCGCACAACCTCGCCGACGCGGTGGCGATCTTCCGGCTGGAAGAGGGCGGCAGCGTGCGTCGCGCCGCGCAGCCGGGCGCGGCAAGGCTCGCACCAGGCCAGCCCGGCCGCCATCTGCCGCAATCCCATGCGCTCGGTCACGGTCCGGCACGCCAGCATGCGCCGAAGCCGGCGGTGCTCGGCAAGCTGAACGGCCACGGCCAGCAGGAAGGCGAATGGGAAGAGTTCTGAGCGGGAGCCGAGAGTGAGCGATGCCGACAGCGTGGTACTCGAGCGCGACCTGAAGTTCACGCACGCCGACTTTCGTCGCGTGCGTGAACTGGCCTACCAGCACGCCGGGATCGTGCTGAACGAAGCGAAGAACCATATGGTGTACGCCAGGCTCGCCAAACGCCTGCGTACGCTCGGGCTGTCCCGCTTCAGCGACTACCTCGACGATCTTGCCGCGGCGCCGCAAAGCGCCGAATGGCAGGTCTTCGTCAACGCGCTGACGACCAACCTGACCGCCTTCTTCCGCGAACCGCACCACTTCGACATGTTGGCTGAGCACGCCGCGCGCCACGCGCGGCTCGGCCAACCTTACCGCGTATGGAGTGCGGCGAGTTCGAGCGGCGAAGAGGCGTATTCGGCGGCGATGGTGCTCACTGAAACGTTGGCCGAGCACCGACACGAGGTGTGGGCGTCGGACATTGATACGCAGATGCTCGAGACCGCTGCGCGCGGCGTCTACCCGCTGGACAGGATCGACGCGCTGCCGCCGACACGCCGGCAGCGTTTCTTCATGAAGGGCGTCGGACGCCAGCAGGGCCTGGCGCGCATCAAGCGCGAACTCGCCGCGCTGGTGCACTTCTTCCAGATCAACCTCGTCGCCGCCGACTGGCCCGCGATGGGGCGCTACGACGCGATCTTCTGCCGCAACGTGATGATCTATTTCGACAAACCGACGCAGGCTGCCATCCTCGAGCGGCTGGCCGCGCACCTGGCACCGGACGGGCTGTTGTTCCTCGGGCATTCGGAAAACATCCAGCACCTGACGCAGGCGTTCGTGCCGGTGGGACGCACCAGCTACCGCCTCGCCGGGCCCACCGGAAACTGAAAACGACGATGGCCAATGTGATACGCGTGGTGGTAGTCGACGATTCGGCGCTGATCCGCAGCCTCTTGACCGTCATCATCGACGCCGACCCCGGCATGAAGGTCGTCGCGACCGCGGCCGACCCGCTGATCGCGCGCGAGCGCATCCGCGAAACGAGCCCGGACGTGATCACGCTCGACGTCGAGATGCCGCGCATGGACGGCCTCGAGTTCCTGCGCCGCCTGATGCGGCTCAAGCCGACACCGGTGTTGATGATCTCGTCGCTGACGCAGAGCGGTTCAGACACCACTTTCAAGGCGCTGGAGTTCGGCGCGGTCGACTTCCTCGCCAAGCCGACGGTCGACATCGCGCGTGCGATGAACGATTACGCCGACGAGATCCGCGACAAGATCCGTGCGGTGGCGGCGGCCCGCCTCGCCGAACCGCGCCGCTTCGCGCCGCGCACGCCGCCGGCCGTGTCCGTGAATAGCGGGGCCTTGCGCCAGGATCGCCTGATCTGCATCGGCGCGTCGACCGGCGGCACCGAGGCCTTGAAGGCGCTGCTCGAGGCCCTGCCGGCCGGTATGCCGCCGATCCTGGTCGTCCAGCACATGCCCGAAGGCTTTACCCACAGCTTCGCGCAGCGGCTCGACGGCGCCTGTACGCTTGCCGTCAAGGAGGCCGAGGACGGCGAGCCGCTGCGTGGCGGCACCGTCTACATCGCGCCGGGGCATTCGCACCTGCGCGTCAAAAAGCTCGCGTCGGGCCTCGTCACCGCGCTCGAGCGGACCGAGCCGGTCAACCGCCATCGGCCCGCGGTCGACGTGCTGTTCCGCTCGGCAGCCGAGCTGCCGCCGGGGCGCGTACTCGGCGTGATCCTGACCGGCATGGGACGCGACGGCGCGCAGGGCATGCGCTGCCTGAAGGAGGCCGGCGCATACAACCTTGCGCAGGACGAGGCAAGTTGCGTGGTGTACGGCATGCCGAAGGAAGCGGTCGCCGCCGGCGGTGTCGACGAGATCCTGCCGCTCGAGCGCATCGCGCCGCGCCTGGTCGATTGCCTGCGCGTTTCGCGCGGCACTTGAAGGGGCTTGCAATGAGCGCGCTTTCGGCTGGCCACCCCTATTTCGAACGTCACTTCCAGCGCCAGGCGGTCAAGCTTCTGCCCGGGGAGTATCTGGCGACGCGTCCCGGCGTGCTGTTGGTGACGGTGCTCGGTTCCTGCGTCGCGGCGTGCCTGCGCGACCCGGTGTCCGGCGTGTCAGGCATGAACCACTTCATGCTGCCCGACACCTCGGGACGCGAAGGCAATGCACTGATGTTGGCGCGCTTCGGCGTGCACGCGATGGCGTTGCTGATCAACGACATGCTCAAGCTCGGCGCCGAGCGGCAGCGGATCGAGGCCAAGGTGTTCGGCGCCGGTGCGGTGCTCGAAGGGATGGACAAGTTGAACGTCGGCGAACTCAACGCCCGTTTCGTGTGCGACTATCTCGCGCGCGAGCAGATCCCCGTTGTCGCCGAGGATCTCTTGGGCGACAGCGCGCGCAAGGTCTACTTCTTCTCGAGCAACGGCAAGGTGATGGTCAAGCGCATCCTGCCGGACAAGCTGCCCGGCGTGGTGGCCGAAGAGGTGCGCTATCACCGTACGCTCGGCGGCGGAGACGCGGGAGGGGAAGTGGAGCTGTTCGTCGTCTAGCCCCGGCTGGGAAGAGGCCTCCGGGGCGAGATTCCGCGGTCGGGGCCGCGAGTGGCGGCTTAGGCGGCGGGACGCCGCGCAGCGCCGGCCGGCGTCGGCCCTATGTCCTCGCGCGAAGCGCGATCACCGATGGTGACCGCCGGAACGAATCAAGCATCCTTTTCCAGGTATTGCAGCTTGTCTTTCACCGAGATCCAGTCTTCGTGATCGGGCAGCGGGTCTTTCCGCGTCACGATCACCGGCCAGATCTTGGCGAGGTCGGCGTTCAGCGCGATGAACGCCTGTTGGTCGGCCGGCACGTCTTCCTCGGCGAAAATCGCCTCGGCCGGGCATTCGGCGACGCACAGCGTGCAGTCGATGCACTCGTCCGGGTGGATCACCAGGAAGTTCGGCCCCTCATAGAAGCAGTCCACCGGGCAGACCTCGACGCAATCGGTGTATTTGCACTTGATGCAGGCTTCGGTTACAACGTAGGCCATTGCTTCTGTCCTCTTTACTTTCAGAATGATCGACGCCACTGCTCGGCATTCTAGCCAAGCTTCTCTCGTATGTTCTTCAGTCTAGACAAGGCATCTTGTCCCGCCCATCGCTACCGCGGCCGTTTCGCCCCCAGCCCGACCGGGCTGTTGCACGCCGGATCGCTGACCACCGCCGTCGGCAGCTACCTCGAGGCGCGCGGGCGCGGCGGCGAGTGGCTGCTCAGGATGGAGGATCTCGACCCGCCGCGCGAGACGCCCGGCGCGGCAGCGTCCATCCTGCATACGCTGGAGGCGTTCGGTTTCGAGTGGGACGGCGAAGTTGAATACCAGAGCCGCCGTCATCATTACTACCGCGATGCGCTCGATGCGCTCATTGCCGCGGGCAGCGCCTACCCTTGCGCCTGCACGCGCAAGCAGCTGGCCGAAATCGCCCGGCGAGGTGTCGAGGGTTTCGTCTATGCCGGCACCTGCCGGCCCGGCCTGCCGGCGGGCGGCAAGGCGCGCGCCTGGCGGCTGAGGGTGCCCTGCGGCGAGGTCGCTTTCACGGATGCCTTGCAGGGCGAGATCCGCCAGGACGTCGCGAGCGACGTCGGCGACTTCGTGCTGCTGCGCGCCGACGGTTTCTGGGCCTACCAGCTTGCGGTCGTCGTCGACGATGCGTTGCAGGGCGTCACCCACGTGGTGCGCGGCGCCGATTTGCTGGTGTCGACGCCGCGCCAGATCGTGCTGCAGCGCACACTCGATGTGCCTACGCCCGCCTACTGCCACCTGCCGGTGATGGTCAACGCCGCCGGCGAGAAGCTCTCGAAGCAGACGCTCGCGCCGGCGATAACCGCGGACCACGCCGCCGCCGAATTGCGCCAGGCGCTCGCCCGCCTCAAGCACGCGCCGCCCGCCGGCTGCGCAACGTTGGCCGAGCTCTGGGACTGGGCGCGCGCGAACTGGGACCTGGCGCGCGTCGGCGCCGGGCCGGTGACCGTTGCCTGAAGGTCCGAAGCCTTGGCCAAGGTCGGGACTTAAGGTTCCCCCTCTAGGGCTTACCCTTGGAAAGGCTCGCCGCTGGTTTTCCAGCCTTGCCAAGCGTCGCGGCCGCCGTCGATAATCGCAGCATCATGCAGGAGAGAGCAGCGGTCTTCCCCAGACTCCCGCTGCCGCCGAAGGCGCAAGCGCACCCGCAATCGCTCAGGCAAAAGGACTGCATGTGTCGGGCAGGCGTCGCTTGCCCATCAACTCTGGAGAGCGGCGCTTCGAGCGCCCACCGAAGGGGCTAACGGCACCGTTATAAACGGTCCGGAAAATCTCAGGTGACGGGACAGAGGGGTGTGTTTTTCAGGTTTTGAACACCTCGAGGACACCCATGACCGTCGCCATCCAACGCACTCCCCTCAACGCCACCCACCGCGAATTTTCCGCCAAGATGGTCGATTTCGCCGGCTGGGACATGCCCATCCACTACGGCTCGCAGCTGAAAGAGCACGAAGCGGTGCGCGCCGACGCGGGGATGTTCGACGTCTCGCACATGGTCGTGCTCGACATCACAGGCTCCGACGCCGAACCCTGGCTGCGTCATCTCTTGGCTAACGACGTCGCCCGCCTCAGGGAAGCCAACAAGGCGCTCTATTCGGCCATGCTCAACGAGCAGGGCGGCGTCATCGACGACCTGATCACCTACCGCACCGCCTGGGGCTTCCGCATGGTGGTCAACGCCGCCACCCGCGACAAGGACCTCGCGTGGATGCAGCAGCAATCCGAAGGCCGCGACGTCGTGCTCACCGTGCGCGACGAACTCGCGATGATCGCGGTGCAGGGCCCGAATGCCATTTCCAAGGCGCTGTCGGTGCTGCCGCCCGACTGGGCCGACGCGGTGACCGCGCTCAAGCCGTTTTCGGCGCTGCCGTTCGGCGACTGGTTCGTCGCGCGCACCGGCTATACCGGTGAAGACGGCCTCGAAGTCATGCTGCCGGCCGCAGACGCACCGGCCTTCTTTAAAAGGTTGGCCGAGGCCGGCGTCGTGCCGTGCGGACTTGGCGCACGCGACACGCTGCGCCTGGAGGCCGGCATGAACCTCTACGGCCACGATATGGACGAGACCGTCAGCCCGCTGCAAGCCGGCATGGGCTGGACCGTCGCGTGGGCGCCCGAAGAGCGCGACTTCATCGGCCGCAAGGCGCTCGAAGCAGAGAAGGCCGCCGGCATCGCGATGAAGCAGGTCGGCCTGGTGCTCGAGGGCAAGGGCGTGCTGCGCGAAGGCATGAAGGTCGCAACCGAAGCGGGCGACGGCGTGATCACCAGCGGCACCTTCTCGCCGACGCTGAAATTCTCGGTCGCGATCGCCCGCGTGCCGGCCGCCACGGCCGACGCCGCACAGGTCGACATCCGCGGCCAGCTCGTCGGCGCGCGCGTGGTGAAACTGCCCTTCGTGCGCAACGGCAAACGCGTATTCGAATAAAATAGCCCATGCTGGGCGACTGCCGCCCCCGCGTGGGACACCGAATTGAATCGACAGGAGAACAACTCATGAGCCAAATCCCGGCCGACCTCAAATACGTAGCCAGCCACGAGTGGCTGCGCCTGGAAGCCGACGGCACCGTGACCGTAGGCATCACCGACCACGCCCAGGAACTGCTGGGCGACGTGGTGTTCGTCGAACTGCCGCAGGCCGGCAGGACCTACGCCGAAGGCGAACAGGCCGGCGTCGTCGAGTCGGTGAAGGCCGCGTCCGACGTGTATGCGCCGATCGCCGGCGAAATCGTCGAAGTGAATGCCGCGCTCGAGGCCAACCCGGAGCTGGCCAACAGCGACCCGTACGGTGAAGCCTGGTTCTTCAAGGTCAAGCCGAGCGACGCCGCCGACCTCGACGGTCTGATGACCGCCGACGCGTACGCGCAAGAAGTCGGCGCCTAAGTCAGCCGTATCAGCCCTGCCATGTGCAGGGCTTTTTTGTCCCGCGAAAAACGGTAGAAGAATCATGTCGCTCACCCAACTGTTCAACCGCAACGAATTCGTCTCCCGCCACATCGGCATCGACGCCGCCGACACCCGCGCGATGTTGGCCGAGCTTAACGTCGCGTCGATGGCCGAACTGATCGACCAGACCGTCCCCGCCGACATCCGCTTCGGCAAGAAGCTCGCGCTGCCGGACGCCGTGCCGGAAGCCGAGGCGCTCGCGAGCCTCAAGGCCGTCGCGAGCAAGAACACCGTCAACAAGTCGTTCATCGGCCTCGGCTACTACCCGACGCTGACGCCGACCGTCATCCTGCGCAACGTGCTCGAGAACCCGGGCTGGTACACCGCGTACACGCCGTACCAGGCCGAGATCGCGCAGGGCCGCCTCGAGGCGCTCTTGAACTACCAGCAGATGGTGACCGACTTCACCGGGCTGGAGCTGGCGAACGCGTCGCTGCTCGACGAGGCGACCGCCGCCGCCGAGGGCATGGCGCTCGCGCGCCGCGTGTCCAAGGTGAAGGGCAATGTCTTCTTCGTCGATGAGCGCGTGCTGCCGCAGACGCTCGACGTGCTCAAGACCCGCGCCGAATACTTCGGCTACGAACTCGTGCAGGGCCACCCGGAAGAAGCCGGCAACGGCGACTACTTCGGCGCGCTGTTCCAGTACCCGGGCGAAACCGGCGAGCTGATCGACCTGACCCCGCACATCGGGGCGGTGAAGGCGAAGGGCGGCATCGCCGTCGTCGCTGCCGACCTGATGGCGCTGGCGCTGGTGAAGTCGCCCGGCGAGCTGGGCGCCGACGTCGCCGTCGGCAACACGCAGCGCTTCGGCGTGCCGATGGGCTTCGGCGGCCCGCACGCCGCCTACTTCGCCTTCCGCGACGACATGAAACGCGCCGCGCCGGGCCGCATCATCGGCGTGTCGGTCGACACCCGCGGCAAGCCGGCGCTGCGCATGGCGCTGCAGACGCGCGAACAGCACATCCGCCGCGAGAAGGCCAACTCCAACATCTGTACCTCGCAGGTTCTGCTGGCCAACATCGCCGGCTTCTACACCGTCTACCACGGCCAGGAAGGCATCAAGCGCATCGCGACGCGCATCCACCGCCTCGCCGCGATCTTCGCGCACGCGGTGCAGGCCGCCGGCTTCAAGCTGGTGGCGACGCGCTTCTTCGACACCGTGCAGGTCAAGCTCGGCGCCAAGGCCGACAAGGTGTACGCCGACGCGCTCGCGGCCGGCTACAACCTGCGCCGCGTCGACGGCAGCGTGCTCGGCGTCGCCTTCCACGAGGCCGCCAGCGTCGAAGACCTTTCCCGCCTCATCGAGCTCTTCACCGGCCGCTCGGCCAACGTCGACGCGCTCGACGCCGAGACGCAGGACGCGATCCCCGCGTCGCTGCGCCGCGAGACCGCCTACCTGACGCACTCGGTGTTCAACACGCACCACAGCGAGCACGAGATGCTGCGGTATCTGAAACAGCTCGAGAACAAGGACCTCGCGCTGAACCACTCGATGATCTCGCTCGGCAGCTGCACGATGAAGCTGAACGCCACCTCCGAGATGATCCCGATCACCTGGCCGGAATTCTCCGAGATCCACCCGTTCGCGCCGCGCGACCAGGTTGCCGGTTACCTCGAGATGATCGAAGGCCTGGCCGAGCAACTGAAGGCGATCACCGGCTTCGACGCGATCTCGATGCAGCCGAACTCGGGCGCGCAGGGCGAGTACGCCGGTCTGATGGCGATCCGCCGCTACCACGCCGCGCGCGGCCAGGGTCAGCGCGACATCTGCCTGATTCCGCGCTCGGCGCACGGCACCAACCCGGCGACCGCGCAGATGATGGGCATGAAGGTGGTCGTCGTCGACTGCGACGAGAACGGCAACATCGACGTCGAGGACCTGAAGGAAAAGACCGAGGCGCACGCCGACGATCTGGCCGCGCTGATGCTGACCTACCCGTCGACGCACGGCGTGTTCGAGGAAGCGGTGCGCGAGATCTGCGAACTGGTGCACGGCCACGGCGGCCAGGTCTACATGGACGGCGCGAACCTGAACGCGCAGGTCGGCCTGACCCGTCCGGCCGACATCGGCGCCGACGTCAGCCACATGAACCTGCACAAGACCTTCTGCATCCCGCACGGCGGCGGCGGCCCGGGCATGGGCCCGATCGGGCTCAAATCCCATTTGGCGCCGTTCATGGCCAACCACGTCGTGTTCGACGTGCCGGGCTCGCAGCCCGGCCAGGGCGCGGTGTCGGCCGCACCGTTCGGCTCGGCGTCCATCCTGCCGATCTCATACATGTACATCGCGATGATGGGTGCCGACGGCATGAAGGAGGCGACCGAAGCGGCCTTGCTCAACGCCAACTACGTCACCAAGAAGCTGTCGGACCACTACCCGGTGCTCTATACGGGCAAGAACGGCCGCGTCGCGCACGAGTGCATCATCGACCTCAGGCCGCTGAAGGCGGAGTCCGGCGTCACCGAGGTCGACATCGCCAAGCGCCTGATGGACTACGGCTTCCACGCGCCGACGATGAGCTTCCCGGTCGCAGGCACCTTGATGATCGAGCCGACCGAGTCCGAATCGAAGATGGAGCTCGACCGCTTCATCGCCGCGATGATCGCGATCCGCGAAGAGGTGCGTAAGGTGCAGGACGGCGTGTGGCCGGCGGACAACAACCCGCTGAGGAACGCGCCGCACAGCAAGGCCGATATCGCCGGCGATTGGGACCGCCCGTACAGCCGCGACGAAGCTTTGTTCCCGCTGCCCTACGTGTTCGACAACAAGTTCTGGCCGTCGGTGAACCGCATCGACGACGTGTACGGCGACCGCAACCTCGTGTGCAGCTGCCCGGGCACCGACGCTTACGTGTAAGCCTAGTCCGAGCTTGCCAAGCAGACGGCGCCCCGCGGGGCGCCGTTTTTTTGTCTCTCGACGTTGGCCGAGCCGGCCTTGGCGATGAAAGCGTCAACCGTGCTTGATCATCACGTGGCGCGCGACGGTGTAGTCCTCGAGCCCGTACAGAGACAGGTCCTTGCCGTAGCCCGACTGCTTGAGGCCGCCGTGCGGCATCTCGGACACCAGCATGAAGTGCGTGTTGACCCAGGTGCAGCCGTACTGTAGCCGCGCGGCGGCATCCATCGCGCGGCCGATGTCGGAGGTCCACACGCTGGACGCGAGGCCGTAGTCCGAGTCGTTGGCCCACGCGACGACATCGTCTTCGTCGCCGAATCGCGTCACGCTGACCACCGGGCCGAACACCTCGCGCCTTACGACCTCGTCGTGCTGGTGCGCGCCGGCGAGCACCGTCGGCGCAAAGAAGAAGCCGGGGCCGGACAGCGGCGCGCCGCCGGCGACCGCCTCGATATGCGGCTGCGCGACGGCGCGTTCGACGAAGCCGGCGACGCGCGCGCGATGTTCGTCGCTGACCAGCGGCCCCATCTCGACGTCCTCGTCGTGCTGCGCGCCGACCTTGATCTTCGATACCGCCGACGCGAGGTCGGCGACGAAACGGTCGTAGATCTTGCTGTGCGCGTACACGCGGCAGGCGGCGGTGCAGTCCTGGCCGGCATTGTAGTAGCCGAAGGCGCGGATGGCCTCGATCACGGCCGCAAGGTCGGCGTCGTCGTAGACGATCACCGGTGCCTTGCCGCCGAGTTCCAGGTGGGTGCGCTTCATCGTCGCGACCGCCGCCTCGATCACCTTGCGCCCGGTCGCCGGGCTGCCGGTGATCGAGAGCATCCGCACGCGCACGTCGTTGATCAAGGGTTGGCCGACGCTCTCGCCGCGCCCGACGACGACGTTGACCACGCCCCTGGGAAAGAGCTCGGCCAACCATTCGCCAAGCAGCAGCGTCGTCAATGGCGTGATTTCCGACGGCTTGATCACGACGGTGTTGCCGGCGGCGAGCGCCGGCGCGAGCTTCCACGCGGCCATCATCAAGGGGTAGTTCCACGGCGCGATAGCCGCGACGACGCCGATCGCGTCGCGGCGGATCAGGCTGGTGTGGCCGGCGAGGTATTCACCGGCGGCCGAACCGGGCAGGCAGCGGCAGGCGCCGGCGAAGTAGCGGAACACGTCGGCGATGGCGGGGATCTCGTCGGCCAGCGCCGCCGCGTACGGCTTGCCGCAGTTCTTCGCCTCGAGCTCGGCCAACCTTTCGCCGTTGGCCTCGATGCGGTCGGCCAGCTGCAACAGCCGCGCGGCGCGGTCCTTCGGCGGCGTCGCGCGCCAGGCGTCGAACGCGGCGTCGGCGGCGGCGACCGCGGCGGACAGCTGCGCGGCGCTCGCTTCGTTGAGCTCGGCCAAGGTCGCGCCGGTCGCCGGGTCGAGCACCGGGTAGGCGTCGCCGTCGCCGGCGACGAGGTGGCCATCGATCAACATCGCGTTCGGCAGTTTCATGGTTCTCTCCGTGGGGGCGGCTATTTCTCGTCGCCGGTCTCGCGCGTCAGGCGCCACGCGGCGAGGATGGGCAGGGCGGTCATGAGCATCACCATCAGCGCGACGACGTTGGTGACCGGCACGTCGCGCGGCCGGCCGAGCTGGTTCAACAGCCAGATCGGCAGCGTCTTCTCGTGGCCGGCGGTGAAGGTGGTGACGATGATCTCGTCGAAGGACAGCGCGAATGCGAGCATGCCGCCGGCCAAGAGCGCGGTCGCGAGGTTGGGCAGCACGACCAGAAGCAGCGTCTGCCAGCCGTCGGCGCCGAGGTCCATCGACGCCTCGAGCTGCGAATGCGGCAGACGCCTTAAGCGCGCGATCACGTTGTTGTAGACGATGACGACGCAGAAGGTCGCGTGGCCGGTGACGATGGTCCAGAAGTTGGGGTTGACCTCGGCCAACCTGAACGCCGACAACAGCGCGATGCCGGTGATGATGCCGGGCAGCGCGATCGGCAGGATCAAGAGCAGCGTGATCGAGTCCTTGCCGGGGAAGGATTTCCGGTACAAGGCGCCGGCCGCCATGCTGCCGAGCAGGAGCGCGACGAGGGTCGCGACCGCCGCGACGCGCGCCGACAGCGCCAGCGCGTCGAACACGTCGTCGCGCGCGGCGGCCTCGGCGAACCAGGCGAGCGTGAAGCCCTGCAAGGGGAAAGAGAACGCGCTCCGTTCGGTGTTGAATGCGTAGAGCAGGATCACGACGATAGGAAAGTGCAGGAAGGCGAGCCCGGCGTAGGCGGCGATCCGCAAGGTCCACGGTGCGCGGTCGCTGTCAGAGCGCATCGAAGGCTCCCAGCCGGCGCGCGATCGCCAGATACACCGCGATCAGCACGATGGGCACGACGGTGAACGCGGCGGCGAGCGGAATGTTGCCGACCGTGCCCTGCATCGTATAGACCATGGTGCCGATGAAGAGGCCGGACGGACCGATGATCTGCGGGATGATGTAGTCGCCTAGCGTCAGCGAGAAGGTGAAGATCGAGCCGGCGACGACGCCGGGAAAGGCCATCGGCAGGATCACGAGGCGGAAGGTCTGCAGCGGCGTCGCGCCGAGGTCGGCCGACGCGGCGATCAGGCTGGCCGGTACGCGTTCGAGCGCCGCCTGGATAGGCAGGATCATGAACGGCAGCCAGATATAGGTGAACACCAGGAAGCGGCCGGAGTGCGACGTGGCAAGCGTGCTGCCGCCGACGTAGGGCAGCGTCAGCAAAGCCTCTACAAAACCGGCGAGCCCAAGCCGTTCGACGAACCACCACGCGATGCCGCCCTTGGCGAGCACCACCGTCCACGCGTAGACCTTGACGAGATAGCTCGCCCACATCGGCAGCATCACCGCGATATAGAAGAAGGCCTTCTCGGCGCCGCGCGCGTAGCGCGCCATGTAGTAGGCGATCGGAAAGGCGATGAAGGCGGAAGCGATCGTCACCGCCGCCGCCATCGCGAGCGTTCTCAGTACGATGTCGAGGTTGGCCGCATCGACGAGATGGCGGTAGTTGGCGAAGGTGACGTCGCGCGTCACCGCCATCGTGAAGTCGTCGAAGGTGTAGACGCTCTGGATCAGTAAGGTCGCGAGCGAACCGAGGTAGACGATGCCGAACCACGCGAGCGGCGGCGCGAGCAGCAAGAGGAGAAGCAACGTGTCGTGCCGGTAGAGCAGCGTGGAGACGCGCCGCGCCGCGCTTTGAGGGTTGGCCGAGCTTGTCTGTAGTGTCGCCATCGCTAACGTTCCAGCCAGTGGATCGCCGACGCGGGCCACGACAGCGTGACCGCCTCGCCCGGTTCGGCGCGAGCCGGGCCATCGTCGGCGGGCAGCAGCGCGGTCAGCCGCGTGCCGTCTTCGACCTCGACCTCGAAACGCTGCTGCGCGCCGAGGAACTGAACGTCGATCAGCGTGCCGGCGACGAGGATCTGTCCTTCGCCGTCCGACAGCGCGTGCGCCAGCGTCACCCGTTCCGGGCGGATCGAGAACGCCTGCGCGCGGCCGGCGAGGCGCTCGGCCAACGTGGGGTCGATCACGTTGCTGGTGCCGACGAAGTCGGCGACGAAGCGCGACGCCGGGCGAGCGTACAGCGCCTGCGGCGTGTCGACCTGTTCGAGTCGTCCGTCGGCGAACACCGCGACGCGGTCGGACATCGACAGCGCCTCGCCCTGGTCGTGGGTGACGAAGACGAAGGTGATGGCTAGCTTTTTCTGCAGGCGTTTCAATTCGACCTGCATCTGCTCACGCAGCTTCAAGTCGAGCGCACCGAGAGGCTCGTCGAGCAGCAGCACGCGTGGCCGGTTCACGAGCGCGCGCGCCAGCGCGACGCGCTGGCGCTGGCCGCCCGAGAGCTGGCCGGGCTTGCGGCCGCCGTAGTCGGCGAGCGCGACCATGTCGAGCGCGTCGCGCGCCTGGCGTTCGCGCTCGTGTCGCGCGACGCCCTTGACCCTGAGGCCGTAGCCTACGTTCTCGAGCACGGTCATGAAGGGGAACAGCGCGTAGTCCTGGAACACGGTGTTCACGTCGCGCTGATACGGGGGCTTGCGGCTGGCGTCTTCGCCGTGGATCAGCACGCGGCCGCGCGTCGGCAGTTCGAAGCCGGCGATCAGCCTGAGACAGGTGGTCTTGCCCGAGCCGGACGGGCCGAGCAGCGAGAAGAATTCGCCTTCCTCGATCGCGAGGTCGAGCCCGTCGACCGCGCGCACCGGCCCGTAGTGACGGCAGGCATCGATGAATTCCACCGCAGCCGGCATGCTGCCCTCCCTAAAGCAAGGGGCCGATAACGCGTCCCTATTTACCGCCCATGATCGCGATGTAGTCGCGCGTCCAGACGCTGTACGGCACGCAGCGACCCTGCGTCGCGCACTTGGCCTGCGGCGTCTTCCAGAAGCGCACCTGCGCGAAGCGCGCAAAGCCGTTGGTCTGGCAGAAGTCGCTGCCACTCGGGGCTTTTTGCTGGCACGCGTTGGGCACCACCGGGTTGGAGCCGAACCACTCGGCGAGCGACGACTGCAGCTTCGTGTTCAGCGAATATTCCATCCACTTGTACGCGCAGACCGGATGTTTGGCGTCGGTATGCAGCATCGTCGTGTCTGCCCAGCCGGTGGAACCTTCCTTCGGGATCACCGACGCGATCGGCTGCTTCTCGGCCTTCAGCGCGTTGACCTGGTAGCCCCAGGCGCTCGAAGCGACGACGCCCTCGTTCTTGAAGTCGTTCATCTGCACGGTGACGTCGTGCCAGTAGCGATGCTTGAGCCGGTATTGCTGGCGCAGGACCTTGAGCACCTCGGCGTACTGCTGCTCATTGAGTTCGTACGGGTCCTTGATCCCGAGCGCCGGGTTCTTCTTGGATAGATAGAGCGCGGCGTCGGCGATATAGATCGGCCCGTCGTAGGCCTGGATGCGGCCCTTGTTCGGCTTGCCGTCAGGAAAGGTCTGCGGCTCGAACACCACCGCCCAGGACGTCGGCGGCGTCTTGAAGATCTTGGTGTTGTACATCAGCACGTTCGGCCCCCACTGGTAGGGGACGCCGTAGTGCTTGCCGCCTACCGTGTGCCATGGCGCGTCGGTCAGCCTCGGGTCGAGCGACTTCCAACTCGGCACGAGCTTGATGTTGATCTCCTGCACCTTCTTGCCGTGGATCAGCCTGAGACTCGCGTCGCCCGACGCAGTGACGAGGTCGTAGCCGCCCTGGTTCATCAGGCTGACCATCTCGTCCGACGTCGCTGCGGTCTTGACGTTGACCTTGCAGCCGGTCGCCTTCTCGAAAGGCGTCACCCAGTCGTAGTTCTTGTCGGTCTCGCCGCGTTCGATATAGCCGGGCCACGCGATGAGGTCGAGCCGGCCTTCGGGTTTGGCGAGCGAGGCAGGCGGGGCGGCGACGCCGTAAGTGGCGTAGGCAGACAGCAGCACGAGAAACAGGGAACGCACCCGCATGGATTTCTCCTTGGTCGGTGCTGACGGGATGGGGTCGTCAGAGGGAGGCGGGCGGTCTTCGGGACTGGCGGTCTGACGATGTTCATGACAGATGGCGAAGGCCGACGCTGATTGTTTTATGCGTCGGCCTTAAGACAAAGTCAAAAATGGCAGGGGGAATCAGTCGGCGGCCAGCCGGTAGCCGACGCCGGTCTTGGTGAGCAGATACCGGGGCTTGGCCGGGTCGGCCTCGAGCTTGTGCCGCAGCTGCGCCATATAGATGCGCAGGTAGTGGCTGTGCTCGACCGCGTTCGGCCCCCACACTTCCTTCAACAGGTGTCTGTGGGTCAGCACCTTGCCGGCGTGGCGCGCGAGCTCGGCCAACAGCCTGAATTCCAGCGGAGTCAGGTGCACCGCCTCGCCTGACTTGCTCACCTTGTGTGCGGACAGGTCGATCGCCAGTTCGCCGGCCTCGATCACCGGATTGGCCGGCGCGGCCTGGTTCAGCCGGTGCCTGAGCGCGACGCGGGTGCGCGCCATCAGCTCGGCGACGCCGAACGGCTTGGTCAGGTAGTCGTCGGCGCCGGCGTCGAGCGACGCGACCTTGTCGGTTTCTTGATGACGCGCCGACAGCACGATCACTGGCACCGCGCTCCATTCGCGAAGCGAGCGGATCACCGTGACGCCGTCTGCGTCGGGCAGACCCAGGTCGAGCAGCACCAGCTGCGGCAGGTGGCGCGCCGCCTCGGCAAGGCCCTCGCGCGCGGTCTCGGCGTCGATCACGGTAAAGCCCTCGGCGACGAGGCTCGCGCGCAGGAAGCGGCGGATCTGCAGCTCGTCTTCGATGATCAATACGGGCGCGGCGGTGCTCATGCGTCAGGGTCTCCTTCTATCGAAAAAACGGGCGGCTCGCCGGGGCTAGGCAGGAACACCGAGAAACGCGCACCGCCTTCGGCGCGGCGGCTCGCCCTGATATTGCCGCCGTGCGCCTCTACGATCGCGCGGCAGATCGCCAGCCCGAGCCCTACGCCGCCGGCGTTGTCTTCCGGTCGCGCGCGCTGGAATTTCTCGAACAGGCTGTCCGGGTCTTCGACACCCAGGCCCGGGCCGGTGTCGTCGACGTAGAGCGTGACGCCCGCGGCGGCGACCTCGGCCGACAGCGTCAGAGAGCTGCCCGCCGGCGTGTATTTGACCGCGTTTTCCAAGAGGTTGACCAGCACTCGCTCGAGCAAGGTGCTGTCTGCGTAGACCAGCGGCAGGCCTTGCTGCAGGCGCGTCTCGAGCGGGTGCTCGGCCAACCTCGGGCCGAGCGCGTGGATCGCCGCGCCGAACGCCTCCTCGATCGGCAGCCATTCGGGCGCCATCGGCATCGCGCCGGCCTCGAGCCTCGCCATGTCGAGCACGCTCGCAACCAGCCGCGTCATCCGTTCCGCCTCGGCCTCTATGCCCTCGGCGAGCTGCCGGCGCTGATCTGCAGGCAGATCGCGCTCGGCCAGCGTCGACGCGGCGCCGACGATGCCGGCCAAGGGGCTGCGCAAATCGTGCGAGATCGACGTCAACAGCGAGTTGCGCAGCTTCTCGCTCTGCGACGCGACCTGCACCGCCTCGTTGTCGCGCGACAGCCTGACGCGTTCGAGCGCGAGCGCGACCTGAGCGGCGAAGGCGTCGAGCAGCCGCCTCTCGTCGGGCAGGGTCAGGTTGTCCTCGCCCTTCGGGCGCACCGCGAGCACGCCGAGCGTGTCTTCTGCGCCGGTGAGCGGCAGATAGAGCGCGTCGGCGCCGGGCAGCGTCGCGGTGCCCAGGCCGGCCGCCTCGCCGCGCTCGAACACCCATTGCGCGACGCCGAGATCGGCGCCGTGCAGCGATCCCATGATGCTGTCGCCGCCGGGGTGCTTGAGCCGGCCGTTCGCGTCGGGCAGCAGGATCACCGCCTGCGCCTGCTGGTGTTCGTTCAGGCGTTTCACCGCGGTCTTGAGCACGCCGGTCTCGTCCTGTTCGGACACCAGCGCCTGCACCAACTCGTACATCAGCGCGGTGCGCCGCTCGCGAAAGCCGGACAAGAGCGCCTGGCGGCGGATGTTGGCGGTCAGCCGGCTGATGGTCAGCGCGACGCCGAGCATCACCGCGAAGGTGAACAGGTACTGCGTGTCGGAGACGGCGAAGGTCAGGTAGGGCGGGATGAAGAAGAAGTCGAAAGCCGCGACGCTCGCGATAGACGCGAGCACGGCAGCGCCATGGCCGTAGCGGTAGGCGGCGAGCACGACGACCAGCAGGTAGAGCATGATCAGGTTGATCGGTTCGGCGATGTCGCGCACCAGCCAGGCGAGCGAGGTGACCAGCGCAGGTAATCCTAGGCCCCAGGCTAGCATCCCGCTACGTTGCTTGCGCAGCGCGGCGAGGTGTTCGACGCCGAGGTAGTCGCGGCTGGCGGCGAGCCACGCCGACAGCGCGGCGCTCTCCTGCGGCTTCTTCGCGATCAGCGTCAGGTCGATGTCGTCGGCGAGCTGGCCGATCCGCGCCGACAGCGTAACGCGCTGCCAGAAGCGGCGGCGCCGGCTCGCGTGGCCGAGCACGATGCGGCCGGCGTTGCGGCTGCGAGCGAAGTTGACCAGTTCCTCGGCGACCTCGTGGCCGGCAAGCGTCTGCACCCGAGCGCCGAGGCTCTCGGCCAACTTCATCGCCGCGGCGACCTCGGCCTCGCCGCCGAGCTCACGCGTCTCGACGTGCACCACCCACCAGTCGGCGCGCAGCGGCTCGGCCAACCTCTTGCCGGCGCGTACCAGCCGCTCGCCGTCGTGCGGGCCGATTGCGACCACCAGCCGCTCGGCCACCTGCCACACGTCGCCGATCGCCGCGCGGCGCCGGTAGTCGTGCATCTGCGCATCGACGCGGTCGGCGGTGCGTCTGAGCGCGAGCTCGCGCAGCGCGATCAGGTTGCCCTTGCGGAAGAAGTGGCTGGCCGCGCGTTCCGCCTGCTCGGGAATATAGACCTTGCCCTCGGCCAACCTCGTCAAGAGCTCGTCGACCGGCAGGTCGATCAGCTCGACCTCGTCGGCCTCGCCGAACACCCAGTCGGGCAGCGTCTCGGACACGCGGATGCCGGTGATGCGTCCTACGACGTCGTTGAGGCTCTCCAGGTGCTGGACGTTGAGCGTCGTGTAGACGTCGATGCCGGCGTCGAGCAGTTCGTCGACGTCCTGCCAGCGCTTGACGTGCCGGCTGCCCGGCGCGTTCGTGTGCGCGAGTTCGTCGACGAGGATCAGCTGCGGTTTTCGCGCGAGCGCGGCGTCGAGGTCGAACTCCTTCAGCTCGGTGCCGCGGTAGGGGACGCGTCGCACCGGCAGGCGCGGCAGGTGCGACGCGAGGAGCGCGGTCTCGCTGCGGCCGTGCGTCTCGATAAGGCCAATGAGCACGTCGAGGCCGGCCGCCAGTTGTGCGCGGCCGGCCTCGAGCATGGTGCAGGTCTTGCCGACCCCGGCGGCCGAGCCGAAGAAGACCTTCAGCCGGCCGCGGTGTTCGCGTGCCTCGTCCTCTTGGACCTGGGCGAGGAGGGCGTCGGGGTCGGGGCGGTTCGGTGTCATCACATGATTATGCCGCATCGAGGCGTGTCGCCTTCACGCGCGCGTCGAGCGCGAGGTTGAGCTTGAGCACGTTGACCACCGGTTCGCCGAGAAAGCCGAGCATCCGGCCCTCGACATGGTCTTCGATCAGCGTCTCTACCTCGGCCAACGTCAGACCGGTTTCGCGCGCGACGCGAGAAGCCTGGTAACGCGCGGCCTCGGGCGAGATATGCGGGTCGAGGCCGCTCGCCGACGCGGTGACGAGGTCTACAGGCACAGGCCCCTTGTCGGCCGGGTCGAGCTTTCTCAACGCGTCGATCCGAGCGGCGACGGCTTCCTTGAGCGCCGGGTTGAGCGGGCCCTGGTTGCTGCCCGAAGAGCCCTGGCCGTTGTAAGCGACGCCGCCGGTCGCCGACGGGCGGCCCCAGAAGTGCTTCGGGTCGGAGAAAGGCTGGCCGATCAACTCGGAGCCGCGCGTCTTGCCTTCTTCTACGATCAGGCTGCCGTTGGCTTGGGAAGGAAACAGCGCCTGCGCCGCGCCTGTCACGGCGAGCGGATAAACGAGGCCGGTGACGAGTGCGAGCGCGCCGAAAGTCTTCGCGCAGGGCAGCAGGATGTCTTTTAGATTCATGATGGTTTCTTTCTCGGGGCGCCGCACGGGTGCGGCGCCGCGTTAATAGGATCAGACCCAGCCGAAGGCGACGAGCACCAGGTCGATCAGCTTGATGCCGATAAAGGGCACGATCAGGCCGCCGACGCCGTAAATGAATAGGTTCTTGCGCAGCAGCCGCTCGGCGGTGTCCGGCCGGTAGCGCACGCCCTTCAGCGCGAGCGGGATCAGCGCGACGATGACGAGCGCGTTGAAGATCACCGCCGACAGGATCGCCGACGCCGGCGTCGCCAGATTCATCACGTTGAGCGCGCCAAGCTGCGGGTAGGTCGCGACGAAGGCCGCCGGCAGGATCGCGAAGTACTTCGCGACGTCGTTCGCGAGGCTGAAGGTGGTCAGCGCGCCGCGCGTCATCAGCATCTCCTTGCCGATGGCGACGATCTCGATCAGCTTGGTCGGGCTCGAATCGAGGTCGACCATATTGCCGGCCTCCTTGGCCGCCTGCGTGCCCGAGTTCATCGCCACCGCCACGTCGGCCTGCGCGAGCGCCGGCGCGTCGTTGGTGCCGTCGCCGGTCATCGCGACCAGACGCCCCTCGGCCTGGTGTTCGCGGATCAATTTGAGCTTCGCCTCGGGCGTCGCCTCGGCGAGGAAGTCGTCGACGCCGGCTTCGGCGGCGATCGCCGCGGCGGTCAGCCGGTTGTCGCCGGTCACCATCACGGTGCGGATGCCCATCCGGCGCAGCTCGGCGAAGCGCTCCTTGATCCCGCCCTTGACGATGTCCTTCAGCTCGACGACGCCGAGCACGCGTGCTTTTCCGGCGACGACCTCGGACACGACGAGCGGCGTCGAGCCCTTCTTCGCGACCTGGTCGACCAGCGCGTTGACCTCGGAAGGGAACGCCGCGCCCTGCGCGAGCATATGGCTGCGGATCGCGTCGGCCGCGCCCTTGCGGATCTGGCGGCCGTCGACGTCGACGCCGCTCATGCGCGTCTGCGCGGTGAACGGCACGAAGTGCGCATGCATCTGGCCCAACTGCCGCTCGCGCAGCTTGAACTTCTCCTTGGCCAACACGACGATGCTGCGGCCCTCCGGCGTCTCGTCGGGGAGGGACGCGAGCTGAGCGGCGTCGGCGAGCTCCGCGTCCGACACGCCCGGCGCGGCGAGGAAACGCGTCGCCTGGCGGTTGCCGAGCGTGATCGTGCCGGTCTTGTCGAGCAGCAGCACGTCGACGTCGCCGGCTGCCTCGATCGCGCGGCCCGACGTCGCAATCACGTTGGCCGACATCAGCCTGCCCATGCCGGCCACGCCGATCGCCGACAGCAGCCCGCCTATCGTCGTCGGGATCAGGCACACCAAGAGCGCGACGAGCACGGTCTGCGACACCGGCGCGCCGCCGGCGACGAGGGCCGAGTACACCGAGAACGGGTACAGCGTCACGCACGCGAACAGGAACACCAGCGTCATCGCGACGAGCAGCACGGTCAGCGCGATCTCGTTCGGCGTCTTCTGCCGCTTCGCGCCCTCGACCATCGCGATCATCCGGTCGAGGAAGGCCTCGCCCGGGTTCGCGGTGATCTTCGCGACGATCCAGTCGGACAGCACGCGCGTGCCGCCGGTGATCGAAGAGAAGTCGCCGCCCGATTCGCGGATCACCGGCGCCGATTCGCCGGTGATCGCCGACTCGTCGACCGAAGCGATGCCGTCGATCACCGTGCCGTCGCCGGGGACGATGTCACCCGCCTCGATCAGCACGACGTCGCCCTTCTTGAGATCTACGGACGTGGTCAACGTGATGCCGGCGTCGCGGCGCGGCGCCGACAGCTTCTTGGCCATCACGTTCTTCTTCGCGGCCCTCAGCGATTCGGCCTGAGCGCGGCTCCTGCCCTCGGCCAACGCCTCGGCGAAGTTCGCGAACAGCACGGTGAACCACAGCCACACCGTCGTCGCTGCGATAAAGCCGAGCGGCGCGTCCAGCTTGCCGGCCAGGCCCATAAAGAACAGCGCGGTCGTGTACAGGCTGCCTAAGAACACGACGAACATCACCGGGTTCTTCACCTGCTCGCGCGGGTTAAGGCGGGTGAGCGCGCCGACCAGCGCCGGCTTGATGAAGCGGGGCTCGAACAGGCTGAACGCGCGCTTGTGGTGGTGGACGGGGAAGTCGGGGGTCTGCAGTTTTTCGGGTTTCATTATTCCTTACCTCAGATGCCGAAGAGGCTCAGGTGTTCGACGACGGGGCCGAGCGCGAGCGCCGGCAGATAGGTCAGCGCGCCGAGCACGAGCACCGCGCCGATCAAGAGCACGACGAACAGCGGCGTGTGGGTAGACAGCGTGCCGCTCGTAACCGGCACCGCGCGCTTGGCGGCGAGGCTGCCGGCCAGGGCGAGCACCGGTACGATGATCGCGAAGCGGCCGAACCACATCGCCAAGCCGAGCATCGTGTTATAGAACGGCGTGTTGGCCGACAGGCCGGCGAACGCGCTGCCGTTGTTGTTCGCGGCAGACGAGAACGCGTACAGGATCTCGGAGAAGCCGTGCGCGCCGGGGTTCGCGAGGCCGGCGAGGCCCGCGTTCGTGACGACGGCGATGCCGGTGCCCAAGAGAACGAGGAAAGGCGTCGCCAACAGGCCGATCATCACCATCCGGATGTCGAAGCTTTGAATCTTCTTGCCGAGGTATTCGGGCGTGCGGCCTATCATCAGCCCCGACACGAAGACCGCGACGATCGCGAACAGCAGCATCCCGTAGAAGCCCGAGCCGACGCCGCCGAAGATCACTTCGCCGAGCTGCATCTGCAGCATCGTCACCATGCCGCCGATCGGCATCAGCGAGTCGTGCATCGCGTTGACCGCGCCGCAAGATGCGGCGGTGGTGATCGTCGCGAACAGGCTGGTCGCTGCGATGCCGAAGCGCGCCTCCTTGCCTTCCATATTGCCTGCGCCGCCGTCGGCGCCGAGCGCGGTCAGGATCGGGTTGGCCGAGCTCTCGGCCCAGTAGACGGACGCGAGCATGCCGACGAAGAGCAGAGTCATCGCGGCGAAGATCGCGACGCCCTGGCGCCTGTCGCCGACCATATGGCCGAAGGTGAAGCACAGCGCCGCCGGGATCAGGAAGATCGCCAGCATCTCGATCAGGTTCGACAGCGCGTTAGGGTTCTCGTACGGGTGAGCCGAGTTCGCGTTGAAGAAGCCGCCGCCGTTGGTGCCGAGCATCTTGATCGCTTCCTGGCTCGCGATCGGGCCTTGCGAAAGCGTCTGCTCGGAGACGGTCTTGTCGCGCGTCAAGGGTTGGCCGAGGCTGTCCTTCAACGGGGTTCCCGCCGCGTCTGCGATGGCTTCCTTGACGACAAGCGGCTCGACGAGCGGGACCGACTTGCTCGCTTCGAGGTTCTGGATCACGCCCTGGCTCGCGAGCGCCAGCGCGATCACCGTCGCGATCGGCAGCAAGAGGCCGAGCGTCGCACGCGTCAGGTCGACCCACACGTTGCCGATGGATTTCGCCTCACGCCTCACGAAGCCGCGGATCAGCGCGATCGCGACGGCGATGCCGGTCGCCGCGGACAGGAAGTTCTGCACCGTCAGACCGAGCATTTGCGTCAAATGGCTCATCGTCGTCTCGCCGGCGTAGCCCTGCCAGTTGGTGTTCGAGACGAAGCTGATCGCCGTGTTGAACGCCGAGTCGGGCGAGATCGCGGAAAAGCCCTGCGGGTTCAGCGGCAGCACGCCCTGCAGGCGCTGCAGCGCGTAGAGGAAGAGCACGCCGAGCACGTTGAACGCGATCAGACCGATCGCGTAGAGGTACCACGGCATCTCATCTTCGTTTCTTACGCCGAACGCGCGCCAGATCGGCGCCTCGATGCGGGCCTGCCAGCGGTACTCGCCGGCGAACAGTCTTTTCATATAGGCGCCCAGCGGCCAGGCGAGAAGCGCCAACGCGCCGAGGTAGACGGCGCTTTGCAGCAACATGGTGTCTTTCATGTCAGAAGCGCTCCGGGTAGAGAAGGGCGTAGACGAGGTAGGCGAATAGCAAGGCGGCGAGCGCGCCGCCTGCGACGATCAGGATATTCATCGCTGTCCCCCTTCGAGGCTGCGGCAAAGCGAGATCAGCCCAACCATCGCGGCGGATGAGATCAGGCATAAAAGCAGGTAGGGAAGGTCCATCGTGAGACTCCGTCTTTGATCACGACGCGAGTCTAGGAAGGCGGCCGTCAAAACGGCGCAAAGAAAGGAAGTGCGGGCGTAAAGATCGCGTAAAGACGTTGGCCGAGCCTCCAGAGCTCGGCCAACGTCGGGAGGGCGAAGAGGGCTGCTGAAAGAAAAAAGGTTGGCCGAGCTTTGTGCTCGGCCAACCTTTTTTACAGCGTCGGCCTGAGATCGGCCGGGATTCTTAGCGGCCCAGCGCGTCGAGCGCGTCGCGGTAGCGGTCGAGCGCCTCCTCGGTGCTGCTGATCGACACCGACAGGTCGTGCAGGCGGCCGTTGGTCAGGCGGTACACCCAGCCGTGTACGCTCAGTTCCTGGCCGCGCTGCCACGCGTCCTGCACCACCGTCGTCTGGCACGCGTTGAGCACCTGCTCGATCACGTTCAGCTCGCACAGCCGGTCGAGTCGCTCGGCCGGGTCGAGCGCGAGCAGCTTGGCGTCGTGCTTCTGCTTGATGTCGTGGATGTGGCGCAGCCAGTTGTCGACCAGGCCGACGCGCTTGTTGTCGAGCGCCGCGGCGACGCCGCCGCAGCCGTAGTGGCCGGTGACGATCACGTGCTTGACGTTCAGCACGTCGACGCCGAACTGCAGCGCCGACAGGCAGTTGAGGTCGGAGTGGACGATCAGGTTGGCGACGTTGCGATGGACGAACACCTCGCCCGGCAACAGGTTGATCAGCTCATTGGCCGGCACGCGGCTGTCGGAGCAGCCGATCCACAGGTATTCCGGCGCCTGCTGGCGCGCGAGGTTCTCGAAGAAGTCGGGCTCGTTCTGGGTGATTTTCTCCGCCCACTGGCGGTTGTTCTCGAACAGGTGTTGCAACGGTTGGGCCATGGCGTATCTCCGCGAAAAGACGATATCGACGGTCGGGGCTCGCCGCCGAATGCGCGCAGTGTACCGAATGCGGCGAGGGTTTGTCCGCAGACTGTCCGACAATCGGGTGTGCTTAATGACGTGTAATTTGCTTCTCATAAAGAATTAATTCCAAGGTCATCGCGACTCCGCACAATCCACGGCTTTCTGATCCCTGTTCACGGAGTCTCCACGATGTTCGACGTCAACGACGAAAACGCCCCGCCCTCGAATCCCAGCCGCAACGAGACCTTCCACGAGGTCGTCGAGAAGGTGGTCAGCCGCCGCTCGCTGCTCAAGGGCGGCATGGGCCTGTCGGCCGCGCTGTTCATGGGCGGTGGCCTGACCGCCTGTCTTAGCGACGGGAGCGGCGCCACCGGCAGCGCCGGCACGCCGGGTACGACGCCGCAAGCACCGCTGCTCGGCTTCGCCGCGGTCGCCACTTCGACCGGCGACGACATCGTGGTGCCGGCAGGCTATACGGCTAAGGTCATGTACCGCTGGGGCGATGCGCTGTTCAACGACTCGCCGGCGTGGAAGGGCGACGCATCCGAGAGCGGCTTGGAGCAGGCGCGGCAGGCCGGCGACAACAACGACGGCATGCACTTCTTCCCGTTCACCGTCGCGGGCCGGCAGAGCAGTACCGAGGGCCTGTTGGTGATGAACCACGAGTACTGCAACTACGAATACCTGTTCAAGCCCGAGGCCGGCCAGGCCAACTTCCTCGAGCCGTGGACCGCCGACAAGGTGCTCAAGGCGCAGAACGCGCACGGCATCTCGGTCGTGCACGTCAAGAAGGTCGGCGGCGTGTGGCAGGTACAGGTCGGCTCGAGCTACAACCGCCGCCTGACCGGCAACAGCCCGATGACGCTGTCCGGCCCGGCCGCCGGTCACGCGCTGCTTCAGACCGCCGCCGACGCCACCGGTAGCGCGGTGCTGGGCACGCTGAACAACTGCGCGAACGGCTGGACGCCGTGGGGCACCTATCTGACCTGCGAGGAGAACGTCAACGGCTACTTCGGCACCGCCGCCGCCTTCACGGCAGACGCGCTGCAGAGCCGCTATGGTCTTTCCGCTGGTGGCTTCGGCTACCGCTGGCACGAGCACGACGCGCGCTTCGACTTGAACGCGACGCCGAACGAGCCGAACCGCTTCGGCTGGGTGGTCGAGATCGACCCGTTCGACCCGGGCTCGACGCCGAAAAAACGCACCGCGCTCGGCCGCTTCAAGCACGAGAACGCGTGCCTCGTCGTCGCCAAGAACGGCAAGGTCGTCGTCTACCTGGGTGACGACGAACGCTACGAATACATCTACAAATTCGTGTCCGACGGCGTCTACAACGCGTCCAACCCGGCGGCCAACCGCGACCTGCTCGACGCCGGCAAGCTCTACGTCGCCAAGTTCAGCGCCGGCGCCAGCGCGAGCGACTTCGCCGGCGTCGGCCAGTGGGTGCTGCTCGACAAGGCCGCCAACGCGACGCTCGCCGCCGACGCGCGCTTCGCCGACCAGGCCGAGGTGCTGATCAAGGCGCGCCAGGCCGCCGATGCGGTCGGCGCGACCAAGATGGACCGCCCGGAATGGATCAGCAAGCACCCGGCGAGCGGCGAGATCTACTGCACGCTGACCAACAACTCCAGCCGCAAGGATGCGGAAAAAGACGACGCCAACCCGCGCGCGAGCAACCGCTGGGGCCAGATCGTGCGCTGGCGCGAGGCCGGCAGCGACCACACCGCGCTCTCGTTCGACTGGGACCTGTTCGTGCTGGCAGGCAACCCGATCGCCTACCCGGACCGCACCGACCTCAAGTCCGGCTCGGCCAACGTCACCGCCGCCAACACCTTCAACAGCCCGGACGGTCTCGCCTTCGATGCCGACGGCCGGCTGTGGATCCAGACCGACGGCAACTTCAGCAACGCCGGCAACTATGCCGGCCAGGGCAATAACCAGATGCTGTGCGCCGACCCGGCGAGCAAGGAGATCCGCCGCTTCCTGACCGGCCCGTCCGGCTGCGAGATCACCGGTCTCAGCTTCACGCCCGATTCGACGACGATGTTCATCAACGTCCAGCACCCGGGCGAAGCCAGCGACCACCCGCGCAAGCCTGCCAGCATCGCCCCGAGCCCGAATATGGAGGACTACCTCGCGCGCAACTCGCTGGCCTTCAGCCGCTGGCCGGACAACGGCGCCGGCGGGCGGCCGCGCTCGGCCACCGTCGTGATCACCAAGAACGACGGCGGCAAGATCGGTAGCTGACGATTCCGTCCTCGGCAGGCCCGGTCGACCTTCAAGGTCGGCCGGGCTTTTTGCTTGCCGGGGGACGCGCATTCTCGTTTACTTGGCGCTGTCGCTTATAGGGGGAGAGCGCATGATCACGCTGAACATCGTCGGCGCCGGCCGGCTAGGGCAGAGCCTCGCGCGGCTGGCGGCCGACTCGGGCCGCTACCGCATCGCCGGCGTACTGTGCCGCGGGCACGCGCATGCCGACGCGGCGGTCGCCTTCATCGGCGCCGGCACCCCTTGTACCGACGTCAATACGCTGCCCTGCGCCGAACTGACGCTGATCGCCGTGCCCGATGCGCGTATCGCCGACGTCGCCACCGCCCTGGCCGGGCGTGCCTTCCCGCCCGGTGCGCTGGCCTTCCACGCCAGCGGCGCGGGCGAAGTCGGCCTCTTGGCGCCGCTCGCGGCCCGCGGCGTCGCCGTCGGCTGCCTGCATCCGGCGTATTCCTTCGCCGAGCCGGCGCGCGCCGTCGCCGGTTTCGCCGGCACGCCGTGCGCGATCGACGGCGACGATGCGGTGGTCGCGCGCTTGACCACGTTGGCCGAGGCCGTCGGCGGCCAACCGTTCCGGCTCGCGCCCGGCGGCAAGGCCGCCTACCACGCGGCGCTGTCGGTCGCGTCGAACTACCTCGTCACGCTTGCCGACCTCGCCGGCAGGCTCGCGCGCGACGCCGGCGTGCCGGACGCCGCGGTCGCCGGGCTGATCGGTCCGCTGATGCGGCAGACGCTCGACAACGCGCTGACGCTCGGCCCGGCGGCGGCGCTGACCGGACCCATCGTGCGCGGCGACGCCGGCACGGTCGCGCGCCATCTTGCCGTATTGAGCGCGGGCGACGACGCGGCGGCCTACCGCGTGCTCGGCCGGCTGACGCTGGCGCTGGCGTCCGGCCGACCCGATGCCGCCGCTCACGCCGCGCTGAGGGTCTTGCTGGACGAGCCGTCTTCCTGACCGCCAGGCTCGCCGTCGCCGCTGGAGCGTTTCGGCGCAGGCAGGCTCATGGCGCAGGTGCCGCAGGCAAAAAAAAAGACCACGCAAGGCGAACCGGGCGTGGTCTGGGAGAAAGATCAAAGATCGTGGAAACATGCTGCGCGAAGCGCTCATGCATATGGCATTTTGACGCCGTGCCAGGCATTTGGCAAGCGACGCGCTATTTCCCCGCGTAAATCACGAAGATCGCCGGCCGCTTGTGCAGGTCGGGCGCCGCCTTCGGCCAGTCGGCGACGCGCCGGCTGACGATGGCCTGCGTCGGCAAGGTCAGGTCGCACGCGACCGCCAGCCGCGTCGCCGGCGCCAGCGTGTCGCGCAGGCAGGCGAGCAGTTGATTGTTGCGGTACGGTGTCTCGATGAACACCTGGCTCTGGTCGCGCTCGCGCGATTCCTTTTCGAGCGCGCGGATCGCCTTGTCGCGCTCGTCCGGGTCGATGGGCAGGTAGCCGTGGAAGGCGAAGCGCTGGCCGTTGGCACCGGACGCCATCAGCGCGAGCAGGATAGACGAAGGGCCGATCAGCGGCACGACGCAGAAACCCTTTTCGTGCGCGAGCGCGACCAGCTGTGCGCCCGGGTCGGCGACCGCCGGGCAGCCGGCCTCCGACACCAGGCCGACGTCGTGGCCGTCGGCCAACGGTTTGAGCAGCGCGGCGACGTCGGCCGCCGGCGTGTGTTCGTTAAGCACCGCAAGCTGCAACTCGCGGATCGGCGTCGTCACGCCGAGCGCCTTAAGATGCTTGCGCGCGGTCTTCTCGGCTTCGACGACGAAGTGCGTGATATGGACGACGCGGGAGCGCTCGGCCTCGGGCAGCCACGGCGTGTCGGCGTCGCCCAGCGGCGTTGGGATCAGGAACAGTGTCGCCATCTTTATAAAACCTCCACGCCTTCGTTTTTCAGCATCGTCACCAGTTCGAACAGCGGCAGGCCGATCAGCGCGTTCGGATCGGTCGATTCGATTCTTTCGATCAGCGCGCCGCCGAGGCCCTCGCTCTTCGCCGCGCCGGCGCAATGGAGCGCGTCCGGTTCACGCGCGAGATAGGCGTCGATCTGCGCAGGAGTGAGCACGCGCATCGTGACGCGGGTGACGTCGTTCGCTTCCTGCAGGCGGCCGGTCGCGCCGTTATAGAGGGCCAGCGCGGTGTGGAACAGCACGGTCTTGCCGCTCATCGCGGACAGCATCGCGCGGGCGTTGTCCAAAGAGCCGGGTTTGCCGAGCTGTTCGTCGTCCAAGAGCGCGACCTGGTCGGAGCCGATCAGCAGCGCGTCGGGGTAGCGATCGGCCAACGAGGTCGCCTTGACGCGGGCCAGGCGTAGCGCGGTATCCAGGGCCGACTCGCCCGGCAACGGCGTCTCGTCGCACAGCGGCGCGACGGCTTCGAAGGGCAGGGCAAGGCGGGATAAAAGCTCGCGCCGGAAGCGCGAAGTAGAGGCAAGCACGAGTCGCATGAGAGGCGGTTGATTCTTTTGACAAAAGCGCGGCGCGGATTATATCATCCACGGTTTATGTCTGAACCGATTTTGATCGATCCGCTCGCGTTCGCCCGGGAAGGGCTCACTCTGTCTGGCGATGTGGCCGTGGCCACGCTGGACGGGCGCGTGCTCGAAGCCCTGGCCGATACCAACGGTACCCTGCGGTACGCGCTGTCGGGCAGCGTCGACAAACTGCGCCGCCACCACCTGACGCTCAGCGTCGACGGGGAGGTGACGGTGACGTGTCAGCGCTGTCTGGTGCCGATGGTCCAGGTACTCCAGTTATCCTCGGCGATCACGCTGTTCTCCGACGAAGAGAAGCTCGCGGAGGCGGTGGAGGCCGACGAGGAACTGGACGCCATTATGGCCGAGCCGGAACTCGACGTGATGGCGCTGATCGAGGACGAAATCATCATGGGTCTGCCGGTCTCGCCCAAGCACGAAGCGTGCGGGCAGGACGTGCTGGATTCGGTGAAGGTGGAAAAACCCAACCCGTTCGCGGTGCTGGCCACCCTCAAGAAGAACCAGGCCCGTTAACCGTTTTACCCAAATTCTAGGAGTCCATCATGGCCGTTCAACAGAACAAAAAATCCCCGTCCAAGCGTGGCATGCACCGTGCCCACGACTTCCTGACCGCCCCGGCGCTGGCCAAAGAGCCGACCACCGGTGAAGCCCACCTGCGTCACCACATCAGCCCGAACGGTTTCTACCGCGGCCGTAAAGTGGTGAAGGCCAAGGGCGAGTAATTCGCGCCATCCCGATCACCTGCCACCCAATCGCAAATAACCAGGTAGGTAGATTCTCTACCGCATACGTTGATGAGCATCACCGTCGCGGTTGACGCCATGGGCGGTGACGTTGGCCTCAAGGTCACCGTCCCGGCGTCCATCCAATTCCTCTCCCAGCATCCCGACGTCAACCTGATCCTGGTGGGCGATGCCGCGGCTATCGAAGCCCAACTTACGGCATCTGACGCCCCGTTCGGGCGCATCCGCGTCCAGCACGCCGCCGAAGTGGTCGGCATGGACGAGGCGCCGCAACTCGCGCTCAAGAACAAGAAGGATTCGTCGATGCGGGTGGCGATCAATCAGGTCAAGGACGGCGTGGCCCAGGCTGCGGTGTCGGCCGGCAATACCGGCGCCCTGATGGCCACCGCGCGCTTCGTGCTCAAGACGCTGCCCGGCATCGACCGCCCCGCGATCGCCAAGATGATGCCCAATATGAAGGGCACGAGTTGCGTGCTCGACCTGGGCGCGAACGTCGACTGTACGCCGGAGCAGTTGCTGCAGTTCGGCATCATGGGTTCCGAACTGGTGACGGCGCTCGGGCACAAGACGAATCCGAGCGTCGGGCTCCTGAACATCGGCTCGGAAGACATCAAGGGCAACCAGGTCGCCAAGCTGGCGGGCGAGCTGCTCAAGGATTCCGGCCTCAACTACTATGGTAACGTCGAAGGCAACGACATCTACAAGGGGACCGTCGATGTCGTGGTGACCGACGGCTTTACCGGCAACGTGGCACTCAAGACGTCAGAGGGGCTGGCGCACATGATTGCCGCTTTCCTGCGCGAAGAGTTCACCCGCAGCTGGTGGACCCGGCTGTGTGCCGCCGCGGCGATGCCGGTGCTCAAGCGCTTCAAGGCGCGCACCGATTCCCGACGCTACAACGGCGCCAGCCTGCTGGGCTTGCGTGGTATCGTGGTCAAGAGCCACGGCGGAACCGACGCGCTGGGCTTCCGTTTTGCGCTGGAGCAGGCCTACGAGGAGGCGCGCTCCAACGTGATTGGTCATATTGCCGACCGGGTCGCATACCATATCGATAATCTCAAGCGGCCCGACGAGGTGGAGACACACTAAACTCGCCATGACCTATTCCCGCATTCTGGGTACCGGCAGCTACCTGCCGGACCACATCCTCACCAACGCCACGTTGGCCGAGCGCGTCGAGACCAGCGACGACTGGATCGTCAGCCGCACTGGCATCCGCCAGCGCCACATCGCCGACGATGCCGAGAAGACCAGCGACCTCGCGGTACGCGCCGCCGAAGCCGCGTTGGCCAATGCTGGGCTCGACAAGAGCGCAGTCGACATGATCATCGTCGCAACGACGACGCCGGACATGGTGTTCCCGAGCACCGCCTGCATCGTGCAGGAAAAGCTCGGCATCCCCGGCTGCGCCGCGTTCGACGTGCAGGCGGTGTGCGCCGGCTTCGTCTACGCGCTGGCGACCGCCAACGGCCACATCAAGAGCGGTCTGGCCAAGACCGTGCTCGTGATCGGCGCCGAAACGCTGACCCGCATCGTCGACTGGGAAGACCGTCGCACCTGCGTGCTGTTCGGCGACGGCGCCGGCGCGGTGGTGCTCGGCGCGTCCGATGAGGCAGGCGTGTTGCACGCCAAGCTCGCCGCCGACGGCCGCCACCAGCACATCCTGAACACGCCGGCGCAGATCGTCGGCGGCAAGATCGAAGGCATCCCGTACCTGCACATGGACGGCCCGGCGGTGTTCAAGTTCGCCGTCAAGGCGCTGGCCGACATCGCCGAGAAGACGTTGGCCGAGGCCGGCGTCGACAAGAGCGAGGTCGACTGGCTGGTGCCGCACCAGGCCAACCTGCGCATCATTGAGTCGACCGCCAAGCACCTCGGCCTGCCGATGGAGCGCGTCGTGGTGACCCTCCCCGAGCAGGGCAACACCTCGGCCGCGTCGATCCCGCTCGCGCTCGACGCCGCGGTGCAGGACGGTCGCATCCAGCGCGGCCAGACCGTACTGCTCGAAGGCATCGGCGGCGGCATGACCTGGGGCGCGGTGCTCTTGCGCTTCTGATCCCCCTCTTTTCTACCGCGTGCGCCGCCTTAAGGGCGGCGTGCGCGCGCCAAACCGCCCCCGATCAAGGAGACGATTCATGGCTTTTGCATTCCTCTTTCCCGGCCAGGGCTCGCAGAGCCTGAAGATGATGGACGGCTTCGCCGACCTGCCCGTCGTCAAGGCCACGTTCGACGAAGCGTCCGCCGCGCTCGGCGAAGACCTGTGGGCGATGCTGCAGGCCGGGGCGCCGGACGCGATCAACGCGACCGTCAACACCCAGCCCTTGATGCTGGCCGCCGGCGTCGCGACGTACCGCGCCTGGCTCGAAGCCGGCGGCGCGCAGCCGTCCGCGGTGGCCGGCCATAGTCTCGGCGAATACAGCGCACTGGTCGCCGCCGGCAGCCTCGCGTTCGCCGACGCGGTGAAGCTCGTTCGCCTGCGCGCCGAAGCGATGCAGTCGGCGGTGCCGGCAGGCCAAGGCGCGATGGCCGCCATCCTCAACCTGTCTGACGACGACATCCGCGCCGCGTGCGCGGAAGCGTCGCAGGGCGAGGTGGTCGAGCCGGTCAACTTCAACTCGCCGGGCCAGGTGGTGATCGCCGGCGCCAAGGGCGCGGTCGAACGCGCGATGGAAATCTGCAAGGCGAAGGGCGCCAAGCGCGCGCTGCCCTTGCCGGTATCGGTGCCGTCGCACTGCGCGCTGATGAAGCCGGCGGCCGACAAGTTGGCCGAGGCGCTGGCCAAGATCGAGATCAAGGCACCGAATATGACGGTGCTGCACAACGCCGACGTCGTCGGCTATGGCGATCCGGCCGCGATCCGCGACGCGCTGGTGCGCCAGCTGTACAGCCCGGTGCGCTGGACCGAAACCATTCAGAGCCTCGCGGCGGCCGGCATCACGCAGATGGCCGAATGCGGTCCCGGCAAGGTGCTGGCCGGCCTCGCCAAACGCATCGACGGCGACGTCAAGTGCGTCGCGCTGACCGACGCGGCCGCGCTCGACGCGGCGCGCGCCGAACTGGTCGCCTGAGCTAACAATCACCTTCAAGCTTGGCCGAGCCTCGGCCAAGCTTGAGCGAATGGAGAACATGCGGATGAGTCTGCAAGGAAAAGTGGCGCTGGTGACCGGCGCCAGCCGCGGCATCGGCGCCGCGATCGCCGAGGCCCTCGCGGCCGACGGTGCGATCGTGATCGGCACCGCGACCAGCGAGGCCGGCGCGGCCGCGATCAACGAACGCCTGGCTGCCCGCGGCGGCGCCGGCCGCGTGCTCGACGTCGGCCAGGGCGGCGCGATCGAGGCGCTGATCGACGGCATCGAGAAGGAATTCGGCGCGATCGCCGTGCTGGTGAACAACGCCGGCATCACGCGCGACACGCTGTTGATGCGCATGAAGGACGAGGACTGGGACGCGATCATGGACACCAACTTGAAGTCGGTGTTCAAGGCGTCCAAGGCGGTGCTGCGCGGCATGATGAAGGCGCGTTCGGGGCGCATCGTGAACATCGCGTCGGTGGTCGGCGTGTCCGGCAACCCGGGGCAGTGCAACTACGCCGCCGCCAAGGCCGCCATCATCGGCTTCTCGAAGTCGATGGCGCGCGAGGTCGGCAGCCGCAACATCACCGTCAACTGCGTCGCGCCGGGCTTCATCGACACCGACATGACGCGTGCACTGCCGGAAGCGCAGCGCGAGGCGCTGATCGGCCAGATCGCCTTGGGTCGCCTCGGCGACGCGAAGGACATCGCCGACGCGGTGGTCTTCCTCGCCTCCGACCGCGCGGCCTACATCACCGGCCAGACGCTGCACGTGAACGGCGGAATGCTGATGCCGTAAGGCTTTGCCGGCCGTTCTGTGCGGCCGGCTGTGGCGTTCTGACCATCTGGTAAGACAATCCGACGCGGCCAAGTAGGCTATCCGGGATTTTTTTTGTAGAATGTCGGGGTTTGAAATCCCGACAGATAAAGGTAAAAGGATTACTCATGGAAAACATCGAACAGCGTGTCAAGAAAATCGTTGCCGAGCAGCTCGGTGTGAACGAAGCCGAAGTGAAGATCGAATCGTCGTTCGTCGACGACCTCGGCGCAGACTCTCTTGACACCGTCGAGCTGGTGATGGCGCTCGAAGAAGAATTCGAGTGCGAGATTCCGGACGAAGAGGCCGAGAAGATCACCACCGTTCAGCAGGCGATCGACTTCGTCACCGCCAACCTGAACAAGTAATCCATTCAGGTTTCCAAGGGCCTCTGCCGCCGTGTTCGCTCACGGGCAGGGGTCTTTTTGCAATTGTGGTTTGAAACGGCCGTTTGAAATTCGGCGCGTCTCGCCCGCAGTCACAGCCGGTACATGATCGTGTGCCACACTGTGACGACGCTTTATTGAGCCTTCACGGAGAAACCCTGTGTCTAAACGCAGAGTCGTAGTGACCGGTCTGGGTCATGTATCCCCGGTGGGTAACGATGTCGCTACCGGCTGGGCCAATCTGCTCGCCGGCCAGAGCGGCATCGGCAAGATCACCCGCTTTGACGCCAGCGACCTGGCCTGCCAGATCGCCGGCGAAGTGAAAGACTTCGACATCGGCCAGTACATCTCGGCCAAGGATGCGCGCCGGATGGACTTGTTCATCCACTACGGCATCGCCGCCGCGCTGCAGGCGATCGGCGACGCCGGCCTGGACGATGTGGCCGACCTCGACAAGACGCGCGTCGGCGTCAACATCGGTTCCGGCATCGGCGGCCTGCCGCTGATCGAGGACACCGGCGTCGACCTGATCAACGGCGGCCCGCGCAAGATCGGCCCGTTCTTCATCCCCGGTTCGCTGATCAACCTGATCGCCGGCCACGTGACCATCATCAAGGGCTACCAGGGCCCGAGCTACGGCATCGTGTCCGCGTGCACCACCGGTGCGCACAGCATCGGTGACGCGGCGCGCATCATCATGTACGGCGACGCCGACGTGATGGTCGCCGGCGGTGCCGAGGGTGCGATCTCGCGTCTGGGCATCGGCGGTTTCGCCGCGATGAAGGCGCTGTCGACGCGCAACGACGACCCGACGACCGCCTCGCGGCCGTGGGACAAGGGCCGCGACGGCTTCGTGATGGGCGAGGGCGCCGGCGTCTTGGTGCTCGAAGAATACGAACACGCCAAGAAGCGCGGCGCGACCATCTACGCCGAGCTGGTCGGTTTCGGCATGAGCTCGGACGCCTACCACATCACCGCGCCGAGCGCCGAGGGCCCGGCCCGCGGCGTTGCCAACGCGCTCAAAGACGCCGGCATCAACGCCGACGAGGTTGATTACGTGAACGCGCACGGCACCTCGACGCCGCTGGGCGACGCCAACGAGACCAACGCGCTGAAACTGGCGTTCGGCGACCACGCGGCCAAGCTCGCGATCAACTCGACCAAGTCGATGACCGGCCACCTGTTGGGCGGCGCCGGCGGCGTCGAGGCGGTGTACTCGGTGCTGGCGCTGCATCACCAGGTGTCGCCGCCGACGATCAATCTCTTCGATCAGGACTTCGAAGCCGGTTGTGACCTCGACTACGTCGCCAATACCGCGCGCGAGATGCCGATCCGCGTCGCCATCTCCAATTCCTTCGGTTTTGGCGGCACCAACGGCACGCTGGTGTTCAAGCAGGTCGAATGATGCGCAAGGTTGGCCGAGGGGTAACCCGCTCCGGCCCACCCGGATTGACACCCCAGACCGCTGCGTTACACTCGCAGCGGTTTTTTCTTTTTTGGCCCCCATGCACAGCCACCGCCTGCCTGCCGTGCCCGATCTCATCGCGCTCGCCGCGCACGATCCGGCGCGTTTCCCCTTCCTGCTGCAATCGTCCGGCGACAAGGGCTGGGACATGCTGCTCGCGCTGCCCGCCGCAATGCGCCGCTACGGCAGCGACGACGGCGCGGCCTTCGTCGCCGATCTGGCGGCGATAGAACGCGAGCCGGTGGCCAACCCGCACGGCCTGCCGTTCACCGGCGGCTGGTTCGTCTACGCCGGCTACGACCTGCTGTCGAGCTTCGAACCGACCGTGCCGCAGGCCTTGCCCGATGGCTTCCCGCTGGCGGTGCTCGCGCGCGTGCCGGCCGGCGTGCTGGTGAACCGGGCGACGCGGGAAGCATGGGCGGTGGCCGAGACGCCTGAGCAACTTGCGGACTTGATGGTGACGTTGGCCGAGCCGACCGGGTTTGAGCCGCGCGCGATCGAACTTGCCGCCATCGGCGAGGACGAGCCTGCCGCGTTCACCGACGCGGTGCTCAGGATCAAGCGCTACATCCGCGACGGCGACGTGTTCCAGGTCAACGTGTCGCGCGGCTGGGAGGCGACGCTGGCAGAAGGCATCACGGCGGCCGACCTGTTCGCCGCATTGCGCCGCGCCAACCCGGCGCCGTTCTCGGCGCTGGCCGACTTCGGCGACTGCCAGATCGTCAGCTCGTCGCCGGAACGGCTGGTGCGCGTCGCAGACGGCTGGGTCGACACAAGGCCGATCGCCGGCACCCATCCGCGCTCTGCCGACCCCGTTGAAGACGCCGCGCTGAAACAGCGACTGATCGACAGCGCCAAGGAGCGCGCCGAACACGTGATGCTGATCGACCTCGAGCGCAACGATCTGGGCCGCATCGCGGTGCCGGGCACGGTAGAGGTCAACGAGCTGATGGCGGTAGAGAGCTACGCCTACGTGCACCACATCGAATCGAACGTGCGCGCGAGGTTGGCCGAGGGCACGAGCGTCGCCGAGGTGCTGCGCGCGCTGTTCCCCGGCGGCACCATCACCGGCTGCCCGAAGGTGCGCTGCATGCAGATCATCCGCGAGCTGGAGACCGCGCCGCGCCGCGCGTATACGGGCAGTTTGGGCTACATCAACCGCGACGGCACGATGGACCTGAACATCCTGATCCGCACCTTCATGCAGGAAGGCTCGCGGCTCAGGTTCCGCGCCGGCGCCGGCATCGTCGCCGACTCCGACCCCGAGCGCGAATTGCAGGAAACCCGCCACAAGGCGCGCGGGCTGCTCAGGGCGCTGGGCGTCGCCCAGTAGGCTCGGCTGAGGGGGTGAAATCATGGCGACGCTGATCGACGGCCATCCTTCCGACAAGGTCTCCGCGCTCGATAGGGGCCTCGCCTACGGCGACGGAATCTACCGCACCGTCGAGTTGCTAAACGGCGGGCCGCGCCTGTGGCGCTGGCAGTGGCAACGGCTAGTCGAGGACTGCGCGCGGCTTTCGCTGCCGTGCCCGGACGAGGCGCTGCTGCTGGCCGAGCTCGCCGCAGCGGCGCACGGCATCGAAAGAGCGGTAGCCAAGATCACGCTGACGCGCGGCCTCGGCCAACGTGGCTACGCGATGCCGGCAGACGCCGTACCGACCCGCATCGTGACAGCGAGCCCCTGGGGCGGCTACCCGGAAGAGCGCTACAGCGATGGCGTCACCGTGCGCCGCTGCGATCTGACCTTGTCGCGCCAGCCGAAGCTCGCCGGAATCAAGCACCTGAACCGCTTGGAGAACGTGCTCGCGCGTTCTGAATGGTCCGACCCGGCGGTGCACGAGGGCCTGCTGTTCGACGAGGACGGCACGCTGGTCGAGGCGACGATGAGCAATCTGTTCGCGCTGCAGGACAGCGTGCTGTTCACGCCGAAGCTCGATCGCGCCGGCGTCGCAGGCGCCTTGCGCGCGTGGCTGATCGACGCCGCGCCCGCGCTGGGACTGGCGGTGAGGGAGACAAGCTTGGCCGAGGTCGAGCTGTTGGCGGCCGACGCGCTGCTGTTGACCAACTCGCTGATCGGCGTCTGGCCGGTGGCCACATACCGTCACGCGGGCGGCGAGGCGCGCTGGCGTGACTTTGAACTCGCGCATCGGCTTAACGAGCGGCTGGCCGCCGAGGCCTGAGGCCCGCGATCCGGATCATGAAAAACGGGAGGCTCAGCCTCCCGTTTTTTGTGTCCACCGCCAGCCGAGCTCGGCCGACCTGTTCATCGGGCCAGCAGGGCCTTGCCGCGCGCCTGGAAGCGCGCGTGTTCTGCGGCCGGCACGAAGCTGCCGCCGGTGGTCCACAGGATGTGCGTCGCGTTGTCCATCTTGCCGGCAAGACCGTGCTCGGCCAACCATGCGCGGCCGGCGTCGTTGTCCTGAAGCCAGCGCGGGCCGGCGAAGGCGGCGGCGGCCGACGGTTCGATGTCGAGCTGCTCTTCGTCGTGCAGGCGGTAGACGTCGCGGAACAGGTCATCGTCGGGCACGGTGAACACGCCGGCCAATAACGGCGCCATCAGCTCGGCGGCGAGCAGCGACGCCGCGCCGACCGCGAGACCGTCGGCCTCGGTGACGTTGTCGAGGCCGATGTCGTAGACGCTGATGGGGTCGAGCCCGCCGCTCGCCAGCTGCACCAGCATGCACGGCGAGGCGACCGGTTCGGCGAAGAAGACGTGAACCGCGTCGCCGAAGACGTATTTGAGCCCGAGCGCGACGCCGGCCGGCGCGCCGCCGACGCCGCACGGCAGATAGACGAACAGCGGGTGTGCGGCGTCCACTTCGATCGCGGCGGCGTCGAGCTGCGCCGCCAGCCGCCCGGCGGCGACCGCGTAGCCGGTCAACAGCGGCAGCGAGTGCTCGTCGTCTACGAAGTAGGCGTACGGGTCGGCGTCGGCCTCGGCGCGACCGGCGGCGACCGCCTCGCCGTACTGACCCTCGTGCTCGACCACCGTCACGCCGCGGCTGCGCAGCCGGTCCTTCTTCCACGGCTTCGCGTCGGCCGACATGTGCACCACCGCCTTGAAGCCGAGCGCGGCGGCCATGATGCCGATCGCGAGCCCCAGGTTGCCGGTCGAGCCGACGGCGACGGTGTAGCGGGAGAACTGCTCGCGGATCGTGGGCTCGGCCAACCTTGTCCGCTCGTCGGTCTCGACGATCCAGCCCTCACGCAGCGCCAGCGTCTCGGCGAATTCGAGCACCTCGTGGATGCCGCCGCGCGCCTTGATCGAGCCGGCCACCGGCAAGGCGTGGTCGGCCTTGATCAGCAGCCTGCCGCGCGGGCAGAGCGCGTGCTGCAGGGCGGGGACGGCCAAGAGCGGCGATTCGATCAGGCCGCCGCTCGCTTCGAGTTCCGGGAACAGCCGGGCCAGCAGCGGCGCGCAGCGAGCGAGACGGTCGCGCGCGGCGGTGACTTCAGGCTCGCCGACCGGCAGCGCGGCGAGGGCGGCGGCGGATTCGAGGCGCGGATTCAGCCACAGCGTCGGCGTCCGGCCGGACAGGGTCGCGGCGAGGGTTGGGGGCAGGTGCGGCATGGGGTCTCCATTCGAGTGTCGGCCCCTGGCCTACGCTTGTGGCGCGGTCAGGGGAACAAACCATTCCAAGTGTGGGGCCAGCGCGAAGCCGTCGAGGTCGAGCGCCGCCCACAGTTCGCCGCGACGGGCGGCGAAGGCGTCCGGGTCGGCGACGGCTTCGTACACCTCCATCCAGGTGGCGGCGTCGTCGCGGCGGCGCATCAGATGCCCGGCGATGCCGGTCGATGCGGCCAGGCGGGCCTGCAGCTCGGCAAGCCGCGGCGCGAGCGCGGCGGCGCGTTCCGGCACCGTGAAGTAGACGTACAGCGTGGCGTTCATGCGAGGGATTCTCCGTGCTGACCTTATGGATGACGGCGCCGGGCTTCGTGGCCACCGGCGCGATGGCTTATCATGTGCACTTTGCAAGTTCCGACCCTGGACGACAAGAGACAGGGCCCAGAAGAAAGAAGGGATACAGTGTCGCACCCCCAACCCACCCTGGCCGTGGTCGGCGTCGGCCTGATCGGCGGCTCGTTCGCGCTGGCCGCGCGCGAGGCCGGCTTGGTCGGCCGCGTGATCGGCATCGGCCGCTCGGCGGCCAACCTGCAGGCCGCGATCGATCTCGAGGTGATCGACGCGGCGAGCCACGACATCGCCGCCGTCGCCGCCGCCGACATCGTGCTGGTCGCGACGCCGGTCGGCCAGATGGCCGGCCTGTTCGATTCGATGGCGCCGCATCTGAAACCCGGCACCGTCGTCACCGACGCCGGCAGCACCAAGAGCGACGTCACCGCGCTGTTCCGCGCCCATCTGCCGGCCCACCTCCAATGGTGCGTGCCGGCTCACCCGATCGCCGGCTCCGACCAGTCGGGCGCCGCCGCCGCGCGTGCCGGGCTCTACGTGAACCGCAAGGTGGTGCTCGCGCCGCTGCCCGAGACGCGGCCCGAGGCGCTCGAGTGCGTCGAGACGCTGTGGCGCGCGTGCGGCGCGCGCGTCGAGACGATGAGCGCCGAAGAGCACGACGCGGTGTTCGCCGCGGTCAGCCACCTGCCGCATCTGCTCGCCTTCGCCTACGTCGACATGGTCGCCGGCAAGGCCAACGCGCAGCGCTACTTCGACTTCGCCGCGACCGGCTTTCGCGACTTCACGCGCATCGCCGGCAGCCATCCGGAGATGTGGCGCGACATCGCGCTGGCCAACCGTGCGGCCTTGCTCGACGAGCTGGCTAGCTACCAGGCGTCGCTTGCCCGGCTGACGGCTCTCGTCGAGAGTGCCGACGCGGCGGCGATGGAGAGCCTGTTCGAGGAAGCACGCGAGGCGCGGGTGAAGTGGCACGAGCGTTTCGAGGCGAGCCGCTAGGCTCGGCCAACGTTGGAGTCCATGAAAAAGCCCCGCAATACACGCGGGGCTTTTTGCATTTCAAGGGTTGGCCGAGCCTCAAGCCGCCTTCAGCCAGCCGCGCTTCTCCGACGCCAGCAGGTAGGTGCCGAGAACCAGTCCCAGCGCGCACAGCGCCAAGACGTAGTGCGCCGGCGCGAGCGGATCGTTCTTCAGCATCAGCGTCACCGCCATCGGCGTCAGCCCACCGAACACCGCGTACGCGAGGTTATATGAGAAAGACAGCCCCGAGAAACGCACCACCGCCGGGAAGGCGCGCACCATCACCCATGGCACCGCGCCGACGATTCCGACGGAAAAACCGGCGAGCGCGTAGAGCGGGAACAATTGTTCCGGCGCGGTCCCGAGCGAACTGTAGAAGGCGTAGCTCGAGGTGGCCAAGAGCACGCTGCCGCCGATGAAGGTCTTGCCCGCGCCGAGGCGGTCGACGACCATGCCGGCGACGATGCAGCCTGCGGTCAGGCACACGATCGCCAGGCTGTTGGCCTTGAGCGCCAGCGCCGGCGCGATGCCGAACTGTTTCTGCAGGTAGGTCGGCGTCATCAGGATCACGACGACGATGCCGGCCGACAGCAGCCAGGTCAGTCCCATCGACACCGCGACCGCGCGCTTGTGTTCGCGTACCACGGTCTTCAGCGGCAACTCGGCCGCAAGCGCCTTCTTCGCCTGCATCTCGGCGAACACCGGCGTCTCGTGCAGCCAGCGGCGCAAATACATCGCGACGAGGCCGAACACGCCGCCGAGGATGAACGGCAGGCGCCACGCCCAGTCGCGGATCTCGGGCTGGCTAAACGCGGTATTGAGCCAGGTCGCGACCAGCGAGCCGAGCAGGATGCCGGCGGTCAGCCCGGCGGTCAGCGTACCGCACGCGTAGCCGGTATGGCGCGCCGGCACGTGTTCGGCGACGAACACCCAGGCGCCCGGCACCTCGCCGCCGATCGCGGCACCCTGCAGGATGCGCAAGGCCAGCAGCAAGAGCGGCGCGGCGATGCCGAGGCTCGCGTAGGTCGGCAACAGGCCCATGAACAGCGTCGGCAAGGCCATCAGGATGATGCTGAGCGTGAACATCTTCTTGCGGCCCATGAGGTCGCCGAAGTGCGCCATCACGATGCCGCCCAAGGGCCGCGCGAGGTAGCCGGCGGCGAAGATGCCGAAGGTCTGGAACTGGCGCAGCCAGTCGGGCAGGTCGGGCGGGAAGAACAGCTCGCCGATCACCGCGGCGAAGAACACGAAGATGATGAAGTCGTAGAACTCGAGCGCGCCGCCGAGCGCGGCGAGCGTGAGCGTCTTGTAATCCTGGCGGGCGAGCGCTCGGGCCGGCGCGGCAAGGTCGGGGGCTGCGGTCATGATGATCTCGTTGTCTGTGCTGTTTTTTTGAATCCGACAGCCTAGCCGATAGCGTCGGCCCGCTTCAACGTTGGCCGAGCGCGACATCGGCCGGCGCTTCGGCTTCGTCGACCTCGGCCAACGTCGAGTAGTCGGCGAGCGCGGTCGTGAATTCGTCCCATTCCTCGGCCAGCATCGCCTGCCACAAGGCGAGCGCCTGCGGCTCGAAACGCGGCGCGGCCGGTGCAGGCAGGTCGAAGCGGCGCATGAAGTCGCTCATGGGAGTCTCCGGGATCGTAAAGCCCGCATTTTGCGCTTTCCCATGAAAAAAACACAATATAGTGTGTTTTTTGTGGGCGTCGGGCGCAAAAAAACGGCCCCGCGTGCGGAGCTGTTTCATGAGCTTGGCCGAGCCTACTGGGCGAGCTGGGCGAACACGTCGAAGTAGTCGGGGAAGGTCTTGGCCACACAGCGCGGGTCGTTGATCGTGACCGGCACGCCGCCGAGCGCGACCAGCGAGAAGCACATCGCCATCCGGTGGTCGTCGTAGGTGTCGATCGCCGCGTCGCCGGTCAGCGCCGCCGGCGGGCTGACCTTCAGGTAGTCGCGGCCTTCCTCGACCTCGGCGCCGACCTTGCGCAGTTCGATCGCCATCGCTGCGAGGCGGTCGGTCTCCTTGACGCGCCAGCTCTCGATATTGCGCAGCACGCACGGGCCGTCGGCGAACAGCGCGGCCACCGCCAGCGTCATCGCCGCGTCGGGGATGTGGTTCAGGTCGAGGTCGAAGGCCTTCAGCTTGTCGGTGTCGCCCTTCGCGACCTCGATCCAGTTGTCGCCTAGCGTCACCTTGGCGCCCAGCGCCTCGAGCGCCTCGGCGAAGCGCACGTCGCCCTGGATGCTCGCGCGGCCGACGCCCTCGACGCGCACCGGGCCGCCGGCGATCGCGCCGGCCGCGAGGAAGTACGACGCCGAACTCGCGTCGCCTTCGACGGCGATCTCGCCCGGCGACACGTAAGCTTGCCCGCCGGCGATCACGAAGCGCTGCCAGCCTTCACGCTCGACCTTCACGCCGAAGCGCGCCATCAGGTTCAGCGTGATCTCGATATACGGTTTGGAGATCAGTTCGCCGACCACCTCGATCGTCACCGTCTCGCCGGTCAGCGGCAGCGCCATCAACAGCGCGGTCAGGAACTGGCTCGACACGTTGCCCTTGACCGGGATCACCTTGCCGGCTTTGAGCGCGGCCGGTGCGATCGCCAGCGGCGGGTAGCCGTCGTTGCCGAGATAGCCAATGTCGGCGCCGGCCTCGCGCAAGGCGTCGACGAGGTCGCCGATCGGGCGCTCGTGCATGCGCGGCACGCCCGACAGCCGGTACTGGCCCTGCATCAGCGCCAGCGCCGCGGTCAGCGGACGGAAGGCGGTGCCGGCGTTGCCGAGGAAGAGGTCGGCGCTCTTCACCGGGAAGGCGCCGCCTGCACCGTGGACCAGGAAGTCGCGGTCGGCGAGCGCTTCGATCTTCACGCCCAAGAGGCCGAGCGCCGACAGCATGTGCTGGACGTCGTCCGAATCGAGGAGGTCGCGCACCCGGGTCGTGCCGCTGGCGAGCGCGGCGAGCAGCAGCGTGCGGTTTGAGATGCTCTTCGAGCCGGGCAGTTTCACCGTGCCGGCCAGGCGGGCGATGGGGGAGAGGTCCAGGGTTTTCATGTGGTGCTCGGGATTGTCGTGTTCTATGGATGGGCGATCAGCGTTCAATCATATCCCCAACCCCCGCGCTCGCCCAAGCAGTTACAATCAACGGTTTGCATTCGTCTGGAGAAGTCAGTCATGACCATCCCCGTCATCGCCATCGACGGCCCGTCGGCCTCGGGCAAGGGCACCGTCGCCGCCCGCGTCGCCGCTACGCTCGGTTTTCACTACCTCGATTCGGGCGCGCTCTACCGCTTGACCGCGCTGGCGGCGCTCGAGGAGGAGATCTCCTGGGACGACGAGGCAGGGTTGGCCGAGCTCGCCGCCGAGCTGCCGGTGCGCTTCGACGGCGATCGCGTGTTCCTGTTCGGCGAAGACGCCGGCGACGACATCCGCGCCGAGGCGATCGGCATGGGCGCGTCGAAGATCGCCGCCTATCCGGCGGTGCGCGCCGCGCTCTTGGAGCGCCAGCGCGCGTTCCGCGAAGCGCCGGGCCTCGTGACCGACGGGCGCGACATGGGTTCGGTGGTTTTTCCCGACGCGACGCTGAAGATTTTCCTCACCGCGAGCGCCGGGGAAAGGGCGCAAAGACGCTATAAACAGTTGATCGACAAGGGGGAATCTGCTAACCTCCAGCAAATTCAGGAGGACATCGAGGCACGTGACGCGCGCGACGCGGCCCGCCCGGTGGCCCCTCTCAAGCAGGAGCCGGATGCCCAGCGGCTGGACACCACGGTCCTTTCCATCGATCAAGCGGTGGAAACGGTATTGTCGTGGTACCAGTCGCTTTGTATTTCGGATCGCTGAAAGCCTTGCCATTTGCCGTCTCGCCAAGGAGAGGCGGCCATACTCAACCAACCTAGCGTGACCTTGGGCGCGCACCGCGAGTTATTGTTAATGACGACCTTTACCATGGAAAACTTCGCCGAACTCTTCGAAGAGTCCCTTTCCCGCCAGGAAATGCGTACCGGCGAAGTGATCACCGCAGAAGTGGTGGGCATTGATTCCAACTTCGTCACCGTCAACGCCGGCCTGAAGTCCGAGTCGCTGATTCCGGTCGAAGAATTCAAGAACGACCAAGGCGGCCTCGAAGTCACCATCGGCGACTTCGTGACCGTCGCGATCGACGCGATCGAAAACGGCTACGGCGAAACCAAGCTGTCGCGCGAAAAAGCCAAGCGCCTGGCGGCCTGGATCGAGCTCGAAGAAGCGCTCGAAGCCGGCACCATCCTGTCCGGCCTGATCAGCGGCAAGGTCAAGGGTGGTCTGACCGTTATGGTCAACGGCATCCGCGCCTTCCTGCCGGGTTCGCTGGTCGACGTGCGTCCGGTGAAAGACACCACGCCGTACGAAGGCAAGAACATCGAGTTCAAAGTCATCAAGCTCGATCGCAAGCGCAACAACGTCGTGGTTTCGCGCCGTTCGGTGCTGGAAGAGACGCTGGGCGAAGAGCGCAAAGCGCTGCTCGAAACCCTGCGCGAAGGCTCCGTGGTCAAGGGTATCGTCAAGAACATCACCGACTACGGTGCGTTCGTCGACCTGGGCGGCATCGACGGCCTGCTGCACATCACCGACCTGGCATGGCGCCGCGTCAAGCACCCGAGCGAAGTGCTCACCGTCGGTGACGAAGTCGAAGCCAAGGTGCTCAAGTTCGACCAGGAGAAGAACCGCGTCTCGCTGGGTCTCAAGCAGCTGGGCGAAGATCCGTGGGTCGGTCTGTCGCGTCGCTACCCGTCGGGCACCCGCCTGTTCGGCAAGGTCACCAACCTGACCGACTACGGCGCGTTCGTCGAGATCGAACAGGGCATCGAAGGCCTGGTGCACGTGTCCGAGATGGACTGGACCAACAAGAACGTTCACCCGTCCAAAGTGGTTCAGGTCGGCGACGAAGTCGAAGTGATGATCCTCGAGATCGACGAAGACCGCCGCCGTATCAGCCTGGGCATGAAGCAGTGCGCGGCCAACCCGTGGAACGAGTTCGCCGACAACTACAAAAAAGGCGACAAGCTGCAAGGCGCGATCAAGTCGATCACCGACTTCGGCGTGTTCGTCGGTCTGCCGGGCGGTATCGACGGTCTGGTTCACCTGTCCGACCTGTCGTGGAGCGACACCGGCGAAGAAGCCGTCCGCCGCTTCAAGAAGGGCGACGAAGTCGAAGCCGTCGTGTTGTCGATCGACGTCGAGAAAGAGCGTATCTCGCTGGGCATCAAACAGCTCGAAGGCGATCCGTTCAACAACTACGTTGCGATGAACGACAAGGGCGCGCTGGTGAAGGGTACCGTGAAGTCCCTCGACGCCAAAGGCGCCGTGATCCAGCTCGACGGCGAAGTCGAAGGCTACCTGCGCGCTTCCGAAGTGTCGCGTGACCGCGTCGAAGACATCCGCACCCACCTGAAAGAGGGTGACGAAGTCGAGACCGTGATCATCGGCGTGGACCGCAAGTCGCGCAACATCAGCCTGTCGATCAAGGCCAAGGACGCTGCCGAAGAAACCGCCGCTCTGCGTTCGCACGCCAGCGAAGCCAACGTGAGCGCCGGCACCACCAGCCTCGGCGCGCTCTTGAAAGCCAAGCTGACCGGCGGCAACGAGTAAGTCGCGTCATGACCAAATCTGAGCTGATTGCGAGGCTGGCCGAACGCCTTGCCGAGCGCGATTCTGAGTTGGTCTACAAGGACGCCGAGCTGGCCGTCAAAACCATCCTGGATGCGATGGCCAGCAGCCTGGCCCAAGGGCAGCGGATCGAGATCCGCGGCTTCGGTAGCTTCGACCTGAACTACCGTCCGCCGCGCGTCGGCCGCAACCCGAAGTCGGGTTCGAGCGTCTCCGTGCCAGAGAAGTACGTGCCGCATTTCAAGGCCGGCAAGGAGCTGCGGGAGCGGGTTGACGGAACCATCCGTCAAGACGAGCTCGTCTCCTGAGGCTACGCCTGATCTCCCCAAAACGCCGCGATTCGTTCGCGGCGTTTTTTTATGTTTTTTTTCGCTGCCTTAACGAGGGTTAGCCCTTTATGATGTGCGTCCGCTTTCATACGACATCGTGGTGACAACATGACAGGGCAGTGGCGAGAACGCTTTTCCCGTACGACGGCCAAATGGCGGCAGACCGAGCGTTTCCAGTGGTTGCTGACGGCCGTGGTGACGGTCTGCATCGGCGGCGCGGCGCTCGGCCAACTGACGCTCGACCAGGTCGTCATCGCGTGGAAGGCGCGCCAGCAGTTCCAGTTCGAGGCGTTCCAGTTTGCCAACGAGTTGCGCGGCAGTTCGGAGCGCCTGACCAGCTCCGCGCGTTCCTACGTGGCGACGCACGACCGGCGTTTTTACGACGACTATTTCGATGCGCTCGAGATCCGCAGCGGCCGCCGGCCGCGCCCGCCCGCGCTGGCGCAGATCAGTTGGGGCTTCTTCGTGCCGGCGCGCACCGGCGTCAGCGCGGTGCCGTTCGAGCAGATGATCGAGCGCACCGGCTTCACGCGCGACGAGAAGCTGCTGCTCTTGCGCGCCAAGGCGGCGTCCGACGCGCTGTCGCGCCAGGAAGCGAGTGCCATGCGCAAGCTGGAGCAGCTGGGCTACCGTCCCGACGCCGGCGCGGAGGCGCGTGCGCGCTACGAGGCGCAGCAGATCTTGTTCTCGCCGGGTTATACGCTGGCCAAGCGCGAGGTCCTGGGGCCCTTGGGCCGTTTCGACGAAAAGGTGTCGCAAAGGCTCAAACGGGAGGCCGAGGTGCTCGGGGACGAGATCGTATTGCTGCGCTACCTGACGCGCTCCTTGGCCGTTCTCGGCGCCGCGCTGGCCTTGTGGGGGCTGTGGTGCACGCGCGCCGGCTACGAGGCGAGGCTGAGGGCGCTGTCGGGCGTGTGCGATGCGGCGTCGTCGCTGAACGACTTGACGGTGCGGCTGCCTGCGCCGCCGGCCCCGCCGGGCGCCGAGGTCGCGCTGAACCGGCTGCTGGCCGGGCAGGAGGGTGTTTTCCGCGAGATCGACCGTTCGGCGGCCGATCTCGAGCAGAAGCTGGCCGAGCTCGACGCGCTGCTCGCGCATACGAGCGAGCCCGCGCGCCATGCTTTCGACTCGCTCAAGGAGCACGCCCGTGCCTTGCGCCACGCGGTGCTGGGCTACCGCTTCTAAGCTGCGCGCGCCGCGCCGCCTTGGGAGAGCCGGCGCAAATCGTTTACACTGGCGGGCAAACCTTCTTCAACGCGAGACCGATATGCGCTACCTGTTGCGGATCGTCGAACTGGCGCTGCTGATCCTCCTGATCGCGGTGACCGTGCAAAACAGCCATGTGGTGGAGTTCCGCCTGTTCCTCGGCCAGCAGATCAGCGCGCCGCTGATCGTCTTCCTGCTGGTGTTCTTCGTCGCCGGCGCCGTGATCGGCCTGGCGGCGACCTTCGGCTATTACCTGAAGATGCGCCGCGAGCTGTCGCAGCTGAAAAAAGAGCTGCGCAGCCGCCCGGTCTTGGCGCGCATTCCCGACCCGAGCGACGCGCTCGCCGACTGAGGCGTCCCGGCCTGCTCACCGCCGTCAAACCCGATGGCGGCGTTGCCGTCTGGCCGACGCGGATGGGATTAGTCTTTCCGAAAGGACCTTGTTTGGAACTGGATTTGTGGTGGCTGCTGTTGTTCCCGGCCTTCTTTGCGCTCGGCTGGCTGGCCGCTCGCGTCGACATGCGCGCGGTGCTCAAGCAGGCCAAGTCGGTCCCGGCCGGCTTCTTTCGCGGCCTCGACGCGCTGGTCGAGGACAAGACCGACATCGCCGCGCAGGCGCTGGCCGAAGTGTCGCGCCAGTCGGGCGAACTGGATTTGCAATTGACGCTCGGCAAGCTCTACCGCAAGCGCGGCGAGAACGACCGTGCGATCCGGCTGCACCAGGCGTTGCTCGAGTCGCCCGATCTGGCCGCCGAGCAGCGTGACACGGTGCGCTATGAACTCGCGCAGGACTTCTGCAAGGCCGGCCTCGTCGACCGTGCCGAGGAGATCCTGGTGAAGCTGCTCGACGGCAATATGTCGCTGTCGGCGCGCCGCGAGTTGCTCGATATCTACCAGCAGGATCGGGACTGGAACAAGGCGATCGCCACCGCAGGCGAGTTGCGCAGCGACGCGCACTCGTTCCAGCACGTGGTCGCGCAGTTTTACTGCGAACTCGCGCAAGGCGCGCTCTACCAGTCCGACTACGCCGCCGCGCGCCAGGCGGTCGAAGCGGCGCAGACGGCCAACCGCAAGTGCGCGCGCGCGAGCCTGATCCTCGGCGACATCGAGTTCGCCGAAGGCCATACCGAGGCGGCGATCGCCGCGTGGCAGGGCATCGAGAAGCAGAACTACGAATACCTGACGCTGGCCGCCGAACGCCTGTTCGACGCTTACGAAAAGCTCGGCCAAGCCCAGGCCGGCATCGCGCTGTTGCGCGGCTATCTGAAGACCTTTCCGCAGCTGGAAATCACCGACCTCGTCTACCAGAAGGTGGCGACCTACGAGGGCGAGGCGGCGGCGCTCGACTTCGTGCGCGAAGCGGTGCACGCGCGCCCGAGCCTGTCCGGCGTCTACCGGATGATCGAGGCCCAGCTGACCGACCTCAACCCCGACAAGCGGCTCGACGCCGAGGTGGCGCGCGCGGTGGTGCAAAAGCACGCGCAGCGCCTCAACGTGCATCGCTGCAAGTGTTGCAACTTCCGCTCGCGCGCGTTCTTCTGGCATTGCCCGGCGTGCGGCGAGTGGGAGAGCTTCACGCCGAACCGCTCCGAAATCCAGTAGGACCCAAGCATGAACCCCTTGATCGTCTCCCCCGCCGGTGCGCATTCCCCGGCCTCTCCCGTCATCGTCGCGCTCGATTTTCCGAATGAGGCCGCGGCGCTGGCCTTCGTGTCGCGACTCGACCCGGCCGCCTGCCGCGTCAAGGTCGGCAAGGAACTGTTTACCGCGTCGGGCCGTAGCCTGATCGAGAAGCTCGTCGCGCGCGGCTTCGAGGTCTTCCTCGACCTCAAGTTCCACGACATCCCGAACACGGTCGCGCACGCGTGCAAGATCGCCGCCGAACTCGGCGTGTGGCTGGTCGACGTGCACGCGTCGGGCGGTCGCCGCATGATGAGCGCCGCGCGCGAGGCGCTGGAAGCCTACAGCCAGCGCCCGCTGTTGATCGGCGTGACCGTGCTGACCAGCATGGAAGCCAGTGATCTGGCCGAGATCGGCATCACCGTGTCGCCGCAGGAACAGGTGCTGCGCCTGGCGACGCTGACGCGCGACTCGGGCCTGGACGGCGTGGTGTGCTCGGCTCAGGAAGCGTCGATCCTCAAGCCCGTGCTCGGCGCCGACTTCAAGCTGGTGACGCCGGGCATCCGTCTCGCCGGCGCCGCCGGCGACGACCAGCGCCGCGTGATGACGCCGGTCGCGGCGCTCGAGGGCGGCGCAGACTATCTGGTGATCGGTCGTCCGATCACGCAGTCGGCCGACCCGCTCTCGACGCTCGCGGCGATCAACGCCGACATCGCCGCCTACCGGCAATCGATCTGAGGTCAGGTCCATGAAAATCACCGTCATCGGTTCCGGTTACGTCGGCCTCGTCACCGGCACCTGTCTCGCCGAAGTCGGCAACCACGTGTGCTGCCTCGACGTCGACCCGGCCAAGATCGCCACGCTGCAAGCGGGCGGCATCCCGATCTACGAGCCGGGTCTCGACGACATGGTCCGCCGCAACGTCGCCGCCGGCCGCCTCTCCTTCACCACCGACGTCGAGGCGTCGGTCGCCTTCGGCGAGATCCAGTTCATCGCGGTCGGCACGCCGCCCGACGAGGACGGCTCGGCCGACCTGTCGTACGTGCTCGCCGCCGCGCGCGGCATCGCGCGCCACATGGACGGCTATAAGGTCGTCGTCGACAAGTCGACCGTGCCGGTCGGCACCGGCGACAAGGTGCGCGCGGCGATCGCCGAAACCTTGGCCGAGCGCGGCGCCGACCTGCCGTTCGCGGTGGTGTCCAACCCCGAATTCCTGAAGGAAGGCGCGGCGATCGAGGACTTCATGAAGCCCGACCGCATCGTCGTCGGCGCCGACGACGAGCGCGCGATCGAACTGATGCGCCGCCTGTATGCGCCGTTCCAGCGCAACCACGAACGCATCCTGTGCATGGACGTGCGTTCGGCCGAACTGACCAAGTACGCCGCCAACGCGATGCTCGCGACGCGCATCTCGTTCATGAACGAGCTGGCCAACCTGGCCGAGACGCTTGGCGCCGACATCGAACTCGTGCGCCAGGGCATCGGCTCCGACCCGCGCATCGGCTACCACTTCCTGTATCCGGGCGTCGGCTACGGCGGCTCGTGCTTCCCGAAGGACGTGAAGGCGCTGGTCGCCAGCGGCCAGGAGCACGGCCACGACCTGAAGGTCTTGAGCGCGGTCGAGGCGGCCAACGACGCGCAGAAGCTGCGCCTCGTCGAAAAAGTCGTCCGCGAGTTCGGCGACGACCTCGCCGGCCGCCGCTTCGCGCTGTGGGGGCTGGCGTTCAAGCCGAACACCGACGACATGCGCGAGGCGCCGTCGCGTGTCATCGTCGAAGAACTGACGCGCCGCGGCGCCGAGGTCGTCGCCTACGACCCGGTCGCGACGCACGAGGCGCAACGCGTGATGGGCGACAATCCCAAACTACAATTCGCCGACGACATGATGGGCCCGCTTAACGACGCCGACGCGCTGTTGATCGTCACCGAGTGGAAGGCGTTCCGCAGCCCGGACTTCGACGCGGTGCGCGCCGCCTTGAAGCAGCCGCTGATCTTCGACGGCCGCAATATGTACGCCCCGGCCTGGCTGCGCGGCCAGGGCTTCACCTATCACGCGATCGGCCGCTAAGGAGCATCCACGATGAGCATTCTTTCCGAACTGAAGCTCGGTGCCGACGAACTCGCCGCGCAACTCAAGAAAGCGCGCGTGCTGGTGGTCGGCGACGTGATGCTCGACCGCTACTGGTTCGGCGACGTCAGCCGCATCTCGCCCGAGGCGCCGGTGCCGGTCGCCAGGATCTCACGGCTCGAGGAGCGCGCCGGCGGCGCGGCCAACGTTGCGCGCAATATCGCGAGCCTCGGCGGCTCGGCGACGCTGTTGTCGGTGACCGGCGACGACGAGGCGGCGAGCGCGCTCGAACGGCTGCTCGACGCCGACGGCATCGCGACGTCATTTCGCCGCGACCCGGCGATCTCGACGACGATCAAGTTGCGCGTCATCGCGCGCCAGCAGCAGCTGATCCGCCTCGACTTCGAAGACGCGCCGAGCCACGAGATCCTCGCCGACAAGCTCGACGAGTACGAGGCCATCGTCGCCGACCACGACGTGGTGATCCTGTCCGACTACGGCAAGGGCGGTCTGACCCACGTGACGCGCATGATCGAGGCGGCGCGCGCCGCAGGCAAGCCGGTGCTGATCGACCCGAAGGGCGAGGACTACAGCCGCTACGCCGGCGCGACGCTGTTGACGCCGAACCGCAGTGAATTCAAGCAGGTCGCCGGATCGTGGCGCGACGAGGAACAGCTCGCCGCCAAGGCCGAGGCGCTGCGCGCCGAACTGCAGCTCGACGCGTTGCTGGTCACGCGCAGCGAAGAGGGCATGACGCTGTTCCGCCCCGAAGGCGCCCTCAACGTGCCGACGCAGGCGCGCGAGGTGTTCGACGTCTCGGGCGCCGGCGACACGGTGATCGGTACGCTGGGACTCGGCCTGGCCGCCGGGCTCGACCTGCCGGCGGCAATGAAGCTCGCCAACGCGGCGGCCGGCGTCGTCGTCGCCAAGCTCGGCACCGCGGTGTGCCGCCAGGACGAGCTGTTCTCGGCCTGAGGCTCGGCCAACCTTCTCGTGCAAGGAGCGACGATGGACGACTGGGTGAACTCGGTACTTGAATGCTGGTTTGGTGGCTCGGATGAGGCTTCCTTGTCAGCGCCGCGCGACGCGTGGTTCCGCAAGGACGACGCGTTCGACGCCGAGCTGCGCGAACGTTTCCTCGGTCTGTGGCAATCGATGACCGACGGAGAAAGGTTGGCCGAGGCCGACAGCCCGCGCGCCGCGCTCGCGCAGCTGATCGTATTGGATCAGTTCCCGCGCAACCTTTTCAGGGGCGACGCGCGCGCGTTCGCCAGCGACGCCGCCGCACGACAACTGGCGAAGCACGCCGTCGCCGAGGGCTGGGATGAACAACTGCCGCCGGTCGCACGCTGGTTTGTGTATTTGCCTTTCGAGCACAGCGAAGACCTCGCCGACCAGCACAAGGCGAGCCGCCTGTTCGAAGCCTTGCCCGACGGCAGCCCGGGCTACGCCGGCGTGATCGACTACGCGCACCGCCACCGCGACATCGTCGCGCGCTTCGGCCGTTTCCCGCACCGCAACGCGGTGCTCGGCCGACCCGATACCCCCGAAGAGGCCGCGTTTCTCGAGCAGCCGGGCTCTTCGTTCTAACAAAGAGGACACCACCATGAGCATCGTCGTTACCGGCGCCGCCGGTTTCATCGGCGCCAACCTGGTCAAGGCGCTGAACGCGCGCGGCATCACCGACATCATCGCGGTCGACAACCTGACGCGCGGCGACAAGTTCAAGAACCTGATCGACTGCGAGATCGGCCACTACGTCGACAAGCATGACTTCCTGGCCCTGCTCGCCGACGGCGCGTACGACGGCGAGGTCAGCGCGATCCTGCACGAAGGCGCGTGTTCGGACACGATGAACCACGACGGCAAGTACATGATGGAAAACAACTATCAGTACTCGCTGGCGCTGCTCAACTTCTGCCAGAGCGAGGAGATCCCCTTCCTGTTCGCGTCGAGCGCGGCCGTTTACGGCGGCGGCCAGGTGTTCCGCGAAGAGCGCGAGTTCGAAGGGCCGCTCAACGTCTACGGCTATTCGAAGTTCCTGTTCGACCAGGTGCTGCGCCAGCGCATGGCCGAAGGCCTGACCGCACAGGTCGCCGGCTTCCGCTACTTCAACGTCTACGGCCCGCGCGAGCAGCACAAGGGCCGCATGGCGTCGGTCGCCTTCCACAACTTCAACCAGTACCGCGAGACCGGCAAGGTCAAGCTGTTCGGCGGCTACGATGGCTGGCCCGATGGCGGCCAGAGCCGCGACTTCGTGTCGGTCGAGGACGTGGTGAAGGTGAACCTGTACTTCCTCGACCATCCGGAAAAATCGGGCATCTTCAACCTCGGTTCGGGCCGCGCGCAGCCGTTCAACGACGTCGCCGTCGCGACGGTCAACGCCTGCCGCCGCTTTGAGGGCAAGCCGGCGCTGACGCTCGCCGAGCTGGTCGAACAGGGGATCCTCGAATACACCGAGTTCCCGGACGCGCTGAAGGGCAAGTACCAGAGCTTCACGCAGGCCGACATCGGCAAGCTGCGCTCAGTCGGCTATACGGATGATTTCTTGACCGTAGAGCAGGGCGTAGACCGCTACGTCGACTGGCTGATCACGCGCTAGACGTTGGCCGAGCTCGGCCAACCTTATTTCAAAAAAACGGCCCGCGAATGCGGGCCGTTTTTTTACGCAGGCACCGCCTGGCGCGCGAGGCGCCGTTGCCGGCGCGCCCACCACATCCACAGCCCGGTCGCGCCGAGATAAACGCCGGCGAGCCCCGCCAGCAACACGAACACGCGCAGCAGCGGGCCGCCGAGTTCGCCGGTGTGCAGCGGGTAGACCCACTGCATCAGCCGCCGCCCGGCCGGCGCCTTGTCTATCGGCTGGCTCCGCAGCACGTGGCCGGTCGCCGCGTCGACGAAGACGAAGCTGAGCCCGTTCGGGTGGATTTCACCGGGGAGCTTCTTGCGGAACTGCCACGGCTCGTCGGCCTTGACCGGCACGCGGATGTCGACGAGCCGCCCGCCCGGCAGCGCGCCGTCAGCGCGAGCGACGAGCTCGGCCACCGGCAGCGGCGCACCCGGCGCGACCTTGAGCTTGGGAGCGTCGGGCGTGCCGGCGACGCGGTTGACCCAGCCTTGCACCGGCTTGGAGAAAGTCAGCAGAGCGCCGGACAGCGCCGCCGCGACGAGAAATATAGCCGCGAGCGCGCCGGCTGCGCGGTGCACGCTCTTGTGCCACGGCAGCGAGCCGGTATCCGGGTGCAGTCGCAGCGCGCCCCTGAAGCGCTTGGGCCACCAGAAAACGAGGCCGCTCAGCGCGCAAAGCAGCAGCCCGACGCCGACGATGCCGATCAGCGTCTCGCCGGAGTCGCCCATCAGCAGCGATTCGTGCAGCACGCGCAGCCACAGGAAGAAGACGTCGGCCGAGCCGGCGTCGTCGATCACCGCGCCGCTGACCGGATCGAGCGTCATCACCCGCCTTTCGCCTTGCACGCGCGTGTAGGCGCGCACCGGCTCGCCCGGCTCGGCGGCAAAACGCAGCGTGACGTCGGTGTTCTGATAGCGCGACCTGGCGGTCTCGACCAGCGCCTGGTAGTCGGGCGGCGCGGCGGCGGTCTTGTCCACGGTGGCGCTCACGATCTCGGGCTTGAACACCAGCAGCGCGCCGCTGAGGCCGAGGATCAGCATGAACAGCGACAAATAGAGCCCGAGCCGGCGGTGCAGCCACAACGCGGCGGGCTTAAGCGTCTTCATCGCGTACTCCGGGCTTGGGGCAGGGGAAACGGTGTGAATTTGAACGGGGGGCCATCATGGTGAAAAAATCTATTTGCAAACGGGAATTATTATTGTTTAATTCTGCCCCATCGCCGGGCCGTTGAAAAGCCGTGCCGACCCATTCAGTGCAGGAGGCGGCCGGCCCGGCCAGCTTTTCACCCATAAAAAGAGTCCACAACCGATGAGAACCCGTTTGAAACCGATGGTAGAAGCCGTTTGCGTGGGCCTTGCCCTGATGCCGCTTTATGTCCACGCCGAAGAGGCCGAGCTGCCGGAAATCCAGGTCGTCGGCCAGGCCGCCGGCAGCTACAAGGCGCCGGTCAGCCGCGCCGCGACGCGCATCCCGATGGAGTTGAAGGACGTGCCGCAGACGGTGAACGTCGTCAACCAGGCCTTGATCCGCGACCAGAACGCGACCTCGTTCCAGGACGCGCTCGCCAACGTGGTCGGCATCGGCCAGAGCGTCGGCGACGGCCAGCGCGACCAGATCACCATCCGCGGCTTTTCCGCGATCACCGACCAGTTCGTCGACGGCGTGCGCGACGACTCGCTGTACTTCCGCGACCTGTCCAACGTAGAACACATCGAGGTGCTGAAGGGCCCGGCGTCGGTGCTGTACGGGCGCGGCTCGGCCGGCGGCCTGATTAACCGCGTGACCAAGAAGCCGACGCTGGACCCGGTGCAGACGCTGGGTTTCCAGTTTGATGAGTTCGGCCAGAAGCGCGCCGAGATCGACCTCGGCGTAGCGGGCGAGAGTGCGCAGTTCCGCGTCACCGGTGCCTACGAGGACAGCGAGGGCTTCCGCAAGCAGAGCTTCATCGACCGCGAGGCGGTCGCGCCGTCGTTGATGCTCAACCTGTCCGAGCGCACGAAACTCTTGCTGCAGGCCGACTACCTGCACGACCGGCGTCTGGCCGACCAGGGCGTGCCGCGCTACCTTGGCGCCCCGGTCGACGTGCCCATCGAGACCTACTACGGCTCGGCCAACGGCAAGGACGAGACCTATGTCGACACCGACGTGAAGAGCCAGACCGCCACGCTCGAGCACGAGTTCTCGGCCGACACCCGCTTCAAGCAGCTCGTGCGCCACTACGAGTTCGACCTCGCGCGCAACTACACCACCAACGTGGTGAACGAGCCCGCCAAGAAAGTCACCGTCCGCCATACCCGCCGCCTGCGCGACGAGAGCGGCTGGTTCAGCCAGACCGAACTGACCCACGGCTTCAACGCGCTGGGGGCGCGCCACGAGCTCTTGGCCGGCCTCGAAGTCGGCAAGCAAGACAAGGCCGAGATCCAGTGGCGTCGCGCGGCGTCGAGCCTGACGACCTACGACCTGTTCAACCCGCGGCTCGTCTCGCTCGGCGCGCCGCCGTCCGGCGCCAATCCGGACATCAACAACGCCAACAAAGTCGACATCGCCGCCCTCTACCTGCAGGACCTGATCTCCGCCGGCCGCTGGAAATTCCTGGCCGGCCTGCGCTTCGACCGTATCCGCCAGAAGCGCGACGACCTGACCTCGGCCAACGTCGACCTCGATCGAACCGACAACGTGTGGAGCCCGCGCGCCGGGGTGGTCTACGAAGTCACGCCGTCGACGTCGCTGTACGCTTCGGCAAGCCGCTCGTTCCAGCCGCTCGCCGACAGCTTCACGTTCAAGCGCAACAGCGACGACCTGAAGCCCGAGCAGACCGACGGTTTCGAGGTCGGCGCCAAGTCGGACCTCCTCGACGGCAAGGCGAGCGCGACGCTGGCGCTGTTCCAGATCGAGAAAAAGAACATGCTGTCGGGTGACCCGACCGACCCCACGAACCGCTTCGTCCCGATCGGCAGACAGCAGAGCCGCGGCGTCGAGCTGTCGCTCGCCGGCCAGGTGCTGCCGGGCCTCGAGGCGAGCGCCGGCTACGCCTACCTCGACGCGGTGATCAAGGAAGCCCGCGACAGCGACGGCAAGAGCCTCGACGGCAAGCGCCCGTCGCTCGCGCCGCGCCACACCGCCAACGTCTGGCTCAAGCAGTCGCTCGGCAACGACTTCTACGGCACCGCCGGCGTGCGCTACGTCGACGAGCGCTTCGCCAGCAGCACCAGCAACATAGTGCGTCTGCCGGCCTACACCGTCGGCGATATCGGCCTGATCTACCAGGGCAAGCGTTTCGAGGCCAACCTGATGCTGAAGAACGTCGCCGACGTGAAGTACTACGTGTCGGCGCACGGCGCAGCCGACGACTACAACATGCCGGGCGCACCGCGCACGCTGAGCCTGTCGACGCGCTTCCACTTCTGAGCTCGGCCAACGTTAAAGCCACAGCCCCGCGTCTGCGGGGCTTTTTTTGCATGCGGCGTTGAAGTCAGCGAACCGCGACCCGGGAGAAATCCTGCCGGCCGAACGGGCTGACCGTATAGCGTCACCCCGTTCCAGGCTATTTGCGGCGCTCACCCGGCGGCCATCGAAATCATCACCGCAACTTTCCACTCTGGCCGATCAATGACTACTGGCATGTTTTCGACGAGGGCAACCCATTGGCGGAGAAGAATACCAAACGCGCCGTCCTTTTGACCTCCATCATGATGATGGTGGAAATCGCCGGTGGCTGGTCCTTCAACTCGATGGCACTGCTCGCCGACGGCTGGCACATGAGTTCGCATGCCCTGGCACTGGGCTTGTCCGTACTGGCCTAGGTGGCAGCCCGACGGCTCGCGAGCGACCACCGGTTTTCATTCGGGACATGGAAGATCGAAATCCTGGGGGGTCACCAGCGCCATCTTCCTGGTGCTGATCGCTGGCCTGATGCTGTACGAATCGGTCGATCGCATTATCCATCCAAGCCCGATCCACTACGACCAAGCGATCGTGATTGCCTTCGTGGGGCTGCTGGTCAACGTCGCCTGCGCCTGGCTGCTGGGATGGCCACGGCCACTCCCATGAGCATCGCCACGGGCATGAGCGCCGTCATCACCACGACCTGAACCTCCGTTCGGCTTACATCCATGTCGTTGCCGATGCCGCTACGTCGGTGCTGGCGATTGTCGCGCTTCTGGGGGGCAAGTACTGGAGTGCCAGCTGGCTAGATCCTGTCATGGGGATGGCAGGTGCCGGGGTGGTAGCGGTCTGGGCTTACGGCTTACTGCGTCAATGCGGACGAGTCCTGCTTGATGCAGAGATGGACAACCCCGTCGTCGAGGAAGTCCGAGAAGTGATCGCCGAGAGTGCGGTGAAGGCGCATATTTGTGACCTGCATGTGTGGCGGGTCGGGAAAGGCAAGTTTGCCTGCATCCTGAGCCTTGCCACCGAGCAAGACGCCTCACCTGCTTACTTCAAAGATCAGCTCGGTATCCATGGGGAACTGGTGCACATCACCGTGGAAGTGAACCGGCTTCAAGCCCGGTCAGCGAATGGCTAAAAACGCTCTGACGAGCGCTGCTTGAAGCAAGGCAGCGGGCGCCGGCTCAAACGCCGATTCTGGAATAAACATAGAACCGGTCCTCGGCAAGCGACGCGCGCGCTTGCCTTATAATGGCCGGCTCACTCGGAGGAAAGCATGACCCTGCCCGCGTTCAAGCATCTGGAAGATTTCGTCGGCCGCACCCCGCTCGTCAGGCTCAAGCGCCTGCCCGGCAACAGCAGCAACGTCGTGCTGGTGAAGCTCGAAGGCAACAACCCGGCCGGCTCGGTGAAGGACCGTCCGGCGCTGTCGATGATCCGCCACGCCGAGGCGCGCGGACAGATCCGTCCCGGCGACACGCTGATCGAGCCGACCAGCGGCAACACCGGCATCGCGCTGGCGATGGCGGCGGCGATGATGGGCTACAAGTTGATCCTGGTGATGCCGGAGAACTCCAGCGCCGAGCGCGTCCAGAGCATGCGCGCCTACGGCGCCGAGGTGGTGCTGACGCCGGCCTCCGCGTCTATGCCCGGTTCGATCGACGAGGCACGCCGGCTCGAGGCCGACGGCGTCGGCGTCATCCTCGACCAGTTCGCCAACCCGGACAACCCGCTCGCGCACTACGAGGCGACCGGCCCCGAGATCTGGGACGAAACCGCCGGCAAGGTGACCCACTTCGTGTCGAGCATGGGCACCACCGGCACCATCATGGGCGTGAGCCGCTACCTGAAGGAGCAGAACCCGGCGATCCAGATCGTCGGCGTGCAGCCCGAAACGGGCGCGCAGATCCCCGGCATCCGCAAGTGGGAAGACGAATACCTGCCGAAGATCTGCGACTTCTCGCGCATCGACCGCATGATCTACGTCAGCCAGATCGAGGCCGAGGAGATGGCGCGGCTGATGGCGCGCGAGGAGGGCATCCTCGCTGGCCCGTCGTCGGGCGGCGCGCTTGCCGCGGCGCTGAAGCTGTCGCGCGAGGTCGAGAACGCGGTGATCGTGTCCATCGTCTGCGACCGCGGCGACCGCTACCTGTCGACCGGCCTGTTCGCCTGATTCACCCTTTATAAAAGCTCGGCCAACCCTTTCCGAGGTTGGCCGAGCTTTTTCGTTCTCGACGCCCGGCCGCCGGCGATTGTTGCAGTGCAGCGGTTCCGGTCATGACGGCGCTCGGGCTACAATCGCCGGCATTCCCGTTCCGTAAGGCGCGCCATGGTCCAGTATGCATTCTCCCCGCCCGTCAGCGACGGCATGATTTCCCCGAAGGCTTGGTACGAGTCGGTCAGGGGCCGCGAAGGCTTCATCGAGGACGCGGCTCAGGCGGCGGCGATCGACGCGCTCGACGTGCTGTGGCACGCGCTGGTCGAATTCAAGAAGAAGCGCAACCGCTTCCTCGGCCGCAGCCTGCTGTCGCCCGAAGTGCCGCGCGGTCTCTACTTCTGGGGCGGCGTCGGGCGCGGCAAGAGCTTCCTGATGGACGCCTTCTTCGCCTGCGTGCCCTACCGCCGCAAGCGCCGCGTGCATTTTCACGTGTTCATGGCCGAGGTGCACAAGCAGCTGAAGGCGCTGGCAGGCGAGGCTGACCCGCTCAAGGCGCTCGCCGCGCGCATCGCGAAGACGACGCGGCTCTTGTGCTTCGACGAATTCCACGTCAGCGACATCGCCGACGCGATGATCCTCGCGCGTCTGCTCGAAGCGCTGTTCCAGCAGGGCGTCGTGTTCGTGATGACTTCAAACTACCCGCCCGACCAGCTCTATCCGAACGGCCTGCATCGCGACAGCTTTTTGCCGGCGATCGCGATGCTCGAGCGCGAGCTTGCGGTACACAACGTCGACGGCGGCAACGACTACCGGCTGCGCGAACTGTCGAAAGAGCCCTTGTTCCTGACGCCGGCCGACGACACGGCCGAGGCGAGCCTGGCCGACCTGTTCGAGCGCCTCGCCTCCGGCAGCGAGAGGACGGTGAGGACGATCGAAATACTCGGCCGCGCGATCCCCGTGAAAAGGATCGCGCCGGGCGTCGCCTGGTTCGACTTCGACGCGATCTGCGGCGGCCCGCGCGCGCAGACCGACTATATCGAGATCGCCAAGAGCTTCCACACGGTGCTGGTGTCGGGCATCCCGAAACTGTCGGCGCGCCATGCGGCCGAAGCGCGCCGCTTCTCCTGGCTGGTCGACGTGTTCTACGACCATCGTGTGAAATTCGCCGCCACGAGCGCGGCCGAGCCCGATGCGATCTACACCGAGGGCGTACAGGCGAGCGAATTCTTCCGCACCGCGAGCCGGCTGACCGAGATGCAGTCGACGAGTTACCTGGCGTTGCCGCACCTGGTCGATCCCTTCTTGCTGACACCGGCCGGGCAGGTCGCCGAGTAGTAAAGACGCGCTGCCGTGGCCGGCCAAAACAAAAAACCCCGTGTCGTGGACACGGGGTTTTGTCGTTCCGGGGGCGACTACCGGCCGGCGGGAACCAGCAGCGGTTGCGCGCCGATCTCTTTGAGCGCGGCGATCGCCTCCTCGGCTTCGGCGCGGGTGCGGAAGGGGCCGACGAAGACGCGCGTCTCAGTCTTGGCCTCGACGCCCTTCGCCTTGAGTTCCGTCAGCAGGCGCTGCGCATTCTCTAGGCTGCTGAACAAGCCGAGCTGCACGTTGTAGCCGACCGAGCTGCCGGCCTGGCGTGCCGCCGGCGCCGGCGGCCCGCCCACGGTCTGGGCGGGCGTAGCGGCGGCCGGAGGAGGGGGCTCGGGGCGGAAGGCCTTGGCGGGGGCCGGTTTGACCGGCGGCGCAGGCGTGGGGGCTTGGGCAGGCGGTGCCGCCGTGGGGGCCGGCGCTGGCGTCGGTGCGATCGCACGCGGGCCGGCGCCGCCGCTTGGCGCCGGCGAAGTCGGGCGCTTGCTTTCGCCACCGCGCGCCGCGGCGACGCCCGGCGTGATCTCGGTCGCCGGCGACGGCGGCAAGCCCGGTTCGGCGGCCGGCGTGCTCGCCTCGGCCTGTGGCGCCGACGTCTCGGGGGCGAGGGCCTCGGGCGCCGACGCGCTTTTCTGCACGATGCGCCCGGAACTCGGCTCCTGCGTCTGCGCCGTCATCTTCACCCGGCTCGGCGAAAACTGGCTGACCAGCACGACGCCGGCGACGGCGGCCACCACCAGGCCGCCGGCCAGCATCACCCGCCGGGTGACCTTGCGTTTGTGGGCGTCGTCGTTGTCGGGCGTATCGGGGTCGCGGTGCGGGTCGCTCATCGGCTCGCTCAAACTTTGCAGCGTGGAAGAAAAAAGACTGATAAAATAGCGGGTTCCTCGAATTCGGGTCACCCGTACCCTAGCTAAACTCGAACCAGTTTAGCCATTTGTCTTGGTCATTGGGAGAATTTTTATGGCAATCGAACGTACCCTGTCCATCATCAAACCGGACGCCGTCGCCAAGAACGTGATCGGCAAGATCTACGACCGTTTCGAATCCAACGGTCTGAAAATCGTCGCCGCCAAAATGAAGCAACTGTCGCGCGCCGAAGCCGAAGGCTTCTACGCCGTGCACAAGGAGCGCCCGTTCTTCAACGATCTGGTCGGCTTCATGATCTCCGGTCCGGTGATCATCCAGGCGCTGGAAGGCGAAAACGCCGTCCTGAAAAACCGCGACCTGATGGGTGCGACCGATCCGAAGAAAGCCGAAGCCGGCACCATCCGCGCCGACTTCGCCGACTCGATCGACGCCAACGCCGTGCACGGTTCGGACAGCCTCGAGAACGCCGCGATCGAAATCGCCTACTTCTTCGACGCCAACGAAATCTGCGCTCGCTAAGTCGTAATCGGTAAGCTCTGCTGTACCGGGCGGGGCGCCTTGCCCCGCCCGTCTGGAAGACCATCATGAAGACCAACCTGCTCGACTTCAACCTTGCGCAACTGACCGAACACTTCGCCGCGATGGGGGAGAAGCCCTTCCGCGCCAAGCAGATCATGCGCTGGATGCATCAGATGGGCGAATCCGACTTCGACGCCATGACCGATATCGCGAAAAGCTTGCGCGCCAAGCTCGCCGAGTCGGCCGAGGTGCTGGTGCCGGCGCTGATGACCGGGCAGGCCAGCAGTGATGGCACTCGCAAGTGGCTGCTCGACGTCGGCACCGGCAACGGTGTCGAGACCGTGTTCATCCCCGAGAACGAACGCGGCACCTTGTGCGTGTCATCCCAGGTCGGCTGTGCGCTGGAATGCACCTTCTGTTCCACCGGCCGCCAGGGTTTCAACCGCAACCTGACGACCGCCGAGATCATCGGTCAGCTGTGGTGGGCGAACAAGGCGATGGGCGTGACGCCGAAGAACGAACGCGTGATTTCCAACGTGGTGATGATGGGCATGGGCGAACCGCTCGCCAACTTCGACAACGTCGTCAGCGCGCTCAACATCATGCTCGACGACCACGCCTACGGTCTGAGTCGCCGCCGCGTGACGCTGTCGACCTCGGGCCTCGTGCCGCAGATGGACCGGCTGCGCGAGGAATGCCCGGTCGCGCTGGCGGTGTCGCTGCACGCGCCGAACGACGCGATCCGCGACGTGATCGTGCCGATCAACAAGAAATACCCGTTGAAAGAGCTGATGGCCGCGTGCCAGCGCTACCTGGAAAAGGCGCCGCGCGATTTCATCACCTTCGAGTATGTGATGCTTGACGGCGTCAACGACAGACCGGAACATGCACGCCAGCTGATTGAGCTCGTCAAGGATGTGCCGTGCAAGTTCAACCTGATTCCGTTCAACCCCTTCCCGAACTCGGGGTATCAGCGCTCGAGCAACAACGCGATCCACGCCTTCCGCGAGAAATTGCAGCAGGCGGGCTTCGTCGTGACGGTTCGCAAGACGCGCGGGGACGACATCGACGCGGCCTGTGGCCAGCTGGCCGGCCAGGTGATGGACAAGACGCGTCGCAGCGCCAAGTGGATGCAGATCGCCGAGGCTGGCGACAAGGCCTGACCGCCTTCCTGCTCGGTGCGCTGCTGGCCGCTGCCGCGCCGCTGGCGTCGGCCGAGCCCGCGCCGCCGGCCGAGATCGCCGAGCTGCGCACGCAGTTGGCGGTCGGCTACCTGAAGGAAGGGAACCTGCGCGCCGCGCTGGAGTCCGCCAATGTGGCGGTGCAGACGGCGCCGGGCTATATGTCGGGCCACCTGATCAAGGGCTATATCCACCAGTTGCTTGGGCAGGGCGCCGACGCCGAAGCCAGTATGAAGAAGGCGCTGGCGATCGAGCCGGCGAGTCCCGAGGCGAACAACAACTACGGCTGGTTCCTGTGCGAGAACGGCCGGGCGGGAGCCGCCTTGCCGTACTTCCGCAAGGCGCTGGCCGACCCGCTCTACGACAGCCCGCAGACCGCGCACGCCAACCTCGGCGTCTGTCTTTCGAGGCTCGGCCAACGTGGCGAGGCGAACGACGAGCTGTTGGCCGCGCTGAGCCAGCAGCCGAGCTTCCCGCTGGCGCTGCGCGAGATGACGAGGCTGCAGCTGATGCAGGACAACGCGAAGCTCGCCGGCTTTTATTTCGGCCGCCTGAGTAAGGTGGCCCCGCCGGCGTCGGCCGACGACCTGATGCTCGGGCTGAAGGTGGCGCGCCTGACCGGCAATCGTACGCTCGAGGGACAGATGAGTAGCCAGCTGCGCAGCCGTTTTCCCGATTCCAAGGAAACCCAGCAATTGCTAACCGGAAGCTGAGTGCATGGAGCAACCCGCAGAATTCCCCAACGCCGGCGCGGCCGAATCGGTCGGCGCCCGCCTGAAGGCCGCGCGCGAGTCGCGCGGTCTGTCGCTTGGCGAAGTGGCCGATCGCCTGAAGCTGTCGCTCAAGCAGCTCGAGGCGATCGAGGCCGACCGTTTCGAAGCCTTGCCCGGCGCGACCTTCGTGCGCGGCTTCGTGCGCAACTACGCGCGCTACCTCGAGGTCGACGCCGAACCGCTGATGCACGCGCTGGACGCGCACTTCCCGTCCAACGTCAACGAAGTGCCCAACCTCGCGCGCCACGAGGGCGTCGAGTCGGCAAGGTTGGCCGAGTCGGACGATGCCGATACGCCCGGCAAGAAGGGCTGGCTGTTCGCCGGCGCGGCCGTCGCGGTCGCCGCGGCGCTGGTGCTGTGGTTCGGCCGCAGCGAGCCCGTCGAAGCGCCTGCCCCGGCAGGTGAAGAGCTGGCGCCGATGATGACCGAAGCACCGGTCGCTGCGGCGAGTGCGCCGGCCGCGGCCGCTTCGGCGCCGGCGGCGGCGGCGGTTCAGCCGGCCCCGGTCGTCGCCGCCACTCCTGCAACGCCCGCGAAACCGGTTGCCAGCGCGCCGGCGGCGGCCGAAGGCAGCGTGCGGCTGGTGGCGAGCGGCGAGACCTGGGTCTCGGTGCAGGACGCCACCGGCAAGCGGCTGGTCTACGAAACCTTGCAGGCCGGCACCGAGAAGACGGTGAGCGGCAAGCCGCCGTTGAAGGTGCGCATCGGCAACGCGCCGCAGGTGCAGCTCTACTACCAGGGCCAGCCGGTTCCGCTGGCCGGCAAAACCCGCGGCACCACCGCGAAGCTTGAACTGAATTGATGTCTGATATGGATAGTGCTTCGATTGCGCGCCGACCTTCCCGCACGGTGAAGGTCGGCCACGTGCCGATGGGCTCCGACGTGCCGGTGGTGGTGCAGTCGATGACCAATACCGACACCGCCGACGCGGCGGGCACCGCCGCACAGGTGAAGGAGCTGGCCGACGCCGGCTCCGAGGTGGTGCGCATCACCGTCAACAGCCCGGAGGCGGCGGCGCGGGTGGCGGAAATCCGTCAGCGCCTCGACGACCTCGGCTGCAACGTGCCCTTGGTCGGCGACTTCCATTTCAACGGCGAACGCCTGCTGCGCGACTACCCGTCCGCCGCGCGCGCGCTCGCCAAGTACCGGATCAACCCGGGCAACGTCGGCCGTGGCGCGAAGGGCGACGACAAGTTCGCGTTCATGATCCGCCAGGCGGTCGAGCACGACAAACCGGTGCGCATCGGCGTGAACTGGGGCTCGCTCGATCAGGCGCTCGCCGCGCGCATGATGGACGCCAACGCGCGCTCGGCCAAGCCTCTGGCACCCGACGCGGTGATGCGCGAGGCGCTGATCGTGTCGGCGCTCGAGAACGCCGAGAAGGCAATCGAGCTGGGACTTTCCGCCGACAAGATCATCCTGTCGTGCAAGGTCAGCCACGTGCAGGACCTGATCAAGGTCTACCGCGACCTGGCCGGGCGTTGCGACTTCCCGCTGCATCTGGGGCTGACCGAGGCCGGCATGGGCTCGAAGGGCATCGTCGCGTCGACCGCGGCGCTGTCGGTGCTGCTGCAGGAAGGCATCGGCGACACCATCCGCGTGTCGCTGACGCCGCAGCCGGGCGAGTCGCGCACCAAGGAAGTCGTGGTCGCGCAGGAGATCCTGCAGACGATGGGCCTGCGCAGTTTCACGCCGCTCGTCACCGCCTGTCCCGGTTGCGGCCGCACCACCAGCACCTTCTTCCAGGAACTGGCCGACGGCATCCAGAGCTATCTGAGGGCGCAGATGCCGGTGTGGCGCCTGCAATACCCGGGCGTCGAAGAGATGAATGTCGCGGTGATGGGCTGCGTGGTGAACGGCCCGGGCGAGTCGAAGCTCGCCGACATAGGCATCTCCTTGCCGGGCACCGGCGAGGTGCCGGTCGCGCCGGTCTACGTCGACGGCGAGAAGACGGTCACGCTCAAGGGCGAGCGCATCACCGAGGCGTTCCTGGCGCTGATCGATGACTACGTGCTCACCCGCTACGGCGAAGGCGGCGCCAAGCGCCGCGACAGCACGAACCGCACGATTCCGATCAAGCCGCTGTAGGCTCGGCCAACGTTTACGAATCCAGAAGAACCCGACCAAGAAAGCAACATGGCGCAGAAAATCCAGGCCATCCGCGGCATGAACGACATCCTGCCCGGTGAATCGCAGCAGTGGGAATACCTCGAGTCGGTGGTCAGGCAGCTGCTCGCCGACTACGGCTATCAGAACATCCGCACGCCGATCGTCGAAGACACGCGCCTGTTCGTGCGTTCGATCGGCGAGGCGACCGACATCGTCGAGAAGGAGATGTACACCTTCACCGACGCACTCAACGGCGACAGCCTGACGATGCGCCCGGAAGGCACGGCCGCCTGCCTGCGCGCGGTGATCGAGCACAACCTGCTGTACAACGCGACGCAGCGCCTGTGGTACTCGGGCCCGATGTTCCGGCACGAGCGCCCGCAGAAGGGGCGCTACCGCCAGTTCCACCAGATCGGCATCGAGGCGCTCGGCTTCGCCGGCCCGGATGTCGACGCCGAGCTGATCGTGATGACCGCCGACCTGTGGCGCCGCCTCGGCCTGTCGGAAAGTGTGAAGCTGCAGATCAACACGCTGGGCAACAAGGAAGAGCGCGCGCTGCACCGCGCCGAGCTGATCAAGTATCTCGAGGGCTTCCACGACATCCTCGACGAGGACGGCAAGCGCCGCCTCTACACCAACCCGCTGCGCGTGCTCGACACCAAGAACCCGGCGCTGCAGGAAATGTGCGAAGGCGCGCCGCGCCTGATCGACTTCCTCGGTGAAGAATCGCTTGCGCACTATCGGGACTGGAAGGCGATGCTAGCCGCGGTCGGCATCGCCTACGAAGAGAACCCGCGCCTGGTGCGCGGCCTCGACTACTACAACCTGACCGTGTTCGAGTGGGTGACCACCGAGCTCGGCGCGCAGGGCACGGTGTGCGCCGGCGGGCGCTACGACGGGCTGATTGAGGAGCTGGGCGGCAAGGCCGCGCCGGCGGTCGGCCTCGCGATGGGTGTCGAGCGGCTGATGCTGCTGTTGCAGGACAAGGGCCTCTTGCCCGAGTCGGCCGGCCCGGACGTGTATCTCGTGCAGCAGGGCGAGGGCGCGCCGCGCTACGCGCTGTTGTTGGCCGGCGCCTTGCGCGCGGCCGGCCTGTCCGTCGTGCAGCACTGCGGCGAGGCGAGCTTCAAGTCGCAGATGAAAAAAGCCGACGCCGGCGGCGCCTTGTGCGCGGTGATCGTCGGCGAGAATGAGATCGCGGCCGGCCAAGCCGTCGTCAAGCCGCTGCGCGGCGCCGCCGAACAGGTGACGGTACCGTTTGCCGAAGCGGCCGCCGCGGTCGGTCGTCTCAAAGCCTAAGGGGGAAAAAGACATGGCCTTCGATTTGCAAGAACAGGAACAGCTCGACGCGCTCAAGGCGTTCTGGTCGCGCTGGGGCAAGTGGATCGCCGGCGCCGTCGCCGGCCTCGCGCTCGCCTACGCCGGCTACCAGGGCTGGCAGTACTACGAGAAGCAGCAGTCGAGCGCCGCCGCCGCGGTGTTCTCGCAGGTGGAAGCGTCGCTCGCCAAGGGCGATCTCGCCGCGGTGAAGGGCGTGCAGGCCAAGTTGGCCGAGGCCTACCCGGGCAGCGCCTACGCGAGCCGTGCGGCCTTCCTCGCGGCGCGCGCCGCGTTCGACAAGGGTGACCTGGCCTACGCCAAGCAACAGTTGACCTGGGTGACCCAGCACAGCGACGAGGCAGCGCTGAAGGCGCTCGCGCATCTGCGTCTGGCGGCGGTGCAGCTCGACGAGAAGCGCTTCGACGCGGCGATCGCCGAACTGAACCAGGAGCATCCGACGAGCTTCGACGCGCTGTTCCTCGACCTGAAGGGCGACGTCTACGTCGCCCGTGGCGACGCCAAGTCGGCGCGCGATGCGTACAAGGCGGCGCTGGCCAAGCTCGCCGGCGAATCGCCGAACCGCCAGTTCATCCAGACCAAACTCGACGCCCTCGGAGGCTGACCATGCGTCTTACCCCCCTGCGCCCGACCGCGATCGCCGCGGCACTGATCGCCGCCACCGTGCTCACCGGTTGCGCCAGCTGGTTCGAAGGCAGCTCGGCCAACCCGCCGACGCCGCTTGCCAAGCTCGAAGCCGGCCAGAAGCTGTCGATCGCCTGGTCGGAAAAGGCCGGCGACGTCGAAGGCGGCGGCTTCATGCCCTATTACCAGGGCGGCAATGTGCTGGCCGCGTCGCAGGACGGCGCCTTCCACGAGTGGGAAGCCTCCAGCGGCCAACGCGTGCGCGAATGGAACGTCAAGCGCGGCTTCTCGGGCGGTCTCTCGGCCAACGAGGACACCGTGTTCGTCGGCTCGGCCAACGGTGAACTGCTCGCGCTCGAACGCGTAAGCGGCAAGGAACGCTGGCACGCGCCGCTGACCAGCGTGGCGCCCGAAGCGCCGCTGGTCGCCGGCGACGTCGTGATCGCACGTACCAACGATGGCCGCATCACCGGCTTCGACGTCAAGGACGGCCGCCAGCTGTGGTCGAGCGCGCGCACCTTGCCGCAACTCTTGTTGCGCAACACCGGCTCGATGCAGCTGGTGGGCAACGAGGCGCTGCTGGTCGGCCAGGCGGCGGGGCGCGTCGCCGTGCTGCGCCCGGCGACCGGCGATGTGCTGTGGGAATCGGCGCTCGCCGCTCCGCGCGGCGCGACCGAGATCGAGCGCATCACCGACGTCGTCACCCGTCCGGTGTTCGACAACGGCCAGGTGTGCGCGGTCGCCTACCAGGGCCGCGTCGGCTGCCTCGACGCCCGCAGCGGCAGCTTGCAGTGGGCGCGCGAACTGTCGTCGACGCGCGGTCTGACGCTCGACGAACGCAATCTGTACGTGACCGCCGACGATGGCTCGGTGCAGGCCTACGATCGCAGCACCGGCCGCAACCTCTGGTTGCAGACCGGCCTCAAGTACCGCGACGTGTCGGGCCCGGCGCGCCTCGGTCGCTATATTCTGGTCGCCGACGGGGAGGGCTATTTGCACCTCTTGTCGAGCGACGACGGGCGTCTTGCCGGCCGCATCAAGGGCGACTTCGTCAGCGCGGTCGAACTGATCACGCTGCCGGACGGTGTGTTGCTGCTCAGCCGCAACGGCCGCGTCGCCCGTATCACTTTGGGATGATCTTGCAGTAATGAAAGCTACCGTAGCCCTGGTCGGGCGGCCCAACGTGGGCAAATCGACCCTTTTCAACCGGCTGACCCGCTCGCGCGACGCGCTGGTGGCGGACCTGCCGGGCCTGACCCGCGACCGCCACTACGGCATCGGACGGGTCGGCGAGAAGCCGTACCTGGTGGTCGACACCGGCGGTTTCGAACCGGTGGTCGACGAAGGCATCCTGTTCGAGATGGCCAAGCAGACGCTGCAGGCGGTCGACGAGGCCGACGCGATCGTGTTCCTGGTCGACGGCCGCAACGGCCTGACGCCGCAGGACAAGATCATCGCCAACCGGCTGCGTCAAACCAGTCGCCCGGTGTTCCTCGCGGTCAACAAGGCCGAAGGGATGAACCGCGCGATCGTCGCGGCTGAGTTCTACGAGCTCGGCCTCGGCGATCCGCTGGTGATCTCGGCCGCCCACGGCGACGGCGTGCGCGACCTGATGGACATGGTGCTCGAACCATTCCCCGAGGCGGTTGACGAAGAAAACGTCAAGCACCCGAAGTTCGCCGTGATCGGTCGTCCGAACGTCGGCAAGTCGACGCTGGTGAACGCCGTGCTCGGCGAAGAACGCGTGATCGCGTTCGATGAGGCCGGCACGACGCGCGACAGCATCTATATCGACTTCGAACGCGAGAACAAGCCGTATACCATCATCGACACCGCCGGCGTGCGCCGCCGCGGCAAGGTCAACGAGGCAATCGAGAAGTTCTCGGTGATCAAGACCATCAAGGCGATCGAAGACGCCAACGTGGCAGTGCTGGTGCTCGACGCGCAGCTCGACATTTCCGAGCAGGACGCGACCATCGCCGGCTTCGCGCTCGAGGCGGGCCGCGCGCTGGTGATCGCGGTCAACAAGTGGGATAACCTCGACACCGAGCGCAAGGACAACATCAAACGCGAGATCGCGCGCAAGCTCGGCTTCCTTGAATTTGCGAAGTTCCACTATATCTCTGCGCTGCAGGGCAAGGGCGTGGGCGACCTGTTCAAGTCGATCGACGAGGCGTACTCGGCGGCGATGGCCAAGCTGGCGACACCGAAGCTGACGCGCGTGCTGGAAGTGGCGCTCGAGCGCCAGCAACCGCCGCGTGCCGGCCTCATCCGCCCGAAGATGCGCTACGCGCACCAGGGCGGCATGAACCCGCCCATCATCGTGATCCACGGCAACGCGCTCGGGAATGTCCCCGACAGTTATACGCGCTACCTGGAACATACCTTCCGCAAAGCGTTCAAACTGCAAGGGACGCCGCTGAGGGTGCAATACAAGTCGACCGAGAACCCGTTCGCCGATAAGGCAGCCTCGGCCAACCCCAAGGTCCGTGCCGGCGCGAAAGCGATGCCGCGTCATTCGCTGCGCGGCCGCGAGCCGCGCGAGAAAACACGTTTCGGCAAGGCTAAGACGGGCAAGAAATAGTACGTTGGGTTTTTTTCTGCTACAAATAGCCTTATCGGCCGAAATGAACCTGCAGTCTTACCCATTACAACAAATCAACGATTCGGAGAATCACCCATGAGCTCCAAAGGGCAAATGTTACAAGACCCGTTCCTCAACACGCTGCGCAAGGAACACGTTCCGGTGTCGATCTATCTGGTGAACGGTATCAAGCTGCAGGGCCAGATCGAGTCTTTCGACCAGTACGTGGTGCTGCTGAAGAATACCGTCACCCAGATGGTGTACAAGCACGCGATCTCGACCGTGGTGCCGGCCCGTCCGGTCAGCATCCAGCACGAGCATAGCAACGGCCAAAAGCAGGAAACGCAGGAAGGCTGATCTGCGCCGTCTGTTTTCGGGCTGGCCCGTCCGCGCCTCGTGCCGGGCGGCCAGCCTTTCGTTTTTTGCCGGAGAGAGAGAAACACGTTGTTTGACCGTCCCGATATCGGCGATAAAGCCGTCCTGGTCTGCCTCGACTTCGGCGACCCCGACTTTTCCGACAGCGTCGCCGAGTGCGTCGACCTGGTGAAGAGTTCGGGCGTCGAAGTGCTCGACGTCATCGAGGCCAAGCGCAGCCGCCCCGACGCGGCCCTGTTCGCCGGCAAGGGTAAGGTCGAAGAGATCGCCGCGCTGGTCAGAATGCACTCGGCCAACGTGGTGATCTTCAACCACAACCTGGCGCCCGGCCAGGAGCGCAACCTCGAGCGCGCGATCCAATGCCGCGTCGTCGACCGCGTCAGCCTGATCCTCGACATCTTCGCGCAGCGTGCGCGCAGCCACGAAGGCAAGCTGCAGGTCGAACTCGCACAGCTCAACCACCTGGCGACGCGCCTGGTGCGCGGCTGGACCCACCTCGAGCGCCAAAAAGGCGGTATCGGCCTGCGCGGCCCGGGCGAAACGCAGCTCGAGACCGACCGCCGGCTGCTCGGCAAGCGCGTCAAGCTCTTGAAAGACCGGCTCATGTCGGTGCAGAAGCAGCGCAAGACGCAGCGCCGCGGCCGCGAGCGCGCCGGCGTGTTCTCGGTATCCATCGTCGGCTACACCAACGCCGGCAAGTCGACGCTGTTCAACGGCCTGACCAAGGCGCGCGCCTACGCGGCCGACCAGCTGTTCGCCACGCTCGATACCACCAGCCGCCGGCTCTATCTGAACGAGAACGTGTCGCTGGTGGTGTCCGACACCGTCGGCTTCATCCGCGACCTGCCGCACACGCTGGTCGCCGCGTTCCGTGCGACGCTCGAGGAAACGATAGAGGCCGACCTGCTCCTGCATGTGGTCGACTCGGCCAACCCGGCGCGCGACAAGCAGATCGAGGAGGTCAACAAGGTGTTGGCCGAGATCGACGCCGACGCGATCCCGCAGCTGATCGTCTGGAACAAGACCGACATCAAGGGGCTGCCGCCGGCGCTAGAACGCGATGAACTGGGGCAGTTGTCCGCGGTCAGAGTGTCTGCCCTGACGGGCGAAGGGCTCGACCTGTTGCGCGCGGCCTTGGCCGAACGCGTGACCGGCGAGCCGTACGAATCCGGAAACGACGAACAGGAAAATGATGTCACAGCATGACCCGAACCGGGGCCGGCGCGACGGCCCGCCCGACCTCGACGAGCTGTTCCGCCGGCTCAACCAGAGGCTGGCCCGCCTCCTGGGCGCCAAACCGCCGCAAGGCGGGGGCGATGCGCCCGAGCCCGCGCCCGCTCTCGCGCTCAAGGGCAGCCTGCTGGCCGCCGGCGGCGTGGCGCTCGCGCTGTGGCTGGTGAGCGGCTTTTACGTCGTCGATGCGCGCGAGCAGGGCGTCGTGCTGCGCATGGGCAGCTTCGACCGGATGACCGACGCCGGCCTGCAGTGGCACTTCCCGTATCCTTTCGAGCGCGCCGAGATCGTCACCCTGACCGAAGTGCGCAGCGTCGAGATCGGCTACCGCGGCAGCGCGCAGAACCGCGTGCCGGAAGAGTCGCTGATGCTGACCGAGGACCAGAACATCATCGACGTGCAGCTGTCGGCGCAATACGACGTGAAGGACGCGCGCGCCTTCCTGTTCAACAATCTGGCGGCCGACAGCGACGCCAAGGACATCGTCAAGCAGGCCGGCGAGACGGCGATCCGCGAGGTGGTCGGCAAGAACAACGTCGACTTCGTGCTGAACGAGGGCCGCGGGCAGATCGCCGTCGACACGCAGCGCGCGATGCAGCTCATCCTCGACCGTTACGGCCTCGGCGTGCGCATCGCCAAGGTCAACATCAACGACGTGCAGCCGCCGGCGCCGGTGCAGGCGGCGTTCGACGACGCGATCAAGGCGGGCCAGGACAAGGACAAGCTCAGGAACGAAGGCCTGGCCTACGCGAACGAGGTGATTCCCAAGGCCAAGGGCCTGGCGGCGCGCCTGACGGCCGAGGCCGACGGCTACCGCCAGAGAGTGGTCGCGACCGCCGAGGGCGACGCCGCGCGCTTCCGTCAAGTGTTGCCTGAATACAACAAAGCGCCCGTCGTCACGCGCAACCGACTCTACTTCGAAATGATGCAGCAGGTTTTGAGCAATACCAGCAAGATCGTCGTCGACCAGAAGAAGGGCAGCGGCAACATCCTCTACCTGCCGCTCAACCAGTTGCTCGACGTGAGCAAGCCCGGCGTTTCGCTGCCGGGTGCGGGCCCGGCAGTGCCGCCGGCGGAAAAGACCGGGCCGGAGGCCGCGAACGCGGGCGAAGCTCGCTCCGGGCGCGAAGTCACGCGCGGCCGTGAACTGGGAGGGCGCTGAGATGGACAAGCTGATTCCCATCGCCGTCGGCGCCGTCCTCGCGCTCTTGCTGCTTAGCCTGTCGCTGTTCACCGTCGATCAGCGCCAGTACGCGGTGGTGTTCCAGTTCGGCGAGGTGATACGCGTGCTCAAGGAGCCGGGCATCCAGTTCAAGATCCCGCTGGTGCAGAACGTGCGCTTCTTCGACCGCCGCATCCAGACCATAGACGCGGAGACGCCCGAGCTGTTCAACACGCGCGAGAAGAAGAACGTGCTGGTCGACAGCTTCGTGAAATGGCGCGTGGTCGACGTCGAGCAGTTCTACAAGAGCGTCGGCGGCAACGAGGCCGCGGCCGTATCGCGCCTCAAGCAGACGATCAATGATGGCTTGCGCGCCGAGTTCGGCAAGAAGACCGTCGCCGACGTGATTTCCGGTCAGCGCGAGCAGGTGATGGAGGTGGTCAAGCGCCGCGCCGACGCCGACGCGCGCAAGATCGGCGTGCAAATTTTGGATGTGCGCTTAAAGCGAGTCGATTTTCCGGATAAAATCAGCACTTCGGTCTACGATCGCATGCAGTCCGAACGCCGTACCGTCGCCAACCAGCTGCGCAGCGAGGGATCGGCCGAAGCCGAGCGCATCCGTGCCGACGCCGACCGTCAGCGCGAGGTGACGTTGGCCGAGGCCTACCGCGACGCACAGCGGGTCAAGGGCGAGGGCGATGCCAGGGCGGCGGCGATCTACGCCGAGGCGCTGGGCAAGAACCCCGAGTTCTACGCGTTCTGGCGCAGCATGGAGGCGTACAAGCAGTCGTTCAAGGACAAGGGCGACGTGCTGGTGCTGGAGCCGAATTCGGAATTCTTCCGCTACTTCCAGAACCCGCAGGGCGCCCAAAAGAGCAAATAGCCGTAGAGCCAAGTACAATACGACCTTACGCTCGGCCAACCTTCACGGAGGCCGGGCCCAACACAGGCGGGGACCTTCCCCGCCTGTTTCATGTGAAAGAAACCCGACACGCCATGCGTAACTGGCTGTTACCCGAACATATCGCCGACATCCTGCCCGCCACCGCGCGGCAGGTGGAGTCGGCCAAGTCGGCGATGCTGGACCTGTTCCGCTGCGCCGGCTACGAGCTCGTCTCGCCGCCTCTGATCGAATACGTCGACTCGCTGCTGAGCGAAGGCGACGACGCGCTCGATCTGAAAACCTTCAAACTGGTCGACCAGCTGTCTGGTCGCCAACTCGGCCTGCGCGCCGACATCACGCCGCAGGTAGCGCGCATCGACGCGCACCTGCTGTCCGGCCGCCGGGGCGTCACCCGCCTGTGCTACGCCGGCAGCGTGGTGCACGCGCTGCCGGCCGGCCTGATGAGCTCGCGCGAGCCGCTGCAGGTCGGCGCCGAACTGTATGGCTACGCCGGCATCGAGGCCGACGAGGAGATCATCGCGCTGATGCTCGAGGCGCTGACCCAGGTCGGCGTCCAGGGTTTGCGGCTCGACCTCGGCCATGTCGGCATCTTCCGCGCGATCGCCACGGCGGCAGGCCTGTCGCACGCCGCGACGCGCGAGCTGTTCCTCGCGCTGCAAGGCAAGGACGTCGGCGCGGTGCACGATCTGGCCGCAACGTTGGCCGAGCCTTACCGCGGCGCGATGATTGCGTTGACCGAGCTCTACGGCCCGGTCGACGTGCTCGAACGCGCACGCGCCGTGCTGCCGGCGCTGCCCGGGATCGACGCGGCGCTGAATCAGCTCGCCGCGCTCGGCGAAGCGCTCAAGGGGCAGGCCGAAGTCGGTTTCGACCTGGCCGAATTGCGTGGCGACGACTACCACACCGGTCTCGTGTTCGCCGCGTACGCGCCGGGCTGGTCCGAGGCGCTCGCGCGCGGCGGTCGCTACGACAATGTCGGCGAACGCTTCGGTCGCGCACGGCCGGCGACCGGCTTCTCGCTCGACTTGCGCGACCTGATCCGTATCCTGCCCGAACGCGACAGCGTGCGCGGCATCCGCGTGGCCGCGCAGCACCTGCCGCAGGCCGCGGAGGAAATCGCCCGGCTGCGCGCGGCCGGCGAAGTCGTGCTGATCGATTACCTGGGCGAATCCGCCGAGGCCCTGTATTGCGATCGTGAGCTCCTTCCAGCCGATTCCGGCTGGCTGGTGGTCGCGTTCCATTGAACCGGTATCTGACGTAAAGAGGTTGTTTTCCCATGTCCAAGAACGTTGTCGTGATCGGAACCCAGTGGGGTGACGAAGGTAAGGGCAAGATCGTTGACTGGCTCACCGATCACGCCAAGGGCGTCGTGCGCTTCCAAGGCGGCCACAACGCCGGCCATACCCTGTGGGTCAACGGCAAGAAGACCGTGCTGCGCCTGATCCCATCCGGCATCCTGCGCGACGGCGTCGCCTGCTTCATCGGCAACGGCGTCGTGCTGTCGCCCGAGGCGCTGCTGAAGGAAATCGACGAGCTCGAAACCGCCGGCGTGAACGTCGTCGACCGCTTGACGATCGCCGAGACCTGCCCGCTGATCCTGCCGTACCACGTCGCGCTCGACCAGGCGCGCGAAGCGGCCAAGGGCGCCGGCAAGATCGGCACCACCGGTCGCGGCATCGGCCCTGCCTACGAAGACAAGGTCGCTCGCCGCGCGCTGCGCGTGATCGACCTGTTCGATCGCGAACGCTTCGCCGCCAAGCTCAAGGAGAACGTCGACTTTTACAACTTCCAGCTGACGCAGTACTTCAAGGCCGACGCGGTGAAGTTCGAAGAGATCCTCGAGACGACGATGCAGTTGGCCGAGCGCATCAAGCCGATGGTAGGCGACGTGTCGCGCACGCTGTACGAGATGAATAAGAAGGGTGAAAAACTGCTGTTCGAAGGCGCACAGGGCACCCTGCTCGACATCGACCACGGCACCTACCCGTTCGTCACCTCGTCCAACTGCGTGGCCGGCGCGGCCGCGCCGGGCGCCGGCGTCGCGCCGCAGATGCTGAACTACGTGCTCGGCATCGTGAAGGGCTACACCACGCGCGTCGGCTCGGGCCCGTTCCCGACCGAGCAGGAAAACGACGTCGGCGCCTTCCTCGCCAAGCGCGGCAACGAGTTCGGTTCGGTCACCGGTCGTCCGCGCCGCTGCGGCTGGTTCGACGCCGCCGCGCTCAAGCGCTCGATCCAGATCAACGGCGTGTCCGGTCTGTGCGTGACCAAGCTCGACGTGATGGACGGCATGGATGAGATCAAGCTGTGCGTCGGCTACACGCTGAACGGCGAAACCGTCGACATCCTGCCGTTCGGTTCGGAAGCCGTCGCCCAGTGCGAACCGGTCTACGAAACGCTGCCGGGCTGGACCGAGACCACGGCCGGCGTGAAGCGCTATGAAGAGCTGCCGGAAGCCGCGCGTGGCTACCTCAAGCGTATCGAGGAAGTGTGCGAAGCGCCGGTCGACATCATCTCTACCGGCCCGGATCGCGAAGAAACCATCGTGATGCGCCACCCGTTCGGTCTGTAAGACCTAAGCTTGGCCGAGCCTTCGGCCAGAAACGAAAAAGCCGCTCCTGCAAGGAAGCGGCTTTTTTCATGTTTGATGGCGAAAAAGCGAGCGGGCAGGGCAAGGTTGGCCGAGCCTCGTTGATTCGGCAGGCAATATGGAAGCAGAAAAGAAAAAAGCCGTTCTCGAAAGAGAACGGCTTTTAAGATGGTGCCCAGGAGAAGACTCGAACTTCCACAGTGTTGCCACCGCTAGGACCTGAACCTAGTGCGTCTACCAATTCCGCCACCTGGGCATAAAACTCTAAATTGTCGGTGCTGCTCGGGCTCGCTAAAATGAACCAACCCGTTTGAAACTTTGGTGCCCAGGAGAAGACTCGAACTTCCACAGTGTTGCCACCGCTAGGACCTGAACCTAGTGCGTCTACCAATTCCGCCACCTGGGCACTGGTTTGCTGTATGATTCGCTGAATCAGCAGCTCCAATGAGTTGTGCATTATAGACCCCCTTCCGAGGTTGTCAATGGCTTCCAAGCAAAAAAAACAAAAAGAACTTTCCGTGCGCGAACGCGACCCGTTCCTCGAGCGGGAAAAAACCAAATACGACAATCCCTTACCGAGTCGTGAATACATTCTGTCCCTGCTCGCCGAGCAGGGCGTTCCGAGCGATGCCGCCGAGCTGGCGGCGCTGCTCGACATCCAGCCGCAGGAAACGAGCTTCTTTGAGCGCCGCTTGGGCGCGATGGCGCGCGACGGTGAAATCCTCATCAACCGCCGGGGCGCGATCTGTGTCGCGGCCAAGGCCGAATTGATCAAGTGCCGTGTTTCCGGGCACCGCGACGGCTTCGGCTTCGCCATGCCGGATGACGGCGAGGGCGGCGACCTGTTCCTGCCCGAGCGCGAAATGCACAAGGTGATGCACGGCGATACCGTGATGGTGCGTGCGGCCGGCACCGATCGCCGCGGTCGTCGCGAGGGCCGCGTGGTCGAGGTGCTCGAGCGCGCGGTGCAAAAACTGGTGGCGCGCATCTATCAGGAACGCGGCGTCTGGATCGCGAAGCCCGAAGAGCGCCGCATCAACCAGGACATCCTGATCGAGCCGGGCGGCGAGGGCGAGGCGAGGCACGGCCAGGTGGTGATGCTCGAGATCGTCGAGCAGCCGGGCGACCGGAGGCCGGCGATCGGTCGCGTGACCGAAGTGGTCGGCGACTACGCCGACCCGGGTATGGAGATCGAGATCGCGCTGCGTAAGCACGACCTGCCGCACCAGTTCCCGGAAGAACTGCAGAAGCTGGCCAAGAAGATCCCGCAGAAGGTGCGCAAGAAAGACCTCGAAGATCGTGTCGACCTGCGCGACCTGTCGCTGGTTACCATCGACGGTGAAACCGCGCGCGACTTCGATGATGCGGTCTACGCCGAAAAATCGGGTAAGGGCTTCCGCCTGGTCGTCGCAATCGCCGACGTCAGCCATTACGTCGAGCCGAGTGACGCGCTCGACGTCGAAGCGCTCGAGCGCGGCAACTCGGTGTACTTCCCCCGGCGCGTGATCCCGATGCTGCCCGAAGAGCTGTCCAACGGTATCTGCTCGCTGAACCCCGACGTCGAACGCCTGTGCATGGTCTGCGACATGCAGATCGGCAGCAAAGGCCAGGTCAAGAGCTACAAGTTCTACCCGGCGGTGATGCACTCCAAGGCGCGCCTCACCTACAACCAGGTGTGGGACTGGCTGCAGAACGGCAGCGACCATCCGATGTTGCCGAACGTCCAGACGCTATATGAACTGTTCAAGCTGCTGCATTCGACCCGCGAAGTGCGCGGCGCGATCGACTTCGACACCGTCGAGACGCAGATGCTGTTCAACGAGGCGGGCAAGATCGAGAAGATCGTGCCGGTGGTGCGCAACGACGCCCACCGCCTGATCGAAGAGTGCATGTTGGCGGCCAACGTTTGCTCGGCCGAGTTCCTGCAAAAGCACAAACATAAGGCGCTCTACCGCATCCACGAGGGGCCGACGCCGGAAAAGCTGGAGAACCTGCGTCGTTACCTCCGCCTCGTCGGCCTCACGCTAGGCGGCGACGACAAGCCGAGCACCAAGGATTACGCTGCACTGGCCGACCAGCTCGACAGCCGGCCCGATGGTGGACTGGTGCAGACCATGCTGCTGCGCTCGATGCAGCAGGCGGTCTACAGCCCGGACAACGTCGGTCACTTCGGCCTGGCGTACGAGGCCTACACTCACTTCACTTCGCCTATCCGCCGCTATCCCGACCTCCTGGTCCACCGTGCGATCAAGGCGGTGCTGAAGGGCGAAACCTACAAGCCGGGCAAGTGGGCGAAGCTGGGTGTGCAGTGCTCAATGACCGAGCGCCGCGCCGACGACGCCAGCCGCGACGTCGAGTCCTGGCTCAAGACCTATTACATGCGCGACAAGGTCGGCGAGGTGTTCAACGGCAAGATTAGCGCGGTCACCAGTTTCGGCGTGTTCGTATTGCTCGACGACCTGTATGTAGAAGGGCTTGTCCATATCTCCGAACTGGGCAAGGACTACTTCCATTACAAGCAGGAAGTGCAGGCCATCGTCGGAGAGAAGAGCGGCATGCGCTACCAGATGGGCGACGAGATGCGCGTGAAGGTCGCGCGCGTCGACCTCGACGCGACGCAGATCGACTTCGTGCTGTTCAAGGACGAGGAAGTCCAAGAGAAGAAACCACGGACGCGTACTCGCAAGCCGGCGCAGCCGGCCCAGGGAGAACCGGTTGGCAGCAGTCAGGAGAAGCCTGCGCCCAAACCTAGCCCCAAACCCGCAGGCGAGCGTCCGCCACGGCGCCGCCGCTAAACTAGTCTCGGTCTCTTTCTTCAAGCCCCCCGTGCCGCGTCAGCGGCACGGGGGGCTCTGCATTGGTAGGCCGGCTTGGCCAACGGGGCGGGCGGGTGTCTGGTGGGGCGGGGCACGGTGCCGCGGGCGGCGAATTTCCCGGTGTGGAAAAGATGGTTACTAAACAATGGCTTGCCGTCGTTTTGCCGGCTTTGGCGCGAAAAAGTGAAGTTTTCTCGCCGGAAGCTGTTGACGGCCTGGGCGGGGCTGGGTATAGTTCGCCTCCTCTGCTGCAGACGCAACCAACGAAGCGAAAGCGGCGCCGCTCTTTAAGAACATGAACAACCGATAGGTGTGAGTTTCTGGCCGAGGCGAGAAACTGGCACCAGCAAGACAAGCGATCTTCGGATCGCAAGCCTTGCGGACCAGAAAGTACGATAAGCTTAGGTTTGAACTGAAGAGTTTGATCCTGGCTCAGATTGAACGCTGGCGGCATGCTTTACACATGCAAGTCGAACGGTAGCAGGTCCTTCGGGATGCTGACGAGTGGCGAACGGGTGAGTAATGCGTCGGAACGTACCGAGTAATGGGGGATAACGCTTCGAAAGGAGTGCTAATACCGCATACGCCCTGAGGGGGAAAGTGGGGGACCGGCAACGGCCTCACGTTATTCGAGCGGCCGACGTCTGATTAGCTAGTTGGTGGGGTAAGAGCCCACCAAGGCGACGATCAGTAGCGGGTCTGAGAGGATGATCCGCCACACTGGGACTGAGACACGGCCCAGACTCCTACGGGAGGCAGCAGTGGGGAATTTTGGACAATGGGCGCAAGCCTGATCCAGCCATGCCGCGTGTCTGAAGAAGGCCTTCGGGTTGTAAAGGACTTTTGTCGGGGAGGAAATCCGCACACCTAATACGTGTGTGGGATGACAGTACCTGAAGAATAAGCACCGGCTAACTACGTGCCAGCAGCCGCGGTAATACGTAGGGTGCAAGCGTTAATCGGAATTACTGGGCGTAAAGCGTGCGCAGGCGGTTGTGTAAGTCTGATGTGAAAGCCCCGGGCTCAACCTGGGAACGGCATTGGAGACTGCACGGCTAGAGTGCGTCAGAGGGGGGTGGAATTCCGCGTGTAGCAGTGAAATGCGTAGAGATGCGGAGGAACACCGATGGCGAAGGCAGCCCCCTGGGATGACACTGACGCTCATGCACGAAAGCGTGGGGAGCAAACAGGATTAGATACCCTGGTAGTCCACGCCCTAAACGATGTCGACTAGTTGTTGGGGGTTGAAATCCCTGGTAACGCAGCTAACGCGTGAAGTCGACCGCCTGGGGAGTACGGCCGCAAGGTTAAAACTCAAAGGAATTGACGGGGGCCCGCACAAGCGGTGGATGATGTGGATTAATTCGATGCAACGCGAAGAACCTTACCTAGCCTTGACATGCTCGGAACCCTGCTGAAAGGTGGGGGTGCCCGCAAGGGAGCCGGGACACAGGTGCTGCATGGCTGTCGTCAGCTCGTGTCGTGAGATGTTGGGTTAAGTCCCGCAACGAGCGCAACCCTTGTCGTTAATTGCCATCATTCAGTTGGGCACTTTAACGAGACTGCCGGTGACAAACCGGAGGAAGGTGGGGATGACGTCAAGTCCTCATGGCCCTTATGGCTAGGGCTTCACACGTCATACAATGGTCGGTACAGAGGGTCGCCAAGCCGCGAGGTGGAGCCAATCTCATAAAGCCGATCGTAGTCCGGATTGCAGGCTGCAACTCGCCTGCATGAAGTCGGAATCGCTAGTAATCGCAGGTCAGCATACTGCGGTGAATACGTTCCCGGGCCTTGTACACACCGCCCGTCACACCATGGGAGTGGGGGATACCAGAAGTGGGTAGGCTAACCTTCGGGAGGCCGCTTACCACGGTATGCTTCATGACTGGGGTGAAGTCGTAACAAGGTAGCCGTAGGGGAACCTGCGGCTGGATCACCTCCTTTCTAGAGATAGCTGAGGCCAGGAATTCACAACCTATCGGTTGTTCTTAAAGATGCGTAGCAACTGGGTTTGTAGCTCAGCTGGTTAGAGCACCGTGTTGATAACGCGGGGGTCGTTGGTTCGAGTCCAACCAGACCCACCAGTTCTAGTTGGGGGCATAGCTCAGTTGGGAGAGCACCTGCTTTGCAAGCAGGGGGTCGTCGGTTCGATCCCGTCTGCCTCCACCATCATTCCGCAAACGAAAGCGCATGGCCAGAGGATTCTGGTTGGCGTGAGCTTTCGTTTGCGTGATTAACGCATCGATCTTTAACAAACTGTAAGCCGAAATCAATCAAAGCGGCGCGACAAACGGCGTGGTTAATTCCTTGCCGGATGAAGTGCCAACTTGGGTAGATGATTGTATCAACGGCGTGTTCTTTGAAAAGGGGAGCATGCCGCGTCGCAAACACAACCGATTAGTTCAGAAATCGTAAGGTGTCTGAAATGATAGGGTCAAGCGACTAAGTGCATCTGGTGGATGCCTTGGCGATCACAGGCGATGAAGGACGTGTAAGCCTGCGAAAAGCGCGGGGGAGCTGGCAATAGAGCTATGATCCCGCGATATCCGAATGGGGAAACCCGGCTCGAAAGAGTCACCGCTGCCTGAACACATAGGGCAGAGGGAGCGAACCCGGCGAACTGAAACATCTAAGTAGCCGGAGGAAAAGAAATCAACCGAGATTCCGTTAGTAGTGGCGAGCGAATGCGGAACAGCCAGTACGTGATAAGTAGAGTGTTAGGAGAAGGCCCTGGAAAGAGCCGCCATAGTGGGTGATAGCCCCGTATCCGAAAACAGTTTACTGGTACTAAGCGTACGAGAAGTAGGGCGGGACACGCGAAATCCTGTCTGAAGATGGGGGGACCATCCTCCAAGGCTAAATACTCGTGATCGACCGATAGTGAACCAGTACCGTGAGGGAAAGGCGAAAAGAACCCCGGGAGGGGAGTGAAATAGATCCTGAAACCGGATGCATACAAACAGTGGGAGCCCTTGAAAAATGGGGTGACTGCGTACCTTTTGTATAATGGGTCAGCGACTTACGTTCAGTAGCAAGCTTAACCGAATAGGGGAGGCGTAGGGAAACCGAGTCCGAATAGGGCGATTCAGTTGCTGGGCGTAGACCCGAAACCGAGTGATCTATCCATGGCCAGGATGAAGGTGCGGTAACACGCACTGGAGGTCCGAACCCACTAATGTTGCAAAATTAGGGGATGAGCTGTGGATAGGGGTGAAAGGCTAAACAAACTCGGAGATAGCTGGTTCTCCCCGAAAACTATTTAGGTAGTGCCTCATGTATCACTTCCGGGGGTAAAGCACTGTTATGGCTAGGGGGTCATTGCGACTTACCAAACCATGGCAAACTAAGAATACCGGAAAGTGCGAGCATGGGAGACAGACGGTGGGTGCTAACGTCCATCGTCAAGAGGGAAACAACCCAGACCGCCAGCTAAGGTCCCAAATGATCAGTTAAGTGGTAAACGAGGTGGGAAGGCCTAGACAGCTAGGATGTTGGCTTAGAAGCAGCCATCATTTAAAGAAAGCGTAATAGCTCACTAGTCGAGTCGTCCTGCGCGGAAGATGTAACGGGGCTCAAACTGATAACCGAAGCTGCGGATCTAGACGTCGTCAGTGTCGTCTAGATGGTAGGGGAGCGTTCTGTAGGCCTGTGAAGGTGGCTTGTAAAGGCTGCTGGAGGTATCAGAAGTGCGAATGCTGACATGAGTAGCGATAAAGCGGGTGAAAAGCCCGCTCGCCGAAAGCCCAAGGTTTCCTACGCAACGTTCATCGGCGTAGGGTGAGTCGGCCCCTAAGGCGAGGCTGAAAAGCGTAGTCGATGGGAAACGGGTTAAAATTCCCGTACTTTCGTATAGTGCGATGTGGGGACGGAGAAGGTTAGGTCAGCGGCCTGTTGGAATAGGTCGTTCAAGCCGGTAGGCTGGAGAGGTAGGCAAATCCGCCTCTCCTTAAGGCCGAGACGTGATAACGAGGGTCTACGGACCTGAAGTGACTGATACCACGCTTCCAGGAAAAGCCACTAAGCTTCAGCTATACGAGAACCGTACCGCAAACCGACACAGGTGGGCAGGATGAGAATTCTAAGGCGCTTGAGAGAACTCAGGAGAAGGAACTCGGCAAATTGATACCGTAACTTCGGGAGAAGGTATGCCCCTGTAGCGTGTAGTGACTTGCTCACGAAGCGCGAAGGGGTCGCAGAGAATCGGTGGCTGCGACTGTTTATTAAAAACACAGCACTGTGCCAACACGAAAGTGGACGTATACGGTGTGACGCCTGCCCGGTGCTGGAAGGTTAAGTGAAGGGGTGCAAGCTCTGGATCGAAGCCCCAGTAAACGGCGGCCGTAACTATAACGGTCCTAAGGTAGCGAAATTCCTTGTCGGGTAAGTTCCGACCCGCACGAATGGCGTAACGATGGCCACACTGTCTCCTCCTGAGACTCAGCGAAGTTGAAGTGTTTGTGAAGATGCAATCTACCCGCTGCTAGACGGAAAGACCCCGTGAACCTTTACTGTAGCTTTGCATTGGACTTTGAACAGACTTGTGTAGGATAGGTGGGAGGCTATGAAGCGCAGACGCCAGTTTGCGTGGAGCCATCCTTGAAATACCACCCTGGTGTGTTTGAGGTTCTAACCTTGGTCCGTGATCCGGATCGGGGACAGTGCATGGTAGGCAGTTTGACTGGGGCGGTCTCCTCCCAAAGTGTAACGGAGGAGTTCGAAGGTTACCTAGGTACGGTCGGAAATCGTGCTGATAGTGCAATGGCATAAGGTAGCTTAACTGCGAGACCGACAAGTCGAGCAGGTGCGAAAGCAGGACATAGTGATCCGGTGGTTCTGTATGGAAGGGCCATCGCTCAACGGATAAAAGGTACTCCGGGGATAACAGGCTGATTCCGCCCAAGAGTTCACATCGACGGCGGAGTTTGGCACCTCGATGTCGGCTCATCACATCCTGGGGCTGTAGCCGGTCCCAAGGGTATGGCTGTTCGCCATTTAAAGTGGTACGTGAGCTGGGTTTAAAACGTCGTGAGACAGTTTGGTCCCTATCTGCAGTGGGCGTTGGAAGTTTGACGGGGGCTGCTCCTAGTACGAGAGGACCGGAGTGGACGAACCTCTGGTGTACCGGTTGTCACGCCAGTGGCATCGCCGGGTAGCTAAGTTCGGAAGAGATAACCGCTGAAAGCATCTAAGCGGGAAACTCGCCTGAAGATGAGACTTCCCTGGAGGCTTGACCTCCCTGAAGAGTCGTTCGAGACCAGGACGTTGATAGGTCGGGTGTGGAAGCGCTGTGAGGCGTGAAGCTAACCGATACTAATTGCTCGTGAGGCTTGATCCTATCATTTGAGACACTTTAAGAGTGTTGTGACTGCGACGAGAGACGATCGTCACCCAAGAATTTGATTGAACCGTGACCCCTCGGGGGCACGCTTCGGCTTACTAAGTTTGTTGACAGTTTATGTCTGGCGGCCATAGCGAGGTGGTCCCACCCCTTCCCATCCCGAACAGGACCGTGAAACGCCTCAGCGCCGATGATAGTGCAGATACCTGTGTGAAAGTAGGTCACCGCCAGACGCCCCTTACGCAACCCCCGTGCCCCTGGCACGGGGGTTTGCTGCGTTACGGCGCGCCCCCGCGTCGCTGCCGCGCCCGGCTCGGCCAAGCTGGCGGGTGCCGACGCCCCTCTCCCGCGCGGCCTAGCCCGTGTTCTGCCAGGCCTCGGCCAACCTTGACCGGCTGGCGCTACGTTGGCCGAGCGGCATATTCCCTTGCACTCTGTTGCGCTTAGGTTGACCGCAATGGTCAATCATGCTGAGCAGATTGACTGTGCACCAGTCTAGGTTTGCTGGGTTGTTGCCGCTGGCTTCTCTTCTTCTCGACGATTCCCCCTGCCGTTGACCCACGCGGCCAACCTTGACGGTCGAGAGCGCTCGTCGAGTCGCAATTTGAGCCCGTGCATTGTCTGAGCCTGTTTAGATTGCCAAGCCTTTTCCCCCTGGTCGTGTTGACCTGCCCCCATTTTTAGTCCGAAACCAATATAGAGTCAGGGGTTAACAACTCAGCTTGCCGATAGGCTTCGGCAAACTGGTTCGGGGTCAGGTAGCCCAGCGAGCTATGCGGACGCTCGCCGTTGTATTCGATGCGCCAAGCTTCAATCACTTCCCGCGCATGCCGCATCGACACGAACCAGTGCTCGTTCAGGCACTCGTCCCGGAAGCGGCCGTTGAAGCTCTCGATGTAGGCGTTTTCCACCGGCCTACCCGGCCGAATAAACGATAGCCTGACGCCTTGGGCGTAAGCCCATGCATCCAGCGCTTTGCCAGCAAACTCCGGGCCATTGTCGACGGTAATGGAAAGGGGCAATCCTCTGGCGTTCGCCAGCCGCTCCAGCACCGACGCCACGCGCAGCCCTGGCAGCGAAGTGTCGACTTCGATGGCCAGGCATTCCCGGGTGTAGTCGTCCACGATGTTCAGGCAACGCAGTCGCCGGCCGTCAGCCAGCCCATCCGCAACGAAGTCCATCGACCAGCTCAGGTTGGGCGCTTGCGGGCGCGGTAGCGGCTTGCGCTCTACACCGGCAATCTGTTTGCGCCGGCGTTTCCTGATACTCAAGCCGGCCTGCCGATAGAGGCGATAGCATCGCTTGTGGTTTACCCGCCAGCCTTCTCGGTGCAACAGTACCTGCAGCCGTCGGTAGCCATAACGCCGTTTCTCGCCGGCCAATGCCACCATCCGCTCCGTTAGGAGGCCGTCGGTACCCGTTCGGCTAGACCGATACCGATACAGCGACCGTGAAATGCCGACCAGCCCGCAAGCGCGGGTCACGCCCATGGCGCGTTCGGTCATGAGCAGCGTGACCGCTTCGCGCCGGGCTTGCGGGCTCACCACTTTCGGCCAAGCAGGTCTTTCAGCGCGGCGTTATCCAGCAAGGACTCGGCGAGGAGCCGTTTCAGCCGGGCATTCTCCTGCTCCAACTCCTTCAGGCGCTGCGCCTCCGAAACGGTCATCTCGCCGTACTTGGCTTTCCAGTTGTAGTAGGTCGCGTCGGCGATGCCGTACTTGCGGCATAGCTCCGCGACTTTGAGACCCGTTTCGGCCTCCTTGAGGATGCTGATGATCTGTTCTTGGCTGAAGCGCTTCTTCACGTCTGTTCCTCTCAGGTGAAACAGACTCTACATCAGGATGGGACTAAATTCGGGGAGCAGGTTACGGACGGCTGCATGTGCTGTCGTGCCGAGAAGGACTTTACTGTCACCCTCACATAGCTTCTACTTTTCTCATCGGCCTACGTCTATGGCGCCGCATGGTAATGTGGCAAGCATGTTTTGCTGTTTGTAAAGATAGTTTCACGGCTTGTAGCCCCGTCGCGCATGAAGACTAGGGGTTGTCCTCTGGAGCGTGGGTGTCTCTGTTTTCATACGGTCGGGCGATTTGTCTGAGAATACCGTGGTAATCCAAGGGTTTCTGTCATATTCTGTGCTGACTGGTACGGCCTGAATGGGCATGGACATACCGGTCATGCGAGGCCATGCGGGAGAGTCTCGCCGGTGACGGCGGATAAGACTTCTTTCGAAGCAATCAATACAGAGTGGCGTGAACAGCGCCCGGGCATACATCTTTAAAAGGAGAAGTTCCATGGAAGAGAACAAACTGTCTTTGGCTGATACTTTCAACCTGAAGAATGTGACGGAGAATGGTGACATCGCTCTGTTGCTCGACAAGGTGAGTGAGATCAAGGACGACCTGGCTGAATTGCGTGCGCTGGCCTCCCAGCAAGGTGCTGGCGCGCTGACCGCCAAAATCGACGTGATTTTGGGCAAGCTTTCCTGAGCGAAAAGATCGTGACTGGCCTTCGGGTGCGGTGATCGGAAGGGCAGGGCGGAGACGCCTTGCCCTTTTTTATTGCTCGCAGCGGAATTTTATTCCGCACTGCAGCGTGCCTTGCCGTTCCGGCTTTTGTATAGTGGCCCAAACATGCCGAAAAGGCGCCGATAAGCTCTCGTTTGCACGCGACGAAGCAAAATGTCAGGGATAGGGGACTGTATGAGGCTGGGCGGGAGTGGAGGCGGGCTAGTGGCTTTGCTTTGGGGGGGGCTGGCGCTGGCGGCGGCAGGACTCAAACCACTGGTGATCGGCGTGGAGCGCTTCGATCATTCGCCGCATTTCGACGGTTCGCACGGCGATTATCGTGGTTTCGCGCGCGAACTGTTGGATCTGTTCGGCAAGAGCCGCGGGTATGCCATCCAGTATCGCGCCTTGCCCATTCCCGATCTCTACCAGGCGTTTTTCGTCTCACACGACGTCGACGCCAAGTTTCCCGACAACCCGTCCTGGATGCCGGCACGGCGCAAACCGTTCCATGTCAGTTATTCGGCCGGCGTGATCGACTTCACGGAAGGGGTGATGTTGCGGTCGGCGGCGCTCGGCAAGGAGGTGTCGACGTTGCGCCGACTCGGTACGATCCAGGGCTTCGACCCGGTGCCATACCGGCAGAAGATCCAGACCGGCCAGATGACAGTGAGCCGCTTCGGCGACGTCGACTCAATGCTGCAGGCCGCCGTGAAGGGCGAAATCGATGGAGCGTACCTGAATGTCGCTGTCGCCGCCTACCGCTTGCGTCAGGCCGGTCAAGCCGATGCCTTGCAGTTCAACCCGGAGTGGCCACATGCGGTCGGCAGCTACGCCTTGTCGAGCGTCACTCGTCCAGACGTCATCCGCGATTTCGACGCCTTCCTGCATGGCGAAAAGGCAGCGATCGATCAGCTCAGAAAAAAACACGGCATCGTCTTCCTGCCGCCGGTCTCGGCGTCGCCAGGGTTGGCCGAGCCTGCGCAGAGGCGCGCGCTGACGTCGCGCCCCTACCTGACGCTGTGTCACGACCATCTGCCTCCGTACGCAGTCGGGCACGGGCGCTGGATTGGCGATGGTTCCAAGTTCCGTGCCACACGCCGAGTTTTTCGGGAGGCCGGGCTGCAGCTGCGCGTACTGCAGCTGCCCTGGGCGCGCTGCCTGTCCGAGGCGGCACTAGGCAGGGTGGACGGTGTGCTGCCGACGTTCCGGACGTCCGAGCGCGAACAGAAGTTCGTGTTCAGCGAACCGGTGGTGCAGCAGGAAATGGCGTTCTTCTACACACGAAAGCATTACCCGAATGGGCTCAGCTGGAAGAATTACAGCGAGCTGCGCGGTGCACGGCTTGGCATGCTGCTCGGCGGCAGCGTCGACACGCAGATGGAGCGCACTTTGGCCGACGGGGGCGTGGTGAATCGGGTGGTCGACGCCGAGACGCTGATGCGCTTGCTGGCGCTCGGCCGGCTCGACCTGGTTGCGCTCGATCGGCAGGCCGGCCTATACGAATTGCAGCGCCTCGGGCTCGGCAAGCGGCTGACGGCCAGTGAAAAACTGGTCTCGGTGCGGCCGGCGGCGATTGCGCTGTCGCGCGAGTCGGGCGCGGCGCAGCTGATGCCGCGGATCAACGCGGCGATCGCTCGTCTGCGCGCGCAGGGACGCCTTGCCGGCGACTAAAGCGCTGGAGCAGGGCGCTGCATCGCGGGGAATCAGTGCTCCAGGCCGACCTCGAAGACCGGTTCAGGCACGCAGCGCATCCATTCCTCGAACGCGAGGCAGTGAGCACGAGCTTCGGCGTTGCGCCAGTTGTGGATCACCTCGTCGGCTTCGGTCAGCCCGGTCGGGTAATCCTTGAACTGAGTCAAGGCATAGTCGTGTGCCCACTTGGCGAAGGTCGCGCAATCTTCGGTACCGAAGTGGTCGATCAAGGCGCGTCGGAAATTGATCTCGAACTCGCGCGCGTCGACCGGGGTGTACTGCGGTTTGACGAGACGGATGGTGAGGCGGGGCATGGAGGGGTGCTCCGTCATGGATGCGATGGAAAACCCCAGTATATAGACTCGTCGTATAAAACGAAATACGACGAAAACGGCCCGCCGGATGGCGGGCCGCTGCGTTTGGCTGACGGGCCGGTATTATTCGGCGCTAGGCGCTTCGGCGGCAGGGGCCGGTGCGGCTTGTTCGACCGGCTTGGTGGCCGGCTTTTCGGCGAGCGCGTCGTAGCGCTGCTGGGCTTCGATCTTTTCTTCCTCGCTGAGGGTCGCGGTCTCGCGGCCCTTGAGGTCATAACGCTTGCCGCCCTTGGCGAGCGACTTCAGGTAGCGCGGTTTCTTGCAGTGGTTGGTGAGCACGCGCGTCACTAAGGTCGAGTCGAATTGCGACAGCTCGGCGATCAGGACTTCGTGAATACCGATGGCTAGTGGGCGGAACTGTTTGAAGACCGCGTACTTGCTGTACAGATGATCGGCGATCATCTCGGTCTGTTTTTTCTTGCTCAGGGTCTGGACCGCCGTCTTCAGGGCGGCGCCCAGGGCGGTTTCCGGTTTTTGCGTCATGGTGCGGTGTGACTCCGTGGTCGTCAGGCCAGCCAAAGGCGTAATCGTACCGCGCTTGCCCCCGCGATGCCACCGCCGCATGCCTTCGCGGCGGCCGGCAAGGTTGGCCGAGCCTTGCCGGGACAGGCTTCAGGCCGGGCGGCGTCGCTCGACAAAGCGCCTGACGTAGTCGTCGGCCGGTGCCTCGATGATCTGTCGCGCTTCGCCATCCTGCACCAGTCGACCGTCGCGCAGGATGGCGATCCGCTCTCCGAGCCGCAGCGCCTCGTCGAGGTCGTGGGTGACGAAGACGATGGTTTTTTTCAGCGCCGACTGCAGTGCAAGCAACTGATCCTGCATCTCGGCGCGGATCAGCGGGTCGAGCGCCGAGAATGCCTCGTCCATCAACAGCAGCTCGGCGTCCATCGCCAGCGCGCGCGCGAGGCCGACGCGCTGTTTCATGCCGCCTGACAGCGTATCCGGGTAGTGGCGAGCGTAGCCCGTCAGGCCGACGCGGTCTATCCAGTCGCGGGCTTGCTTCAGCGCCACGTCGCGCGGCTCGCCGCGCACGATCAGGCCGTAGGCGACGTTTTCCGCCACGGTCTTGTGCGGCAAGAGGCCGAAGCCCTGGAACACCATGCTGACCTGGCGGCGGCGGTAGTCGCGCAGCCGCGCCGCGTCGTAATCGAGGATGTTGTCGCCGTCGACCTCGATGCGGCCTTCGGTCGGGTCGATCAGGCGGTTCAGGTGACGGATCAGCGTCGACTTGCCCGAGCCGGACAGCCCCATCAGTACGGTGATGCGGCCAGGCTCGATGTCGAGCGACACGCGGTCGAGGCCGACGGTGCTGCCGGTCGCGGCGAGGATGGCCGCCTTGTCCTGGCCCGATTTCAACAATTGCAGCGCCTTGTTCGGGTCGGCACCGAAGATTTTCACGACGTTTTTGATGCGGATCGCGGGCATCGGGATTATCTGGGGGCGGGCTCGGCCAACGTGGTCGAGCGCTGGCGTCTCGGACTGCCGTAGGCCTGGCTGATGCGGTCGATGACGATGGCGAGGATGACGATCGCGATGCCGGCCTGCATGCCTCGGCCAACGTCTAGCGTCTGGATGCCGACGAGCACGTCTTCGCCGAGGCCGCGCGCGCCTATCATCGACGCGAGCACCACCATCGCCAGCGCCATCATCGTCGTCTGGTTGACGCCGGCCATGATGGACGGGCGCGCCAGCGGCAGCTGCACGCCGACCAGCAGCTGCCAGCGCGTGGTGCCGAACGACCACGCCGCCTCGGTCAGCTCCTTGTCGACCTCGCGGATGCCGAGGTCGGTGAGACGGATCAGGGGCGGCACCGCGTAGACGACGGTCGCGAAGATCGCCGGCACCTTGCCGAGGCCGAACAGCATCAGCACCGGGATCAGGTAGACGAAGGACGGTAGCGTCTGCATCACGTCGAGCACCGGCAGCAACAGCTTTCTCAGCGTGTCAGACTGAGACATCAAAATGCCGGTAGGGATGCCGATCAAGACGGCGAGCACGGTGGCGACCGCCATGATGGCCAGCGTCTGCATCAGCGCGTCCCACAGGCCGAAGCAGCCGATCAGGTAGAGCAGGGCGACGAGGCCGAGGCTGCGGCCTACGCTTTTCGTCGCATGCCAGGCGATGAGGCCGGCGACGAGCAGCACCAGCCACGGCGGCGACGCGCGCAGCGTGCTCTCGAGCGGGACCAGCGCGTATTGCAGAACGGCGCCCGAGAACGCGCGGAACTGGTCGCCGAAGCGGCCGACCAGCGTCTCGACGAAGGCGTTGACGCCTTCCTTGATCGACAGTGGGTAGAAGATGCCGTCCATGTCGCCCTTACTTCAGCGCCGCCGACAGCCTGGCCGCGACGTCGGCCGGCACCCAGCGTTTCCAGACCTCGGGGTGGCTCTTCAGGAACAACCGGGACGCCTGTTTGGCGTCGCGCTTGTTGTCGGCCATGTCGGCGAGCGATCGGTTGAGCAGGGCTATCGGCACGTTGAACTTGGAAAGCACGCCGATGAGCGCCGGGTCCGCGTCGTGGAAGGCTTTCGACACGCCGGACTGGATCAGCGCCGGCGGCGACGCCGATGGGCAGGGCCGGGGATGGTTCTTGTCTGCCAGCGTCTTGAAGCAGGCGTCGTTCCACGCCGGTTCCTTCAGTTTGGCGAAGCGGTACTTGCCCATCAGCGGCGTCGGCGACCAGTAGTAGAACACGAGCGGCTTGCCGCGCTGGTAGGCCGACGCGATCTCGGCGTCGAGCGCGGCGCCGGTGCCGGGGCGGAAGTTCACGTAGCTGTCGGTGAGCTTGTACGCCTTCAGCTTCTGGCTGTTCACGCCTTCGCAGGTCCAGCCGGTCGGGCAGTTGAGGAAGCGCCCCTTGGCCGGTTCCTCGTCGTCGCGGAACACCGACTTGTAGCGCGGCAGGTCGAACACCGACGCGAGGCCCGGCGCCTGCGGCTTGATGCCACGCCTGACGTCGCCCTTGACCACATATTCGGGCACGTACCAGCCCTCGGTCGCGCCGACGATGGGCTTGCCGACCGCCTTGACCTTGCCGGCCTTGAATGCGGCGTTCCATGCGTCGCTGCGGCCTATCCATTCCTCTGCGACGACTTGCAGGTCGTTGTTGCCGAGCGCGGTCTCGAAGGTGACAGTGTTGCCGGGGAGGGTTTCGGTCTGGCAGCCGTAGCCCTTCTCGAACACGAAGCGCAACAGTTCGGTGAGGAAGGCGCCGCTTTCCCAGTTAGGCCCGGCGAGCGTCACCGGCTTGCCCGACGCGCACCACGGCGAGGTCGATACGGCGTGGGCGGGCAGGCCGGAGAGCACGACGGCGAGACAGCAGACGGCGGAGAGGGTAGTCGGGCGCATGGTCGGCTTCGTTCCTGGTGGCGTGTAGGACCAGTGTAGCCAGCCGCCCGGGCTTTTTCCGGTCGGCATAATCGGGGCCGATCACCGTGCGCACCACTTTTTTTCGGCTTCTATGATCGCCAGGCATGCGACGGCAAACGCGACAATCGGTAACCATGCCGTGAAGCCGATGGGCGCCGTATGGAAAATGCGGTTGAAGGCAGGTACATAGGTAAAGGCGATCTGCAGTACGATCATCGCGCCGCTGCCGATCCAGATCGACGGGTTGGAAAAGGGCGCGACCGACCACATCGGCTCCTTGAGCGACCGGCAATTGAACAGGTAGCCGGTCTGCACCAGCACGAAGACGTTGACGGCGACCGTCCGCGCCTCGGCCAACGAGTGGCCCTGCAGCAGGGACAGCTCGAACAGCCCGAACGCCCCCGCCAGCAAGAGTACGCTCACCAGCAGGATGCGTTGAACGAGTACCCTGTCCAGAATCGGTGCGGCCGGCGATCTCGGAGGGCGCTGCATGATGCCGCGTTCGGCCGGCTCGAAGGCCAGCATCATCCCGAGCAGGATGGCGGTCGTCATGTTGATCCAGAGGATCTGCAGCGGCGTGATCGGCAGCGTCGTTCCGGTGAGGATGGCGGCGAGGATCACCAGCCCCTCGCCGGCGTTGGTCGGGATGGTCCACGTGATGAACTTGACGATGTTGTCGTAGATGCCGCGCCCTTCCTCGACGGCGGCCTCGATCGTCGCGAAGTTGTCGTCGGTGAGGACCATCGCCGCGGCCTCCTTGGCCACCTCGGTCCCGCCCCCGCCCATCGCGATGCCGATGTCGGCCTGCTTGAGGGCAGGGGCATCGTTGACTCCATCGCCGGTCATCGCCACGACCTCGCCCCCGTCCTGCAGCGCCTTCACCAGCCTCAGCTTCTGCTCCGGTTCGACGCGGGCAAACACATTGACCTCGGCAACCGCCTTGCGCAGCGCCTCTTCGTCGAGCCGGGCGAGATCCCTCCCGGTCAGCGCCTGAGCGTTTTCACCCGCGATGCCGAGCTGCCGGGCGATCGCGATCGCCGTGCCGGGATGGTCGCCGGTGATCATCTTCACGCGGACCCCCGCCGCGTGGCAGGCGCGGACCGAGGCGATCGCCCTCGGGCGCGGCGGGTCCATCATCCCGATCAGGCCGAGGAAGACGAGGCCGGCGTCCATCCGGAGGTGTTCGAGCCGCTGATCCAGCGCGATTTCGGAGCGCACCAGCGCGAGCACGCGCAGCCCCTCTTTCGCCATCCGGTTCGCCGCCGCCTCGATCGCGCCCGGATCGAGCGCTATCTCGTTTCCTTGAGCGTCGAGCATGGCCCAGCAGGCCGGCAGCAACTTCTCGACGGCCCCCTTCGCATAGACAATAGGGAGTCCGCCGATTTCATGCAGCGTCGCCATGTATTGCCGTACGGAATCGAAGGGCAACTCGTCGAGGCGCGGAAAGACGGACTTTAGCGTCGCTTCATCCAATTTCCCCTTGCGCGCGAGCGTCAGGATCGCCCCTTCGGTCGGATCGCCTGCGACCGTCCAGTGCTGGCCTTCGTGCACCAACCTCGCGTCGTTACAAAGCACGCCGGCCTGCAGGGTTTCACTCAAGGCGCCCGCGGGCGTCACCGCGAGGCCCCCTTGCTCGATCCGCCCGGCCGGTCCGTAGCCGTGGCCGGTGACGGTGAACGTCTCCTTGCCGGCCCAGATCTCGCGCACCGTCATTTCGTTTTCCGTCAGCGTCCCGGTCTTGTCCGAGCAGATCACGGTCGTGCTGCCGAGGATCTCGACCGCGGGTAGCTTGCGGATGATCGCGCGCCGCCTGGCCATCCGGGCGACGCCGGTCGCGAGCGTCACCGTCATCGCCGCCGGCAGGCCCTCGGGGATCGCGCCGACGGCGAGCGCCACCGCCGCCATGAACATGTCGAACGCGGATTCCCCGCGCCAGACGCCGACGGCGAAGGTCAGGCCGGCCAGCATCAGGATCGCCACCAGGAGGTACTGCGCGAACACCCCCATCTTGCGCGTCAGCGGCGTCGTCAGGTCCAGCCTCTGGGCGATCAGCCGCGAGATCCTGCCGACCTCGGTGCCGTCGCCGGTCGCGACGACCACCCCCGTCCCCTGGCCGGCGACGGCCAGCGTGCCGGCGTACGCCATGTTGTGCCGGTCGGCGAGCAAGGTATCTGCCGGCAGAGGGTCGGCGCGCTTGTCCACCGGGACGGACTCGCCCGTTAGCGCCGCCTCGGCGGTGCGCAACACTTTGCCCCCGAGCAGGCGCAGGTCGGCGGGGACCTTGTCGCCGGCGGACAAGAGGACGATGTCTCCCGGCACCAGTTCCGCGGCGTCGAGCTGCCGTCTCGTTCCGTCCCGGATGACCGACGCCTCCGACGACACCGCCCGGGCGAGCGCTGCCAGCGCCGCTTCTGCCTTGCCTTCCTGGATGAAGCCAAACGCCGCATTGAGCAGAACGACGCCGAATATCACGCCGGTATCGACCCACTCGCCGAGGACCGCCGTCACGCAGCCTGCGCCGACCAATACCAGGACGAGCGGTTGCACGATCTGCGACAGGAACCGGACGAGCGGGTTGCGCCCCTGCCTGACACTAGGCCGGTTGATCCCGTACTTTTTCAGTCTTGCCGCCGCTTCGGCCTCGTCCAGACCGCGGGAGGCGTCGACATCCCATTCTTCCAGCACCTGGGCGGTGTCCATTGCATGCCAGTCGCGCATCGACGGCTCCTTAGTTCAGCCGCAGGCGCCGGTATGGCCGCACGCGGTGCAGAATTCGCAGCCGTCCTTCCTGATCAGCGCGCGGTGGCCGCATTCGGGGCAGGTCTTGCCGGCGAGCGCGGCCGGGCGTTCGACGGCGCCGAACAGTTCGCCCTGCTCGGGCGCGAGCACGCCCATGTCCTCGACCGGGTAGCCGTCCTCGGTCAACAGGCCGAGCATCGCGTAGCGGTGGATGAGAAGTCGCGCGAGGTAGGCGACGGTCGACGGCCAGCTTAGCGACTTTTCGCCGCCGGGCACGCGCGCGAAGAAGTCGCCCTGCGGTTCGGCGTAGGACAAGAGTTTCCTCAGCTTCAGCCCGATCCACGCCGGGTCGATCACGCGCATGTCGAGCGACAACAGCTTGCACAGGCCGTCGAGTTCGCGCGGGTAGGCGCCGGCGAGCCAGATCGAGTACGGGCGGCGTCCGCCGCCGGGCAGCAGCAGCTCCTTCACGAACAGCACGAAGTCGTCGCCGGTCTGGGCATTTGAAATGTCGACCGTCCAGCTCAGCGTGCCGTCCGGTCCCGACTTCGGCTCCTGGCGCGCGATCAGCGCGTCGAGTACCGGCGTCGGGTCGTTGTGGGCCTTCTCGAGCGCGCCGAGCTCTCCGACGCGGTGCTTGACCACCTTGCCGAGCGCGGCGGCGGCGCTGCTGGCGAACTGCGTGTTGCCCGCCAGCTCGAGCAGGTAGCGCTTGTCGCCCGCGGTGCGCGCCAGCGCGTCGAGCTTCATCGAAAGCCAGCTGCGGTCGCGGCAGCGCATGTCCATCGACAGCGTCTTGGCGATCGCGCCGAGGCCGCGTTCCTGCTCGCTGCCGTTGACCCAGCATTCGAACGGGTAGGGCGTATCCTCGTCGACGTGGCCGACCACCACCGCGAAGCCGCCGCCCTCGCCCTCGACCATATACGTCCACGACGGGTTGCCGTCGGCCAGATGCGGCCGGTGCGGCCACTTGAGGCTGGCGAGCGCCGGGCTCGGCGCGGTCTTCAGCGTCAGGCGCCGGTCGGCGCCGGCGAGTTCGGGCGCGTCGGCTGGTGTCGAAAGGTTGGCCGAGCCTAGCGCCGGCTCGGGCAGCGACAACACCGCTCCGAGCACGGTGTTCGGCCGGTAAGTCGTTATGCCTTTCAGCCCGGCGTGCCACGCTTCGAGGTAGAGGTGTTCGAATTCGTCGAATGGGTAGTCGGCCGGCACGTTCACCGTCTTCGAGATCGCGGTGTCGATGAACGGTGCGACGGCGGCGGCCATCTTCATATGGTCGAGCGCGCTCATCTCGAGCGCTGAGACAAAGGCCGGCGGCAGCGGCGCGTCGTCGCCGTGCAGATGGCGGAACAGCCGCCATGCGTGGTCCTCGACGCGGTACTCCTGGTGGCTGCCGTCGGCCATCCGTTTCTTGCGCGTGTAGAACCACGAGAACGCCGGTTCGATGCCGTTGCTCGCGTTGTCGGCGAAGGCGAGCGAGATGGTGCCGGTCGGCGCGATGCTCAATAGATGCGAGTTGCGGATGCCGTGCTGCCGGATGCGCGCCTTCAGTGTGGCCGGCAGCCGGCCCGCGCAGTGCGGCGCGGCCAGATACTTCTCGGCGTCGAACAGCGGGAACGCACCTTTCTCAATCGCAAGGTCGACCGACGCGTCGTAGGCGGCGTCGCGCATGGACTCGGCCAAGCTGGCCGCCATCTGGCGGCCGTCGTCGCTGTCGTAGCGCAGGTTCAACAGGATCAGCGCGTCGCCGAGGCCGGTGAAGCCGAGGCCGATGCGGCGCTTGGCGGCGGCTTCAAACGCCTGCTCGGGCAGCGGCCACACGGTGAGGTCGAGTACGTTGTCGAGCATGCGCACCGCGACGCGCACCGTCTGTTCGAAACCTTCGAAGTCGAAGTTGGCCGAGGCCGAAAACGGCTGGCGCACGAAGCGCGCGAGGTTGACCGAGCCGAGGTCGCAGCAGCCGTAGTCGGGCAAGGGCTGCTCGCCGCACGGGTTGGTTGAGGTGATCGTCTCGCAGTAAGACAGGTTGTTGTCGGCGTTGACTCGAGTCAGGAACAGCACGCCCGGCTCGGCGTGGTCGTAGGTCGAATGCATGATCTGCCGCCACAGATCGCGCGCCTTGATGCGGCGGTACAGCCATCGGCCGCAGGCCAGCCTCTCGCCGGAAGGGAACAGCGCCGCGTCGGGCTCGGCGATATGCGCGAGCGGCCAGTCGCCGTCGGCCTCGATCGCGCGCATGAAGTCGTCGGACACGCCGACCGAGAGGTTGAAGTTGGCGAGGTCGCCGTGGTCCTTGGCGTGGATGAAGTCCTCGATGTCCGGATGGTCGACGTTCAAGACGCCCATCTGCGCGCCGCGCCGGGAGCCTGCCGATTCGACCGTCTCACAGCTCCTGTCGAACACGCGCATATAGGAGACGGGGCCGCTGGCGCGGCTTTGCGTGCCGTGCACGCGCGCGCCGCGCGGCCTGATCGCGCTGAAGTTGTAACCGACGCCGCCGCCGCGGCGCATCGTCTCGGCCGCCTGCTGCAAGGCCGGGTAGATGCCGGGCTTGCCGTCCACCGTCTCGCTGACCGAGTCGCCGACCGGCTGCACGAAGCAGTTGATCAGCGTGGCGGAAAGGTCCGTGCCGGCCGCCGAGTTGATCCGTCCGCCGGGGATGAAGCCGGCTTCGAGTGCCCGGTAGAACGCGTTTTCTGACGCCGCCGGGTCAGCTTCGATTGACGCCAGCGCGCGCGCGACGCGCAAACGCACAGCGGCGACGTCTTGTTCGCCGTTCTTGGCGTACTTCTCGAGCAGCACTTCGCGGCTGATCGCCTGTTCGGCGACGGTGACGGCTCGTTCGGCTTTCACGCGTGTCTCCTTGTCTCAAGAGACTGAAGTGTAGGACCGGCCTTGCTCGGCGCCAGGGCTCGGTTACTCCTTATTTAGCTGGTGTGGCGCCCGCGGTGGCCGGCACGTTGGCCGAGCCTGGCTCCGCGGCCGTCGCGTCGAGCTTCACCACCAGCGGCACGCCTTCGGCGTCGGCCTTCACCGTCTGCGGCTCGGCCAAGGTCACGCGGTCTTTCAGCGCTGCGTTCCTGCCGATGAGCGCCTTGTAAGCCGCGTCGCCGCGCGCGCGCGCCAGCGCCCTGAGTGCCGCCGCGTCGACCTTCTGCGCGGCGATGATCTCGTCGCGCAGGCGCACGTAGCGGTCGCGGTTGTCGGGCGTGGCCACGAGGCGCGCGGCGAACTTGATCAGGCCGACCTCGCGGCCGTACACCGTCTTCACCGCGCCCTGGATGCGCGCGTCTTCGAGGTCGGGCAGCGGCAGCGGCAGGTCGGGCGCGGGCTTGAGGCCGGCGGCGACGAGGATGGCGCGGTCGGCGCGCGCGCGTGCCAGTTCGCGCGTTTCCTTGCCGACGTCGACGCCGCCGGCGAGGCTGACCTTCACGCGCGGCCGTTTCTCCAGCACCTGCGCGAGCTTGTCGAGCTTCTCGCGTTCGGGCGGCGCGATGCCGGCTTCGCCCGGCGCAAAGTTGATCGCGTCGAAGCCTTCGCCGCCGAACAGCGACGCCAGCGCACGGAACGGCGCGGTGACCACCTTGACGATGACGTTCCTGATCGCCTGCCACACCAGGTGGCCGTAGCTGAACTTCGGCTCGTCGAGGCTGCCCTCGATGGGCAGGTTGAGGTCGATGATGCCGTCGCTGTCTTCCAAGAGCGCGACCGCGAGCCGCAAGGGCAGCGGCGTGACGTCAGGGTCGTGCACCTCCTCGCCGAGCTTGATCGAATTGATCACCACGCGGTTTTCGCCCTTGAGCTGGCGGTTGACGAGGTGGTAGCGCAGGTCGGTCGACAGCCGGCCGTCGTCGATGCGCCAGCCGGCGAAGTTCATCGAATAAGGGTTGAGGCTGGTGATCGGGATGTTGCGGAAGGCCAACGTGATGTCGGTGTCGTCGGTCGGCGACAAGGGCGCGAGCGTGCCGCGCACCTTGGCGTCGCCGTAGCGGTCGACGTTGCCGTCGAGCGTGACCGTGCCGCGCCGGCCGGGCTGCGTCGACAGGCCGTTGATCGTGCCCTTCAGGCCGTGGATGCGCGTCGCGAAGTTCGGGCGCATGCCGAGGTCGGCGAAGTCGAGTTCGCTGCCGCGCACGACGACGGTCTTGACGTTGACCGCCGGCAGCGACGGCGCCGGCGCCGGCTTCGCGCACCACAGCTCGGCGCCGGCCGGTGCGTCCTCGCCCTGTGCCGGCGCGGCTTGCGGCTTGGGCGGCTTGGCGCCGAACAGGCGCGCGATATTGAGCTGGCGCTTCTCGTCGAGGATCAGCCGCGCCTGCGCGCCGTCGAGGCGGAGCTCGGCGACGTTGATCGCGAGGCGGGGCCCGCCGCTGGCCGTCATGCCGCTGGCGACCAGCTCGCGCCAGGCGACCAGCGGCCGGCGCTCGCCCGGTTCGAGCAGCGACAGCTGCGTCAGCCGTGCGCTGCCGGCCGCGTGCCAGTTGCCGGCGGCGGCCTTGACCGCTATGTCGGCACCGATCGCGCCGCCGCCCAGGCGCAGCGGCGTGCCCGACAGCGCGTAAGGCGCGAACGGCGCCAGCGGCAGGCCGGCGAGCGACAGTTTGGCGTCGAGGGCGCCGTTTGGCGCGACCTCGACCCGGGCGACCGCGCGGCCGCTGCCGGCGCGGCCGGCCAGGTCTACCGACAGCGAGCCGTCGTCGTGCGCGCTGCCGTGACCGCCGATGTCGTCGATCGCGACCTCGACCGGGCGCGCGGTGCTGCTGTCGCGCCACACGAGCCTTCCCTGCTCGACGTCGAGTATCGGCGGGATCACCTTCCACGCCGGGGTAGCGTCCTTGGCCGGTGCAGGACCGGTGCGGCGGGCCGGTGCGAAGGCGTCGGCGAGCGCGATGCGGCCGCGCTTGTCGCGCGTCACCTCGATGCGCGGCGCGGCAAGCGTCAGCGTGCCGAGTGCGATGCTGCGCTTGTCGACGTCCGCGCTGGCGTCCTTGAGCCGTGCGTCGAGCAGCGTGGCGAGCGGCTTGCCGCCGCTGTCAGCGATGAGGTTGTCCGAAAGGTGGACGGCGATCTTCGATACCACCGGCGCCTTGCCGGCGTCCTGGTCGAAGGCGAGGCCGGCCTCGGCCAACGTGCCTTGGTAGCGGATCGGCCGTGCGAAGCCCGAGTCGCTCAACGCCAGCGCGATGTTCTCCACCGACACCCGGGCCAGGTGCAGCGACCACGGTGCGCCCGGCGCTTTCTCGGCGGCGATCTTTCTTGCCGGCGGGACGACGGCCTGCCAGTCGAGCGTGCCATCGGCGGCGCGCAGCGCGGCGAGGCTGCCGTCGGCCAGACGCACGCGGCCGATGTCGACGCGGCGGTTTTCCAGGTCGAGCGAGCCGTTCTCGACGGCCAACGTCTTGAGCGTCAGCCGGCTCGGGCTTTGCGGCGCAGAGAGCGTCACGTCCTTGAGCTCGGCGTTGAACGGCGACGCGACGAGGCGCACATCAGCGCCTGTCAGGCTGAAACGGTAGTCGGCCTTGACCGACAGCATGCCGGCCGGATCGGGCAGCTTGGCCACGTCGTGCAAGGCCGGCGCGAGGCGTTTGAGGGTCATGCCGGTGATTTCGATCCGGCCGCGCGAGGTCAAGGGTTGCAGCGTCATCGCTCCCTTCCACGCCAAGCGCGCGCCGCCGTCGACCTCGGCGTTCAGTGTGTAGCCGCCCTCTGCCGGCAAGGTCGTCAGGTCGTTGAGCACCAGGTTCAGCGGCGACAACTGCCACGGCGGCGTGCCGGGCGTCGTCTCGTCGACGAAGGTGAAGCGGCCGTCCTTGACCTCGAGCCGGTCGACGGCGATCTTCGGCAGTTCGGATTCCTCCTTCGGCGGCGCCTTGCCGGCGAGGTCGCTGGCGAGCTTCGCCCAGTTCCACAGGCCGTTTCGGTCGCGGTAGAGCTGGGTTTCGGGCGAGGTCAGCGTCAGCGCGGCGGCGTGGTAGCGGCCGATCAACAGCGAGGTCGGTTCGGCGTCGATCTCGACCTTGGCCGCCTTGAACAGCACGCGGCCGTCGCGGTCGGCGAAATGGACGTCGCCGACGGCGAGCGTCATGCTCCACGGCGACAGCGAGATGTCGCCGAGCGTCAGCGTACGGCCGTGTTCGGCGGCCCAGTCGCCGGCCGCCTGGCGGATCCAGCCGGGGGCGAAACGGGCGGCGACGCCGAGCGCGGCGAGCCAGAGAAGGAGCAGGGTGGCGAGTACATAGGGCCAGCGTCGCCGACGGTGGGCAGGAGGGGCGGGCGTGGAGGAGGGGGTGTCGTTCATGGGGGCTCGGGCTATTATTAGCAATTTATAAGCGGAACTATAGCGTGTTGCCCGTAGGCGGGCTGCTGCCGTGTTTCCGCGAATAATCTATTTGACATGACTGATTCTACCCGTCCTGCCGCCTGCTGGGACCTGTTCTGCACCGTGATCGACAACTTCGGCGACATCGGTGTCGCCTGGCGGCTGGCGCGCCAGCTGGCCGACGAATACCGGCTGCCGCTGAGGCTGTGGGTCGACGACCTGGAAAGCTTCGCTCGCATCGAGGCGAGGCTCGATCCGGATCTCGACGCGCAGACGATCGCCGGCGTCGAGATCCGGCGCTGGACGCCGGGCTCGGCCCAGCTCGGCGCCGGCGTCGAACCGGGCGAGGTCGTCATCGAGGCGTTCGGCTGCCGCTTGCCGGACGACTTTCTCGCGACGATGGCGGCGTGCGACCCGGCGCCCTTGTGGCTGAACCTCGAATACCTGTCAGCCGAGGCGTGGGTCGACGACTGCCACGGCATGGCGTCGCCACACCCGCGGTTGCCGTTGACGCAGTATTTCTATTTCCCCGGTTTCACCGAGACGAGCGGCGGGCTGATCGGCGAGCGCGACCTGCCGGCGCGACGCGACGCCTTCCTCGCGGATACGGCCGGGCTCGACGCGTATTGGGCGTCGCTCGGCCTGCCGCCGCGCGTAGAGAACGAGATGCGCATCAGCCTGTTCAGCTACGAGACGCCGTCTCTGGCGAGCCTCACAGACGCGTGGGCGGCGAGCATTGCGCCGGTCACCGTGCTGGTGCCGGAAGGCCGCGCCTTGGCCGAACTGCGCCGGGTGCTCGGCCAACCTTTGGAGGTGCCCGGCGGCGTCGCGCGGCGCGGCGCGCTGGCGGTCCACGCACTGGCGATGACCGACCAGGCCGGCTACGACCGGCTGTTGTGGGCATGCGACTTCAACATCGTGCGCGGCGAGGATTCCTTCCTGCGCGCGCAGTGGGCGGCGCGGCCTTTCCTGTGGCACATCTACCGCCAGGACGAGGGCGCGCATCTGGAAAAGCTCGACGCCTTTCTCGAGCGCTACACACAAGGGTTGGCCGAGCCCGCCGCCGCCGCGCTGACCGCGCTGTCGCGCGCTTTCAACCGCGACGAGGAGGTCGGCGACGCGTGGCGCGCGTTCGGAAAACGGCGCGAGGCGCTCGCGTTTCACGCGCACGACTGGGCCGAAAAACAGGCCGCGGCGGGCGACCTCGCCGGCCGGCTGGTGCAATTCGTACAAAACCGGCTAAAATAGTGCGTTTTTTCGGAAAACCTTTTCCGATTCCAATCAAGACCTTAGGACTTTGACGCAATGAAAACCGCACAGGAACTCCGCCCAGGCAACGTATTCATGCTGGGTAGCGACCCGATGGTCGTGCAGAAGGCAGAATTCAGCAAATCCGGCCGCAACTCTTCCGTTGTCAAAATGAAGATGAAGAACCTGCTGACCGGCAGCGCTTCCGAAGCCGTCTACAAGGCCGACGAAAAATTCGACGTGGTGGTGCTCGAGCGCGTGGAATGTACCTATAGCTACTTCGCCGACCCGATGTACGTGTTCATGGACACCGAGTTCAACCAGTACGAAGTCGAAGCCGAAAACCTCGGCGACGTGCTGAACTATCTGATCGACGGCATGGAAGACGTCTGCGAAGTGACCTTCTACAATGGCAAGGCGATCTCGGTCGAACTGCCGACCACCGTCGTGCGCGAAGTGGAATATACCGAGCCGGCCGTGCGCGGCGACACCTCGGGCAAGGTGCTGAAGCCGGCCCGCCTGAAAGGCACCACCTTCGAACTGCCGGTGGCCGCCTTCGTCGAAATCGGCGACCGCATCGAGATCGACACCCGTACCGGCGAATTCAAGAAGCGCGCGTAAGCGTTCTTCCGATTCCGGCCAAGAAGCGACCCTGCGGGGTCGCTTTTTTCATGTCCGCACGCATAGGCAAGCTGACCGACCCTTTTGGGGCAGCGGATGGCGGCGTTCTCGGCACGTACTGCCCAGAAAGGTCGGATGGGGCGGAGGGCGGAAAGAAAAAACCCCGGATCGTGGGTGGTCGATCCGGGGATAAGCTGAAAGCGCCAGGCTTTCTGCATTCAGTTCTGCGTTATACGCAGGAGGAGTAAAAATGGGACGACAGACGTTGTCCATTACAGCCGGCGGTCAGAGCACCGCCGCTCCGGCGCGGATGGAGCACTCATCCTCGCCGGTGTCGCTGCTGCAAAGACCATCGTACGGCTTCCCGCTCCTCAGGCCTATTGGGAGTCACCCTAGGCAAACCCTTGGGGGGGTGAGGGTTTTGCCGCGTTCGTCTCAGCCGGCGTCGCGGCTGCGGTGCGCGACCACGCCCTGCACCAGGTCGGCGATCGAGCGCGCGCCCATCTTGTCCATCATCTTGCCGCGGTGCGCCTCGACCGTCTTGATGCTGATGCCCATCTCGTCGGCGATCACCTTGTTCATCTTGCCCTCGATCACCTTCTCGAGCACCTCGCGTTCACGTGTGGTCAGCGAGGCGAGGCGCTCCTCGAACTTGTCGCGCACCGCGACGTTGGCCATCGAGGTGTGGCAGGTGGCGAGCGCGCCTTCTACCGCCGACAGGAAGGCCTGCTGGTTGAACGGCTTTTCGAGGAACTCGAACGCGCCGCGTTTGACCGCCTGCACCGCCATCGGTACGTCACCGTGTCCGGTCAGGAACACCACCGGCCACGGGTTGCCGCGCGCGATCAGCTCTTCGAAGAGCTCCAGGCCGCTCATTCCCGGCATGCGGATATCCACCACCAGGCAGCCGATGCCCTCCGGCGAAAAGTCGGACAGCAAGCTTTCGGCGCTATCGTGGCAGGCCACCCGATAGTCATGGCTTTCCAGGAGCCAGACCAGCGAATCGCGGAAGGCCTCGTCGTCGTCAACGATATGAATGTATGCGTGTTGGAAGCTGTTCATGATGGGACTACCGGCAAGGTGAAGCTGAAGAGACTACCGCCGTGCTCGCCGTCTTCGACCCAGATCTGACCCTGGTGGAATTCGACGATGGAGCGGCAAATGCCCAGACCCAGGCCCGTTCCGTCGGGCTTGGTGGTGAAGAAGGCCTCGAACAGGCGCTCCTTCTGATCTTCGGGGACGCCGTGGCCGCAATCGGCGATCGTGACGGTCACCCGCTTGTTGCTGGTGAGACGGGCGGCGAGCGACAGCACCCGTTCGGTAAGCGGGACCTCGTGCATCGATTCGATGCCGTTCTTGATCAGGTTGAGCAGCACCTGTTCGATCAGGATCGGGTCGACGAGGAGGTCGGGCAGTTCGGGCAGGTCGACGGCGATGCGCGCGCCGTGGCGCTTGGCCTCGATCTCGGCGATCGCGAGCGTCGCGTCGACGACCTCGGCCAACTGGCAGGCGCGCCTGTCGGGCGCGCTCTGTTTGACGAATTCGCGGATGCGGCGCACGACCATGCCGGCGCGTTCGGCCTGCGCGGTGACCTTTTCCATCACCGGCAGCAGTTTCTCCGGTGTGGCCTTGCCCTGACGGATCCGCTCGATGCAGCCGTTCTGGTAATTGGCGATCGCCGACAGCGGCTGGTTCAGTTCGTGCGCGAGCGTCGACGCCATTTCGCCGAGCGTGACCAGCCGCGAGGTCGCCTGCAGTTTTTCCATCTGCTCTTTATAGCGTTCCTCGGCTTCGCGCTCGCGCGTGACGTCGGTCAGCGCCGCGACCCAGCCGCCGTGGTTGCCGTCGGCGTCGATCAGCGGCGAAATCAGCATCTGCGCGTAGAACTGTTCGCCGTTCTTGCGTTTGAAGCGCGATTCGAACACGTCCTTCGGCGCGTCGCCGGCCAGCGTCTGCAACAGCGAGATGCGGTTGCGCTCGCCGGCGTCGCCGCTCAGCCAGAACGGGTAGGGCGGCAGGCGACCGACGAGTTCTTCCTCGCTGTAGCCGGTGATGGTACAGAACGACTGGTTGACGTAGGTGATGCGCCCGTTGCGGTCCATCGCGCGGATGCCGACCGACAACGAGTCTTCCATCGCCTTGCGGAAAGCCGATTCACGGCGCAGGTCTTCGAGCGCCTGTTTCTCGACGCTGATGTCGCGTCCCGACAGATAGACGCGGTTGCGTTCGGGCAGCGGGCTCAGTGCCCAGACGATGTAGCGCGTCTCGCCGTCGGCGCCGATCACCGGCGTCTCGACGTAGTGGTCCTGCCAGGTGCCGGCCAGGAGCGCGGCGAAGCCATCGCGGATGCGCGGTTTTTCCGAGTCGGGCAGGAAGTCGAGGAAGGAGCGGCCTTCGAGCGTGCCGGGAAGGTAGCCGAGCACGCGTTCGAACGCCGGGTTGACCTCGACGATGCTGGTGTCTTCGTCGACCACGGCTAGGAGGTCCTGCGACAGGCGGTACACGCGGTCGCGTTCGCCCTCGGCGTCGATGCGGCGGCGGATGTGGCTGTTGAGGCTGACGAGGCTCAACAGCGTCAGCAGCGTCAGGCCGACGATCAGCCCGAGCTGGAGCTTGCGCGCCGGGCCGGCGACGCCCTGCACCGGTCGCACGCGGATGAATAGGCCGCTGCCGGGCAGCGAAATGACCTCGTTGTAGCTGATCAGCTGGCGGCGCTGCGCGTTGCGGGCTAGCGTGCGGCCGAGCGTGTCGACCAGTTCGAGCTGGTATTTCTCCACCAGCCACGACGGCGGCAGCCGGCGCACCATGCGTTGCGCGCTGAACACGCCGACCACCGTGCCGGCGAAGGTGTCGCCCGAGCGGACAGGCACCTGCAGTTCGACGAACCATTCGCCGTTTTCGGCCGGGTAGGCGGGGCTGTAGTTGAGGCGGCCGCCGTCGCGCGTCTTGGCGAAGGTGTCGGCGCTGTGGGCGGGTAAAGGCTGGCCGTGGCGGAACAGGTCGACGCTCATCGGCTGGACGTAGCGCACCGTGCCCGACGCGTCGGCGTAGGCGATCGCCGCCATCTCGGGCATGTTGGCGAGCCAGATCGCGCTCTTCTGGCGAAAAGCCGTCTCGTCGAGTTCGCCGTTGCCGATTGCGCGCGACAGGTCGATCAGTTGTTGGCGGTCGTCGTCGAGGCGGCGCTGCGCCGACTGTTCGGCCCACAGCGAGTCGCGGGACAGGTCGCCCTTGAGCTGGTCGGCTTCGCGCGTGTCCAGCGTCCACAGCATGACGGCCATGGTCAGGAAGAACAGCGTGACGGTGCTGTTGGGGAAAAGGTCGGACCAGACGCTGCGCTTGAACCAGATGATCATCCGGTTCAAGCGGTGCTTGAGTTGGACTAGCATGCGACCCCCACCCGGCCCGCACCCCGGCGCGCATCAGCCCGAGTGTGCATGTGGGGGAGGGAGGCGACGCGCATCTCGTGTTCCTAGACGGCGTTGCGCGGCTGCGGCGCCTGCTGTTCGTTGAGGTAGTGTTCGAGCGCGTGGCCGGCCGACAGGATGTGGAAGCGGAGGAAGTCCCCCGCCTCGTCGGTCGCCTTCGCGCGACAGAGCGCCAACAGCTTGTTGTGCTCTTCGTGCGCCCGTTCCATGGTGTGGGTGAACAGGATCTGCATGCGGGTATAGCGGTCGGTCTTGTTGTGCAGCTGCTCGATCAGCGCCAGTGTGTTCGGGCGCTGTGCGGCGCGGTAGAGCGCGAGGTGAAAGCGCGAGTTGAGCTCGCCCCAGTGCCGCACGTCGTGGCTTTCGAGCGCGACGCCGAATTCCTCGAGCGTCGCGGCGGCGGCGTCAAGGTCGGCCGAGCTTTGACGCGGGATCGCCGCGCGCAGCAGTTCGCTCTCGAGCGTGGCACGGATATCGAGCAGTTCGAGCACGTCGCTGAGCGACAGCGTCGAGACGATCGCACCCTTGTGGTCGATGATCTCGATCAGCCCCTCGGCTTCGAGCTGGCGCAGCGCCTCGCGCACCGGGACGCGGCTGACGCCGTATTCGTTGGACAGTGCTTCCTGGCGCAGCTGCTGCCCGTCGTGGAATTCTCCGGACAGGATGCGTTGACGCAAGGATTCGGTGACCGCGCTGGTCAGCGTCTGGCGCTTGATCGGCTGCAAGGGGCTCATGGCTGCATATTGGATACAAGTAACTGTATGCCGATTATACGTTCTGTATCTTGTCAGACAAAGAACATTCGGACACAAAGGGTAAACGCTTAGGAAAAAAACAACAAGCGAAGCGCGGGGAGGGGCAAAGCAAGAGGGGGGGTGGGGTGGATGATGGGACTCGAACCCACGACAACTGGAATCACAATCCAGGACTCTACCAACTGAGCTACATCCACCGCCGAAACGGTTGGCCGAGGTCTGGCGACATCGACCATTTAAATGGTGGGGTGGGGTGGATGATGGGACTCGAACCCACGACAACTGGAATCACAATCCAGGACTCTACCAACTGAGCTACATCCACCACCGTAAAACTTTTCTGGCGCGCCCGACAGGACTCGAACCTGTAACCCCCGGCTTAGAAGGCCGGTGCTCTATCCGGTTGAGCTACGGGCGCTTGCCCGCCGAAGCGTGTGTCTTGTTGGTCGGGGCGGTGGGATTCGAACTCACGACCCCCTGGTCCCAAACCAGGTGCGCTACCAGACTGCGCTACGCCCCGACAACGAGAGTCCGCAAATATACGGATGGAAGATATTGATGTCAACACCCGTTGAGCCTGCTTTCATAAAAATGCGAAAATTAGGTTTTCGCATCAATGAGTTTGGGGAAAAACGAAATGGTGGCTCAAAGGATAGACGGCAAGGCGGTGGCCGATGCGCGCATCGACGCGGTGCGCAAGGAGGTCGACGCGCGCGTCGCGGCGGGGCAGCGCGCTCCGGCGCTGGCGGTGGTGCTGGTCGGCGACGATGCGGCGTCGGCGGTCTACGTGCGCAATAAGAAACGCGCGTGTGCGACGGCGGGCATCCGTTCGCTCGCCTACGACCTGCCGACGGCCACTACGCAGGAAGACCTGCTGGCGCTGATCGACGAATTGAACGCCAACGCCGAAGTCGACGGCATCCTCGTGCAGCTGCCGCTGCCCAAACACATCGATCCGCAGTCGGTGATCGAACGCATCGACCCGCACAAGGACGTCGATGGCTTCCATCCGTACAATATGGGCCGCCTCGCGACCAAGATGCCGCTCATGCGTCCGTGCACGCCGAAGGGCGTGATGACGCTGCTCGAACACTACGGCATCGATCCGAAGGGGCAGAAGGTGGTGATCGTCGGCGCGTCGAATATCGTCGGCCGCCCGCAGGCGCTCGAGATGCTGCTGGCGCGCGCGACGGTGACCATCTGCCACAGCGCGACGCGCAACCTCGCCGACGAAGTCGCCGCCGCCGACATCGTCGTCGCCGCGGTCGGCAAGCCGGGCTTCGTGAAGGGCGAGTGGATCAAGCCGGGCGCGGTGGTGATCGACGTCGGCATCAACCGCCTCGCCGACGGCACGCTGTGCGGCGACGTCGAATTCGAAGCTGCGAGCGAACGCGCGAGCTACATCACGCCGGTGCCGGGCGGCGTCGGCCCGATGACGGTCGCGACCCTGCTGGAAAATACGCTGGCCTCGGCCAAGCTGCGCGGTTAAGCTAACTGCCGTCCCAGATGAAAACGCCACGGTCGGCCCGCCGCCGCCCGTGGCGCTTTGCATTTGCCAACGCCAACGAATCGACAGACACGAGCATGAATCCACACTCCGCCACCTTGCTGATCAGCTGCCCGGACAAGAAAGGTCTGGTGTCGGCGATCGCCAACTTCCTGATGACCTACAACGCCAACATCCTGCACGCCGACCAGCACCAGGACGCCGAGGCGAAGTTGTTCCTGATGCGGGTGCAGTGGGATCTGGAGGGCTTCACGCTGCCGATGGAGAGCTTCGCCGCCGCGTTCGCGCCGATCGCCGCCAAGCACGACATGACGTGGCAGGTGTCGCTGTCGAGCCGCAAACCGCGCGTGGCGATCTTCGTGTCGAAGTACGAGCACTGCCTGGTCGACCTCTTGCACCGCTGGCGCATCGGTGAGCTCGACTGCGAGATCCCGCTGGTGATCTCCAACCACGAAGACTGCCGCCGCCTGGTCGAATTCAACGACATCCCGTTCCACGTGATCCCGGTCAGCCGTGACAACAAGGCCGCCGCCGAGGCCGAGCAGTTCCGCCTCTTGGAAGAAGCCGGCGTCGACCTTGTGATCCTCGCGCGCTACATGCAGGTGCTGTCGCAGGACTTCGTCAAGCGCTACCCGAACAAGGTGATCAACATCCACCACAGCTTCCTGCCGGCCTTCGACGGCGCCAAGCCCTACCACCGCGCGTTCGCGCGCGGCGTGAAGCTGATCGGTGCGACCAGCCACTATGTGACCGAGGACCTCGACGAGGGGCCGATCATCGAGCAGGAAGTGACGCGCATCTCGCACCGCGACGACGTCGACGACCTGGTGCAGAAGGGGCGCGACCTGGAGAAGGTCGTGCTGTCGCGCGCGGTGCGCTGGCATCTGGACAACAGGCTGCTCTCATACAACAACAAGACGGTGATCTTCGACTGAGCCCGCCATGCAACGATTGTTCGACGATGTGATCGACCTCGTGCGCGGCCGCATCCAGCCGCTCGCGCACTATCAATACCCGTTCTGGCAGCCGGCGCTGCTGTTGACCGTGATGGGGGTGTTCGCCAGCGCGCGCGCGATCGAAATCGGCGGCCCGCTCGAGGGGCGGCTGCTGTTCTTCGTGCTGTTCACGTGGATGCAGATCCTGCTGTTCGTGCGCTTCATGGGCTGGTGGGTGAGGCTGGCGGGGGCGAGGCTGGAGGCGTCGTTGTTCGGGCTGGTGGTGCTGACCAACAGTCCGCAACTGCTCGAACCGCTGGCGAGCTGGCTGCCCGACGACGCGGCGCAGGGCGTGACGCTGGTGTTGTCGGTGCTGAGCGTGATTATCCTGGTGCGCGCACTGTCCGCCGTAAGCGGCGTATCCAAGCTGCGCGTCTTCCTCGGCGCGCTGTGCTACACGCCGCTGGCGATCCTGCTGTTGACCGGGCTGACCGGCGTGGCGGGGCAGATGGGCTGGATCGAGTTGCCGCCCGAGCTAATGGAATCTGCTTCTCAGGGCGCTTCTGCGGCGGGGGCGTCGAGCGCCAAGTGAATAACCTCGGCCAACGTTGAAGCTTCGAGCGGCGCGTTCACCCAGGCGTGAAACGCGCCGTTCTTGTATAGGGCGAGTGCCGGCAGGTGGAAGAGTTCGAACTCGTGCGCGAGCGCGCCGCTGACCGCGACGTCGACGTCAAACAGCGTAGCGACCGTGTCGGGCAGCAAGACCGGCAGCAGCGCCTTGGCCGCCTTGCACGCGCCGCAATGCGGCTGGCCGAGCAGCACCAGCGAGACGCCGGGGTTGGCCGAGGTCGCCGCGTGGTAGCCGAATTCGTCGAGCCGCCGCCAGCTGCGCGTCACTCGGCGCGCTCCGCCGGTTCGACGCGGGCGATGTAGCGCGCCAGGTTCAGCATCGCGCGCACCGCCTCGCTCTTCGGGCCTTCCTCGCCGCGCAGGCGTGCGTAGCGGCGCAGGATCGCGCGGGTCTCGGGCGTCACGTCGGGCTCGCCGTCGGGCGACGCCAAGACGCCGATCCGCTCGATCTCGCCCTGCGGGCGCGGCGCGCCCTGCGCGATTACCAGGTACACCTTGTGCGCGGTGTGCGGCGTGACGTGGTCGAACAGGTAGAGGATGTTGTGCACCCTCAGACCTGTCTCTTCGCGCAACTCGCGGATCAGCGCCTGCGAACGCAGCTCGCCGCGGCTGGCCTTGCCGCCGGGCAGGGAAAAGCGCTGACCGGCGGCCGCGGTCACCAGTACGCCGTCGGCCAGCTCGATGACGGCGGTCGCGCGGTGCGCCAGATGCGCGGTGAGCCGCGGCGCGCCCGGCGTCGGGCGGCGCGGGACGAAGGTGGGGACGGATAGATCGATGTCGTTCATTCCTTGGGTTCTGCCTGGCTGTCAGGGGCGGCCGCGTCAGCGTTCCCTTCGGCCTTCTTGTTCCTGGCGTCGTAATAAGGCTGGTTTTCCAGATAATGCTGGCGCCGCGCCGCTTTCTGGGCGATGCGTTCCGCTTCCTCGTCCGCCTTGGCCTTGGCCGCAGCGGCTTCACGCGCCTTCTTGGCTTCCTTGGCGGCTGCGCGCGCGGCGGCTTCTGCCGCCTCGATGGCCTCCGTCTCGGCGCGGCTCATGCACGGGCCGGTCTTCTCGAACCAGGCGACCGATTCGACGTGGGCGGTGTGCGGGAACATATTGATGATGCCGCCGGCCTTCAGCGTGTAGCCCTTGGTGTTGACCAGCACGTTGGCGTCGCGCGCCAGCGTGGCGGGGTTGCAGGACACGTAGACGATGCGTGCGGGCGCGGTCTCGTCTGTGATCGCCTTCACCAGCGCCATCGCGCCGTCGCGCGGCGGGTCGATCAGCATCTTGTCGAAATGCCCGAGCGCGGCGAACGACTCCTCGGTCACGTCGAACAGGTTGGCCATTTCGTAACTGACGCTGTCCTCGAGGCCGTTGTGCGTTGCGTTCTCGATGGCGCGCTTGACCAGCGCCTGGCTGCCTTCCATGCCATGCACGGTGGCGCCGGAGCGCGCGATCGGCAGCGTGAAGTTGCCGATGCCGCAGAACATGTCGGCGATGCGCTCGCCCGGTTGCGGGTCCAAGAGCTTGAGCGCGCGTGCGACCATCACGTTGTTGATCTCGGGGTTCACCTGGGTGAACTCGGTCGGGTAGTACGGCATCTCGACGTCGAAGTCGGCGATCTCGTAGCTCAGTTTCGGCGCGTTTTCCGGGTAGATCGGATAACAGGTGTCCGGTCCCTTCGGCTGCAGCCAGATCTGCAGCGGGTGGTGGATGTGGGTGTGGGTATCGACGAACTCGGCGAAGACCTTCAGATCGTCTTCGCTGATGTCGTCCATATTGCGGAACACCAGCACGCTGACCTTGGCGCCGACGGCGATTTCGACCTGCGGCATGCGCTGCTTGATCGACAGCCTTTCGATCATCGCGCGCAAGGGGTCGATCAGCCGCGAGATGTGCGGCGGCAGGATGTGGCACTCGTGCATGTCGGCGATGAAGCTCGAACGCTTCTCGTGGAAGCCGACCAGCACGCCGCCCTTCTTCTCGACGTAGCGCGCCGACATGCGCGCACGGTGGCGGTAGCCCCAGGCCGGACCGGCGATCGGCGGCAGGATGCGTTCGGCCTTGACCTTGCCGAGGTGGGCGAGGTTGTCCTCGAGTACGCGCTGCTTGATTGCCACCTGCGCGGAGAATTCGACGTGCTGCATCGAACAGCCGCCGCAGACGCCGAAGTGCGGGCAACGCGGCTTGGTGCGGACGAAGCTTTCCTTTAGCACCGATATGACATCGGCGTTTTCGTAGGTGGGTTTTTTGCGGTAGGCGCGGTATATTACCTTTTCATAAGGCAGGGCGCCGTCGATGAAAATGGTCTTGCCCTCTACATGGGCAACGCCTCGGCCTTCGTAGTCCAGGGACTCCACCAAGGCGACGGTTTGGGAATGACTCATCGTTTTCCGTGTCAAAACAAACGCTAAACGGTCGATTTTCGCAAAAACGGGCGGGCCTTGCAGGAGTTTCTCGGAATGTTGAGTCGTTCTATCTGTTAAAATTGTTATTACCGGTTTGTAACGGAAATGGTTTTCATGGGTTCTTGTGCTTGGAAGATGTGGGTTGCCGGCGTCGCCGGCGTGGTTGCGATGTCTGCTCAGGCGGCGGTGCCGCAGCCTGACGTGGATATTCGGGCATCCGGATGGCACGTGGTGGTCAACCTGCCGCAGACCCGGATGTTCGTCTATCGCGACGGCGAGCTGCAGAGGGTCTACCCGGTCGCGGTCGGCAAATTACTGACGCAGACCCCGATCGGCCAGTACAACGTGACCGGCATCCATCGAGACCCGGCCTGGCACGTGCCCAAATCGATCCAGGAAGAAATGAAGCGCTCCGGCAAGCCGGTGCAGACCGTCGTGCCGCCCGGCCCGGACAATCCGCTCGGCAAGGTGTTCATCCGCTTCGGCGAGGCGCGCCTCGGCCTCGGCTTCCATGGCACCAACGCGCCGGGCAGCGTGCCCGGTTTCCGCAGCCACGGCTGCGTGCGACTGAAGAACGGCGACGCGCTGACGCTCGCCGGCACCGTCCCGGTCGGCGCCGCGGTGACGGTGTCCTACCAGAGTGTGCTGCTCAACGAGGACGACAACGGCAACCTGTGGCTGACCGCCTACCACGACCAGTACAAGCAGAGCGATGTGCGCCTGAAGACGCTGGCGTCGGTGCTGCTCGACTGGCAGCGCGAACGCGCGATCGCGGTGCACGGCAAGCGGGTCGATGTCGCGCTGAAAGAGCGCAGCGGCAGACCGGTGTGCCTGACGTGCAAGGTCGGCGGGAGCGGCAAGCCGCAGGAAGGCGGCCTGACCGCGGTGCGCTGGCTGAGTTCGCCGTCGCAGCCGGCGCCGGCGGTCGAGCCGGTCGAGCCCGACTACGCCCCGCAACCGACACCCAAACCCGGCCTCGACGCCAAGGCGCCGGTCAAGCCGGTATAAGCTCGGCCAAGCTCAGGCAAGCAAAACCCCGCCATGGCGGGGTTTTTCATGACTGGGGGAATATCCGTATCGCCGCGTTGCCGCGCTTTCTCCTGAACGCGTAAAATGGTCTTTTCGCGTTTTGCCAGGCTGAATCGTCCATGATCCGTACCCGTTTTGCCCCCAGCCCGACCGGTTATCTGCATATCGGCGGCGTGCGCACCGCGCTGTTTTCCTGGGCGTTCGCCCGTAAGAACGGCGGCACCTTCGTGCTGCGCATCGAGGACACCGACCTCGAGCGTTCGACCCCCGAATCGGTCAAGGCGATCCTCGACGGCATGCACTGGGTCGGCCTCGACTACGACGAAGGCCCGTTCTACCAGACGCAGCGCTTCGACCGATATAAAGAGGTCATCCTGCAACTGCTCGAATCCGGCCACGCCTACTACTGCTACGCGTCCAAGGAAGAACTGGAAGCGATGCGCGCCGAGCAGGAAGCCAACGGTGAAAAGCCGCGCTACGACCGCCGCTGGCGCCCGGAAGACGGCAAGACCTTGCCGGCTCCGCCGGAGGGCGTCGAGCCCGTCGTGCGCTTCAAGACGCCGCTGACCGGTGTCGTCGCGTGGGACGACGCGGTGAAAGGCCGCATCGAGTTCGCCAACGAGGAACTCGACGACCTGATCATCGCGCGCCCGGACGGCAGCCCGACCTACAACTTCTGCGTGGTGGTCGACGACTGGGACATGGCCATCAGCCATGTCATTCGCGGCGACGACCACGTCAACAACACGCCGCGCCAGATCAATATTCTTAAGGCGATCGGCGCGCCGCTGCCGGTGTACGGCCACCTGCCGATGATCCTCAACGAGGACGGCCAGAAGATGTCGAAGCGCCGCGACGCGGTCAGCGTGGTCGACTACGCCGACAAGGGCATCCTGCCCGAGGCGCTGTTGAACTACCTGGCGCGCCTCGGCTGGGGTCACGGCGACGATGAGTTCTTCTCGATCGAGCAGTTCGTCGAATGGTTCGACCTGAAGGACGTCAGCCCGTCGGCGTCGCGCTTCAACAACGAGAAGTTCCTGTGGCTGAACGCGCAGCACATCAAGGCGGCCGACAACCTGCGCCTCGCGCAGCTGGTGGCGCCGAGGTTGGCCGAGGCCGGCATCGACCCGGCTGACGGCCCCTGCCTTGCCGAAGTGATCGCGTTGGTCAAGGAGCGGGTGCAGGACCTGAACGCGCTCGCGCTCGAGTGCGACTACTTCTACGCGCGCCGCGAGCCGTCCGCCGCCGACCTGGAAAAGCACCTGTCGGAAGAGTCGCGCGCGCGGATGGGCCGTTTCGCCGGCAGGTTGGCCGAGCTGTCCGACTGGAACGCCGAGGCCATCCACGCGCTGTTCAAGCCTTTCTGCGCCGACGAAGGCATCAAGATGGGCCAGCTCGGCATGCCGCTCAGGGTGCTGGTGTGCGGTACGCCGCAGACGCCTTCGGTCGATGCGGTGCTCGCGCTGATCGGCCGCGACGAGGTCCTCAAGCGTATGCGAGGCTGACACCCATCCCGCACGAAAAAAAGCCGTCCCTCGGGACGGCTTTTTCTTTGCGCGCCGGCATGACGGTGATTGCTGTACGTAAAAATACCTAGCGTGCAATGCCGTTGTCTTCTTCAAGTGGTTATACTGACCACGCCGTCTTTTTTGATTAGAAAAGTTAAAAAAACCTTCGGGGGACTCGTGGAATGAAAAATCTCAAAATCGCCTACCGGCTCGGCATCGGCTTCGCGCTGATCGTGCTGCTGTTCGTCGCCGGCGCGGTGTTTGTCAAGACACAGCTGGGCTCGCTGACCGTCGGCATCGAAAAGCTCAATACCATCGCCTTCCCGCGCAACGTCGCGATCGGCGGCCTGCTCGACTCGGTGAACGAAGGCCGCGTGCAGGTGCGCAATGTGGTGCTGGCGCCGGACGAGGCGAGCCTTGACAAGCACAACGCGCTGCTCGACGAGGCGCTCGGGCATTTCCGCACGTCACTGAAGGACCTCGACGACTCGATCGCCGAACACGGCGCCTTCGACGAGGAGAAGGTCCACGTCGCCAGGCTGAGAGAGGCTTACACGGGCTGGGAGAAAAACATCCTGGAGGTGCGCGACCTGCGCGTGAAGGGCGACGCCACCGGCGCGATGGTGGTGCTGACCACCGGACAGGGCGCGGTGCTCGGCCGCAACCTCAGCGACGCGCTGCGCGCTTTCGCCAAGTACAACGTCGACGTCAACGTCCAGCTCAACGGGGTGCGTCTCGAGGAGGCGCGCAGCATCGAGCACGTGGTGCTGATCGTCGCCGTGCTGTCGGTGCTGGTCGCGCTGGTCGCCGGCTTCTTCGTGTCGCGCAGCATCACGCGTCCGCTCGACGAGGCGGTCGATTCGCTCGAGCGCATCGCCGCGGGCGATCTGTCCGAGCGCCTCGAGACCGATGCGGCCAACCATGAGATCGCGCGGCTGAACAATGCGATGGCGCGTACCATCGACGGCCTGTCCGGCACGCTGCGCACCGTGCACGGCAGCGCCAGCCGCCTGATCGGCGCGGCGAGCGGCCTGAATGCCGCCAGCCGCACCGTGCGCGAGGGGTCCGAGCAGCAGTCGGGCGCCGCGACCGCGATGGCGGCGGCGATGGAGGAAATCTCGACCAGCATCAACCACATCTCCGACCTGTCGCGCGAGGCGCAGGGCCTGTCGCAGCAGTCGGGCCAGCAGGCGCGTTCCGGCGCCGACGTGATCCACGCGATGGTCAGCGAGATCGGCAAGATCTCGGCGACCGTCGGCCAGGCAGCCGGCACCGCCGAGAGCCTCGGCGCCGAGGCGGCCAAGATCACCGCGATCATCAACGTGATCAAGGACATCGCCGACCAGACCAATCTGTTGGCGCTGAACGCGGCGATCGAGGCGGCGCGTGCCGGCGAACTGGGCCGCGGCTTCGCCGTGGTCGCCGACGAGGTGCGCAAGCTGGCCGAGAAGACGACCGCGTCGACCGCCGACATCACCGCGATGATCGGCGCGATCCAGTCGGGCGCGAGCAATATGGCGAACCAGATGCAGCAGACGGTGAGCCAGGTGACCGAGGGCATGGAGATGGCGCGCCACGCCGGCGGCGCGATTGCCGAGATCAACACCAGTACCGACAACGTCGTCGGCATGATCGACGATGTCAGCCGCGGCCTCGCCGAGCAGGCGGTCGCCAGCCACGACATCGCCAACAGCGTCGAGCAGATCGTGCAGATGGTCGACCAGAATGCCGACGCCACGCGCTCGGTGGCCGAGGCGGCCGGCGAACTCGACAGCCTCGCGCAGTCGCTCGAGGCCGAGGTCAAGCGCTTCAAGCTCGCGCACTGAGCGGTCCGCGCTACAAGACAAGGTTGGCCGAGCCCGTAACAAGGCTCGGCCAACCTTGTCCGTTTCTGACCGCATCTTGTCTCACGGTGGTCTGAAACATGGGGCGGGGCGGGGCTGTGCTGTGTCCATCGCTGAGCGGCAAGTCCACTCTGAGGCGTCCCGCCATGAGCGCCGCGCTGATCGTGATCGGCGTCCAGCCATCCTTTCTCGAGCGCCCGTACTGGAGCAACGTCGACGTGCCGGCGTTTCGCGACGCGCTGACGCGGCTCGCCGCCGGTTTCGGCTCGGCGCGCCAGTTGCGCCGTCACTTCGCTCGCCCCGCTTGACGCCGTATCGGCAGCCTTCCTACCATCCAGATACTCACGAGAACGGACAACGCCATGAAAGCAGCCCTGAGCCTCAGCTTCGCCCTCTCCCTCACCGCGCTGGCGATGACCGCCTGCGCGCAAACCAACGCACCGAAAGCCGCGCTCGTCCCGGCGGAGCCGGTGTCGTCGTCTTATCCCGCGCAGACCGGCGCCGGCTACGTCGGCCAGGGGGCCGAAGCGGCTCCGGCCGCCGAAGAAAAGGTCGTCGTCAAGGAGGTGGTGAAAGAGGTGAACCCCTACCGCCCGATCGTGATCCGCGTGACCGGCGTCGGCGCCGCGCCCGGCGGCCGCGGCCTGAGCACCTCGCAGCGCAAGCTGCTGTCGATGCGCGCGGCGCGGCTCGATGCCTACCGCTCGGTCGCCGAGCAGGTGCAGGGCGTGCGACTCGTCGGCGGCAGCTCGGTGTCCAACCTCGTCGTGCAGAGCGACGCATTCCGCGTCTACGTCGACAGCTATCTGCGCGGCGTGCGCGTGCTGTCGACCAGCCTGAAGCCCGACGGCAGCAGCGAGACGGTCGCCGAGATCACGCTCGAGCAGGACTTCTACCAGGCTTACAAGCAGGCGCTGCTGAACAGCGGCAGCGTGAAAAAGGCCGCCGACATGGTGCCGGTGGCCGGCAGCGCATGCCGGGACGGCCGCTGCGGCGAGGCGTCGCCCAGCCTCGGCAACAACTACTACCTCGCGCAATGAGCCCGTTCAGGCGACTTGCGCTCGGCGCCGCCCTCTCGGCGGCGTTTGTTTTGACCGCTCAGGCCGAGCGTCTCGTCGGCGTCGGCGTCGCGACGCTGGATGCGGGCCCGAAAGCTGCGCGCGAGCTGGCGATCGCCGACGCGCTCGAAGCGGCCGCGCTGTCGCAGGGCGCCGAGATCACGTCGGCCGACTACGTGAACGGCGGTCGCGTCGCGACGTCGTCGCGGCTCGCGGCGGCGCCGTTGCCGCCGGGCAGGGTCAGCGTGCTCGAAGAGGGCGAAAAGGACGGTCTCTACCGGGTAAAGGTGGCGCTGGATACCCCGCCGCCGGGACCGCGCGCCGACGGCGGCCATTGCCCGGATGGGCGCGCGGTAGGCCGGCCGATCAAGCGGCGTTTGTTGACGTCCTACGTCTACCTCGACCATCCGGCCAGCGCGTCCGACCTCGGCAACGTGTCGACCGGGCTGCCTAGCGAGCTCGCGCGCCGCTTCGCGCGCCTGCCGCGTTTCTCTGCGCGCGACGGCGGCGCCTTCGGCGTCTTGCCCGACCCGCGCGAGAGCGACCCGGCCAGCGGCCTCGACCTGGTGCGCGAGCTCGGGCGGCGCGAGGACGTGCAGTTCGTGCTCGCCGGCCGGCTGATCGACAGCGGTTCCACCGGCGACCGGCCCGATTTCTCGCTGTTTAACGCCGACAAGGGGCGCCCCGGCGTGTTCTACGACGGCCCGCTCGCCGGCCTGTTCGGCGGCGGCGTCTCGCTGCAGCCGTCCGAGCGCCGCTTCGACCTCGAGCTGTGGGTGTACGACGCGTTCACCGGCGCGCTGCTGGTGCGCGAGCGCTTTGCCGACACCGCGCACGGCCAGGTCGCAGGCAGAAGCCTGCCGCCGTTCGCATCGGAAGCGTTCTGGCAGAACGACTACGGCCGCACCGTCGACAAGCTGCTCGACAAGGCCGCCGAGCGCGTCGGCACGCTCTTGGCCTGCGTGCCGTTCATGACGCGCGTGGCGAAGGTCGAGGCCGGCAGCCGGATTTACCTCGGCGACGGCGGTCTTTCGGGGCTGAGGGTCGGCGACAGCCTGATCGTCTACAAGCCGCGACCGGCCAAAGAGCTGCGCGCCGCCGGCAGCGAGCGCAAGCTCGGCGTCGCCGAGCTGTTGTCGGGCGACGCGACGGTGACGCAGGTGCAGCCCAAGCTTGCCGTCGCTGAGGTCCGCAACGCGCGTTACAGGGTGGAAGCGGGCGACCTGGTACGCTTCGTGCCCGGACGTTGAAGCCTTTGTGTATCGGTTTACGTTCAAATTGATAACTATTCTTGTTTTGATTAGACTGTGCTCCTCGCGAATTTTTCCGACCGGGTTGAGGAGTACAGACTGATGAAGCCGATGTTGCTGGCCGCGATGATCGCGGCGATTTCCGGTTCCGCCTTCGCCGAAGAGGTGGTGATCTATAGCTCGCGCGGCGAGCAGCTGATCAAGCCGATTCTCGACGTGTACAAGAAGGAAACCGGCGTCGATGTGAAACTGGTGTCCGACAAGGAAGGCCCGCTGATGGAGCGTCTGCGCGCCGAAGGCAGCAACACCCCGGCCGACATCCTGATGACGGTCGACGCTGGCAACCTGTGGCAGGCGTCGAACATGGGCTTGCTCAAGGCAGTCAAGTCGCCGACGCTTAACGCCAATATCCCGGTCCACCTGCGCGACCCGAAAAACGAGTGGTTCGGCCTGTCGGTGCGCGCGCGCACCCTCTTCTACAATACGCAGAAGGTGAAGCCGGGCCAGTTGTCGAGCTACGAAGACCTCGCCGATCCGAAGTGGAAGGGCAAGCTGTGCCTGCGCACGTCGAAGAAGGTGTACAACCAGTCGCTGGTCGCGATGTTCCTCGCCGAGTACGGCCCGGTGAAGACCGAGCGCATCGTCAAGGGCTGGATGGATAATCTGGCAACCGACGTGTTCCCGGACGACACCAAGATGCTCGAGGCGATCGCCGCCGGCCAGTGCGAGGTGGGTATCGCCAACACCTACTACTATGGCCGCCTGATGAAGAAGACCCCGAACCTGCCGGTCGGTCTGTTCTGGGCCAACCAGAACGGCAAGGGCTCGCACGTGAACGTGTCGGGCGCCGGCGTGACGCGTTACGCGAAGAACGAGAAGGGCGCGGTGAAGCTGCTCGAGTGGCTGTCGTCCGCCAAGGCGCAGAACCTGTACGCCGACGTCGACATGGAGTACCCGGTCAACACTAAGGTGAAGCCGGCGCCGGAAGTCGCCGCCTGGGGTCCGTTCAAGTCGTCGCTGATCAACGTGTCGAACGCCGGCACGCGCCAGGCCGACGCGGTGAAGCTGATGGACCGCGTCGGCTACAAGTAAGCGACAACGTCTGATCGAGAGGGGCGGGGTGAACCCGCCCCTTGTCTTTTCGGGCTCGGCCGGCCGAGCCCGCCCAAATGGCATTGCGAATCGGCCGTGTTTGCGGTCGGTGCGTGCTTGGCCCGATAATTTCCCCCTTTGCGACTCTCACGGATTCTTGGCATGCAGTGGTCGGCTATGCGCTGGCGGGTGGTGGTGGTGTTCATCAGCCTCGTCACCCTGATCCCGCTCTCGGTGATCTTCGCGTCGATCGGCTCGCCCGACGCGGCGATCTGGTCGCACCTCATCGACTACCAGTTGCCCGGCATCCTGCTCAACACGCTGTGGCTGGTGCTCGGCGTCGGCAGCGGCGTGTTTCTCATCGGCGTGCCGCTCGCGTGGCTGGTGTCGGTGTACGACTTTCCGGGACGGCGCTTCTTCACGTGGGCGCTGATGCTGCCCTTGGCGATGCCCGCCTACGTGATGGCGTTCTCGCAGCTCGGCCTGCTCGAATTCACCGGGCCGATCCAGACCTGGCTGCGCGATACTTACGGCACGTCGAGCTGGGTGCCGTCGGCGCGTTCCACCGGCGGCGTCATCGTGATCCTGACGCTCGCCTTCTACCCCTACGTCTATCTGTTGGCGCGCAACGCGTTCTCGACCATGGGGCGGCGCGCGCTCGAAGTCGGGCAGTCGCTCGGCCTGTCGCGCTCGCAGGGCTTCTGGCGCGTCGCGCTGCCGATGGCGCGGCCGTGGATCATCGGCGGGATGACGCTCGCGCTGATGGAAACCCTGGCCGACTTCGGCGCGGTCGCCATCTTCAACTACGACACCTTCACCAACGCGATCTACAAGGCGTGGTTCTCGTTCTTCTCGCTCGACACCGCCAAGCAGCTCGCGTCGCTGTTGGTGACGATGGTGTTCGTGCTGGTGTGGTTCGAGCAGAGCGCGCGCGGCCGCCGCGCCTACACGCAGGCGGGCCGCGCCGCGCCCTTGCCGCGCTTGAGGCTAGGCGGCTGGCGCGCCGTGGGCGCGACCTTGCTCGCCGCGTTGGTGTTCGCGCTCGCGTTCGCGCTGCCGGTGGTGCAGCTAGTCTTCTGGGCGGTGAGCGTCTGGGTCGAAGAGCTGAACGCCGACCTCGCCGCTTACGTCGGCCGATCGCTGCTCTTGTCGCTGATGGCGGCGGCGCTGGTCGCCGCGGTCGCGCTTTTGCTGTCTTACGCGCAACGTCGCGACAAGCGCATGACGACCCACGCCTTCGCCAAGATCGCGACGCTCGGCTATGCGGTGCCGGGCACCGTGCTCGCCGTCGGCGTGTTCGTGCCGATCGCCTGGCTCGACAACGCGCTGATCGACGTATTCAAGGACTGGCTGCCCGAGGGGACGACGGCGATCCTGAAGGGCACGCTGTTGATCATGCTCTTGGCCTTCGTCGCGCGCTTTCTCGCCGTCGGCCATTCGGCGATCGACGCGGCGATGCACCGCATCACCGCCAGCCAGGAAGAGGCGGCGCGCATCCTCGGCTATTCCGGCTGGCGGCTCGCCGCGCGGCTGCACCTGCCGCTCTTAACCGGCGGCATCCTGACCGCGATGCTGATGGTGTTCGTCGACGTGATGAAGGAAATGCCGATCACGCTGATGACGCGGCCGTTTGGCTGGGACACGCTGTCGGTGCGCATCTTCAACCTGACCGCCGAAGGCCAGTGGGACCGCGCCGCGCTGCCGGCGATCGCCATCGTGCTCGCCGGCTTGATCCCGGTGATTTTGCTGTCCAGACAGAAAGACTCCGCATGAGCGTCCTGCTTGAATTCGACCATGTCTCGCAATCGTACGGCGACACCCACGTCGTCGACGCGATGGGTTTCCAGCTCGAAGACGGCGAGATCGGCTGCCTGTTGGGCAGCTCCGGCTGCGGCAAGACCACCGTGCTGCGCTGCATCGCCGGCTTCGAGGCGGTCAAGGGCGGCGAGATCCGCCTCGACGGCAAGGTCATCAGCCGCGCCGGCTTCAGCCTGCCGGCGCACGAACGCCGGATCGGCATGGTGTTCCAGGACTACGCGCTGTTCCCGCATCTGTCGGTCTCGGCCAACGTCGGCTTCGGGCTGCAGTCGCTTAACCGCGCCGAGCGCGCGCACCGCGTCGCCGAACTGCTCGACGTCGTCGGCCTGTCGAGCCACGGCGAAGCGTTCCCACACGAACTGTCCGGCGGCCAGCAGCAGCGCGTCGCGCTGGCGCGCGCGCTGGCGCCGCGGCCGAAACTGCTCCTGCTCGACGAGCCGTTCTCCAACCTCGACGTCGACCTGCGCGAGCGGCTGTCGCGCGAGGTGCGCGACATCCTCAAGCGCGAGGGCATGACCGCCATCCTCGTCACGCACGACCAGCACGAGGCGTTCGCGATGGCCGACAAGGTCGGCGTGATGCACGGCGGCAAGCTGTTGCAGTGGGCGACGCCGTACGCGCTCTATCACCAGCCGGTGACGCGCTTCGTCGCCGACTTCATCGGCCAGGGCGCCTTCGTGCCGGCGACGGTCACCGCGCCGAACTGCGTGAAGCTCGAGATCGGCGAATACTGCGGACTGACGCCGAACGGCTTCAGCGTCGGCGACGCGGTCGACGTGCTCTTGCGTCCCGACGACGTGCAGCACGACGACGCGAGCCCGCTGACCGCGCTCGTCGAGAGCAAGGTGTTCCGCGGGTCTGCCTTTCATTACACGCTGACGCTGCCGTCGGGCCAGCGCGTGCTCGCCGAAGTGCCGAGCCACCACAATCACGCGATCGGCGAGCCGATCGGCATCCGGCTCGAACTCGACCACCTGATCGCGTTCAAGCGCGGCGGCTAAGCGCCGTCTCAAGCAAGGCTCCAAAACAAAAAGCTTGGCCGAACCCTGAAAAGCTCGGCCAACCTTTTTCGTATCTGCAAGATTTACCAGCCGGCGAGCACCAGCTTGCCGACCATCGTCCCCGATTCCAGCTTCGCGTGCGCCGCGCGCAGATTGGCCGCGTTGATCGGCGACACCGTCTCGGCCAGCGTGCCCCGCACCTTGCCGGCGTCGACCCAGGCGGCGACCTCGGCCAACAGCTGATGCTGGTGGATCATGTCGTCGGTGCGGAACATCGCGCGGGTGAACATCATTTCCCAGTGCAGGCTCGCGCTCTTGGCCTTCATCTCGCCCATCGCGAGCGGGCCGCGGTTGTCGACGATGGCGACGATCTTGCCCTGCGGCTTGAGTGCCGCGACCGACTCGGCCCAGTACGCGTCGGTGTCGGCGGCGTTGAAGATGTAGTCGACGTGTTTGAGCCCCAGTTCGGCCAGCGCTTCAGTCAGCGGCTTGTCGCGGCCGATCACGTGGTCGGCGCCGAGCGCGCGGCACCAGTCGGCGCTCTCCTTACGGCCGGCGGTGGCGATCACGGTCAGGCCGGCGAGGCGGGCGAACTGGATCGCCAGCGAGCCGACGCCGCCGGCGCCGCCGATGATCAACAGCTTGTGGCCGGCGTCGGCGCCCAGCTTGTCGATGTTCAATCGCTCGAACAGCGACTCGAACGCGGTGATCGCGGTCAAGGGCAGCGCGGCGGCGGCGGCGAAGTCGAGGCTCGCCGGTTTCTTCGCGACGAGGCGTTCGTCGACCAGCTGGTACTCGCTGTTGCTGCCCTGGCGCGTGATGTCGCCGGCGTAGTAGACCGCGTCGCCGGGCGCGAACAGCGTCACGTCGGGGCCGACCGCGTCGACGACGCCGGCGGCGTCCCAGCCGAGCACGCGCGGCTCGTCCTCGACCTTGTCTTTCGGCGCGCGCACCTTGGTGTCGACCGGGTTGACCGAGACCGCCTCGACGCGCACCAGGATGTCGTGGCCGGCAGGCAGCGGCTTGGGCAGCTCGAGGTCGATCAGCGCATCGGGGTGGTCGATCGGCAGGTAGCGGGTGAGGCCGACGGCTTTCATGGCGGGTGTCCTTTTTCGGGATGAGGGGCTAGGGCTTCAGTATCGTCCACGCCGCCCCGTTGATAAATGCGCGAATCGGCGCATCATCCTCAAAAAAATGGCGATAATCGGGCGATGGAAAAACTCGGCGATCTGCAACTCTTTTGCGCGGCGGTCGAGGCGGGCAGCCTGGTGGCCGCCGGCGAGCGGCTCGGCGCGTCCGGCGCGGTGGTCAGCAAGCGGCTGATGAAGCTCGAAGCGAGCCTCGGCGTGCGGCTGTTGCAGCGCACGACGCGGCGGCTGTCGACCACGCCGGAGGGCGAGGCCTACTACCGGCGCGTGCGGCCGCTGCTCGACGAGCTGGCCGCCGCCGACGCCGAACTGGCCGCAGGCCGGCTGGCGCCGTCGGGCGTGCTCAGGGTGACCGCGTCGGCGTCGTTCGGCCGCCGTCATGTCGCCGGCCACCTGCCGGCCTTCCTCGCGCGCTACCCGCAAGTCGACGTGCAGCTGACGCTGACCGACACGGTGCTCAACCTCGTCGATGCCGGCCTCGACGTTGCGATCCGCATCGGCCGGCCCGACGAGGCGAGCTGGGTCGCGCGGCGGCTGTGCCCGAGCCGTCGCGTGCTGGTCGCGTCGTCCGATTACCTCGCGCGCCGCGGTGTGCCGGTTTCGCCGGCGGATCTAGCCGATCACGACTGCCTGTTGCTCGACGCCGCCGCCGGCGCGCGCAGCCAGACCTGGCGCTTCGACGGCCCGGACGGGCCGGTCGCGGTGAAGGTCGCCGGGCGCTTCTCATGCAACTACGGCGAGGCGATCGGCGAGGCGTGCATCGCCGGCGGCGGCGTCGCGATCAAGGCGGTGTGGGACGTCGGCGGCGCGCTGGCCGACGGGCGGCTCGTCGCGCTCTTGCCCGACTACGCGCTGCCGGCGCAGCAGGTCTATGCGCTCTACCCGAGCCGGCGTCAGTTGCCGGCGAAGGTGCGCGCCTTCGTCGATTTTCTTTCGGAACTTTACGGCGACCCGCCGTATTGGGAGAGGGGCATCGGCCAGCAATGACGCGCAGAAAAAAGGTTGGCCGAACGGCTCGGCCAACCTTTGGCAAGGAATGAGGAGGGCTCAGCCCGCCAGCCAGCTGCCCGGATGGCCTTCGAGCCAGGTGCGGATCGCCTTCGCGTCGTTGACGCGCGCGGCCGGGCCATTGGCGGCCAGGAGCACGATCACCAAGGGCTGCGAGCCGACGGTCGCGTGCAGCACCATGCAGCGGCCGGCTTCCTGGATGTAGCCGGTCTTCTGCAGGCCGATGTCCCATTCGCCACCGCGCACCAGCGCATTGCTGTTCTTGTACTGCAACAGGCGGTTGGCGCCGCTGTAGACGGCGTGCTGCTGGGTGGTGCTGTCCTGGCGGATCAGCGGGTAGCCGTAGGCGGCCTTCACCATCAACGCGAGGTCGGCGGCGGTCGCGCTGTTGCGCAGGTCGAGGCCGGTGGCGTCGTAGAACGCCGCGTCGCGCATGCCCAAGGCCCGCGCCTTGCGGTTCATGCGTGCGACGAAGGCGGCGGTGCCGCCCGGGTAGCTGCGCGCGAGTGCGGCGGCGGCGCGGTTTTCCGACGACATCAGCGCCAACAGCAGCAGTTCGCGGCGCGTCAGCGTGCTGCCGACCGCGAGGCGCGAGTGGGTGTTCTTCAGGCGGTCGATCTCGGCGTCGGAAATCGTCACCGCCTCGTTCAGGTCGAGGCCGGCGTCGAGCACGACCATCGCCGTCATCAGCTTGGTGATCGACGCGATCGGCAGACGTTGGTTGATATTCTTCTGGTACAGCGCTTCCCCGGTCTGGCTGTTCATCACCAGCACCGAATGGGAACTCAACAGCGGGGCCTGACTCGCCATCTGCGACGCGACCTGCACACCGCGAACGTCGGTGAGCGCGGGCGCGGCAAAAGCGCTGGCCATGGCGGCCGACAACAGCCAGCCGGCAAATGTTTTGAGCATTTATATTTCTCCATGCACGGGCTAAATCGCCATGCATTTTAATCAAGGATAGCCTCGCGCGGCGGGGTTTTTTGCCCGCCGTTACGTACCGGCCGGCAGGCGCAGTCGGTGCAGTACAATAAGGCCAATAGCGGCGCCTCGCGCCGCACCTTCTCGCAGGGCAGAATCGTATGGTGCTTACCTTTCCCGACAGTCCGTTCAAGCTGCACCAGCCGTTCCCGCCGGCGGGCGACCAGCCGGCGGCGATCGCCCAGCTGGTCGAGGGGCTGTCCGACGGGCTCTCCTACCAGACCCTGCTCGGCGTCACCGGTTCCGGCAAAACGTACACGATGGCCAACGTGATCGCGCAGACCGGCCGGCCGGCGATCGTCATGGCGCACAACAAGACGCTCGCCGCGCAGCTGTACGCCGAGATGCGCGAGTTCTTCCCGGAAAACTCGGTCGAGTACTTCGTCTCCTATTACGATTACTATCAGCCGGAAGCCTACGTCCCGAGCCGCGACTTGTTCATCGAGAAGGATTCGAGCATCAACGAGCACATCGAGCAGATGCGGCTGTCGGCGACCAAGCACCTGTTGGAGCGGGGCGACTGCGTGATCGTCGCGACCGTGTCGGCGATCTACGGTATCGGCGACCCGTCCGAATACCACCAGATGATCCTGCACCTGAAGGAGGGCGAGACGCTCGCGCAGCGCGACATCATCAAGCGGCTGACCGGCATGCAGTACGACCGCAACGAGGTCGACTTCTCGCGTGGCACCTTCCGCGTGCGCGGCGACGTGATCGACATCTTCCCGGCCGAAAGCTCGGAGACCGCCTTGCGCGTCAGCCTGTTCGACGACGAGCTCGAGTCGCTGACGCTGTTCGACCCGCTGACCGGTGCGACCAAGCAGCGCGTCGGCCGCTACACCGTGTTCCCGGCCAGCCACTACGTGACGCCGCGCGACACGGTGCTGAAAGCCTGCGAGAAGATCAAGCTGGAGTTGGCCGAGCGGGTGCAGTGGTACCAGAAGGAAGGCAAGCTGGTCGAGGCGCAGCGCATCGAACAGCGCACGCGCTTCGACCTCGAGATGCTGTACGAGATGGGCTTCTGCAAGGGCATCGAGAACTACTCGCGCCACTTCTCGGGCCGCGGGCCGGGCGAGCCGCCGCCGACGCTGATCGACTACCTGCCGAAGAACGCGCTGATGTTCATCGACGAGAGCCACGTCACCATCGGCCAGGTCGGCGCGATGTACAAGGGCGACGCGGCGAGGAAGCAGAACCTGGTCGACTACGGCTTTAGGCTGCCGTCGGCCGCCGACAACCGGCCGCTGAAGTTCCACGAATTCGAGGCGATGATCCCGCAGACGGTGTTCGTGTCGGCGACGCCGGCCGTCTATGAAAAGGAGCACGCCGGCCAGGTCGTCGAGCAGGTGGTACGTCCGACCGGCCTCATCGACCCGACGATTGAGATCCGGCCGGTCGCGACGCAGGTCGACGACCTGTTGTCCGAGATCAAGCTCCGCATCGACAAGAACGAGCGCGTGCTGGTGACGACGCTGACCAAGCGCATGTCCGAGCAGCTGGCCGACTACTATACCGAGCACGGGTTGAAGGTCAGGTATCTGCACAGCGACATCGATACCGTAGAGCGCGTCGAGATCATCCGCGACCTGCGCCTCGGCCTGTTCGACGTGCTGATCGGCATCAACTTGCTCAGGGAGGGCCTCGACATCCCCGAGGTCAGCCTGGTCGCCATCCTCGACGCCGACAAGGAAGGCTTCCTGCGCTCCGAGCGTTCCCTGATCCAGACCATCGGGCGTGCCGCGCGTAACGTCAACGGCAGGGCGCTCTTGTACGCCGACAGGATCACCGACTCGATGAAGCGCGCGATCGACGAGACCGAACGGCGCCGCGCCAAGCAGATCGCGTTCAACCTCGAGAACGGGATCACGCCGAAGAGCGTCACCAAGCGGATCAAGGACCTCATCGACGGCGTCTACAGCAACGCCGACGACAAGAAGGAACTCAAGGAAGCGGCGCGCGTCGCGATGCTCGACGAGAAGTCGCTGGCGAAGGAGATCAAGCGCCTCGAGAAGGACATGATGGAGGCGGCGCGCAACCTCGAGTTCGAGAAGGCGGCCAAGCTGCGTGACCAGTTGAAGGCGCTGAAGGAGCACGCGTGGGCGAATCCGCTGTAGCGGGCCGGCGGCGGCGGGCGGGGCTCGGCCAACGTTGTTCATGAGCGCCACGAAAAAGCTCGGCCAACCTTCATAAGGTTGGCCGAGCTTTTTGTTGCCGCAGACGAGCGGGCCTCGGCGGTATTTTCGATGGCCCGCGACGCTCAGGCGCTGCTGACCTTGAGGCCGATCAGGCCGGCGACCAGCAGCGTCAGGCTCAGCACGCGCCCGGCGTTCACCGGCTCGTTCAGCCAGAAGATGCCGATCAGCACCGTGCCGACCGCGCCGATGCCGGTCCACACCGCGTAGGCGGTGCCGGCCGGCAAGCTCCGCATCGCGGAAGCGAGCAGGTAGAAACTCGCCGCCATCGTCACCAGCGTGAATGCCGACGGGACGAGTTTGGAAAAACCTTCGGATTGCTTGAGACCGATCGCCCAGGCGACTTCGAGCAGACCGGCGATGACGAGATGGATCCAGGCCACGATGCGGCTCCTGATAAAGCCGGGGCCGTCCCCGATGAGAAAGCCTGCCGCGAAGCCGTCTTCGCGGAGGTTTGTGGCTTAAGTGTCTGAAATGCTATCACATTTTTTTTGTTCGGGTCAGCTCGGGCCGGCACCGCCGTGCCCGCTACCGATTAATGCATTGGGATGGCATGTCATTTGGGGAAGGCCCTTTCAACACGGTCGGCCGAGGGCTTATGCTGTCGGCCGCGCCGACCGTTGAACAAGGAAAGACTGAAATGAAACTGCTCTTCGTCTGCATGGGCAACATCTGCCGCTCGCCTACTGCCGAAGGTGTGATGCGCGCGCGGCTCGAGGCGGCCGGCCTCGCCGGCTGGCAGGTCGATTCGGCCGGCACGCACGGCTATCACGTCGGCGAAGCGCCCGATCCACGCACGCGGCAGGCGGCGGCGAGCCGCGGCTATGCGCTCTGCGGCCGGCGCGCGCGCCAGATCGAGACGGCCGACTTCGCGCGCTTCGACCTGATTCTGGCCGCCGACCGGCGGAACCTGCGCGAACTCAAGGCCCGCTGCCCGGCCGAGCACCGCCACAAGCTCACGCTGATGCTCGAGGTGCTGGATGGGGCCGTCGACGAGGTGCCCGATCCCTATTGTGGCGACGCGCAGGCCTTCGATACGGTGCTCGACCTGATCGAGGCGGCGTGCGACGGCTGGCTGACACGGCTGCGCCGCGAATGAGGTAACGTCGGCCGAGCCCGCGTGGCATGTGGCCGGAAATGACGATAGTATCGGGCCGTGCCGCATCGACCGTGAGTGCGACAGGACAGCGCCGGAGAGCGCGAAAGGGGAGGGGATGGGCGTGTTCCAGACTAAGGACGGCAAGGCGCCGCTCGAGGTGGCGCCGAGCCTGAGCGCCGACGCGATCCTGCCGCGCCAGCCGGGCCGGCTCGCGATCGGCCGCCAGCCGCTGATCGTGATCGGCTCGTCGACCGGCGGCACCGAGGCGCTGCGCACGCTGTTGACCGCGCTGCCCGAGCGGATGCCTCCGATCCTGATCGCGCAGCACATGCCGGAAATGTTCACCAAGACCTTCGCCGAGCGGCTCGACTCGCTGTGCAAGCTCAAGGTGAAGGAGGCCGAGGAGGGTGAGCGCGTGCAGCCGAATACCGTCTACATCGCGCCCGGCCACTCGCACCTCGTCGTCAAGCCGTGCAGCAGCGTCGGCTACGCGGTGTCGCTGAACCAGGGCTCGCCGGTCAACCGCCATCGCCCTTCGGTCGACGTGCTGTTCCGCTCGGCAGCCAACGTCGCCGGCCGCCACGCGCTCGGCGTGATCCTGACCGGCATGGGCCGCGACGGCGCGCAGGGCCTGTTAGAGCTGAAGGAGGCCGGCGCGTATAATGTCGCGCAGGACGAAGCCAGCTGCGTCGTGTTCGGCATGCCCAAGGAGGCGATCGCGCTGAACGCCGCGCACGAGGTGCTGCCGATTCAAGCCATCGCCGGCAAGCTGGTCGCGCTCGCCGCGCAACGCGCCGCCGTCATTCAATAAAAAGACACTACCCGTATGAAATCCCTGCCGATTCTGGTCGTCGAGGACGACGCCGACCTGCGCGAAGCGCTGGTCGATACCCTCGAACTCGCCGGCTACCTGGTGCTGTCCGCCGTCGACGGTGGAGCGGCGCTCGAAGTCTTGCGCTGCGAGCCGGTCGGCCTGATCGTGTCCGACGCGCAGATGGCGCCGATGGACGGCTACTCGCTGTTCGACGAGGTCAAGCGCCGCTATCCGGGCGTGCCGTTCATCCTGATGACCGCCTACGGTGTGATCGAGCGCGCGATCGCATTGTTGCGCGCCGGCGCCACGCATTACCTCTTGAAGCCGTTCGAGCCGGCGACGCTGATCGCCGAGGTCGAAAAGCATCTGCTGAAGCTGCCGGCCGGCGACGAGGACGGCGAGGCGCTCGCCGCGTCGCCGCGAATGAAGGAGCTGCTGTCGCTGGCGCGCCGCGTCGCCGTCAGCGACGCCACCGTACTGCTGTCCGGGCCGTCGGGCGCCGGCAAGGAAGTACTCGCGCGCTTCATCCACCGCCATTCGCGCCGCGCCGACGGGCCTTTCGTCGCGGTCAACTGCGCGGCGATCCCCGATTCGCTGCTCGAAGCGACGCTGTTCGGCCACGAGAAGGGCGCGTTCACCGGCGCGACCGCGGCCATGCCCGGCAAGTTCGAGCAGGCGCAGGGCGGCACCTTGCTGCTCGATGAGATCTCCGAGATGCCGCTGCCCTTGCAGGCCAAGCTGTTGCGCGTGCTGCAGGAGCGCGAGGTCGAGCGCGTCGGCGGCAGCCGCACGATCAAGCTCGACATCCGGGTGCTGGCGACCAGCAACCGCGACATGTCGGCCGAGGTCGACGCCGGGCGCTTTCGCGAAGACCTGTACTTCCGGCTCAACGTCTTCCCGCTGAAACTGCCGTCCTTGGCCGAGCGCCGCGACGATATCTTGCCGTTGGCACGTCGCTTGCTTAGGAGGTATTCGGAGGCCGCCGGCAACGCCGGCCTGGTCCTCTCGAGCGAGGCGGAGCGTCGATTGACGGCCCATAGTTGGGCGGGTAACATCCGCGAGCTGGAAAATGTCGTGCAGCGGGCGGTGATTCTTGCCGCCGGGGCGGAAATTCTTGCCGTCGACCTGATGCTGCCGGATGCTTCCGGTACCGTGGCCCCGTTCCCTGCCGTCTCGCCCGAAAATGATCCCGACGCCGCTCCCGCGCACGATATGCGCACACTGGAGAAGCGTCATATCCTGGATACCCTGGCGACCGTCGGCGGCGTGAAAAAGCTTGCCGCCGAGAAACTGGGCATCAGCGAGCGCACGCTGCGCTACAAGTTGCAGCGCTACCGCGAAGAATCGCTCGATGCCGAGAAAGGTTGCCCGGAACATGGCAAGATGGAGTGACTATGTCCGTGCAAGGCATCGACCAAATGTTGGCCGAGCTGCGGGCCTCGCAGGCCCAGGCGGCCGGTAAGCCGGCGGTTCAATCCGCCGGCGCGCCGCAGGTCGAGTTCGGCGACGTGCTCAAGGCGACGCTCGACCAGGTCAACGCCGCGCAAGCCGCGTCGCAAGACCTGCAGAAACGCTTCGAACTCGGCGACGAGGGCGTCAACCTGCAAGACGTAATGGTGTCGCTGCAAAAGGCGAGCCTCAGCTTCCAGACCATGGTGCAGGCCCGCAACAAGCTGGTATCGGCCTACCAGGAAATCATGAATACCCAAGTCTAGCGCTGTCTGCCTTAACGGCCGCCGGCGGTTGGCACACCTAACGCGCAAACCTCTGTATGGCTGATCTGGTAGAGAACGCTACGCCTGCCTGGAAATCCCGCGTCAACGACTCGGTCGAGCGGTTCAAGTCGCTGCCCACCAACCGCAAGCTCTTGCTGTTCGCAGCGCTCGCCGCGCTCTTCTCGGTCGTCGTCGGTCTGGCGCTCGTCAACCGCCAACCCGCCCAAAAAATCCTGTTTGCCAACCTGTCCGACCGCGACGGCGGCCAGATCGCCGCGTCGCTGCAGCAGATGAACCTGCCTTACCAGCTCGGCGAGGGCGGCGTCATCACGGTGCCGGCCGACAAGGTCTACGACACCCGCCTGAAGCTCGCCGCGCAGGGGCTGCCCAAGGCCGGCGGCGTCGGTTTCGAACTGATGGACAACCAGAAGTTCGGCATCAGCCAGTTCGCCGAGCAGGTCAACTACCAGCGCTCGATCGAGGGCGAACTCGCACGCACGATCGAATCGATCGCGTCGGTCAACGGCGCGCGCGTCCACCTCGCCGTTCCCAAGCAGAGTGTTTTCGTTCGCGAGCAGCAGCAGCCGACCGCGTCGGTGATGCTCGAACTGAACCGGGGTCGCATCCTCGACGCCGGCCAGGTCGCCGGCATCCTGCACCTCGTCTCGAGTTCCGTCCCCAACCTGCCGGCCAAGAACGTCACCGTCGTCGACCAGGACGGCAACCTCTTGTCCAGCCTGCCCGACCTCAACAACGCGTCCGGCCTCGACCAGCGCCAGCTCAACTACGTGCGCCAGATCGAGCAGGACTTCGTCAAGCGTATCGAGGCCATCCTCGAACCCATCTTCGGCAAGAGCAACGTGCGCGCGCAGGTGACCGCCCAGCTCGACTTCTCCGAGGTCGAGCAGACGTCGGAGAGCTACCGTCCGAACTCGTCGCCGAATCCGTCGTCGACGCGCAGCCAGCAGATCGTCGAGAACCTCGGCCAGGGCGCGCCGCTGCCGGGCGGGGTGCCCGGCGCGCTGTCGAACCAGCCGCCGTCGGCCGCTTCCGCGCCGATCACGCTGCCGCCGGGCGCGGCGCCGGGTACGGTGACGCTGTCGGGCCAGCCGATGGGCGCGAGCGGCACCGTGCACCGCGAGATCACGACCAATTACGAGGTCGACAAGACCATCCAGCACACCAAGCTGCCCAAGGGCATGGTCAAGCGCCTGTCGGCGGCGGTGGTGGTCAACTACCGCAACCTGCCCGACCGCAACGGCGAAGTGAAGCCGACGCCGCTGACCGCGCAGGAAGTGGGGCAGATCAACAATCTGGTGCGCGAGGCGATGGGCTACAGCCAGGCCCGCGGCGACACGCTGAACGTGGTCAACGCCGCCTTCGCCGACTCGGTGCTCGAGCCGTCGCTGCAGGAGCGCGCGGTCGAGTTCGCCAGCGCGAACGCGGCCGAGCTGATCAAGTACGGCCTGCTGGCGATCGTGGTGTTCTACATCCTGTTCGGCGTGGTGCGACCGATCGTGCGCGACGTGCTGAAGAAGGGCAAGGCGGCCGAGGACGGCGAAGCCGCGGCGGTGGCGGCGCGAGAGGGCGGCACGCTGCTCGCGGTCGCCGGCGACGAAGAAGACGGCGCGCCGGGCCTGCCGGGTTCTCCGCTCGACGCGCGCGAGGTGCAGCGTCGTCAATACTCGGCCAACCTCGAGGCGGCACGCGAGCTGGTGAAGTCCGACCCGCGCATGGCCGCGCAGATCATCAAGGAATGGATCAACGTCGATGAGTGATGCCGGCATCCACAAGAGCGCGGTCCTGTTGTTCAGCCTCGGCCAGAACGAGGCGATCGAGGTGTTCAAATACCTCGGTCCGAAGGAAGTGCAGAAGCTGTCGCTGGCGATGTCGGCGATCAGCAACCTCAGCTACGACGAGATCGACGCCACCGTTACCCAGTTCCGCGAGGAATGCGCGGCGCGCGCCAGCATCGGCGCGTCGGACGAATACCTGAAGAACGTGCTGACCGAGGCGCTCGGCGCCGACAAGGCGGCCAACCTGCTCGACAAGATCACGCAGGGCAACGACCACAGCGGCATCGAGAGCCTGAAGTGGATGGACCCGAACTCGGCGGCCGACCTGATCCGCAACGAGCATCCGCAGATCATCTCGACCATCCTCGTCCACCTCGAGCCCGACCTGTCGAGCGCGATCCTGCAGCACTTCCCCGAGCGCCTGCGCAACGAGGTGCTGATCCGCACCGCGACGCTCGAGGGCGTGCAGCCGACCGCCTTGAAGGAGCTGAACGAGGTGCTGACGCAGCTGTTGTCCGGCTCGGACCGCATCAAGAAGAGTGCAGCCGGCGGCATCGCGATGACCGCCGAGATCCTCAACTTCATGGGCGGCAACGTCGAGGCGTCGGCGCTCAACTACATTCGCGAATACGACCCGGAACTGGCGCAGCGCATCCAGGACAAGATGTTCGTGTTCGAGAACCTGATCGACATCGACGACCGCTCGATCCAGACCATCCTGCGCGAAGTGCAGACCGACTCGCTCGTCATCGCGCTCAAGGGCACGAGCAACGAGCTCAAGGACAAGATCTTCCGCAATATGTCGCAGCGCGCCGCCGAGATGCTGCGCGACGACCTCGAGTCGCGCGGCCCGGTCAAACTGTCCGAGGTCGAGGCCGAGCAGAAGGAAATCCTCAAGGTGGTGCGCAAGCTCGCCGACGAGGGCCAGGTCGTGCTAGGCGGCAAGGGCGGGGACGAAGGCATTGTCGAATAAGGCCGGCATCATCCCCGGCGACGCGCTCGAAGGCTGGGCGCGCTGGCATCCGGGCGAACTGTTTCCCATCGCGCCGGAGGCCGAGCCAGCACCCGAAGCGTTGGCCGAGCCCATCGACGGGCACGACGTCGCCGCCGAGAGACTGGAAGACGACGCGGAGCCGCCCGAGTCTTCTGAGCCGATCGCCCCGCCGCCGGCCTACCCGACGGCCGCCGAACTCGAAGCGATCCACCAAGAGGCGTGGCAGGGCGGCTACGACGCCGGCCATACCGAAGGGCTGGCGCTGGGCCGTGAAGAAGGTCGCGAAGCGGCGCATGCCGAGGCGGCAAGTCAATTCGATACCGCATTCGCGCCGCTCTCTGAGCTCGGCCAACGTTTCGAGGGCGAGCTCGTCCGCGTCGAGACCGAACTGGCGCCGTCGCTGTTGAAGCTCGCGTTCGAGCTCGCCTCCGAGCTGAGCCGCGTCACCGTCGCCGCCAACCCTGATTCGTTGCGCAACTTGCTCGCCGAGGCGCTCGCCGACTGGCGCGAGGAACTCGCACGCGCCCGTGTGCGCGTTCATCCCGACGATCTCGCCACCGTCAGAGCGTTTCTCGAGGCCGAAGCGCCGGCCACCGTCTGGCAGTGGCAGGAAGACGCCGCGCTCGAGCGCGGCGGCTGCGTGATCGACACCCGGACCGTGTCGCTGGATCTCAGTATGGAAACGCGTCGCGCCGTGCTCGCGGCGGCGCTCGGACTCGGCGATGCTTGAGCGCCAGCAGGCCTTTTTAGCCTGCGCGGGCCGCGTCGCCGCCGCCACGCCCTTGTGGCAGGCGGCCGGAAGGCTGACCCAGGTCACCGGCATGGTGATGGAGGCGGTCGGCCTCAAGCTGCCGGTCGGCAGCGCGTGCCGCGTCGAACTGTCGGATAAGCACAGCGTCGAGGCCGAAGTCGTCGGTTTCGCCGGCGACAAGCTCTACCTGATGCCGATCTCCAACGTGCACGGCCTGTTGCCGGGCACGCCGGTGACGCCGCTCACCGCCTACCACCCGCCGCGCTACGGCCGCGGATCGCTCGCCGGTGACGACGGCGCGTCGGTCGGTCGCAAGGTGCCGGTCGGCATGAGCCTGTTGGGGCGCGTGCTCGACTCGCTCGGTCGCCCGCTCGACGGCAAGGGCGACATCCACCCGGACGCCTACTTTCCGCTCTACAGCCAGCCGATCAACCCGCTCGAGCGCACGCCGGTGCACGACGTGCTCGACGTCGGCGTGCGCGCGATCAACGGCCTGCTGACCGTCGGCCGAGGCCAGCGTCTCGGCCTGTTCGCCGGCTCCGGCGTCGGCAAGTCGGTGCTGCTCGGCATGATGGCGCGCTACACGCGCGCCGACGTCGTCGTCGTCGGTCTGATCGGCGAACGCGGCCGCGAGGTGAAGGACTTCATCGACAACATCCTCGGCGACGAGGGGCGCGCCCGCTCGGTCGTCGTCGCCGCGCCGGCCGACCTGCCGCCCTTGATGCGACTGCACGGCGCCGCCTACGCGACCGCGCTCGCCGAATATTTCCGCGCGCAGGGTTTGGACGTCTTGCTGTTGATGGACTCGGTCACCCGCTACGCGATGGCGCAGCGCGAGATCGCGCTGGCGATCGGCGAGCCGCCGGTCACCAAGGGCTACCCGCCGTCGGTGTTCGCGCGGCTGCCGCAATTGATCGAGCGCGCCGGCAACGGCGCCGAGGGCGGCGGTTCGATCACCGCCTTCTATACGGTTCTTTCCGAGGGCGACGACCAGCAGGATCCGATCGCCGACTCGGCGCGCGCCATCCTCGACGGCCACTTCGTGCTGTCGCGCGAGCTGGCCGAATCCGGCCACTACCCGGCGATCGACATCGAACAGTCGATCAGCCGCGTGATGGTCGACGTCGTGCCGCGCCAGCAGATGGAGCAGGCGCGGCGCTTCAAGCAGCTCTACTCGCGCTACCAGCGCAACCGCGACCTGATTAGCGTCGGCGCCTACGTGCCCGGCTCCGACCCGGTGCTCGACGAGGCGATGCGCCGCCAGCTGCCGATGACGAGCTTCCTCAACCAGCCGCAGCACGAGTCGCACGACTATCCGTCGACGCTGCAGCAGCTCGATTCGACGCTCGCTTGAGATAGGCGATGGCCGACAGCAAGTACCGCCTGCTCCAGCAACTGGCCAAGGAACGCGAAGCCGCCGCCGCCGAGCGCATGCAGCGCGCGCAGGGCCGCCTGGGCGACGCGCGCCAGCGTCTCGAACAACTCGAAGCGTACCGCGACGAATACCGCGGCCGTTTCACCGCGCGCGGCCAGGCCGGCGTCGGCGTCGCGCAGTGGCAGGATTTCCGGTTGTTCCTCGGCAAGCTCGACGAGGCGGTCGGGCTGCAGAACGGCGAGGTCGAGCGCTGCCTGCAGCGGCTGCTGATGGAACGCCAGGGTTGGCAGAACGAACGCAAACGGGTGATGGCGTTCGACAAGCTGATGGAGCGCGAGGCCGAGCGCGCCGCGCTCAAGGAGAACCGTCGCGAGCAGAAGGCGATGGACGAATTCGCGTCGCGCCAGTTCTGGAACGCCACGCGCGGCAAGGGGCGCTAGGCGCGCCCGCCTCATCCGCAAACCGCCGCCGCTTCGACCGGGCGGCGGTTTTTTCTTGGGTTTGGCCAACGTTGGCCGAGCCGACAGTCAGGCATCTGGCATGGTGTTTGCTTTTCCAGTGCCAGCCGATAACCGGGGAGAATCCCATGAGCCTGACCGTCACCGCCACGTCCGCCCTGCCCAAAGGCCTCGCCGCCAACGCCGCCGCAGGCGAGGCCGCCGCCTTGCCGCAGGACGCGATGCTGTTTGCTTCGCTGCTCGGCGCCGAAATCGGCCAGCTGGGCGGCAAGGCGCAGGCCAAGGCCACGCCGTCGGCCGACGGCGACGGCGAGGCCAAGACGGCCGGCGACGACGCGAAGACCGCCGCGCCCACCGTTGACCCGGCCGCCGCGCTCGCCTACTTCCAGGTGCTGCCACAGCCGGTGCAGCCGCAGGGCACCGGACTGGGTTTGACGCCGCGCGGGGCCGGCGCGACCGAAGGCTTGCCGGGGGCGTCGACGGATGCGTCGGTCGAGTCGGGATTCCTGCTGTCGGCGCTCGCCGGCAAGAAGGGCGGCCAGCAAAAATTGCCGGCCGATACGGAAAGTCCTGCCGCTTTTGCGCCGCAATGGCCGGCGACGAGTGCGCTGGCCGGCCCGCACGCCGCCGCCAGGACCGAGCGCGCTCCGCATGTGGTGACTTTGCCGGTGCCGCTGTCCGACTCGGCCTGGGGGCGTGCGATGGGCGAGCAGCTGATCGGCCTCGTGAACCTGAAAGCGGAAACGGCGCATATCCAGGTCAACCCGCCGCAGCTCGGGCCGATCGAGGTGTCGCTGAAGATCGATTCGAACAACCTGGCGCAGCTGCAATTCATCGCCGCCAACCCGATCGCGCGCGACGCGGTCGAGAACAGCCTGCCGCGCTTGTCGCAGATGCTGGCCGAGAGCGGCATCCAGCTCGGCGACGCGCAGGTGTCGAGCGGCCAGGGTCAGTCGCAGCAGTCGTTCGCGCAGCAGCAGGGCCGGCGCGATGGCGGCGGCGTGCAGGACGAGCCGGACGCGCTGACCGCGATCCGTGCGGCGCGCGGCGTGCTCAGCATCTTCGCTTAAAGTATTTGGCTGTCTTTGTGGGCTATCCGTGCGGTACACTTGCGGGCGATCGTTGAAAATCGCTAACCATTCCCTTAAGTTCAACCCGCACGGATTCGCTTCATGGCTGAAGAACAGAAAAAGGACAAGAAGGCCGCAGGCGGCAGCAAGCTGCTGATCATCGTGATCGCGCTCCTGGTGCTGGTACTGGCCGCCGTCGGTGGTCTGGCGGCCTATGTGTTCGCCAATATGCAGAAGGGCGACGCCGCGCACGCCGAGCAGGTCGACGAGAAGGCGGTCAAGAAGAAGGACGGGCCGCCGATCTTCCAGAAACTCGACACTTTCGTCGTGAACCTCGCCGGCGGCTCCGGTGCGATGCTGCAGGTCGAGATGCAGGCCGAGTTGTCCGATGAGGACGCCAAGAAGCGCTTCACCGACTACATGCCCAAGGTGCGCAGCGCGCTGATCCTGCTCTTGTCATCCAAGACCTCCGAAGAGCTGGCGACGCCGGACGGCAAGGTCAAGCTGAAGGCGCAGGTGAAGAAAATCATCAACGAGGCGATGGATGCCGGGTCGGAAGAGCCGGTGGACTCGGTCCTTTTCACGTCCTTCATCATCCAAGAGCAGTAAGGCATGGCCGACGAGATCCTCTCCCAGGAGGAGGTCGACGCCCTTTTACGCGGTGTCACCGGGGACGAAGACGAGGGCGATGAGGCGCAAGACGCCTACGGCGTGCGCACCTACGAGATCGGCCGTCAGGAGCGCATCGTGCGCGGCCGGATGCCGACGCTCGAGATCATCAACGAGCGTTTCGCGCGCAACCTGCGCATCGCGCTGTTCAACTTCATCCGCCGCAACGCGGAAATCTCGGTCGGCCCGGTTCGCGTGCAGAAGTACAGCGAATTCATCCGCAACCTCGTGGTCCCGACCAACCTCAACCTGGTCCACATGAAGCCCTTGAGGGGCACCGGTCTGTTCATCTTCGACCCGGACCTGGTCTTCCTGGTGGTCGACAACCTGTTCGGCTCCGACGGGCGTTACCACGTGCGCGTCGAGGGCCGCGACTTCACGCCGACCGAGCAGCGGATCATCCGTCGCCTGCTCGACGTGGTGTTCACCGAGTGCCAGAAGGCGTGGGAGCCGGTCTACCCGATCGAGTTCGCCTACCTGCGCTCGGAAATGAACACGCAGTTCACCAATATCGCGACGCCGACCGAGGTGGTCGTCGCGATGACCTTCCATATCGAGCTCGGTGCCGGTGGCGGCGACTTCCACATCTGCCTGCCGTACGCGATGGTCGAGCCGATCCGCGACGTGCTGTCGAGCACGATGCAGGCCGACCGCACCGAGGTCGACAACCGCTGGATCAACCTGATGTCGAGCCAGGTGCAGGCGGCCGAGGTCGAGATGGTCGCGACGCTGGCCGAGACGCGCGTCACGCTCGGCCAGGTGCTGAACCTGAAGGAAGGCGACGTGGTGATGCTGGAGATACCCGAGAACATCGTCGCCGATGTGTCGGGCATCCCGGTGCTGGAGTGCAAGTACGGCACCCTGAACGGACGCTACGCGCTCAGGGTCGATAAAATTCTCGCCGGCGCCCACGAGCTGGGCGAACCGGCCAATGGAGAGAAGCACGATGGCTGACGAATCGAAAACCGAAACCGACTTCGCCGACTTTGCCGCCGCCGCGGCGATGGCCGACAGCGTCGGCGCCGCGGGCGGCGACGATGTCAGCATGGACGACTGGGCCGCCGCGATGGCCGAGCAGGAAGAGGTCGAAGCGGCCGCGTCGGCCGCGCCGGCCGCCGCGACGCAGCCGGCCACCGGCCTGTTCCAGGACTTCGGCTCGGCCGGGTCGGCCGGCGCCGCCGTGCCGCACAACCTCGACATGATCCTCGACATCCCGGTCAATATGACCGTGGAGCTCGGCCGCACCAAGATCGCCATCCGCAACCTGTTGCAGCTGGCGCAAGGCTCGGTGGTCGAGCTCGACGGCCTCGCCGGCGAGCCGATGGACGTGCTCGTCAACGGCTGCCTGATCGCGCAGGGCGAGGTGGTCGTCGTGAACGACAAGTTCGGCATCCGCCTGACCGACATCATCACCCCGGCCGAGCGCATCCGCCGCCTGCAGAAGTAATGATCCGCTTCGCCCCCCTTGCTGCGCTGACGCTCGCCCCCCCGGCTTGGGCGGCCACCGCCGCGCCGTCGCCGCTCTCCAGCCTGGTGCAGGTGATCGCCGCGCTGGCGCTGGTGGTCGGCGCCATCGTCGCCTGCGGCTGGGCGTTTCGCCGCGTGCAGGGCAAGATGGGCGGCCTGCCGCAGCACCTGAAAGTGGTCGGCGGTGTGATGGTCGGCCAGCGCGAGCGCGTCGTCGTCGTCGAACTCGACGGCGAATGGCTGGTGCTCGGCGTGACGGGCCAGCAGGTCAACCTCTTGACGCGCCGGCCGCGCCCCGAAGGCCTGCCGATGCCGGGCGACGGCCTTAGCGAGCCGCCGTTCGCCCAGTGGCTGAAGGCGGCGCTCAATAAGGCTCGGCCAAGCTCCACCCGCGAACCCGATTCCGAAAAATGATTCCCACGAAACGTTTGTTATGGGCGGCGGTGCTCTTGCTGCCCGGTGCGGCGCTGGCCGCCGGCCTGCCACTCTTGACCAGCTCCCCGGCCACCGGCGGCGGGCAGAGCTATTCGCTGTCCTTGCAGATGCTGCTGTTCATGACCGGGCTGACCTTCATCCCGGCCATGGTGCTGATGATGACCGCGTTCACGCGCATCGTGATCGTGCTGTCGCTGTTGCGCCAGGCGCTCGGCACGATGCAGGCGCCGCCGAACCAGGTGCTGATCGGCCTGTCGCTGTTCTTGACGCTGTTCGTGATGGGGCCGACGCTCGACAAGGTCTATAACAATGCCTGGCTGCCGTTCTCGGAAGACAAGATCGCGTTCAACGTCGCGCTCGACGAGGCGGCGAAGCCGATGAAGGCGTTCATGCTCAAGCAGACGCGCGAGAAGGACCTCGAATTCTTCATCGAGATCTCGCAGTCGGCCAAGCCGGCGACGCCGGCCGACGTGTCGATCAAGACGCTGGTGCCGGCCTTCGTCGTCAGCGAGCTGAAGACCGCGTTCCAGATCGGCTTCATGGTGTTCATTCCCTTTCTGATCATCGACCTCGTCGTCGCGAGCATCCTGATGGCGATGGGCATGATGATGGTGTCGCCGGTGATCATCTCGCTGCCGTTCAAGATGATGCTGTTCGTGCTGGTCGACGGCTGGACCCTGCTGATGGGGTCGCTGGTTCAGAGCTTCTACACCGGATGAAGATCACACTCGATACCCTGGCCGACGCCGACATTCCTGCCTGCCACGCGCTGTTCGTCGACGCGGTGCATAGGCTCGGCCAACGTCATTACCGCGCCGAGCAGTGCGCCGCCTGGGCGCCGCAAGGCGAGATGCCCGACTCTTGGCGGGACGGCTGGGCCCGTCGGCTCTCGCGCGCCTGGGGCGTGAAGGCGCTGTCGGAGGACGGCCGGCTCGCCGGCTTTGCGTGGCTGCTGTCGGACGGCGAATTCGACATGCTGTTCGTCGCGCCGTGGGCGGCCGGGCAGGGCGTCGGGACCCGCCTCGTCGGCGCGCTCGTCTACGAGGCGAACGCGGCAGGGTTGGCCGAGCTCACCGCCTACGCGAGCCACGGCGCGCGGCCGGTGTTCGAGCGCGCCGGCTTCACCATGCTGCGCGACAACCTGGTGTGGCGTGACGGTGTCGCGATCGAGAACTGGATCATGAAGAAGGCCTTGCCCGGCCGGGAGGCGACGTGAGTCCCGAGTACGTCATCAACCTCGTGCAGAACGCGCTCTACATCCTGATCATCGTGTCGGCGCCGGTGCTCGCCGTGTCGCTGCTCGTCGGCCTCTTGGTCAGCATCCTGCAGGCGGCGACGCAGATCAACGAGATGACGCTGACCTTCATCCCGAAGCTGTTGGCGATGTTCCTCGTGCTGGTGCTCGCCGGCCCGTGGATGCTGAATACGCTGGTCGACTACACGGTGCGGCTCTACCAGGGCATCCCCGGGGCGATCGGCTAGATGCTCGCGATCACCGACGCGCAGATCAACGCGCTCGTCGCCGTCTTCATCTGGCCGTTCGCGCGCATCGCGGGGCTGATCATGGCCGATCCCTTGCTCGCCACCCGCGGCGTGCCGCGCCGCTTCAAGGCCGGCTTCGCCTTTTTCCTCACCGTATTGATCGCGCCCATCCTGCCGCCGCTGCCTGACGTGCCGCTGGTCTCGGCCGAAGGCGTCGCCATCCTGGTGCAGCAGTTGTTGATCGGCGTCGGCATCGGTTTCGCGACGCGCATCGTGATGGGCGCGGTCGAGCTCGCCGGCTTCACCATCGGCACGCAGATGGGCCTGGGTTTCGCGCTGTTCTTCGACCCGATGTCGTCGGCGCAGGTGCCGGGTGTCGCGCGGCTGTTGTCTATCTTCGTCTTTCTCTTGTTCCTGATGATGGGCGGCCTGCAGGTGCTGGTCGGCACGCTCGTCGACAGCTTCACCGTGCTGCCGATCGGCCAAAGCGTGCCGGTCGAAGGCTGGCGAACGTTGGCCGAGTGGGGCGGGCATCTCTTCCTATGGGGGGTGTGGCTGTCGCTGCCGGTGGTCGCGGCGCTTCTGGTGACCAACCTGGCGATCGGCGTGATGACGCGCGCCGCACCGCAGTTCAACGTGTTCTCGTTCGGCTTCCCGCTGACGCTGCTGATCGGCTTCATCGCGCTGTACTTCGCGCTGCCCTTGTTGGTGCCGGCGGTCGAGACCATGTACCGTGAGGCGTTCGGCTTCGTCAACGTCTGGCTTAGAACGCCGAAGCCGTAGCGCCGCGCCAAAGCGCCGGCGCTTTTTGATAGAATTCCCGGGTCTATTCCCCCAACCGGCGGCGTTGCGCCGCCCAAGGCAAAAATCGAGGTAACCATGGCTGGACACAGCAAATGGGCGAACATCAAGCATAAGAAGGAACGCGCCGACGCCAAGCGCGGCAAGGTCTTTACCCGTCTGATCAAGGAAATCACCGTCGCCGCGCGTCTGGGCGGCGGCGACGCGACGACCAACCCGCGCCTGCGCCTGGCGATCGACAAGGCGTACGACGCCAACATGCCGAAGGACAACGTCCAGCGCGCCGTCGACCGCGGCGCCGGCAACCTCGAGGGCGTCAGCTACGAAGAGCTGCGCTACGAGGGCTACGGCATAGCCGGCGCGGCGGTGATGGTCGACTGCATGACCGACAACAAGACGCGCACCGTCGCCGACGTGCGCCACGCGTTTTCGAAGTACGGCGGCAATATGGGCACCGACGGCTGCGTCGCGTTCCAGTTCAAGCACTGCGGCTACCTGGTGTTCGCGCCGGGCGTCGACGAGGACGCGCTGATGGAAGCGGCGCTCGAATCGGGCGCCGAGGACGTCGTCACCAACGACGACGGCTCGATCGAGGTGATCACCGACCCGTACGCGTTCACCGACGTGAAGGCCGCGCTCGAGGCCGCCGGCTTCAAGGCCGAGGACGGCGAAGTGACGATGCGCGCGCTGAACGAGACGGTGCTCGAAGGCGAAGACGCCGCGCGCATGCAGAAGCTGATCGACGCGCTCGAAGACCTCGACGACGTGCAAGAGGTCTACACTTCGGCGGTGCTCGAGGAATAATCGTTGGCGCGCTCCGAGCAAGAGCAAGGCTTGTCTTCGGGCAAGCCTTTTTCGCATCGGACGGTCTGCGCCGTCGCGGCGCTCGCCTGGTGGGGCGTTTCGCTGTGGCTGCTGTTGAAGCCCGCGTCGCCGCCCGGCGCGATCCCGCACTTCGACAAGTTCGGCCACGCGGCGATGTTCGGGCTGCAGGCCGCCCTCTTGTTCGGCGCCAGCGGTTGGCGCGCGGGCCGCGTCTGGCTCGCGCTGCTGCCGTGGGCCGTCGGGTCCGAAATCCTGCAGGGCTGGCTGACGCTAGACCGTAGCCCCGACGCGCTCGACGCCGTCGCCGACATGACGGGCGCTATGCTGGTCTTATGGCCGCTGTCCCTGATCGCCCGCCCGGCCCGGCTGAACGCCCCGGCCGCGCCGCGGTCTACCCAAAACGAAACATCACGAGGTGACGCATGCAGTACGCCGCACGAAGACAGCAACTGATGCAGGCGATGGGCGGCGGTCTGGCCGTCCTGCCGACCGCGCCCGAAGCCAGCCGCAACGCCGACACCCATTACCCCTACCGGCCCGACAGCCACTTCTGGTACCTGAGCGGCTTCACCGAGCCCGAGGCGGTGCTGGTGCTCGACGCGCGCACCGGCAAGAGCGTGCTGTTCTGCCGCGCGAAGAACCTCGACATGGAAATCTGGGACGGCTTCCGCCACGGCCCGGACGGCGCCAAAGAGGCCTTCGGCTTCGACGAGGCCTACCCGATCGAGGAACTCGATACGCGCATCGTGACGATGTTGGCCGAGGCCGACACGCTGTACTGGGGCGTCGGCCGCCGCGGCGACTGGGACGCGCGCGTCGGGCGCTGGCTCGAGGCGGCGCGCGGCTCGCGCAACCTCGGTCCGGCCCCCGGCCGCTTCGCCGATCTTGCGACGCTGATCGACGCGCAGCGCCTCTACAAGGACGAGGCGGAGATCGCCACCTTGCGCCGCACCGGCGCGATCTCGGCCGAGGCGCACGTGCGCGCGATGCAGGCGACGCGGCCGGGCCGCTACGAATACGAGATCGAGGCCGAGATCCTGCATACTTTCGTCAGGCACGGCGCGCGCCACCCGGCGTACGAGAGCATCGTAGCCGGCGGCGCCAACGCGTGCACGCTGCACTACGTCGGCAACCGCGACCGCCTCGCCGACGGCGAGCTGTTGCTGATCGACGCCGGTTCCGAATTCATGGGCTACGCCGGCGACATCACGCGCACCTTCCCGGTCAACGGCCGCTTCACCGGCGCGCAGCGCGCGGTGTACGAGGTCGTGCTCGCCGCGCAGCTGGCCGGCATAGCCCAGGTGCGCCCCGGCGTCGCGTGGAACGCGTTCGCCGACGCCGCGCTCAAGGTGCTGGTCGAGGGGCTGGTCGACCTGAAACTGTTGACCGGCACCGTCGACGACAATATCGAATCGGGTGCCTACCGCCAGTTCTACATGCACGGCCTAGGCCACTGGATCGGGCTGGACGTCCACGACGTCGGCGGCCGCAAGGGCGCGAACGGCGACTGGATCCGCTTCGCGCCGGGCATGTGCACCACGGTCGAGCCCGGCCTCTACATCCGGCCGGCGGACAACGTGCCGGCCGAGTTCCACAACATCGGCATCCGCATCGAGGACGACGTGCTCGTCACCGAAACCGGCCACGAGGTCTACACGGCCGGCGTGCCGAAGGCGGTAGACGACATCGAGGCGCTGATGCGCGCGGCGAAAGGCTGACGATGCCCAAAAGCTTTCCCGATCATATCGACGTGCTCGTCGTCGGCGCCGGCCCGGTCGGCGCGCTCGCCGCGTTGAAGTTGGCCGAGGCCGGCCGCAAGGTCGCGCTGGTCGAGGCGCGCCCCGAACACGTGCCGGTGCGCGACGCGCGGGCGCTCGCGCTGTCGTGGGCGAGCCGCGGCGCGCTGGTCGACGCGGGCATCTGGCGCGACGACCTGCCGGCCACCGCGATCGACACGGTGCACGTGTCGCAGCAGGGCAGCTGGGGCCGCACCGTGCTGTCGCGCGACGACCTGAAGCTGCCGCACCTGGGCGTGGTGGTCGACTACCCGGCGCTGTCCGACGCGCTCGCGCAAAGCTTGGCCGAGAGGGCCTTGCCGGTCGCGTGGGGCACGCGCGTGACCGCGATCGACACGCTGTCGGCGTACGCGCGCGTCATGCTGAAAAGCGATGCCGGCGAGAGCGAAGTGACCGCGCGCCTTGTCGTGCTCGCCGAAGGCGGCGACCTGGTCGATAGCCTGCCAGGCCTGTCGCGCCGCGTGCACGACTACGGCCAGTCGGCGCTGCTCGCCGAGGTGAAGTGCGACAAGCCGCACGACGGCGTCGCGTTCGAACGCTTCTCGAAGCGCGGCCCGCTGGCGCTGTTGCCGCGCGGCGACGGCTTCATGCTGGTGTGGACGCGCACGCCCGAGGACGCGCACGAATTGCGCGAAGGTGCCCCGGAAGAACTGGAAAAACAGTTGGCCGAAGCGATGGGCGAGCGGCTCGGCGCCTTTCATCTGAGCGGCGCGCGCGCGGTGTTCCCGCTGACGCTCAAGGAGGTGAACCACCGCGTGTCGCGTCGCGTCGCGCTGATCGGCAACGCCGCGCAGACCTTGCACCCGGTCGCCGCGCAGGGGCTCAACCTCGGCATCCGCGACGCGCTGGCGCTAGCCGCGGCGCTCAAAGGCTCGGCCGACCCGGGCGACACCGCGGCGCTCGCGTCTTACGAGCGCGCGCGCCATCTCGACAGCGGCGCGGTGGTCGGCTTCACGCATCACCTGGTGCGCTTCTTCGACAGCCACGGCCCGCTGGTCTCCGCCGCGCGCGGCCTCGGCATGAACCTGCTCGACGCCGCGCCGGGCCTGCGCCGCCGTTTCGCCGGCCACCTGGTGTTCGGCGTCGGCACGCAATCTTTGGACAAAACGCCATGAAGGGCTTTGATGCGGACGTGGTCATCGTCGGCGGCGGGCTGGTCGGCGCGAGCCTCGCGCTTGCCTTGAGCCGTGCCGGCCGCCAGGTGACACTGGTAGAAGGGCAGCAGCCCGACTTCTCGCGCGTGACGGAAGGCTGGGACGCGCGCATCTACGCGGTCAGTCCGGCCAACCGGCGCTTTCTGAGCGGCCTTAACGCGTGGCCGGACGCCAGCCGCATCGGCACGATCGCGCGCATGGAGGTGCACGGTGACGCCGGCGGCGAGATCGACTTCGACGCGCGCGAGGTCGGCGGCGACGCGCTCGCATGGATCGCCGAGAATCGCTGGCTGCTCGCCGCGCTGTGGGCAAGGTTGGCCGAGGCCGGCGTCGACGTCATCAGCGGCGTGAAACCGGCCGCCTTGAGCACGCGCGCCGATGCGGCCGAACTGGAGCTTTCCGACGGCCGGCGCCTTGCAGCGCGGCTGCTGGTCGGCGCCGACGGCGCCAACTCGTGGGTGCGCGAGCAGGCCGGGCTGACGGCACGCGTCGACGCCTACGGCCAGAGCGGCGTGGTCGCCAACTTCCTATGCGAGCGCCCGCACGGTGACATCGCGCGCCAGTGGTTCACCGGCGACTCCATCCTCGCGTGGCTGCCGATGGCCGGGAACCATATGTCGATGGTATGGTCAACCTCTGGGCCCGACGCGCTGCTCGAGCTGGATGACGACGCGTTCTGCGCCAGGGTCGCCGAAGCGGGCGCCTCAGCGCTCGGCCAACTTCAACTTGCAAGCCGCCCGGCCGCCTTCCCCTTGCGCCTGATCCGCCCCGAGGCGGTGGTCGCCGAGCGCGTCGCGCTGGTCGGCGACGCCGCGCACACCGTGCACCCGCTCGCGGGGCAGGGCGTGAACCTCGGCTTCCAGGACGCGGCGACGCTGGCCGAACTGATCGGCGGGGCGCGCGACGCCGGCGACTGGCTGCTGTTACGACGTTACGAGCGCACGCGCCGCGAAGCGGTGGCGGCGATGCAGCTGACGTGCGACGGCCTGTTCAAGCTGTTTCACGGCAAGGATCTGCCGGCGCTGTCGTGGCTGCGCAATACCGGCCTCAACCTCACCAACCGGCTCACCCCGCTCAAACGCGAGCTGGTGCGCCACGCCATCGGCTTCTGATTGGAATCTGCATGAATAAACGTTTTCTGACCCTCGCCTTCCTCGCCGCCTTCACGCCGCTGGTGGCCTGTTCGGCCGGCGCGTCCTCCGAAGCCAAGCCGGCGCAGCCGACCGCCGCCGCGGTGAAAAAGGCGTTCACCGAGCGTTTCCCGAACCGCCCGGTGAAGAGCGTCGCAGCGACGCCGCTGCCCGGCATCTACGAGGTCGTGCTGCCGAACCGGCAGATCATGTACACCGACGCCAAGGTCAACTACCTGTTCCTCGACGCCAACCTGATCGACGTGCAAAAGCGCGAAAGCCTGACCGAGGCGCGCATGGCGTCGCTGTCGCGCGTCGACTGGAGCACCTTGCCCTTGGCCGATGCGGTCAAGGAAGTCCGCGGCAGCGGCAAGCGCAAGCTTGCGGTGTTCTCCGACCCGGACTGCCCGTTCTGCAAGAAGCTCGAGCGCGAGACGATCGCCCGCCTCGACAACGTCACCGTCTACACCTTCCTCTATCCGCTGGCGCAGCTGCACCCGGACGCGGAGCGCAAGTCGCGCCAGATCTGGTGCAGCGCCGACCGTACCGCCGCGTGGATCGGCCTGATGCGCGAGGGCAAGGCGCTGTCCGGCCCGGACAACTGCGCGACGCCGCTGGACAAGCTGCAGAAGCTCGGCGACTCGCTCGGCATCAACGGCACGCCGGCGCTGGTGTTCGAGAGCGGCCGCCTGGTGTCGGGCGCGCAGCCGCTCGAGCAGGTCGAAGCGTGGCTTGACGAGAAGGCCGCGAAGTAAGCGGCGATGAAAGAGGGCCGCTTGTGGGCGGCGGCGGCCGCGTCCCTTTGCGTGCACGCCGTCCTCGTCGCGCTGGGCGGCGCCGGTGCGCCGTTCGGTCGCGGCGACGCGAGTGCGACACGGCTGGCGGTGACGCTATCGCCTCCCGCCGCACCCTCCACGCCGCTCATCGCCACGCCCGAGCCGCAGCCCCCGCTGCCGTCGTCCGAGTCCGTACCCAGGGTGCCGTCCCCGCCGGCGCCGTCTCCCGAGCCGCCTTCCGTTCCCGATGAACGGGCCCCGCCAAGCTCCGAACCCGCGTCCGCTTCGCAGCCGACGCCTCCGTCCGATGCCACGGCGGACAGTACGAGACCACCTGCCGAGGCTGCCGACGAGGGTTTGCTCGACACGCCGCTGGGCTTCGGCGACGCGGTCTATTATCCGGCGCCGATGCTCGACGCCGTCGCCGAGCCGCTGGCGGCGATCGACCCGCTGCCGATGCCACCCGATCCCGACCTCGACCCCGGCGCGGTACAGGCGGCGCGGTTGGTGATCCGCGTCTTCATCGACGAAGCCGGCCGGGTGGTCGCGACCGAGGTCGAGTCGGCCGAGCCGCCTGGCGTGCTGGAAGAGGCGGCGCTCGCCGCCTTCGGCAAGGCGACGTTCGCGCCGGCGATCCGTCATGGGCAGAAGGTGAAGAGCGTGAAGCGCATCGCGATCGAGAGCGGCGGCCTGTCCTCGCCGTTCTGAATTCGTGCTACAGTTTCCGTCGCATCGTTCACAATTCGAACGTTTGTTTGTCTGGCACCGGAGCCGATCAAGGCCGTCAACACGAAGGAAAACACCATGTCTGAGCTGAAAACCGCATTCGAAGAGGCGCAAGCCGCCGTCAAGACCCTGGCCGAGCGCCCGGACAACCAGACGCTGCTGCAGTTGTACGCGTTCTACAAGCAGGCGACCGACGGCGACGTGTCCGGCGAGCGCCCGGGCATGATGGACTTCATCAACCGCGCCAAGTACGACGCGTGGGACAAGCTGAAGGGCACCGACTCGGACAGCGCGATGCAGTCCTATATCGACGTGGTGAAGGGTCTGCTGGCCTAGTAAGCACGCGGCGCAAAACGGCCACCCCAAGGGTGGCCGTTTGCATTGGAGCGGGGCAGGCTCGGCCAGCGTTGGCCGAGCCCTGGGCGCTCGTCAGGACAGCGGGTAGAGCAGCGTGATGCCGCCGAGCACGGCGAAGATCGCCGCAGCGACGCCGTGCACCGCGCGCTTGGGCAGCTTGTTGGCGGCGGCGTCGCCGATCAGCACCGCCGGCACGTTGGCGATCATCATGCCCAGCGTGGTGCCGGCGACGACCATCGCCAATTGGTCGAAGCGCGCCGACAGCGCGACGGTGGCGATCTGCGTCTTGTCGCCCATCTCGGCGAGAAAGAAGGCGATCGCGGTCGCGCCGAACACGCCGAAGCGGTCGAACAGCCGGCTGTCGTCGTCGAGCTTGTCGGGGATCAGCATCCACACCGCCATCGCGATGAACGACGCGCCGAGGATCCAGCGCAAGACGTCGGGGCCCAGGAGCGTGGTGATCCACTGGCCGACGGCGGCGGCGGCGAAATGGTTGAGCAGCGTGGCGACGAAGATGCCGGCGACGATGGGGCCGGGCTTGCGGTAGCGCGCGGCGAGAAGCAGCGCGAGCAGCTGGGTCTTGTCGCCGATTTCGGCGAGGGCGACGATGCCGGTGGAGACGAGGAAGGCTTCCATGAAGGGGATGAAACTCCGAGGGCCGCGCGACGTTCATGACTCGTCCACCCCGCGCGGCCCGCAACAGGGTGAAGAGTCATGAGTCTTGCCAGACCATCGAAGGTTGCCCGTGCCATGGCTGCGTATCCGTTGCGACAACGGAAAGCCAAGTCTGTTGACATCGGGCCCGCGTCAATCAAGCGCGGCGGCTACTCCCCCAAGACAGCGCCCATCATACGGCAAAAAGGCGCCGGCAGCCAGCCGGCTCGGCCAACCTCGACGCCTGGGGGGCGGGGGGCAGGAGTGCGCCGCGCGGCAATGAAAACGGCCCGCGAAGTGCGGGCCGTGTGCTTGGCTGTTGGCGTTTTCAGTCCAACTGGGACGTGCAGTGCGGGCAGCGCGTCGCCTTCTCGGGAATGCTCGACAGGCAGTAGCGGCATTCCTTGCTCACCACCTCCGGCGCTACTTCGGCCTTTTCCTCGCGTTTGAGGCGGTTGATCGTCTTCACCTGCATGAAGATCGCGAACGCGACGATGGTGAAGCTGATCACGGCGTTGATGAAGAGGCCGACGTTGAGCGTGACCGCACCGGCTTGCTTGGCCGCCGCCACCGACACGTAGGGCCCGGCGGTCTTCGTGCCTTCTTTCAGCACCCAGAACAGGTTGGAAAAGTCGACGTTGCCGACCAGGAGGCCGATCGGCGGCATGATCACGTCGTCGACCAGCGACTTGACGATCGCACCGAAAGCGCCACCGATCACCACGCCGACCGCGAGGTCGATCACGTTGCCGCGCATCGCGAATTCTTTAAATTCTTTGAAAATTACCATAACAGCACCTTATTTAATTGGCATTCCGATGGGCAAAATACGGGCTGGCCGGCGCGCTGGCAAGGCTGGGCGCCTCTTGCATGAAGGGACTTGCAGCGTCCAGCGCACGGGGCGGTGGTCTATTTGGAGTGGAATTCCCGCCGTTATACGGTGCGGCGGCTCAGCGACTTGAGCAGCCTGCGATCCACGGTGCCGAGCAACGCGCCGCCGAGGATCAGGCCGATCGCGACGCCGGTCAGCGGCGTGAGCTGCCCTTGGCCGCTGGCGACGAGAAGCAGCGTCGATAGCATCGGCGTGGTGTACGACAACGCGCCGATCTGGCGCGGGTCGCCGCCCTTCATCGCGCGGTCCCACAGGAAGAACGCGCCGCCCATCGGTCCGACGCCGAGGCCGATCAGGCTCAGCCACTGGCCGGTGGTGGGCTGCGTCGCCGGCTCGAAGAGTGCGTGGCAGGCGAGCGCCAGCAGGCCCGACAACAGGCAGAATCCGCCGACCGCGCCGGTCGGGAACGGCGGCAGCCGTTTGGTGAGAAGGCTGTAGGTCGACCAGACGATGGCCGCGGCGACCGCGAGCCCGTAGCCGAAGCCCGACGTCGCGTCGAAGGCGAGCCTGCCGCCGCTGACGATCAGCCCCGCACCGACGAAGCCCAACAGTCCGCCGATGATATGGCGGCGCATTAACTGCGTGCCGGGCACGATCAGCGGCGCGAGCAGCACGATCAACAGCGGCCACAGATAATTGATCAGGTTGGCTTCCATCGCTGGCGCGTGGCGGAAGGCGAAGAACAGCAGGAAGTGATAGCCGAACAGGCCGTAAAGCCCGACCGCAAGCGTCTTGACGGGGACTTTCCATTCCCGGACGCGCGGTAGTGCGAGCAGGCTGCCTATGCACAGGCTGACGCCGACGACGAAGAAGGGCGGCAGGTTTTTGGTGAGGGCACCTAGGGTGGCGAGTGAGGCCCACAGGAGGATCGCTCCTGCGGCCGCGTAAAGCGGATTGCGCAGCATGGGTAAGTCCAACGCAAAAGCGCATTCTAATCGCAATCACCAAGATGGAAAAAGCCGCAGGGTTTTTCATCGGGGGTGTTAACCCTTCGAACCTGCCCGGAGGAGAAATAACGGGCCGGTATGATGTTATCGAGCTTAAGGGGGAGGAGGGGCTGCGCTCGATATTGAGCCTCGGCCAACGTTTAGGTAGCGTCTGCCGGACGGGGCAGGGCCTTATCAATAGTGGAGTCACTCGGGTTTGCCGGGCGAGAAGGTGGGTAGCCCAGGCGAGCGTAGAGAGCATGCCCGGCCTTTGGAGGAAGGTAGGCGGCGATGAGCGGGCAATGACGACGGGTACCGGGCGGCGAATGAAGCCGGGATCCGGGTCGCCCAGGCGGGAGTGTATCGACGGGGCGGGTTGCTGAAACTCGGGAAGAGAAAGCGGGGGGATTGCCGGTGCGGATATTTTCGCCGGTTACGATCGGCGTCGATGAAGCGGAATTTGTGCGCTGCGGGAAATAACGGGTTTGCAAATAGACCATGAAAACGAAAAAGGCCTCAGCGTAAGCTGAGGCCTTTCGTATCTTTGGCTCCCCGAGCAGGGCTCGAACCTGCGACCTGCGGATTAACAGTCCGTCGCTCTACCAACTGAGCTATCAGGGAATCGATGGAGGCGAACTATACCGGCGCCGATTTAGGTCGTCAACACCTTTTGCGAAAAAAATGAGACGATCCGGCGTGTGAAAACGCTAAGCTCATGAATCGATTGCTGAAAGCGATTGCACTTGATTCGGTGCGTTCCGCCCCGATGTACATAGACTGTTTTCGATAGACGTTTGGGCGCCCTCGCGGAGGAAAAGCATGATGGAAGAATGGCAACAGTGGGTGACGCAAAATGACGGTCATCAGGACGAAGGCGGTCGACTGGTTTTCGCCGGCCATCAAGAGGAATTGAAGGCGGTGCAGGGCGGGCGTCCGGTGTTCTCGCCGCTGACGCAGTTCGCCTTGCTGCGTGCGCGCGGCGAAGACACGTTGAGCTTCCTGCAGGGCCAGCTCTCGAGCGACTTGCGCGAGCTGGACGGTAGCAGAAGCCAGTACAGCAGCTATTCGAACGCGAAGGGCCGTATGCAGGCGAACTTCCTCGCGTGGAAAGACGGCGACGATTATTTCCTGATGCTGTCGGCCGACATCGCCGACGCCATTCTCAAGCGGCTGTCCCTGTTCGTGATGCGCGCCAAGGTCAAAATCGAGCGCGTCGACGGTCAATATCTGCTGGCCGGTTTTGCCGGCGCTGGGGCGGCGGGGCGTCTGGCCGAACTGGGTTACGCGGTGCCGCAATCCGTTCATGCGGTTGCCGGTAATGAACAGGGCCTGGTGATCGCCTTGCCAGCCGGTACCTATTTGCTGGTATTGCCGGCCGAGTCGGCGGCCGCGGCGGCGACAAGCTTGGCCGAGGGGGCGACGCGGGTCGGCGTAGAGGCCTGGGGCGCTTTCGATATCGCCGCTGGCATTGCGTGGATCACGCTGCCGACGCAGGAGCAATTCGTCGCGCAAATGGCGAATATGGAATTGATCGGCGCGGTGAGTTTCAAAAAGGGCTGCTTCCCCGGCCAGGAAATCGTCGCGCGTACGCAATATCTCGGAAAATTGAAGCGCCGATTGTTCCGTGCGTCGATTTCTGCGGCCGCATCGCCTGGTGACGTGCTTTATTCGCCGTCGGTTCCCGATCAGACCATTGGCATGGTGGTGAATGTGGTTTCGGTCGCTGCCGGGCAAATGGAACTTTTGGTCGTCGTGCAAGTGGCGGCGTGGGAGGCCGGGGTCTACCTTAAGTCGCTCGACGGTCCGCAATTGTCGCCATTGTCCCTGCCGTATCCGCTGCCGGACCGTATTTAATATTTGGTAACGTATTCTTCTTGACGAATCATTTTGCAGGTCGTTAAATTGAATCTATTCGATAAAGTCTGAACAAACTCTAAGGATGCCAAAGATGGAGCTCGCCAAACAACTGCCGGGTCTGGAATACGCCGAACTGCTCTCGCTGCGTAATGAAATCGACGGCGAAATCAAGCGCCGCGAATCGGAAGAGAAGGCCAAGGCTCGCAAACAAATCCAGGAAATCGCCAAGACCTACGGCCTGAACCTGGAAGAAGTGCTGAGCAAAGTCGGCGGCGCCGTGCGCAAACCGGTGGAAGCCAAATACGCCCACCCGCAAGACGTGTCGCTGACCTGGACCGGCCGCGGTCGCAAGCCGTCCTGGGTGCTGGGACAGCTCGATCAGGGGCGCACACTGGAAGACCTGCTGATCCGCCACTGAGGCGGATGGGTGCAGCCCGCATGCGATACGGTTGCATGCGGTACAATCGGAAGGGCGGCGTGTAGCTGCCCTTTTTTGTTTGGTTTTCGGCGATTCGAAAGCGCCGGAATGCTGCAGTTTCATGCCGATGACACATTGCGCCGACGGCGGTAGCGGCCATAATCCAGTCAGGCACAACCTGACGGTTCATGTTGTTCGTTTATCCCTCTGACAAAAAGACCGAACGCCATGCTGGATTTCTTCTCGCGTCATCCCAGGAAAAAAAACGATCCGCTGGAGAGCGTCGACAGCGCCAAACGCTGGGTCGACGCGCAGAAGGAGGAGTTCGGTGCGGCGGCCCACGACCGGGTGGCGGCGATGGTGGCCGAATTCAACGACACGTCGGAAGAAGGGCTCGACTCGGGCACGCTCGAAGCACTGCTGACGCTGAATCTGGAAACCCAGGGGCTGCACGAGCAACTGTGCGAGCAATACCTGATGAACAGCCGCATGCCCAGGGCGCTCGAAGGGCAGTTGCGCGGCCAGATTCTACAGTACGGCAAGCAGTTCCTTGCAGCCTACCAGCGTTTTCTATCGCTCGACTTCCAGACCGAAGACGGCCTCAGGGTGTACTCGTTAATGCCGCTGGTGTTGTCGAGGATGATGCATTACTTCGGCGAGTTCGCGCGTTGGCAGTTCTACCGTCACTTTTCCCCCGACGATGTGTTCTGGCTGAACGTGAACCAGTTGTTTCGTTTCGGCGAGAGCCACGGCATCGATACCATACCCGTTTACCTGTTCGGCACCGGCGACGGTCAGCCGGGCACCACCGCGCAAGACCAGTTCCTGATCGTTCACATGCTGTCATTGTTGACGGCCGGCAACCTGAGCGCACGCCAGATACACTTCACCTACGAAGTGCTGCGCCTGTTGTCGAACCGCCTGGCGATCCGCCGCGACTTCAGCGAAGACGCAAGCTTCATGATCGCGCTCGATGCCGGCCGGCCGGCGGCGCGCTGCACCTCGGCGATCGGTAGCGCCCACGGCCGCTACTGGAACACCGGCGAACTGCTGGACACGCTGCACGCCTGGCTGGCGAGGTTCGAAGCGGGCAAGGTGCCGGCGGAGATCAAGCCGCTGCACGAACCCGGTATCGACGCGGCGCTGCTGCGCATGCTCTGTCGCGAATGGGCGGTCAAGCCGGTGCGCTTCGAGCGCGCCGAGCGGATCGCGGTGTCCGACCGTCACATCGAGGTCGCATACCGCATGCCACTGTTGCACCGCTTGATCCGCCAGCCCGACGAGCAGGTGCAGATGCAGGGCGTGCAGAACAATCCGAACCACTACAACGACATGACCGATATCCGCATCTACGGTTTTGTCACCAGCCGCCGCAAGGATAGGCTGAGCCTCGCGGCCGCGGGTGCGGCGGTCGAGGAGGTCGCGATGCCGCATCACGACCTGTCGCAATGGAGCGTCGAGAACGTCAGCAAGTCCGGGCTCGGCGTCTCGCTCGACGCGCTCGGTAACGAATGGGTGAGCCTCGGCGCGCTGGTCGGTTACCGCGAGACGGAAACGTCGGAATGGGCGCTCGGCATCATCCGGCGCATCCGTCGCCTCGCGCGCGAGCGCATCTTTCTCGGCATCGAAACGTTGACCGAGCGTCCGGTCGCGGCGTCGCTCAGGCCGCTCGACGGCCGGACCGACATGAGCCTGCCTACCGACCAGCTCTGGCACGGTGGTCAGATCGGCCTGTTCGCACCACTCAAGCGCGGCGGGCGTACCGTCAATACGCTGATCCTGCCGATCGCCGCATACACGCTGGGCAAGCAGCTGGTGATGAGCGCGCGCGGCAAGCACTTCCAGATCGCGCTGGCCAAGGTGCAGGAGAAGGGCAGCGACTGGTGTCTGTCCGAGGTCGAACTGATACGGCCGCTCGACCATGCGCCCAAGCCGTGAAGCTTGGACTCGCCCCCTCGGCATGAAAAAACCCCGCTCAGGCGGGGTTTTTTGTTTCTTGCAGAGCGAGGTCAGCGCAGGTTGCTGAGTACGCCGTAGATCGGCGTCAGCATCGCTTCGCCGAGGCGCAGGCTGCGCTGGCCGTTCCAGCCGTAGTCGTCGTCGGGCAGGTTCGCGTTGTCCTTGAACGGCATCTCGAGCGTGAACGCGAGGCAGCCGAAGGTTTCGCCGACCCAAGAGGTCGCCAGCGTCATGTTGGCGTCGCCGAACTGGTCGATCTCGTAGCCATGCTCGGTCTGGTAGTCGGGGCTCGCCAGCAGGAAATGCTGGCGGAAGCGCTGCTGCAGCTCGGCCAACCTGGCGTCGAACGACGGGATGCCCTCGTTGCCGGCGAGGAACACATAGGGGAGGGTCTCGTCGCCGTGGATGTCGAGGAACAGGTCGACGCCAGTTTCGCGCATCTTCTGCTCGACGTGATAGACCTCAGGACTCTTCTCGAGCGACGGCGTCTGCCATTCGCGGTTGAGGTTGGTGCCCGCCGCGTTGGTGCGCAGGTGACCACGCACCGAACCGTCCGGGTTCATGTTCGGCACGACGTAGAAGGTGGCGCGGTCGAGCAGCGCGCGCGCGGTGGCGTCCTGTGGGTCGAGGAGACGCGACAGGAAGCCTTCGATGAACCATTCGGCCATCGTCTCGCCCGGGTGCTGGCGCGCGATCACCCAGATCTTGAGGTCGGACTCGACCTCGTGGCCGATCGTCAGCAGCTCGAGGTCGCGCCCGTCGAGTGTGTTGCCCAGATCGCTGACCTGGCACAGGCCCGAGCCCTGCGCCTGGCCTACCAGGTTCAGATGCTGCTCATACGAATAGGGCTCGAAGTAGGCGTAGTAGACGCTGCCGGCGAGCGGCGTGTGGTCGATGACGAGAGCATCGTCCTCATAGCGGGTCTGCACGCGGAACCAGCTGACGCGGTCGTACGAGGCGACCGCCTGGTAGTCGTGCCAGCCTTCCGGGTAGGCACACTCGTGCGCGTTCAGGATTTTGAGCGTGCAGGGTTGGTAGGCGGCGCCCTGCAGGCGGAAGTAGAACCATTGCGCGAAATCCGAACCGTTGTCCTTGCGGATCTTGAGCTGGATATCGTCGTAACGGTCGAGCGAGACGACTTCGATATTGCCGGCGTCAAACAGGCTGCTGATCTTCATGCGCTTGGGGAGTTTCCGTTCGGGGTCGATGCTCGGATTGTACTCCGGGCGAAAAAAAAACCACACCCCGCGCGGGGTGTGGTTTCCAGGGATGAAGGTGTCGCTCAGCCGCGTTTGGCCGTGGCCTTCACCGCTTCGCTGGTGGCCTGACCGGCCGCCTTGAAGCTCGCGTCGGCGAACTGGCCGGCCTGCTGGGCGGCCTTGGCGAAGGTGTTCACCGCGGCGCTGGCGGCGGCGAGGGTATTCTTCAGGCCGGCGACGGCGACGTCGGCGCCCGGGGTCTGTTGGGTCTTGGCGAAGGTCTCGACCGACGAGATCAGTGCCTTGTTGAAGGCGTCGACGTTTTGTTCGACCACCTGGGCCAGTTCGCTCTGCGTCTGCGAAACGATTTCGTAAGCGCTGCGCGAGCCGGAAACGGCCTGCTCGACCGACTGGCTGGCGATCTGGTTCACGCGCGAGAACACTTCTTGCGGGTCCGACACGCCGGCCAGATCGCGGGCGGCTTTCACATTGCCTTCGAGCGACTGCTTGGACAGCTCGAGATTGAGCTTCACGAGACGCTCGGCGCTGTCCAGGGAGATCTGGGCAAAACGCAGCGCGGACTCGAAGCCGCTCAAGGACAGCTTGCTCAATTGCTCATTCGTAGCGAACATATGCATACCCTCATTCCGGTGATGACTGGCGGATCGTCGTTATAGTCGATGCGGTTTTTGCCGCATTGCACAATGCGGCATGAATGTAGCACGTCTCCTGCGGTCTACCTAGAGGCATTGCTCTAAGATGTTGCATTTATGGTAAATTCGCTGGGCGCGCCACACGCCGAAGACAATAAAACGGGAGTGTTACATGGGTGTTGAGAAACGGGTCATCAAGAAGTATCCGAACCGGCGGCTGTACGACACGGCTACCAGTTCCTACATCACTTTAGGCGATGTAAAGCAGCTGGTGCTGGACAATGTCGACCTGCAAGTGGTCGACGCCAAGACCCAGGACGACATCTCGCGCAGCGTGCTCTTGCAGATCATCCTGGAGGAAGAAAACGGCGGCATGCCGATGTTCAGCTATGAGGTGCTGACCCAGTTCATCCGCTTCTACGGCCAGGCGATGCAGGGCATGATGGGGCCCTTCCTCGAGAAGAACCTGCAGCTTTTCTCGCAGTTGCAGCAAAAGTTGCAGGAGCAGACGCAGACGCTGTACGGCGACCAGGGCGTGTTCAACAACTCGCTGTGGGGCGAGTACCTGAAGTTCCAGGCGCCGGCGATGCAGAACGTGATGGCCAACTATATGGAGCAGAGCACCAGCCTCTTTCTCGAGATGCAGACGCGCATGCAGGAGCAGACCAAGTCGCTGTTCACCGGCTTTCCCTTTCCCGGCTACGGCGAGAAGGACGACGAAGACGGCGGCGCGAAGCCCTGATCGCATAAAGCGCCACGCGACTGACACGCGCGGCGCTTTTCTCTTATAATTTCAGGCATTTGACAGCCGGGGGTCCGGATCGCGACCGCCGGCTGTCTTCGTTTTTTCCGGATAACGTTTCAAGGTTCGATACACGCATGTCCCACCCCGCACCGAAAGTCGGATTTGTCAGTCTTGGCTGTCCGAAGGCTTTGGTAGACTCCGAGCAAATCCTCACCCGATTGCGCGCCGAAGGCTACGACATCGCGCCGAGCTACGACGGCGCCGACCTCGTGGTGGTCAACACCTGTGGTTTCATCGACTCGGCGGTCGCCGAGTCGCTCGACGCGATCGGCGAGGCGCTGAACGAGAACGGCAAGGTGATCGTCACCGGCTGTCTGGGCGCCAAGGGCGATATCGTCCAGGAAACCCACCCGTCGGTCTTGGCCATTACCGGTCCGCACGCGGCCGAAGAGGTGATGGGCCATATCCACACCCACCTGCCCAAGCCGCACGATCCCTTTGTCGACCTGGTGCCGGCCGCCGGCATCAAGCTGACGCCCAAGCACTACGCCTACCTGAAGATTTCCGAGGGCTGCAACCACCGCTGCACCTTCTGCATCATCCCGTCGATGCGTGGCGACCTGGTCAGCCGCCCGGTGCACGACGTGCTGCGCGAGGCCGAGAACCTGGCCAAGTCGGGCGTCAAGGAAGTGCTGGTGATCTCGCAGGACACCAGCGCCTACGGCGTCGACGTCAAGTACAAGACCGGCTTTCACAACGGCCGCCCGGTGAAGACCCGCATGACCGAGCTGTGCGAAGAGCTCGGCAAACTCGGCATCTGGGTGCGGCTGCACTACGTCTACCCGTACCCGCACGTCGACGAGGTGATCCCGCTGATGGCCGAGGGCAAGATCCTGCCGTATCTGGACATCCCGTTCCAGCACGCCAGCAAGAAGGTATTGAAGGCGATGAAGCGCCCGGCCAACGCCGACAACGTGCTGGAGCGGCTGAAGAAATGGCGCGCGATCTGCCCGGACTTGGTGATCCGTTCGACCTTCATCGTCGGCTTCCCGGGCGAAACCGAGGAAGATTTCCAGGAGCTGCTGGACTTCCTCAAGGAAGCACAGCTCGACCGCGTCGGCTGTTTCACCTATTCGCCGGTCGAGGGCGCGACCGCCAACGATCTGCCGGACCCGGTGCCGGACGAAGTCAAGGAAGAGCGCAAGGCGCGCTTCATGGAGCTGCAGGCCGAGATCAGCGCGGCCAAGCTGGCCGCCAAGGTCGGCCGAACGCTGACCGTGCTGGTCGACGAGATCGACGACAAGGGCGCGGTGTGCCGCAGCTACGCCGACGCGCCCGAGATCGACGGCCTGGTCTACCTCGGCGACGACGCCGGGCTGAAGGTCGGCGACTTCGTCGACGTGAGGATCACCGATTCGGATGAATACGACCTGTGGGCCGAGCGCGTGTAAGCTCGGCCAACGTCGCGAAAGGGAGCCTAGCTAGGGCTCCCTTTTTTTATCGTTATCAGGGAAGTCCCCTGGTCGCCGGCCGACGAAAGTTTGTGTTAGATCAAGGCGCGCGGCAAAAGGCGGGAGGCGATGCCGGCGTCGCGCGCTTCCTCCTTATACTGTCGGCCTTTCCAGCCTTGCCGAAGCACCCGCCATGTCCTCCCTGTTGCAGCCCATCGAACAGATCGCCAGCGCCGACATCCTCGCCGGCATCGAGCAGGAATTCCTGCTCGAACTGCAAAGCGCGCTGAAAGAGCGCGACGAAGCACTGCGGCGCTCGCGCCAGAGCCTGCGGCTGGCCGACAAGGTGTTCGAATCGACGCTCGAAGGCATCCTGATCACCGACGGCGACGGCACGATCCTGTCGGTCAACCCGGCGTTCTCGCGCATCACCGGCTACGCGTCGGACGAGGCGGTCGGCCAGACGCCGGCGCTCCTGAAGTCGGGCAAGCAGGGGCCGGACTTCTACCGGCGGCTGTGGGATGGGCTGAAGACCTGCGGCCAGTGGCAGGGCGAGGTCGTCAACCGGAGGAAGAACGGGCTCTTCTATACCGAGTACCTGAGCATCACCGCGATCCGCGACGAGGACGGCGCGCTCGGCCATTACGTCGCGGTGTTCTCCGACATCACGCAGCGCAAGCAGGCCGAGGAGAGGCTGCACTTTCTCGCCAACCACGACGCGCTGACCGGCCTGCCGAACCGTACACTGTTCCTCGAAAGCTTGGCCGAGGCCATCGCCTCGGCCGAACGGCTGGCGCTGTGCTTCATCGACCTCGACCGCTTCAAGCTGGTCAACGACACGCTCGGCCACGCCACCGGGGACGAGTTGCTGACGCGCATCGCCGAGACCCTGAGGGGGACGGTGCCGGAAGGCGCGACCGTGGCGCGGCTGTCCGGCGACGAATTCACCGTCCTGCTCGATCCGGTCGCGGGCGTCGACGACGCCGCGCACCATGCGCAGCGCATGCTCGACGCGATCGCCTGCGAGACCGAGCTGGCCGGCGAGGAGGTGTTCGTCACCGCCAGCATCGGCATCAGCCTCTACCCGGACGACGGCGCGACGCCCGAGGCGCTCTTGGCGCACGCCGACACCGCGATGTACCGCGCCAAGGAGCGCGGCAAGAACACCTTCCAGTTCTATACGGCCGAGCTGAACGCGCGCGCGATCGAGCGGCTCAAGCTCGAATACGCCTTGCGCCGCGCGCTGGCGCAGGGCGAATTCGAGCTGTGGTACCAGCCCAAGGTGTCGCTCGAAACCGGAGCGCCGATCGGCGCCGAAGCGCTGTTGCGCTGGCGTCACCCGGCTCTGGGGCTGGTGTCGCCGGCCGACTTCATCCCGATCGCCGAAGAGAGCGCGCTGATCGGCGCGATCGGCGAATGGGTGCTCGCCACCGCCTGCCGCGATACGCGCCGCTGGGTCGACGCCGGCCTGTTCGCCGGGCGGATGGCGGTGAACCTGTCGGGGCGGCAGCTGAAGCTCGGCGGCCTGGTCGACACCGTGCGCGTGAGCCTGGCCGAGGCGGGCTTGGCGAGTGCCTATCTGGAGCTGGAGGTCACCGAGAGCATCGCGATGGACGACGCCGACGGCGGCCAGGTCGGCATGCTCTGCGAGCTGCGGGCGCTCGGCGTGCAGCTGGCGATCGACGACTTCGGCACCGGCTACTCGAGTCTCGCCTATCTGAAGCGTCTGCCGGTGCAGGTGCTGAAGATCGACCGCTCGTTCATCGCCGACCTGTCGCACGACAAGGACGACGCGGCGATTACCACCGCCATCGTGTCGATCGCCAAGAGCCTCGGTCTCGCGGTGGTCGCCGAGGGCGTGGAAGAGCCGACGCAACGGGATTTTCTTGCCGGGCTCGGCTGCGACGCGGCGCAGGGTTATCTGTTTGGCCGTCCGGTGCCGGCGGCCGAGTTCGAGGCCTACCTGGCTGCTCACGCCGGCTGAACGTTGGCCGAGCCTGGGGGCAGAGGCGAGACTCAGTCCCCGGGCCGCGGCCGCTGCCCTTCCATCGGCTCGGCGCTCTGCGCCGCGTCATCTTCCTTGCTGGCGGCGACCGCGCGCTCGATCAGCAACTGCTCCAGCAATTTGCTGCGCGACGCGATGTGGTGGTCGAAGCGCCAGTCGCGCAACATCTCGAGGGCGAGGTCGAAGTAGCGCATGTCGATCTCGTACAGCGCCTTCAGGTCGAAGGTGCGGCCGAGTTCGAGCGAACCGGCGAGTTCCTTGAGTACCTCGACCTGCTCCGGATTTTCGCCCGACTCGATGAGTTTGCGGATCTGCTTGGCGGCGTTCATTGCATGGTTCTCCTGCGTTGCGACTAGGCCGGCCGGGCTGATGCGCCGGCGATAAGATCAGAATAGAGCCCGACGCGCCGCGCGCTGTCATTGATCTTCCTCAAGGAAAGATGGGGTGCGTCCGCTTTGCAGCGGGGAGACAAAAAGCTTGGCCGAGCCCGGTGGCAAGGCGCAAAAAAACCGGGCGTGCGCCCGGTTTTTTTAGTGCGAAAGGGTGCCTCAGGCGCTCAACACCTCGAGGCCGCCGAGGTAGGGGCGCAGCACGGTCGGCACGGTCACCGAGCCGTCGGCGTTCTGGTAGTTCTCCAGCACGGCGACCAGCGTGCGGCCGACCGCGAGGCCGGAGCCGTTCAGCGTGTGCACGTAGCGGTTTTTGCCGTCCTCGTCCTTGAAGCGCGCCATCATGCGGCGCGCCTGGAAGTCGCCCATGTTCGAACAGCTCGAGATCTCGCGGTAGGTGTTCTGCGCCGGCAGCCATACCTCGAGGTCGTAGGTCTTGGTCGAGCCGAAGCCCATGTCGCCGGTGCACAGCGTGACGACGCGGTACGGCAGTTCGAGCGCCTTCAGGATGGCCTCGGCGTGGCCGACCATTTCCTCGAGCGCGGCGAACGACTTGTCCGGATGCGCGACCTGCACCATCTCGACCTTGTCGAACTGGTGCTGGCGGATCAGGCCGCGCGTATCGCGGCCGTGGGAGCCGGCTTCGGAACGGAAACACGGCGAGTGCGCGGTCAGCTTCACCGGCAGCTCGGCGGCCTTGAGCACCGATTCGCGCACGGTGTTGGTCAGCGTGATTTCCGACGTCGAGATCAGGTACTGGTCGACCGTGCCTTCTTCGCCGCCGCGCGTGACCTTGAACATGTCCTCGGCGAACTTCGGCAGTTGGCCGGTGCCCAACAGCGCGCTGTCGTTGACGATGTACGGCGTGTACATCTCCGTATAGCCGTGATCGACGGTGTGGGTGTTGAGCATGAACTGCGCGAGCGCGCGGTGCAGCTGGGCGATGCGGCCGCGCAGCACGGTGAAGCGCGCGCCCGACAGCTTGGCGCCGGTCTCGAAGTCGAGGCCGAGCGGCGCGCCGACGTCGACGTGGTCTTTCACCTCGAAGTCGTAGCTACGCGGCACGCCGACGCGGCGCACTTCGACGTTGCCGCTCTCGTCGTCGCCGGCGGGCACCGATTCGTGCGGCAGGTTCGGGATGGTCAACAGCCACGCGTCCAGCCTGGCCTGCACCGTTTCGAACGCGATCTCGGCGGCCTTCAGTTCGTCGCCGAGGCTGGCGACCTCGGCCATGATCGCCGACACGTCTTCGCCACGGCGCTTGGCTTCGCCGATCTGCTTGGAGCTGGCGTTGCGACGCGCCTGCAGTTCCTGCATGCGCGTCTGCAGCGCCTTGCGTTCGCCTTCTAGGGCGGCGAAGGCGTCGGTGTCGAGGGGGTAGCCGCGGCTGGCGAGGCGTTCGGCCACGGCGGCGAGGTCGGAGCGGAGCAGTTGGATGTCGAGCATGGTGGGTCCGTGCTTATTTGATGTTGATGAGGTGGCGTCCGTCGGCGATCAGCCAGATCTTCGCGTACGGACTGTCCGAAAAATTGCGGCCGGCCAGGTAGTCGCGCCACATCGCGCCCGAGATGCCGGCGTCGGCGTTGCAGATCAACAGCCAGCAGGGTTTGAGCGCGTAGGCCGCGTACTTGGCGTTCTTGTCGGCGATCGACTGGTCCAGCCTCGCCAGCCTTTCGTCGCGGCTGGGGGCCGGCTGGCCGCGGTCGGGCGGCGGCACCGAGCCGTTGAGCTTGGCCGCCGCCTGTTCGCTCGCGTACAGGTGGGTGACTTCGAGTCCGACGAAATGCCAGGCGAACAGCGCGGTCATGACGCGCAGGCTGTAGTCGGGCGCCTCGCGGTGCGGCCCGAGCTGATAGCGTGGCGGGTGTTCGTGCCGGTTCAGGTGCTCGACCAGCGTGCGCGCGGCGCGCGCTTCGATCCGCCACTTGTGGTGGTCATGTCCCTTTCGATGCTTCTTCATCGAGTTGGCGCAAAAATGCCAGTTTTTCGCCGATTTTCGCTTCGAGACCGCGATCGGTCGGTTCGTACCAGCTGACGTCTTCCAGCCCTTCGGGCAGGTAGGTCTCGCCGGCGGCGTAGGCGTAGGGTTCGTTATGGGCGTAGCGGTAGTCGTGACCGTAGCCCAGCTCCTTCATCAGCTTGGTCGGCGCGTTGCGCAGATGCACCGGCACCGGCCGCGATTTATCCTGTTTAACGAAGGCGCGTGCCTCATTATACGCTTTGTATGAAGCGTTGCTCTTGGCCGCCACCGCGAGGTAGATCGCTGCCTGGCCGAGCGCGAGTTCCCCCTCCGGGCTGCCGAGTCGTTCGTAGGTGTCGGCCGCGTCGAGCGCCACGCGCGCCGCGCGCGGGTCGGCCAGGCCGATGTCTTCCCACGCCATGCGCACCAAGCGCCGCGCGATGTAGCGCGGGTCGGCGCCGCCGTCGAGCATGCGGGAGAGCCAGTACAGCGCGCCGTCGGGGCTCGAGCCGCGCACCGATTTGTGCAATGCGGAGATCTGGTCGTAGAACGCGTCGCCGCCCCTGTCGAAGCGCCGCGCGTTGACGGTCAGCACTTCGGCGAGGAAGGCGGCCGACACTCGGCCAACCTTGCGCGCGAGCGCGGCGGTGCGCGTCTGTTCGAGCAGGTTCAGGAAGCGCCGCGCGTCGCCGTCGGCGTAGCCGGTCAGCGTGTCGATGGCGTCGTCGTCGAAGTCGAGCTCGGCCAAGGTGCCCTTGGCGCGGGCGCGCGCCAGCAACGCCTTCAGTTCTCCGTCGGAGAGGCTGTCGAGCACGTAGACCTGCGCGCGCGACAACAGCGCCGAATTGACTTCAAACGACGGGTTCTCGGTGGTCGCGCCGATGAAGGTGAACAGGCCGGATTCGACGTAGGGCAGGAAGGCGTCCTGCTGCGCCTTGTTGAAGCGGTGGACTTCGTCGACGAACAGGATGGTCGCGCGGCCCGATTGCGCCAACACCGCCTGCGCGCGGTCGACCGCTTCGCGGATGTCCTTCACGCCGGAGAACACCGCCGAGATCGGGATGAACTCGGCGTCGAAGCTGCGCGCGAGGATGCGCGCCAGCGTGGTCTTGCCGACGCCGGGCGGGCCCCACAGGATCATCGAGTGCGGCACGCCGGCCTCGACCGCGAGACGCAGCGGTTTGCCCGGGCCGATCAGGTGCTGCTGGCCGACGACCTCGTCCAGGGTGGCCGGGCGCAGCGCCTCGGCCAACGGTTTCTTCGGTTCGGTGTGGAAAAGATCGCTCACGGGCTCAGTCGCCGTTCATCACGTCGACGCCGGCCGGCGGCGTGAAGCGGAAGTGGCTGGCGGCGATCGCCGGGTTTTTCTTCAGCTTGGAGAAGGCGATGCGCGTGACGTTGCCGAAGCTGTCGGTCAGTTCCATCTGCTTGAGCTGCTTGGCGGCGAAGCCCATCTTGATCTCGGCGAAGCCGCTGTCCTTGTTCTTCGGGCTCGCGGCCAGCCACTCGAGCCCGCCTTGCTTGCCGGTCTCGCGCAGCGTGTAGTCGCGCTCGATCGCGTTGTTGCCGGCCAAGAGCGCCGCCGGGCTCGAGCCGAGCGCCGCGTCGAGCGACTTCTTCGTCACCTGCGCGAGCTCCTGGTCGTACAGCCACAGCGTCTTGCCGTCGCCGACGATCAGCTGCTGGTACGGCTTGCCGTAGCTCCAGCGGAACTTGCCGGGGCGCGCGATTTCCAGCGTGCCCGACGCGGTTTCCTGGCGGCCGCCGCCGGTGACGGTCTGCGTGAAGTCGGCCGACAGCGTCTTGGTACTGGCTACGAAGGCCTTCAGCTGCGCGACGGCGGCCGCGTGGGCCGACACGGGCAGCGCGAGGGCGAGGGCGATCAGGGTCTTTTTCATGCGCATCCTTGTTCAGTGCCGCTCACGAAAACCGGTTCGTGATCGGGTAGCGCCAGTCCTTGCCGAAACCGCGCTGCGTGATGCGCGGGCCGACCGGCGCCTGGCGGCGCTTGTATTCGTTGATCTTCAAGAGCCGCACCACCTTCTTCACGTCGGCCTCGGCGAAGCCCTCGGCGACGATCTCGTCGGCGGAGCGGTTGTCTTCCACATAGCGCGCCATGATGGCATCGAGCACATCGTAGGGCGGCAGACTATCTTGGTCGACCTGATCGGGGCGCAGTTCCGCGGAAGGCGGCCGGGTAATGATTCTTGACGGAATCACCTCGGACTGGTCGTTGCGCCACGCGCACAGCTGGTAGACCAGCGTCTTGGCGACGTCCTTGAGCACCGCGAAGCCGCCGGCCATGTCGCCGTACAGCGTCGCGTAGCCGGTGGTCATCTCCGACTTGTTGCCGGTGGTCAGTACCAGCTTGCCGGACTTGTTCGACAGCGCCATCAACAGCACGCCGCGGATGCGCGACTGCAGGTTCTCTTCGGTCGCGTCGACCGGCAGGCCGTCGAAATTCGACGCGAGCGCGTTCATGAACTGCTCGTACATCGGCCAGATTTCGATCTCGTCGTACTTGACGTTAAGGCGGGCGACCATGTCGCGCGAGTCGTCGACGCTGATGTCGGCCGTATAGCGGCTCGGCATCATCACCGCGTGCACCTTGTCGGCGCCTAACGCGTCGACGGCGATCGCCATCGTCAATGCCGAATCGACGCCGCCCGACAGGCCGAGCAGCACGCCCGGGAAGCCGTTCTTGCCGATATAGTCGCGTACGCCGGCCACCAGCGCCTGGTAGACGCTCTCGATTTGACAGGGCAGCGCCGCCTTCTTGCCCGGCAGGAAGTCGCCGTCGGCGAAGTCGACGAGGAGCAGTTCGTCGGCGCAGGTCGCGGCCTGCGCGACGACTTCGCCCGCGCGGTTCATCGCGAACGACGCGCCGTCGAACACCAGTTCGTCCTGGCCGCCGTTGAGGTTGACGTAGGCGATCGGCAGGCCGGTCTCCTCGCAGCGGTAGCGCACCGTATCGTGGCGCGTCTCGATCTTGTTGCGGTGGAACGGCGACGCGTTCAGCACCAGCAGCGCCTCGGCGCCGACGTCGAGCGCCTCGGACGCCGGCTCGACCGACCACACGTCCTCGCAGATCAGCACGCCGAGCTTCACGCCCTTGTGCTCGAACACCAGCGGCGACGCGCCCGGCGTGAAGTAGCGGCACTCGTCGAACACTTCGTCGTTCGGCAGCAGCATCTTGTGGTACTGGCCGAGCCTATTTCCATCGCGCAGCACGGTCGCCGCGTTGAAGCGCTCGTTGCCGAGCTTGACCGGGTGGCCGACCACCAGCGTGATGCCGTCCAGCTCGAGCAATTCATCGAGCGCGCCCGCCACCGCGCGGTAGAAGTGGTCGCGCAGCAACAGGTCTTCCGGGCTGTAGCCGGTCAGCGCGAGCTCGGGCGTGACCAGCACGTCGGCGCCGGCCGCGATCGCCTCGTGCGCGAGGTCGAGGATTTTGCGGGTGTTGCCGGCGATATCGCCGACGACGGGGTTGAACTGGGCCAGGGCAAGTCGCATCTTGAACGCTATCGACACAATGGGAATGTGCCGATTTTACCGCAGCGCAGCGCGTTGCAGGCAAAGGAGTGCGTGTGCAGGTCAGAAGAGGTGAAAGCGTGGCGGGCATCGAAGCTTGGCCGAGCCCCGATGCGCCGGGCGGGCTGTTCGTCGGCAAGGCGTGGCTGTCGGCGCTGGAGGCCAGCGGCTCGGTCGGCGACGGCACCGGCTGGCTGCCGATGCCGCTGTATACCGGGGAGGGTGTCGCCGCCTGCCCGGTGTATCTGAAAGACCATTCCTACGGCGAATACGTGTTCGACTGGGCGTGGGCCGAGGCCTACCAGCGCGCCGGTCTCGACTACTACCCGAAGCTGGTCGTCGCCTCGCCGTTCACGCCGATCGCCGGGCCGCGCTTTCTCGGCGACGCCAAGCAGCGCGTGGCGCTGATCGCGGCGCTGGAAGAATTGCAGGACGAGGGCGACATTGCATCGGCACACGTGCTGTTCCCTGCCGAGGACGAGGCGCAAACGTTGGCCGAGCGCGGCTGGCTGCTGCGCGACGGCGTGCAGTTCCACTGGTTCAATCGCGGCTACCGCGACTTCGATGACTTCCTCGATACACTGAGTCGCGACAAGCGGAAGAAGATCCGCCAGGAGCGGCGGCGTGTCATGGACGCCGGCATTACGGTGCGCGTGAAGGGCGGCCACGCGACGACGAGTGCCGACTGGGCGTTCTTCGCCGCGTGCTACCGCAACACCTACCGCGAACACCGCTCGCATCCCTATCTGAATCTTGCCTTCTTCGAAAAGCTTGGCCGAGCCTTGCCCGAAGCGGTACGGCTGGTCGTCGCCGAACGCGATGGCAAACCGATCGCCGCGAGCTGGTTCCTCGTCGACAAGGAGCGGCTATACGGCCGTTACTGGGGCGCGCTGGAACACGTCGACTGCCTGCACTTCGAGCTGTGCTATTACGCCGGGATTGAGCTGGCGGTCGCCGAGGGGCTGGCAGTGTTCGAAGGCGGCGCGCAGGGCGAACACAAGCTCGCGCGCGGTTTCGAGCCGGTGTTCACGCGTTCGACCCACCGCATCGCCGACCCGCGCTTCGCCGGTGCGATCGCCGCGTGGCTGCACCACGAACGCGCCGGCATCGCCGCCTATCACGCGGAATGCCTCGCGCACCGAGCTTATCGCGCGACCGAATGACGAGCTTGCAATACGACGGAAGCCCTTATATACTGCGCGCCTCTGCTGAAAAAGCAGGCCACGGAGAGGTGGATGAGTGGTTGAAGTCGCACGCCTGGAAAGCGTGTTCAGGGTAATACCCTGACGGGGGTTCGAATCCCCCTCTCTCCGCCAGTCTATTGAGAACCCGCAAACGCAAAACGTTTGCGGGTTTTTTCATTTCCCTGTCTCCGGACCTATCGCCAGATTTCCCTCGCTATTCGCCTTGATCAAGGCCTCTGCTTCATAGAGGTAAGCCGTGTCAGCGCTGCTCGGCCGGGTTGTCTCGCCGGCGGCCGTTTGAGGCGCCGGCTTTGAGGATTGCTGTCGATGCGTCGCGACGTTGCAAAGCCCGCACCGCGATTCGGTCTGACCTTGCCTGTATCCGGATCGGCTTCCCGCTATATACGCAGTCCGGAGGTTTTTCATGGCGTTGACAGCCATTGATGGGATGGGTTGCGGTCAAAGCGATTGGCCAATCTATCGTGCCGGTCTTATCGCGGGGCATCGGAAAATAAACCTTCGGCGGCGGGTAGGGAGCGTGGCCGATGAAAGCGCGAGGCGGCTTTGGGCATGCGTCGACGCGAAGGGACGAGTCATTGAGGGCCGTCCCGCGCGCCGAAAATGGCGTCTAAAACGGAGTCGATGGCCTCGCGCTTTCGTCGGGCGTCCGCGTTGCGGCAATCGGCTGTTGTTTTCAGAGGAGTATTAGACAAGGCGCGGCTGTGCGCGGACCGGAGTATGGCGACCCAATCGCGGTGCATTTGGTCACGGCCAATCATGCTCAATCCTCTCTCAAACCGTCCACGCGTCCGCCTGCCTGGGGCCGCGCAGGTGTTGGTTCGTCGATGGCGAAATAGATGTGGAGCCCGGCCGTTCGCGAACCGATCACGCGAAGCGGAGGCCTTGAACAAGCCGGCCCCAGCATCTTCGGGCAGCTTTGTTACTTTTACGCCATCACTTTCAGCATAGGCATTGCGACGAATGATATAGACGTTCTTGTGCGGCACTCCAGCAGCGCGCTATGCCAAAAGATATCCTGTTGTCTTTTTTTGCCCTGCCGCCATGGATGAAGTGGATCTTTAAACGAAGATGGCGTGTTGTTCGCTACCCGTCTCAACAATTGCTAATAGTTATTTACAACCCGAACCGGCGGGGCGCGATACGATCGCTCCATGACAACAAAGCGGAGAACTTCCGTCATGAAACGTACCCTCCTTGTTCCTGCTGCACTGATGCTTTCCCTGGCCGCCGGCGCGGCGTACGCCGGCAGCGGCTCGACCATTATCGGCGGCGCGCTCGGCGGCGCGGCCGGTGCGGCGATCGGTGATTCGGTCGGAGGTCGCAACGGCGCGATTCTCGGCGGCGCGATCGGCGGCGGCGCCGGTGCGGCGATCGGTCACGACTATGGCCGCAAGCAGGAAACGCGCTACGTGTACAAAAAGCGCCATCATCGTCGTCACGACCATGGCCGTCACCGCGGCTGGTACAAAGATCGCGATTGAGCGCCCGCTGGCGTCGGCGTGAATTCGGGCCGGCAGCGGCAAAAAGCGGGAGGTGAAAAACCTCCCGCTTTTTGTGTTTGATGACGCCTTGTTTCTGTCGCTTCTTGCGGTCGACGTAGGCAGCGCATCGGTTAAAGTGCCGGGCGAACTTCGCCAGCGGCTTGAGCCGTTTGCTGATGCAGATTCCTGTCTTGTTCCGGCGGGGGACATTGCCACGCTGCGGCAGGCCGTGCCGCCGGCCTTCCTGTCGCGGCAAATTGCCATGTCCTTATTTCTAGAATCGCCTATCGCTTACCGTTCACATGGTTATTCCATTTTCATGGTCTCTTCGGGCGGAAAACCGTTTCGCCGAGCCTGGGCATAGCCTGTGCCATTTTCCAGAAAATCAAGCAAAGGCGTGCAGTGATGCCGTTTTTTGCGGTAGCGGCGCGCTGCGATGATCTTTTTTGGGAATAAAAGAAAAATAAAACAATCTAAAGCGTTATATCGCTATCGGTTAGCATCGCATCATCAATAAGCAATAAAGTGCGAGGAGCGGGTCTGTGGAGTTGGCTTATATCGTGGCAGGCCTGGTGGTCGGTTTCGTCGTCGGTCTGACCGGCGTCGGCGGCGGCTCCTTGATGACGCCCATCCTGTTGGGCTTCGGCATCAACCCGGCCACCGCGGTCGGGACCGACCTCCTGTACGCCTGCATCACCAAGACGGGTGGGGTCTGGGTGCACCAACGCCACCGCAATATCGACTGGCGCATCACCGGCTGGCTCGCCGCCGGCAGCGTGCCGACGGCGTTGCTGACCGTGTGGGGCCTGTCCAACCTCGGGCTGGATACCGCCACCGTCAACAAGCTGATCCGTGTCATGCTCGGCTTCGCGCTGATGCTGACCGCCGTGGCGATCCTGTTCAAACCGTACATCCTCAAGCTGCTGCTGAAGAACCGCACGCCCAAGCCGGCCGACCACCTGCCCAGGCTGCCGACGCTGGCAGTCGGCGTCATGCTCGGTTTCGTGGTCACGCTCAGCTCGATCGGTGCCGGCGCGCTCGGCACGCTGGTGATCTTCGCGCTCTACCCGCTGCTGCCGACCGCGCGCCTCGTCGGCACCGAGATCGCTCACGCGGTGCCGCTGACGCTGGTCGCCGGCCTCGGCCACGCCAGCATGGGCAATATGGACTACCACCTGTTGGGCAACCTCTTGATCGGTTCCTTGCCCGGCATCTGGCTCGGCTCGCACCTGACGCGTCAGGTGGCCGAAAAATGGCTGCGCCCGATGCTGGCGATCATGATGGTGTTCACCGGCGCCAAGCTGGTGATGTAAGGCAAGCCTGCCCATTCGACGACCCCGGTCCCTGCGGCCGGGGTTTTTGTTTGTCCGGCCTTGGGAAGAAACGCTCACGCGCGTTACCATGTCGTCTGACAACACGAAGAAGAGGGCTCTTATGGACAAGCACTATCCGGTGGTCGCCGAGGGGCGCATCGTCATGCGCTGGGGCGACATGGACGCGGTCGGCCACGTCAACAACACCACCTATTTCCGCTACCTCGAACAGATCCGCCTCGACTGGCTGGAGGCGTTCGGCTACTCGATCGACCCGGCCGGCACCGGCCCGGTGCTGGCTTCGACCGGCTGCAGCTTTCGCAAGGAACTGGTCTACCCGGGGACCTTGCGCATCACGATCGAGCTCGAAAAGCTCGGCCGAAGTAGTTTGAAATTGCGCCACCACTTCTACCGCGACGACGACCCGGGCACCGTGTACGCGACCGGCGAGGTGACGCTGGTGTGGGTCGACTACACGAGCGGCAAGGCGGTGCCGGTGCCGGAAGACATCCGCGCGTCGCTCGAGCCGCACGCAGAGGCGCTGCCGGCCTGACCTTGGCCGAGCCACAGACAAAAAGCCCCGCGGCTCTGCCCGCGGGGCTTTTTTCGTTGCAGGGTCGGCCGAGCCGGGAGCGGGGCCGTCAGACGAGGAGGATGGACTCGGCCAACCTTCGAATGTATCGGCCGGCTCGCGGGGCCGAGCCCGCGTCAGTCGCGCGTCTTGCCGGCCTTCTTGCCGCGCATCAGCGCGCGGATCGCGAAGCGGTTAGGCGACAGCGCGTCGACCAGCGCGCGCGACACCGGCATCGGTTCGTTTTCCAGATAGCCGGCGATCATTTCGCCGGCCAGCGGCGCGGTGACCATGCCGCGCGCGCCGTGGCCGGCGTTGACGTAGAGCCCTGGCAGCCACGGCGCCGGATCGGTCAGCTTCTGCGTCGCGTCATTGGCGAGCGGCGAGTAGACCTCGGCCAACCTCGTCGCGTCGGCGACCGGGCCGACCAGCGGTAGATAGTCGGGCGTGGTCGCGCGCAGCGCGACGCGGCCGGCGAGCTTCTCGACGTTGGCCGAGCCGGCGTCTAAGCCTTCGAACAGCACCGGCGATAGTTTGGCCAGCATCGCGAGATTGCCCGCGTGTTCGTCGGCCGACAGTTCGGTGTCGCGGCGCTCGAAGTTGAAGCTCGCGCCGAGCGTGTGCCGGCCACGGCGCGCCGGCGCGATATAGCCTTCGCCGCACAGCACGGTCTTCAAAGGGGCTTTTTCGGATTCAGGGAGCTCGCTGACCTGGCCGCGGATAGCTTTGAGCGGCAGGTGGGCGGTGGCGGCAAAGCGTACGGTATCGGCTGCCTGGCACAGGACGACCGCTTCGCCGACGGCGAGCGTGCCGTCGCTGCCACGCGCGGTCCACAGGCCGTTGGCCTCGTCGTGGTCGAGTTCGAGCACGCCGCTGGCGGTGCGCACCGTGATGTCAGGATGGTTCGCGAGCGCGGCGACCAGCGCCGACGGATTCAGCCAGCCGGCCTCGGAAAAGAACAGCCCGTCCTGTTCGAGCGGTACGCCGGCGATGTCGCCCGCCTCGGCGGCGGTGACAAAGCGCAGGAAGTCTTGTGGGAAACCGGCCTCGGCCAAGCCTTTCAAGCGTTTAGTTTCCGCGTCGTCGAAGGCGAGCTGCAGCACGCCGCACGGCTGCCAGCAGTCTGAAGCGTCGGCGAGATATCGATCCAGCACGCGCCGGCTGTAGCCCATGCCGGCGAGCAACAGCCAGGTCAGCGGTGTGAAGTGCGGCGACAGCTTCGCGTACAGCACGCCCTGCGGGTTGCCCGAGCCTTCGCGCGCGAGCGCGTCGTGTCTCTCGAGCAAAGTCACGCGCCATCCGCGCGCGGCGAGGCTGGCGGCGGTAGACGCGCCGGCGATGCCGCCGCCGACGACGACGACGGTCTTGTCCTTGAAGTTCGAGGCCGGGCGGCCGTACCACGGCGCGCGCCAGGCGGATTCGGACGGGGTCGTGAGTACGCCGCGGCTCATCTCGCGCTTGTGGCGGTAGCCTGGCACCTTCTCGACCGCGAAGCCCGCGTCGGCGAGGCCGCGGCACACGAAGCTGGCGCTGGTGAAGGTCGAGAACGTCGCGCCTGGCGCCGATTTCTCGGCCATCAGCGCAAACAGCTCGGGCCGCCACATCTCGGGGTTCCTGGACGGCGCGAAGCCGTCGAGGAACCACGCGTCGACTTGGCCGTCGAGTTCCGGATAGCGCTCGAGCGCGTCGCCGACCATCAAGGTCAAGGTCACGCGGCCTTTATCGAACACGAAGCGGTGAAAGCCTGCCGGCAGGCTGCGGTACTGGTTTATCAGTTGTTCGGACAGCTCGGCCAACTCCGGCCACAGCGCGAGCGCCCGGATCAGGTCGTCGCGCGCGAGCGGGTATTTCTCGACGCTTGCAAACGCGAGCCTGGCGCCTTCGGGCGCGTACTCCGCGAAGCATTGCCACGCGGCGAGGAAGTTGAGGCCGGTGCCGAAGCCGGTCTCGCCGATGGTGAACACTTCGCCTTCGGCCAGCGCGGCGAAGCGCCCGGGCAGCCGGTTGTGGTCGAGAAAGACGTGGCGGGTTTCGGCGAGGCCGCTGGCGCGCGCGAAGTACACGTCGCCGAAGGCTTCGGAATAGGGCTGGCCGTCCTGCCAGGCGAGCGTTGCGGTGGGGCTCATCGGGTGCTCTGCAAGGTTGGCCGAGCCTTAAGCATCGAGCGCGCCGGCGGCCTCGGCGAGCGCGGCGGCGGCCAGGCTTTCGAGCCGCAGCGTCGGCGCGCCCGCGAGGGAGGGGTAGTGGCGCGTCATCGAGCGCCAGTAGAGCGGGTCGTAGTGGCGGGTCAGCAGTTCTTCGACCAGCTCGGCGAAGCGCCCGGCGCGCGCGAGTTCCGCCCAGCCGTTCAGCACCTCGTTCGGGTGCAGGCCTTTCAGGAAACCGAGCTGCTTGACCAGCCGCTCGGGGTCGGCGAGGTAAAAGTCGTAGTCTTCAAGCAGAAAGCGCACCCGCTCGGTGAGCGGCACGTCGACGAGCAGGCAGTCGGCCGAGTGCATCGCCGCGTACAGCGAGTCCGGCAGGCTGACGCAGCCGATCTTCTTGCTCTCTGATTCGATGTAGACCGGGCGCGCCGGGTCGAGCGTTTTCAGCGCGGCAAGCAAGAGCGAGTCGAAGCCCTTCTGCGCCGGCTGCGCCTCGCCCGGCAGCTTGCCGAGCACCGAGCCGCGGTGGCGCGCGAGGCCTTCGAGGTCGAGCACCTGATGGCCGGACGCGGCGAGCGCGTCGAGGAAACGGCTCTTGCCCGAGCCGGTCGGCCCGCAGATCACCCTGAAGGCGTAGCGCGCCGGCAGCTCGGCCAAGGTGTCGAGCACGTCGCGCCGGTAGGCCTTGTAGCCGCCCTCGAGCTGGTGGGCGCTCCAGCCGATCTGCGACAGGATGGTCACCATCGCGCCGCTCCTCTGGCCGCCGCGCCAGCAGTAGATTAGCGGCTTCCAGTTCTTCGGCCTGTCGTGCAGCACGGTATCCAGATGATGCGCGATATTGCGCGCGACGATCGCCGCGCCGACCTTGCGCGCCTCGAACGGCGACACCTGCTTGTACAGCGTGCCGACGCGCGCGCGCTCGTCGTCGGAAAACACCGGGCAGCTGAGCGCGCCGGGGATGTGGTCCTCGGCATATTCGGCCGGCGAGCGCACGTCGATGACTTCGTCGAAACGGGCGATCTGTGCTACGTTAGCGGTCTTGAAAAGCATGGAAAATCGGGGAATCGACGATGTCGGAAGTGAAATTGACGCAATTGTCTCACGGCGGCGGTTGCGGCTGCAAAATCGCGCCGTCGGTGCTCGAGGCCATCCTCGGCGACGCGCGAGAGAAGGGCGTGTTCCCCGACCTGATGGTCGGCACCGAAACGAGCGACGACGCGGCGGTCTACCGGCTCAACGACAGCCAGGCGCTGATCGCGACCACCGACTTCTTCATGCCCATCGTCGACGATCCTTTCGACTTCGGCCGCATCGCCGCGGCCAACGCGCTGTCCGACATCTACGCGATGGGTGGCAAGCCGATCATGGCGCTGGCCATCGTCGGCATGCCGGTGAACACGCTGCCGGTAGAGACGATCCGCAAGATCCTCGATGGCGGCGAGGCGGTGTGCCGCGCCGCCGGCATCCCGATCGCCGGCGGCCATTCGATCGACGCGCCCGAGCCGATCTACGGCCTCGTCGGCATGGGCCTGGTCCACCCCGAACAGGTCAAGCGCAACAGCGACGCGCGTGCCGGCGACGTGCTGATCCTCGGTAAGGGCCTCGGCGTCGGCGTGCTCGCGCAGGCGATGAAGAAGGGCATCCTCGACGATGCCGGCTACGCCGCGCTGATCGCGTCGACCACGCAACTGAATACCGTAGGCGCAGAACTGGGAACGTTGGCCGAGGTCCACGCGCTGACCGACGTCACCGGCTTCGGCCTCCTGGGCCATCTGCTGGAAATTTGCCGCGGCGCGGGCCTCGCGGCCGAAATCGAATTCGACCTGGTCCCCGTCATCGAAGAGGCGCTGCCGCTGGCCCGCCAAGGCATAGGTCCCGGCGCGATCGAGCGCAACCTCGCGAGCTTCGGCGATCACGTCGACTTCGCGCCGGATCTGCCGGACTGGCAGCGCCGCGTGCTCGCCGACGCGCAGACGAGCGGCGGCTTGCTCGCCGCGGTCGCGCCCGAGGCGGCCGACGCGGTGCTCGCGCGCTTTCACGCCGCCGGCTTCGGCTACGCGCGCGTGGTCGGCCGCCTTGCGGACGGCGCGCCCCGCGTTGCAGTGCGATAAATCGGGTAAAATGCCCGCCTACCGATCGTCCGCCGTCGGGTTCCCGGCGGCGCTTTGAAGCGAAGAACATGAGCGAAAAACACGCCAAGCCGGCCGCCGACGCGGTCGAGGTCAAGCACTTCATCAAGACCATCATCGAGAACGACCTGGCCTCGGGCAAGCACGGCCGGATCGTCACGCGCTTCCCGCCGGAGCCGAACGGCTACCTGCACGTCGGCCACGCGAAGGCGATCTGCCTGAACTTCGGCATCGCCGACGAGTTCGGCGGCGTGTGCCACCTGCGCATGGACGACACCAACCCGGAGAAGGAATCCGACGAGTACGTGCAGGCGATCAAGGAAAGCGTCGAGTGGCTCGGCTTTCACTGGGACGGCGAGGTGCGCTTCGCGTCCGACTACTTCGACGCGCTGTACGGTTACGCGGTAGAGCTGATCGAATCGGGCAAGGCCTTCGTCTGCGACCTGTCGGCCCACGAGATGCGCGAATTCCGTGGCTCGCTGACCGAGCCGGGCCACGAGAGCCCGTACCGCAACCGCAGCGTCGACGAGAACCTCGACCTCTTCACGCGCATGCGTGACGGCGAGTTCCCGGATGGCAGCAAGACGCTGCGGCTGAAGATCGACATGGCCAGCGGCAACATCAATATGCGCGACCCGGCGATCTACCGCATCCGCCGCGCGCACCACCACCGTACCGGCGACAAGTGGTGCATCTACCCGATGTACGACTACACGCACTGCATCTCGGACGCGCTCGAGGGCATCACGCATAGCCTGTGCACGCTCGAGTTCGAAGACCACCGTCCGCTGTACGACTGGGTGCTCGACAACATCAGCATCGACTGCCACCCGCGCCAGTACGAGTTCTCGCGCCTGCATCTGATGTACGCGCTGACCTCGAAGCGCAAGCTGAACCAGCTGGTGGTCGACGGCGTGGTGTCCGGCTGGGACGACCCGCGTATGCCGACGCTCGCCGGCATGCGCCGCCGCGGCTACAGCCCGGACGGCATCAAGCTGTTCGCACAGCGCATCGGCGTGTCCAAGAGCGAGAACGTGGTCGACTTCCCGATTCTCGAAGGCGCGGTACGCGACGCGCTCGAATCCGAGGCGCCGCGCGTGATGGCGGTGCTCGACCCGATTAAGCTCACGCTGACCAACTTCGAAGAAGGCGTGACCGCCAGCCGCAGCGCGCCGTTCCACCCGCACCATCCGGAATTCGGCGAGCGCGACGTGCCGATCGCGCGCGAGATCTACATCGACCGCGACGACTTCGCCGAGGTGCCGCCGCCGAAATGGCAGCGCCTGACCTCCGGCGGTGAAGTGCGCCTGCGCTACTCTTACGTGATCAAGTGCGACGAAGTGGTCAAGGATGCCGACGGCCGTGTCGTCGAGCTGAAGTGCTCTATCGACCCCGACACCTTGGGTAAAAATCCGGAAGGCCGCAAGGTCAAGGGCGTGATCCACTGGGTGAGCGCCGAGCACGCGGTAGAGGCGGAAGTCCGCCTCTACGAGCGCCTGTTCAACGAGGCGCGCCCTGACGCGGTGCGCGGCGAAGACGGCCAGTACGTCGAATTCCTGCAGTTCCTGAACCCGGACTCGCTGAAGGTCGTCACCGGCTACATCGAGTCGTGCGTGAAGGACGCGGCGCCCGAATCGCGCTACCAGTTCGAGCGCGTCGGCTACTTCGTCACCGACCGCCGTGACCACCAGCCGGGTAAGAAGGTCGTGTTCAACCGCACCGTCGGCCTGAAGGACGCGTTCAAGCCGGCCTGATCCGCAAGCGGGCTCGGCCAAGGTTGGCCGAGCCCTGTCATGTTACACTCTAACGTTTTCCAGTCACCCCGATGGCGCCCGCAACGATGCTGACCCTGTTCAATACGCTGACCCGACAGAAAGAAGTCTTCCAACCGATCGAAGCCGGCAAGGCGCGCATGTACGTGTGCGGCATGACGGTGTACGACTACTGTCATCTCGGGCACGCGCGGGTGATGGTGGTGTTCGACATGGTCGCCCGCTGGCTGCGCGCCGACGGCTACGACCTGACCTATGTGCGCAACATCACCGACATCGACGACAAGATCATCAAGCGCGCCGCCGAGAACGGCGAGGCGATCGGCGAATTGACGCAGCGCTTCATCGACGCGATGAACGAGGACAGCGACGCGCTCGGCATCATCCGCCCCGACTTTGAGCCGCGCGCGACCGAGCACGTGCCGGGCATGGTCGACATGATCGAGAGGCTGATCGCCAACGGCAAGGCCTATGCCGCCGCCAACGGCGACGTCTACTACGCGGTGCGCGAGTTCGAAGGCTACGGCAAGCTGTCGGGCAAGAGTCTGGAGGATCTGCGCGCCGGCGAGCGCGTCGACGTCGATCTGAACAAACGCGACCCGCTCGACTTCGTGCTGTGGAAGGCCGCCAAGCCGGGCGAACCGTCCTGGACCAGTCCGTGGGGCGACGGCCGTCCGGGCTGGCACATCGAGTGCTCGGTGATGAGCGAGAAACTGCTCGGCGACCATTTCGACATCCACGGCGGCGGCGCCGACCTGCAGTTCCCGCACCACGAGAACGAGATCGCGCAGTCCGAAGGCGCGCACGGTCATCAATTTGTCAATTACTGGCTGCACAACGGCTTCATCCGCGTCGACAACGAGAAGATGTCCAAGAGCCTGGGCAACTTCTTCACCATCCGCGAGGTGCTGCAAAAGTACGACGCCGAAGTCGTGCGCTTCTTCATCCTGCGCGCGCACTACCGCAGTCCGCTGAATTATTCTGACGCGCACCTGGACGACGCCAAGCATGCGCTGACGCGGCTCTATACCGCGCTGAAGACCACCGCGCCGTTGGATGTCGCCATCGACTGGGCCGACCCGCACGCGGCGCGCTTCAAGGCGGCGATGGACGACGACTTCAACACCGCAGAGGCGCTGGCGGTGCTGTTCGAACTGGCCGGCGAAGCGAACAAGAGCGGCTCGGCCGAACAGGCGGGCCTACTGAAGGCGCTGGGCTCTGTGCTCGGCCTGTTGCAGCGCGACCCGGTAGAGTTCCTGCAAGGCGGCCGCGTCGCCGGCGAATTGTCGGCAGACGGCATCGACGCGCTGATCGCGGCCCGCCGCGAAGCCCGCGCCACGAAGAACTGGGCCGAGTCCGACCGCATCCGCGACGAACTGACCGCCGCCGGCATCGTGCTCGAAGACGGTCCGCAAGGCACGACCTGGCGCCGCGCCTGAATGCCGTTGTCGGCCGAGCCCGGGGCCCGGCTTGCCAAGTGAAAATCTTGGGCGGATAATGATCCGTTTCAGTAGCGCAGGCAAAACCCCTGTGCCCGTTTAGCAAAGGAAAAGCAATGAAAGCCGGTATCCACCCGAACTACCTCGACGTCAACGTGACTTGCTCCTGCGGCAACAAGTTCGTGACCAAGTCCACCATGGGCAAGGAAGCCTTCCACGTGGAAGTCTGCTCCGAATGCCACCCGTTCTACACCGGCAAACAGAAGATCGTCGACACCGCCGGTCGCGTGGACAAGTTCAACCAGAAATTCGGCGGCTTCTTCAAGCGTTAATCCGCTCGAACCGCTATGCAAAAGGCAGCCTCGGCTGCCTTTTTTGTTGCCATTGTTTTCCGCCCGAGCGTCAGACGCCGGCCGGCGGTTATCATATCGACATGCTGACTTTCTCTACCAACCGGGCCGGCCTGCCGCAGCCCACCGAAAAACCGTGGCTGCTGTTGCTGTTGACCTTCGTCTGGCTGTGGCCGGGCATCCTCGGGCACGACCCGTGGAAACCGGACGAGCCCTTCGTCAACGCCGTCATCCTGAACATGCTGCACAGCGGCAACTGGCTGACGCCGATGGTGCACGGCGAGGCCTACCTGGACGCGCCGCCGCTCTACTACTGGGTCGCCGCCGCGCTCGCGCGCGCGTTCTCGCCGTGGCTGTTGCCGCTGCACGACGCCGCGCGGCTCGCGACGCCGCTGTTCATGGCGATCGGCCTGACCTTCGCCGGCATGACCGGACGCGAGCTGATCGGCCGCCGCCACGGCCGCAGCGTGGTGCTGATCCTGATCGGCAGCCTCGGGCTGTTGGCGACCGGCCACCAGATGACGCCGGCGGTCGCCGGCTTCGCCGGTTTCGCCATCGCCTTCTATGCGCTGGCGCTGTCCTTGCGCGCGCCCGGGCTGGCGGGCGCCTTGCTCGCCGCGGGCCTGGTGCTGACCTTCTTGTCGACCAGCCTGCTCGAAGTGTCGCTCTTGGTGCTGTCGTCGCTGATGCTGACTGCGTTCTCGGCGTGGCGTAACAAGGGCTATGCGATCACGCTTGCGATGGCGTTGTTGCTGGCGCTGCCGGTGGCCGGCTTGTGGCCGTGGCTGTTCGCTCACGCCGAGCCGGCCGCGTTCGCGCGCTGGTGGTACGAGGAAGCGCTCGGCCCGCTGAACGGTTTCGGCCGTGTCGGTTTCTTCCACGAATTCGGCTATTACCCGAAGCTGGTGCTCTGGTACACCTGGCCGGCCTGGCCGCTGGCCGCGTGGACGGTGTACCGCAGCCGGCGCTTCGACGAGCCGCTGCTGCAGCTGCCGCTGCTGTTCTTCGTCGTGACGCTGATCCTGCTGACGCTGTCCGATAGGCAGAGCTCGACCTACGCCTTGCCGCTGCTGTTGCCGATGGCGGTGCTCGCGGCGGTCGAACTGGACACGCTCAAGCGCGGCGCGGCGGCCTTCCTGAACTGGTTCGGCCTGATGACCTTCGGCTTCTTCGGCGTGCTGATCTGGGCCGGCTGGGCGGCGATGAACTTCGGCTGGCCGGCCAAGTTGGCCGAGCGTGCCGCCTACTTCAGCCCTGGCTACCTGCCTCAAGTATCGTGGCCGGCGACACTCGCCGCGCTCGCCGCGACCGCGGTCTGGCTGTGGGCGGTCACGCGCCGCCACCTGCGCGGCCGCCAGGCGGTCACCAACTGGGCCGCCGGCATCACGCTGTTCTGGGGCTTGGCGCTGACGCTGTGGCTGCCGTGGCTCGACGCGGCCAAGAGCTACCGGCCGGTCGTAGACAAGATGATGGCGGCGCTGCCGCCGGCTGCGAAGAACGCCTGCGTCGCGACCGAGCGCAACAACCTGCTGGCGCGGCTGTCGTGGCAGTACTACGGTGATCTGTCGCTTACCGCCTTCGAGCGCGGCGCCGAGCCGCCGTGCGGCTGGCGCCTGGTGGTTCGCACCCGCGCGCAAGGCTTGGCCGAACCGGGCTGGACGCTGATCTGGCAGGGCAGGCGCCCGCGCGACAAGGACGAGCTCTACGCACTGTTGCGCCGCAGTCCGCCGTCCCACTGAGTGCGCCGCCCATCAAAAACGCCCCGTCAGAAAACGGGGCGTTTTTGTCGTTCAACGTTGGCCGAGCTTCCCGTGCTTCAATGCTGCAGCTCGGCCAGGTTCTCGAACAGCTTCAGCGCCTGCGGATTGGCGAGCGCCGACACATTGCTGACCGCCTCGCCGTGGATGACGTTCTTCACCGCCAGTTCGACGATCTTGCCCGACACGGTGCGCGGGATGTCGGCGACCGCGACGATCTTGGCCGGCACGTGGCGCGGGCTGGCGCCGTCGCGAATCTTCGCCTTCAGCCGCGCGATCAGGTCTTCGTCGAGCACGGCGCCCTCGGCCAACCTGACGAACAGCACGACGCGTTCGTCGTCCTGCCAGCGCTGGCCGACCGCCAGCGCCTCGGCGATCTCGTCGAACGCCTCGACCTGGCGGTAGATCTCGGCGGTGCCGATGCGCACGCCGCCCGGGTTGAGCACCGCGTCCGAGCGGCCGTAGATGATCAGCCCGCCGTGCTCGGTGAGCTCGGCGTAGTCGCCGTGGCACCAGATGCCGGGGAAGCGATTGAAGTAGGCCTTGCGGTACTTCTCGCCGTCGTCGTCGCGCCAGAAGCCGACCGGCATCGACGGGAAGGCGCGCGTGCAGACGAGTTCGCCCTTCTCGCCGATCACCGGCTTGCCCTCGTCGTTGTAGACGTCGACCGCCATGCCGAGGCCGCGGCACTGCAGTTCGCCGGCGTACACCGGCAGGCAGGCGTTGCCGAGCGCGAAGCACGACACGATGTCGGTGCCGCCCGAGATCGACGCGAGGTTCAGGTCGGCCTTGACCGCGCGGTACACCCATTCGTAGCTCTCGGCGACCAAGGGCGAGCCGGTGGAAAACAGCGCGCGCAAGCTCGCGAGCGTCCATTCGCGCGCCGGTTCGAGCCCGGACTTGTGCAGCGCGTCGATGTACTTGGCCGAGGTGCCGAAGTGGGTGCAGCCGGCTTCCTCGGCGTAGTCCCACAGCACCCGGCCGTTGTCGGCGAACGGCGAGCCGTCGTAGAGCATCAGCGTCGCGCCGGAAGCGAGGCCACTTGCCAGCCAGTTCCACATCATCCAGCCGCAGGTGGTGAAGTAGAACAGCACGTCGCCCTCGTGCAGGTCGGCGTGCAGCTGGTGCTCCTTCAGGTGCTGCAGCAGCGTGCCGCCGTGGCCGTGCACGATGCACTTGGGTTTGCCGGTGGTGCCGCTCGAATAGAGGATGAACAGCGGGTGGCGGAACGGCACGCGCTCGAAGAACAGCGGCTCGGGCTGGTAGGGCGCGAGCCAGGCGGCGAGCGGCGTCGCCTTCGGCAGCGTCGCGGCGAGTTCTTGAGCCTTACCGAGGTAGTCGACCACCAGCACGCGCTCGAGCGTCGGCAGGCCCTTGACGACGGCCGCGAGCTTGTCGGCAAGGTCGATGCGCTTGCCGTTGTACAGATAGCCGTCCGGCACGAACAGCAGCTTCGGTTCGGTCTGGCCGAAGCGGTCGAGCGCGCCGTCGATACCGAAGTCGGGCGAGCACGAGGTCCAGATCGCGCCGAGGCTGGCGGCGGCGAGCATCGCCGCGATCGTCTCGGGCAGGTTGGGCATGAAGCCGGCGACGCGGTCGCCGACCCTGATCCCGGCGTCGCGCATCGCCTGTTGCAGCTTTGATACGAGCTGGTTCAAGTCGCGCGAGCTCAGCGTGCGACGGACCTCGGTCTCGCCCCGGAAGAAGAGCGCAGGCGCGTCGTCGTTGCGTCTCAGCAGGTTTTCGGCGTAGTTAAGCGTCGATTCGGGGAAGAAGTGCGCGTCGCGCAGATTGTCGCCGGCGTCGAATGGCACCGAGCCCTTGTCGCCCGAGACGCCGGCGTAGTCCCACACGAGCGACCAGAACGCGGCGGTGTCTTCGGTGCTGTAGCGCCACAGGCTGTCGTAGTCGGGAAAGTGGCGCCGGCTGACGGTCTCGGCGAGCCGGGTGAAAGCGGCGAGATGGCTGGCCGAGATACGGCCGGCGGACGGTTGCCAGAGCGGGTGGGGCACGGCTGCCTGCATGGGGTCTCCTTGCGTGCGGCGAGCGTTTCTTTAGGGCTGCCGGTGGGCAGCGGAAGGAAGGCGCGCGCCTTGATTCGGCGTGTTGTCGTCTATTCAGTGCGGGGCGAGCGCGCGAGCGACGCGCGATGCCGGTTCGCGGCCGAGGCGCTGCGAAATCCAGTACGCGACCTCGATCAGGCGCGTCAGGTCGACGCCGGTTTCGACGCCGAGACCCTTGAACAGCCAGACCAGGTCTTCGCTCGCGACGTTGCCGGCGGCTCCCCGAGCATAAGGGCAGCCGCCGAGGCCGGCAACCGAGCCGTCGAAGGTCGACACGCCGGCGCGCCACGCGGCGTAGACGTTGGCCGAGGCCATGCCGTAGGTGTCGTGGAAATGGCCGGCGAGCTGGGCGACCGGCACGCGGTCTTCTACCGCGTCGAGCACGGCGAGGATGGTGTTCGGCGTGCCGGTGCCTATGGTGTCTCCGAGAGAAATCTCGTCGCAGCCCATCTCCCACAGCGCGCCGGCGACGTCGGCGACGCGTTCCGGGTCGACGTGGCCTTCGTATGGGCAGCCGGCGACGCAGGACACATAGCCGCGCACCAGAAGGCCCGCGCCGAGCGCGCGGCGCACCACCGGCTCGTAGCGCGCGAGGCTGTCGTCGACGGTCACGCCGATGTTCTTCAGGCTGAAGGTGTCGCTCGCCGCGGCAAACACCGAGATCTCGCGCGCGCCGGCCGCGAGCGCTGCGGAGAGGCCCTTGTCGTTCGGCACCAGCACCGGGTAGGCGATCGGGCTCTTCAGGTCGAGCGCGGCGAGCACTTCGGCCGTGTCGGCCATCTGCGGGATCTTGTCCGGCGACACGAAGGCGCCGGCCTCGATGGTGGTGAAGCCGGCCTCGGCCAACCTCGTGATCAGCGCGCACCTTTCCGCGACCGACAGCGTGACGGCCTCGTTCTGCAGGCCGTCGCGCGGCCCGACCTCCACCAGTTTCACCCGCGCTGCGGTCATCGTCGTCGTCCCCGCAAAGCCTTCTCATTCAGGCTAGACCGCCACCCTTGAAATCGCTAAGCCCTTGCCCCAGATAGGGATTAAGCCCATCGAGGAGGATGTCATGCGATTCGACAAACTGACGACCAAATTCCAGCAGGCGATCGCCGATGCGCAGAGCGTGGCGCTCGCGAACGACAACGCCTACATCGAGCCGCAGCATCTGCTGCTCGCGATGCTCGACGACGCCGACGGCGGCGTGGCGAGCCTCTTGGCGCGCGCCGGCGTGAACCTCGCGGGCCTCAAGACCGCGTTGAGAAACGCGATCGAGCGCATGCCCAAGGTGCAGGGCACCGGCGGCGAGATCACCGTGTCGCGCGACCTGGCGAACCTGTTGAACCTGACCGACAAGGCGGCGATGCAGAAGGGTGACGCCTACATCGCGAGCGAACTCTTCCTCGCCGCGCTGCTCGACGACAAGGGCGAGACCGGCCGCCTGTTGAAGGAGAACGGCGGCAGCGCGGCGGCGGTGAAGGCCGCGATCGACGCGGTGCGCGGCGACGGCAACGTCGACTCGGCCGACGCCGAAGGGCAGCGCGAGGCGCTGAAGAAGTACACGCTCGACCTGACCGAACGCGCGCGGCTCGGCAAGCTCGACCCGGTGATCGGCCGCGACGACGAGATCCGCCGCGCGATCCAGGTGCTGCAACGGCGCACCAAGAACAACCCGGTGCTGATCGGCGAGCCGGGCGTCGGCAAGACCGCGATCGTCGAAGGGCTCGCGCAGCGCATCGTCAATGGCGAGGTGCCCGATTCGCTGAAGCACAAGCGCCTGTTGGTGCTCGACCTCGCCGCGCTCTTGGCCGGCGCGAAGTACCGCGGCGAGTTCGAGGAGCGGCTGAAGGCGGTGCTGTCCGACCTCGCCAAGGACGAGGGCAGCACCCTCATCTTCATCGACGAGCTCCATACCATGGTCGGCGCCGGCAAGGCCGAAGGCGCGATGGACGCCGGCAATATGCTGAAACCGGCGCTCGCGCGCGGCGAGCTGCACTGCATCGGCGCGACCACGCTCGACGAATATCGGAAATATGTCGAGAAGGACGCCGCGCTCGAGCGCCGCTTCCAGAAGGTGCTGGTAGACGAACCCTCGGTCGAGGACACCATCGCCATCCTGCGCGGCCTGCAGGAAAAGTATGAAATCCACCACGGCGTCGACATCACCGACCCGGCGATCGTCGCCGCGGCCGAATTGAGCCACCGCTACATCACCGACCGCTTCCTGCCCGACAAGGCGATCGACCTGATCGACGAAGCGGCCAGCCGCATCAAGATGGAGCTCGATTCCAAACCGGAAGCGATGGACAAGCTCGACCGCCGGCTGATCCAGCTGAAGATCGAGCGCGAAGCGGTGCGCAAGGAGACCGACGAGGCGTCGCAGAAGCGCTTCACGCTGATCGAGGAAGAGATCGCCAGGCTGTCGCGCGAATACGCCGACCTCGAGGAGATCTGGAAGGCCGAGAAGGCGAGCATCCTCGGCAGCCAGAGCATCCGCGAGGAGGTCGACCGCGTGAAGGTCGAGATGGAAGACCTGAAACGCCGTGGCGACTGGCAGAAGTTGGCCGAGCTGCAGTACGGCAAGCTGCCGGCGCTCGAGGCGCAGCTGAAAGCCGCCGAAGCGGCGGGCGAGGGTGACCAGAGACCGATGCGGCTGTTGCGCACGCAGGTCGGCGCCGAGGAGATCGCCGAAGTCGTCAGCCGTGCGACCGGCATCCCCGTCAGCAAAATGCTGCAGGGCGAGCGCGACAAGTTGCTGCACATGGAAGACGTGCTGCACCAGCGCGTGATCGGCCAGGACGAGGCGGTGCGCGTCGTCGCCGACGCGATCAGGCGTAGCCGTTCGGGCCTCGCCGATCCTAACAAGCCGTACGGCTCCTTCCTGTTCCTCGGGCCCACCGGCGTCGGCAAGACCGAGCTGTGCAAGACGCTGGCGAACTTCCTGTTCGATTCGGAAGAGCACCTGGTGCGCGTCGACATGTCCGAGTACATGGAGAAGCATTCGGTGTCGCGCCTGATCGGCGCGCCGCCGGGTTACGTCGGCTACGAGGAGGGCGGCCAGCTCACCGAGCAGGTACGGCGCAAGCCGTACAGCGTGATCCTGCTCGACGAGATCGAGAAGGCGCACCCGGACGTGTTCAACATCCTGTTGCAGGTGCTCGACGACGGCCGGCTGACCGACGGCCAGGGCCGCACGGTCGACTTCAAGAACACCGTGGTGGTGATGACGTCGAACGTCGGCAGCCAGGCGATCCAGACGATGGAGACCGACGACTACCAGGTGATCAAGCTGGCGGTGATGACCGAGGTGAAGACGCAGTTCCGGCCGGAGTTCGTCAACCGCATCGACGAGGTGGTCGTGTTCCACGCGCTCGACGACAAGCACATCAAGTCGATCGCACGCATCCAGCTCTCGAGGCTCGAAGAGCGGCTCGCCCGGCTCGAGCTCGGCTTCGAGATCAGCGACGCGGCGCTCGAGCTGTTGGCCGAGGCCGGCTTCGACCCGGTGTACGGCGCAAGGCCGCTCAAGCGCGCGATCCAGGCCGAGATCGAGAACCCGCTGGCCAAGTCCATCCTTGCCGGCAGTTATCCGCCGAAGGCGATGGTGCACGTCGATGCGGAGGGCGGGCGTCTGGTGTTCGGGTAAGGCAAAACCCCCGCCGTATGGCGGGGGTTTTTGTTGCCCGGCCGCCGGGAGCGGAGGAGGGCGGGCTCGGCCAATCTGATCCGGACGGGCGATGAGGCGGCGGGCTTACCAGCGGCCACGGCCTCCGCGTCGGTCGTGGCGATCGTAGCGGTCGTATCGATCGTATCGATCGTATCGATCGCCGCGGTCGTAGTGATGGTGGCGATCCGGCGCGATGATCACGGGTCGCCCGTAGTGTCGGGCGGGGACGACGACGCAGCCGACGAGGCTGCTGCTCAGCGCGATCGCCGCGCAGACGAGGCCGATCTTGTGTTTCATGGCGGACTCCTCGGGAAAAGGGCGGCCGGCCGGGCCGCGGGCTGTCTTTCCCTGAGCTTACGAGGTGGCGGGCGCAGCCCAAAGCGCGCAATTGTTGGCGAAATCCCGAGAGTGTGAGTTTCTGTGAAGCGGGCATGCTACGCGCCCAAAAGACAAAAGCCGCGTCATTCATGACGCGGCTTTTATGATTTCAAATGCTTGGTGCGGCTCAGCGGATGCCGGTCAGCTTGTGGGTCTGCAGCGACAGCTTCCACTGCGGGTGCGCCATGCAGTAGGCGATCGCCGCCTCGGTGTTGGCGCGCTGGTCCGGGTCGTCGAGCGGCTGCAGGAAGAAGTGCGAAAAGTCGAGCCCAGCCAGGGTTTCCGGCAAAGGCGCATCAAGCTGCGGGTAGACGAGCTTCAGCTCGTGGCCCGAGGTCTGCACCAGCGGCGCCTGGCCCTTCGGGCTGACGCAGATCCAGTCGATGCCGGCCGGCGCGGTGATCGTGCCATTGGTCTCGACCGCGACCTCGAAGCCGCGCGCGTGCAACGCGTCGAGCAGCGCCGAATCGAGCTGCAACAGCGGCTCGCCGCCGGTGCAGACGACGTACGGCGTGCCGCCCGCGCCTTTCCATTCTTCGGCGATGCGCTCGGCCAACGTTGCCGCGTCGGCGAACTTGCCGCCGTCGGGACCGGTGCCGACGAAGTCGGTGTCGCAGAAGCGGCAGACCGCCGCCGCGCGGTCCTGTTCGCGGCCGCTCCACAGGTTGCAGCCGGCGAAGCGGCAGAACACCGCCGCACGCCCGGCCTGGCCGCCTTCGCCCTGCAGCGTGTAGAAGATTTCCTTCACCGTATAGGTCATCGCGGGTCCCTCAGGCTCAGACGCGCGCCTTCATGCGCGTTCTCGAACAGGTCGATGGCGGACAGCTCGGGCAACAGCGGCGTGAGCTTGGCCGCGATCCACGCGGCGATGCCGGCGCAGTCGGTTCGCTCGATGCCGCGCAGCTGGTCGAGCGGGTTGTGGTCGAGCCGCTTGTACAGCGGCTTGAACAGCGACTTGACCTCGCCGAAGTCGCGCAGCCAGCCGCTGACCTGGTCCATCTCGCCGGCCAGGTACAGCCGCACCAGGTAGCTGTGGCCGGTGTAGTTGCCATCCTGATCGATGCTCACGGCCGCCTCGAAGCGCTGTTCCTTCCAGATCGTCAGGCCCGAAGCGTCGCGGCGGCTGCCGGCGGTGTGCGTCTCGAACACCTCGACCTTGGCTAGGCCCGGCAGAGGCTCGGCCAACCCTTGCCACAGCCAGTCGGCCAGCACCTCGCTGGTCGGGTTCTCGAGGCCGGCGATGTCGTTAAGATAACGATGCTGCAGCCGTTCGAACTGCGGCTGCCAGGCGGCGGCGATCGTCGCGTGGTCTTCCGAAGCGACGAGGCGCACCCTGAAGCCGTGGCCGTGCAGGCGGCCGCACTGGTGGCCGGGCTCGACGTTAGGCAGCTGGTGCGCGGCCTCGAAGCCGGTAGACAGCCAATGGCGCAGCGCGCCGTCTTCATCGAGTTCGACGCCGCGATCGGGCGCCGAGCGCAGGTTCAGCGCGCAAGGTTGGCCGAGCGCGTCGGCCAGATACGCGGCGAGCGTCGCGTCGGACGGCGACGCGATCATCGTGTCCAGGTCGCGGTAGTCGAGCGGCGCGCACGCGTACGTCAGCCGCTCGCGCAGCTCGGCGAGGTCGGCGACGCGGCTCTCGGCGGTGACGAAGAAGCTGTGGCCGTGGCGGCCGGTGGCGGACAGGCTGCGCGCGGCCTCGAAGCCGCACGTCGCGAGGTGGGTGGTGCGCATGCTCAAGCCCCGGTCCGGGTGCGGACGACCAGCGGGTCCGCCACGCCGGCTTCGGCGAAGCCCTTGGCGCGCAGTTCGCACGACGCGCACACGCCGCACGGCGGCACCGCGCCGTTGTAGCAGGTGTGGCTGTAGGCGAGCGCTTCCATCGCGCCGACTTCCTCGGCGAGGTGCACGGTCTCGGCCTTGCTCATGAACATCAACGGCGCGTGAAGTTGGACGCGGCTGTCCATGCCGAGGCGGATCGCCAGTTCCAGCGCTTTCAGCGTGTTCTCGCGGCAGTCGGGGTAGCCCGAGTAGTCGGTCTGCGCGACGCCGGTGACGACGTGGTCCATGCCCTTCTGCCACGCGAGCGCGGCGGCGAAGGTCAGGAACACGAGATTTCTGCCCGGGACGAAGGTGTTGGGCAGCGTCTTGTCGGCGTCGTCGCGCGCGCCTTGTTCGGGCTCGATGTCCTGCGCGGTCAGCGCGTTGCCGCCCATCACGCCGAAGGTGTCGATCGGCAAGACGGTCTGGCGCACGCCGGCCATCTGGGCGATGCGGCGCGCGGCGTCGAGCTCGACGCGGTGGCGCTGGCCGTAGTCGAAGGTGACCGCCTCGACCGCGTCGCGGCCGAAGCGCTGGATCGCCCAGAACAGACAGGTGGTCGAGTCCTGGCCGCCGGACAGGACGACCAGCGCCCTTCCGGCTTGATTCGGAATGCTCATTTGACTTTCCTTCGAAGAACAGTCGAAGCGGATTGGAGGCGCTGCCGCTCAGTGATCGCGGCGCGCCGAACAGTGAATTTTAACGGGTTTGCCCTCGCGCGCCTACCGCGCGCGTGGCGATGACCGTCGCCGTCGCGCATTTAGACGACAAATGCAGGGTCATGACGGCCCCGGGAGGGGGCGGCTCAACGTTGGCCGAGCCTGTCCGGGTGGCGGTGGCAGGCCACGAGATGGTCGTTCACCACCCCGGTCGCCTGCAGGAAGGCGTAGACGATGGTGCTACCGACGAACTTCATGCCGGCCTTTTTGAGTTCCTTGCTGATTTCATCGGACAGCGGCGTGCTCCCCGGGCAGTCGGCCAGGCTCTGCCAGCGGTTGACGACGGGCTCGCCGTCGACGAAGTCCCACAGCCAGTCGGCGAAGCGGCCGTGGCGCGCCTGCATCTCGACAAAGACGCGCGCATTGCCGATCGCACTCGCGATCTTGCCGCGGTGGCGCACGATGGACGCGTCGTGCAGCAGCCGCTCGACGTCTTCGTCGGTGAAGGCGGCGACGCGCGCCGGATCGAAGCCGTCGAACGCGGCGCGGTAGCCTTCGCGCTTCCTGAGGATGGTGATCCACGACAGCCCGGCCTGCGCACCCTCCAGCGTCAGCATTTCGAACAGGTGGACGTCGTCGCGGCTGGGCACGCCCCATTCCCTATCGTGGTAGGCGACGTAGAGCGGGTCGCTGCCGCACCACGGGCAGCGGATCTTGTCGTCGGTCATCACGGGCTTCCGATGGGATGAAGGCTGGCCAAGCTTTGGCGACGCCAAGGTTGGCCGAGCCTTTGTTGTGATCAGCAGCGGTTATGGAACACGATGTCGCAGGCGAGGCCGCCCTGCTGCAGGCCGCGGCGCGCCGCGAGGTTGACGATCAGCGGGTTGCGCACGTTGGCTTTGAGCGGCGCGAGCAGCGGGTGGTTCTCGGCGTGCGCGTCGCCTTCCTTGTACACCATCACCAGCACCACCGCGTCTTCGGGGCGGGCCAGCTGCAAGGCGTCGACCTCGGCGGCCGACAGTTCGACCTCGTAGCGCAGGCCCAGCGACGTCGGGTCGACCACGCTGAACAGCACGTCGGGCGCGTCGAGCGACTGCATCCAGAACACGCGCGGCGCCGTCTCGCCCGCTTCGTGGAACAGCTTGAAGCGCTGGCAGTTCTCGAACGCCGGCAGGCCGTGCGGGAACTGGATCACGGTGGACTCGTCCACCTCGACCGGGCCGAGCAGGCGGGAATTGAACAGCATGGTGATCTCCTCTAGTGCGGTGCGTTTTTATGCGATGGATGGCCGGGCAAGGCTGCCATTATGCATCCAGAACGCGCGCCGCGTTTCGCTTACAATAGCGCGCCATGGACGACCGAGAGCCGCGCTATCCGCGCCGCCCGACATCCCCGGCAGTCAATTGAAAGCCCGACCATGCTCGATAAAATCATGCAGCGCCTGCAACGCGACCGCCGCCTCGCGGTGTTCGCGCTGATCCTGTCCACCGTCTTCTTCGGGCTCGGCTCCTTCGCGACGCAGACCGCGATTGACGCGAAGGAGGGCGTGTACGCCATCCTCGGCATCGCGCTGATGGCGGCAGGCCTGATCGGCCAGCTGCTGACGCTGGCGGCGCTGTTCCGCTCGCGCTGAGTCGCGTCGCTACGACGGGTGAATCTAGAAAAATCAATCACTTGCCGGCTGTTTTTTTGCCCGTTCTTCAATCTTGACGCTCTCGTGACGGGCGGCGCATAATCGCGCCGCAACAGAGCCCGCATCAGACGGGCCGACCGTGGCCATTCCGCCACACCCATCCGACCCAAGAGTGATCAAGCATGGACGACCAGGCATTCCTGCAAGCGCTGGAATCACGTGAGCTGCCGGTTTCCGAATTCAACCACCAGGCGCACCTGTTGGCCGCCTGGGCCTACTGCCGCCGCTATCCCGGGCGCGAGGCCGCCGCGCGCTGCGCCTACGCGCTGTCGCGCTACGCGATGGCCAAGGGCGTGGCCGACAAGTACCACCACACGCTGACGATGGCGATCCTCGCCATCCTGTACAGCCGCGTCGTCGACCGCCCCGAGCTGCGCGACGACTGGGACGCGTTCTGCGCCGCCTGTCCGGACATCGTCGACGACGCGCGCGGCGTGGTGCTGGCCTACTACAGCGAAGAGCGGCTCGACAACGACAGCGCGCGCCGCGCCTTCGTCGAGCCCGACCTCCAACCGCTGCCCACCGGCGGCCTGCTGCATTGAGCGTTTAAACGCTCCAAACAAGACACCCATCGAATGAAAACACCGGAACTCCTGCTGCCGGCCGGCAACCTCGACAAGATGCGCGCCGCCTACGACTTCGGCGCCGACGCCGTCTACGCCGGCCAGCCGCGCTATAGCTTGCGCGCGCGCAACAACGAATTCAAATTGGAAGAATTGCGCACCGGCATTGCCGAGGCGCACGCGCGCGGCAAGCAGTTCTTCGTCGCCAGCAACATCCTGCCGCACAACGCCAAGCTGAAGACCTACCTGGCCGACATGGAGCCGGTGATCGAGATGAAGCCGGACGCGCTGATCATGGCCGACCCCGGTCTGATCATGATGGTGCGCGAGAAGTGGCCGGAAGTGCCGATCCACCTCTCCGTGCAGGCGAACACCACCAACCTGATGGGCGTGAAGTTCTGGCAGAAGATCGGCCTGACGCGCGTGATCCTGTCGCGCGAACTGTCGATCGACGAGATCGCCGAGATCCGCCAGGAATGCCCGGACATGGAGCTCGAGGTGTTCGTGCACGGCGCGCTGTGCATCGCCTACTCGGGCCGCTGCCTGTTGTCCGGCTACTTCAACCACCGCGACCCGAACCAGGGCACCTGCACCAATGCTTGCCGCTGGGACTACAAGATGCACGACACGCAGGGCGACGACGCCGGCGACGTGCAGAAGATCCAGTTCGATTTCAACAAGGCGCTGGAAGAGGCGAACCAGAGCTTCGCCGCCTGCGGCGGCGCCGAGCGCCACCCGCTCGCCGACAAGACCTATCTGATCGAAGAGGGCAGCCGCCCGGGCGAGATGATGCCGATCATCGAGGACGAGCACGGCACCTACATCATGAATTCGAAGGACCTGCGCGCGATCGAGCAGGTCGAGAAGCTGGTGAAGATCGGCGTCGACTCGCTGAAGATCGAGGGCCGCACCAAGTCGATCTACTACGTGTCGCGCACCGCGCAGGCCTACCGCAAGGCGATCGATGACGCGGTCGCCGGCCGGCCGTTCGACCTCGGCCTGTTGGCCGACCTCGATGGCCTCGCCAACCGCGGCTACACGCCGGGCTTCCTCGAACGCCACCAGACGCAGGAATACCAGAACTACCTGACCGGCCACTCGCAGGCGAAGAAGAGCCAGTACGTCGGCGAGGTGCTCGAAGTCGACGGCGAAGGCTGGGCGCTGGTCGACGTGAAGAACCGCTTCGCCGTCGGCGACCGGATCGAGATCATCCACCCGAGCGGCAACCGCATCGTAGAACTTGCGACGATGACGCGCGACGGCGAGGCCGTAGAGGTCGCGCCGGGCAACGGCGTGAAGGTGAAGATCCCCGGCATGGCCGGTTTCGAGAAGGCACTGATCGCGCGGCTGTTCTGAGCAGTATCCTAAAAAGCTCGGCCAACCTTCACAAGGTTGGCCGAGCTTTTTTTTAACAGCCACCGATTTGCCCGGCCCGCCCGCGCCGCCGTACAATTTGGCGATCGAATCCCGTGCCGGACGCCTGTCGCGTCCGGCCTTTGATTTTCTGGAACACTCATGACCCTCCAGCAATTGCTCAACGACCGCGTCAGCGCGGCGCTCGCCGCCGCCGGCGTGCCGGACGCTCCGGCTGTGCTGCAGCCCGCGTCCAAGCCCGAGTTCGGCGACTACCAGGCCAACGGCGTGATGGGCGCCGCGAAGAAGCTGAAGCAGAACCCGCGCGAACTCGCGCAGAAAGTCATCGACGTTCTGGATCTTGCCGGCATCGCCGACAAGGTCGAGATCGCCGGCCCCGGCTTCATCAACATCCATTTGGCGCCGGCCTTCGTCGGCGGGCGGCTCGACGCGGCGTTGAAAGACGCCAAGCTCGGCATCGCCGCGCCGGTGCGGCAGAAGGTGATGGTCGAATACTCGTCGCCCAACCTCGCCAAGGAAATGCACGTCGGTCACCTGCGTTCGACCATCATCGGCGACGCGATCGCGCGCGTGCTCGAATTCCTCGGCCACGACGTCGCGCGCGCCAACCACGTCGGCGACTGGGGCACGCAGTTCGGCATGCTGGTCGCCTACCTGGTCGAGAGCCGCAAGGCCGGCGAAGCCGACATGGTGCTGTCCGACCTCGAGGACTTCTACCGCAAGGCCAAGGTGCGCTTCGACGAAGACGAGGCGTTCGCCGACACCGCGCGTGACTACGTCGTCAAGCTGCAGGGCGGCGACGCCGAGGTGAGGAAGCTGTGGGCGCAGTTCGTCGAGGTGTCGCTCGAGCACTGCGAGGCGGTTTACAAGAAGCTCGGCGTGTCGCTCGACCGCGACAGCGTGCGCGGCGAGTCGGCGTACAACGACGACCTGCCGGTCGTGGTGTCCGACCTGCGCGCAGCCGAACTGCTGGTCGAAAGCCAGGGCGCGCAGGTGACGTTCCTGGCGGAGTTCCAGAATCCGGAAGGCGAGCCGATGGCGGTCATCATCCAGAAGAAGGACGGCGGCTACCTGTACGCGACCACCGATCTGGCCGCCGTGCGTTACCGTCACCGCAAACTCGGCCTCGACCGCGTGATCTACGTCGTCGACGCGCGCCAGAGCCTGCACTTCCAGCAGATCTTCACGCTGGCGAAGAAGGCCGGCTTCGCGCCGGCGGACATGCAGCTCGAACACGTCGCCTTCGGCACGATGATGGGCGAGGACGGCAAGCCGTTCAAAACCCGCTCGGGCGGCACGGTCAAGCTGATCGAGCTGCTCGATGAGGCCGAAGAGCGCGCGTTCGCGCTGGTGTCGGAGAAGAACCCGGACCTGCCCGAGGCCGAGCGTCGCGACGTCGCGCGCGCGGTCGGCATCGGCGCGGTGAAGTACGCCGACCTGTCGAAGAACCGCACCAGCGACTACGTGTTCAACTGGGACAGCATGCTCACTTTCGAAGGCAACACTGCGCCCTACCTGCAATACGCGTACACGCGCGTGCAGAGCGTGTTCCGCAAGGCCGATGCCGTCGACGCGGACGCGTCTATCGTCATCGCCGAGCCGGCCGAGAAGCAACTGGCGGTCGCCTTGGCGCAGTTCGAGGACGTGCTCGCCAACGTCGCCGAGACCTGCCAGCCGCACCACCTGTGCGGCTACCTCTATAACGTCGCGACGCTGTTCTCGCGCTTCTACGAGGCGTGCCCGATCCTCAAGTCCGAGGGCGAGGTGCGCGCCAGCCGCCTGCAGCTGGCGGCGCTCACCGGCAGGACGCTGAAGACCGGCCTCGGCCTGTTGGGCATCGCGGTCAACGACGCGATGTAAGCGCTCGGCCAGTCCGTCGTGAAAAAACCCGGCGCACCGCACAGGCGGCGCGCCGGGTTTTTGTCATGCGTGTCTGTAAAGGCTTTCGCGGCCAAGCGAGCATCCGCCCGTAGCCGATGCGGGCAAGGCTCGGCCAACGTTGGCCGAGCCTTGCTGCCCACAAACAAAAACGCCCCGCAAGCGCGGGGCGTCGGTGTTGCGAAGCGGGTGCTTAGGCGCGTTCGATCGCCAGCGCCACGCCCATACCGCCGCCGATGCACAGCGTCGCCAGGCCCTTGTTGGCTTCGCGGCGCTGCAGTTCGTGCAGCAGCGTGACGAGCACGCGTGCGCCGGACGCGCCGATCGGGTGGCCCAGCGCGATCGCGCCGCCGTTGACGTTGACCTTGGACAGGTCCCACTCGAGCTCGCGGGTCACGCCCAGCGCCTGCGCGGCGAACGCCTCGTTGGCTTCGATCAGGTCGAGGTCCTGCACGCTCCAGCCGGCACGGGCGAGCGCCTTGCGGGTGGCGCTGACCGGGCCCATGCCCATGATTTCCGGCGCGCAGCCAGACAACGCGTAGCCGCGCACCACGGCCAGCGGTTTCAGGCCGAGTTCGGCGGCTTTCTTGGCCGACATCATCACCACGCCGGCGGCGCCGTCGTTCAGGCCCGACGCGTTGCCGGCGGTCACGGTGCCGTCCTTCTTGAACGCGGCGCGCAGCTTGGCGAGGCCTTCGAGCGTCGCGCCCTGCTTGATGAACTCGTCGCGCGCGAAGGCGACCGGGTCGCCCTTGCGCTGCGGCACGTAGACCGGGACGATCTCGGCGTCGAAGCGGCCGGCGGCCTGCGCGGCCTCGGCGCGGTTCTGCGAGGTGACGGCCAGCTGGTCCTGCTCTTCGCGGCTGATGCCGTATTTCTCGGCGATGTTCTCGGCGGTGATGCCCATGTGGTACTGCTTGTACACGTCGGTCAGGCCGTCGTAGACCATGGTGTCGACGAGCTGGGCGTTGCCCATGCGGAAGCCGTCGCGCGAGCCGGGCAGGATGTGCGGCGACAGGCTCATGCTTTCCTGGCCGCCGGCGATCACGATGTCGGCGTCGCCCGCGGCGATCGCCTGGGCTGCCAGGTGGGTGGCGCGCAGGCCGGAGCCGCACACGACGTTGAGGGTGGACGCCGGGGTGGTCACCGGCAGGCCGGCCTTGATCAGCGCCTGGCGGGCCGGGTTCTGGCCGACGCCGGCGGTGAGGACTTGGCCCAGAATCACTTCGGAGATCTGTTCCGGCGCGAGGCCGGTCTTTTCCAGCAGCGCCTTGATCACGGTGGCGCCCAGGTCCGGGGCGGCGACCTTGGCGAGCGAACCGCCGAAGTTGCCGATGGCGGTGCGGCTGGCTGCGACAATCACAACGTCTTGCATGTGGCTATCTCCGTATTTCTAGTAAGTCGGCTGACGAATCAGCGCTTGAGCGCGGGGTCGGCCAAGGTTGGCCGAGCCCTGGGGCCGTCCCCTGTACTTTGCAGGGGGCGAATCTCATTATTGCAGTTGCACAAACTCAATGCAGGCTGGCGAGCGAGGCCGGCAGCGCGTGGGCGCGGACGTATTCGCCGGGCGCCGGTGCGATCGGCGGCAGCGCCTTGCTGCCCGCGGTCTTCGGGGCGGCGACCTTCTTGCCCGATTGCGGCGCGAGCCACGAATCCCAGTCCTTCCACCAGCTGCCAGGACGGCTCTCGGCGCCTTCGAACCAGGCGTTCGGGTCTTCCGGCAGATTCTCGTTGACCCAGTAGTTGCGCTTGTCACGGGTGACCGGGTTGATCGAGCCGGCGATGTGGCCCGACGCGCCGAGCACGAAGCGACGGCTGGCCGTGCCGGAGAGGTACTTCAGGCCGGCGTAGGCCGAGCTCCACAGCACGATGTGGTCCTCGCGCGCGGCGAAGATGTACACCGGGATGGTCAGCGTCGACAGGTCGATCGGCACGCCGCTCAGCGTGATGCTGCCCGGCTTGGTCAGCGAGTTGTTGAGGTAGAACTCCTTCAGGAAGAAGGTATGCATCGGCATCGGCAGGTCGACCGCGTCGTTGTTCCAGAACAAGAGGTCGAACGGCGGCGGCGTCTTGCCGAGCAGGTAGTTGTTGACGACGTAGTTCCACACGAGGTCGTTCGCGCGCAGGGACGCGAAGGTTCGGCCGAGTTCCTTGCCGCTGACGATGCCGCCGCCGCCGTGGGCGATCTTGGCTTCGCGTGCCTTGACGATTTTCTCGTCGAAGTAGACCTTGATGTCGCCCGGCTCGGTATGGTCGAGCAACGAGGTCATGAAGGTCGCCGAGTCGATCGAGTCGAGACCCTTGGCCTTCATCACCGCGAGCGAGGTCGCGAGGATCACGCCGCCGATGCAGAAGCCGAGCGCGTTCATCGACGGCTGGCGGGTGATGCTCTTGACCGCCTCGGACGCGGCGATCACGCCCTGTTCGACGTAGCTTTCCCAGGTGAAGTGCTTCATCTCGGGCACCGCGGAGCGCCACGAGATCAGGAACACGCGGTAACCCTGGCCGACGAAGTGGCGCACCATCGAGTTGTCCGGCTGCAGGTCCATCAGGTAGTACTTGTTGATGCACGGCGGGACGATCAACAGCGGCTTCTCGTACACCTCGCCGGTGGTCGGCGTGTACTGGATCAGTTCGATCAGCTCGTTGCGGAACACGACGTCGCCCGGCGTGACGGCGATGTTGTCGCCGATCTCGAAGTGGCTCTCGTCGGACATCGAGATGTGGCCCTTCTGCAGGTCCTCCATCATGTTCTTCATGCCCTCGACCAGGCTCTCGCCCTTGCTCTCCATCGCCCGCTTGATCACTTCCGGGTTGGTCAGGAGGAAGTTGGACGGCGCCATCGCGTCGACGTAGTGCTTGGTGACGAAGGCGAGCCTGTCCTTGCTTTCACCTTCGAGCTGCGCCTTGTCGACGAGGTCTAGCATCCACTTCGACGTCAACAGGTAGCTTTGCTTGAGGAAGCTGTAGAACGGGTGCTCGTCCCATTCGGGCGCTGCAAAGCGGCGGTCGGCCGGCTTGCCCGGGGCGTCGTCGGCCGGCTTCTGGCCGAGAAAGCGCAGCCACAGGTCCATCTGCTGCTGGTAGAGGTCGCTCTGCAAGGCGATGAACTGGTTGGTGCTGGACATCAACTGGGCCCACGCCGGGTTGATCGGGCTGTCGCCGTTGGCAGTCTGACCCAGGCTGATCGAATTCACGAACTGCTGCATCCACTGCTGATTGGCGGCCGAGAGGCTGGCGAAGAACTGTTCCAGCGAAGCGGTCGAATCCTGACTCAAGATCATCTCCTTATTGCGACGAGCGTGACGGCCGGTACAGTCCCGGCCGACTGTCTGACAAACTAACAACAGTTTATGACAATTTCAATTCGTGGTGTGTGTTGCACTGCAAAAAAATGTCGTCGCCGGGCAAACTGTTGCGTGCCGGCACGGTGTGCGTGAGGTCACGCGCGCTTTGCGCGATAATCGGGCATCGGCGGCCGCTGGCGCCGCGTCCCGGAGAGCTGTTTTCATGCCCGTGCTGACCCTGAACGGCAGAGCCTGCCGCATCGCGAACATTTTCTGCATCGGTCGCAACTTTGTTGCACATGCAGCAGAGCTTGGCAATCCGGTTGAACCCGAGCCGCTGGTTTTTCTGAAGCCGACGTCGGCCTTGTTGCTCGAAGGCTCGCCTATCGTGCTGCCCGACTATTCGCGCGACGTGCACCACGAATGCGAGCTGGTGGTGCTGATCGGCCGCGGCGGCGACCACATCGCTGAGGCCGACGCGCTGCAGCACGTCGCGGGATACGGCATCGGGCTCGACCTGACCGCGCGAGACGCGCAGAACGACGCCAAGCAGAAGGGACACCCGTGGACCAAGGCGAAGGGCTTCCGCGGCGCCGCCTGCCTGTCGGCGCTGGTGCCGGCCGAGCGCGTGCCCGATCCGCAGGCGCTGACCTTTTCGCTGAAGGTGAATGGCAAGACGCGCCAAGAGGGCGATACGTCGCTGATGCTGTTCGGCGTCGCGCGGCTGATCGCCGAATTGAGCGCGAGGTACGGTTTGACCGAGGGCGACCTGATCTACACCGGCACGCCGGCCGGCGTCTCGGCGATCGGGGCCGGCGACGTGCTCGAGCTTGAACTCGACGGCCTGGTATCGGCGCGTTGGGAGGTGGCGGCATGAGCCGCCAGGGCGCGCACGCCGACGAGGACGACGGCAAGGTCCGCCTCGACAAGTGGCTGTGGGCGGCGCGCTTCTTCAAGACGCGCCAGCTCGCGCACGAGGCGATCGAACTCGGTCGCGTGTTGGTCGGCGGAGACCGGGTGAAGGCGTCGCGCGTGGCGCGCGAGGGCGACGAGTTGGTCGTGCGCGTCGGTCAGCTCGAGTACAGGGTGACGGTGCTGTCGCTATCGACGCAGCGCAAGGGCGCGAAGGATGTGGGGCTGCTGTACAGCGAGGGCGACGAGTCGCGCCAGGCGCGCGAAGAGAAACAGGAAACGCTCAAGGCCGAGCGCGCGAGCTTTCCGCACGGCGACGGCAAGCCGAGCAAGAAGGGGCGCCGCGACATCGCCGCGTTCAAGCAGCGCATGCGCGACTGAGGTTGACGCCGGGGCGCGCGTCCCGTTTTTCACCGGCCTCGAGCCGTCGTTTTCCATCCTGGCCCGGCGCTGCCCGGGCTCGGCCAACCTTGTGAGCTTCCCCCGCCGTCGTGTCCCTGCTGCCGTTCTCGCGTTTCTACTTCTGCTACTTCGCCTTCCTCGGCCTGTTCAATCCGTACTGGCCGCTCTACCTCGAACGGCTGGGCCTGTCACCGTGGCAGCTGTCGGTGCTGGTGTCCTTGCTCGGCATCGCGCGTATCGTCGCACCGACGTTCTGGGGTGGCTTCGCCGACCGCATCGGCCGGCGCAAGCCGGTGCTGCGCGCGACGACGCTGGTCGCGGCGTTCGCTTTTCTGCCGATCCTGTGGATAGATAGCTTCTGGCCGATGTTCGCCGTGCTGGCGGCCTCGCACTTGTTCTGGGCGGCGTCGCTGCCGCTGGTCGAGGCCGGTGCCGCTCAGGCGACGCGCGGCGCGCCGGGCCGCTACGGCCGCACCCGGGTGTGGGGGTCGATCGGCTTCATGGCGGTGGCGTTGCTGGCAGGCTACGGGCTGATGAAAGCGTCGCTCGACTTGCTGCCGATGCTGCTCGCGGTCGGCCTGTTCGTGATCGCGGCCGCGGCGTGGCGGGTGCCCGAGACCGGGGCTCGGCCAACGTCGGGCACCACGCCGGCTAGCCTCGCGTCGCTATTGGCCCGGCCGGGCCTGCCGGCGCTGCTCGCCGCCTGCTTCTTGATGGCGTTCGCGCACGGGCCCTACTACACCTTCTATTCGATCGCGCTGTCGGGCATGGGCTACGGCCAGGGGAGCATCGGTGCGCTGTGGGCGCTCGGCGTGATCTGCGAAATCATGCTGTTCTGGAAACTGCCGTCGCTGCATAAGCGCTTCGGCCTGGGCGAGTGGATGTGTGCGTCGCTCGCCGCCGCCTGTCTGCGTTTCGCGCTGTTGGCCACGGCGCTGACGCATCCGGCGGCGGTGCTGTTCGCGCAGACGCTGCATGCGTTGACCTTCGGCCTGCACCACGCGTCGGCGGTCGCGCTGCTGCAGCGCGCCGTCCCGCCCGAGCAGCAGGCGCGCGGGCAGGGGCTGTATCTGGCGGTGTCGTTCGGTCTCGGTGGTACGCTCGGCGGCTTGCTCGCCGGTGCCTTGTGGCCGACCGGCGGCGCGCCGCTGGTGTACGGCGTGTCGACGCTGGCCGCCCTGATCGGTTTCGCCGTCTCGCTTAGCGTCAGGAAGACGCTCGCAGTATGACGTTGGGGCAAGGTTGGCCGAGGGTTTCGCGGCGCGGCAAACGCGACTTGATAAGGGGCAAACCGGTATGCAAGAATGACTTTTCCATTAAAAGTGCGGGACTTGAGCACTTAACGTCCGCAACCGCACTCTAAGAATCGCCATCAACTAGCCTTGCCAGACCCCATGACCGCGCAGACGCTCTACGACAAACTCTGGTCGAGCCACGTGGTGCACGAAGCCGCCGACGGCACCGTGCTCCTCTACATCGACCGCCATCTCATCCACGAAGTCACCAGCCCGCAGGCCTTCGAAGGCCTGAGGCTGGCGAACCGGCAGCCGTGGCGCACGCACTCTATCGTCGCGACCGCCGACCACAACACGCCGACCGACCACTGGGACGAGGGGATCAAGGATCCGATCTCGCGCCAGCAGGTCGAGACGCTGGATGCCAACATCAAGCACTTCGGCGCGCTCGCCTACTTCCCGTTCAAGGACAAGAACCAGGGCATCGTGCATGTGGTCGGGCCCGAGCAGGGCGCGACGCTGCCGGGCATGACCGTGGTCTGTGGCGACAGCCACACGTCGACGCACGGCGCCTTCGCCGCGCTGGCACACGGCATCGGCACGTCCGAGGTCGAACACGTGCTCGCCACCCAGACCCTGGTGGCCAAGAAGTCCAGATCCATGCTGGTCAAGGTCGACGGTCGACTGCAGCCGGGCGTGACTGCCAAGGATATCGCGCTCGCGATCATCGGCAAGATCGGCACCGCCGGCGGCACCGGCTATGCGATCGAATTCGGCGGCGACACGATCCGCGCGCTGTCGATGGAAGGCCGCATGACGATCTGCAATATGGCGATCGAAGCCGGCGCCCGTTCGGGCCTGGTCGCGGCCGACCAGGTCACGCTCGACTACATCAAGGGCCGCCCGTTCGCGCCGACCGTCGAACAATGGGACGCCGCCGCCGCCTACTGGAAGACGCTGGTGTCCGATGAAGGCGCGGTCTTCGACGCCGTCGTCGAGCTGAAGGCCGAGGATGTCGAGCCGCAGGTCACCTGGGGCACGTCGCCCGAGATGGTCACCGACGTCAACGGCAGTGTGCCGAACCCGGCGCAAGAGGCCGACCCGGTCAAGCGCGAAGGCTACCAGCGCGCGCTCAACTACATGGGCCTCACCGCCGGCACGCTGATCCGTGAGATCGGCATCGACAAGGTGTTCATCGGTTCCTGTACCAATTCCCGCATCGAAGACCTGCGCGAAGCCGCCGCGATCATCAAGGGCCGCAAGAAGGCCGACAGCGTGAAACTGGCGCTGGTCGTGCCGGGTTCGGGTCTGGTGAAGGTGCAGGCCGAGGCCGAAGGCCTCGACAAGATCTTCACCGCGGCCGGTTTCGAATGGCGCGAACCGGGCTGTTCGATGTGCCTGGCGATGAACGCCGACCGTCTCGAGCCGGGCGAACGCTGCGCGTCGACCTCCAACCGCAACTTCGAAGGCCGCCAGGGCCAGGGCGGACGCACCCATCTGGTGAGTCCGGCGATGGCGGCGGCGGCGGCGATCGCCGGTCATTTCGTCGATGTGCGCGGTTTCTGAGCGCGTAATGCGCCGCACGCTGCTGCTGGCCGCCACGCTGTTGCTCGGTGCCTGCAGCCATACGCTGCAGGGCCTGGGCAAGGATATTCATCAGGGCGGCGAGGCCGTCGGCCGTGCGGTGCAGCGTGGCGGCGAGGTGGTGTCCGACACCGCGCAGCGCGTCGGCAACAGGATAGACAGCGCGACCCAGCCGAGTCCGCCTGCGCCGGTGATTGACGGCACGCAGACTCGGCAAAGCCAATAACGTTTCGGGGGCTCGTCCCTACAGGAATCATGAAAGCATTTACGACGCTGAACGGGCTGGTGTGCCCGCTCGATCGCGCCAACGTCGACACCGACGCGATCATACCCAAACAATTTCTCAAGTCGATCCAGCGCTCCGGCTTCGGTCCCAACCTGTTCGACGAATGGCGCTACCTCGACCACGGCGAGCCGGGTAGGGACAACAGCGTCCGTCCGGTGAACCCCGACTTCGTGCTGAACTTCCCGCGCTACAAAGGCGCGCAGGTGCTCTTGGCGCGCGAGAACTTCGGCTGTGGTTCGAGCCGCGAACACGCGCCGTGGGCACTCGAAGACTACGGCTTCCGCGCGGTGATCGCGCCGAGCTTCGCCGACATCTTCTTCAACAACTGCTACAAGAACGGCCTGTTGCCCATCGTGCTGCCGGCCGAGGCGCTCGACCAGCTGTTCGCCGAGACCGAGGCGAACCAAGGCTACGCGCTGAGCATCGACCTGTCTTCGCAGACGGTGAGCACCCCGTCGGGCGCGACGTTCGGCTTCGACATCACCGCGCACCGCAAGCATTGCCTGTTGAACGGCCTGGACGAGATCGGCCTCACGCTGCAGCACGCCGACGAGATCAAGGCCTACGAGGCCAAGCGCCGCGCCGAGCAACCCTGGTTGTTCCGATGAGCCGATGGGCGCGCGAGTCCGAACCGGCCTGATCGCCTGCCTGCGCAGGCACCCGCTCCTGACCTTTGGGCTGATGGGGGCGGGTTTTCTCGGTTTCGGCCTCGCGACGCTCAACGTCATAGCGCTGTTGCTGGCCAATCTGCAACTGGTCGCCGAGCACGGTGTGATGGCGCTGAAGGACGGCGCGCTGCGCCAGTTTCTCGAGCTGACCGGCTCCGGCTACTTCGGCCTCGCGTGCTACCTCGGCTTCAAGACCTGCGAAAAGCTGCTGGTCGATCGGCTGACCGCGCCCCAAGACGCGTCAACGTTGGCCGAGCCCACCCAGAACACCGATTGAAAGAATAAAGACATGAAGATTGCCATCCTCCCCGGCGACGGTATCGGTCCCGAAATCATCGCCCAGGCCCGCCGCGTGCTCGACGTGCTCGCCGCAGATGGCCTCGCCTTCGAGATCGAAGAAGCGCCGCTGGGCGGCGCCGGCTACGATGCCTACGGCCACCCGTACCCGGAATTCACGCAGAAGCTGGCACGCGAAGCCGACGCTATTCTGCTGGGTGCCGTCGGCGGCCCCGCTTACGATACGCTCGATCGCCCGCTGCGTCCGGAGCGCGGCCTGCTCGCGATCCGCAAGGACCTGAACCTGTTCGCCAACCTGCGCCCGGCCATCCTGTACCCGGAACTGGCGAACGCATCGACGCTGAAGCCGGAAGTGGTGTCGGGCCTCGACATCATGATCGTGCGCGAACTGACCGGCGACATCTACTTCGGCCAGCCGCGCGGCATCCGCACCAACGAGGCCGGCGAGCGCGAAGGCTTCAACACCATGTTGTACAGCGAGAGCGAGATCCGCCGTATCGCGCATGTCGCGTTCGGCATCGCGCAGAAGCGCGACAAGAAGCTGTGCTCGGTCGACAAGGCCAACGTGCTCGAGTGCACCGAGTTCTGGAAAGAGATCTTCATCGACGTGGCTAAGGACTACCCGGACGTCGAACTCTCGCACATGTACGTCGACAACGCGGCGATGCAGCTGGTGCGCAACCCGAAGCAGTTCGACGTGATGGTCACCGGCAACATCTTCGGCGACATCCTGTCCGACGAGGCGTCGATGCTGACCGGTTCGATCGGCATGCTGCCGTCGGCGTCGCTCGACGCGAACAACAAGGGCTTGTACGAGCCGAGCCACGGTTCGGCGCCGGACATCGCCGGCAAGGATATCGCCAACCCGCTGGCGACCATCCTGTCGGTAGCGATGATGCTGCGCTATACGTTCAACCTCGAGGCCGAGGCCCAGCGCATCGAGAACGCGGTCAAGACCGTGCTCAAGCAGGGTTTCCGCACCGCCGACATCTTCGAGGAAGGCTGCCAGAAGGTGAGCTGCTCGGGCATGGGCGACGCGGTGGTCGCCGCGCTCAAGGCCTGATAAGCTTGTGGCAAAGAATTGGCTAACATAATCAAGGAATTGCAATGCGAGTAGGTTTTGTAGGCTGGCGCGGCATGGTCGGCTCGGTGCTGATGCAGCGCATGCGCGAAGAGAACGATTTCGCCGTCATCGACGAGCCGGTGTTCTTCACCACGTCCAACGTCGGCGGCGCCGCCCCGGCGGTCGGCAAGGAGGTGCCGGCGCTCAAAGACGCCCGTGACATCGATGCGCTGAAGGCGATGGACGCCATCGTTACCTGTCAGGGCGGTGACTACACGAGCGAGGTGTTCCCCAAACTGCGCGCCGCCGGCTGGCAGGGGTACTGGATCGACGCCGCTTCGACGCTGCGCATGGACGACGAGGCGATCATCATCCTCGACCCGGTCAACCTGGGCGTGATCCAGGATGGCATTTCCAAGGGCGTGAAGAACTACGTCGGCGGCAACTGCACCGTCAGCTTGATGCTGATGGCGCTCGGCGGTCTGTTCCAGAACGACCTCGTCGAATGGACGACGTCGATGACCTACCAGGCAGCCAGTGGCGCCGGCGCACAGAACATGCGCGAGCTGCTTTCGCAGATGGGTGAAGCCCACCGCGTCGCCCGCGATCTGCTCGATAACCCGGCTTCGGCCATCCTCGACATCGACCGCGAAGTGGCCGGCATCCTGCGCGATCCTTCGTTCCCGACCGCCAACTTCGGCGTGCCGCTGGCCGGCAGCCTGATCCCGTGGATCGACAAGGACCTCGGCAACGGCCAGTCGAAGGAAGAATGGAAGGGCGGCGTCGAGACCAACAAGATCCTCGGCCGTTCGGCCAACCCGATCCCGGTCGACGGCCTGTGCGTGCGCATCGGCGCGATGCGTTGCCACAGCCAGGCGCTGACCATCAAGCTGAAGAAGGACGTGCCGCTCGACGAGATCGAGGCGATGCTCGCCGCCGCCAACCCGTGGGCCAAGGTCGTGCCGAACACCCGTGAAGACAGCATGCGCGACCTGACGCCGACCAGCGTCACCGGCACGCTGACCGTTCCGGTCGGCCGCCTGCGCAAGCTCGCGATGGGCAACGACTACCTGTCGGCCTTCACCGTCGGCGACCAGCTGTTGTGGGGCGCGGCCGAACCGCTACGCCGCATGCTGCGCATCCTGATCGAACGTTAAGCGCCAGCGGAAACCCCGCCGCGTTGACCCCAAGGGCGCTTAACCGCGCCCTTTCTGTTTTTGGAGTGAAAAATGAGTGCAAACCTGCAAATCGCCGTCGTCGGCGCGACCAGCCAGCTGGGCGTCGCGCTGCTCGAGAAGTTGGCCGAGCTCTTGCCCCCGTCGGCGCGCGTGGCGGCGATCGACGCCGACGAACTCGACGGCGAAACGGTCGAATACGGCCATCGTGAACTCGACGTGCAAGCGGTGTCCGAGTTCGATTTCGGCCACGCCGGTGCGGCCTTCTTCGCCGAGAGCAACGAAGCGTTCGCCGCGGCCCGCCAGGCCGCGCGCGACGCCGGCGTCCTCGTGTTCGAAGCCGGCGCGACCGCGTCGCTCGCCGGCCCGGTGCTTGACGACGGTGCGATCGCGTTGCCGCAGGACATCGCCTTGCCGCTGGCGCGCGCGCTCGCCGCGCTGGGCTCGGCCAACCTCAAGGCCGTGACCGTTACCGCCTGCCTGTCGGCCAGCCGCTTCGGCAAACCGGCGATCGAGGAGCTCGCCGAGCAGACCACCGCGCTCTTCACCCAGCGCGAAGCCGAAACCGAACACTTTCCGAAACGCCAGGCGTTCAACCTGTTGCCCCTGATCGGCGCGGCGGGCGAGGGCGGCGACAGCGACGTCGAACGCGCGCTCGCCGTCGCGCTGCCGGCCTTGCTCGGCCAAGCTGCCTTGCCGGTGTTCGCCAGCGTGGTGCACGTGCCGATGTTCTTCGGCGTGGCGTGGGCGGTGAGCGTCGAATTCGACGGCGACGCGCCGCCTATTGCCGAGTTGAACGACGCCTTCCTCAAGGCCGGCCTGTGGCTGAACGCCGAGCCGGGCAAGGGCGAGACGACGGTCAGCCCGATGGACGTGGTCGGCACCGACCTGTTGGCCGTCGACCGCATCCGCATCCAGCGCAACCGTCTGATGTTCTGGCTGACCGCCGATGCGGCGCGCGTGACGGCGAAAAACTGGTGCGAACAGTTTGCAAAGGCGATGCAAACTGGGTATTTTGCCTGACGCCGGATTGGCACGACTTTTCGCCGTCGCTCGGACAGAATCCGATTGGCGAAATCCGGGTGGGAAACTAAGATGGCGAGGCAGTTCACGGCGCATGCCGTGTGACTGCGCTTGCCATTAAAACATTTATAACAAATGCCGGAAGGTGGATCGTGACTAGACAGGCACCCCTCAAACTCAGTGTGCTGCTCGTGGCAGCGTTGTTCTCCGCGAGCGCGTGGGCCGGGTTGGGAAAGATTAACGTCCGCTCGAACTTGGGAGAAACGCTCCGCGCGGACATTCCCGTGACGGGGCTCAGCGCGGCCGAGCTCGAGGCGCTGCGCGTCGGCCTGGCCGGTAACGATACCTTCCGCGACCTGAAGGTCGACTACCCGAGCGCGCTGTCCTCGCTGCGCTTTTCGCTGGTGAAGAACGGTGCGAACGGCGTGGTCCGCGTCACCTCGACCAAACCGATCAACGAGCCGTTCCTGCGCTTCGTCGTCGAGGCGCGCGGTGCCGCCGCCCGCTCGGTGCGCGAATACACCGTGCTGCTCGACCCGCCCGAGTTCAAGGGGCGTAACGGCCAGGATCTGGTGCCTGCCGAGACCGGCGTGGCCGCGCCGCGCGGTCGTGTCAAGAACGACGCCGCGCCATCCGCTGCCCGCGCGGGCGTGCTGCGCGTCGAGCCGGGCTCCAGCCTGAACAGCCTAGCCGCCGGTGTCCAGCCGCCGGGCGCCAGCCTCGCGCAGACCATGGCCGCGCTCGTCCAGCAGAACCCCAGGGCCTTCATCGCCGGCGACCCGGACCGCCTGCGCGCCGGCGCGCAGCTCAAGGTGCCGAGTGCCGCCAGCATCAAGGCGGTCTCCGTCGCCGATGCCCGCCGCACGCTGTCGGGCGTGCCCGAACCGGCCGCGGCGGCTTCGGCGCAGAGCGCTCCTGCCCAGGCCGTAGCGGCGCTTCCGGTGGTGCCCGCCCCCGCGCCCGCCCAGGCCGCCCCCGCGCCGGTCGCTTCTATTCAAGCCACTGCCCCGGTCGCGGCGCCTGCCGCGCCGCAGGCGGCGGCTTCCGCCCCTTCGAGCGAGACATTGACTACGCTCGAAGGCCAGGTGGCCGAGCGCGACAAGTCGCTGAAAGACGCCGAAACGCGAATCGCTGCGCTTGAAGCAAAATTGCAGAGTCTCCAGCAGGGTGCGGCCAAGCCGGCGCCGGCTGAGTCCGCTGAGGGCAGCGGCTTTCTCGCCGGTCTCCTCGACAACCTGCCGCTGGTCGGCGGCGTCGCCGGCGGCGGCCTGTTGCTCGCGCTGCTCGGTGTGCTCGCGGCCCGGCGCAAGAAGGCGCCGGCCTCGGCCAACCTTGGCCTCGCGCCGAACACGCTGATCGCCGGCCGCAGCAGTGCCGCGTCTCCGCTCGTGCCCGGCGCGGCCGCGGCGGAGGGCGGCCAGAGCTTCATGTCCGACTTCACCCGTTCCTTCGGCGAGATCGACGCCGGCGAGGTCGACCCGGTCGCCGAGGCCGAGGTCTACATCGCCTACGGCCGCGACCAGCAGGCCGAGGAAATCCTCAAGGACGCGCTCAACCGCGACCCGGCCCGCCACGAAGTGCGCCTGAAGCTGCTGGAAATCTACGCGGCGCGTCAGGACAAGGACAGCTTCGAGCGCGTCGCGCGCGAACTGCATGCGGCCTTCGACGGCAAGGGCCAGCAATGGGCGAAGGCCGCGGCGATGGGCCTGCTGCTCGATGCGGACAACCCGCTCTACCAGAGCGGCGAAGCGATGGCTGGCACCCCTGCTGCCGCGGGCGCGCCGCTGACCGAGGCCATCGACCTCGACCAGGAACTGATGGCGGTGGCGCAAGCGCCGGCGCCGTTCAACATGCCGTTGGCCGAAGGCGCCGTGCCGCCCGAGGCCGCCGCGACGCCGGCAGACGACGGCTTCGACGATCCGCTGCGTGCCGCGTTGTTTGGCGAGGCCGACGCGATCGAGGCCGCGCCGGCGCCGCAAGAGCCGGACGCCAAACTGCTCGACTTCGACCTGGACAGCCTCGACAGCGGCGTAGCCAAGGTCGAGAAAGCGCCGGCCGAGGCTCCGGTCAAGGCGGACGCCAGCCTGCTCGACTTCGACTTCCAGCTCGACGACCCGACGCTGGCCAACGCGACGTCGGTCGCGCCGCCCGAGGAGGACGATCTGGGCGATTTCGCCGCCTTGTTCCAGAACAACGAGCCGGCCACGCTGATGTCCGGCGTGTCGGTCAGCGACGACCCGCTCAGCACCAAACTCGACCTCGCCAAGGTCTATCTCGACATGGGCGACAGCGAAGGCGCGCGCGAAGTTTTGAAAGAACTCACGGGCGAAGCGAAGGGTTCTCTTAAAGATGAAGCCGAATTGCTCTTGGCGAAGATAAATATTTAGTTGTAATATCATCTGCAAAAAAGACCCGCCTACGGCGGGTCTTTGCTTGTAAAAGAACGAATGGAGGCGGCCGACAACGGCCTTGTAGAGATATGTTGCCGAGAATGAAACCCGCCGTGCTCGCACTCTGCCTCGCGGGCGTGATGGCGCCGGCTTTCGCCGGTCTGACGGGCTTGAAGGTTCTGTCGCAACCGGGCGAGCCGTTCGAGGCGGAGATCGCCGTCGTCGACGAAGACCTGGATAGCGGCACGACGGTGACGCTGGCCAACCGCAACCGCTACCCGCAGCTGGGCGTGTACAGCGCCGGCTCGGCCGGCCTGCGCTTCCTGCTGCAAAAGAACGCCAGGGGCGATGCCGTGATCCGCGTGCGCGGCCCGGCGCAGTTCGACGAGTCGCTGCTGCGCTTCGCCGTCGACGTCAGCTGGTCGTCGGGGCGCCTGGTGCGCGAGTACCAGTTCGACCCGCGCCGCGGCGCCACGCATCAGCGTCCCGAGCCGACTGCGCCGGAGGAGGGCAAGACTAAGAAGCATGCGGTGATGCCCGACCCGGGTATGCGCGGGCCGGCGATGGCGCTGGGCGAAGTCCACGTCGAATCGGCGCTCGGCGAACCGCTTCAGGCCAAGATCGAGCTGCTCGGCCAGAACCTGCACAAGGGCGCACTCTCGGTGCACCTGGACCCCGACCCGGCGCTCGGCGGCGCCGCGCTCGGCAAGGTCGAGACCGTCTGGCTGCGCCGCGGCGCGCGCGCGGCGACCTTGCTGGTCAAGACCACGCGGCCGGTCAACGAGCTGATGCTCGGCTTCGACCTGTCGGTGCAGCACGGCGGCCAGAAGGTGCAGCGGCGCTACAGCATGCTGCTCGATCCGGCGACCTCGCATCAGCAGGCGGCGCCGGCCGTGGCGGCCAAAGGCGTCAAGGCGGCCAAGGCCAAGCCCGAGATCGCCGCCCAGGAGCCGGTGCTCAAGAAAGAACATGCCGCGCCCCGGGTCGATGTCCCGGCCGGTCTCGCGCCGAAGGCGAGCGGGGCGACGGCGCCGACCAAGGTGAAGGTGATGCTCAAGCGTTACCCGGTGCGCGAAGGCGACACCTTGTCGTCGCTGCTCGATCGCCTGCACAAGGCGCCCGACGCGGCCAAGGCGATGCGCTGGATGGTCGACAACAATCCGGAGGCCTTCATCAAGCACGACGCCAACCACATGAAGAGCGGCGCGACGCTGCGCTTCCCGGCGAGCTGGGGCAGCCTGTCCAAGCGCTCGCGTGACGCAGAGGCGGCAGCACAGGCCATACCGGTCGCCGAGGTGACAACGTTGGCCGAGGCAGCGGCGGCATCGCCCGTCGTGGCCGCCAAGCCGGCCGCGCAGCCGAGCGCCGCCCCCGCTAAGCCTGCGCCGACGCCGGCCCCGGTCCCGGCTCCGGCCGCGGTGTCGGCCGAGTCCGAGGTGCCCGACGCCACCCCGCAGGCAGAGGCCACGGTCCAGCCGGTATCGTCGGATACGCTGACGCAAAAGGTGCAGGAAGCGCAGCTGCGCGCCAGGTTGGCCGAGCAGGAGCGCCAGTTGCAGCGGGTCGATGAGACAGCCCGCCACCTCGAGCGACAACTGCAGCGCTTGGCGAGTGGCGAAGCCGTGTCGGTGGAGGAAGGCTCCACCTTGCTCGAGAGGCTGGGCGATTCCAAAACGGTGGGCGGGCTCGCCGCCCTCGGCGGGCTGGCCGGTCTGATGGTGCTGATCAACCTGCGCCGTCGTCGCCACGACGGCGAATCGCCGCTGCCGGATTCGATCATGAACCTCGGTGCCGCGCCGTTCATCACGATCGCGCCGACGATGATGCAGCACTCGCAGCTGAGCCCGCTGACCGACCTGATGCCGCAGCGCTCGGGCGCGCTGGAAACGAGCGCCGTCGACCGCCTCGCCGAGGCCGAGGTCTACCTGTCGTACGGGCGTCACGACCTGGCGATGGAGTCACTCTACATCGGCATCGCCGAGGCGCCGCAACGCGCCGACCTGCGCCTGAAGCTGTTGGAGATGCTGGCGCAGCTCAAGGACCAGCCGGCCTTCCTGCGCGAGGCGCAGGCGGTGCGCGACGTGTTCGGCGACGCGCATCCGATCTGGCCGAACGTGCTGACGCTCGCCGCCGCCGCGTGGCCGGACCTGCCGGTGCAGGCCGAGACCAACCCGGGGCACGCGTCGGCCGACGAGCCGACGGTGATCGAGTTCGACCCGGCGCCGCTGCCGACGTTGAAAAGCGCGACGGTGTTGGTGCATCACGCCGACGTGGGCGCCCAAGCCGCCGCCCAGAACGATTTCGGCGGGCCGTCGACGCTGATGCCGGGCCATGCCTGACGGTTTTCACCCCGCCGTCGCCATCCTGATCTGGCTGGCCGGGGCGATCGCGCTGCAGGCCCTGCCGCTGTCTTTGCTGCTTCCTTTCGCCGCCGTCGCGGTGCTCGCGCTGACTAGGCTCGAGCGCCGCGCGGTGCTCGTCAGCCTGAGACGCATGCGCTGGCTGCTGTTGGCGCTGGCAGCGGTGATGGGCTGGACGCTGCCGGGGCAGGCGCTGTGGGACGCGCCGTGGGCGCCGACGCGCGAAGGCTTGGCCGAGGGGGGCGCGCATGCGCTGCGCCTGCTGATTCTGGTCTGGTGGATGCGCATCCTGTGGCTCACCCGCTCGCGCGACCGGCTGCTGTCCGGCCTGGCCGGGCTCTTTTCTCCGCTGGCCGCGCTCGGCGTGCCGGTCGAGCGAGCCGCACTCCGCCTGTGGCTCACCCTTCACTACGCCGACGCGATGCTGGCTTCGCCGCCCGGCTTTTCGATCGCGCGTTGGCGCGCGCTCTGCCTGGACGACATGGCCAAGGCAGGCCCCGATACGGTAGAGTTGCAGTTTTGCCGCTGGCGCGCGCGCGACGTTGGCGCGGTGCTCGCCGCCGGCCTCGCAATGGGATGGGTGGTGAAGGTGTGGGCATGAGGATTGCGCTCGGAATCGAATACGACGGCCGCCGTTTTGCCGGCTGGCAGAGCCAGCCGCACGGCAACACCGTGCAGAACGCGCTCGAAAGGGCGTTGGCCGAGATCGCCGGCTCCAAGGTCGGCGTGATCGCCGCCGGGCGCACCGACGCCGGCGTGCACGCGAGCCAGCAGGTCGTCCACTTCGACGCGCCGGTAGAGCGCCCGCTGACCGCCTGGGTGCGTGGCGTGAACCGCTTCCTGCCGCCCGAGGTCGCCGTGCTGTGGGCCGAGCCGGTGTCGTGCGAGTTCCACGCGCGGTTTTCCGCGTTCTCGCGCTCCTACAGCTATTTCCTGTTGAACCATCCGGTGCGCCCGGCCCTGTCCGCCGGCCGCGTCGGCTGGTTTCATTCGCCGCTCGACGTCGCCGCGATGCGCGTAGCCGCCGCGCAACTGGTCGGCCGTCACGATTTTTCCAGCTTTCGCGCCGCCGAATGCCAGGCGAAAAATCCGGTCAAACACCTGCAGCAGCTCGATATCGTCGAGTCCGGCGGCCTGATCCGTTTCGATTTTTCCGCCGACGCCTTCCTGCACCATATGGTGCGCAACATCGTCGGTGCGCTGGTCTACGTGGGCAAGGGCTCGCTTGATGCCCAAGGGTTGGCCGAGCTTCTGGCCGCGCGCGAACGCACGCTCGCACCGCCGACCTTCATGCCCGACGGCCTGTTCCTGACCGGCGTCGGCTACCCGGCCGAATTCGGCCTGCCCACGCGCGCCGACGCGGCGCGTTTGACGTTCTGGAGTTGATGGTGCGACCCCGTATCAAGATCTGCGGCCTGACCCGGCCGCAAGACGCGCGCGATGCCGCGCGCCTCGGCGCCGATGCGATCGGCCTCGTTTTCTACGACAAGAGCCCGCGTAACGTGAGCCTGGAGGCCGCGCGCGCGGTGATCGACGCCTTGCCGCCGTTCGTGTCGGTGGTCGCGCTGTTTGTGAATCCGAGCCGCGAGCGCGTCGACGAAGTGCTCGCCGCCTTGCCCATCGACATCCTGCAGTTCCACGGCGAGGAAACGCCCGAATTCTGCGCGAGCTTCAAGCGCCCGTATCTGAAGGCGGTGCGCGTGAAGCCGGGGGTCGATCTGGTAGAATGGGCCGAACGATACAAGGACGCCCGCGGCCTGCTGGCCGACGCCTTCGTCGAAGGCGCGCACGGCGGCACCGGCGCCACCTTCGACTGGCGCCTGATCCCCGCAAACTTGACTATTCCGCTGATCCTGTCGGGCGGCCTGACCGCCGACAACGTCGCCGGCGCGGTACGCCGCGTGCTCCCGGCGGCGGTCGACGTCTCGAGCGGGGTGGAGGCGGGCAAAGGAATCAAGGACGCCGCGAAGATGCAGGCGTTCATACAAGGAGTGACAGATGGATCGCTATGACCAGCCCGACGCGCGCGGCCACTTCGGCCCGTACGGCGGTATCTACGTGGCCGAAACCCTGATGGCGGCGCTCGACGAGCTGAACGCCGAATACGCACGCGCGAAGAACGACCCGGCTTTCTGGGAAGAGTACCACTACGAACTCAAGCACTATGTGGGTCGGCCGAGCCCGGTCTATCACGCGAAGCACCTGTCCGAAAAACTCGGCGGCGCGCAGATCTATCTGAAACGCGAAGACCTGAACCATACCGGCGCGCACAAGGTGAACAACACCATCGGCCAAGCGCTCTTGGCCCGCCGCATGGGCAAGAAGCGCGTGATCGCCGAGACCGGCGCCGGCCAGCACGGCGTGGCGTCGGCGACCGTCGCGGCGCGCTACGGCATGGAGTGCGTGGTCTACATGGGGGCCGAAGACGTCAAGCGGCAGGCGCCCAACGTCTACCGGATGAAACTGTTGGGCGCGACCGTCGTGCCGGTGTCGTCCGGCTCCAAGACGCTGAAAGACGCGCTGAACGAGGCGATGCGCGACTGGGTGACCAACGTCGACAGTACGTTCTATATCCTCGGCACCGCCGCCGGTCCGCACCCGTATCCGATGCTGGTGCGCGACTTCCAGTGCGTGATCGGTGAAGAGTCCAAGCTGCAGATGCCCGAGATGATCGGCCGCCAGCCGGACGTCGTCGTCGCCTGCGTCGGCGGCGGCTCCAACGCCATCGGCATGTTCTATCCGTATATCGACGTGCCGGGCGTGCGCATCGTCGGCGTCGAGGCGGGCGGCGACGGCGTCGCCAGCGGCCGTCACGCGGCGCCGCTGTCGGCCGGCAAGCCGGGCGTGCTGCACGGCTTCAAGAGCTACCTGATGCAGGACGAAAACGGCCAGGTCATCGAGACGCACTCGGTGTCGGCCGGCCTCGACTACCCGGGCGTCGGTCCGGAGCACAGCTACCTGAAGGACATCGGCCGCGCCGAATACGACGCGATCAACGACGACGAAGCGCTCGCCGCCTTCCACGAGTTGTGCCGCACCGAGGGCATTATCCCGGCGCTCGAGTCCAGCCACGCGCTCGCCTGGGCGATCAAGCACGCGCCGAGCATGGACAAGGACAAGGTGATCCTCGTCAACCTGTCCGGTCGCGGCGACAAGGACATCAACACCGTCGCCGGTCTCTCCGGCATCGAACTGTGAGACCGAGCATGTCACGCATTGCCACCAGTTTTGCCGCCCTCGCGGGCAAGAAAGCGCTGATTCCCTTCGTCACCGCCGGCGACCCGCAGCCCGAGCTGACCGTGTCGCTGATGCACGGTCTCGTCGACGGCGGCGCCGACATCATCGAGCTCGGCGTCCCGTTCTCCGACCCGATGGCCGACGGCCCGGTGATCCAGCGCGCTTCCGAGCGCGCGCTCGCGCACAAGGTTAGCCTTAAGGATGTTCTCGCGATGGTCGCCGAGTTCCGCAAGAGCAACGCGACGACGCCGGTGGTGCTGATGGGCTACCTTAACCCGGTGTTCGCGATGGGCTATACCGAATTCTCCAAGGCGGCGCGGGTCGCCGGCGTCGACGGCGTGCTGACCGTCGACTGTCCGCCGGAAGAGGCCGAGGAGCTGGCCGAGGCGCTGATCGCCGAGAACATCGATCCGATCTTCCTGCTTGCGCCGACCACGCCGGATTCGCGTCTGGCCGCCGTCGCCCGTCTGGCACGTGGCTACGTGTACTACGTGTCGCTCAAGGGCGTGACCGGTACCGGGAATTTGGATATTGACGAGGTTGGGCGTAAAATCGCCGGTTTGCGCCAGCATCTGACCCTGCCGATCGGCGTGGGTTTCGGCATTCGCGACGGCGAAACCGCGCGACGCGTCGCCCAGGTGGCCGACGCGGTCGTGGTCGGCAGCCGGCTGGTGCAGGAAATCGAGGCGGCGACACCCCAAACCGCCAGAGAGCGGTTGACGAGTCTGGTGGCCGAGTTGAAGTCGGCGATCAGCGCCTGACGCACACACCCAGGGGCCCCGATGGGGCCCATGTCGCAACTGAGGGTTCGCCTTATCAAAGCCGCGAACAAAGATTTTAAGGAGTCAGCATGAGCTGGTTGAACAAGCTCCTCCCGCCGAAGATCAAGCGCGACAGCCGCGCGAGCAAGCCTTCGGCGGTTCCCGAGGGGCTGTGGAGCAAGTGCTCGGCCTGCGAGGCGGTGCTTTACTACACCGATCTCGAAAGCAATCTGCAAGTCTGCCCCAAGTGTAACCACCACCACCCGGTCAACGCGCGCGGGCGGCTCAATATGCTGCTGGACGCAGAAGGCCGCCGCGAGATCGGCGCCGAAGTGAAGCCGGTCGACATCCTGAAGTTCAAGGATGGCAAGCGTTACCCGGACCGCCTGACCGCCGCCGCCGCCAGCACCGGCGAAGACGATGCGCTGGTCGTGATGCAGGGCAGCATCCACAATATTCCGGCCGTGGTCGCCGCCTTCGAATTCAAGTTCATCGGCGGCTCGATGGGCTCGGTGGTCGGCGAGCGTTTCGTACGCGGCGTGCAGGCCGCGCTCGAAGCCAAGGCGCCGTTCATCTGTGTGTCCGCCTCCGGTGGCGCGCGGATGCAGGAAGGCCTGAATTCGCTGATGCAGATGGCCAAGACCAGCGCCGCGCTGACTTGGCTCGCCGACGCCAAGCTGCCGTTCATCTCGATCCTGACCGACCCGACCATGGGCGGCGTGTCCGCTTCGTTCGCCTTCCTGGGCGACGTGGTGATCGGCGAGCCGGGCGCGCTGATCGGCTTCGCCGGCCCGCGCGTGATCGAGCAGACGGTACGCGAGACGCTGCCAGAAGGCTTCCAGCGCGCCGAGTTCCTGCTCGAGAAGGGCGCGATCGACATGATCGTCGACCGCCGCGAGCTGAAAGGGCAGGTCGCCACGCTGCTGGCGATGCTGCTGCAGGAGCCGGCAGTCGCCTAAGGTTTCCCTGGATTCAAGAAAAAGCACCCGCGTCGGGTGCTTTTTTTGTGCCTGTCGAGCGGGTGAAAAGGGAGGCTTGCAGTCGCCGGGCTCGGGTATTCGTTTTTGCACAGACCGATCTCTCCGTACTCCGCGATGTAAACGGTCGCCCGGTTGCTTAAAATTTGATCGGTCCTGAATAAGCTGCTGCTAGACAGTGACTTAGCGAATGTTTCCACAGCTTGTTCCCAGCCTTGTGCCCGTTCCTCGTGAACAATTGCCGTTCCTTCGCCGAAAATTTGGGCGCGTTTACAAGTGGCTGTCGAAAAAGAGAAATTCCGGTTTTCCCCAGGCTTATCCACATGCTTATCCCCGCTTTCCTGTGGATAGGTTGCTAAACGAACAAGAACGCGCGTGGATTGTGTGAACGGGAGGGGGGTCCGGTTCGGGAGGGTTCGCAGTCGAAAAAATGGCCGCGCAAGGCGGCCGTGTGTGTGGCGGGGGGCTCAGGCGTCGGCCTCGAGCTGTTCGAGTTCTTCCTGCACCGTCATCCAGTCTTCCTCGACCTCGGTCAACCTGGCGCCGACTTCGCCGAGTTTTTTCACCGCGTCGGCGAGCTTGGCCTTGTTTTCCTCGGCGTAGGCGCCTTCCGACGCCATGAAGGCCTCGTAGCCGGTTTTTTGCGTGGACAGCGCGTCGAGCTCTTTCTCTAGCTTGTTAAGCCGCGTCTGCAGCGGTTTTTTCAGCACCGACAAGCGTTGGCGCGTTTCGGCCGCGAGCCGCTTCTGTTCCTTGCGGTTGACGCCCTGCGCGTCGCCGTTGCCGGGTGCGGCACTCTCGGCCAACTGTTCGAGCCGCCAGCGGCGGTAGTCCTCGAGGTCGCCGTCGAACGCCTCGACCTTGCCGTTCGCGACCAGCCAGAAGCGGTCGGTCGTCGCTTCGAGCAGCGCGCGGTCGTGCGAGACGACGATCAAGGCGCCGGCGAAGTCCTGCAGCGCCAGCGTCAGCGCGTGGCGCATTTCCAGGTCGAGGTGGTTGGTCGGTTCGTCGAGCAGCAAGAGGTTGGGCTTTTGCCAGACGATCAGCGCCAGTGCGAGGCGCGCCTTTTCGCCGCCCGACATCGGGCCGACCGGCGCGAGCGCGGCGTCGCCGTGGAAGTTGAAGCCGCCGAGGAAGGTACGCAGCTCCTGCTCGCGCGTGTTCGGTGCGAGCCTCTGCAAGTGCCACAGCGGCGTCTGGTCGACGCGCAGCGTTTCGAGCTGGTGCTGCGCGAAGTAGCCGATATTCAGCATCTGCGCGCCGATGCACTGGCCCGACAGCGGTACGAGCTCGCCGGCCAAGAGCTTCACCAGCGTCGACTTGCCGGCGCCGTTCACGCCTAGAAGACCGATGCGGCTGCCGGCTTCTACCGACAGGTTGACGCGGTCGAGGATGACCTTGTCGCCGTAGCCGACGCGCGCGGCGTCGAGGCGTAGCAGCGGGTTGGGCAGGTTGTCCGGCGTGTCGAACGCGAAGTCGAACGGCGAATCGACGTGCGCCGCCGAGATCCGCTCGAGCTTTTCCAGCGCCTTGACGCGGCTCTGTGCCTGGCGCGCCTTGGTCGCCTTGGCCTTGAAGCGCGTGATGAACGATTCGAGGTGGGCGATCTGGCGCTGCTGCTTCTCGAACGCCGACTGCTGGCGCGCGAGCTTCTCGGCGCGCATCGTCTCGTACTGGCTGTAGTTGCCGGTGTAGACGGTGAGCTGCGCGTCGGCTAGCTCGGCGATCTGGCCGCACACCGAGTCGAGAAAGTCGCGGTCGTGCGAGATGACCAAGAGCGTGCCGGGATAGGCCTTCAGCCAGTCCTCGAGCCACAGCACGGTCTCCAGATCCAGATGGTTGGTCGGCTCGTCGAGCAGCAAGAGGTCGGAGCGACACATCAGCGCCTGCGCGAGGTTGAGCCGCATCCGCCAGCCGCCGGAGAAGCTCGCGACCGGGCGGCGGATCGCGTCGGGCGCGAAGCCCAGGCCCGACAGCAGTTTGGCTGCGCGCGCCTCGGCCGAGTAGGCGTCGATGTGCGCAAGGTCGGCATGCAGGTGGCCGATCGCCTCGCCGTCGTGGCGCGCTTCGGCCTCGGCCAAGCTTTGCTGCAGATCGCGCAGTTCGGCGTCGCCGTCGAGCACGTAGTCGAGCGCGGGCGTGTCGAGCGCAGGCGTTTCCTGCGCGACGTGAGCCTGCGTCCAATGCGCGGGGACGACGAGGTCGCCGCCGTCGGCGATCAGTTCACCGCGCAACAGCGCGAACAGGCTCGACTTGCCGGCGCCGTTGGCGCCGACCAGGCCGGTGTTCTGCCCGGGCAGGAAGTTCGCGGTCGCGCCGGACAACAGTTCTTTGGTGCCGCGGCGCAGGGTGAGGTTTTTCAGCTGGATCATGAGTCAGGGTCGCCGGCCCGGTTGCCCGTGCCGGCGTGAAGGGGGTTAAGCGGTCGGCAGCGCCGACAGGTCCCAGCGCGGCTTGATGGTGAAGGCGCCGGGCGCGTGCGCGTGTTTCAGGCGCATCGCGCCGGCGAAGGCGATCATCGCGCCGTTGTCGGTGCACAGCGCCAAGGGCGGGTAGAACACCTCGAGTTTGCGGCGTGCTGCGGCGTCGTCGAGCGCGGCGCGTAGCTGCTTGTTGGCGCCGACGCCGCCGGCGACCACCAACCGCTTCATGCCGGTCTGTTTCAAGGCTTTCAGCGATTTTTTCACCAGCACCTCGACGATCGCCTCCTGGAACGCGTGGCAGATGTCGCAGCGCAGCGGCTCGGTCAGCTCGCCGTGCTCGGCTTCGACCTGGCGCACCAGCGTCAATACCGCGGTCTTGAGCCCGGAGAAGCTCATGTCGAGGTCGGGCGAATGCAGCATCGGGCGCGGCAGCGTGAAGCGGTGCGGCGTGCCTTGCTCGGCCAACCTCGACAGCGTCGGGCCGCCCGGATAGTCGAGGCCGAGCAGCTTGGCGGTCTTGTCGAACGCCTCGCCGGCGGCGTCGTCGAGCGTCTCGCCGAGCACCTGGTAGTCGCCGATGCCCTTGACCGCCATCAGCTGCGTGTGGCCGCCCGAGACGAGCAGCGCGACGAAGGGAAAGTCGGGACGCGGCTCGGATAGCAAGGGCGACAACAGATGGCCTTCGAGGTGGTGGATGCCGACGACCGGGATGTTGAGACCGAAGGCGAGCGCGTTGGCGAAGCTGGCGCCGACCATCAGCGCGCCGCCGAGGCCCGGCCCTTGCGTGTAGGCGATCGCCGAGACCTCGGCCAAGGTCTTGCCGGCGTCTTTCAGGCACGCTTCGGTCAGCGGCAGTACGCGGCGGATATGGTCGCGGCTGGCGAGTTCGGGCACCACACCGCCGTACTCGGCGTGCATCGCCATCTGCGTGTGCAGATGGTGGGCGAGCAAGCCCTGGTCGAGGTCGTAGAGCGCGACCCCGGTTTCGTCGCAGGACGATTCGATTCCGAGTACCAACATGGCGTGTTTCTATGAGGCGAAACCGCCATTTTACCGGTGATTCTTTATGACCCCAACCGGCGATGGTAGGCTTGTCGTTTTTGCCGGATCAGGAGGAGGACAGATGAAAGCACGACTCAAGTGGGTGGAGGGTGTCTGCTTCATGGGCGAGACCGGCAGCGGCCACGCCGTCGTGATGGACGGCGCGCCCGAGGGCGGCGGCCGCAACCTCGGTCCGCGTCCGATGGAGCTGGTGCTGCTCGGCACCGCCGGCTGCACCAGTTACGACGTGATCACCATCCTGAAGAAGGCGCGCCAGGACGTGCGCGACTGCTGGGTCGAGCTCGACTCGGAGCGCGCGAGCGAAGACCCGAAGGTGTTCACCAAGATCCACTTCCACTTCATCGTCGTCGGCCACGGCGTGAAGCCGGAGTTGGTCGAGCGCGCGATCAAGCTGTCGGCCGAGAAGTACTGCTCGGCGTCGATCATGCTCGCCAAGACCGCCGAGATCACGCACGACTTCGAGATCCGCGAAGCGGATTGATTGCCGCATCGTTGCCGCCGCCAAGAACGCCACCGTCCGGTGGCGTTTTTCATGGCCGCGCTGGCAAAACTTGCCGCTCGCGTTTGCCGGCTGCGGCAAGCCGGTGCCGTCGCCGTTTTCCGCGCAAGGGCTTTCGGATCAACGCATCAATTGCAAACAAACGTTAATGCAGGCTCGGCCAACGTTGGCCGAGCCTGGCACGGAACATGCTTATGTTTTGCGTCCCCGGGAGATTCCATGCTCGACAAGATCGCCAAACACTTCGACTTCCAGCAGCGCGCGCTTGACTTGCGCGCCTACCGCGCCGAGGTGATCGCCAGCAACATCGCCAACGCCGATACGCCTTACTACAAGGCGATGGATTTCGACTTTGGCGCGGCGATGAAGTCGGCCGAAGACGGCCAGGGCAAGCTGGCGCTCGCCGCGACCGCTGCACGCCACCTGGCGGGCAGCGCGGGTGCAGGCTCCACGACGAATGGCGCCGACCTGCAATACCGCGGCGCGGTGCAGCCCAGCCTGGACGGCAACACGGTCGACATGGACGTCGAGCGCGGCGCCTTCGCCGACAACGCGATGAAGTACCAGTCGACGCTGACCTTCCTCAACCGCCGCATCTCCAGCCTGAACGACGCCATCAAGGGAGGCCAGTAAGCATGTCCTTGTCCAATGTGTTCGGCATCGCCGGCTCGGCGCTGACCGCCCAGTCGCAGCGCCTCAACCTGGTGGCGAGCAATATCGCCAACGCCGAGAGCGCGACGAGCTCGACCGGCGAGCCGTACCGCGGCCGCCACGTGGTGTTCACCGCGATCCCGGTGTCGGCCAGCCAGCCGCAGGTCGCCGGCGTGCGCGTGACCTCGGTCGTCGAGGACAAGACGCCGTTCAAGCTCAAGTTCGACCCGGCCAACCCGCTCGCCGATGAGCGCGGCTACGTGAAGCTGCCCAACGTGAACCCGGTGGAGGAAATGGCCGACATGATCTCGGCCGCGCGCTCCTACCAGACCAACGTCGAAATGATGAATACCGCCAAGTCCCTGCTGCAGAAGACGCTGCAGCTCGGCCAGTAATCGCGAGCGAGGTACAAATGGCCACCATCGACCAGAGCATCCTGAACAAGATCAACGGCACCACCGGCACGAGTGGTAGCGGGACCACGAAAGACGTCAGCAGCGCCGATGCGATCCAGAACCGTTTCCTGAAACTGTTCACCACGCAGCTGCAGGCGCAGGACCCGCTGAACCCGATGGACAACTCGCAGATGACCGCACAGATGTCGCAGATCAGCACCGTCACCGGCCTCGAGAAGCTGAACCAGGCGATGTCGGGCCTGACCCAGGCGCAGATGGCGTCGCAGTCGCTGAACGCCGCCGCGCTGATCGGCCGCAACGTGCTGGTCGGCGACAGCGGGCTGAACCTCAAGGACGGCTCGGCCCGCGGCGCGGTCGGCCTCAGCCAGAATGCCGACCAGCTGAAGATCGACGTCAAGGACAGCAGGGGCAACGTGGTCGACAGCTTCTCGATCGAGCAGCCCAAGAACGGCCTGACCTATTTCGGCTGGGACGGCAAGAACGTGACCGGCGAACAGCTGGCCGACGGCGAATACTCGTTCGCGGTCACCGCGACCCAGGGCGGCAAGCAGATCGACGCGACCGCGCTGTCCTATCAGCAGGTCAAGAGCGTCGGCATCGACGGCCTCACGCCTAACCTGTCGCTCGGCAACGGCAAGCGGGTGACGCTGGATACCGTGGTCGAAGTGGCGGCGTAAGCCCCCGTAAAACAAAATCAGGAGCGGAACATGGGTTTTCAGCAGGGTTTGAGCGGTCTGTCCGCCGCCTCGAAGCAACTCGACGTGATCGGCAACAACGTATCCAACGCCAATACCATCGGCTTCAAGGGCTCGCGCGCCGAGTTCTCCGACATCTACGCGAGCAGCCTGTACGGCGTCGCCAACGCGCAGACCGGTATCGGCGCCAAGACGGTGGGCGTGTCGCAGCAGTTCACCCAGGGCAACCTCACCAACACCAGCAATCCGATGGACCTGGCGATCGCCGGTAACGGTTTCTTCCGCGTCGAGAACAAGGGCGACGTCGGCTATATGCGCAACGGCCAGTTCCAGCTCGACCGCGAAGGCTACTTCGTCAACAACGGATTTAAGCTTACCGGCTACCAGGCCGACGCCAACGGCACCATCGTCGCCGGCCCGCCGGTCGAACTGCAGGTCGATACCGCCAACATCGGCGCCAAGGCCACCACGACCATGACGCTCGGTGCCAACCTCGACGCCAAGCAGACCGCGCCGGCGGTGGCCTTCCCGGGTATCGATCCGAACAACCCGGATCCGAGCTCGATCAACCACTCGCGCTCGGTCACCGTGTACGACAGCCTCGGCGTGTCGCACCTGATGACCTTTTACTATGTGAAGAGCGCCACGCCGCTGCAGTGGAACGTTTACACCCGCTTCGACACCGATCCGGTCGACATGACCGTGACGCCGCCGGCCACCACGCCGAACGCACTGTTGACCCCGCTGACCTTCAACAACGACGGCACGTTCGCGACCCCGGCCGGCTCGGTGACCTTCAACGCTCCGACGCTCTCCAACGGTGCTGCGCCGCTGTCGGTCACCGTCGACCTGAGCAAGACCACCCAGTTCGCCGGCCCGTTCTCGGTCAACACGCTGACCGCCGACGGCTACTCGGACGGCTCGTTGACCACGCTGGCCACCTCGGCCGACGGCACCGTGCAGGCGCGCTATTCGAACGGCCAGACCAAGACCATCGGCCAGGTGGTGCTCACCAGCTTCGCCAACGTGCAGGGCTTGAGGCCGTCGGGCGACAACCGCTGGGTCGAGAGCTATGAATCGGGCAAGCCCAAGGTCAATACGCCGGGCAGCAGCAACGTCGGCGCGGTCCAGTCGGCGGCGCTCGAGGACTCCAACGTCGACCTGACCTCCGAGCTCGTCAACATGATCACCGCGCAGCGCTTCTACCAGGCGAACGCGCAGACAATCAAGACGCAGGATTCGATCCTGCAGACGCTGATCAACCTGCGTTGAGCGTGAAAGGCTGAACCGTGGACCGCATGATCTACCTGGCGATGAACGGCGCGAAGCACGTGGAATGGCAGCAGGCCACCACCTCGCACAACCTCGCCAACGCCAATACCAACGGCTACAAGGCCGACCAGGTGTCGTTCCGCGCGCTGCCGGTCAAGGGCGAAGGTTCGCCGACCCGCACCTATGTCGTCGACAACACCGTCGGCCACGATATGTCGCAGGGCAGCCTGCTGCAGACCGGCAGCCCGAACGACTTCGCGCTCGGCACGCCGGGCTTCTTCGCGGTGCAGGGGCCGGACGGCCAGGAGGCGTACAGCCGGGACGGCGGTTTCGCGCTCGACGAAACCGGCATGATGCGCACGAAGAGCGGCCTGCCCCTCATCGGCGACGGCGGTCCGATCACCGTGCCGGCCGGCAGCAAGCCGGAAATCGGCCAGGACGGCACCGTGATGGCCACGCCGCAGTCGGGTCAGGACCGGACGCCGCAGATCGTCGGCCAGCTCAAGCTGGTCAACCCGGCCGTGCGCGACGTGTACAAGGGCGAAGATGGCCTGTTCCGCCTCAACGGCGGCGGCACCGTCCAGGCCGACCAGGGCGTGAAGCTGGTCGCCGGCGCGCTCGAGGGCAGCAATGTGAACGCCGTCGACAGCCTGGTGCAGATGATCTCGCACGCCCGCCAGTTCGACCTCAACATCAAACTCATGCAAACCGCCGACCAGAACGCGCGCTCCGCGACGCAGGTGCTGGCGATGACGGCCTGACGGCCAGGAGATTCCGCATCATGATGCGCTCGCTGTATATCGCCAAGACCGGCATGGACTCGAGCCAGTTCGCGCTCGACGTCGTCTCGAACAACCTGGCCAACGTCAACACCAAGGGTTTCAAGCGCAGCCACGCGGTGTTCGAGGATCTCTACTACCAGACCCTGCGTCAGCCCGGTTCGCAGCTCTCCAACGGGAACACCCTGCCGACCGGCCTGCAGATCGGCACCGGCGCGGCGCCGGTGTCCACCGCGCGCATCCACTCGCAGGGCAGCCTGGCGCGGACCGAGCAGTCGCTCGACCTGGCGATCACCGGCGAGGGCTTCTTCCGCGTCCAGCGCCCGGACGGCATCATCGCCTACACCCGCGACGGCGAGTTCCGCCGCAACCAGAACGGTGACGTCGTCAACCCGGCGGGCTACCTGCTCGACCCGGCGATCAACATCCCGGCCGACGCGACCCGCATCAGCATTTCCGACGCCGGCGCGGTGCAGTACTTCCTGCCGGGCAACCCGAACCCGCAGAATGCCGGCAACATCCAGCTAACCACCTTCATCAACCCACAGGGGCTCGAGAGCATAGGCGAGAACCTGTACCTGCAGACCGCCGCGTCGGGCGACCCGCAGGACGGAGACCCGGGCACCGACGCGCGCGGCCGCATCAGCCAGGGTTATCTGGAAGACTCCAACGTCAACGTGACCGAAGAGCTGGTGAAGATGATCCAGGCGCAGCGTTCGTTCGAGATGAACTCGCGCGCGATCAAGACCGCCGACGAGATGCTGCAGCGCATCGCGCAGCTGTAACAGAGCCATATGAAACGATTCGTCCCCCTTTTTGCCGCCGCCGCGCTCGCCGCGTGCACCTCGCCGCAACCGCCGCTGGTGCAGCAGCCGATGACCGCGCGCCCGCAACCGAAGCCGGTCGCCGCCACGCCGAACGGCTCGATCTTCCAGGGCACGAACTACCGGCCGCTGTTCGAGGACAAGAAGCCGGCGCAGGTCGGCGACACGCTGACGGTCGCCATCGAAGAGAGGACCTCGACCTCCAGCAGTTCGGAGAGCAAGGGCAACCGCAGCGCGTCGACGTCCAGTTCGATCGACGCGAGCCTCAACCTGCCGTTCTTCTCCAACTTCATCGAGGACAAGATCGCCGGCGCGAGCTTCGGCGCCAACGGCAGCGCCAGCAACAACGGCAAGGGCAGCGTGACCGGTTCGTCCGCCTTCACGAGCTCGATCACCGTCACCGTGATCGACGTGCTCGCCAACGGCAACCTGGCGGTCAGCGGCGAAAAACAGATGCGCCTGAACAGCGACACCGAATTTATCCGCCTGTCCGGCGTCGTCAACCCGCTCGACATCAAGCCGGGCAATATCGTCTCGTCGACCAAGCTCGCCGACGCGCGCATCGAACAGCAGACCGAGGGCAACCAGCGCCGCTACATCGAGCCGGGCTGGCTGTCCCGTTTCTTCCTGTCGGTGCTGCCGTTCTGATACGCTGTCGCCCTTCGCGCGTAAGGAGTTAGGTATGAAGCGGTTCTGGCTCGTGCTGGGGCTGATGGCGGGGCTGATGCAGCCGGCGCTCGCCCAGCAACGCATCAAGGAGTTGGCGTCGGTCGGCGGCGTCCGCAGCAACCAGCTGCTCGGCTACGGCCTCGTCGTCGGTCTCGACGGCAGCGGCGACAAGGGCAGTTCGTCGCCGTTCACCATCCAGTCGATGGCGAGCATGCTCGCCCAGCTCGGCGTGCAGATTCCACCCGGCACCAAGCTCGACCCGAAGAACACCGCGGCGGTGACCATCACCGCCAGCCTGCCGCCGTTCGCGCGGCGCGGCCAGGCGATAGACGTGACCGTGTCGTCGATCGGCGACGCCAAGAGCCTCAGGGGTGGCACGCTGTTGATGGCGCCGCTGAAGGGCGCCGACGGCCAGATCTACGCGATGTCGCAGGGCAACGTGGTGGTCGGCGGTGCCGGCGCCAGCGCCGGCGGCAACAAGGCGCAGGTCAACCAGCTGTCGGTCGGCCGCATCCCGTCGGGTGCCACCGTCGAGCGCGAAGTGCCGACCGTGCTCGGCAGCAACGAGACCGTCCAGCTCGAACTCCTTGAGGCCGACTTCACCACCGCCAACCGCGTGGTCGAGGCCATCAACCGCTCGCTCGGCGCCGGCACCGCGCAGGCGGTCGACGGCCGCCTGATCGAAGTGCGCGCGCCCTACGACGGCCGCGTGCAGTTTCTCTCCCGTCTGGAAAACATCCCGGTCAAGCCGGCCGAGGTGACGCCGCTCGTCATCATCAACGCGCGCACCGGTTCGGTGGTGATGAACCAGGCGGTCACGCTGGACCCGGTCGCGGTGGCGCACGGCAACCTGTCGGTCACCGTCGGCAACAACGACCGCGCCGGCAACCCCGACATCAACGTCCGTGCCGACGCCGGCCAGGTGGTTAACCTGCCCAAGAGCGCCAAGCTGTCGCAGGTGGTCAACGCGCTCAATGCGGTCGGCGCGACGCCGCAGGACCTGGTGTCCATCCTGCAGGCGATCAAGGCGGCCGGCGCGCTCAAGGCCGACCTGCAGATCATCTGACCGCCCCCGTGACGCCGGGCCATCAAGGCTCGGCCAACCTTCAAAAAGCGGCCTTGTGGCCGCTTTTTTCTTTTCTGGCCCGCTTCTTGCTGTTATTCATGCCGAAGGAGCGCCACCGACCATGAATCCGCTATCGAACACCGCCAGTCCCGCCGATGTCGCCAAGCGGCTCGCCGTCGACCCGACCGGGCTAGAGACCTTGCGCGCCCGCGCGGCGCAGGACCCGAAGGGCACGGTCAAGGAAGCCGCGCGCCAGTTCGAGGCGCTGTTCATGGACAACCTGATGAAGGCGATGCGTGCGACCTCGTTCGACGACGAGGAAGACTCGCCCGAGATGGACACCTTCAAGGGCATGCTGGACCAGCAGCTCGTGCAGACGCTGTCCAAGGCCGGCGGCATGGGCCTGGCCGATGTGCTGACGCGCCAGCTCTCCAAGCTCTCCAAGAGCGACGAGCCGCTGACGCCCGAAACGCGCCAGTTCGCGTCGACCGAAAGCGTGTTGCCGCAGGTGAAAAAAGCGCTGGCCGCCTACGGTGCGAAATGGGCCGAGGCGCAGGCAAATCCTGCCGCCCGGGCGGCCGAGCTTGCCGGCGACGCGGGCAAGACCTTGCCGGCTGCGCCGCAGAACTTTGTCGAGACGCTGCTGCCGCACGCACGCCGCGCGGCCGAGTCGCTCGGCGTTGCACCGCAGCTGGTGGTCGCGCACGCGGCGCTCGAGACCGGCTGGGGCCGTCGCGCGATCCGCAACGCCGACGGCAGCGACAGCCACAACCTGTTCGGCATCAAGGCCGGCGGCGCCTGGAAGGGCGACACCGTCGACGTGCTGACCACCGAATACGTCGGCGGCGTGCCGCAAAAACGGGTCGAGACCTTCCGTTCCTACCCGTCTTACGCCGCGGCCTTCGACGACTACGCCCGCCTTCTGGCCGACAACCCGCGCTACCGCGGCGCGCTGGGGCAGGGCGGCAACGCCGGCGGTTTCGCGCAAGGCCTGCAGCAGGGCGGCTACGCGACCGACCCGCGCTACGCGAAGAAGCTCGCCGACGTGGCCGGCGGCCTGATCGCGCGCGGTATTTGAGCGGGCCTGCCGGGCGCCCGATGGCGGAACGGGGGTCAAGTTTTCGCCGGCGCGGCCGATAAAAGCATTCAGGAGAGAGCGATATGGGTAGCGGCATTTTCGGAATCGCCATCAGCGGCCTCAACGCCGCGCGGGGCTCGCTGGAAACCACCAGCCACAACATCAGCAACGTCAACACGGCGGGCTATCACCGCCAGGTGAACGCACAGACGGCGCGCACGCCGTTCTTCGAGGGGTATGGCTACGTCGGGCGCGGCGTCGACACCACGCAGGTGTCGCGCATCTATGACCGCTACCTCGATCGCCAGTTGAACGGCGCGACGGCGCTGGACGGCTACTACCAGACCCAGAATACCTTCCTGTCGCAGATCGACAATGTCGTGGCCGATCAGGATGCGGGCCTGTCGCCGGCCATGCAGGACTTCTTCCGCGGGGTGCAGACCCTGTCGGCCAACCCGAAGTCGATTCCCGCCCGCCAGGACGTGATCAACCTCGCGCAGAGTCTCGCCGGGCGCATCCAGTCGCTGCATGGCCGATTCGAAGATGTCCGTCGCAGCGTCAACGGCCAGCTCCAGACCGTGGTCGAAAGCATCAACGCCTATTCCGGGCAGATCGCCGATATCAACCAGCGCATCCTGGCGTTGAACCAGGGCAGTGCCCGTGTGCCCAACGACCTGCTCGACCAGCGCGACCAGATGGTGAACGAGCTCAACCAGCTGGTGAAGACCGACGTGATGAGCCAGCCCGACGGCAGCTACAGCGTCTTCATCGGTAACGGCCAGGGGCTGGTGACCGGCGCCGTCGCCAACAAGCTGACCACGGTGCCCAACGTCGACGATCCGGAACAACTCGATGTGGCGTACAGTTTTGGCGGCGGCCAGGTGCGGATTCCGAACGGCATGCTCGACGGCGGGAAAATGGGGGCGCTGCTCAATTACCGTTCCGAAACGCTGAACCGGGTGCAGGCGGACCTCGGACGGCTGACGATCTCGATCGCCGATACGATGAACCGTCAGCACGCGCTGGGACGGGACCTGAACAACCAGCCGGGCTCGGCCCAGCTGTTCACCGATCTGAACGCTTACCTGGACGGGGGGGCGCCGCCGTCGTCACTGGTCGATATCGACGGTGCGCCGACCTATCTGCAGCTCAAGCAGTTGCGCGAGGCGACCGGGGTGTTTTCGGTCAAGCTCGACGACCCGGCCAAGTTGGCGGTCGGGTCCTCGCTCAAGATGGCGTCGACCAGTACGCCGGCGAGTCTGGCTTATGTTTCGTCGGTCTGGCAGGAGGCCGGAGCCCGCCCGCAGACGCTGAACAACAATTTCTCGACCACCTATCCGGCCGGGGTCGACCTGAGCTACGACACGGCGACGCAGACCTTTACCGCGCCGGCTCCTTCACCTTTTACGGTCACGACGTCGAAGGATATCGCCGGCGGTTTCCGTCTGACCGACTCGGCGGGCGTCACCATCGAATTCAAGCTGGAAGGCTCGCCCAATAATGGCGAAGTATTCCGGATCGGTGCGCGCGGAGTCGGTACCGCGTCTGTGGACGCGGCGCCGTCGGACAACGCGAACATGCTGGTGCTCGCCAAGATCCAGAGCCAGAACGTGGTGGTGAACACCCCGGGCGGCAGCAACGACTTCGTTCCGGCGGACGGCGTCCAGCCCAACGCGAATTTCCAGAGCTTTTACGGCCAACTGGTGAGCTTCGTCGGCAGCGCCGCCAACACCGCCAAGGTGGGTGGCGAGAGCCAGGCGACGACCTTGAAGGAGGTCAAGCTGGCGCGCGAATCGTTCTCGGGCGTGAACCTCGACGAAGAGGCCGCCAACCTGATCCGTTTCCAGCAGGCGTATCAGGCGTCGAGCAAGGTGATCCAGATCGCCGAAAAAATCTTTTCCGACTTGCTGCAACTGGGCGGCTGATCGGCTTCAGGAGCGTTGAAAGATGCGCGTAAGTTCCAATACCCAATACCTCACCGGTACCTACGGCCTGCAAAAACAGCAAAGCCAGCTCGGACGCCTGCAGGAGCAGCTGTCGCTGCTCAAGCGCGTCGTACGGCCGTCGGACGATCCGGTCGCTTCGTCGCAGGTCGTCAACATCATGCAGGCGCAGTCGAGAAACACCCAGTTCCTGGAGAACGCGAAGAACGTCGAGTCGCGGCTCGCCGTGCCCGAAGCGACGCTGCGCAAGGGCTCCGAGGTGATCCAGAACATCAAGACGCTGGCGGTGCAGGCCGGCAACGGCGGCCTGACCCCCGAGGACAGGCGCACGCTGCAGACCAGTCTGCGCGAGCAGGTCAAGGAGCTGGTCGGCCTGGCCAATACCACCGACGCGAACGGCGATTACCTGTTCGCCGGTACCAGGACGCAGACCAAACCGTTCGACCTGACCGTCAACAGCGGCATCGCCATCCAGTACAACGGCGACTACGGCCAGCTCGATGTACAGGTGTCCACCGGTCGCGATCTGTCGATCACCGACCCCGGCGGCGTGATCTTCGGTGTGACGAGCGCGATTCCGACGCCGGTTCCTCCGCCCGTTCCGCCCGCCGTCGCCGACCCGAACGCGACGACGCCGGGCAGCGAGCTCTGGCAGGCGGTGCGGCGTCTCGACGAGATCCTGAGCGCGCAGCAGGTGGCGGTCCCCAGTGATCCGGCGACCGCGGTCTACCCGAGCTACGACGATAGTCTGGCCATGGTGCTGGATGGCCTCGATACCGGCCTGGATCAGTTGCTGCGGGTGGACGCGAAAATCGGCGCGCGGATGAAAGAAGCCGAATCGTTGCAGACGGTGGGCGAGGACATCAACGTCCAATACGCCGCGAATATCAGCAATCTGCAGGATCTGGACGTGCCGCAGGCGATCAGCGATTTCCAGCTGACGCAGACGGCCTTGCAGGCTTCGCAGAAGACCTACCAGCAGATATCGCAGCTGAGCCTGTTCAACTACCTTTGAGCCGCTGCGCATCCGACCGACAAAAAACCCGGCTTATGCCGGGTTTTTTCATGCTAATCGCCATCCGGCGTTGGCCGAGCCCTGTCAGACCAGCGCCACCGGCTCGACCACGATACCGGCCCTGAGGCCGTTCTTGACCTTGGGGTTCGGGAACAGGATGCGCTCGTCGCCGCCCTTTGCCAGGTAACGCACGTCGCCGTCCTCGGCGATCAGCATGCCGTCGGGCAGCACGGTGAAGTTCTCGACCGCGTCGTCCAGGTGCAGGCGGAAAGCGTCGCTGAGCTTGACGATGTCGAACTTGGCGCGAAAGCCGAGCAGCGCGTCCGGGCGCGCGTCGTCGTCGGTCTGGCCGGTGGCGATCAGCGTGCGCAGCGCATGGTCGATGCCGGCGAAGCGCGAGAGGTCGTTCTGGCCGAACGGCCGCGCCTTGCCCAGTTCCAGCGTGAACGCATCGGCACCGGAACGGTGGCTGGTGCTGTAGGTGAAGGTGGAGGCGGGCGCGCTGTGCAGGAGCAGCGCTTCGACCCCGGCGGCTTCCAGCCACGCGAACTGGTCCGGGCGAGCCTTGCGGCCGTCCAGATAAGGGCAGATCGCGAACTTTTCGAACACCGAGCCGCGGATCGCGGTGTGCAGGTCGTAGTGCAGACGCCGGCCCTGGGCCTTTTCGAAGAAACCGGTGGCCAGCGCTTCGAGCTGCACCGCGCGGCGCGCTTCGCGCGCGTCGGGGTGGCGGGCGTGCGCGCCGTTGAACAGGCGGTTGAGGTCGTAGTCGAGGTAGCGTTCGCCCGCAGCGAGCGCGGCCGGGTTACCGAGCAGCACCATCAGACGCAGCGACGGCGCGAGACGGCCGGCGATGAGGTCGGCGAGGATGGCTTCGACCACCTCGACCGGCGCGGTCTCGTTGCCGTGGACGCCGGCCGACAGCAAGAGGTCGGCCGAGGCCACGCCGGCCGGCTCGATGACCAGCGCGCCGACGTCGATCCAGCGCGCGGTGGCACCGCCGGGCAGCGTCCACGGTATGGAATCGGGCGTCTCGGCGGCGAGGGTGGCGGCAAGGAGGCTGAAGTCGGCTCGGGTCATGACGGTCGGCGGTTTTGAGTGGCGGTGGATCGATTCTACCGACGCGTCCGGCAAGAAGAACACGCCATGCCGCGCTTTTGAACGGACATGGCGTGTTTCTGAAGGGCTGGCGTCAGTCGGCGACCCAGCCGGGCTTGCGCTGCTCGAGGAAGGCGCGGATGCCTTCGCGGCCTTCGGCGCTGGCGCACACTCGTGCGATGCGTTCGATGGCGAGCGCCGTGCTTTGCTCGCCGACCGGCAAAGGCGCCAGGTCGCGCACCAAGATCTTGACTTCGCGCATCGCCTGCGGACTGTTCAGCAGCAGTTGTTCGACGAGGTAATGGATGGTGGCGTCGAGCTCTTCGTGTTCGACGTCCTGGTGGATCAGGCCGAGCCGCTTGGCCTTGCCGGCGTTGAAGCGTTCGCCGGTGACGAAGTAGCGGCGCGCGGCGCGCTCGCCGATCGCGCGCATCACGTAAGGCGCCGAGATCGCCGGGATCACGCCGAGGCGCACGTCGGCGAACGAGAACAGCGCCTCCGAGGTGGCGATCGCGACGTCGCAGCAGGCGACGAGCGCCGCACCGAGGCCGAAGGCCGAGCCCTGCACACGGGCGACGGTCGGCTTGGGCAGCGTGTCGAGCGTCGCCAGCAGCCGCGACAGCAGCCGCGCGTGATGCACGAGTTCGGCCTCGTCCGAATCCACCAGGCGGCGCATCCCCTCGTGGTCGTGGCCGGCCGAGAAGCTGATGCCGCTGCCGGTGAGGACGACGACGCGTACCGTGGGGTCTTCGGCCAGGGTTTCGAAGGTGGCGATCAACAGGTCAGCGCTGCCGTCGTCGAGCGCGTTATGCAGCTCGGGACGGTTGAGGGTGACGGTCGCCACGCCGCGCGCGTCGACCGAAAGGCGTACCTCGTCCATATGCGGCTCTCCTTGGATGTGTTGTCGATGTCATATCTTGGCCGAAAGCGATCGTCCGGCCAAGCCCCGCTCATTGCGCCGGGCAGAACGCCTCGAGCGCGCGCGCGAAGAGGTCGGGCGCCTCCAGATGCAGCGCGTGCCCGGTGGACGGCAGGCGCACGAAGTCGGCGTGCGGAATGCCACGCGCGAGCAGTTCGGCCTGGTAGAGCGGGGTGAGCCGGTCTTCGTCGCCGACGATCACGCGCGTCGGCATCGTGAAGCTGTCGAGCCAGGTGCGCGCGTCGTGCAGCCGGACGCCGTTGATCAGGCGGACCACCGAAGGCCAGTCGGCGAGGCCGGCCATGATCTTCAGTTCGGGCAACAGCGCGTAGTGCTGGCTCAGGTAGCGGCTGGAGAACAGCCAGGGCAGGCTGACGGTGAAGCGCAGATCGAGTCCGCCCAGCTGGTGCGCGGCGATCCAGCTCTCGGCGATCTGGTTGTTGGCGTCGTCGGACCAAGCGAGCGTAGCCGCGAGCACCAGGTGGTCGACCTTGTCCGGGTGGCGCCGCGCGAAGTGCTGCGCGACCATCCCCCCATACGACAGCCCGGCGACGTGGACCTTGGTCAGCCCCAGCACGTCGAGCAGGTGGGCGGCGTGGTCGGCCTGGTCGGCCAGCAGGTAGGCGTCGATCGCCGGCTTGTCGCTCTGCCCCTGGCCGAGGAAGTCGAGGCGGATCACCTGGTAGTGCGCCTCGAGTTGCGGCAGCAACAGCGCCCACGCCACGGTCGACATGGTGATGCCGTTCATCAACAACAACGGCCGTTTGCCGTGGCCGCTGCTCTCGTAATACAGCCGGTGCGTTCCCGCGCTCACGAAAGGCATGATGTTGTCCTTAGTTACCGCCGTTTCTTGCAGCATAGATCGGTTTTATGCCCGCCGGGCGCATCGGTGCGCAAAAAATGCCGCCTTGTGTCGACAGGGCGGCAGGGTATGTCAAGAAACGGTCATCTGCCCGGGCTACAGTCGCTTATCCGATTTTGTTACATCGTTTCGTCGCCTTATGACGAACGTTATCCTTATGACCGATCTTGCCGCAGGCGCCACGCCGCGCTGTACCGAACTCGAACTCATTATCCATGAGCGCAGGCTGTCACCGGTGTTCCAGCCCATCGTCGACCTCGAATCCGGCCGCATCCTCGGTTACGAGGGGCTGATCCGCGGCCCGTCGAACAGCAGCCTGCATTCGCCGGTCAAGCTGTTCAGCCGTGCCGCCGAGTGCAGGCTGACCCTGGCGCTCGACCGCGCTTGCCGCCGCGTGACGGTAGAGCGCTTCACCGAGCTGCAACTGCCCGGCCGGCTGTTCCTCAACATCAGCCCCGATTCTCTCTTGGCGCCCGAGCACCGGCGCGGCGAGACGCTGGCCTTCGTCGGCTTGCTGGGCTTATCGCCCGAGCGCGTCGTGATGGAGCTGACCGAGACCAAGCCGAACGCCGCCTACCAGGCGCTGCGCGAGGCGACCGATCACTACCGCGACGACGGCTTCCTGATCGCGCTCGACGACCTGGGCGAGGGCTTTTCCAACCTGAGGCTGTGGTCGGAACTGCGGCCCGACTTCGTCAAGCTCGACAAGCACTTCGTGCAGAACATCCACCACGACCCGCTGAAGGAGCAGTTCGTCAGGTCTTTGGTCGACATCGCGCGCAAGTCGGGCGCGAAGCTGGTCGCCGAGGGGATCGAGTCGGTCGCCGAGCTCAGGACCTTGCGCCGTCTCGGCGTGCAGTACGGCCAGGGCTATCTGATCGCGCGGCCGAGTCCGGTGCCGGCGCTCGAACTGCAGGCGTCGATCGACGGCGTCGCCTGGCAGAGCGGGCGCGCGAGGCTCGGCCAACGTCAGCAGCCGGTCGCGCGCGACCTCCTGGTCGAGGTCGCGCCGTTGCCGGCCGATGCGCCGACCGAGGAGGCGTACCGGCGCTTCGCCGACGACGCGGCGTTGTTCGCGATCCCGGTGCTCGAGAATGACGTGCCGGTCGGCTTGCTGCGCCGTCATCACCTGCTGGAGAGCTTCGCGCGGCCGTTCAACCGCGAGCTCTACGGCAAGAAGCCGCGCCGCGTGATGATGGACAAGCAGCCCTGATCGTCGCCGCCGACATGAACCTGCACGAGCTGTCCGGCCTCGTCGTCGCCGCCGAGCGGCGCTACCTGGTCGACGGTTTCATCCTCGCCGAAGACGGGCGTTACCTCGGCATGGGCACCGGCTACGAGCTGATGCGCAAGATCACCGAACTGCAGATCTCGGCGGCGCGCTACGCGAACCCGCTGACCGGCCTGCCGGGCAACGTGCCGATCAACGAGACGATAGACCGGCTGATCGAGGCCGAGCAGCCGTTCATGGTCGCCTACGTCGACCTCGACCACTTCAAGCCGTTCAACGACCTGTACGGCTATTCGGCCGGCGACGAGCTGATCGAACTGGTCGGCCGGCTGCTGACCGACACCGCCGACGCCGAGCGCGACTTCGTCGGCCACGTCGGCGGCGACGACTTCGTCGTGCTGTTGCAGAGCCAGGACTGGCGCGAGCGGCTCGAGGGCGCGATCGCCGCCTTCGACGCGGCGGTGCCGGACTCCTTCCACGGCGAGCATCGCGAGGCCGGCGGGTTCGAGGTGGTCGGGCGCAGCGGCGAGGTGGCTTTCTTCCCGCTGACCGGCGTGTCGATCGGCGCGCTCAGGGTCGGGGCGGGGCGCTTCCCTTCGCACCACGAGGTCGCCTCGGCGGCGGCCGACGCCAAGCATCAGGCGAAGAAGCACAGCGGCAGCAGCCTGTACGCGGTCGAGTAGCAGACCGGCAGATCGGTACGCGATGGTTCGATATATTTTTAAAAACAATCGATTAGAACGAGATTGTCGCATTTGTATAAATAAGCGGCGCATATTTGCGTAAACGAAAAACGACCTTTTCGCAACAGTCCGGTGCGCCGCCGGCGCAGTTTTTTTCGTCGCTTTTCTCAAGCCAAGTGCATGTTCCGTAAAGGGAAAATGGCGCGCCTGCCGTGCTGCAATAAAATCATGGCGAATTATCGTCTGTCTATGCTTGTCAAGCGGGGGTGCGCTTCCTACAATCCGCGCTCGATTTTTGCTCCGACATCCTAGGCCAGCACAGTCCTTGTCCCTGCCGCGCACTAAGGAGCACCCGTTTCTCAAAAGGAAAAACGATGGCTTGGACAGTGGCTGACAGCCGGAGCCTGTACGGCATCCGGCACTGGGGTTCCGGATACTTCAACGTGGCCGACGACGGCCGGCTGCACGTGCGCCCCAACGTCGACTACGACTGCGACGTCGACCTCTACGACCTGGTGCACCGCCTCTCCGCCAAGGGCCTCGACCTGCCGCTCCTGGTGCGCTTCCCCGACATCCTGCAGGACCGCGTGACCCGGCTGTGCCGCGCGTTCGATGCTGCGATCGAAGAACAGGGCTACGGCAACCGTTACACCGCGCTCTATCCGATCAAGGTCAACCAGCAAGAGGCGGTGGTGAAGAACATCATCGCGACGCGCGACGTGTCGATCGGGCTGGAAGCCGGCTCCAAGCCCGAGCTGATGGCGGTGCTCGCCTTGGCGCCCAAGGGCGGCACGCTGGTGTGCAACGGCTACAAGGACCGCGATTTCATCAGGCTCGCGCTGATCGGCCAGAAGCTCGGTCACAACGTGTTCATCGTGATCGAGAAGGAGTCCGAGGTCGAGCTGGTGATCGAGGAGGCGAACCGCCTGAAGGTGCGCCCGCAGGTCGGCGTGCGAGTGCGTCTGTCGTCGCTCGCGTCGAGCAAGTGGGCCGACACCGGCGGCGAGAAGGGCAAGTTCGGCCTGTCGGCCGCGCAGCTTTTGTCGGTCGCGCAGCGTCTGGACGAGGCCGGCATGGGCGACTGCGTGCGGCTGTTGCACTTCCACATGGGCTCGCAGATATCGAATATCGCCGACTATAGAGCGGGGTTTCGCGAGGCGATCCGCTACTTTGGTGAACTGCGCGCGCTCGGCCTGCCGGTCGACCACGTCGACGTCGGCGGCGGCCTCGGCGTCGACTACGACGGCACGCACTCGCGCAACGCCAGCTCGATCAACTACGACATGGGCGAATACGCGCAGACCATCGTGTCGATGTTGGCCGAGTTCTGCGACGAGGCCGGCATCCCGCACCCGCGGATTCTGTCCGAATCGGGCCGCGCGATGACCGCGCACCACGCGGTGCTGATCATGAACGTCACCGACGTCGAGCGCCTGCCCGATTCGTTGCCGCAGATCGACGACGCCGAGCAGCTGTCGGTGCCGGTGAAGAAGCTGTTCGAGCTGACGCAGGGCGTCGATGCCGAGACCGTCACCGAGACCTACTACCGCGCGAGCCACTACGTCGCCGACGTCGCCGAGCAGTACGCCGAAGGGCGGATTTCGCTGACCGAGAAGGCGCTCGCCGAGCAGATGTACGCCGCGCTGTGCCGCAAGCTGCACAGCCAGGTGCAGGCGTCGCAGCGCAGCCAGCGCCAGGTGTACGACGAGCTGACCGACAAGCTCGCCGACAAGTATTTCTGCAACTTTTCGGTGTTCCAGAGCCTGCCCGACACCTGGGCGATCGACCAGGTGCTGCCGATCATGCCGATCCATAGGCTCGAAGAGCAGCCGACGCGCCGCGCGGTGCTGCAGGACCTGACCTGCGACTCGGACGGTAAGATCAAGCACTACGTCGACGGTCAGAGCATCGAGAACAGCATGCCGGTGCATGACGTGAAGCCCGGCGGCGAGTACCTGATCGCGGCCTTCCTGGTCGGCGCCTACCAGGAGATCCTCGGCGACATGCACAACCTGTTCGGCGACACCGACTCGGTCAACGTCTACGTGCGCGAGGGCTGTCGGCTCGAATTCTCCGGCATCGAGGAGCACGACACGATCGAGGACATGCTGCGCTACGTGCACCTGTCGCCCGAGGAGATCCTCAACCGCTACGAGGAGAAGGCGCGCTCGGCGCAGCTGTCGAGCGAGGAGCGCAACGCCTTCTTCGCCGAGTTCTGCCGCGGCCTCAAGCAGTCGTCCTACCTGTCGGTGTAGCGTTCTTCGTCCAGCTAAAGACGCAAAAAGCTTGGCCGAGCTTTGAGCTCGGCCAACTATCCGACGGAGGCGCCTCCGTGTCGGTGGGGGCTACAGCCCGGCCTTGCCGATGATGGTGTTCATCTCGGCCATCGAGAAGGCTTTCAGCGTCTGCGTCCTCACGTTGCCGGCCGCGGCCAGGGTCAATCCGAGCGCCGTCATCGATTCGTCGTCGGGGGCCTCGAAGGTGACGACGACGTCGTACATGCCGAGCGTCCAGTAGATGTCCTTCATTTCAATGCCATAGGTTTTGGCCGCTTCCTTGACCAGCGCCGCCCGCTTGGTGGTGTCCTTGACGTTGCGAGCCCCCTGGTCCGTGAAGTTGGCTAGAACGATATAGGTCGCCATGCTGGTTCTCCTTCCATCGGTGGGGTGATGCGAGCCTTTGCCGGCGCCAGAGCGCCGGCCCGCGCTATCAGCATAGAACCCACACCGGGCTCCGCTATGTGACGATCTTCCGGCGCGCCAATCGCTGTTCTCCGCTTGGCTCCCAGTCCACATCGGTACACAGCACCACCAGGCTTTCCTCGATTTCGAACGCGATCGACAGCGTCACGCCCGGCTGGCCGTTGCCGACGGAAGGGTAGGGCCGGCTCATCTGCCACTGGCCCGGCGCTGTGGTGCTTGGGCTTTCTGGACCCGTCGGCGTCAGCCTGGTGCGTCGCGCCGAACGCCCGCCGACCCGCTCGACGAAGCGGCCGGCATGGCCTTCGGGCAAACGCACCGTGAAGGTGCGTGAAGGAGAGGAGAAGCGTTGGGCGCGCCCGTCGCGGGGCGCGCGAATGTCAGGGTTGGGTGTGCGGCAAGGGTTCGAGTGTGCGCAGCTTCAGCGCGGCGGCGAGGCAGACGGCGAGGCCCGCGCCCAGCAGCGCGGCGACGCCTGACCAGCCGCCCGCGTCCCACATCAGCCCCGAGACGGTGCCCAGCCCGCTCGAGCCGAGGTAGTAGGCGGTCAGATACAGTGCGGTGGCGAGCGCGCGGTGCTCGGTCACGCGGCGGCCGACCCAGCTGCTGGCGACCGAGTGCGCGCCGAAGAAGCCGAAGGTGAACAGCGCGATGCCGGGCACGATCACCCACAAGGTCGGCGCGACGGTCAGCGCCAGGCCGGCGGCCATATTCGCGACCATCCACCACAGCACGTGGCGGCGGCCGTAGCGGTCGGCGAGCCGGCCGGCCCACGCCGACGCGGCCATGCCGACCACGTAGAGGCCGAACACCGCGCCCTGCGCGCTGTGGCTCAAGCTAAACGGCGCGCTGCCGAGTCGGTAGCCGAGGTAGTTGTACAGGCTGACCATGCAGCCCATCAGCACGAAGCCGATCAGGAACAGCCACGGCAGGCCGGCGTCGGCGAAGTGCGTCTTCACACCGGAAGAGAGCGTCGAAAGCCGCACGCGGCGCGCGCGAAAGTGCTGCGACGCGGGCAGGCTGTGCCAGAACAGCAGCGCGGCGACGAGGCCGAAGCCGCCGAGCGCGCCGACCGCCCAGCGCCACGACAGCCAGTCGGCCAACAGCGACGCAATCAGCCGGCCGCTCATGCCGCCCAAGGCGTTGCCGGCGATGTAGAGGCCCATCGAGCGGCCGAGCGATTTCGGGTCAATTTCTTCGGAAAGGTAGGCCATCGCGACCGCCGGCAGGCCGGCGAGCGCGACGCCCATCAGCGCGCGCAAGCCAACCAGCTGCGAGAAGTCGTGCGCGAACGCGGCGGCGAGCATCAGGATGGCGCCGGCGAACAGCGACGCGTTCATCAGCGGCTTGCGGCCGTAGCGGTCGGCCAGCAGGCTGGCCGGGATCAGCATCGCCGCCATGGTGCCGGTCGCGGCCGACACGACGCCGCTGGCGGCGGCCGGGCTGGCGCCGAATTCGGCGGAAAACACCGGCATCAGCGGTTGCAGGCCATAGAGCATCGCGAAGGTGGTGAAGCCGCCGACGAACATCGCCGCGCTGGTGCGGCGGTAGGCGACGCTGCCTGCGACGTGGCGGGCGGCCGGGGCATGTTGCGGCGGACGTTGCAGCGGGGCAGGGCTGAGCGCCGGGTAGGCGCAGGTCTGTGCGGAGGGGGCGCTGGGCATGGTACTGCTCGGGGTTGGCGCACGGGTAGTGCCGATGGACGTATCGTAAAAAAGCGCTAATATTCAGTCCAATAGATATTTATGGCCTCTGTGATACTTTAAAAATATCAATGGAACTGCGACACCTGCGTTACTTCGTGGCGGTGGCCGAGGAGCTGCACTTCACGCGCGCCGCCCAGAGGCTGCACATCGGCCAGCCGCCGCTCAGCCAGCAGATCCAGGCGCTCGAGGCCGAGCTCGGCGTGCTGCTGTTCGAGCGCAACCGGCGCCGCGTCAGCCTCACGCCGGCCGGCGAGCGCTTTTTGGCGCACGCGCGGCAGATCCTCGCCGCGACCGACGCGGCCGCGCGCGACGCGCGACGCGCCGCGAGCGGCGAGGTCGGCGAGCTGTCGGTCGGTTTCACGTCGTCGCTGCCGTTCACCAGCCTGTTGCCGGCGGTGCTCAACGACTACCGGCAGCGCTACCCGGACGTGACGCTCACGCTGCGCGAGTCGTTCACCGCCGACCAGTTCGCCGCGCTGGCCAATGGCCGGCTCGACGTCGGCTTCGTGCGCTTCACCGGCATCGAGCCGCCGCCCGGCCTCTCCGTGCGCGAGATCCGCCGCGACGCGCTCAGGCTGGTGATCAACGCGCGCCACCCGCTCGCCGCCGAGCCTTCGGTGTCGCTCGCCGCGCTGCGCGACGAGCCGTTCATCACCTACCCGCGCGACGCCGGCACCGGCCTCGGGCGCCTGGTGCGCCGGCTGTGCCTGGCCGCCGGCTTCGAGCCGCAGGTCGTCCAGGAGGCGCGCGAGGCGACGACGCAGATCGGTCTGGTCGCCGCCGGGCTCGGCGTCGCGCTCTTGCCGGCGCCGCTCGAATGCGTGCGGCTGGCCGGCGTGCGCTACCTGCCGCTTACCGACGATGTCCACGTGTCGCTCGGCGTCGCGACGCGCGAAGGAGAAGCGCCGCCGCTTTTGGCGGGCTTCCTCGCGACGCTCGACGCCAGGCTCGGCCAGGCCTGAGCCGGCAGCGGCTCGGCCAACCTTGCAAGGTTGGCCGAGCTTTTTTCGTCAGCGGCGCCACCGCGCGGCTCGACAACGGTTTGCGCGGGCGGCGCGGGCCGCTACCATCGCCGGTTCGTCGCAAGACGCTGATTCGATTTGGTATTGGTCGGTATGCAAGATTCTGGCCATCGAGGGCTTGCGCGGCTGGGCCGCGCTGATGGTGATCCTCTCGCACGGCGCGCTGACCTTCTTCCCCTTCCTGCATTCGGGCGAACGCCCCGAGATGAAGACGCCGATGGAGGCGTGGATCTACGATTCGCCCTTGGCCTTCGTCTATTCCGGCACCGCCGCGGTGTGCATCTTCTTCGCGCTGTCCGGCTACATCCTCGCACGGCGCATCCTCGCCGCACCCGACGTCACGCGCGCGGCGACCTCGATGCTGGTCAAGCGCTACTGCCGGTGCTCGTGTCCTGCCTGATGGGCTACGCGCTGTTCGCGACCGACTTCCTCGGCGTCGACCGCAGTGCGCTGTCGGGCTGGATCCAGGCTTACGGCGACTTCGACTTTACCCTGCCCGGCGCGCTGGCCGAGGGGCTGTGGCGCGCGTTCCTGCTCGCCGATTCGAGCTACAACTGGCCGCTGTGGACGATGAAGATCGAGCTCTACGGCTCCTTGCTGGTGTTCGCGGTGTGCTGCGTGCTGCCCTGGCTGCGTTTCCGGCGCAGCTTTCTCGCGCTGTTCGGCGCCGCGCTGGTCTACAGCCGGCCCGAGTCCGAAGGCCTCTTGTATGCGCTGTTCCTGTTGGGGGTCGCGCTGTCGCTCGACGAGTGGACGCTGCCGACGCCTCTCGCCGTCGCGCTTGCCGCGCTCGGCATCTACGCCAGCGCGTTCAACGAGGGCAACCACCTGCACGCGCTGTTCGACGACGTGCACCTGAGTCTCAACGGCGCAGAACTGTCGCGCGAGTACCTGTTCAACGCGATCGGCGGCGCGTCGCTCGCGGTCGCGGTGCTGCACCATCCGCGCTGCAGCCGCTGGTTCTCGGACCCGTGGCTGGTCAAGCTCGGCGAGTTGTCGTTCGGCGCCTACCTCGTCCACATGCTGGTGCTCGCCAGCTTCGGCGCGTGGCTGTTCGACTTCGTGCTGCCGCGCGCCGGCTACGTCGCCGCCGGCATGGTCGGCCTCGTCTCCTCGGTGGTCGTGATCTACGCACTCGCCCACCCCTACGCGCGCCACGTCGACCAGACGAGCGTGCGCTGGTCGAACCGCTTGGTGAAAAGGCTGCTGCACCAGCCGGCCGGATCGCCAGAGTTGGCCGAGGCTCGGCCGACGTTTCCGGTCAATACCCGTACTTAGGATGACTGCCGCGTGCATGGCGTTAGGGTGGCTGCTATCGATACCGCCGGATGCATGAGGCCCTGGCAAAGCAAAACGCCCGGTCTTGCGACCGGGCGTTTTTTTCATCGACAACGTTGGCCGAGCCCGGCTCGGGCTCAGTAGCCGACGGTGAAGCGCTGTCGCGGGTGGGCCGGCTTTTCGAGCTCGTCGATCAGCGCGACCGCGTAGTCCTCTACCGAGATCGCGCTCTTGCCATCGGCGTCGATCAGCAATTGGTTGGTGCCGAGCCGGAACGTGCCGGTGCGCTCGCCCGGCGCGATCAGCGCCGACGGGCTCAGCAGCGTCCAGTCGAGCTCCTTTTCCTCGCGCAGCAGGTTCAGCGCCTCGCGCGCGCCGAGCGCCGACGCCTTCCACTGTTCGGGGAAGTCCGGCGTGTCGACCCCCTGCACGCCGGGCGCGACCTCGAGGCTGCCGGCGCCGCCGACCACCAGCAGGCGCGGCACGCTGGCCTGTTTGGCGGCGGCGACGATCGAGCGCACGCCGGCGACGTAGTAGTCGTAGGTGTCGGCCTCGGCGTGGCCGCTGAAGGCGCTGAGCACCGCGTCGAATCCTTTCAATTGTTCGGCGAGCGCCGCCGTGTCCTGCACGTCGGTCTTGAGCGCGGCGACGTTCGCGTGCTCGGCCAACCTTTCGGGGCGCGAGACCAGCGCGGTGACCACGTGGCCGCGCGCCAGCGCTTCTTTCAGCAGGCCGGAACCGATGAAACCGGTGGCGCCGATCAGGGCGATGTTCATGGGGGTTTCCTTTCGCGGTTGATTTCAGTGACGCCATGGTGTCGCCTATGCAATCACGTGATAATCCGCGCTAGACTGTAATCATTGTTAAGTACAGCTACACAATATGGACGATCTGAAGCGCATGGCGGTGTTCGCCACCGTCGTCGACAAGGGCTCGATGAACGCCGCGGCGCGCGAGCTTTCGATGACGCCGTCGGCGGTCAGCCAGCACGTCAGGAAGCTCGAGGCCGTGCACGGCGTGGTGCTCTTGCACCGCACGACGAGAAAGCTGACGCTGACCGAGGCCGGGCGGCTGTTCTACCAGGGCTGCGCCGACATGCTCGCCGCGGCGCGTCTGGCCGAGCAGAGGTTGGCCGAGCTGCGCGACGCGCCGGTCGGCGAACTCAGGCTCGCGGCGACTACCGGCTTCGCCGGCCCGCTGTTGACCGACGCGCTCGCGCCCTTGCTCGCCGCGCACCCGAAGCTGACCTTGCGGCTGTTTTTCCACGACGAGACCATCGACATGGTCGAGAACCGTATCGACCTGGCGATCCGCGTCGGCCAGCTCGCCGACTCGCGCCTCGTCGCGCGCCACCTGGCCGACTGGGACTGCGTGCTGTGCGCGGCGCCGGCCTACCTCGCGCGCCACGGCACGCCGGCGCACCCGCGCGAGCTCGCGCAGCACCAGTGGATCGCGCTCGAGGCGGGGCGCGCCAACTGGGCGACGCTCGAAGGGCCTCACGGAGAGACCGAGACCTTGCGCCTCGAGCCGCGCATCGTCAGCAACAACATCGTCGCCGCGCGCGAATTCGTCTACGCCGGGCTCGGCGTCGCGATCCAGCCCGAGCCCGAGGTGCGCGGCGCGCTCGAGGCCGGCCGGCTGTTGCGGCTGTTGCCTGACTGGCGCTTTGCCCCGCTCGGCCTCTACGCGGTCACGCCGCGCCGCGACGCGCAGCCGGCCAAGGTGCGCTACGCGATCGACGCGCTGCGCGAGCGCTTGCGCGCCTGAATCCGCGCGATTCGGCCAACGTTGGCCGAGCCCGCCCGGCGGGCCGCCTAAGCTTGAAACGGTAAGCGCGCTAAACCATCGCCGCGCAGGGAGCCCGCCATGCACGATCCGATCGCCGCCATCCTCGATAAGCAGCCGTTGATGATCCTCGACGGCGCGCTCGCCAGCGAACTCGAGCGCCGCGGCGCCGACCTCGCCGACCCGCTGTGGTCGGCCAAGCTCTTGATCGAATCCCCCGACGCGATCCGCCGGCTGCACGCCGACTACTACGCCGCCGGCGCCGACGTCGCCATCACCGCCAGCTACCAGGCGAGCTTCCAAGGTTTCGCCGCGCGCGGGCTGGACCGGTACGAGGCCGTGCGGCTGATGCGGCTGTCGGTAGGGCTCGCAAGAGAAGCGCGCGACGGCTTCTGGGCGGTCGAGGCCAACCGCGCCGGGCGGGTGAAACCGCTGGTCGCCGCGTCGGTAGGCCCGTACGGCGCGGTGCTCGCCGACGGTTCGGAATACCGCGGCGACTACGGCCTGACCGTGTCGCAGCTGATGGACTTCCACCGGCCACGCCTCGACGCGCTGCTGTCGGCCGGGCCCGAGCTGCTGGCGTGCGAGACGCTGCCGTCCATGCTCGAGGCCGAGGCGCTGGCTCGCGTGCTTTCCGACGACTTCACCGACGCGCGCGCCTGGGTCAGCTTCACCTGCCGCGACGGCGCGCATACCGCCGACGGCGGCGTGTTCGCCGATGCGGTGGCGCTGCTGTCGGGCGTCGAACAGGTGGTCGCGGTGGGAGTGAACTGCACCGCGCCGGCCTACGTCGCCGAGCTGATAAGCCGCGCGAGCGTGGTCAGCACCAAGCCCTTGCTCGCCTACCCGAACTCGGGCGAGCGCTACGACGCCGAGCACAAGTGCTGGCACGGCCGGGCCGACGACTTCGCCGCGCTGGCGCACGACTGGTTCGCCGCCGGCGCGCGCTTGATCGGCGGCTGCTGCCGCACCGGACCGGCCGACATCCGCGCCCTGTCGGTTTGGCGTCGCGAACTGGCCGCCGCCGGCACGGGGCGAGGGTAAGCCATTACCTGCCTTTTTTTGGCAAGCGCCCTATCCTGAATCAAACCGGTCCGATAACGGTTTACAGTTCCGCCAGGCCGCCCGCCGCTTTTCGCGGGCGGCGGTCAAGGCGCAGTCGGGGAGACAGAACCATGACGATCGACCACTTCAACCACATCGCGGACCTGATCGGTCTGAAGAAAAAATCGCGTGAGGCGGTCTTGCTGATGGAAATCGAGGGGATGACCGGCTATTCGGCGGCCAAGCAGATGGACCTCAGCGAATCGACGGTGTCGCGCGCGCATTCGCGCTTTCGCAAGGCGATCAAGGAAATCAATTCGCTGGCCAAGTTCCTGCCGCTGTGAGGGGGCGCGCGACAGGCGGAGAGTTTTTCAAGGGGGTCGTTAAGGGGGGGTAAAAGCCGGGGGCGATCAGATCGCCGCCGGTTTTTTTTGCGTCTTGGGCCGCGGGGGACAGGGTTGGCCGAGCCTGTTCAATGCCGGTGTTCGTACAGCGCGCCCGGAATCGCCGGCTTGTCCAGTCCGCCCGCGTCGAGCCAGCGGCGCGTCGTTAGTGCGGCCTGTTCGATCAGACTGCCGCACTGGTTGTAGTCGTACGGCGACGTCGACAGCGGACACAGCGGCGGCACGACGTAGATCTGCGCGCGCTGCGACAGCGCCTCGATGTCCTTCACCAGCTGGCGGGCGATCAACAGTGTCAGCGCGTGCATCGCCTGCGCGATCACGCCGCGCGGCGCCTGTTGCAGCGCACAGGCGAAACCCGCCGGTAGGACGATCACGCGTTCGGCGCCGAGGCGCACCGCGACTGACACCGGCGTGTTGTTGGCGACGCCGCCGTCGACCAGCTCGCGCCCGTCGATGCGCACCGGCGGGAACACGCCGGGGATGGCGGCGCTGGCGAGCACCGCGTCGACCGCCGGACCACGAGACAGTACGATCTCGTCGCCGGTCAACAGGTCGGTCGCGACGACGTAGAGCGGCACGCTGGCTTCCTCCAGCCTCGCGTACGGCAAATGCCGGTGCAACAGCCGCCTGAGGCCGCTCGACTCGACCAGATGCTGGCGACGGCGCAAGAGCGTCGAGCACAGCCCGGCCAGCGTCATCGGCATCACGTCGCGGCGCTTGATGCCGCTCCAGATCGCTTCGAGCCCGGCCACGCCGTCGGCGTCGGGGCGGCCGGCGAAGTAGGCGCCGTTGATCGCGCCGGCCGACGCGCCGACCACCACGTCGGGGCGTTCGCCGGTCTTCACCAGTTCGCGCAGCATGCCGACCTCGACCGCGCCCAGGCTGCCGCCGCCCGCGAAAACGAATGCGGTCCTTGTTCCATCCGCCATGCCGCCTCCCGCTATTCGATACCGTGTCGGCTCAGCCGAGCCTCCGTTGCTTTATAGGTCGGTGCGGCACGCGCGATCTGTCAGCCGGTCAAAAAATACCAAATACATGTTTTTGCGAGGGTTTGTCACCCAAAAGGCGGGTATACGGTCATCGACATGCTTTTGCATCTAGTTCACACGCTATGGGGCAAGATAAGGCGGCTTCGCCGCCTGTTTTTTAATCGCTCCGCTATGGTCAACGCACACGAAATAAAAGCAGGCCTTATTCCGCCTGTGTTGTGCGGTTCACACGCCTTCTTGTCACCCCACACCAACAGCATAAAAAAAGGTTGGGGCTGCCCAGCCGCTTTCCTATGCTTCAGGCGTCGGCCTGTTGATTGGGGCGTTTCCTCGCATCACCGGCATTCGTATCCATCATGCTGATTGTTACCCCGGTTCATGGCGTCTGCTTGTTTCGCATCGTCCCCGACGAAAGGAGTGAGTGAATGTTGCTGAAGAAAATCCCCGTCGCGCTGGCCCTGGCCGGCCTCGCCTACGCCTCGGCCGCCTGCGCCGATGAACCGTGGTACGCGGGCGGCAAGCTCGGCTGGTCGGAATTCCATGGCATCAAGTACGACAGCAGCGTGCCGAACCCGCGCAATATCGACAAATCCGGGGTCGGCGCGGGGCTGTTCGTCGGCTACCAGGTCAACGACTGGCTCGGCGTCGAGGGCGGCTACGACTACCTCGACAAGCTCGAGTTCGACTTCGACCCGAACAGCCGGGCCGACCTGAAGGCGCAGGGCCTCCAGCTCGCCGCCAAGCTGGGCGCGCCGGTGGCCGACTCGCTCGACGTCTACGCCCGTCTCGGCGTGATGGCCAGCCGGCTGGGCAGCGCCAGCAAACACGCGACCCGCGCGTCACCGCTGGCCGCGCTCGGCGTCGAGTACGCGCTTGACCGCAACTGGGCGACCCGTCTCGAGTACCAGTGGACCGGCCGGCTCGGCGACACGAGCGACGTCGGCGCGCGCACCGACAACGGCCTGTTGTCGCTCGGGCTGCTGTACAAGTTCGGCGGCGCGCCGGCGCCCGCACCGATGCCGGTCGCCACCCCGGCACCCGCCCCGCAGGTGAGGGAGTTCACCCTCAGTTCCGATGCGCTGTTCGACTTCAACAAGGCGACGCTCAAGCCGGCCGGCGAGCTGGCGCTGACCGAGCTGGTGCAAGAGATCCGCGCCGAAGCGTCGACGGACGCCAGCCTCACCATCGTCGGCCACACCGACCGCATCGGTTCCGAGCAGTACAACCTCGACCTGTCGCGCCGCCGCGCGCAGACGGCGGCCGACTTCCTCGTCGCCCGTGGCGTACCGGCCGGCCAGGTCAGCGTCGAGGGGGCGGGCGAATCGTCGCCGGTCACCGGCAGCCAGTGCGACGGCGTGAAGCAGCGCGCCGAGCTGATCGCCTGCCTCGCGTCCGACCGCCGCGTGGTGGTCAAGGTCAGCGGGCGCGCCGCGCGCTGACCCGTCTCCCCCTCGAGCTCATCCCCCGCGCCCCAAGCCGGGGGATTTTTTTGCCCGCGCGCGGCGCCGGCGCTAAGGTGACGTGACCAGGACGGGCGCCGAGCCCCGGACGGGAAGAAAGGATGCAAAGCATGAAACCGACGCCGCAGGATCTCGCCGCGATCGCAGAGCACACGCTGCAGCACTACGACGCGCACGCCGACGCCTTCTGGGCCGGCACGCGCGACCACGACGTTAGCCAGAACATTTCGGCGCTGCTGTCGGCGATCGAGTCCGAGCCGCCGTTCACGATTCTCGACTTCGGTTGCGGCCCGGGGCGCGACCTCAAGACCTTCGCCGACCTCGGTCACACCGCGGTCGGGCTGGACGGCGCCGCGCGCTTCGTCGAGATGGCGCGCGCCTACAGCGGCTGCGCGGTGTGGCAGCAGGACTTCCTCGCGCTCGACCTGCCCGCTGACCATTTCGACGGCGTGTTCGCCAACGCCGCGCTGTTCCACGTGCCGTGCGAGGCGCTGCCGCGCGTGCTGTGCGAACTGTTCGCCACCCTCAAGCCCGGCGGCGTGCTGTTCAGCTCCAACCCGCGCGGCCACAACGAGGAAGGCTGGCACGACGACCGCTACGGCACCTTCCACGACCTTGCCGCGTGGCGCCGCTACATGAACGCGGCCGGTTTCATCGAACTGACCCACTACTACCGCCCGGCGGGCAAGCCGCGCGCCGAACAGCCGTGGCTCGCCAGCGTGTGGCGCAGGCCTGCGGCGTGAAGCTGGAACGGGGAGGGAAAGAGGTAGGTTGGCCGAGCGGTCAGCGCAGCAGCGCGCCGCGCTCTTCCAGCAATTCGCGCAGCACCGAGCGGTGGCAGCGCGCCTCGTCCTCGCAGTAGCAGCCGAGCGAAAAATCGGTCTGGTGCGACAGCGCGGCCACGAGGTCCAGCAGCCGGGCAGCATCCGGCGCCTTCATCTCGGCGCGGAACTTGCGGCCGAACGCCGCCCATGCCTTGTCGCCGTTCGCCGCCTGCGCGTCCTTTATCAGTTCCGCGCTCGGCGACAGGGCCGGCAGCCACACGTCGTAGAAGTCGCGGCTCGCGAATTCGTCCTTAGGCACGCCGCGCGGCGGACGCCGCACCGTGCCCAGGCGCAGCCCTTCGCCCGCCGCGCGCGGGCTGCCCAGCCGCACGATCCTGATCGCCATCGGTTTTCCCTCGTTCAGGTGTCCGAGCCGCTCATTCGTCTTTACCCGACACCGGGTGCTGATCGCGATCCAAGCACCGGAAAAACCTGCCGTCCGCCCGACGGCGTCGGCCCGGCAAGCTTGGCCGAGGTCCCCAGCGGGCGCGGGTCAATCGGTCCAGCGCGTGCCGCAGCGCGAACAGGTGTGCCGGCCGTGGCGCAGCGGGAAGATCACCTCGGCGAGGCCGAAGCTCAGCAAGGCCAGTCCCACCATGGTCCGCGACGGGGCGCTGGAAAACTCGCGCGAACCGCAGACCGGGCAGGCGGCGCGTTCGGCCTCGTCCGCTTCGGTACCTTCGAGCGCCGTCTCGAACTCGCCCGCGTTGACCGCGTCGAGAATCGCCGCCGCCCGCGCCGCGTTGTACTCGGCCACTTGTACTTTCACGCCGCCCAGCGCGTTCGACAGCATCCAGTTCGCCGCGACATGGTGCTCGTGCACCACCCACGCCGCCACGCCCTCGGCCTCCAGCCGCCCGCGCGCCAGATGCGCTTCGAACGGCGTGGAAAACGCGGCGATGGTGATGCGTTTGTCGTTCATCTTGTGTTTGCCCGGTTCGGAAACCTGTCTTGAGTGTAGCCAAGCGGGCGGAGGCTGACGGGGAGGGCGTAGGGCGGATGCCCCGCAGGGGCGATCCGTCACTTGGCTGTATGGGGTGGTGGAATCCCCGGCTGGCGCCGGGGGTGTCCGCCTTACCATGATGCGCGGCGTAACCCGTAAGGTGGATTCACGAAGCATTCGAATAGCGCATGCCGCCCGCCTTCGCGGGCGGCATCAATGGGGGGCGGGCTGGCGCGAAGCTCCAAACCCGCCCTGTGATGGTCAGTCCTTGCCGTAATGCGGTGAACTCGGGCCGTACAGCATGCCGTTCGGGCGCCCCGCCGTCAGCAGACGCTGGCTGGTGATGCCGGCATAGCTATGACTTTGCTCGGTCAGAGAATTGGTGATCTGCTTAATCACCGCTACCACCAGCATGCCCACTAGGCCGCCACCGGAGTTGTTTTGGTTTTCCGCACTGGATGCCACGGCACTGCCTTGCCACAGCAGGCTGCCACTTTGCAAGTCTACCAGCTTGGCGTCAGCGGCCACGGTTACCTCGCTGCTGAGGATGGTGTAGGTGGAACCATACTCTTTCACGTCCACGTATAGCGCAGCGTCGGCACCGAAGATGTCGCGCAGCTTAGCCGGTGCCACCGTGTGTATTTCGCCTGGGTTGTTTAGGCCGTTCTGCTTGAACGTTTCGTCTACCAGCGTCACGGGTAGTACGTAGTAGCCGGATTCGGCCAGCGGGTGGGTCATCTGCGACAGCATGCTATAAGTCGCTTTGACTTCAGGCGAGCTATTCTGCGGCGGCAGAATGAGTACCGACTTGGGGCGGCTTTGTTTGAATGCCGTGTAATCGTAAGGCTGGGGGGTGGCGCAACCGCTCGCCAGTGCGGCGACTAGCGCTGCGACAGCAGCCCCTTTCAGTGTGGAAAAGCGCATGAATGCCTCTTATTTCTTGAATTTGCGCAGCAGAAAATCCATGTAGGAGGACGATTCTGGAAATAGCGTCTTCTCAGTTTCGAACTGCTGTTTCACCTGATCTTCCTTGCCCGCCTTGATGTACAACAGGCCAAGATGCGCGTGGTAACCCGGCGGCAGGGACTCCCCGTTGGCTCGAACTTTCTGCAGGTTTTCTTCCAGCGTGGCAATCTGTTCCTCGTGGCCCTTGCCGTCCCCCTTGAAATATTCGTACACCTGCGGCTGGTAATTGCCCCAGTGGTACAAGGGTTTGGGCCGATTGGCGCAACCGGTCAGCATGGCGGCACCCAGCAGCCCCACACCAATACAAAGATGTTTCAACAAACCAGATTTCATGGATAACTTCCGATTCGCAAAAAGATATTAGGCAGGGCGCCAGGCACCGGACTCGACGCCATTCACCAGGTTGTTCACCGCCTCGCGGATCGCCAGATCTAGCACCTTGCCGTTCAAGGTGGAGTCGTAGCTTGCTCTGCCGCCGAAGCCGATGATTTCACGGTTGGACAGGCTGTACTCCCCCGCGCCCTGCGCCGAGTACACCACTTCGGATGTCTGCACGTTGACGATATTGAGGTTCACCTTGGCGTACGCTACCTGCGACTTGCCGCGCCCCAGGATGCCGAACAGCTGGCGATCGCCCACTTCCTTGCGGCCGAATTCGGTCACGTCACCGGTTACCACGTAGTCGGCGCCCTTCAGCTTCTGCGCCTGCTTTTTCAGGCCTGCTTCCTGACTGATCTCGGCCATATTGTCGCGATCCAGTACGTTGAAACGACCGGTCTGTTGCAGATGGGTAACCAGGATGGTTTTGGCCTGTCCGCCCAGACGGTCCGCCCCGTCCGAGAAAATGCCGCGCATATAGCTGGAGCGGTTATCGAACTTGCCCACCGCGATCGGGCTGCGTAGCCCCATGTAAGGCACGCCGGCAGAAGCGACCTTGGCAACCTCCAGGGGGCGAGACTGCTCAGTAGCACAACCGCCCAACGCCGCCAGTACCGCCAGCACTGCCAGCGAGGAGAAAGGAGTCTTCATAGATCTTCCTTGGGATTACGATAAGAAAAAATGAAATTTAAAATTCATTTGGCAAGACCATTATCATAACAGGGATGACCGCCTGGATGCTTGCTGCCAGCACAAAACGCTACATGCCATGCTCGGGGCTCTTTGGCCTCCAGGTCGCCCTCAGCAAGCAGGGCGCAATAAGGCGCAGCCGCATTGCGCCGAACCCATCACCCTCCAAGCTTGGCCGAGCCCGGACAGCTCGGCCAACCACGCCGATTGCCGGAATCGCCGGCGCGCCCTTGGCCTAAGATCAGAAGCGGGGACGCAGCGCGCGTCCGCTCTCGACGGGGAGGCTTCCATGGACCTTGCCACGCTGCGCGACTTTTTCTTCTGGTGCTCGGTGATCAATTACGGCGTGCTGGTCGTGTGGTTCCTGCTCTTCCTGTTGATGCGCGGCTGGTTGTACCGATGCTGGGAGCGCGGCTTCGGGCTGTCGTTGCGCGACAGCGCGCGGCTGAATTTCGGCGGCATGCTGCTGTTCAAGCTCGGCGTGCTGCTGTTCAACCTGGTGCCCTACGTGGCGCTGCGCATCATCGGCTGAGCGCGCCTTGCAAGCCGTAAGATCGAAGCGGCCGCTCGATGCCGCGCACGATTCGGCCAACCCTACCGGCCGTCCGGTGCTCATCCGGGCGGGCCGACCCTATCAGGAGACGTCATGCTTTACCGGGGCAGCTGCCACTGCGGCAGGATCGCTTACGAAGTCGAGGGCGAGATCGACGGGGTGATCGAGTGCAACTGTTCGACCTGCCGGCGCAAGGGTTATCTGCTGTGGTTCGTGCCGCGCGATGCGTTGAGGCTCTCGACGCCCGAGGCCGACATGGCGACCTATACCTTCAACAAGCACGTGATCAAGCACCGCTTCTGCCCGAACTGCGGCTGCTCGCCGTTCGGCGAGGGGCGCGATCCTTCCGGCGAGGCGATGGCGGCGATCAACGTGCGCTGTCTGGAAGGTGTCGAACCGGCCGATCTTACGGTGATGCCGTACGACGGGCGCAGCGCTTGAGGCCTTAAACGGCCGGCTATTCAGCACGACGCCCAGGCGAGGCCTGCACGCCGCGCGACATGGGTGAACGATAATGAACACGAAGACTGCGGCGGCCTGCGCCGCTTTGCTATTGGCGGTCGGTGGCTGCGCCAGCCACTGGACCGCACCCGAGGTCGACGGAGTGGTGTACGACCAGCGCACCGGCAGGCCGCTGGCCGGCGTCGAGGTCTACCGCCAGCTCGGCCGCTACCAGCAGGAGGGGGTCGGCTCCACCGGTCTCGACGGCCGTTTCATCATCGGCCCCGACCGTTCGTTGAGGCTGATGATGCCGTTCGCCGACCCGCACTATTTCGGCCGCTACCTGTTCATGAAGGATGGCTACGCGACGCTGTCGATCCCGTTCGGCCTGAACAACGGCAGCGCGACCTCGAGCCGTCCGCCGGGCATGGGCACGCAGCGCATCGAGCTGGAGCCGGAGCGCTAAGACGGAGATGGAAAAAGCTCGGCCAACCTTTTTGGGGTTGGCCGGGCTTTTTATCGGGATGTGGATTTCAGCGTTTCGGAGCCGGCGCGGCGGTGCGCGCCGAGCGGACCTTGTTGAGCGTCGCGCGCGCGGCGTCGCGCCACGGGCCGTCGGCGTCCGCCACCGGCGCGACCAGCGCTTCGGCCTCGTCGAGCCGGCCGCGCTCTAGGAGCAGGTTGGCAAGGTTGTTCGCGATCACCGGATGGGCCGGATGGCGGAGCAGCGCCGCACGCAGCGTCGCTTCGGCGGCGGGCAGGTCGCGCTCTACGTACTGGCTGCCGGCGAGGCCGACAGCTAGCGTCGCGTTATCCGAAAAGCGCGCGAGCGCCGCGTCGAAGCCGCGCGCCGCGTCGGCCGGCGAGGCGAGGCGAGCGAAGGCGACCAGGCCTGCTGCGACCCGATCCGCGTCGCTCGTCGCCGGCAGCCGGCCGGGCGGCAGCGCGACGAAGGCCCAGTGCTCGCTGCGCGCCCAGGTGTGTTCGAAGGTGTTGAACGGCATCGCCATGCGCCGCTCGGTGCCCGAGCGCAGGATCAGCTCCTTTTTGGCGAGGTCGAAACCGACCGCGACCGCGTAGTGCCACGACGGCGCCCACGACAGCCCCATGTTCTGCATCACCAGCACCGGGTGGCCGGCGGCCAGCTCGGTCAACAGCGCGTCGAGGCGCGCCGGGATGCGCGTGGCGACCAGGCCGTGGCGCGGCACGGCGGCCAGCATCTCGATCTGCAGGCTGCCACGGCGCGCCGGCAGGAACACCTGGTCGACCAGCGCCTCGGGCGTGACCGGGCGGCCGGCGGCGACAAGCACCGTCGCCAGCGCCGCCGGCCCGCACTGGTAGTCCTGCTGCGGGAAGAATGGCGTCGCGGTGAGTTCGGTGCGCGGCGGCACGCCTTGCAGCGCATCGAGCGTCTTGAGCCCCGGCGTGGCGCAGCCGGCGAGCGTCAGGGTCAGCAGCAGGGCGCAGGCGGCGCGGCGCATCAGCGGATAGAGCGGGTGAACGGGAACACCTTGGTGAGACCCAAGATGTCGGTCAACAGCAGCACGAAGAACACCAGCAGGATGGCGCCGATGATGCCGCCGGCCGGCGCCTGGTCGACCTTCTCGGCCAGCAGCCTGGCGTCGGCGTCCGACAGCGCGGCGACGCGGTCGCGCGCCTGATCGGGCGACACGCCTTGGCGTTCGAGTTCGGCGACCACGTCGGCGCGCGACAGCGCCTCGAACACGCGCGCACGCGCGGCGTCGCCTTCGGCGGAGCGTTCGGCCTGCTGCATCTGTTCGACGCCGATCATCGCCGCCTGCGCGGTCTGGGTGAAGCCGGCGAGCGGCAGGGTGACGACGAGCGCGGCGGTGGCCAGCGGTTTGGCGAGTTTCATGGCGTTGTTCCTTATGCGGGTGGAGCCGGGCGCGGGAAGGCGGATGGCCGGAGACTGGCGATGCGCGCCGCGTCGGGTTCTGATTGATTTGTAAACGAATTTGGCCGGCGCCGCGCCCGGCGAAGCCATTCACTACGGGGGGGGCGGCATGAAAAAAGCTCGGCCAACCTTGTCGAAAGGTTGGCCGAGCCGGGTGTGCGATGACCGATCGTTGGCCGCGGCCGGGCTTCAGCGCGGGACGGTCACGAAGCGGGCGGCGAGCGCCGCGCGGTCGATGCCGAGTGCGCCGTCGAGGTAGGCGTCGACGCCGCCCCAGCCGGCGTCGATCTCGTCGAAGGCGGCGCTCAGGTAGTCGACGTCGACGTCGAGCACCGGCCGGATGACGTCCAGGTCGACGCCGTGCGGTGCGAGCTTGTCGGCCATCATCGCCTTCAGCGTGGCAAGGTGCGCGCCCGAGGCGAGGTAGTCGGCGAACACCGCGTCGCGCGACGCGCCGAGCGCGGTCAGCAAGAGCGCCGCGCCGATGCCGGTGCGGTCCTTGCCGGCGGTGCAATGGAATACCGTCACGCCGGGCGTGGCGGCGAGCGCGGCGAAGAACTGCCGCCACTGGCCGACGTAGTCGCGAACCAGCGAGCGGTAGACGGCGACCATCATCGCCTTCATGTCGTCGAGCGTCGCGGTCTTGAAGCGCGCGACCCTATCGCGCGAGGTCAGCGAGCCTTCGAGAAAGGCGATCGCCGTGAGGTTCGCGCCGGGCGGCAGCTTGTTAGGACGGGTCTTCTGCTCCTCGCCTGAGCGCAGGTCGATCACCTGCGCGACGTCGAGACGCGCCAGCGTGGCGAGGTCGGCGTCGGTGAGGCCGACGAGGTCGCCGGAGCGGTACAGGCGGCCGGCGGCCAGCTCGCCGTGGGCGACCGGGATGCGGGCCAGCTCGCGAAAGTGGCTCTGGCCGGCAAGGATCGTTGGGGGGAGGCTCATCGCGCTGCGCTTTCTCTGCATGCAAAGACCGCTAAGCCTAGCCGAACGGGGCTCTTTGGGCGAGCGGCCGCGCGGCACGTCTCTCGCCGCCTCCCGATGGCCGGCCGCCATCGGCTACGATTCGGAGTAAGGAGGCATGGCCATGAAATGCTGGACTTACGACACCCAATACGGACCCTTCGACATCGTCCCGCTCGATGGCAGTTATCACATCATGCACGAGGGCGAGGCGCTGGGCAGTTACCCGACGCCCGAGCAGGCCGCCGAGGCGCTGGCCAACGGCCACTCTGCCTGGCCGTCGTTCGGCAATCCGCACGAACTGGGCATCCCCGAAGACCTGTCGAAGTGGCTGTGCCGGCCGGTGGTCTGATGCGGCAAGACGAGCCAGGATCGTTCCGGGCTGTGAGGAGGCCCGGCTCGAACGGCCTGCGGCAGCAGGGTAGGCTGGCGCCCGAGCGGGTCGCCGGGCCGTGATGTTGTCGCCGGTCCCGCCGTGACGGGACCGGCGGCAGAAACCGGTCAGGAATGGCTGGCAGCGTCTTCCCGCGTCTTGTAGAGCGAGAAAAGCACGCCGGACAGCAGAAGGCTGAATGTCACGAGCAGCGACAGCCCGGTCGGGATATGGAAGTCGACCAGATCATTGTCATGCAGGTAGACGAGGCCGACCTTGGCGCCGATGAAGACCAGCACCACCGACAGCGCGTACTTCAGGTAGTGGAAGCGGTGGACCATCGCCGCCAGCGCGAAGTACAGCGCCCGCAAGCCGAGCACGGCGAAGATGTTCGAGGTGTAGACGATGAACGGGTCCTGGGTGATGGCGAAAATGGCCGGGATGCTGTCCACCGCGAACACGACGTCGGCGGACTCGACCATGATCAAGGCCAGCAAGAGCGGGGTCGCCCACCAGCCTTTGGCCAGACCGTGCTTCTCGCCGCGCACCCAGAAGTGCTGTTCGTGCAGCGTCGGCGTCAGGCGCAGATGGCTCCGCAACCACTGATAGGCGCGGTTTTTTTCCAGCGACATCGGCTGGTCGTCGGCGAGCAGCATCTTGACGCCGGTCGCCGCCAGGAACAGGCCGAACACGGCGAGCATCCACTGGAACTCGGCCACCAGCGCCGCGCCCAGCCCGATCATGACGGCCCGCATCACGATCACCCCCAGGATGCCCCAGAACAGCACGCGGTGCTGGTAGAGGCGCGGCACGGCCAGGCTGCCGAAGATCAGCGAGATGACGAAGACGTTGTCCATCGACAGCGACTTCTCGATCAGATAGCCGGTGAAGTACTGCATGCCGGTATCCGCGCCGCGATACCACCACAGCCAGCCGCCAAAGGCGACGCCCATCGCGATATAGAAGGCGGACAGCTTGAGGCTCTCTTTCACGCCGATCTCATGCTGATTCTTGTGCAGCACGCCGAGGTCGAACGCCAAGAGCGCCACCACCAGCCCCATAAACATCAGCCAGACCCAGACCGGGTAGCCGATGAACATTCCTGACAGCCATTCCATGTCTCGGTCCTCAGGCGCGGGCGTCGGTCTGGAGCGCGCGAACCCGCTCCTCGATGCTCGGATGGCTGGCGAACAGCGACATCAGACCCGGCCTGCCCGCGACCCCCGAGGCGGCCATCCCCTGCGGCAAGCCGCCGGCTTCCATGCCGCCGAGACGATGGAGCGCGGCGATCATCGGCCGGCGCGAACCCAGCAGGGTCGCCGCCCCCGAGTCGGCGCGGAACTCACGCCGGCGCGAGAAATACATGACGATGACCGAGGCCAGGATGCCGAAGGCGATCTCGCAGACGATCACGGTCACCATGTAGCCGATCCCCGGTCCGGAAGACGCCTCGTCGTCGTTGCGGCGCAGGAAGCTGTCGACCAGATAGCCGACGACGCGCGCCAGGAAGAACACGAAGGTGTTCACCACGCCCTGGATCAGCGTCAGCGTCACCATGTCGCCGTTCTTGATGTGCGCGACTTCGTGCGCCAGCACCGCCTCGACCTCCTCATGCGTCATCGAGGAGAGCAGGCCGGTCGATACCGCCACCAGCGAGCCGGCCTTGCTCGCGCCGGTGGCGAAGGCGTTGGGCTCGCCCTCGTAGACCGCGACCTCGGGCATAGCCAGGCCGGCGCGCGCGGCGAGCCTGCCTACGGTGTCGACGAGCCAGCGCTCGGTCGGGTTGGTCGGGTTGTCGATCACCCGCGCGCCGGTGCTCCACTTGGCGATGGGTTTGGACATCAGGAGCGAGATGAAGGCGCCGCCGAAGCCCATCAGCGTGGCGAACATCAGCAGCATCGGCAGGTTGAGCCCGTTCGCGGTCAAGAAGCGGTTCAGGCCGAGCAAATGGGCCGTGACGCTCAGCACCAGCATCACGGCGAGGTTGGTCAGGATCAGCAGCAGCACGCGTTTCATGGGGTTCGTCCCTGTTATCGATTCGTGCTGGCAGCATAGGCGGGACAACGCGAAGATAAAATCGAATAAAATCTCATGAACAATCCGATTTATTCGAAACAATATGACCGAGCCGCTCAACTACAAGCACCTTCACTACTTCTGGGCCGTCGCCCGCGAAGGCGGCGTCAACCGGGCCGCCGAGCGGCTGGGCATGAGCGCGCAGACCGTCAGCGGCCAGGTCTCCCGGCTAGAACTGGCGCTGGGAAAGGCGCTGTTCACCCAGCAGGGACGCAAGCTGGTGCTGACCGAGGCCGGACGCGTGGCGCTGCAGTACGCCGACCAGATCTTCCTGCTCGGCGAGACGCTGCAGGAGACGCTGGAAGAGGAAACGCCCGGCGCGACGGTACGCCTGTCGGCAGGCATCACCGACGTACTTCCCAAGACGGTCTCCTATCGGCTGCTGGAACCGGCGCTCGCTTCGGGAAACCGGGTGCGGCTGGTGTGCACGGAAGGCGCGTTCGACGAACTGTTGGCCGAGCTGGCTCTGCATCGTCTGGATGTGGTGCTGGCCGACCGTCCGGTCCCGGCCGGTGCTCAACAACCCTTCGTCTCGACCTTGCTGGCGCGCTGTCCGGTCATGATCTTCGGCACCGCCCAACTTTGCGCCCGCTACCGCGACGGTTTCCCGCACAGCCTCGCGCGGGCACCGATGCTGCTTCCCACGCGGGACAACGTGTTGCGCAGCCAGCTCGAGCAGTGGTTCGAGGCGGAGAGCATCAAGGTCGACATCGTCGGCGAGTTCGAGGACGGGGCGCTGCTCAAGACATTCGGGCGCCAGGGTGTCGGCCTGTTCCCCGCGCCGTCCTTCCAGGTCGACGATATCACCCGTCAGTTCGAGGTCGAGGTGCTGGGCGCCGTCGAAGGGGTCTCCGAGCACTACTACGCGATCGCCAACCGCCGCAAGCTGCAGCACAGCGCCGTCGAGGCCATCATGCGTTCGCGCGCGGAGGTCCGGGACGAAGCCTGAAGGGCAGGGGGCTTTGGGGGCACCCGGTGCGCATAGGTCTGAAGACTGATCTGCCCCGGTGCATCGAAACCGTTCTCCTTCGGCCAAGCTCCGGGTTGGCCGAGCCTTTTCCGGGAAGCGATCGGCCCGGGCCCGATGTACGCCTCGTTCTTTGACCCGGCCGGAATCGGCGGCTCGCCCACTTTCCTGATAGAGCTGGGTTCGATGTCGCCCGGCATCGTCTGCCGGCGCAAACGAAAACCCCCGGGGGCTTGCCACCGGGGGTTTCTGCAGCGGGCTCGGCCAACCCTTTGACGTTGGCCGAGCCCCTTGTCGGGCCGAATCGCGCTTGTGGCCCGGTCCGGCCCGTGGGGCTAGTCGTGGTGCTTCACCTGGCGCACCTGGTCGGACTGGTACTCGCCGGTGTCCGGGTCTTCGTCTTCGGCCTCCGGGAGCGGCTCGTCCTCTTCGAGGTGCTGTCCGACGCGGAACTGGTGCACCTGGTCGGCCGAGTATTCGCCGGTGTCGGGCACGGTTTCCTGCGTTTGGGAAGGTTTGGGAGCGTTGCCTGCCATGGGAGCCTCCTGCCTGTCTGTGGGTGAGGGGACTGCGGGTGATGCTACTCGCCAGTATAGGCGGCTAAGGGGCGGCGTCACCCCGGGGTGGCCCGGGCCGTGATGAGGAAGGCCTGGCCGAGGCAGGAATAGGTGAGGGCTGCCTTCCACACCTACCACAGCGGTTTGCTCAGGTTCTCGGTGAAGGCGCTGAACATGATGTTGAAACTGACGCTGATCCTTTCCCCCGCGCTCGTATTGGCGTCCACCGAGTGTTGCAGGTAGGACGGAAAGATCAGCAGCGTGCCATCCTGAACCTTGACCACGACCTGGTCGGTATTCTCGGCGGTGAGTTCCACCACCGGAGGCCGGATGATGCCGGTCTGGTTGCGCGGGTCATGGAAGTTGATCGTGTCCGCGCCCGCGTGGGTTCTGACGTAATAAACGCCGCTCAGGAAGTTGTTGGGGTGGCTGTGCGCCCTGTGGGCCGCACCCCGGGGCAGAACGGTGGCCCAGCAGCCGGTGATCTCGAAGGCATCGTAGCCGATTCTCAGGAAGCGCAGGATGCTTTTTGCCGCCTGATCGATGCAGGCGACGAGGTCCCGCAGTTCTTTGAGTCGATGCAGGTCCTGATCCGATTGCCAGCCTTGGCCGGGGGCGAGTTCTGGCCCGTCTTGCCTCATGCCGTCGAGGGCCAGCAGGATATCCGCGTCGATCGCTTCGTGCAGGTTGGACTCGAGCTGAATCTTCCAAACCAACGACGGAAACATCGGCATCACATCCGACGTTTCGAACCACGAGTCTTTCTTGACCATGAGCGCGCCCGTCCCATAGATAAGCCTGGGCTGGGCACGGCGCAACCCAAGCAGCCATGTACGCTCGCCAAGCCCGCCGTTCGTGTCGTGCCCTGGCGTCCCCCATCCGAGCACTATCATCCGCGCCGGATATCAGGAGATGTCGACGAGCCCGACGAGTCCGGCACTGCCCAGCTCGGCCGTGAAAGCCGCCTCCTTGGCTCGGCGGCGGCGCGGGGTCATGGTCTGTCAGAATTGGAAAAGACAGGGCCCCCACTCAATTTAGCCCAGGCTAGGTATTAGCGATGTCTACCCTTCCTGGCGGGCTTGGCGGATGGGCTAGTCTTGCCCGCCGCGCGCGCCGGCTTGGCCGCCTCGCCTTCCGGCGCGGTGTTCTCCGCCTCGGCTTCGGCGATTTCGGCCGCCATCTGCTCGCGGACCGCAGCGAAGAAGCGGTAGATCGCGCCCACCGATGGCGAGATCGCCGCCAGCCACTCCCCGCGCTGCGCCGGGTCGACCGTTTCCAGGTAGGGACGCATCTCCGAGTCGGGGTGGTGCTCGAAGGCGAGCGCCATGATCGGCACCAGCGCCTGCGCCTGTTCCTCATCCTCGAACAAGAGGCCCCAGTCGTCGTTCAACAGTTCCATGCCCTCGCTGAACCCCTCGGCCCACGCGTTGCCATGCACCACGCCGTGCTCGTCCGCATCGAGCCAGGGCTGGAACGGTTCGCCGGCATGCAGCGTGTGGGCGATGTCCAGCCAGTGCCCCATCAGCAGCGACACGAACTGTTCGAGCTGCTTTTCGGTGTGGAACGCCTCCTCGTCGTCGAAGGCCTCGCCGAGGATCAGCGGCAGCACCTCGGCCGGCTTGATCGGCTCCGGCCCGCACAACAGCGCGGTGAAGAAACCGTCGAGCGTCTCCAGGCTCATCGCGCCGAGCGCGCGAAAACGCGCCAGGGTGTCGGCGAGGCGCTGGTAGTCGTTGTCGGAAAGCGGGGCGTGGCTCATCGGTAAAACCTCGGGATGGGGATGGCGCATTATCGGTCAAACCGCGCGGTCCTGGACGAACAATGGTCAACGGCGGCCCGGCTGGCGCATTTATTTCCTGACGACGATGTCGGCTTTTGTCTTGCCGACGATGTCAAACAGCTCCTTCTGCTCGACCGCCGGGACCTTGTCCTTGTCCAGGGATTTCTTGAAATCCTTGACCATGACGTCCCACTCCTTCTCGCTGATGTTCAAATGAGCGTGGGACTCCTTCATCGTCTTCCCCGTGTATTTGCATGGCCCGCCGCTTACCTCGCAGACCAATTGCGAAACTTGGAACTTGAGGTAAGGCGCCGGAGCGCTCTTCCGGCCGGCATTAATGGCGGGGTTCTTGTTCAGCGTCTTATTCGATACGAGCCGGTTGATGAAATCGTCGACGACCACCGTGATGCCCTTCAGCCCACCCAATCGATCGTAGAGGAGTTTCTGGGCTTCGGGCTGCTGCGCCGAGGCGACCGGCGCGAAAGAGGCGGCGAGTAGAAACGCCATGGCTGTTAAAGCCACCCGGAGGTTGTTCTTTATCTTTGTCTCCTTACATCGGTTGGGAGGGCTAGGTTTCTCCACGCTGCCATGGGCCCCGAGCATGGTGGCCTGCCGCCGGCCGGGGCGCCTAGTGTCGGCTCCTTAACCCGCTGCGCCAGGCTCCATATAGATCAGTTCCCAGATGTGGCCGTCCAAGTCCTGAAAACCATGTCCATACATAAAGCCGTGGTCTTGGGGTTCGTTGTAGGTCGTTCCGCCAGCGGCGACCGCCTTGCGAACCATTTCATCGACTTTTTCCCGGCTCTCAGAAGATAAACACACGAGCACTTCCGTGCTTTTCGTCGCGTCGCAAATTTCTTTAGGAGTAAAAGTCTTGAACTTGGCCTCGGTCAACAGCATGACGAAGATGTCTTCGGACACGATCATGCAGGTGGCCGTCTCGTCGGTAAATTGGGGATTGAACGCGAAGCCGAGCCGGGTAAAGAACTCGATGGACTGGTCGAGATTTTTTACCGCTAGGTTCACAAAAATTTTAGTGGCCATCTTTTTCCCTTTTGAATCTGCACGTTGAATTTGCGCGACGAACCATCCGTGAATACGGCGCACGGAATCAATACGGTAAGCATAGAATCGTCCGCTGTCTACCGCCCGTTCGAGCCGGCTTCGCAAGACGACGGCTTTCAAAAAAGGCTCGGCCAACCTCGGGCTCCCCCAAGGTTGGCCGAGCCTCCATCAAGCGTTGAGCGAAGCTCTCAGATCACCCACAGATCGGTAAACGCGTTGACCGGCGTCGCCAGCAGTCTCTGCGGGTCGTCGCACAGCGCGAAGATCGCCGCCTGCTGCTTGGCCGGGAAGCGGCGCGCGAGGTTGGTCTTGAACTTGGCTTCCAAGAGCGGGATGCCGTCCTTGCGGCGGCGCTGGTGGCCGATCGGGTATTCGCACACCACTTCGTCGAGAACCTTGCCGTCGAAGAGTTCCACCGTCAGCGCGTTGGCGATGCTGCGTTTTTCCGGGTCGTGGTAGTCGCGGGTGAACTGCACATCCTCGACGCAGACGATCTTGTCGCGCAGCGCGTCGATGCGTGGATCGTTCGCGACCTTGTCCTCGTAGTCGGAGGCTTCCAGGCGGCCGAACAAGAGCGGCACGGCGACCATGTACTGGATGCAGTGGTCGCGGTCGGCCGGGTTGGACAGCGGGCCCTTCTTGTCGATGATGCGGAGGCACGCCTCGTGGGTGCGGATGGTGATCTGCTTGATGTCGGCGGCGCTCTTGCCGAGCTCGGCCAAGGTCTGGTGCAGAGTCATCGCGCACTCGACGGCGGTCTGGCTGTGGAACTCGGCCGGGAACGAGATCTTGAACAGCACCTGCTCCATCACGTAGCTGCCGTAGTCGCGCTGGAATTTAAACGGTTGCCCCTTGAACAACACATCGTAGAAGCCCCAGCCCGGCGCGGTCAGCACGCCGGGGATGCCCATCTCACCCTTCAAGCTAAACAAGGCGAGGCGCACCGCGCGGCTGGTGGCGTCGCCGGCCGCCCATGATTTTCTTGAACCGGTATTCGGCGCGTGGCGGTAGGTGCGTAGCGCCTGGCCGTCGACGAAGGCCTGGCTGACCGCGTTGATGATTTCTTCTTTCGTGCCGCCCATCAGCCTGGCGCAGACCGCGGCGGACGCGACCTTGACCAGCACCACGTGGTCGAGGCCGACCTTGTTGAAACTGTTTTCCAGCGCCAGCACGCCCTGGATCTCGTGCGCCTTGATCATCGCCTCGAGCACGTCGCGCATCGTCAGCGGCGCCTGGCCCTTGCTGACGCGCTCGCGGCTGATCCAGTCGGCGGTGGCGAGGATGCCACCGAGGTTGTCCGAAGGATGGCCCCATTCGGCGGCGAGCCAGGTGTCGTTGAAGTCGAGCCAGCGGATCATCGCGCCGATGTTGAACGCCGCTTGAATGGGGTCGAGCTGGAACTGCGTGCCGGGGACACGGGCGCCGTTCGGCACGATCATGCCGGGCACGATCGGGCCCATCAGCTTGGTGCACGCCGGGTAGGACAGCGCCTCGAGGCCGCAGCCTAGCGTGTCCATCAGACACAGCCGGGCGGTGTTCCATGCCTCACTGGATGTGACGTCATAGTCGGAGACGTAGTCGGCGATGTCGATGAGGACTTTGTCGGGATCGGGGCGTACGTTCGAGATATGAGCGGACATCGGCGGTTTTCCTTGGGGTAAGGGATTCGGTTCAGTCGAGGCGCAGCACGCCGGGGTAGTCGAGCACGAAGCCGTGCGCGTCGACGGTGATCACGGCGGTGAAGTCGCTGTCCATCACGTCGATGTCGGTGCCGGCGGAAAATTCCGGCCGCGACTCGCCGTCGATCAGCCATTCGCCGTCGGCGTGGCGTTCTATCGTCATGGTGCGCCGGGCGGGCTCGGCCAACGTCAACACCGCGTGGCTAAAGACGCCGGCTGCGTCGGTTTCGATCTTGTAGGCGAGCACGGCGCCGGCCTGTTCCATGTGGCTCTTGCCCTGCCAGCGCGGCGCGTCGGCCGAGAAGCTCGCGTGGATCTCCTCGCGGCCGGCGGCGCCGTCTTGCTGCCAGCGGTAGTGCACGGCGGGCATGGCGCTCAGCGCTTGTCCAGCGGCACGAAGGCGCGGTCTTCCGGGCCGGTGTAGTTGGCCGAAGGGCGGATGATCTTGCCGTCCTGGCGCTGCTCGATCACGTGCGCGCTCCAGCCGGCGGTGCGCGCGAGGACGAACAGCGGGGTGAACAGGTTGGTCGGCACGCCCATCATGTGGTAGCTGACCGCGCTGAACCAGTCGAGGTTGGGGAACATCGATTTGACCTCGTGCATCACCGCCTCGAGCCGTTCGGCGATCGCGTACATCTTCATGTCGCCGCCGCTTTTCGACAGCTTTTTGGCCACGTCCTTGATGATCTTGTTGCGCGGGTCGGCGAGGGTGTAGACGGGGTGGCCGAAGCCGATAATGACCTCGTGGTTTTCGACGCGACGGCGGATGTCGGCCTCGGCTTCGTCGGGCGTTTCGTAGCGCTGCTGGATGTCGAGCGCGACCTCGTTCGCGCCACCGTGCTTCGGGCCGCGTAGCGCGCCGATCGCGCCGGCGACGCAGCTGTACAGGTCCGAACCGGTGCCGGCGATCACTCGCGCGGCGAAGGTAGACGCGTTGAATTCGTGTTCGGCGTACAGGTTGAGAGAGGTGTGCATCGCGCGCACCCACTCTTGCGACGGCGCCTTGCCGTGCAACAGGTGCAGCAGGTGGCCGCCGATGCTGTCGTCGTCGGTCTCGGTGTCGATGCGCTTGCCCGAATGGCTGTAGTGGTACCAGTAGAGCAGCATCGAGCCGAGGCTCGCTAACAGGCGGTCGGCGATCTCGCGCGCGCCGGCCGCCGGGTGCTCGTCCTTCTCCGGCAGCACGCAGCCGAGCGCCGACACGCCGGTGCGCATCACGTCCATCGGGTGCGCGCTGGCCGGCAGCGTTTCGAGCACCGCTTTCACCTGCGCCGGCAGGCCGCGCATGCCTTGCAGGCGGGTCTTGTAGCCGGCCAGTTCCGCGCGCTTGGGCAGGTGGCCGTGCACCAGCAGATAGGCGATTTCCTCGAATTCGCACTCGCCGGCGATGTCGAGGATGTCGTAGCCGCGGTAGTGCAGGTCGTTGCCGCTCTTGCCGACGGTGCAGATCGCGGTGTTGCCGGCGACCACGCCGGACAGCGCGACGGATTTCTTCGGTTTGATCGGGCTTGCCACGTCGTTCATGCCACTCTCCCTTTTAGATCCAAGACTGCGGGCCGAGGCGCTCGGCCAAGCTTGCTTCGTTATCGTTGCTGCGTCGGCGCTTCGCTGGCGAACAGCGCGTCAAGCTTTTGTTCGTACGCGTGGTAGCCGAGGTGCTCATAGAGCTCGGCGCGCGTCTGCATGGTGTCGATGACGTTCGCCTGCGTGCCGTCGCGGCGGATCGCGCCGTACACGTCAAGCGCCGCCTGGCTCATCGCGCGGAACGCCGACAGCGGGTAGAGCACCATGGAGACGTTGGCCGAGGCCAGCTCGTCGACGGTGAACAAGGGCGTCGCGCCGAACTCGGTGATGTTGGCGAGGATCGGCACCTGCACCGCGTCGGCGAAGAGCCGGTACATCGCCAGCTCGGTCATCGCCTCGGGGAAGATCATGTCGGCGCCGGCCTCGACGCAGGCGCAGGCGCGCTCGATCGCCGCATCGAGCCCTTCCACGGCCAGCGCGTCGGTGCGCGCCATGATCACGAAGCTCGCGTCGCGGCGCGCATCGACCGCCGCCTTGACGCGGTCGACCATCTCGCTCTGGCTGACGATCGCCTTGTTCGGCCGGTGGCCGCAGCGCTTGGCCTGCACCTGGTCCTCGATGTGGACCGCCGCCGCGCCGGCCTTTTCCACCGCGCGCACGGTGCGCGCGATGTTGAACGCGCCGCCCCAGCCGGTGTCGATGTCGACCAGGAGCGGCAAGTCGGTGACGTCGGTGATGCGGCGGATGTCGATCAGCACGTCCTCCGGCTGGGTGATGCCGAGGTCGGGAATGCCGCAGCTGGCCGCCGCGACGCCGCCGCCGGACAGGTACAGCGCCGCAAAGCCGGCGTGCTCGGCCAAGCTCGCGCTATAGGCGTTGATCGCGCCGACGATCTGCAGCGGGTGTTCTTCGGCGACGGCGAGTCGGAACAGGGCGCCGGGGCTGGACATGGCGGTCTCCTAGTGGGAAGGGATTGGACGCGGCGGTCGGGTTGGCCAAGCAAGCCATTGTTCGAAAATCTAGCAAGCGCTTGGTTTTTTGTAAATGGCATGGTGTAGCGGGTTGTCCCTCGTCATGGTCGTTTAAAAACTTGGAAAATCCCGGTATCGCCCCATCTGCAACGGGTTTCCTCTGTTTGTAGCTCGTGGCGCACGGGGGAAACGATTGAGCGGCGAGCCCGGCGTCTGCTATGGTTCGCACTGGCCAAAATCCGTCAGGGAACTCCTTCCCGGCCACATAGGTCTAGTCCGTGTTCGCCTACAACCATTCAGAACACACCAAGGGCGGGCAAATCAGGGAGCAATACAACGACATGAGTGATCGGGACATCGATCAACAGTTGGTGGAGCGTGCCCAGCGAGGTGAGAAGCGTGCATTCGACCTGCTTGTTGCCAAATACCAGAGGCGGCTAGGCCGACTGCTGTCACGTTTCATCCGCGACAGCGCGGATGTGGAGGACGTGACGCAGGAAGCCTTCGTAAAAGCCTATCGCGCCCTGCCTTCGTTCAGGGGCGACAGCGCCTTTTACACGTGGCTTTACCGTATTGGCATCAACACGGCCAAAAACTTTCTCAGCGCAAATGGTCGCCGCTACGTGCTAAACAGCGAAGTGGTGGACGATGAAGGTGAAAGTTTCGACATGGCGAGCCAGGTCCCCGACCTGAACACGCCCGAGACCGAACTGATGAATCGGCAGATCGTGGAAACGGTGAACGCCGCCGTCGCCCGCCTGCCCGAGGAGTTGCGCACCGCCATCTCGCTCCGCGAGATGGACGGGCTGAGCTACGAGGAAATCGCCCAGGTGATGAATTGTCCGATCGGCACCGTCCGCTCGCGCATCTTTCGCGCGCGGGAGGCGATCGCCACGGAACTGCGGCCACTGCTGGATACGGCCAAGAACAGAAGGTGGTAGGTATGAAAGAATCGGTATCCGCGTTGATGGATGGCGAAATCGACGAACAAGAAGCGGCACGCACCCTTAACGCCCTGGGACAGGATCCCGATCTCAAGGCGAGCTGGGACGAGTACCACCTCATCGGCGACGCCTTGCGCAACAATGCCCTCTTGAGCGTCAGCGTGGCCCCCGCGGTCAGCCGGCAGGTGGAAAGCGAACCGACCGTGCTGGCGCCGCGTCAGCGCCGCCCGTTTCATTCCGGCAAGATCGCGACCTGGGCGCTGGCGGCCAGCGTGAGTTTCGCCGCCGTGGTCGCCTGGCAGCAGTTCGGCCGCGATCCGGCGCTGGGCACTGCGCCGGTGGTGGCGCTGGCCGTGTCGACACCGACGATAAGCGCGCGTGACGACTCCTACCTGACGGCACACCAGGAAATCGCGACCGACCCGGTCGCGGTGAAGGCGTCGCTGCAGAGCGAGGTGCGTCACTGATGCGCGTCGGCTTCCTCGCGGGCAGTCTGATATGGGGCCTGGCGTTCACCGCCCAGGCCGCCGAAGACGACTGGCAGCTGCTGCGGCGTGTCGCACAGGCAAGCCGTCAGCTGCCGCTCTCCGGCACTTACATGCACCAGTCGCAGGGGGTGTTGGAAACCTTCCAGCTCTACCGTGCAGCCGGTGACAACGGGATGGTCGAGCGGCACGAGTCGCTCGACGGCCCCAAACGCGAGATCGTGCGCAACGGCAACGAACTCACCTGCTACGCGCCGGACAAGAAATCGCTGGCGGCGGCCAAGGTCAGCTCGATGAGACTGTTCCCGGGCTTCCTGCCCGAGGGGATGGGCGACCTGAAAGTCTCCTACAAGCTGCGCAGGCTAGACACGGACCGCGTCGCGCAACGCGACTGCGACTGGTTGCAGCTGAGTCCCAAGGACGCCAACCGCTACAGCCTGCGGCTGTGCGTCGACGAGGGCACGACGTTGCCGCTGAAGGCGATGGTGCTGACCTCGCGCGGCGAGGTGGTCGAGCAGCATGCGTTCACCGAGCTGGAAGTCGGGCCGCCGCGTGACCGTGCGCTGCTCGTGCCGCACAATACCAAGTTCAGATACCAGTTGCGCAAACCCGGCGCCAGTCCGCTGGCGCTGCCCAGCGCAGCCGATATTGCCGCGGTGAGCGGCCTGCCGCAGGGCTTCAAGCTGATGCGCACCGTCACTCGCGCTTTGCCGGGTGGCAACAAGAACGTGCGCCACATGGTGCTGTCGGACGGCTTGGCGGTGGTGTCGCTGTTCATCGAGCCGTCCGGCGGCGAGAGACGCACCGAGCGTCCGGTCACGCTGCACGGTGCGGTGGCCATGGTGTCGCGCGTGGACGGCGACCTGGTGCTGACCGTGGTCGGCGATATGCCCGAGCAGGGGCTCGTCAACCTGATCAAGTCGATCAGGGTCAGCCGCCCGTGATCGAAACCCAGGCGAGAGTGGTGAAGGCCGACGCCGGTTCGGCCTGGGTCGAGCCGCGCCCGCACAGCCCGTGCGGGCAGTGCGATCCGGAGACCGGCTGCCGTACGCTCAACATCGCGCGACTGTTCCGCAACGGTGCGGGCCACTTCCGCGTCGCCGACCCGCTCGGCGTCTCCCCCGGCGACCGGGTCACGGTAGGCGTGCCGGAAGAGGGCATGCTCAAGAGCGCGCTCGTCGTCTATCTCGTGCCGCTGGCGGGGCTGTTCGCCGGCGCTGCGCTAGGCGCTCCTGCCGGTGAGTTTGCGTCGGTGTGCGCCGCCGCACTCGGTTTTTCCGTCTGTCTTCTCGGGGTGAAGCGCTTCGGCCGTCGCGCCGATGCCGCGCTCTACACCCCGACCATCATCGCGAAATTCGACCGTTCATCCGTTCCGCAGGGGAAACCATGCCGTTCAAGAAGCTGATGCTCTCTGCCGTCCTCGCGTCCCTGGTGATGACTGCCCAGGTCCCCGAAGCCGGCGCGCGCAATCTGCCCGATTTCACCCAACTGGTCCAGGACGAAGGCCGCGCTGTCGTCAACATCAGCACCACGCAGACGGTGCGCGAGTCGGTGCCGGACGTGCCCGAAGGCCTCGAAGGCTTCGAGGGCGACCCCTTCTTCGAGTTCTTCCGCCGCTTCTCACCGCCGCGCCTGAAGGAGTTCCAGGCGCGCTCGCTCGGCTCGGGCTTCATCGTGTCTAACGACGGCTACGTGCTGACCAACGCGCACGTGGTGGCGCGCGCCGACGAAATCACCGTCACGTTGAACGACAAGCGCGAATTCAAGGCCAGGCTGATCGGCTCGGACGCGCGCACCGACGTCGCGTTGCTGAAGATCAACGCCGACAAGCTGCCGGTGGCCAGGCTCGGCAACTCGGCCAAGCTCAAGGTCGGCGAATGGGTGGTCGCGATCGGCTCGCCGTTCGGCTTCGACAGTTCGGTCACCGCCGGCATCGTGTCGGCCAAGGGCCGCCAGTTGCCCGAAGAGAACTACGTGCCCTTCATCCAGACCGACGCCGCGATCAACCCGGGCAATTCGGGCGGCCCGCTGTTCAACCTGAACGGCGAGGTGGTCGGCGTCAATTCGCAGATCTTCAGCAAGTCGGGCGGCTTCATGGGCATCTCGTTTGCGATCCCGATCGACGTCGCGATGAACATCGCCGACCAGCTGAAGAAGTCGGGCAAGGTCAGCCGCGGTCGCATCGGCGTCGTCGTGCAGGAGGTCAACAGGGACCTGGCCGCGTCGTTCGGCCTGCCGCGCGCGATGGGCGCGCTGGTGACCAACGTCGCCAAGGACGGGCCGGCCGGCAAGGCAGGGCTGAAGCCGGGCGACATCGTGCTGAAGATCGACGGCCAGCCCGTCGATACCTCGAGCGACCTGCAGAGAGTCATCAGCGGCATCCTGCCGGGCAAGACGATCACGATGGACGTGTGGCGCGACCGCGCCGAGCGGTCCGTGCGCGTCGTCGCCGAAGAGGTCAAGGAGCCCGACCCGGCCAGCGCCGGCCGCGAGTACCGCGCGCCGGGCCAGCCCGAGCCGGGACAGCAGAAGATGGAGCCGATCGGGCTGATGGCGCGCGAACTGAACGCCGCGCAGCGGCTCCAGCTGGGTGTGCCGTACGGTTTGCTGGTCGAGCGCGCCGGCGGGGCGGCACTGCGCGCCGGCATCCAGCAAGGCGACGTGATCGTCGGCGTCGCCGGCAAGCCGCTCACCTCGGGCGAGCAGTTCCGCAACGCGGTCAACGCCACGCGCAAGGGCGGGGTGCTGGCGATACAGATCGTGCGTCGCGGCGGCACGCTGTTCGTGCCCTTGAAGATCGGAGACGCCGAATGACGCTGACTCTCTATTTTCGCGAATACTGCAGCCTGTGTCACCAGATGTTGGCCGAGCTCAAACCGTGGCAGGAGCGCTATGGTTTTGCGCTGACGGTGCTCGACGTCGACGCCGACCCGGAGCTCGAACAACGCTTCAACGAATGGGTGCCGGTGTTGATGGATGGCGGGACTGAAATCTGCCATTACCACCTCGACGCGGCCCGGCTGGCTGCACACTTGGGTGAAATCGGCTAAAATCCGCGCCAGTGTTAGAGGATCTCGACCGGCATCCCGGCCTTGCCTAAGTGCTTGAGCGGACTGAAACCGTCCGTCCCGGATGCGGGGTCTCCCGGTTACCAAGGGCACGCCAGCGTGCCCTTCACTTTTGTGTGATTGCATGAACCACATTCGCAACTTCTCGATCATCGCCCACATCGACCACGGCAAATCGACGCTGGCCGACCGCTTCATCCAGTATTGCGGCGGTCTCGAGCTGCGCGAGATGAGCGCGCAGGTGCTCGATTCGATGGACATCGAAAAAGAGCGCGGCATTACCATCAAGGCGCAGACCGCCGCGCTCAGCTACAAGGCGCGCGACGGCCAAGTCTACAACCTGAACCTGATCGACACCCCCGGCCACGTCGACTTCTCGTATGAAGTCAGCCGTTCGCTGTCGGCGTGCGAAGGCGCGCTCTTGGTCGTCGACGCGTCGCAGGGCGTCGAGGCGCAGACGGTCGCCAACTGCTACACCGCGATCGACCTCGGCGTCGAAGTGGTGGCGGTACTGAACAAGATCGACCTGCCGTCGGCCGAACCCGAGCGCGTGATCCAGGAGATCGAGGACATCATCGGCATCGAGGCGACCGACGCGGTGCATGCGTCGGCCAAGTCGGGCATCGGCATCGAGGACATCCTCGAGACCGTCATCGCCAAGATCCCGCCGCCGCAAGGCAAGCCGGACGGCCCGCTCAAGGCGCTGATCGTCGACTCGTGGTTCGACAACTACGTCGGCGTCGTGATGCTGGTGCGCGTGATCGACGGCAGCCTCAAGCCGAAGGACAAGATCAAGTTCATGGCGACCGGCGCCGAGTACCTGTGCGAACAGGTCGGCGTGTTCACGCCTAAATCGGTGCAGCGCCCGAACCTGAACGCCGGCGAAGTGGGTTTCGTCATCGCCGGCATCAAGGAACTGAAGTCGGCCAAGGTCGGCGACACGATCACGCTGGCGAACAAGCCGGCCACCGAACCGTTGCCGGGCTTCAAGGAAGTCCAGTCGCAGGTGTTTGCCGGCCTGTACCCGGTGGAAAGCCATGACTACGAAAACCTGCGCGACGCGCTCGAGAAGCTGCAGCTGAACGACGCGGCGCTCAAGTACGAGCCGGAAGTGTCTCAGGCCTTGGGCTTCGGCTTCCGCTGCGGCTTCCTCGGTCTTCTGCACCTGGAAATCGTCCAGGAACGCCTCGAGCGCGAGTTCGACATGGACCTCATCACCACCGCGCCGACGGTGGTGTACGAGGTGCTGATGAAGGACGGCGTACTGCTCGAGGTGGAGAACCCGTCCAAGCTGCCCGACCTGTCCAAGATCGAGGAGATCCGCGAACCGATCATCACCGCGACCATCCTCGTGCCGCAGGACTACGTCGGCTCGGTGATGACCTTGTGCAACCAGAAGCGCGGCGTGCAGCGCAACATGCAGTACATGGGCCGCCAGGTCATGCTGACCTACGAGATGCCGATGAACGAAGTGGTGATGGACTTCTTCGACAAACTGAAGTCGACCAGCCGCGGCTATGCGTCGCTCGACTACGAGTTCAAGGAGTTCCGGGCGGCCGACCTCGTCAAGCTCGACATCCTGGTGAACAGCGAGAAGGTCGACGCGTTGAGCCTGATCGTGCACCGCGCGACCAGCCAGTACCGCGGCCGCGAACTCGCGTCCAAGATGCGCGAGCTGATCCCGCGCCAGATGTTCGACATCGCGGTGCAGGCGGCGATCGGCAGCCACATCATCGCGCGCGAGACGATCAAGGCGCTCCGGAAGAACGTGCTCGCCAAGTGCTACGGCGGCGACATCACGCGCAAGAAGAAGCTGCTGGAAAAGCAAAAGGCCGGCAAGAAGCGCATGAAGCAGGTCGGCAACGTCGAGATTCCGCAGGAGGCCTTCCTCGCCATCCTGCAAGTGGGGGACAAATAATTGGGCGCCAACCTGTTCTGGGTGTTTGCGGTGCTGGCGGCGATCGGCCTGATGCTGATCGCCTTCGGCGGCAAGAAGGAGCCGGGCGCGAAAGACTGGCCGGCGTCGGTGCAGTGGGGCTACCTGATGCTGGTGATCGGCGGCTTCGGCGTGCTGTCCGAGAAGATGAGCTTCTCGGCGGTGATGCTGGTGTTCGTCGTGATCACCGGCGTCGTGTGGTTCGCCAACCGCTTCGTGCTCGCCAGGAAAAGGTTGGCCGAGGGCCGCGAGTCGGGTCATTTCGTCGACTACGCGGTCGGCTTCTTCCCGGTGATCCTGGTGGTGTTCCTGTTGCGATCGTTTCTCGTCGAGCCGTTCCAGATCCCGAGTAGCTCGATGCGCCCCGGCCTCGTCGTCGGCGATTTCATCCTCGTCAACAAGTTCACCTACGGCATCCGCGTGCCGGTGCTGAACAACGTCGCGGTGCCGGTACACCAGGTCGAACGCGGCGACGTCGCCGTGTTTAACTACCCGCCCGAGCCGCGCGTGAACTACATCAAGCGCGTGATCGGCCTCGCCGGCGACACCGTCGGCTACCGCGACAAGAAGCTCACCGTGAACGGCAAGCCGGTGCCGCAGCTCGCCGACGGCAGCTACGACTACCTCGAGCAGGGCCTGGCGATGGTCCACAACGAGCAGTACCAGGAAACGCTCGGCGCCCGGACCTACCGCGTGCTCGACATCCCCGAGGCGCGCCCGGTGTCGGTCGAGCGGGTGGCCAACTTCCCGTACCGCGAAAACTGCGACTATGATGAGTCCGGCTTCAGCTGCAAGGTGCCGGCCGGCCACTACTTCATGATGGGTGACAACCGCGACAACAGCCTCGACGGCCGCTACTGGGGCTTCGTCGACGACAGGCTGATGGTCGGCAAGGCCTTCATGGTCTGGATGAACTTCGGCGACTTCTCGCGCGTCGGCAAAACCATTCAATAAGCTGTGCCGGGTCATCAAACCAACCACACAATCAAGGGGCAGGGGATGCGTGCTGAGCGCGGAATGAGTTCGATATCGGTGATCTTTCTGGTGGCGCTGTTCGGCTTCATGCTGATCGGCGCGTTCCGGGTGATCCCGGTGTACAGCGAGTACGCCGAAGTGAAGAACGCTGTCGCCGAGATTGCCCGCGACCCGAGCCGCGCCGAATCCGAGGTGCGCCGCGAGTTCCGCAACCGCGCCGTCGTCGCCGACATCAGTTCGGTCAAGGACACCGACCTGTTCATCGTCTCCGGCGGCAACTTCCTTACCGTTCGCGCCAAGTACCGCCGCGAGGTGCCGCTCGTCGCCAACGTGAAGCTCGCGTTCGACTTCGACACCCAGGCGGGCAAGGGGCCGGCGGTCCAGTAGTGAAAGTCACTTTGAACGACACCCGTTTATCGCGCCTGTTCGACGCGCTCGGTTACCGCTTCGGCAACCCGGCGTGGCTGAAACAGGCGCTGACCCACCGCAGCTACGGCACGCCGCACAACGAGCGTCTGGAGTTCGTCGGTGACAGCATCCTCAACTACACCGTCGCGCGCATGCTGTTCGACCGCTTCCCGGCGCTGCCCGAGGGCGACCTGTCCCGGCTCAGGGCCAACCTCGTCAACCAGAACACCTTGGCCGAGATCGCGGCGGAACTGAAGTTCGGCGACTACCTGTTCCTCGGCGAGGGCGAACTCAAGAGCGGCGGCTTCAACCGGCCGTCCATCCTCGCCGACGCGCTCGAGGCGACCTTCGCCGCGGTCAGCTTCGATTCGGACTTCGCGCGCGCCGAGTCGGTCGTCCGTCATCTGTACGCCGGGCGCATCGCCGCGATCGACCCGACGCGCCACGCCAAGGACGCCAAGACGCGGCTGCAGGAAGCGCTGCAGGCGCGCCGTCTGCCGCTGCCCAAGTACCGCATCCTCGCGCAGAGCGGCGAAGCGCACGAGCAGTGGTTCCGTGTCTTGTGCGACCTGGCCGAGATCCGCATCGAGACCGAGGGCGAGGGCGCCAGCCGCCGCGCCGCCGAGCAGCAGGCCGCCGAGGTCGCACTCGAGCGCTTCGAAACGCACTATCCGAGCGGCAAAAAGCCGAAAAACGCATGAACGAACATGAATTCCACTGTGGCTTCGTCGCCATCGTGGGCCGACCGAACGTCGGCAAATCCACGCTGATGAACCACCTGATCGGCCAGAAGGTCAGCATCACGTCGAAGAAGGCGCAGACCACGCGCCACCGCGTGCACGGCATCCACACCGAGCCGACCGCGCAGTTCATCTTCGTCGACACCCCGGGTTTCCAGACCTTCCACCGCAACGCGCTGAACGACGCGCTGAACCAGAGCGTGCGCGACACGCTGTCCAGCGTCGACTGCGTGCTGTTCGTGCTCGAGGCCAAGCGGCTGACCGACGCCGATCGCGAGGTGATCGCGCTGTTGCCGAAGAAGGTGCCGGTCGTGCTCGTCGTCAACAAGATCGACAAGGCGAAGGACAGGGAAGAGCTCGCCGCCTTCATCGCCGACTGCCAGCAGGAATTCGCCTTCACCGACGTCGAAGTCGTCAGCGCCAAGCATGGCCAAAGGTTGGCCGAGCTCCTCGACAAGGTGCGCCCGCACCTGCCCGAGTCGCCGCCGCTCTACCCGGAAGACATGATCACCGACAAGAGCGAGCGCTTCCTCGCGACCGAGATCGTGCGCGAGAAGCTGTTCCGGTATTTGGGCGAAGAGCTGCCGTACGCGATGAACGTCGAGATCGAGCTGTGGGAAATGGAAGGCGAGATGCGCCGCATCCACATCGCGGTGCTGGTCGAAAAGGACAGCCAGAAGGGCATCCTGATCGGCAAGGGCGGCGAGAAGCTGAAGAAGATCTCGACCGAGGCGCGCCTCGACATGGAAAAGCTGTTCGACGGCAAGGTCTTCCTGCGCGTGTTCGCCAAGGTGAAGTCCGGTTGGGCCGACGACGTGCGCTTCCTGAAGGAATTCGGCCTCTAAGCCGAGGACGCCGCGACGATGCAGCCGGGCAAGGTCGATAACCAGCCCGCCTACGTGCTGCACAGCCAGCCGTGGCGCGAGACCAGCCTCTTGATCGACGTATTGACGCGCGACTGGGGCCGGCTGACGCTGGTCGCCCGCAGCGCGCGCCGGCCGCAGTCGACGCTGCGCGGCCTGTTGCTGCCGTTCGCGCCGTTGACGCTCGCGTGGTTCGGCAAGGGCGAGGTCCGCACGCTGCACGCGGCCGACTGGCAGGGCGGCGTGCCGCAGCTGTCGGGCCTCGCGCTGATCTGCGGCTTCTACCTCAACGAATTGACGATGCGCCTGTCGGCGCGTGACGATCCCAATCCGGCGGTGTTCGCCGCCTACGATAGAGCGGTGCGCGCGCTCGCCACAGAGCCGGTGTATGCGGCGGTGCTGCGCCGCTACGAGTGGGCGCTGCTCGACGCGCTCGGCCTCGCGCCGCCGCTGGACACCGATGACGCGCACCGCGCGGTCGACGCCGCCGCGCGCTACCACGCCGCTCCCGACGCCGCGCCGCACCGGCTCGATCAAAGCTCGGCAGGCGTCAGCGGCGCGACGCTATTGGCGATGGCGGCCGGCGACTATTCGGACGGCACGGTACGCAACGAGGCGCGCGCCTATCTGCGCGACTGTCTCAACCATCACCTGGGCGGCCGAAGCTTGGCCACCCGCGAACTGTTGCAAGCGATCAGCGCGCTACCCGACTAGCGCAAGGAGCCCACCATGATTTTCCTCGGCGTCAACATCGACCACGTCGCCACGCTGCGCCAGGCGCGCGGCACCCGTTACCCGAGCCCTGTAGAGGCCGCGCTGGTGGCCGAGAGCGCCGGCGCCGACCTCATCACGCTACATCTGCGCGAAGACCGCCGCCATATCCAGGACGAGGACGTGCGCGTGATGAAGCAGGTGCTCAAGACGCGCATGAACCTCGAGATGGCGCTGACGCAGGAAATGGTAGAGAACGCGCTCGCTATAGGCCCGGAAGACGTCTGTCTGGTGCCGGAAAAACGCGAGGAGCTGACCACCGAGGGCGGGCTCGACGTGATCCGCTACTTCGACTCGGTGCGCGACACGACCAAGGTGCTTCTTGACGCCGGCATCCGCGTGTCTATCTTCATCGACGCCGACAAGCGGCAGATCGAAGCGGCGCGCGACGCCGGCGCCGGCGTGATCGAACTGCACACCGGCCGCTACGCCGACGCGCACCACGCGCTCGAGCGCGACGCGGAACTTACGCGCATCCGCGACGCGGCGGCGTTCGCCAAGACGCTCGGCTTCGTCGTCAACGCCGGCCACGGCCTGTCCTACCACAACGTTAAGCCTATAGCCGCGATCGCCGAGATCGCCGAACTGAACATCGGCCACGCGCTCGTCAGCCATGCGCTGTTCGTCGGCTTCCCGGCCGCGGTGCGCGAGATGAAGGCGCTGATGATCGAAGGCCGCCAGGGTCTTTAAAAGATGATCGCAGGCATCGGCACCGATCTGGCGCGCGTCGGGCGTTTTTCCGCGCTGATCGAGAAGTACGGCCGCGACGGCGCCGCGCGGCGCATCCTGTCGCCCGGCGAAGCCGGCGACTACGCCGCCGCACCCGACGCCGCGCGCTTTCTCGCCAAGCGCTTCGCCGCCAAGGAAGCGCTGTCGAAGGCGCTCGGCACCGGCATCCGCGCGCCGGTCGTGATGACGGCGATGACCGTCGCGCACGACGCGCGCGGCAAACCGCTGTTCGAGCTCGCGCCGACCTTGGCCGAGTTCGTCGCGTCGCGCGGCGTCGGCCGCCTGCACCTGTCGATCAGCGACGAGCGCGAATACGCGGTCGCCTTCGTCGTCGCCGAGGCGGCCTAACCCTGATTCCATTCGGCCGGATCTTGCGATCGGGCCCCGAGCTAAGGACATTCCATGACGACTCCCCTGCAACTGCCGCGCGGCCCGGTGATGGTCGACGTGGCCGGCTTCTCGCTTGCCGACGAGGAACGCGCACGCCTCAGCCACCCGCTGGTCGGCGGCGTGATCCTGTTCCGCCGCAACTTCCACGACGTAGAACAGCTGAAGGCGCTGACCGCCGAGATCCGCGCGCTGCGCACGCCGCACCTGTTGATCGCCGCCGACCACGAAGGCGGCCGCGTGCAGCGCTTCATCGACGGCTTCACCCGCCTGCCGCCGATGCAGGTCTTGGGCGAGAAGCGGGACGCCGACCCGGCCGAGGCCAAAAGGTTGGCCGAGGTCGTCGGCGAGGTGCTCGCCGCCGAGTTGCGTGCGTGCGGCGTCGACTTGAGTTTCACGCCGGTGCTGGATCTTCAATGGCAGCGCTGCGCGGTGATCGGCAACCGCAGCTTCCATTCCGACCCCGAAGCGGTGAGCGAACTCGCCGCCGCGCTGATCCGGGGTCTCGACAAGGGCGGGATGGCGTCGTGCGGCAAGCACTTCCCTGGCCACGGCTGGGTCGAAGGCGACAGCCACCACGTGATCCCGGTCGACGACCGCAGCCTAGCCGAACTGCGCGCCGCCGACCTGGTGCCGTTCGCTAGGTTGGCCGACGCCGGGCTGACGTCGGTGATGCCGGCGCATGTGATCTACCCGGCGGTAGACGCCCAGCCGGCCGGCTTCTCCAAGGTCTGGCTCGAGGACATCCTGCGCGGCGAACTGAACTACGACGGCGTGATCTTCTCCGACGACCTCGGCATGGAAGGCGCGGCCGGCGTCGGCGGCTTCGTAGAACGCGGGATGGCGGCGCTGGACGCCGGCTGCGACATGGTGCTGGTCTGCAATCAGCCCGAGCGCGCCGACGAAGTGCTCGCCGGTCTTGCTCCACCGGTACAGCCGAGGTTGGCCGAGCGCCTCGGGCGCATGGCCGGGCAGGGCGACGTGGCCGATTGGCAGGCGCGCGTAGCCTCCCCGGAGTTTGCGGCGCTGCAGGCCGAGGTCGCGAAACTCGCGATGCCGCCAGGCGCGCTGAAGGGGCCGGCGGTCGGCGAAGCCTGCTGAGCGGCTCCGAGCCGGTCGCAGCCGTCTGGCTGAAAAGCCCTGTACCTCTCGGTACAGGGCTTTTTTCTTGGCCGGCTACCCTGGCTTGGCCGGGTCCGGAAAAGCCTGGCCGAGCCGGCCGCCTGAATGAAGGGTGTCGGCGGCGTCCCGCGCTTTTTATAAAGGAAACAGGCCGTTAGTGTCAGATCGCGGTGTCGTCCGACGGGGAAGGGCGGCGAGAAGGGAAAGCATGTACTTGTCCGTCCGCACAAAATTCTCCTTCGCCCTCGTCGGTGCCGCGGCGTGGACGGCGCTGTCGCTCTGGCTCGCGCAGCCGTGGATCGCCGACCTGTCGACGCACATCGGCCGTGCCGCGGCGCTGTTCCTCGTGCTCGGCATCGCCATCGTGCCCGGCTTCATGAATGCCTTCCTGCTGCTGAGCCTTCTACTGGACCGCCGCCCGCCGCGCCGACCCTTGTCCCATTACCCGCCGCTCTCCATCCTGATCGCCGCGTACAACGAGGCGGCGTCGATCGCCGACACGCTGCTCAGCATCGACCGCCAGCACTATCCGGGCGAGCTGCAGGTGATCGTGATCGACGACGGCTCGACCGACGGCACGGCGTCCATCGTCCGCCACGAGAAGGTGCGCTACCCATGGCTCGGCCTGCTGATGCAAAAGCAGAACGCCGGCAAGGCGCACGCGCTCAATGAGGGGCTGAAGCGCGCGCAGCACGCGCTGTTGCTGACGATCGACGCCGACTCCTACCTGCACCACGACGCGCTCACGAGCATCGTCGAGCGCTATCTGCAGGACCCGCCGGACACGCGCGCGGTCGCCGGGAAGGTCCTGGTGCGCAACTCGCGCCAGAACTGGGTGACGCGCTGCCAGGAGTGGGACTACTTCCACGGCATCGCCGCGATCAAGCGCATGCAGTCGCTGTATCAGGGCACGCTGGTCGCGCAGGGCGCGTTTTCCTTGTTTGACCGTGCGACGCTGGTCGAGGTCGGCGGCTGGCCCGAGGTCGTCGGCGAGGACATCGTGATGACCTGGGCGCTGCTCGAGGCCGGCCACCGCGTCGGCCACTGCGAGGATGCCTGTCTGTTCACGCACGCGCCGGCCACCGTCCGCCAGCTCGCCCGGCAGCGCCAGCGCTGGGCGCGCGGGATGCTCGAGGCGTTTCGCCAGCATCCGACCCTTCTCTTGCGGCCGCGGCTGTCGACCTTCTTCGTCTACTGGAACCTGCTGTTCCCGTGGCTGGACGTGGCGTTCACGCTCGGCTTCATCCCGGGCCTCATCATGGCCTTGTTCGGCTATTACTGGATCGTCGGGCCGATGACGCTGGCGCTGATGCCGATCGCACTCGCGATGAGCGCGGTGATGTTCTCGATCGAGCGGAAAATGTTCGGCCGGCTAGGCTTGAGGGTGAGGCGCAACCCGTCCGGATTCCTGATCTACGTGCTCGCCTACAGCCTGGTGCTGCAGCCGGCGAGCGTGCTCGGCTACATCGACGAGATCCTGAACACGCGCAAGAGCTGGGGGACGAAATGAGAAAGGCGACGCGATGGCTGGCGGCGGCGCTGCTGGCGTTCATCCAGCTGCCCGTACAGGCGGACGAGAATCCGCTCGATCGCGCGGCCGGGGCCGGCTTCCTGTACACCCACGACAGCGACGGCTTCACCGCGCGCCGGCTGTCGCTCGACGTCATGCCCGACTACGCCAGCGCCGACGCTTTTTACGGCGCTCGTCTCGGTGACTACCGCTACAGCCGGGGCGACTGGTCGCGCCACGGCGAAAAGCTGTCCGTCCTCGCGCGGCACATCGACCCGGCGACCGGCAACGGCTGGCAGCTCGACGCCGGCGTGTTCGGCCAGGGCGGCCACACGCTCTTGACGCTGGACGGCAGCTACCACCTGCCCTTGACCGAGAAGACCGCACTCGAAGTCTTCATCAATCGCGACTGGGTCGAGACGCCGTCCGCGCTCGACGCGGGCGTCGCTTTCACCTTCGTCGGCGCCAGTCTCGACCAGATCTTCGGAGAGCGCTGGACCGGGGTCGGCTTGCTCGGTCAACAGTATTTTTCCGACGGCAACCGCCGCGATCACGGCCGGCTCAAGCTGATCTACCAACCGTGGCTCGACACCGGCCTTACTGTGCAGGCGCGCTACCGCGCTTACCACAGCAGCGACGACGGTGTCGCCGGCGCCTACTTCAATCCCAAGCAGTACTGGGAAGCGATGCTCGCCGTCGGCTGGCGCAAGCGCTTCGAAAACTGGACCGGCTCGCTGACGGCGGGAGTCGGGCAGGAAAAGATCGACGACGCGCCCGGCCAGACGACGCGGCTCTTCGAGGCTGCCGTGCAAAGCCCGGTGCGCGCGGCGCGGTTTGTGCGGCTGCGCGGCGGCTACAACCAGAGCGCGTCGTTCCAGGGGCCGAGCTACCACTACCGCTATCTGCAGGGCGAGTGGCTGATGCGCTTCTGACGGCTCAGAACAGCGTTTTCACCAGCAATCCAAGCAGAGCACTCGCGGCGATCACCTCGATCACCTTGCGCTTGAAGCGCAGCAGCGCGACCGCCGCCGCCAGCGCGATCAGCGCCGAAATCCCGTCGAAGCGCCCGGCGAAGCCCTGCGGCCACAGCACGTGGTAGCCGAAGAACAGCGCCAGATTCAGGATCACGCCGACCACCGCCGCGGTGATCGCGGTCAGCGGCGCGGTGAATTTCAGCTCGTTGTGCGTTGATTCGATGAGCGGTCCGCCGGCGAGGATGAACACGAAGGACGGCAGGAAGGTGAACCAGGTGACGAGCGTCGCGGCGAGCGCGCCGGCGGCAAAGGCCAGTTCCGGCCCGAACAGCGCCTTCGCGTAGCCGCCGATGAAACCGACGAAGGCGACCACCATGATCAGCGGCCCCGGCGTCGTCTCGCCGAGCGCCAGCCCGTCTATCATCTGCGTCGGCGTCAGCCAGCCGTAGTGTCCTACCGCGCCCTGGTAGACGTAGGGCAGCACCGCGTATGCACCGCCGAAGGTCAACAGCGCCGCCTTGGTGAAGAACCAGCCCATCTGCGTCAGCGTGTGCTGCCAGCCGAGCAGTGCAGTCAACAGCGCCATCGGAATCAGCCACAAGAGGCCGCCTGTGATCGCCACGCGCGCGAGGCGCGACCAGCGAAAGCGCGCGTGCTCGGGCGTGGGCGTGTCGTCGTCGATCAACGCCGGCCCGAAGGATGGCGCTGCCTTGCCGTGGCCGCCTCCCGCCTTGAATTTATCGGGCGCGATGCGCCCGCCGATATAGCCGGCGAGCGCGGCGGCGGCGACGATGGCCGGGAACGGCACGTCGAGCGCGAAGATCGCGACGAAGGACGCCGCCGCGATCGCCCACAGCGCGCTGTTCTTCAGCGCGCGCGAGCCGATGCGGTGCGCCGCCTGCACGACGATAGCGGTCACCGCCGGCTTGATCCCGTAGAACAGCCCGGCCACCAGTGGCACGTCGCCGAAGGCGATGTAGACCCACGACAGGCCGATCAGCACGAACAGCGACGGCAGCACGAACAAGACGCCGGCGACGATGCCGCCCAAGCTTCGGTGCATCAGCCAGCCGATATAGGTCGCGAGCTGCTGCGCCTCGGGGCCGGGCAGCACCATGCAGTAGTTGAGCGCATGCAAAAAGCGCCGCTCGGAGATCCAGCGCCGGCGTTCTACCAGCTCCTGGTGCATGATCGCGATCTGTCCGGCCGGGCCGCCGAAGCTGACGAAGCCGAGCTTGAGCCAGAAGCGCAGCGCCTCGGCGAAGCCGACCGGCGCGGGGCGCGCCTCGTGCTCTTTGACGGGAAGGGGTTCGGGTTTATTCATGACTGTCCTTGTCGAAAGCGGTAAGCAGGCCGTCGAACACGCCGCCGGCCGCGGTAAGGAGTGCGTCGTCGTCGGCGATCGCTTCGCGCAAACCGGCGAGCACGCGCTCGACGCCGCTGGCCTCGGGCGGCGGTACGCCGCCGGCGTCGAGGAAATGCACCAGCGCGGCGAGGCGCTTGAGCCCGCGGCGGCCAAGCCCAAAGCTCGCGATCAGCGTCTCGAACGTCACCTTCGCACCGACGTGGGTAAAGCGCGCACCATCGAAGTCGAAGCCGAGCGCGTCGGGCGGGCAGTCGGCCGGCGACGCCAGCCACAGGAAACGCGCGTCCGGGTCGACGAAGCGGCGGATCAGCCAGGCGCTGGCGAGGCGGTCGACCCACGGCCGGCGCCGCGTCGCCCACAGCTGGCCGCGGTAGTCGGCCGCGTCGAGGATGGGAATCGAGCTCTCCACCGGCCGGGGCTCGTCGGGCGATAGCGCGCGGTTCGCGTCGACCTCGAGTTCCAGCAACGCCGCGCCGGTCTGCCTTTGCGCCTCGCCGGGAAAGAAGTCGATCCCGGAGAGCTGGCTGAACGCCTTGCGCAGCTTGCGCGCCTGCTTGAGCGTGTCGACAGCCGAGTCGTGCGTCAGCGCCGCGTGCGCGGCTTCGATGTCGGCAAAGAGCGCGGCGAACTCGGCCGTCCGGTCGAACAACGCGGTGAAGCCGTACTTGGCGTCGTCCTCGACCCTGAGCAGGTAGGCGGTGCCGCCGCTGGCCTCGACGTCGCCGCGGATCGCTTCGAGCGCGCCGCGGCAGGGCTCGGTTTCGGGCAGCAAATAGACGCCGTCGCGCAGCACCGCGGCGCCGGACGCCTTGAGCGCGCGCCAGGCGCGCATGCGCGCGGTGGCGTTCTCGGTAGGCAGCGTGGTGACGAAGAGCATCCAATTTTTCATGTAACGAATACTACTTATTGGTATTTATCACTACAAGTAATTTTGAATGCTAAGTCCATTCCGGGGAAGGCGTCGTGATCGCCTGCGCAGCAAGCGGCGCGCAGGCCGATACGAAGGACTAGGCTCGGCCAACGTTGAAGCAGGAAGGGGCGAGAGGCCGCCGGCCGCCAAGCGCGGCCGAATCGACAAGCTTGGCCGCGCTTTAGACGGGAATTAGATGGCGCTCCGAAACGGGCGCAGCGTCACGCCGGCGCGTTCGCAGTCTTCGGCGAAGCGGGCGCTCGCCAGATACCGGTACTCGTTGCGACGGGCGCCGGCGATCTCATCGTCGGCGTCGTCGCCGCCCGGGTGGCACATCAAGAGCGCACCGTCGGGAGCGGCGGCGAGCCACTGGGTCATCAGCGCCGGGTAGCCGGCGTCCGTCACACGGCGCGAGAACCCGCTACAGGCGGCGCGTAGGATGGCGGCCTTGGCGCGGCTGTCGCCCGGGTGGCCGAGCCGGTCCGGCGCGCGCAGGTAGGGACGGCCGGCCGGGAAGCGGTACTCGGCCAGGGTGGCGAACAGAGCGTCGGACAGCTGTTTGACCGGCAGGCGGCGCAAGCGGCTGGCGACGAGCCAGTAGGGCAGCGGCCGTGTGATGTCGCCAAGCGGATGGGTCAGCTTGAAGTGCAGGCCGGCGTCGACGTCGGGCAGCGCCGCCAGTTGCGGCGCCTGGCTGAACACGCTGGTCGCCGACAGGCGGCGCGCGGCGAGAAGGTCGAGGATGGCCTCGCCGATCGCGGCGCTCTGCGCGAAGTCGTCGGCGCACAGCGTGAAGGCGCGGCTCATGGTCGGGCGGTCCCGGCGAACGCCCACAGCTTGCCGAGCGCGAAGGTCTGCGCGGCGACCGTGGCCAGCACGATCAAGAGCGCGACGCGGTAGTCGAACGGCGTGTCGTGGAGCAGGACGAAGTAGAGCGACTCGTTGACGGCGAAGCCGGTGCAGGCGACTGCGAAAAAGCGCGGCAAGGCTTGGCGGTGCGCGACGTGGCCGGCGCAGAAGGTCAGGTGGCGGTGGCCGAGGTAGCTGACGACGAAGGCGGTCAGGAAGGCGAACACGTTGGCAAAGAGCGGCGCCAGCCCGGCCGGCACCAGCCACAGCGACACCATCGCCAGGTGCACGAGGAGCGCGGCGACGCCGACCACGCCGAAGCGTGCGAGCTCAGCGTTCATGAGCGGCGCCCGGTTCGGCCGGCGTCACGACGCGGCTGACGAGGTAGGTCGGGCGGCGCTTCACCTCTTGGAAGATGCGGCCGACGTACTCGCCGAGGATGCCGATCGACAACAGCTGGATGCCGCCGAGGAAGCATACGGCGACGGCGAGCGTCGGCCAGCCGCGTTCCGGGTTGCCGTTGATCAGCGTGTCGACGAACACGATCGCCGCGTAGAGGATGGACGACAGCGAGATCAGCGCGCCGATCGCGGTCCACACCCTGAGCGGCATCACCGAGAACGACGTCAGCCCGGTCATCGCCAGGCCGAACAGGCGCCAGAAGTTGAAACTGCTGTGGCCGGCCGCGCGCTGCCCGGTGCGCGTCTCGACCGCGAGCTGGGTGAAGCCGGTCCAGTTGTACAGCCCCTTCATGAAGCGGCTGCGCTCGGGCATCGCGCCGAGCGCGTCGACGATGCGGCGGTCGAGCACGCGGAAGTCCTGCGTGTTCTCGGGAATCTTCAGCGGCACGCCGAGGTTGATCAGCGCGTAGAACGCGCGCGTGAAGCAGCGTTTGGCGAGCGTCTCGTCCTCGCGGCCGTCGCGCACGCTGTACACCATGTCGTAGCCCTCGCGCCAGCGCGCGAGAAACTCGGTGACCTTCTCGGGCGGGTGCTGGAAGTCGGCGTCGATCAGCACCACCGCGTCGCCGACGGCATGCTCGAGCCCTGCGGTCAGCGCGACCTCCTTGCCGAAGTTGCGCGACAGCTGCACCAGCTTCACCGGCAGGCCGGTGTTGTGCGTCAGCACCCGCTCGACGGTGTCGTCGCGGCTGCCGTCGTCGACGACGATCAGCTCGTGGCGGTAGCCGTCGGCGTTCAGCAGGCGGTGCAGCGTCTCGAGCAGCGGCACGATGTTGGCCGACTCGTTGTACGCGGGCACGACACAGCTGACGAGCGGGTCGGCCGGGCGCTCGGCCGCGTGCAGGCCGAGCAGGTAGGGCGGGACGAGGGGATCACACATGACGGTGCTCCTTGCTCTGCGGATCAGCGTGAGACGGGCCGCCGCTCGCGCAGCAGCGCCAGGGTCTGGCCGTCGTTCTTGAAACGGCCGATTTCGGCGAAGGCGGCGGCGACGCCGACCGGCAGTTGGTCGAGGTCGTTGACCGGCACGGCGAGGTAGTCGCGGCTCAGCGTTGCTGAGCAAGGCCGCCGCCCGCGCCGGGCCGGTGCTGGTGCGGGTGCGGGCGGCCGAATAGAACTCGGCGGAAAACTCGCGGCGCGAATTCCAGTATAAGAGCGTGCTGTCGGCCGAAGGCTGATCACGGTGCCACGCGTCGACCAGCGCCTTTTGGCTGCGGCCTATAGCGTCGGGGCGCACGACGAAGGCGACGGTCGCCGCCAGCATCAGGAGCGTGGACAGCAGCGTCAGCGCCGTCGCCAGGCGCTCTCGTTCGCACAGCGTGGCGAACAAGAGCGCGAAGCCCGGCATCATCGGCAGCGCGTACGGCCAGATGATGTTGCCGGACAGCGTGAAGAAGGCCAGCGTCATCAGCGACCACAGCGCGGTGTAGAGCAGCCAGCCGTCGTCCCGGGTGGCGTGGGCGTCGCGCGTGGCGGCGATGCTCGGCCAACCCCGGCGTGCCAGCCGGTAGAGGAAGACGAGAGACCACGGAAACAGCGCGCCTGCCGCGTACAGCCAGATCATGCCGTGGCGCGTGGCGTGCGCGAAGCCGTAGCGGTCGCCCTTCCAGCCGGGGTCGAGGAAGCGCGACACCTGCTCGCCCATGATGAAATAGTCAAGGAAGCCCGGCGTGCGCGCCTCGGCGAGCCCATACCACGGCAGCGCGATGGCCAGCGTCAAGAGCGTGCCGGAAACCCACGGCAGGTCGCGCCACAGCGCGCGCCGCTGGCCGCGCGCCAGCACCCAGAAGAAGATCGGCAGGCCGGTGAGCACCACCGCGAGCGGTCCCTTGGCCAACAGCCCGAGTCCGAGGCCGGCGAAGAACAGATAGCCCCAACGCCGCTGCCGCATCGGCACCGCGTACCAGAACGCGACCTGGCTCAAGGTCACGCAGAACAGCAGCACCGGGTCGGTCATCACCGTGCCGGCCGACACCAGGAACAGCAGGCTGCCGGCGAGCGCCAGCACCGCGATGCACGCCGCGTCGACGCCGAGGCGCACGCGCGCCAGCCGGTAGGTCAGCGCGAGCACGCCGACCGACAGCAGCAAGGCCGGCAGCCGCACCGCGAACTCGTTGACGCCGAACACGCCCATCGAGGCGGCCGACAGCCAGGTCGACAGCGGCGGCTTGGCCCAGAACGGCACGCCGTAGTCGTGCAGCGGCGTCACCCAGTTGCCGGTCTCAAGCATCTTGCGCGCGATCTCGGCGTAGCGCGCCTCGGTGGTGTCATTCAGCGGGATCAGCCACATCGCCAAAAGGCGCACCAGCGCGAGTCCGGCCAGCAGCCAGACGGCCTGGCTCGGCCAACTGCGTGCGGAGGGTGCGCTGAGCGCCGCTGCCGTAGCCGGTTTTGTCGTTGCGGAAAGCATGCCTGCGCTTGCGTATCCAGAGAGGGCCCTGCGGAGATAGGGGCTTTATCGGCAGCCGGAGCCAATCGGGCTGATTGGCTTCGATCGATTGGACGCGCGCAGAGACGCACCAAGCGACGGCTACCCTTTCTAAGGGTGGCGCGCTTGGCTTAAGGCAGGCTAAAGAGAAAGGGGAAAACGGCGGGAAAAAGCAGGCTTACTTCCAGAGCCTGACGAGGAAGGCCGGGCGGACGCCGGCCGCGGCGGCCGGCGCCGCCTCGACGATCTTGTGCATGGCGTTGTGCGTGTCGCGCGGCAGCGGTTCGGCGTAGGGCGGACCGTCGACCTTCCTGAGCGCGGCGACCTTGGGTTCGTTCGCCTTGTCGCGGCGCTGGGTGACGACGGCGATCTCGTTGCTGGCGAGCCTGACGAAGCTGCCGGGCGGGTAAATGCCGAGCTCCTTGATCAGCACCGCGACGTAGGTCGCGTCGAACGCGCCGCACTCGCCCTTGAACAGGCGCGCCAGCGCCGCCGACGGCAACTGGCCCGGGCGTTGCGCGTTGCTCACGAGCAGCGCGGCCAGCACGTCGACGAGGCGCAGCAGGTGGGCGAGCGGATCGATCTCATCGCGCGTGAGGCCCATCGGGTAGCCGCTGCCGTCGTGGTCCTCGTGGTGCTGCTGGACGAGGTCATGCCAGCGCTCGTCGTCGACGCCGGCCTCGCGCAGGATGGCCGAGCCGAGGATCGGGTGGGCGAACATCGCCTCGCGCTGTTCCGTCGTCAGCGGGCCGCCCTGTTGCGCGAGCTGGTTGTGCAGCAGCGTGACCGACACGTTCATCGTCAGCGCGGCGCACAACAGCGTCTTGTGCTCGGCCGGCGCGAGGCCCAGGCGTTTGCCGAGCACCGCCAACAGCGCGGCGGTGCGCAGGCTGTGGCTGCTGCCGTAGTCGCTGAACGGCACCAAGAGACACGCGGCGATCAGGCCGTCGGGCGTGCGCTCGGCCAACCTTGCGAGGCCGTCGGCGACGTCGCGGATCGCGTCGGCGAAACCGTGCACCGCGAGCGCGTGGTTCAACAGGCCCTGTATGCGGCGCGTCAGAAAATCGAGTTCGATAAGGGGGTTCTTCGGCCGTGCGGCCTCCTCGGCCTCGCGCTGGGCGGCGGCGCGTTCGCGCTTCTCGCGTTCGAGCCGCGCCTCGACCTCGTCGGCGTCGCCCAGGCCGACCGTCAACAGTTTGTCGCGCTGCTCGGGGCTCAGGACGTAATGGCCCTTCTTCAGCAGCAGGATGCCGTTCTTCGCATAGACGTCGACCTGCAGTTCCTTGCCGACGCGCACCAAGAGGGGGTGCAATTTGGCCTTGTTCGGGGATTCGCTCATGATGAAGGCTTCTGGCTGACGCTCCATTCTAGCCGCGCCGCTCTCTGCTGTGGCAAGACCGGTGTACGCTCACCGGGGCAGGTCGGCCCACGCCTTCGAGAGGCGCTTCACCGACACCGGGAACGGCGTCTTCAATTCCTGCGCGAACAGGCCGACGCGCAACTCCTCGATCAGCCAGCGGTAGGCCATCAGTTCGGCCGACGCGCCCTCGCGCTGGTTTTCCTCGGCGACGCGCGCCTCCCACTGCTTCCACAGCTCGCGCACCTCGGCGCCGCGCTGGCCGTCGCGCTGCGGGTTGGAAGGCTGCTTGTCCATGCGCAAGGCCATCGCCTTCATGTAGCGCGGCAGGTTCGGCAACTGCTCCCACGGCGTCGCGGCGAGGAAGCCTTTGTAGACCAGCCGGTCGAGCTGCTGCTTCAGCTCCGGCGCGAGCCTGTGCTTGCCGAACTTCTGGCTGAGCTGCTGGTACTCGCCGGCGATCTGGTTCAGATAGCTCGTCACCGCCTGCGTCACCGCCGGCAGCTTGGTGCGCGCGCGGGCGATCTGGTCCTTGAACTGCTTCTCGTTGCGCGGTAGCGCATCGTCGCCGATGAAGGCGCGGTCGCAGATCGCGGCGATCGCGTCTTCGAGCAGGTCATCCGAATTGGCGACGCCGCGCAGCAACAGAGCGGTCTGCGTGAAGCCGGACAGGCCCTTCTTCAACTGCTTCATCTGCTCCTTCAGCTGGAACTGCAGCAGCCGCACGACGCCGGCGCGCATCGCGACGTTGGCCGAGGCCTCCGTATCAAATAATCGGATCGCGACCTTGTCGTCCTCGAGGCACAGCGCCGGGTAGCCAGTCAGCTGCTGCCGGCCGCGCGCGAACTTGATGCTCGCCGGCAGCTCGCCGAAGTCCCAGGCCGTCACGTCGTCGCGTTCGATGTCTATCGTGCTGTCGGAAAACGCCAGCTGCGCCGCCTGGCCGAACTGCTTCTGCAATTCGACGAGGCCGCGGCCCATGCCGAGTTCCTGCTTGCCGTCATCGATCACGCGGAAGTTGAAGCGGCAGTGCGCCGGCAGTTCGATGCCGGAGAAATCGCTTGGGTCGACCTTCAGGCCGCCGGTTTCGCGCAGGATGAAGTGCGCGAGCTGCGGCGCGATCGCCGCGTTCCCGTCGACTATCGAATCGAGGAAGCGCGTGACGAAGTCGGGCACCGGCACGCAGCTGCGGCGGATCTGCTTGGGCAGCCCTTTGATCAAGAGCGCGAGCTTCTCGCGGATCATGCCCGGCACCAGCCATTCGAACGGCGCGGCCTCCAGCCGGTTGAGGATGGGCAGCGGCACGTCGACCGTCACGCCGTCGAGCGCGTGGTGCGGCTCGAAACGGTATTTGAGCCGCAGGCGGCCGTCGGACGTGTCGAGCCACTCGGGGAACTGCTCCTCGGTGATGTTCTCGGCCGCGTGCTGCATCAGGTAGTCGCGCGTCAGCCACAGGCGCTTCGCTTCCTCGGCCTCGGCCAACGTTCGCCACGCCTCGAAGCTCGCCGCGTCGACGATGTCGGCTGGTATCCGTTCGTCGTAGAAACCGTACAGCACCTCGTCGTCGACCAGCACGTCCTGGCGGCGCGCCTTGTGTTCGAGCTGCTCGACTTCGCGGATCAGCCGGTGGTTGTGCTGGAAGAACGGCGCGTTGCTGCCGTATTCGGCCGCGACCAGCGCGCCGCGGATGAAGAGTTCGCGCGCCGCGACCGGGTCGATGCGGCCGTAGCTGACCGGCCGGCGCGGAATGACCGTCAGGCCGTACAGCGTCACGCGTTCGCTGGCGACGACTTCGCCGCGCGCCTTTTCCCAGTGCGGCTCGAAGTAGTGCGACTTCACCAGGTGCGGCGCGAGCTTCTCGATCCACTCGGGGTCGACCTTGGCGACGCAGCGCGCGTACAGCTTGCTCGTCTCGGTCAGCTCGGCGGCGACCAGCCACTTCGGCTTCGCCTTCTTCAGCCCCGACGCCGGGAAGATATGAAAGTGCGCGCCGCGCGTGCCCAGATACTCGTCGCCCTCGAGCGTCTTCATGCCTACGTTGCCGATCAGGCCGGTCAGCAGCGCCTTGTGCAGCTGCTCGTAGGTCGCCGGCACGTCGTTCAGACGCAGCTCGAGGTCGGCGGCGATCTGTGCGAGCTGGCCGTGCAGCTCGCGCCATTCGCGCATGCGGATATGCGACAGGAAGTGCGCGTGGCAGACGTCGATCAGCTGGCGGTTCGACTTCTTGTGCTTCAGCGCTTCGTCGAAGAAGTCCCACAGATTGATAAACGACTGGAAGTCCGACCCTTCGTCCTTGAACTTCGCCTGCGCGCGTTCGGCCGCCTCGCGCGCTTCGAACGGCCGTTCGCGCGGGTCCTGGATGCTCAGCGCCGACGCGAGGATCAGCATCTCGCGCACGCAGTGCTGGTCGCGCGCGGCGAGCAGCATGCGGCCGATCTTCGGGTCGACCGGGAGGCGCGCGAGTTCCTTGCCAATATCTGTGAGTTCGTTGCGCTCGGTGACCGCGCCGAGTTCGAGCAGCACCTGGTAGCCGTCGGCGATCAGCCGGCTCGACGGCGCCTCGAGGAAGGGGAAGGCGTCGACCGCGCCGAGGCGCAGCGCCGCCATCCTCAAAATGACCGCCGCGAGGTTGCTGCGCAGGATTTCCGGGTCGGTGAACGCCGGACGCGCGTTGAAGTCGTCTTCGCTATACAAACGAATGCAGACGCCGCTCGACACGCGGCCGCAACGGCCGGCGCGCTGGCGCGCGGCGGCTTGGGAGATCTTCTCGACCAAGAGCTGCTCGACCTTGGCGCGCGGGCTGTAGCGGTTCAGCCGCGCGTGGCCGGTGTCGATCACATACTTGATGCCGGGCACGGTCAGCGACGTTTCGGCGACGTTGGTCGACAGCACCACGCGCCGTCCGCCCGACGGTTTGAAAATCTTCTGCTGGTCTTCGTTACTCAAGCGCGCGAACAGCGGCAGGATCTCGTAGCCGCGGATCTGCGATTTGCGCAGCGCCTCGGCGGTCTCGCGGATCTCGCGCTCGCCAGGCAGGAAGACGAGCACGTCGCCCGGGCCGAGCCGCGCGAGCTCCTCGACCGCGTCGACGACCGCCTGCTCCATCTCGATCTCGGCTTCGTCCTCGTCGCGTTCGGTCAACGGCCGGTAGCGGACCTCGACCGGGTAGGTGCGGCCCGACACCTCGATCACCGGCGCGCCGTCGAAGTGTTTGGCGAAGCGGTCGGCGTCGATCGTCGCCGACGTGATGATGACCTTCAGGTCCGGGCGGCGCGGCAACAGCTGCTTCAGGTAGCCGAGCAGGAAGTCGATGTTCAGCGAGCGCTCGTGCGCCTCGTCGATGATGATCGTGTCGTAGGCGGTCAGAAATCGGTCGGTCTGCGTCTCGGCCAAGAGGATGCCGTCGGTCATCAGCTTGAGGTAGCTCTTCTCCGACGTCTTGTCGGTGAAGCGTACCTTGAAGCCGACCACCTCGCCGATGCTCGACTTCAGCTCCTGCGCGATACGCGTCGCGACCGAACGCGCGGCCAGCCGCCGCGGCTGCGTGTGGCCGATCAGGCCGGTGACGCCGCGGCCGAGTTCGAGGCAGATCTTAGGAATCTGCGTCGTCTTGCCCGAGCCGGTCTCGCCGCAGATGATGGTCACCTGGTTTTTATCGATCGCTTGCTTGAGCTCGGCCAACTTCTGGTTGACCGGCAGCTCGGGGTCGAACTCGGGGCGCGGCAGGCCGGCGCGGCGCGCGTCGACGCGCTCGCGCGAGCGCTCGACCTGGATGGCGATGTCGGACAGCAGCTTGTCGGCACTCTGGCCGCGCTTGACCCGGTCGGCGGCGTCGGACAGTTTGCGGCGCAGCGCTTGCTGGTCACGGAGCTGGCAATGGGGCAGGGCGGCCTTGAGTTCGGCGAGGAGGGGCGTCATGCGGCGTAAAGAGCGGGGTTGGATAGCGAGGCGGCGATTATAACAGAGCCGCTTCGTCGCCTTCGGGGCGTTGCGGCGGCTAGCCGGATTGCAGCGCCTCGCGCACGCGGCGCGCCAGCTCGGGCGCGGCGTCGACCGGCACGTTGGCAAAGCCAAACAGCAGCGCCGGCGGGGTTGTGCCACCGAGGCTGAAGTGCGACAGCCCCTGCCCGGCGAGGCCCTGCGTGCGCAGCCGGGCGGCGATCACGCGGTCGTCCTCGTGCTCGGCCAACCAGCCGACCAGTTGCAGGCCGACCGCATGGTCGTCGAGACGCAGCCGGTCGCCGCACTCGTGTTGCAGCGCCGCCGCCAGCGCGGCTCGGCGCTCGGCGTAGAGCTGGCGCATCCGTTTGATGTGACGGGCGAAATGCCCTTGCCGCATGAAGTCGGCGCAGGTCGCCTGGTCGAGTATCGACGGCGCCGGCGAGAACGCGTCGGCCGCCTCGGCAAAACGCGCGCGCAGCGCGGCCGGCACCACCAGGTAGCCGAGCCTGAGTCCGGGGAACAGCGTCTTGCTGAAGCTGCCGGCGTAGAGCACGCGTCCGGCGGCGTCGAGGCTCTGCAGCGCCGGCAGCGGCGGGCCGTTGTAGCGGAACTCGCCGTCGTAATCGTCCTCGACGATCCAGGCTTGAGCCTGCGCCGCCCAGGCGAGCAGCTCCAGCCGGCGCGGCAGCGTCAGCGTGACGCCGAGCGGCGAGTGGTGAGACGGCGTGCAATACACCAGCCGCGCGTCGGGGCAGAGCCTGATGCCGTCCGCCACCCGCAGCCCGTCCTCGTCGACCGGCACCGGGGTCGGCACCGCACCGGCGAGCTTGAGCGCCGCGCTGGCGCGGAAAAAGCCGGGGTCTTCCATCCATACCGGGTCTCCGGTCTGCAGCAGGACCTGGGCGATCAGGCCCAGCGCGCCCTGGAATCCGCCGGTGATGAACACCTGGTCGGCCGAGCAGCCGATGCCGCGAAACAGCGCCAGGTGGTGGGAGATCGCCTGGCGCAGCGGCGCGTAGCCGGCCGGGTCGGGCGGCAGCAGGCCGGCAGCCGGCAATGAACGGGCGTGATGGCCGGCCAGCCGCGACCACAGCTTGCGCGGGAATGCATCGAGCGCAGGCAGGCCGAGCTGGAAGGGCAGAGGCTCGTTCGAGGCGGCTGCCGCGTGGGCCGGTGGGGCGGGCTGGGCGGGGCTGCTGGGCAGCTTCAGCCGCATCCGAAGGCGTGCGGTGTCAAGATGAGGGTTGACCACGGTGCCGGCGCTGGCGCGGCTTGCCAGATACCCCTCGGCCAGCAGCTGGCTATATGCCTGCTCGACGGTGCCGCGCGAAGTCGAAAGGTCGGCCGCCAGCACCCGCGAGGCGGGCAGCCGGGCGCCGGGCGGCAGCTGGCCGCTGAGGATGGCGTCGCGCAGGCGTTGGTAGAGCTGCTGATAGAGCGGCAGCGCGTGCCGGTCGCGTTGCAGCGTCCGGCCGAGGAGCCGGGTGGGGTCGGTGGTCGTCATGGCCTGGTCGAGTTGGCGGTTTTTGGCTCTGCGAACTATACCAGCGGCGCGGTATCTTGCTGGAAAGCATATGACGTATGTTTTGCCGTGCCGGCCGGCACGCGCAGACGAAGGCCTCGGCCAACCTTAGACCCACCAGGAGCATGACCATGTCCCACTTCATCGATTACCCAACCGTCGCCCCGAAGGGCTACCAGGCCCAGGTCGGGCTGGAGCTGTACGTTCGCAACAGTGGCCTCGAGACCTCGCTGCGCGAGCTGGTGAAGACCCGCGTCTCGCAGCTGAACGGCTGCGCGCTCTGCATCGACATGCACACCAAGGACGCGCGCGCCGAAGGCGAGACCGAGCAGCGGCTATACCTGCTGTCGGCTTGGCGCGAGGCGCCGTGCTATACGCCGCGCGAACGCGCCGCGCTGGCTTGGGCCGAGGCGCTGACCCTGCTCGCCCAGCACGCGGTCCCCGAGTCGCTGCACCGCGAGCTCGCCGAACACTTCAGCGACAAGGAAAAGGTCGAGCTGACCTGGTGCATCGTCGCGATCAACGGCTGGAACCTCATATCGATCGCCTGCGGGACGCCGGCCGGCAACTACCAGCCCGGCCAGTACGATCGCTGAACCACGATCGCGCCAACGCCCCGACTCGTCGGGGCGTTTTGCGTTGAAGGTTGGCCGAGGGCTCGGCCAACGTTGGTCGGGCCGGCTCAGACGACGACAGTAGCCGGGCGCGGCGCGAACCCGGCCGAGCCCCGGCCGGCCGGAGCGGCGGCATCGTCGGACACCAAGCTGTCGTGACGCTTCACCGAGTCGCCCAGTTCGGCCATCAGCTTGTCGAGCCGGCCGGTCGCGTCGGCGATGCTGCCGGTCTCGATCGACAGCGCACGAGTCGCCTCGGCGACCGCGGTGATGTCGCCGGCGAACGCGGCGAAGCCCTTGTTCTGCGTCTCGCCGGCGGCGGCGACGCCGGCGAGCACGTCGGCGAGGCGGTGCGTGTTGTCTATCATCGCGCCGAGCTTGTCCTGCGCGTGCTGCGCGTTGTCGCGCCCGGCGTGCATCTGCGCGTTGCCACCCTTCATCGCGACGATCGCCTCGTTGGTGCCGCAGACGATCAGCGAGATCTTCTGGTCGATGTCCTGCGTCGCGTTCTGCGTGCGCTCGGCCAACTTCCTCACCTCGTCGGCGACCACCGCGAAGCCGCGGCCCATCTCCCCCGCGCGCGCCGCCTCGATCGCCGCGTTCAGCGCCAACAGGTTGGTCTGGTCGGCGATGTCGCGGATCAGCTTGACGATGCCGTTGACCTCGGCGCTCTTCTGGCCGAGCTCGTCGAGCCGGCCGGCCGCCGCGCCTATCGCCTCGCGCGCCGCCGACAACTGGGCGACCGCCGCGTCCATCGCGTCGCCGGCCTCGCTCGCGGCGGTGCCGGCGGCGTGCGCCACCTCGCGTGCGCGCCCCGATTCGGCGGCGTTCTGGCCCGTCATCACCGCCATGGCTTGCGCGGTCGCCATCATGCCCTCGGCGCGCGCGCGCTGGTCGGCCATCGTGCGCGCCATCGATTCGGTGCTGCCGACGATGTCGCGGCTCTCATTCGACGCTGCGCGGATCGAGCGCGTGACCTGTGCGAGCAGCGTCTCGATCGCCGCGCTCGCGCGTTCGGCGTCGGCGCGCGCGGCCTCGAGTTTCTCGAGGCTCCTCGCCTTCGCGCGGTCGTACGCCATCGCCAGCGACAGCACGACCAGACTCAGGCCGACCAGCGACTTGGCCTGCTGCAGCGGATGGTGCTCCGGCCCGATCGGCGAGGCGGGCAGCGCGCCCGGGTCGCCCGATGCCAGGAAGACGACCGCGATCGCGAGCAGGGTCAGCACCGACCAAAAGATGCCGGCGCGTCGCCCGCCGACGAACACCGCGGCGAACGGGATAGACGCGAACCACACCGAGCTCGTCGACAGGATGCCGCCGTTCACGGTCACCATCCAGCACACCATGCCGTACATGCAGGCGACGACGAACTGCGCCGCAAGGCTGATCGCGCCGGTCAGCCGTAAGAGCACAGGGCCGAACAGCAGCCCGGCGCCGCCGGCGAGGATGCCCCAGGCCATCGCAGGATGATTCAGCTCGAAGTAGGAGACGGCGAACAGCGGCGCGATCACGCCCGCCAACAGCGCGACGCCGACCACGGTGCGCGCGCGGATCAGCGCGTCGTGCGCGCCCTGCACGCGCTCGGGGATGAACCATTCGGTGATGGAGTGGATAGCCATGCGTTTTCCTTCCTCGGTTCTCTTGCCTTGTAGAGAGATGTCGTTCTTCTTATCGACCCTGAACCTGGGTTCGGGGCGTCGGACGAAAATAAAACAAATGTTTGAATGCATCAATGCGGGGCCGCCAGCAAACCAATGGCATTACCGGCCGTGTGACGAATTTGCCGCAGTGTTTCGACGGGAAAGGGGGGAGGGCGTGGCACAGGGGATAACTTGCGAGCCGGTCTCGGCCAAGGTCTTGTTTTGGCTAGCGGCGCATAGGACCAAATGTTCTTTGGCGGCGGAATGTTGTGTGAATTAGCCTTGAGGCCGGATTTGACAGGTTTTTTTTTGCCGCCGCGGCTTGCCCCGGGGGGGATTTGCGACAGAATGCCCCCCTCGGGCTCGCGGGTCGACCGCGCGCGTCTCTCAAAACAAGTAATCCGTAAACCTCGTTATATCGAGCGGGATTCGGCTGGTCTTAAACCTTCTTCACAGGGGGGTATGGGAATAATGTCTGATCTGGCTTCTTCGCAGCTTCTCAAGGCGTCCGCGGCACAGCTGCCGGTCCACGTCTACTTCGATCCCGATTTCTACCAGCTCGAACAGCAACGGCTGTTCGGCGCCGCGCCGCGCTATTACGGCCACGAGCTGATGGTGCCGAACGCCGGCGACTATCAGACGCTAGCCTGGCTAGGCCACGGCAAGATGCTGAAAAACGTCGACGGCGAGGTCAAGCTGATCTCGAACGTCTGCCGGCACCGCCAGGCGGTCATCTATAAGGGCCGCGGCAACGGCAACCACATCGTCTGCAACCTGCACGGCTGGACCTACGACAAGGAAGGCACGCTCGTCGGCGCGCCGCACTTCCCTCAAACGCCGTGCCTGAACCTTGAGCAGACCGAACTGACGCGCTGGAACGGCCTCCTGTTCGACGCGAGCCGCGACATCGGTAAGGACCTCGCCAAGCTCGGCGTCGCGAAGCACATGAGCTTCGACGGTTACGCGTTCCACAGCGCGCACAGCACAGACTACGACTTCAACTGGAAGACCTTCATCGAGGTCTACTCCGAGGACTACCACGTCGACCCGTTCCACCCGGGGCTCGGCAGTTTCGTCGACTGCGGCGACCTCAACTGGGAGTGGGGCGAGCAGTACCACGTGCAGACCGTCGGCGTGAAGAACCAGCTCGCGCGCGCCGGCTCGCGCGTCTACGGCGACTGGCACAAGGAAGTACTGCGCCGCTATGAGGAAAAGCAGCCCGAATTCGGCGCGATCTGGCTGACCTACTACCCGAACATCATGGTCGAGTGGTATCCGCACGTGCTGGTGGTCAGCGCCGCGATCCCGCGCGGCCCGGAAAAGACCACGGTGATCACCGAGTTCTACTACCCAGAAGAGGTCGTGTGGTTCGAACCCGAGTTCGTCGAGGCCGAGCAGGCGGCGTACTACGAGACGGCGAAAGAGGACGACGAGATCTGCTACCGCATGCACGAGGGCCGCAAGGCGCTGTGGATGGCCGGCGTGTCCGAAACCGGCCCCTACCAGTCGCCGACCGAAGACGGCATGCAGCACTTCCACGAGTTCTACCGCCGGCTGATGGGCGACGCGCTGGCCGGCTGACCTGGCGAAAACGCCCGCCCGCGGGCACAATGACGAGGCGCGGACGAGTTCCGCGCCTTTGTTTTTCCGGCCCATGCCCACATTCCTGCCCCGATTCTTGATCCTGCTGCTCGGCCTTGCCTTGGCCGAGCCCGGCCTCGCCGCCGTCTACCGCGACCCGCAAGGCGCGGTGCGCTTCGTCGTGCCCGACGGCTGGCGCGTGCGCACGCAACGCCAGGACGGCGTTCGCCAGTGGAAGCTCGTGCCGCCCAAGGCCGACCAGCGCGAACGCGCCGCGATCGACGTGCTGATCAAGGTCCGGCCTGCGCGTGGCAACGAATCGCTCGACCGGCTCGCGCGGCGCTTGAAAAAGGGCGAGGGCGACCGTGAGCCGGCCCTGTCCTTGCAGTACAACAAGACCGAGCAGCGCCTGTTCGCCGACGTGCGCGAGGGCGGCTTCGTGTCCGGCCGACTGTGGATCATGCGCCGCGAGTACCGGCTGTATCAGAAGGTCGGCAGGAAGACGATGATCGAGGCGCGCTGTTCGGCGACCGCCGCCGAGTTCGGCCATGTGCGCCGCGCGCTGTCTTCGATCTGCGCGTCGGTCAGACCGGACAAGCCATGACGGAGTTGTGGCAGAGGCTCTCTACCGGCCGTCTCGGCGCCGGCTGGATGATTGTCGCGGCGTTCTGCTTCGCGGCGATGGGCGTGTTCGTCAAGCTCGGCAAGCCCTTCTTCTCGCCGGCCGAACTGCTTTTCTACCGCACGCTGATCGGCTTCACCTCGGTCTCAGTCGTCGTCTTCGCGCGCCGCCGGCCAGTGTTCTCGGCCAACTGGGGCGCGCACCTGAAGCGCAGCTTCACCGGCTACGCCGCCATCGTCTGCCTGTTCTACGCGATCACCGAGCTGCCGCTGGCGACCGCCGTCACGCTCAACTACACGTCGACGCTGTTCTTCGCGCTGATCTGCGTGCTGTGGCTACGCGAAAAGCTCACCGGCCGTGTCAGCATCGCGCTCTTGATCGGCTTCGCCGGCATCGTCGCGCTGCTTCGTCCCACCTTCGACAGCCAGACGGGGTTCGCCGCGCTCGTCGGCCTGATGTCGGGCTTCTTCGCCGGCGCGTCGATTTTCCAGGTGCGCGAGCTCGGGCAGATGGGCGAGCCCGAGTGGCGCACTGTCTGGTGGTTCACCGGCGTGTCGACGCTGTTGTCTCTCGTGTGGCTGGTGTTCCACCGCTTCAGCCCGATAAGCTCGGCCAACCTGTGGATCCTGGTCGGGCTTGGCATATCGGCGACCGCCGGCCAGCTCGCGATGACGCGCGCGTACAAGGAAGGGCGCAAATTCCTCGCCGCGAGTTTCGGTTACCTGACCGTGGTGTTCTCGGCGCTGATGGGCTGGGGCCTGTGGGGCGACGCGGTGTCGGCCGAGGGGCTCATGGCGATGAGCGCGATCGTGCTGTCCGGCCTGATCGCCGCGCGCCGCGGCTGATTTGCCACGATCGTTCGGCCAAGCTTGGGTCGCGCCGCTGGCCGGGCTAAAATGAAAACATCATCCCCTCGACCGGAGCACGCCATGATCTCGATCCGCGAGCAGGCCTACGGCCTCGACGTAGCCCTCTACAACGAATTCACGCTGGCCGACTTCAAGCTGTTTGAAGAGGCCCTCACCAAAAGGTTGGCCGAGCGCGAGAAGCCCGACGTGCTGCTCGACCTGGCCGAGCTGAAGGACTTCACGCTCGACATGGCGCTCGAGGAGTTGAAGTTCGTGCGCGCGCATGAAAAGGATTTCGGTCTCGTCGCCATCGTCGTCACCGACGTGTGGATCAAGCTCGCCGCGCACATCGCCGGGCTGTTGGCGCACACGCGCAGCCAGTACTTCGACACCGTCGAGGAGGCGCAAGCCTGGCTCGAACACCCCGTCGCGGCTTGATCTCCAAAGCCGGAGCGTGACAGACTCGGCGCTTCTCGCAACAACCCGAAAAGAACGCCGATGTTGCCCAGCATTGCCCGCCGCCTCGCGGCCGAACTGAATGTCCGCGAGGCGCAGGTCGCCGCCACCATCGAACTGATCGACGGCGGCGCCACCGTGCCCTTCATCGCCCGCTACCGCAAGGAAGCCACCGGCGGGCTCGACGACACCCAGCTGCGCACCCTCGACGAGCGCCTCGTCTACCTGCGCGAACTCGACGACAGGCGCGCGGCCATCCTGAAAAGCATCGCCGAACAGGGCAAGCTCAGCCCCGAACTCGAAGCCGCGCTTTACGGCGCCGACAACAAGACCACGCTCGAAGACCTTTATCTTCCGTACAAGCCCAAGCGCCGCACCAAGGCGCAGATCGCGCGCGAGGCCGGCCTCGAGCCGCTGGCCGATGCCCTGCTCGCCGACCCGACGCAAGACCCGCAAACATTGGCCGAGACCTACGTCAACCTTGATGCCGGCATCGCCGATGCCAAGGCCGCGCTCGACGGCGCGCGCGCCATCCTGATCGAACGCTTCGCCGAAGACGCCGAACTGCTCGGCCAACTTCGCGAGAGGCTGTGGAACGAGGGCGAACTCGCCGGCACGGTGGTCGACGGCAAAGAGGAAGAGGGCGCCAAGTTCTCCGACTATTTCGAGTACCGCGAACCGATCAAGTCGACGCCGTCGCACCGCGCGCTCGCCTTGCTGCGCGGCCGCAACGAGGGCGTGTTGAGCCTGGTGCTCAGATACCAGCCCGACGACACGCCGATCACGCAGCGCTCTTCTTATGAAGAAGCGATCGCCGCGCGCTTCGGCGTCAAGGACGCCGGCCGCCCGGCCGACAAGTGGCTGCTCGACACGGTGCGCCTGACCTGGCGCGCGAAGATCTTCCTGTCGCTCGAACTCGAACTCGTCGGCCGCCTGAAGGACGCCGCCGATCTCGGCGCGATCAAGGTGTTCTCGGACAACCTGCACGACCTGCTGCTCGCCGCGCCGGCCGGCCCGCGCACGACGCTCGGCCTCGACCCGGGCTTGCGCACCGGCACCAAGGTCGCGGTGGTCGACAACACCGGCAAGCTGGTCGACACCACCACCATCTACCCGCACGAACCGCGCCGCGACTGGGATCGTTCGATCGCGGTGCTGGCGGCCTTGTGCGCGAAGCACAAGGTCGAGCTGATCGCGATCGGCAACGGCACCGCCAGCCGCGAGACCGACAAGCTCGCGCAGGAGATCATCAAGAAATACCCGGAACTGGGGCTGACCAAGATCGTCGTGTCCGAGGCCGGCGCTTCCGTTTATTCGGCGTCCGAACTCGCCGCACGCGAATTCCCGGACCTCGACGTTAGCATTCGCGGCGCGGTGTCGATCGCGCGCCGCCTGCAGGACCCGTTGGCCGAGCTGGTGAAGATCGACCCGAAATCGATCGGCGTCGGCCAGTACCAGCACGACGTCAACCAGAGCCAGCTCGCCCGCGCGCTCGACGCGGTGGTCGAGGATTGCGTGAACGCGGTAGGCGTCGACGTGAACACCGCGTCGGTGCCACTGCTCACCCGCATCTCGGGTCTGAATAGCACGCTCGCCGGCAATATCGTCGCCTACCGCGACCTGAACGGCGCGTTCCGCACGCGTCAGGAATTGCTGAAGGTCTCGCGCCTCGGCGACAAGACCTTCGAACAGGCGGCGGGCTTCCTGCGCATCATGAACGGCGCCAACCCGCTCGACGCGTCGTCGGTCCACCCGGAGGCCTACCCGGTGATCGAGAGCATCGTCGCGAAGAGCGGTCGCGCGGTGAAGCAGCTGATCGGCGACAGCACCTACCTCAAGACCATCCGTCCGGCCGACTACACCGACGAGCGCTTCGGCCTGCCGACGGTGATGGACATCCTGAAGGAGCTCGACAAGCCGGGGCGTGACCCGCGGCCGGAATTCAAGACGGCCACCTTCCAGGAAGGCATCGAAGACATCAAGGACCTCACGCCGGGGATGGTCCTCGAAGGCGTGGTCACCAACGTCACCAACTTCGGCGCCTTCGTCGACATCGGCGTGCACCAGGACGGCCTGGTCCACATCTCGGCGCTGTCCGAGAAATTCATCGACGACCCACGCAAGGTCGTCAAGGCCGGCGACATCGTCAAAGTGAAGGTGCTCGAGGTCGACGTGAAGCGTCGTCGCATCGCGCTGACCGCTCGCATGGGCGACAGCGTCGAGTCGCGTAGCGGCAATCGTTCGCCGAGTGCAGGCGGGACTGGAAAGGGCGACCGTCGCCCGTCGCGCCAGGAGCCGCAAGGCGATACCGCGATGGCGGCAGCGTTCGCCAAGTTGCGCCGCTGAGCTTTGTAGAAGTCTTCCCCCCCCCAACGGGCCGCGAAAGCGGCCCGTTTTTCATGGTTTCAAAGCTTGGCCGAGGCTCGGCCAACCTTGGTGTGTGGCGAGGGAGGGCGCAGTGGAGGACGGCGTCGAGCGGACGGTGCATCGAGCTGGAAAGACAGTTTCGTTACAAAACAAAGACTTGTGGCTGCGGTATCGTTTGGGCTGCAGAAATCGGCACTTTTTCACCGATAAGGTGTTGACGGGGAGTGGGGCGGGGCGTATATTTTGCCTCCTCTGCTGCAGACGCAACCAACGAAGCGAAAGCGGCGCCGCTCTTTAAGAACATGAACAACCGATAGGTGTGAGTTTCTGGCCGAGGCGAGAAACTGGCACCAGCAAGACAAGCGATCTTCGGATCGCAAGCCTTGCGGACCAGAAAGTACGATAAGCTTAGGTTTGAACTGAAGAGTTTGATCCTGGCTCAGATTGAACGCTGGCGGCATGCTTTACACATGCAAGTCGAACGGTAGCAGGTCCTTCGGGATGCTGACGAGTGGCGAACGGGTGAGTAATGCGTCGGAACGTACCGAGTAATGGGGGATAACGCTTCGAAAGGAGTGCTAATACCGCATACGCCCTGAGGGGGAAAGTGGGGGACCGGCAACGGCCTCACGTTATTCGAGCGGCCGACGTCTGATTAGCTAGTTGGTGGGGTAAGAGCCCACCAAGGCGACGATCAGTAGCGGGTCTGAGAGGATGATCCGCCACACTGGGACTGAGACACGGCCCAGACTCCTACGGGAGGCAGCAGTGGGGAATTTTGGACAATGGGCGCAAGCCTGATCCAGCCATGCCGCGTGTCTGAAGAAGGCCTTCGGGTTGTAAAGGACTTTTGTCGGGGAGGAAATCCGCACACCTAATACGTGTGTGGGATGACAGTACCTGAAGAATAAGCACCGGCTAACTACGTGCCAGCAGCCGCGGTAATACGTAGGGTGCAAGCGTTAATCGGAATTACTGGGCGTAAAGCGTGCGCAGGCGGTTGTGTAAGTCTGATGTGAAAGCCCCGGGCTCAACCTGGGAACGGCATTGGAGACTGCACGGCTAGAGTGCGTCAGAGGGGGGTGGAATTCCGCGTGTAGCAGTGAAATGCGTAGAGATGCGGAGGAACACCGATGGCGAAGGCAGCCCCCTGGGATGACACTGACGCTCATGCACGAAAGCGTGGGGAGCAAACAGGATTAGATACCCTGGTAGTCCACGCCCTAAACGATGTCGACTAGTTGTTGGGGGTTGAAATCCCTGGTAACGCAGCTAACGCGTGAAGTCGACCGCCTGGGGAGTACGGCCGCAAGGTTAAAACTCAAAGGAATTGACGGGGGCCCGCACAAGCGGTGGATGATGTGGATTAATTCGATGCAACGCGAAGAACCTTACCTAGCCTTGACATGCTCGGAACCCTGCTGAAAGGTGGGGGTGCCCGCAAGGGAGCCGGGACACAGGTGCTGCATGGCTGTCGTCAGCTCGTGTCGTGAGATGTTGGGTTAAGTCCCGCAACGAGCGCAACCCTTGTCGTTAATTGCCATCATTCAGTTGGGCACTTTAACGAGACTGCCGGTGACAAACCGGAGGAAGGTGGGGATGACGTCAAGTCCTCATGGCCCTTATGGCTAGGGCTTCACACGTCATACAATGGTCGGTACAGAGGGTCGCCAAGCCGCGAGGTGGAGCCAATCTCATAAAGCCGATCGTAGTCCGGATTGCAGGCTGCAACTCGCCTGCATGAAGTCGGAATCGCTAGTAATCGCAGGTCAGCATACTGCGGTGAATACGTTCCCGGGCCTTGTACACACCGCCCGTCACACCATGGGAGTGGGGGATACCAGAAGTGGGTAGGCTAACCTTCGGGAGGCCGCTTACCACGGTATGCTTCATGACTGGGGTGAAGTCGTAACAAGGTAGCCGTAGGGGAACCTGCGGCTGGATCACCTCCTTTCTAGAGATAGCTGAGGCCAGGAATTCACAACCTATCGGTTGTTCTTAAAGATGCGTAGCAACTGGGTTTGTAGCTCAGCTGGTTAGAGCACCGTGTTGATAACGCGGGGGTCGTTGGTTCGAGTCCAACCAGACCCACCAGTTCTAGTTGGGGGCATAGCTCAGTTGGGAGAGCACCTGCTTTGCAAGCAGGGGGTCGTCGGTTCGATCCCGTCTGCCTCCACCATCATTCCGCAAACGAAAGCGCATGGCCAGAGGATTCTGGTTGGCGTGAGCTTTCGTTTGCGTGATTAACGCATCGATCTTTAACAAACTGTAAGCCGAAATCAATCAAAGCGGCGCGACAAACGGCGTGGTTAATTCCTTGCCGGATGAAGTGCCAACTTGGGTAGATGATTGTATCAACGGCGTGTTCTTTGAAAAGGGGAGCATGCCGCGTCGCAAACACAACCGATTAGTTCAGAAATCGTAAGGTGTCTGAAATGATAGGGTCAAGCGACTAAGTGCATCTGGTGGATGCCTTGGCGATCACAGGCGATGAAGGACGTGTAAGCCTGCGAAAAGCGCGGGGGAGCTGGCAATAGAGCTATGATCCCGCGATATCCGAATGGGGAAACCCGGCTCGAAAGAGTCACCGCTGCCTGAACACATAGGGCAGAGGGAGCGAACCCGGCGAACTGAAACATCTAAGTAGCCGGAGGAAAAGAAATCAACCGAGATTCCGTTAGTAGTGGCGAGCGAATGCGGAACAGCCAGTACGTGATAAGTAGAGTGTTAGGAGAAGGCCCTGGAAAGAGCCGCCATAGTGGGTGATAGCCCCGTATCCGAAAACAGTTTACTGGTACTAAGCGTACGAGAAGTAGGGCGGGACACGCGAAATCCTGTCTGAAGATGGGGGGACCATCCTCCAAGGCTAAATACTCGTGATCGACCGATAGTGAACCAGTACCGTGAGGGAAAGGCGAAAAGAACCCCGGGAGGGGAGTGAAATAGATCCTGAAACCGGATGCATACAAACAGTGGGAGCCCTTGAAAAATGGGGTGACTGCGTACCTTTTGTATAATGGGTCAGCGACTTACGTTCAGTAGCAAGCTTAACCGAATAGGGGAGGCGTAGGGAAACCGAGTCCGAATAGGGCGATTCAGTTGCTGGGCGTAGACCCGAAACCGAGTGATCTATCCATGGCCAGGATGAAGGTGCGGTAACACGCACTGGAGGTCCGAACCCACTAATGTTGCAAAATTAGGGGATGAGCTGTGGATAGGGGTGAAAGGCTAAACAAACTCGGAGATAGCTGGTTCTCCCCGAAAACTATTTAGGTAGTGCCTCATGTATCACTTCCGGGGGTAAAGCACTGTTATGGCTAGGGGGTCATTGCGACTTACCAAACCATGGCAAACTAAGAATACCGGAAAGTGCGAGCATGGGAGACAGACGGTGGGTGCTAACGTCCATCGTCAAGAGGGAAACAACCCAGACCGCCAGCTAAGGTCCCAAATGATCAGTTAAGTGGTAAACGAGGTGGGAAGGCCTAGACAGCTAGGATGTTGGCTTAGAAGCAGCCATCATTTAAAGAAAGCGTAATAGCTCACTAGTCGAGTCGTCCTGCGCGGAAGATGTAACGGGGCTCAAACTGATAACCGAAGCTGCGGATCTAGACGTCGTCAGTGTCGTCTAGATGGTAGGGGAGCGTTCTGTAGGCCTGTGAAGGTGGCTTGTAAAGGCTGCTGGAGGTATCAGAAGTGCGAATGCTGACATGAGTAGCGATAAAGCGGGTGAAAAGCCCGCTCGCCGAAAGCCCAAGGTTTCCTACGCAACGTTCATCGGCGTAGGGTGAGTCGGCCCCTAAGGCGAGGCTGAAAAGCGTAGTCGATGGGAAACGGGTTAAAATTCCCGTACTTTCGTATAGTGCGATGTGGGGACGGAGAAGGTTAGGTCAGCGGCCTGTTGGAATAGGTCGTTCAAGCCGGTAGGCTGGAGAGGTAGGCAAATCCGCCTCTCCTTAAGGCCGAGACGTGATAACGAGGGTCTACGGACCTGAAGTGACTGATACCACGCTTCCAGGAAAAGCCACTAAGCTTCAGCTATACGAGAACCGTACCGCAAACCGACACAGGTGGGCAGGATGAGAATTCTAAGGCGCTTGAGAGAACTCAGGAGAAGGAACTCGGCAAATTGATACCGTAACTTCGGGAGAAGGTATGCCCCTGTAGCGTGTAGTGACTTGCTCACGAAGCGCGAAGGGGTCGCAGAGAATCGGTGGCTGCGACTGTTTATTAAAAACACAGCACTGTGCCAACACGAAAGTGGACGTATACGGTGTGACGCCTGCCCGGTGCTGGAAGGTTAAGTGAAGGGGTGCAAGCTCTGGATCGAAGCCCCAGTAAACGGCGGCCGTAACTATAACGGTCCTAAGGTAGCGAAATTCCTTGTCGGGTAAGTTCCGACCCGCACGAATGGCGTAACGATGGCCACACTGTCTCCTCCTGAGACTCAGCGAAGTTGAAGTGTTTGTGAAGATGCAATCTACCCGCTGCTAGACGGAAAGACCCCGTGAACCTTTACTGTAGCTTTGCATTGGACTTTGAACAGACTTGTGTAGGATAGGTGGGAGGCTATGAAGCGCAGACGCCAGTTTGCGTGGAGCCATCCTTGAAATACCACCCTGGTGTGTTTGAGGTTCTAACCTTGGTCCGTGATCCGGATCGGGGACAGTGCATGGTAGGCAGTTTGACTGGGGCGGTCTCCTCCCAAAGTGTAACGGAGGAGTTCGAAGGTTACCTAGGTACGGTCGGAAATCGTGCTGATAGTGCAATGGCATAAGGTAGCTTAACTGCGAGACCGACAAGTCGAGCAGGTGCGAAAGCAGGACATAGTGATCCGGTGGTTCTGTATGGAAGGGCCATCGCTCAACGGATAAAAGGTACTCCGGGGATAACAGGCTGATTCCGCCCAAGAGTTCACATCGACGGCGGAGTTTGGCACCTCGATGTCGGCTCATCACATCCTGGGGCTGTAGCCGGTCCCAAGGGTATGGCTGTTCGCCATTTAAAGTGGTACGTGAGCTGGGTTTAAAACGTCGTGAGACAGTTTGGTCCCTATCTGCAGTGGGCGTTGGAAGTTTGACGGGGGCTGCTCCTAGTACGAGAGGACCGGAGTGGACGAACCTCTGGTGTACCGGTTGTCACGCCAGTGGCATCGCCGGGTAGCTAAGTTCGGAAGAGATAACCGCTGAAAGCATCTAAGCGGGAAACTCGCCTGAAGATGAGACTTCCCTGGAGGCTTGACCTCCCTGAAGAGTCGTTCGAGACCAGGACGTTGATAGGTCGGGTGTGGAAGCGCTGTGAGGCGTGAAGCTAACCGATACTAATTGCTCGTGAGGCTTGATCCTATCATTTGAGACACTTTAAGAGTGTTGTGACTGCGACGAGAGACGATCGTCACCCAAGAATTTGATTGAACCGTGACCCCTCGGGGGCACGCTTCGGCTTACTAAGTTTGTTGACAGTTTATGTCTGGCGGCCATAGCGAGGTGGTCCCACCCCTTCCCATCCCGAACAGGACCGTGAAACGCCTCAGCGCCGATGATAGTGCAGATACCTGTGTGAAAGTAGGTCACCGCCAGACGCCCCTTACGCAACCCCCGTGCCCCTGGCACGGGGGTTTGCTGCGTTACGGCGCGCCCCCGCGTCGCTGCCGCGCCCGGCTCGGCCAAGCTGGCGGGTGCCGACGCCCCTCTCCCGCGCGGCCTAGCCCGTGTTCTGCCAGGCCTCGGCCAACCTTGACCGGCTGGCGCTACGTTGGCCGAGCGGCATATTCCCTTGCACTCTGTTGATGAAATCCGTCGGCCTTGAGACTGGCCGATGCTCAGCCCCACTGATCGCCGCGCTCGGCTGTCTCGCTTATTCCCGACGAACGAGTCATATCGTTATATCCGTTCCGTTCTGTTATTTATGTCGACCTTCGGGTAGATTACGGTCTTGGATGAAGCAGTCTGCCCGCAAATCGGGCGGACTCGAAAGCGAAACCCGAACGTCATGCGGTCGGGGCAAGATTCAGCATTAGGGAAAAAGAGGCTGCAAGGCCTAGCAGAAGACGAGATGATCCAAATCAGCGAAGAGAGGCTGACTCACCTCAAGCAGTTGGAAGCGGAGTCGATTCATATTATTCGGGAGGTGGCGGCGGAGTTCGAGAATCCGGTCATGCTGTATTCGATCGGCAAGGATTCGGCGGTGATGCTGCACCTTGCCCTGAAGGCATTCTATCCGGGCAAACCGCCTTTCCCGCTGATGCATGTGGACACCACGTGGAAGTTCCGCGACATGATCGCGTTCCGCGACCATGTGGCCGAGAAATACGGGCTGGACCTGATCGTGCACGTGAACGAGGAGGGCGTGCAGGCCGGCGTCAACCCGTTCGATTCGGGTAGCGCCAAGCACACCGACGTGATGAAGACCGAGGGTCTGAAGCAGGCGCTGAACAAGTACAAGTTCGACGCCGCCTTCGGCGGCGCGCGCCGCGACGAGGAAAAGTCGCGCGCCAAGGAGCGCGTGTACTCGTTCCGCGACAAGAACCACCGCTGGGACCCGAAGAACCAGCGCCCGGAACTCTGGAACATCTACAACAGCCGGATTGACAAGGGCGAGAGCATCCGCGTGTTCCCGCTGTCGAACTGGACCGAGCTCGACATCTGGCAGTACATCTTCCTCGAGAACATCGACATCGTGCCGCTGTACTTCGCCGCCGAACGTCCGGTGGTCGACCGCGACGGCACGCTGATCATGGTCGACGACGAGCGCATGCCGCTGCGCGACGGCGAGGTGCCCGAGGTGAAGTGGGTGCGTTTCCGCACGCTCGGCTGTTACCCGCTGACCGGCGCGGTCGAGTCGCACGCGCAGACGCTGCCCGAGATCATCCAGGAGATGCTCTTGACCAAGACCTCCGAGCGCCAGGGCCGCATGATCGACCACGACTCGGCCGGCTCGATGGAAAAGAAAAAGATGGAAGGCTACTTCTAAGGCCGACGTTGGCCGAGCCTTCCCGTGGATGTCAGGGCGGGGCGTGTGTTCGCCGCGCCGCCCGTGTAGATGGAACGACGTATGTCCCACCAGTCTGATCTGATCGCCAGCGATATCCTGGCCTATCTCAAGCAGCACGAGAACAAAGACCTGTTGCGCTTCATCACCTGCGGCAACGTCGACGACGGCAAATCGACGCTGATCGGCCGCCTGCTGCACGATTCGAAGCTGATCTTCGAAGACCAGCTGGCCGCGATCCAGCGCGACTCGAAAAAGTACAACACCACCGACGAAGAGATCGATCTGGCCTTGCTGGTCGACGGCCTGCAGGCCGAGCGCGAGCAGGGCATCACCATCGACGTCGCGTACCGCTACTTCAGCACCGACAAGCGCAAGTTCATCATCGCCGACTGTCCGGGCCACGAGCAGTACACGCGCAATATGGCGACCGGCGCGTCGACGTCGGACCTCGCGATCATCCTGATCGACGCGCGTTACGGCGTGCAGACGCAGACGCGTCGCCACAGCTACATCGTCAGCCTCTTGGGCATCCGCCACGTGATCGTCGCGGTGAACAAGATGGACCTCTTGGACTTCGACCAGAGCGTGTTCGAGAACATCAAGAAGGACTACCTCGCGTTCGCCGAGAACCTGTCGATTCCGGACATCCGCTTCGTGCCGATCTCGGCGCTGAAGGGCGACAACGTCGTCAACGTCAGCGACCGCACGCCATGGCATGCCGACGGTTCGCTGATGCAGTTGCTGGAGTCGGTCGACATCGACCGCAGCGAGGGCGTCGACGCGTTCCGTCTGCCGGTGCAGTACGTGAACCGCCCGAACCTCGACTTCCGCGGCTTCTGCGGCACCATCGCCGCTGGCCGCGTCGCGCCGGGCGACGAGATCGTCGCGCTGCCGTCGGGCAAGACCAGCCGCGTGAAGGCGATCGTGACCGCCGACGGCGAGCTGCCGAGCGCGTTCGCCGGCCAGGCGGTGACGCTGACCTTGGAAGACGAGATCGACATCTCGCGCGGCGACATGATCGTGCGCGCCGGCGAGGTGCGTCCGGCGGTGTCGAACGCGTTCAGCGCCCACGTGGTGTGGATGAACGAAAACCCGCTGGTGGTCGGCAAGGAGTACATCTTCAAGCTGGCCGGCAAGAGCGTGACCGGCAGGGTGTCGGCGCTCGAGCACCGCATCGACGTCAACACCTTGACCGAGTCGGTGACCGACCAGCTGGCGCTGAACGAGATCGCGCTGGTGACGGTCGAGCTGAACGCGCAAGTCGCCTTCGACGCCTACGCCGACTCGCGCGGCAGCGGCAGCTTCATCGTGATCGACCGGCTGTCGAACGCGACCGCCGGCGCCGGCATGGTCGCCAAGGCGCTCGACGCGCATCTCAGCGACGATGCCGACGAGCTGTCGCGCTTGCGCGACTTCGAGGTCGAATTGAACGCGCTGGTGCGCAAGTACTTCCCGCACTGGGAAGCGCGCGACGTCAGCCGCCTGTTCAAGTAAGCGTCATCGGTATCAAAAGCTCGGCCAGCCGAGCGCGACGACAAAGCCCCGCGTCATGCGGGGCTTTTTGTTTGTGCGCGTGCCGGATTCAGCGCGGCGGGGAGTTCGCCATGCCTGCGAGGCTTGGCCAGCGCTTCAAAGCGGCGAAACGCGCGCAGAAGTAGTCGACGAGGCGCGCGTCGCCCAGCGGCATGAACAGCCGGCCGGGCACCAGCCGCTCGCGGGTGCGTGCCAGGTGCTTGCGGAAGCGCCCGCTCTGCAAAAGGTGGATGAGCAGCAGCTCGTCAAGGCGCGAACCGGTCAGCACCGAGCCGACACGTTGGCCGAGCAGGCTGTCGACGATAGACGGCTCGGCGCAGACGAAGCCCAGCCGCATCGCCGGGCTCAGCACCTTGGAAAAGCTGCCGAAGTAGATCACGCGCCTGAGGCCGGACAGTTGCGCGAGCCGCAGCGGCTCGTCCGGGTGCAGGTCGCCGTAGACGTCGTCCTCGGCGATCAGGAAGTCGTGGTGCTCGGCCAAGGTCAACAGCCGGTGCAGCACCGGCGCGCTCGCGTCCCAGCCGGTTGGGTTGTGCAGCACCGACTGCACGAACACCATGCGCGGCCGGTGTTCGCAAGGAGGTCGAGCATGATGGGCATCCGCTTGATCGATGCCGCTAGTGTAGGGAGGGGGCGAGGAGTGGGGCAGGCACAGTCGGCACGATACGGCGCGCACTGTGCCGGTGGCATCACCGCTACGGTAAGCTTCAAACGTTGGCCGAGCTCTCCTGAGTGTCGCGCCAGCGGGCGGCGGCGGCGGTCAGCTGGCTGCCGAGCTCGCGCGTTGCCGGGCCGGCGGCGTCCGGGTCGGCGTAGATCAGGTAGAGCGCGCTGTGGCGGGTGCGGCCGCTGGAAAGTGGCAGCGGCACGAGCCGGCCCTCGGCCAGTTGCGCGCCGATGCGGTGGCGCGGCAGCCACGCGAAGGCGAGGCCGGCCTCGACGGTGGCGATCGACGTCTCGGTGTTGCCGACCGTCCAGCGCTGGCGCGCGCCGAGCCAGCCCTCGTTGCGCGGCTCGCGCGTGCCCGAGTCGCGCAGGACGACCTGGGTGTGCGCGGCCAGGTCGTCCTGCGCGATGGTGCGGTTCAGCGCGAACAAGGGGTGGTTCGGCGCGGCGACGGCGACGAATTCGGCGTCGAGCAGCCAGTCGCCGAGAAAGCCGGCCGGCACGCGGTTGCCGACCGCCAGTTCCGCCTGGCCGCTATACAGCGCGTCGTCGGCGCCCGACATCACTACCTCGATCAACTGCAGCCGCGTGTTCTCGCAGTGGCCGGCGAAGGCCGACAGCGCGCAAAGCAAGGGTTCGGTCGGAAACAGGCTGTCTACCGCGAGGCGCACCTCGGCCTCCCAGCCGAGGTTGAGCGCGTGCGCGCGTTCCTCGAGCCGGGTCAGCGAGTCGACCAGCGGGATCGCGTCGCGCAGCAGCGCGGCGCCGGCGCCGGTCAGCACCATGCGCCGGCCCTGCGGTTCGAGCAGCGCGACGCCGAGCTGTTCCTGTAGCTTGGAGACGGCGTAGCTGACCGCCGACTGGCTACGGTTGAGCGCCTGCGCGGCCTGCGCGAAGCCACCGAGTTCGACGACGGCCTGCAGGGTGCGCCACTGGTCGGCGGCGGTGCGGGGGAGCTTCATTGATCTGAAAATCCGATGAATTAAACGAAAAAATTGCGCTTTTTAATCGGATTATAGCTGCCAATAATACAGGCATCGGATCGGGGCGCGCGGCGCGCTCGCCGACTTGCTAAAGGAGCCAACATGAACAAGCTGATCGATCTCGGGGCGCGCGTGCTGATGGCGCAGATCTTCATCATCGCCGGCATCGGCAAACTCGGTGCCGGCTACGCCGGAACGCAGGGGTATATGGAGTCTATGGGGGTGCCGGGGATGCTGTTGCCGCTGGTGATCCTGACCGAGCTGGGCGGAGGTCTCGCGCTGCTGTTGGGCTTCCAGGCGCGTCTCGCGGCGCTGGCGCTGGCCGGCTTCTCGATCGCCGCGGCGCTGATCTTCCACACCAACTTCGCCGACCAGATGCAGACGATCAACTTCATGAAGAATCTGGTGATGGCCGGCGGCCTGTTGATGGTGACGCTGCACGGCGCCGGCGAATTGAGCGTCGACGCGGCGCGTAAGCGCAAGTAACGATTTCGGTCATCCCCTTTTCCTGGAGTCCATCATGAGCCACAACGCTTTCGTCAGCCGCGAAGTCGAACGCCTGCTCACCGGCGTGCCGGTGTCCGACGGCGCCGGGGTGAAGCTCAAACGCGTGCTGACGCACGACCTGCAGCGCCGCCTCGACCCGTTCCTGATGCTCGACGAGTTCCGCTCCGACGACCCGGACGACTACCTTGCCGGCTTCCCGGACCACCCGCACCGCGGCTTCGAAACGGTCACCTATATGATCGACGGCCGCATGCGCCACCGCGACAACGCCGGCAACGAGGGCCTGTTGAGCCCGGGCGGCGTGCAGTGGATGACCGCCGGGCGCGGCATCGTCCACTCCGAACTGCCCGAGCAGCAGGACGGGCTGATGCACGGCTTCCAGCTGTGGGTGAACCTGCCGTCGCGCGACAAGATGACGGAGCCGGCCTACCGCGACATCCCCGACGGCGACATCCCGGTGGTGCAGGCGAAGGACGGTGTCAGCGTGAAGGTGGTCGCAGGCTTCGCAGAAGACACCGTCGGCGCGGTGACGCGCGAGGCGACGCAGCCGCTGTACCTGGACATCGCGCTCGCAAGGGGCACGCGTTACGACGCGGCGATCCCATCCGGCCACAACGCCTTCCTCTACGTGTACGACGGAGAACTTGCCGCAGGCGAGCGCGGCCAGAAGGTGGTCGCCGGGCAGATGGCGGTGCTGGCCAACGCCGCCGCGGGCGGCGTGTCGCTCCAAAGCGCCGACGGCGCCCGCGTGCTGGTGATCGCCGGCCGGCCGCTGAACGAGCCGATCGCACAGTGGGGGCCGTTCGTGATGAACACCCGCGAGGAACTGGACGCGGCGTTCGAGGACTTCCGCGCCGGCCGCTTCTGAGGCTCGGCCAACCTTTCTGGAGCGATCATGAGTGCAGTGCTGCATGAAATCCGCGCGCAGGCGCGCGACATCGGCTTCCCGGTACGCAGGCTGCTGCCGAGCGCCAAGGCGCAGTCGGTCGGCCCCTTCGTGTTTCTCGACCACATGGGCCCGGCGCGCTTCGAGGCGGGGAGCACCGTCAGCGACGTGCGGCCGCACCCGCACATCGGCCTCGCCACCGTCACCTATCTGTTCTCGGGCGCGATGATGCATCGCGACGGCCTCGGTTCGGTGCAGCGCATCGAGCCGGGCGCGGTCAACCTGATGACCGCCGGGCGCGGCATCGTCCACTCGGAAAGGATCCCTTCCGACGTGCGCGACGAGGGTGCCGCGGTCGAGGGCATCCAGATGTGGGTCGCGCTGCCGTTGGCCGAGGAAGGCTGCGAGCCGGCCTTCTGCCACTACTCGGAAGAGGTACTGCCGCGCTGGCGCGACGGCGGCGCCGACGTGCACTTGCTGATCGGCGAGATGCTCGGCCGACGTTCTCCGGTCGCGGTGAAGAGCGAGACGCTGTACGCGGCGCTGAGCCTCGACGCGGGCGGCAGCTTCACCGTGCCGGCGGCCGCGCCTGAGCGCGCGCTCTACGTCGCCGAAGGGGACATCACGCTAGACGGCGTGCAAGTCGCGCCGCAAACGCTGCTCGTCCTCGTGCCGGGGGCGACGCCGGTATTGCAGGCCAATAGCGCGGCGCGGCTGATGCTGCTCGGCGGCGCGCCGCTAGATGGAGATGATAAAGGGGGCGGAAGGCGGCTGATGTGGTGGAACTTCGTCGCCAGCCGCCGCGAGCTGATCGAAGACGCGAAGGCCGACTGGCAGGCCGGGCGCTTCGTCCCGGTGCCGGGCGAGACCGAATTCATCCCGCTGCCCGAGCGCTGAAAGCGCTAGCGGCTTGCAAAAGAACCGGCCCGCGGCGGCCGGTTTTTTCATGACATCTGTATTCGGAAAGGGTCGCTCGCCGACGGCCGCGTGCTCGCGTGTGAACGTTGGCCGAGGCTCGGCCAGGCATGAAACGGCTGTCGAGACCAACGAGGCATTAGTCAAAAAAGCCGTGTCCCGGTCAGGGGGCACGGCTTCATCGGCGGGCGTTCAGGCGATCTGGTAGTCGAGCTTGAACGCCGCGCCCTTGTCCTCGGCCAGCGTCTTGACGAGGTAGGGCAGCGTCGCCTTGATGCGCTCGGGCAGCGTCCACGGCGGGTTCAGCACGAATAGGCCGCTGCCGTGCATGCCGAAGCCGTCGGCGGACGGCGTGCGCACCGCCAGTTCGACGTCGAGCCAGCCCTTGGCCGGCAGCTTCGCGAGCTGCTTCTTCATCTCGCGCACCTCGGCCCGCTGCAACAGCGGGTACCACACCGCGTACACGCCGCCCGGGAAGCGTTTGAGCGCGTCCTCGAGCGTGTCGACCACGCGCCGGTAGTCCTTCTTGTCCTCGTACGGCGGGTCGATCAGCGTCAGCGCGCGGCGCGGCGCCGGTGGCAGCAGCGACTTCAGCAGTGCGAAGCCGTCGGCCTTCTCGACACGGGCGCGCTTTTCCTGTTTGAAGTTGTCGGCAAGGTGCACGTAGTCGGTCGGGTGCAGTTCGAACAGCCGCAAGCGGTCGTCGGGCCGCAGCACCTCGCGCGCGAAGCCGGGCGAGCCCGGGTAGTGGCGCAGCGTGCCGTCGGGGTTGGCCGAGCGCACGATGTCGAGGTAACGCGCCAGCGTCGCCGGCGCGTCGCTGCGCTGCCACAGCCGGCCGACGCCGGTGTCGAACTCGGCGTTCTTCTGCGCGTATTCCGAATCGAGCGCGTAGTAGCCGGCGCCGGCGTGCGTGTCGATGTACCAGTAGGGCTTGTCCTTCTGGTTCAGATACTCGGCGAGCTCGACGAGCAGCCAGTGTTTGAGCACGTCGGCGTGGTTGCCGGCGTGGAAGGCGTGACGGTAGCTGAGCATGGTTCGGATTCTTGTGGGAGATGGGCCGATTGTAGTGCGGGCGGGCTCAGGCGGGCCAGAAACGCGCCGGCACTGCGTCCTTCCAGCCGAGCCGGTAGATCAGCGCGGCCAGTTCGGGCGCCAAGGGCGCGGTCAGCGTCAGCGGCTCGTTGGTGAACGGGTGGACGAGACGCATCTCGACGCAGGCGAGCAAGAGGCGGTCGCTGCCGAGGTAGTCGGCGAACATGCGGTTGTGGCAGCCCTTGCCGTGCGTGCCGTCGCCGATGATCGGGTGGGCGATGTGCTTCATGTGCCGACGCAGCTGGTGTCGGCGGCCGGTGAGCGGCGACAGTTCGACCAGCGCGTAGCGGCTTTGCGGGTAACGGTCGACGGCGACCGGCAGCTCGACGGTGGCCAGCGTCTTGTAGCGGGTGACGGCCGGCTGCGGCTCGGTGCTGACGGTTTCGCCTATCCATTCGAGGTCGTCGACGCGGCGCGCCAGCGCGTGGTCTATTTCACCCGATTCATCAGGCCAGCCACGCACGACGGCCAGATAGGTCTTGTCGACCTCTTGGCGCTCGAAGCGCCACGACAGCTCGCGCCCCGCGTCGCGGCTCTTGCCGAACAAGAGCACGCCCGACGTGCCCTTGTCGAGCCTATGCGCCGGGTAGACGCGCTGGCCGATCTGCTCGCGCAGCATCTGCAGCGCGAAGCGGCGCTCGTGCTTGTCGAGCACGGTCCGGTGCACCAAGAGGTTGGTCGGCTTGTGGATGGCGATCAGCTGATCGTCTTCGTAGAGGATGGGCAGCATGCGCGGGTTGGCCGAGGTCGGGGCGGCATTATCGCACGAGACGGCTCGGCCAATGCTTCAGGTGCGCGCGAGCTTCGGTGCGACAGGCTTCTGGCGGAACACGAGCACGTTGCCGGCCATCACCAGCGCGAGGCCGGCGAGCGCCGGCGGCGTCCACTGGTAGCCCTCGAACCACACCGACACGTTCAGCGCGACCACCGGGAACAGCACCGTGCAGTAGGCGGCGCGCTCCGGGCCGAGCCGGCCTACCAGCATCAGGTAGGCGGTGAAGCCGATCACCGAGCCGGGGATCGCCAGATAAAGCAGCGCGCCCAGATAGCGTGCCTGCGTGTCGATCGTGAACGGCAGCCCGGCTGCCATGCTGCCGGCGACGAGTACCGCTGCGCCGGCCAGCATCGCCCACGCGTTGGTCTGCAAGGGCGCAAGGCCGAGGCCCTGCAGCTTGCTCGACAAGAGGTTGCCGATCGAGAAGCACAAGGTGCCCACCAGCGCGAGACCGAGGCCGGTGAGGGTGCCGGCGTCGGCGGCGCGGCCGGCCAGCTGCGGCCAGAACAGCGCGGTCATCCCTAGCAAACCTAGCGCGCCGCCGGCGAGCACCTGCGGCGCGATGCGGCGCTTCAAAAAGACCCGCGCGTTCAGCGCGTTCCACAGCGTCGCGGTAGAGAACACCACCGCGACCAGACCGCTCGGGATGTAGCGGCTCGCGTGGTAGAAGCACAGGAAGTTGAAGCAGAACAGGCACAGGCCCTGAGCGGCGATCAGCTTTGCGGCCGGGCCGCGCGGTATTTTCAATCGCCCGCTTGCGGCGAGGAGGACGAACAGTATGAGGGCGGCGAGCAAGAAGCGGTAGGCGATCGACAGCGGGATCGCCACGTCGCCGAGCTGCCACTTGAGCGCGATCCAGGTCGTGCCCCAGATCAGTACGGTAGACAGATAGAGCAGGGCGTTCATGGCGCGGCTCCTGGTGAAGAATGCCCCCAGTGTGGCCGTCGCAGCGGCTTCGCGATTGCAGATTCCTGCGCTTTTTTGCCGGCGCGCCGCACGGTGAAGATGCGCGCGACGTACACTGGCATCGAGAGGAAAACGCCATGTCCACGCTCCAGGTCTTCGACACGCTGACCCGCTCGCACGCCGACCTCGAACGCAGCGCGCCGCTCGGCGACGGGCTGGTCGCGGCCGTGTGGCAGCGCAATAGGCTCGAGGACACCGTCTACCGCCGGCCGAGCCACCACACGCTGTCGCTCTACCTCGAGGGCGGCTTCGACATCGTCCGCCGTGGCCTCTCCGAGCAGCACGGCGCGCCCGACAAGCTGTGCATCCTGCCGGCCGAGCACGAGTCGTACTGGCAGATCAACGGCCGCATCCGCTTCGTCCATCTGTATTTCACGCCCGAGCAGTTCGGCAGCCTCGCTATTACCCTGCTCGACCGCGAACCGCGCGAGCTGACGCTGTTCGACCGCACCTATATGGAAGACGCGCGCCTCGCCGCCGCGTGCCGCCGCCTGGCGCAGCTTAACTGGGACGACGCCGATGGCCGGTTGACCGGCAACGCGCTCGGCCACGAGGTGCTCGCGCACCTGATGCTGACGCAGACCGGAAGGCGCCAGTCTCTCGCAGTCAAGGGCGGGCTCGCGCCGGCGCAGCGCCGCCGCGTGCGCGAACTCATCGACGCCAGGCTCGACGCCGCGCTGACCGTAGGCGAGCTGGCGGCGGAGCTCGCGCTGTCCGAATACCACTTCGCGCGCATGTTCCGCGCGTCCTTCGGCGTGCCGCCGCACGCGTGGATCATCGCGCGACGGCTGGAGCGTGCGCGCGCGGCGCTCGCGCGGCCCGACACGCCGCTAGCCGACGTCGCCGCCGCCTGTGGTTTCTCCAGCGCGAGCCACCTCGCCAACCGCTTCCGCGCCGCCATGGGTGTGACAGCCGGCGACTACCGGCGCTGGGCGGCGGGCCGCGCGTGACGCTGTTATAGCTCGGCCAACGTTGGCCGAGCTTTTTTCTGCATAGTGAAGGCGCTTACTTCTCGCGCAGCACCGTCCTGAACCCGACGTGCGACGTCGCGAGGTTGGCTTCCTGCGGGTGGCGAGCCGCCGCCCGGTAGCGCACGCAGTAGTCCTGCGCGCACAGGTAGGAGCCGCCCTTGATCACCGCGCGCTCGCCGGCCTTAAGTTCCGCGCCGCTCGCGCTCGCACCGACGAAGGGGTCGCCGTTGCCGTGCGATTGGTGGGGTCCCAGATAGGGACTCGCCGTCCATTCCCATACGTTGCCGATCATGTCGTAGAGGCCGAAGCCATTCGCGGCGAAGCAGCCTACCGGCGCGCGGCCGCGGTAGCCGTCGTCGCGCGTGTTGAGCGCCGGAAACGGCCCCTGCCAGAAGTTGGCGGCCGGCTTGCCGCGCGCGTCGACCGGCGCTTTGTCGAGCGCCGGGTCGCTGCGGCCGGCCTTGGCCGCCCATTCCCATTCGGCCTCGGTCGGCAGGCTGTGCCCGCGCTAGCGCGCGTACGCGTCGGCGTCGCGGCGCGTGACCTGGATCACCGGTTCGTTGTCGCGGCCCTCGACGCTGCTGTCAGGCCCTTCAGGGTGACGCCAGTCTGCTCCCTTCGTATAGACCCACCACGTGTACGGCCGCGACGACAGCTCGTTGGCGCTCGGCACCTTGAACACTGCCGCGCCGCCTTGCCTTTCCGCCTCGGTCACGTGGTCGGTCGCCTTCACGAAAGCGGCGAACTGCGCGTTGCTGACCTCGGTGCGCGCGATGGCGAACGGCTTGATCGTCGCGGTGACGACGGGCCGTTCGTCGGCGTAGCCGGCGTCAGAACCGAGCTTGAGCGTGCCGCCGGGCAGCCTCACCACCCCTGCGTCTCTCACCGGCCAGCCTTCGGGCAGTCCGGAATAGCGAGCGCACTGCACCTTGTTGCCCAGCGCTTCGGCCGCGCCCGCCGCGAAGGCGGGCGCGGCGAGCATGACCGCCAGCCAGAGCTTGTCGCGCTTCATGCCCGCTCCTTATTGCCAGACCGGCAGGATCAGGCCGACGCGCTGGACGTACGCGTCCCACTCGGCGGTGAGCTCGCTCACCACCTGCGGGTTGGCCGAGGCCACGTCGGTCGTCTCGCCGCGGTCGGTCGCGAGGTCGAACAGCTCCCAGCGGCCCGGTCCTGCCGGCGGCGTCACCCAGCTGATCTTCCAGTTGTCGCGGCGCACGTAGCGGCCGCCGTGCAGCTCGTCGGCGATGACGGCGCCGGCCGCGCGCAGCTCCTTGCCGCGCTCGTCGAGCGCCGGCAGCAGCGACACGCCGGTGATCGGGTTGACGGTCTTGCCCTTGTGCTGGCTGCCCGGGTCAGGCGCCTTCGCCAGTTCTAAGAGCGTAGGCGCGAGGTCGGTCACCGACGTGAACTGCGTCAGCGCGGCTTTGGCGCCGATCTGCCTGGGCAGGCGCGCGATCGCCGGGACGACCACGCCACCCTCGGTCGGGTTGCCTTTCCACAGCCGGAACGGCGTTGCGCCGACTTCGGCCCAGCGGCGGCCGTACGAGACGTTGGACAGCGGCTTGCCGAGGTTGGCGAGGCTGTTGTCGGAGTTCGCGTTGTTCGGATAGACGCGCGTGCCGTCGCCGCCCTCGGCGCCGTTGTCGGACTGGAAGAAGATCAGCGTGTTGTCGTACTGGCCGTTCTTTTTCAGTTCGGCGATCAGGCGGCCGATGTTCCAGTCGAGGTTCTCGACCATCGCCGCGTAGACCTCCATGCGGCGCGCCTCGAAGGCCTTCTGTTCGGCCGTCAGGCTGCCCCATTTCGGGTTGGCTGGCGTGTCGGGCAGCCCCGGGTTCTCCTTGAAGTCGGCCGGGATGATGCCGAGCTGCTTCTGCCTGGCCAGCCGCGCGGCGCGGATCGCGTCGTAGCCGGCGTCGTAACGCCCCTTGTAGCGGTCGATGAAGCCCTCCGGCGCCTGCAGCGGCCAGTGCGGCGACGTGTACGCGGCGTAGGCGAAGAACGGCTTGCCGTCGCCCTTGTTCTTGGCCAGATACGAGATCAGCTTGTCGGTGTAGAAGTCGGTCGAGTAGAAGTTGGCCGGCAGCCGGGTGATCGTCTTGCCGTTTTCTACGTAGGTCGGCAAGAGCTTGCCGTCCTCGCGGTAGCCGACCTCGTCGTAGGTCTGCACCTTGCCGGCGATCGGCGCGAAGTGGTTGCCGCCGCCCTGCAACAGCGCGAACGAAGACTCGAAGCCGCGCGCCTTCGGGCTCAGCGCCTCGGTCAGGCCGAGGTGCCACTTGCCGGCCATATAGGTGTGGTAGCCGGCGTCCTGCATCAGTTCGGCGATCGACAGAGAGCGCTCGTTCAGATAGCCCTCGTAGCCGGGCTTGCCCCTCTGGTTAGGCGCCGTGACCTCGGCCATCGCGCCGAGACCGGCGAGGTAGTGGTCGGTGCCGGAGAAGATCATCGAGCGCGTTGGCGAGCAGGTCGGCGCCGAATGGTGGTCGGTCAACAGCCGGCCTTCGGTCGCCAGCCTGTCGAGGTTGGGCGTGGAAATTTCGCCGCCGAAGGCGCCGATGTCCGAGTAGCCGAGGTCGTCGGCGACGATCAACAGCACGTTCGGCCGGGTGTCGGCCGGCTTGGGCGGCGGGGTGTTGTTGCCGCCAGGCGTGGAGGACGATCATCGCCAGCACGATGGATCATCGCGCGGCCCGACACGCCGCTCGCCGACGTCTGATTCCTTCCCGCAAAAAAGCTCGGCCAACCTTTGAGGGGTGGCCGAGCTTTTTCCGGCAAGCGTCATGGGGCCGCCACTCACCATCGCCGGCGTATCGCCGCGCCGGACGCCGGGTCCGGCTAGCCCCGACATCAATCCCGTGCGAGTACCTGGATGATCGGGCAGCCCATCGAAGACTGCCCGGCATCGCACTGCCCGATCAGGTCGGCCAATGCCTGCCGCATCGCCGTCAGGCCCGCCAGCTTTTGGTCGATCAACGCCACCTTGTGGGCGGCCAGCTCGCGGGTTTGGGCGCAGGCGCCGGCTTCGTCCAGCCGCAAGAGACCCGCCACTTCGTCCAGCGTGAAGCCCAGCGCCTGCGCCCGTTTGATGAAGCGGGTGCGCTTCACCACCTCCGCCGGATAGCGGCGATAGCCGCCCGTCGGCTTGTCCGGCTCGGCCAGCAGGCCCCGGCGCTGGTAGTAGCGGATCGTCTCGACGTTCACCCCGGCCAGCTTTGCCACGCGCCCTATCGTCAATGCCTCGGCCATGCAATTCCCCTTGATTCCGTACCCAGGTACAGAGATTAGACTGCAATTGACTGGCGAGTTCGGAGGAATGGGCATGGCTTCATCGAATGGCAGCGGATCGCTGATGGCGGGTGTGCTGGCCGCCGTGGGCGCATCGGCGTGTTGCGTCGGGCCGCTCGTGCTGCTGTCGCTCGGCATCGGCGGGGCATGGATAGCCAGGCTGACCGCGCTGGAGCCGTACCGCCCGATCTTCATCGGGCTGACGCTGCTGTTTCTCGGGCTGGCCTTCCGCCGGCTCTACCTCGTTCCTCAAACCTGCGCACCCGGCTCGCCGTGCGCCGATCCGCGCACCAAGACACGCCAGCGCCTGACGTTCTGGATCGTCTCGGTGTCGTCGCTTGGCCTGTTGGCCGTGCCGTGGCTCGCGCCGTTGTTCTACTGAGAGGCACCACCATGCAACTGACCGACATCGACCCCGCTCTCGGCCTGATGGCCGAGTTCGGCAAGCTTACCCAGGGCACGACCCGACACATCCAGCAGATGCGCCAGGACGCGATCTTCTCCGAAGGTGCGGTGCCGGCGCGGTACAAGACGCTCGCAGCGATGCTGTGGGCGATCTCGGCCCGCTGCGAGCCCTGCTTCAAGTTCTACGTGCAGCAAGCCGTCAGGCTCGGCGCGACGCAAGAGGAGTTGGGCGAAGTGCTCGCCGTGGCCTCGACGATGGGGGGCTGCGTCGGCGAGATGTGGGCGCTCAAAGCCTTCAAGGCGTACAAAGACTTCACTAGCGGCGAAGCCGCCCCGGAAGCCGAGCCTAGTTGCTGCATGTAGCGCGTACCTCCCACCGGAATCAAGCCCGCTGTCAAGCGGGCTTTTGTGCCCGGCTATGGCCTTAGCGGCGGCTGACGGGAACCTCAGGCCGGACGCCGCTTCGCATGCAGCACCCCCATCGCCAGCACGCCGGCGACCAGCCCCCAGAACGCCGAGCCGACGCCGAACAGCGTGACGCCCGACGCGGTGACGAGGAAGGTGATCAGCGCCGGTTCGCGCTCGTGCTCGTCGCGCACCGCGGCGGCCAGACCGTTGCCGATGGTGCCCAAGAGCGCCAGCCCGGCGACCGCCAGCACCAGTTCCTTCGGGAAGGCGGCGAACAGCGCGCCGACCGTCGCGCCGAACGCGCCGATCAACAGATAAAACACGCCGGCGGCGACCGAGGCGACGTAGCGGCGGTCAGCGTCCTCGTGCGCCTCTCGCCCCATGCAGATCGCGGCGGTGATCGCGGCCAGATTCAGCGCGTACGCGCCGAATGGCGCGAGAACTAGGGTAGCCACGCCGGTCCAGCCGACCAGTGGCGATACCGGCACGTGGTAACCCGACGCGCGGATCACCGCGACGCCCGGCACGTTCTGCGACCCCATTGTCACTATAAACAGCGGCAGCGCGACGCCGATCAGCGTTCCGGCCGAGAAAACGGGCGCGGTGAATACCGGCGCGGCGAGTTCGAAGCTCAGGCCGGACAGATGCAACTGCCCCTGGGCGAACGCGATTGCGATACCTGCGAAGAGCGTCACGACGATCGCGTAGCGCGGCTGCAGCCGGCGCGCGATCAGATAAACGCAGAACATCGTGAAAACCAGCGCGAACTGCGTCTTCATCGCGGTGTAGACGTCGAGCCCGAAGCGCAGCAGCACGCCGGCCAGCATGCCCGACGCGAGCGAAATCGGGATGCGCCTGATCGCCTTTTCGAACCAGCCGGTGAAGCCGAACAAGGTAATCAGCACGGCCGACACCAAAAAGGCGCCGACCGCCTCGGCCATCGGCACGCCGGTCGCGCTGGTGATCAGCATCGCGGCGCCGGGCGTCGACCACGCGGTGACCACCGGCACCCGGTAGCGCAGCGACAGGCCGATGCACGTCAGCCCCATGCCGAGCCCGAGCGACAGCATCCACGACGCGGTTTCTTCCGGCGTCGCGCCCAGGGTACCCGCCGCCTGGAACACGATGACGGCCGAGCTGGTGAAGCCGACCAGCACGGTGACGAAGCCGGCGATGATCGCCGACGCGGACAGGTCGTTGAAAAAACGCATTGGGAATCGAATCGGCTGTGAAGTCAGCATTCGAGCATACCATCGGCCGGTCGCGCGGCGAGGCTTGCTCACCCCGCGTGATTAGGCGGCGCGAAGCGAACGCGGCGGGGGAAAGGTTGGCCGAGCAGGCGCTCGGCCGGCGGGCGATCAGAACACGCCCGGATAATTGCCGCCGTCGATCAGCAGGTTCTGGCCGGTGATATAGCCGGCGTAGGCGCTGCACAGGAAGGCGCACAGCGCGCCGAATTCCTCCGGCCGGCCGAAGCGTTGCGCCGGGATGCCGTGCGCGATCTTGGCGCGCGCCTCGTCGACGCTCAGCCCCTGCTGGTTCGCGCGGCTCTTCATCAGCGACGCGAGCCGGTCGGTGTCGAACATCCCCGGCAGGATGTTGTTGATCGTGACGTTGTGTGCGACCGTCTTGCGCGCGAGCCCGGCGACGAAGCCGGTCAGCCCGGAGCGCGCGCCGTTCGACAGCCCCAGCTCGGAAATCGGCGCCTTGACCGCCGAACTCGTGATGTTGACGATGCGGCCGAAGCCGCGTTCCATCATGCCGTCGACCGTCGCCTTGATCAGCTCGATCGGCGTCAGCATGTTCGCGTCGAGCGCGCGGATCCAGTCTTCGCGTTCCCAGTCGCGGAAGTCGCCGGCCGGCGGGCCGCCGGCGTTGTTGACCAGGATGTCGGGCGAGGGGCACGCCGCGAGCGCCGCCGCGCGCCCTTCCGGCGTCGTGATGTCGCACGCGACGGTGGTCACCGTCACGCCGTACCCGGCGCGGATCTCGTCGGCCGCCTGCAGCAGCGGCGCCTTGGTTCGGGCGACGAGCGTCACGTTCACCCCCTCGGCCGCCAGCGCCTCGGCGCAGCCGCGCCCCAGCCCCTTGCTCGCGCCGCAGACCAGTGCGTGTTTGCCCGCAATGCCCAGTTTCATCGTCTCTCCTTCTTGAGTGGTGAGGGCGCGCCCCGTTCGATCCCGTTTCCAGCCCGATGCTCGCCGTCCAACGGCGCTGCCGTCAAGCCGGTGAGCCGATCGACAGCCTCGACGTTGGCCGAGCCTCGCCGATCTCGGCCTCCGTCGGCGTTGTGGGCCTGGGCAGGAGACGTCACCGCCCCGCGTTCGGCAGCACGCGCGGGTCGGCGCCGAGCCCGGCGATCAGGAAGTCCGACAGCGCCTTGATGCGCGCGACGAAGCGCAAGTCGGGGTGGGTCAGCACCCAGACCCGGGTGTCTAGCGCGGGCAGGTCTTCGCCGAGCCGCACCATGCCAGGCTGCCCGTCGACCAGCAGGCACAGCAGCACGCCGAGCCCCGCGCCGTGCCTCACCGCGTCGACCATGCCGACCAGACTGTCAGCCTTGTAGACGATGTGTTCGGGTGGTACGTGTTTTTCCATCCATTTGGCTTGATTCAGGTGCCGCAGGCTGTCGTCGAAGCCCACCCAGCGGTGCTCGCCGTCAAGCTCGGCCGACCTGGATTCGAGGTAGGCCGCCGCGCCGTAGACGGCCGACGCGAGGCGCCCGGCCGCGCGCCCGACCAGGTTTTCCGGCGGCGCGTTGCTCGGCCGGACCGCGACGTCCGCCTCGCGCTTGGTGAGGCTGGAGAAGGCGTTGCTCGACACGACCTGCAGTTCGATCCTCGGGTGCCGGCGCTGGAATTCGATGAGATAGGGCGTCAACAGGCCCGACAGCAGCGTGTCGGTGCTCGTGAGCCTGATCGCCCCCGACAGCTCGGCGTCGCGGCCGGCGACGTAACGCTGCGCCGACTCGATCTGTTCGGCTACCTGCTTGAGTCGTTCGCGCAATTCCTCGCCGGCCGGCGTCATCACGTAACCCGCAGGCGTGCGTCCGAACAGGCGCACGCCCAGCGCGTCCTCGAGGCTCGCCAGCCGGCGCAGCACCGTCGAGTGGTTCACGCCCAGGTACTTGGCGGCGCCCGACAGCGAGCCGGTACGCGCCACCGCCAGGAAATATCTGAGGTCGTCCCAGTCACGGTCCTGCATCTTTGCAGACTCCAAATGCATTTATCGCGAATTGTCGTGCCATTCGGCCAACTCTGGTGGTTCCGCCATGCGTCCGGGACCCCGAACCCGCAGGCGCTCGAACGCTATATGAAAGAGGTGCTGCGGATTTACGGCGTGGTCGAATGCCGGCTGGCCGCGGTGCCTTATATCGGCGGCGAAGACTACACGATCGCCGACATCGCGATGTTCCCGTGGCTGCGCAGCCACGACAAGCTGGGCATCACCATCGACGACTTCCCGCGTCTCAAGGCGTGGCTGGCCCGCGTCGCTGCCCGGCCGGGTGTCCAGCGCGGCTTGCAGGCGCTGCACGAGGCCCGCTGAGCCCGCGATTCGCATGCCGTATCGATTCGAAAGGAGGCATCCCGAATGGCCTGGCTACTGTTGGTGGCCGCCGGCTTGAGGGAAGCGTCGGCCGGGCAGGGGTGTCAGGGGCTCGGCCAGGCTCGGGCGCGGCGTGTGCTAGAACGGTAAAAGTCTTATCGTTTGCCGGTGACCGCGCTTATGGGCTGGCGTCGTCGGGTGCTTCGGCGGCTTCGTCTATACGGCTCGACGGCAGGCGCGGCCGGGAGCGGGTCGACGCTCACAGGCGGGACGATCGATATGACCGGCATCTGCAATAGGAGGCTATTGTGCTTGAGCTGATAGACGCGAGACCAGACGGGCACCATGAGATCATGGTTCACGCAAAACTCAACAACGTGCCTGTGCACTTTCACATTTCCGTCAACGCGGTCGATGACTTCCTGCGCATCGAACAGAGCGGAATCGAGAACTCGATCGCCGAACTGACACGTCATTGGGAACGTTTCATTCCCCGCGTCGAAGGCTTCGTCACCCGGCACGGCGGGCACGACTTCCTGCTCACGACGGAGATGCTCAATCCTTAGCCTGTCGGTTTCTCGCCGCCTGCGACCCTGCCATCCCGGCGGCGGGGCGCTGCCACATACGAGGTGACGATGTGAAGCCGGCGCAGGCGAAAGCCAGCGCGACGGAGCGGGTCGAGGTGTTCATGGCCCAAAGGGGGCGGGTTGCCCCGCCCCCATTTCCTTAGGTGGGTTGATCAGTCGCCGGCCGAGGCGATCGACAGCGTGTTGACCTGCTGGTTGCCGATGCCGGCCGCGAGGTTGACACCGACGTTGCCTTCGATGCACTTGACCGAGTCGGACAGCGAAGCGCTCGTCGCGCCGCCCCACCAGCCGTCGCTCTCGACTTCGTTGTCGGCGTTCATCTGGAAGCCGGTACTGGAGGCGGAAGCCAGCACGCCCTCGTCGGCGACGGCGATGGCGAGGTCGTTCTTCTGCTGGTTGCCGATACCGGCCGCGACGTTCAGGCCGACGTTGCCGTCGAGATATTTAACAGACTCGTCCACGTCCGCGTCCATCGCCGAGTAGTCGGTTTCGATGTCGTTGTCGGCGTTGAGCTGCTCGAAGGCGGTGGTGGCGCGCACGGCGGCGTCTTCCGCGTCGTCGAGGCTGGCGATCGCCACATTGTTGGCCTGCTGGTTGAACACGCCGGCCGCGGCGTTCACGCCGGCGTTGCCCTCGATGTGTTTCACGCTGTCTTCGACGTCCGCCTCGTACGAAACTTCGGTGTCCACCTCGTTATCCAGGTTTTTCTGCACGTCGTGGGTGCTGGCGTTGGCCAGGCCTTCGAGTTCCGGGTCGAACTCGGCGTCCACGTCGACGTCTACCGAATAGTCTTCCTCGTAGGAGAAATCGTTGTCGAGGGAGGTGGAGATGCTCATCTCGTTTTCGAGTTCGTTCTTCAATTCCGTGCCATTGTCGTTTGCGTATGTCATCGACATGACGGCGCTCAGGGCGAGGAAGATGGCGGTTTTTTGCAGCTTAGCGATCATGATCGTTCTCCTTTTTGGGATAAATGCGGCAACGGGTGCCGCCTCACTACGGCTACTGCGGGAACTGCGACTACACCTGCAACGCGGTCGATCACTGCGTCGTTCACGATGGCCGGCCGATTCCTTCGTTCATTTCCCGCTGCTCATTGGAGCACTCGCACGGCGGGGCGGTTGGTCTGATTTCCCTGCCGCCGTTGCTGCGCGGACCGCCTAAGGCCTGGGCCGGAAGGTCGGTCAGCGGAGCGGTGCGCGTCGTCAGGAACGGGGTGGTTGGCATGCAAATCTCGTGGGCCTTGGCGTTACATTATGCAATTCCCATGCCATGATGTTAAGTGGCTGATTTTTTATGGTTTTTATTTTTTCGGCATGACGTGAAGGCCGCATTTGTCACGCCGGCGAAGCACTTTCGGATGTCAGGCGGCGATTTGCGGCTGAAAGATGGGGAAACGAGGCCCGGCACAGGGGCCGGATTGGGGGGAGAGGGGGTGGAGGGCCCCCGAAGGGGCCGCATGAGAAGGGGGTAAAGGCGGATTCCTGTGACCGGTCGATACCGGTTTCAGTGTTCCACCGGCGGTCGCGTGAGGCCGAGGTCCTGGCCGTGCTTGAGCAAGTTGTACATCAGTCCGAGGAAATCGATCAGCCGGTCGTCGCCGGAAAGCAACTGGTCGGCCATGGCCTGGTTGCCGTTGCGCGCGGCGAGGATCGCCTTGATGGCGGCGGTTTTCAGTTCGCCTTGAACGGCGAGCGCCTTGTCATTGTGCTTGATCTGGCGCATGACCCTCTCGTTGGCGCGCAGCGTCTGGCCGACCTGCATCACCGCGAAACCCAGCTTGTTCTCGTCGCTGATCCCGTCGCCGAACAGCTCGTTCAGGCGCTCGATCAGTTCCGACAGAAAGTTGCGCAGCCTGTCCTTGGCTCGCGCGAGCCGGCGCCGGTGAGCGGTCGCAGCGTCCTCTCTTGTCATGGATGACAGGGCCCGGCGCAATGGGAAGACTGTAATTGCCAACGTCAGGCGGAAAACCCCGCTATGCCAAATGGCATTACGCGGTTTTCGCCGGAGTATTCCTGCGCGTAGAAGGCAATAAAAAACCCGCCAAGCCTTGCGGCTGGCGGGTCTTTTTCGGATTTGGTGGGGCGGCGACTATCACATATGAGCTCGAAAGCCTCATGAAATAAGCATTTCACCTTTTTGGTTTTCAAAAGTACCGTCAAAAATACCGACAGAACATCGCCGCTGCCCGTATCGCCATGCCTTGCATGGGGTGTTTTCGCGCTCGGCCAAACGGGGCGTTTCGGCCTAGTGTGAGGCTCTTAAGGTGCCTAGGAAAGTCTGGGCGATTCAAGTAACGCAACCCGCGATGCACAGACTACTGCTCCTTGTTGGTTTCACCTAGGCATTCCCTCGCTGCGGCAAGGAGTTACAGCTGTGATAGCATGTGATTTTATGCCATATAAAAGAACATGCAAATCCGCTCACTTCCTGCCATAGCGGCCCTTGCCGCCAGCCTAGGGTTCCCCCTTCTTGCGCATGCATCCAACGGCGCACTGGTCACGATCCTGAGTGACTGGCATACCACAACCTTCATCCTGATTAACATCCTTCTGATCGGCTTCTTTTTCTGGCGCTTTGACCGCTTCGCGGTAGAACACGGCCCTGAAATACTCACAACTGTCGGGATCTTTGGGTGCTTTTTCGGCATCGCGCTAGCCTTGTTGGATTTTGATGCACGTAACGTTGCCTCTAGCGTCCCTCAGCTCTTACAAGGTGTGAAAACAGCATTCTGGGCGTCCGTGAGCGGCGTCGGGGGCTCCCTCATCATTCGTCTCCGTCATCGATTACATAAGGCACCTATCCCGCAAACAGCAGGAGCCGCCTCAAAGGCCGCGAGTCTTGATGACGTCGTCGATACAATGCGTGCGATGCATCGCGGACTTTCAGGAACCGAAGAAGGCAGCTTGCTCACGCAAATGAAATTGATGCGCCAGGAGCAAAACGACCATCTTACGCAGCTTCGTGCATCATTTGACACCTATGCCCAGAAAATGGCAGAAGACGGCTCCAAGGCCTTGATCGATGCACTTCGCACCGTCATCGCGGATTTCAATTCCCAGATCAACGAGCAGTTTGGCGAAAACTTCAAACAGCTCAATTTCGCTGTGGAAAAATTAGTGCTATGGCAGCAGCAGTACAAAGACGAGCTCGATAGGCTTCAGACCGTACAGCAGCAATCGGCGCAGGACCTGAAAAATGCTTCAGTCGGCATGGCGGCGATGGTCGATAAAGCCGCAAAATTCTCTGAAGTGGCGGCCAAACTGGAGACACTTTTGGTAACAATGGCGAGACAGCACCAGCTTATCGAAGAGTCCCAGCAGTCGTTGAGCACCGTGCTGGTCCAGATGAAGGATGTGACACCCCAGTTTTCCCAGAAGCTGGATGCATTGGCCGATGGCATGTCCCGCAGTGTAGGAAAACTGCAATCCGATACCTCTGAGCTTCTTCAGAACTTCGGTGTTCAGGTGAAAGCATCGCATGGCGAAATGAAGGAACTGCTGGCTGACTCGCTCAAGCGCTCACAAAAAGATGTGAATGAGGAGTTGACCAAGTCCCTGGAAACCATCCGCCAAGGGGTCATCTCTCTTGATAAAGGTCTACAGGAAGAACTGACAAAGAGCCTTGAAACCCTCGGTCGCCAACTGGCCTCGCTATCCGAGAAATTCGTCGCGGACTACTCACCGCTGACTGATCGTTTGCGCGATATCGTCCATATGGCTGGCCAGAAGTAGACAAGGTAAGAAGCATGGCGCACAGTAATCAATCACATTGGATTCCGTTGGCCGACCTGATGACCGGTCTGATGATGGTCTTCATGTTGCTGACTGCAGCCTTCATGCTGCGGGTGGAGCAAACAACTACCCTTGTCGTTAAAGAATACGAGGCCACCAAGAGTAATTTGCATCTGGCGCTACAGAAGGAGTTCGCGAAGGATTTAAAACAATGGAATGCCGAGCTACTCGGCGACATGACCATCCGCTTCAACGATCCAACGGTACTTTTTGCCACCGGCTCGGCGGAGCTGCGCCCCTCCTTCAAGAAGATGCTGGCTGAGTTTTTCCCTCGCTATATCAACCTGTTGACTTCCAGCAAGTACAAGGCGGCGGTTAAAGAAATACGCATTGAAGGCCATACCAGCAGCTTCTGGTCGGGTAACACCGATGCAAAAATAGCCTACTTCCACAATATGGAACTATCCCAAGCAAGGACGCGTAGCGCCCTGGAATTCCTGTTGTCGCAGCCAAAGGTCGCCAAACATCAAGACTGGCTGATCGCCCACGTTACGGCGAATGGCCTATCGTCTTCCCGGCCGCTAAATCCTGAGCAGCACTCGCTTAAAGCACAGTTAGCGAACCAGCGGGTCGAATTTCGTATCGTAACCAACGCCAGCGATCGTATGGATCAAATCGCTAAGCAGTTGCAGAAACAATGACATTCAAACTGCCAAACTTCCTTAACGACGGCCATCTTAATGCGCTGCGCTCCACCATGGGCGCACCATTGTCATCTTCGTTTGTCACCGAAAAGCGTGTCAAGCTGATTGAGCTTCCCGAAATTAAAAGACTTCGCGAAGATGGAATCGATGTCGCATTTGAAGATATCCGCGTACTTGAAGACGGCACCTTGTCCTATAAAGACAAGCGGGTTTTGCTCTACATCCGAGACGTCAACTCCAGTCAGCCTACTCCAAAGTTCCATCTGGTTTTTTGCCGCACTTTGGACACGATGCAGCGAAATAAGCGCTGGCGGCGCTATGTCGTTGCAAATCGTGATGATGGACTGTTCCAGGTGAATTTTATTGACTCTGGAGCCAAGCCTCAGTTCATCCGTCTTGATGTTTGCCAGAACTGCCTTGGACACATTGGTTGGTCAGGATTTAGCAGTGCTTGGCCGGTGGGTCAGAAGGCCGAAGCCGTTCGTCGCTTCACTCTGACCGATTTTTTTGAGCGATTCCCACGAGATCTATTCGGCGTAAAGCCTGAATTCACCACCGAAACCGCACCGCTCAATGATTACACCGCCGACTGGCCAGACATCTCCGAGGCCGCGAAGCGTTCAAAAAACTATCGGTGCGAGGCATGCACAATACAGCTGAAGGGCTTGGACTCTAAGTACCTTCACACTCATCACCGCAATGGTCAGAAGAACGACAATAGTCCTGGCAACCTAGAGGTATTGTGCATCGGCTGCCATGCGGAAGAACCCCTTCATGCGCACCTGAAGGCATCCCCTGCCTATTTAAAGTTTATGCAACGTGGTAAGTAGCCCTTCTCAACTGGCTTGGAACGGAGAACAATTCAAATGATGCGTTTCATGGTTAGCCGCTTTGCACAATGGTGTAACGACCATCAACCACCACCTCTGGAGCTAGATTCAGTTTTACGAGAAGAGGCGCTCAATGCCCTGGTTGAGTCAGTCAACGAAGGAGAAATCACCTCTTTGGATGGCGTCGAGTCGCCACTTTCAAAGCAAATCAGTGCATTGCACGGACTATCGCATTTCGAGATGAACCGATCTGGCTCGACCAGGATCTCAAGTGGCAAGGTACGGCGAGCGGCAAGCTGGGCCGGCCTCAAGCCTTCAGCGACGCGGCCATTCAGTTTTGTCTGACCATCAAGGGGCTGTTCAGTCTTGCCCTGCGACAAGCCATCGGTTTCGTGCAAAGTTTGTTGAAGCTGGCCGGGCTGAACTGGCCCGTTCCCGACTACAGCACCGTCTCCCGGCGTCAAAAACATCTCAATGTGGTGATAGCGGCTCGTCCGAGTACGACCGGACTGCCTCTACTGGTCGACAGCACCGGCATCAAGATGCTGGGCGAAGGCGAGTGGAAGACGAAAAAGCACGGCGCCGAGTCCCGCCGCCAGTGGCGCAAGGTCCATCTGGGCATCGATGCGCAGACTCTGGAGATCCGGGCCATTGAGGTCACCGACAACACGGTGGGCGACGCGCCCATGCTGTCCGAGTTACTGAATCAGATCCCGTCCGATGAAACGGTTCTTTCCGTGAGCGGCGATGGCGACTACGACACCCAGGGCTGCCATGAGGCCATCGCCCGGCGCCAGGCCGCTGCGGTGATTCCGACCCGGAAGAATGCCAAGCCGTGGAAAGAGAATCGACCGGGTGCCGCTGCTCGTAACGAGATTCTGCGCACCACACGGCATCTGGGTCGGGCGATCTGGAAGACATGGAGCGGCTACCACCGGCGCAGCCTGGTCGAAACCAAGATGCGCTGCTTCAAGTTCCTGGGCGAACGGGTGATGGCCAGAGACTTCGATCGCCAGGTGGCGGAATTGCAGGTGCGGGCGGCGATCGTGAATCGCTTCACCATGCTCGGTGCGCCGACGACGATACACATAGCATAGGTCCGTCTGGGGGAAGGGGGCGTGCGCCCCGCACCGAGGTTCTGCAGCAGCGTCCCGCGCTGGACAATAATGAAAGCCCGCCCCCGAACGAGAAGAAGGAGAGCCGCGATGTATCAAGTCCACGCAACGATCTGGAACGCGATCGCCAGGACGCAGACGCTGAGCAACCCGTCGCTGCGCCAGTTGTTCGCGATGGATCAGGACGCGCTGACGCAAGCGCTCGACGCGCAGGCGCAGGCGCTGGAAGCCAGCGGCGTGCCGAACAGAGTCATCGTGGCGTATCAGACGATGGCGCCGCTGCTGGCCGAGAGCGAGGCGATCAGCGCGTACATCGTGCAGACGGACAACTGGAGCCTGCGCCAGGCGCTACCGGAGGTGCTGAGCGCGGAAGAAGCGGTGGCGATCGCGAACCTCGACCGGCCGATGAGCAGCAGCGAGCAGCGGCGCTTGCTGGATCTGCTGCTGCCGCTGACGCCGCCGAGCTGGCTGGACGACTAGCGCGCCAGAAAGAGGCGGAAGGCGCGCCGACCGAGTGGGGCGACCACGCCAGCATCGACACGGCGCTGCCGGTGCTGCTGTCGCCGCAACGCGACGACGTGCTCAAGGCCGAAATCCGGCTGATGGTGAATAGCGAGAACGGCATGCTGTTTACCAATGGCACCGGGACCGGCAAGACCTTCGTAGGCCTCGGCGTTGCACGGTGCTGTCACGGATCTACAGCTTGCTGCACTGACGGCTTTGCCTGAGCTGATAGAGAGGGCGGTGCTCGTGGAGTCTGAGCCGGATCGTCGCGGCCGGCCGGATGTGGTGGCGTCCCACGTGCTTTATGCGCCGGCCCGCATGCCCGGCGGGGAAGTGCTACGCGTGAAGCTGCGCGTCAACCAGGTGCGCGGCGCTGGGGACAAGCTGTATACGCATCAGGTTGAATACCTGGGCATAGAAAAGCCGACGTCGGAAGGTTCGTTGCCACACCCTAATGTGGAAGTCAGGGGGGGCGAACCGGCTTCGGTCGGCATGTCCACTATTGCCCGGTCAGACCATGAGGTCAAGGCGGTGGAAATAGAAAACGCCCCTATGGGAACCGTGCCGACTACTGACACCGGAAAACCGGCCGTTACATCAGCTCAACCAACCTCGGGGCGCACGTTCACTATAGCGGAACTGCTTTCCGGCGCCAAACGCGATGGCGATGGACGGTTGTTCACCAATGACAACCGTTACTCGTTCGCGCCACGGCAGGGTCAGCTCGGCCAACAGGCGTTCGAGCTGCCAGAATGGCGCGCGCACCACGAACAGCGCGCGATCCACCAGGACCGCTATCTGCGCCTCAAGCAGGCCGAGGACGCGGTCGCCGCGCAAGGCGCCCTTCCAACGACGGCGCCGCCGACCCGATCGGAAGCGGTATCCCTGGCCAGCGCAGCGGCCGGCGGCTCAGTCATCATCATCCGGGATCACCAGGCCAGGCCGGATCGCCGTGCCGTGCGCTGCCGCGATCAGCGCGCGCATGCTCTCCACGACACCCTGGCCGCTCTGCTGGTGGTCGGCCTCGTACAACCCGAGGTGGCGCGCCAGCTTGTCGAGCGCGCCGAGCTTGTCGGCCAGCCGGACCTTGCGGGTCACGCCGCCGCTGCCGTCGCTCAGCAGTTCGGTCGTGTCGAGCCCGCTGACGGCTGCTGCGATGTCGTCCGGCCAGTCGCGCGGCGGCAACAGCGCGCCGTTGGCGTCGTACAGCAGCCGGATGTCGGCGAACGCGATTCGGCTCAGCTCGAGCAGCACGCGTTCGCGGTCGACGCTGGCCTGCTCGCGCACCTCGCGGCGGCGCGCCGACAGCGCAAATTGCACCGCCGGGTGTTGCAGCAGCTCGCAGCCGGTTTGCCGAGCCGATTTGGCCGAATAGCCGGCCTCTTTGGCAGCCTGGGTGGCGTTGAAGTGGACCAGGTAGCGCTCGATGAACGCCAGTTGTTTGGGGGTCAGCAGCGAGGCTGCGTCGGGGATGCGCAAGCGCGTCATGATGGGCTCCATCAGGTTGCGCTCCTGCGCGATGTACGGAAATGTCAGTGCCTACGCTGATTATTGGCTGCAATCGCTCCTGCTCACCATCACTGACTGAAAGCTTGGCAGACCGGGGACGTCCATATATGGCCGAGCACCTCGCCGCTCGGCAGGATGTACGCGCCATGCGTCTAGCCGCCGCGCTCGGTGACGTGGTGCATCGCATCGCTGCCTTTTTTCATGTAAACGGGTTATGCGGGACAGGAAAACCCCGCCACGGTGGGCGGGTCGGTCGTCTACCGGCGAGCTTTCGCCGTTCGCGCTCGCCGGATCACCTCGGCGGCCTCGAGCGCGGCTTCGGCTTCGTCGGTGCGCGCGGACGGGTCGTGCATGGCGTATTCGGCCAGCCATTCGAGCAGGGCGTCGCCGTCTACCCGGTCGCCGAATCGTTCCATCAGGTCGGAGACTGCCGACCGCAAGCCGTCCGGGTCGATCACCTGACCGCCGCCACCGTCACGCAACTTGAAGCGCACCACCGCCCGCTTGGTGGCCGCCGTGTCGTCGTTGCCGTGCTCCAGCCACCTGATGATGTCGTCGCGGTTCAAGGCGATCAGCTTACGCAGGCGGGCAGCGTCCGGGGTCTTGGGGAGCCCTGCGCGAAGCCGGCCGCCTTCGGCGATGATCTGGCCGCCGGCTCGTTCAACTTCTTCGATGATGAGGGCGGGGTGCATGGTTAGAAGTCCTCCCAATCGACAGCGGTTTCATTCGCCGAAGATTCCCTCGAAGGCGCCGAAGATGCCGAAGATTCCCTGTTTCTAAAACGGGCATCTTCGCCATCTTCGCGGGCATCTTCGGACACAAAGACCGGCGGCATTGCCCATGTCCACCCGCCCTTCATGCCGTTTTTGCTGATTACAACATTCAGTTTTTTTGCGGCGTGGCGGATTTGCTTCTCGGTGTAACCCGCCTCGCGGCTGTCAGTCAGCATCACCTTTGACGGCATCGGACCATCGCTCAGGACGCTGGCAAGGAATGCTTTGGCTGCTTTGGCGTCCCGCCTTTCTTCCGTATCGTCGCCGCCTTCCGGTTCGGCCAGGATGTCGCGGGCCGATCCCTCGATGCGCTCCCCGAACTGAACCCGCGACGCGTGCACGCCTTCGGCCACCTTCACACCGTCCTCGATGTCGTATTCGTAACCGCCATCGTCAGGGCCAATGTTGTTCTTCACCCGCATGAACACGCGCTTGGTTTCGCCGTCGTCGTCCTTGACCTTGGCGGCCCCGAGTACCGTTCTCGCCACCGCGCCGAAGGCGATGGATCCGGACACCCGTTCGAGCGGGTCCTTGCCGGCCCCGCCCTTGGAAAAGTGGGTGATGCCGACGACGGCGCAGCTATTCGCGGCAGCGAAGTCGACGATCGGCTGCAAGGCACGGCGGACCTCGGTGTTCTTGTGGCTGTCGCCGGTCACTGCCGATACCACCGGGTCAAGGATCGCCAGCGAGGCGCCGCCGGCCAGATCGACCGCCGCCTGTACCATCCCCATGTCACGGGCCGGGTCGAAGTTCTCGATGCCGTCGCCGGATCGCACATGATCGACAAAAAGAACCCGATCCATATTCGCCCCGCAGGCCCGCAGGCGAGGAACCAGCGTGTCAGCCGGGTCATCCTCGCCGGACCAGATCACCACGTTGCCGGGCGGGCACCGGGTGCCGTCTGGCCAGAGTCCGCCGGTCGTCACCGTCGCCGCCAGGGCCATCGTCAGCGTGGTCTTGCCGACGCCGGGCGGCCCGGCCAGGATCGCCAGCTTGCCGCGTGCCAGCCAGCCATCCCACAGCCAGCGGATCGGTTCGATCTTGATGTCGGAGCCGCGCATCAGCACCACTTCGCGATGAACGCCGGCCTCGGCATTCTCCCGGCGCTCGATTTGCTTCTTAACCATCTCCAGCCCCGCCACGGCGGCCAGGTCGTTGAAGTCGGTCGGCAGCGTGCCGTCATGAGTCGCCGCGAAGGCGGTTTCCTGCTCTCTGGTGAAGGTGGGGATGACGGCACGGCCTTTGCTGCCGAAAACGCTGGCGGCGCGCTGCGCTGCCTTCTGGCCTACCTCGTTGGGGTCACGGTCGCCGCATACCACGATGTCGGCGTCGAGCTTGCCCTTCATGCGTTCGGCCAGCGCCGGCAGGTTGCCAGCGTTGAAGCCGACGACGACGGGCAGGCCAGTGGCTTCGTGCAGCGTGCAGCCAGTGGCCCAGCCTTCGCACAGCAGTACGGTCTTAGCGTTGGCGAGCGAGCCCAGTACCAGCGACGCGCCGGAAGTCGAACCGCCGGTCAGGAAGGTCTTGCGGCCATCGGGTTGGATGCACTGCGCCGTCACGATCACGCCGTCGCGCCGGGCCGGCACGATCAGCATGTCGCGGAGCTGTACCGCGCCCGCCGGCTTGATGCCCTTGGCGACGACGTAGGGATGATCGGCCGCAACCGGCCGCCCCTTCGCCATCAGGTCGTCTGCCTTGGCTGCGGCGCGGGCAGCCATCTGGGCGCGCTCGGCCTCTACTGCGGCGTCTACCTCGGCGCGGCGCTTGGCAAACTCCGCGCGCTCGGCCGCGCTCATCGTGCTGGGGTTTCGGCTGCACCAGTTTTCGCGCTGACCGGTTTTCCAGTCTCCGAACGCGCCCCAAGCGTCGCGCCCATCGGTGTGACAATAAATCCAGCCATCTTTCTTGCCGGCGCGGCCTTCGGTGTCGAATCGCTGCGGCTTGCCATCCAGTACCGGAGCGAACCCGGCTTTCGCCGGGCGGATGCCGGCGTCGAGCATGGCGTCGAGCAGGTCGATTCTCATTTGTTCAAGTGTCATGTCTTGCACTCCGAACGTGGCTCAGCGTGGCGGGCGTTTTTCTTTTGCATCGTCGCTCCCCTCATGCCGGTTGACCCTGTTCGTCGAGCCACTGGCGCACGGCCTCGGCGCGCCAGGCGGTGACGCGCTCGGAGATTTTGACCGGTGCCGGAAACGTGCCAGCGCGGATGCGGCGCCACAGCGTCGAGTCGCTGAACGGGATGATCGGACGCAGGTCGGACAGGCGGACATAGCCGGTGGCGGGCAATGCGCCGTAGGTGGCGAGGATGCCGGCTTGGGCCGGTGCGATCTTGATCGACTTGTCGGCGGTGGCCGAGGTCAGTTTGGTAATGGTGGCTTGCTTGGCCATGTCATTGCCCTTTCTTGGCTGTTGTGACATGGCATGCAGATTAAAAGCCCCTTGGCGGGGCTTCTGGTAACTACCAAAGGTAAATGGTAAATCAGGCGTCTACCAGAAGTCGGACCGCCTCTGACAGCTTCTTGCGGATGTTCTCAGCACTCAGCCCGTAAGCGTTGGAGCTGGGAAGGCGCTCGATGATTGCGACGACTGCTTCGGCGATGGCCGAGGCGTTTGGATTTTCACCCCGCCTGTACTGGCCTCTCTTTTCTGCGATAAGCAGTGCCATGCCGCCCAGCATTTTCATCAGATTGTCGCGTTCAGTGGGAGAGGCCGACCGTGCGCGATCTTCGGCGTCATCATCGGAAGGTGCTTGAGCCACCGTTTGCAAGACAAAATCGGCCATCTCGAAGGAGTCGATAACGGGATAATTCCCGCTGTCGTCGAGAAAATCCTGCAATTCATTCAATGAGCATGGGAAGCGGAGTGCCGGCCGGGTCAGATCACCCGTAGGATGCCACGCCAATCCGGCGCGTTCGGTAGGGGTCAGCAGGACATCGTCGGGAGCCGGGGTCACATAAACGCCGTCGTGCTTGACGTGGAACCCAGGCGCCCATTCTGTCGGTGGCTGCACCCGGCATAGCTTAACGAAGGCTGCGTAATCGATTTGTATCTGCATCGTGCTCCCCTTGCTCCTCGGAGGTTGATTGCCACGCCAGGCCACCAGGGTTCTGGCTTTTCGATTGGCCGATCTAGGCGCGGCAAAGCTGGTGTCAGGCGGTCTTGAAGATCGGCGTCACTTTCGTCCCGGCCTTCAAGCCGTCCAGGTAGTCGGCCCACGCTTGCATCATCTTGCTGCGCTCGGGCAGGTATTCAGCGTAGTTGTAGGTCGCGCGGATGCTGTTGCGCTCGGCGTGCGCGAGCTGGCGCTCGATGGCGTCGCGGTTCCAGCCCTGTTCGTTCAGCAGCGTCGAGGCCATGTGGCGGAAGCCGTGGCCGGTCATGTCGTCCTTGTCGTACCCCAGCCGGCGCAAGGCGGCGTTGACGGTATTTTCCGACATAGGGCGGCCGTTGGTGCGCGCGCCGGGGAAGACATACCGTCCAAGTCCCGTCAGAGCGTGCAGCTCTTGCAGCACCGTCACGGCCTGCGACGACAGCGGCACGACGTGTTTCTCCCGCATCTTCATCCGCTCGGCCGGGATCACCCATAGCGCGTGCTCAAGGTCGATTTCCTGCCATTCCGCCTGGCGCAGTTCGCCCGGCCGCACGAACACCAGCGGGGCGAGGCGCAGCGCGCATTGCGTGACGAACGAACCGGCGTAGCCGTCAATCGCGCGCAGCAGCTCGGCGATACGGGCGGGGTCGGTGATGGTCGGGAAGGAGGCTTTGACGACGGGGGCGAGCGCGCCGCGCAGATCGGCTGCCGGGTTGCGCTCGGCGCGGCCGGTGGCGACGGCATAGCGGAACACCTGGCCGCAATTCTGCATCGCGCGGTGCGCCGTCTCGATGGCTCCGCGCTTCTCGACGCGCTGTAAGGCGGTCAGCAGCTCGGGGGCGGTAATCTCGCCCATCGGGCGCGCGCCCAGCCACGGAAAAATGTCGCGCTCAAGGCGGCGCAGGATTTTGTCGGCATGGCCCGACGTCCAGGTCGGCAGGTACTTGGCAAACCATTCGCGGGCGATGGCCTCGAAGCTGTTCGCCGCCTGTAGCCGCTTGCTGGTCTTGGCCTGCTTGCGATGCTCGCCGGGGTCGATCCCCTTGGCCAACAGCCGGCGGGCCTCGTCGCGCTTCTCGCGCGCGTCTTTCAGGCTGACTTCCGGGTAGACGCCCAAGGCGAGGGTCTTGCGCTTGTCCGCGAAGCGGTAGTCCATGCGCCAGTATTTGCCGGTCTGGCTGACCAGTAGGTACATGCCCTTTTCGTCGGCGAACTTGGCCGGCTTGCCATCGGGCTTGGGCTTTGCGTTCTTGCAGGTAGTGTCGGTTAGCGGCATGGCTCGTCTCCCTTCAAGGCGCCTTGCTCGGCTAGAAACTCGATCAGTGCTTGGGTCTGAGCGGGGGAAAGCCGGATGTGATTGGCTGGTGTTTCAATGTCGAGCCCGCCAGTCTCAGACAGGCTGAATCGCAGGGCGCGTCGCATCGGCTTTGGCCGGGCCGCCTTGGCGGTCTTGCGCTCATCCATCGGATCGATTCCGTCCGCAAGCAGGGCTTGGGCCTCATCCCGCCGCATCAGCGCCTCTTCGAGCGAGACCGCCGGGAACACCCCCAAGGCGAGGGTCTTGCGCTTGCCTTCGAACCGGTAGTTCATGCGCCAGTATTTGCCGCCCCGAGGCTCGACCAGCAGGACGAGGTTTTTCCCGTAACGGACCTTGTAGGGGGCAGCGGATGGCTGAAACCCGCTTGGATGCTGGGTTTCGTAGGGTTTTGTCGGCATGCGGGGTTTCGCAGCGATGGAATACCGACATAACTACCGTGAGGGGTGGCGGTATGTCAAGGCACGTCCTGACACGACGCGAGACAACAAAAAACCCGCTAAGCCTTGCAGCTAGCGGGTTTTGATCTTCCATGACACGTCATGGAAGCCGGATTTGGTGGAGGCGGCGGGAATCGAACCCGCGTCCGGAAATCCTCTACGGTGAGTTCTACATACTTAGCCGTGTCATTTGGATTTAACCTGCTACTCCGCCGACGGGCAGGCTGAGCATAGGCGAGTCGCCTTGAGTTTCGCTCTGGGTCAAGCGACCCGACACAGAGCTAGCTGATGTAAAATGACACTGCAGTAGTTTGACCCACCCGGCCCATCAGCGAACCGTTGCAGTGTCTAGCCACCGTTAGGCGGCTAGAGCGTAAGTTTCGTCGTTTGCGACTAAAAAAATTCAGCGTTTTACGGGGTAACTGAAATCCCGGTATGCCCTCATCCGCTTCGCAACCCCCGTCGAAGCCAGGTCGCCCCCAGATGTGGAACCGCAATTATATCGACAATCGCGGTCCCGGGATAGTTCCTTACAAGTGGGCGATGAGGTCGAGCGGGTGCTCGATCGCGCCGTCGGCGCCCCAGGCTTCCGGATTATCGTTCTCGGCGATGTAGCCCCAGTTGGCGATCAGCGTCTTCATGCCGACCTTGCGCCCGGCCTCGATGTCGCGTTCCGCGTCGCCCAGGTACAGGCAGTGCTCGGGCGGAATGTCGAGGACCTCGCACGCGTACAGCATCGGCCGCGGGTCGGGCTTCGGCGCGCCGGCGGTGTCGCCGCTGACGACGACGGCCGGCGCGGACGGGAAGGGCAAAAGCGGCAACAGGCGGTGGGTGAAGCGCTCGGGCTTGTTGGTGACGATGCCCCACGGGATGTCCTGCTCGGCCAAGCTTGCGATCAGTTCCGGCACGCCGGGAAACAGGATAGGGTTGTTCTCGAAGTGCGCGTCGTAGAGGTCGAGGTAGCGCGCGCGCAGCGTCGGGAAGTCTGGGTGGTCGCCTTCGATGCCGAAGCCGAGGCGGATCAGTCCGCGCGCGCCGTGCGACGCGATCGGCCGGGTCGCCGATTCGGGCTGGGCGGGGCGGCCGTTCTCGGCCAGCAGGGCGTTGAGCGCGTTGCCGAGGTCGAGCGCGGTGTCGGCCAGCGTGCCGTCGAGGTCGAACAGGACGGCGCGGATCATGCCTTCACCCCGTTGCCGCGACCGAGGAACAGCGTGTAGGCCGGGTTGTGCGTTTCCTCGCTCCACGGGAAGCCGAGGCCGTCGAGGAAGGCCTGGAATTCGGCGTCGTCGTCCTCGGGGACCTGGATGCCGACCAGCACGCGGCCGTAGTCGGCGCCGTGGTTGCGGTAGTGGAACAGGCTGATGTTCCAGTCGGTGCGCATCGCGTTCAGGAAGCGCAACAGCGCGCCCGGGCGCTCGGGAAATTCGAAGTGGAACACGCGCTCGTGCTTGAGTTCGGGCGCGTGGCCGCCGACCAGGTGGCGGATGTGCAGCTTCGCCAGTTCGTTGTCGGTGAGGTCGATGCCCGACAGGCCGTTGGCTTCGAGGTCGGCGATGATGGTCGCCACGTCGTCGCGCTTGGCGATCTGCACGCCGACGAAGACGTGCGCGGTCTTCGGGTCGGCGTAGCGGTAGTTGAACTCGGTGATGCTGCGGTTGCCAATCACCGCGCAGAACTTCTTGAAGCTGCCCGGCGCTTCGGGGATGGTGACGGCGATGATCGCTTCGCGCCGCTCGCCGAGTTCCGAGCGCTCGGACACGTGGCGCAGGCGGTCGAAGTTCATGTTGGCGCCGCAGGCGACCGCGACCAGCGTCTTGCCGGTGCAGCCTTCGCGCTCGATATAGGCCTTGGCGCCGGCCACCGCCAGCGCACCCGCCGGTTCGGTGATCGAGCGGGTGTCTTCGAAGATGTCCTTGATCGCCGCGCAGATGGCGTCGGTGTCGACGAGGATGATTTCGTCGAGCAGTTCGCGGCAGATGCGGAAGGTTTCCTCGCCGACCAGCTTGACCGCGACGCCGTCGGCGAACAGGCCGACGTCCTTCAGTTCGACGCGGTGGCCGGCGTCGATCGACTGCTTCATCGCGTCGGAATCGACCGACTGCACGCCGATGACCTTGATCTCGGGCTTCAGCCGCTTGATGTAGCTGGCGACGCCGGCGGCGAGGCCGCCGCCGCCGATCGCGACGAACACCGCGTGGATGTCGTCAGGGTGCTGGCGCAGGATCTCCATGCCGATGGTGCCCTGGCCGGCGATCACGTCCGGGTCGTCGAACGGCGGGATGTAGGTGCGTCCGGTTTCCGCGACCAGCGTCATCGCGTGCTGGTAGGCGTCCGAATACGAGTCGCCAAACAGCACGACCTTGCCGCCGCGGCCGGTGACGGCGTCGATCTTGATCTGCGGCGTGGTGACCGGCATCACGATGATCGCTTCGCAGCCGAGCTTCTGCGCCGACAGCGCGACGCCCTGCGCGTGGTTGCCGGCGCTGGCGGTGATCACGCCTTTTTGCAGCTGTTCGGCCGTCAGGCGCGACATCTTGTTGTACGCGCCACGGATTTTGAACGAGAACACCGGTTGCAGGTCTTCACGCTTGAGCAAGATGCGGTTGTCGAAACGGCGCGAGAGGTTGGGGGCCAGCTCGAGCGGGGTTTCCACCGCGACATCGTAAACCCGCGAGGTGAGGATGCGTTCCAGATAGTCTTGCGTAGGCATGGGCGAACCGTTGTTTCGAGGAAGGCTTAGGGAAGCGATCAGGGTAGCAGGAACTTGACGGCTTAGGAACGGACTAGACAGGGTCTGCCCGGCCCGCGCCGCTTAACAAAGGCGACGGGCGGCGGCCGTGCGCGGGGTGTATACTCGTCGCCTTTCGCCCCCAGTCCATAACCCGCCTCTACTGGTCGTTGGAACACATGAAACATCGCTTGAAGCAGCTCATCCTGGCCGCGTCGCTGGCCGTGCCCGCCCTCAGTTTTGCCAATACCGCTTTCGTGCCGCCGGTACCCGAGATCGCCGGCACCGCCTACTTCCTGCTCGACGCGCAAAGCGGTCAGCCTATCGCCACCCGCGATGCGGACACGCGCATCGAACCGGCATCGCTGACCAAGCTGATGACCGCCTACCTGACATTTAAGGCGCTGAAGGAAAAGCGCCTGACGCTCGAGCAGGCGCTGAGCGTGTCGCCCAAGGGCTGGAAGACCGAGGGCTCGCGCATGTTCCTCGACCCGAAGGTGCCGACCCGCGTCGACGACCTGATCAAGGGCATGATCGTGCAGTCGGGCAACGACGCGTGCGTGACGTTGGCCGAGGCGATCGCCGGCAGCGAGGAAGTGTTCGCGCAGCTGATGACGCGAGAGGCCAAGCGGCTCGGCATGAACCACACGCGGTTCATGAACTCGACCGGCCTGCCCGATGCGAACCACTACACGACGGTGCGCGACCTGTCGACGCTGGCGTCGTCCATCGTGCGCGACTTCCCCGAGTTCTACCCGATTTACTCGCTGAAGTCGTTCACGTATAACGGCATCACCCAGCCCAACCGCAACCTGCTGCTGTACCGCGACCCCTTCGTCGACGGCATGAAGACCGGCTTCACCGACAGCGCCGGCTACAACCTGATCGCCTCCAGCCATCGCGACGGCCGTCGCGTGGTGTCGGTGGTGGTCGGCACCGCCAGCCCCGAGGCGCGCGCGGTGGAAAGCTCCAAGCTGCTCAACTACGGCTTGCAGTTCTTCGATACGCCCAAACTTTACGCCGCAGCGAAACCGGTTTCCGAAGTGCCGGTCTACAAGGGCGACGCCGCCAAACTGCCGATCGGCTTCAACCAGGACGTGTTCACTACCGTCAGCAAGGGCCAGGCCGGCCGACTCAAGGCCGAGCTGACCACCCAGCAGCCGGTGATCGCGCCGATCAAGGCCGGCCAGCAGGTCGGCACGCTCAAGGTCAGCCTCGACGGCAAGCCGGTGCTCGAGCGCCCGGTCGTGGCGCTGCAGAGCGTCGGCGAGGGCGGCTTCTTCGGCCGCCTGTGGGACAGCCTGAAGCTGTTGCTGGGCATGTAACAAACCGGCGGGGCTCGGCCAACCCTTCAAGGTTGGCCGAGCTTAAGTACGTAGGAGCACGATGATGACGACCGAACAACAGACCGATGTATTCGAATTTCCCTGCCGCTTTCCGCTCAAGATCATGGGCGAGCGGCACGACGCGTTCGCCGCGACCATCCTTGCCGTGGTGCAGGGCCATGCGCCGGCCACGACCGACGTCGACGTCGACGTGCGCGAGAGCTCGAGCGGGCGCTTCCTGTCGCTGACGGTGACGATCACCGCCGAGAGCCGCGAGCAGCTCGACAACATCTACCGCGCGCTGACCAGCCACCCGATGGTCAAAGTGGTGCTCTGAAACGTGGAGCGCCTCGTCAAATACCTCGGCCGGGTCGACTACGAGCCGACCTGGCGCGCGATGCAGGCGTTCACCGACGCGCGCACGCGCGACACGCAGGACGAGATCTGGCTGCTCGAGCATCCGCCCGTCTATACCTTGGGTCTCGCCGGCAAGGAAGAGCACCTGTTGCGCGCGACCGACATCCCGGTCGTCAAGATCGACCGCGGCGGCCAGGTGACCTACCATGGGCCGGGCCAGCTGGTCGCCTACCTGTTGATCGACTTCAAGCGCATGGGCATCGGCGTGCGCGAGCTGGTGCAACGCATCGAGAACGCGGTGATCGACCTCATGGCCGAGTTCGGTGTTGAAGCGGTCGGCGACCGCGACGCGCCCGGCGTCTACGTCGACGGCGCGAAGATCGCCGCGCTCGGTTTAAGGATCAAGAACGGGGCGGTGTACCATGGCCTCAGCCTGAACGTCGACATGGACCTGACGCCGTTCAATTGGATCAACCCCTGCGGTTACGCCAACCTGAAAGTAACGCAGATGAAGGATGTCGGGGCGCCGGTCACGGTAGAGGAGGCGGCCCGCAGGCTGCTGCCCCACCTGGAGCGCCACCTGACCGTGATCAAGAAGGAGACAGCATGAAACTCGACAATGCGGCCGGCGTAAAGCACAAGGGCGAAGCCAAGACCGCGCGGATCCCGATCAAGATCGTGCCGCTGGAAGAAAAGCTGAAGAAGCCGGAGTGGATCCGCGCCAAGATCCCGGGCGGCCAGCGTTTCTTCGAGATCAAGAACATCCTGCGCGAGCAGAAGCTGTACACCGTGTGCGAAGAAGCGAGCTGCCCGAACATCGGCGAATGCTTCAGCAAGGGCACCGCGACCTTCATGATCATGGGTGACATCTGCACGCGTCGTTGCCCGTTCTGCGACGTCGGCCACGGCCGGCCGAACGCGCTCGACCCCGACGAGCCGCGCCACCTGGCCGAAACCGTCGCCGCGCTGAAGCTCAAGTACGTCGTGATCACGTCGGTCGACCGCGACGACCTGCGAGACGGCGGCGCGCAGCACTTCGCCGACTGCATCGCCGAGATCCGCAAGACCTCGCCCTCCACGCAGATCGAGGTGCTGGTGCCCGACTTCCGCGGCCGGCTCGAGATCGCGCTCGACATCCTGTCGGCGACGCCGCCCGACGTGATGAACCATAACCTCGAGACCTCGCCGCGCCTCTACAAGCAGGCGCGCCCCGGTTCGGACTACCTGCACTCGCTGAAGCTCCTGAAGGACTTCAAGGCGCGCAACCCGGACGTCGCGACCAAGTCGGGCATCATGGTCGGCCTCGGCGAGACCGACGAGGAGGTCTACGAGGTGATGGCCGACATGCGCGCGCACGACATCGACATGATCACCATCGGCCAGTACCTACAGCCGTCCGCCGGCCACCTGCCGGTGCTGCGCTACGTGCACCCGGACCTGTTCAAGCAGTACGAGGGGCGTGCCTACGACATGGGCTTCCGCCACGCGGCGGTCGGCGCGATGGTGCGCTCGAGCTACCACGCCGACGAGCAGGCGCATGAGGCCGGCGTGTAAGTCGGCTGCACAAAACGAGAAAGGCCGGGACGATTCCCGGCCTTTTTATTTGGGCGGATGAAAAAGGCTCTGCCGATCCCAAGGTTGGCTGGGCCGCCTTGTTTTGCATGATGTTATAGAGTAACATTCACATCCTTCCCGACCCTCTCATTATCCGGTCCCCATGGACAAAACCGCCTTTCTCGCCGCGGCCGAACAGCATTGCCAGCGTCTCGGCTGCAAGCTGACCGCGCTGCGCCGCCGGGTGCTCGAGCTGGTGCTCGGCTACCCCGGCGTGGTCAAGGCCTATCAGGTGCTGGCCGACCTGCAGAAGGAGCGCGGCGTCGCCGCGCCGCCTACCGTCTACCGCGCGCTCGACTTTCTCGTAGAGAACGGATTGCTCCACCGCGTCGAGGCGCTGAACGGCTTCATCGTCTGCGAGCACTTCGACTGCCCGCACGAGGGGATGATCCTGGTGTGCGAACGCTGCGGCGGCGTGACCGAGCTGGACGCCACCGGCCCGATGGCTGCGCTGCGCGACGCTTCCGCCGCCGCCGGCTTCGCCGTGACGCCGCAAAACCTGGTGCTGACCGGCACCTGCCAGGCCTGCCGAGCATGAAAAAGACCATCGTCAACCTGTTTTCCGGCTTTCTGGGCGTGGGCAAGACCACCGCGCTGAAGGCCCTGATCGCCCGCCGCCCGGCGCACGAGCGCTGGGCGGTGATCGTCAACGAGTTCGGCGAGGTCGGCATCGACGGCGCCGCGCTCAGCCAGGACGGCCTGCCGGTCGCCGAGATCGCCGGCGGCTGCCTGTGCTGCGTCGCCGGCCCGCAGATGACCGCGACCGTCGCGACGCTGCTGCGCCGCGAGCGGCCCGACCGGCTGTTGATCGAGGCGAGCGGCCTCGCGCACGCGGCCGGCGTCATCGACGAGCTGAACGAGAAGCCGCTCGGCGACGCGCTGACGATAGGCGCGGTCGTCACCGTCGTCGATCCGCGCCAGTTCGTGAACCCCGATTACGCGCGTCAGCCCTTGTACCGCGACCAGGTTGCGATCGCCGACGTGCTCGTCGCGAACAAGGCCGAGATGGCCGACGAAGTCTCCTTGACCGCTTTCCGCGAGCAGGCCGCTGCGCTGTTCCCGCCCAAGGCGCTCATCGCCGAGGTCAGCCAGGGCGAGATCGACCCGGCGTGGCTCGACCTGCCGTTTGCGGAGAAATCACGCTACCGACCGGCGGTGGCGAAGGATGCCGCGAGCGCCTGGCAGTCGGAGGGCTTCACCTTCGACGCCGAGCGCAACTTCTGCGGCGAGAAGCTGACGCGCTTTTTCGACGAGCTGCCCAAACTTCAGCCGGGCCTCGCGCGCGCCAAGGGCGTGTTCCGCGTGCTCGATTCCTTCGTGTGGCTGAACTGGGCCGAGGGGCAGTGGGGCGCGAGCCAGGTCGCGTGGCGGCGCGACAGTCGTTTCGAGCTGATCGCGACCGAACCCATCGACGCCGCGGCGATCGAGTCGACGCTGGCCTCTTGTCTCGAGAAGGAGGGCAAGCGATGAGCACGCCGCATGATCATTCGACACACGATCCCTCGACGCACGCACACGCACACGCACACGTCGAGCCGCTGCCGGCGCAAGGTTGGCCGAGCCTGATGGCGATGGCCGCTTGGCAGCGGCTGGTGCTGGCCGCCGGCCTGCTCGCACTGCTGTGGGGCGTGGTCGCGTGGGCGTTGGGAGGTGAAGCATGAGCCTCGTCCTCGAGAACCTGACCGTTTCCTACCAGCGCCACCCGGCGGTGCACCATGTGTCCGGCGCCTTCGCCGAGGGCGATGCGACCGCGATCTTCGGGCCTAACGGCGCCGGCAAGAGCACGCTGCTCAAGGCCATGGTCGGCGCGCTGCGCCCCGATTCGGGCAGGGCGGTGATGTCCTACCGCCGCGCCGACATCGCCTATCTGCCGCAACAATCGGAAATCGACCGCAGCCTGCCGATCAACGTAGAGGACCTGGTGCTTTCGGGCCTGTGGCACCGCACCGGGCCGTTCGGCGGCGTCGGCCGAGCCGGCATCGCACGCGTCGCCGAGGCGCTGGCTACCGTAGGGTTGACCGAGTTCGCGCAGCGGCCGATCTCGGCGCTGTCGAGCGGCCAGTTCCAGCGCGTGCTGTTCGCGCGCATCCTGGTGCAGGACGCGCGTCTGATTCTGTTGGATGAACCGTTCAACGCGGTAGACGCGAAGACCACTTACGACCTGTTGGCGCTGGTGCGCCGCTGGCGTGCCGAAGGCCGCACCGTGGTCGCGGTGCTGCACGACTACGAGCAGGTGCACGCCTACTTCCCGCACACCTTGCTGATGGCGCGCGAAGTGGTCGCCTGGGGCAGGACCGAGACCGTGCTGACCGACGCCAATCTCAGGCGCGCAGTAGACCGCGCAGCGCACTGGCAGGAACACGCGCCGGTGTGCCGCGTCGACGGGGAGGCCGCGTGATGTCGCATCTTTACGAACTCTTTTTCGCGCCGTTCGCCGACTTCGGCTTCATGCGCCGCGCGCTCGCCGGTTGTTTGGCGCTCGCGCTCGGCAGCGGCCCGGTAGGGCTGATGCTGGTGATGCGCCGCATGAGCCTGATGGGCGACGCGATGAGCCACGCGGTGCTGCCCGGCGCGGCGATCGGCTTCCTCGTCGCCGGTTTGAGTCTGCCGGCGATGAGCGTCGGCGGCTTCGTCGCCGGCGTGCTGGTCGCGCTGATGGCGGGCCTCGCGACGCGTTTCACCGGCGTCAAGGAAGACGCGAGCTTCGCGGCCTTCTTTTTGATGTCGCTCGCGCTCGGCGTCTTGATCGTGTCGAAGAGCGGCAGCAACGTCGACCTGATGCACATCCTGTTCGGCTCGGTGCTCGCCGTCGATAGCGCCGCGCTGGTATTGATCGCGTCGGTCGCGACGGTGACCTTGTTCACGCTGGCGGTCATCTACCGCCCGCTGATGCTCGAAAGTCTCGACCCGGTGTTCATGCGCGCGGTCGGCGCGAAGGGCGGGCTGTGGCATCTGTTGTTCCTGATGCTGGTCGTGCTGAACCTCGTCGCCGGCTTCCAGGCGCTCGGCACCTTGATGGCGGTCGGCCTGATGATGCTGCCGGCGATCACTGCGCGGCTGTGGTCGCACTCGGTAGGCGGCATGATGCTGACGTCGGTGAGCGTCGCGTTCGCGTCGGGGCTCGGCGGCTTGCTCCTGTCCTACCACTTCGAGCTGTCGTCCGGCCCGGCGATCATCCTGTTGGCCGGCGTCGTCTACCTGTTCTCGCTGCTGTTCGCGCCGGCCGGCGGCGCGCTGCCGCGCTACATCCGTTCGCGCCATTTCGAGCAGTGATCTCTGAGTAGCAAGGTTGGCCGAGCATTTCCTCGCGACGCTGCGCTTGCCTCGCTCGGTCAGGCCAGCCTTGGCACCGCTTCGCTTTCCATAAAGGAGTTCGCACGATGAAGAAAACCCTGTTGGCTCTGGCCCTGATGACCGGCCCGCTGTCGGCGTTCGCGGCCAAGCTGCCGGTGGTGGCGAGCTTTTCCATCGTCGCCGACATGACGCGCGAAGTCGGCGGCGACCGCGTCGACGTCGTGTCGCTGGTCGGCGCCGACCAGGACGCGCACGTCTACCAGCCGACGCCGGCCGACGTGAAGCGAGTCGCCGGTGCGAAGGTGTTCGTCGCCAACGGTCTCGGTTTCGAGGGCTGGCTGTCGCGCCTGTCGCGTTCGGCCGGCTTCAAGGGCATCACCGTCGAGGCGGCGAAGGGCGTGAAGCCGATCGAAGAGCACGAAGAACACGGCCACGGCGGCCACGAAGGTCACGACCACGGCGAGATCAACCCGCACGCCTGGCACGACCTCTTGGCGGCGCAGCGTTACGTCGCCAACATCGAGGCGGCGCTCGAGAAGGCCGACCCGGCGGGCCGCGACTATTACCGCGGTCGTGCGAGTGCTTATACGGCCAAGCTGAAGGAGCTCGACGCTTGGGCGATCAAGAGCTTTTCCGCGATCCCGGCCGAGCGCCGCAAGGTACTGACCAGCCACGACGCGTTTCCTTATCTGGGTAAGCGTTACGGCATCCGTTTCATCGCGCCGCAGGGCGTGAGCACCGAGAGCGAGGCGTCGGCCAAGGGCGTCGCGCAGATCGTGCGCGAGGTGAAGAAGCAGAAGGTGAGCGCGGTGTTCTTCGAGAACATGGCCGACCAGAAGCTGCTCGGCCAACTGTCGCGCGAGGCCGGCGTGAAGGTGGTCGGCAAGCTGTACTCGGATGCGCTGTCGGCGCCTAGCGGCCCGGCACCGAGCTTCGTCGCGCTGTTCCGCTACAACGCCGACACCTTGCTGAAGGCGCTGAAGTAAGGACTGCGGAACGAAAAAGCCGGCCCGAGGGCCGGCTTTTTTCATGGCTTGAAGCTCAACGGTGTTCTTCGAAGCGGCGGCGCGTCTTCTCCTCGTCGCGTACGCCGAAAGCGTAGTGGCTCTCGAGCCACATCACGTTGATGATGCCGAGGCTGAGTGCGAGGCCGAGGCCGAGGATCCAGGCGAAATACCACATGGTTTCTCCTTAGTAGCTGTGGGTGTCGGTATCTAAGCGCTCGGCGGTCACCGGGCCGCGCATCACGCGGTACACCCAGCGGGTGTAGACGAGGATGATCGGCATGAAAACCGCGACCAGGCCGAGCATGATCGCGAGCGTCTTGTGGCTCGACGTCGCGTCCCACAACGTGAGGCTCGACGCCGCGTCGAGCGACGACGGCAGCACGAACGGGAACAGCGCTGCGGCGGCGGTCATTATGATCGCGGCGACGCCTGTGCCGCTCGCTGCGAGCCCGACCCTCGGCCAACCCTTTACGGCGACGAGGCTGGCGATCAGCGGCAGCGCGACGCCGGCGGTCGGCACCGCCGCGAGCATCGGTTGCGCGCGGAAGTTGCCGAACCAGTCGGGTGCCGTGCTCACGGTCTTGGACAGCGGCGACAGCACGCCGCCGAGCGCGCCGATCTCGGTCAGATGCCAGCCGGAGAGCTGCGCGACCCAAGCGCCGCCTGCGGCGAACAGCGCGGCGGTCGCGAACCCGCTCCACAGCGCGATGAAGCCGGCGCGCGTCTGCAGCTCGCCGCGCGTCTTGCCGGCGAGGAAGACCGCGCCGTGGTTGAGCAGCATCGCGACCGACACGACGCCGCAGTAGAGCGAGAACGGGTTCAACAGGTCGAAGAAGCTGCCGTCATAGCGCACGCGCATCTCGCCGTCGAACGCGAACGGCAGGCCGACGAAGAGGTTGCCGAAAACGATCCCGAATAGCAGCGCCGGGACCGCCGAGCCGACGCACAGTGCCCAGTCCCAGCCGTTACGCCAGCGCGGGTCGGCCAATTTACTCCGGTAATCGAAGCCGACCGGGCGCAGGAACAGCCCGAACAGCACGACCATCAGTGCGCCGTACAGCACCGAGAACGCGGCGGCGTACACGAGCGGCCACGCGGCGAACAGCGCGGCGGCGGCGGTCACCAGCCACACCTGGTTGCCCTCCCAGGTCGGGCCGACCGCGTTGATGACGAGGCGCCGCTCGGTGTCGTCGTGGCCGATGAAGGGCAACAGCATCGCAGCGCCGATGTCGAAGCCGTCGAGCACCGCGAAGCCGATCAACAGCACGCCGATGATCGCCCACCATAGAAGTTTCAGTGTTTCGTAATCAGGCATGGGGATTCTCCGTCGCAGGGTTGGCCGAGCCTTCGCCGTGGTAGCGGCCGGTGTTTAGGCTAGCCGGGCCGAGCCGGATGTATTTGAGCATCAGGTACATCTCGATCACGAACAGCAGCGTGTAGATGCCCAAGAGGCCGATCAGGCTGAAGTAGAGCTGGCTCGCGTCGAGCATGGACGCCGACAGCCGCGTCGGCAGTACGCCCGAGATCGTCCACGGCTGGCGGCCGTACTCGGCGACGAACCAGCCGGCCTCGATCGCGACCCACGGCAGCGGGATCGCGAATACCGCGAGCTTCAGCAGCCAGCGCTGAGGCGCGAGGTTCTTGCGCACCAGGAACCACAGCGACGCGGCGAAGATGAACAGGAACAGCATCCCGAGGCCGACCATCAGCCGGAACGACCAGAACAGCGGCGCGACCCGCGGGATGGTGTCGTCGGCGGCGGCCTTGATCTGCTGCGGCGTCGCGTCGACGACGTTAGGCGTGTACTTCTTCAACAGCAGCGCAAAGCCCAAGTCGGCCTTGTGCTCGTCGAACTGCTGTCTCAACGCCGGCGTGTCCTCGCCCGATTTGATGCGGGCGAGCGCGGCGTAGGCAGGGATGCCGTTGACGATGCGCGCCTCGTGCTCCCTCTTCAGCTCCTTGATACCGGTGACCGGCTGGTCGATCGAGCGGGTCGCGATCAGGCCGAGCAGGTACGGAATCTTCACCGCGTAGTCGGTGCGCTCCTTATCCTGGTTGGGCAGGCCGAAGGCGGTGATCGCCGCCGGCGCCGGTTCCGTGTCCCACTCGGCCTCGATCGCGGCGAGCTTCACCTTCTGCACCTCGCCGGTGGTGTAGCCCGACTCGTCGCCGAGCACGATCACCGACAGCACCGACGCCATGCCGAAGCCGGCCGCGACCGCGAACGACCTGAGGGCGAAGCCGGTGTCGCGCGCCTTCAACAGATACCAGCTCGACACGCCGAGCACGAACATCGCCGCGGCGACGTAGCCGGCTGCGACCGTGTGGACGAACTTCACCTGCGCGACCGGGTTGAAGAACACGTCGGCCATGCTGGTCAGCTCCATCCGCATCGTGTCGAGGTTGAACTCGGCGCCGACCGGATTCTGCATCCAGCCGTTGGCGATCAGGATCCACAGCGCGGAAAGGTTCGAGCCGAGCGCGACGAGGAAGGTCACCATCAGGTGCTTGACGCGCGACAGCCGGTCCCAGCCGAAGAAGAACAGGCCGACGAAGGTCGACTCGAGAAAGAACGCCATCAGCCCCTCGATCGCCAGCGGCACGCCGAAGATGTCGCCGACGTAGTGCGAGTAGTACGCCCAGTTGGTGCCGAACTGGAACTCGAGCGTCAGCCCGGTGGTGACGCCCATCGCGAAGTTGATGCCGAACAGCTTGCCCCAGAAGCGGGTCATGTCCTTGTAGACCTCGCGCCTTGTCATCACGTAGACCGATTCGCAGATCACCAGGATCCACGACAGGCCGAGCGTCAGCGGCACGAACAGGAAGTGGAACATCGCCGTCAGCCCGAACTGCAGGCGCGACAGTTCCACCACGTCAGCGGCGGGTAGCATCGTTATTCTCCGTTAGTTGCGATTCGTTTTGTATAGGTTGGCCGAGCAACTTCTGCGTGACGGCGGCCTCGGGCACGGTCATGTGGCGCGCGACCGGCTCGGCAAACCACAGCGACCACGCCCACCACAACAGCGCCGCCTTCAAGGCGAGCACCAGCGTGATCTCGAGCCACAGCGGCAGGCCGGTCCGTGTCGGGCGGCGCATCGCGGTCATTCCTTGTCGGCCTTGCCGCGCGAGCGGCCCGTGAACTCGAGCACCTTCTGCACGCGCGCGCCGAGGCGCATCAGCTTTTCTAGCGTGTCGGGCGACAGGCGCTGCACCTCGTCGAACCAGCCGGTCGCCAGTTCGATCAGCTGGTGCATCTCGCGCATGCGCTCTTGCGCGTGGCGTTCGGCCTCGTCGACCGGCGTTTCCATCAGCGCGTCGCGCAGCAGCGTCAGCGTCGGCTCGACCTCGCGCTTGCGCTTTTCCTCGGCCAAGGTGCGGAAGATGTCCCACACTTCCTTAGGCGTCTCGAAGTAGTCACGCCTATCGCCTATCTGGTGGACGAGCTTCACCAGCCGCCACGACTGCAGTTCCTTCAGGCCCATGCTGACGTTGGAGCGCGAGATGCCGAGCGCGTCGACGATCTGGTCGGCGTTCATCGGTTCGGGCGCGAGGAACAGCACCGCGTAGATCTGGCCGACGGTGCGGTTCACGCCCCAGCGGCTGCCCATTTCGCCGAAGTGCAGCACGAAGCGTTCGTTGAGCGGAGAGAGATGCATGGTTTTTTGAAATTTCAGTAATTTCTGAAATATTAAAAGAGGATTTGATCCGGCGCAATGCGGCACGCTGTCGGCCGACCGAAAAACAACAGGTTCGGCCAACCTTGAGGGGGAGTAAGGGACGGAAGGGCGGGGCTTAGAACGGCTGCGCCAGCCACCATTGAAGCAGGCCGACGACGCCGAGCGCGAGCACCGACAGCCCGGCGACGAGCCGTAGCGCGCGCTTTTGCAGCAGCGTCTTCAGCCGGTCGGCGAAGGCACCCATCAACAGCAGGTTGGGCAGCGTGCCGAGGCCGAACGCGAGCATCAGAGAGGCGCCCTTGAGCGCGCTGCCCGACGCGAGCGCCGACAGGCTCGCGCTGTAGACGAGGCCGCAAGGCATCCAGCCCCACAGCGCGCCGACCGCCAGCGCCTGGCCGAGCTTGCGCACCGGCAGGAAGCGGGCAATGAAAGGCTGCACGCGCCGCCAGAATGGTCGGCCGAGCGTCTCGAAGCGCGTGACCAGCGCAGACAGGCCGGCCAGATACAGGCCGAGCGCGATCAGCATCAGCTGCGCGGCGACGAACAGACCCCAGCGCAGCGGCGCGAAGTCGGCCATCGACAGCCCGGCTTGCGCGAGCGCGCCCAAGAGCGCGCCGACCAGCGTGTAGCTGCCGACGCGGCCGAGGTTGTAGGCGATCATCAGCGGCCAGCGCACGCGGCTGGCCGGCAGGCCGAACGACAGTGCGGTGACGACGCCGCCGCACATGCCGACGCAATGCCCGCCGCCGAGCAGTCCGACGACGAACAGCGCCAGCCAGTTGATTTCCAGCATCGGGAAGGCTTCCGGAGCAAAGCGCTTATTTTAACGAAAACCGCGTGTTTGCCGGGATTTCGACGCGGTCTGCGCGCACCAATTGATAACAGACCATGAAAAGTGAAATTACTTGCTTAAAAAGCTGGAAGTTGTCTACAGCTTATTCCATAAAAAAGAAAAACGCGTCTGTCCTGCTGGGGTGGACGTTGCTGGGTGGTGGCAGGCCGGCCCGTCGCACATCCGCCCGAACGGAGGAATCATGGCCAAGCAACTGATCGTGGAAAAGCTGGGCAAGTGCGCCATCCTGACCCATGTCCACCCGCCGGCCAATGTGTGGACGGTCGAAGGGCTGCTCGAGCTGAAAGACGCGCTCTCCGGGCTGTCTGGCGACGCCGGGGTGTACGCGGTGGTGCTCACCGGCGAAGGCGAACAGTTTTTCTCGGCCGGCGCCGACATCGGCGTCTTCAAGCGCGGCGACCGCAACGAGGCGACGGCGATCATCGACGCCTTCGCCAGCGCCTTCGGCAAGCTGCGGACGTTTCCCGGCGTGACGGTCGCGGCGATCAACGGTTACGCGCTAGGCGGCGGTCTCGAATGCGCGCTCGCCTGCGACTTCATAGTCGCCGAACGCGGTGCACGGCTCGGCCTGCCGGAAACCCGCGTCGGCCTCGTGCCCTGTGCCGGCGGCACCAAGACGCTGACCGACAAGGTCGGCCTGGCGTGGGCCAAGCGGATGATCCTCGGCGGCGAGCTGGTCGACGCCGAAGAAGCGCGCCGCATCGGGCTGGTCGAAGAGGTGGTCGACGTCGGGCTCGCCAAGATCACCGCGATCAGCCTCGCGAACAAGGTCGGCCAGCAGGCGCCGGGCGCGGTGGCGGTCGCGCGATCGCTGATCGCCAAGAGCCCGCAGCTCACGCTCGAGGCGCAACTGTCGCTCGAGCGCGAGGGCCTGCTCGGTCTCGTCGGCGAAGCGGAGCAGATCGAGGGCGTGAGCGCCTTTCTCGAAAAACGCGCGCCGTCGTGGCAGGACGAGGGCGATGACGACGATTAGGTCGCCGGTCGTCAGTACTTGAATTGAAGGTTGGCCGGGCTCGGCCAACCCCCAGCGTCCGGCAAGGTCCGCCGGCCGCCAGGAACACACGCGAGGGGCTACAAGAAAAAACCCGCGACAAGGTCGCGGGTTTTCTTTTTCGGCGGCTTGGGCGGGGCGGGATTACTTCGCCTGCGCCTTGATGCCTTCGATGAATTTGTCGACCTTGGCGCTCATCACGCGCTGCTCGAGCTGCTGGCGGATCGCGTCGAGCGGCGGCGCGCTCTCGGTCTTCACGTCGTCGAGCTTGATCACGTGCCAGCCGAACTCGGTCTTCACCGGCTTGGACGTCACCTGGCCCTTGGAGAGGCGGGTCAGCGCTTCGGCGAACGGCGGGACGAAGTTCTCGGCGTCGGCCCAGCCCAGGTCGCCTCCGTTGGCCTTGCTGCCCGGGTCGAGCGATTTTTCCTTCGCCAGCGCGTCGAACGGCTTGCCTTTACGCAGCGCGTCGATCACCGCGTTCGCCTCGGCCTCGGTCTTTACCAGGATGTGGCGGGCGTGGTAGCTCTTCTTCTCGGGCATCTCGGCCTTGAGCTTGGCGTAAGCCGCCTTCAGCTCGGTCTCGGTCACCGGGTTGCTCTTCTGGTAGTCGCGGATCAGCCGGTTGGCCAGGCTCATAGCCTGCATGTTTTCCAGCTCGGCGCGGAATTCCGGCGTCTTGTCGAGGCCTTTCTTCACCGCCGCCTGGCTCAGGAGGTCGGCGGTCGCGAGCTGTTCGCGCACCATGTCGCGCGTCTGCGGCGTGACCTGCTGGCCCTGGGCTTCCAGGGTGCGAATCACGGCGTCGACGCGCGACTGGGAAACCGGTGCGGCCGGTGCGGCGACGACCAGCTGGCCGGCGAAAGCGACGGCGAGGGCCGAAATGACGAGGGTTTTACGCATTCTTGTTATTCCTTGCTTACTGGATCTTGGCCTTGCCGCGCAGGCCTTCGATCACCTTGGCGACCTCACGCTGCTGCAGGTCGCGGGCGATTTGCGGCTTCACGTCGTTGAACGCCGGTGCCTTGCTGTCGCGGATCTCTTCCACTTTGAACACGTGGTAGCCCAGGCGCGAGTGCAGCGGCTTGACGCTGAACTGGCCCTTGCCGATGCCCTTCAGGGCCTCGGCCAGCGGCGCTTCCATCGTGTTGAGGTTGCCCCAGCCCATCTGGCCGCCGTTCTGTTTGGCGCCCGGCTGGATCGACTTGGCACGGGCGGCGGCCTCGAAGTTGCCGCCTTTTTTCAATTCGGCGATCAGGCGGGTCGCGTCGGCCTCGTTGGCGACGACGATCTGGCGCACCTTCACTTCCTTGCTGCCGTTGAGTTGGGCGGCGAGCTGGTCGTAGGCGGCCTTCACCTGGGCGTCGCTCACCGGGTTCTGCTTGACGATGTCGGCAAGGAGGGCGCTTTGCAGTAGCTCTTCGCGCAGGTTGTCGAGGCGTTCGGTGAACTGCGGGGTCTTGTCGAGGCCGCGGCGACGGGCTTCCTGCAGCACCAGTTCTTTGGCGATGAGGTTGCCCTTGATCTCTTCGCGCAGCGCCGGGGTGTCCTGCACCTTGCCGCTGCTGTTCTTCACCAGCTGGCTGACCGCGCGGTCGACTTCGCTCTTGTCGATCGCGGAACCGTTGACGGTGGCAACCGGGGTGGCCATCGCCTGCAGGCTGAGGGCGGAAAAGGCCACAATGCTGGCCAGTCGGGTGAGTTTCATGATGTTCCCTTATCGATTTAAGGTTCAGAGTTCGTCCGGGCTCAAGGCCTGGATGGCCAGCGCGTGGATGCGGGTCTGCATCAGCTCGCCCAGCGTCTGGTAGACCAGACGGTGCCGGGCCACCCGGTTCAGGCCGGTGAACGCGGCGCTGACGATGGTCAGCTGATAGTGGCCGCCCTCTCGCGCGCCGGCGTGGCCGGCGTGCGCCGCGCTATCGTCTTCCAGTGAGATATGTTCGGGCTCTAGGACGGCCAGCTTCTCCCGGATCAGGTCCAGGGTGGACGTCATGCCGGAAAGACCTTGCGGAACGGTTTGACGTCGACGGCTTCGTACACGCCGGTGGCGACGTAGGGATCGGCGTCGGCCCATGCCCGCGCCGCGTCGAGAGAGGCGAATTCGGCGACGATCAGGCTGCCGGAAAAACCCGCCGGGCCCGGGTCGAGCGAGTCGATCGCCGGGAAGGGGCCGGCGACGATCAGGCGGCCTTCATCCTGCAGCGCCTGAAGGCGCTCGAGGTGGGCCGGGCGGGCGGCGACGCGCGCGTCGAGCGAGCCTTCGCGGTCACGCCCGATGATGGCGTACAGCATTTATTTCCTTTCTTCCACGTATTTGGACAGATAGAAACTCTGGCCGATGGCGAAAACCAGCATCAGGCCGATGCCGCCAAACAGCTTGAAATTGACCCAGGTCGCCTCGCTGAACGAGTAGGCCACCCAGAGGTTGAGCCCGCCCATGAAGGTGAAGAAGGCCATCCACGCGCGGTTCAGTAATCGCCAAGCCTCGTCGGGCAGCTCCATCTGCTTGCCGAGCAGCGCGCGGATACCGTTCTTGCCGGTGAGCTCGCCGACGATGAGGGCGCCTGTGATCAGCCAGTAGAGCGCGGTCGGCTTCCACATGATGAAGTGCTTGTCGTGAAAGAGGAGCGTCGCGCCGCCGAGCACCACGATCAGCCCGAGGCTGACCCATTGCATCGTTTCGACGCGGCGATGGCGGAACCACGCGTAGCCGGTGAACGCGACCGACGCGGCGATGGCGGCGCCGGTGGCGAGGAACATGTCCCGGCTGGCCCAGTAGACCGCGAAGAACAGTAGAACGGGGAAGAAATCGGCAAACGCTTTCATGAGGAACGATTATGGGGGCAGGGGGGCGACGGCACAAGGTCACGCCGGTTAACAAATATGAGGCGGGTAGGACGGGCACCCGGGGGCGAAGTTCCGCATCCGGGCGGGCTCGAAGGCTGGCCGAGCCGGCTTCAGCCCTGCTTGTCGGTGCTTCTGACCACCTTCATCGCGGTAGCGACCAGGCCGCCGACGTCGGCGACGTTGGCCGGCAGGATCAGCGTGTTGTTCTCGCTCGCCAGCTTGGCGAACGCCTCGACGTACTGTTCGGCCACCCTGAAGTTGACCGCCTCGATCCCGCCCTTGGCCTCGACCGCGCGCGCGACGCGCTCGATCGCTTCGCCGGTGGCCAGGGCGACCAGGCGCAGTGCCTCGGCCTCGCCCTGCGCCTGGTTGATCGCCGCTTCGCGGTTGCCGAGCGACAGGTTGATCGCCGCCTGCATCTCGCCTTCGGAGCGCTGGATCGCCGCCTCGCGCGCGCCGGTCGCGATGTTGATCTGCTCCTGCTTGCGGCCTTCCGAGGCGGCGATCAGCGCGCGCTTCTCGCGCTCGGCGGTGATCTGCGCCTGCATCGCGTGCAGGATGTCCTGCGGCGGCACCAGGTCCTTGATCTCGTAGCGCAGCACCTTCACGCCCCAGCTGAACGCGGCCTCGTCGAGCGCGGCGACCACCGTGCGGTTGATGTCGTCGCGCTCCTCGAAGGTCTTGTCGAGCTCCATGCGGCCGATCACCGAGCGCAGCGTGGTCTGCGCGAGCTGGGTGATCGCGAGCACGTAGTCGCTCGAACCGTAAGACGCGCGCTGCGCGTCGGTCACCTGGAAGTACAGGATGCCGTCGACCTTGAGCTGGGTGTTGTCCTTGGTGATGCAGACTTGGCTCGGCACGTCGAGCGGGATCTCGCGCAGGTTGTGCCGGTACGCGATGCGGTCGACGAAGGGGATGAGGATGTTCAGCCCCGGGTTCAGCGTGTCGTGGTAGCGGCCGAGCCGTTCGCGGATATAGGCGTTCTGCTGCGGGACGACTTTCACCGCGCGCCAGACGAAGACGACGACGGCGAAAAACAGCACGAGGGCCAGGATCATGGTGTGGGTCCTTGTGGATAGGGAACGATTTTCAGACGGTTGTCGTCGCGGCCGGCGATGGTGCCGCGGCTGCCGGGCGCGAGGTCTACCGGGTCGAACTCGGCCTGCCACTCGGCGCCGCGGTAACGCACCGTGCCGAGGCCGCCGCGGTTGGCGACGATGTCGACGAGTTGGCCGAGGTCGGGGTCGTCGATCGCCGTGCTGCGTGCGCTGCGGCGACGCTTGAAGCGCCGCAGCAGCGCGAGGCCGACGATGCCGGCGGCGCTGCCGGTAACGAGCGCCGGGACCAGCGCGGCGCCCAGCGCGAGCAGCGCACCGACCACGGCGAGCGCGAGCGAGACGACCAGCAGATAGAGCGTCCCTGAGAAGAACTCGGCGATCAGCGCGAACAGCGCGATCAACAGCCAGAAGGACGGGGTCAGCGGATTCATGATGAGACTTTTAGCATATTTGCATGGCTGGCCGCCAGCGCGCGGGCGCGGTTCGTGAGCGGCGGCGCTGTTATGATGCGGCTTTCACTTGGGGTCGTTCCTGCATGTATCAGCTTGCCGCGCCCGCGAGTGCCGAGATCGAGGTCAAGAAGAGCCGCTTCATCGGCATGGTGTTTCCGGTGGCGAGCCGCGCCGAGGCCAAGCAAAGGTTGGCCGAGCTTCGCGCACAGCATCCGGGCGCCGTTCATTACTGCTGGGTGTTGATCTGCGACGGCGACTCGGGCCTCGACGACGACGGCGAACCGTCGGGCACCGCCGCGCGCCCGATGTACAACGTGCTGTCGCACAAGTCGGTGTCGAACATCCTCGCGGTGGTGGTGCGCTACTGGGGAGGGATCAAGCTCGGCGCCGGCGGCCTGGCGCGCGCCTACGGCCAGGCGGTGACCGAGGCGATGAAGGTGGCCGAACTCGTCGCGTTCGAGCCGATGTGCGAGCGGCAACTGCTCATGGCGTTCGCCGACGAGGCGGCGCTGCGAAGGTTGGCCGAGCAGCGGGGGGCGAGCGTGCTGTCGGCCGATTATGGGGAGGCGGTGACGCTGACCGTGCGCATCAAGCTCGCCGACGTCGACGCGTTTGTCACCGACGCGTCCGACCTGTTGCGCGGTGCGTTGAAGGTGCGGGACCCTTCCTGATCGCCGGGAGTCTCAACGCTTTGCAAACCACGGGCGCAGCAGCGAGAGCGCCTCGTTGAGGTCGGAGCAGACGGCGAGCGCCTTCGCGACCGTTTCCTCGTCCGGTGGCGTGCCGTCGGGCACCAGGATCACCTGCATGCCGGCCGCGCGCGCGGCGAGCACGCCGTAGTAGGAATCCTCGAGCACCAGGCAACGCGCCGGCTCGACGTTGAGGCGTGCGGCCGCCGCGAGATAGACGTCGGGCGCCGGCTTGGTCTCGCTCACTTCGTCTCCCGCCACCGTCGCCTCGAAAAAGCGGATCAACCCGCTGCGCGCGAGCTTCACGTCGGCCATTTCGCGCATCGTCGACGTCGCCACCGCGCGCGGCACGTCGGCGTCGCGCGCCCAGCTCAGCAGCGCTTCGATGCCGGGCTTCAGCGGAATCTCGCCTTCGTGCACCAGGCGCTGGTAGTGCGCGCGGCTCTGCATATGCAGCGCTCGCGCCAGCGTCTCGTCGCCGAGGAATTGGGCGACGACCGCCTCGCTGCGCGTCACCGACAGACCGGCCAGCGCGGCGAGCAAGGCCTCGTCGACCTCGTGGCCGAGGTCGGCGCCCGCCAGGCGCCAGCTGTCGGCGCCGACGCGCTCGGAGTCGATCATCAGGCCGTCGAGGTCGAAAAGCAGGGCGTCAAAGCGCGGGGAGCTCATGCGGCAAATCCTCAGGGCGGGCAAAGTCCAAGCATACAGCGGCCCGGGCGGCGCTGGTATAGTGGCGCAGGACATGATCGAGGAGGGCGGGATGACGTTTTCGGTGCTGGTGGCCAACCCCAAGGGCGGCAGCGGCAAGTCGACGCTGGCGACCAATCTGGCCGGACACTACGCGCACGCGGGCTTCAGAACCATGCTCGGCGACGTCGACCGCCAGCAGTCGTCGCTGGCGTGGCTGAGGCAACGCGATGCGTCGCTGCCGAGGATCGCTGGCTGGGAGGTGAACGCCGGCGAACCGGCGCGCCCGCCCAAGGGCACCGAGGTGGTCGTGCTCGACAGCGCGGCCGGCCTGCACGGCAAGAAGCTCGCCGCTCTGGTGGCGCGCGTCGAACGGATTCTCGTGCCGATCCAGCCGTCGCCGTTCGACATGTGGGCGAGCGCCGACTTCTTCGAGCAGTTGTTCGCCGAGAAGGCGGTGAGGAAGGAAAAGACCTTCGTCGCCGTCGTCGGCATGCGCGTCGATCCGCGCACGCGTGCGTCGCGCGAGCTCGGGGCCTTCCTCGAGCGCCACGACGTGCCGGTGCTGACCTGGCTGCGCGACACGCAGCTCTACGTGTCGGCGGCGGCACAGGGGCTAACCTTGTTCGACCTGCCGCCGGGCCGCAGCCAGCGCGACCGCGCCGCGTGGCAGCCGATCGCAGACTGGCTGGGCGAAGGCTTTCCGGCCGGCCGAGCCGAGCCGGCGCTCAAAAGCGACAGCGCACAGATTTTTGGCGCGTGAGCGTGATCTTCGTACTTTAGCTTGACGGCCAGGGTTAACCCGGGTAAATTGGCCCGGTTTGTTCGTGCGGACCCCGAGGGGCGACGCAGGGGGCACTGTAAACGGGAGCCATTGCGGCTCCCGCTTTTATTTGGGGCCCCCTGTTTTTGCGCCGCGGCAGACGTGTCGGCGGCACGACCCATCTGCTCAAGGAGTACAACCGCATGATCAAGACCGAAATCAATTACGGCGACATCTACCTCGTCCCCAAACGCACCGTCGTCGACAGCCGCAAGGAGTGCGACACCTCGGTGCAATTCGGCCCGCGCCGTTTTGACATGCCGGTGTACCCCGCCAACATGAAGAGCGTGGTCGACGAAGAAACCTGCGAATACTTCGCGCGTCGCGGCTGGTTCTACACCATGCACCGCTTCAACGTCGACGCGACGCGCTTCACCGCCGACATGCAGGAAAAAGGCCTGTTCTCGTCGATCAGCGTCGGCGTGAACGAGGACACCGACGAGCAACTGCGCGAGCTGAAGGCCGCCGGCCTGACCCCGGAATACATCACGCTCGACATCGCCAACGGCTGGTGCGTGAAGGCCGAGCGCATGATCAAGAAGGTGAAGGACCTGTTCCCCGAGTCGTTCCTGATCGGCGGCAACATCGCCACCGGCGACGCGGCGCGCGACCTGGAAAGCTGGGGCGTCGACGCGGTGAAGGCCGGCATCGCCGGCGGCCGCGTGTGCATCACCAAGAACAAGACCGGCTTCCACCGCCCGATGGTCTCCACCGTGCTCGACTGCGCGCAAGCGGTCAGCATCCCGGTGATCGCCGACGGCGGCATTTCCGAGCACGGCGACCTCGCCAAGGCGATCGCCTGCGGCGCGACCATGATCATGGCCGGCTCGCTGTTCGCCGGTTACGACGAGTCGGCCGGCCAGATCATCGAGGTCGACGGCAAGCACCTGAAGGAATACTTCGGCAGCGCATCCGAGCACAACAAGGGCGCGTACAAGAACGTCGAGGGCAAGCGCATCTACGTCGAGTACAAAGGCTCGATCGAGCGCCTGTTCATCGAACTGAAGGAAGACCTGCAGTCGTCGATCAGCTACTCGGGCGGCAACACGCTTGCCGCGCTGCGCGACGCCGAAATGATCTATGTGAACCGCTACTGATAGACCGCACGGCCGCGCTTGCCGCGGCCTGCGTGTGAAAAAGCTCGGCCAACCCTTCAAGGTTGGCTGAGCTTTTTTTTGCCGGGCTCAAGGCTTCACGGTGACGAAGCGCTCGCGGAATAAAAAGCCCTGCACGTAATCGACGCCGAGTTCGCGCGCGAGCGCCAGATCGGCAGCCGTCTCGACGCCTTCGAGCACCGTCGCCTTGCCCTGTTCGCGCGCGAAGCCGAGCAGGTGGGTCAACAGCGCGCGGTGCGCCGCGTCGTCGCGCTGGCGCAGCCAGTGGCGGTCGAACTTGTAGTAGTCGACGCTCATCAGCAGCGGCAGCGCCAGCAGGCTCGCCGGCGCGCCGATGTCGTCGAGCGCGGTCTCGATATTCTGTTCGGCCAGACCGCGCGCCAACGCGAGGCTGCGGTCGGCCTGCTGCGTGTTCGAATTCTCGATGATCTCGACCACCACTTCGGGGCGGCGTGCCAGCAGCTTGAACATCGGGTGGCTGTGGTCGGGCGCGAGGCCGAGCAGGAAGGCGTCCGGGTCGACGTTCAGGAACAGCTTGCCCTCGGTCGGCGCGTGTTCGATCTGCGCCGCCTTCGCGATCAGTTCGAGCTGGACCAGGCTCAGGGGCGAGTCGTGCAGGCAGTCGAACACGCGCTGCGGCGGCAGCGGCGCGCCGTCGCGGTCGTACAGGCGGGCGAGGCCTTCGTAGCCGAACGGTTCGAGCGAACGGGTGTCGAGGATGACTTGATACTCGACGCCGACGCGGCGGTTTTCGATCAGGTCGAGCAGGGTGTCGGCGCGGATCGCCGTGGCAGGGCTGGACGGCATGGTGTTTGTATTGATAGTCATTCTCGATAACAATATTACGCAGGAATGGCCTTGCCGCCTAGGGGATACCCGAAATCCCTGTTGCTAACGCGGGAAAACAGCGTCGTTTCTGATAGCATCCCAATGTCTTTATCCGGCGCGCCGATCGCGCACCGGACAATCCAAGGATGCCGAATGAAAATCAACCTCCCGGTGACCGACCAGGAAAGGCGCGTCGATCCCGCCCACCCCATCGTCACCAAGACCGACGCCAAGGGCATCATTACCTACGCGAACCGTGCCTTCATCGACATCAGCGGTTATGAAGAAGCCGAGCTGATCGGCAAGAACCACAACGTCGTCCGCCACCCTGACATGCCGCCCGAAGCGTTCGCCGACCTGTGGGAAACGGTCAAGACCGGCCAGCCGTGGCGCGGCCTGGTGAAGAACCGCGCGAAAAACGGCGACTTCTACTGGGTAGAGGCCTACGTCACGCCGATTACCGAGCACGGCCGCACCGTCGGCTATATGTCGATCCGCTCGAGCCCGAAGCGCGCCGAAATCGACACCGCCGAGGCGCTGTACCGCGCAGTGCGCGACAAGCGTGCGACCCTGCCGTCGACGCTCGCCGCGCGTCGCCGCCGGCTCGACCCGCTCAAATGGGGCGGCGTCGGCGTTGCAGCCGGCGTCGTACTGCTTGCCGCGGGCGGCATGGCGCCCGATCTGGACTGGGGCGCGCGCGCGGGCCTGTCGGGCGCCGGGCTCGTGCTGGCCGCCGTCGCCGGCGGCTGGGCGCTGTCGCGCATTTTTGCCGCCCTAGACGTGCTGAAACAGGGCTTCGCCTCCTTGTCCGAAGGCCAACTCGAACACAATCTCGCCAGCCGCGATGGCGGTCTCGTCGGCCAACTGGTCGCCGGGCTCGAGTCGCTGCGCATCCACCAGCGCGCGGTGATCGCCGACGTGATCAGCGCCAGCGGCCGCACCCACGGCAACGCCGAGTCGCTCGAACGGGAAATGCAGGGCCTCGCGGTGCGCACGTCGGAACAGGCCGGCGGCCTCTCGCAGATCAGCGCCAACATGGAGCGGATGAGCGAATCGGTCGCCGAGGTCGCGACGCTGGCCGGGCAGAGCCTCGTGGAAGCCGAGGCGACCAAGGAGGTCGCCGGCGCCGGCAGCGCGACGATGCACGCCGCGTCGCAGGCGGCCGAGCGCGCGGTCGGCGTCGTCGGCACCTCGCGCGCCGCGGTCGAGAAGCTGACGCAGTCGATGGCGAACATCCGCAGCATGACCGACCAGATCCACGAGATCGCCGACCAGACCAATCTGTTGGCGCTGAATGCGTCGATCGAGGTGGCGCGCGCCGGCGAAATGGGCCGCGGCTTCGCCGTCGTCGCCGACGAGGTGCGCAAGTTGGCCGAGCGCACGAGCAGCACGACCGACTCGATCACCGAGATCGTCGAGTCGATCGCGGCGACGACGCGCGACGCGGTCGGCAGCATGGACGCGACCGTGACCGAGGTCGGCGAAGTGACCGAGCAGATCCGCGCGTCCTCGGCCAACCTTGCCGGCCTGATCGGCTCGGCCGAACGCGCGAGCGCGCAGGCCCGGCAGTTGGCCGGGCAGATGCAGCAGAAGGCGCAGTCGGTCCACGAAGTCGCCGCGTCGCTCGAGCAACTGAACGCGATCGCCGAGAACAATCTGGAGACGACGCGCCAGCTTGAGCTGCACGCGGGCGAACTGGCCGACACCGCCGGCGACCTGTCCAAGCTGACGCGCGATTTCAGCAAGTGGAACCGCTAGGGAGCTTGCTGGGCTGAACGCAAAAAACCCGCCATCACGGCGGGTTTTTTGCATTTCAAGCTTGGCCGAGCTTCGCAAAGTCGGCCCGTGGGTAAGTGCCCCAGTATCTCCTACACTGTAAAGCGTCCGTATCCACACCGGCGTCCCACCCTATGCCCCGCATCGCCTTCGCCCCCGCCATCCAGCGACACATCGCCAGTCCGGAGCGCGACGTAGCGGCGGCGACGGTCGGGGCGGCACTGGAAGCGGTGTTCTGCATCCAGCCGGAATTACGCGGCTATCTCCTGGACGATCAAGGGCAGTTGCGCCGCCATCTGGCGGTGTTCGTCGATGGTCGCGCCATCCGGGATCGCCAGCATCTGAGTGACCCGATCGGCGCCAGCAGCCAGATCTACGTGGTGCAGGCGCTGACCGGCGGTTGAGAAAGGTCCCCACCATGAGCGATCGACTTCTCGTTGCCACGCGCAAAGGGCTGTTTATCCTGCAGCGCAGCAGTGATGGACAGTGGCGGCAGGCAGAGACGCATTTCCTCGGCGAGCCGGTCAGCATGGTGCTGGCCGATCCGCGCGACCACACGCTATACGCGGCGCTCAACCTCGGCCATTTCGGCGTCAAGCTGTGGCGTCGTCCGGCCGGACGGCAGGACTGGGAGGCGTGCGCGGTGCCCGTCTATCCGCCGCAGCTGGAAGAGCCTTCCGGGCCGCCATTGGAAGAGGCGCCGTGGAGCCTGCAGCAGATCTGGGCGCTGGAAGCCGGCGGCCCGGACGAACCCGGCGTGCTGTGGGCCGGCACCATCCCGGGAGGTTTGTTCCGCTCCGGCGACGGCGCCGATAGCTGGGCGCTGAACCGGGCGCTGTGGGACCGGCCGGAGCGCAGCGAGTGGTTCGGCGGCGGCTACGACTACCCCGGCATCCATTCCGTCTGCGTCGATCCGCGCGACAGCCGTCACATCACGATCGCCGTATCCTGCGGCGGCGTGTGGCAGACGCATGACGGCGCCGACAGCTGGACCTGCACCAGCACGGGCATGCAGGCCGACTATATGCCGCCCGAACGGCGCGAAGACCCCAATATCCAGGATCCGCACCGCATGGTGCAGTGCGAGGGCCGTCCCGAGGCGCTGTGGGTGCAGCACCACAATGGCATCTTCCGTGCTACCGACGGCGCCGCGCGCTGGCAGCGCGTGCATGCACTGCCCTCCAGCTTCGGCTTCGCCGTCGCCGTCCACCCCCGGCAGCCCGACACCGCTTGGTTCGTTCCGGCCGTCAAGGACGAGTGCCGCGTCCCGGTGGACGGTCGGTTCGTCGTCAACCGCACGCGGGATGGCGGGCGCAGCTTCGAGGCGCTGGACGACGGCCTGCCGCCGCCCCCGGCCTACGACCTCGTCTACCGGCACGCTCTGGCCGTGGACGCCTCGGGTGAGCGCCTGGCGATGGGCTCGACCACCGGCGGCCTGTGGGTCTCGGAGAACGGAGGCGACCGCTGGCAGTGCGTGTCGGCTCATCTGCCGCCGATCTATTGCGTGCGCTTCGCTTGATCCTGCTACAAAGCCAGACCACCATGCCGCAGCCCGGCCGTCGGCGTCCAACGCAAAGCCCAGGATCAATCCGGTCTTGGGCTTTCTCATGCCCGCAGTTGGCCGAGCCTTGGGTGTCGGGCCGGGGGCCGCGCCCAAAAGCAGACAGCCCCGTCAGGGGCTGTCATTCATGAAGCAAGCTTGGCCGAGCGACTCGACCCTAGGCCTTCAACTCCTCGATCAGATCCGCCTCGAGCGCGAGCACCGCCTTGCCGTCCGACAGCGCGTCGCCCGACAGCAGGAACGAGTCCTCGACCCGGCTGCCGAGCGTCATGATCTTGGCCGACTGTACCGACAGGCCGTAGCGGGTCAGGATCTGCGTGATGCGTGCCAACAGGCCGGGCTGGTCGCCGGCCACCAGCGATAGCACGAAGTAGTTTTCACGGTCGTCGGAGCGGATGACGACCTGCGGCGTGATCGGGAAGTGGCGCAGCATGCGGTTGACGCGGCCGGGCGGCGGCATCTCGATCTCGCCGCCGCGCTTCAGGCAGGCGGACAGTTCGAACTCGATGAAGCTGATCAGGTCGCGGTAGTCGCCGTCGTGGTGTTCGGGGATGAACACGTGGAAGGTATCGAGCGCGTAGCCGTGGCGCGTGGTGTAGACCTTGGCGTCGGCGATGCTGTAGCGGGTGCGGCCGAAGAACGCGCACAGGCGCGCGAACAGCGCTGGCTGGTCGGGCGTGTAGACCAGCACCTGGACGCCTTCCTTGTCCTCGGACAGCCGCGCGCGGACGATGGGCTCGGCGCTGGCGACGAAGCGGTTCAGAAGCCTTGCGTGCCACGCGATCTCCTTAGCCTCGTGGCGCAGGAAGTAGACGGTGTCGAGTTCGCTCCACAGCTTGTCTTCGACGCCGGCCGGTACGGCGAACAGCCGGAGCAGCGCGCGCGCCTGCGTCTTGCGTTCCTCGAGTTCGGAGTCGAGGTCGAGCTCGCCGCCGCGCATCAGCTGCTTGAGCGTCGCGTGGTAGAGGTCCTCGAGCAGTTTGGCCTTCCACGCGTTCCACACCTTGGGGCTGGTGCCGCGGATGTCGGCGACGGTCAACAGGTACAGCGCGGCCAGCCTTCTGGGCGTTGCGACCTTGTCGGCGAAGCGGCCGACGGTTTCCGGGTCGTAGATATCTTCTTTCTGCGCGGTCGCCGACATCGTCAGGTGTTCCTGCACCAGCCAGACCACGAGCTCGGTGTCGTCGTCCGTCAGCCCGTGCGCGATGCAGAATTCGCGCGCGTCGAGACGGCCCAACTGCGAGTGGTCGCCGCCGCGGCCCTTGGCGATGTCGTGGAACAGGCCGGCCAGGTACAAGAGTTCCGGCTTGTCGAAGTCGTTGATCAGCCGCGACAGGAACGGGTATTCGTGGTTGAACGCCGGCACCGCGAAGCGGCGCAGGTTGCGCACCACCATCAGGATGTGTTCATCGACGGTGTAGACGTGGAACAGGTCGTGCTGCATCTGGCCGACGATGCGGCCGAACGCCGGCAGGTATTTGCCGAGCACGCCGTACAGGTTCATGCGGCGCAGCGTGCGCGTCAGTCCCGGCTCGCGGAACAGCTGCATGAAGAGCGCGCGGTTGGTCTTGTCGTGGCGGAAGCGCTCGTTGATGCGGCTGCGTGCGTTCCACAATGCCCTGAGCGTGCGCGGCGCGAAGCCGGTCAGCTCGGGGTGGCGCTGCAGCATCAGGAAGGCTTCGAAGATGGTCGACGGCCGCTCGCGGAAAATCTCGGATTTATAGACGGAAAGCATGCCGTTGACGGTGTAGAAGTGCTCGTCGAGCGACTGAGTCAGCCGCGGCAGCTGCGAGAAGAAACGCGCGCGCAGGTTGGGCAGCAGAACGCCGTTCAGTTGACCGACGGTGCGCGCCGCGCGGTAGAACTCGTGCATCAGGAGTTCGCTCGCGCGCCGCGCGTTCGTGTCCTCGAAGCCCCACAGCCTGGCCAGCGGCTGCTGGAAGTCGAACAGCAGCCGGTCCTCTCGACGCTTCGCCAACAGGTGCAGGTCGATGCGCAGCCGCTGCAGCGTGCGTTCGCTGCGCCGGATCAGCCTAGCCTCGGCGCGCGTCAGGATGTCGTCCTCGGTCAGCGCATCCCAGCTGTCGCCGAAGCCGGTCGCCTTGCTGATCCACAACAGCGTGTGCAGGTCTCTGAGGCCGCCCGGGCTTTCCTTCAGGTTCGGTTCGAGGTTGTTGGTGACGCCGAAGAAGCGGTTGTGGCGCTGCTGCTGCTCGAGCTGCTTGCCCTCGACGAAGGCGACCGGGTCGAGTTCGCGCGCGAGCGAGGCGGCGAGGACCTGTTGGAGTGCTGCGTTGCCGGCGATGAGCCGGTGTTCCAGCAGCGTGGTCGCGACGGTGATGTCACCTTCGGCCTCCTTCAGGCATTCGTCGACGGTGCGTACGCTGTGGCCGACCTCGAGGCCGAGGTCCCACATCTGGCCGATCAGCACCTCGGCCTTCTCGAGCACCGCGCGTGGCGCGTTGTCGGGCAGCAGGATCAGGAGGTCGATGTCCGAATGCGGAAACAGCTGGCCGCGGCCGTAGCCGCCGACCGCCAGCAGCGCCGCCGATTCGCCGCCGCCGCCGTCCTGCCACAGCGCGGCGATTTCTGTGTCGACGAGACCGCTCAGCGACGAAAGCAAGGTTTGCGGGTCGCCATGTTCACGCCAGGCGGCGAACAGCGCGTCGCGGGCGGTCTGCAGTGCCTGGCGGCGTGCGGTCAGCGCGTGGGCCATGTCAGCGTTTTTCCTGCTTGCGGATCAGTGCGATGCCGGCGGCCAGGAAGAGTAGCGTCGGCAGTGTCGCCGAGACCATCGCGTTCCAGCCGTACAAGAGGCCGAGGTGGCTGAACAGGCGGTTGGTGAAGTGGAAGCCGACGCCGATGCAGATGCCGATGAACAGCTGCAGGCCGAGCTGGCCGTGGCGGCGCTGGCGCGGCGTGAAAGCGAGCGCGACCAGCGCCATCGACACGCAGGCGAGCGGGTAGAACAGCTTGCTCCACAGCGCGATGTCGTAGCGTTGCGTCTGCTGCTTGTTGTTCGACAGGTGCTCGATATAGGTGACGAGGTTGGCGACCGACATCTGTTCGGGCACGACGAGCAGTACGTCGAGGATGTCCGGTTCGATCACCGACTTCCAATTCAACGCCGGGTGGTGCTCGACGGTGACCTTGTTCTCGCTCAGCTTGGTGTCGGACACGCCGGTCAACTGCCACTGGCCGTTGCCGAGGTAACGGCCAACGTCGGCGTAGCGGGTCTGCGTCAGCTGGTAGTCGTCGTTGTAGGTGTAGATGCGCACGCCCTTCAGCGTGGTATCGGGCAGCATCTCGCGCACGTTGATGAAGTGCTTGTCGTCCTTGACCCAGATGCCCGAACGGAACTCCTGCGCAACCATCGAGCGCGTGGCGGCGAGCTTGACGCGGCTCGCCTCCTGTTCGGCGTACGGCGCGGCGAACTCGCCGAGCAGAACGGTGAGGATCGCGAACAGCACGCCGAACTGCGCGAGCACGCCGGCGACCTGAGACAGCGACACGCCGCTGGTGCGGATCACCGTGTACTCGCTGTTCGACGCGAACTGCGTCATCGCGACCATGCCGCCTATCAGCACCGCCAGCGGCATCAGTTCGTAAGCGTGGCCGGGGATCAGGTAGGCGACGTAGCGCAGCATCACCGGCGCGGTGTAGCTGCCCTTGCCGAGGCTGGGCAACTCGGCGACCACGTCGAAGAAGCCGAACAGGCCGATCAGCGCGGCCAGCGTGAAGAAGGCGCTGCTGGCGAGCGAACCGATCAGGTAACGGTTAATCAGCCGCATCGTGTCAGGCTTTCTTGAAAAGGGTGACGAGGGTGCGCGACAGCGGCGCGGCCGGGAGCGAGCGCAGCCACAATAGTCCCAGCGACACCGCGAACAGCGCAAGGTGGACGACGACGACCGCGCCCCACGGCACCTTGCCGTCGCCGATCCAGTTGCGCATCAGCGTCAACGCGTTCTGGTACAAGAGGAAGGCGATCAGCGCGTACACCAGGTTGTAGGTGTGGCCGCTCCTCGGGTTGAAGTAGCTCAAGGGCAGCGCCAACAGCGCGAGCAGCGCGCAGGTGAGGGGCAGCGACAGCCGCCACGCGAGTTCGGCCTTGTCGGACGGCTCGTCGCTGGCCCATAGCGCGGCGGTCGGTCGAGTCTGGATATTGGTGATCTGGCCTATCATCGGCGGCGCCTCGCCGAGGACGACGCGGTAGCGTTCGAAATGTGCCTCCTCGAAGTCGGCGCGGCCGGGTACGCCGACGTAGCGGCGGCCGTCGGTCAGTTCCAGCACCCGTTCTCCGTAGGCGTTGCTGATGACCTTGCCGGCGCGGGCGAGGATGGTGCCGACCTTGCCGTCGCTGATTTCCTGCATGAACACATGGTTGGCCGTGCCGTGCACCGCCGAGTACTGCTCGATGAAGTACACGCGGTTGGCGGCGCCCGATTCCTTGAATACGCCGGGCGAGATCGCCGAGATCTCCTCGCGCTGCTTCAGGACTTCGGCATACTCCTTGCTGCGATAGGCGGCCCACGGGCTGATGTAGAGCGTCAGCGTGGCGATGATCAGCACGAACGGCAGCGCAAAGCGCATCAGCGGCCAGATCCAGTCCTTGAGGCCGATGCCTGACGACAGCCACACTGTCATCTCGTGGTCGCGCCAGACGCGGGTGAGCACCACCAGCGTGCTGATGAACACAGTCAGGATCAGGAGCAGCGGGAACAGGCCGAGCGACCAGAAGCCGATCAGCGCCGCCACCGCCTCGTTGGCGATGCGGCCTTCGGCGGCGCGGCCCAACAGGTTGATGGTTTGCGTGGTGAGCAGGATCGCCAGCAACACGACGAACACGCCAACGGCGGTAAACGTCAGTTCGCGGGTCAGGCTACGGTGAAAAACCATGCGAGATGACCTTTTTGACTTTTTCTTTGTTGCGTTGTGATAATTTGCTTCGAGACAGGAAACGAGGCGCCTTGTTCAAAACAGGACAAGGGCATAAGCCGCCGAAGCCGGGAAAACAGACAGCTCGGCCAACCTTGAAAAGCGGCTTCGCATGCGCGGTTGCACGGCGGCCGGAACGCAATATCCACGGGAGTTCACGATGGAATTTAACATAAAAAGCGGGAGCCCGGAGAAACAGCGCGTCGCGTGCGTGATCGTCGGCGTGTACGAATCGCGCAAGCTGACGCTCGCGGCCGACCTCATCGACCGCGTCTCCAGCGGCTTCATCGGCGACGTGCTCAAGCGCGGCGACATGGAAGGCAAACTCGGCAGCACGCTGATGCTGCACTCGGTGCCGCACGCCTTGTGCGACCGCGTGCTGCTCGTCGGCCTCGGCAAGGAGCGCGATTTCCGCGCCAAGGAGTACCGCGAGGCGATCCGCACGTCGATCAGGGCGCTGACGCAGACCTCGGCCAACGAGGCGGTCAGCTACCTGACCGAACTGACCATCAAGAAGCACGACGTCGAGTGGATGATCGAGCAGGCGACCGTCGTCACGCTCGACGTGCTGTACCGCTTCGACCGCTTCAAGACGCGCAGCGACGAGCCTTTGCGCGAGCCGAAGAAGCTCACGCTCGCCGTGCAGCGCCGCAGCGACCTCGCCGACGGCGAGAAGGGCCTCGCGCGCGGTCAGGCGATCGCCGAAGGCATGCGCTTCGCCAAGGACCTGGCCAACCTGCCGGGCAACTTCTGCACGCCGAGCTTCCTCGCCGACACCGCGCGCGACATGGCGGCCACGCTCGGCGCCGAGGCCGAGATCCTCGACGAGAACGGCATCGCCGAGCTCGGCATGGGTTCGTTCCTCGCGGTCGCCAAGGGCTCGGACGAGCCGCCGCGGCTGATCGTGCTCAAGCACTACGGCGCGAAGGACAAGGCCGACAAGCCGGTGGTGCTGGTCGGCAAGGGCATCACCTTCGACACCGGCGGCATCTCGCTCAAGCCGGGCGAGGCGATGGACGAGATGAAGTACGACATGTGCGGCGCCGCGACCGTGCTCGGCGCCTTCCGCGCCGCGGTCGAGATGGCGCTGCCGATCAACCTCGTCGCCATCGTGCCGACCTGCGAGAACATGCCATCCGGCCGCGCGGTCAAGCCGGGCGACATCGTCACCAGCATGTCCGGCCAGACGATCGAGATTCTCAACACCGACGCCGAAGGCCGGCTGATCCTGTGCGACGCGCTGACCTACGCTGAAAGGTTTAATCCGGCCACCGTCGTCGACGTCGCGACCCTGACCGGCGCGTGCATCATCGCGCTCGGCCACGTCGCCACCGGCCTGTTCGCCAACCAGGACAGCCTGGCGCGCGAACTGTCCGCCGCCGGCGAGGAGGTCGGCGACCGCGCGTGGCACATGCCGCTGTTCGACGAATATCAGGAACAACTGAAGAGCCCGTTCGCCGACATGGCCAATATCGGCGGGCGGCCGGCCGGCAGCATCACCGCCGCGGCCTTCCTGTCGCGCTACACCAAGGCGTACGACTGGGCGCACCTCGACATCGCCGGTACGGCGTGGCGGAGCGGCAAGGACAAGGGCGCGACCGGCCGTCCGGTGCCGCTCCTGGTGCAGTTCCTGCAGGATCGCGCCGACATCGCGACCGGCAACGTGGTCCGCCGCGGTCGTCCGCGCCGCGAAACGAGCGAAGCCCCCGACGATGACGCGGATTGATTTTTACACCGAGGTCGACCAGCCGGCGGTCTTCGCCTGCCGGCTGGCGAACACGGTCTACAAGAAGGGCGAGCGCCTCACCGTCTGGCTGGCCGACGAAGAGGCGCTCGCTTCTTTCAGCACCCGGCTGTGGTGCCTGTCGGACACGCTGTTCGTGCCGCACTGCCACGTCGACGATGCGCTTGCCGCCGAGACGCCGGTGCTGCTCGCCGCGACCTTGCCGCACGACGCCGGCGGTGTGCTGCTCAACCTCGGCCCGAGCTACCCGGACGCGCCGGAACGCTTCTCGCGCATCCTCGAGATCGTCGGCCGCGACGAAGCGGCGCTGGCCGCCGCGCGCGATCGCTTCAAGGCCTACCGCACGCGCGGTTTCACGATCGAACACCACGACATGAGTCAACGCTCATCATGACCGACGCCCAAAAAACCGACTGGGACGCGCTCGATCTGCCGGTCCTGACCGACCTCGCCGAGCCCGCACCGGCCACCCCGGCGGCACTGCCCGAGTTGCCGCTCGATCTGCCCGATTTCGCCGACGTTCTCGCCGAATTGCCGCCGCTTGCCGGCGCCGCGCCGTCGTTCGACGCGCCGCCGCTCGAGATCGAACTGCCGCCCGAGCTGGCGCTCGACGACGGGCTTGGAGACGCGGCGGCGCCCGACCTGCCGCCGCCGGCGTTCGCGCTGCAACCCTTGCCCTCGCTCGACCTGGCACTCGGCGAAGCGGCCGAACTGAAGCTCGAAGACGTGCTGCCCGACTGGTTCGCGACGTCCGGGCCGGCCGCTCCGCTGGCACCTGAGGAAGACTTCGCGTTCGAACTGGCGGCGCGTAGCGCGCCGCCGGGCGCGGGCGAATCGTCGTCTGCCCCTGGCGACGTACCTGCCAGCGCTGCGGTGGCAGGACCCGCGCTTTCGCTGCCGCCGGAGCTCGACATCGATGCGCTGCTCGCCGAGCCCTCGGCCAACGTCGCCCCGGCCGCGAACCCGTCGCGTCCTGCCGTGCCCGTCTTGCAGGAAGCGCTCGCGCCGGTGGAGAACGCTGCGAGCGGCGTTTCCGGGCTGGAAAGTCCCACGATGGATAAGCGCCCGCTATGGGAAGAACTGCCCGAACTCGACGCGCTGACGGCGTCAGGCGCTGCTATGCCGAGCCAGCCGGTCGGTGCGGGCGATGTGCGCATGCCCGCAGACAGCCCGGCGACGTTGGCCGAGCCTCGGGGGGAGGCGGTTGCCGAAGCCGAGGAACCTGCTCATCCTCTCGCCTCGATCGATGTCGACAGCCTGCCGCGCGGCGTGCTGGGCCGTTCCCGGCTCGACGACGACCCGATGGCGGCGCTGAAGGCGCGGCTGGCCGCGCTGCGCGCCAACCTCGACCGCATCGGCACGGCGCCGGTGCAGCCTGAGCCGCCGGCCTTGCCGGAGGCCACCCTGGCCGCGCCTGCCGTGCCGGCTGGTGCCGATGAGGAACGGGCAACAGACGGGCTCCACGACGCCGTCGAACCCTTGCCCGACGCTGTCCTTGGCGAGCCGGCCGCAGAGCCGGCGTCGCCGCTGCCGAACGACGATCGGCCTGGGTCCGGGCTGTCGGAGGCGGTCTCAACGGTTTCCGACGCGGCCGTTCCTGGCGTTTTGGGCTTTACAGAGAATATCTCCGCTGCCGCGCCCGAGCCGTTCGCCGTGGCCGATGCGGTCGCGACTCATGAGCCGCAAGCAGGCGCGTCGGCTTGGCCTGCGCCGGAAGAGAGCGTGCAAGAAGCATCGCCTGCCGAGGTTGGCATCGAGCACGCCGTCGATGCAAACGAAAGGGTAAGCGAATCCGCCGTCTTCGAAGCCTTGGCCGTGCCGGCCGCCTTCGCTTGCGAGACGCCGCCGTTTGATTCCTTGTCGCCGTCCGGCGACTCCGCCGTGGCTGCCGAAGCGGCTGTCGCCGACGAGACCGAAGCTATCGACTTGCCGTGGCGGGACGAGAGTCGCGTCGAGAACGGCGCGGCATCGCCGGCTGCGGGCGCGGTCGACAGGCTGGACGCCGCAGAGCAGGCCGGCTCTGCTGAGCCACGTGCCGAGTGCGCAGAGGCGTTGGCCGAGCCGATCGCGGCATCCGTGTTGCCGGGCCCCGTCGAGTCGGACCAAGCCGTGCCGGCGGAAACCGCGTCGTTTGCTGACGCGGCAGCGACGACGTCGGCCGAGCCTGCCGCCGATCCGCTCGAGCCGAAAACGCCCGATGGCGCAGCGGAAGGCGTCATCCCGGCGCTCGCGGCCGCGGCGGCGCTTGGCGGTCTGGCCGCTGCCGAGCCATCGACGCTCGCCGCGGCCGAGCCCCCGGAGCCCGCCGCCGCGCCCGCGACGGTGGTCGCCGAAGCGGCGCTGGTCGACGCGCTGTACCAGCACCTGCTGCCGCGCATGAAGATGGAAATGGGCCTGTGGCTGCAGGAAGCGCTCGAGGCGCAGACGCGCCAGTTGCTGTCGGGCGTGATGGCGCAACTCAAGCAGGATTACGACATGATGTTCGGCGAGACCTTGCGCGAGAGCCTGCGCCAGGCGATCAACGAGGTCGGCCGTGCCGACAAGGAAGGACACTAATGGGACACCGACTTTCGCGCATCGTGACGCGCACCGGCGACGACGGCACCACCGGGCTGGGGGATGGCCGGCGCGTCACCAAGGACAGCCTGCGTATCGACGCGCTAGGCGAGGTCGACGAGCTGAACTCGGTGATCGGCGTGCTGCTGGCCGAGAAACTGCCGGCCGACGTCGCAACGTGGTTGGCCGAGGTGCAGCACGACCTGTTCGATCTGGGTTCGGAGCTCGCGGTGCCGGGTTATTCGGCGTTGGCCGAGCCGCACGTGGCCGGGGTCGACGAACGTCTCGCCGCGATGAACGCCGACCTGCCGATGCTGAAGGAGTTCATCCTGCCCGGCGGCAGCCGCCAGGCGGCGCTGTCGCACCAGGCGCGTTCGGTGTGCCGCCGTGCCGAGCGCGCGGTGGTGGCGCTGGCGCGGGAAGAGGGCGTCAGCCAGGCGTCGCGGCAGTACCTGAACCGCCTGTCCGACGCGCTCTTCGTGCTCGCGCGCGTGCTGAACCGCGCCGAAGGGCAGGGCGACGTGCTGTGGCGCCCGCACCGTCGCGGGGAAACCGCCGGCGAGTAAGGCGGTCAGGCTCTTTCGAAGACAGCGGCCGGTGTGGCCGCTGTTTTTTGTCGTGTGTTTGCGATCCCGTTTTGGGATCGGTTTGTCGTGATCCGAACCGAAGAAAGGCCGGCATGAAAATCAACCGCGCGCAGCGCGCCGCGATCGGCACCCTGTTTTCCGGCGCCTCGACCGCCAGAAAGCTGGCGGCGGCCGTGCTGCTGGTGGTCGCGGTCTGCGGCTACCTGTGGCAGAAACCGGGTGAAGTCAGCGGGGTGGTGGTCGGTGTCGCCGACGGCGACACCATCACCGTGCTCGACGCGGCGCAGACGCAGCACAAGATCCGCTTTGCCTTCGTCGACGCGCCGGAGCAGGCGCAGCCGTGGGGCCAGCGAGCCAAGCAGGCGCTGTCCGACAGGGTGTACCGACGCGCGGTACGGGTCGAGATCGTCGACACCGACCGCTACGGGCGCGAGGTCGGGCGCGTGTGGCTCGACGATACCGACGTCAATCTCGCGCAACTGGCGGAGGGGTATGCGTGGCACTACGTCTACTACGCGAAGAAACGGCAGGACAGCGGCGACTTCGCGGGCTACGAGCGCGCGCAGGATGCGGCGAGGGCAGGACATGTCGGCCTGTGGGCCGACAGCAACCCGACGCCACCGTGGGATTTTCGGCGCGAGAAGCGGGGCGAGTGAAGCGTCAAGCGCCAAAAACCAAAGCTTGGCCGAGCTCGGCCAACCTTTTTCGTTCCGGGATGGGAGAACGCTTACGCGGCGGCGTCGACGCGGTCTGCCTCGAAAGCCTCGGCCAAGCTCGCCATCGTCGGAGGCCAACGGTCCGCATTGCAGAACCCGCCATGCATGAATAAAAGCGGCGGCGCATTGCGCGCCACCGTCGTCGGCGCCTCGTGGAGGAGTTCGAGGCGCGGCGTGGCCATCACAGCACCTCGGCCGCGTGGTCGGCGAGGCGTGAACGTTCGCCGCGTTGCAAGGTGATGTGGCCCGAATGGCTCCAGCCCTTGAAGCGGTCGACGACGTAGGTGAGGCCCGAACTGCCCTCGGTCAGGTAGGGCGTGTCGATCTGCGCGATGTTGCCGAGGCACACGACCTTGGTGCCGGGGCCGGCGCGCGTGACCAGCGTCTTCATCTGCTTGGGCGTCAGGTTCTGCGCCTCGTCGATGATCAGGTACTTACTGAGGAAGGTGCGGCCGCGCATGAAGTTGAGCGACTTCACCTTGATGCGCGAGCGGATCAGGTCGCGCGTCGCGGCGCGGCCCCAGTCGCCGCCGTCGTCCTCGCTCTTGTTGAGCACGTCGAGGTTGTCTTCGAGTGCGCCCATCCACGGCATCATCTTTTCTTCCTCGGTGCCCGGCAGGAAGCCGATGTCCTCGCCGACCGGCACCGTCACCCGCGTCATGATGATCTCGCCGTACAGTTTCTGTTCCAGCGTCAGCGCGAGTCCGGCGGCCAGCGTCAGCAGCGTCTTGCCGGTACCGGCCTGGCCCAAGAGCGTCACGAAATCGACGTCGGGGTTCATCAACAGGTTGAGCGCAAAGTTCTGCTCGCGGTTGCGCGCGGTGATGCCCCACACGTTGTTCTTCTGGTGTGTGTAGTCCTTCAGCGTTTCGAGGATGGCCGTCTTGCCCTCGACCGCGGTCACGCGCGCCTGCAGCGGTTGTTCGCCCAGTTGCCACAGCATCTGGTTCAGGTAGAGGTTGGGCACGTCGCCGCCCTTGACCTCGTAGTAGCTGCGGCCGTGTTCCTGCCAGCTCTTCAGGTCCTGGCTGTTGCGTTCCCAGAACGCGCCGTCGATCTCGCGCGAGCCGGTGTAGAGGATGTCGGTGTCCTCCAGTACCTTGTCGTTGAAGTAGTCCTCGGTGTCCAGACCCAGCGCGCGCGCCTTGATGCGCATATTGATGTCTTTGGACACCAGGATCGCCGCGCGGTCGCCGTCGAGTTCCTTGAGCGCCATCACGATGCCGAGGATCTGGTTGTCGGCCTTGCCGACCGGCAAAGACGTGGGCAGCACGCCGTGGATCGCCTGTGTCTGCAGGATCAGCTTGCCAGTGGCCGCGCCGCGGCTGGCAGTGTCGAGCGGGATGCCGGTTTCGATCTTGTCGACGCCGCCGCTGACGATCTCGTCGAGGTAACGGCTCGCCTGGCGGGCGTTGCGCGCCACTTCCGACATGCCCGTCTTGTGGGTGTCGAGTTCTTCGAGCGTGATGATGGGGATGAAGATGTCGTGCTCTTCGAAGCGGTACAGGCAGGTGGGATCGTGCAGCAGCACGTTGGTGTCGAGCACGAACAGCTTGCTGGTCTGGTTCTTTCTGCGGCTAGCCATGATGACCCCCTTGTGGCTGTTGAGGGCCCGGCACCTACGCCGGGCCCGGCTCGAGAAACGTCAGAGCGCCTTCACGAAAGCGAGCACCTCCTCTGCGTGGCCGGGGACTTTCACACCGCGCCAGGCGCGGCTGACATTGCCGTCGGCGGCGATGACGAAGGTGCTGCGTTCGACGCCCCTTACCTGTTTGCCGTACATATTTTTCATCTTCATGACATCGAACAAGTTACACACCGTTTCTTCGGCGTCCGACAGCAGTTCGAACGGCAGTTCGAGCTTGGCCTTGAAGTTCTCGTGCGACTTCAGGCCGTCGCGCGAGACGCCGACCACTTCGGCGCCGGCCGCCTGGAATTCGGCGTACAGGTCGCGGAACGCCATGCTCTCGTTGGTGCAGCCGGGCGTGTTGTCCTTAGGATAGAAATAGACGACGAGCGGTTTGGTGGCCTCCTTGAGCGCGAAGGTTTTGCCCGAAGTGGCGGGCAGCGTGAAGTCGGGGCAGCGTTGGCCTTCCATCAAAATTCCTTAGACCAATTGATTGGGAAAAAGCGGTACGTCTTGCTGTTAGATTAGCGGATCGCGAGGTGCGTGGACAATGTCGCGCATGCAGCTTCGACAAAGGTTGGCCGAGCCTGTCGGTGGGGGTTGGTAAAGGGGGAAAAGACTCAGTGACTTAGCGTGGAAGGGGGTGTGGCTTATTCGCGATGGCGGGTTTTCAGTAGCACCATCAAGGCACCGCTGCCGCCGCAACGATCGTCCGCCTCGCAGAAGGCGAGCACGTCAGGGTGGCTTTTCAGCCACTGGCGGACCATTTTTTTCAGCACAGGTTCGCCGTTCGAGCTTAAGCCCTTGCCGTGGATGATGCGCACGCACACGCCGCGTTCGCGCGCGCGATGCAGGAACACCACCAAGCGATCCTGCGCGGCGTAGCGGTCGAGGCCGTGCAGGTCGAGTTCGGCGACGACCGGCCAGTGGCCGTGCTTCAGGCGCCTGAGCGTGTTGCCCGGCATGCCGTCTCGGCTGTGGCGCGCGTCGATCTCGGCCGGCTCGAACCAGGCGCTCATATGCTGGAGCATCGCTGTCTGCTGCGCGTCGGTCAGCGGACCGTGACCGTGGCCGAAGCGCGGCTTGGCCGACGGGCGCGGCGGCTTGTGCGGGACCTTGCCGCTGGCCTTGAGCGGGCGGACATCCTTGAACAGCGTGCGAAAGTCGGGTTCGGTGTCGGGTTTGATGGGCGGCTCGGGCTCGGCCGGCGCCTTGACGGCGGAACGGGTGCGTGCCGCAGCACGCACCCGTTCCTGAGCCCCCTTGAGCTGGTCCTTGAGGGGCTTCAAGGGTTTACTTCAGGCTGTCGAGGAAGCGTTCGGCGTCGAGCGCGGCCTGGCAACCCGAGGCGGCGCTGGTCACCGCCTGGCGGTAGATGTGGTCCTGCACGTCGCCGGCGGCGAACACGCCCTTGATGCTGGTCTGGGTGGCGTTGCCGTCGCGGCCGCCCTGCGTGATCAGGTAGCCGGTGCTGTCCATCTCGAGCTGGCCCTTGAAGATGTCGGTGTTCGGCTTGTGGCCGATGGCGATGAACACGCCGGCGACTTCCAGGTTCTTGGTCGAACCATCCTGCATCGACTTCAGACGCGCGCCGGTCACGCCGGTGTTGTCGCCGAGCACTTCGTCGAGGGTCTGGTTCAGTTCCAGCGTGATCTTGCCTTCCTTGACCTTGTTCATCAGGTGGTCGACGAGGATCTTCTCAGCGCGGAAGGTGTCGCGGCGGTGGATCAGCGTGACGTGGCTGGCGATGTTGGCCAGGTATAGCGCCTCCTCGACCGCGGTGTTGCCGCCGCCGACCACCGCGACCTTCTGCTTGCGGTAGAAGAAGCCGTCGCAGGTCGCGCAGGCGGACACGCCACGGCCGGCGAACGCCTCTTCGGACGGCAGGCCGATATATTGCGCCGACGCGCCGGTCGCGACGATCAGCGCGTCGCAGGTGTATTCGCCGGCGTCGCCGATCAGGCGGATCGGCTTCTCGGACAGCTTCGCGGTGTGGATGTGGTCGAACAGGATTTCGGTGCCGAAGCGCTCGGCGTGCTTCTGGAAGCGCTGCATCAGTTCCGGACCCTGAACGCCGTCGGCGTCGGCCGGCCAGTTGTCGACGTCGGTCGTGGTCATCAGCTGGCCGCCCTGCGCGAGGCCGGTCACCACCACCGGGTTGAGGTTGGCGCGCGCGGCGTAGACGGCAGCGGTGTAGCCGGCCGGACCGGAGCCGAGAATCAGAAGACGGCTGTGACGGGTTTGACTCATGATCGCATCCTGTTGGTTGGTTTTCGGGCGAGTGTAGCAGCGTTGCCACGGCAATGGCGGGACGGGGGCCTACACCGCTCGGATCAAATCGTCTTCGCAGATGGGGGCAGGGAAGGCATTCCTCAAGTCGGGCGGTGGAATGTCGCGTTCGACGCTTGGGTCTTTTCGCCGACGATGCCGCTGCACCGCGACGTGAGGCCCGAACGGCCTCGCGATCAAAATAAAGCGGCCCGGTGCCGCCTGTTGGCCTTAACTTAGGAACGGGAGCAAACCCGGCCGGCCGGGCCGGGTCCAATCCGGATAGCGATTCCTCTTGCGGAGGCCATCATGCGGCGCACACTGGCTTTGGCGGCCTGTCTTTGCTTTGCGGTGGCGGACGCGCCGGCCGCCGCCGAGCGCGAGGTGCCCGGCTGGCAGGCCTATCAACAGGGCGACTACGCCGAGGCGCGCAAGGCCTTCGAGGCGGCGGCGCAAAAGGGCGACCGGGTCGCGCTGTTCAACCTCGGCATGATGTATTGGCACGGCGAGGGCGTGACGCCCGACAAGCCGCGCGCGATCGGCCTGATCCGCCGCTCGGCCGACCTCGGTTCGTCGCGCGCGCAGCACGCGATGGGCTTGCTGTACGAGACCGGCGAGGGGGTCGCGAAGTCGCAGGGCGAGGCGAGCGCGTGGTTCGAGAAGGCCGCCCGGCAGGGCTATACCGACGCGCAGGTCAGCATCGCGACGCAGTATTACCTCGGTCGCGGCGTGAAGCAGGACTACAGCGCGGCGGCGCGCTGGTATCGCGAGGCGGCGGTCGCCGGCGACGTCGGTGCGCAGTATCTGCTCGCGAGCCTGTACGAGCACGGCGACGGCGTGACGCAGGACTATACCGAGGCGATGCACTGGTACGATCTGGCTGCGCAGCAGGGCGACGTGGCGGCGGTGTTCAAGTCGCGCGAGATGGCACAGAAGATGCGCGGGACGCCATAGCCAGAAGCGGGCGGGAAAGGTTGGCCGAGCCCCTCGTGAGGCAACTCGACATGGCTGCGAAGCCGCGCCGGCCGGATGAAAAATCCGGCCGGCGTTGTGCTTTTTGGGGAGGGTCAGGCGCGGGTAGCGACGCGCGCAGCGGGTCGGGCGTCTTCGAGCAGCGACTGGTTGGCTTGGTAGCGGCCGACTGCCTGCGCGTTGCCGGCCGGCGACGCCTGGGCTGCGCGCGCCTCGGCGTTGTGCCGCTCGCGGCTGCGTTCGTTCTCTTGCGCGCGCTCGCCTTCCTGTTGACGTTCGACGCGGCGTTGTTCGCCGTTGCTCGCGTCGCGTTCACGGTCTGAGCGCGTATCGGGGAGGATAGGGCTGGGGGCGGTCGCGACGGCGGAGACGGCCGGGTCGATCGGCGGTGCGGCGTCGCTGGGCGGCACGACGCGCGCGAGGTTGGCTGCTTGCGTGGCGGCCAGCTGGCGGTTGAGGTCCTCCTCGACGCGTGCCGTCTCGGCGTTGCGCCGGACGGTTGCGCCGAGCGCTTGCGTTTCTGCGGCCCGTTCGGCGGCGACGGTGTCGGCCTGTTTCCGGTCGTTGTCGGTAGCCCGTGCGGCCGCCAACAGCGGCTTGCTGCGGGTGTCTAGGCTGCGAAGGGCGTCCATGACGGGCCTTTCGTTTTGGGTAATATCTCGATTCTAAATCATTTTTTTGTCATGGCCAGCTTGGCGATGCTCGGTCGGCGTGCGACCCACGTCGCAAGCAGAGCGCCGAACGCGAACAGACCCGCCTGCAGCCACGGGTGGCCGGCCATGAGCCAGATCGACAGCGCGAAGCCTGCGGCGATGCCGATGAGCGCGGCGCGCTTGCCGGCCGGCGTGAACGCGCGCTGCGTTTCCCACAGCCTCAGGCTGGGGCCGAAGTGCGGGTGCTCGAGCAGCGCGCGGTGCCATTCGGGGTGCGAGCGCGCGAAGCAGGCGGCGGCAAGGATCAGGAAAATGGTGGTCGGCATCAGTGGCAGCAGCGCGCCGATCACGCCGAGCAGGCAGCAGACGACGCCGAGGGTCAGCCACAGGTAGCGGGTATAGGGCGACATGGTCCGCGATGCCCTTGGCAGAGCTAATCGAGGATCGCCAGCGCCAACATGCGCTCGGCCAACGCGTCGACCGACAGCTCGCCGTCCGGTTTGTACCACTGCACCGTCCAGTGCAGGCTGCCGAGCCAGGTGCGGCGCAGCAGCCGGGTGTCGGCCTTGACCAGGCCTTCGGCGGCCGCCTCGTCGAGCACCTGCTGCCACAGCGCCTCGTAGCGGTCGCGCAGCACGACGAGACCGGGCTTGGCGGCGTCGGACACGCTGCGCCATTCGTACAGCATCACCTCGAGCGCCGCCTGGTTCTCGCCGAGCAGCGAATGCAGGTGCACGCTAAATAGCGCGGCGAGCTTGTCGCGCACGCTTTGCGCGGCGGCGAGCGCCTGCTCGAGGTCTTCGGTGGTGCGGCTGATGCCGAGCGCCATCACCGCGACCAGGATGTCTTCCTTGGTGCGAAAGTGATAGAACAGGCTGCCCGACTGCAGGCCGACCGCCTGGCCGAGGTCGCGCACCGTGCTGCGTTCGTAGCCCTGGTCGCGGAACAGGCGCGCGGCGGCGCGCACCAGCTCCATGCGACGCGAGTCGTCGGCGATTCTGGTCATGATCTACGCGTCCGTCGCGGGCAGGATGGGCACGACGGCCGGGCGCCGGTCGGCTAGGCCCGGCAATAGCTTGATCGCCGCCTGCCACACCGGGTCGGGCAGCAGTTTTTCCAGGCAGTCGGTGTGGCCGAACGGGCAGTTGCGCTCGAAGCACGGGCTGCATTCGAGGTTGAGCGACACGATCTGCGCGCGGTCGGACAAGGGCGGGGTGAAGTCGGGGCTCGACGAGCCGTAGAGCGCGACCAGAGGCTTGTCGAGTGCGGCGGCGACGTGCATCAGCCCCGAGTCGTTGCAGACGGCGAGTTCGGCCAGGCCGATCAGGTCGATCGCTTCGTCCAAGCCGGTGCGCCCGCACAGGTTGACCGCGCTGCCGCCCGACAGGTTGACGATCTCGTCGCCGACCTCCTTGTCCTTGTTCGAACCGAACAGCCAGACCTGGTAGCCCGCTTCGGCAAAGCGGTGCGCGAGTTCGGCGAAGTGGCGCGCCGGCCAGCGCTTGGCCGGGCCGTACTCGGCGCCCGGGCAGAACGCGACCGCCGGCTTGTCGCGCGACAGGCCGAGCCGGGTCAGTGCCGCCAGCTGCGACGCCGGGTCGACGACGAGGTGCGGGTGCGGGATCGGGCGCGCGATCGCCTGCCCGGCGCCTTCGCCGAGCGCGCAGAAACGCTCGACCATCATCGGCAACGCCTTCTCGTCGAGCTCGCGCGCGTCGTTGAGCAGGCCGTAGCGCGATTCGCCGATGAAGCCGGTGCGCAGCCGAATGCCGGCGAAAAACGGGATCAGCGCCGACTTCAGCGAGTTCGGCAGCACGATCACCTGGTCGTAGCCTTCGCGGCGCAGCTTGCGCGCGACGCGCCAGCGCTCGGCCAACCTCAGCTGGCCGTGGCCGAAGGGGTTCAGATGCGAGGCGCGCACTTCGGGCATGCGCGCCAAGAGAGGCAACGTCCACGCCGGCGCGAATACGTCGATCTCGACGCCGGGGTGGCGCTCGGCCAGCCTGCGGTAGAGCGGCTGCGCCATCACGCTGTCGCCGACCCACGAGGGGCCGATCACCAGGATTTTTCGAATCATCGGCAAGTCGGTGCGGCGGGTCGGCCACGCCTTCGAGTGTCGGAATGGCCCGGTTTTTGGCAAACCGGGGTCAGTGGTGGTGGCCGGTCACCGGACCGGTCAGCTTGTACAGCGTGCCACAGTATGGGCAGCGTGCTTCGCCGTTCTGCTTGACGATGGGCAGGAACACGCGCGGGTGCGAATTCCACTTCACCATGTCCGGCGTCGGGCAGTGCAGCGGCAGGTCGGCGCCGGTGATTTCGATCACGCGTGCGGTGTTTTCTTTCAGTTCAGCCATGCTAGATCCTTGCGGCGCCCGGGCAGGGCCGGGCGCGCTGCTTGTTTACTCGATGTAGGTCAGCCAGTTTTCGCGTTTCGGGTCGAGGCCCTTCACGCAGTCGAAGTAGCGCTTCTGGATTTCGGCGGTGATCGGGCCGCGTTTGCCCTCGCCGATATTGCGGTTGTCCAGTTCGCGGATCGGCGTCACTTCGGCGGCGGTGCCGGTGAAGAACGCTTCGTCGGCGCAGTAGACTTCGTCGCGCGTGATGCGCTTCTCGATCAGCTCGAGGCCCATTTCGCGGGCGATCTCGACCACGGTGTCGCGCGTGATGCCCTCGAGCGCGGACGTCAGGTCCGGCGTGTAGAGCTTGCCCTTGCGGACGATGAAGATGTTCTCGCCCGAACCCTCGGCGACGTAGCCTTCTACGTCGAGCAAGAGCGCCTCGTCGTAGCCGTCCTTCACCGCCTCGGTGTTGGCGAGGATCGAGTTCATGTAGTTGCCGTTCGCCTTCGCCTTGCACATCGTGATGTTGACGTGGTGGCGGGTGAACGAGCTGGTCTTCACGCGGATGCCGCTCTCGAGGCCCTCTTCGCCGAGGTAGGCGCCCCACGGCCACGCGGCGACGATCACGTGTACGTCGTCAGCCGGCGGCGCGATGCCGAGCTTGCCCGAGCCGTAGAAGCCCATCGGGCGGAAGTAGCATGACTTCAGCTGGTTCGATTTCACCACCTCGATGTGCGCGGCGTTGATCTCGTCTTTCGAGAACGGCAGGTCGATGCCGAGGATGTGCGCCGAGCGGAACAGACGGTCGGTGTGGTCCTGCAGACGGAAGATCGCCGTGCCCTTCGGCGTTTCGTAGGCGCGCACGCCCTCGAACACGCCCATGCCGTAGTGCAGGGTGTGGGTCAGCACGTGGGTGGTGGCGTCGCGCCAGTCCACCAGTTTGCCGTCGTACCAGATAAAGCCGTCGCGGTCAGCCATCGACATGTTGGGATCTCCGTCTGCAGGGTCTTTTTTGAGTAGACGCGAATTATAACGCCGACGCGCCGTCTGGGGTACGGCTGTCTATGGATTCGCCGAATACCTGTTCCCACAGCCGGCACACGGCGCGGTAGTGGGTGATCAGCGCCGCGTCGACGGTGACGGTGTGGATCTCATTGAGCCTGACCGCGTGCTGGCGCTTGCGGTAGAGCCGGTAAGCGGCGCGGCCGGCCTCGGCCAGGGGCGCGTCGATCAGCCCGTCCTCGGCGGCGACCGCCAACAGCGCGATGTTGCCGGCGTTGTGCGTCAGCTCCGGCAGCGCGTGCGCGTGCGCGAGGATCAGGTACTGGACGATGAATTCGACGTCGACGATGCCGCCGCGCGCGTTCTTCACGTCTTCGTCGAGCGCCGGCCGCGTCTCGAGCATGCGCGCGCGCATGTCGAGCACCTCCTTCTTCAAGGTCTCGATGTCGCGCGGCTGGGTCAGCACGGCGTGACGGATGTCCTCGAAACGTTGGCCGAGCAGCGCGTCGCCGGCGACGAAGCGCGCGCGCGTCAGCGCCTGGTGCTCCCACACCCACGCGTTGCTCTTCTGGTAGCTCTCGAAGGCGGCGACGCTGCTGACCAGCAAGCCGCTCGAGCCGTTCGGCCGCAGTCTGAGGTCGATGTCGTAAAGCAGGCCGGCGGCGGTGGTGCTGGTCAGCCAGGTCGACAGGCGGCGGGCGAGGCGCGAGTAGACGTCGGACGCGTCCGGGTGCGCGTCGTCGTACAGGAAGACGATGTCGAGATCGGACGCGTAGCCGAGCTCCTTGCCGCCGAGCTTGCCGTAGCCGACGATCGCGAAGCGCGGCGTGTCGGTGTGGCGGTTCGCGACGGTGAGCCACGCGTGGCGCAAGGTCGCGGCGAGCACCAGGTCGGCGAGCTGCGACAGCTGGTCGGACAGCGCCTCGACCGTCCACATGCCTGCCAGGTCCTGCGCGACGAGACGGAACACCTGCGCGTGCTGGAAGTGGCGCAGCGTATCCATCTGCGCCTCGACGTCGCCTTCGTCGTCGGCGATCTGCTGCTCGAGCTGGACCGCCAGCTGCGGCCAGTCGGGGCTCGCGTACAGCACGCGGCCGTCGAGCAGTTCGTCGAGCAGGATCGGGTGGCGCGTCAGGTAGGCGGCGACCCACGCGCTCGACGAGTACAGCGACGCGAGCCGCTGCAAGGTCTGCGGGTACTCGGTCAACAGCGCCAGGTAGGCCGCGCGGCGGCTGACCGCTTCCAGAAGACCCAAGATGCGCGTCAGCGTGACGTCCGGGTTGGCAAAGCCGGCGGCGACCTCGATCAGCGGGCCGATCAGGTCGTCGAGCTTCTTGCGCGTCGACAGCGGCATCTGCTGGTAGCGCTGGCTGGCAGACAGCGCCTTCAGCGTGCGCCCGACCGCCGCCGGGTCCTGATAGCCGAGCTCGGCCAAGCGCGGGTCGGGGTCGGACTCTTCGAGCTCCTGCCACAGTCCGGACAGCGGGTGCGCCGGCGCGTTCTCGGTCGGCAGCAGGAAGACCTGTTCGAAGTGGCGGGTGACGCGGCGGCGCTGCTCGTTCAATGCGTCGAGGAAGTCGTCCCAGCAGGTGCAGCCCATCATCGCGGCGAGGCTCGCCTGCTGTGCCGGGTCGCTCGGCAAGGTCTGCGTCTGCTGGTCGTCGAAGTACTGCAGTCGGTGCTCGACGTCGCGCAGGAAGGCGTAGGCCTCGTGAAGCTCGGCGATCGCCTCGGGCTCGAGCAGCCTGAGCTCGGCCAACCTTGAAAGCGTCTCGCGCGTGCCCTTGAGCTGCAGGCTCTTCTCGCGCCCGCCGCGGATCAGCTGGAACACCTGCGCGGTGAATTCGACCTCGCGGATGCCGCCCGGGCCGAGCTTGATGTTGTCGGCCATGTCGCGGCGCGCGACCTCGCGGCGGATCTGGCTGTGCAGCTCGCGCATCGCGCCGTAGGCGTTGTAGTCGAGGTATTTGCGGTAGACGAAGGGGCGCACCAGCTCGTTGAGGCCCGTCGCGTCGCCGGACAGCGCGCGCGCCTTGATCCACGCGTAGCGCTCCCACTCGCGGCCCTGCGTCAGCAGGTAGTTTTCCAGCGCGGCGAAGCTCATCACCAGCGGGCCGGAGTCGCCGTAGGGGCGCAGTCGCATGTCGACGCGGAACACCTGGCCGTCGGCGGTCGGCTCGTTGATCAGGCGGATCAGCGTCTTGCCGAGCTGGGTGAAGTATTCGTGGTTGCTGACCTTCTTCGCGCCGTCGGTCTCACCGGCCTCCGGGTAGATGAAGATCAGGTCGATGTCGGAACTGACGTTCAGCTCGCCGCCGCCGAGCTTGCCCATGCCGATCACGATCAGCTCCTGCGCTTCGCCCGTGTCCTGCCCGCGCGGCGTGCCGTAGTGGGCCAGCGCGTGCTTGCCGGCGCGCAAGGCCTGTTCGACGGCGAATTCGGCGAGCAGCGAGACGGTCGTCACCACCTCGTCGAGGTCGGCGAGCCGGTCAAGGTCGCGCGCGATGAGGCGCGCCATCACCGCCTGGCGCAGCCGGCGCAGCACCGGCATCAGCGCGTCCGGTTCTGCGAGCGCGTCCCAGTCGGCAAACCCCTGCATGGCTGCGCGGTCAAACACCTCGTGCAGATGCGCTTTAAGCCGTTCGACTTCTTCGGCGCGAGCGCACAGCAGGCGGTCCAGATAGCGGGAATGACTGCGGGCAAGCGCGATCGCGGGTTGCGGGTTTGCTGGCATAATGTCTTCGCTGGACCTTGTCTGTTCTTCAAACCCCCATTGTGTAACGGTTCCTGTTCTTGGAAAAGCGCCTGTCCTCCCTTGCCCGACCGCTGCTGCGGCTCCGGGTGCTCCGGCTCGGCCGGATCGTCCTGGTCGTACTCGGGACCGTCGCCGGGGGCGTCGCGTTCGCCTTCGCGACTTTCAACTGGGGCGTGCTGCCGCGCCTCGACGCGTGGCGGCCCGACCTCGAGGCGGTGCTCACCCAGTCGACCGGCCGCAAGGTCTCGATCGCGCGGCTGTCCGGCGGCTGGCACGGCGTCGCGCCCAGGCTGAAGCTCGAAGGCGTCACGCTTTCCAACCCGAAGAAGGGCTCGGCGCTGACGCTGTCGGCGCTTTCGCTTACGCCGTCCTGGCAAAGCCTCGTCGTGTGGGAACCGCGCTTCGCGCGCATCGCGGTCGAATCGCCGCGGCTCGAATTCGTGCGCGCCAAAAGCGGGCGGATTTATCTGAACGGCGTCGAGGTCTCTTCGCCCGACGCACCGTCCTCTCCGTCCGACGGACGGTTGCTCAACTGGCTGCTCGCGCAGCGCCGCATCGAGGTCGACCGCGCGGCGCTGGTGTGGCGCGATGAAAAGTTCGACCTGCCGCCGTTGAAGCTCGATGCCGGCAATCTCGAACTGACCGACTCGCTGTTCGGCCACAAGCTCAAGGTGTCGGGCCGGCCCGGCGTCGAGCTCGGCCGCGCGCTGCGCTTCGAGGCGGGCTGGCGTGGCGACGACGTGAACGCGTTCCGGCGCTGGAGCGGTGAGGTGGCGCTGGCCGTTGAAGGCGCGCGCGTCGGCGCGTGGTCACGCTACCTTGCGCCGATCGGCCGCCTGAGCGAAGGGCAGGGCGACGGCGAAATGAGCGCTCGTTTCGACGAGGGCACACTCGTCGCGCTGTCGGCCGACGTGAAGGTGCTCAACGTCGCCTTCCAGCCGTCCGGTGCCGGCCAGGTGCGGCTGCCGCAGTTCGGCGGCAAGCTCGATCTGAAACGCGACGGCGACGGCGTGTATCAACTGGCCGCCAGCGATTTGTCGCTATCGACGCTCGCCGGGCAGGCCTTCGCCCGTGCCAGCGTCAAAGGGCGCTACAAGCCCGGCTCGCAAGGCTTCGGCGAACTGTCGCTATCGAACGCCGACCTCGCGCCGCTCGCGCCACTGATCCACGCGCTCGGTGCCAGCCGCAATCCGCTGTTCGCGCGTTTCGCGCCGCAAGGCCGCTTGTCCGAGCTGTCCGCGAGCTGGCAGGGGCCGATCGAGGCGCCGCGCCGCTACAAGCTGTCGACCGCTTTCGACAAACTCGGCTGGCTACACGACGGCAAGGTGCCGGGGGTGACCGGTGCGAGCGGCAAGCTGTCGTTCGACGAGACCGGCGGCCGCCTGCAACTGGCGAGCCGCGCGTCGCGCGTGACGTTGCCGCGCGTGTTCGAACACCCGCTCGCCTTCGACAGGTTCGACGCCGACGTCGACTGGAAGCGCGACGGCGACGGCGTGGCGCTCACCTTCAACAAGGTGGCGTTTTCCAATGCCGACCTGAGCGGCCTGGTGGCCGGCACTTACCGTTACACCGGTCGCGGCGCCGGCGTCGCAAGCCTTGCGGGCGGCATCGAGCGCGTCGACGCGGTGCGCGTGCCCCTCTATCTGCCGTACGAGGCGGGCAAGGAGACGCTCGCCTGGCTCAAGGCGGCGCTCAAGGGCGGCCGCGCCGAGGACGTGGTGTTCGAACTGAAGGGAGAACTCGATCGCTTCCCGTTCAGGGGCGGCAAGGACGGGCGCTTCTACGTCGCCGCGAAGGTCCGCGAAGGCGTGCTCAAATTCGAACCCGACTGGCCCGAACTGCGCGACATCGACGCCGATCTCGTTTTCGAGAATGAGGCGATGAAGATAGACGCGCGTCGCGCGACCACAGCCGGCGTGCCGCTGCACGATGTCAAGGTCGGCATTCCCGACCTCGCCGCCGACGTGCCGCACCTGAGCGTCGACGGCAACGCGCGGGGCGAGCTCGCGAAGATGCTCGCCTACACGAAGCAAAGTCCGGTCGATCAGTGGCTTGCCGGTTTCACCGGCCAGATCGGCGCGACCGGCTCGGCCAACTTGGCGCTCAAGCTCGACATCCCGCTCGTGTACGGCGTCGAGCCCAAGGTCGAAGGCCGCATCACCTTCGCGAACAACGGCCTGAAGTTCAACGAGTGGCCGATCCCGGCCGCGTCTGACGTGAACGGCCTGCTGGTCTTTACCGAGCGCGGCGTAGAGAGCCCGGGCGTGAGGCTGAGCGCCCTGGGTGGCCCCTTCGTGCTCAAGGCCGATACCGCGCCCGACGACAAGCTGCGCTTCGCCATCGACGGCGAAGCCGATTCGAACCGGGTGCTGAAGACCTATCTGCCGATCCTGGCGCCCTACGTCGACGGCCGCTCGCGCTACGCGGTGCGCTTCGAGGTCGGCAAGGGGCTGGAGAGGTTGACCGTGGCGAGTACGATGGTCGGCACGCGGCTTGACGCGCCGCTGCCTGCGGCCAAGCCGGCCGCCGCCGCCTGGCCGCTCGGCCTGAGCTTGCGCCCGAGCGACGGCCAGCCCGGCTGGGCCATCGACTTCGACGTGCAGGGCCACGCGCGCGGCGCTCTGCGGCTCTCCGAGCGCGGCGAGCTCGTCAACGGCGCGATCGCCGTCGGCCGGCGCGACGTCGACCTGCCGCCGCGCGGTCTGGCGCTCAGGGTGCAGGGGGGGGCTATCGACCTCGATGCATGGCGCGCACGGCTGGGCGGTGCGTCGTCGGGCAAGGCCGGCGACGACGCCGGTGTCGACGCGATGCCCTTTATAGCCGAACTCGAAGCGGGCGAGCTGTCGCTGGCCGGCTACCGTTTCAACGCGGCGAAGGCGAACGCCGCGTACGATCCGGCGCGCAGGAGCTGGCACGTGGCGCTGAACAGCAAAGAGCTCTCCGGTGAGGCCGACTACGGCGGCCCGGCCGTTCCGTTAAAGGCGCGCTTGAGCAAACTGGCGCTGCCCTTGCCGTCGAGCATGGCCGCGCCTCTTGCCGGCGCGGCGTCGACGCGGCTGCCGCCGCTCGATATCGTCGCCGACAGGGTGACGTGGCGCGACCAGCCGATCGGCCGAGTCGAGGCGCTCGCGCGGCGCGAGCCGGGCGCGTGGCTGCTCGACCGCGTGCGCCTTACGAACGACGACGGCATTTTAAGCGGCAGGCTGTCGGCGTTCGAGGCCGGCGGCAAGGCGTCGCGCGTCGAAGGCCGGTTCGACCTCGACGTGAAGGACCTGGGCGATCTGCTCGGCCGTTTCGGCGAGCAGGGCCGCGTCGTGAACGGCCGCGGCCGCGTCGGCGCCGAGCTCGCGTGGCCGGGCGGCGTGCTCGACTACAAGCCCGAAACGCTAAACGGCAAGGTGACGGTCGCGATCCGCGAAGGCCGTTTCGCGCAGGTCGATCCGGGCGCCGGGCGGCTGCTCGGCGTGCTCAGCCTGCAGTCGCTGACGCGTCGCTTGCGCTTCGACTTCTCCGACGTGTTCGGCAAGGGTTTTTCGTTCGACAGGCTCGCCGGCGAGGCGCGCATCGAGAACGGCGTGTTCCGCTCCGACGAGGTGAAGCTCGTCGGTCCGGCCGCCGACGTCACGCTCAAAGGCGAGGTCGACCTGCCGCGCGACCGCCAGCGCGTCGAGGTCAGGGTCAGTCCGAACTTGTCCGAGGGCGCGGCGCTCGCCACCGGCGCGGCGCTGTTGAACCCGGTGGTCGGCGTCGCGGCGCTGGCCGCGCAGAAGGTGCTGCGAGACCCGCTGAACCAGATGTTCGCCGTCGACTACCTGATCACCGGCTCGATCGCCGAGCCAGACGTGAAGCAGGTGTCGGAAAAACCGGCCAATCCACCTTCCAAATAAGGGAATCCGCCATGAGCGAAACCGTCACGACTTACCGCGCCGCCGCCGTGCAGCTGGTGTCCGGCGCCGACCCCTCGGCCAACCTCGAACGCGCGCGCCACTGGGTCGCCGAGGCGGCGCGCCAGGGCGCGCAACTGGTGGTGCTGCCCGAATACTTCGGCGTGATGGGCCAGAAGGAGACCGATAAGGTCGGTCTGGCCGAAGCCGATGGCAGCGGCCCGATGCAGGACGCGCTGTCGGCTATGGCGCGCGACAACCGCGTGTGGCTGATCGGCGGCACCGTGCCCCTTGCTTCGCCCGAGGCCGGCAAGGTGTACAACAGCTCGCTCCTCTACAATCCGGAGGGAGAGCGGGTGGCGCGCTACGACAAGATCCACCTGTTCGGCTTCTCGGGCCTCGGCGAAAACTACTGCGAATCGAACACCATCGTCGCGGGCAAGGCGCCGCTGAAGGCTGCGACGGATCTGGGCGAGATCGCCTTCGGCGTGTGCTACGACCTCAGGTTCCCCGAGCTTTTCCGCTCGCTCGCGCCGTTCGACGTGCTGGTGATGCCGGCGGCGTTTACCGCCACCACCGGCGAGGCGCACTGGGAACCCTTGATCCGCGCGCGCGCGATCGAGAATCAGTGCTACCTGATCGCGTCGGCGCAGGGCGGCCTGCATGAAAACGGCCGCAAGACGCACGGCCACAGCATGATCGTCGACCCGTGGGGGCGCGTGCTGGCCGAACTGCCCAAGGGCGAGGGCGTGATCCTCGCCGACATCCAGCCCCACACCTTGCAATCGGTGCGCACCCGCCTGCCGGCGCTCGCCCACCGGGTGCTCAACTGAACGGAACCGCCATGTCCGATACCCATTTCGCCACCGCCGAATCGCTGCTCCTGACGCCGTACGGCCTGAATCACGACTCGCTCGACGCCACGCTTTCCCGGCTCGCGACCCACCAGATCGACGACGCCGACCTCTACTTCCAGTACACGAGGAGCGAGGGCTGGAGCCTCGAGGAGGGCATCGTCAAGTCCGGCAGCTTCAACATCGACCAGGGCGTCGGCGTGCGCGCCGTCGCCGGCGAGAAGACCGCGTTCGCCTACGCCGACGACATCAGCCTCGCGTCGCTGACGCAGGCGGCCGACGCGGTGCGCGCGATCGCCGCGACCGGCGGTTCGGGGCAGGTGTCGGCCGGCCGCGTCGCGACCGGCCGCGGTCTCTACCCGGCGATCGACCCGATCGCCAGCCTCGACGCCGACGCCAAGGTCGCCCTCTTGGAAAAGGTCGAGAAGCTCGCGCGCGCGATGGACCCGCGCGTCTCCCAGGTAATGGCCAGCCTCGCCGCCGAATATGACGTCGTCTACGTCGCGCGCCACGACGGCACGCGCGCCGCCGACGTGCGCCCGCTGACGCGGCTGTCGGTGATGGTGATCGCCGAGCAGAACGGCCGGCGCGAGCAGGGCAGCTCGGGTGGCGGCGGACGTCACGATTTCGCCTATTTCACCGAAGCGGTGGTGCACGACTACGTGAAAAAGGCGGTCGACCAGGCGCTGACCAACCTCGACTCGCGCCCGGCGCCGGCCGGCCAGATGACGGTCGTGCTCGGCCCGGGCTGGCCCGGCGTTCTGTTGCACGAGGCGATCGGCCACGGCCTGGAGGGCGACTTCAACCGCAAGGGCACGTCGGCGTTCTCGGGCAAGATCGGCCAGCGCGTCGCCGCCAAGGGCGTGACCGTGGTCGACGACGGCACGCTGGGCGGCCGGCGCGGTTCGTTGTCTATCGACGACGAGGGCAACGCGACGCAGCGCACCGTGCTGATCGAGGACGGCATCCTCAAGGGCTATATGCACGACGCGATGAGTTCGCGCCTGATGAAGATGGCGCCGACCGGCAACGGCCGGCGCGAGTCGTACGCGCACATCCCGATGCCGCGCATGACCAACACCTATATGCTCGCAGGCCAGCACAATCCTGACGAGATCATCGCGTCGGTGAAGGACGGCCTGTACGCGGTCAACTTCGGCGGCGGCCAGGTCGATATCACCAGCGGCAAGTTCGTGTTCTCGGCGAGCGAGGCGTGGCGCATCGAGAACGGCAAGCTGACCTACCCGGTGAAGGGCGCGACGCTGGTCGGCAGCGGGCCGGAGGTGCTGAACTACGTGTCGATGATCGGCGACGACCTGGCGCTCGACGCCGGTGTCGGCGTCTGTGGCAAGGACGGGCAGAGCATTCCGGTCGGCGTCGGCCAGCCGACGCTGCGCATCGACGGCGGGCTGACCGTCGGCGGCACCGGCGGCTGACGGTTTCGCTGTGAAACGAAAAAACGCGCCGCTTGTGGCGCGTTTTTTCATGGCTCGGCCAACCTTTCGTTCAGCCATAAGCTCGAGTCTGCTTTGGGGTCTAAAGGTTGGCCGAGCCTCGGGACCCCGCTGTCTTTATGGAGCTCGGCCAACCTCGGGCTCCCGCATGAAAAAGCGCCCCATGCGGGGCGCCTTGCATGGGGCAGGCGCGGCTTACTGCACCTTGAACACCTGGCCGGTCTGCGCGCCCTCGACGCTGCGGCTGTAGGCGAGGGCGACGCGTGCGGCCGGCACCGATTCGAAGCCGCGGAAGTAGGGGCCGTAGTCGGGCAGCGACTCGGTCAGCACGGTCGGGCTGACGACGTTGATGCGCTGGCCGCGCGGCAGTTCGATGGCGGCGGCGCGCGCGAAACCCTCGAGCGCGGCGTTCACCGCCGAGGCGGCGCTGCCGAACCTGATCGGCACTTCGCTGAGGATGCCGCTGGTCAGCGTGAAAGAGCCGCCGTCGTTGACGTAGTCGCTGCCGGCCAGCACCAGGTTGATCTGGCCCTGCAGCTTGTCCTGCCAGCCCTGCTTGTAGAGCTCAGGGGTGAACTCCGACAGCGGCGCGAACGGCAGGTTGCCGGCGGCCGAGATCACCGCGTCGACTCGGCCAACCTTGTCGAACAGCGCCTTGAGCGACGCGATGTCGGTGATGTCGGCCTGGTAGCGGCCGCTGGTGCGGCCGACCGCGATGATTTCGTGGCGGGCTTCGAGTTCGGCGGCGACGGCTTTGCCGATGGTGCCGTTGGCACCGACGAGCAGGATTTTCATGGCGGGTTCCTTATAGGGTTTGTTTCCGTTTATGTTGCAATCGGTCGGAAACCGGTTGATGCATGCAGAATAGCAGCGTCGTTTCATGCGATCATCGGCGTCATCGCAAACAGATTGTCTTCAAAATGGAAACAATAAACGCGCGCTTCGACTGGGCGATGGGCTTCCTCGCGGTCGCCGAGGCCTCCAGCTTCACCGCCGCGGCCGAACGGCTGGGCTGTTCGAAGGCGGTGCTGAGCAAGCAGGTCGGCCAACTCGAGGCGGCGCTCGGCGTGCAGCTCTTGTTCCGCACGACGCGCCGGCTGACCTTGACCGAGGCCGGCCGCACTTATCTCACTTACTGCCGCGAGCTGAAGGCGACCTTCGACGAGGCCGGGCGCACCGTGTCGGGACTGTCGGACACGGTGTCGGGCCTGGTGCGGATGACGGCGCCGCCGACCTTCGGCTCGACCTTCATGGCCGAACTGCTGCTGGCGTTTCGGGAGCGCTACCCGGCGGTCGACGTCGAACTGGAGCTGAGCCGCGAGCCGCGCGACCTGATCGCCGACGGCTTCGACCTGGCGATCCGGCAGGGGCGCACGCTGGACGAGCGGCTGATCGCCAAGCCGATCGGCGTGCAGGAGGACTGGTTGGTCGCGTCGCCGGACTGCCTGGCGCATCACGGCATGCCGTGCGTGCCGGGGGACTTGGCCGGGCGGCCTTGCCTCGTGAACAGCCATTTCAAGGACGACGCGAGCTGGCTGTTCCTGGCCGGCGATGCGTCGGGCGGCGAGGGCGCGCGGGTGCCGGTGTCGGCGGCGTTCAGCGTCAACGATTACCCGATGATTCGGCGCCTGGCGCTGGCCGGTGCGGGCTATGCGCGGCTGCCCCGCTTCCTGGTCGAGGCCGACGTGGCCGCGGGCGACTTGGTGCACGTTCTGCCCGACTACCTGCTTCCGCACCTGCCGCTGTTTGTGGTGTTCCCGGTGCGTCGGCCGCAGCCGCTCAAGGTCCGCGCGCTGATCGACTTTGTCGATGACTGGTTCCGCGCCCGCCCCGGCTAGGCGGGGACACATTGAAAGCGAAACACCCCGCCGAGGCGGGGTGTTTCGTTAAGGGGAGGGGGCTTACGCCGCTTCGCGCGCCAGCTCCGGGCTGACTTCGTGCTCTTCCTCTTCCTCGGTCTCGCGCCCCGGCAGGATCAGGTTCAGCGCGACGGCGACCAGCGCGCCGACGGTGATGCCGGAGTGGAACACTTCCTTGATGAAGTGCGGCATCTGCGACAGGATCTCCGGCTTCACGGTCACGGCCAGGCCACAACCCACGGCGACGGCGATGATCAGGCTGTTGCGCTTATTGTGCTCGACCTTGCCCAGCATGCCGATGCCGGCGGAGATGATCATCGCGAACATCATCAGGCCCGCGCCGCCGAGAACCGGTTGCGGGATGGTGACGATCAGCGCGCCCAGTTTCGGGAACAGGCCGGCCAGGATCAGCATCACGCCGGTGATCGCGACCACGTAGCGGCTGGCGATGCCGGTCAGCGACACCACGCCGACGTTCTGCGCGAAGGTCGACACCGGCGGGGCCGACACGACCGAGGCGAGTGCCGAACCGACGCCGTCGCACAGGATGCCGGCGGACAGCTTCTTGCCGGTGATCTTGGTCTCGGTGGCCGCACCCAGCGCCATGAAGGAGCCGGTGGTCTCGACGATGGTCACCATGAAGGCGATCGACATCGCGACGATGCCGGCGATCGGGAAGCTCATGCCGAAGTGGAACGGCTGCGGCAGCGCGAACAGGCTGGCTTTCTCGACCTGCTCGAAGCTGATCATGCCGAGCGACAGGCACACGATGTAGCCGATCAGGATGCCGAGCACGACGGCGGACGCCGACACGATGCCCTTGCCGAACTGCACCAGCGCGATCACCGTCACGAGCACGAAGCCGGCGATGGCGAGGTTGGCCGGGTCGTTCGGGTTCGGGCCGAAGGTGCCGGCGGCCCAGTTGACGGCGACCGGAACCAGCGACAGGCCGATCATGGTCACCACGGTGCCGGTCACTGCGTGCGGGAACAGCTTGCGGATCTGCGGCATGAAGAAGCTGCCGACGATCATCACCAGCGAGCCGACCAGCGACGAACCGAGGATGGCCGGCACGCCACCGGAGAAGCCGACGCTGATGGCCGCGCCGACGAAGGCGAAGCTGGTGCCCATCACACACGGCAGCTTGATGCCGACCGGGCCGACGCCGCGGCACTGGATGAAGGTGACAATGCCGGAGCCCAAGAGCGCGGCGTTGATCAGCGCGACGACCTGGTCGGCCGGCAGTTTGAGTGCGCCGCCGACGACGAGCGGGACGGCGATGATGCCACCCAGCGCGGCCAGGAGGTGCTGGGCGGCCAGCAGGATGGAAGTGACGACTGGCGGTTTGTCTTCGACGCCGTAAAGCAGTTTGCTCATTTTAAGAATCTCTCCAGTGTGACCATCGGTGTCCGGGCGGCCCGTCGGGTCTTCTTGTGAGACCTCTGCCTATCCGGTGTAGTGACAGTTGTTTACCGTCTGGGAAGAAAGTTACTCCCGTCACCTGCACGCGGATATTCGTAGGAATACGCCGCAGACTCCGTAGTTCTACGGATGCCGACGCGGGTTTACCCTTGGTTTTTGCCGGGTTTTGCGCGGAAATAAAAAATTCAAATAGCGGAAATAAACGGCCAACAAAAAAAGCACCCCGTGGGGTGCTTTTTGCGTTGGCCGAGGCATCGGGCTCACACCGACTCGTTCGCGATCTCCTCGAGGAACTCGCCTTCATGCGGGTCGGCGAACTCGGTCGGCCTACCCGGCAGCACGAGGTTCAGCAGCAGCGCGACCAGCGAGCCGACGGTGATGCCCGAACCGAAGATCTCCTTCACGAAGGCCGGCAGCTGGGCGAGGATTTCCGGGCGCACGGTCACCGCCATGCCGCTGCCGATCGCGACGGCGATGATCACGCCGTTGCGCTTGTTGTGCTCGACGCGGCCGAGCATCTGGATGCCGGCGGCGATGATCATCGCGAACATCATCAGGCCCGCGCCGCCGAGCACCGGCAGCGGGATGGTGACGATCAGCGCGCCGAACACCGGGAACAGGCCGGCCAGCAGCAAGAGCACGCCGGTCAGCGACACCACGTGGCGGCTGGCGACGCCGGTCAGCGACACGACGCCGACGTTCTGCGCGAAAGACGAGAACGGCGTGGTCGACATCGCGGCGGCGAGCGCCGAGCCGACGCCGTCGCACAAGATGCCCTTTGCCATCTTCTCGCCGGTCATCGGCGTCTTGGTGGCGGCGCCGAGCGCGAGGAAGTTGCCGGTCGATTCGACGATGGTCACGAGGTAGGCGATCGACATGCCGATGATGCCCGAGACCGGGAACGCGAGGCCGAAGTGGAACGGTTGCGGCACGGCGAACACGCTCGCGCTCGTCACCGGCGCGAAGTCGACCTTGCCGAGCGCCAGGCACGCCGCGTAACCGACGAACATGCCGATCACGATCGCGGCGGCCGAGAAGATGCCGCGGCCCCACTGCACGAGGCCGATCACCAGCGCCAGCACGAACAGCGCGATGCCGAGGTTGGCCGGGTTGCCGTAGCCCGGGCTGCCGACCTGGCCGCCGGCGAACCAGTCGACCGCGACCGGGATCAGCGATAGGCCGATCATCGTCACCACGGTGCCGGTCACCACCGGCGGGAACAGCTTGCGGATCTGCGGCATGAAGAAGCTGCCGACGATCATCACCATCGAGCCGGCGAGCGCCGAGCCCATGATGCCGGCGACGCCGTGCTCGAAGCCGACCGCGATCGCGGCGGCGACGAAGGTGAAGCTGGTGCCCATCACGCACGGCAGCTTGATGCCGACCGGGCCCAACCCGCGGCACTGGATGATGGTGACCACGCCCGACACCATCAGCGCGGCGTTCACCAGCGCGACGATCTGGTCGGTCGGCAGCTTGAGCACGCCGCCGACCACCAGCGGTACGGCGATGATGCCGCCCAGCGCCGCGAGCAGGTGCTGGGCGGCCAAGAGCAGCGACATCGCCACCGGCGGTTTGTCTTCAACGTTGTAAAGCAAATGATCCATAGGGTTCCTCTGTGTCTTTGATGTACGTGGCCGGCCGTGACGGCCTCGCCGTGCGCCTCTTGCTCTCGTGTCGGCTGCGCCTCGATGAGGAGGCGGACCTGCCGGTGGACGGGCATGAAAAGCGGCGCGGGGCGAGGGATAAAGCCGTGTCTTTCAGCGGGGTGATACCGTACGCTTTCTAGCCTGGGCAGGGTATTCGTAGGATTACCCTGGCGGCCGCGTAGTCCCACGGATGGCCGGTCGGCCGGGTTTCTGGTATTTCGGTGCGCGGCACAGCCGCCCGGTGCGCGGGCGGCTGGCGACGGCTTGGGTCAGGGGTTGAAGATTTTTATCGCGCGGTCGAGGGTGTCGACCGCTTCCTGGTGCTTGCCGGCCTTGTGCAGCGCTTCGCCGGTGGCGCGCAGTTGCTGCACCTCGGTCAACTGTTCTTCGGACAGCGCCGGCTTCTTCAGCAGCGCGTCGTCGATTTTTTTCTGCCGTTCGCTCAGGATGAGGTGGACGTCGGCCGCGTCGCGGCGGTCGGCGGGGTGGACGAGCCATTTTTTCATCGCGTTGCTCCTGCTCAGAGAACGCACTGGATATAGTCGACAGCGTGTTGATCGGCCAGCGGTTTTTTTCGCGTGGCGAAGCGGGCTATGCGAATCGGAGGCCGCACCCGGCGAGCTTCTCGTGGCCGCTACGGTCGCCTCTTGATCGAGGAGAGGGGCACGGCTTTATACGAATGGGCGACATCGACGGCGCGATTGCGGGCTGTCCCCCAGCACGGCTTGCGCAATGCGCGCTACAATCACGGCTGACTTAGTAGTCCGACGGATGCTTCGTCCGCCAGGCGCCGTTTTTCATCCCTCCAGTGACCCGAAGAGATTCCGAGATGACTCTGTTTGCTTCCGTTGAGCTCGCCCCGCGCGACCCGATCCTTGGCCTGAACGAGGCCTTCAATGCCGACACCCGTGCCACCAAGGTGAACCTGGGCGTGGGCGTGTACTTCACCGACGAAGGCAAGATCCCGCTCTTGCGCGCCGTGCAGGCCGCCGAGCAAGCCCGCCTGGAAGCCGCCGCGCCGCGCGGCTACCTGCCGATCGAGGGCATCGCCGCCTACGACAAGGCGGTGCAGGAACTGCTGTTCGGCAAGGATTCCGCGCTGTTGGCCGAAGGCCGCGTCGTCACCGCCCAGGCGCTGGGCGGCACCGGCGCGCTGAAGATCGGCGCCGACTTCATCAAGCGCCTGGTGCCCGACGCGACCATCGCGATCAGCGACCCGAGCTGGGAAAACCACCGCGCGCTGTTCGAATCGGCCGGCTTCCCGGTGGTGAACTACACCTACTACGATGCGCCGACGCACGGCGTGAACTTCGACGGCATGCTGACCTCGCTTGACGCGCTGCCGGCCAAGTCGGTGATCGTGCTGCACGCCTGCTGCCACAACCCGACCGGCGTCGACCTGACCACCGAGCAGTGGCAACAGGTCGTCGCCGTGTGCCAGCAGAAGGCCCTGATCCCCTTCCTCGACATGGCCTACCAGGGCTTCTCGGACGGCATCGAGGAGGACGGCGCCGCCGTGCGCCTGTTCGCCGAGTCGGGCCTGTCCTTCTTCGTGTCGAGCTCGTTCTCGAAGTCGTTCTCACTGTACGGCGAGCGCGTCGGCGCGATCTCCATCGTCACCCAGAACAAGGACGAGTCGGCGCGCGTGCTGTCGCAAGTCAAGCGCGTGATCCGCACCAACTACTCGAACCCGCCGACGCACGGCGGCACCGTCGTCGCTTCGGTCCTCAACAGCCCGGAACTGCGCGCGCAGTGGGAAGCCGAATTGGGCGAGATGCGCGATCGCATCAAGCTGATGCGTACCCAGCTCGTCGACAAGCTGGCCGCCGCCGGCGCCGGCGACTTCTCGTTCGTCAAGGAGCAGCGCGGCATGTTCTCGTACTCGGGCCTGACCGCCGCCCAGGTCGAGGTGCTGCGTGAACAGCACGGCATCTACGCCGTGTCGACCGGCCGCATCTGCGTGGCCGCGCTGAACAGCCGCAACATCGACGCGGTGGCGGGCGCCATCGCCGCCGTGCTGAAGTAAGCTCGGCCCGTCACGCAAAAAGCCGCCCTCGGGCGGCTTTTTTCTTGTCTGTTTCACGCGGTAAAGGTTGGCCGAGGCTCGGCCAAGCTTTTATCCGAACAGCGTACGGGCGCCTTCGAAGCGCGACGCGAAGTAGGGGTTCGACAGATACTCTGCGCGGATGGTGCTGTTGGTGCGCGGCGCGTGGACGAACTTGTCGTCGCCGATGAAGAGACCCATGTGCGAGAACGGTCGGCCGAGCGTGTTGAAGAACACCAGGTCGCCGACCTGCAGCTGCTCCAACGATACCGGCCGGCCGAGCCGCGCGATTTGTGCGGCGTTGTGCGGCAGCTTCACGCCTACGGCGTTCTGGTAGATGTAGGCGACCATGCCGCTGCAGTCGAGCCCGGCCTCCGGGTTGGCGCCGCCAAACTTGTACTCGAGGTCGAGCAGCGACAGCGTATAGATCAGGATCTCCCGCCCGGCGCCGTCTGCGCGCAGACCCGACAAGGCGACCGGCCCGCGGGTAAGCGGGCGCGGCGTCGGCTTCTTCGCCGGCGTGGTGCATGCCGCCAGCAGCGCGGCGGCGACGGCGAAGAGGGCGGCGCGTCGCTTCATTGCTGGCTTTTCGCTTCCAGTTCTTCCCAGCGCGCGAGCTTGTCGAGCAGCAGCTCGTCGATCTCTTCGATGCGCGCCTGCCAGCTGCGCGCCTCTTGCGGCGTATCGCGGTAGGCGTTCGGCGCGAGCAGGTTTTCGTTCAGGCCGGCCTGTTCGGCCTCGAGCGCGGCGATCTCGTCGGGCAGCCGTTCGAGTTCGCGCTTCTCGTTGAACGACAGCTTGTTCGGTTTCGATTTCTCGCGCGCCGCCTTGTCGCCGTTGGCCGAGGCCGCTGTCTTCGGCGCCTCTTTCTTGGCTTCGGCCGGCTTCATCGCCGCCATCCGCGCGCGGGTATCGACCCAGTCCTGGTAGCCGCCCGGGTATTCGTTGAGTTGGCCGTTCCCCTCGAACACGATCACCTGGGTGACGACGTTGTCGAGGAAGGCACGGTCGTGGCTGACGAGGAAGACGGTGCCGCTGTACTGCGCGAGCACGTCCTCGAGCAGTTCGAGCGTGTCGATGTCGAGGTCGTTGGTCGGCTCGTCGAGCACCAGCACGTTGGCCGGGCGGGTGAACAGGCGCGCCAGCAGCAGACGGTTGCGTTCGCCGCCGGATAGCGACTTCACCGGGCTCCTCGCGCGTTCCGGGGAGAACAGGAAGTCCTCCAGATAGCTCATCACATGCTTCTTCTGGCCGGCGACGTCGATGAACTCGTTGCCCTGGCTGATGGTGTCGGCGACGCTCTTTTCCTCGTCGAGCTGCTCGCGGAACTGGTCGAAGTAGGCGATCTCGAGCTTGCTGCCGGCGCGCACCGTGCCGGTGTCCGGCTCGATCTCGCCGAGGATCAGTTTCAACAGCGTCGTCTTGCCGATGCCGTTCGGGCCGATCAGGCCGATCTTGTCGCCGCGCAGGATGCGGCTGGTGAAGTCGCGGATCAGCGTCCGGCCCTCGTAGCCCTTGCCGACGTGTTCGAGCTCGGCGACCAGCTTGCCCGAGCGCTCGCCGGCATCGAGCTGGAAGTTGACCTGGCCGACGCGGTTGCGGCGCGCGGCGCGTTCGCGGCGGATCTGCTCCAGGCGGCGTACGCGGCCTTCGTTGCGCGTGCGGCGCGCCTCGACGCCCTTGCGGATCCATACCTCTTCCTGCTTGTGGAACTTGTCGAAGATGCGGTTCTGTTCTTCCTCTACCGCCAGCTCTTCGGCCTTGCGCGTCTGATACGCGGAAAAGCTGCCCGGGTAGCTGCGCAGGATGCCGCGGTCGAGTTCGACGATACGGGTCGAGACGTTGTCGAGGAAGCGCCTGTCGTGGGTGATCAGGAGCACGCTGCCGGCGAACTGCTTGAGCAGGCCCTCGAGCCATTCGATCGCGGCGACATCCAGGTGGTTGGTCGGCTCGTCGAGCAGCAGCACGTCGGGCTGCGCGGCGAGCGCGCGCGCCAGCGCGACGCGTTTCTTCCAGCCGCCGGACAGGTCGGCGACCCGTGCGTCGGCGTCCAGGTCGAGGTGCGACAGCGTCGACGCGATCAGCGCGTCGAACTGCCAGCCGTTGACCGCCTCGAGTTCGTGCTGCAGGCGCTCGATGTCGGCGAGCGCCGCGTCGTGGTCGGCGTCGGGCTCGGCCAAGCTGTGCGTCGCCTTGTGATAGTCGGACAGCAGCGTGCGGACGTCGCCGAGACCCTCGGCGACCGCCTCGAACACCGTGTGTTCCGGGTCGAACACCGGTTCCTGCGGCACGTAGGCGATGCGTGCGTCGTTGCGGGCGACGACGCGGCCGTCGTCGAGGCGCACCGCGCCGGCGATCGCCTTCAGCAGCGACGACTTGCCGGCGCCATTGCGGCCGATCAGCCCGACCACCTCGCCCGGCTCGAGCGCGAAGTCGACATTGTCGAGCAGGGGAACGTGACCGAAGGCCAGGAATGCTTTTTCTACCGTCAACAGCGCCATGCGTAAGTATCCGTCGTGCGATTGCAATGACGGGCATTCTACCATGAGGGGGAGGGGTGCCTCGCCTGCCGCCGCCGGCGGCTGCTACAATCGGGAGCCTGTTCCCGACCCACCGTCACATAAGGATGCCGCCATGTATTTCGTTGACCGTTCCGTCGCCGTCGTCAAGCCCAAAGAGCCGTTCATGGCGTGGCTGAACGCCGTTCCGGGTAACGACATGGACCTCACGCTCGACAGCCTGCGCGCCGACTGCACCGTGATCCTGCTGCCCGAATTCGCCGAGCCGGAAGAGGCGGTCGCCTATATCGACGAAATCTTCGAACAGCTGTTCAAGATGGAACTCGCGTCGTGGTACGAGGACGAAGCGCTGTGGCCGCAGCAACGCACGCTGAAGACCTTCTGGGAATGGTTCGACGTCGAGATCCACTCGACAGTGATCGACAGCGTCGACGATGACATCGTCAACAGCCCGGGCAGCGGCGACCTGTAGTACGCCGCTGGCAAAGTCGAAACCATGCACGCGCCGCGCCGCATCACGCCTTTCGTCGTGACGCCGAAACCGTCGCGCCGGTGGCGCGCGGCCGTGTTGGCCTTGCATGCCTGGTGGCTGGTCTCTGTGCTCGCCGTCTGGCCGCAAGGTTGGCCGAGCCTCTTGCCCTTGCCGGCCAGCCTGTATTTTTCGCTGCGCGCCGACGGCTGGCTGCCCGGTGCGCGCCGGCCGACGCGACTCGAGGTCGGGCCGCGCGGCGAATTGACGCTGACGCTGGCGGGCCGGCCGGTCGCGGCGCGGCTGTCGCCCGATACCGTGGTCTGGCCGTGGCTGGTCGCGCTGTGCATCGATAGCGACGCCGGACCGCTCAGACTGATGCTGCTGCCCGATTCGGCGGGCGGCGACGACTTGCGCGCGCTGCGCGTCTACGCCCGCTGGTTTGCCGAGGCGGCCGACAAAACCCTCCTTCAAGATACGCATGACTGACAAGCTGAAAACGCTGGACGACTGGCTGTCCCACCTCGAGGCGCTGCACGCCACTCCCATCGACATGGGGCTAGCCCGCGTGCGCCGCGTGAGCGACGCGATGGGCCTCGCGCCGACCTTCCCGGTCATCACCGTCGGCGGCACCAATGGCAAGGGCTCGGTGTGCGCGATGCTGTCGACCATGCTGGTGCGCGCCGGCTACCGGGTCGGCACCTACACCTCGCCGCACATCATGCGCTACAACGAGCGCGTCGCGATCGACCTCGAACCGGCGAGCGACGCAGCCATCGTCGAGAGCTTTGCCGCGATCGACGCGGCGCGCGGCGACACCACGCTGACCTATTTCGAATTCGGCACGCTCGCCGCGATGAAGGCGTTCTGCGACGCGCGCGTCGACGTCGCGGTCATGGAGGTCGGCCTCGGCGGGCGTCTGGACGCGGTCAACGTGTTCGAACCCGACGTGTCGGTGGTGGTCAGCGTCGACATCGACCACCAGAGCTATCTGGGCGACACGCGCGAGGCGATCGGCTTCGAGAAGGCCGGCATCTTCCGCGCAGGCAAGCCGGCGATCTGCGCCGACCCGAACCCGCCGGCGAGCCTAATCGATCACGCTCGCGCTATCGGTGCAGATCTGAAGTGCATCGGCAGCGACTTCGGCTTCAGTCGCATGGACAACCAGTGGTCGTTCTGGATGGACGGCCACCACCGCCACGCGCTGCCGTTCCCGGCGCTGCGCGGCGCCTACCAGCTTTCCAACGCCAGCGCGGCGCTCGCGGTGCTGGACTGCCTGAAGCTGCGCCTGCCGGTCGGGCAGGGCGCGGTCAAGCGGGGCCTGTTGGAGGTCGACTGGCCGGGCCGCTTCCAGGTGCTGCCGGGTCGCCCGCAGGTCGTGCTCGACGTCGGCCACAACCCGCACGCGGTGCGCGCGATGGTCGACAGCCTGCGCCGGCTGCCGTTCGCGCAGAACCGTGTCGCGGTGTTCTCGATGTTGTCGGACAAGGACGTCGACGCGGTGGTCGAACTGGCGAAGGACGATTTCGACGTCTGGTACGTCGGCGGCCTCGACATGCCGCGCGGCCAGACCGGCGAGGCGATCGCCGCCAGGTTGGCCGAGCACGGCATCGCCAAGGTCAAGGTGTTCGACACGGTCGAGGATGCCTGGCAAGCCGCCTTATCGGGGGCCGGCGAGAATGATAGACTGACCGTATTTGGCTCATTCCATACCGTGGCCGCCGTGCTCGCCGCACGCCAGGCCGCCCGCTGAGGAAAACATGGCAGGACTCTCCAGTCACGAAGAACTCATCATGTTGAGAAAGCGCGCGCGTCGCCGCCTGGTCGGCGCGATCGCGCTGGTGCTGGTGGCCACCGTCGTGCTGTGGAACGTGCTCGGCCGTGTGCCCAACGCGCCGATGCGGCCCGAGAAGATCGAGATATCGAGCAACCTCGCCAAACAGGCCGTGCCGCCGCAGGCAGTGCCCTTGCCCATAGCGCCGGAGCCTGTGGCGAGCATGCCGTCGGTCGCCGCCGCGCGCCCGGCGCCGACGACCGAGCTCGTCGCGAGCCTGCCTCCCGAACCGTCTCTGCCGGTGGCGCCAGCGCCGCTGAAGCCGGCAGAGCCTGCTGTCGCCCCGAAACCGGCAGAGCCTGTCGTTGCGGCAAAGCCGGTGGAGCCGGTCAAGAAAGTGGAAAAGACTGAAAAGCCGGCGGCAAAGCCTGAACCCAAGCCCGAGCCGAAGCCGGAGTCCAGACCCAAGGTCGAGGCGAAGGCGGAGTCCAAGCCTGCGAAACCGGCCGAGAAACCGCAGAAAGACCCGGCCGCCATTCTCGAGGGTCGCACCGAAGCCGCGCTCCAGGCCTCGGCCAACGTCGACAAGGCTAAGGCCGAGAAGGCCGGCGCGGAAAAGGCCGGTGCCGAAAAGGCCAAAACCGGTAACGGTTTCGCGATCCAGCTGGCGGCCTTGTCCGACCCGGAAAAGGCCGACGCGCTCAGGAGCCGGCTCGCCGCCGCCGGCGTCGCCGCGCACTTCAGCAAAGTCACGACCAGCAAGGGCGAGGTGACGCGCGTGCGCGTCGGCCCGTTCGCCAGCCGCGAAGACGCCGACGCGACCTTGAAGAAACTCGCGCGCGCCGGCGTGACCGGCATCGTCGTCACCCGTTGATCCCGCACGCATGACCGTTTTCGACTATATCGTCCTCGCCATCGTCCTCGGCTCGATCGTCATCGCTCTGATCCGCGGCCTGGTCGCCGAGGTCTTGTCGCTGAGCTCGTGGCTGTTGGCGTTCTGGTGCGCGAAGGAGTTTGCGCCCGACGTGTCGCACTTTCTGCCTAGCGACCTTGCCGGGGAAGGGCTGCGCCTGGTCGCCGCCTTCGTGCTGCTATTCTTTTTAGTGTGGCTGGCAACGGCGCTGATGCGGGTGGCGCTGACCGGCCTGATGGACAGCATCGGCTTGGGCAGCGTGAACCGGCTGCTCGGCGGCGTGTTCGGTGCCGCGCGCGGGCTGGTGCTGGTGACGGTGATGGTGCTCGTCGGCGGGATGTCCGACCTACCGAAACAAGCGATGTGGAAGAACGCGGTGCTGGCGCCCCCCCTGCAGTCGGCGGCCTTGTCACTCAGGCCGTGGTTGCCCCAAGTGCTGGCACAAAATGTGCGTTATCCCTGATGGGAAGAAAGAAGACGGAGTGATAAGGTTCGCCCCGTCTTTTTTGTTATCCGAACTGGTGTAAAGGACGCAAACCATGTGTGGGATTCTGGGTGTCGTCGGGCAGTCCCCGGTCAACCAATTGTTGTACGACGGGCTGCAACTGCTGCAACACCGTGGCCAGGACGCGGCGGGCATCGTCACCGCGAACGGCAAGAGCTTTCACATGCACAAGGGCGCAGGCCTGGTGCGTGATGTTTTTCGCACCCGCAACATGCGTTCTCTGACCGGTACCGCCGGCATCGCGCACGTGCGTTACCCGACCGCCGGCTCGGCGTCCAACCTGGCCGAGGCGCAACCGTTCTACGTCAATTCGCCGTTCGGCATCGTGCTGGCGCACAACGGCAACCTGACCAACGCCGACGAGCTGAAGGCCGACATGTACCGTCGCGACCTCAGGCACATCAACACCAACTCCGACTCCGAAGTCTTGCTCAACGTGTTCGCGCACGAGATCGCGCAACGCGTCGACGGCCAGGCCTTGCCGATCGACGCGGTATTCGGTGCGGTCGAGGCGGTGCATCGCCGCGTGCGCGGCGCCTACGCGGTGGTCGCGCTGATCGCCGGCTTCGGCCTCGTCGCGTTCCGCGACCCGAACGGCATCCGCCCGCTGGTGATCGGCTCCAACCAGGCCGGCGGCAAGTCCGAATACATGTTCTCGTCCGAGTCGGTCGCGCTCGACTGTTCTGGCTTCACGCTGCTGCGCGACGTCGCGCCGGGCGAGGCGGTCTACGTGACCTTCGATGGCGACTTCCACGCGCGCCAGTGCGCCGAGACCACGCGCCTCGCACCCTGCCTGTTCGAATACGTCTATTTCGCGCGTCCCGATTCGGTGATCGACGGCGCGTCGGTCTACCAGGCGCGCCTCAACATGGGCGAAACCTTGGCCGAGAAGGTGCGCCGCGTGCTGCCGGCGATCGACATCGACGTCGTGATGCCGATTCCCGATACCAGCCGCGCGAGTGCGCTGCAACTGGCGAACGCGCTCGGCCTGCCGTACCGCGAAGGCTTCATCAAGAACCGCTACATCGGCCGCACCTTCATCATGCCGGGGCAGGGCGTGAGGAAGAAATCGGTGCGCCAAAAGCTGAACCCGGTCGCTTGCGAGTTCAAGGACCGCAATGTGCTCTTGGTCGACGACTCGATCGTGCGCGGCACCACCAGCCGCGAGATCGTGCAGATGGCGCGCGACGCCGGCGCCAAGAAGGTCTATTTTGCGTCGGCTGCGCCGGCGGTACGCTTCCCCAACGTGTACGGCATCGACATGCCGACGCGCGAGGAACTGCTCGCCACCGGCCGCACCGAGCAGGATGTGACCGAGGAGATCGGCGCCGACGCGGTGATCTACCAGGAGCTCGACGCGCTGGTCGAAGCGGTCAAGGCGGCCAATCCGGCGCTGACCGAGTTCGAATCGTCATGCTTCGACGGCTATTACGTGACCGGCGACATCGACGACGCGTATCTGGATGCGCTCGAGGCGTCGCGCAACGCGGCGCGCCACGAGGGCGAAGCCGGCGTGGTCGACCTCAATCTGAACGTTGCCGAGCAAAACCTGATGTGAGCACAATAGGGGTCCGCTCCTTCTAGGCGCCGCCGGCGGCAAGCCGGCGGCATCACATCGCCATGACAAGACCCCAAAACGACACCTCGGCCAAGCTCAGGCCCGAAACGCTGGCGATCCGCGCCGGTCGCGAAACCTCCGACTACGGCGAGCACAGCCAGGCGCTCTTCCTTACTTCCAGCTTTACCTACGACACCGCCGCCGAAGGCGCCGCGCTATTCATCGGCGAACAGGAAGGCTATATCTACTCGCGCTTCACCAATCCGACCGTCGCGGCCTTCCAGCAGCGCCTCGCCGCGCTCGAGGGTGGCGAACGTGCGATCGCCACCGCCAGCGGCATGGCGGCGATCCAGGCGACCATGCTGACGCTCTTGAAGGCCGGCGACCACATCGTGTCGTCGCAGAGCCTGTTCGGTTCGACGATCAACCTGTTCAACGGCATCCTCGCCAAGTTCGGCGTCGAGATCAGCTACGTCGACCCTGCCGACCTCAACGCGTGGCGCGATGCGGCCCGCCCGAACACCAAGGTATTCTTCCTCGAGACGCCGTCGAACCCGCTGACCGGTGTGGCCGACATCGCCGCGATCGCCGACGTCGCGCACGCGGCCGGTGCGCTGCTGGTGGTCGACAACTGCTTCTGCACGCCGGTGCTGCAGCAACCGCTGAAGCTCGGTGCCGACCTCGTCGTCCATTCGGCGACCAAGTCGCTCGATGGCCACGGTCGCGTGCTCGGCGGCGCGGTCGTCGGTTCGGACAAGCTGATCGAGCCGATCTACCTGCACGTGCGCACCGCCGGTCCGAGCCTGTCAGCGTTCAATGCGTGGGTGTTACTGTCGGGGCTGGAGACGCTGTTCGTTCGCATCGAGCGCCAGTGCCAGACCGCGATCGAGATCGCGCGCTGGCTCGAAGCGCAGCCGCAGGTGGAGCGGGTGTTCTACCCGGGGCTCGAGAGCCATCCGCAACACGAACTGGCGATGCGCCAGCAGAACGGGAGTGGCGGTACCGTGGTCAGCTTTGTGCTGAAAGGAGAGCGCGCCGCGGCGTGGCACCTGATCGACGGCGTGAACGTGTTCTCGCGCACGTCCAACCTCGGCGACGTGAAGTCGACCATCACCCATCCGGCGTCGACGACGCATGCCCGTATCACGCCGGAAGCGCGCGAGCGCGCCGGCATCGTCGACGGACTGGTACGCCTGGCGATCGGCCTCGAGCACGTCGAAGACCTGAAGGCCGACCTGGCCGCCAGCCTCGGCTGAGTTGACGTGAAGTTATGTCAAAAGCAATGCTGATGTAGAGCAGAAGCTCGCTTTAGCGTTCGCTTCATTCAAACGGCAGTCTAAAATGGGACTGCCGTTTTTTCTTGTGCGGCATTTCGCGGTTTTGATGCGGCTTGAGTCAAATTCCCTTGACACTTCCGTCGTCAAAACGTAAGTTTAAAACGATTGTTCGAAAGTCAGTATGGATCAGGCAATTCAACCCGAGCAACCCAAGGCAACCATGGAAGCGAATCGTCCCGACACCTCCACCCGCATCCTCGACGTGTCCGAAACGCTGTTCGTCGAGCACGGCTTCGAGGCGACTTCCTTGCGCATGATCACCCAGCAGGCCGGGGTCAACCTCGCCGCGGTGAACTATCACTTCGGCTCCAAAGACGCGCTGTTCGAATCGGTGTTCACCCGGCGACTCGGCCCGCTGCTCGCGGGCTGCCTCGCCGAGCTCGACGCCGAGGAGGGCAGGGGCGAAGCGCTGTCGATCGAAACGCTGGTGATGACCTTCATTCGCCCGGCGCTCGCGCTCTCCAAAGACCCGAACAAGGGCGGGGCGCTGTTCGTCAGATTGCTGTCGCGCACGCTGGTGGAAAACCACCGGCTGCTGCGCGAAACCCTCTCGCTGCAGTACAGCGAGTTCGTCCAGCGCTACAGCCGCGCCTTCGAGCGCACGTTGCCCGAGCTCGGAGGGGAGGAGCTGGCCTGGCGCATGCATTTCGCGTTCAGCGTGATGTTCAACGCCTTCGCCGGCAACGACGTGCTGAAGATCTTCGTGCGCAGCCAGGTCGTGTCCGCGCGCGACCCGGACATGATCGTGAAACACCTGGTGCCTTTCGTGGTGGCGGGCTTGAGTACGCCTTCCGGAAGTTAGCGCTTGAAATGAACCGGCTCGCGAGACACGCAAAGCGGCCGCGAACCGGTTCATGCAGCATCACACCCTTTGCGGCTAACAAAGGGTCAACACGAGGAAAAACACAATGCTACCCGCCATCATCCTTCTCGCCCTGGTCGGCGCGCTGGCGTACTTCCGTGCGCCCGTCATCGTCTGGACGCTGGGCTTCGCCGCCTGGCTTCTGGGACTCCAATTCGGTTCAGGTTTCGCCGTGCCGGTCGTGGTATGGGGCTTGTTCGCCGCCGTAGCGGCGGTGCTGAACCTGCCGCCGCTGCGCCGCGTGCTGTTCACCGGCCCGGTGTTCGGCGTGTTCAAGAAGATCACCCCGCCGATGTCGCAGACCGAGCAGGAGGCGATCAACGCCGGCACCGTCTGGTGGGACCGCGACCTGTTCTCCGGCAAGCCGGACTGGGACAAGCTGCTGTCCTTCCCGGACCCGAAGCTGACGCCGGAAGAGCAGGCCTTCATAGACGGTCCGACCGAGGAGCTGTGCAAGCTCGTCGACGACTGGAAGATCACGCACGAAGAGAAAGACCTGCCCGAAGAGGTGTGGAACTTCATCAAGGACCACGGCTTCCTCGGCATGATCGTCAAGAAGCGGTACGGCGGCCTCGAGTTCTCCAACTACGCGCACGCCAAGGTCGTCACCAAGATCGCCACGCGCGGCGGGTCGGCTGCGGTGACGGTGATGGTGCCCAACTCGCTCGGCCCGGGCGAACTGCTGCAGCACTATGGCACCGAAGCGCAGAAGGACTACTACCTGCCGCGTCTGGCTCGTGGCCAGGAAATCCCGTGCTTCGCGCTGACCAGCCCGTCCGCCGGTTCCGACGCGGGAGCGATCCCCGACTACGGTTATGTTTGCCGAGGCTCCTATACCCATCCCCGTACTGGTGAGCAGTTCGACAACGTGCTCGGCATCCGCGTCAGCTGGGAAAAACGCTGGATCACGCTCGCGCCGGTCGCGACCATCCTCGGCCTCGCGTTCAAGCTCTACGACCCGGAACACCTGCTGGGCGACAAGGAAGACATCGGGATCACCTGCGCGCTGGTGCCGGCCGGCCACGGCGGGGTGCAGATCGGCCGCCGTCATTTCCCCGGCGGTTCGGCCTTCATGAACGGCCCGACCTGGGGCCGCGACGTGTTCATCCCGATGGAGTGGGTGATCGGCGGTCAGGAATACGTCGGCCAGGGCTGGCGCATGCTGGTCGAGTGCCTGTCGGTCGGCCGCTGCATCTCGCTGCCGGCGATGTCGGTCGCGTCGGGTAAGGTCGCATCGTTCGTGACCGGTGCCTACGCCCGTATCCGCGACCAGTTCGGCCTGCCGATCGGCAAGTTCGAGGGCGTCGACGAGGCGATGGCGCGCATCGGCGGCTTCACCTACCAGATGGAAGCGTCGCAGGACCTGGCGCTGACTGGCCTCGATCTGGGCGAAAAGCCGTCGGTGCTGTCGGCGGTGCTCAAGTACCACAACACCGAGCGCATGCGCAAAACGCTGAACGACGCGATGGACATCCACGGCGGCAAGGCGGTGGTGCTCGGCCCGCGCAACTACCTGGCGCGCGCCTACCAGGCGATCCCGATCGCGATCACCGTCGAAGGCGCCAACATCCTGACGCGCTCGATGATCATCTACGGCCAGGGTGCGATCCGCTGCCATCCCTACGTGCTGCGCGAAATGAAGTCGGCGATGGCGAACGACGGCCGCGAATTCGACGACGCGATCACCGGCCACATCAGCTTCGTGATCTCCAACTTCGTGCGTTCGCTGTGGATGGGCCTGACCGGCGCCCGCCTGGTCGGCGCGCCGAAGAGCGGCGACATCGGCCGCTACTACAAGCAGCTGACGCGTTTCTCTAGCGCCTTCGCGCTGTTGTCCGACATGGCGATGTTCAGCCTCGGCGGCTCGCTGAAGTTCCGCGAGAAGCTGTCGGCCCGCCTCGGCGACATGCTGTCCAACCTGTATATCGCGTCGGCCTGCCTCAAGCGTTTCGAGCGCGAAGGCGCGAACAAGCAGGACCTGCCGGTGCTGCAATGGGCGGTCGAATCGGCGCTGTATGACCTGCAGCAGGCGATGGACGGCTTCCTTGCCAACCTGCCGAGCCGCCCGCTCGCCTTCCTGCTGCGTCGCGTGATCTTCCCGTGGGGCCTGACGCTCAAGCCGCCGTCCGACCGCATCGGCACCAAGGTCGCGCGTGCGCTGATGGAGCCGGGAGGCACCCGCGACCGTCTCACCCACGGCATGTTCGTGCCGAACGACGAGCGCGACCCGGTCGGCGTGCTGCAGCCTGCGCTCAAGGCCATCCTAGAGACCGAACCGGTCGAGCAGAAGCTGCGCAAGCTGACGCGCGACGGCAAGTTCAAGTCGCTGACCAACCGCGAAAGGTTGGCCGAGGCCTTGGCTGCCGGCCAGATCAGCCAGACCGAATTCGACGCGGTGGCACGTGCCCGCAAGCTCAAGCGCGACGTGATCATGGTCGACGACTTCGACAAATCGCTGACCCACCACGACGACGCGCTGCTCGAACGCCTGGTGTTCTAAGACAGGCGCGGCCCGGGGGCGGCTCTGCCCGGGCCATTTTTCGAGGCGGTGCGGCGCACCGCCTCGAAAAATGTCAATAGAGATTTATTGTTGTTTATATCGTGCTGTATGCATATTTTTGAAGGGTGGGTGCCGGAAAACGCCGTCAGACAAGCGATGTTGTAATTAAACGAATGTTTGGAACAATTGCTTGAAAAGCGCTGGCAAAGCCATTTTTCTGTGGTTAGTATCGATCTCAGTCGATGACACAATCGACTCGACAACACTACATGCAACGAGAAATGCACAGAGGGATAACACATGAAATTGAAGCACCTCAGCCTGTCGGTCATGTTGATGGGGTCGGCCGCGGGCCTGCTGTCCGCGCAGGCCTTCGCCTCCGGCTATCACTTCGGTACCCAGTCCGTCAGCGCGCAGGCGACCGCGAACGCCAGCGCGGCCGAAGCCGCCGACGCGTCCACCATCTTCTATAACCCGGCCGGGATGTCGAAGCTGAAGGGGACTAATTTCACGGGTGCGCTGAACCTCGTGTCGCCGAGCGTCAAGTACAGCAATGCCAAGGGTTCGTACCCCGACGGGACGGCGATCAGCGGCAAGTCCAGCGGCAAGCTCACCGACGACCTGGTGGCCGTCCCGCACCTCTACCTCACCCACCAGATCGACGACCGTTTCGCGGTAGGTCTGGGCGTCTACGTGCCGTACGCGTCTGAAACCGAGTACGAGCGCGACTCCGTGCTGCGTTACAACGTCAACCAGACCGGTCTGAAAACGATCGACGTCAACCCGACGCTGTCGTTCAAGCTGAACGAGCAGCATTCCTTCGGCGTCGGCCTGCTCGCGCAATACGCGAAGGCGACGCTGCGCCAGTACGCCAACTTCGGCGCCTTCCCCGGGACAGGCGCCGGTGGCGCGCCGGCAGGAAACGGCAACGCGGACGGTTTTGCCGAGGTGGAGGGTGACGACTGGGGCTACGGCTTTACGTTGGGCTGGATGTGGGACGTGAGCGAGAACAGCCGCGTCGGCCTGAGCTATCGTTCGAAGGTCAAGCACACGCTGGAAGGCACCGCGAAGTGGACCAAGCCTGCGACGACCTCGCCGATGGGTGCCGCCCTGCTGAATGGTTATAAGGCATCCGAAGGCGCCAAGGTCGACATCGTGACCCCAGAGTCGCTGTCGCTGCACGGCATGCACAAGCTCGATCCGAAGTGGAACCTGTTCGGCGACGTTACCTGGACCCGCCATTCCCGCTTCGAGAAGGCAGTGGTCGAATATGAAAACACCAAGGTCGTTGCGGGCGGTACGAGCAACAAGACCATCCTGGTGCCCGACTGGGATGACACCGACGCTTACAAGGCGTCGCTCGGCGCGTCCTACCAGTACTCCGATCCGCTGCAGCTGCGCTTTGGTGTCGCCTACGACAAGACGCCGGTGCCGGATGACAACCACCGGCTGTCGACGCTGCCCGACAACGACCGCATCTGGTTCTCGCTCGGCGGCAAGTACGACTTCACCAAGCAGACCTCGGTCAACCTGGCTTACAGCTATATCCATATCAAGGACGCCAAGGCCAACGTGAACGGCTACTGCGGCGGCGCGAACGCGGCATCGGTCGCGTGCGTGTCGAGCAAGACCAACGGCTCGGCCGAATATAAGAGCCATGCCCATATCGTGGGCTTGCAGTACAACTACAGCTTCTAACCGAGGCGTGGCAAAAGGCGGGGCCGTGAGCCCCGCCTCATAAAAAGGCAGGCACGAGGGGCACTGCCGTCTGTTGTTCATAGACACCATCGAGGAAACCATGTCTCAATCCAAGTTCATCGTACGCAAGGTCGCCGTGCTCGGCGCCGGCGTGATGGGCGCGCAGATCGCCGCTCATCTCGTTAACGCCAAGGTGCCGACGATCCTGTTCGACCTTCCGGCCAAGGAAGGCGACAAGAACGGCATCGTCGTCAAGGCGCTCGACGGCCTGAAAAAGCAGAAACCGTCGCCGCTGGCGGGCAAGGATCGGGTGCAGTACATCCAGCCGGCCAACTATGAAGAGCATCTGCATCTTCTGAAGGACTGCGACCTGGTGATCGAGGCGATCGCCGAGCGCATGGACTGGAAGGCCGACCTCTATCACAAGGTGGCGCCGTACCTGGGCGAGAACACCCTTTTCGCGACCAACACCTCGGGCCTGTCGATCAACACCTTGGCCGAGGCCTGCCCGGAAGCTGTTCGCCCGCGCTTCTGCGGCGTCCACTTCTTCAACCCGCCGCGTTACATGCACCTGGTAGAGATCATCCCGTGCGTGACGTCCGACGCGGCGATGCTTGACCACCTCGAGCGCTTCCTGGTGTCGACGCTCGGCAAGGGCGTGATCCGCGCCAAGGACACGCCGAACTTCGTCGCCAACCGCATCGGCGTGTTCTCGATGCTGGCGACCATCGCCAACGCCGAAAAATTCGGCCTCCGCTTCGACGTCGTCGACGACCTGACCGGCCCGCGCCTCGGCCGCCCGAAGTCGGCCACCTTCCGCACCGCCGACGTGGTCGGCCTCGACACCTTCGCCCACGTCGTGAAGACGATGCAGGACACGCTGCCTGACGACCCATGGCATGCGCTGTTCAAGTCGCCCGAGTGGCTGCAGAAGCTGATCGCCGCGGGCGCGCTCGGCGCCAAGACGAAGGCCGGCATCTACAAGAAGGACGGCAAGCAGATGTTCGTGGTCGACCCGGCCCGCGGCGATTACGTCGGCTCGGGCGAGAAGGGCGACGACACGGTCAAGGACATCCTGAAAATCGCCGACCCGGCCGAAAGGTTCAAAAAGCTGCGCGAGAGCGAGCACCCGCAGGCGCAGTTCCTGTGGGCGTGCTTCCGCGACGTGTTCCACTACATCGGCTTCCACCTGGCCGACATCGCCAACTCGGCGCGCGACGTCGACTTCGCGATCCGCTGGGGCTTCGGCTGGAGCGTCGGCCCGTTCGAGACCTGGCAGGCCGCCGGCTGGCAGCAGGTTGCCAAGTGGGTCGACGAGGACGTGAAGGCCGGCAAGGCGCTGGCCTCGGCCAAGCTTCCGGCCTGGGTGCTCGAAGCCGACCGTGCCGGCGTGCACTTCGCCGACGGCTCCTTCGATGCGGCCAGTGGCAAGCGCATCGGCCGTTCGACGCTCGACGTCTACCAGCGTCAGCTCGCGCCGGCCAAGGTGCTCGGCGAGGCGAACGCGCCGCTCGGCGAGACCGTGTTCGAGAACGACGGCGTGCGCGCCTTCACCACCAGCGACGAGATCCTCGTGGTGTCGTTCAAGACCAAGGCGCACGCGATCGGCCCCGACGTGCTCGACGGCCTCAACACCGCCATCGACATCGCCGAGGCGCGCTTCAAGGGCCTGGTGATCTGGCAGACCGAAGAGCCGTTCTCGGTCGGCGCCGACCTGTCGTCGATGATGCCGGCGTTCATGATGGGCGACTGGGACGCAATCGAGAACACCGTGCGCCGCTTCCAGGCTACGTCGATGCGCCTGCGCTACAGCCAGATCCCTACCGTCGCCGCGACGCAGGGCTACGTGTTCGGCGGCGGCTGCGAGTTCGCGATGCACTGCGACAAGGTGGTCGCCGCGCTCGAATCCTACGTCGGCCTGGTCGAGGTCGGCGTCGGCCTGCTGCCGGGTGGCGGCGGCTGCAAGGAGTTCGCGCTGCGCGCTTCTCAAGAGGCCAAGGGCGACGTGCTCGCCGCGCTGAAGGATTACTTCATGGCGATCGCCACCGCCCAGGTCGGCACCAGCGCGATCGAGACGCAGGAGATCGGCTTCTTCAAGAAGACCGACGTCGTCGTGTTCAACGCCTACGAACTGTTGTACGTCGCCAAGCAGCAGGCGCTCGCGTTGGCCGAGTCCGGCTACCGCCCGCCGCTGAAGGTCAAGAGTTTCCCAGTCGCCGGCCGCACCGGCGCGGCGTCGATCAAGGGCCAGCTTGTCAACATGCTCGAAGGCCATTTCATCTCCGAGCACGACTTCACCATCGCCGGCCTGATCGCCGACGTGATGACCGGCGGCGACGTGGAGGCCGGCACCGAAGTCGACGAGGCGTGGATCCTCGAGCTGGAACGCAAGGGCTTCATGCAGCTGCTGAAGAACAGCAAGACGCAGGACCGCATCGCCAACATGCTGACCACCGGCAAGCCGCTGCGCAACTAATCGACAGGACAATACGCCCGGCCGGTCGCCGAGGCCGGCCGGGCAGCAGGAGAACACCAAATGACCAAGCAAGTTCAGGAAGCTTACATCGTCGCGGCGACCCGCACGCCGGTCGGCAAGGCGCCGCGCGGCATGATGCGCCACGTGCGTCCGGACGACATGCTCGCCCACGTGATCAAGGGCGCTTTGGCGCAGGTGCCGACGATCGATCCGGCGCTGATCTCCGACTGCGTCGTCGGCTGCGCCTTCCCTGAGGCGGAGCAGGGCCTCAACATGGCGCGTATTGGCGTGCTGCTCGCCGGCCTGCCGAACACCGTCGGCGGCCTCACCATCAACCGTTACTGCTCTAGCGGCATCAATGCGGTGCAGATCGCCGCCGACCGCGTGCGCATGGGCGAGGCCGACGTGGTGATCGCCGCCGGCGCCGAGTCGATGTCGCTGGTGCCGATGATGGGCAATAAGGTCGCGTTGAACCCGGAAATCTTCGCCAAGGACGAGAACTACGCGATCGCCTACGGCATGGGCCTGACCGCCGAGAAAGTGGCTCAGCAGTGGAACGTCAGCCGCGAAGACCAGGACGCGTTCGCGGTCGAATCGCATCGCCGCGCGCTGGCCGCGATCGAAAGCGGCGCGTTCAAGGCGGAAATCTCGCCGCTCGACGTGACCTACCGCATTCCTGACCTGGAAACCGGCGAAGTCCAGCATGTCGCCAAGACGCTGGACACCGACGAAGGCCCGCGCCTCGACACCTCGCTCGAGGGCTTGGCCAAGCTGAAGACCGTGTTCGACGCCAAGGGCTCGGTGACCGCCGGCAACAGTTCGCAGATGTCCGACGGCGCCGGCGCGGTGATCATCGTGTCGGAAAAGGTGCTCAAGCAGTACAAGCTGACACCGATCGCGCGCTACGTGACCTTCTCGGTCAAGGGCGTGCCGCCGGAGATCATGGGGATCGGCCCGAAAGAGGCGATCCCGGCCGCCTTGCGCCAGGCGGGCTTGTCGCTGTCCGACATCAAGTGGATGGAACTGAACGAAGCGTTCGCCGCGCAGGCGCTGGCGGTGATCCGCGACCTCGACCTCGATACTTCGATTATCAACCCGCACGGCGGCGCGATCGCGCTCGGCCACCCGCTGGGCGCGACCGGCGCGATCCGCGCGGCGACGCTGATCCACGGCATGAAGGGTCGCGGCGAGACCGGCTACGGCATGGTGACGATGTGTATCGGTACCGGCATGGGCGCCGCCGGCATCCTGGAAATCCTGTAAGACTGATCCGACCGGGACGGGGCGGTCGCGCAAGCGGCAATCCTGTTCCGGCGCTGTTTGGCCCGCCTTGATGGCGGGTTTTTTTCTGCCTAGGAGTCTCTTGGAAAAGAAAACGCCCGGCAAGGATCGCCGGGCGTTAAGGTTGAACTAGCCTTGCGTCTACAGGCGGGCGAGCGTGTCGAAGTCGCTGTGCGAGCAGTCGCCGAATGGCTGCAGCGGCTCCTTCAGGCGGATCTGGTAGGACTGGCCCTGAACCGTGAGCACCAGCTCGCGGTGCGGCTCGGCCAAGCCTTTGGGCAGCAGGAACCAGCGTTTCCCGTCCGCCGAGTTCGGCTGCGTGATATAGAGGCCGTTCTGCGGGTCCATGTCGGGCAGCGCCGGGTCGGTCAGCGAGACGCCGATCGGAGAGTGGCCGAACAGCTCGACGCCGACGCGCGCATTGCCCGAGTTCTCGCGCGAGATGCGGCGGATCACGCCGAGCCGCGGGTTGCTATCCTGTTCGCGCATCATCAGCAGGCGACCGAGCGCCAGTTTGTCGAGGTGGCGTCCGAAGTAATTGAGGCCCATGCCGGTCTGGCTGACGTCCTGGAGGCGCCATTCCTCGGAGCCGTCCTCGCCGGTCGGGTAGGCGTTTTGCACCTTGGCGAGGAAGGCGATCCGTTCGAAGCCGACGTCGACGGCGACGCTCTTCATCTGCGGCGAACGTTCGGATTTGCGCAACGACAGGCCGCCGTCGCGCGCCCAGCGCGTCGCGAGCTTGGAGCACAGTTGTACCCACTCGTTCTGGCTGAACCTGAGCCGGGTCTGCGTCAGGATGGACGGCAGCCCCTTGTCGAGGTCGAGCATGATGTCGGCGAGCCGGTTGGCCAGCGGCTGGCCCGACCAGTAGCGCACTCCACGGCCGAGCGTGCCGCGGCGCATCGGCTGCGGCGCGGCCGGTGTTTCGAGATTGAGCAGAAAGACGGGTTCGTCGACCAGGTTCGGCTGTTTCTCGAGCCGGGTGCAGCCTGCGAGGCTGTACAGCAGCCGCTCGACCGCGACGATCTCGGCCGGGCGCAGGTTGTCGGTCTGCGCCAGCTGCAGCATCGCGCCGCGCAACAGGATGTGCTCGCAGGTGGTCTCTTCGCGGTCGCTCTCGTAGAGCTTGAGGGGCTGGCGGTCGCAGCCCTGTTCCTCGGCCGACAGGTAGAAGCGGTAACCTTGCTGCCACAGCAGGCCGTCGGAGTTCAGGTAGCTGAGCGCGTTCCATAGCGTGAGCCGCATCTGGTGGTTCAGCGCGCGCGCGGTCGCCAGCCGGATGTCGGCGGCGAGCACGGCCTGCGGGTTGCCCTGGTGAAGCTTCAGGCAGATCGAATAGGCCTTCGACAATTCCTGCAGGTAGGCGAGAATGCTCGGCAGAAAGCTTTTGACGCCGGCTTTGCCGGCGAGGAAATCGTCGCACAGGTGTTCGTGGATGACATGGGCGCGCTCGTCGATATAGAGCAGCGTCTTCAAGCGTTCCTTGAGCGAGATGTCGGTTTCGGCGTTGATCTTGGCGATCGACTTGACAATCTCGACCAACGCGCCCGCGTACTCCGCCTCGGGTAGCTCGTTGACGAGCGTCGTGGCAGATTGTGCGATGGACGATTGCGGCCCGTTGCGGTTGACCAGTGAGCTGACCAGCTTCTTTAAGTCAAACATGACCTTTAATTTCTTCTGTAATTTGTTGTCATCTTATGCCAGCTCGCCGGCGGGGTAAATCCTAGTGTGCCATCGGCAGCAGGGCCGCGCCGGCAGATCGCGCGAGCTCGGTGGCGAGTGCTCGCATCAGCCGCGATTCGCCGCGCCAGTGGTGCCAGTAGAGCGCGAGGTCGATCGTATGATTCGGGTCGAGGTCGACGAGTTCGCCGCGCGCCAAAGCGGCTCCGGCCATCGTCGCCGGCACCATGCTCCAGCCCAGCCCCAGCCGTACCGCCTCGAGGATGCTCTGCGGCGACGGCAGCGTCAGGCGGGGGTAGTCGCCATGGTAGTCGGCGACGCGCGCGAGGTACTCGGTCTGCATGTCGTCCTTGTTGCTGAACACGATGGCCGGCGCTTGGGCGAAGCATTCGGCGCGCACGCCGTCGGGGAAGTGGCTTCGCACATAGGCGGGCGATGCCATGCCGTGATAGCGCATCACGCCCAGCGGTTGGCACTCGCCGCCCTGGATCGGTTTTTCGCGCGTGCTGACGCAGGCGAGCACATGGCCCTGGCGCATCAGCTCGAGCGTGTAGTCCTGGTCGTCGAGCACGACGTCGAACAGCACGCGATGCGCGAGGCAGACCGGCGCGACCGCCTCGAGGAACCACGTCGCGAGGCTGTCGTTGTTCACGCCGATCGCGATGCGCGTCCAGCCGGCGCCCTGCGTCTGGCTTTCGAGCGTGTCGAACAGTTCCGACTCCAGCAGGTGGATCTGCCGGTAGTGCTGCAGCAGCCGGCGGCCGAGCGCGGTCGTGCCGACCGGCAGCGTGCGCGTCAGCACGGGTTGGCCGAGCCTCTCCTCTAGCTGGCGGATGCGCTGCGACACCGCCGATTGCGTGATGAACAGCCGGTCGGCCGCCTTGTCGAAACCGCCGCTGTCGACGACGGCGGCGAGCGCTTCCAAGTGTTTCGGATCGAGCATCTCATATTATCAGTAATGCTGATATCTCATCATGACAATGAATTTAACTTAATTCAGCATTCCGGCTACCTTGTCGACATCGAGACCACTTCCGGACGCCATCATGGACTTCGCCGTCTACCTTTCCGCCCTCGGCATCACCGCCAGCCAGATCGTCGGCATCGGCCCGCAGAACGCCTTCGTCATCCGCCAGGGCATAGGCCGCAGCCATATCCTGCCCATCGTTGCGATCTGTATCGCCTGCGACATCCTGCTGATTTCCGCCGGCGTGCTCGGCATGGGCGGCTGGATCTCGGGCCATCCCTTGCTGATGCGCTGGGTGGTGTGGCTCGGCGCCGCCTTCATCGCCTGGCTCGGCGTGAAGTCGCTGCGCTCGGCGTTCACGCCGAAGAAGCTCGACAGCGCCGGCGAAGTCGAGCGCGAGAAGCGCACCGCGGTGCGCAGCATCCTGGTGGTGACGCTGCTCAACCCCTATGTCTGGCTCGATACCGTGGTGCTGATCGGCAGCGTGTCGTCGGTGTACGGCGCCGCCGGCAAGCTGTCGTTCATCCTCGGCGCGGCGAGCGCGTCCTGCCTGTGGTTCCTCGGCATCGGCCTCGGGGCAGGACGGCTGGCGCCGTGGTTCGAGTCGGAAAAGAGTTGGCGCGTGCTCGACGGCGTGATCGCGGCGGTGATGTTCTTTACGGCGACGCTGCTCGTCGTCAATTTCGGCCTGCCCGGCTGAGCGGTCTTTATCCAAAAACCAAGCCCGGCCAGATGGCCGGGCTTTTTTGCAGCGCTTACTCGGCGGCGGTCTCCTCTTCAGAGGGTTGGCCGAGCCCCGCTTCGACCAGATCTTCGCGCGTCAGCAGAAAAACGAAGCCGTCGCCGCCGCTGGTCTCGAGCCAGACGAAGGGCAGCTGCGGGTAGGCGGCTTCGAGCACGTCGCGGTTGTGGCCGATCTCGACCAGCAGCACGCCCTTCGGATTGAGGCGGTCGGCGGCCGTCTCGAGGATGGCGCGCGTGTGGTCTAGGCCGTCCTCGCCCGAGCCGAGCGCCATCTCGGGCTCGTGGCGGTATTCGTCGGGCAGTTCGTCCATCGAGTCTTCGTCGACGTAGGGCGGGTTGGACACGATCAGGTCGTAGGTCTCCTCGATGCCCTCGAACAGGTCGGTGTGGATCAGCTGCACGCGCTCTTCGAGGCCGTAGTCCCGCACGTTGACGCTGGCGACTTCGAGCGCGTCGAGCGACAGGTCGACCGCGTCGACGTCGGCGTCCGGATAGTGGTGCGCGAGCTGGATCGCCAGGCACGCCGAACCGGTGCACAGGTCGAGCGCGCGGTGAACGAGTTCCGGATGCTCGATCCACGGCGTCAGCGGCGCGCCCAGGAGCTCGTAGATGAAGGAGCGCGGCACCAGCACGCGTTCGTCGACGTAGAAGCTGAAGTCGCCCTGCCACGCCTCGTGCGTCAGGTAGGCGACCGGCACCTTCTCGACCGCGCGGCGCTCTACGAGTTCGAGGACGTCTTTGACTTCCCGCGGCAGCAGCTTCGCGTCGAGGAAGGGTTCGAGCCGGTCGACCGGCAGGTTCAGCGTCTTGAGGACGAGGAAGGCGGCTTCGTCGTAGGCGTTGGTCGTGCCGTGGCCGTAGAAGATGCCGGCTTCGTTGAAGCGCGATACGGCAAAACGCAGCAGGTCGCGCACGGTGACGAGGGTGTCGGCGGCTTGGCTGTACATGGGGTTTCCTTGAATGACAAAGGTTGGCCGAGTCTTGCTTGCAGCGTCTCGGCCAACCTTGATGTTTATCCGGGGGCGGGTTTAAAACGGCAGCTTGGCGCGGGTCTCGGCCGCGAGAACGCGGCGGAAGTCGGCCTTGATGCGTTCGAGCGCCTGCTCATCGTCGGCCTCGAAGCGCAGCACGATCACCGGCGTGGTGTTCGACGCGCGCGCCAGGCCGAAGCCGTCCGGGTATTCGACGCGCAGGCCGTCGAGGGTGATGACCTCGTCGGCGCCGTCGAAGGTGGCGCTTTTCTGCAGGCGGGCGATCAGCGCGTGGTTGTCGCCTTCCTTCGCCATCTTCAGGTTCAACTCCGGCGTCGAGATCGCGTTCGGCAGCGCGTTCAAGAGTGCGCTCGGGTCGTCGACGCGCGACAGGATTTCCAGCAGGCGTGCGCCGGCGTACAGACCATCGTCGAAGCCGTACCAGCGTTCCTTGAAGAACACATGGCCGCTCATCTCGCCGGCGATCAGCGCGCCGGTCTCCTTGATCGCCGCCTTGATGAAGCTGTGACCGGTGCGCGCCATCACCGGCTCGCCGCCGTTGTCGCGGATCCACGGCGCCAGCAAGCGAGTCGATTTCACGTCGTAGATCACCTTGGCGCCCGGGTTGCGCTCGAGCACGTCGGCGGCGTAGAGCATCAGCTGGCGGTCGGGCCAGATGATGGTGCCGTCCTTGGTGACCACGCCGAGGCGGTCGCCGTCGCCGTCGAAGGCGAGGCCGAGTTCGGCGTCGGTCTTCGCGAGCGCGTCGATCACGTCCTTCAGGTTCTCGGGCTTGGCCGGGTCCGGATGGTGGTTCGGGAAGGTGCCGTCGACCTCGCAGAACAGCTCGCGCACGCGGCAGCCGAGGCGGCGGTACAGCACCGGCGCGAACGCGCCCGGCACGCCGTTGCCGCAGTCGACGACGATGTTCATCGCACGCGTCAGCTTGATGTCGCCGACGATGCGCGAGAGGTACGCCTCTGCGATGTCGTGCGTGCGGTACTCGCCTTCGCCGTCGACGAAGTCCTGGTCGTTGATGCGCTCGTAGAGCGACTGGATCGCGTCGCCGGCCAGCGTGTCGCCGGCGAGCATCATCTTGAAGCCGTTGTAGTCGGGTGGGTTATGGCTGCCGGTGACCATCACGCCGGACAAGGTGCCCAGTTCGTGGGCGGCGAAGTACAGCATCGGCGTCGCGACGCGGCCGACGTCGATCACGTCGACGCCGGTGGCGCGGATGCCGTCGGCCAGCGCCTCGGCGAGGTCGGGGCCGGACAGACGGCCGTCGCGGCCGATCACGATCGCCTTGACGGCTTTCGAGCGCGCCTCGCTGCCGATCGCGCGGCCGATCAGGCGGGCGGCATCGGTCGTCAGCGTCTTGCCGACGACGCCGCGGATGTCGTAGGCCTTGAAGATGTCTTTGGATAGGGTCGCCATATTCGGATGGGTCCTGGTATCTAGCCTAAGAAGAGGGAGGGCAGTCGGCCAACCTTGCAGGTTAGCCGAGCGTATTCGGGACTTACAGCGAGCGGCCGTAGGCGACCAGCTCGTCGAGCTTGGCGCGGGCGGCGCCGCTGTCGATCGCGGCGCGCGCGCGCTCGATGCCTTCGCCGATGTCGGCGGCGACGTCGGCGGCGTACAGCGCGGCGCCGGCGTTGAGCAGCACGATGTCGCGGTGCGGGCCTTCATCGCCTGCGAGCACCGACAGCACCATCGCGCGCGATTGCTCGGCCGTGTCGACGCGGACCGGCTTCAGGTCTTCGATCAGTGGGAAGCCGTAGCGCGTCGGGTCCAGCTCATATTCGGTCACCTGACCGTCCTTGAGTTCGGCGACCAGCGTCTTGTCGGCGGTCGTGATCTCGTCGAGGCCGTCGCGGCCATGCACGACGAGCACGTGACGGCTGCCGAGTTGCTTCAGCACGCGCGCCTGGATGCCGACGAGGTCGGGGTGGAACACGCCCATCAGCTGGCATTCGGCCTGCGCCGGGTTGGTCAGCGGCCCCAGGATGTTGAAGATGGTGCGCACGCCGAGTTCCTTGCGGATCGGCGCGACATGGCGCATCGCGCTGTGGTAGTTCGGCGCGAACATGAAACCTGCGCCGACCGTGTCGATTGCTAGCCCGACCTGTTCCGGCGTCAGATCGAGCCGGATGCCGAGCGATTCGAGCACGTCGGCGCTGCCCGAGCTCGACGACACCGCGCGGCCGCCGTGTTTGGCGACGCGCGCGCCGGCCGCCGCGGCGACGAACATCGTCGTCGTCGAGATATTGAAGGTATGCGCCTTGTCGCCGCCGGTGCCGACGATGTCCAGCAGATGGGTGCGGTCGGCGACCGGCACCGGCGTCGCGAACTCGCGCATGATCGTCGCCGCGGCGGCGATCTCCGACACCGACTCGGTCTTGACCCTGAGGCCGACCAGGATCGCGGCGATCAGCACCGGGGACACCTCGCCCTTCATGATCTGGCGCATCAGGTCGAGCATTTCGTCGTAGAAGAGTTCGTTCTGGTCGATCAGACGGTTGAGGGCGGCCTGGGGCGTGATCATTGCAATCCTTGTGGGGGTTTTCTTGAATTCGGTCAGCGGCGCGGCGTTTCAGGTCGCCGCACGGGCGTAGCAGGCGCCGAGTAACGTTGCCGTCGCGGCCATGGCCAGCGTCACAAGCCGCGCCGGCGTGCGACGCATCAAGCGAATTCCTTCAGAAAGTTCGACAGCATCGCGTGGCCGTGCTCGGTCAGGATCGACTCGGGGTGGAACTGCACGCCTTCGACCGGCAGCGTCTTGTGGCGCAAGCCCATGATCTCGCCGTCGTCGGTCCACGCGGTCACTTCGAGGCAGTCGGGCAGGCTCGCGCGCTCGACAACCAAGCTGTGGTAGCGGGTGCACGTCACCGGGTTGGGCAGGCCGCGAAACACGCCGACGTCGTTGTGGCGCACCGGCGAGGTCTTGCCGTGCATCAGTTGCTGCGCGTGGACCACCTTGCCGCCGAAGGCCTGGCCGATGCTCTGGTGGCCGAGGCAGACGCCGAGCAAGGGGATTTCGCCGGCGAAGCGTTCGATCGCAGCGACCGACACGCCGGCCTCGTGCGGCGTGCACGGACCGGGCGACACCACCAGATAGTTGGGCTTCAGCGCGGCGATTTCGTCGAGGGTGATCTCGTCATTGCGGAACACCTTCACCTCCTGGCCAAGCTCGGCGAAGTACTGCACCAGGTTGTAGGTGAAGCTGTCGTAGTTGTCGATCATCAGAAGCATGATTCAACAGATCCTTGAATGCGTTTGGCGTGGGCAGGGCGAACTCTCCGGTGCGTCTAGGCGCGCGGAGTGGATGCTGCGGCTGCCAAAAATATTATCCTGCGATGCCTCGTCCCCCACAAGGACAACGATGTGCGAGGGGCGAGGAGAAGAGGGGCGATCAGGCGTCGAGCCCTGCCTGCACCAGTTCGGCGGCGCGGATCACCGCGCGCGCCTTGTTCTGCGTCTCGAGCCATTCCGACTCGGGCACCGAGTCGGCGACGATGCCGGCGCCCGACTGCACGTACAGCGTGTCGTTCTTGATCACCGCGGTGCGGATCGCGATCGCGAGGTCCATGTCGCCGCTAAAGCCCAGATAGCCGACCGCGCCGCCGTACACGCCGCGCTTGGTCGGTTCGAACTCGTCGATGATCTCCATCGCGCGCACCTTGGGCGCGCCCGACAGCGTGCCTGCCGGAAAGGTCGCCTTCAGGATCGAGATGTTCGATACATCGGGGCCGACGCGGCCCTCGACGCTCGACACGATGTGCATCACGTGCGAGTAGCGCTCGATCACCATATTGTCGGTGACCTTCACGCTGCCGGTGTCGGCGACGCGGCCGATGTCGTTGCGGCCTAAGTCCATCAGCATCACGTGTTCGGCGATTTCCTTAGGGTCGGCCAGCAGCTCCTCGGCCAACCTTGCGTCCTCGTCGCGCGTCTTGCCGCGCACGCGCGTGCCGGCGATCGGGCGCACCGTCACGGTTTCGTTCTCGCGGCGCACCAGGATCTCGGGCGAGGCGCCGACGACGTGGAAGTCGTCGAAGTGGTAGAAGAACATGTACGGCGACGGGTTCAGGCTCCTGAGCGCGCGGTAGAGCGCCAAGGGCGACTCGGTGAAGCGCATGCTCATGCGCTGCGCGAGCACGACCTGCATGATGTCGCCATCGACAATGTATTGCTTGGCCGACTCGACCGCCCGCTTGAACGGCTCTTCACCGTATTCGGAGCTCGCTTGGGTTTGGGTGCCCGGCAGCGACAGCGGCAGCGGCACCGGTTCGCGCAGCTGCTTGCGCAATTGTTTGAGGCGCGCCTCGGCCTTGCCCAAGGCGTTGGGCACCGCCGGGTCGGCGTAGACGACCAGATAGAGCTTGCCCGACAGATTGTCGACGACGGCCAGTTCCTCGGACAGCATCAGGAGCATGTCCGGTGTGCCGACCGGGTCGGGCTTCTCGACGCCGGCGAGCTTGGGCTCGATGTGGCGCACGGTGTCGTAGCCGAAATAGCCGACGAGGCCGCCGGTGAAGCGCGGCAGGCTGTCGACCGGCGGGGTCTTGAAGCGCGCCTGGAACGCCTCGATGAAGGCGAGCGGGTCGCCCTCGTGCCGTTCGATCACCTTGTCGCCGTATTCCACTTGCACTTTACGGCCGTCGACGCGTACGCGCGTCGTCGCCGGCAGGCCGATGAACGAGTAGCGGCCGAAGCGTTCGCCGCCGACCACCGATTCCAAGAGGTAGGAATACGGCTGGTTGGCCAGTTTCAGGTAGACCGACAGCGGCGTGTCGAGGTCGGCGAACAGTTCGAGCGTGACTGGGATGCGGTTGTAGCCGGCGGCCGCGAGTTGTTCAAACGTCTGCGGAGTCATGGATTCTCCCAATAAAGCCAGTGGTTGCGTGAGGTCTTGTGGTGGCGAGGCTCAGCGTTGCCATCGCCAGCTGGCCGGGTTGGGAAGAAATTTCATGATGACGTCGTTGTTTTCTCGGGTTGGGTCGCAGCTCAGGTATTTTTCAACAAATCGTACAGTTCGACAAGGTTGCCCACCGTCGCGTCGGCGTCGCCGTCGGCGAGGCTGCCGTAACCGTACGACACCGCGACCACCGGGCAGCCGGCGGCGCGTGCAGACAGCACGTCGTTGATCGAGTCGCCGACCATCGCGAGTTTTTCCGGCGCGACGCCGAACACCTCGGCGGTGTGCACGAGCGGCAGCGCCGACGGCTTTTTCTCGGGCAGCGAGTCGCCGCCGAGGATCAGGCTGAAGTGCTCGGCCAACCCCAGTTGTTCGAGCAAGGGCACGGCGAACGCGGCCGGTTTGTTGGTGACGACCGCCAGCGGCAGGCGTTTTGCGCGCAAGAGCTGCAGCGCCTCTGCGACGCCCTCGTAGGGGCGGGTCAGGTCCGCGAGGTGTTCCCGGTAGTAGCGGGCGAAGAAGGCGAGGCCGGCCTCCCACTGCGAGACTTCGGCGACGCCGTCTTTTTCGTCGGTGAGGGTGCGGTGCACGAGCTTCGCGAGGCCGTCGCCGACGTGGCTGGCGACGCGCTCGGCGGACAGCTGGGCGAGGCCGAAGTGTTCGCGCATCGCGTTGGCCGCGGCGGCGAGGTCGGGCAGCGAGTCGACCAGGGTACCGTCCAGGTCGAAGGCGAGGGCTTCAATCGATGAAAGCATGGTGTCGGGCGGCCCGGGAACGGCGCCCGGGCTTCAAATGTGATCGAGGACGCCAGTATATACGATAGGCCCGGTCGGCTGGCCGTGCGGCGCGCCGCCGGGCGGCTCGACGCTGACCGCGAGGCCACGGGCGTCGGCGAGTTGGGCCGCATCGCCGGCCAGCGGCCGGGCCGCGTCGCCGATCACGCCGAGCGAGCGCGGCGCGCCCTGTTTGGGCAGCGCCCACAGTTCGAGTACCCGGTCGCCCGGCGGCGTGTCGCGGGTCAGCGCGCCGGCGTAGAGCTCGCCCGTGTCGGCGTTGCGGCTGACGACCAGCATCGGCGTGCCGCCGGCGTTCTGCAGCACGGCGAGCGGCGTCGGCACGGTGCGCGGTGCCAGCATCGGCGTTGCGAGGAAGACGAGGAGCAGTGCGCTCGCGAAGCCGCCGAGCGCGAAGCTCCAGCGCGACAGGAAGCCGGACGCGCTGTTCTGCCAGCCGAGCCGGTGCTCGATGCCGCGCCACAGCGACGCAGGCGGTGCGATCGGCGCGATCGCGGCGTCCAGCGGGGCGAGCGCAGCGTCGATCGCGGCGACCTCGGCGGCGAGGCTTGGATGGGCGGTCAAGAGGCGCTCGAAGCGGCGCCGCGCCGCGCCGCGGAGGGTGCCGGCGACGTAGCGGGCCGCGAGCGGACGGCGGCGTTGGGGTGTCAGGTAGTTCATAGCGCCCCCACGCAGTCTTTCAGATGGTCGAGCGCCCGACGCAGCCAGCTTTTCACCGTGCCGATCGGCGCGGCGAGCGTCCGGGCGATTTCCTGGTGACTCTGGCCGTGGAAATAGGCGAGCACCACGCTCTGGCGCTGCCCGGCCGTCAGGTGTTCGAGACAGCCGTTGAGCCTTGCGGCTTCTTCCTTCGACGACAGCGTCGGCAGCGGCTCGAGCGCGTCGCTCGCGGCGAGCTCGGCCAACCTTCCCCCGCTATCGGCGTCCTGGGGCATCTCGGTGCGCCAGCGGTCGATCACCCGGTTGCGCACCATGCGCGACAGCCACGCCATCACCGGCGCGCGGTCGGCGCGGTAGCTCGCCGCGTGCTGCCAGACGCCGACGAAGGTGTCCTGCACGATGTCTTCGGCGAGCGCACGGTTGCGCGTCTGCTTCAAGGCCAGCGCGAACAAGCGCGGCGAGGTCGTATCGAACAGGCGCTTGAACGCCTGCCGGTCCCCCAGCGCCACGTGCGCCATGCAGGCCGCCAGTTCGGAATCGTTTGCCGTCATCGGGATGGCTTTTTAGGAGGCTGTCATTCCGATGATGGACAGCTTTTGCGCGAAAAACAAATAAGGCGGACGGTGCGCGTCCGCCTCCCCTTTCTGCAAGCGCCGTCAGCCAGGCAGCAGCACCTTGTCGATGACGTTGATCACGCCGTTCTTCTGCTTGACGTCGTAGGTGCTGATGCTGGCGACGCCGCCTTTCTCGTCCCTGACGACGATGTTGTGCGGGCCGTTCATCATGAACCACAGCCGGCCGCCGCTGGCGGTCTTGAGCTCGGCCTTGCCGCCGCCGGCCTTGATCGCGCGCGACAGCGCCATCATGCCGTAGCGTCCCGGCACGACGTGGTAGGTCAGCACGGTGCTCAGCGTCTTCTTGTTTTCGGGTTTCAGCAGCGTGTCGACGGTGCCGGCCGGCAGCGCGGCGAACGCGGCGTTGGTCGGCGCGAACACGGTGAACGGACCCTTGCCCTTGAGCGTGTCGACGAGGCCGGCGGCTTTCAGCGCGGTGACGAGCGTCGTGTGGTCGGCCGAGTTCACGGCGTTGTCGACGATGTCCTTGCTCGGAAACATCTGCTGGCCGCCGACCATCACGGTGGATTCGGCGAAGGCGGCGCCGCCGGCGACGAGGCTGGCGGCGATGACAAGACGGGTCAGCGTTTTCATGGCGATCTCCCGGTGGGGGTGAGTGGAAAGCAGCGAGGCTGCACTCACTACTACGCGGGAGGCCGACGAACGGATGCAGGCCGCCGCAAAAAATCACGCGATGAAGGGCAGGTTGATCTCGTCGCTGCGCGTCGCGTCGCCGGTGATGTCGCGGCACAGTTCGAGCAGCGCGCGCACGCCGGCGCTCGGGTATTTCTGCTTGTGCGTCAGGAAGTGGAACTGGCGCGTCAGGTCGACGCCGGGCATCTCGAGCGGCACCAGGCTGCCGCGGCGGAACGCCTCCTTGAGCGCCAGCCGCGAGATACAGCCGATGCCGAGGCCCGACTCGACCGCGCGCTTGATTGCCTCGGTGTGTTCGAGTTCGAGCCTGATGTCGAGGCCGGTCAGCCAATGGCGCATCGCGTGGTCGAAGGTCTCGCGCGTGCCCGAGCCCGGTTCGCGCAAGATCCACGCTTCGCTCGCGACGTCGGAAGGCTCGAGCGGCCCGCGGTTCGCGAGCGGATGGTTCGGCGCGGCGAACACCACCAGCTCGTCGGTGACCCACGGCTCGGCGACGAGGTCGGGGTGCTGGCAGTCGCCCTCGATCAGCCCGAGGTCGAGCTCGAAGTGCGCGACCTGGCGCACGATCGTCGCGGTGTTGTGCACCTCGAGCCGCACCCGGCACTCCGGGTGGATCTGCAGAAAGCGGCCGATAATCAGGGTGGCGAGGTAGTTGCCGATGGTCAGCGATGCGCCGACGTTCAGCGGGCCGAAACCGTGGTGGCCGTCGAGTAGCGCCTCGAGTTCGCGCGCGCGGTCCAAGAGCTCGCCGGCCTTGGGCAGCAGCATCTCGCCCTGCGCGTTGAGCTTGAGCCGTTTGCCGATGCGGTCGAACAGCCGGGTGTCGAACTGACGTTCGAGTTCCAAGAGCGCCGTACTCGTCGCCGACTGCGATAGCGACAGCACCTCGGCGGCGCGGCTCGCGCTCTCGATGCGGGCGACGGCGACGAACACTTCCAGCTGGCGCAAGGTGAATTTCATGTCAGGCTTTCATATCTAGTAACTAGATAAGCAATATCGAAACAATCTGATTATCGGATATTCGCTGCGATATTAAAATCTGTGTAAACCCAACTAATGGGAATAAAGCGATGGTAGACAGCGCAAGATACACCACAGAGACGATCAGCGACTGGCACGCGTGGACGCCTAAGCTGTTTTCCTTCCGCACCACGCGCCCTGAAGGCTTCCGTTTCGTGCCCGGCCAGTTCGTCCGGCTCGGCGTCGAGAAGGCGGACGGCAGCGAGGTGTGGCGGCCCTATTCGATGGTGTCGGCGCCGCGCCACGACTACCTCGAGTTCTACTCGATCGTCGTGCCGCACGGCGAATTCACCACCGAGCTGTCCCGGCTGGGCGGCGGCGACAAGGTGATGGTGAACAAGGTGCCGCTCGGCTTCCTGACGCTCGACCGCTTCCAGGGCGGCAACGAGTTGTGGATGCTGTCGACCGGCACCGGGCTCGCGCCGTTCATCTCGATGCTGTACGAGGCCGACGCGTGGCGGCGTTTCGAGAAACTGGTCGTGGTGCACTGCGTGCGCGAGTCGGTCGAGCTCGCCTACCGCAAGCTGATCCCGACGCTCGCGTCCGATGCCGGCGTGCCCGAGTTGGCCGAGCGCCTGATCTACGTGCCGGTCGTCACGCGCGAGGCGCTGCCCGGCGCGCTTGGCCATCGCGTGACCCGGCTGATCGAAGACGGTGAACTCGAGGCGCACGTCGGGCTCAAGTTCGATCTGGAGCGCTCGCGAGTGATGATCTGCGGCAACCCGGAGATGGTCGACGATACCCACTCGCTGCTCAAGACGCGCGGTTTCGCGCTGTCAAAACGCGCGGCGCCGGGGCAGATCGCGGTCGAGCAATACTGGTAAATACACACAGGATTCAAGATGAAGATACTGGTCGCCGTGAAAAGAGTCGTCGATCACAACGTGACGGTGCGCGCCAAAGCCGACGGCTCCGGCGTCGACGTCGGCAACGTGAAGATGAGCCTCAACCCCTTCGACGAGGTCGCGCTAGAGGAGGCGATCCGCCTGAAGGAAACCGGCCGAGCGAGCGAAGTGCTCGCGGTAAGCTTAGGCGAAGCCGCCTGCCAGGACGTGCTGCGCCACGCGCTGGCGATGGGCGCCGATCGTGCGCTCTTGGTCGAAACGTCGGCCGAGCTGCAGCCCTTGGCGGTCGCGAAAGTACTGAAGGCTATCGCCGAGCGCGAGGTGCCCGACCTCGTCATCCTCGGCAAGCAGGCGATCGACGACGACGCCGGCCAGGTCGGCCAGATGCTCGCCGCCTTGCTCGGCTGCGGGCAGGGCATGTTCGCGTCGGAGATCGAGCTGGTCGACAAGCGCGTCGAGGTCACGCGCGAGATCGACGGCGGTAGCGAGACGGTGTCGCTCGCGCTGCCGGCGGTCGTCAGCGCCGATCTGCGGCTCAACGCGCCGCGCTTCGTCAAGCTGCCGAGCCTGATGATGGCGAAGAAGAAGACGATCGAATCGAGTTCGCCCGAAGAGCTCGGCGTCGACGTCGCGCCGCGGCTGAAACGCGTGAAGGTCGCCGAACCCGCGCCGCGCCAGACCGGCGTGAAGGTCGCCAACGTCGAAGAACTGATCGCAAAACTGCGTAACGAAGCGAAGGTGCTGTGATGACCGTATTGATCCTCGCCGAACACGACGGCCAGAAACTCAGGACCGCCACGCGCCAGGCGGTGAGCGCCGCGCAGGCCTTTGGTCTGCCGGTGACGCTGCTGCTGTTCGGCGCCGACCTGCGCGCCGTTGCCGAAGAAGCCGCTCGTGTCACTGGCGTGTCAGAGGTGAAGCGCATCGAAGCGCCGCACCTCGCGCACGTGCTGCCCGAGGACGTCGCGCCGACCTTGGCCGAGCTGGCGCGCGACGCGCGTGCTCTCGTCGCCGCGCACACGCCGTTCGCGAAGAACATCCTGCCGCGCGTCGCCGCCTTGCTCGACGTCGCGATGCTGTCCGACGTGGTGCAGATCGAGGCCTGCGGCCGCTACGTGCGGCCGATCTACGCCGGCAACCTGCTCGCTACCGTAGAGAACCCCGAACCGGTGCAGCTCGTGACGGTGCGCGCGACGGCGTTCGCCGCGGCGGGCGACGGCGGCTCGGCAGACGTCGAGTCGCTCGCCGCGCCGGCGCCGAACGCCGGCCTGGCCGAGTGGAAGGGCGAATCGCTCGCCGTGTCCGGGCGGCCGGACCTCGCGAGCGCGCGCGTGGTGGTGTCGGGTGGGCGGTCTCTGGCGAGTGCCGACCAGTTCGATGCGCTGCTCGGCCCGCTGGCCGGCAGGCTCGACGCCGCGCTCGGCGCGACGCGCGCCGCCATCGACGAGGGTATCGCGCCGAACGACTGGCAGGTCGGCCAGACCGGCAGTGTCGTCGCGCCCGAACTGTATATCGCTATAGGCGTGTCCGGCGCGGTACAGCACCTGGCCGGCATGAAGGACAGCAAGGTGATCGTCGCGATCAACCGCGACCCCGACGCGCCGATCTTCCAGGTCGCCGACTACGGCCTCGTCGCCGACCTGTTCGACACGGTGCCCAAGCTTAGCGCGGCGCTGGCCTGAAGCTCGGCCAACCTCGTCTAATTAAAAAAAACCGCCTTCAAGGGCGGTTTTTGTTTATGGGATCCGTCGTCGCGTTCAGCCCGATGAGAGCCGTTTCAGGTCACCGGGGGTATCGACGTCGACCAGCACGCCGGCGTCGTCGACGTCGACGCGGATCACGCAGTTGGCGTGAGCCTGCAGCACCGGCCGTGCGCCGACGTCGCCGGTCAGCGCGGCAAGTTCGGCAAAGTAGGCGCGGCCGAAGCCGACCGGGTGGCCACGTTGGCCGAGGTAATAGGGCGCGACGATGGACGAGGGCGTCGCCAGTTCATCGGCCAGCGTCTGGATGGTGTCCGGGCGAATCGCCGGCATGTCGGCGAGCGCGACCAACCAGCCGGAAGCGTCGGGGCGCTGCGCGACGCCGTGCGCGAGGCTGTGGCCCATGCCGAGCGCGGCGTCGGGCGCGCGGGTTACGGAAAAGCCGAGCGACGAGAGCTCGGCCTCTAGTGTCACGTCGTCGGCGCCCAGCACGATCAGCGTGTCGTGCAGCGCGGTCTGCAGCGCGCACGCGGCATGCACGATGAGCGGCGCTTCTTCGAGCGCCGCCCGGCGCTTGTCGGCGCCGAAACGGCGCGACCGGCCGGCCGCGAGCAGGATGCCCGCGATCAACTGACCCCCACGACGCAGCTCGAGCCGGCGGTCACGCTGACCGCCCGGTTACGCAGCAGGATCAGTTCGGCGAGGATGGACACCGCGATCTCGGCCGGCGCGCGGCTGTGGATCGCCAGACCGATCGGCGCGTGCAGACGGGCTAGCTGCTCTTCGCTCACGTCGAGCGTCAACAGCCGTTCGCGCCGCGCCTGGGTACTCGCCTGCGAGCCGATCGCGCCGATGTAGAACGCGTCGGTCTTGAGCGCCTCCATCAGCGCCATGTCGTCGACCTTGGGGTCGTGGCTCAGCGTGACGATCACCGTGCGCGGGTCGGGCTCGAGCGCGAGCACCGCGTCGTCGGGCATGCCGTCTAGCCACTCTACGCCGTCGACCTGCCAGTTGCGGCGCTGCTCTTCGCGCGGGTCGTTCAGATACACGGCGAAGTCGAGCGCCGGCGCCATCCGCGCGAGGTACTCGGACACCTGGCCGGCGCCGACGATCAGTAGCCGCCACTGCGGACCGAACACTTGCATCAGTTGCGTCTCCGTGAAGGTGAAGGCGTGGTTGCCTTTCGCCGTTTCGATGCGCGCCCGACCGGTGGTGAGCTCGAGCGTGCGCTTGACGAGGGTACGGGTCTTGATCGCGGCTAGCAAGGGCGTCAGCGACGCCGAGTCGGGCACCGGTTCGATCACGAGTTCCAGCGTGCCGCCGCACGGCAGGCCGAAGCGGCGCATCTGTTCGGCACTGAGGCCGTAGCGCGCGACTTCGACCCGCTCGGGGAAGGCGCAGGCGAAGCGGCCCATCAGGTCGTCTTCGATGCAGCCGCCCGACACCGATCCGGTGAAGTCGCCCGCGTCGCTGACGGCGAACAAGGAGCCGAGTGGGCGCGGCGCCGAGCCCCAGTTGCGCGCGACGGTGACCAGCGCGACGCGCCGGACTTTGTCGAGCCAGCGGATCGCGCTCTCGAGCACCTGGACGTCGACCGCGTTCATCGCGCGGCCCTTTGCTTCGGGCTCATTTGCGCAGCGCTTTCACCTGTTCGAGGCTCACGTCGGCAGGCATCCCGCCCCAGCTCGCGCGCAGGAAGTTGGCCAGTTGCGCCAATTCCTGGTCGGACAGCTGCTTGGCGAAGCCCGGCATCGCCTGCATGTTTTCCAGGCCCGGGAAGCGCTATTCTTCGATGCCGTCGAGCGTCGCGACGATCAGGTTGCGCGCATCTTTCAGGCGCACGGTCGAGTTGCCCTTCATCGCTACGGCGACGTGCGGTTTGCCTTCGCCCTGGCCGCCGTGGCAGCCGGCGCACACCGCGGTGCACACCTGGCGGCCGGCCTGCAGCTCGGCCGCGTCGGCGGCGACCGGTCTGACCGGTTGCGGTGCCGGCGGCTTGTCGCCCAACAGGTAGGTGCTCATCGCGCTGAGGTCGGACTTGCTCAGGTGCTGCGTGGAGAGGTGCACGACCGGGTACATCTCGCCGTAGGCCGAGCCTTGCGGCGCGAGGCCGGTCGCGAAGAAGGCGTTCAGGTCCTTCAGCGTCCAGCCGCGCGCGGCCAGGCCCTCGGGCGTGATGTCCGGCGCGCCGATGCGGTCAAGCGTGTTGCCCTGCAGCTGGCGCGAGAAATCCATCTGCCCGCTGAATTTGCGCGGCGTGTGGCATTCGGCGCAGTGGCCGAGCACGTTGCTCACGTAGCGGCCGCGCTGCCAGCTGGCCGAGCTGCCGGCAGAGACGTCGGGCTGCTTGTCCTCGACGAACAGCGCCTGCCAGAACCACAGGCCGGCGCGGATGTTGAACGGGAAGGACAGGCCGTTTTCGAGATTGGGCTGCGCGACCGGCTTTTGCGCCATCAGGTAGGCGTAGATCGCGTCGCTGTCCTCGCGTTTCATCGCGCGGTACGAGGTGTACGGCATCGCCGGATAGAGCCGGTGGTCCGGCGTCACGCCGTCGGTCATCGCGAGGTAGAAGTCGTCCGAACTCCAGCCGCCGATGCCGTGTTCCTTGTCCGGCGTGATGTTGGTGCCGTGGATGGTGCCGAACGGCGTGTGCAGCGGGTAGCCGCCGGCGAACGGCGCGCCGTCCTTCGCGGTGTGGCAGGCGGCGCAGTCGCCGGCGCGCGCCAGGTAACGCCCGCGCGCGACCTGCTCGGCCGACGCCGGAACCTCGGCGTTGGCCGAGCCTTGCGACGACGCGCCGCAGCCTACAAGCGCCGCGCCGATCAGACCGGCGAGCGCGAGTTTCAGCATGGTGTTCTTGAAGCGGACCATCATTTTCCCCCTTTCACGAGACCGGGGGTGCTCAGCACCACGTCCTTCACCGCCTCGAAGTAGCGCACGTAGCCGGTGCAGCGGCAGATGTGCTCGTTCAGCGCCTCGGTGATGGTCTCCTCGACCTTGTCTTTCTCCACCGGTTCGCGCTTGAGCTTTTCGACGAGCACGGTCGCCGCATTGACGAAGCCCGGCGTGCAGTAGCCGCACTGGAAGCTGTAGTGGGTAAGGAAGGCCTGCTGCACGGCAGACAGCTCGACCACCTCGCCCTTGTCGTTGCGGCGGGCCAAGCCCTCTACGGTGCGGATGGTCTTGCCGCCGAAGAAGTGCGCGCCGGTGATGCAGGTGCGGATCTCCTCGCTCGTGCCGTCTTCCCTGTCGTGGATCAGTACGCACGCGTGGCAGACGCCCTGGCCGCAGCCCAGGCGCGAGCCGGTCAGGTTCAGGTATTCGTGCAGAAAGTCGATCATCATCAGCCCTTCGGGGACGGCGATCGGGCCGACCTTCTGGCCGTTGACGGTGAGAGAGAGCGGCTGGGTCTTGATGCTGATGCCAAGGCCTCCTGGATTTTTTCGGGGGTGAGCGGCAGGTCGGCGAAGCGGTGACCGGTGGCGTTCGCGACGCCGTTCACGATGGCGGCGACGACCGGAATCATCACCACCTCGGCGATGCCCTTGGGCGGGTCGGTCTCGGTGATCGGCGGCAGCACTTCGCCGGTCTGCTTCCACACGGCGACATCCTTGGCGCGCGGCAGGTGGTAGCGGTTGAAGTTCCACGTGCCGTTGCCCGGGCCGTCTTCGTACAGCGGCAGATATTCGTGAAGCGCGTGGCCGATGCCCATCGCGACGCCGCCCTGCAGCTGGCCGGACACCAGTTGCGGCGGTAGCTGGCTGCCGCACTCCATGATCGAGTGGTGGTTCAAGAGTTCGACCTTGCCGCTCGCCTCGTGCACCGCCAGTTCGACCAGCGTGCCGACCGCGCTGTAGTAGGTCACCTCGGCGTTGTTGAGCTGTACCGGCGGCACGTAGACCTTCTTGCGGTCGAGCACGTGGTAGCCGCCCTGGGTCGACATCTTCGCCTTGCCGTCGCCGTAGCGCAGCGACAGGCCGTCGATCGGCAGGCGCGTGAGCTTGCCGCCGATCTCGAACTCGGCCTCGCTCCACTTCCAGCGGTTGAACACGTGCACGACGGCGCCGGTGACGAGGCCGAGCTCGTGCGCCTTCTTTGCGATGCGCTCGAACGGCAGCGCCTCGAGGCCGCCGGCCGACAGCTTGCCGTCGACCCAGCGCGCGTCCTCTACGCGAACCACCAAGGGACTCGCCTGGCCGCCCATGATGCCTTGGCTCCAGATCTCCATCGCCGCCGGCCACAGGCCGTGCATGAACACGACGCGCGCCGCTTCGCGGGTGCTGTGCGTGTAGTAGTACGCCGAGTTGGTCGCGCTCGCCGGCGAAGCGTAGGCCGGCGACCAGCGAAGGTTGGCCGAGAGCTTGTCCTGTTCGGTCTGGCTCATGATGTACGGGTTGCCGCTGGTGACGACCGGCAGGCCGGGCCATTCGATCACCGAGGTGAGCACCTCGCCCGCGGGTCGGCCGAGCCACTTGGCGCACGCGATCGCCTGCGACGTGCTCATGCCGGTGCCGATCTCGGCGCCGGTGTGGAACAGCCGGAGGGTGCCGTCCGCGGCGATCTCGACCTTGGCGAACGACGACTCCGAGCCGGTGCCGAAGTCCTTCTGCACGCAGGCGAAGCCGACGCCGTAACGTTGGCCGAGGTGTTTGGCCTCGAACTCGGCCTTGTTCTTCGCGCGGCCCGCCCACAGCGGGTGCGCCTTGGCCTTCTGCATCACCTCGTCGGCACGACCATGTGCAGCGCCTGCTTGGCGGCGTCGTACCAGCAGTTGGCGTTGTCCGGCTCGAGCGCAGCGGTGTCGACCGATTGCGTGCTGTAGTCGCGCTCGAACACCAGCCAGTCGGCCGGCGGCTTGTCGAGTTCTTGCTGGATCTGGCCGGCGTGGAACATGCCCTGTTCGCCGATCTGGCCGTGGCCCTTGCCGTCCGGCCACACCGGCTGGCGCTTGCGCATCATGCTCGGGAAGATCGGCGCGTCCTTCAGGCTGGAGAACGCGTCGTCGTCGAACGGCGTCTTGCCGCCGACGCGCACGAAGCGCCACGACGCCCACGGGTCGCGCTCGAGCGGGCCGGTCTCATTGCCGTAACGGATGATCTCGTCGTGGAACTGCAGCTTGTCCTTCGCGAAGCGGAAGCGCGCGAAGTCGTGGTAGATCAGGATCGCGACCGCGTGACCGAGGTAGGCCGGCGTCTTGCCGGTCGGCAGCAGCATGTCGTCGCCGTAGAACGCCGGGAACTTAAGCCCGTCGCGCGCGAGGTCGTCGGCGGTGACGACGCGGTCGGGCTTCAGTTCGTCGCCTAAGAGCGACAGGTCGAAGCCCTCAATCGCCCTGTCCAGGCGGGCCGGCATGGGCGATGCTTGCGGCTATCTATTGAAAATTAGTAGAGGATTTTAAATCTGTCTTCCGAAAAATCCGTCATTTTGCTGCATGTGAAGCAAAATGACGGACGAGACGGCGGGAATTGCAAGGGTAAACCCTTGTCATGAGGAGGGGTGGCGTGCGCGGATGTCGACGACCGGCTCGAGGCCGAAGTCGGGAGCGGCGAGGAAAGCGGCGATGGCGCGGGCCGCGTCGGCGGGCTGTGAGAGCGCGCCGTCGGCCTTCAGCGCGGTAAAACGCGCGCGGTTCGGGAAGTCGGCCGGGTCTGTGGCGCGGATCGCAGTTTGCATCGCGGTGTCGATCACGCCGGGGTAGAGCGACACCAGGCGAGCGCCGTTTGGCTGTGCAGCCTGTTCGACCGCGACGGTGCGGGTGAAGTGGTCGAGCGCGGCCTTGGAGCTGCCGTAAACGCCCCAGCCGGGGTAGGGCTTGGCCGCCGCGCCCGACGAGATATTAAGCACCCTGCGCTCGACGTTGGCCGAGGTCAGGGCCAGGAAGGCGTCGGTCAGCGCGACCGGCGCCAGCAGGTTGACCGCGTACGCGGCGATCATCTCGCCTGTCGGGTAATGGCCGGCCTGCGCGACCGGCGTGACGACGCCGGCGTTGTTGATCAGCGTCAGCGCGGCAGGATGGTGCTTGTCGAGCAAGGCGAGTGCGGCGCGGCAGTGCTCGGCCAACCTTGCCGTATCGCCGAGGTCGGCCTCGATAAAGGTCCAGCGGTCCGGGTAGCGCTCGGCCAACGTTTGCGTATCGGGCGTCGCATGCCGGGCGAGGCCGACCACGGCGGCCCCTTCGGCAAGCAGCGCCGCGGCGAGCGCGGCGCCGAGGCCGCGCGACGCGCCGGTAACGATCGCGCCGTGCATGGTCTTAGCCGACGCGGGCGAGTTCGGCGCGCATCGCGTCGATCACCGCCTTGTAGTCGGGCTGGTTGAAGATCGCGCTGCCGGCGACGAAGGTGTCGGCGCCGGCGGCCGCCACCTCGGCGATGTTGTCGACCTTGATGCCGCCGTCGACCTCGAGCCAGATCTCGCCGCCGTGTGCTGCGGTGTATTCGTCGATGCGGCGACGCGCCTCGCGCACCTTGTTCAGCGTCTGCGGGATGAACTTCTGGCCGCCGAAGCCCGGGTTGACCGACATCAAGAGGATCATGTCGACCTTGTCCATCACGTGGTCGAGGAAGGACAAGGGCGTGGCCGGGTTGAAGACCAGGCCGGCCTTACAGCCGGCGTCCTTGATCACGCCGAGCGTGCGGTCGATATGGTGCGACGCTTCCGGGTGGAAGGTGATGATGTCGGCGCCGGCACGGGCGAAGCTCGCGGCGAGCGCGTCGACCGGGGAGACCATCAGGTGCACGTCGATCGGCGCGCTGGTGTGCGGACGGATCGCCTCGCAGACGAGCGGACCGACGGTCAGGTTCGGCACGTAGTGGTTGTCCATCACGTCGAAGTGGACGATGTCGGCGCCGGCGGCGATGACGTTCTTCACTTCTTCGCCGAGGCGGGCGAAGTCGGCGGACAGGATGCTCGGGGCGATGCGGAAGGTGCGCATGGGGATTCCGGAAAGATAAGGAGGGACGGGCGTATTTTAGAGCGTGCCGCGCCGCCGGTCACATCGTATTGGCCGCGCTTGCGGCGCTCGCCGCCGCTTCGGGCTAAAATGGCGGCCTAGTCCAAGCTGGGAGCGACTCAAGATGGCTGACAACAAATACCGTATCGAGGTGGCGCCCGAGGCGTATTTCGTCGAAGAACAATCCGACGTGGCGGCCGACCGCTATGTGTTCGCCTACCGCATCCGCATCACCAACACCGGTGAGGTGCCGGCCAAGCTGATCAGCCGTCACTGGCTGATCACCGACGCGAACGAGCATGTGCAGGAAGTGCGCGGCATGGGCGTCGTCGGCGAACACCCGCACCTGAAGCCCGGCGAAAGCTACGAATACATGAGCGGCGCGACGCTGACGACACCGTGGGGCACGATGAAGGGCAGTTACCAGATGGAAGCCGACGACGGCACGCGTTTCGACGCGCCGATCGGCGAATTCATGCTCTGTGCGCCGAGGGTGTTGCATTAAAGGCGCCGGCGTATACCTGCCTTCACGGTTTGCCGCGCGGCCAGGTCCACCAGACGATGAAGCCGGCGAGGCCCAGCGCCAGAAACGCTTCGAGAATCAGTATCCACATAAGGGCATCGCTCCGTTTGTCCCTCCCGAAGCTTAGCCCGCCCGGGGGCGGGGCGCACGGCGCGGCGCCCGTCGGTAAACCCGCATGCGTTTCTCCCATACCGGCCCCGCGCCGAAAGACCGTAACGACATCCAGACGCTGAAGACGCTGTTTCCGTATATCTGGACCTTCAAGGTAAGGGTCTTCCTGGCGCTCGCCTGCCTGATCGTCGCCAAGGTCGCCAACGTCACGGTGCCGTTGTACCTGAAGGACATCGTCGACGCGCTGTCGATGACGGCGACGCCGCTCGCGCTGCCGGTGGCGGCGCTCGCCGGCTACGGCGTCGCGCGGCTCGCGTCCAGCCTGTTCGGCGAATTGCGCGACGCGGTGTTCGCGCGCGTGACGCAGGGCGCGATCCACCAGGTCGCGCGCTCGGTGTTCGATCACCTGTTCAGGCTGTCGCTGCGCTTTCACCTCGACCGCCAGACCGGCGGCATGAGCCGCGACATCGAGCGCGGCACCAAGGGCATCGGCTTTTTGCTGAACTTCATGGTGTTCAACATCCTGCCGACCTTGGTCGAGATCGGCCTCGTCGCCGGGATTCTGCTGAGCCGCTACAGCGGCTGGTTCGCCGCGGTGACGCTCGGCACGATCGCGATCTACATCGTTTTCACGCTGGCGGTGACCGAGTGGCGCATGGTGTTCCGCCGCAGCATGAACGAGCTCGACTCGAAGGCCAATTCGAAGGCGATCGACGCGCTGCTGAACTACGAGACGGTCAAATACTTCGGCAACGAGGGCTACGAGGTCGACCGCTACGACCGCAACCTCGCGAGCTGGGAAGAGTCGGCGATCAAGAACCAGGTGTCGCTGTCGATGCTGAACGCCGGCCAGGGGCTGATCATCGCCAGCGGCGTGACGCTGCTGATGGTGCTGGCCGCGCAGGGCGTGACCGACGGCACGATGACGGTAGGCGACGTGGTGCTGGTGTCGGCGTATCTGACCCAGCTGTATGCGCCGCTCAACTTCCTCGGCTTCGTCTACCGCGAGATCAAGCATTCGCTCGCCGACATGGAGCGCATGTTCCGGCTGCTCGACGCGGGCGCCGAAGTGGCCGACAGCCAGGGCGCTGCGCCGCTGGCGACCCGCGCCGCCAGCGTCGAATTCCGCAGCGTCGACTTCGGCTACGACGCCAAGCGCCAGATCCTTTTCGACATGAACTTTACGATCCCGGCCGGCCAGACGCTGGCGGTGGTCGGCAGCTCGGGCGCCGGCAAGAGCACGCTGTCGAGGCTGATGTTCCGTTTCTACGACGTGGGCGGCGGCGCGATCCGCGTCAACGGCACCGACATCCGCGAACTGACGCAGGATTCGCTGCGCTCGCACATCGGCATCGTTCCTCAGGACACCGTGCTGTTCAACGACAGCATCTACTACAACATCGCCTACGGCCGGCCCGACGCGACGCGCGACGAGGTGATCGAGGCGGCCCGCTCGGCGCACATCCACGACTTCGTGATGGGGCTGCCCGACGGCTACGACACCCAGGTCGGCGAACGCGGGCTGAAGCTGTCCGGCGGCGAGAAGCAGCGCGTCGCGATCGCGCGCACCATCCTGAAGAACCCGCCTATCCTGATCTTCGACGAGGCGACGAGCGCGCTCGATTCGCGCACCGAGAAGGCGATCCAGGCCGAACTCGCGCATATCTCGGCCAACCGTACGACGCTGATCATCGCTCATAGGCTGTCGACCATCGTCGACGCCGACCGCATCCTGGTGATGGACGGCGGGCGCGTGATCGAATCGGGCAGCCACCGCGAACTCGTCGATCAGAAGGGCCGTTACGCCGAGATGTGGCGGCTGCAGCAGGAGAGCGAGCCGGAGGCGGTTTGATTGTCGGCGCGAAGCAAAAAGCTCGGCCAACCTCAGAAGGTTGGCCGAGCTTTTTTGTGGGTGTTTTCGGGTCAGCGCGCCGCCATCCGCGAGAGCGTCTCGACGATCAGCCAGTTCGCGATCGACGGCTTGGGCGGGATGGCCGGCAGCGTGTCGCGCGCGAACCATCGCGCGTCTTCGATCTCGCCTTCCTGCGGCGTCAGCTCACCGCCGGCGTACTCGGCGGTGAAGGCGAGCATCAGCGAGTGCGGGAAGGGCCACGACTGTGAACCGAGGTAGACCGGCTCGCCGATCCTGATGCCGACTTCCTCGAAGCACTCGCGGCGCACGCAGTCCTCGAGCGTCTCGCCCGGTTCGACGAAGCCGGCGATCGCGCTGTAGACGCCCGGCGTGAAGTGTGGCGAGCGCGCGAGCAGGATCTCGTCGCCGCGCGTGATGGTCAGCATCATCGCCGGCGACACGCGCGGATAGTAGACCTCGCCGCAGCTCGCGCAGCCGCGGCCCTGGTCGTGTGCATGTTGCGCGAGCGGCCCGCCGCAGGCGCCGCACAGGCGGTGCGTCTTCTGGAAGCGGCGGATCTGCACCGCGCGCGACAGCGCCGGCACGTCGGCTTCCGGCAACTGCATCAGCGCCGCGCGCACCGGCAGCCAAACGCCTGCCGGCGCCGTGCCGACCAGTTCGCCGAAGAACAGGTTGGCGCCGGCGTGTACGCCGAGAAAGCGCCGCCCGGCCACCGGCCAGCGCGCCGCCGCGTCGCCAGGCAGCGCGCCGTCGACGAGCAGCACGGATTGGCCGTCGAACAGGCAGAAGCGGCAGGGCAGGGCGGGGTCGGCGGCGGCCGGGATGACGAAAGGCATGGCGGTCGGTCTGCGGTGGATGACGCCTGCGAGTGTACCGTGCGACCGGCCGCGCGGCCATGAAACCTGGCCGGCGATGCGTCCGGGGAGGGCGTTCAGCCGCGCCCCGGCTCCCCGTACATCCAGCGCTCGCTCGCCTGTCTGACCACTTCGGAGAGCGAGCCGCTCTCGCCGTAGATGTCGCGCAGCCACTGGCTGTCGATATTGCGCTTGAGCACCCTCTCTCTGAGCTGTGCGTGTTCGGATTCTGCGCCGAGCGCGATCGCGTGCGGCGTCAGCTGGTTCAGCGTGTCGAGCATGTCTTCCAGCAGGCTGGTCTGCCTTTGCGCGGCCGCGTCGACCAGCACCGCGTCGTAGCCGAAGCGGCACGCCTGGAAGCGGTTGTAGCTGTAGGTCAGCTGGTGGTCGGGCTGGATGTCGTTCCAGTCCTCCTCGAAGCAGCGCCGCGCGAGCATCTGCGCGTAGGCGGCGAGCAGCACCGGCGTGTCGATCGAAAGCGGCGTATCGCAGATGCGGATCTCGACCGTGCCGTACTCGGGCTTGGGGCGGATGTCCCAGTAGAAGTCCTTCATCGATTCGACGATGCCGAGGTTGGCCATGCGCGCGAAGTAGTCGTTGAACTCGTTCCAGTCGTGGACCATCGGCATGCTGCCCGACAGCGGGAAGGCGTTGACGCTGGTCAGCCGCGAGGTCTGGAACAGCGTGTCGACGCCCTGGTGGAACGGCGACGACGCCGACAGTGCGATGAAGTGCGGGATATAGCGCGCGAGGTAGTGCGTGAGCCGCACCGCGACGTCGCCGTCCGGGCAGCCGATGTGGATGTGCTGGCCGTAGACGGTGAACTGCTTGGCCAGATAGCCGTAGAGCTCGGACACCAGACGGTAGCGTTCCTTCGGATAGATGCGCTGTTCGCTCCAGTGCTGGAACGGGTGGCTGCCGCCGCCCGACAGGCCGAGGTTGAGCTTCTCGGCGGTATTGACCAAGAGCGCGCGGATCGCGATGAGCTCGGCCAACATCTCGCGCGTGTTGCGGTGGACCGCGGTGCCGATCTCGATCATGCCCTGCGTGATCTCGGGCTTGATGTCGAAGCCGTGCCCCCCGCGCGCGATCAGCGCCAACAGGTCGTCCGAGCCGCGCGTCAGGTTGTAGTGGCGGCGGCTGACGATCATCAGCTCCAGCTCGACGCCGAGCGTCAGCGGCGTGCTGTGGGAAAAATCGAGCATGGTGTGTCTCCTATTCGCGGGTTTCGCCGGCGAGCCTGAGCGACAGCCGGGTCAGCACCGGGCCGATCAGTTCGAGGATGCACAGCGCGGCGAGCATCGCGCCGGTGGCGAGGCCCGCGTCGAGCACCGGGCTGGCGAGCAAGAGCAAGGTGAACGCGCCGCCCGACAGCGGCGTCGAGGCGGTGCCCACGAGCGCGCCCTGCTTGAGCGTCAGCCCGTTGAAGCGCGCCGCGGCCAGCCAGCAGACGATGCCGACGCCGAGGCGGATCAGCACGAACAGCAAGGCCACCGGCCAGTACATCGCCAGCGACACCGGCGACAAGAGCGCGCCCGACGCGACAAAGAAGGCGACGAAGAAAAAGTGACTGCGGCCGATCAGGTCGGGCTCGGCGATGGTCAGGCCGCGCTTGAGGTTCTGCGTCGACACGCCGAACACCAAGAGCGCCATTGCCGGCAGCGTCTCGAGCAACTCGGCGACGCCGACCACCAGCGCGATCAGCGCGAACAGCAGCACCTGTTGCGCCTGGCGCTCGCCGCCGCCGAACCAGGCGTTGAGCCTTATCGCCGCCATGCCGGCGATAAGGCCGAGCGTCGCCGAGCCGAGCATCAGCCACGCAGTCGACAGCAGTTTGTCGCCCGGCGCGGTCGAATCGGTAAAGCCCGAATAGACGAGCGCGAGACCGAACGCCATCAGCGCGAACAGCGTGTTGAGCCCGGTCGCGGTGGTGAGGCGTTCGCTCACCTGGCCCTCGGCGTGGGTTTCGCGCACAATTTCCAGGATCACCGCCGGGCTGGTCGCCACGCCGATCGCCGCCAAGAGCGCGGCGCCGACCGGCTTGAGACCGAAGTACAGCAGCAAGGCGTACAGCGCGACGAAGACCAAGAGCGAGGTGAACGCCGACGTCGTCAACAGCGCGGTCTCGCGCCTGAGCCAGTGCAGGTCGATGCGCCGGCCGATCTCGAACAGAGCGAGGCCGAGCGCCAGTTCGACGAACAGGCTCGCCTGGCTCAAGGCCTGGTGGCTGACGAGGCCGAGGCCGGCCGGGCCGATGACGAGGCCGGTCAGGATGTAGCCGGTGACGCTCGGCAGCCGCGCGATGCGCGCCGCGACCTGGCCGCCGATCGCGCCCAACAGCAGCAAGAGGCCGAAGGCGGCGAGCGGGTTGAGGGCAAGACTGTGCCAGGAAAGGCCGTCCATCGAGTTCTCCGTGCGGGTGGCCACCGTCTTGACGCGGGGTTCCGGGGTGGACAAGGTTGGCCGAGGGTCGGGCGGCCGGGAACGGTCGCGGCGGAATCCCTCTAAGGATAGGGCAGGCGGCCGTGGCGCGCGGCTTGCCAATGGGATGCCTTCACAGTGGCAAGCGCAACAGGGGGGAAGTTCATGGGATGGTTCGGATGGGGGCGCCGCGCGGCAGGACGCGAGACGCGAGGCGCACGGCGCGAGCGGCTCGTCGCGCTCGCCTCGACGCTGCCGCTGTGCCGCGGCCTGCCGCCCGACAAGCTTTCAGGCTTGGCCGGGCTCGGCGCCTTCGTGCTCGACGACAAGGACTTCGTCGCGGCCGGCGGTCTTGCGTGGCACGACGGCATCGGCGAGCTGATCGCGCTGCAGGCGGCGCTGCCGGCGCTGGAACTGGGCGAGATGGCGCTCGAGGGCTGGCGCGAGATCATCGTCTACCCCGACGCCTTCGTCGCGCGCGACCTGTGGGTCGACGAGGCCGGCGTGATGCACGAGGGCGAGCAGGTGCTGGTCGGCCAGGCGCGCCACGACGGCCCGGTGGTGCTGTCTGCGCCCGACGCGGCCGATTCGCCCCTGCTCGACGGCTGGAACGTCGTCATCCACGAGATCGCGCACAAGCTCGACATGCTGTCCGGCGACGCCAACGGCTGCCCGCCGCTGCACAAGGGCATGAGCCGCGACGAGTGGGCGGAAGACTGGGGGCGCGACTTTGAGCGCTTCAACGCCATGCTCGACGCCGGCCGCGAGAACTGGCTCGACCCCTACGCCGCCGAGCATCCGGCCGAGTTCTTCGCGGTGCTCTCCGAGTCTTTCTTCGAGGCGCCGCACTGGGTGCGCGACGACTTTCCCGCCCTCTACCGCCAGCTGTCGCTATTCTACCGGCAGGACCCTGCGGCACGGCTCGCGCGGCTGCCGCTGTCGGTGCTGCTGCCGGACGCCGGCCACGGGCAGGGTCACTAGCGCATTCGTCGAGGCAAGCTGAGGAGACGACGATGATCTATATGGTGTGTCGCAACCGGGTCGCCGATTATGCGCGCTGGAAGATGGTGTTCGACTCGCACGCCAAAGCGCACCGCGCGGCGGGGCTCGAACTGGTGCACTTCTGGCGCAGCCTCGAAGACCCGAACAACGTGTTCTATGTGTTCGAGGTCGCCGATATCGAACGGGCGCGCGCCTTCGTCAAGCGGCCGGGCAGCGAAGAGGCCGCCGAGGCGGCCGGCGTGCTCGACGGCGAGCTGCATTTCGTCGCGCGCGCCGCCGGCTACGCGCCGCACGACGACGGTTACGCGCCCGACGTGTGAAGCGTGCCCCGTGACGACGTTCACCAAGGCTCGGCCAACCCCGTTATAGGGTTGGCCGAGCCTTTTTCGGAGCGGTCAGGCGGCGTGCTGCCAGGCCGTGCCCATCGCGTCGAAACGCCAGCGCCCTTCCGCATCGCGGCAGGGCTTGACCGGCCAGCGGTAGGCGGCCAGCAGCCGCCCGGCGCACAGCACCGTTTCGGGCGAGCCCGAGGCCAGCACCTCGCCGTCCTTCATTAGCACCAGATGGTCGGCGTAATTGGCGGCCAGCGCCAGGTCGTGCAGCACGGTGACGATGCTGCGGCCCTCGTGTGCGAGGCGCGACAGCGTGCGCATCAACAGATGCTGGTGCCGGAGGTCGAGGTGGTTGGTTGGCTCGTCGAGGAAGACCGCCAGCGTACCCTGCGCCAGCGCGCGCGCGACGGCGGTGCGCTGGCGCTCGCCGCCCGACAGCGCCGCCATGCGCGAATCGGCCAGGTGCGCGACCTCCATCGTCAGGAGCGCGTTCTCGACCGCTTGGCGGTCTTCGCCGCCGGGCACGCCGAACCAGCCGAGCCGCGGACGCCGGCCGAGCGCGACGTAGTCGTGCACCGTCATCGGCGAGTCGGCGCCCTCATGCTGGCCGACCCACGCGAAGCCGCGGCCGCTGGCGCAAGGTCTGCCGCCGAAGAAGCGCACCGCGCCGCCGGCCGGCACAAAGCCCGCCAGCGCGCGCAACAGCGTCGTCTTGCCGGCGCCGTTGGCGCCGATGATGGCGCTGACCTTGCGCGCCGGCAGTTGCAGTGCATCGACCGATAAGAGCGTGCGGCCGCGTTTTTTCACCGCAAGCCCCGACGCTTCGAACGCCCAGTGGCTGTTTTCAAGCATTTCGACCTCCCTGCTGGCGGAACAGCAGCCAGATAAAGAACGGCGCGCCGGCGAAAGCGGCGAGCGTGCCCGCCGGCAGATCGACCGGATAGGCGATGCGGCGCGCCACGGTGTCGACGACGAGCAGGAACAGCGCGCCGGCCCATGCCGAGCGCCAGATCAAACCGCGCCGGCAGCCGCCGAACGTCAGCGCGACCGCGTTGGGCACCATCATGCCGACAAAGCCGATCAAGCCCGACAGCGAGACGGCCGCGCCGGCGGTGAGCGCCGCGCCGACCGCGGCCAGCACGCGCGTGCGTTCGACGCGCACGCCGAGCGACGCCGCGGTTTCCTCGCCGAGCATCAGGCAGTCGAGGTCGCGCCCGAGCGCGATGAGCAGCACGAAACCGGTGAGCATCACCAGGCCTGCCTGGCCGAGCGAGGCGAAGCCGGCGTCCGACAGGTTGCCGGCGAGCCAGCTCATCGCGCCGCGCAGCGTCAGGTCGTCCGACAGCAGCAGGAGCAGGTTGGTGATCGCGCCGAAGAAGGCGCCGACGATGACGCCGATGATCAGTAGCGCGACGAGGCCGCCGCCGACCAGCCGGTACAGCGCCAGCACCAGGAGCGTGCCGACCAGCGCGCCGACGAAGGCGGCGAACGGCAGCGCGATGCCGGCAAGCCCCAGCGCCAGCACCGCGACCGCCGCCAGCACGGCGCCGGCCGAGGTGCCGATCAGTCCCGGGTCGGCCAGCGGGTTGCGGAACACCGCCTGCAAGGCCGCGCCGGCGGCGGCGAGCGACGCGCCGACCATCAGGCTGGCCGCGATGCGCGGCAGCCGGATGCCGGTCAGGAGCGGGTCGGCGAGGCGGGGCCAGCCCCAGCCTTCGCCGGAGAGGCCGGCCGCGAGGCCGACCAGAAGCACCGTCGCGAGCCCGTAGCACCCGATGACAGCGCGGGGCTTCATCGTGTGAGTCCGGCCAGGGCCTTCGCATCGGCCGGGCTGTCGAGCGATACGCGCAGGAAGCGCTGCGCCGGCCACTCGACCACCTTGCCGGTCCGCCCGGCCGGCGTCGCCGCGACCTCGGGGCGCGCGCTGAACGCGGCAAGCCCGCCGTAGACCGCGCGGTTGTGCTCGGCCAGCACGATCAGCTCGGGGCGGGCGGCGACCCACGCCTCACGATTCAGCGTCTTGAAACCGTCGACCGAGGCCGCAGCGTTGATCCCGCCGGCGGCGCGGATCAGCGTGTCGCCCGGCGTGCCGCGCCCGGCGACCATCTTGCCGTCGTAAGACAGCAGGATGCGGCGACCGGTGAGACTGGCGGGTTTCATTCCCGCTTCGAAGCGGCGGGCGACGGCGCGCGCCGCGTCCTCGCGGCCGATCGCTCGGCCAACCTTGATGACGCCGTCGGCGAAGTCGGCGCCGTCTTCGCGCTGATTGATCTTCAGCGCGTTCAGGCCGACGCGCTTGAGCTGGTCGTAGATGCCGGCCGGCTGCGCGGCGGCGCTGCCGACGACCAGCGTCGGCTTGAGCGCCAGCACCGGCTCGATCGTCAGCGAACGCGAAAAGCCGATCACCGGCGCGTTCTTCAGCGCCGGGTCGAGCGCGGAGCGCTCGCGGCCGACCACCTCGCCGGCGGCGCCGAGCGCGACCAGGATCTCGGCCGCGTCCGGCGTCAACGCGACGAGACGCTCGGTCGCTTGGGCGAGCACCGGGACGAGCGCCAGCGCGGCGAAGGCGAGGGCAGCCTTAGGCGACATCAGCCACACCCCCCGCGTCCGGCAGCGACTCGGCGAGCGCCGCCCACTGCGGGTCTTCCGGCTGGCCTTCATGGCGCTTGCCGAAGAAAGTCGCGATCGTGCCGCCCTTGCCGTCGAACAGTTCGACCGCGGTCACGACGCCGTCGCTGATCGGGCGGCGGACGTACCAGGCCTCGGCGACCTCGGCGTCGAAGAGGTGCAGATTGAAGTCGGCGTCGAGCACGTTGATCCACGGGCCCATGCGTTCGATCTTCGTCACCGGCCCGGTGTGGATCTGCACGATGCCGCGGTTGCCGACGAACACCATGATTGGCAGTCCGGTTTTGGCGGCGGCGCGCAACAGGATCTCGGCGGCGTTGGCCGAGACTTGGCGGGTGAAGCCGGCCGGCGCGCGGGCGAAGGCGTCGCGGCGGCTCAGGCCGAAGCGGCGGGTCAGCGCGTGGAAGTGGTGCACGTCGCGCAGCGCGAGCCACGCCGCTTCGTAGTCCGCGGCGTCGAATGGCTCGGCGGCGGCGTCCGGTGTGAGCGGGTCGGCGGCCGGGGGTACGGCCAGCGGCGTCGCCTCGGTGGCGAAGCCGGCGACGAGCGCTTGCCACGCGTCGTCGTGGTCGGCTTCCTGCATCACGACCTTCTGGATCGCCTCACCGTGTGCATCGTAAATCTCGATCGCGCGGCGGCGCTTGCCTTCGCCCTGCTCGCTCTCGAGCGCGAAAGCGTAGGCCCAGTGCGTGAAGAAGAAGCGCAGGTCGATGCCGTCAGGATCAAGCGCGAGGCCCATTTTTTCCGACAGCTGCAGCTTGTGGTAGCGGCCCTTCTTCTCGTGCACGGCCCAGGCGTTGCGCGACAGTGCCATCACCCGGCCGAGTGACTCGAAGCGGCCCAGGAGGCCGGCGATGTCGTCCAGGCGCAGGCGTTTGGCGTGCGGTAGCACCGAGACGATCTCGGCTTCGGGCACGCCGAGCTTGTCGGCGGCGTCGCGCTGGCGTGTTTTCGGTTCGGCGGCGAGCAGCGCCTGGTAGCGGTCGTAAAGCGGGGTTTCGAGGTTCATGGCGGGTCTCCAGGGGTCAGAATGCGACGTCCACCGACACGGCGGCGGCGCGGCGCGCGGCGCTGTAGAGGGCTATGGTGGCGCCGTTGTTGCGCTGGGCGACGTCGGCCCAGTTCCAGTGCTTCTGGTCGGTGACGTTGCTCAGGTTGAGTCGGGTGGTGACGTGCTTGTTCACCTGCCAGCGCGCCAAGAGGTCGAGCCTGCCGTAGCCCGGCGCCTTGAAATAGGCGTCGTTCGACACGCGTTTCTTCTTCGCGACCAGCGTCCACACCGGTTCGATCGAGACGTTGCGATAGTCGTAGCGCAGGCCGGTGACCAGCGTCGGCGGCGCAATGCTGTCGAGCGGCCGGTTCGCACTGCTGACATCGCCGCGCGCGATGCTGAGCGCGTTCCTCAGCGTGAAGCCCGGCGCGAAGCGCCATGCGCCGTTCAGTTCGACGCCGCGCGTTTCGACCTTGTCGAGGTTCTGCGCCTGGAATACCTGGGCCACGCCCGGCAGGCTGGGGGTCGCACCGGCTAGCTGCACGTTGTCGATGAAGTTGCGGTAGCGGGTGGCGAACAGGTTGAGCGCGAGGTCGAACGACGCGTAGCCGGCCTTGGCGCCCAGTTCGATACCGGTGCTGCGCTCGGGCTCGAGGTTCGCGTTGGGGCGCAGCTCGTAGCCGAACATCGGGTTGATGAAGGCGTTGGTCACCGCATCGAACGGCGGCATCCTGAAGCCCATGCCGGCGCTGGCGAACAGCGTCCAGTGGTCGTCGGTCTTGAAGCTCGTCGCCAGTCGCGGCGAGAACGCCGAGTCGGACAGCTTGCCGGGCTCGGGCGCCCTGTTCTGGTTGGCGCGTGACAGGGCGTCCGGCTGCGGCGTCATCCGGTAGCCGTCCCAGCGCAGGCCCGGGATGAGCGTCCAGCGCCGACCGAGCCCGATCTCGTCCTGCACGAAGGCGCCGACCGCCTGCGTTTGGGTGTCGGGGAAGGATTTTTGCGGATAGGTCTCGCCGGCGACCACCTTGGTCGTCGCGCCGGTGAGGTTGTTCACCTGCAGGCGGTCGCGCAGGCGTTCGGTGTCGGTCCGGCTCAGTTCGAGCCCGGCGAGGATCTTGTGGCTGACGTCGCCGAAGGCATGGCGCCATTCGAGCTGGCCGTCGAAGCCGGACAGGCGCTGCGCGAAGCGGTTGTCGTCGAAGCGGGTCACGGTGTTGCCGGAGCGGTTTTCGCGCGTCTTTTCGTGGTTGTCTAGCGTCTGGTGGTAGAGCTGCGCGCTCGCGCCGGTCAGCCCGCTGTCTGCGTCCGGCGACACGTAGCGGTAGCCGAGCGACACGCGGTCGCGGCGGTTGCTGTCGTCGGCGTCGAAGTCGTTCACCGTGGCGCTGCGGCTGGTGTGGACCTCGGTGTCGTTGCGGCGGTGGTACTGGTCGAGGGTCAGCTCGACACGGTGGCCCGCCGCCGGCTTGAACTGCAGCTTGGCCAGCGTGCTGTCGGTCCTGATCGTCGCGGGGTTGGGGCGGGTGCGCGCCGTGCTCGCCGTCGAGCCCTGGCTGTCGTCGGTGCCGAAGTTGTCCGCTTCGTGCTCGCGCCGTTGGGTGTGGGCGAAGAGCGCGGCCCAGCGTTCGTCGCCGACCGCAAGCCGCGCATGACCGGCCGTGGCGTCGCTGCCGTCTCCGAAAGCGCCGCGCACGAGGCCGGCCACCGGCTTTTCGGCGCTGATCACGCCTTCGGGCGACAGCGTCTCGAAGCGGACCAGGCCGCCCATCGCGTTGGCGCCGAACAGGCTGGAGATCGGGCCGCGCGCGATTTCCACCTGCTCGAGGTGCCAGGGTTCGACGAGGTCGCGTCCCGAGATCGCGGCCTTGTTGGCGCTGTAGACGTCGGGCATGCGCACGCCGTCGACCTGCGTCAGGATGCGGTTGCCGCTCATGCCGCGGATGATGAGGTCGCCGTTGCCGCGGCGGGTCGGGTCGTTGTTGACCGACACGCCCGGCTCGTAGCGGAACAGGTCTTCGAGGTGGCCGCCGGTGGTGGCGGACAGCGTGTCCTGGCCGATCACGCTGATGTTGGGGGCCGCTTTCTCGAGCGGCGTGGCAGTGCGGGTGGCGGTCACCGTCACCACGGGCAGGTCGGGGCTGAGGTTGGCCGAGGTGTCGGCCAGGGCCGGTAGGCTGGCAGTCAGGCACAGCCCGGCGACAAACAGGCGATCCGAAGGCATGGATCGTTACTCCTAGGTCTGTCGCGCCTTGGCTGGCGATGGCTGGCTAGCGGCGCGGTAGGGGTTGTAGAAATTATTTCACGAGGATCAGCCGGTTGTTGCGGGTCAGGCAGAGCCGGTAGGTCTCGCCGTCATGACGGATCGCGATCTCGCGCTGCCGCTCGAAGAGCGTGCGGCTGTCGAGCTCCGTCGGCGCGGCGGGGGTGGCGTGGCTGCCCGGTGGGTTCGCGCGTTGTGGAGAGGGTGGCATGCGGTCGCCTCGGCTAGGTTCGAGTTTGAATGTGAACGATAATAGTTCTTATTTACTTAAAAGGCAATGGAAAACCCTGGATGCGGAGCGGCTCAAAAAAGGCTCGGCCAACCGGGCGCGGCCGGCGGGGGTACAATGCGCGCAGTTCGAAATACGGCGAGGTATTTGTATGTATCTGATCCTGATCGGATGGCTGTACGTGGTGCTGATGTTTGCCGTCGCGCAGGACAGCCTGGTGAGAAGCGGCTTCGTGCTTTTCTTTCTCGGTGTGCTGCCGACCTGGCTGACGGTGTGGCTGGTGCACCGCCGGCGGCGCCTGAACGAGGCGCTGGCGCGCGAAGCGCAAGAGGAGCGCCGCGCGCGCCGGGGCGAGGAAGGTTCTTGAGGCCTATATCCAGGCGGTGCTATAATCTCGCGCTGTCCGAATCCCGGACTATCTCGCACATTCGCGCCAAAGGGTGTCCGCAAGGATTAACTGCGCGAATGGAGGCCTAACCCTTTAGGAGTTTTACATGAGCACCAACGTGACCATGCGTCAGATGCTGGAAGCCGGCGTCCACTTCGGCCACCAGACCCGTTTCTGGAACCCGAAAATGTCCCAGTACATCTTCGGTTCCCGCAACAAGATCCACATCATCAACCTGGAAAAAACCCTGCCGCTGTTCGTCGACGCGCAAGACTACGTGCGTCGTCTGGCTGCCAACAAGGGTACCATCCTGTTCGTGGGCACCAAGCGTCAGGCGCGTGAAATCGTGCGCGAAGAAGCCGCTCGCGCCGGCATGCCGTTCGTCGACCACCGCTGGCTCGGCGGCATGCTGACCAACTACAAGACCGTCAAGCAGTCGATCAAGCGCCTGGAAGACAAGCGCGCGCTGCTCGACGGCGCGGACGAGTCCGGTTACAACAAGAAAGAACAGCTCGTTCTCGAGCGCGAAGTCGAAAAACTCGAGCGTAGCTTGGGCGGTATCAAGGACATGAAGGGCCTGCCGGACGCGATCTTCGTCATCGACACCGGCTACCAGAAAGGTACCATCGTCGAGGCCAAGAAGCTGGGTATCCCGGTGATCGGCGTGGTCGACACCAACAACAACCCGGACGGCATCAGCTACGTGATCCCGGGTAACGACGACTCCAGCCGTGCGATCCGTCTGTACGCTCGTGGCATCGCCGACGCGATCCTCGAGGGCCGCGCCCAGTCGCTGCAGGAAATCGTAGCCGCCGCCGAACCGGCCGCCGCTGCCGAGTAAGTCAGGCGAAGGGGCGAAAGCCCCTTTTTTTAAACCTGTCTTAACCTCATACGCTGAATTCAAGGAGTCTTAGCATGGCGGAAATCACCGCAAAAATGGTGGCCGATCTGCGCGCCGCGACCGGCCTTGGCATGATGGAATGCAAAAAAGCCCTGGTGGAAGCCGAGGGCGACGCTGCCAAGGCAGAAGAAATCCTGCGCATCAAGTCGGGTAACAAAGCGGCCAAGATGGCCGGCCGTATCGCGGCCGAAGGCGTGGTGTCGACCTACGTCGATGGCGGCGTCGGCGCGCTGGTCGAGATCAACTGTGAGACCGACTTCGTCGCCAAGGACGAGAACTTCCTGGCGTTCACCGCTTCGGTTGCCAAGGCTGTCGCCGTCGCCAACCCGGCCGACGTTGTCGCGCTGGCCGACGTGAAGACCGACTCCGGCGAAACCGTCGAAGAAGCCCGCAAGGCGATCATCGCCAAGCTCGGCGAGAACATGACCATCCGTCGTTTCGTTCGCTACGAAACCGAAGGCAAGGTCGCGACCTACCTGCACGGCGCGAAGATCGGCGTGATCGTCGACATCGCCGGCGACGAAGCGCTGGGCCGCGACATCGCGATGCACGTCGCCGCGTCCAAGCCGATCTGCGTGTCGAAAGACCAGGTACCGGCCGAGAAACTGGATACCGAGCGCAAGATCTACACCGCGCAGGCCGCCGAATCGGGCAAGCCGGCCGACATCGTCGCCAAGATGGTCGAAGGCCGCGTGACCAAGTACCTGGCCGAAGTCACCCTGCTCGGCCAAGCTTTCGTGAAAAACCCGGACGTGACCGTCGAGAAACTTCTGGCCGAGAAATCCGCCAAAGTGAACGCATTCACCATGTTCGTGGTGGGCGAGGGTATCGAGAAAGCCGTGGTCGACTACGCCGCCGAAGTGGCCGCTGCCGCCAAGCTCTAAGCTAGCATCAATAATGCCAGCGACGAACGGCACCCTGTTTCAGGGTGCCGTTTTGCAAACCAGACCAACCATCGCGTAACCGAGGTGAACATGAGTCAAGCCCCCGCCTACAAACGCATCCTGCTCAAGCTGTCCGGCGAGGCCCTGATGGGTGACGACAGCTACGGCATCAACCGCGCCACGATCGAGCAGATCGTCGGGCAGATCAAGGAAGTCGTTGACCTCGGCGTGCAAGTCGGCATCGTGATCGGTGGCGGCAATATCTTCCGCGGCGTTGCCCCGGCGGCGGCCGGCATGGACCGCGCCACCGCCGATTATATGGGCATGATGGCCACCGTGATGAACGCGCTGGCGCTGAAGGACGCGATGACTGGCGTCGGCCTGATCGCGCGCGTGCAGTCCGCGCTGACCATGCAGCAGATCGCCGAACCCTATGTGCGCGGCAAGGCGATGCAGTATCTTGAAGAAGGCAAGGTGGTGATCTTCGCCGCCGGTACCGGCAACCCATTCTTCACCACCGATACCGCGGCGGCGCTGCGCGGCATGGAGATGAACGTCGACATCATGCTGAAGGCGACCAAGGTCGACGGCGTGTACACCGACGATCCGAAGAAGAACCCGGACGCGGTGCGCTACCAGACGCTGACCTTCGACGAGGCGATCGGCCGCAACCTGAAGGTGATGGACGCGACCGCCTTCGCGCTCTGTCGCGACCAGAAGCTCAATATCAAGGTGTTCAGCATCTTCAAGTCCGGCGGCCTCAAGCGGGTCGTGCTTGGCGAAGATGAAGGCACGCTGGTACACTGCTGACCAATTTGAAATGAATACCCAGGGGCGGAAACGGCAGCTTTGCCGCTTTCCGCCTTGTTTTTCCGAATACCCTGAATCGACGGAGCAGTTCATGATCAACGACGTCAAGAAGTCGGCCGAAACCAAGATGCAAAAGACCCTGGAGGCGTTCAAGAACGACCTGACCAAGGTGCGCACCGGCCGCGCCCATACCGGCATCCTCGACCATGTCACCGTCGACTACTACGGCAGCGACACCGCGATCAACCAGGTCGCCAACGTGACGCTGATCGACGCGCGCACCATCGGCGTGCAGCCGTGGGAAAAGAGCATGGCCGCCAAGATCGAAAAAGCGATCCGCGACGCCGACCTCGGCCTCAACCCGGCGTCGATGGGCGAAATCATCCGCGTGCCGATGCCGATGCTGACCGAAGAGCGTCGCAAGGAGATGATCAAGCTCGTGCGTAGCGAGGCGGAAGGTGCCCGCGTCGCGGTGCGCAACATCCGTCGCGACGGCAACAACGAACTGAAGAACCTGATCAAGGACAAGGCGATCACCGAGGACGACGAGCGCCGCGCGCAGGACGACATCCAGAAGCTCACCGACAAATACATCGCCGAGATCGACAAGGCGCTCGTCGCCAAGGAAGCCGACCTGCTGGCGGTCTGAGGAGTCTCGCCCTTGTTCGGTAGTTCCACACAAACCATCCCGACCGTTCCGGGGGTGCCGCGGCACGTCGCCATCATCATGGATGGCAACGGCCGCTGGGCCAAGAAGCGCCTGCTGCCGCGCGTGGCGGGCCACCGCAAGGGGCTGGAGGCGGTCCGCGAGACCGTTTCCGCCTGTTCGGAACTCGGGGTGGAATACCTGACGCTGTTTGCCTTTTCCACCGAAAACTGGCGCCGCCCTCAGGATGAGGTCTCCTTCCTGATGGAGCTGTTCCTGCGCGCGCTGGAAAACGAGGTGACCCGGCTCGCCCGCAACGACATCCGTCTGCGGGTGATCGGCTCGCGCGAGCGTTTCGCGCCGCAGCTGGCCGAGCGTATCGCCGCCGCCGAGGCGCGCACCGCCGGCAACGGCGGGCTGACGCTGACCATCGCCGCCGACTACGGCGGTCGCTGGGACATCCTGCAGGCGGCGAACGCCGCGCTGGCCGCCGGCGCGACGACGCTCGACGAAGCGACGTTGGCCGAGCATCTGTCGATGGCCTACGCGCCCGAGCCCGACCTCTTCATCCGCACCGGCGGCGAGACGCGCATCAGCAACTTCCTCATGTGGCAGCTCGCCTATACCGAACTCCATTTCACCGACCTGTTGTGGCCCGACTTCGACCGCGCGGCGCTCGACAAAGCGTTCGCCTCGTACCGCAAGCGCGAGCGCCGCTTCGGACGGACCAGCGAGCAACTGCCCGAAGGGCTGCGTCGCCAATAACATGCTCAAAACCCGAATCCTGACCGCGCTGGTGCTGTTGCCCTTGATGCTCGCCGCGCTGTTCGCCTTTCCGCCGGCCGCCTGGGCGGCATTTTGCGCGCTGGTCGTCGGGCTCGCACTGTGGGAATACACGCGCATGGTCGCGATGCCGCGCGCCGTGCAGATCGTTTATCTCGCCGCGTCGGCGCTCGTGTTCGTCGCTTGCTGGCTAAGCGGCTGGCGCCCGGGGCTGTGGATGCACGGCGTCGCGCTGGCTGTCTGGCTGATCCTCGCGCCGCTTTGGCTGGCGCGTCGCTGGACGCTGAAAGACGGCTGGCCGGCGCGCGCGCTCGGCTGGGCGCTGATGCTGCCCGCGTGGTTCGCCTTCCTTGATTGGCGCCCCGACCCGCAGCCGGCGCATGCTTTCGCGCTGCTGGCAGTGATGGGGCTCGTCTGGGTCGCCGACATCGCCGCCTATTTCTCTGGCAGGGCGTTCGGCCGCCACAAGCTCGCGCCGTCTATCAGCCCCGGCAAGAGCTGGGAGGGCGTGATCGGCGCCTTGGTCGCGGTCACCTTCTATACCTTCTTCGTCGGAAGCCAGGGCTGGCTCGGCCAACCTTGGCCGGTCGCGGCGCTGGTGCCGGTCGCGCTGGCGCTGACCGCGGTCAGCGTGGTCGGCGACCTGCTCGAATCGTGGTTCAAGCGCGCGGCCGGCATCAAGGACAGTAGCGCGCTGCTGCCGGGTCACGGCGGCGTGTACGACCGCATCGACAGCCTGATTGCGGTGCTGGCGGTGAGCAACGCGCTGCGCGTGCTGGCGGGGGGCTAAGTCATGAAACCCTTCGGTTTGACCGTCCTCGGCGCGACCGGCAGCATCGGCGAGAGCACGCTCGACGTCGTCGCGCGCCACCCCGAACGCTACCGCGTCGTCGCGCTCGCCGCGCATCGCCAGTTCGACAAGCTCTTCGAGCAGTGCCGGCGCTTCCGCCCGTGCTACGCGGTGTTGGCCGATGCCGCCGATGCCGAACGCCTCGAGAAAACCTTGCGTGCCGAAGACATCGCGACGACGGTGCTGTCCGGCCCGGACGCGCTGGTCGAGGTCGCGACCTTGGCCGAGGTCGACGGCGTGGTCGCTGCCATCGTCGGTGCGGCCGGCCTGCCGTCGGCGATCGCCGCCGCGCGCGCCGGCAAGCGCGTGATGCTCGCCAACAAGGAAGCGCTGGTCGTCGCCGGCCGCCTGTTCATGCAGGCGGTGCGCGACGGCGGGGCGACGCTGCTGCCGATCGACAGCGAGCACAGCGCGATTTTCCAGTCCTTGCCGGCGGGTTTTTCCGGCGACCTCGAATCGGCCGGCGTCGACAAGCTGGTGCTGACCGCGTCGGGCGGCCCGTTCCGCACCTGGCCGGCCGAAAGCTTGGCCGAGGCCACGCCGGACGACGCGTGCCGTCACCCGAACTGGGTGATGGGGCGCAAGATCTCGGTCGACTCGGCCAGCCTGATGAACAAGGGCCTCGAGGTGATCGAGGCGCACTGGCTGTTCAACGCGCCGCCGTCGCGCATCGAGGTGCTGGTGCACCCGCAGAGCGTGATCCACTCGATGGTGCAGTACCGTGACGGGTCCATCGTCGCGCAGCTCGGTTCGCCCGACATGCGCACGCCGATCGCGTACGCGCTGTCGTGGCCCGAGCGCATCGCCGCCGGCGTCGCGCCACTCGACTTTGCCAAGCTGTCTTCGTTGACCTTCGAAGCGCCCGACCTCGCGCGCTTCCCCTGTCTGAGACTCGCGTTCTCGGCGCTGGAGGCGGGCGGCGATGCGCCGGCGGTGCTCAACGCCGCCAACGAGGTGGCGGTGGCTGCCTTCCTTGCCGGCCGCGCACGCTTTGCCGATATCCCGCGTCTGGTCGACGGCGCCTTGTCGGCGCTCGACCTGGCCGCCAGCCTTGACCTCGATTCCCTCCTTCACAAGGATGCCGCCACCCGTCGCTGGGTGGAACAGCAACTACCGTCATGACCACACTCCTTGCCTTCCTGGTGGCGATCGGCCTCTTGGTGACCTTCCACGAGCTCGGTCACTATTGGGTGGCGAAGCTCTCGGGCGTCAAGGTGCTGCGTTTCTCGATTGGCTTCGGCCGGCCGCTCGTCACGTGGCGGCGCGGTGAGACCGAATGGACCTTGTGCCCGATCCCGCTCGGCGGCTACGTGCGCATGCTCGACGAGCGTGAAGGCCCGGTCGACGCGGCCGATCTGCCGCGCGCGTTCAACAATCAATCCGTCTACAAGCGCATCGCCATCGTCGCGGCGGGCCCGATCGCCAATCTGGTGCTGGCCGTGCTGCTCTATTGGGTGGTGCTGGCGCAGGGCCAGGAACTGATAAGGCCGTGGGTAGGCAGCGTGACGCCGCAGTCGACCGCCGCCGTTGCCGGGTTTAAGTCGGGCGACCGGGTAGAGAGCGTCGACGGCAAGGCGGTCGATAGCTGGCAGGGTCTGCGTCTCGCTTTGCTGGAGGGGCTTGCCGGCGCAGACAAGGTGACGGTAGAGGTCAAGGCCGAGAACGGTGCGGCCGCGCGCCGTGTGCTCGACGTGTCGCGCCTTCCCGAAGAGGAGCGCGAGCGGGTGTTGAACGGGCAGATCGGCCTGTCGCCGATCCGCGTGCTGCCGGTGATCGGCGGCATCGAGCCGGCTTCGGCGGCCGAGCGCGCCGGCCTCAAGGTCGGCGACAAGCTCGTCGCCGCAGACGGGCAGGCGGTCAAGGGCTGGGAAGGCTGGGTCGTGACCGTGCACAACAGCCCCGGCCGCGAGATCGTGCTTTCTGTCGAGCGCGCAGGCAAGCCGCTGAAACTGACCGTGCGGCCCGATTCGCGGCGCTCGGGCGACGGCTTCGTCGGCCGCATCGGCGCAGCGCCGACGCCCGACCCGGCGTGGCGCAAGGCGGTAAGCGATGTGCGCGATCTGTCGATCGGGCAGGCGGCCCTGGCCGCCGTATCCAAAACCTGGGAAACCGCGTCGACGAGCTTGAAACTGCTCGGCTGGATGGTGGTCGGCAACGTGTCGTGGGGCAATATCAGCGGACCGCTGACGATCGCCAGCGTGGCGGGGCAGACCGCCGAGCAGGGGTGGGACGCGTACCTGGAATTTCTGGCGCTGATCAGCGTCAGCATCGGCATCCTGAATCTGCTGCCGATACCCGTGCTGGATGGCGGGCACTTAATGTATTATGTGGCGGAACTGATTAAGGGGAAACCGGTGAGCGAGCGCGCTCAGCTCGTCGGTCAGAAAATCGGTCTGTTGCTTCTGGGCGCACTGATGATATTCGCGCTGTTCAATGACCTAAGCCGCCTGTTTGGGGGTTAAGCAATCTCATGAGAATGAAACTCGTTGCGGCAGCCATTCTTGGTCTGTCGACGTCCGCCGCTTGGGCGCTCGAACCTTTTGTGATCAAGGACATCCGCGTAGAGGGACTGCAAAGGACCGAACCGGGCACCGTCTTCAACTACCTGCCAATCAAGGCCGGCGACACCTTCACCGACGACAAGGCGCAAGAGGCGATCAAGGCGCTGTTCGCGACCGGCTTCTTCGACGACGTGCGCGTCGAGGCCGAGAACAATGTGGTGGTACTGGCCGTGGTCGAACGGCCGGTGATCGCCCAGCTGACGATCAGCGGCTCGAAGGAATTCGACAAGGAACAGATCAAGAAGTCATTGAAGAACAACGGCTTTTCCGAGTCCCGCGTCTTCGATCAGGCTTTGCTCGACCAGGCGGTCCAGGCGCTCAAGCGCGAATATTTCAGCCGAGGCAAGTACTCGGTCGCGATCACGCCGACCGTGACCCGGCTCGAGCGCAACCGCGTCGCCGTCACGCTCGACATCGCCGAAGGCGTGACCGCCAAGATCAAGGATATTCACATCGTCGGCGCCAAGGCGTTCAAGGAGGACGACCTCCGCGACCTGTTCTCGCTGACCACTGGTGGCTGGTTCTCGTGGATCACCAAGGACGACCAGTACTCCAAGCAGAAGCTCTCGGCCGACCTCGAGAAGTTGCGCGCGTTCTACCAGAACCAGGGCTACCTCGAGTTCAGCATCGAGTCGACCCAGGTGTCGATGAGCGCCGACAAGGAGGCCATCTACCTGACGGTGAATGTCAACGAGGGCAAGCGCTACACCGTGTCCGACATCAAGTTCGCCGGCGACCTGAAGGTGCCGGAGGACGAGCTCTCCAAGCTGTTGAAGGTCAAGCAGGGCGACGTGTTCAGCCGTGAACTCGTCAACGAGTCGGTGACCGCGATCAGCGAGCGCCTCGGCAACGACGGCTACGCCTTCGCCAACGTCAACGTAGTGCCGGACATCGACCGCGAGAAGGAAACCGTTGCCTTCACGCTGTTCGTCGACCCGGGTCGCAAGACCTACGTGCGCCGCGTGAACATCACCGGCAACAACAAGACGCGCGACGAGGTGATCCGCCGCGAGATGCGCCAGCTCGAGGGGGCACCGTACGCCAGCGACAAGATCAAGCGCAGCAAGGACAGGACCGAGCTGCTCGGTTACTTCGAGCAGGTGAACATCGAGACGCCGGCGGTGCCCGATACGCCCGACCAGGTCGACGTCAACGTCAACGTCAAGGAGCGGCCGACCGGCAGCGTCTCGGCCGGCGTCGGCTTCGTGCAGGGCGAGGGTCTGCAACTGTCGGCCAACGTGTCGCAGAGCAATATCTTCGGCTCGGGCAAGTCGATGTCGGTCGGCTTCTCGAACGGCAAGGTGAACAAGTTCGCCAACATCTCGTTCACCGACCCGTACTTCACGCCGGACGGGGTCAGCCTGGGCTACGACCTCTACCTGCGCGACTACCGTCCTGACGAGATCGACCAGAGCCAGTACCGGACCAAGACCACCGGCTTTTCGGTGCGCAGCGGCGTGCCGGTCACCGAGTTCGACCGCATCAACTTCAGCCTCGGCGTCGAAAACACCAAGATCACGACCTTCACGAACAGCCCACAGCGCTATCTCGACTTCGTGAACCAGTACGGCAGCAACAACAACACGCTGCTCGGCACGGTGGGCTGGGCGCGCGACACCCGCGACAGCGCGCTGTGGCCGACCCGCGGCGGTGTACTCAAGGCCAACGCCGATTCCGGCCTGCCGGGCGGCGACATCGAGTACTACCGCCTGACCGGCCAGGCGACCGGGTTCTTCCCGCTTTCGAAGACCTTCACGCTGATGCTCAACGGCGAGGTCGGCTATGCCGACGGTTACGGCAAGACCTCGCGCCTGCCGTTCTTCCAGAACTTCTATCTGGGCGGCATCGGTTCGGTGCGCGGCTACGACACTGGCAGCATCGGTCCGAAGGCCAGCAACGGCGACTACCTCGGCGGTACGCGCAAGATCGTCGCCAATGCCGAACTGTTGTTCCCGTTCCCGGGCATGAAGGACAACAAGTCGGTCCGCACCAGCTTGTTCTTCGACGCGGGCAGCTTGTGGGACGACAAGGAGTCCGGCAGCTCGGTAAGCGATGCCTTGCGTTACTCTGCCGGTGCGGCCGTCACCTGGCTGTCGCCGGTCGGTCCGATGAAATTCAGCTACGCCCGCCCGATTCGCAAGAAAGAGGGCGATAAGGCGCAGAGCTTCCAGTTCCAGCTGGGCACCGTGTTCTAAGGAGCGAGTCATGAAAGCGCTGATCAGTATCGCGCTGGCGGCGGGGCTGCTGGCGCCGGCGGCGGGGGCCGCCGACCTGAAGATCGGTTACGTGCAGATCGAACGCATCTACCGTGAGGCGGCGCCGGCAGTGGCGATCCAGAAAAAGCTCGAGAAGGAATTCGGCGAGCGCCGCACCGAACTCAAGCGCCTGTCCGACCGTGCGAAAGACCTGGAAAACCAGCTGTCGCGCAGCAGTCTGTCCGACAGGGACCGCAAGCAGGCCGAGCGCGAGTACGCCGGACTCGACCGCGACTACCGCGCGAAGGCACGCGAGTTCTCCGAGGACTTCAACCAGCGGCGCAACGAGGAGTTTTCCGGTGTGCAGGAACGCGCCAACCGCGCGGTCAAGCAGATCGCCGAGCGCGAGCAGTTCGACATCGTGCTGCAGGACGCCGTCTACGTCAGCCCGCGCATCGACCTGACCGCCAAGGTGCTCAAGGAACTGGAAAAGTAAGCGCAACCCTAAGCCCGGAGAAGCCGGCCTGAGGTCGGCTTTCATTTTTGATGAACTGGAAACTATCAGACATCGTCGCCCGTCTCGGCGGCGAACTCGTCGGCGCAGACCTCGGCGTCGCGCGCGTCGCGCCGCTCGAGAGCGCCGGTGCCGACGACATCAGCTTTGTCGCGAGCGCCAAGTACCGCAAGCAGCTCGACGTCTCTGACGCCGGCGCGCTGATCGTGCCGGCGACGTTGGCCGAGGCCGCGTCGGCGGGCGGGCGATCGCTGATCGTCACCGCCGACCCCTATCTCTATTTCGCCCGTCTGTCGCAGCTCTTCTACCCGGCGCCGGTGCCGGTCGCCGGTGTACACCCGGCGGCCACGTTGGCCGAGGGGGTGGACGTCGCCGCGACGAGCGAGATCGGCGCGCGCGTCGTGCTCGGCAGGAATGTGAGAGTCGGCGAGCGCTGCCGGCTGTTGCCGGGCGTGGTGGTCGGCGACGACACGGTGATCGGCGACGACGTCACCCTTTACCCGAACGTGACGATCTACCACGACTGCCGCATCGGCTCGCGCGTGACGATCCATTCGGGCGCGGTGATCGGCGCCGACGGCTTCGGCTTCGCGCCGAGTCGCGACGGCTGGGTGAAGATCCCGCAGGTCGGCCGGGTCGTGATCGGCGACGACGTCGAGATCGGCGCGAACACGACGATAGACCGCGGCGCGATCGACGACACGGTGATCGGGCAGGGCGTCATCATCGACAACCTGGTGCAGATCGCGCACAACGTCGAGGTTGGCACGCGTACCGCGATCGCCGGCTGCGCCGGCATCGCCGGCAGCACCAAGATCGGCGCCAACGTCGTGATCGGCGGCGCGGTGATGATGGTCGGCCACATCATGATCGCCGATGGCACCTTCATCGGCGGCGGCACCCTGGTCAACAAGTCGCTGAAGACCGCCGACAACTATTCTTCGTCCTACCCCCTGTCGACGTACAAGGAGTGGGTGTCGAACGCAGTCCATTTGCGCCACCTGGACGGGCTCGCGAAGCGCGTGAAGTCGCTCGAGCGCCAGCTGGCGGCACAACAAAACAAAGAGGATTCAGAAAAATGAGTGAAGCCGTCAGCATCGACGTGCGCGAAATCATGCGCTGCCTGCCACACCGTTACCCCTTCCTGCTGGTCGACAAGGTGACCGAGTTCGAGGCGAACGTGCGCGTGAAGGCGATCAAGAACGTGACGATCAACGAACCGTTCTTCATGGGCCACTTCGACGGCTACCCGGTGATGCCGGGCGTGCTGATCATCGAGGCGCTGGCGCAGGCGGCCGGCATCCTGTCGATCAAGAGCGTCGGCGAGCGCCCGGAGAACGAACTCTACTTCTTCGTCGGCATCGACAACGCGCGCTTCAAGCGCCAGGTGGTGCCGGGCGACCAGCTGACGCTGGAAGTCGAGCAGGTCGCGGTGAAGCGCGGCATCGCCAAGTACAACGCGCGCGCGCTGGTCGACGGCCAGGTCGCGTGTGAAGCCCAGATCATGTGCGCCAAACGCGAGGTGTGAGATGGCGATTCATCCGACCGCAATCGTAGACCCGAAGGCCCAGATTGCGCCCGACGTAGAGATCGGCGCGTACAGCATCGTCGGCCCTGACGTGACCATCGATTCGGGCAGCTGGATCGGCCCGCACGTCGTCGTCGAGGGCCATACGGCTATCGGCAAGAACAACCGCGTGTTCCAGTTCTGCTCGCTGGGCGCCGCACCGCAGGACAAGAAGTACGCCGGCGAGCCGACGCGGCTCGAGATCGGCGACAACAACACGATCCGCGAATTCTGCACCTTCAATGTCGGCACCGCGCAGGACGTCGGCGTCACCCGCATGGGCGACGACAACTGGGTGATGGCCTACGTGCACATGGCGCACGACTGCCAGGTCGGCAACCACACCATCTTCGCGAACAACGCGACCTTGGCGGGCCACGTCCACGTCGGCGACTGGGTGATCCTCGGCGGCTTCACCAGCGTGCACCAGTTCACCGTGATCGGCGAGCACGCGATGACCGCGTTCTCGAGCGCGGTCGCCCAGGACGTGCCGCCGTTCGTGATGGCGGCGGGCAACCGCGCCAAGCCGGCCGGCATCAACGCCGAAGGCCTGAAGCGCCGCGGCTTCAGCCCGGAGGCGATCCGCGCGATCAAGAGCGCGTACAAGACGATCTACCGCCAGGGCCTCGCCTACGACGACGCGCGCAGCCAGATCGAGGCCGAGGCGCTGAAGGTACCCGAACTGGCGCCGTTCACGCGCTTCTTCGCGCTGTCCGAGCGCGGCATCATCCGTTAAGCGATGCCCGAGTCACTGTTCACCCGAAAGGGGGCGCTCAAGGTGGCACTGGTCGCCGGAGAGGCGTCGGGCGATTTGCTCGGCGCGCACCTGATGGCGGCGATCAAGGCGCGTCACGGCGACGTCGAATTCGTCGGCATCGGCGGCCCGCGCATGCTCGCGCAAGGCATGCACTCGGTGGTGCCTCAGGAGCGGCTCGCCGTGCGCGGCTACGCCGAGGTGCTCGGCCGCCTGCCTGAACTCTTGCGTATCCGCGCGAACCTGCGCGACGCGCTGCTGGCCGGGCGTCCCGATGTCTTTGTCGGCATCGACGCGCCCGACTTCAACCTCGGGCTCGAGAAGGCGCTGAAAAAGAAGGGCGTCCGCACCGTTCATTATGTCAGCCCGTCGGTGTGGGCGTGGCGGCCCGAGCGCGTCGGCAAGATCGGCGACGCGGCCGACCGCGTGCTGTGCCTGTTCCCGATGGAGCCGCCGCTGTATGAGAAAGTCGGCGTGCCGGTGACCTTCGTCGGCCATCCGCTGGCCAGCGAGATCCCGCTCTCGCCCGACAGCGCGGCGATGCGCGAGCAGCTCGGCCTGCCGGTGCACGCCCCGGTTTTCGCGCTGCTGCCGGGTAGTCGCGTCAGCGAGATCGACTACATGGGCGAACTCTTCGTCCAGACCGCGCGGCTGCTGCACGAGCGCTACCCGGACGCGCAGTTCCTGGTGCCGCTGGCGACGCGCGCGACGCTCGACGCGTTCGACAAGGTGCTGAGCCGGCTCAAGGCGTGGGACCTGCCGATCCGCAAGCTGTTCGGTCACGCGCAGATGGCGATGATCGCCAGCGACGTCGTGCTCGTCAAAAGCGGCACGTCGACGCTCGAAGTCGCGCTGACCAAGAAGCCGATGGTGATCACCTACAAGCTGTCGTGGCTCACCTACCGGCTCGTGAAGCGCAAGCTGAAGCTGCCGTGGGTCGGCCTGCCGAACATCCTGCTCGGCGACTCGGTCGTGCCCGAACTGTTGCAGTACGACGCGACGTCCGAAAGGTTGGCCGAGGCCGTCGCCGCGCTCTACGACGACGAGGGGGCGCGCAAGAAGCTCATCGCGCGCTTCACCGCCTTGCACGAGTCGCTCAAGCAAGACACCGCCGGCCTTGCCGCCGACGCGGTGCTCGAGGTGGCAGGGTGCTGATCGCCGGCGTCGACGAGGCCGGTCGCGGCCCGCTCGCCGGCGCGGTGTTCGCCGCCGCGGTGATCCTCGACCCGGCCAAGCCCATTCAGGGTCTGGCCGACTCGAAGAAGCTCAGTGAAAAGCAGCGCGACGCGCTCGCGCCGCAGATCAAGGAGAGGGCGCTCGCCTGGTGTATCGCCAGCGCCAGCGTCGCCGAGATCGATACGCTCAATATCCTGCAGGCGACGATGCTCGCGATGCGCCGCGCGGTAGAAGGCTTGGCCGAGGCCCCCTGCGAGGTGCTGATCGACGGCAACCGCGTGCCCAAGGGGCTGGCGATGCCCTCGCGCGCGATCGTCAAGGGCGACGCGCTGGAGCCGGCGATCTCGGCGGCGTCCATCCTCGCCAAGACCGCGCGCGACGCCGAGCTGGTCGCGCTCGACGCCGAATATCCGGCCTACGGTTTCGCGCGTCACAAGGGCTACCCGACCGCCGAACACCTGGCCGCGATCGAGGCGCACGGTGTGCTCGCGGTTCACCGCAAGACCTTCGGGCCGGTCAAGCGCTGGCTGGCCACGCACCAGGGCGAACTCTTTTAGCCTCTTTCCTTGCCCGGACTTCGGGTCGATAGTGGTAAGAAGCCCCCGTGAAGGAGTGTGCCATGAACCGCTACTGTATCTGGTTCGTGACCCCGGACGACGACGTGCTGCGCCGGGCCGAAGTGACGCTCAACAACACCATCCATTGCCACGCGGTGCTCGAAGAGATCGAGGCGCAGCTGGCGATAGACTGCGGCCTCACCTCGGTGGTCATCATGGATTGGAAGCGGTTCGAGGCGCCGGCCGCGTCGCCCTGAACGGCCAGCCACCCGTCAGGAGCGATCATGAAGATACTCGCAGTTTCCGGCTACTCCGGCTGCGGCAAGACCACGCTGATCACGCGGCTGATCCCCCTGCTTAAGGCGGCCGGGCTGTCGGTCGCGGTGATCAAGCACACCCACCACGACGTCGAGTGGGACGCGCCCGGCAAGGACAGCTACCGGCACCGCGAAGCCGGCGCGCGCCAAGTGATGCTGGTCACGCCGACGATGCGTTTCTCGGCCGAACCGTTGGCCGAGGCCGACGCGGTGCCGCTGATCGCCCACGTCGCCGCGCTGTCGCCTTGCGACCTGGTGCTGGCCGAAGGCTTCAAGCACGAGCCGGTGCCGCGCATCGAGGTGTACGACGCGGCGCTTGGCAAACCCTGGCTCTACCCCGAAGATTCCCGCGTGCTCGCGCTGGCAAGCGATACGGACCCCGTGACCCATCTGCCGTGCTTCCCGCGCGACGCGAGCGACGACATTGCCCGTTTCATTCTGGATTGGTTCCACCATGCAAAGCTTTCTTGACGTGAACGCCATGCGCGCCTGGCTGGACGCGCGTGCCACCGCGCTTGCCGAGCGCGACACCGTAGAACTTCTGGCCGGCCTCGGCCGCATCCTCGCCGAAGACCTCGTTTCGACCTTGAATGTTCCGCCGCACGACAACAGCGCGATGGACGGCTACGCGGTCAGCTTGGCCGAGCTCGGCCAACCCTTGCCGGTCAGCCAGCGCATTCCGGCTGGCGTCGTGCCCAAGCCGCTCGCACAAGGGACCGTCGCGCGCATCTTCACCGGCGCGCCGATTCCGGCCGGCGCCGACTTGGTCGTGATGCAGGAAGTGTGCACCGTCGGCGAAGACGGCCGCGTGACCATCGCCGGCGAAGTGAAGGAAGGCCAGAACATCCGCCGCGCCGGCAGCGACATCGCCACCGGCGCCGTCGTCGTGCCGGCCGGCAAGCGGCTGACGCCGGCCGACCTCGGCCTCTTGGCGTCGATCGGCATCGCCGAGATCGACGTGCTGCGCCCCTTGCGCGTCGCGGTGTTCTTCACCGGCGACGAACTGACCGAGCCGGGCGAGCCGCTCGCCGACGGCAAGATCTACAACTCGAACCGCTACTGGCTGACGCCGCTGCTGCTCGAACTGGGCTGCGAGGTGAGCGACCTCGGCATCGTGCCGGACAGCCTCGAGGCGACGCGCGAGGCGCTCTCCGACGCGGCCGATTTCGCCGACATCATCCTGACCTGCGGCGGCGTGTCGGTCGGCGAGGAGGATCACGTGAAGGCGGCGGTCGAGTCGGTCGGCGAGCTCAACCTGTGGAAGATCGCGATCAAGCCGGGCAAGCCGTTCGCCTTCGGCCGCATCGGCGCCGCCGACTTCGTCGGCCTGCCGGGCAACCCGGTGTCGGGCTACGTGACCTTCCACGTGTTCGTGCGCCGCTTCATCGAGCAGCGCCAAGGGTTGGCCGAGGTGCGCGAGCCTACGGTGATCAAGCTGAAAGCCGCGTTCGAATGGAGCCGCGCCGATAGCAAACGCGAGGAATACCTGCGCGTGAAGCGCACTGTGGAAAACGGCGAGACGGTGCTCGCGCGCTTCGCCAACCAGAATTCGGGCGTGCTGTCGTCGTGCGCGTGGGCCGACGGCCTGGTGCGTCTCGCGCCCGGCCAGACCGTCGCGCCGGGCGACTGGGTCGACTACCTTCCGTTCGAATAAGCGATGCCGCAAGTCGCATTCTTTGACGAGGCCGGCGAGCCAATAACGACGCTGGACGCGGTCGCCGGCGGCAAGCTGATCGACCTCGCGCAGTTCCATGGCCTGCCGCTGCACTGGCGCTGCGGGCAGGGCACCTGCGGCACCTGCCGAATCAAGGTGAGCATAGCCGGCGCGCCGGCCTTGCCGGTCGGCCGGCTCGAGCGCAACGTGCTTTTGCGCGAAAAGCTGATCGACACCGCCGCGGCGGTGTCGGATAAGTGGCCGGCCGATGGCGTGCGCTGGCGGCTCGCCTGCCACGTCGTCGTCATTGATGCGGACCTTTCCGTGACGTTGCCGAGCGCGCCTTGAGCGCCGTACACTGGGGCATCTCACCGGAGTTGCCATGCCCGCCTCCCAAGACCTGCTCGCCCGGCTGGTGGCGTTCGACACCACCAGCCGCCGCTCCAACCTCGACCTGATCGACTGGGTCGCCGACTACCTGTTCGACTACGGCCTGCGCCCGCGGCTGAGCTACAGCGACGACAAGCACAAGGCCAACCTGTTCGTGCGCATCGGCCCCGGCGACGAGCCGGCGCTGGTGCTGTCCGGCCACACCGACGTGGTGCCGGTAGACGGCCAGGACTGGCACACCAACCCGTTCACGCTGACCGAGAAGGACGGCCGCCTCTACGGCCGCGGCAGCGCCGATATGAAGGGCTTCATCGCCAGCAGCCTGGCGCTGGTGCCGCAGGCGGTAGAGCTGTCGAGAGAGGGCAGGCTCGCACGGCCGATCGCGCTGGCGCTGTCCTACGACGAGGAGGTCGGCTGCATAGGCGTGCGCAGGCTGATCGCCGACGTGGTCGCCGCCGGCGAGAAGGTGTCGGGCGTGATCGTCGGCGAGCCGACCGAGATGAAACCGGTGATCGCGCACAAGGGCATCGCGCAGTACCGCTGCCGCGTGATCGGCCGCGAGGCGCACTCGTCGCTGACGCCGTACGGCGTCAACGCGATCGAGTACGCGGCCAAGCTGATCGTGCACCTGAGAAGGTTGGCCGAGACCGAGGCGGCGTTCGGCCACCGCAACGCGCTGTACGACGTGCCGTTCACGACGCTGCAGACCGGGCTGGTCCACGGCGGCGTCGCCGCCAACATCGTGCCGCGCGACTGCGAGTTCGTGTTCGAATGCCGCTGGCTGCCGGGCGACGATCCCGAGCGCTTCACCGATTCGCTGCTCGAATACGTAGCCACGCTGGTCGACGAGATGCGGCAAGTCGCGCCCGAGGCCGACATCCAGATCGAACCGCTGGTGCATTGCCCGGCGTTCGAGGCCGACGAGGGTTCGCCGGTGCGCGTCGAGACGGCGCGGCTGTGCGGCTGCAAGGACGGTGTCGGCGTCGCCTCCGCGACCGAGGCGGGGCTGTTCCAGGAGGCCGGCCTGCCGGCGGTGGTGTGCGGGCCGGGCTCGTTCCGCGAGGCGCACAAGCCTGACGAATACCTCGAAGTCGCGCAGCTTGGCGCCTGCGACGACTGGATGACGCGGCTTCTCGCGCATCGTCTGCGCTAGTCTTTCCCGCTTCGCAACGCCCGCCCGGCTTCGCACGCGCGGGCGCTTCGCTTTGTGGGCGGGCAACGCGAGCGCATGGCCTGGACTGAGTCGCCATGCGAGGAAACGGGTAAACCCGGCGTGGCGACGACTTGTGCGGCGGCGGGGGAGGCGGCACAATGCGCGCCTCCGGAATGTCCCGCCACAAGCGTGACGCTCCGACCGAAAACCCCACGAGGCGATTCATGACGCAACCAGCCAGCACCGCCGCCCGTCCGGCCAAAGACGGGCCCGCCGCCCAAGCCGCGCGCGACGGCTTCACTTCGAGCTTCGGCGTCCTCGCCGCGACCCTCGGTTCGGCGGTCGGGCTCGGCAATATCTGGAAATTCCCCTATCTGACCGGTGCCAACGGCGGCGCCGGCTTCCTCTTGGTCTATCTGGTCGCGACCTTGCTCGTCGCGCTGCCGGTGATGATCTCCGAGATCATGCTCGGCCGACGTGCGAAGGCCGACGCGGTGACGACGCTGGTGCGGCTCGCGCCTTCCGGTCAGTACTGGTGGCTGATCGGCGCCTTCGGCGTGGTCGCGGCCTTCCTGATCCTCGCCTTCTACTCCGAAGTCGCCGCCTGGGTGTTCGCCTACATCTTCAAGGCGATCGCCGGCGACATCCTGACCACCGACCCGGCCGAGGCGTCCAAATCCTTCGCGGGCCTCGTGTCCGACCCTATCGCGTCGCTCGCGTGGCAGTGGGCGGTGCTCGCGCTGATCGGCGGCATCATCCTGATGGGCGTCTCCAAGGGCATCGAGGCGGTCACCAAGCGGCTGATGCCGCTCCTGTTCCTCCTGTTGATCGTGATCGGCGTGCGTAGTCTGACGCTGCCGGGCGCGTCGGCCGGCCTCGAATTCCTGTTCGCACCCGACTTCTCGCGGATCACGCCGGCAGTGGTGCTGACCGCGATGGGGCTCGCCTTCTTCAAGCTGTCGATCGGCATGGGCACGATGATGACCTACGGCAGCTACTTCCGCGCCGACGAGAACGTGCCGGCGACCGCGCTGCGCGTGATGAGCGCCGACCTGTTCGTGTCTATGCTCGCCGGTATCGCGATCTTCCCGGCGGTGTTCGCCTTCGGCTTCAAGCCCGAGGCCGGGCCGTCGCTGCTCTTCATCACCATCCCGGCGGTGTTCGCCAACATGCCTTTCGGCCAGCTGTTCCTGGTGCTGTTCTTCGTGCTCGCGGCGATCGCCGCGACCGGCGCGATGCTGTCCATCCTCGAGGTGCCGGTGTCGGTGATGAGCGAGCGCCTCGGATGGAGCCGCAAGAAGGCGGTGCTCGTCAACCTGCTGCTGCTCGCGGCGATAGGCTCGACCTGCGCGCTGTCGAACAGCCTTGCGGCCGACATGAAGCTGTTCGGCCTGAACGCCTTCGACCTGTTCGACTACGTATCGTCCAACATCCTGATGCCGGTCGGCGGCATCGGGCTGACGGTGTTCGTCGCCTGGGTGTGGGGCCGGCCGCGCTTCGAGGAGGCGCTGTCGAACGGCGGCAGGATCGCCAACAAGGGCCTGCTCGACGTGCTGTTCTTCATCACGCGCTGGGTGACGCCGCTCTTGATCCTGGTCGTCATGCTCAAGGGGCTCGGGGTGTGGTGAGCGTCGGTCGTCAATACGTATAACGGGCAGGGGTTTCCTGCCCGTTTTTGTTTGGCTACCCTCTGCGAGGGCATCTGGCCATGCCGCACCGAGCAATTTGTTGTCATTTCTGCTCGATTTGCGATATATCACTCGGTCTATGGTGAAAAAACGAAGCTGCGGCAAAAGCGTGCCATCGAGCAGACGCAACGGCCTTGTTCTAGGGGACTCATGATGACGCTGCCCGGCTTCACGCTGGTCGAGACGCTGTACGACAGCCCCGGTACGGCCGTTTACCGAGCGCGGGCGGATGACGACAGCACCCGCTCCCTGATCCTGAAAACGCCGAAGGCGGCATTTTTGCGCCAGGAAGAGCTGACGCGCTACCGGCGCGAGTACGACGTGCTCGGCCGGCTGGAGCTGCCGCACGTGATCCGTGCGCACGAACTCAAGATGATCGGCAAGCGGCCGGTGCTGGTGCTCGAAGACGTCGGCGGCCGCTCGCTGGCGCAGCAATTGCCCGGCGCCGGGTGGACCTTGGCCGAGCGTCTCGAGATCGCGATCTCTATCACCGAGGGGGTGGCCGAGCTGCATGCCGCGCGCGTCATCCACAAGCACCTGACGCCGGCCAATATCGTCTTCGATCCGGCCTCGCGCGAACTCAGGCTGATCGACTTCGGCATCGCGACCCACCTCACGCGCGAGAGCCCGGCGGTCAGCCATCCCGATACGCTCGAGGGCACGCTCGCCTATCTGTCTCCCGAGCAGACCGGGCGCATGAACCGCACGCTCGACTACCGCAGCGACTTCTACTCGCTCGGCGTGACGCTGTATGAACTCTTCACCGGCACCTTGCCTTTCACGAGCGACGACACGCTCGCGCTGATCCACAAACACCTGACGCTGCCGCCCGAACCCGCGCACGAGCGCAATCCCGGCTTGCCGGCGGTCCTGTCCGACATCCTGGCCCGGCTGATGGCCAAGACGGCCGACGCGCGCTATCAGAGCGCCGAGGGCATCAGGCACGACCTGGCGACCCTGCTCGAGGCGTTGCGTTCGGACGGCAAGGCGCCGCGTTTCGCGCTCGGCCGGCAAGACGTTCCTAGCCATTTCCAGCTGTCGCAGAAGCTCTACGGCCGCACCGAGGAGACGGCGCAGCTTCTGGCGGCGTTCGAACGCGCGAGCCGGGGCGCGCACGAGCTGATGCTGGTCGCAGGCTATTCGGGCATAGGCAAGAGCTGCCTCGTGCACGAACTGTTCAAGCCGCTGACGCGCCAGCGCGGCTACTTCATCGGCGGCAAGTTCGACCAGTTCCAGAAAAACATCCCTTACAGCGCGCTTGTCAGCGCGTGCCGCGAGCTCGTCAGGCAATTGCTGACCGAGAACGCGGCGAGGCTCGGGCACTGGCGCTCGGAGCTCGCCGCCGCGCTCGGGGCATCGGGCCAGGTGATCGTCGACGTGATCCCCGAGGTCGAGCTGATCATCGGCCGGCAAGAACCGGTGCCGGCGCTCGCGCCGCTCGAGACGCAGAACCGTTTCAACCTGGTGTTTCAGGGCTTCTTGCGCGTGTTCTACCGGCCCGACCATCCGCTGGTGATCTTCCTCGACGACCTGCAATGGGCCGACAGCGCGACGCTGGCGCTGCTCTCTGTGCTGATGACCGACCGCGACGCGCGCTACCTCTTGATCGTCGGCGCCTACCGTGACAACGAGGTCGGCGCCGACCATCCTCTGTGGTCGCTGCGCGACGGACTGATCCGCCAGGAGGCGAGCGTCGCTTACGTCGAGCTGGCGCCGATGGCGTTGGACGCGATCACCGAGATGGTGGCGGACACCCTGTTCTGCGACGCAGACACGGCGCGGCCGCTCGCGCGACTGGTCAAGGAAAAGACCGGCGGCAACCCCTTCTTCGCCGGCCAGTTCCTCTCGACGCTCTACGAGGAAGGCTTGATCACCTTCGGCGGAGGGAGTCACGGGGAGGCCGATGCCGCTGTGCGCTGGCGCTGGGACATGGCGCGCATCGCGCGGGCCAACATCACCGACAACGTCGTCGAGCTGATGGTCGGTAAGCTGCGCAAGCTGCCGGCCGAAGCGGTCGAGGTGCTGAAGCTCGCCGCGTGCCTGGGCAACCGCTTCGACCTCGATTCGCTGGCCATCGTCTACGCGCGACCGCTCGGGCCGACCTTCGTCGCGCTCAAGGCCGCGGTCGGCGAAGGCCTGGTGATCCCGACGTCGGCGCTGGAAATGCTCGGCGCCGACGCCGGCGCACCGCTGGTCTTCGCGCGCTACCAGTTCCTGCACGACCGGGTGCAGCAGGCCGCTTACGCCCTGGTCGACGGCGACGTGAAGCAGGCGCTGCACCTGCGCATCGGGCGGCTGTTGCTCGAGAGCGTGTCGGTGTCGGCGCTCGGCGACCGGCTGTTCGAGATCGTCGACCATCTGAACCGCGGCAGGGACGGCATCACGCTGCGCTCCGAGCGGTTGAGGCTGGCCGGGCTCAACCTCGAGGCGGCGAAGAAGGCCAAGTCGTCGGCCGCCTACAGCGCCGCGCTCGGCTATCTGACGTGCGCGTTTTCGGTGTTCGACGGTGACTGGCGCGACGATTACGCGCTGTCGCTGGCGCTGAGCCGCGAAGGCGCCGACCTTGAATACCTGAACGGCAATTACGGGCGCGCCGAGGCGTTGATCCAGCAGATCTGGCAGAACTCGACGTCGGTGCAGGAGCGGGTGGCGGCGTACTCGCAACTGGTGACTCAGCGCACCATGCTCGGCAAGAACGAGGAGGCGGTCGTCGCGGCCGGGCAGGCGCTGCAGCTTTTGGGCATGGGCTTCCCGGCCGAGGCCGACCTGCAGAGCGCGCTGGACGCCGAACGCCTTGCGATCGAGCAGGGCCTGGCGGGGCGCTCGATCGCCGACCTGATCGCATTGCCGCCGATGAGCGACCCGACGATCCGCTCGGCGATGCAGGTCTTGATGACGGTGCACACCACCGCCTATTTCGCCAATTACTACACGCTGTACTGCTGGGTGCTCGCGCGGATGACGCGGCTGTCGATGGAGTACGGCAACGTGCCCGAGTCGGCCAAGGGCTACGCGAGCTTCGGCAACACGCTGGCCGCGCACTGGGGGCGCTACGAGGACGGCTACGAATTCGGCATGCTGGGCGCCGCGCTCGCCGACCGCTACGCGCACCAGGGCCTCAAGTGCAAGACGCGGCTGATCCTCAGCATGTTCCTCAACCACTGGACGCGCCCCTTGGCCGAGGCCGAACGCTTCGACGAAGAGGGGCAGCGCGCCGGCATGGAGGCGGGCGAGTTCCAGTTCATCGGCTACATCCTGGTCCACGGCCGGACGCTGAACCGCCTTTTCGCCGGGGCACCGCTCGCGCCGCTGCGCTCGGAGATCGACCCCCACCTCGTCTTCACCCGCAAGGTGAAGCACAACCTGTCGACCGACTACCTGGTCGGCGTGCAAAGGCTGATCGCGGCGCTGGCCGACGAGGCGCCGGATGCGCAAGGGTTGGCCGAGGCCGACGAAGAGGCACGCTATCTCGACACCTGCGCGCAGAACCGCAGTTTCGCCGCCTTGTGCTCCTATCACACGCTCAAGGCTTTCGTGCACTACCTGCTGGGCGATATGGACGCCGCCTACGCGGCCATCGAGGCCGCCGAACCGCTGCTCGGCTACGTGAAGGGCACGATGACCGAGCCCGAGCACGCCCACTACCTCGCGCTGATCCTGCTCGCGCGCGAGACGACGCCCGGCACGCTGGCGCGGGCCGAGGCGTGCCTGGAGCGCTTGCGGCAGTGGGCCGTGCACGGCTCGGCCAACTTCACGCACAAGGCGCTGCTGGTCGAGGCGGAACTCGCATGCGCGACCGGGCGCATCGCCGACGCGCTGGAGGGCTACGACCAGGCGATCGCCGCCGCCGGCGCCGACGGCTTCCTGCACTACGAGGCGCTGGCCAACGAACGCGCGGCGCGCTTCTGGTTGGCGCGCGGCAAGCCGGAGTTCGCGCGACCGTATCTGCACCGCGCGCTCGACGGCTACCGTGCGTGGGGCGCAGAGCGCAAGCGGGCCGGGCTTGCCGCCGCATTCCCGGAGCAGGGCGTCGAGTCCCTGTCCGGCGGCGCGCCGCGCGCCGCCACCGCCGGGCGGCTGGGCGACCTCGACCTCGCGTCGGTGCTCAAGACGAGCCAGGCGATCTCCGGCGAGATCGTGCTCGATCGGTGCTGTGTGCGCCCATCCTGCAGCGCGGCGAGCTGTCCGGGGTGCTCTACCTAGAGCACCCCGCGGTCGCCGGCGCGTTCTCGCCCGAACGCGTCGAACTCTTAGGCCTGTTGTCGACGCAGGCGGCGATCTCGATCCAGAACGCCCGCCTCTACGCGAGCCTCGCCACCGAGGTCGCCGAGCACCACCGCGTCGAGACCGAGCTGCGCCAGACCGAGGCCAAGTACCGCGACATCTTCGACCACGCGGCCGAGGGCATCTTCCGCACCGGCCGCGACGGCCGGCTGTTGATGGCCAACCCGGCGCTCGCGCGCATCATGGGCTACGCGTCGCCCGACGCACTGCTCGGCGACTACCCCACGCTGATCGGCGACGCCTTCATCGGTGCCGACCTGAAGGCCGAGCTGCTGATCCGCATCGCGCGCGACGGCGTGATCCGCAACTTCGAATTCATCGCGCGGCGGCGCGACGGCAGCGTCGTCGAACTGTTGATCGGCGCGCACATCATCCGCGACGACGCCGGCCAGGTGCTCTACTACGAGGGCATCCTGCAGGACATTTCCGAGCGCAAGCGGCTCGAGGCGACGACCGGGCTAGACCCGGCCTATCTCGAGCTCGAACTGACCGAGAGCGCGTCGATGAGCGATCCTCAGAAGAATATCGAGCTGATGTACCGGCTGAAGGCGCTCGGCATCGGGCTGGCGATCGACGACTTCGGCACCGCGTATTCGAACATGTACTACCTGAAGAGTTTTCCGGTGAACAAGCTCAAGCTCGACGGCTCCTTCATCCGCGAGATCGCCAGCGACGCGCGCAACCTCGCGATCGTCGACGCGATCATCTCGCTCGCGCACCGGCTCGGCCTCTCGGTGGTCGCCGAGATGGCCGAGAACGAGTGCCAGGTGGTCCTGCTCGCGACGCGCGGCTGCGACCAGATCCAGGGCAATTATTTCAGCCCGGCGCTCGACGCCGCCGTGTGCGCGGCGCTGCTGAAGAGCGGGCGCGTGCCGCTGCCGGAGGCGCTCGAGGCGCGTCGGGTCCTTTCCTAGACCCGCGAGGGGGCAGCTTGGGTTGCGACGACTAGGAGGAAGGGACGATAAAAACGGGCAGCGCAGGCTGCCCGTTCGTCGTTTGAGAAGGGCTTCAGGCCTCGGCCAACGTTGCGGTCCGCCCTGACAGTTCGCGCAGATAGGTCCACGGGCAGACGCCGCCCGAAAATGCGACAGATGCGCCCGGCCAACGGTGTCGCGTGCCGCATCGCTCGAGCCGCCGGGCATCCGACGCGGGCGGAGCGGGGCAGGCGCGCGTTTGGCTACGGCCCGTCCGCGCCGTCCGGGTTTTGCTCGGCGCGCGCCATCGCCGCCAGCAGCAGCGGGTCGTTCCAGCGGCGGGCGGCCAGTTGGACGCCGACCGGCAGCCCTTCGCCGCCGCGCAACGTGCGCACCCACGCGCGGCGCACGAGGTCGAGCCCGGCGCGGTGGCCGCGCGTCTCGTCGGACCGCACCGTCGTTACCGGCACGACACCCGCCGGATAGCCGAGCAGGTTGTAGAGCACGCTGTAGCTGCCGCCGACGCCGACGCCGACGCCGAGGTCGTAGCTGTCGCCGTGGCGGTAGGCGGGCAGCGCGGTGGCCGGGCCGAGGATCAGCTCGATGCCGTCGCGCTCCATCGCGTCGGCGAAGCGGCGGCGGTAGTCGCGGATCGCCTGCAGGCAGCGCTCCCTCGCCGCGCCGCCGTGCTCGCCGACGCCGTCGAGCTGGGCGGCCAGCGCACGTTGGCCGAGCCCGCGCAATGTCCACGCCAGCGCCTTCGCCTGCCAGCGCTTCAGCGAGGTGACGCCAACGATCAGCCGGACCCTTCTGTCGAGCGGGTTGTCCGAGAGCGCGGCGCGCCGCCACGCGCCGCCGTCGCAGCTGAAGTAGCGGTTGAACAGCGCGACGGCCTCATGAGGCGCGGGCGGCTGCCACGGTTCGACGCACAGCCCCGCGTCGCACAGCCGCTGCGCGGCTTGCTCGACCGCGCGACGGGCGCTCGGGCACGCCGGTAGGACGCCGTCGTCGAGGAAGTAGCCGACCTTCCGGCCGGCGAGGTCCATCCGCTGCCAGTCGGCCAGCGGCGGCGGCGGCCCGTCCCGCGTGCGCGGCGGCGATACGGCGCCGAGCACCGCTGCGACGTCGGCGACCGAGCGCGCGAGGATGCCGACCTGGTCCTCGAGCAGCCCCATGCCCGGCGGCGCGCCCCACTGCTCGCGCTCGGGCAGCCAGCCGGCCGTCGGCATCAGCGCCGCGATGCCGCACCACGCCGCAGGCACGCGCACGCTGCCGCCCAGATCGGTGCCGAGCCCGAGGTCGGTGACGCCGGCGGCGATCAGCGCGGCCTCGCCGCCGCTGCTGCCGCCCGGCGTGCGGTCGGGCGAGAGCGGATGGTTGACGCGGCCGAACAAGGGGTTATCGCTCTCGTGGAACAGCAGCAGCTGCGACACGTTGCCCTTGCCGACGATCAGCGCCCCCGCCCGCCGCAGCCGGGCCACGTAGTCGTCGTCGCGTTCGGCGCGGTGGGCCTTGCGCGACGGCAGACCCCAGGTCGACGGCTGCCCGGCGAGGTCGAGCACGTCCTTGACGCTGGCGATCCGGCCGGCCAGCGCCGGCGGCGGCCGGCCCTCGCGGCTGTCGGCATCGAGCCGCCGGGCGTCGGCCCGGGCGGCGTCGCGGTCGTCGGCGACCAGCGCGTTGAGGGCGGGCTGCGCGGCGTCCAGGCGGCGCAGGGCCGCTTCGAGGCGGCCCGACGCGGAAGGGTGGGCGTGTATCGGCATCGTATTGACGGGTTGAGGGGGAGGCGGGGATTGTAACCGACACGCCATTCGAATGGCATGTCACGCGCGGGACCGGCAAGCTTGGCCGAGCCTTTCCCGGTGGCGCGCATAAAAAAGGCCCCGGGAGGGGCCTCGAAGAAGCACGCCGCGTCAGCGCGCGCTCAGCCGGTCGGCGAGGTCCTGCGCGAGCGCGACCATGGTCATCGTCGGGTTCCACGAGCCGCTCGCCGGCCACAAGGACGCGCCGGTCACGTAGACGTTGTTCGCGCCGTTCAGCTTGTAGTCGAGGCCGACCACCGCGTCGTCGCCTTCGCCTATCCACATCGTCGAGCCTTCGTGCACGAGGCCCGGCACGCGCACCGCGTCCTGCGACGGGCGCTCGGCCTTCCACGTGCCGCCGCCGTTCGCGTCCGGGTGCCAGTACTCGACGCGCGACGCGCCCTTGGGCGACAGCACGCGCTCGAGCGCCTGGAAGGTGCCGTCTTCCATGGTCTTCCATACCTTGGCGTCGTTCTCGCTCTCGATCACCTGCAGCGTGACGTTGGTCGTCGGGTCGGCCCCGTCGTTGCGGCGGTACCAGTTGTCCTTGTTCTTGTTGTCGATCTCGCCGAGCACCGCGCAGACGAAGACGACGTCGTCCTCGGATTCGAGCAGCTGTTCGATCGTCGCGGTCGCGACCACGTCGGGCATGTGCTGCGCGGCGGTCGCGGCGTTCTTGACCGGGTGGCGGTCGGACAGCGCGCTCAGCTGGATGTGGTACTGGCCCTGCGTTTCCTCGTTCTGGCCGGCGAGGTAGATCGCACCGAGTTCCAGTTCGCCGATCTCGGACGCGAAGTCGTAGTCGGCGCGCGGCACGCGCGCGATGATCGAGCTGATGAAGTGGGCGGTGAAGCGCTCGCCGGCGAGCTTCGCCTCGGGGAAGGAGTTGAGCACCAGCGTGGTCGCCGGCAGCGTGCCCATCGCGAGGATCAGCTGCGCCTTGCCGACGGCGACGACGCCGCGGCTGGTCTCGAGCGCGGTCGCGGTGCCGTCCTGCTCGACGATGCGCTCGACGACGCATTCGGTCGCGATGGTCAGCGGCGCGCCACGGCCGGCGGCGGCGAGCTTCTGCTGGCGGTCGGCGATCTCGAGCATAGGGCCCGGGGTCGAGAACTTCAAAAAGTCGACGTATTCGAGGCGGGGCGCGTCGACCGCGAGCGGTGCGGCCATCACGCGCGTCGCCGACGGGATCTCGCCGAGGCCGTTCTCGAGCCGCTGGGTCAGCCGTGCCTGCAGTTCGCCGAAGATCGGCCGCATGCCGGGCGGCGGCGCCTTGTCGCCCTTGTCGAGGTCGGCCGCCGAGATCACGTTGAGCAGCGTCTCGGCCGATTCGAAGTAGCGCTGCGCGGCGGCGATGGTTTCCTTCGGCCAGTCGGCCATTTCCTCGGGCGTCGGGCGCGGGCACCACGAGCTCCACATGATCGAGCGCCCGCCGAAAAAGGGCACCATGCCGTGCTGCCACTTGATGTGGCGCGCGTCGTGCGTCTTGGCCGACAGCGTCCACGGGAAGGTCTCGGACAGGCCGCCGAGCGTCTGCTGGTACGGCAGCGGCAGGTTCTGGAAGTGTTCGGGCAGGAAGAAGGGGCCGCGCTCGAGGATCAGGATGCGCGCGTGCGGGTTGTTCTTCAGTGTGCGTTCGACGAAGCCGAGCGCGCAAAAGCCGCTGCCGATGACGATGTAGTCGAACTGCTGGTCTTCGCGGATCTGTTTCCAGTCGGTGTGCGACGCGAAGAACACGTGGTTCATCACGTCCTGCGGGGTCGGCGTCTGCGGGCCCGGGGTCGGGAAGCCGTAGTTGAAGTTCGGTGCCGACGATGCTGTTTTCATGCTGTCTCCTCCTGTCAGGGGGTCGTGCTCTCGGGTGAATGTCTGCCTTCTTGTTATTCAATTGGTATATGCAAATAGCTTTTATTAGGCAAGAAACAATTTTCTTGGGCGGGCGACAGGGAAGGGCGGCGTGAGGGGGGCAGCGAAGGCGGGGGCGATACATCGGTTTGGGGCGTGGCTTACCTTGCGAACGGCGTGTGGTTCGCGTCCTGCGGTGCGCGTTAGACTGAATCATGTTCCCGGCCCTTGCAGAGCGAGCACCATGTCCACCCTACCCATCGCCCGCGCCGCCGACTGGTACCGCGTAGAGCGACTAGACGACGGCGTCACGCGGATTCACGAGCACCACATCGCCCCGTTCTACCGCTGCAATATCTGGCATGTGCGAGGGCGCGACCGCGACCTCTTGGTCGACTCGGGCATGGGCGTGGTCAGCCTGACGGGTGCGGTGCCATGGTTGGCCGAGCGCCCGATCGTCGCGCTGGCGAGCCATTCCCACTTCGACCATATCGGCAACCATCACGAATTCGCCGAGCGCGCGTGTCACCGGCTCGAGGCGCCCATCCTCGCCGACCCGGCGCCGGCGGCGACGCTGGCCGAGCGTTACGCGGTGATCGAGATGTTCGACGCCTTGCCGCCGGGCGGCTACCGCCAAGCCGACTATCGGGTCGAGGCCGCGCCGGCGACGCGCGTGCTCGAAGACGGCGACGTGATCGACCTCGGAGACCGGGTGTTCGAGGTGGTGCACGTGCCCGGGCACTCTCCCGGTTCGATCGCGCTGTGGGAGGCGGCGACGTCGACGCTGTTCTCGGGCGACGCGGTCTACGACGGTCCGCTGATCGACGATACCTACCATTCCAACCGCGACGATTATGTCGCGTCGATGCAAAGGCTGCGCGCCTTGCCGGTGCGTGTCGTCCACGGCGGCCACTTCCCGAGCTTCGGTCGCGAGCGCTATTTGCAGTTGATCGACGACTACCTCGCCGGACGGCGTTCTCCGGGCTGCCCGCCCGTTACATCTGCCTGAAGCGCGAAGCGTGGCTGCGGCTCAAGGGCAGCATTTCGGCGCGGTCCTTCCGGTGGATGCGCAGCCGGCCGACGGTGCGACTCGGGCGTGCGACGAAGCGCAATGGACGGCGGCCAATAGCGGACGAGGGGGCCGAGGTTGCGCGGGCACGTGGGCCAGAACGCGCCTAAGCTGATGGAGTCCCGCACGGCCCGAGCGGCCGGTCGGTCTTGGAAAGGAGCCGTTCCATGCAACTGATCTCTGTGACAATCGACAAGCCGGAGGCGACCAACTTCATCCTCGGCCAGACGCACTTCATCAAGTCCGTCGAGGACCTGCACGAAGCGCTGGTTGCCGCCGTGCCGGGCATCAAGTTTGGCGTGGCCTTCTGTGAGGCTTCCGGCCAATGCCTGGTGCGCTGGTCCGGCACCGATGCCGCGATGATCGAGCTGGCCCAGAAGAACGCGAAAGCGATCGACGCCGGCCATAGCTTCATCATTTTCCTCGGCGACGGCTTCTACCCGCTGAACGTACTGAACGCGGTCAAGATGGTCCCCGAGGTCTGCCGCATTTTCTGCGCGACCGCCAACCCGACCGAAGTGATCATCGCCGAGACGGATCAGGGGCGAGGGATACTCGGCGTGGTGGACGGCTTTTCGACCCAAGGAATCGAAGGCGACGACGACATCCGATGGCGCAAGGACCTGCTGCGGCAGGTCGGTTACAAACTCTGAGAGCTTGGCACAGAATATGCCGCGAGCGCTCCTCGGCGGGTGAAGCGCAGCGCAGAAACCGGGGTTTACGTGGGGTAAATTGAATCGCCCCCACTTCCCTAACGTCCAAGCTGACCGGCGATCTTGACGCCGCGAAGCGGCGGCAAGAACGTCCGGTGGAGCGCCTTGTTGGGTGTAAACGCTAGAGAAACCACGACGCCAGCCTTGCCACCGAATTTGTGGACGTTCGAATGCGACGGCGAGGCGTCATTACGAAGCCCAGTTCATTTCTTGTTTTCTCTCTATCAACAACTGACATTGTGAGATATAGAAGGTGCAAGCGTGCGATGAGGTCCCATTGGGGCTCATCAATCTGAGCAGCCAGGCTTTTAGCACCGGTGTCGCCGCAATAGGAAGTGAACTGCTCTTTCACGAACTGAACAAATTGCGCCGGCGAGAGATCGGCCACCCGCGATGCGTATAGGCCGAACTTATACCAACTTACGCTTCCGAAGTTGTCCGCCGCAGTATGGATTCGCACCGGACAGTTGTTAAACGACAAACGGCTATAGATGGTCTGCGTGTTTGTGTCGAGGCCCTTGATGTTGTGTGCATCCACCAGAGTGTGGATCACGTCACGAATGTTCGTGGTCGCGGGCAGCGTTGCCACGATACCGTCTCTCCACCGCGATGGAAGTTCCATGCTTTTTACACCCAACGCTCAGGTTCAGCCGCGTGCCCGCCGAAGGCGGGCACGTCGGCTGGAACCTTTTGTTGGGCTTTCCGTTACGGGAGTCGGCGGAGAATTAACTCAAAATCAAGGTTTTTAACTACTGCGAGCCCTGCTGCTCCGGCAAGGCTTTGTGAGCCGTTGTCGCCATTGGGACCTTGATACCCATTTGGCCCTCGATTGCCGCCGTCGCAGTAGGTGCTCCCATGTCCGCCGTCACCGCCGCGTCCACCGTCACCACCGGCACCGCCAATACCCGGATTGCCTGGACTGCCTGCTGCTGCGACAAATGTATAGCTGGCCTGCGGAATAGGCGCTGCGCCTACGTTATAGAAGAATAGTTGGCCTCCTTGTCCGCCGTGTCCCGCGTCGCCTCCGTGGCCACCCGGACCACCTGAATATCCTCTGCCACCGTCGCCGCCGCTGTGTTTGCAGCCTGGGAAAGGCCAATTTGAATCCGCTGCATCTCCACCCCGTGGTCCTTCGGCACCAGTGCTTCCCTTGACACCATTGCCACCATGGCCGCCATCTTGACCATCAAGATTGACGTTTAATGTTCCATGTAGCTCCTGGATGACGTGAATGGCGACAATGCCACCACTGTCACCAGGTGATCCAGGACGACCGGATTCACCCACTGCCGATCCCGACGTTCCCGCCTTCGCTCGCTTGTCGGCGGGACTGAATGACACGATAGAGCAATTCTCAGAGTGAAGCTTATTGACAAAGATCACTACGGTGTTGCCGTTCGTAATGATTTTTGCATTGTTCTTGAGTTCAAGCTTATCAAGGGCAATAAATGCAAAGGTATTCTTCTCGTAACTTGGTCCCCCAATAACCAAGTCCGATCCATTAAGTGTGACGGTGCCTCCGGCTCTAAGCCGTAAACCGAAGTCGACTTGGCTAATATCCCTATCTATTGCAGCCTTAACTTCGTCTGGTAAGACATCATAGTTGATGGGAATTCCTTGGTACTCTGCCATACGATGCTCTCCTTTTGTTTGCGGCGTAAAGCCCGCGAGGGATGAAAACTATCGTCTTAGTCGGCATTGGCTTCTTGCCAGCTAAGTTCCACAACGAAGTTTGGACATGCATTGTTAGGTGTGCATGCGTAGCGAAGGCGAATAACTACGGATGTGACACCATCTACTTCCTCAAGGGTCGCTTGCATCACGGAACATCGTTGAGGAGGAAGAGTGTAGCCAACGTATTGTTCCGCGATGACTCTAAACGTCAATGATCCTGCTACAGCGCGCATCCCATCCTGAACGTTGAACTTATATCTGTGCTCAAGATAGCCTAGTGCATTAACTGACACAGTTGGCATGATCGTATTCTCGCGACATTACATTAATAACTGTGCTGCTTCAGAAAGCCCAACGTCAAAGCTGAGGGGCGCCGCGCTTTTTGCGGCGTCCCTCTCCAGCGCCGTGTTAGGCAACACTGCTATTAATCGAGACTGCCCCCAGTTTCTTGCAAACCTTCCTTAGAGCTGCCCTTCTCCCGGGTCCTCCAGCTTGCTTTGTACGCGAAAACTCGGTGAAACTGCGCCATCGATAAAGGATACCCTGCAGGGACCTTCGTTGCGCACAAGATCGAGATAATGCTGGTACATGACAAACGACGCATGGGCGGTACCGGTTTTTGAACTGACATCGAAGGTGTTGGGCGGTAGGGCGCCCGTCGAATCGACGAAAACCAGATTGAGGGTATGCCCGTTGCCGCAATGGAGAACGATTTTGCCTTCTTGCTTGCCTCCGATTGAATACAGGTTGACACGGTAGTGTTCAAGGATTTCTGACATTTGGCTCTCCTTTGTTGAATGCTGCGCTAACCATGAAGCTTAGAAGTTGCCAGGAACCGCAGCAACTCAAGGCTTTGATCGTACAGCCAGCTTCCTTATCTGGAGATAAACACGTAGACGCCAACTGTCGTTACCAACAGCGACCCGACCGCCGCCAGCGCCATCGTGACATCAGCCAAGCGCGGCTCAATGAGTGATACCTCCGTCGCCTAACGTTCAAAGTGAGGGGCGCGAGCCGCTTTGCGGCGAAGCGTCCCTCTCGACTGCAATGTTAGGCATGTTTTTTCCTTGGGTGGTGATAACGCCAATTGGCCAGGCAGATGTAGGCAAAGAGGAACACGCCGAGCGAGAAACCGACACCGTAGAACCAAGGCTTCAATTCTGGTGAAGGTGCCAATGTGCCGGCCATTTCTGCAAAGAACAAACCGACGGGGGTAAATAGCAATGTTGGTGTCATGGCAAGCATGGTGACACCCTCGCCGTAATGTAAGCGGAGCGGCACATAGGTTAATGGCAAGGTAGAGATTACGATCAGGATCAGCCAGTCTTGCCGCCCAAGTTTCCAGTGGATTCCCAGCTTCATCGCAAAATGCCTAACTATTAATTAACCATCACTACTGAAGTCTAAATCATTAACAAAGTGCCCCTGAGTCGGTAACAAAGTGAGGCCTAAGTCAGTGGTGATGGTGCTATCTAAACTGTTTTATTGAGGATCTGAACGAGGCTTGTTTAGACCTTCCCGAACTATAAATAGACACCTTGAAGGATGTAATTAATTGCATCGCCATCCCATCTAGATGACCCCAATCGAACTGGACAGCAGGCCCCACAATGACCTATGACGAAAGGGTATTCATAAGCGCCGGAGCAAACGCGTCATGGCAGCGTCCCTCCCAGAACTACTCGATCAGGTCCGCGAGCTTCTCCGCCTGAAGTGCTACAGCCTGCGCACTGAGGAGGCTTACACCTACTGGATTCGCGGCTTCATTCGCTTCCACGAACGGCGCCATCCACGCGAACTGGGCAAAGAGGAGATCGAGCGCTTCCTGGGTTTTCTGGCGAGCGAGCGTTTGGTGTCGGCGTCTACACAGAACCAGGCCAAGGCGGCGCTGCGGTTCTTCTACAAGGAAGTGCTTGGGATCGAATTGCCGGGGCTCGACGATGTTGAGCAGGCGACGCGGCCGAAGAAGCTGCCGGTGGTGCTGACGCGCGACGAAACGGCGCAGGTGCTGGCGCGGCTCGAGGGCACACACCAGCTGATAGGCAAGTTGCTGTACGGCAGCGGCCTGCGCTTGCTGGAGGCGTGCCGACTGCGGGTGAAGGACGTCGATTTCGCGCAGAGGCAGATTCTGGTGCGCGGCGGAAAAGGAACGAAGGACCGGGTGACGATGTTGGCCGAGAAGCTGGTACTACCGCTTTCGCGACATCTGGAAGGGGTGAAGGCGCTGCACGAGCAGGACTTGGCCGAGGGGTACGGCGCGGTGTACCTACTCCCGTTCGCGCGGGAGTGCGTGCATCAGGCGCTGGAGCGCGAATGGGGCTGGCAGTACGTGTTTCCAGCCGTTCATCGCTCGAACGGCACGCGTTCCGACAGTAACCGCCGTCATCATGTCGGCGAGCAGGGCGTGCAGCGCGCGATGAGACAGGCGGTGCGCTCGGCCAACCTTGTAAAACCGGTGACGCCGCACACGCTGCGCCATTCGTTCGCGACGCATCTGCTGCAAGACGGTTACGACATCCGGACGGTCCAAGAGCTCATGGGCCACAAGGACGTGAAGACGACAATGATCTACACGCAGGTGTTGAACGGCGGCCCTCGCGCGGTGATTAGCCCGTTCGATCGGCTTGGCTAGATGCTCACACGTACAGCTTGGCGCCGTCGATCGCCTTCACCTCCATCCCCTTCGCGAGCGCCTCCTCGGTCTGCTCATTCTTTCGCTATGTCACTCCGCTCACGAACGGCGGTACCTCCAGCCCGAGGCGAGACGCCGTGATCGTCCTGTTCAGCCAAAGTTTGAATAACCCCCGCTCAGCAACTCGTGCGCCGGAAATACTGCTCGAAGAATTCGACGCACACGCGCAGCTTGGCCGACGTCGACAGCCGCGCCGGGTAGACCGCCCAGATGTCGGCCGGCTGGCTGTAGTCGGGTAGAACTTGTACTAGCCGCCCGGAATCGAGCGCGGCGCGCACGTCCCACAAGGAACGCAGCATGATGCCGCGCCCGGCGAGCGCCCACTGGTGGACGATCTCGCCGTGGTTGGCCGACAGCGGGCCGGTGACGCGCACGCTCGCGTCGCCGTCGGGGCCGGCAAGCCGCCAGACGCCGAACGGGTGGTCGCGCTCCTTGATCACGAGGCAGTCATGGCCGGCCAGCTCGTCGAGGATCTTCGGCGCGCCGCGCCTCTCCAGATACGCCGGCGCCGCGCATAGGATGCGCCGGTTGCTCGCGAGCTTTTTCGCGATCAGCTGCGGCGCGATCTCGTTGCCGACGCGGATGTCGAGGTCTATGCCTTCGCTCGCGAGGTCGACGATGCGGTCCGACACGTCGAAGCGGATCTCGAGCTGCGGATGGCGCTCGGCCAGCTCGGCGAGCGCCGGCGCGACGTGAACGCGGCCGAAGCCGAAGCTGCTGCTGATGCGGATCAGCCCGCGCGGGCTCTGGCTGGTCGCCGATACCTCGTCGATCATGTGGTCGACGTCGCCGAGGATCTTCTGCGCCCAGCGGTAGACGCGCTCGCCGTCCTCGGTGACCGCGACGCGGCGCGTGCTGCGGTGGAGCAGCTTCACGCCTAGGCTGTCCTCGAGCAGCCTGATCCGCTTGCTGACGTAGGCGGGCGACGCGCCGAGTTCCTCGGCGGCGGCGGCGAAGCCCGACTTGCGCGTGACGAGGCAGAACACGCGCAGGTCTTCGAGTTGTGGTTCATTGTTCATGATTCGTATTTTATGTATGCACGGATAAGCTGATTATTAGCGTAATGTTTTGCGGCATGCTAGCGGACATCGACTTACATCCAACCATCGACGCCGCACCGCCATCGCGCTGCGCGCCGGACATACGGAGGCAGGAATCATGAGCAAGACCTACAGAATCGCCGCGATCGCCGGCGACGGCATCGGCAACGAAGTGCTGCCGGAAGGCATCCGCGTGGTGCAGGCCGCGGCCGCCAAGTTTGACCTGAATATCGAGTTCACCCACTTCGACTGGGCGAGCTGCGACTACTACCTCGAGCACGGCAAGATGATGCCGGACGACTGGTTCGCGACCTTGAAGGAATTCGACGCGATCTACTTCGGCGCGGTCGGCTGGCCGGACAAGGTGCCCGACCACATCTCGCTGTGGGGCTCTCTGCTCAAATTCCGCCGCGAGTTCGACCAGTACGTGAACCTGCGCCCGGTGCGCCTGTTGCCGGGCGTGCCTTGCCCGCTGGCCGGTCGCAAGCCGGGCGACATCGACTTCTACGTGGTGCGCGAGAACACCGAGGGTGAGTACTCGTCGGTGGGCGGGCGCATGTTCGAGGGCACCGATCGCGAGTTCGTGCTGCAGGAGGCGGTGTTCACCCGCCACGGCGTCGACCGCATCCTGAAGTACGCGTTCGAGCTGGCCAACACACGGGAGCGCAGGAAACTGACCGCGGCGACCAAGTCGAACGGCATTGCGGTCAGCATGCCGTACTGGGACGAGCGCGTCGCCAACATGGCCGAACAGTATCCGGACGTCGCGTGGGACAAGCAGCACGTAGACATCCTCGCCGCGCGCTTCGTGTTGCAGCCGGACCGCTTCGACGTGGTCGTCGCATCCAACCTGTTCGGCGACATCCTGTCCGACCTCGGCCCGGCCTGCACCGGCACCATCGGTCTGGCGGCCTCGGCCAACCTGAACCCGGAGCGCACCTTCCCGTCGCTGTTCGAGCCGGTGCACGGCTCGGCGCCCGACATCTACGGCAAGAACATCGCCAACCCGATCGCGATGATCTGGTCCGGCGCGATGATGCTCGACTTCCTCGGCGACGGCGACGCGCGCTTCCAGACTGCGCACGACGCGATCATGCGCGCGATCGAGACCGTGCTGGTCGAAGGCCCGCGCACGCCCGACATGGGCGGCTCGGCCAACACCACCGACGTCGGCGCGGCAGTCGCGGCGGCGCTGTAAGGTTCACGCGTTCTTTCGTTTCACCTGCGTTGCGGTCCGGCTCTGTCCGGGCCGTTTTTTTTTGCGCTTTGCCGGGGCGAGCCGAGGTGCGCGGACGCCGGATGGGCGGAAGGTCGGCGCTGCAATGGCTTATGCCGCGTGGGTGTAGCACGCTGTGAGCGGCGCGGCGGCCTCGGCGCAGGGGCGGGCACAAGGCAGGGCGGCGTCCCTGGCCGTCGTCACCATGCTGCCCGAAAGGGCGAGGGCTCGGCCAAGGTTGGCCGAGCCCTTTTGTTTACGTCGATGTGCCTACGGCGCCGCGAGGGCGGTACGCTGTCCCTCGCCACGCCCTGCTACCACGATGAGCCGCTAGAAGCGGCACGTGCGGCAAGTATCAGCCTACGTAGGCGAATCGGCCCTTGATGCGCGGCAGCAGGGCGGCCCCCTCGAAGCGCACCTCGCGCGGCGGCGGCAGCACGCTGGCGTCCAGGCAGTAGTCCAGTGTCATGCGCATGTAGTCGTAGCTGTTACAGATCGCGGTATGCATGTGGGCGAAGTCGCGCGAGGTCGGGTTGTTGCCGAGCATCGTGCAGAGAATCTCGAGCGCCTCCCAGGGGTGGGCATCGTCGTACTGGGCGTGCAACTTCAGCCATTTCATCGCCCTGGTGCGCTGGGCGGGCGCGAAGGTCTGCTCGTAGGCGTCGCGCGAGCACACCTGCAGCGCCCATTCGCCGGTGGCGCCCTCGATCGCGAAGTTGGTGGCGGCCATCCCCAGCGCCAGCGTATCGCGTTCGCAGGTGTGCCAGCACCAGTGACAGAGCGCCAGCATCGGCACCGGCACCGGGCTGAACATCAGGTCGTCGCGGGTGACGCCGCTGGCGAGCGCCCATTCGAGCCAGTGTTCGGCGTGGGTCTGCTCGACCCGGATATTGCGCACCAGATACTTGCGCGCCAGGTCCTGGCCGCGCGTGCGGCCATAGCGGATCTTCAGCAGGTTGAGAGCCATGTACTGAGGGAACTGTTCGATGACCGGCCACACGCCGATCAGGAAGTGGTGCAGCGTGCTCTCGTCGAGTTCGGCGTCACGCATCTTGCGGAACAGTTCGTGCTCGACCACCTGGCGTTTGCTGTCTTCGCAAAGGTGGACCAGTTCCCGTGCCCAGATCGGGTAGCTGCCGATCTCCTTGAGCGGGCCGACTCGGACGAATTCATCGTTCATGCTGGATCTCCTTGGGTTTTACCACTGGCAAAGCGGTTAGTTAGAACGCGGTGTCCGGAATCGGCGGGCTGCAGCCGCCGGCCTCGTGCACTGCGGGCTGGAACTCCCGTGCGATCACGTCCGCCAGCGGCAGTGGCTTGGCCACGCCGTAACCTTGCGCGTAATCGACGCCAATCTTTTTCAGCTTTTCCAGGGTGGCCTGGTTTTCGACGAACTCGGCGATGGTGCGCTTGCCCATCACGTGACCGATGTGGTTGATCACCTCGACCATCGCATGGTCGATCGGGTCATCGACCATGTCCTTGACGAAGCTGCCGTCGATCTTCAGGTAGTCGACCGGCAGGTGCTTGAGGTAGCCGAACGACGACATGCCGGCGCCGAAGTCGTCGAGCGAGAATCGGCAGCCGAGTTTGCGCAGTTCACGGATGAAGCGGGTGGCGCACGCGAGGTTGGCGATGGCGCTGGTTTCGGTGACCTCGAAGCAGATGCGCGCCGGATCGACGCCGCTCTTGAGCAATGTCTCGCGCAGGTAGTCGAGAAACGCATCGTCGCCGACCGACGCGCCGGACAGGTTGATCGCGCAGGTCCAAGGGTGGTCCTGTTGTGGCTGTTCAGCGAGTGCGGCAAGCGCGGTGCGCACCACCCAGCGGTCGATCGACGTCATCAGGTTGTAGCGTTCGGCGGCCGGGATGAAGGCGGCCGGCGGCACCAGCTTGCCGTGTTCGTCGTGCAGCCTGAGCAGCAGTTCGAAGTGGAGGCCGGGCGACTCGCGCGGGGACAGCGGCGCGATCTTTTGCGCGTAGAGACAGAAGCGGCCTTCCTCCAGTGCGCGGTGCAGCCGGTGTACCCATTCCATTTCGCCGTAACGCGAGGTGAGCTCGGCGTTTTCCGCCGAGTACAGCTGCACCCGGTTGCGCCCTTTTTCCTTGGCCATGTAGCAGGCCACGTCGGCGGCGCCCATCACTTCCTTGAGCGTGGTCGGCGTGCCGGAAATGTGCACCACGCCGATGCTGACGCTGATCGAGAACGGCTGGCCACCCCAGGTGAAGTGCAGGTCGAGCACGGTCTGGCGCAGCTTTTCTGCGACCTGCACCGCCGCCTCGGGCGGACAGTTCTTCAAGAGCACGCCGAACTCGTCGCCACCCAGGCGCGCCAGCGTGTCCTCGTCGCGCAGGTGCTGCTGCAACAGCACGCACACCTGGCGCAGCAACTCGTCGCCGGCAGCGTGGCCGCAGGTGTCGTTGACCACCTTGAACTGGTCGAGATCCAGGTACATCAGCACGTGGTGCTGGCGCCGGCGTGCGCTGGTTTCCAGCGTCTGCACCAGGCGCCGTTCAAATTCGTGCCGGTTGGTCAGGCCGGTCAGCGCGTCGTGCGTCGCCTGCCAGGACAGGCTGTCGATGTACTGGCGTTCGCGCGTCATGTCGTGGAACACCAGGGCCCGGCCGGACACGCCGTTCTTGTCGTCGTAGATCGGCGCGCTCACCATGCAGACCGCGATGCGGGAGCCGTCGAGGCGTTCCAGCAACAGGTTGCGTCCGGCGCCGGCCGGGCCGGAGTCGTGCAGCAGGGAGTCGAGCGGGGCGGGGCGTTCGGCCGCGTCGTCGATGATGCAAAACAGCGTGTCCAGCGCATGGCCGCGCGCCTCTTGGATCCGGTGCCCGATCAGCCGTTCGGCCACCGGGTTCAGGTATTCGACCCGGCCGCCGGTGTCGACGGTGATCACCGCATCGCCGATCGAGGCGAGCGTGACCTGGGCCCGCTCCTTTTCGGCGAAGAGCGCGCTTTCCGCCAGCCTGCGGTCGGTGATGTCGAAAATCGAGCCCGACATCCGCACTGCCCGGCCATCGCCGTCGCGCAGCGCCTGTCCGCGTGCGCGGAACCAGCGGTACTCGCCGGTATGGGTACGCAGGCGGTACTCGACGTCGTACGCGCCTTCCCCTGCGAGGTGCCGGTTGACCGCGTCCAGCGTCGGTGCCGTGTCTTCCGGGTGCAGGCGATCCAGAAACGCCTGGAAGGTGCCCTCCAACTCGTGCTCGGCCAGGCCGAGCAGGGTCTTGACTCGGGGGGAGTAGTACACGCTGCCATCGGCGATGTTCCAGTCCCAGATGCCGTAGTCGCTGCCGCTGACCGCCAGATTGAGGCGCTCCTCGCTCTGGCCGAGCGCGCGTTCGAAGGCCTCGCTTTGCCGGATCAGCTGGCGGGTTCGTGCCAGCGCGAACAGGATCAGTATCCCGGCGGTGGCCAGGTTGAGGATGAAGAGAAAGCGCTGGATGGCGCGGGCCCCCTCGGCCAGCGTGCTGGAAAAGGCGTTCTCCAGCGGCGTGACCTTGCGGTTGATGTGCTGGATTTCCTGCTTGAGTTGACCGATCTCTTGCCAGCCGAGCGTGCCGGCGCTCAGACCCCGATGCAGCCGGGCGGCCACCTCGGCGAGTTGTGCGAGAAGAACATCACCCTGGGTCCAGTAGCCTATGGCCTGATCGATATAACTGACTCGGCGAAAACGCAGGAACAGCCAGATAAGATCGTCTATATCGGCCGGGTCGTTGGCGCCTTGCAGGAAGCCTTCGGCGGCCGTGCGCAGATCGGGGTCGGGTCTGTCGAGCGCCTTGCGCGCCTTGCTGTCGCCCTGAGGCACCCTGATCGCTTCCAGATATTGCCGGTAGGCCTGTTGCGAGCCGGTATCGGCATACTGGTCGAGATAATAGATGGCGTCCTTTTGCCCCTTGGACCACAGGCTCTCGCCGGCGACGTAGGCGCGTACCGCCGTGAGCACGTTCTGACTCAGCACGCCCAGCAGAACCAATAAGGCGACTGCCATGACGAATGGCCAGGCAAAACTTAACAAGCGCCGGTTGGTGCTGACTCGATGTAGTTGCATGCCTGTGCTCACCTGGGTGAGTTTAGGGTCGCGCCGACGGCGTCGGCCTTGATAGGGTGCGTGCCGCCACTACGGTGGCTATTTGGCCAGTCCCTTTTTCTCAAATCGGACGGTTATAGAGCCAAAGGCCTTACTTCAGGCGTCAAGCGGCCTCGTGGGGGATTCGTATGTCGTGTATTCAAAAGGTATTTTTATTACTTAAGTCATATACGAAATATATAGACTGGCCGCGCACCCCTGCATAGCCGAAGCGGTGCAAGGGCTCTGAACTTGGGTCCGTTCGCGTGTGCCCGGCGGGTGATCGCCTGCACGGCGGAACTAACATCGGGCATCACCGGCCGTAATGCTGACCGGGCATGACTCATGCCGACCATGAGTTGACGCCCGTTCCGGTGAAGGCTCGGCCAACGTTGGCCGAGCCAGCCTGCAAAAACCGTTGCAAATTGCCAACAATTGCGTGCCGTGAGAGCTGCGCGCCTCGTCGCTTTCCCCCGCCCGAAAACCCCCGTCCTTATTGGCTTTCCCGGCCGCCCGTTTGTCGTCATAAGGGGCAACCCTTGGCCCTTGAGACGTTGGCCGAGTCGCGCTCTGCCGCCCTTGTCCTTCGCAGATCTGGAATGCCCAAAAAAGGCCTTGAGCCTTTACTCGAAACCGCCTAAAGTTAACTAACAGATAACGTTAACTATAAGTTAACAATCTTCGCCGGCCTGAACGTCAAGCCGGCCGGCAGGCTAAACAGAAGGAGGAGAAACGCACAGCGATCACGAGAGAGATTCGGTATACGCAGGTGGAGTTTTGCGTCGACCCAGGTCGGCGAGAGCATTCAAAAGAACAAAAACGTCCCATCCATGCAAGGAGAGAAAAACCATGTCGCAAGTTTCAAACAGCAGCAAGGACCGCTTCCTGATATCGGTAAGCCTGGTGTTGATCCTGCTTACCGTGTTCGGCCTTGCCGCTTATCCCACCGAGGCGTCCGCCGTTGCGGAACGCCTGTTCGACCTGTCTACGCGTTCGTTCGGCACAGCGGTTCAGGTCTTCGTGGTTGGCTGTCTGATCGCGGTGACTTATATCGCGTTCAGCAAGTACGGCAACATCCGTCTGGGCAGCGGCAAGCCCGAATACTCGACCGTGTCCTGGGTGTTCATGTTCATCTGCGCGGGCATGGGCTCGTCGACGATGTACTGGGGCGTGATGGAGTGGGCGTACTACTACAACTCGCCGGGCCTCAACATCGCGCCGGGCACGCGTGAAGCGCTCGAGTACAGCATCAGCTACTCGTTCTTCCACTGGGGCTTCAGCGCCTGGGCGATCTACGCGCTGGCGTCGCTGGCGATGGCGTACCACTTCCACGTAAGGAAGAACAAGGGGCTGAGCCTGGCGTCGGTGATCGAGGCGGTGACCGGCTTCAAGGCGAACGGCCCGGTAGGGCGCGTGGTCGACCTGATCTTCCTGTTTACGATGTTCGGCGCGCTGACCGTGTCGCTGGCGCTGACCGCGTCGACGCTGACCAAGGGTTTGTCGGGTCTTACCGGCCTGCCGGACACCTTCACCACGCAGCTGATCGTGATCGTCGCGGTGTCGGTGATCTTCTCGCTGAGCTCCTACATCGGCATCGACAAGGGCATGCAGCGCCTGAGCCATATGGTGTGCTGGGGCGCTCTGTTGTTCGCCGCGGTGGTGCTGTTCGTCGGCCCGACGCTGTTCTCGATCAACAACACGGCCAACGGCATCGGCCTGATGCTGCAGAACTACATCCGCATGAGCCTGTTCACCGACCCGGCCGGCAACGGTGAATTCACGCGCGGCTGGACGGTGTTCTACTGGCTGTGGTGGGTGTCGTATACGCCGGGCGTCGCGATGTTCGTCACCCGCGTGTCGCGTGGCCGCAAGATGAAGGAAGTGATCTGGGCGCTGCTCCTGGGCGGTAGCGTCGGCTGCTGGTTCTTCTTCGGCGCGCTCGAAAGCTACAGCATGCACGCCTTCATGACCGGCGTGATCGACGTGCCGCGCATCCTGAAAGAGCAGGGCGGCGAGACCGCGGTCGAAATGCTGCTGACCGCGCTGCCGTTCGGCAAGGGCTTCCTCGCGGCCTACCTGTTCATCATGGTGGTCTTCCTCGCCTCGCACATGGACGCGGTCGCCTACGCGGTGGCGGCGACCAGCACCAAGAACCTGCGCGAAGGCGAAGACCCGAGCCCGACGCTGCGCCTGTTCTGGTGCGTGATGCTGACCTTGGTGCCGCTGGCGATGCTGTTCGCCAAGGCCTCGCTGTCGACGATGAAGACCGCGGTGGTGCTGACGGCGATCCCGTTCATGGCGATCCTGCTGGTCAAGATCTATGGCTTCTTCAAGTGGATGGCACAGGACTACAGCGCGATGCCGGCGCATATCATCGAAGAGCAGGCGGTACGCCTGGCCAAGGAAGAGGGCGGTGAGTTACCGGCAGTCGACACGGTAGAGATCGCCGCGCGTGGCCAGGCAAAGGAGGTGCCGGCCGGCTCCTGAGCCGGCTCGCGAAACGGCCGACCCGTCGCGGGCAGAAGATCGTGACGGGTAGACGCCGCAGCAGGCAAAAGCCGGATTGATTTTGCAGTGCACCGGCCCTAGTGGCCGACCCGAATGGCGCCAATTTTTTGGCTTAAAAGTTAACCAAAAGTTATACGTTAACCTTAAATATACAGATGGTCGCGACATCAAAGTCGCCGCGGCCGACCTGCAAGGAGAACAGCATGAAAACCATCCCGATCACCAAGCTCCCCGCCGACTTCTGCGCCGACCCGTCCAACGCGTGGACCATCCCGGCGAGCTACTACACGCAGGATTCGGTCTTCGAAACCGAGAAGGAAAAGATCTTCGCCGACAGCTGGATCTGCGTCGCGCACCGAAGCGAGTTGGCCGAGGCTAACGACTACGTGACGCGCGAGGTGATCGGCGAGAGTATCGTCGTCGTCCGCGGCCGCGACGGCGTGCTGCGCGCGTTCTACAACGTCTGTCCGCACCGCGGCCACCAACTGCTCGAAGGCAGCGGCAAGGCCAAGAACGTCATCACCTGCCCGTACCACGCGTGGACCTTCAAGCTCGACGGCGAGCTGGCGCACGCGCGCAACTGCGACAACGTCGCGAACTTCGACAAGGAAAAATCCAGTCTGGTGCCGGTCAAGGTCGAGGAATACGCCGGCTTCGTCTTCATCAACATGAACCCGGAAGCCGGTTCGGTTGAGACCCAGCTGCCGGGCATGGAAGCGAAGCTGCGCGCCGCCTGCCCGGTGGTCGACGACCTGAAGCTCGCCGCGCGCTTCGTCACCGAGACGCCGGCCAACTGGAAGTCCATCGTCGACAACTACATGGAGTGCTACCACTGCGGGCCGGCGCACCCGGGCTTCTCCGACTCGGTGCAGGTCGACAAGTACACGCACACGCTGCACGGCAACTGGACCTTGCAGTTCGGCCTCGCGAAGTCGTCGGAGAAGTCGTTCAAGGTCGACGAGTCGATCAAGGACCCGAGCTTCAGCGGCTTCTGGGCGTGGCCGTGCACCATGTTCAACGTGCCGCCGGGCGCCAACTTCATGACCGTGATCTACGAGTTCCCGATGAGCGCCGAGGTCACGCTGCAGCACTACGAGATCTACTTCCTCAACGAGGAACTGACCGCGGAGCAGAAGGCGCTCATCGAGTGGTACCGCACCGTGTTCCGCCCCGAGGACCTGCGTCTGGTAGAGAGCGTGCAGAAGGGCCTGAAGTCGCGCGGCTACCGAGGCCAGGGCCGGATCATGGCCGACCACCAGCGCAGCGGCATCAGCGAGCACGGCATCGCGCACTTCCACCAGCTGATCGCGCAGCAGCATCAGGACTGATCGAACTTAGGGCCGGCAACGCCGGCCCGCACAGAAAGGCAAGACGATGAAACTCAAAGACCCGCAACTCTTTAGACAACGCGCCTATATCGACGGCGCCTGGTGCGATGCAGAAAGCCGCGCGACCGTGCCGGTGCTCGACCCCGCGACCGGCGAGCAGATCGCCACCGTGCCGCTGATGGGCGAATCGGAAGCGATCTGGGCGATCGAGGCCGCCAACGCCGCGCTGCCGGCGTGGAAGGCCAAGACCGCCAAGGAGCGCGCGAAGATCCTGCGCCGCTGGTTCGAGCTGATCGAGGCCAACGAGGACGACCTCGCGCGGCTGATGACCTGGGAGCAGGGCAAGCCGGTCGCCGAGGCGCTCGGCGAGATCCGCTACGCCGCTTCCTTCGTAGAGTGGTTTTCTGAGGAAGCCAAGCGCCTGTACGGTGACGTGATCCCGTCGCCGAGTGCCGACAAGCGCCTCGTCGTCGTGCGTGAGCCGATCGGCGTGTGCGCGGCGATCACACCGTGGAACTTCCCGGCGGCGATGATCACCCGCAAGGCCGCGCCGGCGCTGGCCGCCGGCTGCACCATCGTCGTCAAGCCCGCCAACGAGACGCCGCTGTCGGCGCTGGCGCTGGCCGAGTTGGCCGAGCGCGCCGGCGTGCCGGCCGGTGTGTTCAACGTCGTCACCGGCAGCTCGGCGGCGATCGGCAAGCAGCTGACCGGCCACCCGCTGGTCAGAAAACTTTCGTTCACCGGCTCGACCCCGGTAGGCCGCCTGTTGATGAGCCAGTGCGCCGGCACGATCAAGAAGGTGTCGCTCGAACTCGGCGGTAACGCGCCGTTCATCGTGTTCGACGATGCCGACGTCGACGCCGCGGTAGAGGGCGCGCTGGTCGCCAAGTACCGCAACGCCGGCCAGACCTGCGTGTGCGTGAACCGCTTCTACGTGCACGACGCGGTATATGAAGAGTTCGCCGAGAAATTCGCGAAGAGAGTCGCCGAGTTGCGCGTCGGCAGCGGCTTCGAAGCGGCGACGCAGATCGGCCCGCTGATCACCACCAAGGCCGTCGCCAAGGTGCAGGAGCTGCTCGACGACGCGACCGCACAAGGCGCGCGCGTGCTGGCCGGCGGGCATAGTTTGGCCGAGGGCGAGCAGTACTTCGCGCCGACCGTGATCGCCGACGTGAAGCCGGGCATGCGTTTGCTCGACGAAGAAATCTTCGGCCCGGTCGCGCCCATCGTGCGCTTTTCGTCAGAAGAAGAAGTCGTGCGGCTTGCCAACGACACGATCTACGGCCTCGCGTCTTACTTCTACAGCCGCGACATCGGCCGCGTGTGGAGAGTCGCCGAGCAACTCGAGTACGGCATGGTCGGCATCAACACCGGGCTGATCTCTAACGAGGTCGCTCCGTTCGGCGGCGTCAAGCAGTCCGGCCTCGGCCGCGAAGGTTCGAAGTACGGCATCGAGGACTACCTCGAGACCAAGTACCTGTGCATGGCGCTGTAGGCATGACAAGGCTCGGCCGACGTTGGCCGAGCTCCCCCAAAGTTTTGTAACACCGGCAAGACGGCCGCCGAACCGGCGCCGGGATGGAATGGAGGCAGCGATGGCCAACAAATACGAGATGATAACGGTCCGCGTGACCGCGATCGACGAGGTGACGCCGCTGATCAAGCGCTTCACGCTCGCCGCGACGAACGGCGAAAACCTGCCGGCGTTCACCGGAGGCAGCCACGTCATCGTGCAGATGCAGGACGGCGCCAAGCGCCACAGCAACGCCTACTCGCTGATGAGTTCGCCGCGCGACCTGTCCCGTTACCAGATCGGCGTGCGCCGCGAGGAGGCGTCCAAGGGTGGCTCGGCCTTCATGCACGACAAGGTGACGGTCGGCATGGAGCTGACGATCTCGACGCCTAACAATCTATTCGCGCTTTCTGAGGCGGGCTCGAAGCACGTGCTGATCGCCGGCGGCATCGGCATCACGCCGTTCGTGTCGCAGATGGCAGAGTTGGCCGAGCGGGGCGCCGACTACGAACTGCATTACTCCTTCCGCAGCTTTGAGCACGGTGCGTTCGCCGGCGAGCTGGCCGCAGGCGCCCACGGCGAACGCTGCCGTTTCTACGTCAACAGCGAGGGCGGCAAGCTCAACGTCGACGAACTCATTGATAGAACGGCCAAGGACGGCCACGTCTACGTGTGCGGCCCGCGCCCGCTGATCGACGCGGTGATCGAAGCGTGCCGCCGCCGCGGCCTCGCCGAAGACCAGATCCACTGGGAACAGTTCGCCGCCGCGCCGCAAGAGGGCGGCGCGTTCACCGTCGTGCTCGCCAAGAGCGGACGCGAACTGCAAGTGGAAGAGGGCGGCAGCATCCTGAAGGCGATCGAGAGCGACAAGAGCGTGTCGGTCGAATGCCTGTGCCGCGAGGGCGTGTGCGGCACCTGCGAGACGAAGATTCTCGACGGCGAGGCCGAACACTTCGACCAGTACTTGAGCGACGACGAGAAGGCGGCGCAGAAGACGATGATGATCTGCGTGTCGCGCGCGAAGGGTTCGCGCATCGTGCTCGATCTTTAAAGCTACGGGCCGGGTAAGAGTTTCCAGTGGAGCGGTCGGGCTTCAGGGCTCGGCCAACCCTTGTTGTGCGCTGCAGTTTGATGGCCCGCCTCGTGCGGGCCTTTTTTTACCCGGTTTCCACCGCGACGCGCTTGGCATGTCGGCAAGCGGGCGTGTAACGTACGGCGCAGATGCGGCCGCCGGCAACCGCCCGGCGTCCCCGAACCCCAGCCCCGCCCAAGATGAACGAAAACAGCTTCGCGTTCCGCCTCAAGGAACTGCTCGAACACAAGAAACTGACGCTGCAGGCGGTCGCCACCGCGCTCGGCGTGTCGCGGCCTGCGGTCCACAAGTGGACGCGCGGCGGCGAGATCGACTACGAGAAGCTGCGCAAGCTCGCCACCCTGCTCGGCGTCAACTGGATCTGGCTGCGCTACGGCGAGGAGGCGCAGCAGGGCCTCGAGAACGCTGCCCCGGTCGAATTGCCGATGACCGACGTGCGCCGCCGCTACACCGCCGAGATCATGGAGAGCGAAGCGCGCATGAAGCTCGCGCAGGAGAACGCGCGCATCGTCACCTGGGAGTGGAACCTGATCACCGACGCCGTCACCTACTCGGCCAACGTCGAGGCGGTCTACGGCTGGCCGATCCGCCGCAACGACGACTTCTGGCCGCACGTGCCGGAAGACGACGTCGCGATGATGCAGAAGGTATACGAGGACTCGATCGCCAGCGGCCGGCCGCACGAGATCGACTTCCGCATCGTGGCGCCCGACAGCGAGACGCGCTGGATCTCGTCGCGTGCGACGCCGATCCGCGACGTCGAGGGCCGGCCGGTGAAGATGATCGGCATCAGCATGGACAACACCGCACGCAAGCGCGCCGAGGAGGAACTGGCCCGCAGCGAGGCGCGCTTTCGCGCGATCTTCGAGCTCGCGTCCGAGGGCATCGCCTACATCGGCTTGGACGGGCGCTGGCTGAAGGCCAACCAGACCTTGTCGACCATCCTCGGCTACAGCACCGACGAACTGGCCGGTCTGACCTTCCAGGCGCTGACGCTCGAGGACGACCTCGCCGAAAATCTCGAACGGCTCGACGAACTCTTGGCCGGCGAGATCGCGATGTACGCGCTCGAGAAGCGCTTCCGCCGCAAGGACGGACGGATCATCTGGGCCAAGGTCAAGACGTCCTTGCAGCGCAACGACGCGAGCGGCGAGCCCGAGCACCTGATCACGGTGATCGAGGACATCAGCGCGCAGCGCGAGGAGCTCGACGCGCTGCGCGCGCGCGTCGTCGAACTCGAGGGCTTGCTCGGCCAGCGCTAGTCTCGCTTTCGCCTTTTAAAAACACATAAATATCGATGCCATTCGTGTAGGCGAACAGAATTTACAGATTCGGGATGGCCGCATTGTTGCGCCGGTGGATAGCGGTTCTAATGGCGCTCCCCCTGACTCTGGAGACCTACGATGCGGTCGCTCCGAAGCCGGCTGGTCGCGTTCAACGCGGCGGTCATGGTGCTGTTCGTGCTGATGCTGTTGTGGCTGGCGTTCACGCAGATGCGCCGCGAGATCATGCAAGGCCTCGATCACGAGTTCACGTCCGCGCTGCAGGGGCAGAGCGCCGTGGTCGAGACCTGGATGAACGAGAAGAAGCAGCAGATCGCCGCGCAGCGCGCGATCGCCGCCAGGCCCGACGTGCTGGCCGACCTCAAGCAGGCGGCGCGCGCCGGCAACTTCATGGTCGACTACATCGGCTACGCCGACGGCCGCTCGGTCTGGTCTGACGACTGGGTGCCGCCCGGCGACTTCAAGGTCGCAGAACGGCCGTGGTTCACGCTGGCCAAGACGGCGGGCAAGACCGTGCTCACCGAACCCTACGTCGACGCCGACAGCAAGAAACTGATCGTGACGGTGGCTGCGCCGTTCGACGCGGGCGGGGCGTTCGCCGGCGTGATCGGCGCCGACGTGTTCGTCGATACGCTGGTGAAGTCGGTGCTGTCGCTGCCGGTGCGCGGCAAGGGCTACACCTTCATCGTCAACCGCGCCGGAACGGTGATCGCCCACCCGCAGGCGGCGCTGACGCTCAAACCGATCGCGTCGGTCGCGCCGGCGCTCTCCGCACAGCGCATCGCGTCGCTTGCCGCGCGCAACGGCGTCGACGAGGTCGAGGTGGCGGGCCTGGCCGCGCTGATGTCGATGAGGCCGATCGCCGGCACCGACTGGCTGGTCGGCATCGTCACCGACAAGGACGAGGTGCTCGCGCCGCTTAACACGCTGCTTCTGAGCATCGCCGGCCTGTCGCTCGTCACGCTCTTGCTGCTGGTGCCGCTCGCCGGCTGGGTGATCGGCCGCATGCTCGCGGGGCTCCTGCAGTTGAAGGCGGCGATGGCCGACATCGCAAAAGGCGAGGCCGACCTGACGCGCCGTCTCGACGAGAGCGGGCGCGACGAGATCGCCGACACCGCGCGCGCGTTCAACCAGTTCGCCGGAAGGCTCAACGCGATGTTCGCAGAACTCAGGATCGGCGCCGGCGGCGTCATCGGCGGCGTGCAGGAGGCGAGCCGGATGGTCGGCGGCGTGGCCGAGCACTCGCGCCAGTTGTCGGGCGTGTCGGCGGCCAACGCCGCCACGCTGGAACAGATCACCGTCAGCGTCGCGCACATCGCCGACAGCGCGCGAGCCGCCGACGAAATGGTGCAGCAGACCGGCGGCGAACTGGAGGACGGCTCGGCCAACATGCAGCAGTTGTCCAGCCGCATGGACGGCACGGCGCGCGCGGTGCGCAGCCTGGAGGGCATGCTGGCGCTGCTCGACAGCCGCTCGCAGGACATCTCCGGCATCACCAAGGTGATCCGCGACATCGCCGACCAGACCAATCTCTTGGCCTTGAACGCGGCGATCGAAGCGGCGCGCGCCGGCGAGCAGGGCCGCGGCTTCGCCGTCGTGGCCGACGAGGTGCGCAAACTGGCCGAGCGTACCGCCGAGGCGACGCTGGAGATCGCGGCCAAGGTGAGCGCGATCCGCGAGGAGACTGGCCGTGCGGTCGGCGACGTCGGCGAAGCGGTGGGGCAGGTCGACGAGGGGGCCGAACTGATGTGCGCTGCCGAGGCCAGCCTGGCGCGCATGCGCGCGTCGATGCAGGCGGTGAAGGACAGGATGCACGAGATCGCCCGCACCACCACCGAGCAGCAGGGGGCGACGCGGCAGATTGCCGAGAGCACCGAAACGATCAACGGCGCGGTACGGGAGAACGACGCGGTGCTGCAGGACGTCAGCGCGACGCTGCAGCGTCTGTCCGGGTCGGCGGGCAAGATGGACGCCGCCTTCGGCCGGTTCAGGCTGTAGCTTCGACGGTAGCGGGCCAAGGGAGGGACGCCGAAGGCGTTCTATCCTGACGAGTCAGGGATGATGCACCATCACTCCATGGGGCTGCGCACCTGGCCGGACCCTGCTCGAACCCGGCATGCCTTCTCGAACCGACAAAAAGCCGCCCATATTTGGGCGGCTTTTTGTCGGTCGGATCTGAGCTACGAGCTCGTGCCTGGTAGAGCGTTAGCTCAGAACTACGACCGCGCTAAGTACGAGGATGACGGGGCGACATGCTATCGACTCTTTTTGATGGCTTGGCGCGAAGGACATAGATTGAAGAGAACGTCTCAAGCGGTTTACCTCGTAACGTCGCCTCGCATGTGGCTCTTGCCTTCCGGCGGGCCGTTCGCTTTGGGTCGGTTTGCGACGGTCGTGACCGGCTGAAATCGGCCACGAGCTGCCGTTCAGCCGGGCACCAGACTACCCGGTTAGAGGGGCGGTTTTTTCGGTCGGCAGGCGGCCACTATTGCACCGTTAAGGAAGCTCTTCGGAGGAGCATCGAAAAGTCCGGATGGTCTATCCTTTTTTTATGACTTTTTCTCTTTTCACACGGCGGCATTGCCGTCATCCGGTGCGTGCGGGCTGAGCCGAGGCTTGCAACCTGAGCGTTTGTGCTTCGGAAATTCCCGCAACGTGGCGTGACCTTCATGGCACCTATCACAACCGTACTCTTTCTCGGTCGGTTCGTGCACCACCCCGAGGCGACTCGCGACTCACCTGGCACGGATTGGCCGCTGACAAAAGGGATGGCCTTCGTGCAGCATTGCGTCTCGCCGCTAAAAGTCAGACGAGACAAAACGGCCATCGCGACAGAGCGGCAGGTCCAGCTGATCGGAGAAGACGCATGGGCATGACGGGCCAGGAGTCTGCGCGTCAAACCCAGGTTCCCCAAGACCTTGGTGCTTTCGTTCGCGTCGTCACCGAGTGGCTGAGCCGCAATGCCCGGGCAGCGTTCACCTCTGCCGTCGTTGGTGCCGCTCTTGGTTATGCAATAAACGCGCTCCTGCTCATCTTTGTCTACGGTGGCCACCAGGTGGCGCCCGGCGCTCTTGCGTTCGGACAAGGCAACGCCTTGTGGGGCTCGCTCGGCTTCGCCCTCGGCGGCATGGTGATCGGCGGATTGGCGGGCTACTGGCGCACGGTCGGCACTCAACGCTTTTTTCATGATCTGAGCGAATTCCCCGCCGCACTCGGCCTCATTTTCAAACGGGACGGAGAGGCCGCTCGCGTTCACCTGCTGTGGGGAGCGGCCGTCAGCCTGGTTGCCGCAACCCTGGTCTCGCCCTGGGTCGGCCTCTTCCTCGCTGCGGGCCTGATGTCGTCGCTGCCCTCGATCCTGGGGCGACTGGTTTCGGCGCTGCTGCTTCGCCTGTGGTCGGATCTCGTCCGGCACGCCGCTCCGTCCCGAAGCCGGCACCCGGTGGGCGTGCCGGGGGTGACGGTCGGCTTGCTTGGCGGCGCCCTCGCCCTTTGCGTAGGCTTCGTTCTCCCCGGAGCCCTGCCCAAGCTCGCTTTCGCGGCGGCTTGCGCGATCGCGGCGCTGATACTGTCCCGTCGAATCCCTCCCAGCGCAGCCGCGCTATTAGCATTCGTGGAACTCGCATGGCTTGCGCTTGGCTTTATCGATCCTGCCTTCGCGCAACGATGCGTGCCGGGCGAGTGCGTGCCGGGCGAGATGGGGGCTTGGAGCGGAGAAGCCCACCACGGCGCGACAGTGGACGTGCCGGCGGTGCTCGGGCAGTCGGTCGGCGGCGGTCTCGCGGCCGGCTTAGGCGCAGGGCTCGGTGCCGGCGTCGGCAGCGTGCTCGGCGCGCCGATGGCGGGCGCCGGCGGCGGCAGCGGTCCGGAGCCCAAAGCCCCCCCATCGCGAGGCGAGACCGGGTTTGCGCCGCCGGACGGGTTGGCGACCCCACCGACAGTCCCCGATCATGACGACACGATGCCTCCACCCGATCTGCCGTGGACGGGCGACGCGCCGCTCACCACGCCCGCCGTACTCGATGGCGCGGGTGACCTGCCCGATCCCGACCTGCCTTGGCGCGTGCCCGACACGACGGTTACCGATGATGACGTCACAATACCTCCGCCCGATCTTCCGTGGACGGGCGACGCGCCGCTCACCGCATCGGCCGTGCTCGATGGCGCGGGCGACCTGCCCGATCCGGATTCCCCCTGGCTGACGCCGGACACCATCGGCGACCTGCCCGACCCATCCGGTGACCTGCCTGACCTCCCGGGGGCGACCACGATGGGTGACCTGCCCCCGGATCAAGCGCCCGGTGCCGGTGGCGAGCCAACGGCCGGGGCGCAAGGCAGGACGGCTGCCGAGCCGTTCCCGGGGCTTACCTGGTCGTTGGAGGACGACCACGCTGCGCAGGCCGAAGGGGCACAGCAAACCCTCGACTTGCTTGGCGGCATGTTGACGGACGTTTTCTGGAATATCCCGAAGGGGCTGGGCCAGCGCGCAATCGCTGGGGCACAGGCGGGGGGCGAGTTTTTGACCTCTCCCGGCCAACAGGTGCGCGCCGTCATCGCGCTTGCCAGAGGCGGCATCGCGTTGGGACGCTCGGCCTACTCGGGCGCGCGCGCGATAGGGGATGCGGTTGCGGACGCGATTGAGGATGCCACCACGCCCAGCAACTGGACGAATCTCGCTGGCGATCTCTGGCGCAGCCCCGGCGTGATCGTCGGCGACACGATAGGCGGCACGGTAACAGATACCGCCGCCATGGTGTGGAAAGGCCTGCACGGCGCTGTCGAGACCTCGTGGGACCGCCTGAAAGCCGCCGGCGACCGGACTCATGGGCGGGATGTCATCGACGGTCTCTGGGATGGGCTCGTCGGCGCAGCGATAGGCGTTACCACGGTCGAGGGGGTTATCAGCGGTGTCAGCGCGGCCACGGCCGGCGTGAGCAAGCTCGCCGGCGCGGCTAAGGGAGTCGCCGGGATTGGCGAGGCGGCGGCCCCGGCTTCCGGCATGCTGGGCGATGGCGTGGCGGCAGCCTCCGCCGCCGACGATGCCGCGCGGGCAGCGGCGCAGGGTTCCGGCCGTGGCGCCCAATTGGCGCAAGGTGCCGACGACATCAGCGCCTCCGGCGCGGCCTCCGCACTCGACGATACGGTGCCCCCGGGGCTGCCGGACAGCCCAGGCCCCGCCACTCCCCCTCCGGAAGCGCCAAAGGTCCCCGAGATCAAGCATCTCACCGACCAACAACAGATCGACCTATTGGACAAAGCTAACGCCTTGCTGGCGAAAGCAGAGGCCGCGGAACCGGCCATTACCCAGAGTATCCAAACCACCACGGAAGCGATGGGGGGCCAGATGGAGGGCTTGAAGGACCGCTTGAAGAGGCCGGGGTCCTTGGTGGAAAAGATTGCCAAGGATGCCACCCGAAAAGGCCTCAGTGTTGAGGCCGCGGCGGACAACATCGCTGACACGGTCCGTTACACCTCAATCTTCCCGCCGGAAAAGCTCGCCGACGGCACGGTGGCAGTCTTGAAGAAATTTGCAGACGAGGGATACCAGATTGTCGAATTGAAGAACACCTGGCCCGACGCATTGAAATCCTACAAAGGGATCAATGCCCAATTGCGTAGCCCAACCGGGCAGTTAATGGAAGTGCAGTTCCATACGGCAGAAAGTTTGTGGGCCAAGGGCCCGGGTACTCACCACCTATTCGAAGAGATGCGAAAGCTTATTCCCGCCGATCGCTCTAATCCCGCATGGGCGCTGCTTGATGATGAGCAATGGAAAATCTCTAATGCGTTGGCACGCCCGGACAAAATTGACAAGATCCCGTCCATCCCGAAGAAGCAGGGGCCCTGACCATGTGGACGTACTACAAGCAAGACTACCCGAAGGGTGAGTGGGTGATCTTTAGGGAAGACAATGGCCTTAACCCGCAGGTCTACCATCGCCAGCAAGGCTGGCGGCCCGACAGCGAGCTGCTCATCGATCTTCGCATGGGCGAAATCGACGAGAGCAACATCATCAGCGAGGAGGAGGCTTTTCTGCTGATCGGGTCACTCATCAGCAACCGTGGACCAAGCGGCGATGAGAGTCCCTAGGGCGCGGCCGATGGTGAAGGCGTCAACCGATCGGAAACACTGAAACGCCACCCGCTCCCAAATGGTCACAGCCCCGAGATGGTCAATTGCCCAATTGCGGCGCGGCGAGCCCCGCGGGCAAAAAATTCTGCACGGAGCCAATGCCATCTGCTACACGAGAGTGCGGCAAGAGCCGCCATGGCGAGCGCGACGACCGCTTTCGCGACGCTTGGCCGGCGAGTGCAACTCACCAATCGAGGATTAGCCGTCTCATGGTCACCAAAGAGCAAGCGCGACGGTTGGTTGAAGCCGAGGTGTGCAATGACGAGATTGTCATTGTCGATGAGGCAACCATTGAAAAGCCCTGGGGGTGGGTGTTCTCTTATGCCTCCAAGACGTGGCTGGAAACAAAAGATCCCCGATACGCGATTGTGGGAAACGCGCCCATTATCGTCGAGCGGCAAAGTGGGAGGCTCATAGACACGGGCACCGCAATGCCTATCGAGCACTACATCGCGAATTATGAGCGTTGCGGCAACCCATACGGCCTGGACGCACCCGAAGAGTGGAGCGGCGAATTCGGCAAGGACGAGCTTTGCGATGCCCTGTTGAACGGCGCCGCGTCTTGGAACGCGCTGTCGCCGTTTGCCGAGGATCTGGATGCTCGTAGACAGTCAGTTGGCATGTCGGACGGTCCATCCGTCCCTTCGCTACCGCCGAGCATCGCTGCCATCCTCGCAAGACCTGATCTGTGCATCACGCACCGGTTTGCCGGTGCATCGGTGCCCCCTGCCGTATTTTTCGCCTGCGCAAGCCATGCGGAGGGGCAGACGTTTGTCGTCGTCGCTCCCGAGCAGGACGGCCGATACGCCCTCCACGCCTTCGATTCGGCGGAGGCATACCTGGGCTGGTGGTTTTTCCGACTCTCGAGTGCATCGGATCGCGCTATTTCAAACGATCTGCCGCCGACGCTGCCCTTGCCAGCGTTCGTCTATGCGCTGCATGCCGTCGACGCGTACCGGCGGGCGAAATATCAGAGTGCGCTGAGCTACGGCGCGGCGGATTCGCTTCGCGTCGGGCAGACGGAGTTCATTGCCACCATGCGCGACGCGATTGCTCGCCGCGATCTGCGCTGGTTGCTTCCCGCCTTCATCCAGCTTGCGCCGGGCGTTGCCACGCTGCTGAAGGAGACGCCGATCGAACAGCTGGCCGTCCTGCAAGACGCCAAATTCCTGCTTGCACAGCACGATCAGGACGACGGTCGGGACGTTTTCTGCTTCGGCGACGCGGCCCAGAGGATGGGGAACGAGTTCATCGACGGCATCGGTGTCGCAGCCGGCTTCAGGTTCGAGGTGCTGACCGAGCTCGGCGCCTTGCCGCTGATCGAGGCCTTCCTGGCGCCGACCAGGCTCTCCAATCATCTGATCGAGCTCGAACCGGACGGCAGCGGTCTCGGCGTTGCCAAGCATCGCGCGCTGACGCAGCGGGAGCTCTATATCGCCCTCGCCGAGATGATCGCCGTCGCGCTGCTCCCCACCGCGCCCAAGGTCGCGTTGAAGCGCGCGATCCTCGCGACGGCCTCGACACAAGAGCAGCGCGACGAGGTCCTCGGAGTATCGAACGAACAGCGGGCGGCAGCGCCGGACGCCCGGCAGGCCTCGTCGCAGATCGTCTGCAGCCACTGCGGTCAAGCCAACCCGGCGACCATGAAGTTCTGCGGCCAGTGCGGAAGCCGGCTTTTAGCGGAGCCGAGTGTGTCTTCACCCTCCCCGGAACCGGGTACGCCGCCGGTCGAGCAAACCGGGAAGACGTCGACAATCGAGAGTGCAAACACCGCCCAGTCGGGCGAACCGGCGGCCGCTGCCGCTCCCGCCCGCACGGTCATGCCGCAATCGCTGACGAAATCGCCCACCTCGCCCGAGCAGCGGCTCACGGTACGAGGATGGTTCCGTTCGCTCAAACGCGCGGAGTCCCGGGACGCCATGGTTGAACTCGAAGACATTTGCGCGCTTGCCGCTGTACTCCGCCATGTGCGCGATCAAAAGCTTGTTCCCGAAGAGACATTTAAAGCGCTGCATGGCGCTCTGCGCGTCAAAGGGCCCGAGGACACCCTCTGGACGGTGGGATTGGGATCCTTGAGCTGGAGCCGGCTCGCAAACGGAAAATGGGAGCCGGCCGATCCGCCGGAATTCGCGTTTTTGGACGAGAAGACGTTGAGAGCGATGACGGCGATATCGTCACAGTCCACCGCGCTATTGCGACCTGACGGCACTCGCAAATCGAACGGGGCGACACCATAAGCCAGCCGTTGGCTCGAAACCTGGAGACTGAAGAGATGGCCCAAGCTCAAACCGGGGTAAGTATGGGCTCACGGGAAAACATGCTGGTCGGCATCAATGCGCTGACGGACGCGGTCGCGACCACTCTGGGACCCAGGGAGCTCAAGCACGGTCTTTCGGCGGAGAGCACGTTCTATTTCAATGACCCCCAGCAGAGCGCCGCGGCCCAATGGGTCCTCGAGGTCGCGACCACGATGTCGGCCATCGTCGGCGACGGTACCACCACCACGGCGATCCTGACACGCACTATGTATGCGCAGAGCCTACTCGCGCTCGCGCAGGGCCATGATCCCCAGAGCCTGAAGACCGGGATCGACCGGGCGGTGGACGCTGTCGTGAAAGCGCTGAGGAAACTGTCGCACCCCGTGCAGGAACCCAAGGAAATCGCCAGGGTGGCGACGATGGCGGCCGGCGCGGATGCCTCGCTTAGCGCCATTATCGACCGGGCTATGGCGCAGGTAGGGCCAGAGGGCGCGATCGCCGTCGGCGAGTCAGGGGAGCAGGAAACCACACTCGAAATAGTCACCGGCATGCGCTTCGACCGGGGTTATCGCTCGCCGTATTTCATCACCGACGTGGATCGGCGGGAGGTAGTGTTCGATTTCACCTATATCCTCCTGATCGATGGCAGGCTCTCGGAGGGGCCTGCGCTCATGCCAGTCCTGAACCAAGTGGTGCAGACAGGCCAGTCTCTCCTCGTGATCGCAGAAGACATCGACGGCGAGGCCCTGGCGACGCTCGTCGTCCAGAAGCTCACGGGCCAGGCCAAGGTTTGCGCCGTCAAGGCGCCTGGGTTCGGGGATCGCCGCAAGGCCATGCTGGCCGATATCGCCATCCTCACTGGCGGCCAGGTCATCTCAGGGACGACGGCGCTTATGAACGCCAGCTTTGCAGAGCTGGGGCAGGCGCGACGGGTGATCGTGGACGTTGACAACACCAGCCTTATCGAGGGCAGGGGTCCGGTACGCGCCATCGAGGCGCGGATCGCCGAGCTAGATACGGCTATCGCTCAGAGCCGTAGCGACTACGACATCGAAAAAATACGGGAGCGCAGGGCCAAACTGGTCACCGGCGTCGCCGTCATCCACTGCGGGACAGCCTCCGAAGCCGACATGAAAAACACGCGAGCGCTCTTGGATGACGTGCTCAACGCCATCGAAGCCGCTAAAGAGGAAGGCACGGTGCCTGGCGGAGGCGTGGCCCTGATTCGCGCGCAGGCGGCGCTGGATGGCCTGCCGATGAATAACGAGGCAGAACAAGCCGGCGTCGAGGTCGTACGCCAAGCCCTGGAGGAGCCGTGCGGCTGGATTGCCAGCAATGTCGGCGTGGACCGTGCGGTGGCGCTGGACACGATCAAGAGCGCTCACGGCGCACACGGCCTCAATGCTGCCACACACCGGTATGAGAATTTGACGCGGGCCGGCATCGTCGACCTCACCAAGGCCGTCCGCATCGCTTTGGAAACCGCTGCGTCCGCAGCATGGCTGCTGTTGACCGACGATAGGGTTTTGACGCAGTCGAAGCCAATAGTTGGTCCAGCCGGCCCATCAGCGGCACCCAGCGCGACGGCGTCCCACGTGGAGGTGCCATCCTGTCGCGCCTGCGGGAAGCCGATGCGACCAGGAGAAAAGTTCTGCACGTCCTGTGGGGCGAAGGCGGTCCTTGCCGACTCGACGGTGGCGCCAGGCGCGGGGGCGGTCCGCGCCCAGGAGTAGCCCTGTCCAGCCTGCGGGAAGCCGTTGCGAGCGGGCGCAAAATTCTGCACCTCCTGTGGGGCGAAGTGCACTCCAGCCGCATCACCGGCGGCTGAAAGCGCGGCTATTTCATTCGAGCTGCCGCAAACTGCGCTGAAGAGAATGCTCGCGATGGTGCAGTACGCCATGGGGACAGACGTAGTAGGGCCACGGGAGGTCTTGAACGGGCTGCTGATGGTCGTCGATTCGCGCGAACTGCGGGTCATTGCGACCGACGGTCATCGTCTAGCGATGGCAACGCATCCGGTAAGCGCCCAAGAGGCGATCAGTCAGAAGATTGTGCTTGCGCGCAACACGGTCGTCGAACTGATGGAGTTGCTCGCCCAGCGCGACACCCCCGTCGCCATCGATATCTCGCCGCGCCAGGTTCGCTTCCGGGTCGATGGAAGGTCATCGGCGTCTGAACCGGTCGACCGCGAGTTTCCCGACTACCAGAGCTTCATCTCGAGTCATCGCGCGAATGTTATGCGCATCAATAGGCAAGCCCTCGCGCAGGCGCTGAAACGCACGAGCCGCGACGAACCCTGCGGTGTGCAGTGGGTGCTCAACGAGAACAGTCTGGTCCTCAGCCGAGCGGACGCGAATCCCCGGGAGCGCAAGAAGAGCTGCCAATCATCTACCACGGGGCCGCCCTGCGCGTCGGCTTCAATGCCCGGTATCTGCTCGATGCGCTGAACAGTCTGGATGGCGATGAGGTCGAGGTCGCGCTGGGCGATGCCCAGTCCAGCGCCTTGCTTACCCTTCCTGGTCGCCAGGATTTCAAATATGTCGTGATGCCGATGCGCTTGGACTAGGCGACAGCTTAGTGTCGGTCAACAGGCGTGGTCGCGGGTGAGCCCTCATGAAAAGGCGCTTCAAGCAATGCCTGAGCTGCTTGTCGGCGGCAGCGGATGTGTACACGGTTCCGCTTGCCGCCGCGGTGATCGGCTGGCTGATCGGCGCAGAATTCGCGCTTCAGATGCTCGACTGGATCGGTTTCGAACCCAGTTCTCGCCTGGCCTTGGCCGAGTCAGCGCTTTTCGTGTATGGCACGCAGATGGCCATAGCTGCGCTTCTGTTCGTCATCGCCAAGCGCTACTTCGCTTAGGAAGGGGAGATTTCGTCGTATGAGATGCGAGAAATGCCAGTCGGAGCTCAGCCCAGACGCGCGCTTTTGCAGTGCCTGCGGGCACCCTGTAACCGCGGTCGCCACGCTGCCTTCCGATTCGGTGGTCTGCCCAGCCTGCGGCTCCAGGCGGCCGGCCGACGAGCGTTTTTGCGGCGAATGTGGGCAAGCCCTACAAAGTGCTGCGCCGCAGTCCCAACCACCAGCCCCAAGCCCGGGCGCGAATGCGAATGCGAAGCGTCGCCGTTGGCCATACGCGTTGGCAGCCATCGTGAGCATCGTAGTGCTCGGCGGGCTGGGTTTCATGGGCTATAGGGTTTTCCTAGGGTATTTCTCAGGCGCGTTGGCAACAATCGTGAGCATCGCAGTGCTCGGCGGGCTGGGTTTCATGGCCTATAGGTTTTTCCCAGGGCATGGGTATTTCTTAGGCGCGTTGGCAACCATCGCGGGCATCGCCGTGCTCGGCGGGCTGGGTCTCATGGGGTACCGGTTTTTCCTGGAGCAGAAAGAGGAGCCGTTTGCCTATTATCTGCCGGAGGAAAATACGCCGGAGGAGCGTTTCCTTGCCGCTGCACGGATGGGTGAAACCGCCGCGATAAAATCATTCTTGGCCGACGGGATGGACCCTAATCTAAGAAGCGGGCCTGACGAAATGACGGCCTTAATGGTGGCGGCGACATTCGGCGAGACCGAGGCGGTACAAGCTTTGATCGCCGGCGGGGCCGATGTGAATGCGCAGATGGGCGCCGGTTGGACTGCCTTGAAGTGGGCGGCATTCAATGGACGCACCGAGACGGTGCAAGCCCTGATTGCCGCCGGGGCCGATGTGAATGCGAAAGGGTATCGTGGTCACACCGCCCTGATCGCTGCCAGAGCGAATGGGCACACGGAAGTCGTGCGTATTCTCCAAGAGGCCGGCGCCAAGGAATAATGCTGTGGGCGAACAGCCGGCAGACCGCCGTCGCGGCGCTCATGTTTTTCAGCGCACGACGCTACCGCTCTTAACGGAAGGAGGTACTTCCCATGAAATGTACCCATTGCCAGTCCGAGCTGCGCCCGGGCGACCGTTTTTGTGGCGAGTGCGGACATCCCATAGCAGCGGCTGCCGCATCAGCCCTTCGGCAGCCCGAACGCCTTACTGATACCCCTGGCGAAATCCGCCGCTTCGAGGGGCATCAGGATGAGGTGGTAAAGGTGGCCTTCTCGGCAGACGGCCGCCAGGCCGTTTCTGCAAGCAAGGACGGCGTGATTCACGTCTGGGACGTGGAGAGCGGGCGAAACCTTCGGCGCTTGCTCGGCACGGGACCGATTTCAACCGTAGCCCTCTCGGCCGATGGCCGCCGCGCGCTCACTTTCGCCAGCGCCATGCACCTGTGGGACCTGGAGAGCGGGCAGGAAATCCGACGCTTCGCGGGGCAGGGGTACGTCATCAGTGCCGCCTTGTCGCCCGATGGTCGCCAGGCCCTCTTCGACGACAGGAACAACGCCATTCGCTTGTGGGATCTGGAGAGAGGGCGCGAACTGCGCTGCCTCGAGGGCCATACGAGTCCGGTAGAGTGCGTGACCTTCTCGCCGGATGGGCGCTATGGCCTGTCGGGCGCCATGGAGCCTGACTACGCTCATGCGGTCATCCTGTGGGACCTGGAGAGCGGACGCGAACTGCGTCGCCCAGAGCGATTGATGACGCTGGCTGCCGACGTTGCCTTCTCACCGGATGGCCGCCGTGCTCTTGCCGGCACCTTGGATTGCAACGTGTACCTGTGGGAGGTGGAGAGTGGTTACGAGCTTCGCCATTATGAAGGGCACGCGGGCAATGTCTTCTGCGTCGCCTTCTCGCCGGACGGCCAGCGTTTCCTCTCAGGCAGCGGCACTGACGCCTACGACGACGAGATGTTGAGTGACTTGGGCGTCGATAACACGGTTCGCCTCTGGGACGCGGAAAGGCAGCGTGAGATCCATCGTTTCGAAGGGCATCAGGGCAACGTCAATTGCGTGGCCTTTTCTCCCGATGGCCGCTACGCCCTCTCCGGCAGCAGCGATAAGACCGTGCGCCTCTGGAGCCTTCCGAAGTAAGCCAGTTTTCGTGTCGTCGCGAATCGGAACCTCGTAATGGCGACGTCATTGAATCAGCCTTCGACTGCGATTGGGCAGTTGCTGATATGCGCCTTGGTATTGTCAGACTGACGGATCAAGCTCAAGGTGGGAGAGCTTTCAAAGCGCATACGATCCCAGTGTAGCCATTCACTCCCCCGGCACTGCGGTGTGTGTTCTCTTGGGTGACGACACCTGCACTACAACTCACGCGCCGGGCTGAACGTGAGCGCCAGCGAATTGATACAGTAACGTTCGCCCGTCGGCTCGGGGCCGTCGGGGAAGACGTGGCCCAGGTGGGCGTCGCAGCGCGCGCAACGCACCTCGGTGCGGATCATGCCGTGGCTGGTGTCGCGGATGCGCGTAATGCTGTCGGGGACGGCTTCTTCCCAGAAGCTCGGCCAACCGCAGCCGGCGTCGAACTTGGTGTCGGAGTGGAACAGCAGCGCGTCGCAGCAGACGCAGTGGTAATCGCCGCTTTCGGCGCGCCGGTAGTATTCGCCGGTGAACGGGCGCTCGGTGCCGGCCTCGCGTGTCACGTGGTATTGGTCGGGGCTCAGTTGGGCGCGCCATTCGGCGTCGCTCCTGACGATCTTGTCGCTCATTGTAGGATCCTGGAAAGTTCGGGATGACGTCCGGTTGGCCGCGGTGCGTCCCGCTAGCTTACAGCTCGTCGTGCGCGCCTTCGAGGTGGCGGGTGTCGGCCCAGGCTTCGAGTTCCCATTCCCCATGCGCATAGCACAGCCAGTTGAACGCGGCGTTCGGCAGCGCGAAGTCGCGCGGGCTCGACAGCGCTGCGCCGCTGGCGAGCCGGTGCGCGACGTCGAGTACGCCGCCGTGGCTGACGACGAGGATGGTGCCGCCCGGGTGGCGCCCGGCGAGCGTGGCCAGCGCGTCCTCCACGCGGCCGGACAGCGTTTGCAGGCTTTCGCCGCCGGCCGGGGTGAAGTCGGGCACGCGCGCCTTGAGCCGGAGGTGGTCGTCGGGGTAGCGTGCGGCGATCTCGTCGTAGGTTAGCCCCTGCAGCCGGCCGTAGTGCCGCTCGCGTAGCGCGCTGAAACTCTGCGCCGGCAGCGACAGCGCGTTGGCGGCCGGTTCGGCGGTCTGGCGCGTGCGGGTGAGGTCGCTGGTGTAGATCGCGTCGAAGCGGTGGCGGTGGGCGAGGTGTTTCGCGACTTCGCGGGCCTGTGCATGGCCGCGCGCATTGAGCGGGCGGTCCAGGTGGCCCTGTATCCGGCGTTCGGTGTTCCAGTCGGTTTCGCCGTGGCGGATCAGGCAGAAGCGGGTAGGATATTTATGGTGCATGGCACCATTCTAGCAACGGGTTTTATGTTCTGCCGGGATAAAACCCGGCAGGCTTTAAGGGGCAAGAATGCAGTTCTGGATGGCGCTGGCAGTATTTTGCGGGGCGGGGGTAGGGGCGCTCGCGCGCTGGGCGGCGACGCTACGCTTCAATCCGGTGTGGGAGCCGCTGCCGCTGGGCACGCTGCTGGTCAACCTCGCCGGCGGCTATCTCGTCGGCGTGGCGGTGGTGGTGTTCGGCCACCACGCCGACTGGCCGGCCGAATGGCGTCTGGCGGCGATTACCGGTTTTCTCGGCGGCTTGACGACTTTTTCCACCTTTTCGAGCGAGGTCGTCGGCCAGCTGATGCGCGGCGAGGCAGGGCTCGCGCTGCTCACCGCCGGTCTGCACCTGGCCGGCTCGCTGCTGCTGACCTGGCTCGGCATCGTCACCGCGCGCGCCTTCATCTGAGCGCGATCCACAGCCCCATCGGGACGAACACCAGGCTCGCAAGGTTGCCGATCAAGACGATGGACGCCATCCGGTCCGGCTCCTGCCGGTAGTGTTCGGCCATCAGGAAATTCAATACCGCCGGCGGCAGCGCGCCGAACAGATACATCAGGCTCGCCTGCAGCGGCGTCAGGTCGAGCCATGCGACCATCAACCAGCTTGCGGCCAGACCGGTCAGCGGGCACAGCACCGCGCCGAGCAGCCCCACTTTCCAGCCGGAAAAGCTCACGTCGACCATGCGCGCGCCGAGCGCGAACAGCATCAGCGGGATCGACACGTCGCCGAGCATCTTCACTGCCAGCATCAGCGAGTCGGGCAGCGCGAACTTGCTCAGCCCGCAGGCGACGCCGAGTGCGCTCGCGATCACGATCGGGTTGGTCGCGACGTGCTTGAGGCGGGTATTCCGGCTGAAGAAGTAGGCGCCGAGCGTGAAGTGCAACAGGTTGGACAGCGCAAACGGCACGACAAAAGCGTGAAAACCGTCGCGCCCGAACGCCAAGAGCGCGAGCGGCAGCCCCATATTGCCGTTGTTGTTGAACATCATCGGCGGCAACAGCGTGCGCGGGCTAACCTTGAACGCGCGCGCCACCGGCCACGCGATCAGGCCCGACAGCAGGATCACGCCGAGTGCGGCCGGCAGCAGCCGCCACTGCGAAGCAAGGTCGAAATCGCGGGCGGCGAGCACCGAGAATACGAGGAGCGGCACGCACACCTGCATGTTCAGGCGGTTCATGGCGGTCAGGTCGGGCCGGGTCTTGCGGCTGTACAGCCAGCCGATCAGCACGATCGCAAGGACCGGCAGGATGATGGTGAGGATGCGTGCGAGCATGCGGGAGGGGCGGTTCGGGAAAGCGGGCATTGTCCTTGAGCCTGCCGCGGCTGCCAAGGTTGGCCGAGGGGAGGGCGCAGCAGGCTCGGCCAACGTTGGCCGAGCCCTGCGCTATAGGATGCCGACGCCCGAGATCTCGCGCGCGAGGCTGGCGGCGGCGTTGTCGGTCATCGCGCCGACGTAGTCGAGCACCTTCATGTAGGCCGGATACAGCGCGTCGGAATCGGCGATCGGCGTGTCCGCCATCAGTCCGAGCGCCAGCGTGTGGCGCGCCGACAGCCGCTCGCCGCGCACCTTGGACGACACCGCCGGCACCAGCACGTCGAGCAGCGTCGTCAGGCACGGGAAGGCGGCGATCTCGGTGACGAGCTTGGTGCGGTGGCGGTACACCTTCTGGCTGGCGAGCCGCTTCGCTTCGAGCAGCGTCTCGCGGATCTCCGGCGCGCACACGTCGATCAGGTCCTTGCCCTGGAAGGCACCGGCCAACAGCGTGTCCTGGTGCAGCATGAACTTCTCGGCCACCTCGGCGACGCAGCGGCCGATCGCCATGCCGCGCAGCATCGCGCATTTCTGACGGACGCTCGTCGTGGCCCACAGCTTCTCGACCTCGGCGAACTTGGAGAACAGCTTCTCGAACTCGGAATAATCGAGGATGCCGATCTCGACCGCGTCCTCGAGGTCGAGGATGGCGTAGCAGATGTCGTCGGCGGCCTCCATCAGGTAGGACAGCGGGTGGCGCGCCCACTGCTCGGGCCCGCGCGCGATCAGGCCGAGCTCGTCGGCGACGCGGCCGAAGTACGGCAGCTCGGCCTGGTAGATGTTGAACTTGTCGCGCACGAAGGCCGGCTCGGCGCTGGCGGTCCACGGGTACTTGATCAGCGCGCCGATCGCGGCGGCGGTCAGCCGCATGCCGCCTTCCGTCGCGTACATCTCGAGCGTGGCGAGCATCCTCAGGCTGTGCGCGTTGCCCTCGTAGGTCTGGATGTCGCGCTTTTCGGCCGGGTTGAGGCCGTCGAGCAGCGCCGCGTGGCGCTCGTCGCGGAACCAGTCGCGCAGCGCGTCCTCGCCGGTATGGCCGAACGGCGGGTTGCCGATATCGTGCGCGAGGCACGCCACCTGCACCACTGCGCCGATGTCGAACGGCGTGGTGCCGGCCGGCAGCAGCGCCGCGTGCTCCATCATCGCGCCGACCCGGTTGCCGAGGCTGCGCCCGACGCTGGCGACCTCGACGCTGTGCGTCAGCCGGTTGTGCGTGTGGTCGTGCTGCGCGAGCGGGTGGACCTGCGTCTTGCGCCCGAGGCGCCGGAACGCGCTCGAGAACACGACGCGGTCGTGGTCGATGTGGAAGTCGCTGCGGAGCCCCGGCGCACCCTCGCTGGTGGCCGGGGTGCGGGTCGGCCGTACGTCGCCGTCGACCTGCTTGAATCGTTGGGCGGAGAGCAGGCGCTCCCAGTGCATTGCGCTCATGACGGGTAGGAAAAGTGACGCGATGCGCCTATCTTAACGCGCGGCGGGCAAAACAAAAGCGCGGACGTGAAGCCCGCGCTTGTCGCTTACGTCAGGGAAACCTATTTCCTGATCTGGTTGCCGATCACGCCGCCCACCGCGGCGCCGCCCACCGTGCCGACGGCGTCGCCGCCGGTGAGTACCGAACCGAGCACCGCCCCGCCCGCCGCACCGATTGCCGTGTTGCGCTGGCGATCGGTCATGTTGGAACAGCCGGCCATCACGCCGGCCATCAGGATTGCCACGGTAATGGTTTTCGCCGCTTGCATCGTCAACTCCCTCATCGAGTGGCAGTACACGCTTTAAGAATGGCGGATTTTGGGCAAAGTTCCTGCTTTTGGCCGGTACGGCTTTGTTAAGGATTCTTAATCGGGCGACTCTTCCGCCGCCTCGTCGACCGTCGCGGCAGGCGTTTCCTGCTGCAGCCAGCGCCCGAAGACGCTGTAACCGACCGCCAGCACCGTCGGTCCGAGGAAGAGGCCGATCATGCCCCAGGCCAACAGGCCGCCGATCACGCCGAGGAAGATCAAGGGCAGCGGCAGGCCGGCGCCCTGGCTGATCAGGTAGGGCTTGAGGAAGTTGTCGATGTTCTGCACCAGCAGCGCGCCCCACAGGCCGAGGAAGATCGCGTAGCCGGTGTCGCCGCTGTAGAACAGCCAGATCGTCGCCGGCACCCAGACGAGCAGCGTCGGCAGCTGCGCGATCGCGACGATGAAGCAGACGATGCCGAGCACCAGCGCGCCGGGCACGCCGCTGATCCAGAAGCCGATCAGCGCGAGCAGCGCCTGCACCAGCGCGGTGCCGACCACGCCGGTGGTGACGCCGCGCACGGTGCGCGCGACCAGTTCGGGCAGCTCGCCGCCCATGCGGCCGCCGAGGCGCGCGACGATGCGCTCGAAGACATCCCACAGCGGGTCGCCGTAGGCGAGCAGCACGCCCGACAGAATGACCGCGATCACCAGTTCCAGCAGACCCTTGCCGAACGCCGCGCCCTGGCCGAGCGTCCAGAGGGCGGCCTCGTTGATATAGGGCTTGAGTCTGGCGAACAGCGTCGTGAGGTCGGAGTGTGTGCTCTGCCACAAGTCGGACAGGCTCTGGCCGACGAAGGGCAGCGAGGTTAGCCACGCGGGTGGGGGCGGCAGGCCGATGCCGATGAGGTCGGACACCATGCGCGTCGCCTGCGGGACCGCGTCGGCGAGCGTCAGCACCATCAGCGTCAACGGCGCGATCAGCGCCAGCGCCAACGCGAGCACGACGGTCAGCGCGGCGGTCTTCTTGCGTCCGCCGAGCCTGTCGCGCAGCCAGACGAACACCGGCCACGCCGACAGCGCGATGATGCCGGCCCAGGTCAGCGCGCCGAGAAACGGCAGGATGACGCGAAAGCAGGCGAGGGTCAGGAGGGCGATGGCCGCGGTACGGATCATTACGTCGTAGGGCAGCGGGCGGGGTGACTGGCTCATCGGGCGGCCTCTTCGGGTTTTCGGGCGACGATCTGCAGCACGGCGGCCAGGCCGGTGTGCAGCCGGCCTTCTACGACCGGCCGCTCGACCTCGGCCAAGCTGATGAATTCGAGGCCGGCCAGTTCCTCGCGCAGCGCGTCCGGTTCGTACAAGAGGTCGACTTCCTTCGGGCCGCCGGTGCCGAAGGCCAGCTGGCGCGGCGTATAGCCTTCGAGCAGCAGCACGCCGCCCGGTTTCAGCGCGGCGACCGCGTCGCGCAGCACGCCGGCGCGGTAGCTCGACGGCAGATGGCAGAAGATCGCGACGATGCCGTCCCAGGCATCGGCTTCGAGCCGGTGGAATTCGAGGTCGGCGTGGACGGTGGCCAGCGTCACGCCGCGTTCGCGCGCCAGCGCCTCGGCCTTGGCCAGGCCCGCCTCGGCGGCGTCGAGCGCGGTCACGTCAAAGCCTTGCTCGGCGAGAAACACGCCGTTGCGGCCTTCGCCGTCCCCCAGCGACAGCACGCGCCCGCCTGCCAGGATGCGGTGCGCCTCTTCGCGCAGGAAGTCGTTGGCTCGGGTGCCGTAGAGGTAGTCGGGGCTGGCAAAGCGCGGGTTCCAGAATGCGCGCGCGTCGGACATGGGCGTCTCTCGGTATTCAGGGTTGGCCGAGCTTATCACACCCGAATGACATGACGGCGCCGCGCGGCGACGGCGATCCCGAGGGATTGGACGGACCCGGCGCCCGGCCGTGCTCCGTGACGTCGCGCGGGTTCTATGCTGCAAGGACAGCGGCAGCGTTTGCCGTGCGTCCTCCGCGAGGCGTCCGTATGACCCGCTTCAATCGGCTGGCGATCGCGCTGGCCGGCCTCTTGACCGGTCTTTTGGTCGCGATGTTCCTCCTGTGGTGTTTCAACCAGAGCGCCCGCCTGTCCGCGCGGATGGCGCGCGAGCTGAAACTGTCGTACGACGCCTATTACGCCTTGAGCGTCGGCGTGATCGAGTCGCTCGACGACGAACTGCGCGCGCTGCGTTTTAGCCTGGCCGCGGCGCCGGCGCGCTTTGCGGACGAGCTGGCCGAACTGCGGCGGCGCCAGCCGCTGGTGGTCGACGCCGCCGCCTACGACGCGACGGGACGGCGGCTGGGGGCGGAGGGGGCCGGCGGGCTCGGCCAACCCTGGTTCGTCGGGCCGCGCCGCCGCCATGGCGACGCGCCCTATCTCGATACGGTGCGCCGCGCCGCGGACGGGCGCTGGCTGCTCGTGCTGAGCCGGCCGCGGATCGATGCGCGCGGTCGTTTCGACGGCGTGCTGCTGCACCTCGACGCCGCCGCCCTGTCGCAGCGTTTTGCGCGGCTCGCGCCGTGGCCGGGGGTGACCGCGCGCTGGCGTTACCTCGACGGCACGCTGATCGCCCAGGTGCCGCCGGCGCCGGAGGCGATCGGCGCGCACGGGCCGCGCCCCGATCCGCTTGCGCTGGATGCGGCGCGTACGATGACGGTCGACGCGGACAGCGACGAGCCGTGGCGCCTCGGCCCCTTGCCTGTCGGCGACTGGCCGCTGTTTCTCGACGTGGCCGCCCGGCGCGGCTCGGTCGACCGGCTGCTGATCCGCCAGTCGCTGACGGTGGGGGCGATCGGGCTGATGGCGCTGATCGTGGTGTGGGGGTTTCTGCTCGCGCTCGCGCGGCAGCATCGCGCCTTGCACCGGGCCAGCTCGGCGCTCGAACAGAGCTACCGCGAAATCCAGCTGCTGCACGAAAAACTCAAGGCGCGCGCGGTGCGCGACCCGCTGACCGGCACCTACAACCGCATCTATCTGGATGAGATGCTGCCCAAGGAGTTCGCGCGCGCCGAGCGCCAGGGCGAACCGGTGACCGTGGTCATGATCGACTTCGACCACTTCAAGCGCATCAACGACAGCTACGGTCACGTCGCCGGCGACGCGGCGCTCAGGAGGCTGGGCGAGCTCCTGACGCGCTGGGTGCGCGCGGGCGACATCGTCGGCCGTTACGGCGGCGAGGAATTCGTTGTCGTGTTGCCCGGTCTGAATCAGGAGGTGGCGGCGGTGCGCGCCGAACAGTGGCGCGCCGAGCTCGCGGCGACGCCGCTGGTGCTGCCGGGACTCGACGACGCGCTGACCGTGACCGCGAGTTTCGGCGTGGCCGCCTTCCCCGAGCATGGCAAAGAGGAGAGCCAGGTGCTCGAAAAGGCCGACCTTGCGCTTTACGAGGCGAAACGGCTGGGGCGCAACCGGGTCTGCCGTTACGGCGAGCCGGCCGGCGAGCACGCCTGAGGTTGGCCGAGCGGGGGCGTCCTGCTTTACACTTCGCCCCGAAGAATGAGGAGCCCGACAATGCAGTTCGAACATATCGTGTTGGTGAACGACCCGCGCGTGGACAGCGCGCCGCTGACGGTGGCGCAACTGTGGCGCGGCCTCTTGCGCCGTGCCGAAGACCCGATGAGCTTCATGGACCATCTAGAGCGCGCCACAGTGCTAGAGCGCGGTGCCGACTGGCTGCGCCGCGAGCTGGACTTCGGCCGCTTCACCGTGCGCGACACCATCCACCTCAAGCATGAGAAGGCGCTGCACTACGAGACCGAGCCGAACGATGCGCACGCCGGCGGCAGCCTGACCGTGACCATCGAGGAACCGGCGCCCGGCGTGCTGTGCGTGCGCTTCGCCTACCGGACCTCGCTGCCCGAGGTGCCGGCGCAGGAAGGCGGCGACGCCGAGGACAGCTATTACGTGCCGTGGGTGAAGTCGGCCTACCAGGAGACCGACGTCGACGCCATCCTGCGCATCCGCGAGCTGGCCGCCGCCGGCGAGCTGGGCTGAGACGCTAAAGGTTGGCCGAGCCTCGCGCTCGGTCATAAAAAAGGCCACCTTCGGGTGGCCTTTTGCTCGATGTGCAGCGCCTACGGTTTGACGCCGTAGCGTGCGAACCACGCGAGCATCCTCGCCCAGCCGTCCTTGGCCGCCTCCGCGTTGTAGTTCGGCCGGTAGTCGGCGTTGAAGCCGTGGTCGGCGTCCGGGTAGACGGCGATCTGGGACGGCGAGCCGGCCGCCTTCAGCGCGGCGCGCATCCGGTCGACCGATTCGGCCGAAATGCCCTTGTCCTGGCCGCCGTAGAGGCCGAGCACCGGCGCCTTCAGCGAGCCTGCGATGTCGACCGGGTGGCGAGGCGTGTTCGGCGCGCCTTCGCCGACCAGCCTCCCGTACCAGGCGACGGCCGCCTTCAGCTTAGGGTTGTGCGCGGCGTACAGCCACACGATGCGGCCGCCCCAGCAAAAGCCGGTGATCGCGATCCGGTTCGCGTCGCCGCCGTTCTTTGCGGTCCAGTCGGCGGTGGCGTCCAGGTCGCGCAGCACCTGTTCGTCGGGCACCTTGCTGACGAGCTTGGCGAGCAGGTCGGGAATGTTCGGGTAGAGGCGCGCGTCGCCCTGGCGGAAGTACAGTTCGGGGGCGATCGCGAGGTAGCCGGCCTTGGCGAGCCGCCGGCACAGATCCTGGATATGCTCGTGCACGCCGAACACCTCCTGCACCACCAGCACCACCGGCAGCGGCCCCTTCGGCCTGGCCGGCTGCGCGCGGTAGGCGGGCAGGATATCCTTGCCGACCGGGATGCCGACCGGGATGCCGACCGGGATGCCGACCGCGCCGACGGTGAGGCCGGCGGCGTCGGTCGCCAGCGTCGACGCGGCCACCGGCTGTACCGCCAGCGCGAAGCCGGATGCCATCAGCAGAGAGAGGAACTCACGGCGCGAGTTGTCGCGGCTAGCGTCGTCTTTCGACGTCAGGTCGTCCGGGTCCTGCATCGGTTTGGCCTCCGAAGAATCAGCGAAAAATCGGCCCAATGTTCAGCCTTGCTTGGCGTGGGCGATATGGGTTTCGACATCCTTCGGTTTATAGATGGCCTCGCCCGGGCTTGCATACACCTTGAGTTTGCCGCGGGTCAAGAGCCCGACCTCGAGTTTGCGGTTGGCGGTGTCGATCAAGAGGTAGGCGTTGGCGTCGCCGCCCTCGTGCGGCTTGTTGCCGGTCACATAGAGCACGCGGTCCTTCTCGAGCGGGCCGGATACCTGCATATACGATTCGAAGGTGGCGAAATCGCTGCCGAGCAGCTTTTTCAATTCGGGCGTGATCACGCTGTCGTCAAACAGATGGATGTCGGCTGGATACCGGCCGACCCGGGTCTCCAGCAGTGCCCATTGTCCGGCCGTCTTCGCGTCCTGCGCGGCGCCGATCACCGCGCCGAGCGGGCCGCTGGCGTCTTTCAGCCGCGCCTCTGCGCCAGCCTGCAGGTCCTTGGCCTGCGTTTTCAGGCTGTCCGCCTTGTTCTTCAGGTCGGCGACCGCCGCGCTCGCGTCGGCCAGCGCCTGGTTCGCGTCGGCGATGCTGTCCGACGCGTTCTTTTGCGCCTTTTCGACGTCTTCCTTGCCGCAGGCGGCGACGGCGAGGGTGGCGATGAGCAGGGTCACGGTCAGCGAAGGGCGTCGGGTCATGGGGGCGTTCCTCTAGGCGGAGTAAGGCAGGTTTTCAGTCTGGACGTTCGGCAGCAAAGTTCCACCCCGGCCGCGTCGACAAAGTCCTGTCGCCCGGCGTGGTCCTTGTGAAACCGAGGCCGATGGGGTCGGGCGATTTGTGAATGAATTTTGCCGTCGGCTCTGGCCGCCGGACGGATTTGCTATGCTGAAGGCCCGATATTTGTAAAAGGCTAGGGTATGAAAACATGGGCACGTCTTGGCGTCGCCGCGCTGGCGCTGGCGGTACTCGCCGCCTGCAGCAAGGTCACCCCGGCCAATTTTGACAAGATCAACAACGGCATGAAAAAGCAGCAGGTGGTCGAGATCCTCGGCGAGCCGAGCGAGTCGTCCGGCGCGAGCTTCCTCGGGCTGTCCGGCGGATCGGCGGTGTGGCGCGACGGCAAGACTTCCATCACCGTGCAGTTCATCAACGGCGAGGTGGTCGGCAAGACGCTCGACAGCGGCGAGAAAGGGACGAGCGCCTACTGAACCGCGCGCGCCGCCACGAAAAAGCTCGGCCAACCCTACAAGGTTGGCCGAGCTTTTTCAGGTCGCCGCGCGTTCAGTGCGCGGGCGTCTGGTCGTGAGGATGATGGCGCTTCCATGCCTCGATGCCGTGGTTGATGGCGGCTATCACGCCGAGCACCGCGAGCGTCGCGAGCAGCGCCAACGGTATCCACGGCTGGGCGACGAACAGCACCACCACCATGATCAGGGCGAACATCAGCGTGCCGGTGTACCAGCCGGCCTGTTTTCTCGCTTTCATGGCTTTCTCCCGCCGCCGGCGGCCGCGGGCCGCAGACGGACAACTCCCTGTTTCCGAATCTTGTTGATCTCACTCGTTTATTTATGAAGTTTAGACCACGCGCCCGGCACCTTGTGGCGGCCGGCCGCGCGGCGTCAGCGTGTGGCGTCGAACAGCCCGGCCGTCTCGGCCTCGGCCAAGCTTTCGAGGAAATAGTCGCCGAGCGCGCGGCTGCCGGCGGCGATCTTCGGGTAGACCTTCGCGCGTACCTGCTCGGGGCGGATGCCGTTCTCGCGCCAGCTCTGCCCGTTGTTGTGGAGGTTCTGCAGCGCCGGCATCAGCCGGTCCATCGCGTTGGCGAAGCGCGCCGACGGCGTCGCGTTGTCCTCGAACTCGCGCCACAGCGCTAGTAACTCGGCCGCCCTGGGCTCGGGGAGCAGGCTGAAGATGCGCTTGACCGCGATCAACTCCTCACCCTTGTTGCCTTGGGCGGCGTCGGAAAACACGATGTGGTCGCCGACGTCGATCTCGCCGATGTCGTGCACCAAGAGCATGCGGATCACGCGGTCGATGTCGACCGGTTCGTCGGCATAGTCACGCAGCGACAGCGCCAACAGGCACACCTGCCAGCTGTGTTCGGCCGAATTCTCGTGTCGGTCGAGTCCGAGCGGCTTGGTGCGGCGCAGCACCGCCTTGAGCTTGTCCAGTTCGAGGATGAAGGCGATGTGGCGGGCGAGATGGGCGGTGTCGGTCATGGTCGGCGTCAGGCGCACAAGGCGGGAAGGGGAGCATCATACAACGTCGGCGCGCGCCGGCGCTGGTCGGACGGGGCGGCGCCTGCTACACTCGCCCCCTTTTGTCTGCGCCAAGTCCTTGTGATGTCTGATCTTTTTTCCAGTCTGCCGCTGCCGGCCGAGCAGCTCGCCAACCTCGAACAACTCGGCTACGCGACGATGACGCCGATCCAGGCGGCGAGCCTGCCCGTCATGCTTTCCGGTGGAGACCTGATCGCCAAGGCGCAGACCGGCAGCGGCAAGACCGCCGCCTTCGGTCTCGGGCTGCTCGCGCGGCTCAACCCGCGCTATTTCGGCACGCAGGCGCTGGTGCTGTGCCCGACGCGTGAACTGGCCGACCAGGTGGCGAAGGAAATCCGCCGTCTTGCGCGCTTCGCCGACAACATCAAGGTGCTGACGCTGTGCGGCGGCAGCCCGATCGGCCCGCAGCGCGCGTCGCTCGAACACGGCGCGCAGGTGCTGGTCGGCACGCCGGGCCGCATCATCGACCACCTCGACCGGGGTACGTTGAAACTCGATGCGCTGAAGACGCTGGTGCTCGACGAGGCCGACCGCATGGTCGACATGGGCTTCTACGACGAGATGGTGCGCATCAATGACGCCTGCCCGCGCCCGCGCCAGACGCTGCTGTTCTCGGCGACCTACCCGGATACGATCCGCAAGCAGAGCGCGCGCTTCTTGAAGAACCCGGCAGAAGTGTCGGTCGACGCGCTGCACGGCGACGAGCGCATCGCGCAGACCTTCTACGAGGTCGACGCTGAAGGGCGCGCCGACGCGGTGGTCAAACTGCTGCGCCACCATCGGCCGACGTCGGCGATCGCGTTCTGCAACACCAAGGCGCGCTGCCGCGAACTGGTCGACGCGCTGTCGGCCAAGGGCATCGCCGCGCTGGCGCTGTCGGGCGAGCTCGAACAGCGCGAGCGCGACGAAGTGCTGGTGCGTTTTTCGAACAAGAGCTGCACCTTGCTCGTCGCGACCGACGTCGCCGCGCGCGGCCTCGACGTCGCCGGGCTCGACCTGGTGATCAACGTCGACATCACGCCCGACCCCGAGATCCACGTGCACCGCATCGGCCGTACCGGCCGCGCCGGCGAATCGGGCCGCGCGGTCAGCCTGTCGACGCCGTTCGACGCGCGCCGTGCGGCGGCGATCGAGGAGTATCTCGGCCGGCCGCTGTCCTGGGCGAGTCTGGCCGACCTGCCCAAGCCCGACCCGACGCCGCTGGTGCCGGCCATGGTGACGCTGCAGATCCTCGGCGGCCGCAAGGACAAGGTGCGCCCCGGCGACATCCTCGGCGCGTTGACCGGCGACGCCGGCCTGCCGGGCAGCGCGGTCGGCAAGATCGCGCTGTTCGACCGCGTCAGCTACGTCGCCGTCGAACGCAAGGTGGCGGCGCAGGCGCAGAAAAGGTTGGCCGAGGGCGGCATCAAGGGCAAGGCCGCCAAGGTGCGTCAGATCGGCGACTGACGCCGAGCCTACCCGTCAATCCAGCGTGGCTCGGCCAACCTTCGGGCCATCGCCACGCAACGAGGACCCCCGCGCCATGCTGACCTTCATCGCCGCCCGTATCGACCGTCACGAAATCATCCTGATCAACGCGCGGCTCGACGGCTACCCGGCCAACTTCCAGGTCGACCCGGCAGCAATCGATGCCTTCTTCGGCGTCGAGACCGGCAACGCCGACGCCGCGCTGGCCTTGCTCGAAGCCGAATGGAAACGCATCGCCGCGGCGCTGGAAAAGCTGGTGCGCCGCTTCGGCAACGACTTCCTCGCGACGCCCGAGCTGCTCAAGCGCTGAGCGGCCCGCCGCGTAAAAAAAGGTTGGCCTCGGCCAACCTTTTTTTGCGCGCGTCGACAGCGGAATCAGTAAAACCGCCCGCCCTGTTCGTGCACGATGCGGCTCTGCCACGCCTTGATCTTGTAGCCGTCGGCCAGCGTGCGCACCAGCGTCACCTCGTCCTCGCTGACGAGCTGGTAGCCGCCGACGTTGGCAAAGCGCATGTCGGCGGTCGAGGTGAAGGTCACGCGCGCGGTGTTCCAGCTGAGCGGGTCGACCTCCACGTGCAGCTTGTCCATCCGCACCTCGGCGGTGACGTCGCCGCTCTTGAACGGCAGCGCGACGACGCCGAAGAAGTTGCACGTTTCCTCGCGGTTGCCCTGGCTGAAGGGGCTCGGCCGGCGGTGGCCGACCGCCTTGAACTCGAAGTCGCGGGTCAGGAAGTCGCACGCCTTGATCGCGTTGCCCTCGCCGTACAGCGCGACGTTCATCTCGTTGAGCACGGAGGCGACCGCGCCTTCTCGGAACACGACGTATTTCGCCACCAGGAACAGCGCCAGCACTAGCCCGGCGACTTTCAGCATACGGCCCATGTCAAACCCTGCAACCTTTCCAGAGCAATTGAAAATAGCCGGCCAGTACAGCATGCAGATAATGACAACGTCAATAACTGGTGGCGGGTTTGGGTAAACCCGCGGTCCCGGGTGTGGCAAACGCACCGAGAAAGCCGGTGTTGGCCCGCGCCAAGCCGATCGGAAAGGCGGCGAACGCTGCCGTCAGCGTAACAGCTCGTAAGGCCCACCCTTGTCGAGCGCGCGCCGGTAGGCGGGGCGGTCGTGGATGCGCGCGAGGAAGGCCTTCAGGTGCGTGTGGCGCTCGCCGAGCGCGCCGCGCGACAGCGCCGCCTCGAGCGGAAAGCTCATCTGGATGTCGGCGGCCGAGAACGCGTCGCCGGCGAACCAGCCGCCCGTCGTCAGTTCGCCTTCCAGATAGTCGAGGTGCAGCCTCAGTTGCGGGTCGAGGTAAGCCTTCTGCACGCCGTCGGCAATTAGGAGCGCCAGCGGGCGCAGCAGCGCCGGCATCGGCGGCTTGGTGAGCCGGCCGAACACCAGGGCCATGACCAGCAGAGGCATCGCCGAGCCCTCGGCGTAGTGCAGCCAGTAGGTGTAGCGGCGGCGCGCGGCGGCGTCGCCGGCGTCGGGTTTGAGCCGGCCGTTGCCGTAGGTATCGACCAGGTATTCGACGATGGCGCCCGATTCGGCGACCACCACGTCGCCGTCGGAAATCACCGGCGATTTGCCGAGCGGGTGCACCGCCTTCAGCTCCGGCGGCGCCAGCATCGTCTGCGCATCCCGTTTGTAATGGCGGATCTCGTACGGCAGACCCAGTTCCTCGAGCAGCCACAGCACGCGCTGCGAGCGGGAATGGTTCAGGTGGTGCACGGTGATCATGGCGTCGGCCTTTTTAGGGGAGGGGCAGCGTCATGATAAACGCGTGGCGGCGCACGGCAAGGTTGGCGGGGCCTCGTACCGGGCTACGCTTAGGGTGCATCCCCGTTTCGACCCGGAGACCGTCATGTCTTTCATCGATCGTGAACACGCGGCCCGTGCGCTGGCCGACCGGCTGGCGCCCTGGCGCGGCCGCCATCCGCTGGTCCTCGCCATCCCGCGCGGCGCGGTGCCGATGGCGAGCATCATCGCCGAGCGCCTGCAAGGCGAGTGCGACGTCGTGCTGGTGCGCAAGCTCGGCGCGCCGTTTCAGCCCGAACTGGCGATCGGCGCCGTCGACGAGGCCGGCCGCGTCTATCTGAATTCGTTCGCACGGCAGACCGGCGCGTCCGACGACTATATCGAGGCCGAGACGCGCCGCGAGCTCGAGGTCCTCCGCCGCCGGCGCCGCCTCTATACCGGCGGGCGCGTGATCGACCCGGCGGGTCGTATCGTCATCGTCGTCGACGACGGCCTCGCCACCGGCGCGACGATGATCGCGGCGCTGTCGGCGCTGCGCCCTCAGAAGCCGGCCAGCCTGGTGTGCGCGGTGCCGGTGGCGCCGCCCGACACGCTGGAGAAGGTCGCGCTCTACGCCGACGAGGTGGTCTGCCTCGACGCGCCGCACGGCTTTCAGGCGGTCGGCCAGTTCTACCGGGATTTCCCGCAGGTCAGCGACGAAGAGGTGATCGACATCCTGCGCGCGCGTCCGGGGCAGGAGCCGGCATGAGAACGCGCGGAGCCAGATCGTCGTGCCGCTGATGCCGCGCGAGCTTAGGACGTCGGCCGAGCGCCCAATAAAAAGCCCGGAAAGATTCCGGGCTTCGGGCGTTTCAGACGGTCAACTCATGGCCGACATGCCGCGGTCGCTCTCTTCGACCTCCATCTTCAGGTAGGTATCCGCCATCACGATACCGAACACGAGGTGGGCGAACAGCGTCGTCCAGCCGCGCGCTTCGGCGAACCACGGGAAGAACGCGGTCATGCCGTAGAAGTTGACGAGGTAAACCGCCAGGCCGAACACCGCGCCGACCACCGAGGCCATGCCCCAGCTCGAATCGAAGTGGAACGGTGCCATGATCAGGCCGAGGATCATCCCCAGGCCGACGGCCAGAGCGAAGTGGACGATCAGTGCCGTCACGACGATGCCCAAGCTGAACGACGCCGGCGACGCGAGCGCCCCCGGCCCCATCACGATCGCGGCGATCATGTGTGTCGGTGCCCACATGCCGGCGCCCATCAGCGACATCGCCAGCATGTCCAGCACCAGGAACACCACGCCGCCGGCGACGCCGGCCATCGCGGCCGCGCGCCAGTCGGGCAGACGGTGCGTCATCTGATGCGATTGCATGTGTAGATCCATCGCAAGTTCCTTTCAGCATTCTGCCGAAATTGGCATGCTATACCCCGTTAATTTGACAGCGAAATATCGCAAAAGTGCGGCGCCGGACGGTGCCCGGCGATCCAGCCGGCAGGCGACGGACTGTTGCGTCGGACGGGACGGCGGCGCTCAGCCGTGCGGTCGGGTCGGCTCGACCGCGCCGTCGCCGACCACCGTCTTCCACTCGCGCAGCCACCAGCGCGTGACCAGGCCGTTGACGACGTAAGGGTCGGCCTGCGCGAAGCGCTCGGCGACGCCCGGCGTGTCGCCCTTGAACAGCAGCACCGCGCCGTCGACCGGGTCGCTCATCGACCCCGCCAGCACCAGCTCGCCGCGCTGCTGTGCGCCCCACGCCAGCGCCAGATGTTCGTCGCGGAACTCGCCGCGGCGCAGCAGGTAGTTGTGATCCAGCTCGTAAAACAGCAGGTAGTGCATGGCTGAGCTCCCGTGAAAAACTAGCAGAATCGGCGCGGGCGGCGTGCAGTGCCCGCGCGGCCTAAGTGTTGCCCGGCTTTAAAGATAAACCGCCAGACAGGATCCGCGAGCCGGGCGCCGCCCGTCGCCAGGCTCGGCTGCCGCACGTTTCCCGCGCGCGGGGCCGGAGTCCGGCGGTACGGATCCCCGTCATGGCCCATCCGGGGGCTCAGTCGGCGTTGTAGCGATGCTTGCCGGTGCTGACCCGCTTGGCCTGCCGGCCTTCCTGGGCCACTTCGGGCAGAAACTGCACCGGCGTGCCCTCGGTCAGCTTGTCGAACGCCTGGTCGACCAGGTTCTCCGGCGAAAAGTAGTAGTCGTTGCCGTCGTCGCCCTCGATGAAGCCGAAGTCGTCGAGCAGGCGCGCCACCGTGCCGTGCATCGGCTCGGCGTGCTGCTTGGTCTGGCCGCGCAGGTGTCGGGCGCGCTCTTCCAGCAGGCGCCGTGTCGCGTCGAAGGCGTCGCGCACGGCCACGTAGACGTCCTCATGGTTCTGCTTGTTGCTGACCAGCTCGGTGCCGGGCGCGGTCACGTCGACCTGCACTAAATAGCGTTCGCCCTGCTGCGAGTGCCGGTGCGGCAGGCTCACGGTGACGTTGCAGGCGATCAGGTGCTGGAAGACCTGTTCCAGCTTGTCGGCCCTCTGGCGGATATGGCTGGACAGCGCCTCCGATTCGGGCAGGTTTTCATAGCTGATCTGTAACGGGCATTTCATGGTGTCTCTCCTTGGGGCTCGTTCGGGCAGGGTTCGGGCAAGCGAACCGACATTCATGCGGTGCCTTGCGCCGGCAGGTAGCGCAAGAACCAGCGTCCGGCTTCGTCGGCGACCTCTTCCAGCGTGCCGGGCTCATCGAACAGATGCGTCGCGCCGGGGACGATGCAGAGCGCCTTGGTGCAGGCGAGCCGGGACAGCGCCGACTCGTTCAGGCGGATCACGTCGCCGTCCAGTCCGCCGACCAGCAGCAGCGTCGGGCAGCGCACGCGGGACAGCGCCTGAGGCCCGGCGAGGTCGGGCCGGCCGCCGCGGGACACCACGGCGGCGACGCCGTCGCCCAGCGCCGCGGCGGCCTGCAGCGCGGCGGCGGCGCCGGTGCTCGCGCCGAAGTAGCCGATCGGCAGCCTGGCGGTGTCGGGCCGGTCTGCCAGCCAGCGCGTCGCGGCGAGCAGGCGTTCTGTCAGCAGCGCGATGTCGAAGCGCGTCGCGTACACGCTGTCTTCCTCGCGCGTCAACAGGTCGAACAGCAGCGTGGCGATGCCGGCGCGCTGCAGGACGCGCGCGACATAGCCGTTGCGCGGGCTGAAGCGGCTGCTGCCGCTGCCGTGCGCGAACAGGACGATGCCGACGGCCGCGTCGGGCAGCGTCAACTGCCCGCCTAGCCTTGCCGGCCCGAGTTCGAGGGCGACCGGGCTGTCGAATGGGGACATGGGTTTCTCCTTTACGCGGCAGATCCTCTTGATGGCCGCCGTCGGCGAAAGGCGGCTTGCGCCCTGCCGACGGTCGGGCGGATTTCCAGGTGGATCGCCGCGCAAGCGTTGGGTACATTTCAAAGATAGGTAATTACGGCAGGGAGGGCGGACGTGATCACGATGGCACTGGCCGGGGACGTGATGCTGGGGCGGGGGGTGAGCCGCGCGGTGCGCGGCATGGCGGCCGCCGACCCCTGGGGCGACCTCTTGCCTCGCCTCGCCGCGGCAGACCTCTTCATCGTCAACCTCGAGTGCGCGATCACCGACCACGACCGGCCGTGGTCGCGCGGCTGGAAGCTTTTTCATTTCCGCGGCGGGCCGCACGTGCTGAAGGTCCTCGCCGCCGCCGGTGTCGACGCCGTGTCGCTGGCCAACAACCACACGCTCGACTTTGAAGAACAGGGGCTGTTCGACACGCTCGCCCATCTGGACCGCGCCGGCATCGGCCACGCCGGGGCCGGCCGCACGCTGGCCGACGCGGCGGCGCCGGCCTGGCTCGAGGCCGGCGGGCAGAAGGTGGCGCTGATCGCCGTCACCGACAACGAAGCCGACTTTGCCGCCACGCCGACCTCGGCCGGCACCCATTACCTGCCGGTGTCGCCGTCCCGCGAGACGCTAGCCTATCTGGCGGACCTGATCGCCTCGGCGCGGCGCGCCGGCGCCGACCTGGTGGTCTTCTCCAACCACTGGGGGCCGAACATGGTCGACAGGCCGCCCGCGCACTTTCGCGCCTTCGCCCGCGCGGTCGTCGAGCTGGGCGTCGACCTCTACTTCGGCCACAGCGCGCACCTCGTGCAGGGCGTCGAGATCCACCGCGGCAAGCCCATCCTGTACGACACCGGCGACTTCATCGACGACTACGCGGTCGACCCGCTGATGCGCAACGACCGCTCCTTCCTGTTCCTCGTGACCTTCGACGGGCAGCGGCTGACGCGGCTGGAGCTGATCCCGGCCAGCCTGTCGTTTGCTCGGGTCGCTATCGCGCAGGAACCGGAACGGGCGGCCATCTGCCGGCGGATGAAGGCGCTGTCGGCCGAGCTGGGCACCCGCCTGGACGAGCAGGACGGCGCATTGCTGTGGGCGGCCGAGGGCGGCTGACGCCCGACTCTTTCCGCTGCAAAAGCGCGCTGCGGCCGGCCGCTACACGCCGGCGCACCGGCTCGGCCAACCTTCATGTCATGAAAACGGCTTAGGCTTGGCCGGGCCCGCACGCGTGCCGTCAAGCACGCCGCAGCGGCCGTCCACCTGGCGGAACCGGGGGAGCCCATGAGCTACGTCGACCTCTACTGCGAGCGCCTCGCGCCCGGCCTGATGGCCGAGCCGGTCAATACGCTGAGCAACCTCGCCTTCTTCGCCGCCGCGTGGCTGGTGTGGCGGCGGGCGGCGTCGGCCGGCGCGTGGCGCGCGCGCGGCCGCCTGCTCGCGGCGCTGATCGCGCTGATCGGCGCCGGCAGCTTCACCTTCCACGCGTTTGCCACTACCTGGGCCGAGGCGCTCGACGAATTCCCCATCCTGCTGTTCCAGCTGGTGTTTCTCGGGCTCTACTTTCGCGGCGTGGCCGGCTGGGGCAGGGCGGCGGTGGCGGGGTTTCTTGCCGCCTTCGTCGCCGCGGGCGTCGGGGCGGCGGGCTTCCCGGCTGTGCTCAACGGCTCGCTGGTCTACCTGCCGGCGCTCGCGGTGCTGTCCGCCATCGGCGCCGGCGAGGCCGTCGCGCGGCGCGATGGCTGGCCGTGCCTCCTGGGCGCCGCCGGCGCCTTCGTCGTGTCGGTGGGCTTTCGCAGCGCCGACCTGGCCGTCTGCCCGCGCTTCGCGCTCGGCACGCACTTCCTGTGGCATCTGATCAACGCGATGGTGCTGGCGCTGGCGGTGCTCGGGCTGCTGCTCAGCGCGCGGTCCGGCAGTCGCGTTTAGGCAGGCTGACGGCGAGGGAATGCGTTTTGATGTTGTGCGGGTTTTCCGGACATTTCGCGGGACGATCCCCGTCATTTCGGCGGAACAAGCCCTCAGTTCCGGCTATCTTAACGGTGGGAGTGTTCTCTGTTCGACGGCCCGGTCGGGAGAGTGGAGGGTATCGATATGCGTACCGCACACAAAGGTTATCGCCCGGGGCATGAAGGCTATGTTTCGGAGTTCACCGAGTTCATGGATCACTACCTGGAAGAGCATCCCGAGGTGGTAGAAGACCAGCGCCATGGCTGGTATCTGTTCTGGGACCACAAGGCCAATCAGGCGAGCATCAAGGAGGAGAAGGAAGACAGTGTGCCGGTCAAGGGCTACGACTACCTCTGAGGTTCGCACGGTGAGAGGTAAAAGGGCTCGGCCAACCTTGAAGGTTGGCCGAGCCCTTTTCACGACCGCATCCGGTCGTCATGAGGCGCTCAGGCGCTGCGCGTCGGCGGTGCGATCAGCGCGCGGTATTCGCGCAGCACCGCGCGGCTTTGCCGCTCGGCGTCGAGCAGGGCTTCCGCCTGTGGCCAGCCGGCGAATTCCAGTTTCGCGTCCAGCGCCTGCAGCGCGCGGCGGCCGGCGGTGCACAGTTCCACCGCTAGGTTGAAGTCGGCCGGGCTCAGGATCTTGCCGTTGCGGATCTTGCGGTAAAACACGCTGGCCTTCTGTGCGTACTGCCGCGCCGTTTCGTGCTCGGCCAACGCGTCAGACTTTTCCATCACGGCAAACACCTGCATCACCGCCTGGCAGGCCGCTTCGGCCAGCGCAAAGCGTTTCAATTCGGCCGCCTTGGTGGCGTTGACCGGCTTGTCGGCCTTGGATTTCTTCGGTTTGGCGGCCATGAGTCGTCCTTCTGTCGTGCCGCTCCGTGGCGCGGCCAGTGTATCGAGGGGGGATTTTACCGGGCGGGGCGAGGGGCGGGGCGGCCGACTCCGGCGAGGTGGTCAGCGACAAGCGCAAAGAGCCCGGACGCGCGGTCCGGGCTCTTTGCTGAATGCTGGTGGAGGGAGAAGGATTCGAACCTTCGAAGGCAGAGCCGTCAGATTTACAGTCTGATCCCTTTGACCGCTCGGGAATCCCTCCGGAAGAGGGCGGATACTATAGCGTCCTGCCGCGAGCGTCAAGCCGTGGCGCGTCCTCGCGCTGCGTCGGGATGGCAGGGGTCCCGCTATCGGCGGGGCAGGCGGCGGTGCCGTTGCAAGGCGGGTGCAGGATGGACTGACCTTCAACCGGGCAGGATATCGCCGGTCGCGTCGAACTCGGCCGCGACTGGGCGCTGACGGGCAGCGCGTATGCCGGCGACCGACAACATGTTTGCAAGTCTTGGTATAGTGTGCGCCCTTAAAACGACATAAAGACGGCCTTTAAGCCACCCGTATCGGGTCAGGGGAGAGGCCAGTCTTGCAATTTGTGTATCCGGGGGGAGTCATGGTGTTCAAGTTTCACCGCAGCGGCATCGCCGTTGCGGTGCTGGCCGCGTACGCGTTGCCAGCGGCCGCTGCGGTAGAAAGCAAGGGGGAAGGGCCGTCTCGAGGGAAGGCCGAGTTGGCGACGGTTGCGGTCACCGCCGAGGCGGCCGGGGAAACGGCGACCGGACCGGTCAAAGGCTACGTAGTCCAGCGCAGCGCGGCCGGCATGAAGACCGACACGCCGCTGATCGAGACGCCGCAGTCGGTGTCGGTGATCACGCGCGACAGGATCGAGGACTACGGCGCGCGCAGCGTCAACGAAGCCTTGTCCTACAGCGCCGGCGTGTCGACCTACGGTGCCAGCTCGCGCTCCGACTGGTACACCTATGTGCGCGGCTTCAGCCCCAACGTCTACCTCGACGGCTTGAAACTGCCGGTGACCAAGAATGCCGCGAGCTGGATCGTCGAGCCGTACCTGCTCGAGCGCATCGAACTCTTGCGCGGCCCGGCGTCGGTGCTGTACGGCCAGGGCGACCCGGGCGGCACCGTCAACCTGGTGTCCAAGAAACCGGCGCTCAAGCCGGTGCGCGAGATCGAGCTCGGCGTCGGCAACCATGGCCACCAGCGTCTCGGTCTGGACCTCGGCGGCGCGATCGACGAGAACGGCGAGTGGTCGTACCGGCTGGTCGGTTTCGGCCGCAGCGAAGACCTGCCCACCGGTCCGCACGCCAGCGACCGTGTGCTGCTCGCGCCGTCGTTGACCTGGCGGCCGAGCGCGGCGACCAGGTTGACGCTGCAGGCGGGTTTCCTGAAGGACGATACCGACAGCTCGGACAATTTCCTGCCGGCGCAGGGCACCGTGCTGCCGAACCCGAACGGCAAGATCTCGCGCGACCTTTACACCGGTGACCCCGGCTTCAGCCGCTACAAGAAGGAGCAGCAGTGGCTCGGCTACCAGTTCGAGCACCGCTTCGACGACGCGCTGGCCTTCCGCCAGAACCTGTTGCTGAGCAAACTCGACGTCGACAATAACTCGGTCTACGGCTGGGGACTGAGCCCTCTCGACCCGAGCCGGCGCACGCTGTTCCGCCTGGCCGACATCTTCAACACGTCGGCCGAGCGCGTCTCGCTCGACAACCAGCTCGAAGCCAGGTTCGCGACCGGAAGCGTGCGCCATACGCTGCTCGCCGGCCTCGACTACCAGCAGCAGAAGCTCGACGAAGTCAGTCGCAACATCCCGCGGATGATGGGTTTGTTTGCCCCTCTTGCCCTGGACCTGTTCCGGCCGGTGTACCAGCCGATCACGGCGGACAGGTTCGGTCCCCAAACGAACAAGTCCGAAAAGCAGGAGCAGTTGGGGCTCTATCTGCAAGACCAGCTCAGCTTCGGCCCGCGCTGGACCGCGGTGCTGGGACTGCGCCACGACCGGGCGGACACGCATACCGACACCACCGGTGCCTCGCTGAACAAGGCCGAGCGGGACGACAGCGCCACGACCGGTCGCATTGGTCTCGTGTACCAAGCCGGCAACGGTTTTGCGCCGTACGTCGGCTACTCGACGTCATTCCTGCCCTACTTCCAGAGCAACCCCGACGGTTCGACCTTCGAACCGTCGCGCGGCAAGCAGTACGAAGCCGGTGTGAAGTATCAGCCCGAGGGCGGCAGGACTTCGTTGACGACCGCGATCTGGGACCTGGTCCAGAGCAACGTGCTGACCGGCGATCCGGACGCACTGCGTGCGGCAGCCGGCTATCAGGTGCAGACGGGCAAGGTTCGCTCGCGCGGTTTCGAGGTCGAGGCGGCCGCCGAGGTGACGCGCCAGATCAAGCTGATCGCGTCCTATACCTACCAGGACGTCGGGAACATCGAGGCCAATGGTCCCGCCAAGGATCAGCGTCCGACCGATGTCCCGACACCGCGCAATATCGCTTCGCTATGGGGTAGCTACCGCTTCGGTCAGGGCGTGCTCAACGGCCTCGGCTTCGGCCTCGGCGCGCGTTACGTCGGCTCTACCCAGGGTGCGCGCATCGATCTTGCGACTTTGAGACCTGCAGACTACAAGCTCGACGTGCCGAGCTACACGCTGTTCGACGCCGCCGTCTACTACGAGACGGGGCCGTGGCGCTTCGCCGTCAACGCGCAGAACCTTGCCGACGAGGAGTACGTGTCCGGCTGCCAGAGCGACAGGGTGTGCTTCTATGGCAAGGGCCGCAGCGTCGTAGCGACGGCGCGTTACCGCTGGTAAGCACGATCCGCATCGGAAAAAGCTCGGCCAACCTGCAAAGGTTGGCCGAGCTTTTTCTGATGGCAGGAGGGTGGAGCCACCCAACGGGGTGGTTGGCTTGCGACCCATCCCTCTACTCCTGGCTCGATTCCCACGATGCAAGGCCATGGCGCCCAGGAAGGCTCATGCCTCGAGGCTGCGGCGGCGGTTTTTCAGGCTGCGCTTGGTCTTTTCCAGCGTGGTGTAGAGGTTCGGGCCGCGCTTGAGCGCGACGCCGACCGCCAGCACGTCGATCAGCACCAGGTGGACGATGCGCGAGATCATCGGGCTGTAGGTCTCGCTGTCTTCCTGGGTGTCGGCCGGCAGCGTCACCGTCGCGAGCTTGGACAGCGGCGAGTTCGACGAGGTGATCGCGACCACCTTGCAGCCGCCGGCCAGCGCGATCTCGACCGCGTCCAGCAGCTCGATGGTGCGCCCCGAGTTCGAGATCGCGACCAGCACGTCATTTGGCCCCAACAGCGAGGCGGCCATGGTCTGGATGTGGTTGTCGGCGTAGGCGACGGTCGGGATGTCGAAGCGGAAGAACTTATGCTGTGCGTCGGCGGCGATGATGCCGGAGTTGCCGAGGCCGTAGAACTCGATGCGCCGCGCGTGGGCGAGGAGGGCTATTGCCTCGTCGATCGCGACCGAGTTGAGGTCGTTGCGGCATTTCAGGAGCGCCGAGACGGTGTTGTCGAACACCTTGGCGGCCAGCTCCGACGTCGGGTCGTCGGGCCCGACGCTCGAATGCACGTAGGGCACGCCGCCGACCAGGCTGCCGGCGAGCTTCAGCTTGAAGTCGGGCAGGCCGGAGCAGCCGAGGCTGCGGCAGAAGCGGATCACCGTCGGCTGGCTGACGCCGGCGCTTTCGGCGATGTCGGCGACCGCCGCCTGGATGAACTCGTTCGGCTGCGCCAGCACCCGCTCGGCCACCTTGCGTTCGGCGGAGGAAAACAGGTCGAGCTGGCTTTTGATGCGTTCAAGCATGGTGTTACCCATCCAGGTGTGCGGCCAGCGCGGCGGCCGCTCCTGTCAGAGCCGGCCACGGGCTGGTGATGACGTAAACCGGAATCGCCGCGAGGTAGGCCGAGAAGCGTCCCTTGTCCTCGAAGCGGGCGCGGAACGGCGAGCGGGCGAAGTAGTCGCCGAGCTTGGGCACGATGCCGCCGCCGATGTACACGCCGCCGCGCGCGCCGAGCGTCAGTGCCAGGTTGGCCGCGGCGGTGCCGAGTATAGCGGTAAACGTGTCGATCGCCTCGCGGCAGCGCACGCATTCGCCGCTGACGCCCTCGGCGCTGATCTGCGACGCGGTCCGCGGCTCCCACGGCTCGCCGGCGATGTGGCTCAGTGCCTCGTAGATCAGCTTCAGGCCCGGCCCGGACAGCATCCGTTCCATCGATACATGGCCGAAGCGCGCGCGCGCGAAGCGCCAGATCTCCAGCTCGCGCTCGTCGAACGGCGCGAAGCTCGCGTGGCCGCCTTCGCCGGCCAGCGCGACCGGCGCGCCGCCCGGCATCGGCACGAGGCCCGAGACGCCGAGCCCGGTGCCGGCGCCCAGCAGTGCGAGCGGCGCGCCCGCCAGCGGCTCGCCGCCGCCGACCTGGATCAGTTCGGGCGACGGCAGGTGCGGCAGCGACAGCGCGAGCGCGGTGAAGTCGTTGATTACCAAGAGCGTGTCGAAGCCGAGCGCCAGCCGGGTCGCCTCGATCGAGTAGGCCCAGTGGTGGTTGGTCATCTGCACCCAGTCGCCGGTGACCGGGTTGGCGATGCCGACAGACGCGTGGCGCACGTCCGGCTCGCCGCAACCGGCGAGGTAGGCGCGGATCGCGATCTCCATCGTCGGGTAGTCGGCGCAGGCGAGCACCTCGATCCTGTCCATGACGCCGGGCGCGGTCTCGAGCGCGAAGCGGGCGTTGGTGCCGCCGATGTCGGCGATCAGGCGCGGCGGGAAGTCAGCGGGTCCAGTAAGCATCGAAGGGCACTTTCGTCTGGTGGATGAGCGCGCTGATCGGTAGCGCGGTCGTAAGGTTGGCCGAGGCCGCGTCGTACACGCGCCGCTTGGGCTCGCCGGCGATCGCGAGGATCAGCCGTTTGGCCGACAAGAGCGCCGCGAGCGTCAGGCTGACGCGCGCGTGCGGCGCAGCCGGCGGCGTCACCGAAAGATAGGCGGCCGGGTTGGCCGGGGCGAGCCCGGCGGAAAACTCCGGCGCGTCGGGGAACAGCGACGCGGTGTGGCCGTCCTCGCCCATGCCGAGCACGGCGACGTCGATCGGCCGGTAGGCGCGGTTCGCGGCGGCGACCGAGGCGGCGAGGTCTTCGGGGTCCGCCACCAGGCCGACAAAGGTCGCGGCGCGGGCACGGCCGACCATCAGGTGTTCGCGCACCAGCCGCTCGTTGCTGTCGGCGTGGTCCGCCGGCACAAAGCGTTCGTCGACGAGCGTGACGGTGACGCGCGACCAGTCGAGGTCGGCCTCGGCCAAGGCGTGAAACAGCGGCACCGGCGAGCGCCTGCCCGACACGGCGAGCGTCGCGCGGCCTTGCTCGGCCAACGTTGCGGCCAGCCCGTCACTGACTGCCTTCGTCAATCTGGCGACGTGTTCGTCGCCATCCTTGCATTCGATCCACATCTCACACTTCCTCGTGCCAGGCGACGCCGTCGCGCGACAACAGGCCGCTCGACGCGGCCGGCCCCCAGGTGCCGGCGGTGTAGGTCTTGGGCGGGATCGGGCTCGTCGCCCAGTTCTCGAGGATCGGCTCGACCCAGCGCCAGGCCTCGGCCAACTCGTCGCGGCGCATGAACAGCGACAGGTCGCCGCGGATCATCACGTCGAGCAGCAGCCGCTCGTAGGCGTCGGCGCGGCGCACCTTGAACATCGACTGGAAGTCGAGGTTCAGATAGGTCGGCTGCAGACGCATGCCGTCGCCCGGCTCCTTGGCGAGGAAGTAGAGCCGGATGCTTTCATCCGGCTGCAGCCGGATCACCAGCCGGTTGGCGAAGGGGAGGCCGGTCGGGTTCGGGAACAGCGCGTGCGGCACGTCGCGGAAGTTGATCACGATCTCGGCGACGCGCTCGGCCATGCGCTTGCCGGTGCGCAGGAAGAACGGTACGCCGGCCCAGCGCCAGTTCGAGATCTCGGCCTTCAGCGCGACGAAGGTTTCGGTGCGGCTGTCGGCGGGGATGCTGGCCTCTTCATGGTAGCCGACCACCGGCTGGACGCCGGCCGCCTGGGGCGTGTGGTCGCTTTCGAATCGCGCTTCGACCGTTACCGGCCGCAGGTGCCGGTGCGCTGGCGCGAGAGCGCGGTGAGCGTCGGCTCCGGCCTGTGGTACGACCTCGGCCCGCACCTGATCGACCAGGCACGGCAGCTGTTCGGTATGCCTGAGGGGATTGTGCTGACGCGCGACATGGTGCGCGACGGCGCCGAGGTCGACGATTGCTTCCGCGCGCCGTTGCGCTACCCGCGGCTGCAGGTCGTGCTCGCCGCCAGCGCGCTGACCGCCGAGCCGGGCGCACGCTTCGCGGTGCACGGCACTGAAGCGAGCTACGTCAAGCACGGGCTCGACGAGCAGGAGGCGGCGCTCAAGGCCGGCCGCTTCCCGCCCGCCGCCGACTGGGGGCGCGATGTGCGCCACGGCACGCTGACGAGCTGGCAGGACGGCGCGCCGGTGTACGAGACGGTGCCGACGCGGCGCGGCGACTACCCGGCCTACTACGCGGCGCTGCGAGACGCGATCCGCGACGGCTCGGCCAACCCGGTGAGCGCCGACGACGCGATCGCCGTGATGACGCTGATCGAAGCCGGCTGCGTCAGCGCCGCCGAGCGGCGCGAGGTCGAGCTGAGCGGGGAGGGTAGAGCATGAGCCGGGAGATCGACGCCGACCTCGCGCGCATCGCAGAGCAGGAGGCGGCGCTGCGTTTTACGCGCTTCGACAAGTCGACCGCCTGGGAACTCGGCTGCCGGCTGCGCGCGGCGGCTCGAGGGGCGTCCGCGGATGGCTCGGGCTGCCGTTTTCTGCCCTCCTAGTTTTCTTCGAGCTGCCCAAAGCGCAGCGCCAGGAAGTCGATCAGCTGGCGCACGGCCGGTAGCAGGCCGCGCCGCGACGGGAAAACGGCATGGATCACACCGCCCTTCGGTGCCCAGTCAGGAATGACCCTCACTAGTCGTCCCTGTTCGAGTTCTTCCCTGATCATCATCGTCGGCAGGGTTACCACGCCGGCTCCGGCGATTGCTGCCTCGCGTAGCATGACCATGTCGTCAGTCACCAGCCGTGGCGTATGGTGCAGCGCCGCCTGCGCGCCGTCGGGGCCGTCGAGTTGCCAGACATGCTCGGGTTGAGGCGGTCCCAGGTCCAGGCTCGGCAGGCCGCTCAGATCGGCCGGGACCGCCGGCACGCCATGCTTTCCCAGCAGCGCCGGGCTCGCCACCAGACACCAGGTCCGTTTTCCCAACAGCTTCATCACCAGATCGCTGTTCTTCAGTGGCGGGACGCGCACGCGGATCGCCACGTCGACCCCTTCGCCAATCACGTCGACGGCCCGGTTGGTCGCGTCCAGTAGCACGGTCACCTTTGGATGCTCGACCATGAACTCGGCCAACATCGCGCCGACCCGCGCGTGCAGCAGCGCCACCGGACAACTCAGGCGCACGATCCCTTGCGGTTCGGCGCGGATCACGTCGATGGCGTCCTGCGCGGCATCCGCCTCGACCAGCATGGCCTTGCAGTGGACGTAGTAGCGCTGTCCGACCTCGGTGACCGAGAAGCGGCGCGTCGAGCGCTGGATCAAGCGTACACCGAGCCGCTCCTCGAGCAGGGCGACGCGGCGGCTCAGCTTCGACTTCGGGATGCCCAGCGCCCGGCCGGCCGGTGCAAAGCCTTGATGGTCGGCCACCTGAGCGAAGTAATAGAGATCGTTGAGATCCTGTTGCATGGCGGCTTCATCGTCCTATCAATAGGACACTGAGGATATATCACGCCATCTACCGGCACCATCGGTGCGCCACTATGCTTCAGCCATCCCCCGATTGGCCTTACCGGCCGCAAACTAGGAGCAGGCGATGAAAAAAATTCTCGGCGTCTACAGCAGCCCCAGAGCGCATTGGGTCGGCGACGGTTTCCCGGTGCGCACGCTGTTCTCATATCAAAGCCACGGCCAACATACGAGCCCGTTCCTGATGCTCGATTTTGCCGGTCCGGCCGAATTCAAGCCGGCCGCGCGTCCGCGCGGCGTGGGTCAGCATCCGCATCGCGGCTTCGAAACGGTGACCATCGTCTACCAGGGCGAGCTGGAGCACCGCGACTCGACCGGCAGCGGCGGCCGCATCGGCCCCGGCGATGTGCAGTGGATGACCGCCGCCTCCGGCATCCTGCACGAGGAGTTCCACTCGGAGGCGTTCACCCGCAGCGGCGGCACGCTAGAGATGGTGCAGCTGTGGGTCAACCTGCCGGCCAAAGACAAGATGGCCGCACCGGGCTACCAGACCCTACTGGATGCCGACATCCCATCGGTCCCGTTACCGGATGGAACGGGCCGGGTGCGCGTCATCGCCGGAGACTACCTCGGCAACAAGGGGCCGGCGCGCACCTTCACGCCGATGGACGTGTGGGATCTGCAGCTGAAGAGCGGCGGCTACACTGAGCTGAGCGTCCCGGCCGGCCGCACGCTGGCGCTGATCGTGCTGCACGGCGCCGTACAGGTCAACGGCGACGCGGTAGCGCGCGAGGCGCAGATGGTGATGCTGGACCGCGACGGTACGGATATCGCGCTGGAAGCAAACAGCGACGCGACGGTGTTGCTGCTGAGCGGTGAGCCGATCGATGAACCGGTCGTCGGCTACGGTCCGTTCGTGATGAACAGCCAGGACGAAATCAGCGAGGCCATCGCCGATTTCAATAGCGGCCGCTTCGGCCAACTTGACGAGGTGCCTTAGTCGCCCATCCGGCGCGATAGGGCACTTCAACCCGACGGTGTCGATGCATCGTCCCACGCTTAGGAGAAACGCTATGAGCACCCCGGCCAACTTCAACGGTCAACGCCCGGCCATCGACCCCAGCGATGCCGTCATGCTGCTGATCGATCACCAGAGCGGCTTGTTCCAGACCGTGGCGACATGCCGATGCCGGAGCTGCGGGCGCGCGCCGCCGCACTGGCCAAGATGGCGACGCTGTCCAAGCTCCCGGTCATCACCACCGCGTCGGTGCCGCAGGGCCCCAATGGTCCGCTGATTCCGGAAATTCACGAGAACGCGCCGCACGCCCAGTACGTCGCGCGCAAGGGCGAGATCAACGCCTGGGACAACCCGGACTTCGTCGCGGCGGTCAAGGCCACCGGGCGCAAGACCTTGATCATCGCCGGCACGATCACCAGCGTGTGCATGGCTTTCCCCGCCATCAGCGCGGTTACCGATGGCTACAAGGTGTTTGCCGTAGTCGACGCCTCGGGCACCTACTCGAAGATGGCACAGGAAATCACCTTGGCTCGCGTGGTACAGGCCGGCGTGGTACCGATGGATACCGCAGCGGTGGCCTCGGAGCTGCAAAAGACCTGGAACCGCGAGGATGCGCTGCAGTGGGCCGAGGTCTACACCAAGATTTTCCCGGCGTACCAGTTGCTGATCGAGAGCTACACGAAGGCGCAGGATGTGGTGACCCACCATGAGGAGCTGGATTCGCAGCGATAGCGGTAGCCTGCCAAGCGAATAATGCGAGGGCAGGGCCTGACCATACAGGTCAGGCCCTGCTTGGAGGGGACGGGCCATGCCGTGCCGTACGAATAACAGCGAGGCAGAGCGCTGGCGACATGTCCGAGGTCGCCGAAAGCGGAAGGCGCGTCAGACGTTTTCCGGGGCCGCACGCGACGTCGAGATGTTCGCCCCCTTGAGCAGCGTCCGGGTGACCGGCGACTTATCCGCGATCTCGAGCAGCCGGGCCCACTGGGTGTCGTCCAAGAGCGCATCGGTGCTGATGCTCCGTTCGATCCATGCCCGGCCTTCCTGGTCCTTTGAAAGCGTCAGCGATATCTGGAGTTCGCCGATGTGCCAGCCTTTTTTCTCGGCGTACATCCGCAGCGTGATTGCGGTACACGCTCCCAGGCTCGCCAGCAGGTAGTCGTAGGGGGCCGGCCCGGCGTTCTGGCCTCCCGACGAGGGAGGCTCGTCGCTCAACAACTCGAAGCCGGCGGTCTCGACGCGGTGCGTATAGTTGAAGGGGGTGGAGGTGACACTTGCGGACGCGATCAGTCTCATAAGCCGTTTCCTGCTGTGGCGTTGACCTGCACACCGCCCGACAAGGGCAAGTTAGTCGCTTGGCTCGGGGGCAATCAAGCTTGCTTCCCCATCTTAAGACCGGGCGCTCCAAGACCGTAGCCTTTCTTCACGAACAGCCTGTTTGCCGTTGACGAACGATGCGCTAGCGACTGAACGACATCGAAGCCTTCCTGCTGGTCATGGAGACCGGCAGTTTCACCGCGGCCGCCGCACGTCTCGACCTCTCGAAGTCGGTCGTCAGCAAGCGCATCGGCGATCTCGAGGCCGCCCTCGGGACGCAATTGCTGCATCGGTCGACGCGGGGGGAGGGGGTCGCCGACGGATCGTGGCCAGCTTTTCTATCTGAAGGGGCTTTGTTGCGCAAATAAAATCAAGCGCGCAAAGCCCCTTTCCCCAGACGGACTCAGAGCATGGGGACCGTTACCGGCGTGCCGAGTCGGGTGAAGCGATTCAGGATCACCGCACGGATCTGCAGCTCGGCGACCTGGCGCTCGAAGTCTCTAGCCATGACACGCTCTCCCAGCAACTTGAAGCAACGCATCTTGGCCTCTACTAAGCTGCGTCGGTGATAGCCCGACCATTTCTTCCAGATCGTCCGGCCCAACCGTTTGGTACTGCGCAGGATCTCATTGCGTACACCGGCCCCGACACGGTTTTCTTGCCAAGGTCTCCCGTTCTTCCGCACCAGAATGATGGCGTCAGCCTGGCGCTGGGCAATCGCCTCATGGCAGGCCTTGGTATCGTAGGCGCCATCTGCCCTAACCGAGGCCATCCGTTCATACTCGGAGAGTTGGGACGACCGTTCCGACCGCATCGGCGCATCACCGACCGAGTTGCCGGTGATCTCGATGGCCCGGATTTCCACGGTCTCGGCATCAATGACCTGATGAACGTTGCGCCATTGGCGACGCTACTCCGCGCCGTACTTTTTCGTTATCCCTGAGCGAATTGAAAATTCGCACGCAGCCCACTCGCCCTCGCCCAGCATTTTGATGCCGGTACTGTCGATCAGTAGATGCAGCCCCGAACGGGTCAGGCGAGCAGGGATTTGAACCGTTCAGCTTACCGGAACCGCTGAACCGCCGCTTCCGCGCTGATTTCTGCAACAGAGCCCCGCCGCATGGCCATCGCGCTACAAGCAAACGCCGCACACCGGAAAGGTGTGCGGCGGCAGGAAAACCGGCCCCGGCGATGCCGGGAATCATAGATGCCGGCTGAAGTGTCCGCGCTCTGCCCCAGCCATCAGCTTCATGAAGGCATCGGTGCGCATGTGGATCAGTTCCCGGTGGTCTCCGGCCTCGAAGTACACGTCTGCCTCCTGCAACAGGGAGTCGTCGACATAGGTGGCCATGCCGCCATAGACCGGCGCGAGCGGAGGGATGGCCCCCACTTCGCAGTCCTTGAACAGCTCGCTCAACTCTTCCTCGCGGGCGAAGCGCAACGGACGCCCGGTGTCGCGACGCAGCACCGAAAGCTGCACGTGGCAGGTCGACGGCAGCACCGCCGCGACAAAGCCCCGCTCATCTTCCAGCAGCACGGTCTTGGCCACACGGTCGCCCGGGATATGGGCGAGCTCGGCGGTCTCCATGCTGTACTGGCTGACCGGGTGCCGCACGACGTCATACTCCATGCCAGAACGTTCCAGGTATTCGGATAGGGTGATAGCGATCGCCATGATGAACCTCCTCTCATCGGGGCCTTCCCGGTCCGGCCCGAGCCGGCCGACAAACCCCTCGCCACGGTGGACGGTCCTTGTTCACCGGGTCTCGTTCCTCTTTTCAGGATAGCCGGTATGGGCCCCGCTGCCGTCCGGGGCGCTCGCCGGACCGGGGACAGCGAGATGACGAGTTTCGCCCCGCCTGCCTGCCGGTTCGCCAACACAAAAAGCCCGGGCCGTGAGCCCGGGCTTTTTGCTGAAGACGTAGTCGGTTCAAACGCTGGAAAGGTTGGCCGAGGCCGGGTTGGGAGCCTCGGCCAACTTGTTTCTTGTCCGGGGATTGATGGGGGAGTGCGGGCGATGCTCTGGTCGAAGTTTCGCGCCTGAGCGGCTATGCGGGCTTGCATCGATCTGCCTGCAAGGCGGTGTTTTCATCGGGCTCGGCCAACCTTGCCTGAATCGAAAAGGTTGGCCGAGCCTAAAAAGAAAACCGCCCGCGGGTCAGGCGGGCTGTTTTTATTGAAGTGCTGCATTCGGCGCAATGCGCTGCGCTTATTGCGCCCTACCGGGCTGCCGTCCATGGTCTTTGTGAGAGCCATGGCTTGAGAAAGTGAATCGTCTGCAGCAAAGGATGCAACGATATGCGGCCGCCATCAGGCATCTTAGAGCCAGCCTTTTTCCATCGCGTATTTGACGAATCCTGCCGCGCTTTCGATGTCCAGCTTGCGGCGGATGCTAAGGCGATGCGTCTCGGCGGTGCGCACGCTGATGTTGAGCAGCTGGGCGATGGCCTTGTTACTGAGTCCCTGCGCCAGCAGCAGTAGGACTTCGCGTTCGCGCTCGGTCAGCGAATCGTCTGCGGCCGCCGGCGGTGCGATCAAGGTATGGGTGACTGCGGCGCTGTAGTAGCTGCCGCCCGCCATGGCCGCTTCGATGGCGGCGATGATCTCGTGCGACGGCGCGTCTTTGAGCACATAGCCGCGCGCGCCGGCGCGGATCGCGCTGGTCACGTACTCGGCGTTGTCGTACATGCTGAGGATGACCACCATCAGGCCTGGGTGTTGCGTGCGCAGTTCGGCGGTGAGCTGGATGCCGTTCATCCCTTTCATGCCGATATCCACCAGCATCAGGTCGGGGTGCACGGCGTCGGCGAGCGCGAGCGCCTCGGCGCCGCTGCCGGCTTCGCCGACGACGTCGATGTGCGGTACGGCGTCGAGGCGGGCACGCAATCCGTCGCGCACGAGGGGATGGTCGTCGACCAGCACAAGGCGGACGCGTTGGGGCTTAGCTTGCATGATGGGATTCTTCCGAACGGAGCGGCAGCGTGACTTCCAGTAGGGTGCCCGCCGACGTGGACGAGAGGACGAGCGTGCCGCCGAGGTGCTCGACGCGCTCGCGGATATTGTGCAGGCCGATGCCGCCGGTGGTCGATCGGCTCACGCCTTCGACGTCGAAGCCGCAGCCGTCGTCGGTGATGGCCAGCCGTATCGTTCGATCGACGCAGCCCAGTTCCAGTGCGACGGATTTGGCGCTGGCGTGCCTTTCGATATTGGTAAACGCCTCCTGCGCGATGCGAAACAGCGCGACGGCCTCGAGGTCGGGCAAGACGAGGTCGCCGAGCCGGTTGCCGACGACGACCTTGGTGCCGGTGCGCTGTTCGAATTCGCTCGCCAGCTGGCCCAGCGCGGCCGACAGGCCCAGCATGTCGAGTGCCGAAGGGCGCAAGTCGTGCGAGACGCGGCGCACTTCGCCCAGCGCTTCGGTGAGCCCCGCCAGGCCCTTGTTCAGCGCCTCCAGCACGTCGAGACCGCCGCTTTCCAGTTTGTGCTGCACCAGTTCGAACTGAAATTTGGTCGAGACCAACAACTGGCTGATGCCGTCGTGCAGCTCGCGCGAGACGCGCGCTCGTTCCTGTTCTTGCGAGTTGACTAGGCGCTGGGCCAGCACCTTGAGCTTTTTGTCGGCCACGCGGTATTCGCTGACGTTGAGCGCGAGCCCGCCGGCAAACACCAACAGCACCGCGCCGAGCGCGACGGCGGCGATGTCCCACAGCGTGGCGTGGACGTTGGCGCGCGCCTTATCGCGCGAGGCGCGGATGGCGCGTTCCACGTCGTCAAGATAAACGCCGGTGCCGATCATCCAGCCCCAGCGCTCCAGCAGCACCACATAGCCGAGTTTTTCGCTCATCTTGCGGGTGGTGGGCTTTTCCCATTCGTAGCGCTGAAAGCCGCCGCCATGCTGCGCCTTGTTCAGCAAGGAGCGGATCACATGGCGGCCGTGCGGGTCGGTGAGATCCCATAGATTGCGCCCCACCAGCTCCGGTTTGCGCGGGTGCACCAGGTTTTTGCCGGCCAGATCGTACACGAAGAAATAACCGTCATCGCCGTAACTGATGCCGCTCAAGATGCGCTTGGCTTGCTCTTGGGTGGCGGCATCGTTGCGGCCCGAGCGGTAGAGCGGGTCGATGGCGGTCAGCGCCAGCTGCACGTAATGCTGAAGCTCGGCCTGTTTCGCGCTGTACAGGCTGTCTTCGATCAACACGGCTTGCTGTTCGGCCAGGCGGTCGGCGCGGTGGACCACCAGCGTGCCGAGCGCGCTCATCGCCAGCAACAGCGGCAGGATGGTGAGAAGGACGATCTTGAGTCTGAGCTGCATAAGGCCTTACGGGGCTAAGAAATCACTTCTACGTAGTTCTACGTATGACGGCCGTGCGTAGAACTCCGAATTCTTTATGAGACAAGAATCGTTAATAGTAGGGCTCGTGTACGTGTCTGCGTATGTCCCGCATGGGAACAATAAAACGGCTCGCCTACGAGCGATAGCCGATTCTAGGAGAAAGCAATGCAACGACTTGCCAGCCACCTTCCGTGGTTTTTGGTAGCGGTCGTCGGCGCGTTCGCGCTTGGCACTGTTGCCCTGCATCGTGGAGAAACCATCAACGCGCTGTGGATCGTCGCCGCGGCGGTTTCCATCTACCTGGTAGCTTATCGCTACTACAGCCGCTTTATCGCCAAGAAGGTGATGCAGCTGGACCCCAACCGTCAAACCCCGGCCGTGCGCCACAACGACGGCCTCGATTACGTTCCCACCAATAAGTATGTGCTGTTCGGCCACCACTTCGCCGCTATCGCCGGCGCCGGCCCGCTGGTAGGGCCGGTATTGGCGGCACAGCTGGGCTATTTGCCGGGCATGCTGTGGATTCTGGCCGGCGCGGTGATCGCCGGCGCGGTGCAGGATTTCATGGTGCTGTTCATCTCGACCCGGCGCGACGGCCGTTCGCTCGGTGACTTGATCAAGTCCGAGCTCGGCCCGATTCCCGGCGTGATCGCGCTGTTCGGCACCTTCATGATCATGGTGATCATCCTCGCGGTGCTGGCGCTGATCGTGGTCAAGGCGCTGGCGGAAAGCCCGTGGGGCGCCTTCACGGTGGCGGCGACCATTCCGATCGCTCTGTTCATGGGCATCTACACCCGTTATCTGCGCCCGGGCCGCATCGGCGAGATCTCGCTGATCGGCTTTGTGCTCTTGATGCTGGCCATCGTCGGCGGCGGCCAGGTGGCGGCCGACCCGGTCTTGGCCCCGCTGTTCACCTTCACCGGCACCCAGCTGACCTGGATTCTGATCGGCTACGGCGCCATCGCCTCGGTGCTGCCGGTGTGGCTGCTGCTGGCGCCGCGCGATTACCTGTCCACCTTCCTGAAGATCGGCACCATCGTCGGCCTGGCCATCGGCATCGTCATCGTGATGCCGGAGCTGAAAATGCCGGCGACCACGCGCTTCCTGGACGGCACCGGTCCGGTATGGTCGGGCAGCGTGTTTCCGTTCCTGTTCATCACCATCGCCTGCGGCGCCGTGTCCGGCTTCCATTCGCTGATCTCGTCCGGCACCACGCCGAAACTGCTGGAGAACGAAACGCACGCGCCGTTCATCGGTTACGGCGGCATGCTGATGGAGTCCTTCGTCGCCATCATGGCGCTGGTGGCCGCCGCCTGCATCGACCCGGGCGTCTATTTTGCGATGAACAGCCCGGCGGCGGTGCTCGGCAAGACGGCCGAGTCGGCCGCGCTGGCGGTCTCGCAGTTCGGCTTTGTGATTACGCCGGAAATGCTGACGCAAACGGCTAAGGAGCTGGGCGAGAGCACCATCATCTCGCGCACCGGCGGCGCGCCGACCTTGGCGGTGGGCATGGCGCAGATCCTGTCCGGCGTGTTCGGCGGCGACGGCATGAAGGCGTTCTGGTACCACTTCGCCATCCTGTTCGAAGCGCTGTTCATCCTGACCGCGGTGGACGCGGGCACCCGCGCCGGCCGCTTCATGCTGCAGGACCTGCTGGGCGTGTTTGCGCCTTCCTTGAAGCGCACCGATTCTTGGGTTGCCAACTTTGCCGCCACCGGCTTGTGCGTGGCGGCGTGGGGCTACTTCCTGTATCAGGGCGTGGTCGATCCGCTCGGCGGCATCAACACGCTGTGGCCGCTGTTCGGCATCGCCAACCAGATGCTGGCCGCCGTCGCGCTGACCCTGGCCACCGTGGTGCTGTTCAAGCTCAAGCGCGAGCGCTACGCCTGGGTGACCATCGTGCCGACCGCGTGGCTGCTGATCTGCACGCTGTACGCCGGCTGGCTGAAGATCTTCTCGGACAACCCGAAAGTGGGCTTCCTGGCGCACGCCGCCAAATACCAGGCCGCGCTGGACAGCGGCAAGGTGCTGGCGCCGGCCAAGAGCCTGGAACAGATGCAGCAGGTGGTGTTCAACGACCGCCTGGACGCCGGGCTGGCCGCGTTCTTTATCCTGGTGGTGCTGAGCGTGCTGGTGTACGGCGTGCGCGCTTGCTGGGCCGCCTGGCGCGTTAGCCACCCGACCGCCCAGGAAACCCCGGCGCAACTGGCGGAAAACCGGGTTTAAGGACGGCGATGTTCGATCAGCTGAGCAAACTGGGTAAATATCTCGGGCAGGCCGCCAACCTGATGGTGGGCTTGCCCGACTACGACACCTACGTGGCGCATATGCGCGCCAACCATCCGGACCAGACGCCGATGACGTACGAGGAGTTTTTCCGCGAGCGTCAGGACGCCCGCTACGGCGGCGGTGACGGCAAGGTGGGGCGCTGCTGCTGATGTGGTAACCAATACGCCGGGTTTGCGCCCGGCGTGTCGCTTTAAGTGAGAAACGCCATGAGCCTATCCATAAACGCACCGATCCCGGTCACCCTGCTGACCGGCTTTCTCGGCGCCGGCAAAACCACCTTGCTCAACCACCTGCTGGCGACCGCCGGCGAGCGCATCGTCGTGATCGAGAACGAGTTCGGCCCGGTCAACATCGATAGCGATCTGTTGATCCAGGAGACCGCCGAGCTGGTGGAAATGACCAACGGCTGCCTGTGCTGCACCATCCGCGGCGACCTGTCGCGCCATTTGCATTCACTGTATGAACGGAAGCAGTCCGGCGAGCTGGCGTTCGAGCGCGTGGTGATCGAAACCACCGGCCTCGCCGACCCCACGCCGATCGCGCAGACCTTTTTCGGCGACCCCCTGCTCGCCGACGCGTACGCGCTGGACGCGGTGATCACCGTGGTGGACGCGCTGCACGGCGCCAAGCAGCTGGACGAGCAGCCGGTGGCGGGCAAGCAGGTGGGCTTTGCCGACCGTTTATTGATTTCCAAGGCCGATCTGGCCGACGCCGAAGCGCTCGATGCGTTGGCCGAGCGCCTGGCCGGCATCAACAGCGAGGCGGCGCAGTACCGGCTGGAGCACGGCAGGATCGGCCGCGAGCTGCTGTTCGGCGTGCGCGGCTTTCATCTGGACGAGGATATTCTGCGGCGCGGCAAGGCTGGCCCGTTGAGCTTCCGTCCGGCAGGAGCGCGCTCGTTCGGCGACGACATCGCCGCCGTGCACTTGCACCACGACGGCCCGCTCGACCTCGGTCGCATCAGCGACTTCATGCGCCAGCTGGTGGAGCACCACGGCGACGCTTTGTTGCGCTACAAGGGCGTGCTGGCGGTTAGCGCCGAGGCGCGCCGCCTGGTGTTCCAGGGGGTGCATCGCATCAACGGTTTCGACTACGGGCGCGAGTGGGGGCAGGGCGAAGCGCCGGTGTCGGACATCGTGCTGATCGGACATCAATTGCCGCAGGAGGAGATCAGGGCGGGCTTTGCCGCGTGCGTGGAGGGGTAAAACTTTGCCACGGCGGAAAAACAAAAAGCCCGGGCGTATGGCCCGGGCTTTTTGCTGTCGGCCAACCTTGGGTGCTGGGTTGGCCGAGAAGGGAACGGGGCGGTGATTGTGGTCATCGGGATGGAGGATGCCGCCCCCGGATATCTCTTCCAAACAGGGATAGAATTTAGCATTCCCCCGAATTTCTCCCCTCACGCAAGGTGTCAGGACATGGTGCCGAAAATCGTCTGGGTGCTGCTGCCCTTGTCGCTCTACGCGCTGTATGTCGCCGTGTCGACGTGGCGCGGCCGCGCGCCTTCGCGCGTCGCGCTCAACGTCGAGACCAGCCTGCTGCTGATCGCGTATCTCCTGACGACGGCGGGCCTCGGCGTGTTCTGGGTGGCCAACCAGCAGCTGCCGGTGTTCGACTGGCACTATCTGTTCGGCTACTGCACGCTGCTCTTGGTCTCGGTGCACCTGGTCTTCAACCTGCCGGCCGTGCTGCGCTGGCTGCGGCACACGCCGGCGCCGCAGGCTGCCGGCAAAGACAAGCGAGGCCCGGTCGCGGTCGGCAAGGCGCTGGCGGTTGTCGCCGCCCTCGGTGTGGCGTTCTTTCTTGGCACGCGCCACGGCGCGAGCGAGGTGGCGGTCCGCTGGACCGCCGCCGAGGCTGGGGCGGGGCCGGTCGATGCGGTGGTCCGCTATCACGAATTCTCGTCGGAGTCGCGCGGCCGCGTGTTCCGGCGCGCGCCGGGGGTCGAATGGGGCGCGCCGCCGCCCGCCTTCAAGCGCTACCCGGACGCGCCGCACGTCGCGCTCGCGCGCGCAAAGACCCGCGAGCAAGGACTGGGCGACGCGCTGCGCGCCCCCGCGCCGCGCAAGGAACGTCTGAGCGTCGCCGAGCTGGGCGAGCTGCTGTACCTGTCGGCCGGCATCACGGCGCGGCGCGGCGGCCTCGCGCTGCGCGCCTCGCCGTCGTCCGGCGCGCTGTTCCCGAGTGAGCTTTATGTGGCGGCGCGCAAGGTCGATGGCTTGCCGGCCGGGCTCTATCACTACGACGCCGAGCACGAGCGCCTCGAAGCGCTCGGTGCGCTGCCGGCCGCGCTCGGGGCGGAAGACGCCGACGCGCTCGTCGTGCTCTCGGCGGTGTTCCGCCGCACCGGCTACAAGTACCGCGACCGCGCCTACCGCTACGCGGTCGCGGACGCCGGCCACCTGCTCGAGAACCTGCGGCTGGCTGCCCACCAGGCGGGGATGCGGGCCACGCTCGTCGCGCGCTTCGACGAGGCGCAGGCCGCCCGGGCCATCGGCATCGACGGCGTCGAGGAGGGCGTGCTCGCCGTTGTGGAGCTGCGGCGCGCGGCCGGCCGCGCACCGCACGAAGGCGCACCGCCTGCCGCGCGCTTCGCGGCCCCCCCGGCGCCGGCCGACCTCTCGATCGGCGTCACCGGCATGGTGCACCGCGCCACCTCGCTGCGGCTCTTGCCCGACGAGGCCGGCGCCGGGCGCATCGCGCTGCCACCGCCCGAGCCCGCCGCCGAAGGCGTGAGCCGCACGATCATCCAGCGGCGCAGCCAGCGGCGTTTCCTCGACGCGCCGGTGCCGCTTCCAGCGCTGTCGTCGTTGCTGGCCGACATGGCGCAGCCGCCACAGCTGTCGGACGCGATCCGCATCAACCTGGTGGTCGACCGCGTCGCCGGGCTCAAGCCGGGCGTGTACCGCTACGTTCCGGGTCATGCGCTGGTGCGCGTGCACGAGGGCGACTTCGCCGCCGCGGCACGGTCGGCGGCGCTGTCGCAGGACGTGATCGGCGACGCCGCCGTGGTGCTGGTGCTGTCGGCCGACCGCGAACGGATGCTGGCGCAAGGGCCGCGCGGCTACCGCCACGCCTACCTCGAGGCCGGCATGCTGGGCGAGCGCTGGCTGCTCGGCGCCGTCGCGCGTGAGCTGGCGGCGTGCCCGGTCGGCGGCTTCTACGACGACGAGGCGGCGGCGCTGATCGGCGTCGACGGCCGGCGCGAATGGGTGCTGCACTTTGCGGCGCTCGGTTGGTCGGCGAAGGAATAGGGCGATCGTGCAGGACAGGCCACCACGCTGGCGGGGAGATGCGGCTAGCAGCAGCGCGGACGCTGGAAGGTTTGGCCGAGGTCGCTTGAGCCTCGGCCTTTTGTCGGGGTTCGAGCAATTGGGGCAAGCCGATCCGGCTGCGGCGAAGAATTCCAATAGCCTCGGCCAACCTTGCCCGAACCGAAAGCTTGGTCGAGCCGGAAAAGTCGCTTGCCGCGACGTAGAGCGTTCCGCCGGAAGCGCCAATGCCCAGCGGTGCACAGGGCGAAAAAGTGGCGGAACGCCTCTGGCGAGGCTTCCGCCCTACTGAGGGTCGAATATCCGGGCTACTTGCTGAAGTGTCCGCGCTCTGCCCCGGCCATCAGCTTCATGAAGGCATCGGTGCGCATGTGGATCAGTTCCCGGTGGTCTCCGGCCTCGAAGTACACGTCTGCCTCCTGCAACAGGGAGTCGTCGACATAGGTGGCCATGCCGCTATAGACCGGCGCGAGCGGAGGGATGGCCCCCACTTCGCAGTCCTTGAACAGCTCGCTCAGCTCTTCCTCGCGCGCGAAGCGCAACGAACGTCCGGTGTCGCGACGCAGCACGGAAAGCTGCACGTGGCAGGTCGACGGCAGTACCGCCGCGACAAAGCCCCGCTCATCTTCCAGCAGCACGGTCTTGGCCACACGGCCGCCCGGGATATGGGCGAGCTCGGCGGTCTCCATGCTGTACTGGCTGACCGGGTGCCGCACGACGTCATACTCCATGCCCGAACGTTCTAGGTATTCGGATAGGGTGATAGCGATCGCCATGATGAACCTCCTCTAATCGTCGGGGCGTACCCGGCCCGAACCGGCCGGCCCGCCCCACCCACGCCACGGTGGACCGTTCGCGTTCACCGGCAACGTTCAAATAGTGTCACGCCAGCACCCGCTCCTCGCCGCGCGGCGCGGACGAAGGTGCCCGAGGGAGGAGTCTGCGGGCGGATCCCACGAGGCGCCAGCCGCTCTCGAACGCCGCCTCGATCGACTTCTCGATGCGTTCGTCGCTCCTTCCTATATTCAGGATAGTCGGTACGGGGGCGCGTTGGATCGAGTGAAGTCCAAACGATGAATGCGCTTCGTTTCCCCTTCATCCCAAGAGTTGGTCTAGCTTAAAGTGGCGGCGGGATTTACAGCGGGTGGCGTTGTCATAGCTCTGCCTTGCCTTGCCCTGGCCAGCCCAGCCCAAGCCACAGTGCAGGAGAGAAGCCGGGAAGTAATGACAGGCGGTATGGTACTCGTGCCTCTGTCGTCTGTGCCCGTCACCCCGGACATGCCTCTACCGTGACAAGAAGCAATCAGGAATGCGGTAAAACCATCCGGGAAAGGAGGCCGTCGGCAGATTGACCTGCGCATGACTTCAAGTCGTTCTAAACAGTTCATGATTCAATGAAAGGAATCATTATGAATAAAGGTTTTGTGTACGGCATGATCGCTGCAGGTGCGTTGACACTCTCAGCTTGTGCGTCGATGCGCGGCGAGCCGCCGGATCGGGTCAGCCTCAAGGATGGCTCGACCTTGTACATCGACAACGTCGGCGGCATGACCATGACCGACAAATATGGCAAGCCAATGTCGATGATGGATGGGGAGCCCATGGAAGCGACAGACGGGACGATGCTTATGATGAAGAACAAGGTGCTCTATCGATCCATCATGCCGAAAGGCGGCAAGTAAGGGGGGGCGGGGCGCCACGACGAGTGGCGCCTCATCCAAGGCGTGCCCGAAAAGATGGGAGCACACCATGCGTAGGCATCACCCTGTCAGGCGGCCCCGGACTGATGGGGTGACGGCGCAGCGCCCCTTGCAGGGATTGCGCCTACAAGTTATGACGATCGACGCGTCAGTAGGACGTGCGCCGTGCAGCCGTGGCAGGGCGACAAACGCAGCGCAAAAAGCCCGGCGCACGGGCCCGGGTTTTTTGCTGAATGCTGGTTGAGGGAGAAGGATTCGAACCTTCGAAGGCAGAGCCGTCAGATTTGTAGTCTGATCGCTTTGGCCGCTCTGTAATTGTCGGGTCCCGGACGATTGGTTACGCGTTTAACAAATAATTCCGGGTGCTTGGCCTGCCAGCGTTTCAAGGTCTGAACGGGTGACTCGTGTGCCAAGGCCTTCTGCGGCAGTGGGTGGTTATAGAGCCAGAGGTAACGCTCCAGCGTCTGCTTTGGGCCGAAAGCACCCCTTCTCTATGGACCGCTTATGACCCGAACCGGATGTTTATAAAAATCAGGGCAGACCAGTGTTCGGTACTTTCGCCGGGCACTACTTTTTGACCCACTGACCATCAGGGGTTTTTACGTAAGTCCCCAGCGCCGTCTTTTCTATGGCTTTCTGCCCTGCCAGGATGGCCACTTGATCCAAGGTCGCGCCGTTTTTCTTGGCAATGGCTTCGTAGGCGGCGCGGCGCTTGGCATTGATATCCGCTGCAAGCTCTACGGCGTCCGGGGTTGCCTTGACCACCCCCAGATAACCATTTGGTTGTTCCCCCACCAGTCCCTGTGACTTGGCACTATCCAGGTCAAGCGCCATGGCCAGCGCACTGCAGGCCAGCAGTAGCACCGCCATCAATCGGGTTGTCGTTTTCATGGCCAGTTCCTAGAACAATGTGCGGTCTTCAGTGATGAGTTTATCGACATCTTTTTCCACCTTGAGGCGGATCTCATGGTCAATCTTCACATTCAGATTGATGGTGATCGGATCTTTTGGGGCCTCGAGTGCGACCCGTGGGGTGCAGGCTGCCAGAGGCAGTAAGGCCACAAGCCAAACGGGTTTCATGGTGAGTCCTCCACCTCATGTCAGCGTGAGCCTTCCACCGGATGCCGGTTCAATAGCCGCCGGGAGATCTCATCACCAATACGCAGGCTGCGTAATAGCTCCAACACATTTTCCCGATGCGTGTAGTTTAGTACGACCGGCAGGCTGTTTTGCTGTGGGTTCTGGCCCTTGATGGTCACCACAGCATCCAGCCAGCCGTCTGGTTTCATATTCAGGCGTGCCTGAAAGTCATGAATCGCCAGGTTGCTCAGCGTATCCAGCGCCAGCCGCACCGCGCGGTTGGATTGGCCCATGGCGCTGACGCCGGCAGAGGGCAAGACCTTCAGTGATAAGGGGCCTTCATTGCTCATGCGCCCCCCCTGCAAGGCCAGCGAATCCTTCATCAACTGTAGCGGCAGATGCCCGCCCACGCGGCCGGCGAGCTGAACGGTCGGGTTGGGAGCGTTTTGCAGCGCGGCCACCTCCGCCAGGTCGATGCGACTGATCGTCACCGCCTGATACTGCGGGGAGGGCCATTGCAGCGCAGCGGCGCGCATATGGCCCCCCAGCATGTCGGCGTAAACATCGGCGAAGTGCCAGGTGGCCAGGTCGGATTGCACCGTCATGCGGACATTGCGCACCAGGGTGCCCACCTCCAGTTCGGCCAGCGTGATAAGCCCGTTGCTGGTGAGCGTTAGGCCATCTTGGTGCAGCTCAATATGCGCGGCCCCATTGCCGCCCGACGCCAGAATGCCGCCCCAGTCCAGCGCCAGCCCGGACACGGCCATGTCGCCTTGCAGCTGCCAGTGATCCTGCCACTGCCAGCGACCCTGGCCATTGAGCCTGCCTTTCTGCAAGGTGACGCCGAGGCTACGGCTCATCGCGGCAGACAGGGGGGTTGTTATCTCCAGCGTGCCTTTCGCGCCGGTTTTCTTCCCGCGGCTAGCCAGCGCTGCGGTCAGGGTCAGCTCGGATTGCCAGGCCGGCACGCGCAGCCTGGCCCTGCCTTGCTGCCCGGAGACGGCCATCTGCCCGGTGACGGTAGGCAATCCCCAGCGCGTCGCCACGACGCCATCCGCCTTGAGCTGCAAGGCACCGAACATTCCCTGGGGGCCGAGGCGTAATGGCGTGGTGGCGACGACGGCTATCGGCTTGATCAGCGTGGTTCCGATCAGACCCTCGGCAATCGTGGCGCGGCTACCCGTGCCCAGGAACCACCGCCCCTGTTTGCCATACCAGGAGGCGCTCAGCTTCAGGACCCCGCCCTGTGCATAAAATGGGGGCCGAGAGCTGCCTTCCACGGCGCCTTCCCAATGCCCTTGCGTATAGCTGGCACTGAGCACCCCGGTGAGGGGGTAGTTGCCATAGTGGCCATTGAACGCCGCCCGCGCGGTCCAGTGCGGCGTGTGAAAGCCGGTCACCGGCAAGCGCAGCGCCAGCACCAGGTCCGGTCCCTTGACCGTCAGGCTGGCCGGTTCGCCGGCGAGGCCTGACGCATCGATACGGCCCCGCCAAAATCCGGCCAGGTCGTGCCCGGCGGCTTTGCCCGCCAGGTCGAGCCGCCCTTGCCAGCCCCACTGGGCTTGCTGCCAGGACAACAGGCTGTCGACGGTTTTGACCCTGATATCCTGATGCTGAAGTTCGGCAGAGAGGGTGCTTTCACCGGCCAGTGCCAGCGGCAGCACCAGTGGGCGGGACCAGCTCAAGCGCAGCCCCTCGGGGAGCTGTATTGCCGCCGGCAACAACGCCAGCCCGTGCCGATTCCAGCGCAGCGGCACCGTGCCGGCGAGCTCGGGCCCGGCCAGCGTCAATTTGCCCAGGCCACGTGCCACGCCGCCACCCTCGGTATCCAGGGAAAGCCGTACGGTACCTTGCGGGCCTGCCGCCCGCAGGTCCAGGCGCAGGGACTCCACCCCGTCCAGATTGCCGCTGGCCCGTAGCGCTTGCCGGGCTTCCAGGCTCCAGCCGCCCCCGAGCGCCACTGGCGCCCCCAGCACGGCGTTCAACCGCCATTGTTTGGCGGCGAGGCTGGCCTCGAGCGTCGTATCGGTCCGTTGCGACTGCCCCATGTAGCCTAGTTGTTGCCCCTGCGCCTGCAAGGCGCCGTCCAGACGATTGGCCTGCCACAATCCCTTGCCCGTGAAGGTCAGCGCGCCCAGGAGCTTGGGTGCAATGTCAGCCGCCTGAATCTGCCCTTGCGCGGTCCAACGCCCGGAAATGCGGTCATAGACAGCGGTCGCTTGGCTGCGCTGATACTTTGCCTGTGCTTGCCAGCGCTGCTCGCGCTGGCGGATGACCACCGCCAGAGGCGGCAAGCCGGGAATGGTGAGTGCGTCGATGGTGAGGTCGAAGGGGGGCGTCCAGGGGGGGAAGTCAGCACCTCAGCGACAGGTTTGCATTTGGGCAGGCTCATGCTGGTCATGGTGATCGTCAGCGGCCGCCAGCCGGTAACCCGCAATCGTTCGCCATGGGCTGTCACACAGCCGTTTTGTAGGCTTTGCCACTGCGCCAGTTCCAGCCCGTCCTGCCAGCCGAAGCCCTGCACACGTATACCCTGCGCATAAGCTGCGACCACTACCACCACGAGTAGCACCGATAGTGGCAGCAGCGCCAGCATGATCAGCCAGTAGCGACGCACAAGACGAGAGCTCATGCTCATTTGCCGCCCATCTGTGGCATGGTTCACGAGTGTTTCCGGGCCGCCAGCCGGGAGCATGCCGCAGCCCGTTTACGTCATCTGATTTCCACCCTGTACTTGAGCATATACGGGTGCCAGAGATCTGCTGCGCGATATGGCCCCCAAGGGCACCGGCACGCCGAATGGTCTGCCCGGGGTTTGATGGACATTCGTTTTAAAATTTGTGGGTTTGGCTAGCGTCCGCTTTTGGCCGAAAATTGCCATTTGGTTCCAACAGAACCCGGCAAGCGGGAGCAAGGCAGCTTAAACTCTGCCTTTCGCCTTCAAAGGCTGTGGTTACCCCTATGACGTTCTCCTCCCTCGGTTTGATCGAACCGCTGTTGAAAACCCTCGACACCATCGGCTACCAAACGCCTACGCCGGTGCAGGTGCAGACGATTCCGGCAATTCTGGCTAGGCGTGATCTGATGGCGGCGGCGCAAACCGGTAGCGGCAAGACCGCCGGCTTTGCGTTGCCGCTCTTGCAACGTCTGGCCATGGAGGGCCCGCAAGTGGCCAGCAATTCAGTGCGCGCCTTGGTGCTGGTGCCAACTCGCGAACTGGCTGAGCAGGTGCATCAGAGCTTTCGTGAATACGGCACGCACCTGCCACTGCGCACCGATGTGGTTTACGGCGGGGTAAGCATCAACCCGCAGATGATGAAAATGCGCAGAGGCCTCGACATCCTGGTCGCCACACCAGGCCGCTTGCTCGACTTGCTAGACCACAATGCACTTAGGCTTTCTGCGGTCTCGATACTGGTGCTGGATGAGGCGGATCGCCTGCTGGATATGGGCTTTGCCGACGAGATCGGGCGTATCCTGGCGCAGCTTCCGAAGGATCGCCAAAACCTGTTCTTCTCCGCCACTTTTCCGCCCGCAGTACAGGCGCTCGCTGAAAAGATGCTACGCAATCCGGCCCGCATTGAGGTGCAACCCGCGCCGACCGTCGAAGCTACCATCCGGCAGCGAGCCATTGAGGTCGATGCCAGCCGCCGCACCCAATTGTTATGTCATCTGATTCACGAAAGCTGCTGGGACCGGGTGCTTGTTTTTGTTGCCACCAAACACTCTGCGGAACAGCTAGCCGACAAGCTGGGCAAAGCCGGAATCAAGGCAGCCGCCTTCCATGGCGAACTCAGTCAAGGTGCACGCAGCCATGTCTTGGCAGAATTCAAAGCTTGCCGATTGCAGGTGGTCGTCGCCACGGATGTCGCCGCTCGCGGTATCGACATTGAGCAATTGCCTGCCGTGGTGAACTACGACCTGCCGCGATCCGCGGTCGACTACATTCACCGCATCGGCCGCACCGGCCGCGCGGGCGAAAGCGGTACCGCGGTCAGCTTCATCAGTGCGGCCTCCGAACCGCATTTCCGGCTCATAGAAAAGCGTCAACGCCTCCGCCTGTCACGCGAACAAATCTCGGGCTTTGAACCTATCGCAACCACGGCACCAGTCACTGCATTGATGACTGCGTCATTAGCAGGGCCCTCTACCGGCGGTATCAAAGGTAAACGCAAGAGCAAGAAAGACAAGCTACGCGAAGCCGTTGCACGCAAAAATGATTAGCCGCCTCGGTTTCCTAATCGGTCCCCGTGCTTGACTCAAAGCCAGGCGCTGTTGCACAAATGCCGGTCAGGGCGCAAACCCCCTTTCCCCGGACGGATTTATGCCACACGCACCGTAGTCGGTGTTCCCAGGCAGGTGAAGCGGTCCGAAGTTCGTGAAATCCTGCCGGTCCGGAGACTTCTGCAACAACGCCATCAATAATGATCGAATGTGGGTCTGTTACTTTGGATACACGCTAGCGGGTCACCCACGGCCCCCAGCTTTTTTGGAGCAGCCGTCAGCGCTGCCACTGCCATGAAGGAAGCTCTTTACCCCGGCCGTTACTGGCATTCCCTCGGTGATGGACGTATCCAGTGCGACCTGTGCCCGCGCTACTGTCGCCTGCACGCGGACCAGCGCGGCGCCTGCTTCGTGCGCCAGCGGGTCGACGATCAGATGATCCTGACCGCCTATGGCCGCTCGTCGGGTTTCTGCATCGATCCGATCGAGAAAAAGCCGCTCAACCATTTCTACCCCGGCAGCAGCGTGCTGTCCTTCGGCACGGCCGGCTGCAACCTGACGTGCAAGTTTTGTCAGAACTGGGACATCAGCAAGTCGCGCGAGATGGAGACGCTCGCCGCCGTGGCGGGGCCCGAAGCCATCGCCGAGGCGGCAGCGGCCTACGGCTGCAAGAGCGTGGCCTTCACCTACAACGACCCGGTGATCTTCGCCGAATACGCGATGGACGTGGCCGACGCCTGCCACGAGCGGGGCGTCAAGGCGGTGGCGGTGACCGCCGGCTACATGGGCGCGGAAGCACGGCGCGACTTCTACGCCAAGATGGATGCGGCGAACGTCGACCTGAAGGCCTTCACCGATGAATTTTATTTCAAGCTCGCCGGGGCCCGCCTGCAGCCGGTGCTGGAGACGCTCGAGTATCTGAGGCACGAGACCGACGTCTGGCTCGAAATCACGACGCTGCTCATCCCCGGCAAGAACGACAGCGACGACGAAATCCGCGCCGAGTCGCGGTGGATCGCGAAGGAGCTCGGCGGCGACGTGCCGCTGCATTTCACGGCCTTCCATCCCGACTACAAGATGAGCGACGTGCCGCCGACGCCGCCCGCCACGCTTACCCGCGCGCGCGCGATCGCCCTCGCCGAAGGGCTGCAATACGTCTACACGGGCAACGTCCACGACGCCGAAGGCGCCACGACCTACTGCCCGGCATGCCACGCGCCGCTCATCGTGCGCGACTGGCATGCCATCGAATCCTACCGCCTCACCCAAGGCGGCAGGTGTCCCGACTGCTCCGCACCGATCGCGGGACGCTTCGAACGGTTCGACCGCCAGTTCGGGCGCCGACGAATTCCGATTCGCATCGGGAGCTAGCCCCGGGTAGCAGCTTCCATCCACCTGGTCACGAAGGCTGCGTAGACGCTCGTTCCCGGCGATTTCCCAATAGCCTCGGCCAACCTTGTCCGGACCGAAAAGGTTGGCCGAGCCCATAAAGAAAACCGCCCGCGGCTTGGGCGGGCGGTTTTATCAAGGCTCGACCGCTGCACGTCGGGCCTCGTGTCCTTAAGCCCGGTCGGGCGGCCGGCCGCTCAGTCGAACAACTCTTCCCAGAAGCTCTTCTTCTTTTTGTAATGGCGCTGGTCGTCGTGATGGTGACGGCCGCCGTCGTGGCGCGGCGGCGCGTAGCCGGCATGTTCCTGGCGCGGAGCCGGCGCAGGTGCCGGCGCGGCGGCGGGCTGGCTGTAGCCGCCCAGGTCGCGCAGCGAGTGCTGGATGATCTTGTCGAGCTCGCCGCGATCGAGCCAGACGCCGCGGCATTGCGGGCAGTAGTCGATTTCGATTCCCGAGCGTTCGCTCATTACCAGCGTCGTGTCCTTGCAGGCCGGACAATGCATCACATATCTCCTTTGGTTGTGGTTCTGGCCGCCATGCTGGCGCCGGTGATGGCTGGACCGGCGAAGAGGGGGCCGGGTTCCCGAGGCGGGCCGCGCAGCTCCGGATGGCGCAACAACTCGACCGGCGCGTAGAAGGCGTCCGGCTAGTGTAACGCATGGCCCGGCCTGGCTTGTGCCGGAGCGCGCGGCCTCCATAATCAGCTAGTCAGCCCGCAACCCTGCGGCGCGCCCATCCCGACGAAAGGGAAGTGCCATGTCCGTTTCCATGTACCAAGCCTCGATACCGGGCCTGATCCGTTCGCTGGACAGCCTGGCGGCCATTCTCGCCAAGGCCGAGCAGTTCGCCGCCGACAGGAACATCGAGCCCGGCGCGCTGCTCAACGCCCGGCTGGCGCCCGACATGTATCCGCTGCTGCGCCAGGTGCAGATCGCCAGCGACACCGCCAAGGGCTGCGCGGCGCGGCTGGCCGGCGTCGAGGTTCCCGCCTATCCGGACACCGAGGCGAGCTTCGCCGAGCTTAAAGAACGCATCGGCAAAACCGCGACCTTCCTGCAAGGCGTGACCCCGGAACAGCTCGACGGCAGCGCCACCCGCACCGTGGTGCTGAAAATGCGCAGCGGCGAATTGAGCTTCAGCGGGCAGGATTACCTGTTCCAGTTCGTGTTGCCGAACTTCTATTTCCACGTCACCACCGCCTACGACATCCTGCGCCACAACGGACTGGCCATCGGCAAGCGCGACTACCTCGGCCAACCTTGAAAGGCGCCGGTGCAACAGCCGTTTTGGCCGGCTAAGGAGTCAGAGCCAGGCGGGCCGGACGCGGACGCGCCGTCTGGACCCTTCAGGGTGGCGGTGCGATCATCTGGCCATAGCGATAACGACGAGGAGAGGCGATGGACGACCAATACCAGTTTGACCCGGCCGAGGTGCGCGTGCTCGGCGCGCTGATCGAGAAGCAGGCGCTGACGCCGGATGCCTACCCGCTGACGCTGAATGCGCTGGTCAGCGCCTGCAACCAGCTGACCAGCCGCGAGCCGGTCATGACGCTGACCGAAAGCCGCGTCAGCGAGGCGCTCGATGCGCTGATCGAGGCCAAGCTGGTCGCCGAACGGCTGCCGGCCGGCGGCCGGGTCGCCAAGTACGAGCACCGGCTCGGCTGGGAGTGGCGGCTGGAGGGGGTGCAGTTGGCGGCGTTGGCGCTGTTGCTGTTGCGCGGCGCGCAGACCTCGGCCGAGATCAAGGGCCGCGCCGGCCGGGTCTACCCGTTCAGCGGCGTCGACGAGGTCGAGACGGCACTCAACGCGCTGGCCGACAAGTACCCGCCGCTGGTCGCCAAGCTCGGGCGCCAGCCCGGCGAGCGCGAAGCGCGCTGGACGCATTGCCTGTGCGGCGAATTGTCCGCGGCCGAGGCGTTCGCGGACGAAGACGGGGCGACCGGGGCCGGGCTCGCCGGCCGCGTCGCGGCGCTCGAAACCGAAGTCGCCGAGCTGAAAGCCCGGCTGGCCGCACTCGAAGCGCGATTGAACCCGTGAGCGCGGCGGTCCGCAGGCCGCCGGCGACACCGGCAAGGACGCCGCGGCGCGCCGCCGTCGGGATGCCCGCCTGCCCGGACGGCGGGGCGGGCTTCGACGAAGCGAAAGAGCGCATCCTCGGCCAACCCTGAACGTCACCGCCGCCAGACGTCGACAACCCCGCCCGGGCGCATCCTTATATGGTGTAGCTAGACGCTACTATTAATGGTTGAAAGATGCCGCTCTCGACTTCGGGAGTGGCATTTTTATTGTCGTCAAATAAGTAAATATTGTGTAATTTTAAAACTAATAGGATTTTCACTACTAATTCCTTATGGCCGGCCAACACCGCTCAGAACAAACCTTCCCCGTCTTCCCCTTGTGGATTGCCGGCAAGGGCGACGCTGACTTTCAGAAGATGGTGGTGCATGGGCCACTCTCTCGCCAGGAGAGCGCTCGCGACTGCGGCCTCGCCAAGATCGAGGCTATGTGATGGAACACGTCACGATGCGCGGCAAGATCCATCGGGATAACACCGGTGTCGTCGCAGAGATTCCGGTGATCGTTACCGAACACGGTCCCTTGCGCCCCTTGGTGGAATACCTGCTGGAGCGGGTCCATGTTCGCAGCCATATCTGGATGGTCAAGCTCGCACAGGCAGTGAGCCTGTTGCTCGACTACATGGCCGCGAATCATGACTGTTACGACAACCCCAAGGATCTCTTCGCCGGTTTCGTACAGCGGCTCTATACCGGCACGGTGGGCGAGGATGGCACCGACCCGAGCGGACTGTATTGGCAGGGGCGCAGCCCCGCCGTGGTGCGGCAGTTGGTCAATCCGCTCTCCGAGTTCTCCGACTGGATGGCCGAGCGGCAGGGAACGAGGCCGCTTAATCCGTGGCGACAGGCCACGCGCGGCGAGGAACTGCTGGCTTGGGCCGCGTGGCATCAGAAACGCGATCGTGCCTTCCTGGCGCATGCCTGGGACCGGGAAACTGCGTCGCTACAGATGACCCGCGCCCGCAACGCCTTGCTCCAGAAGACGCCGGTCATCGATCACGAGACGGTCAAATTCTTCCCCGACGAGCGTATTCACGATTTGTTGTTCAAGGGCTTCATCGTGCCCGGCAAGCAGAAAAGCCCGCGCCTGGAAGAGCGACTGAACCTGCGTGACATTCTGATTACGTTGCTGCTGCATTACGGCGGCCTGCGCATGTCCGAGCCGTTCCACCTGTATGTCCAGGATGTGGTGCCTGATCCGCTCCATCCCGAGCGAGCGCGAGTGCGCGTCTACCATCCAAGCCTTGGCACCGCGCCGCCCGACTGGCTGGACGCCAAGGGCAAGCCGACCCGCTGCAGCCGGGATGCCTATCTGCGCGGCAAGTGGGGGATGCTGCCGCGTACGGAGTACGCCTCGACCGACCAGTGGCACGCTGGCTGGAAGGGCAATGCACTCGATAGCAAGGCGCATTGCATGGAGGTGAGCTGGTTCCCGGCCTGGGCCGGCGAGCTGTTCTGGCAACTGTGGGTGTTCTACATGGCGCAGCGTGCGCACATGCGCTGCGACCATCCGTTCTCCTTCGTGACACAGCAAGGGAAGCCGTATGCGATTGACAGCTTCGAGCGGCAGCACCGCCGGGCGGTTGAACGCATCGGGCTGACACCGGCCAAGGCGCTCGGCACCACCCCGCACGCGCACCGCCATGCCTACGGACAGCGTCTGGCAGATGCGAAGATCGATCCGATCTTCCGCAAGAAGGCGCTGCACCACAAGTCGCTGGAATCGCAGACCGTCTATACCGAGCCGGATCGCGCCAAGCTGACCCGCGCGTTGGAGGAGGCCTCGCAACGGGAAAGGGAGGGCGCGACGCTGCCTCCGCCCGATTTCCTCGAATACGGCTTCAGGGACGTCGATCCGCTGGGCCTGCTGAGCGGCCCGCACCCGACACTCTTGAGGAGAGGCTGAGATGGTGAAGAAAACCCGCGGCGCGAAGATTCGAGGCACCACGCTGAATTTCGACCCGAAATTCCGTTTCTTGCTAACCCTCGATCCCGGCTTCGAAGCCTGGCGACAACTCGCCGCCGAGTGGTGGCCGCAACAGAAACGCGCTTCCGCCAAGCTGACTGCGCTTGCCGCTTTCTTCATACGCTATCTGCACGGCCAGGACCTCGACAAGCTGCCGCTGGCGGTCTTCCGTCAGGGCAGCGCGCAGCACGATCTGTGGGCGACGCTGGAACTGGGCCGGCTCTTGGGACGGGAGGGAACGAAGCAGCACGATACGATCAGCGATTTCCTTGAATGGGTCTTGCGCTCCCATCTTGCTGAGGTGGATGCGGACGGCCACAGAGTCGTGCCTGCCCACCTGCGCAATCCGTTCCCGCGACTGCGCCCCCAAGTGACCGGCAAAGGGGCGGACCTCAGCTTTGCCCATGTGCGCGCGCTTGATTCCCGTATGGCCGACTGGTGCGATCTGGCGGACGAGTGGCTGGGGGAGCAAAGACAAAATGTCCAAGGTAAGCGCGCCTCACTCGACAAGTTCTTCGTCACTTACATCGCGGGCCTGAATCTGCCGCGCAACCCGATCCGCTTCCTGCATCGGGAGGAACGATTACCCGACTTCTCCGAAACATGGGTGTCCAGCAAGGTCAAAGGGGCCATTGGCGCTTTGTCCATGACTGACGTGCAGGCCATCAACGCCGTCGCCGACTTCCTCGACTGGGTGCTAGCAACAAAGCTTTCCATTGCGGACGAGCACGGCTATCGCCTCGTGCCGCCCGAGCTGCATAACCCGGTCAAGCGTTTTTCCCACAGAGGCCTAGCGGCCCCGACCGAATCAGTGCGCGCGGCGCTTTCGATCCGCTACATCAAGGAACTGCGGCACATGCTGGCCGAAGGGCCGTATTTCCGTGACTGGGGATGGGCACAGCAGGCGATGCAGGGGGGTAATAGCGGAGGCACCTGGTTCGTGGTCGACCCGAAACTCGTCAATCGCGCCGATCCCGACTGTGTGTGGCGGGAGCGGGAAACCACAAAGTACGAACAGGACAGAAAGGGATGGCCCGCGGTCGTCACGGAACTGTGGTCGCCGGTGCGCGCGGTCGCGCTCTATTTGAAGCTCGAACTGCCCTTGCGCACCTTCCAGGTTCGCATGCTCGATTCGGGCGAGGCTGACACCTGGCGCTATGTCCATGGGCTGGAGGGCGGTTCCTTCATCCGCAACGACTCGCCGCTCGCCACCGGCAGCGAGGCACGCCCCTACCAGCGCGGGGTCTTTCACCGCAGCCAGCGGGAGGTCGGCGCCGGGCTGTTCATCAACACCAACAAGACTGCCGACATCAACAAGGCAGAGAACCACAAAGGCTACGTCGTCCCTTGGGCGCACGAAGCCGCGCTGTACTGGCTGGAGAAGCTGCGCAACTGGCAGGAACGCTACAATCCGATCGCCGAGCCGATGCCGTGGCGTGACCTGGAGTACAAGCAGTTCGGGGGAACGCCACCACATCCGGAAGTGCTGGAAGCACGCGGCACGGCCTGCTTCCTGTTCCGCGACGCGGCGGCCGACGGCGCTGATCGTGCAAAGCCACTTACTGCAAATGCCCTGGATCGCATCTGGTACTTGCTGCTCGCTCGCCTCGAAGAAAAGTGCCGGGCACGAAGTGAAACGCTGGATGACGGCACCCCGATCCAGTTCATCAACCCGGATTCGGACTCGGCAACCCACTACCCGCTGCACGCCTTGCGCGTCTCGCTGATCAGCTACCTGGTGCTTGACCTGCAACTGCCATTGCCGGTGGTGTCCAAGTTCATCGCCGGCCACGCCCGCATCATCATGACCCTCTACTACACCAAGTTCGGTCAAGCCTATATGCGTGAGGTGCTGGCCGAAGCCGAGAGCAAGCAATTGCAGGCCGACCAGCAGAACCACGCCCGCTTCCTCATGGATGCGACGCTTGAACAGGTGAGCCAGCGCTTTGCCAGCCTCTCCGAGGATGCTTTGCGCGCCGCGATCGGCCACCAATCGGCTGCGACCTTCGTCTTCGAGGACAAGGGGATCTGCCCTGTGGGCAGCGGGATGTGCGATGTGGGTGGAGAGCCCCTGAATGATAGCGTCAAGCCAGTTTACGGCCCCGTGCCCGGCTATCCGCAGGAGCGCAACTGCGTACGCTGCCGCTTCTTCCTGACCGGCCCCGCCTTCCTGCCCGGCTTGCAGGCCCATTTCAATACGCTGAGCTACGAGGCTCAAGAACGCTCGGAACGCCACAACGACCTTCACGAAGAAGTCACCCTGATGGAAAACCGCCGCGCCGATTGCGAACGCGACGGCCGGCCTTTCTCCGAAGCGCGCGAACTGCAACGCCTGTCGCAGCGTTATGAGGCGGAGGCCGAGGCGATGGGCACGCTGGTCAACGACTTGCAGGCGACCTATCACCTGATCGGCCGCTCGTTGGAAATCCTCAAGCAGGCCGAAAAGGATGGTGTGCAGTTGGTGGCCGTCGGCGAACTGAACGACCTGGAAACGGCCTTTATCGAAACCCCTTCGGAACTGCACCAGATCGAGGTCCTGTGCGAGAACGCCGTGATCTATCCGGAGATCGATGCGCGCAAGCCTGCGCTGCGGCGGGCCCAGATCCTCGACCTGATGCTCGAATTCAACAATATGCCGCCCGTGTTCTTCCGCCTCACCCCCAAGCAGCAATTGGCGGCTGGCAATGCCGTGATGAAGTTGATCCAGTCGCGCACCGGCTCACTCAAGGGCGCACTGGACTATGTGGAGGGGCTGCGACGCCTGCGCGAACTCGGCATCGTGGACGACACCTGGGATGCCATTGCGGAAGTCGTAGCCGGCACCCCGGCACGCGACATCATCAATACGGCCCGCACCCAGCGGGCTCTGCCGAACAGGGCGGGAGACGATCATGCATCCTGACGATCTGCTGGAACAACTGAAGGCCAACGCCAACCCGCGCAAGCAGAAGAACCTCGACATTATTCATGCCGTCTGCCGCGAGCAGTACGAGCGTGGAGCCAAGGACTTCTCCGTGGCAACGATCTCCCGGATCGCACAGGAGCGCGGCGGGCCGGTGAAATCGACCATCCACAACAAGACTGGCGATGACTTCAAGGGGCTGATCAAAGTCTGGGCCGAGTATACCGGCGGCGTCACCCGCAAAGTGCGCAAGGTAAGCGAGAACCCTATTTACGCCGTGCTCGACAAGATCGAGAACCCGGCCGTGCGGGCGGTGATGGGGGCCGTCCTGGCCGAGAATCAGAAGCTTAAACGCGAGGTGAATCTGCTCAAGGCCAATGCCGAAGTCGTGATCGACATGCGCAGGATCGCTGCGACCGTACCTGGCGAAATGGTTGAGGTCCTGCCGGCCACCACCGGCCTCACCGATTCAGAAAAGGAGGCTTTGCGCCACGCCATCAGCGACGGGCTGATGCAGGACGAAGGCTGGACCCAGGATGACCATGGCCGCATTTTGAGCACGAGGGGCAGGCCAATCTTCAAGGTCGGATTCGTCTCCGCGATCCGGAAACTCCTTGGGCAGTAGGAGACGTGCCAAGCGCGCAATAGCCCTAACCGCATCGGTATTGCCAGGAGAAAGCAGGAGAAAGTTCGAAACCACCTTTCTCTTGACCGTGCAATCTCGAAGTATCCAACCGATGACGCTCATCGTCCGAACCCTTTAGCGAAGCCAAGGCTTGGCGTGCCCGTGCAGCCATGCTGGATGCCATCTTCTACGAAGCTAAATAAGAGGGCAGGAATGCCTACAGGATCCGGGGCAGTCCAAGTTGACACTCCTCCGCTGAACTGCGAACCTTCCCGCTTAAATTTATTTGCCATAGCCCGCCATGAAAATCACCCAAAACACCGCCGTCACTCTGCGAATGAAAGTCACAGACAACCAGGGTCTGGTTTACGACGATGGCAAGAACCCAGTCTCCTACCTGCACGGCGATTACGATAACCTCTTCCCCAAACTGGAAGCCGCACTTGAAGGTCAGGAATCAGGCTTTCAAACCACGCTGGAACTCGCTACCGAAGACACCTTCGGCGAACGCGACGAAGCCCTGGTCACCACGATGCCCAAGGCCGAATTCCCGTCCGGCATCAAGGTGGGCGGCCAGATCCAACGTACCGGCCCGGATGGCAAACTGCGCTACTATTTCGTTACCAAGATCAAAGGCCCAACCGTATTGCTGGACGGCAACCACCCACTTTGCGGTAAAACCCTGCGCTTCGCCCTCAAAGTTGTGGACGTACGAGTGGCAACCGCCGAGGAAATTGCCCACCAGCATGTACATGGCGAGCACGGGCATCAGCACTGACACCACCCGCCCCACACAAACAAAGCCCTCCCCATCCGGGAGGGCTTTGTTTTGCCTGGATCCCATCTGCTATTTGGAGTTGGAGTTGGTGATCTGCTCCTGATCCGCTCGCCACCTACAAGCCCAACTTCGAGGTCTCGACCCGCTCCCTCTCAGATGGTCACACTTAGTCCCTAGTGCTGATGGTGGCCATCCTTGATTACTGCGAATTCGTCTGAAGTTCGGCCTGAGCGGACGCTCGAAGAACGGTTCGGTCACGTCAGCTGCCGGCCAAGAGCGGACGTAGGGCCGCGCCTATAAAACTAAGGGCGATTCACTCAACTGGTGCTGGAGCACGGTTGGCCACCAGTCGGCCGGCCATCATGAACGCCACCGGCGACACTACCAGGGAAAAGCCGAAGGCTACGGGCCAGGCAATCACGAACGAGCTGGTCCAAGCGTCCACCATGGCGGAGGTCAAACCGAGATGAAGAATGGTGAAGAATCCGGTCATAAGGAAGGCCATCATCCCGGAGATGAAGACCTGGGCGGTGATCACGACTTTCTTACTGTGCATGCAAATGTTCCTTTTTAGAACGGGGCGAGCATGGACAGCAAAATAGCTACCCACGGCATCACCCCCAAGTTTATTAGGGAGATGCCGTGGGTTCTGAAGACAGACTAATTCTCGTAGGACACGAGGGTCGGAATAACCACACCGACCGATCATTTTTCGACGCGGAGATGATAAGTGTCGCTTGATAGTAGGTCAAGCGCCGTTTCGCCCGTGGACAGACTGGGCAGTTGGTTCACTATTGGCCGATTATTGCCGGTGCAGACAGGCCGCTATGGGTCGGTAGCGGACATCTCCCCCACAGGGCCAGATCGTCCGCTTTGGCCGAAAAGCAGCTAGTCAATTTATCCGCTTATCAGCAGACATGCGGCGGCTCATGGGCGATTTCAGCCTGTTTCCGGTATGAGTCCCACAGGTCGACACACAATGCCTTGACCGGTTCAGAGCGCCTCAACACTTCCGGCAGCCCCAAGGCGAGTGCCGAGATTGGCGCCGAGCCCTAATAGAGAATGGCCTCGGATTGCCCCGAGGCCATTAGTACAGTTACTTATTACAAAGGTCGCGCCAAGACTCGCTCAGGCGGTAGTAGTAACGTTTTTACACCACATAGTGGCCTGCCCCGGCGGGGTTTTGTCTGTCTCGGCGGTCGCTCGGCTCAGCGGGAGCGGAGTCGCGCGCCGGCCGTTGTCGCAGCGGCACGCCTGCGCGGGCCGGGTCGTCTCTCAGGCGTCGCGCCAGCGCCGGTAGGTGGCCGCCTGCCCGTGGTACACGCCGCGCTCGTCGATCAGGTTCCACACCGTCACGTCCTCGATCCAGAAGCGCCGCCCGTCACGGGCGATGCGCAGGCCGCGATAACCGTCGGCGAAACCGTCGCGCTGTACCGCCTCGAGCAGCCGCTGGCGCTCGTCGCGATTCGGCGCCTCGGCCGACAGCCGCGATTCCAGCCGCGTGAATTCGTCCCAGTCGTAGCCGAAACAGCGCTGCGCGGTGCGGTTGGCGTACACGAACACCGGGCTCGCCGCCGTGTCGTGCGCCAGCACGCAGAACGGCGCGTCCTCGTACAGCCAGCGCATCGCCTCGGCCTCGGCCAACGTCGCATCGAGCAGCGGTTTGCCGGTCAGGCGCTGGTAGCTGCCGGTCAGCAGGAGGAAGAAGTTGGGATTGGCGAATAGGGGCAATTTTATGTGGGGTCAAGGAATGGTTTAGTAAGATTTTGACGCTGGGTTTCAGTCGTGCAGCGGGCTTGGCTGAGCGTGAGACTCGAAAATGAGTAGGCGAGATGGTCGGAGTATGGCGTCGGTTCGGCCAACCTTGGCTGGAAGCAGTTGGCCGAATCTGAATGAAAGCCCTGTGCGGGGAAGCTAATCATTTTTTTGATGAAGCATTCAGCGCAACACCTCTCTCAGTGCCTCGCGTCATGGTTCTGCGCATTTTGTTAAATCTCAAACAAGGCGTTTTGGTTTGATTTTCTTTTTTCTAAAAATCCCTTTGCTTTGGTTAGGTCTTGTTTTATATCGTTAATGAATTTGCTGGCAATGTTTTGTATTTCGGTGCGCAATTCCTGATCCTTTCGCATCGCTCCATGTAGCGACACTAGGGATGTCGAAAGGGTGTAGTTGCGTGTTATAGGCATAATTGCACTATGTAGTTTTAGTATGTAGTTGTTATTTATGTTGTCGATAGGTAAGCTAAGACTGGTTTTGCGACTGCCGTCGCTTTCTATACTTCTCAGTGAGAAACCAATTCTTTTTATTAGATTGTTTATATCGCTTTTGGAGATTGTTTTCTTGTTGATTTGATTGTCTTCTAGGAATTGTGTTGCATAGTGTAATATATGATATTTGTTGTATTTATATTCGTCGATCTGGCTTAGAAAATTAATTGTTTCTTTGAAATTATATATGGAGGAGAAATTATCAAATTCTTGGTATATTTTTTTCCAATTTCTTCGTCTTCAATGTGTTTAATGAAGTATGCTGCAAAAAACTCTTGTATTGTCTTGTGTATGAATGTGGTGTGTATGGAGTCTTCTCGCTTCATGAGGCAGATGTTATCTGTCATGTCGGTTTTGAAGGCTTCGGCATGACATGCTACTCCTGCAATTTTGGTCGCTTTTTTGTGGAATTCTTCAAAGCTGTCATTTTCAATGGAAGTGCCCCCCTCCTTTAGTGACAGGTAACAAAAACATTCAAATAGTGCGCGAATGTTTTCGTTGGAAAGTTGACTGGCTTTTTCTCTGGTGTAACCTGGTTTGGTTTTGTCGTGGCAAATTGAAAGGGTGCTGAATAGATTTTGGTAAAATTCAGGTATATTGTCTGGGATGTCTTCAGGGTGATCGCCGTATACTGTAAAAAACAAAGTTAGTAATAGTGGTGTGCTTAAAACCTCTTTGACGCGCTTGTTTTCTTGTTTTTTTAGTGAGTGCGTGATTTTTTCCACCCGATTGACAGCTACTCCAATTTTTTCTAGATAAGGTTGAAAGTCTGATTCGGAAAGCTTATCCATGGGTATGGATTTAAAACCATGTATTTCTGATAGATGGTCAAATAACGCGCCAGGCCTGGATGACAATATCCATGTGGTGTTAGGAAATTTTCTTGATTTGCTTTCGAGCTCTTTCTTGAATTCCATGGAGTGCACTCTTTTTATTTCGTCGTACCCGTCAAGAAATATGGCGCATTTCCCGCTTTTTAGAATTGCAGATAGAGCCTCTTTGTCATTCTCGATGTCTATCCCGGATTTCGCGAGGCTGTCGAATAGTAGAGATTCTAGAGTGGTTTTTTCGTCGATGTTTTTTAGTGAAGCAAATAGGGCGATTCGCTCGTCGCGCTCGATTTCATTTATACATAAATAGCGCAGTAGTGTTGATTTCCCTTGTCCTGCAGTTCCAAGGAGGAAGATTTTATTTGACCCTACGGCAATTTATATTTCCAAGGCGCTGGTGGCGATAAGTTTCTTTTTATTAGGTAAAATAATTCTTGATGGATAGTAAATTGACGTAAGAGATATCGAGTTCTGGCAGTTTATGGTTCTAATCAAATCAATTTCGTGCAAATTGCTTTTGTATTTATCAAGGCTGGCTACTGCTTTCCAGTTGGAATAGTATTTTTTTAGAGAGCTTTTGCCTGATTCGTAAATATCATTGAGGGGTTTTCTGGCTAAAGCCAAAATGGCGCTGGTGGCTGCGATTGACATTTTTATAAGTCCTCATCAAAAAAAGGCACACCGAAGTGTGCCTTTCGCATATCTTATCGTCAATAAAAATGCGTCGAGCGACACATAAGCTTGCATTGTCTCTCAACGTGAATCAGATGATTGCTGGTGATGGCGACAGTTAAATAACTAAGCCAGCGACACATAACATTGCATTTTCTTCTCGGGTGACAGATAAGCTTGCATGTTTGGTCGGAGAGCGGCATGCCTTACCAAGTAGCCTGGCTGATGACTAGCGGTTGGTCGGGGGTGGTCGCCTGCTGTAGTTCCCCATAGGGTCAAGACGTCGAACTCAGCAACGTAGTTGCTAGTTGTGGCTTTGTTAATGAAATGGACGGCCCCTTCCTAGGTCGGCATCTCGGTGCCAGTTCCAGAAGGGGCCGTCCATTTCATTAACAAAGCCCATGCGCTACGAAAAGCTGATAGTAATATCTCCAAAGCAGCCAAGCTGCTTGTCATCTGAAGGCAGCTCGAGGATCGCCTTCAGAAAGGAGGCGGGGACATGTACAACTGATGGCTCGCCACATTGATCTGCCTCCGCCAGCTCATACCAGCCTTACGGAGAGAAGCCCTACCAGCACATCAGGGCAGCCAGATCTCTACCAAATGGGATCGAACATTTTTGTAGGCCCGTGAGAGGTCGAGAGGGTATCCCTTCCCCTCCAGTCCTGAGCGAACGATCCACTCAGCCAACTTCCGGTCTTCCGGGTGGTAGTAGATCACTGTGACGCGCGCGAACCGGTCAGGAGGCTTGCGCCCGCGCGCCTGCGCGCTGCGGGTGACATTTTCTATACCTGGCGTCTGTGTGCTCTTCAGCCCGGCGGCCTGCAGCCGGGTGATGACGTCTTGTGCAACGTCCCGGGTCTCTTCTCCATAGATCTGCACGTATACGAGAGCTTGCTCTATGGCTTCCTGCAGACGCTGCTCCTCCTGTGGCGGACTTGGCTCCTGCCGTGTGGAAGTACTTGCAGTTGGTGACGCAGAGGCCATCTGCGAGGCAATGCTCACGATACTCGACGGTTCTGGCCGGTCCAGCCCAAGCTGCGTTCTCAGTTTGGTGGAGATATCCAGCAAGGCTCTGGCCTTGTCGTCCTTGATGCGGTCGAGGGCGGTAACTTCGTTCTCCGCGATGCTCAACTGGGCGGCTGCAGTCGGGCAGGAGACGGGGACCGCTGCACAGTACGGCTTCCGGGTTGCCTGCTCCTCCAGTCGGTCAAGGCGAGCGAGTACGAATTTCACCTTATCTTCGGCGGCGGCAGCCTGCGACTTCTGGTAGTTGGAATAGAACTCGAAGCCGGTCCATAACGCGATCACTAACGGTGTGTACAGCGCAAGTAGCTTCGCCACCCCGGCCTGCTTCGGGGCTTCCTCCGTTCCCGGCGCGGGTGATGCCACCGGGCGGGTCCAGTCCGCGCCCTCGACGGCGGGCTGGCCGGCGATGTAAGTGGCCCATGCCACGTCGAGCGCGCTCAGTGAATCGACCAGGTGGTCGCCGAGGAGGCGTCCGAGTTTGCGAGTGCTTTCCCACTGAGCTTCGTCGTAGAACTGGTCGGCGGTGCTTTGCTGCGGGAAGTCGGGGGCGATAGCGGCGTAGCGTGCGAGGTCGGTCGGCAGCTCCGTTGGCAGGCGTGGTTTTACCACCAGCAGCCAGCCGTACTCCGGATCGTCCGGGTAGTGCACCCTGGCCAGGGCCAGCGGAGCGTCGCCGGTCTTCGGCAGGCCGAGTTGCGGAGCGAAGAAGCAGCGCCGCCATGGCGTGCCGTTCCACAGCGTGTCTAGGTCGGCATCGCTGAAGAACTCGATCTCGGCGTCGAAATCGATGCGTGCCTTCAACACCAGGTTGGCGATGTCCTCGAAGCCGTATTCCAGATCGGCACCGCAGTCTGCCACCACGATGCGTTTGAGCCGGCGACGGATCAGTTCGTAGGCGGCAGTATTCTCGAAGTGGCCGCCGTCGGAGAGATACCAGTAGTTGGTGCCGTCAGGATTGAAGTTGCCGGTGAGCTCGGCCAGTAGGGCCTGGGCGGTAGTGAGTGTGCACTTGGGGCGGTTCTCCTGGCCGGCGTGCCACCAGTAGCCCAGACGCACGCCCAGCAGGCCGAGCAGGGCGGAGAAGCCCAGCGAGGTGCGCGGGCCGGCGCCAGTGGAGAAAGCTGCGCCGGAGATTGATACCCAGCAACCCAGCGACAGCGCTTCGGCGTCCTGCCATGGTGCGTCCTGCCAGTAGGTGCGGCCTAGGTTCAGCCCGGCCGGCCCGACCGCCAAGTTCCAGCCCTTGCGGTCGGGCTGGAAGTTGCCGGTGGAGGAATAGCGCGTCTGGTTCACATTCACGTTGATAAGGTGCAGCGGGCCACCCCGTAGGTGGGGTGCATAGGTGTCGGTCGGGCGGGTGCCGCTGATCCACAGTGACAGGTCGTCGCCCTCGACTACGTCGGACACCGGCGGCTGGTTTCTGCTGTGCACCGGCTTTTCTGTCCACGCGATGCTGCGCCGGCTGTTGCCGGCACCGAGGTAGGCGCGGGTCAGACGGGCAGCATAGAACTGGTGCAGGGACGAGAGGTTGAGAAAGTCCAGGTTGCTGCGGTAGAGGTACAGCATCAGTAGCAGGATGACCGTGGCGGCCAGGGTGAGCGTGCCGAGCGGTAGCTGCTCCACTACCTGGCTCCCGGCCACCGCGTAGGCTGCGACGCCCCAGCCGAAGGCGACCAGCAGCAGGAGCAACACGCCGGCCACGCCGACGAGGCCCTTCAGCGCCAGCCCGCTCCCGCTGCTGCCCAGCTTGCCCACGCCGACTGAAAGGCGTTCTGCCAGCGCGCGCAGCCCGGCCAGCAGGGCACCGGTGGCGCCGGCGCCAAATAGCGACAGGTTGGCCGTGTCCTTCTCGAACAGCTGCACGCAGGCGAGGGCGAGGTCGTCCAGCAGGGCGAGTCCGGTGAGAGCAAGCGTGGCGGTCAGCAGGCAGGATAGGAGCTTGGACAGGCGGTTGCGTATGCGGGCCTGTGTGGTGCTCGACCATCTCACCGCCAGTGCAATGAGAGGGGCTGGCAGCGCGATGGTGGCGACCAGCAACAAGGCACTGTCACGTGGGCCCCAACCCTGCCACCAGGTTGCCAGTGAACGGATGGACGAGGGGCCGCCGACGTCGTTGCTGAGCAGCCACAAGGCGCCGACGCCCAGGCCCACTGCGATGACTACCTGCAGCCAGGCGACTCTCCTGTCGCGACGGATCATCCAGTAGGCCCAGGCAGAGGCCAGGAAGCCGGCCATCAGCACCATGACGCCTCCCCAAACCGGGCCGGGGGAGTAGTTCCATGTACCCATGTCCGGAGGTGAATCCGGACTGAGCCAGGCGCGCAGCCACGCCAGCAGGATGAAGGCGCTGAACAGGATTACGCCCAGGAAGGCGTGCACCGACAGCATGTTGCGCAGGTAGATGGCGGCGGCAAACAGGCGGTCGTGGGCTCCGTGCGGCGCGAGGTAGCGGCCGTTGTCGCGCAGCCAGCGGATGATCGGCGCTTCGTCGCTGGCGAGCTTGCGTTCCACGTCCGCGACCAGGTCTGGGGTCGGCGTGCCAGCCGGGTTCTCCTCCTGCGCGCGATGGAACAGTCGGCCGAGGAAGCTGCCGATGTAACCGCCACCGGACACAGTGGAGAGGTAGGCGAAGTCTTTCAGCTTTCCCTGTGCCGCCAGTGCCTGTAGCAGGCCGAGGTTGAAGGTGGCGCTACGGATGCCGCCCCCCGACAGCGCGAGACCTAGGCTATCGGAGATGCGCTGTTCCGGTGTCTGTTCAGGTTGAGTGGGAGGGCTTTGGCGCTGGTCCAGGCAATCGGCTTCGGCCTGGGCCTGGCGCGGATCGAAGTAGTAAGCCGGCGTCTTGTCCTTTTCGCTCATTTCGCCTCCTGTTCAAGCACCCCCGTTCTGACCGGACGTCGGCTAGGGGAATCGACACTGGGATGCCTGACCCAGATTGAATTCGGAAAGCATCGCTCAGCACTTGGTGCTAAACCGCAGTCATGGAGAGCGGGACAGACCCGCTAGCGAGCTACGGATATCTGTGCGCTCTTCTCCTTAGGCATGCAGCCAGAAAGCGCTCTCAGCAAACTGCTCGCCATTCCACCAGTTCAGCTTGCCGGTGCCCTGGCGGAAGTTGCTCGCGCCGGCTTGGCTTTGCAGCGGCGCGATCACCTCGCCGGCGGCGTTGCGCCGTGCCACCAGAGTGCCCGTTTCGGGCACCACCATCACGATGTGACCAGAGCGGCCATCCTCCTTGCGCCGGGCCACGATCAAGCCAATGGCGCCCAGGTTTACCTCCGTCTGTAGCTTGGTCAGCGTGCCGGTCTGGCGCCACCCAAAGGCTGCCCCGAAGTCGCGCAGCCAGCGGAACAGGTCGTTGGCCCGCATTTCCGCGATCGTGTTGCCGATCAAGGGCTGGACCGTCTCTCCCGCGGCAAGCCGCAGCAGCGCTGGGGCTGACCACCAGACCCGCGGCAGGAAGACGTCGGCGAGATAGCAGTAGTCGTGCGCGTAGATGTTGCAGAAGGTGAGGCCGTCGTGCGGCTGGTAGCGCAGGTTCCTCTTATCGTCCACGGCCAGCCAGTCAACGATGGCGGCCAGCTCGGCTCGCAGCTGATCCGGCGACGTACCCACGCGGCCTGGCTGCCCGTTCTCGTTCAACGAGTGCGCATTGGCGGGATCGCGTCGGCGGGTGATGGAGCCAGGCTTGCGCGGCATGGTCACTGCTACGATGCCGCTGTTGGGCGGCAAGGCCGCGGGCACCACTGGCTGTATAGCGACAGGGCCTGCCAGAGGCTGCAGGAACTTCGCCGAGGCAAAGCCGCGCAGCAGAGCGCCGCTTAGGCTTGTCTCGACTTCGATGAAGCCGCCAACCTTGGCGCCGGTGATGGCGCGTACCTCGTGTCCGTCGGGGAGGTGCCCCACCACGTTCGCTTGCGGTGGCGTACTGATGTACGGTTCTCGCCGCAGGCGTAGCATGCCTTCCCGTGTCTCTACCCGGAGCGCTGGCCCCGTGGCGGTGACCGGGCTTGGCGGCGCGACCAGCGCCTGGCCAGCGGGCGCGGGCAGCAGGGCCGTGGCTTCGCCCGCGATGGCGACGGTGTGGGCCAGCCTGATGAAATCGAGGATCGCCTCGCCGTAGAAGCGCTTGCCGTCGAAGTGCCCCTGCTTCAGGCCCTTGGCCGGCTTGAAGCGGCCGGTATTGTAGACGATGCTCACCATGGCGAACTCCTGATCCGTCAGCGTTACACGGCTCTGGAAGTCCAGCTTGCGCAGCGCGCTCTTCAGCTCGCGCACGCAGCGGTCGAGGGTGCAATCGAACTTCTCGTAATCGCGGTTCAGGAAGTACTCTGGGTCTTCGATGAAGAACTGCAGGTCCAGCTGGAATACGCCGAAGCCGTGACAAAACTTGTTGGGGCGTTTGGCCACGGCTTCGTAGCCGGGCACATGCTGTGCCATGTCCACCAGCGCCTGGCGTGCGATCGCAAACATCTCCTTGCCGCGAGGTGCTTTCTCCAGATCGGCCCGGGTCAGAGGGAAGGCTGCCCGGCCCTTGTCAGCATCGAGCGTGTCGCCTACACACAGTGCCACGATACGATCAACCGCCATGTCTTTGCGGCGCATGGTTCCCCAAATGGAGCCGGTCTCGTGGCAGGCGATGGCAGTGAGAAAATCAACCGTCAGTGGCGTGCCGGCGATCGCGGCTTGAATGGGACTTTCAAACTGGGTCTTGAACCAGAAAATGTCGGCGCTGTCGGGCATGGCTAGCTCCTCAGGTTGAAGGACGTAGCGATGGTCGTTAATCATTAGAAATTAGCAGCACTCTGGTTTATAGAGCACCTGTGTTGGGCTTTGTTAATGGTATGGACGCCCCTTTCCTGAAGCGGCACTGCGGTGTCACAGTGAGTTTGCAATCGGCTCACTGACCGAAGGGAGCGTCACCATAAACATGACGACGATTTGACTGGATCTGGCCAAGAATGTGTTCCAGGCCCACGGGGTGGATGAGCACGGCAGAGCCTTCTGTGCAAACAATTGGCTCGCCTTCAAGTGGCCGCATTCTTTGCCAATCTGCCGCCCTGTCTGCTCGGTATGGAGGCATGTGGTAGTGCTAACTTCTGGGCTAGAAAGCTGGCAGCACAAGGCCACGTCGTCAAACTAATGGCACCGCTGGCACCGCTGTTCGTGAAACCCTATGTCAAAGGCAGCAAGACCGATTCGGCGGATGCCGAGGCAATCTGCGAAGCGGTGGCATCGCAGCGGTTGGCGGCCATCCCTTCTATTACTGGAGTGTCTAATGCATTTAGCATAAATGCCCGGTTCAGGTTATTGGGTACCAACAGAGAAGTACGGGCACCCTGCGATGGGGAGTGGTGCCTTGAAGCCGCGCAGTGCCTTGATGTGGTGAAGTCGCATCAGACGGGAAACATGGTGCTTGCCACACACCGCACCGATCTCGTGCAGTCATCCAGTTACAGCGTGAGCCATAGTCACCGCCACTGACACGCTAGGAATCACGAATCAGGGAGGGTAACCGGGTGTCCTCCTTTGCTCGGTCAGATTCAGGTCAATGCGGCATATGTAGAGTCCGACACGCGTCACCTGCAATAAACGACGCATGACTATCAGGTCAATGCTTGTCCATGAAGCAATGCTCACACGGACTCACTGGCAAAGTAGCACGTGGCTTTTCTTAGGATATCCCGTCCTTCTTCTGCGCGGCGCAGCTATGCCTTCATGCAAATAATTAAATGCCTACCAATTACGACCCAAAGTAAAGCGATAATAATTGCGAAAATGGCTGGCCTTTGGCAAGACAGTATGAAAACGTGGCGAATTAATTCCATCAAGTATTGCGTCAGTCTGTTTCGAAAATTTGACCATTAACTCTACCTCAATCACCCTTGGTGAAGGGTGCATGCTTTAGTGCGCCATGCTTTGTGAAGTTACCATTAGCCATCGCAACTGATTTTAATTGGTTGTATCTGTGCGGTTGCTTTTTGGCTTTCCGAACAAAGAGTAAATTAAAGCCCCCATATATGCACCAAAAAGAGTCTCGATTGTAATTAAGAACCGTTTGAAATCTTCGAAGTTATCAAACCCATTATTGTAAGCTTTCATGATGACACTCACACCAATTAATAGGGCCGTAAATAGTGGAAATGCGAACGAAAGAACAGCATAAGTATTGGTGACTTTGTTTGTTTTATCGGAGGCAATGTGTTTGTCACTGATCACAAAGGAAACTACACTAGTCGTATACACTGAAAATACTGGCACCACAATTGCCAATAAAGTTGTTAGCTCTTGCATCGTAAATGCGGCAAGAAAATATAGGGCAATACATAGGAGCAAGAGCGTAACGTGGGAAATAATTATGGTTACACCGAGGGCATACTTTAGCTGGCGTTCAGTCACGATTCGGCTCCTTTTCCTTTTTTGACAGGTAGTCCTTGAATGCGACCGTCAAGCTTCGAGTAAACTCGGTAAGATCAAGAGTGTACTGAGGCTCCATATCAGTAAACTGACTGTCCGGAGGGTATGCTCCGAGTCCGCTGGCTACTCGACCATCTATGCTCGCTCGCAAGAATGGCCCTGAAGGTGCTTGAGTTACAAAGAACGAAATTTGTAGCCGTTCCCACAGCGATCCGCCGTGAATGGTACGGCCTTTAAGGCCGCGCACTATAACTTCGGCAAAGTCTGGATCTAACGTGAGAGCATTTATTTCTCTCTTGGAGACTTTAAGATACTCTTGTAAAAAAGCTAAGATACTGGGGCCAATCCCCATCGTAGATAGAGGGAGCTGCTGACTTCCTGAGAGCACTCCCTTTTTTATCGGGACCGGTAGAGTGGTTCCAAATGAAGCAGAAACGCAGAAACTCCCATAGCGGCTTGCGTCTCCTCCTGAAATTGAAAACGCCCACTCTCCTGAGCAAACCACTGGTACATGTAGAATGACTTTTCTGGATGGAAGCCCCAGTGCTGCTGCAACCTTTTGAATTATTTTTTGCCAGAGTGTGATTCCATGCATTTCTTTAAATTCATTTTCGAGCGCCTCCATTTGAAAGCGATCAAGGTTGGTGTCTAAAAGCACTGCGACATCCGGTACGTCTTTGGCTGTAGCGTAGTTTGAACTTAAAAGGGTTCCAGCCAGCAGTCCTGTTTCCAACCGCTGCCATGCAAGAGATCTCGGTCGTAACTTCGCATTGTTATTTTTAGTGTTCTCGCGATGTGCTGTGGCAAGCATTGCTCCTTCAATCATTTCACTTCTGACCTGCATGTTCTGTTCCGAATTTTTTTGCCTAAAATCGATAATATCGAGCGGAGAAAGCGCGGCGCCAAGACCAACATCTTCAAACCACTTACCTAATTGCATCAATTCGTTTCGCATGGGGTTGTACGAGACTCCAATCAGCGAAATGGTAATTTCACTTGATTCGGAGAGTGGCATTTCTTTAAATTTTGGCCATATTTTCTTTTCGTCATACATATTTATTTCGGCAATATACTTTCCTGGGTTAAGAATGTATGAATATTGAATGGAACTTAAAGCGGGTAGTGGGCGTTTTTCCAGTAGCCATGCACTATCACCATTCATTTTCCTAATGCCGAAAGATACGAGCGGTCTTGAGTCATTAGGGCTCCATGGACCTTTTTCTTCGCTTAGCCGAAAGAAAGGTGGTGCGCCCAATGCCCACTGCAAAATTGAACGGTATTTCACGTCAATTAAATAGTAGTCACTGCTACTGGTGGGGCTAAATTTAATCTCACGTACCTCTCCTGCAAGTGCTGGAAACGTAGGTGTATCATTTCTAATTTTTTCGACGCTTAGTATAAAATCAGACGAGAAATGTCGTTCGGACTTTTCTTTGGAAACATCGAAATATTCAACCTGAACAATGTAATTTCCTGGCCTGAGCTTGGCAGAGGCCTTGATAGCATCATTTTCTTTGATCTCGGAGTGGGCAATAGCTATGATTGGATCTGAATTTACAGTACGAATTGAAAATCTGGGCCAATTACTTCCGTCGCCACCTTTGAGCGATAAAGTTATTTCGACTGGCAATACAGGGGATATTGCGACGTAACAATTTGTCGTTTTTTTAAAGCTGAGATTTAGCTTTTCTCCTGGCTGGATCGGCAAAGGTACTGCCGAATCTGGATTTAATCCAGTACCTGCGTTACCAAATGGCTGATGTAAAGCCGGGTTGACTGTGCAGGGGGGCTGGCCAATAATTTCTTTCGAGTGTGCAATAGAAGCCACAGATAAAAGAGCAATGGCATATAATATTTTTAGGTAACATCGGAGAAATAAATGCATCGCTCTTCCCATCGTTTTTAGTTGTTTATAGTATAGGTGTTCTTTGCTATTTCTAAGGCGCTGTTGCATAAGTCCGGCCGGGCTGCCGCCCGAAGCGCGGGGTAGACTTGCCGCATGAACCCGCACAAGCCCCGTTACCGCATCACCAACTGGCCCGAGTACAACCGCAGCCTGCAGAACCGGGGCAATCTGATGGTGTGGCTGTCACCGGACATTTCCTGGCTGGGTAATGCGCGACCTGACGCCAAGGGTCGTCCGACGGTCTACACTGACGCCGCCATTCAAACCGTGCTGACGCTGAAGGTCTTGTTCAAGCTGGCGCTCCGGCAAGCGCGAGGCTTAGTTTGCAGTGTGTTGAAGCTGCCAGGGCTGGACTGGCCGGTGCCCTGCTTCAGCACGGTCAGCCGGCGGCAGGCCACCCTGACCGTCAACATTCCGGTGCGACGTCGGGCCGAACCCTTGCACCTGCTGGTCGATAGCACCGGGATCAAAATCTGCGGCGAGGGTGAATGGAAGGTCAAAAAGCACGGAGCCGAGTACCGCCGGGCTTGGCGTAAGCTCCATGTGGCCATCGATGCCGCGACGTTGGATGTCCGGGCGGTAGAGATGACCGACCACCGTCAGGGCGACGCGCCGCCCAAGTGGAAGAACTACTGTCCCAACTTGATCCTGCCGAGCCATTGGCGAGTGTCCGCGGCGACGGAGCTTACGATACCCGGGGCTTCTATCGGGTAGTTCGTTCGCGCGGAGCTGAAGTCATCGTACCGCCGAGGCGGAACGGCAAGCCCTGGAAAGACCGTACCGACTTTGCCCAAGCTCGGAATGACAGCTTGGCCGCCGTCAAGCATCTGGGGCGGCGGTTATGGAAGAAGTGGAGTGATTACCATCGCTGTAGCCTGGTCGAGACGACCATGGGGCGCTTCAAGTTGTTGGGGGAACGACTGGCAGCTCGCCAGCCGGAGCGACAGGTCACCGAGGTGCATGTGCGCTGTGCGATTCTGAATACCTTCAACCGGCAGGGCATGCCGGTGACGGTTGCGCACGCCTGAAGTTCGTCAGCGGCAGGGGGGCTTGCCCCTAGCCCGATTTATGCAATAGCGCCATGTTGCGCTTCAAGTTGCTGGGCGAACGACTGGCATCGCGCCAACCGGAGCGCCAGGTGGCCGAGGTGCATGTGCGCTGCGCGATTCTGAATACGTTCAACCGACTGGGCATGCCGGTGACGGTCACTCACGCCTGAAATCCGACTGGGGTAGGGGTAACTTGGCCCAAGCCCGACTTATGCAACAGCGCCGAATTTAGCTGCCGGAGTAATAGCTTCATCTGCAGGTGCTAGCAATAGTTTACAAACGTGCCCGTGCGACTTGGTCTCGTAGGTTGACGATGACAAATAGCTACTTCGAGCTTAAGCGACCGGTGCTAGCTCTGACTAACTAACCGATCCTTGGTCGAAGTGGTCGCTCATGACAAGGTGATACAATGACCGCTTGCTGTCGTGTGACATCCCACGCAACGCTATAGCTGCCATTACCCCACAAATGCAGATTATTGATCCGGCCCTTTGAAGCAATCAGTTCTGTACTCATCCGTGAGGCAGTGAGGGCGCGTGAGTGCCTCAAACTGTATGGCGCCGGAACAAAAGGCATAAGGCGACACCAATCAAAAACAGATCACAAGTGCTGAAAGAACATGCAGACCAATACGAATTTCCAACAGGTTCTCGATGAGCTAGCACTGCTCGGCGAGGAGGCGGCCCGCAAACCTTCCGATGACCCGCTGTACTAACAGTTCATCCAGCGATACCCCGCAGATCGACTGCCGCAGCTGAGTCTGGACGAATACTGCGTGGGCAAGGGGGATGGCGCGTCTTTCTGCTGGTGGCTGGAGCGCGGCTTGCAGCCGCTGCTGGGCCGCTACATGCCGGGCACTTCCCGGGGCCACATCCTCTATTTCAAAAAGGATGGCACGGTCTACAAGAACCGCGAGCTGAAGGACCTCAGTGATGCGCAAGCCTTGGACTACACTGGTCTGTCCCGGGCTCGGTGGACACTGACTTAAGGTGGATAATGTCCGCCAAGGAGTGTTCATGACCCAAACCCGTAGAAACTTCCCCGAATCCTTCAAGCGCGAGGCCGTCGAGCAGGTGCTGGCCGGCTCACCGCTGCGTCACGTCGCCCAAGCGCTCGGCCTATCCGAGAACCTGCTGGGCAAGTGGAAGCGTCAGTATCTGACCGGCGGTGCTGACGCCTTCCCCGGCAACGGTAAACAGCTCGGCGAGGCCGCCGAGCTCAAACGGCTGCGCGACGAACTGGCGCGTGTCACCATGGAGCGCGACGTACTAAAAAAGGCGCTCGCCATCTTCTCGCACCCCACGAAGTAAGGTTTCAGGTTATCGAAGCGTTGGCTGGGCGCTATCCGGTGGCGCTGATGTGCCGGCTGCTACGCGTCTCGCGCAGCGGCTATTATGCGTGGCGGCAACGCCCGCCCTCGGCGTGGGAGATGGCTAATCGCCGTTTGTTACGGGAGATTCGCCTGGTGTTTGCCGAGGTGAACGGCATTTACGGGCACCGACGGATTCATGCCGAACTGGTCGCGCAGGGCCTGGCCTGTGGGCGGCATCGAATTGCGCGACTGATGCGGGAAGGTGGCTTGCGGGTGCGTTCACGCAAGCGCTGGCGGCCGGTTTCAGACAGCAAGCATGTGCTGCCGGTGGCACCGAATCGGCTGGAGCGCCAGTTTGCCGCCCCCGGCGTGAATCAGCGTTGGGTATCGGATATGACCTATATCCGTACCGAGCAAGGCTGGCTGTACTTGGCAGTAGTACTGGATTTGCACTCACGGGCGGTAGTGGGCTGGGCGATGCATCACCGCATGCAGCAAGAGTTGGTGCAGGCGGCGCTGACGATGGCGGTCGCCTGTCGACAACCGCAAGGCGAAGTATTGCTGCATTCTGACCGGGGTAGCCAGTACTGCGCGTTCGACTACCAGGCCCTGCTCAGGCGACACGGCATCGTGCCGAGCCATTCCCGAGCGGGCAATTGTTGGGACAATGCGGCGATGGAAAGCTTCTTCCGTTCGCTGAAGGCGGAGCGGGTTTACCTGGCCCGCTACCGGAGCTACGACGAAGCCCGGCGAGATGTGTTCGACTACATCCGCTTTTACAACCACCAGCGTCGCCATTCGACGCTGGGCTATCTGAGTCCGATGGAATTCGAGCAGCGCCAAGCGCTGCTCAGTGCTTAACTAACTGTCCATTGTGTTCGGGACAGACCAATGATGCCGCTGCCACTCGCTGCCATCTGCAGTACCTTCCTGGCCCAGCGCGGATCATGAAGTGGCACTGGCTCGGCAAATTTTACGAGAAAGTCCACCGCTTCGTTCTCTGGATTCACGAGAACAAGGCGGCCGGTCCCTTTTGCTCCTTCGTACAGGAGAGAGGAGACGAGATTGAGGGCACCGAAAAGATCGGAATAGTTATATCTACGATCGATAGACAAACCTGGGGTATGAAGAAAATTTCTTGCGGCTACACGGACAATTTCCTCTGCGCTCCGCATCCCTCGCTGGAGAAAACGGCCCGGCTCCGGGTTCTGCATTTCTTCAGTTGCCTCCTGAAGCACCGCGTACATCGCCGCGTGCAATAGGCTGCGAAATCCGTAGCCGCGCTCCCGTATGCTCACGGGCCTTGGCGGCAAAGGAGGAAATTGGACAAAGGTGGCATTGGGAATCTGCACGACCGGGGTGACGTAGTAGTCTTCGATATATCGTGGCTCGCCGCAGAACGACGTGACACCATGATTCTTATCATAGGACTCAAACGTCTTGGCAACTGACGTTCGTACTGAGTCACGGCGCATCCATTCCGGCTTATCGCGCATGCTGGGCTCGTCGCCGAAAAAGACGTTCTGTAGATGATGACTCTCATAGGTGGACTCGATTGCGTCCAACAGGCCATCAAAGAGCGGTAAGGACCATTTCCCATCTTCCGGTTCTATGCATACCTGATTCCGGTTGTTGCTGCCGGGACGACGCGCACCGACAAGCAGGACATCGGCGTTCCCTGCTGCGCCAAGCTCCTTTAGAACATCTCTTGCGAGGTGCTGAACATGAAGTCGGTAGCTGTGCTGATATCCCCACATGAACAGATAAATCGATCGCCCCATCACATCGTAACCTTTACGTAGACTTGGTCAACACGAGGGGTCTGTTGCATCAAGCCCCAGTCTTTTGACAGCACAGGCCGGAGTTGTAGACTCATGGTATGAGCAAACCTTCCTGCCGGGATCATAAGCCGGAAGTGCCGACCGTTGTCAGGTAAGTCCACTTTATAGTTGACTATGTCGCGCGAATCAGTAACAACACCCACATATACTTCACGTAGCCTTCGCCGGGGCCGGCATGATCGTGCTAGCTGTTCCACGGGCCTTCAGTCGGCTCATCCAGGAATGTACGACCTGCGAAGAATATCTTTCACGCTGTCAGGTGTGGCTGTGACGAACGACGCAAAGCGTGCCTGTTCTCTGGCAACCTTCTCAGCTAAATCGTCGATCTCAAGCGACAACTGGATCAGTGCCTCAAATTTTTCGTCGGTATCGAACACACACCGAGTTCCATCCGGAACTTGTAACGTGGCCGCGTAATCCCTCCGGCGGGCAAGAAAGTCCAAATGCCGCTGTGTTTCCTCAAGGATGGCCAGCTCATGGGCCACGCTCACGTTGAGTGCATTGAGGTCTGCATGCCACATGGCTGAGGCGATGTCGAAGCTCGAAAGCTTGATCTTAGTGCCCTCGTCCTCTGCGTCGGCTTTGACGTTCTTGCATAGTCTAATAGCTTTCTTGAGGCCTCCGCCGGAACGCAAATCATGCGCGCCGATTCTCTCGATGTGTAGGAATGGGGTATTTAGCACCCTCTCAGGCGTTGTTTTATCGAGGATCTCAATGCCTCGGTCGGTTTCTCGTGCGCTCAACTGAAAAGCTGGCGTGTCAAACCAGTTCGACGGTACTACATCAACTGGCCGCCGAAGCGATCCTCCCGAAATTTTGATTGCTTTGGCGCCGGTCTTATCGACGTTTGTAGCTGGATACGCGTCGCTGAGGATCTCTTCGCAGTAGGTGCGTAGGTCTCCAAGGGCGATAAGTGTGTCGTAACTGACAGGATTACTGTAGTCACCACGCTGCGCGCGGATGCCCTCGGTTGCATAGCGGAAATAGCGATCCTCAATCACCAACAGATCGACGTCGCTGACGCCGCGGATATGGATGTCACACGGCACAGATCCCTGAAGACGGAACTCGGCACTCAACCCTTTCGACCTCAATCCACCCAGAATTTGCTTTCCTACCCGCTCGGCCTCCTCGATGCTGATACGGGTGTAATCAGGATCAACAGCTTGCATCGCACCAAGAACATATTCCGTGTGTCGAAGCCCGGGGGCTCGTTTGGAGTAAGCCTCCTCGACCAATCTCTTGATCAGAACGTCAACAGCGGCATCGGCCGACAAGACTGCGATCCGGTCTGTACCACGTCGACGCGAGTTGAGCGCTTTCAGTCGTTGATCAATATCGTGTGCCAATTCACTTCTCCCTCGAAAGCTTCATCGTGCCGAACGTGTAGCGGCCGTGTCCATTAAAGTACTCTCCGGTTGCGGTCTGCAAATTATCGTCGAATACCAGTTCGGCGGAGCCACGATGCGCCATCAGCTCACGTTCTCCAATCTTCGGCTCGTTTTTATAGTTGTATATAAGCCGGAAGCCATCAGCCTTGTCATAGACAAGTGCAGCCGCAATGCTGTTCGAAGCAGACTGCTTAGTCTTCAGGCGAACACGCAGCTTGTCCCAGCTCTGAACGATTGTAATTTCGCCTTCCCAAATATTGCCAAGTGTCTTGTCTTGGTTGATGGTCTGGCCAGCAACTCTCCAAGTCCCAGATAAGTCGGGCACCTTAAGAAGTTCGGCGATTTTCTTCCAGCGCCATATTCGAGTGTCGAATAACCAGTAGAGCACCATGTATATCAAGCCACCGGTAAGCGGCCAGAGGATGAGCGGCGGGAGAGGATCGGCCCAGCCTAGGCGGCGAGCGAAGTCAACGATCGAAAGGATGGTCGCTCCAAGTGTGGAGGCAACCAATGCCGACATGATACTCAAATAGCGACCGATGGCGGCCCTATTAAGTCCTCCAAGAACGGAATATTCGTGCTCCACGTAGTAAACTCCGAAGAATTAGATGTACTAATTACCACAAATAATCTTCGCCCCCATTTTGCAGATCGTTTGACTGTGACGTAAGCGAGGTAATGCGCGCTATGGATTGAATATCAGCAACGACTACTGTCTTCCTCCAACCATTTTGGCTGCGAACTGGGCGGTACAGTGCTTTTAGATGCCTGATTTTGAATGGCCAAGAATACAGCCTCACAACCAAAACCCCACGCTCGGGGTTTTGGTTGTGTTCTCAAAATTTCAAGTTTTGGCTTGCCAAGTTTTCAATCTTTGGCTACAAAATTTCAAACTTTCAGAGTTCTAACAAATGCCAAATCAATCCCAGCTCAACGCCCCACCAGTCTGGTACTCCGTCACCCGCGTCTCGAAGAAGTTCTTCTCTTTCTTCAGGTCGATCATCTCGCTCATCCACGGGAACGGATTGCTCACGCCAGGGAACAGCGGGTCGAGGCCGATCTGTTGCATGCGGCGGTTGGCGATGAAGCGCAGGTATTCCTTGAACATGTTGGCGTTCAGGCCCAGCACGCCGCGCGGCATGGTGTCTTCGGCGTACGCGTACTCGAGTTCGACCGCGTGCTTGAACAGATCGGTGATCTCGGTCTTGAATTCATCGGTCCACAGGCCCGGGTTTTCCAGCTTCACGGTGTTGATCAGGTCGATGCCGAAATTGCAGTGCATCGACTCGTCTCGCATGATGTACTGGTACTGCTCGGCGGCGCCGGTCATCTTGTTCTGGCGGCCGAGCGCGAGAATCTGCACGAAGCCGACGTAGAAGAACAGGCCTTCCATGATGCAGGCGAACACGATCAGCGATTTCAGCAGCTTCTGGTCGGATTCCGGCGTGCCGGTCGTAAAGTGGGGGTCGGTCAGCGTGTCGATGAACGGGATCAGGAATTCGTCCTTGTCGCGGATCGACTTGATCTCGTGGTAGGCGTTGAACACTTCGGACTCGTCGAGGCCGAGCGACTCGACGATGTACTGGTAGGCGTGCGTGTGGATCGCCTCGTCGAACGCCTGGCGCAGCAGGAACTGGCGGCATTCCGGCGCGGTGATCTGGCGGTAGGTGCCGAGCACGATGTTGTTGGCGGCGAGGCTGTCGGCGGTCACGAAGAAGCCGAGGTTGCGCTTCACGAGGCGCATTTCGTCTTCGGTCAGCTGGCCGGTCTTCCACTGTTCGATGTCGCGCTGCATGTTCACTTCCTGCGGCATCCAGTGGTTGGCGCACTGCGCCAGGTACTTTTCCCACGCCCATTTGTACTTGAACGGCACCAGCTGGTTGACGTCGGTCTGGCCGTTGATGATGCGCTTGTCGTTGGCGCTGACGCGGGCGGTGCCGTGTTCGTTCAGGCCGTTGCGCATTTGCGGGGGCGGGGTCGGGGAGACGATGTCGCTGTCGAAGTCGAGCATGGGCTTTCTTTCCTTATTTTGTTTTCCGGCCCTGGATCAACACCCCTTGCCTTCGGCAAGCGGGTGGATCAGGACGCGGTTCAAATCGTTTTGATCGATCTTCCAGACGCGGGCCATGTGGCCGAAGTCGCGCGTCTGGCTGTTTTTCAGTAGCAGTTCGGGCCGGTACGACAGGTCGACGCGGATTTCGCCGAGGTAGACTGTCTGGCCTGCTTCGACGCAGAAGTCGCGGTTGATCGGCAGTCGCACGCTGCGCGGCATGCGCGCGCCGAACAGGCCGACGCCGGAGTCGTCGACGGTGTAGCCGTACGCCTCGACGAAGCGGTAGCGCCCGGCAGGCAGCGTCAGGAGTTCGAGCCGGCCTTCGACCGGGCTCATGCCTTCCTGGCCGAACACGGTGTCGGTGTTGAGGCTGGCGTAGACGCTGCCTCTCACGCCGCCGCCCTGGTAGGCCGCCTGTACCCGGGTGCTGTCGGCTTCGAAGGCCAGCGCGGTCAGCGACACCACGGCGTAACCCTGGCCTGCCGGCGGGTCCAGCCGTCCATTCAGCTTGCCCGCCATGCCGGCGCAGCCGGCGAGGAAGGGCAGGGCCAGAACACTCATTCGCAGCCACATGATGAGGCTCCTTGGCGAGTCGTCCGATACGGAAACGGGCTGAGCCCAACCCGCTTGGGTATCGGGGCGAGGGCTCGGCCAACCTTTTATTAGAGCGGCAAGGTTGGCCGAGGTTTTATTGCAGCGCGTCCAGGATCTTGTCGGCGTAGACGTGCAGCCGGTCCAGGTGGGCGTCGAGCGAGGTGAAGCTGGTGGTGTGCTTGTTGGCCAGGTCCACTTCGATCAGCTTCAGCGCCGCTTCGACCGCGGCCTTCTTGCGCTGCGCTTCGGTCACGTCGGCATCGGCCGTGTAGAGAACAAATTCGCTCATGGTGGTCCTTTCCGTTGGCTGGAGGGGGCGTCGGGCCAGGCCGCACGCTCCCCCCTTTGCAGGGTTACTGGCAACTTTCACAGTGGCCTCTTGCGAGGCCTGGGTTTTCCCGCCAGACGCGGGAAAACCCACGGGGTTGTTGCGTTGCATCAACCGCCGACGGCGCCGTCGTACCTTACTGGCAAGACTCGCAATCGGGGTTGTCGATCGAGCAGAACTTGGCGTCGGTCGCCGGGGTGTTGTCCACCTCGGCGGCGGCCGCTTCGTAGCCTCCGGCCACCGGCACCGAGTTCAGCTCGCCGCCGCGGCCGGTCGATTTCTCGGCGTTGGAGGCGGCCAGCGTGCGCAGGTAGTAGGTGGTCTTCAGGCCCTTGACCCACGCGTGCTTGTACAGCTCGTCGAGTTTCTTGCCGCTGGCGCCAGCCAGGTACAGGTTCAGCGACTGCGCCTGGTCGATCCATTTCTGGCGGCGCGACGCGGCTTCGACCAGCCATTTCGGGTCGACTTCGAACGCGGTGGCGTAGATCTCGCGCAGGTCCTGCGGCGCGCGGTCGATGCGGCCGAGGCTGCCGTCGAAGTATTTCAGGTCGGCGACCATCACTTCGTCCCACAGCCCGCGTTCCTTCAGATCCTTCACCAGGTATTCGTTGGTGACGGTGAATTCGCCCGACAGGTTCGATTTGACGAACAGGTTCTGGTAGGTCGGCTCGATCGACGCGGACACGCCGATGATGTTGGCGATGGTCGCGGTCGGCGCGATGGCCAGGCAGTTGCTGTTGCGCATGCCATGTTCTTTCACGCGCTCACGCAGCAGGTTCCAGTCCATGCGCTCGGTGCGATCGACGTCGAGGTAACCGCCGCGCTCGGCCGCCAACAGGTTGTTGCTGTCGTGCGGCAGGATGCCGCGGTCCCACAGCGAACCCTTGTAGCTCGGGTAGCGGCCGCGCTCTTCGGCGAGCTCGGTCGACGCCCAGTACGCCCAGTAGGCGACGGTTTCCATCGACGAATCGGCGAACTCGACCGCCTCTTGCGACGCGTACGGCACGCGCTTGACGTGCAGGCAGTCCTGGAAGCCCATGATGCCCATGCCGACCGGACGGTGCTTCAGGTTGGAGTTGCGCGCCTTCTTGACCGGGTAGAAGTTGATGTCGATCACGTTATCGAGCATGCGCATCGCGATCTTCACGGTGCGCTTGACCTTCTCGCCGTCGAGCTCGCCGTCGGCGGTCATGTGGTTGACGAGGTTGACCGAGCCCAGGTTGCACACGGCGATCTCGTCGTCGTTGGTGTTCAGGGTGATCTCGGTGCACAGGTTGGAGCTGTGCACCACGCCCATGTGCTGCTGCGGGCTGCGGATGTTGCACGGGTCTTTGAAGGTGACCCACGGGTGACCGGTTTCGAACAGCATGGTCAGCATCTTGCGCCATAGGCTCAGCGCCGGAATCTTCTTGGCCACTTTCAGCTCGCCGCGGGCGGCTTTGGCTTCGTATTCGTTGTAACGCTTCTCGAAGGCCCGGCCGAACAGGTCGTGCAGGTCCGGGCACTCGGACGGGCTGAACAGGGTCCAGTCGGCGCCATCCATCACGCGCTTCATGAACAGGTCCGGAATCCAGTTGGCGGTGTTCATGTCGTGGGTGCGGCGGCGGTCGTCACCGGTGTTCTTGCGCAGTTCGAGGAATTCCTCGATGTCGGCGTGCCAGGTTTCCAGGTAGGCGCACACCGCGCCCTTGCGCTTGCCGCCCTGGTTCACCGCCACGGCGGTGTCGTTGACCACTTTCAGGAACGGCACCACGCCTTGCGATTTGCCGTTGGTGCCCTTGATGTGCGAGCCCATCGCGCGCACCGGGGTCCAGTCGTTGCCGAGGCCGCCGGCGAATTTCGACAGCAGCGCGTTTTCCTTGATGCCTTCGTAGATGCCATCGAGGTCGTCGGCGATCGTCGTCAGGTAGCAGCTCGACAGCTGCGAGCGGCGGGTGCCCGAGTTGAACAGCGTCGGCGTCGACGACATGAAGTCGAAGGTCGACAGCACGTTGTAGAACTCGATCGCGCGTTCTTCGCGGTGCACTTCGTTCAGCGCGAGGCCCATCGCGACGCGCATGTAGAACGCCTGCGGCATCTCGATGCGGGTGCCGTCGATGTGCAGGAAGTAGCGGTCGAACAGTGTCTGCAGGCCGAGGTAGCCGAATTGCAGGTCGCGGCTGGCGTCGAGCGCGGCGCCGAGCTTCTTCAGGTCGTACTCGGCGAGGCGCTCGTCGAGCAGTTCGGCCTTGATGCCGTTCTTGATGAAGTCGGGGAAGTAGAGCGCGTACTGGGTCGCCATTTCCTGCTGGCTGATGGTCTCGCCGAGGATCTCGAGGCGGATGTTTTCCAGCAGCAGGCGGGCGGTGACGTAGTTGTACGCCGGGTCCTTCTCGATCAGTGCGCGCGCGGCGAGGATCGACGACTTGTTGACCTCTTCTTCCGACACGCCGTCGTACAGGTTCTTCAGCGTTTCGGTCAGGATGGCGTCCGGTTCGGTCTCGGCCAAGCCCTGGCAGGCGAACACGATGGTCTCGCGCAGCTTCGCGATGTCCAGAACGCGGCGGCTGCCGTTCTTGCGCACGACGTTGATGGTGATCTGCGTCAGCGCTTCGCCGCGCGCGGCGCGTTCCTGCGCGCGTTGTTCGCGGTACAGCACGTAGGCGCGGGCGACGTCGTGCTCGCCGGCGCGCATCAGCGACAACTCGACCTGGTCCTGGATGTCTTCGATGTGGATCGCGCCGCCTTCCGGCTTGCGGCGGATCAACGCGGACAGCACGGCTTCGGTCAGCGCGGCGACTTTCTCGCGGATGCTGGCCGAGCTGGCGCCCTGGGTGCCGACCACGGCGAGGAAGGCCTTGGTGACGGCGATGGAGATTTTGACCGGTTCGAACGGCACGACGGCGCCATTGCGACGAATGGTCTTGTACTGGCTGTAGTCGGCTTGCGGTGCCGCCTCGCGACCCAGCTCGGCGGCGGTGTGCCCTTCAGAAGTGGTCAATTGCATTGTGATGTGCCTCGGCAGGTGAATTTGATCGTGCTCTTCCGCCCTCGGGGGCGGTCAGCCCGGCCTGGTGTGGCGGGCTGTGGAAAACTGTGTGCACAAGCTGTGGGTGATGTGTTGATAAACACAATATATACGGCTTGATGCGCTGACGGACCCAAATTCTAGTGGTCTGAGGGGGTCTCAACAAGTCTTGACAGGGCGCCGTAATGGGGCAAATCCAGACGGGACAAGGCTTTGCGCGTGATTGAATTTTTTGTGATGTCCTTAGGCATGTTTGCCACAGTCGCCGGCGGGGCCAGATATGACAAGGGTCTTGCCGGGCGGGCGGTTTTTCGACGGCCCGGCGCTTCATCAACGCGTCTCGTCACTGTGGTTAGAGTGCCACCGCAGCAGAGCGGGGTTGGCCGAGCTTTGGGGCATGTGTCGGCGCACGAAAAAGCCGCCCCTGAGGGCGGCTTTTGCAGGGCCGGTGCCGAGTCTAGGGCTTGAGCCAGATGCAGCTCGCCATGCGGCCGGTGGTCTTGTCACGCCGGTACGAGAAGAAGCGGTCGCGGTCGATCACGGTGCAGGCGTCGCCGCCGGACACCTGAGTTACGCCGAGCGCGGCGAGGCGCAGGCGGGCCAGCGCGTAGATGTCGGCCAGGTATTTGCCGTCGTCGATCGCGCTGAACGCGGCGTCGGCGGCTGCGTCGTGCGCGAGGAAGGCGTCGCGGACCTCGCCTCCGACCTCGAACGCGTCCGGGCTGATCGCCGGGCCGAGGTAGGCGGCGAGCCTGTCACCCGGCACCGCCATCGCGCTGACCGTCGCCTCGATCACGCCGCCGACCAGACCTCGCCAGCCGGCGTGCGCCGCGCCGACCACGGTGCCGTCGACGTCGGCCAGCAGCACCGGCAGGCAGTCGGCAGTCATGATCGCGCAGACGATGCCGGGCGTGCGGCTGACGCTGGCGTCGGCGTCCGGGACCGCTCGGCCAACCTTGTCGGCGTCGACCACGACGACGCCGTGCACCTGGTTCAGCCACACCGGTTCGTGCGGTAGCGCCAAAGCGAGCCGGCGACGGTTCTCCGCTACCGCGGCCGGGTCGTCGCCGACATGCTGGCCGAGGTTGAGGCTGTCGTACGGCGCGGCGCTGACGCCGCCCTTGCGGGTGCTGATCAGCGCGCCGACGTTTGCGGGCGCCGGCCAGCAGGGCGTGAAGCCGAGTGCACCGTCGTCTTGTGCCGGCGTTCCGTTAGCGGACGTAATGAACTTCGACATCGAAATCATCGTCATCCCAATCCTCGTCGTCGTCCTGCTCGGCCCAGACCGGCCGGGCCGTGGTGTGGCCGCCGGCCATGCCCGCGTCGTCGCGCAGGATGGCCAAGAGGTGCTTGATGTCGGGCGGCAGCTTCGAGGTCCAGGTCATCGTCTCGCCGGTGGCCGGGTGAACGACCGACAGCGAGAACGCGTGCAGCGCCTGGCGGCCGATTCCCTTGACCGCGGCGGTGACGGCTTCGCTCGCCGGGTGGCGCGGGTTGCCGTAGACCGGGTCGCCGGCGAGCGGGTGGCCGGCCTTCTTCATGTGCACGCGGATCTGGTGGGTGCGGCCGGTCTCCAGCTTGCACTCGACATACGAGTGGCTCGCGTACTTTTCGAGTACGCGCAGGTGCGTCACCGCCGGCTTGCCGCCGAAGTTGACCACCGCCATCCGTAGCCGGTTGTGCGGGTCGCGGCCGATCGGCTCGTTGATGACGCCGTCGAACGGCACGACGCCGTCGGCGACCGCGCGGTAGATGCGCGACACGGTACGCGCCTGCATCTGGCGCACGAGGTCGGTCTGCGCAAGCAGCGACTTGGCGACGACCATCAGGCCGCTGGTTTCCTTGTCGAGCCGGTGCACGATGCCGGCGCGCGGCACCGACGCGAGCGCCGGGCAGTAGTGCAGCAGGCCGTTGAGCAGCGTGCCCGACCAGTTGCCGGCCGCCGGGTGGACGACGAGGCCGGCCGGCTTGTCGATCACCAGCAGGTGCTCGTCCTCGTAGACGACGGCCAGGTCCATGGGCTCGGGCTCGAAGGCCATTTCTTCGGGCGAGAGAGGGATGGTGACGTAGAGCTTTTCTCCGCCGAGCATCTTGGTCTTGGGCGCGTCCTGGACGGCGCCGTCGATCTTCACGTGGCCGTCTTTCACCCATTGGGCAAGGCGGCTGCGCGAATACTCGGGCATCAGTGCGGCGAGCGCGGCGTCGAGCCGGCTGCCTGCGAGGTTCAGCGGGACGGCCAGGTGGCGCGTCTCGGATGTTTCGTTTTCCGACAGATCGTTATAATCTTCGGAATCTGCGTAAGGATCGCTCATGAAGAAAATTGTTGCTGCAACGTTGCTGGCGTTGGGCTTGGCCGCCTGCGCGACCACAGAGCCCAAAGATGAAACCCAGGGTTGGACGGTGGACAAGCTGTACAGCGAGGCCCGGGATGAACTCAATAGTGGCAATTATACGCGCGCCATCAAGCTATACGAAACGCTGGAAGCGCGTTTCCCCTACGGGCGCTACGCGCAGCAGGCCCAGTTGGACCTCGCCTACACCCATTACAAGGACGGCGAGCCCGAACAGGCGATCGCAGCGGCCGACCGTTTCATCAAGCTGCACCCTTCGCATGCGAACATCGACTACATCTATTACCTGAAGGGTTTGGTCTACTACAACGACGACTCGACGGTACTGTCCAAGTGGGCCGGACAGGATCTGTCGGAGCGCGACCCGAAGTCGACCCGCGAGGCTTTCCTTGCGTTTCGCGAACTGGCGACCCGCTTCCCTGACAGCCAGTACGCACCGGACGCCCGCGACAAGATGGTCAAGCTGGTGAACGCGCTCGGCGGTCACGAAATGCACGTCGCTCGCTACTACATGAAGCGCGGCGCCTACCTCGCGGCGGCGAACCGTGCGCAGAACGTGGTGAAGGAGTACGCAAATACGCCGTACGTCGAAGAGGCGCTGGCGCTGATGGTCTCCGCTTACGACTCGCTCGGCATGCAGCAATTGGGCGGCGACTCCAAGCGCGTGCTGGCGCTCAACTACCCGGGCAGCGCTTATCTGAAAAAGCCGTGGACGGTCCATGAAATGCCGTGGTGGAAGTTCTGGAAGTAACGCTTTGCCATTAAACGAACCGGGCCGCATGAAGCGGCCCTGTTTTTTTGCCCGACGCTTGCCGCCGGGCGGGGTCTCTAGGCGGGACTAGCCGTGGCGCACGGTCTGCGTGGCGATCTGGACGATGCGGCCTTCGGCGTCGTGGTGCACGACGACCACCGACGCGTCGCGGCCGGTCTCGATTTCGCCGGCGTTGGCGCCGAAGTGCTGGGCGTAGTCGAAGAGCGGTACCGTGCGGCCTTGCTGCAGTGCGCAGCCCAGGCCCTGTCGCTGGCTCAGGCGCGCCCATAATGCCAGCGCGCAGGCGGCGGCGAACAGCGTCAACAGGTACATCGAGAACGTCTGCGGACCGCGGAGCCACACCGGCTGCGCGATCATCTGCTGGTAGAACGCGCGGAAGCCCGACAGCCAGGCCAAGAGGCTCAGCGCCGGCAGCCACAGATAGAACCACAGCATCCACAGCATCGCGGTCAGCGTGCTCGACAACATGCGCTGCGGCAGATTCAGTTGGTGACGGGCGTCGATAATCAGGGTTTGAGTGCTCATTGTCAGGTCTTTTTCTTATGCTCTAATGCCACGGTCGGGACTGATCCAGCGCGCGCGTTGCCCGCGTTGGCGGAACACGGCCTTGGGGAAGGCGGCGATGGTGGTGGCGGTGTTGATGACCCAGAAAACCAGCGGGTACCAGATCATCCAGTAATAATTGCGGCCGAGGCCCTGGTCGTAGCGGCTGTCCAGCCACTTCGACAGCGCGAACTGCAACAGGCAGGTGGCGCCGAGCAGTACGCCGTTCCATTCGGGCACGATCGGCGAATCGACCATAGGCAGCCAGCCGACGGGCACGATGAAGTCGAGGATCCAGACCACCAGCAGCATCAGCATGGTGTACGACCACACGACGCTCAGGCTGTATTCGATGTACAGCGGCCACAGGCTCGCCAGACGAGGTTGGCCGAGGATGTCGGCGTTCTTCAAGAGCACCTGCGCGCCGCCTTGCGCCCAGCGCAGCCGCTGCTTCCACAGGCCCTTGACCGTTTCGGGCATCAGGATCCATACCAGCGCGTTCGGCTCGAAGCGGATCTCCCATTCGCGGCGCTGCAGCTTCCACGAGATGTCGATGTCTTCGGTCATCATGTCGCTGCTCCAGTAGCCGACATCGTGCATCGCGCTCTTGCGGAACGCGGTGATCACGCCGGAGACGGTGAACAGGCGGCCGTAGCTCATCTGTGCGCGCTTGATCATGCCGACGATGGACGAGAACTCGCCGACCTGCACGCGGCCGAGCAGCGTCGAGCGGTTGCGGATGCGCGGGTTGCCGGTGACCGCGGCGACCTTCGGGTGCTCGATGAAGTGGCGGACCATCCAGTCGGCGGCGTGCGGGTCCAAGAGTGCGTCGCCGTCGATGCACAGCAGGATTTCATGACGGGCGAGCAGGCTGCCGCTGGTCAGCGCGACCGCCTTGCCCTGGTTCTGCGCGAGGTGCACCACCTTCAGCTTCGGGTGTTGCGCGGCGAGGCGGTCGAGCACGGCGCCGGTGTTGTCGCGGCTGCCGTCGTTAATCGCGATGACCTCGAACTCGGGGTAGTCGAGCTTCAGCGCCTGCATGACCGTTTCTTCGGCGTTGTCGCCCTCGTTGTAGCAGGGGATCAGCACGCTGACCGGCGGGTAGGACGCGAGCAGCGGCGGACGGTTGAACGGCGGGTCGTGGCGCTCGCGGTTGTAGAAGTACAGCGCGGCGCCCAGCATCCACAGGTAGGACATCAGGAGCGGGTAGTAGAAAACATACCCGAGCAGGAAGTCCCAGATCGTCGTAAACAGGGTCAACATGGTTATGGTTGCGTCATCGCCGAGAACGCGCCCTTGAGTACCGCCGGCTTGGGGTGGTCCTTGAAGGGGTTGTCCGGGTAATAGCCGACGTGGCGTGCGCCCCAGCGGTAAAGGTTGCGGATGGTGTCTGCCATCTCCTCGCTCGGCACCGGCTGGTTGTTGCGCCAGTCGGTCGCCTGCAGCTCGAACACGGTCTTGTCTAGCGCACCCGGGCGTTCGGCGACGTTGTCGAAGAGGTCGCGCATGAACTTAGCCGGGTCGGCGGCGTTTTCCATGTACGGCATCGCCATGATCGCGGTGTAGTCGTAGTTGGCGAGCGAGTTGTCGAGCGACTGGGCATACCACACTTCGGAGCGCGGGTTCAGGACCACGCTCGCGTACAGGTTGCGAGCGGTCTTGAGTGCCGGGTGGGTGCGGCGCACGACGTCGGACAGCTCCTTGGCGAAGTTGTCGAGTTCGTTGATCTTGAGGATGGTCCAGCGGCCGAGCAAGTCGTCGTCGTTGCGGATCGCCTCGATGTCGCCCGGCAGGCCCCAGCGGCGGTAGGCGGCGAGCGCCTCGGGGCTCGCGTCCTCATAGTCGGACAGCGTGACGTCGTCGTGGAACAGCAGGCCTTCGAACTGTGCCGAGCGGCCGAGGTCTTCGTAGATCTCGCGGATCACCTTACGAGCGCGCGGCGAGAACGGCGACAGGCGCGGGTAGCCCATCGACACGTGGCCGGTTGCGGCGTGCGGTCGGGTGACGACCACGTCCTTGGCGGCCGGGTCGTTCTTCGGCAGTTCGAACGCGAGCATCGGCATCCACGCGTAGACGGCCTTGACCGGGGTGCGGGTCTTGATCTGCCACGACACGCGGTTGAACAGGTCGGCCCGCAGCGGCAGGTGGCGGTTAGGGAAGTAGGCCTCGTCGGCGGCGCCGTTACCGTCGGGATCGGAGAAGGCCTGCAGGTAGACGGTGTTCACGCCCATCGCGCTGATGCGGTCGAGCAAGAGGCCGATATTGCGTTCGGTCTGGGCCGGGTCCTTGTCGAACAGGTAGTCGATGTCGACGTGCATGATCTTGCCCGGGCGTTCGCTCACCGGCTTCAAGCTCTCGCGCACCTTCAGCTCGCGCGCGAGGTCGGCCAGGCTGGTGGTGTTCTCCATCAGCAGGCGGCGCAGCTTCCACAGCGGCGTGTTGAGCGTGTTTGGGCCGTCGTCGAGGGTGAAGGTGATCGGCATGCCCTGGCGTGCGGCCGCTTCCGCCACGTCACGGTTGTAGCTACCGTAAGGCCAGACCATTACGCGCGGTTTCTGGCCGCTCATGCGGTGCAAGAAGTCGCTGTTGCGCTTGAGGTCGGCCTCGACGCGGCGGATCTGCTCGGCGGGCGTCTCGTAGTGGCCGTTCTTGTACAGGCGGGCGGTGGCGGCCGGCTGGCTGTTGCCTTGCGGGTTGGCGGGGACGCCCTCATGCAGGGTGTGGGTATGGCTGGCGACCTCGACGAGGCCGCTGGCGCGCATTTCGCGGATTTCCTGCCATGAGAGGAACACGTCGCGCGAAACTTTCTTGTCGCCGTACGCGACCAGGCCGCTGGCCGGCTCGAGCCAGCTGCCCACCAGCGCGAGCACCGCCGGCGCGTTGAACATTTTCAGGATCGGGTAGGCCTGGGTGTAGAAGTTCTTGTAGCCGTCGTCGAAAGTGATCAGGACAGCCTTGTCCGGCAGCGGCTTCTTGCCGGCACGGTCGGCCAGCACGTCGTCGACGCTGACGAAGCGGTAGCCGTTGTTCTTCAGCCAGTCGAGCTGGCGCACGAAATTGGTCGGGGTGACGGCGTAGCCGGGGATCTGCGCTTCGCTCTTGTTGGCGATTTCATGGTAGTTCAGGATCTGCAGGCGCGGGGAGTCCGCCGCGCGCACGAGGGGCGCGGCCATCAACATCAGGAGGCTCAGCAGTAGGGCCAGAATGCGGTGCATGTTGTCTTGACGAAGTCGGTTGGGTTTTGGGGCCAGGTTCGGCGTTTGGGCGGCGGTACTGCCTGCGAGCTTGGCCGAGGGCGCGCTCGCTTTCGAAAGCTGGGCGCAGCTCCGATTGAAGCCGGCGCATTTTAGCAAATGACTGGCGCGAGCGTTGCGAAAGTGCTGTTTCTGTTTGTTACCAGGCGAGCATGAACATGAGGTGTGTCGCTGAAACGACACGCCGGAGCCGGAAACGCAGAAGCGGTTGATCGAAAAGGAGTGCCGCATTGCAACCGCCGTGGCAGCCGCATCGTAAGAGCTGGACTTGTTTGGGGCTGAAAACAGGCTGGAAGTGCAGGCCCCGACGCGGGCGTGGAGCGGCGCTGTGATGCCACTCCGCAGACCGGCTGCAAACGGACGACCCAACGTATAAAGCCGCCTTACAGGCGGCTTTATACGTTGGCCGAGTCGCGCCGCTTTATTGGAGGCTGATCCTGACGATGTGGCCGTTGTCGCTATGGTGGACGACAACGGTTTGTTGCTGCTGGGCGGCCTCCAGGTCGGTGGCCGACACGTGGAAGTCCCGGGCAAAGTCACTGTGCGTCGCGTCGGGTGTGCGATTGCGTTTTTCCTTGTTGCGAAAGCGCGCAAAGTTGAAGCGTGCCCAGATGATCAGCGCGCCGCTCGTTACGCCGACGACGATGCAGTAGTAGAGCAGCAACTGGAGCAACCTGTTTAAGCCGTCGTGAATGAACATTTCCTCGTAGAACAGTCTGAAACCGGCGTACCAGGCCAAGAGGCTAAAAAGCGGGAGGCACAGATAGGCCCAGAATAGCCACAGGATGATCGTGAGCGAGCGAGGAACGATACGGTTTGCGATGCCCAATCGGTCCTCGAGGTTGATGATGGTGTCTTTCATGCTTTGACCCCCCTGTCCGGGCTTGTCCATCGTGCGCGCAGGCCGCGGTTGCGGGCGATGGCCTGCGGCAGCGCGACGACCGTTGTGACGATATGGATCATCCAGAACACCAGCGGATACCAGATCATCCAGAAAAAATTGCGCCCGACGTCGTAGTCGTAGCGGCGGTCCAGCCATTTGCTGATCAGGAATTGCAGCAGGCAGGTCATGCCGAGCACGAGGCCGTTCCAGCTGGGGATCAGGGGCGAGGCGGTCTGCATCCAGTCGAGCTGCGGCAGAAACAGGCCGACGAGCCAGACGGCGACCAGCAGTACCATCAAATAGGCCCAGGCAGCGCTGAACAGGTACTCGGTATAGATTGGCCACATGCGACGTTTCTGCCAGTGTGCGAGGCTGCCGGCGCTACGAAGCAGCACCTGCAGGCCGCCCTTGGCCCAGCGCAGACGCTGTTTCCACAGGCCCCGGAACGTTTCCGGCATCAGGATCCACGCCTGTGCGTGCGGTTCGAAGCGCACGTCCCAGTGCGCTAACTGAAGCTTCCAGCTCATGTCGATGTCTTCAGTCAGCACGTCGTCGCTCCAGTAGCCGGCCTGCCGGACCGCTGTCTTGCGAAAGCCCGCGATCACGCCGGAGATGGTGAAGAGCCGGCCGTAAGTCCGTTGTGCGCGTTTGATGATGCCAATGATCGACGAAAATTCGCCGACCTGGACCTTGCCGAGCAGGGTGGAGCGGTTGCGGATGCGCGGGTTGCCGGTGACGGCCCCCACGCGCGGGCTGCTCATCATCTGGCGTACCAGCCACTTGGCCGCGTGCGGTTCCAGCAGCGAATCGCCATCGACGCAGACGAGGTATTCGTGTCGAGCCATCAGGCAGCCGGTATTGAGCGCCATGGCCTTGCCCTGGTTCTGTGCGAGGTGCACGACACGCAGGCGCGGGTCGCGCGCCGCCGCCTCGTCGAGCAGACGGGCGGTGTCGTCGTCGCTCCCGTCGTTGATGGCGATGACCTCAAATTCCGGGTAGTCGATCGCCAGCGCGTAGCGCAGCGTCTCGGCGACGTTTTCCTCCTCGTTGAAGCAGGGGATGAGGATGCTGACCGGCGGGTAGTCGAGTTCGGGAGGCGAATCGAGCGGAGGATCCTTCCGCTCATAGTGGAAGTAGTAGTGCAGTGCGCCGACCATCCACAGGTAGGACATGAACAACGGGTAGTAGAAGGCGTAGGCAAGCAACGCGATCCACAGCCAGTGCATGAAATCAAAGGGGAGCGGAAACATGGTTGAGTCCCTCCTGCTAGCGTTCGGGCTGGCTGCGTAGCGAGAATACCCGCTTCATGGTCGCCAGACGCGGCTGGTCGTTGAAGATGTCGTCCGGGGCGTAGGCGATGTGGCGGGCGCCTTGGGTGTGCAACTCCGTTACGGCCTGGGTCAGCTCTTTGCTTGGTATCGGTTGGCCGGTTGCAGGGTTTCGGCTTGGCAGGCCGAACACGATTTGTTGCAGGCGGCTGCTGTGTGTCTTTGCCGTGGCCAAGACATCCTTCAATCCTCTACTCGCAACCGCTACGCCCGGGGTTGTCATGACCTCTACGTAGTCGAAGTGTGGAAGTGCTTTTGCCAGGGTGTCCGAGAAGCGGGTCGCGTCGCCTTGGTCACCGGGTTTTCCGGCATAAACGGTAATGGCGCTCCTCAGTTCCGGTTGGTAGGTGCGCGCGATGGCGGACAGTTCGTCCGCAAAGTTCAGCAAGTCATGGGCGCCCGGCTCGGCCAAGCCCGGACGGGCGGGGTCGTCGATCAGCAGCAGCCCGGCGAAGCGGGACGTGCGGCTCAGATCCTCGACGATGGCGCGGATTGTTTGGCGCACCCCGCCTTCCTCCGTTGGCGCCGACTGTCCAGGTGTCGCGTAGGTGGAGAGAGGCCGGGCGGCATAGACCTGTACCATCGCCCGTGTCTTGAGCTGCCAAGCTGCGCGGTTGAACAGGTCGGCTTTCACCGGCAGGAGCCGGTTGGGGAAGTAGAGCGCGTCCGCTTCGCTGTCGCCATTCCCATCGCTGAAAGCCCGCAGGTAGACGGTGTTCACGCCCATCTCGAGCACACGGTCGAGCATCTGGCCCAGCTTGGCCTCCTGCCGTACCGGGTCGGGGTCGTAGATCTGATCGAGGTCGACGTGCATTGCCCGGGTGTAGGCGGGCGGAATGCCCGCCGGCTCGCGTTCTCGGACGATGATCTCGTTGGTGAAGTCGGTCAGCGTCATGCTCGCGTCGATCAGCACGCGACGCAGTTCGGTCAGCGGGGTGGCGGGCTGGTTGATGCCGTCGCCGAGCGTCAGCGTGATCGGCATGCCTTGCCGGGAAGCGATCTCGACCAGGGGGCGAGTGTAACTGCCGTATGGCCAAACCATGATGCGCGGCTTTTTTCCGGTGAGTTTGGCAATGGCGGCGCTGTTGCGCTCGAGGTCTCGCGAGGCGCGCTGGCGGTGTGCGGCCTCATCCTCGTAACGGCCTTGTCCGGAGTCATAGAGGTAGGAGGTCGCCGCCGGCTCCAGGTTGCCCTGAGGGTTCGCAGGCAGGCCTTTGTGCATGGCGTAGCTGTGGTTCGCGAACTCGATGAGGCCACTTGCCTGCATTTCCTTGATTTCGCGCGGCAGCAGGAAGCTTTCCCGTGTGAAGCCGGTGCCCTCGTATTCAATCTTGCTCCCTGCCGCCGCTTCGAGCCAGCTGCCGACGAGCGCCACTACCGCGGGTGCTTTGTAGAGCTTCAGGATGGGAAAAACATGCTGGTAGACGCTGCGGTAGCCGTCGTCGAAGCTGAGCATCACGGCCTTGTCGGGGAGCGGCCGACGGCCCTCTCGATCGGCGACGATGTCGTCCATGCTGACGAAGGTATAACCGCGGCTTCGCAGCCATTCGAACTGGTTGACCAGGCCGCGGGTATCGACAGCGAACGGATCGGCGACCGGCGCATTCTGCACGACCTCGTGATAGCAGAGAATGATGAATCGAGAGGCGGCCCTGACCGGCAATGCAGATAGCAGGCCGAGGGCCGCGATCAGGCAGAGTTTGCAGAATCGGGTTTTCATGGTCAGAACCGCCAGTCAAGGTTGAGGTAGATGCGGTTGCTCACTTCGCTGTCGCCGTCGTACGGATGGACGTTATGGGCGATCCCGTAGCGCAGACCCGCCCGCGGCTCCCAGCGCCATTCGTGCTCGTAGAATGCGGTGGAGGCGAGTTTGCTGCCGTGGCCTTCCTGCCTGTAGTTGCCGGCGTAGAGGCCGAGACGATGGCGGAAACTGGAGTCGTAGTGACGCCATAGCAGCCAGCCCTGCAGCACGGTCAGGCCGATTTCGGTGTCTTTGCCGGGGTTGAAGTAGTTCGCCCTGGCGATGCTGCGGTTGTTGCTCGTTTCGGCCGAGACGATGGTGTCCAGCGTGTAGGTGGGCTTGACGATCCAGCGCTCGGTCCATGTGCCGCCTATCGCTTTGCGCAGGTTGCCGTCGCTCATGTCGAGCGCGGAGAGCTCGACGTCGAAGCGGCGGAGCTCATCAACGCGGTAGGCGAACTCGGCGGCAAGGCGATCGCCGTCGACATTGCCCAGCCTCGCGCGCAGCGGAACGGCGTCGCTGTCTCGCTCGTAGCGCAGGCCGGCGCTGAAATAGTCGTCGAAGTTGCGAGTGGCGGCGAGGAAGCCGCCGGTCTCGTCGCTGCCGTCGACACTGCCCGTCAGCGCCGCTTCTGCCTGCCATTTCGGATCGCGGTATTCGGCGCCGAAGCCTGCGGTGTCACGATGAGCGGTGCCGTTGGTAATGTAATCGGCTCGCGCGGTGTAATAGCGGGCGAAAACGCGCCAGTGTGACGCGAAGGGGGCGCTGTAAAGCCGTGTGTCGGCCCTCCACCCTTCGTCGAGTCCTACACCTTGTTCGCCGGAGAGGTCGTAGCCCGAGTCGATGACGAGTTGAGGGCGGTTGGTCCAGTGCCACCGTTCATCGAGCCGTCGCACCGAGCGATTTTCCGGTGCATCCGCGTTCACCTCGGCCAATAGGGGAGAAATGCTTTCGTAGCGATGGGCATCGATGTGGGCGACGGCCAGGCCGCGCTTGGCGTCGGTGGAGCGGGGCTCGTCGACCAGTCGCCGGGTGAAGATGCCCTCCGCGTTGCGCGGATGGCCGCGCAGGAGTTCTAGGTCGCCGTCGTTCTGGCGAAGTTCGCCGTCGAAGGGGGCCTCGCCGAGCAGGGTGTCGAGTCGCTGCCTGGCCTCGTGGGTGCGGCCAAGATAGGCCTGCAGCATGGCGTCGAGCAAAGCGGTTTGCTGGTAATCGGGGTTGTAGCGATTCTGGCGGCTAGAGGCGTCGTAGCGAACGCGCGCTACATCTGCCTTGAGTATCTCGACCTCGTCGTTGGCCCTGTCGGGCATCTCGGCTTCGAGGTAGGCGTAGACCAGTGTGATGCGCCATTCGATGGGTATTCGCTGGCGTGGCATGCCTTCCATCGCCTGCTTGGAGAGACGGATGGCCTCGAGCGGTTGCTCTTTGGATAAATAGGCGCCAGCCGCCGACGCCAGTGCATAGCTGGGCAATGATTCGTTGCCGTGCTGCTGGTAGAGCGCGATGGCTTCATCGTGCCGCGCCCGCTGTTCGAGGATGACCAGTCTGTCGGCGATGGCGGTGCGCCGTGCCGCAACATCCCCGGCGTGCAATGCCTGGCTGGCCTGCAGGTTTTCTTTGAGGGCGCGGTCGGTTTGCATGAAGCGGCTTTCGCCGACTTCGAGGCGCGCTTCGCTCTGGCCCCAGCGCGAAGCGATCGCCGCCCTGTCCAGCGCGACGCGGCTAGAAAGTTCGGGTTCGTCGATGTGATGTTGCTTGAGGTAGGTATAGGCCTCGTGCGGGGCGCCCATCCGTACGAGCAGGGTGGTGTAGGAGCGGACGAGGTCAGGGTCGCCTGGGTGTTTTTCGAGCAGGGTTTCGAGCGACTTCAGCGAGCCGGTGAGGTCATCCGACGAGGACAGCACATAGCCGCGGGCGCGGGCCAGCGCCAGGCTGTTGGCGGGCGCGGCCGCGTCGAGTGTCGTGAGCCCCTCGGCGTGTTTCCCTGCGTCGGCCAAGGTCATCGCGAGACCAGCGCTCGCGGTGGCGGAGTTTTGTTTGCGCAAGGCTGCGCGATAGAGCGCTTCGGCCGATTCGTAGTGACCCTGATCGCGTTGATAGCGGGCGAGGGTGGTCAGTGTGTCGACGCCAAGCGTTGCTGCAGGGTAGCGATAGGCAGAAAGGTCGATCGCTTCGTCGCCGCGCTTGTCCCAGACGAGCAGGGTGAGGTAGTCGTCGACCAGGGGTTGACGCAATTGCCCCTGCCGGTGCAAGGGTTCGAGCATGTCGACCGCCGAGCGGGGAGAGCCATCCCGGGCGGCCTTGATGGCCTGGACATAGTCGGGATGCTGCCAGAGCGGAGCGGCGGCTTGTGTCGGGACCGTTATGATGAACAGGCTGGCCGCTATCCCTTTCAAATGCAATCTCGACATGGCGCGCCTCTAGATGAAAGATTTTTCGGCGGTTAGTGAAAAGATAGTTCACCTTTCTCTTTGTTTAGAAAGAAAAAATTTTGCCTGCGGTTTTGAAATTCGTTTGGACTAAAATAATCTTAAGGCATGAAAAAACCCGCTCTAGAGCGGGCTTGTTTGTTGCAGTGCAGTAAATCGGGCGGGATTCAGATCGCCGATTCGTTGGTCTCGCCGGTGCGGATGCGCACGACCTGCTCGACTGGGGTCACGAAAATCTTGCCGTCGCCGATCTTGCCGGTGCGGGCGGCGTTGATGATCACCTCGATCGCGCGCTCGACCAGGTCGTCGGGGATTACCACCTCGATTTTTACCTTGGGCAGGAAGTCCACCACGTATTCGGCGCCGCGATACAGTTCGGTATGGCCTTTCTGGCGGCCGAAACCCTTCACCTCGGTGACGGTGAGGCCGTTGATGCCGATTTCCGAAATCGCTTCGCGCACTTCGTCGAGCTTGAACGGCTTGATGATTGCTTCGACCTTTTTCATGTCGCTTCTCCTTGTCCTGGTGGGTTCGGTAAGATTGTAGGTCGGTAATGTGGCAGCGCGGCAAATCCTTCCGTCCGAGGGTTTTACCGCCTGCTGTGAAGGCCGGGGATGGCGTATTATTGCGTGCTTTCCTGGTCCTTGTCGCGGGTGTCGAATGTCCGTCATTCTCACGTTGCGGGGCGGGGTCGCCCTGTCTCGTTTCCGTCTGGAAAAACTCCTCGCCGCGGCGCGCGCTGCCGGCCTTCCCGAGTTGTCCCTCTGCTCCGAATACTGGCATTTCGTCGAAAGCGAAGCGCCGCTGCCCCCCGAACATTCCGAACGTCTGATCGCGCTGCTGGATAGTGGCGAAGCAGGGTTGGCCGAGGCCGACGCCGTGGGCGAACTGTTCCTCGTCACGCCGCGCCCGGGCACCGTGTCGCCGTGGGCGTCCAAGGCGACCGACATCGCGCGTCACTGTGGCCTGGCGATGGTGCGCCGCATCGAACGCGGTACGGCCTTCCATGCGAAGGCCGCCGCGCCGCTATCGGCCGGGCAACGCGCCACGCTCGTCGCACTGTTGCACGACCGCATGACCGAGACGGTGTTCGAGTCGCTCGACGCCGCGAGAGGGCTGTTCGTCCACGTCGCGCCGACGAGCTTCACCACCGTGCCGGTGTTGGCCGAGGGCCGCGCCGCGCTCGAACGCGCGAATAACACGCTGGGCCTCGCGCTGTCCGACGATGAGATCGACTATCTGGTCGAGAATTTCATTCGGCTGGAGCGCGATCCGAGCGACGTCGAGCTGATGATGTTCGCGCAGGCGAACTCCGAGCACTGCCGTCACAAGATTTTCAACGCCGAATTCATCATCGACGGCGAAAGCCAGGCCAAGTCGCTGTTCCGCATGATCCGCGATACCCACGACGCGCATCCGGAAGGCACACTCATCGCCTACAAGGACAACGCGTCGGTGATCGAGGGCGCGACCGTCGAGCGCTTCTACCCGCGTCCCGGCAGCCATGGCTACGCGTATTCCGAAGAGCCGACGCACATCCTGATGAAGGTGGAAACGCACAACCACCCGACCGCGATCTCGCCGTTCCCGGGCGCCGCGACCGGCGCCGGCGGCGAGATCCGCGATGAGGGCGCCACCGGCCGCGGTTCGCGCCCGAAGGCGGGGTTGACCGGTTTCACCGTGTCCAACCTCAACCTGCCGGACATGAAAGAGCCGTGGGAGGTGTACCGCGACGACGCACCCGAATACGGCAAGCCCGGCCGCATCGCGTCGGCGCTCGACATCATGATCGAGGGCCCGATCGGCGGCGCGGCGTTCAACAACGAGTTCGGCCGGCCTAACCTCGCCGGCTATTTCCGCACCTTCGAAGAAGAGTTCGGCGGCGAGATGCGCGGCTACCACAAGCCGATCATGATCGCCGGCGGCCTCGGCAACATCCAGGAACGCCAGATCCACAAGGGCGGCATCCCGCCGGGCGCGCTGCTGATTCAGCTCGGCGGTCCGGGCATGCTGATCGGCCTCGGCGGCGGCGCGGCGTCGAGCATGGGCACCGGCTCGAACACCGAGGCGCTCGACTTCGACTCGGTGCAGCGCGGCAACCCGGAGATCGAACGCCGCGCGCAGGAAGTGATCGACCGCTGCTGGCAGATGGGCGAAGCCAACCCGATCCTGTCGATCCACGACGTCGGCGCCGGCGGCCTGTCCAACGCCTTCCCCGAGCTGGTGAACGACGCCGGCCGCGGCGCGATCTTCGAGTTGCGCGAAGTGCAGCTCGAAGAGCAGGGCATGAGCCCGATGCAGATCTGGAGCAACGAGGCGCAGGAGCGCTACGTGCTGGCGATCCTGCCCAAGTCGCTCGATCTGTTCACCAAGTTGGCCGAGCGCGAGCGCTGCCCGTTCGCGGTGGTCGGTACCGCGACCGACAACGGCCAGCTCGAAGTGCGCGACGAGATCTTCGGCAACAATCCGGTCGACCTGCCGCTCGAGGTGCTGCTTGGCAAGCCGCCTAAGATGGTGCGCGACGTGAAGACGTTTGATACGTTGGCCGAGCCCTTCGACGCGTCCGACCTCGACCTGAAAGAGTCCGTCTACCGCACGCTGCGCCTGCCGGCGGTGGCGAGCAAATCGTTCCTGATCACCATCGGCGACCGCACCGTCGGCGGCATGACGGCGCGCGACCAGATGGTCGGCCCGTGGCAGGTGCCGGTGGCCGACGTCGCGGTGACCGCGATGGGCTTCGACACCTACCTCGGCGAAGCGATGGCGATGGGCGAACGCACGCCGGCCGCGTTGATCGACGCGCCGGCCTCCGGCCGCATGGCGCTCGCCGAAGCGATCACCAACCTCTCCGCGACGCATTTCGGTTCACTGTCCAAGGTCAAGCTCTCGGCCAACTGGATGGCCGCGGCCGGCCATACCGGTGAAGACGTGAAGCTCTATCGCACCGTCGAAGCGGTGTCGGTGCTGTCGCAGCAGTTGAGCGTGAGCATTCCGGTCGGCAAGGATTCTCTGTCGATGAAGACCGGCTGGCAGGACGACGGCGAAGCCAAGTCGGTGACCGCGCCGCTGTCGCTGGTCATGACCGCCTTCGCGCCGGTGACCGACGTCCGCAAGACCGTCACTCCGCAACTCAAGCCGGCCGACGGCAGCGAGCTGGTGTTCGTGGACCTGGCCGGCGGCCGTCAGCGTCTGGGCAGCTCGGTGCTCGGCCAGGTGCACAAGCGCATCACCGGCCTCGCGCCGGATCTCGAAGACGCGGCCGGTTTCGCCCGCGCGATCGAACTCGTGCAGGAACTGATCGGCGAAGGGCGCGTGCTCGCCTACCATGACCGCTCCGACGGCGGCCTCGTGGCCACCTTGGCCGAGATGGTGTTCGCCGGCCGCCAGGGCGTGAACGTGGCGCTCGATTCGCTGATCGAACGCGCGGCGCTCACCGACGCGCCGGCCGGGCTGGATGCCGCCGCGGCTCGTCGCGATGCGATCGCCCGTGCGCTGTTCAACGAAGAGCTCGGCCTCGTGCTGCAGGTGAACTCGGCCAACTTGGTCGAGCTCGAAGCGCGCTTCGCCGACGCGGGCCTGGCCCACGCGGTGCACCGCCTCGGCCAGCTCGATGCCGGCGAGAGGCTGACCGTGACCGTCGCCGGCGAAACGGTACTATCCGAATCGCGCGTCGAGCTGGAATCCGCCTGGAACCAGGTCAGCCACCGCATCCAGAAGCTGCGCGACAACCCGGCCTGCGCTGACAGCGAGTTCGCCGACGTGGGCCGCGAGCGCCGCGGCCTGTTCGCCGAGCTGTCGTTCGACGTCAACGAGAACCCGGCCGCGCCGTTCGTCGCGACCGGTGCGCGCCCGAAAGTCGCGATCCTGCGCGAGCAGGGCGTGAACGGCCAGATCGAGATGGCCGCCGCGTTCGACCGCGCCGGTTTCGCCTCGGTCGACGTGCACATGAGCGACGTGATCGCCGGCCGCGTGAATCTGTCCGACTTCAAGGGTCTCGCCGCCTGCGGCGGTTTCAGCTACGGCGACGTGCTGGGTGCGGGCGAAGGTTGGGCAAAGAGCATCCTGTTCAACCCGCGTGCGCGCGACGAGTTCGAGGCCTTCTTCGGCCGCGGCGACAGCTTCGCGCTCGGCGTGTGCAACGGCTGCCAGATGATGTCGAACCTCGCCGGCATCATCCCGGGCGCCGAACACTGGCCGCGCTTTCGCCGCAACCTGTCCGAACAGTTCGAGGCGCGTTTCGCGATGGTCGAAGTGCCGCAAAGCCCGTCGATCTTCCTCGCCGACATGGCCGGCAGCCGCCTGCCGGTGGTGGTCAGCCACGGCGAAGGCCGCGCGGTGTTCGCGCCGGGCGCACAGGACGCTGCACGGGTCGCACTGCGCTATATCGACGAGCTCGGCCAAGCCGCTACCGACTACCCGGCCAACCCTAACGGTTCGCCGGACGGCATCACCGGGCTGACGACCGCCGACGGCTGCTTCACCATCATGATGCCGCACCCGGAGCGCGTGTTCCGTACCGTGCAGAACAGCTGGTATCCGGCAGGCTGGGGCGAGAACGGCGCGTGGTTCCGCATGTTCGCCAGCGCGCGCCGCTGGGTGGGTTGATCCACGTCGTGACGAGCACAAGAAAGCCGCCTTCGGGCGGCTTTTTCTTTGCGCTTCTTCGGCGCCGACTGTTCATGACAGCGGTTCGCCATGCGCGGCAAACAGCCGTTAGAATCATGGAATTATTTTCGCCGATTTCCCGACCATGAAACGCAGGCACGCCGCAGGCTGGATTGCCCTCTTGCTTTCGCTGTTGACGCAGGCGCACGCCGCAGACGAGGTAGGCCGGGCTGTTGCGCCGGCCGAGCCCCGTATCGGGCTGGTGCTCGGCGGCGGCGGCGCGCGCGGTTTTGCCCACCTGGGTGTGCTCAAGGAGCTCGAGCGGCTGCGCATCCCGATCGCCTGTATCGCCGGCACCAGCGCCGGCGCGCTGATCGGCGGGATGTACGCGAGCGGCGTGCCGCTGGACGACATGGCGAAGGCGTTCAGGGAGGCCGACTGGGAGCAGATGCTGTCGGGCAGCCCGCCGCGCTCGTCGGTGCCTTACGACCGCAAGCGCGACGACTACAAGAACTATTTCAACCTGACGCTAGGCGTGCGCGACGGCGGATTCCGCGTGCCGCGTAGCGCGATCAACTCGCAGGGCATCGACGTCTTCATCCGGCGCGTGGTCCGCGACCGCAGCGAGAGCGATTTCGACCGGTTGCCGATCCCGTTCCGTGCGGTCGCCACCAACCTGGAAAACGGTGACGCGGTGGTGTTCGACAAGGGCGATCTCGCGACCGTGATGCGTTCGAGCATGGCGGTGCCGGGTCTGTTCGACCTGATGGAGGTCGACGGCAAGTTGCTGGTCGACGGCGCGCTGGCGCGCAACCTGCCGATCCGCGAGGCGAAGGGGCGCTGCGCCGACCGGGTGATCGTCGTCGACGTCGGTTCGCCGACGCTGAAGAAGGACGAGATCAACTCGCTGTTCGACATCGTCGCGCAGACCTCGAACCTGATGGTCTACCGCAATGAGCAGGAAGAGCTCAAGAGGCTGGGGCCCGACGATATCGTGATCCGCCCCGACCTCGACGGCTATGGCAGCGCCGATTTCGGCAAGAACGCAGAGATCGCCGCGCGCGGCCGCCTTGCGGTGGCGCCGGTCGAGGCCAGACTCGCGGCGCTGTCGGCGCCCGAGCCCAATTACAAGCTATGGCACGCGCGGCTCGCACCGGCCACGCCCTTGCCGATCGACAAGGTCAAGGTCGCCAAGACCAGCTACGTCAACAGCGAGGAGCTGGCGCGCGCGCTGAACGACAAGGAGGGCAAGCCCCAGGAGCTCGACGCGGTGCAGGAAAAACTGCAGACGGCGTTCGCCAGCGGCGACTACGACCGCCTGAGCTATAGCATCGACCAAGAGAACGGCCGGCGCGTGCTGACGGTGATGCCTCTCGAGCGTGCCGTGGGCCCGAACTATCTGCGCTTCGGCGTGAATCTCAAGAGCAGCACGCCCGGCGATTCGGACTTCAACTTCCTCGCCGCGCACGAGCGCGTGTGGCTCAACTCCGCCGGCGCGTCGTGGCGCAACTACCTGCAGGTCGGCGACGACAAGCGGTTCCAGACCAGCCTCTACCAACCGCTTTCCGCGGGCAGCCCGCTATTCGTCTTCGGTTCCTACCTGTGGAAGGAGGAAATGATCCCATTCTTCCTGCTCGACCACGTCCGCTTCGCCGACCTGCAACTGTCGACGTCGCGCTTTGATGTCGGCGGCGGGGCACAACTCGGCCAGTACGGCGAACTGCGGCTCGGCGTGTACCGGCAGCGCCAGAGCGTCAGCGTCAAGACAGGCGACCCGGCGATGTTTAGCGGCGTGACCCAAGCGCCGGTGCACTCGCATGGCTTCGCCGCGACGCTATTGATCGACCAGTTCGACAACCCGCGCTGGCCGCGACACGGCTATTTCGTCAGCTCGGCGCTCGACTTCGAGACCGAGCGCGCGTCGGGCAAGCAGTCCCAGACCTTCAACGGCGTCGCCGACTGGGCTCACACGCTCGGCGACACCAGCCTCAGGCTCACCGGCAAGTACAATTCCAACCTCAACGGCAACCGGCTCGAAACGACGCCGCAGATGCTCGGCGGTTTCCTCAACCTGTCGGGCTACCAGCAGGACGAGCTGATCGGCGACAGCACCGCACTCACGCGCTTGATGCTGTATCGCCGCGTCGCGACGCTGCCGTCGGCGCTCGGCAGCGGTCTTTACATCGGCGGCTCGCTCGAGGCGGGCAGGGTGTGGAACTGGTACAACAGCGCCGCTCCGCAGGATTCGCGCTGGATCACCGCCGGTTCGCTGTTCCTCGGTGCCGACACCCTGCTCGGGCCGTTCTTCGTCGGTTTCGGCAACGCCAAGGGCGGACAGCTGACCGGCTACCTATTCCTCGGCGTCGATTATTGAGGCTCGGCCAACCTTAGCGCCGCAAAACGCCCACCGATGGATGGGGTGATTTACCTAGCTCCTCCGCGCGGCGCGTTCGGGGCGGTCTATTTCTTGATGAAGCCGTACTTGATCAGCCGCAAGTCCTCGTCCCTGATCAGCCCGATGTTCGGCGCATAATATTTGTACTCTGTTTCGAACATTTTGAGCGGCGTGCCTTCCTTGACCTTGAGGCATTTTGAGAACGTGCCCGCGGGCGTCTTGCAGGTGTCGTTGAGGCTGACAATCTCTGCCCTGTCCATCGCCACGCCGGGTGCCATCTCCTGGTAGTACCTCATCCCGACTCTCGGCGTTCCGGCCATGATCAGACCGGCCTTATTGCCGTCCTGGCCCGCGAGCCACGTGCCATCGTGCTTGACCACCTTGTCGTTCTCGTAGTAATCGACGTCTTCGCCGAAATAAAAGACGTCCTTCGTCTGCTCGCACATGGCGAAGTAGTTTTTCGACACCTCGTACAGTTTCCCGTCCTTCCATTCCCTCTCCTCGACGACGCGGGTGCTGACCCCGTCGACCATCTTGGTTTCGTCGAGGACCGTGATGTGGAGCTTGGTGTCTCCCCCTTCCAATTCGAGCCGAAAGCCGGGCTCCATGACGAAATATTGATTTTGGCCTGTCGTCTGCAGATTGCATTTCGTGATGCCGAACTCCTTTTGCCATGCCGATTTCGTCATCTTGCCCTCTGCGCCTGCCGTGGAGGACGCGATAATCGCCGCAGCGGCAAGGATGTATTGCAATGTTCGCGGAATCATTGATGCTCTCCTTCTTATTGGACAGGACGGATGCTGTCGGCCTTCCGGCTCGTAAGCGGCACGCTAATATAGGCCACCGTCTAGGGTTCTATCGTCACTCGACCACTGGCTCGATGGCTGTCGTAGAACTTCAATACCAGAATTTGGCAAGGACGCTGATCCCCTTGTTGGCACCACGGAAGGTGGGGTTGTCAGGGTCGATGGTATTTTCGATGCGGAAGGCTTTTCCGGGGAAGAACCAGCCCGCTCTCAAATCCAATCCGAGGCGCTTCACGCCGAACAGGTGGCGAAAGCCGAGCACGATGTCGAAAGCCTCGCCCACATCCTTGCTCAGCTGCGTGTCATCCTGGTTCATTTGGGCCGTCAGCGCCCCGTTGCGAATTTCGTCGGCGATTTTTTTCAAGCGGTACTTATGGTAGACAAGGTCGACGAAGACGTTCGGTGTCGGCCTGAATCCCAGGCCCGCGGTGAGAATCTCGAGATTGGAGAGTTCCGGGTCGAGTACCTCGCCGTAATATTTGAATTTGGTAACACCGCCGAACTTGCCTTCATTCGACTGCAAGCCGGTCTGGCGGAACTCGTGGTTCTTGCTGTCGTTCGGGTTGCCGTCGCCACTCCCGTATGCATAACCCAGGGTGACGCTCGGGTAGAGTGGGAGGCCCGTGAACCGATACGTGCCGCCGACATCGATTGCGTGGGCCTTCAAGTTCTGTTTGAACTCATCCTTGCCGCGCAAAAGACCCAGTTCGGTCCAAAAGTTGAATTGGTCGGATGGCATGCCATAGGCGCGCAAGCCCATGTTGAGCGGCTTCCCTTCCTTCCCGGTCTGGTCTTCGCGGTAGATCGAGTAGCCGGCCAATCTGATGTCTTCGATGCCGCGGTAGTCCAGGTACAACATGTAGTTGTCGATTCGGGTTTTCTGAACCGGCGCGAGCAGGTCCAGGTCCAGCCTGTCCTTTCGGGAGACGCTCGCTTCGGCTTGAAAGGCGCCTTGCTTGAGCTTGACCAAGCCGGTATCCAGCGAAGTGTCATACAGCCAATGACGGTCGTCCTCGAAATTCCGGCGCCCTACCGTAAGGTCGAGTGGCCCTAGCTGCTTGAATGTCACCCAGGCCTGGTCGACGGGCAGCGAGGTGTACCTTCGCGGCGCGACTTGTGTCTCCCCGTTCGGCAGAGTGACTATCTTCTCCTCTTTTGCCGCGATCTCCCTCTCCACTAACATCTCCAGCAGCATTTCCAGCCGGTCGGTCGGCCGATAGAGGACGTAACCGTTTATTTGGGGCGCCAAGATCAGCGAGTTGTCCCGGAGGCGTCTGTCGAGGTCCGCGTCGCGGCGGTAGGTGACGTCCGACTCGCTGCCGATCGCATACTGGTACTTTAAGAACGGGGTCGCCGGCGTTGGCGGCGCCCCATTCGGCCCTGCCTGCTGAGGCAACTGGAATTGCGCCATTTGAGCGACGCTGAAGGCGGGCGCGGCCGGGCTTTCCGTCGCCTCGGCAGGCTGATCGGCAATGACCGCTCCGTCGCCGCGGCGCAGGCTCCCGCTATCGGTGTCGGGGCGAACCGGCACCGCATCGGCGGGGACGATCTCGCTGCCGTCGATCCTTGTCTCAGCGACAGCCGGGAGGCTCGTCCCCAAGGCGACGACGAGCGCGCCAGACCACACCACGGCGACGGCTTGCATCACTCAGCCTCCTCTTTGACGGGGCCGGCCAGACCGAGGTCGGATTGGCGTCCAGTTCCCGCGCCGATGAAGAGATAGAGGACCGGCAAGACGAACAAGGTGAACAGGCAGGAGGCGACGAGGCCGCCCATCATGACGATTGCCGTCTGCTGCGCGATCTCGAGCCCCGGGATCTGCCCGAAAACGACGATCGGCAGCAAGGCGGCGATAATCGCCGCGGAACTCGCGAGAATGGGCGACAGCAGTTCCCGTGCGCCGCGGATGACGAGTTCGAGTCCGAACGGCACGCCTTCCTGCCCCTCGAGACGCTGATAGTGATTGATCAGCAGGACGCCGTTGCGGGCGGCGATGCCCAGCACTGCGAGGAGGCCGACGATCGATCCGAGCGAGATCACGCCACCGCTGGCGGACGCCGCCAGCACGCCGGCGGCGAGGGACGTCGGCAGAGCGAGGAAGGCGATCAGCGCGAGGCGCCAGCTTCGGAAGCAAGCCTGCAACAGCAGGAAAATCCCGATCACGGCGGCGGCGGCCACACCCAGCATGCGCTGCTGGGCGCTCTGCCGTTCGGCGTATTCACCCAAGATCTCCGGGTGATACTCGAGCGGGAATTGGACTTTCTCGAGCCGGTCTTCGACTTCGTCGGCCACCGAGCCGGGGTCGCGTCCGGCCACGTTGGCGACGACATCGACGTAAGGCGCGATGCGTTCATGCCTGATGACCGTCGGCGTCGACTCCATGCTCACGTTGGCGACATCGCCCAGACGCGCGTAGTTGCGGTCCGACTTTTCGACCCACAGGTCGCGAAGATTGCTGAGGCTCTGGCGCGTTTCGGGTGCGCTCCAGACCACCACCTCGAAGATCTTCTGTTCCTTGAAGAGATAGCCGACCACGAGGCCGGAGAACACGGTCGCCGAAGAGCGGCGCACGTCGCCCGGCTTGACGTTCACTTTGCCGGCGGCTTCGAGGTTCACCTTGACCTTCACCTGCGGCTCCTCGGCCTGACCCTCGGCGCGCAGGTCGACGATCCCGTCTATACCGGAAAGCGCCTGTCTGACTTCCTCGGCCTTCTGATGCAGGACTTCGCGCTGCTGGCCGTAGATGCGCACGACGATCGCGCGGCTCTCGCCGGTCAGCGCCTCGGCGACCTTGTCGCGCAAGTAGGTCTGCACATTGCGCTCGATACCGGGGTAGCCGTCTATCGTCTCCCGGATCGACGCGATCGTCTTGTCGTAGTCGGCCTTGGGATCGATGTTGACCCAGATCTGGCTCGAATTGATGCCGACGACCTGGTCGCCGGTGATCGCGCGGCCCACATGGGCGCCGACGGACCGCACGCCAGGCAGCGAGCGCAATTCCTTGCTGACGCGCGACGTGACCCGGTGCGTCTCGGAATGCGACGTGCCGGGCGGCGTGCTCCAGTTCACCAGCAGGTCCCTCTCCTTGAGCGACGGAAGCAAGGACTGTCCCAGCAGCGGCCATGCGACGACGCCGCCCACGACCACGACGCCGGCGGCGATGAACATCCAGCGTGGCGTCTTGATGACTCTCTGGAGGGCCGCCTCGTATCCGTCGCGAAGCCGGGCCGCAACGGGCGACTCGCCAACGTCGTGCGACGCTTCTTTCCTCAATAGCAGGCTCAAGGCGGGCGTCACGGTCAGCGCGACGACCATCGACGCCAGCACGGCCAGCAAGTAAGACAGGCCCAGCGGTTCGAAGAACGCCCCCGATACCCCGCCCATGAAGAAGATGGGCATGACGGCGAGCAGGACGATCAGCGACGCGTAGAGGGCGGCGCTTCGCGTCTCGAGCGTCGTCTCGTAGATGATGGTCGCGATCGACGCGCCGCTTTCCTTGCGCTCGCGCAGCCGTCGCATCAGCCTTTCCACGTCGACGACCGCGTCGTCGATGACGACGCCGAGGGCGACGATGAGACCGGCGAGGATCATCGTGTTGATCGTCGCCCCGGTCAGGTTGAGGGCGATCATCGCGACCAGGAGCGACAGCGGGATGGCCACGACGCTGACCAGCGCGCTGCGCCAATTGAAAAGGAATGCGCCGATGACCAGGACGACGAGAATCGCCCCGAAGACGATCGCCATCGTCAGGTTGGAGATCGAGTCCTCGACGTACGACGCCAGCCGGAACACGTTGCTGTCGATCTTCACGCCGGGAAGGCCGTGGCTCAACTCGGCGAGCGCCTTGTCGACGCCGCGCGTCACTTCCAGCGTGTTGGCGGACGGAAACTTCTCGATGACGAGCAGGAGGCCCTTGCCGTTCTTGCCGACGGCGTCACCGATCAGCGGCGGATGCGCGAACGTCGTCTCGGTGACCTCGCCCAGCGACATCGCCTTGCCGGTCATCAGCAAGTGGAACGGCGAAAGGGCGACCTGCGCCATGTCCTCCGGCGTCTCGATTGGCATCGTGTGCTGAATGCTGAGCCGCTGGTTGCGGTTGTCGATCCAACCGCCCGCACCGGGGGCCGACCCCTTCAGGAAGGTCAGCGGCGATACCCACAGCGCGTCGCCGGCGGCGGCGATGATGTCGTCCTGCAGCACGCGCGCGTCGTGCAGGCGTTCGGGGTCGATCTGGACGTGCAATTGCCGCAGGCGCTGGCCCCAGATCGCGACGTTGGCGACGCCGGGCACGCCCAAGAGCTTGGGCTTGACCGTCCAGCGGGCGAGCAGCGAAAGCTCCGTCGGCTCGACCTTGTCCGACGAAATTTCGAACATCATGAAGCGGCTGGTCGCCGACAGCGGCTGGAGGATGACAGGCGGCTGGGCGACGTTAGGCAGCGTATACGCCAGCGTCAGCCGCTCCTGGATCATCTGCCGGGCCTTCATGATGTCGGTCCCGCGCTCGAAGGTGAGCACGATAGACGAGAGGCCGGTCACCGACTGCGAGCGGATCGATTCGAGCCACGGCACGCCGGAGAGCAACTCCTCGAGGTTGAGGGTGATCAGGCTTTCCACCTCCTGGGCGGACAAGCCGATCGCCTCCGTCTGAACCTCCACAATAGGCGGCGCGAACTCGGGTAAGACGTCGACGGGCATCTTCTTGAGCTGGAGGGTCCCGAACAGGACCAACACCGCGGCGATACCCAACACCAGGAAACGGAACTTCAGACTCGAGCCAATAATCCAGCGGAACATTTTCTTAACCCTCCTTCCGCGCCTTCATTTGCCGAAGGTTTCGACGACGCACGGGCTCCCCGTACGCCTTTATTTTCCGAAGACCTCTGCACCGTGGAGCATTGGCACACCGACGGTGACCACCGGAGTACCAACGGTCGGTCCGCTGGACAGAACCGCCAGATCGCCAACCACACGCTCGACGTCGACGCGCCGTCGTTCGAATACCAGGGGCTTGGTGTTGACGTAGACCCAGGCGGTGCCCTTCGCGTCGTAATGCACCGCGCTGTAAGGGACGACCTTCTGCTTTTCCTCGCTGCCCGAGAGCGGCAGCTCGACGCGCATGCGGCTGTTCACCGTAAGGCCGTGATCCTTGCCGGCCACGACGTAGTACACCTGCAACATCGAGCGTTTAACGTCCTCGATCGGCGCGATTCCGGATGGCTGCGCCAATACCTCGTGTTCGAGCTTGTCGCGCGTGCCCAGCGGCAAGAGGCGCGCCGGCTTGTCCTTCGCCAACTTGTCCCACTCCGCCGGCGACAGCGTCGTGAGCACCCAGACCTCGCCGGCGGTGGGCGATGTCGCCGCAGGCGCTGCCGCTTGTGCGGCCGCCGCGACCGGCAACGGCGCCGGCGCGATGGCCGAGACCGGTTGCCGCACGGGTGCAGCCGCGCCGGCCGAGACCGGCGGCTGCACCGGTGCAGGCGCCGCGCCCGGTTGCGGCGCCGGTGCGGCCGGTTCCTGTCCGAAGCCGCCGAACCCGCCGCTGGCCGGCGCCGGCCCCGATTCGGGCAGCTTTTCCATCGGGGGGGTGATGAGGCCGCCGACCATCTGCTTGCGGACGACCACCTGCTCTCCCACCTTGCCCGTCTCGATGCCGAGCCGCTCGGCCGCCTTGGCGGTCAGAATGACGCGCTTGACGTCGCCCCCGGGGATAGGCTCCAACGTGACCGCAGAACTCTTGCCGGCCGATCCACCCGGGTCCGCCGCGAGTGCCGCTACCGGCGCCAGCAAGAGCGTCGCCACCGCTGTCAGGCCAAGGAAAGCGCCGAGCAACGTTCCTCCATTACGATCCGCCCTCACGGCGACCACAGATCCCACGTCCATTTGAGCCACTCCTCTCTCTAGCCGCTATGTGCGTCGATGCGACGCTCGCGGTCGTCGACCCGTTTCAAGCCCCTATCCACAAACCGATGTCACCCCGATTCCCGGCTGGCGATCGCCCGCTACAACGGCGGGACGATGCCGTCCCTGCCGACGAAAAGGAAGCCCGCCACATACTTGCCGTCGCTACCCTTCTGCGCGCCGGCAAAGACGTGCGCGCCCGCCTTGATCAGGCTCTTGTCTCCGAGCGACATCTTGAGGATGGGTACGTCGCGGGGGACTTCCACGTCCGTTTCCTCTTCTTCGGTGGGCCCGTATTTTATCGAGAGCACGCGGATCTCCAGGTCGTCGACCCAGCCGTGCGCGATGATGCTGTCGGGCGTCAGGTCCCACTTCTTGTGTCCCAGCGCGATGCCGCGCAGTTTCTCGTCGATGATCCGCAGTTCGAATCCCCTGTGCAGCCAGCTCAGCGAATCCCGGATGATGGGGCTGTATTCATCGAGGCGCACCGCAACGGCACCGACGTAGGTTCCGAAGTCCACGTCGGTAAAGCTTCCCTTGGAGAGGCTGATGATCGTGAGCTTATCGGTGAGTGCTACGCGCACCGTTCTGCCGTTCTTGGTCTTCACGACGATCGAAGACTCGTCGACCTTGGTGATCTGGCCGCGGATATGGTCTGGTTCCGCACCCTGCACGGGTTTGGGAGTATGGCGGTCCGCTTCCGCGTCTTTTTCCGGCGAACGAGTGGCCTGCCTCTCCCGAGCTCGAGCCGCGTCCTGCGCGGACTTCGCCGAGCCCTTGCCGTCCGGCACGACCTCTTGCGCGCTGGCCGGCTGGCCGAGCGCTAGGGCGATGAACGAGGCAATCAGCATGAGGGAATTGAATGAGCGGATCATGCCTTTCTCCTGGGTATCGGTTGCAATCATTACGGCCTGTCGATGGGGATGCGGCCGGAGGGTCGCATCCTTGCTTAGCTCGATGGCTCTTGAGCCGGCGGGTCGGCCGTCGTCTTGCCTGCGCTGGCCCCGAAGCGGAGGTACAGGATCGGCATGATGAACAGCGACAGCAGGCTCGACGTGACGACGCCGCCCAGGATCGCCACCGCCATCGGATGCTCGACCTCGTAACCGGGAATGCTGCCGGGAATGATCAGCGGCAAGAGCGCCAGCGCGGCGCACAAGGTGGTCATCAGGATCGGCGACAGCCGTTCGCTGGCCCCGCGCAGGATCAGCCCGAGGCCGAAGGGTTCGCCTTCCTCGCGTTCGAGATGCCGGTAGTGCTCGATGAGCATGATGCCGTTGCGCGCGGAAAGACCGAGGATGGTGATGATGCCGACCAGCGAGCCGAGCGAGATGACGCGGTCGCTCGCGAAGGTCGCCAGCAGGCCGCCGATCAGCGCCGCCGGAAGCGCGAGAAACACCATCGTGGTCAGCCGCAGGTTCCGGAAGGTCGCGTGGAGCGTGAGGAAGATCGCCGCGATAAAGACAAGCGACGCGATAAGCAGATTCCGCTGCGCGGCCTGGCGCTCCTTGTATTCGCCCAACAGCTGCGGGTAGTAGCCGAGCGGGAACTGGACCTTGTCGAGCCGCTGCGCGACCTCCTCGGCCACCGAGCCGAGGTCGCGGCCCTTGACGTTGGCTTGGACGTCGATCCGCCGCGAGTTGTTCTCGCGCTTGAGCTTGTTCGGTATCGGCACGAGTTGGACGTCGGCCACCTCGGCCAACCTCACGCGCCCGCCGTAGGGCGTGTCGACCAGCGCGTTGCGGATGTCGTCGACGCTCCGGCGCGACGACGGTGACGACCACACGAAGACGTCGTAGACCTTGCCGTCTTTATGGATGTCCGTGACCTCCTGGCCCGACACCAGCACGGCCGCCGTCCGGCGCACGTCGCCCGGCTTGAGCCCGTGGCGACCGGCCGCGTCGAGGTTCACCTTGACCTGGATCTGCGGGATGTCGACCTGCTGCTCGGCGTGCAGATCGACGAGGCCGGGGATACCTTTCAGCGCGTGTTCCACGTCCTTCGCCTTTTTGCGGAGGACGGTAAGATCGGGCCCCGAGATGCGCACGACGATCGACTCGCTCGCGCCGGTCAGCACCTCCTTGATCCTCTCCTTCAGATAGGTCTGCACGTCGCGATACAGCCCGGGATAGCCGGCGACGGCGGCCTCGACGCTCGCGCGCGTCTTGTCGTAGTCGACGCTGGGGTCGACGCTGATCCAGTTCTCGGTGAAGTTGACGCCGTACGGCTCGTCGCCGCCGATGGCGCGTCCGATATGGGCGCCGAAGTTGCGGACCCCCGGTATCGCGCGCAGCTCGCGGCTGGCCTGCTCCGTGATCCTGACCGTTTCCGGGTGCGACGTCCCCTCGGCGGGCACCCAGTGCATCAGGAAGTCCCTTTCCTTGAACGCCGGGAGCAGCGCCGTGCCGAGGAAGGGGAATACGGCGATGCCGGCGACGACAATGGCGAGGGCGGTGGCGAACGTCGCGCGCTGATGGTTGATGACGCGTGTAAGCATCGCGCCGTAGATCCGCTTGAGCCACGGGAGCAGCGGGGACTGCTTATGCTCGATGTCGGCACGGTCCAGCAGAAGAAGGCACAGTGCCGGCGTGACCGTCAGCGCCACCACCATCGATGCCACCATCGCGGTCAGATAGGCGAGGACCAGCGGTTCGAAGAACGAGCCCGACAGCCCGCCCATGAAGAAGACCGGCATCACGGCCAGCACGACGATCACCGTCGCGTGCACGATGGCGGAACGCACCTCGAGCGACGCTTCGAGGATGATGCGCGCCGTCGACTTGTCGCTGCCTTTGAGTCGGTGCTGGCGCAGCCGCCGTGTGATGTTCTCGACGTCGACGATCGCGTCGTCGACGACGTCGCCCAGCGCAACGATGAAGCCCGCCAGCACCATCGTATTGATCGTCGCACCCTGGAAGTAGAGGACGACCCCCGCGGCCACCAGCGACAAGGGGATGGCGACGACGCTGATCAGCGCGACCCGCCATTCGTAGAGGAAGGCGCCCAGCACGAGGATCACGAGGAGGCAGCCGATGATCAGCGCCCGCGTCAGGTTGTCCATCGACAGCTCGATGAAGGTCGCCGGCCTGAAGATCGTCGAGTCGATTTCGATGCCGGGCAGGCCGGGCTTCATCTCCTCGAGTGCCTCCTCGATCCCCTCCGTCACCTCGAGCGTGTTCGCCCACGGCAGCTTCTCGACGATCATCATCAGGCCGGGGCCGTCGTTGATGACGGCGTCGCCGACCATCGGCCAGGTGCCCCAGCCGACGTGGGCGACGTCGCGCAGCCGCGGCGGGTCGGCGCGCACGGTCTTCAGCTTGAGCGGCACCTCGGCCAGGTGTTCGACCGAAAAGACCGGCGATTCGTTATGGATGACGAGCCGCTGGTTCGGCGTGTCGATCATCCCGTCGATGCGGGTCTTCGCGTGGCTGGTGTACCTGAGCAGGCTGAAGTCGAGCGCGTCCGACGTCGTCTCCATGACCTCGTCGAGCGTGACGTTGTGGGCGCGCATCAGCGTCGGGTCGGCCTGCACCTGCAGCGACTTGATCCGTTCGCCCCAGATCGGAACGTTCGCGACGCCGGGGACGGACATCAGCCGGAACTTGATCTTCCAGTACGCGATCATCGACAGGTCCATCATGTCGTGGACCTTGGACGTCAGCCCGATCTTCATCACCCGGCTGGTCGACGACAGCGGCTGGAGGATCACCGGCATGCCGGACGACTGCGGCAGCTCGGCGATCGCCAGCTCCACACGCTCCTGGGTGCGCTGGCGCGCCTCCATCAGGTCGGTGCCCGGCTTGAAGATGAGCACGACCTGAGACAGCCCGGTCACCGACGACGAGCGCACGTATTCGACGCCGGGTACGCCGCGCAGCTGGTCCTCCATCGGGATCGTGATCAGCTCTTCGACCTCGGTGGAGGTCATGCCGGGACCCTCGGTCTGGATTTCGATCTTCGGCGGCGCGAACTCGGGGAAGACGTCGACCGGCATCTTGCGCAGTTGCTCGGCTCCGAAGACGAGTAAGCCGATGGCGATGGCCATCACCAGGAAACGAAATTTCAGGCTCGCGCCTATGATCCAGCGGAACATTTGGGTGCCTCATTCTTGCTTTTTTTCACGTTCTACTTATTTGATTTCAGACTAGTTTCCTTACAAGAGAATTAATACCGACCCCCTTAAATATTATTTTGTATTTATGTTTTATAGTAAATAATTATTATTCATTATTAATTGTCATAACAACGGGATGGTATTTCATCAGCCGACTGTGGCTGGACCCAAAAACTGTTGCGCTGAGCAAAGCTGAACCTGCCGAGTAGCGAAGCCCCAACAGGAAGTCCGACAACGCTGTGTTCAAGGTGCGCAGCGACACATTGCGCCAGCGCACACGATATGGAAGGAGGGGAGGGCCTGCCTCCGTCGCAGCCTGTTCGCGAACAAGATGTTCTGTTTCAGAGGCTTAGGTTCGCACGTGATGGAGGGGGGCGATCGTCGGGTAGCTGGATAGCATGAGATACTGAACCGGTTCACCCTTTGGGGATGCCGGATATGGTTCGTTCGTGCTGCTGCGTGGGAGGGAAGGGGACAGCGCTCAAGGCCTGTGCAGGAAAGCCGGGATAAGTATTCTTGCCCGTATTTTAAAGATGGCTCTCTGTCAAAGCCGTCTTTTTCGAAATGGGCATATTTCAAATAAAATAAAATGGCGATGTTATAACCTGTTTTGTTTTTGAGATCGACTGTTTCTATTGCATGATTTCTGGGAAAGCTCACGCAGAGAATTTCATGTGTCTCTTTAAGGTACTAGACGGGGAAACTGGGTGCCATAAAATCGCTGGTTCCGGCTTTAATGGAAAATAAAACATCGACGAGTCTTTTGTCGCGGAAAGGCGGTGGAGTATGAGGGGGCGCCCCTTTCGTGACCCATAAAAGGTATGCAAAAAAGCTATAAAAAATATATTGTCCTATAAGATGTATTAATCAAGCGCAAAAGACTTAATATATTTCATTGGCGTGTCTTATTTATCGCGACAGGATTTCCCGCCTCCGTTTTTCGCCTCCTTGCCAGATTGCTAACTTACCGTTGGCCCCCTGAACGGGGGAAGGCCGGGACGGCCTTCTCTTGCCCGCTCATCGTTTGGCTCGAATGGACATGACATGTGTATATAAGGTATGGCTCTGTAAAAAGTAGAGACAAAAAAACACCCCGGCAAGCGGGGTGTTTGATAGCAAACGATGCGTCACAGGCCCAACTAGGTATTCCTGGTTGGGAGGGATCACCGAAGTGGGCGTTTTCAGTGCCTATTGCCGGGTCAGGCGAACAGTTTCTGTAGCGCTGCACCCGGGTCGGCCTCGCGCATGAAGGCTTCGCCGACGAGGAAGGTGTGCACCGCATGATCGCGCATCAGCGCGACGTCGTCGGCCTTGACGATGCCGCTCTCGGTGACGACGATGCGGTCGGCGCCGATCTGCGGCAGCAGGCCGAACGTGGTCTCGAGGCTGACCTCGAAGGTGCGCAGGTTGCGGTTGTTGACGCCGACGAGCGGAGTATCCAGCTGCAGCGCGGCCTCGAGCTCTTCGCCGTCGTGCACCTCTACCAGTACCGCGAGGCCGAGCTCGGTCGCGAGCGCTTCGAACTCCTGCATCTGCGACAAGGGCAGCGCGGCGGCGATCAACAGGATGGCGTCGGCGCCCATCGCGCGCGCCTCGTAGACCTGGTAGGCGTCGACCATGAAGTCCTTGCGCAGCACCGGCAGCGCGCAGGCGGCGCGCGCGGCTTTCAGATACTCGGGCGAGCCCTGGAAGTAGGGCGCGTCGGTCAGCACCGACAGGCAAGCGGCGCCGCCCGTCTCGTAACTTCTGGCGATCGCCGCCGGGTCGAAGTCGGCGCGGATCACGCCCTTCGAGGGGCTGGCCTTCTTCGCCTCGGCGATCACCGCCGAGGCGCCAGCCGCGTGCTTGGCGCGGATCGCGCCGACGAAATCGCGCACGTCGCGGCGCGCTTCGGCCTCGGCGCGAACGGCGGCGAGCGGGGTCTTGAGCTTGGCCGAGGCCACTTCGTCACGCTTGGTGGCAAGAATCTTGTTCAGGATGTCGGACATGGTTTTCTGGCGAATCGTTGTGCCGGCCGGCGGCCAGCTGTTCTTCGAAAAAGGCGATCAGGCGCTCTGGCAGCCAGTCGAGCCGCCCCGGGAAGCTGCCGGTCACGAAACCGACGTGGCCGCCCTCGGCCGGCTGTTCGAGCCGGACCGCCGCGCTGACCTCGTGCGGTTTCGGCAGCGCGTCGGGCGGCAGGAAGGGGTCGTTCACCGCGTTCAGCAGCAGGGTCGGCCGGGCGATATGGCGCAGCAGCGGCTTGCTGCTGGCGCGCGTCCAGTAGTCCCTGACGTCGCGGTAGCCGTGCAGCGGCGCGGTGACGAGGTTGTCGAACTCGCCGAAGGTGCGCGCGCGGCGCACGCCGTCGGCGTCGAACAGGCCGGGGTGGTGGATCAGCTGCGACAGCGCCTTCGGCTTGAGCGTGCCGAGGAATAGCCGCGTGTAGACGTGGCGGCCGAAGCCGACGTCGAGCCGCGTGCTCGCCGCGGCGAGGTCGACCGGCACCGACACGGCGGCGCAGGCCAGGGGCAGTGCGTCCGTACCGGTCTCGCCGAGATACTTGAGCAGCATATTGCCGCCGAGCGACACGCCGGCGGCGAACAAGGGTTGGCCGAGACCGGCGAATTTTTCCAGCAGCCACGCGACTTCGGCCGAATCGCCGGCGTGGTAGGCGCGGCGCAAGGTGTTGCCGACGCCGCCGCAGCCGCGAAAGTGCGGCACCGCGCCGCGCCAGCCATGCTCGGCCAACATCGTCATCAGCGAGAGCGCGTAGTGGCTGTCGCTGCTGCCCTCGAGACCGTGGAACAGCACCACCAGCGGCGCATCCAACGGCCCGTCGACGAAGTCGACCGCGACCTCGCCGCCGTCCGGTGTCGGCCATAGCTCGCGCCGGTAGGGCGGACGCGACTGTCGGATGCCGACGGCCGGCCAGATGGTCTGCGCGTGGCCACCCTTCAGCCAGCGCGGCGCGCGGTAGGGGCTCATGCCTTGGGTTTCTGTGCCGATTTGGGGCGGAAGGCCTTGACCACCGCCTCGTCGGTTTCGACGTAAGGGCCGCCGATCAGGTCGATGCAGTACGGTACGGCGGCGAAGATGCCCGGCACGACGACCATGCCGTTCTCGTCCTTTAGACCCTCGAGCGTCTCGCGGATCGCCTTCGGCTGACCCGGCAGGTTGAGGATCAGCGAAGATTTGCGAATCACGCCGACCTGGCGCGACAGGATCGCGGTCGGCACGAAACGCAGGCTGACCTGGCGCATCTGCTCGCCGAAACCGGGCATCTCGCGGTCGGCGACCGCTAGCGTCGCTTCCGGCGTGACGTCGCGCGGCGCCGGGCCGGTGCCGCCGGTGGTCAACACCAGGTGGCAGCCTTCTGCGTCGACCAGTTCCTTCAGCGTGGCCTCGATCTCGGGCTGCTCATCCGGGATCAGCCGCGTCACCGTCTCGAACGGCGAAGTCAGCGCGAGCGCGAACCAGTCGGTCAGCGCCGGGATGCCCAAGTCCTGGTACACGCCCTGGCTCGCGCGGTCAGAAATCGAAACCAGGCCGATCTTCAGCGTCATGCTTCTTCGTCCTCTGAGTCGTTCTGGCGTTTGGGTACGCCCGGCTCCGGGATGACCTCTTTCATCGCCTGGAACAGCGTTCGCGACGATTTAGGCGGCTTGTTCTCCAGTTTTTCCTTGCGCGCGTTGCGGATCAGCGTCCTGAGCAGCTGGACGTCGGCGCCGGGGAAGTCGGCGAGGAAGGTCGGCAGCATCGCGTCGTCGGTCAGCAGCCGTTCGCGCCAGCGCTCCAACAGGTGCAGCCAGGCGTTGTGCTCGTTCGACTCGCCCTTGAGGACCGACAAGTGCTTTTCAATCGGCTCGGGGTCGACATCGCGCATCAGTTTGCCGATGTACTGCTTCTGGCGCTTGATCGCGCCGTGCGCGGTGAAGCGCTTGCAGTCGCGGATCGCCTGGAACAGGTCTTCGGGCAGGTTCATTTTCTTGAGCGTGTCGACCGACAGGTTGACCAGTTCTTCGCCCAGGTCCTGACGGGCTTCGACGTCGCGCTTGCGCTGGCTCTTGCTGATCGGTTCGTCCTGGCCGTGTTGCTTCGGGTCGCTCATTCTTGTTGCGTCTCACAAAGATTCAAGGCTGGTATGATACTAGAAGCGTAGCCCGTCGGGCTTGTCGATGGTGATCGAAAGCGAACATGTCAGACTCCTCCTTCAGTTTTTCCCAGCCCCAATTGCAATCCCTCGCGCAAGAAGCGCTCGAACTGGCCAAGAAGGCCGGCGCGACCGCGTGCGAGGTCGACGTCTCCGAAGGGCGCGGCCAGACGGTGACCGTCCGCCTGTCCGAAGTGGAAACCATCGAATACAACCAGGACAAGGGCATCGGCGTCACGGTCTACCTCGGCCAACGCAAGGGCCATGCCAGCACCTCCGACTTCTCTTCGACCGCGCTGGCCGACACGGTGGCGGCGGCGATCAATATCGCGCGCTTCACCGCCGAAGACGATTGCGCCGGCCTGGCCGAACCCGCGCTGATGGCGAGCGAGTTCCCCGACCTCGACCTCTACCACCCGTGGGACGTGTCGGTCGAGGAGGCGATCGAGCTGGCGCGCGCGACCGAAGCGGCGGCGCTGGCGGTCGACAAGCGCCTGACCAATTCGGAGGGCGGCACCGTTTCGACGCAGTCCAGCCACTTCATCTACGCCAACAGCCACGGCTTTCTCGCCGGCTTCCCGACCTCGCGCCACAGCCTGTCGGTGGCGGCGGTGGCCGAGGCGGACGGCGCGATGCAGCGCGACTACTGGTACAGCGTCGCCCGCCACGTCGACGATCTCGAGCCCGCCGCCGACATCGGCCGCAAGGCCGGCGAGCGCACGGTGGCGCGGCTGAACGGGCGCCGCGTGAAGACCGGCCGCTACCCGGTGCTGTTCGAGGCGCCGGTCGCGGCGTCCTTGATCGGCCACTTCGTGTCGGCCGCCAGCGGCGGCAGCCTGTACCGCCGTTCGAGCTTCCTCGTCGATGCGCTCGGCAAGCCGGTGTTCTCCGATCGCGTGACCATCGACGAAGACCCCTTCCTGCTGCGCGGCCTCGGCAGCAGCGCGTTCGACAACGAAGGCGTGGCGACCAACGCGCGCCGTCTGGTCGGCGCCGGCGTGCTCGAAGGCTATTTCCTGTCGAGCTACTCGGGGCGCAAGTTGAACAGCTCCACCACTGGCAACGCCGGCGGCCCGCACAACCTGATCGTGCACAGCACCGGCGAGTCGTTCGACGTCCTGCTGGCCGAACTCGGTACCGGTCTGCTCGTCACCGAGCTGATGGGGCAGGGCATCAACCTCGTCACCGGCGACTACTCGCGCGGCGCGTCGGGCTTCTGGGTCGAGAACGGCAAGATCGCCTATCCGGTCGAGGAAATCACCATCGCCGGCAATCTCGCCGAGATGTACCGCCAGATCGTCGCGGTCGGCGACGACACGCTCAACCGCGGCGCCAAGCTGGTCGGTTCGATCCTGATCGAATCGATGATGGTCGCCGGCGAAGCCTGATGAGCCCCGAGCGCTGGCAGGCCGCCGCCGCCGAACTCGCGTCGCGGGACGCGCGGCTGGCGCACCTGATCGAGCGCTTTCCGGATTCCCGGCTCGTCACCCGCGGCGAGCCGTTCCAGACCCTGTTGCGCGCCATCGTCGGCCAGCAGCTTTCCATGCGCGCGGCCGATGCGATCTGGTCGCGTCTCGTCGCCGCCTTCGACCCGGCCGACCCGGCCGCCTGGGCCTCGGCCAACCTTGAAGAACTACGCGCCAAGGGCTTGTCGCAGCGCAAGGCCGAGTACGTGCGCGATCTGGCGCAGCACACGCTGGCCGGCGACCTCAAGCCGCACAGCCTCGCCGCGCTCGACGACGATGGCGTGATCCGCGTCCTGACCGGCATCCGCGGCCTCGGCCGCTGGAGCGCCGAGATGTTCCTGATCTTCAACCTCGCGCGGCCCGAAGTGTGGCCGGTCGACGACATCGGCCTGCAAAGGGCGCTCGTCGCGCACGGCTGGCTCGACCCCGGCACGAAGCCGAAGCGCGCCGACTGCCTCGCGGCCGGCGAAGTGTTCCGCCCGTGGCGCACCGTCGCCACCTGGTATCTGTGGCGCAGTCTCGATCCGGCAGAAATCGTCTACTGACCCTCCCCAAGGTTGGCCGAGCCTGCGCGCGCGTTCCCAATCTGGCATGATTTGGCTATGCCTTAAATAACAACGTCAAGAAGGCTGGGAAGGGGGAGAGCATGACAGCCAATACCGCGTTGATCCTGGCCGGCGGTGGCGCGCGCGCGGCCTATCAGGCGGGCGCCCTGATGGCGATCGCCCGCATGCGCCCGAAGGGTGCACCGAGTCCCTTTGGCATCATTTGCGGCACGTCGGCCGGCGCGATCAACGCCACCGCGCTCGCGGCCGGCGCGCACAACTTCCGACGCGCGAGCGCCTATCTTTCCAGCGTCTGGCGCGAGCTGCACGTCTCCGACGTCTATCGCAGCGAGCTGTCGTACTTCCTCAAGACCTTCATGCAGCTGGGCGCCTCGGTCGTCAGTGGCGGTCGTCTGGTCGGCAGCCCGCAAAGCCTGCTCGATAATGCGCCGCTGCGCGACCTACTCGAGCGGGTGATGGACTTTCGTGGCGTCGAAGGCGCGATCGATGGCGGTGCGCTGAAGGCGCTGGCACTGACCGCGTCGTGCTACAACTCGGGCTTGTCGGTGACCTTCTTCGAGGGGGGCGGCGACATCGAGGGTTGGCAGCGCAGTCAGCGCATCGGCGTGCGCGCGCGGCTGACCATCGAACATCTGATGGCGTCGGCGTCGATCCCGGTGCTCTTTCCGTCGGTGCAGGTCGACAATCTCTATTACTGCGACGGCGCGATCCGCCAGATGGCGCCGATGTCGCCGGCCTTGCACCTGGGGGCGGACAAGGTCTTCGCCATCAATCTGATCAGCCATCGCCAGGAGGTGCCCGCGGGGCGACGGCCGGCGCTGGAATATCCGACGCTCGCGCAGGTGTTCGGCCATCTGCTCAACAGCATTTTCCTCGACAGCATGGCGGTGGACATGGAGCGGCTGATCCGCATCAACCACACCGTCTCTTTATTGAGCGAGGAGGCGAAACTCGAGAACAAGACCAGCCTCAAACGCGTGGAGGTGTTTACGCTGTCGCCGAGCCGGTCGCTCGAAGAGATCGCCTATAAGCATGCGGAATCGTTTCCGCGCGTGCTGCGCTTCCTGATGCGCGGCGCCGGCGCGATGCGACAGCGCGGGGCGACGCTGGCGAGTTATCTATTGTTCGAGCCGGCTTACTGCAAGGCGCTGATCGATTTGGGCTATCGCGACGCCATGGAACAAAAACAGGCGATCCTCGCCTTCCTCGATGGCGAGACGGCCCGCTAAAATAGTTTTTTCATAAAAGGGGATGATGTGAATTCGAAAGCAATCGGTGCCCGGCCGGTATTCGCCGGCCTGACCTTGCTGTGCGTGGCGGCGCTGGCGTTCGCCTTGTATCTGCAGCATGGGGTCGGACTGGAACCTTGCCCGCTGTGTATCTTCCAGCGAATCGCCGTGATGGCGGTCGGCCTGTTCAGTCTGCTGGGCTTGTTGTTCGCGGGGAGTCTGCGCGGCGGCCGGCCCTGGGCCGCGCTGGTGGCCTTGTCGACCCTGGGGGGCGGTAGCGTGGCGGCTTGGCATGTCCGCCTGCAGCACCTGCCGGCCGATCAGGTGCCGGCCTGCGGCCCGGGGCTCGACTATATGGTCGAAACCATGCCGTTCTCGGCGATGCTTGCCAAGGTGTTCAGGGGTAGTGGTGAATGCGCGGCTATCGACTGGACGCTGTTCGGTCTGTCCCTGCCGGAATTGACCGGCCTGTTCTTTGGCGCGGTGCTGGTGATTGCGTTCTGGCAGTTGTTCCGCAAGGCCTGATGGCTGACTGGGGCCCCGTCTTTGATGGCGGGGCGTAAAAAATGGACGCAAAAAAGCCTGGCTCAGGGCCAGGCTTTTTTGTTTGGTGGGTGATACTGGACTCGAACCAGTGACCTCTGCCGTGTGAAGGCAGCGCTCTACCAACTGAGACTAATCACCCGAATGGTTGGCGGAGTGGACGGGACTCGAACCCGCGACCCCCGGCGTGACAGGCCGGTATTCTAACCAACTGAACTACCACTCCAGTACTGCTAAAATTTGGTGGGTGATACTGGACTCGAACCAGTGACCTCTGCCGTGTGAAGGCAGCGCTCTACCAACTGAGACTAATCACCCTTGTGTACGTTGGCGGAGCGGACGGGACTCGAACCCGCGACCCCCGGCGTGACAGGCCGGTATTCTAACCAACTGAACTACCGCTCCAGGTGTTGGCGGAGTGGACGGGACTCGAACCCGCGACCCCCGGCGTGACAGGCCGGTATTCTAACCAACTGAACTACCACTCCGCTGGTGGGTGATGACGGGGTCGAACCGCCGACATCCTGCTTGTAAGGCAGGCGCTCTACCAACTGAGCTAATCACCCGAAACTTTTCTCGCTGCTGCGCTGTTGCGTTCAGCGAGGAGGCGAATTAAATCACAGCGCTTTTTTCCGTGCAAGTGTTTTGGTGATAATTTTTCATTTGCCTAAAATTTCAGCAATAAACCGGTGCTTATATTGGGGGTTATGCCAAGAATCGCGCCTTTTTGCGCATATTATGGTTCGCGCGTGAACGTGTCTGATGCTGCTTGCATTTTGTCCGACATGCGCGTGACGGCTCGGCAAACCCTCATGTATCATTTCGCGATTCCCCATATCGGACGACAAGAAGCATGAAGCCGACCTTTCTCGATTTTGAGCAGCCGATTGCCGAGCTCGAGAACAAGATAGAAGAGTTGCGGTTTGTCCAGGACGATTCCGTTCTGGATATCTCCGAAGAGATCGCACGCCTGCAGAAGAAGAGCCAGGAGCTGACCAAGGCGGTATACGCCAAGCTCAGCCCGTGGCAGATCTCGCAGGTGGCGCGTCACCCGCAACGCCCGTACACGCTCGACTATGTCGGCGGCTTGTTCACGGATTTCCAAGAGTTGCACGGCGACCGCGCGTTTGCCGACGATTCGGCCATCGTCGGCGGCCTGGCGCGTTTCAACGGCCAGCCGGTGGTGCTGATGGGCCACCAGAAGGGCCGCGACACCAAGGAAAAGATCTACCGCAATTTCGGCATGCCGCGCCCGGAGGGTTACCGCAAGGCGCTGCGCCTGATGAAGTTGGCCGAGCGTTTCGGCCTGCCCATCCTGACCTTCATCGACACGCCGGGCGCCTATCCAGGCATCGGCGCCGAAGAGCGCGGCCAGTCCGAAGCCATCGGACGCAACCTGTTCGAGATGGCCAAGCTCAAGGTGCCGGTCATCTGCACCGTGATCGGCGAGGGCGGGTCCGGCGGCGCGCTGGCGATCGCTGTCGGCGACTACCTGAACATGTTGCAGTACTCGACCTACTCGGTGATCTCGCCCGAAGGCTGCGCGTCCATCCTGTGGAAGAGCGCCGAGCGCGCGAACGAGGCGGCCGAGGCGATGGGCATCACCGCGAGTCGCCTGAAGACGCTGGGGCTGATCGACAAGGTGGTCGACGAGCCGCTGGGCGGCGCGCACCGCGACCACGGCCAGATGATGAACAACCTCAAGCGCGTGCTGCAGGACCAGCTCAAGGACCTGCGCGCCAAGCCGGTCGACGCCCTGCTGGCCACGCGTTTCAATCGACTGATGAGTTATGGCCGCTTCAAGGAAGACGCCGCCTGACCTGATCGATCGCCTGACCCAGCAGTGGCCGGACCTTGAGTCCGGCCATTCTGTTTTGGAGCTGGGCCTGTCGGGCGGGCTCGACTCGGTGGTGCTGCTGCACCTCTTGTGCCGCTGGCGGGCCGCCGGCGGCCCGTCCTTGTCGGCAGTGCACGTCCATCACGGCTTGAGCGCATATGCCGACGCCTGGGCCGCCTTTTGCGAAGCGCTATGTCGCGACAAAGGCGTGCCGCTGCGCGTCGAACGGGTCAACGTGAGCCGCGCTGGCGGCGAGAGCCTGGAGGCCGAGGCGCGCAAGGCGCGTTACGCGGCATTCGGGAAGAGCTCGGCCAAGGTGGTCGTGCTCGCGCAGCATCAGGACGACCAGGCCGAAACGGTGGTGCTGCAGCTCTTGCGCGGCGGCGGGCCGCATGCCTTGGCGGCGATGCCGGCCTGGCGCCGCCTCGGCGGACTGTCGCTGTGGCGGCCGCTGCTCGACGTACCACGCAGCGCTTTGCAAGCGTATGCGGAAGCGCATGGACTTGCCTGGATCGAAGACGACAGCAACGCCGACCCGCGCTGGCGGCGCAACTGGCTGCGCCTCGATTGGCTGCCCAGCTTGGCCGAGGTGCAGCCCGACTATCGCCGCTCGTTGGCGCGTGTTGCATCGAATATGGCCGACGCCGCGGCCATGCTCGACGAGCTGGTCGAGCAGGATAGGGCGTTGTGCGAGGTCGACGGACGGCTGGGCCTGGCCAAACTTTCCTCGTTGTCGCCGCCGCGCCAGCGCCAGCTGCTCTTGCGTTGGGCGCAGTCGCACGGTCTGGGTGAAGGCACGCCGGCGGCGCTCGAAGAGTTCCGTGGTCAGCTGTGGACGGCAGCGCGCGATCGCAACCCGCTGTGGAGCTTGCCGCACGGCGCGGTGCAGCGCTATCGCGCAGCGTTGTGGCCGGTGCCTGACCTCTTCGGCGAGGTGCCGGAGGCGTGTGAAATAAGTTTCGATCCGGCGAGCCGCGCCGATCTGCCGCAATGGGGCGGGGTGCTGTCCTGGCGTGCCGATCCCAGGGGCCTGGAGCTGAGGCTCGGCCAACCTTTGGTGCTGAAGCCACGGCAGGGTGGCGAGCGGCTCGCGCAAGCGGCAGGGCGCAAGCCGGTGAAGACCTTGCTGCAGGAAGCGGGGATTCCGCCGGCGCTGCGCACCCGCTGGCCCTTGTTGTTCGATCAGAGTCACGAGCTAGTGGCGCTGCCGTCGGTGGCTGTGGCATATGACGCGAAAAGCGGCGGGGGAGAGCGCTGGTGGCCGCTGTGGCAGCCCAAGGCTTGGCAGGGCTACGGCTCGGTGGAGTAGGCAAAGAAAAAGCGCCGGGGGGACCGGCGCTTTTTTATGGCATTGATTGTGTTCAGTCGCGATCGCCGCCGAAGGCCATCAGCAGTTGCAGCAGCGAGGAGAACAGGTTGTAGACGCTGATGTACAGCGTCAGCGTCGCCGACACGTAGTTGGTCTCGCCGCCGTCGACGATGGTCTTCACCTGCCACAGGATCATCATCGAACTGAACAGCGCAAAGCCCGCGCACAGCGTCAGATGCAGCGCCGGTAGTTGCAGGAAGAGGTTCGCCACGACGGCGATCATCAGCACGATCGCGCCGACGGTCAGGAATTTGCTCATGCCGCTGATGTCGCGTTTCGTCGTGGTGGCGATGCCGGCCATCACGAAGAACACCGCGGCGGTCGAGCCGCCGGCCAGCATGATCAGTTCTGCGCCGTTGGACAGGCGCAGCGCGACCTGCAGCAAGGGGCCGAGCAGTACGCCCATCACCAGCGTCAGGAACAGCATCAGCGCGACGCCGAGCCCGCTGTCTTTGTTCTTCTCGACCGCGAAGAACAGGCCGTAGATCACCGCGAGCATCAGGATGCTCGACATGATCGGGCTGCCCGCCATGAAGGCGAAGCTCATGTTGGTGCCGATCATGGCGCCGATCACGGTCGGCACCAGAGACAGGGCCAGCAAGGCGTAGGTATTGCGCAGAACCTTCTGGCTCGAGCCGACGGCGACGGTCGTCGTCCGGTAGGCCGTATTGAGGTTCGGTTGCATAGAAGCAGTCTCCTAGGTAGGGGTAGCAAGCATGATGATTGACAGGGGGTGTCCCGCTTAGTTTCTTAAAGACTTCGTTTAAAAGCAAGCGGCCTTGCCGCGAAAGCGGCGCTTATTGTATGCTTGCGGCCTGCCTGTCCGGCAGGGATCGTGTAAGCGCGGTCACGCATCGTCGCGAGGGTGGCGGAATTGGTAGACGCACTGGATTTAGGTTCCAGCGCCGAAAGGCGTGAGAGTTCGAGTCTCTTCCCTCGCACCACTGAGCATTAAAGCAATACCTGCAAAATAGCCCCAAACCCAAGCGTAGCAACGGTTTCGGGGCTTTTTTGTTGTCTCGCCCCGGTCCCCATTTTCCCCATAATTACCCATATTTCCGCATCTGATTGGGCGTTGTTGCACAACCTTGGTTCAGGTCAAGCAGCCCCAACCCCTGACGGATTTGAGGCAAAGGGAACCGTTACCGGCATGCCCAGCCGGTTGAGCGTATTCAGGATGGCGCACCGTATGCGCACTGCCGCGGCCTGCCGTTCTGGTCGACGAGCAGTCAGCCGGATGTACTTTACGCTAGACCCGACGGTAGTCAGCACCGTGCCTCTTGAACTTCCACTCCCCTTCGCCCTGCACCTTGTACCGGTGCTATCGACCAACAGGGGGAGCGGTTCATGGCAGCGACGAACCGGAATCTGGACCGCCAGCGTCACTTGGCGCCGACTGACCGTGCTGTAGCACGGCACTGACCCATCCAGCTTCAATAAGCGCAGCAGGCTGCATACCCATCCGCGCGCCTGGCGTAGCGGCAGACTGACCAGCACCTTCAGGGTCAGTACGGCCTGGATGGCGGCATCGCGATAGGTCGTCGGCCGTCCATTCTGGCCCGGCCGCTCATTGCCTAGCCATGGCAGTTCGGGGGATATCCATACCGTCAGGTCAGCCCGACGCTGCAAGCTACGGTTGTACTCGGGCCAGTTGGTGGTGCGGTAGCGCGTCTGGTATGGCTTCTTCATCCTCGTAGCCTACCAAGGCTGGGGGCGTTCATGTACGAGTGGAAGACAAAAATGCACGGCGCCGAGTATCGCCGCCAGTGGCGCAAGGTCCATCTGGGCATCGATGCGCAGACGCTGGAGATCCGGGCCATTGAGGTCAGCGACAACACGGTGGGCGACGCGCCCATGCTGTCCGAGTGACTGGATCAGATTCCGTCCGATGAAACGGTTCTTTCCGTGAGCGGCGATGGCGCCTACGTGTTGGGTCTCGGACAATTGGATAGCTCGCCGCAGCTACCCGCTCTTCCTGGCGAGAGACATTTTGGGTAGCCTGCAGCAGTCCGCTGCCGAGGCCCAATCTTGAACATTCGTCTTCACAAAAATGCGCGTACCACGCCGGCGATTCGCGCCTATATCCGTCAATCCACCAAGACTCAGCGGGAGCTGGCCGAAGAGCTTGGCGTAGGTATCGGCACCATCCGCAAATGGCAGCGCCGGGAATCTACCCAGGATCGTTCGCACACCTCCCACCACCTGCAGACCACGCTAACACCGGTGCAAGAGGCGCTGGTGGTGGAGTTGCGCACTACACTCAAGCTGCCGCTGGACGACCTGCTGGCCGTGACCCGCGAGTTCATCAATGCCAAGGTGTCGCGTGCCGGGCTGGATCGCTGCTTACGCCGTCATGGCGTGGCCCGGCTGGCCGATCTTGAGGCCAAGCCCGATCAGGTTGCCGCACCGCCTAAAGCCTTCAAGAGGTACACGCCCGGCTTTGTGCACATCGAGGCGCTGTTGCATAAGTCCTGCCAAGCCAGCGCAGGAGGTGGCAGGTAGACTCGCCCCATGAACCCGCACAAGACCCGTTACCGCACCACCAACTGGCCTGAATACAACCGTAGCCTGCAGAACCGGGCGAATCTGACGGTCTGGATGTCGCCGGACATCCCTTGGTTGGGCAATGGTCGTACTGGTGCCAATGGTCGCCCGCAGGTCTACACCGATGCGGCCATTCAGGCGGTCCTGACGATGAAAGTCTTGTTCAAGCTTGCGCTACGGCAAGCACGTGGCTTGGTCAGTAGCTTGGTGAAGCTGTTGGGCTGGATTGGCCGGTGCCCTGCATCAGCACCGTCAGTCGGCGACAGGCCACTCTGACCGTCAACATTCCCATTCGCCGGCGGGCAGAGCCCCTCCATCTGCGGGTCGACAGTACCGGCATCAAAATCTGTGGCGAGGGCGAGTGGAAGGTCAAGAAACATGGCGCCGAGTACCGTCGTGCCTGGCGCAAGGTTCATTTAGCCATCGACGCCAAGACGCTGGCTATTCGTGCGGTGGAGATAACCGACCACCGCCAGGGCGATGCGGCCCAGATGGAAGAGCTGCTGTCCCAACTTGGCCCAGATGTGCAGTTAGGGAGTGTCAGCGGCGATGGGCCTTACGATACGCGGGGCGTCTATCGGGCGGTTTGCTCGCGTGGGGCCGGGGTCATTGTGCCGCCTCGTCGCAACGGCAAGCCTTGGCAAGACCGTGCCGATTTCGCGCAAGCCCGCAATGACACCCTGGCCGCAGCCAGGCATCTGGGCGGGCGGCTATGGAAGAAGTGGACGGGCTACCATCGGCGTAGCTTGGTCGAGACAACCATGTTGCGCTTCAAGTTGCTGGGTGAACGACTGGCATCCCGCCAACCGGAGCGTCAGGTGGCCGAGGTGCATGTGCGCTGCGCGATTCTGAATACGTTCAATCGGCTGGGCATGCCGGTGACGGTCGCTCACGCCTGAAATCCGCCAGGGGTAGCGGCTGCTTGGCCTACGCCAGACTTATGCATATATGGACGCCCCCAGCTTGCCAAGCATTCAGTTCATGACGGTAGGCAGGAGCGATTGCAGCCATCTATCCGGACTGTTCCGAGACGCAACGTCTCTGTCCCTGATGGAATCTGCTGACTGAGGCCTGAGCAACAAATCGCACTCGCAGTGCCTTGCATAAACCAGGTTTACTCCGTCACGGTCTGACCTGACTTGCCATCACGTCGTGATTGCCTGTGCAATCGGTGAAAAGGCCTTCTCTCTGCTGACGATGCTGATCTCTTGATCCGATGTCGTTACGCCGCCAACAACGTGGATGGATAGTTCGCACTATATTGCCGGTCGTTGGCCAGCAGCGCCCAGACGATCCGCGCATTCTTGTTCGCCAAGGCCACGACCGAGATATTACGGTGGCGCCGGCTCAACAGGCGTTTCAGCCAGCCATCGGTTTGATCACGCTGCCGTTCGAAATGGCCGATGACCGCCCGGGCTCCGTGGATCAGCAAAGTCCGTAGGTACACATCCCCACGTTTGCTGATGCCCCGCAGCACGGGCTTGCCTCCGCTGGAGTGCTGTCGGGGCACCAATCCCAACCATGCCGCCAGTTGTCGACCGTTGGCAAACGATCGGGCATCGCCGATGCTCGCCACCAGTGCTGTTGCGGTAATGGGGCCAATGCCGGGGATCGCCGCCAGTTGCCGTGACGGCTCGCTCTGGCGATGCCAGAGCTGGATCTGTCGCTCCAGTTCCGCCACCTGCTGATCCAGCACCTGAAGATGCTCCACCAGTCGGGCAACCAGTTCGCGCATCATGCCCGGCAAACCATTCTCGGCATCTTCCAGAATCATCGGTAAGCGCTGACGGAGTGCCGCCAGGCCGAGTGGGATGACCATCCCGAATTCAGCCAGCAAGCCGCGAAGTTGATTGGCCTGGGCGGTGCGGGCTTTGACGAAAGCAGCGCGTGCCCGATGGACGGCCAACAGCGCTTGTTGCTCGGGTTGCTTGACCGGCACGAACCGCATGTTCGGCCGAGAAACCGCCTCACAGATCGCTTCGGCATCCGCTGCATCCGTCTTGCTGCCTTTGACGTAGGGTTTCACGAACTGCGGTGCCATCAATTTGACGACATGCCCCAGAGTTGACAGCTTCCGGGCCCAGAAATGGGCGCTGCCACACGCTTCCATGCCCACCAGGCAGGGCGGCAGGTTGGCAAAGAAGGCTGCCACCTGGTGTCGCGCCAGTTGCTTGCGCAGCACGGTTCTGCCATGCGCATCCACACCGTGCACCTGGAACACTGGTCTGTCCCGGGCTCGGTGGACACTGACTTAAGGTGGATAATGTCCGCCAAGGAGTGTTCATGACCCAAACCCGTAGAAACTTCCCCGAATCCTTCAAGCGCGAGGCCGTCGAGCAGGTGCTGGCCGGCTCACCGCTGCGTCACGTCGCCCAAGCGCTCGGCCTATCCGAGAACCTGCTGGGCAAGTGGAAGCGTCAGTATCTGACCGGCGGTGCTGACGCCTTCCCCGGCAACGGTAAACAGCTCGGCGAGGCCGCCGAGCTCAAACGGCTGCGCGACGAACTGGCGCGTGTCACCATGGAGCGCGACGTACTAAAAAAGGCGCTCGCCATCTTCTCGCACCCCACGAAGTAAGGTTTCAGGTTATCGAAGCGTTGGCTGGGCGCTATCCGGTGGCGCTGATGTGCCGGCTGCTACGCGTCTCGCGCAGCGGCTATTATGCGTGGCGGCAACGCCCGCCCTCGGCGTGGGAGATGGCTAATCGCCGTTTGTTACGGGAGATTCGCCTGGTGTTTGCCGAGGTGAACGGCATTTACGGGCACCGACGGATTCATGCCGAACTGGTCGCGCAGGGCCTGGCCTGTGGGCGGCATCGAATTGCGCGACTGATGCGGGAAGGTGGCTTGCGGGTGCGTTCACGCAAGCGCTGGCGGCCGGTTTCAGACAGCAAGCATGTGCTGCCGGTGGCACCGAATCGGCTGGAGCGCCAGTTTGCCGCCCCCGGCGTGAATCAGCGTTGGGTATCGGATATGACCTATATCCGTACCGAGCAAGGCTGGCTGTACTTGGCAGTAGTACTGGATTTGCACTCACGGGCGGTAGTGGGCTGGGCGATGCATCACCGCATGCAGCAAGAGTTGGTGCAGGCGGCGCTGACGATGGCGGTCGCCTGTCGACAACCGCAAGGCGAAGTATTGCTGCATTCTGACCGGGGTAGCCAGTACTGCGCGTTCGACTACCAGGCCCTGCTCAGGCGACACGGCATCGTGCCGAGCCATTCCCGAGCGGGCAATTGTTGGGACAATGCGGCGATGGAAAGCTTCTTCCGTTCGCTGAAGGCGGAGCGGGTTTACCTGGCCCGCTACCGGAGCTACGACGAAGCCCGGCGAGATGTGTTCGACTACATCCGCTTTTACAACCACCAGCGTCGCCATTCGACGCTGGGCTATCTGAGTCCGATGGAATTCGAGCAGCGCCAAGCGCTGCTCAGTGCTTAACTAACTGTCCATTGTGTTCGGGACAGACCACACATTCTTGGCCAGATCCAGCCCGATCGTTCTACTGTTCATGGTGACGCTCCCTTCGATCAGTGAGGCGATAGCAATCTCACTGTGGCACCGCGATGCCGCTTCAGGAAGGGGGCGTCCATACCATTAACAAGGCCTCGCAGAATCCAACCTGGCTCTCGGTTCAGCGCTACTTTATGGGGCTTGTCCTTGGCACGCTCGCGGTGCGGCTGCTCTTGGAGCAGCGGCGTGTCGCCTAACCCTTCCCTGTAGAGGGGCTGTCCTTCGGCCTGCTGTTTGCGGCCGCTCCTCATGTCAAACGCCCGCTCTCGGCCGCCGCGACCCGAACGGGCAGGGCGCTCGGCCAACCTCATCGCCGCCAACGTTGGCCGAGCCACGCCATTCCCGCCGTCGCAACAGTTCTGTCCTTGGCCAACCCCGGCTTTCCTCCCGCGCGTTAGTGGCGGGCCGATCGACTGCGTCGTCCCCGTCGGCGGTAGTCTTTGAACTTCCGCGCGCTATCCACGCTCCCAAGAAGCCGTTCCGGCCGATTGCTTACCCGTGGCCGACCGTCTAGCATCATGTCATGTCCTTGCGGGTACTTAACTGGAGAAAGGCTATGCGGCGCTCCATGACGTCCTGGCGTGCTTGCGCGCTGGTTGTTTTAAGCGCGTCCATGGTGGGGTGTGCCACGGGTGGTGGCAGCGCTGGCGATGGCGCGGAGGCGGCGCCGCTGCGCGCGCGCGGCAACGAGCCGTTCTGGTCGCTGGATATCGGCTCGACGCTGCGCTTTGCCGAGGCGGGCGGGCTGCGCGTGGAGGGCGCCGCGCCCCCGGTGCGGATGGTCGACGGCGTGCGTCGTTACGCGGGCAAGGTGAGCGGGCGTGCGATTGACGTCGCGGTGACGCCGCGCGTGTGCCGCGACGATATGACCGGCATGCCGCATCCGTTCAGTGTGGAAGCGGCGCTCGACGGCCGACGCTTCCGTGGTTGCGGCGGCGAGCCCGTCGCGCTGCTGCGGGGTGCGGAGTGGGTGGTAGAGGACATCGGCGGTGGCGGCATCATCGACAGCTCGCGCGCCACGCTGAATTTCCGTGATGGCGGTCGCCTGGACGGCCGCGCGTCGTGCAACTCTTACTCGACCAGCTACACGTTGACCGGCGAGAGCCTGGCCGTTGGCCGAGGAGCAGGCACGCTGATGGCCTGCGCGCCCGCGCTGATGCGGCAGGAGCAGCGTTTCCTCGACATCCTGCAGGGCGTGAACCGTTTCGAGATCAGCGACACCGGTGCGCTGGTGCTGATCGACGCGCAAGGCCGCAAGATCACTGCGCGGCGCTGATCGGCGGCTATTTTTCCGGCGAGCGGGCATTTTCGGGCGGGTGTCGTCCGTTTATGGTCGCCGCTTATGTCGAACGACAGGTCGCCTCCTGCGAGGCGTCTGTCCCTCTGGCGTTACCCAAGCAAAGGAGCGTTGTCGTGGCACACAATCCGATCGGCTGGTTTGAAATTTACGTGCAGGACATGAATCGGGCGAAAGCCTTTTACGAGGAGGTCTTTGCGACCCGTCTGGAGAATTTGGAAAGCCCCGATATTGAGATGTGGGCCTTTCCGATGTTGCCGGAAGGCACCGGCGCTTCGGGCGCGCTGACCAAGATGGAGGGTTGCCCTTCCGGTGGCAACAGCACAATCGTCTATTTCAGTTGCGCGGACTGCGGCGTGGAGGCAAAACGCGCCTCGGAAAATGGCGGCAATATCTTCAAGGACAAATTTTCCATCGGTCCTTACGGCTTCATCGCGCTGGTCGTCGACACCGAAGGCAATGTGATCGGCCTGCACTCCATGCAGTAAGAGAACGGCCCGGCGGCTCATGCAAGCCGGGCCGCGGCTCGGCTTGTTCTTGCCGGTCCGCGCTCGACTGCCGCGAACCACCGGGCGTTATTGAAAAAGCCACTATCGGCTATCGCGCCATGTCATTTCCAAGCCGTCGGATGATTTCGTAAAGTACGGGCATTCCTTGTTTACCGGTCGTCTTCGCCATGCTGGAACGCTTGTACAACCTCATCACCCTGGTCGGCATCATGATGTTTTCTCCCGCCCAAGCCACCCCGTTGCACGAAGCCGTGCGCGCCAACGATTTGCCCGCCGTGCAGCGCCTGCTGGCGCCGGGGTCGTCGTTGCGCGAGGCGCGCGACGAGGTCGGCCGCACGCCGCTGTTGCTGGCCACCCAGTTGGACCGCGTGGCGGTCGCGAAGGCGCTGATTCTGGCCGGCGCGGACGTCAACGCGAAGGACGCCAAGCAGGACAGCCCCTATCTGCTTGCCGGGGCGGAGGGTCGGCTGGCCATCCTCGATCTGACGCTCGCGCATGGCGCGGACCTGAAAAGCACCAACCGCTACGGCGGCACAGCGCTGATCCCGGCCGCCGAGCGCGGACATGTCGAGGTGGTGCGCCGGCTGATCGCCGCCGGCGTGAATGTCGACCATGTCAACCGCCTGGGCTGGACGGCGCTGCTGGAGGCGGTTCTGCTGTCGGACGGCGGGTCGGCGCACCAGGAGATTGTGCGGCAGCTGATCGCGGCCGGCGCCAGCGTCAACCTGCCGGATCATGACGGCGTCACGCCGCTGACCCACGCCGAACGCAAGGGCTACAAGGACATCGCCAGGCAACTGCGCGCGGCCGGCGCGCGCTAATCCCGGAGGGGGCATGGCCGAATGAGCGAGGGCTGGCCGTCTATGATGGGTTCAAAAAGCCTTATCAGGATAAAGGGTAATGCGGCGCCCGTTTCTTCGCAGCGACGGAAAGGACCATCATCATGAGAAAGGAGCGGGCGAAGGCGCGCGGCATCACGTTGCCGGTGCCCCGCCGCCGATGCGGGGGGGGGGGATGGGGCCTGGTGGTTCGTACGGCTATTGAAGGTGCTTGGCGCCGGGCAGTCGCAGCGGCGCTCAGCGGTCAAGACGCCATAGCCGCGGGGATGGTGGCGTTGTTGTTGAGTGTCTGTGCAACTTGGCGGGGGTGGGGTGCCCCGCTTGGTTGCCGTCGACTGGGCCTGCGGGCGTGCTGCGTTGCGGATTCTTGTCGAAATTTTTTTTGACTGTCCCAAAACTGTCCCGGATCGAGCTGGGTGCCGCTGTTTGCAAGGCTGTTCGAGTCTCTTCCCTTGCACCACGGGTGCATATTCGCCATCCCTATAAGCAGTAAATCCAACTGCGGCATGTAGCCCGATATGGGCGAGACCCCTGGCTCTCTGTTTTTCCACGTCTCCCATCTCTATTTCTAATTTTCCCCGAGATTTGCCCGTTCCGCCGGCTCTTTGGACGGCTGGTACGGTTGTGGTAAGACTTTCCGTTCGACAGGGGTGTGCCACGATGGCAATGCCAAGCACCCGCCGGGAGTGTCCCGGAGAGCACGAGCCGGCCGCACCTGATGGAAAGTGGGAGTCCTTGAATTGGCAGGATAAGCTTCGTTGACCGGGTGGCTTGAATATTCTGGCGGGGGCCGCAACATTGGCGTAGTGCATACCTGAAGGTTATACTGCGCCCTTTAAAGCTTAGCAGTGGCCGCGGGCCACGCGAGGCCGGCGAGCTTGGGAAGCGCCCCGGGTGGGTCCCAAAGCAGGTGGAAGTGCAAGCATGACGGCATTCCCGCATTTCTTTGCCGCGCGCCGGCAGCCGACGGCCCGCCGTCTAGCCCCAAGTCACTTATATATACGCATCGAAACAGGTTTAAGGATTTAAGCATGCAAGCACAGCTGGAAACGTTGAGCGGCCTGGAGCGTCGCCTGAACATCGTCTTGCCGATGGCCGACATCGACGCGCAAGTGGTCGAACGCCTCAAGCGTGTGGCGCGCACCGCCAAGATCCAGGGCTTCCGTCCGGGCAAGGCCCCGGTCAAGGTCGTAGAAATGAGCTACGGCGCGCAAGTGCGCGAAGAAGTGCTGGGCGAGCAGGTTCAACAGAATTTCTACCGCGCGGTGTCCGAGCAGAAGCTGCGCGTCGCCGGCTACCCGCGCTTCGAGTCGGTGTCGAACGAAGGCCACGCCGACCTGTTCAAGTTCGCCGCCACCTTCGAGGTGTACCCGGAAGTGAAAATCGGTGAGCTGGCCGACAAGGAAATCGAAAAGCCGGTGACCCCGGTGTCCGATGCCGAAGTCGGCAAGACCATCGAGATCCTGCGCAAGCAGCGCACCCGTTTCAACCGCGTCGAGCGCGAAGCGGCCGACGGCGACCGTGTGATCATCGACTTCAAGGGCACCGTCGACGGCGTGGCCTTCGACGGCGGCGCGTCCGAAAACTTCCCGTTCGTGATCGGTCAGGGCCAGATGCTCGCCGACTTCGAGAACGGCGTGAAGGGCATGAAGGAAGATGAGACGCGCGACATCAACGTCGCCTTCCCGGACGAATACCACAGCAAGGAACTGGCCGGTAAGCAGGCCGTGTTCGCGATCACCGTGAAGAACGTCGCCGAAGCGCAGCTGCCGGAAATCGACGGCGAGTTCGCCAAGCAGCTGGGCATCGAAGACGGCGACGTCGAGAAGATGCGCGCCGAGATCAAGAAGAACATCGAGCGCGAAGTGAAGCGCCGCCTGGCCGCCCGCACCAAGGAAAACGTGATGCAGGCGCTGCTCGACGCGACCGAGATCGAACTGCCGAAGGCGCTGGTCGAACTCGAAGTCGGCCGTCTGATGGAACAGGCTCGTCAGGATCTGGCGCAGCGTGGCATCAACGCCAAGGAGATGCCGCTGCCGGCCGAACTGTTCGCCAAGCAAGCCGAGCGCCGCGTCGCGCTGGGCCTGATCCTGGCCGAAGTGGTGAAGTCGAACGAACTCGACGCGAAGCCGGAACAGATCGAGGCGATGATCAAGGAGTTCGCCGAGAGCTACGAGCAGCCGGAAGACGTGCTGAAATGGTACTACGAGAGCCCGGATCGCCTCGAAGGTCCGACCTCGATGGTGCTGGAAGACAATGTCGTGGCCTTCGTGCTCGGCAAGGCCAAAGTGGCCGAAAAAGACGTCGCGTTCGACGAACTGATGGGCAACAACGCCTGATAAACCGCTAACCGGAGTTGGCCGATGAAATCGATGATGGACCCGCAGGCCCTGGGCCTGGTGCCGATGGTGGTCGAGCAGAGCGGTCGTGGCGAGCGTGCCTACGACATCTACTCCCGCCTGTTGAAAGAACGCATCGTGTTCCTGGTCGGTCCCGTCACCGACGAGTCGGCCAACCTGGTGGTGGCGCAGATGCTGTTCCTTGAGTCGGAAAACCCGGACAAGGACATCTACTTCTACATCAACTCGCCGGGCGGTTCGGTGACCGCCGGCCTGTCGGTGTACGATACGATGAAGTTCATCAAGCCCGACGTGTCGACGCTGTGCATCGGGCAGGCCGCCAGCATGGGCGCCTTCCTGCTGTCGGCCGGCAGCAAGGGCAAGCGCTTCGCGCTGCCGAACAGCCGCATCATGATCCACCAGCCGCTCCTGGGCGGGCTGTCGGGTCAGGCGTCGGATATCGAGATTCACGCGCGCGAACTCTTGAAGATCAAGCGCAAACTCAACGAGCTGATGGCCGAGCACTGCAACCGCCCGGTCGAAGACCTCGAGCGCGCGACTGATCGCGACAATTTCATGTCGGCCGAGGAATCGCTAGCCTACGGCCTGATCGACAAGGTGCTGGCGTCCCGCAGGGACGTGCAGGCCTGATAGGAACGCAAGTCCATGTCCGACAACCAAAGCAATGACAAGCTGTTGTTCTGCTCCTTCTGCGGCAAGAGCCAGCACGAAGTGACGCGGCTGATCGCCGGTCCGCAGGTGTTCATCTGCAACGAGTGCGTCGACCTGTGCAACGACATCATCCGCGACGAGCAGGTGGCGCCGGCCGAGGGTGGCGAGGGCGAATCGTCCGAGACGCCGCAGCTGCCGACGCCGCAGGAAATCCGTGCGTCGCTCGACCAGCACATCATCGGCCAGGAACTGGCGAAGAAGACGCTGTCGGTCGCGGTGTACAACCACTACAAGCGGCTCTACACGCCGGCGAGCAAGGACGACGTCGAACTCGCCAAGAGCAACATCCTCTTGATCGGGCCGACCGGCTCGGGCAAGACGCTGTTGGCGCAAACGCTGGCCAAGCTGCTGGATGTGCCGTTCGTGATCGCCGACGCGACCACGCTGACCGAGGCCGGTTACGTCGGTGAGGACGTCGAGCACATCATCCAGAAGCTGCTGCAGAAGTGCGACTACGACGCGGACAAGGCGCAGCGTGGCATCGTCTATCTCGACGAGATCGACAAGATTTCGCGCAAGTCGGAAAACCCGTCGATCACCCGCGACGTATCGGGCGAGGGCGTGCAGCAGGCGCTGTTGAAGCTGATCGAGGGCACGGTCGCGTCGGTGCCGCCGCAAGGCGGCCGCAAGCACCCGAACCAGGAGTTCATCCAGGTCGATACGACCAACATCCTATTCATCTGCGGCGGCGCTTTCGACGGCCTCGACAAGATCATCCGCCAGCGATCCGAGAAGGGTGGCATCGGCTTCGGCGCCGAGGTCACCTCGAAGGAAGGCGGCAAGAGCGTGTCGACGCTGTTCAAGGAGGTCGAGCCGAGCGACATCATCAAGTTCGGCCTGATTCCCGAGCTGATCGGCCGCCTGCCGGTGGTCGCCACGCTCGAGGAGCTCGACGAGGAGGCGCTGGTCAGCATCCTCACGCAGCCGAAGAATGCGCTGGTCAAGCAGTACCAGAAGCTATTCTCGATGGAGAACGTCGAACTCGAGGTGCGTCCGTCGGCGTTGCGCGTGATCGCCAAGCAGGCGCTGGCGCGCAAGACTGGCGCGCGCGGCCTGCGCTCGATCATAGAGCGCGCGTTGCTCGACACCATGTACGAACTGCCGTCGCTCGACGGTATCGAGAAGGTGGTGGTCGACGAGAAGGTGATCGAGAAGGGCGACAAGCCGCTGCTCGTGTTCCGCGACCGTGAAGAAGGCGTCGCGCAGACCGCCTGATCCAAGGTTAGCCGAGCTTTCCGCAAGCCGCCCGCAAGGGCGGTTTTTGTTTTTGCCGGCCCGCTGATTTAGTATGGGGTAGCTTGAATTATTCCCCGGCCGCCCCATTTCAGAAGCAACCTCCCATTCATCAAGCAAGGTCAGATGACATGACGCAACCCGCCGAACTCCTCGAAGACGCTACGCTGCCGCTGTTGCCGCTGCGCGACGTGGTGGTCTTCCCCCATATGGTGATCCCGCTGTTCGTCGGCCGTGCCAAGTCGATCAAGGCGCTCGAGGCCGCGATGGACGAGGGCAAGCAGATCTTGCTCGTCGCGCAGCGTTCGGCCGCCAAAGACGAGCCGGAAGCCGAAGACCTGTACAAGGTCGGTACGATCGCGTCCGTGCTGCAGATGCTGAAGCTGCCCGACGGCACGGTGAAGGTGCTGGTCGAAGGCCGTCAGCGCGCCGTCGTACACGAGGTCCGCGACGAGGCCGGTTGCTTCGTCGCCGACGTGGCGCCGCTCGCTAGCGAGGGCGACGACACGACCGAGATCGAGGCGATGCGCCGCGCGCTGCTCGCCCAGTTCGAACAGTTCGTCAAGCTGAACAAGAAGATCCCGCCCGAGATCCTGACGTCGCTGTCGGGCATCGAACGCGCCGGCCGCATGGCCGACACGATCAGCGCGCACCTGCCACTCAAGCTCGAGCAGAAGCAGGACGTGCTCGAGATGTTCGATGTCAAGGACCGTCTCGAGCACCTGTTGTCGCAGCTCGAAGGCGAGATCGACATCCTGCAGGTCGAGAAGCGCATCCGCGGCCGCGTCAAGCGCCAGATGGAGAAGAGCCAGCGCGACTACTACCTGAACGAACAGGTCAAGGCGATCCAGAAGGAACTCGGCGAACTCGACGAGGCGAGCGACCTCGACGAGCTGGAAAAACGCATCCGCGCCGCCGGCATGAGCAAGGAGGGGCGCGACAAGGCCTTGGCCGAGCTCAAGAAGCTGAAGATGATGTCGCCGATGTCGGCCGAGGCGACCGTGGTGCGCAACTACATCGACACCCTGCTCGATCTGCCTTGGAAGAAGAAGACCAAGATCAACAAGGACATCGACAACGCCGAGGTCATTCTCGACGAGGACCACTTCGGACTCGAAAAGATCAAGGAACGCATCCTCGAGTATCTCGCGGTGCAACAGCGTGTCGACAAACTGAAGGCGCCTATCCTGTGCCTCGTCGGCCCGCCCGGCGTCGGCAAGACCTCGCTCGGCCAGTCGATCGCGCGCGCGACCAACCGGAAGTTCGTGCGAATGGCGCTCGGCGGCGTGCGAGACGAGGCCGAGATCCGGGGTCATCGCCGTACCTATATCGGCTCGATGCCGGGCAAGGTGCTGCAGAACATGACCAAGGTCGGCGTCAAGAACCCGCTGTTCCTGCTCGACGAGGTCGACAAGATGGGCGCCGACTTCCGCGGCGATCCGTCGTCGGCGCTGCTCGAGGTGCTCGATCCGGAGCAGAACCACTCGTTCACCGACCATTACGCCGAGGTCGAGTATGACCTGTCCGACGTGATGTTCGTCGCGACCGCGAACTCGCTGAACATCCCGCCGGCGCTCATGGACCGGATGGAGATCATCCGCCTGTCGGGTTACACCGAGGACGAGAAGGTCAATATCGCGATCAAGTACCTGGTGTCCAAGCAGATGAATGCCAATGGCCTGAAAGAGGAAGAGGTGGTCATTCAGGAGTCGGCGGTTCGCGACATCGTGCGTTACTACACCCGAGAGGCCGGCGTGCGCAGTCTCGACCGCGAGATCGCCAAGATCTGCCGCAAGGTCGTGACGATGCAGTCGATGAAGAAAGGGCGCGTGGCCGGCAAGGCGACGGTCAATGCCAAGAATCTCGAGAAATACCTCGGCGTGCGTCGCTTCGAGTACGGCGTCGCCGAGTCGGAAAACCGTGTCGGTCAGGTCACCGGCCTCGCGTGGACCGAGGTGGGAGGCGAGCTCTTGACCGTAGAGGCGGTGTCGCTACCGGGCAAGGGCGCCATCATCCGCACCGGCCAGCTCGGTGAGGTGATGCAGGAGTCGATCCAGGCGGCGATGAGCGTGGTGCGCAGCCGTGCCCGTCTCTTGGGGATCAAGCCGGACTTCTATGAGAAGCTCGACATGCACATCCACCTGCCGGAAGGTGCGACGCCCAAGGACGGTCCGAGTGCCGGCATCGGCATCACGACAGCGATGGTGTCGGCGTTGACCGGTATCCCGGTACGTGCCGACGTCGCGATGACCGGCGAGATCACGCTGCGTGGCGAGGTGCTGCCTATCGGCGGTTTGAAGGAGAAGCTGCTGGCTGCACACCGTGGTGGCATCAAGCATGTGCTGATCCCGGTCGGCAATGTGAAGGATCTCGTCGAGATTCCGGCCAATATCAAACAAAAGCTGGAAATTCATGCAGTTAAGTGGATTGACGAGGTGCTCAATCTGGCGCTCGAGCACAGCCCCGAGCCCCTGTCCGAAGAGGCCGTTTCGGTCGAAGTGACCCCGCCCGCCGACCCGGCGGCAGCGGCGCCTGCAAGGACGCATTAATTCATTTGTCAAGGAGACGAAATCCTTGCCTGTTGCGGGTTTGCGGCCGGTCTGGTAGTTTGCAGGCTGACCGCAGAGCTCGCTTGACACGGTGATTTTCGCCTTGTTATAAAGCTAGCGTCTTATCCGAATGACCTAGTCCAATAGAATGACGAAAGGGGACTCCCGTGAACAAGTCTGAACTGATCGATGCCATCGCCACCCACGCCGATATTTCCAAAGCATCGGCTTCCAAGGCGCTCGACGGCATCATCGCCGCGGTGACCGACTCGCTGAAAAAAGGCGAAGACGTGACCCTCGTGGGTTTCGGGACTTTCTACGTCGGCGAGCGCGCAGAGCGCAGCGGCCGCAACCCGAAGACCGGCGAAACCATCACCATCCCGGCGGCGCGTTCCCCGAAATTCCGCGCTGGCAAAGCGCTCAAAGACGCGCTATAATCTGCCCTCGTTGCTCGCTTAAGGGCAACTTGGGGTGATTAGTCTCAGTTGGTAGAGCGCTGCCTTCACACGGCAGAGGTCACTGGTTCGAGTCCAGTATCACCCACCACATCTGGAGCGGTAGTTCAGTTGGTTAGAATACCGGCCTGTCACGCCGGGGGTCGCGGGTTCGAGTCCCGTCCGCTCCGCCAGAATTCAAAAAGGTGAACCGGTTGCGTTCACCTTTTTTCTTATCTTCTACGACCAAGCCGCGTACGCCATGTTTGATTTCGTCCAGAACAACAGACTCGCATTGCAGGTGATCCTCGGCGCCGTCGCGCTGACCTTCGTCGGTTTCGGCGTCGGCAGCTATACCTCTGCCGTGGACGACCCTTACCTTGCCAAGGTGGACAAGGTGAAGATCTACAAGAAGGATCTCGACCGCGCACTCGAAGGCCAGCCGGCCGACGCCGCGACGCGCCAGGCGGCGCTCGAGAACCTGATCCGTCAGGAGCTGCTGTTGGCCGAGGGGCGCCACCAGGGCCTGTCCGCATCGCCCGAAGCGCTGCGCCAGGTGATCGCCAGCCTGCCGGTGCTGCAGGAGAACGGTCGCTTCAGCGAAGCGCGCTACCGCGAATTCCTCGCGAACCGCAATCTGACGCCGCAGGCTTTCGAGGCGCAGATCGCGCGCGAGGTGGTGCTGAAAGAGCAGCTACTGCCTTTCCTCGACGGTCAGTTCGTGTCTAGGACGCAGGTTGCGCAAGTGGCGCGCCTGATGGGCGAGTCGCGCGTGCTGAAACTGGCGCTGTTGAAGCCCGAAGCCTTCGCCGGCGAGCTCAAGCTCGACGACGCCGCACTCAAGGCCTACTACAGCGCCAACGCCAAGCGCTTCAAGTCGCCCGAGGCGGTGAAGCTCGAATACCTGGTGCTGTCGCAGGAGGCGCTGGCCGCGCGCCAGAACGTGTCCGACGCCGAGGTCGCGAAGTACCTGCAGGATCACGCCGGTGACGTCGGCAAGGAAGAGCGACGCGCATCGCACATCCTGCTGACCGTGCCGGCGGGGGCGAAGCCGGCCGACAAGGCCAAGGTGAAGATGGATGCCGACGCGATCCTGAAAGACGTCCGCGCCAATCCGGCCAAGTTCGCCGAGCTGGCCAAGGCGCGCTCGCAAGACCCTGGCAGCGCGGTCAAGGGCGGCGACCTAGGCTTCTTCGCGCAGGGCATGATGGTTAAGCCGTTCAACGATGCCGTGTTCAGCCTGAAGCCGGGCCAGATCAGCGATCTGGTCGAGACCGAGTTCGGCTATCACATCATTAGGCTCGATGAAGTGAAGGCGCCCGATCAGACCGCGGCGCGCGCCGAGGCGGCAGAACGCATCAAACGCCAGAAGGCGAGCGCCGCTTTCCGAGCCGAAGTTGAGAAGCTCGGCGACCTCGTCTACCAACAGGGCACTTCGCTGAAGCCGGCGGCCGACGCGCTCGGCCTGAAGGTCGAGAGCGCCGACTGGCTGGTCAAGGGCGACAAGAACGTGGTACGGCCGCTGTTTGCCCATCCGAAGCTGCTCGAAGCGGCATTCAGCGACGAAGTGGTCAAGAAAAAGCAGAACAGCGAGCCGGTCGACGTCGGCAACAATACCGTCGTCGTCATCCGCGCGGTCGAACACCGTCCGGAGCGCGCGCAGGCGATCGACGAGGTGAAGGACGTGATCCGCGCCGAACTGGTCGCGCGCGAAGGCGCCAAGTTGGCCGAGGCCCGCGGCAAGGCGATGTTGGCCGATCTGAAGGCCGGCAAGCCGGTGGCGGGGCTCTCCTGGGCCGATGCCGGTGAAGTGTCGCGTCGTGCACCGGGCAGCCTGAGCATCGCCGAGCTGCGCGAAGCGTTCTCGGTGCCGGTCAAGAACGTTCCGGCCTACGCCGGCGCGAAGCGCGACAACGGCGAGTACGTGCTGATCAACGTCGTCGGCGTGAACGCGCCGAAGGCGGCCGATCCGGCCGAAGGCCCGCAGATCGCCGCGCTTCTGGGTGAGGTGAGCGCCAACGCGCAGGCGACTAGCTATCTGGGCCTCCTGCGCGAGAAGTACAAGGTCACCGTCAGCCAGCAGCCGGCCGAGTAAGGTCTAGATTCCGCGCCATTCCTGCTCTGGTGGCGCGGACGTAAAAAAACGCGAAGCACTCGCTTCGCGTTTTTTGTTGGCCGCAACTTCGATCAGGCGAAGTTCTTGGCCACGAATTCCCAGTTCACCAGCTTCCAGAACGACTCGAGGTAGTTCGGGCGGCTGTTGCGGTAGTCGATGTAGTACGCGTGTTCCCACACGTCACAGGTCAACAGCGGTTTCTTGTCGGTGGTCAGCGGGGTGGCGGCGTTCGAGGTCGACACCAGGTCGAGCGAACCGTCGGCGTTCTTCACCAGCCAGGCCCAGCCGGAGCCGAAGGTGCCGGCGGCGACCGCGTTGAACGCTTTCTTGAACTCTTCGAACGAACCCCACTTGGCGTTGATCGCGTCAGCCAGCGCGCCGGTCGGCTCGCCGCCTGCGTTCGGGGCCATGCCGAACCAGTAGAAGGTGTGGTTCCAGACCTGGGCCGCGTTGTTGAACACGCCGCCGGACGATTTCTTGACGATCTCTTCCAGGGAAGCGTTTTCGAACTCGGTACCCTTGATCAGGTTGTTCAGGTTGGTGACGTAGGTCTGGTGGTGCTTACCGTAGTGGTACTCCAGCGTTTCCTTGGAGATGAATGGGGCGAGGGCGTCCAGCGCGTACGGCAGTTCGGGCAGTTTGTGTTCCATTTTGCGCTCCTGAGGGTGGAAACAGATAGCATAGGTGCTCTGTGTGAAAAGTGTAATGGAATTGCCGGTTCTAAGCCAATAGCTGACAAAAACAGTAAAGTAATAAAGATATGGAATTTTACGATGTGATCGTGCTCGGCGCCGGGGCCGCCGGCCTGATGGCGGCGGCGAGCGCAGGCCAGCGCGGACGCCGCGTGCTGCTGCTCGATCATGCGACGAAACTCGCCGAGAAAATCCGCATTTCGGGCGGCGGGCGCAGCAATTTCACCAACCTCAACGTGCGCCCCGACTGCTACCTGTCGGCCAACCCGCACTTCTGCCGTTCGGCGCTCGCGCAGTACACGCAGCACGACTTCATCGCCTTGGTCGAGCGCTACGGCATTCCCTACCATGAGAAGACGCTCGGCCAACTGTTCTGCGACGATTCGAGCCAGCAGATCATCGACATGCTGGACGCCGAATGCCGTCTCGGCGGCGTGACGCGGCTGATGCAGACCGCCGTCGAATCGGTAGAGAAGGGCGACCGTTTCAAGCTGAGCACGTCGCGCGGCACGTTCGAGAGCGAGAGCTTGATCGTCGCGACTGGCGGCCTGTCGATCCCGCAGATCGGTGCGACGCCGTTCGGCTATCGCCTGGCCGAAGAGTTCGGCCTCGCCGTCACGGAACTCGCACCGGCGCTGGTGCCCTTAACCTTCCACGCCGACGACGCGGCGCGTTTCGCGGCGCTGTCGGGCGTGTCGCTCGACGTCGAGGCATCGGCCGGCAAGGGGCGCTTCCGCGAGATGGCGCTGTTCACGCATAAGGGCGTGTCAGGCCCGGCGATCCTGCAGGCGTCGTCGTATTGGCGCCCGGGCGAGACGCTGACGATCGACATGCTGCCCGGCCAGTCGGCGGCCGCGCTGCTGGAGGCGTCGGCCGGCAGCGAACAGAAGCTGTCGAACTGGCTCGCCGACATCGGCTGGCCGAAAAGGTTGGCCGAGGCCTGGCTCGAGGGCGAAGGCTACGCCGGCCGCGTGAAAGACCTGAACCCCAAACAGGCGACCCGCTTGGCCGAGGCGCTGCATCGCTGGCGCCTGCTGCCGAACGGCACGCAGGGCTACAAGAAGGCCGAGGTGACGCGCGGCGGTGTCGATACCGACGCGCTGTCGTCGAAGACGATGATGGCGAAGGCCGTGCCCGGCCTGTTCTTCGTCGGCGAGGTGGTCGACGTCACCGGCTGGCTCGGCGGCTACAACTTCCAGTGGGCGTGGTCGTCCGGCTTTGTTGCCGGCCAGCACGCCTAAAACTGGTAAAATCACCGAAGCTGGCCGGTGGGCGTGTCTCCCGGCCTCACGTTTTGACCCCATTCAGGTTGACCATGAACGATCCGATCCCCTCCCTCGATAACGAAACCGCGGCGATCCGCATGCCGCCGCATTCGATCGAGGCCGAACAGTCGGTGCTCGGCGGGCTGATGCTCGACAACCAAGCCTGGGACAAGATCGCCGACGTCATCGCCGAGTCCGACTTCTACCGGCACGACCACCGGCTGATCTTCCGCCACATCGCCCGCCTGATCGAGCTGTCGCGCCCGGCCGACGTGGTCACCGTGTCGGAAACGCTGGAACAAAACGCCGAGCTGTCGAACGTCGGCGGGCTCGCCTACCTGGCGACGCTGGCGCAGAACACGCCGTCGGCGGCCAACATCCGCCGCTATGGCGAGATCGTGCGCGAGCGCTCGGTCATGCGCCAGCTCGCACTGGTCGGCACCGAGATCACCGAGGCGGCGTACAGCCCGATGGGGCGTGACGCCGCGCAACTGCTCGACGAGGCCGAGGGCAAGGTGTTCCAGATCGCCGAGTCGACCGCCAAGTCCAAGCAGGGCTTCCTCGAGATGCCGGCGCTGCTGAAGGAAGTGGTCGAGCGCATCGACATGCTCTACAGCCGCGACAACCCGGACGAGGTGACCGGCATCCCGACCGGCTTTATCGATCTGGACAGCAAGACCTCCGGCCTGCAGCCGGGCGACCTGATCATCGTCGCCGGTCGCCCGTCGATGGGTAAGACCGCGTTCTCGATGAACATCGCCGAACACGTCGCCGTCGAGACCAAGCTGCCGGTCGCGGTGTTCTCGATGGAGATGGGCGGCACGCAGCTGGTGATGCGGATGTTGGGCTCGGTCGGCCGGCTCGACCAGCACATCCTGCGCACCGGCAAGCTCGGCGACGAAGACTGGCAGAAGCTGACCTACGCGATCGGCAAGCTGTCCGAGGCACCGATGTATATCGACGAGACCGCGGCCTTGACCGCGCTCGAAGTGCGCGCGCGCGCAAGGCGTCTCGCGCGCCAGCACGGCGGCAAGCTCGGCCTGATCGTGATCGACTACCTGCAGCTGATGTCGGGCTCGGGCCGCAACGACAACCGGACCGCCGAACTCGGCGAAATCTCGCGCGGGCTGAAGGGCCTCGCGAAGGAATTGCAGGTGCCGGTGATCGCGCTGTCGCAGCTGTCGCGCGCGGTCGAGCAGCGGCCGAACAAGCGGCCGATGATGTCCGACCTGCGCGAATCGGGCGCCATCGAGCAGGACGCCGACCTGATCGTCTTCATGTACCGCGACGAATACTACAACCCCGACTCCGACCAGAAGGGCCTGGCGGAGGCGATCATCGGCAAGCACCGTAACGGCCCGACCGGCACGGTGCGCCTCGCCTTCGTCGGCCACTACGCCAAGTTCGAGAACGCCGCGCTGCACGGCGCCGCCGGCTGGGCGGACAACGACGGCTGATCGGCCGGTCTTGCGCGCGGAAAACTTTTCAGGATATTGCATGGCTTACTTTGAACATCACGTGTTCATCTGCTGTAACCAGCGCGCCGAGGGCGAGGCCTGCTGTGCCAACTTCGGCACGCCGGCGCTGCTCGGCAAGATGAAGGACAAGGTCAAGGCACTGGGCCTCGCCGGCGAGGGCAAGGTGCGCATCAACAAGGCCGGCTGCCTCGGTCGCTGTGATGACGGCCCGGTAATGGTCGTCTACCCGGAAGAGACCTGGTACACCTTCGTCGACGAGGACGATCTGGACGAGATCGTCGAAGAACACCTGGTGCACGGTCGCGTGGTGGAAAGGTTGAAGATCTGATGCTGAAACAGCCCGAAACCCTCGTGATCGCCGGCCCGGTCGGAGCTCTGTCGACCATCGTCGTGCCGGCGCAAGGCGAGACCACCGGCATCGCGGTGGTCTGCCACCCGAATCCGACCCAGGGCGGCACCAATACCAATAAAGTCGTCCAGACCGCGGCTAAGGCGCTGTCGCAGATGGGTTACACCTGCTATTGCCCGAACCTGCGCGGTGTCGGTGACAGCGACGGCGTGCACGACCATGGCGCCGGCGAGGTCGACGACGTGATCGCGGTGGTCGACTATGCGAAAAGCGTGCACGGCGATCTGCCCTTGGCGCTGGCCGGTTTCTCGTTCGGCGGCTTCGTCGCGGCGCGCACCCGCGCGCGCATCGCCGCCGACAAGCTCTTGCTGATGGGCGTGGCGGTCGGCAAGTACGCCATTCCGACGCCCCAGGTGCCGGCCGATACGCTGGTGATTCACGGCGAAGAGGACGAGGTGATCCCGCTGTCGGCGGTGATGGAATGGGCGCGCCCGCAGGGTCTGCCGGTGCTTGTGTTTCCGGGCACCAGCCACTTCTTCCACGGCAAGCTGATTCCGCTCGGCAAGATGATCCAGCGCTGCTGGTAGTCACGGAAGTTATCTCGCAAAAAGCTCGGCCAACCCTCAAAGGTTGGCCGAGCTTTTTTGTGCGGCGCCGGACAGGCTTACAGCGTGTAGTCGAGGCTGGAAACGGTGAGGGCGGGCAGGGTGATTCTCCTTGGCCTGCTATGCGCAAAATGCAATGCCGCGACCGGAAACGGGCCGGCCGCGGCATTGCGTTATGATAGCCCTTGGCCTTCCGCGCGGAAAGCCATGACATAGATATGGAGGCGTCGTGCTCAAGGTCGAACAACTGGAAAAACGCTACGACGGCCGGCCGGTGGTCGACAAGCTGTCCTTCCACGTGCGCCGCGGCGAGTGCTTCGCGCTGCTCGGCCCGAACGGCGCGGGCAAGACCACCACGCTGAAGCTGGCCTTGGGTCTCGTCGCGCCCGACGGCGGGCGCATTACGCTCGTCGGCGAGCCGGTGCCGGCCCGGGCGCGCGAGGCGCGCGCGCGCGTCGGCGTCGTGCCGCAGTTCGACAACCTCGACCCCGACTTCACCGTCGCCGAGAACCTCGTCGTCTGGGGGCGCTATTTCGGGCTCGACGGCAAGCTCCTGCGCTCGAAAGTGCCGTACTGGCTCGAATTCGCCGGCCTGTCCGGCCGTGAAAACGCCAAGGTCGGCGAATTGTCCGGCGGCATGAAGCGGCGGTTGACGCTGGCGCGCGCGCTCGTCAATGATCCGGACATCCTGTTTCTCGACGAGCCAACCACCGGCCTCGACCCGCAGGCGCGCCACCTGATCTGGCAGCGGCTGCGCCAGTTGATGCAGCAGGGCAAGACGCTGGTCTTGACCAGCCACTTCATGGACGAGGCCGAGCGGCTCGCAACAAGGCTCGCGGTACTCGACAACGGCCAACTGATCGCCGAGGGCAGCCCGCGCTCCTTGATCGAACGCCATATCGAGCCCGACGTGGTCGAAATCTACGGCGACAACGCGGTGCCGTGGGCGCGCGGCGTGACGCTCGACGACGTGCGGCTGGAAATCACCGGCGAGACGGCGTTCTTCTACGGCGAGGGCCTGGTCGGCCTCGAGGAGCGGCTCGACGCCGAGGGGCTGCGCTACGTGCGCCGCCCGGCCAACCTCGAGGACGTGTTTCTCAAGTTGACCGGTCGTGAGCTGCGCGACTGAGCGCTTCCCAGCGGCCTCACCGGACATCGGGTTAGGTACACATTAAGAAGCTGACGCGACTTATGAGTGCAGCAGGTTTTCGTCGTTGGCATCCGGCTCTCCGCACCGGGTCAAGATCTCCGTCCGCACGGTGTCGCGTAGCCGGATCGACGCTGACCAGTCGTCCCCATCCGGTCTGATGGGGGCACTGACCATCACGCTGATCGGCCCGCGGCGCGGGAACCACTGGCCGTCGCGCAGCACGGAGCGCGTGCCGCGGATCGTCACCGGCACCACGGCCACTCCGGCTTGCGCAGCGGCGGAAAACGCACCCGCCTGGAACGGCAAGAGGCCTGGCACGCGCCGGAACGTTCCTTCCGGAAAGAACAGCATGGCGCTGCCGGCGCAAACGGTGCGCGTCGCCCGCGCGACGTCTTCCACCCCGCGCTGCGAGTTGTCGCGGTCGACAAAAACGGTGCCGAGGCTTTGCAAGTACACCCGTGGGATGAATTGCTCCTCGAGTGCGCGCTTGGCGACAAAGCTGAAATGGCGCGGCAGCGCGGCTACCAGAATGATTCCATCCAGATAGCTCGCGTGGTTCGCCACCACCACGCAGGTTTCCTCGCGCGGCAGGTTCGCGAGTCCCTCGACGGTAAACGGGATCCCGGACAGACGGATGAAGAGCCGGGCCGCAAGACGACTCAGCGCCCAGCTCCACGACGGCTTCGGCAGCATTCCGGTCAGTGCCCAGGTGAGGGGCGCGAGCATCCAGAACAGCAGCCAGGCATATCCGGCGTAGGCCACCTCCGCCCCGGCGCGCCCGGCACGCCGCAATTGCGGCAGTACCGCCTGCCACGCAAAACGCGCGATCTGCCGCCACGGCGCCGGCTGCGTGGCCGTAGCGCCTCCCTTCTCATACAGCTCGCGGCTGGCCGCGCGACGAATCTTGCCGCTTGATGTTTTCAGGACCGTATGCGGCGGCACCAGGACTACGTCGTCCGGCGGCGCGCCGAGCACGTCGACTGCGGCGGTGTTGATCTGGCGGCGCAGCTGCGCGTCGGGGGTCGTCCCGCGGGTTTCCGCCATGACGACGACCCGTTCGGTACGCGTCCTCGGGTCCGGGCTGCCGAACACGGCGACGCAGCCCTTGCGGACACCGGGGATCGCGCCCACTGCCTCCTCCAGGTCATACGGGTATACCTGGCGCCCCCCCCGGATGATTACGTCCTTGGCCCGCCCGGTGATGTAGACGTCGCCTTTCGCCATGTAAGCGTAATCGCCCGAGTCCAGCCACTCGCCATCGAACAGTCGGCGCGTCTCTTTCGGATTGCGGAAGTAGCCACAGGTAGCCGACGGCCCCTTGAACAGGAGGCGCCCTTCCTGGCGTTCCGCCACCTCACACCCGGTCGCGTCGACCAGGCGGACCTCGTGGTCCGGCAACGGCCGGCCGCAGGCCACGACTAGCAGCGCGTCGGACGCACCGGACGCAGCAGGCTGCGCGCGGCCCGAGCGCGAGAACGCTTGCCGATCGATGCGGTCGATCATGAGACCCCGCCCCGGAGGTGGGAAGGCGAGGCCAAGAGAAGCCTCCGCCAGCCCGTACACCGGCGCCAGCGCGTCTGGCCGCAGCCCATAGCGGGCGAAGCGTTGCTGAAATTCCAGCATGGTCGTCGCGCTGACCGGTTCGGCGCCGTTGAACGCAAATCGCCAACTGGAAAGGTCGAGCCCGTCCAGCGCGGCCTCGTCCAGCTTGCGCAGGCACAGCTCGTAGCCGAAGTTGGGGCCGCCGGACAGCGTGCCGCGGTACCGGTGTACGGCCCACAACCAGCTTTCCGGTCGCGCGAGAAACGTCAACGGCGACATCACCACCAGCGGAAAGGCGTAGTACAGGCTGCCCAGCCACGCCCCGATCAGCCCCATGTCGTGGTACAGCGGCAGCCAGGAGACGAAGACGTCTTCGGAGCTGACCTCCAGCACCCGCCCCATGGCCCGCAGGTTGGCAAGCAGGTTGGCGTGTGTCAGGACCGCCCCCTTGGGATGGCCGGTACTGCCTGAGGTGTACTGCAGCAGGGCGATATCGTCCGCCTGGGCGGTGACGCGCTCCAGGGAGACGGTGCACGAGGACAGTTCTTCCGCGGTGCAGACAATGCGCAGCGACGGCACTTGGGACTTGAGCAGCGTCGCCAGCGCCTTGGCCTGCGGTACCGTGATCAGCGCCGTGGCCAGCGCATTGGAGAGGATGCCGACGTGACGCCGCAGGTGCTCCTCGATCTGCGTCGCCCGGACCGGCGGGTAAATCGGTACCGGGATGCCGCCGGCGAGCAGAATGCCGACGAAGCTGAAGAAGTACTCGTGGCCGGTCGGCAGCATGATCGCCGCCGCCTGACCCGGCTGGAAGCCGCGACCAAGCAGCCCCGCCGCGACGGAAGCGGCACCCTGCTGCAAGTCGATGTAGCTAAGGCGCGCCTCACCGCCGTCCCCGCCGTCGACGATAATATGCTCGCGCTCCGGATGGGCCCGCACGTGCCAGTCGAGTACCTCGTGCAGCGTCGTCGCCGTGTCCGGTGCCTGCGAGACGCGTTCCGGTACCGCGAATCGTGCAGCTAGGAATGCCTCCGCTCGGAGTGGGGCGCGCGCGGCAAGCAGCGCACGCAGCAGGTCCCGTGGCGATTCTGCCGTATTCAGGACCTGCTCCGACAGGCGCGCGCCGAACGCGCGCTCGATGCGCGTCAACAGCTCCACGCGCGCCAGGCTGTCCAGGCCCAGGTCTTCCGTCAGCGCGCTGTCCAGCGTCACCGCGCCCATGCCCTTGCGGCCTGGGTGCAGTTCGGTCGAGACCTCGTGCACGATCTGGAGCACGGCCTCATCCGTCACCGCGGGATAAGGCGAGTCTTTTTTCATCGGCTGACTACCGTTCCTGCGTTGCGGGCGCCTACATCGAGGCGCCGGAGAGGCTCATTTCTTCGGCGCGAAATCATCCCGCGCCGATGCCACTAAAGCCAAGCGTGTACGCCTCAAGCTTAGCCACACGGAGAAAGCGAGAATGCCGGCCACCCCCTAAGGCGAGGGGTGTCGGTATCTTGATCCAAGGGGCGATTAGCATCTTGCAGCCGACGAACATCAACACGACCGCAACTTTATATTTTAGCAGGGCGAACCGCTCGGCCATGTCCGGCATCAGGAAATATAGGGCGCGCAAACCCAGTATGGCGAAGATGTTGGAGGTGAAGACGATGAACGGGTCAATTCATCTAGAAAACGGATGTGAAGATACGCCGTGAACTACAAACATCTGCACTATTTCTGGGTGGTGGCAAAGTGGGGCAGCATTCTGCGCGATTGACGGTATGGGATGGCGAGGGCGGTGTGCTGCTTCGCCGAGGATAACAGTGCGCCCGAATCCGGCGCCGACTGTACATGGTCGTGTCTGCCCGGCCGCCCTACACTGGCTTCGTAGTCGACCGCCAACCGCACCGGATGGCGGCGTCCGACCCGGGGAGAGTCCGATGGGCAACACAGCGCAAACCCTGTTCTTCGCGGGCCACGCCCGGCTGCCGCAGGGGATGGCGGCCCAGAACGTGTTCGAATCGCTGTCGATCACGGTCGAGGTCGACGCCCGCTACGCGGTGGTGATCGAGGCGTCGTGCACGCTGGCGACCGAGCACGGCCGCGTCTTCATCCGCGACCTGTTGCGCGGCTACAGCCTGCTGAACGGCGTGGCCGAGCCGATCGCCGAGATCCAGCGGCGCTATATCGGGCGGGCGGCGTCGGCGCTGGTGGCCGCGCTCAAGGACCTGGAAATGCAGTTCGAGCGCTGCCGCGCTTCGTTTGCCCGGGCCGGCTGAGCCGCCGGGCGGTATCGTAAGACCCCCGGCGTGGTGCGAGCCGGTAGCCGTACCACATCGCACCCGACGCGCTCGCCGCCCCTAGCCGGGCCGGCTTCCCGCGCGCCGCTTCATACCAGCCTTGTCTGTGGGGCTGCCGAACGCCGTGGCAATGGCGAAAAGAGGCAGTGCGCGCCGGCCCGCGAGGGCCCGGTGTTCCCGTCCAGTACCTATCTTTGAATTGGACAGGAGAGTCTCATGGACATGCAGCAATCGCACCTCGCGCGCCAGACCCGTCACTACGCCGAGCACGCCGGCTACCGCATCGATGCCCATCCGCACCACGCGCGGCTTTACCACGTCACGCTGAAGGCCGACGCGCTCGAGGCCTTCTTCTCCCGTTTCGCTCAATTCAACAGCCAGCATCTGGAATACGTGCCGTACGCGCGCTTCACGCTGGCGCAAGGGTTGGCCGAGCTCGTCGGCGACGGCTTCCTCGCCGCGCTCTCCGCCATCGTGCACGACCGTGACTCGGGCGGCTTCACCGTCGGCGTCGAGGGCGTCACCAACGACCCGCAGGATTACGTGAAGTTCGGCACCGCGATCGGCCACCTGATCGGGCCGGGCAACTTCGACGCGATGTCGGGCACCTACTACGCGCGCTTCGTCGTGAAGGACAGCGACGCGAGCGACTCCTACCTGCGCCAGGCCTACCGGCTGTTCACGCTGCACACCGACGGCACCTTTGTCGACGAGGCGACCGACTGGCTGCTGATGATGAAGTTCGAGGAGCGCAGCGCGGCGGGCGGCGAGTCGCGCCTCTTACACCTGGACGACTGGGAAGACCTCGAGACGTTTGCCGAGCACCCGCTCGCCGCCTACGCGTTCACCTACACCTCGCCGCCGAGCAAGAACGTCGCGCAGGAAGTGCTGCGCCCGACCTTCTTCAAGGTCAACGATAAGCCGTGCATCTGCTTCATCGACCAGTTCGTTAGCCCCGAGACGATAGAGCACGCCGACTGGCTGGCCCGCCTGTCGGCCTCGCTGGAGGCCTCGCCGGCGACCGCGGCGATCCCGCTGCCGGTCGGCGACTTGATCGTGCTCAATAACAGCTTCTGGATGCACGGACGCGCGCCGTTCGAGCGCCACCCGGAACTTCACCGTGAACTGATGCGCCAGCGCGGCCGGTTCGCGCGAGCCTGAGGACCAGCACCATGAAAACGGTATTCGACTTTGCCATCGTCGGCGGCGGGATCGTCGGGCTGTCGACGGGCATGGCGCTGACGCGCCGCTTCCCGAACGCGTCCATCCTGGTGCTCGAGAAGGAGGCCGGCTGGGCGGCGCACCAGACCGGCCACAACAGCGGCGTGATCCACTCGGGCATCTACTACAAGCCCGGCAGCCTGAAGGCGAAGTTCGCGCGCGAGGGCAACCGCTCGATGACGAGCTTCTGCGAAGAGAACGGCATCGAGCACGACATCTGCGGCAAGGTGATCGTCGCGACGACGAGAGATGAGCTGGCGCTGCTGGACAATCTCTATCTGCGCGGCCGGCAGAACCGCTTGGACATCGAGAAGATCGGCCCGGAAGCGCTCAAGGAGATCGAGCCGCACGTGAACGGCCTCGCCGCCATCCGCGTGCCGGGCGCCGGCATCGTCGACTACCGCGCCGTCTGCCGCGCGTTCGCGCGGATCATCGAGGAGGGCGGCGGCGAATTGCGTCTGGGCCAGGAGGTGCGCCGCATCACGCGCGGCGGCGGCCGGGTCGAGCTCGTCACGCAGGACGCGGCCTACAGCGCGCGCTTCCTGATCAACTGCGCCGGGCTCTTCTGCGACCGGGTCGCTCGGATGGACGACGCCGATCCCCAGCTGAAGATCGTGCCGTTTCGCGGCGAGTACTACGAGATCAAGCCCGAGCGCCGCCACCTGGTGAAACACCTGATCTACCCGGTGCCCAACCCGGCCTTCCCCTTCCTCGGCGTGCACTACACGCGGATGATAGGCGGCCACGTCGAGGCCGGGCCGAACGCGGTGCTCGCGTTCAAGCGCGAGGGCTACGGCAAGCGCGACTTCAACCTGCGCGACATGGCCGAGGTGCTCGCCTACCCGGGCTTCTGGAAGCTCTCCGCGAAGTACTGGCGCGAAGGGCTGGACGAGATGGTGCGTTCGGTCAGCAAGACCGCCTTCGTGAAGAGCCTGCAACAGCTGATCCCGGATATCTGTGCCGACGACCTCGTGCCTGCCCCCGCAGGGGTGCGCGCGCAGGCGCTCAAGCGCGACGGCGGCCTGGTCGACGACTTCCACATCATCGAGGGTGAGCGCAGCATCCACGTATGCAACGCGCCGTCGCCGGCCGCCACCGCGTCGATCGAGATCGGCCGCCATGTCGCCGCGCGCGTGCCGGCGTTCTGGTCCTGAGTGCTTTTGCGAGGAATAGAAGAGATGAAACAGTCCAGCGTACCCGGCCACGTCGCGGCCTTTCTGGAAAAGCACCGCGTGCGCGAGGTGGAATGCCTGCTGCCCGACCTGAACGGCTACCCGCGCGGCAAGGTGCTGCCGGCGGCGGCGTTCGCCGCCGGGCAGGAGCTGCGCGTGGCGCGCGCGGTGGCGATCCACACCGTGGTCGGCGACTTTCCCGACTACCGCTTCTACGGCGAGCGCGACCCGGACATGATCCTGGCGCCGGACTACGAGAGCCTGCGCCTGGTGCCGTGGTCCGACGGCCGGCGCGCGCTGGCGATCCACGACTGCCGCGACCTCGACGGCAAGCTGACGCCCATCGCGTCGCGCAGCGTGCTCAAGGCGGTGCTCGCGCGCTACGCCGAGCGCGGCTGGCAGCCCATCGTCGCGCCGGAGCTGGAGTTTTACCTGCTCGCGCCCAATCCCGATCCGACCCAGCCGCTGACGCCGCCGGTGGCGCGCTGCGGCCGGCGCGAGATCGGCCATTCTGCGTTCAGCTTTTCCGCGCTCAATGAATTTTCCGCGTTTTTCGACGACCTGCACCACGCGCTCGACGCGCTCGACATCCGCGGCGACACCTTCGTGCACGAACTGGGCCCGAGCCAGTTCGAGATCAACCTCAAGCACGACGACGCGTTGGAACTCGCCGACCAGACCTTCCTGTTCAAGTACGCGCTGCGCGAGGTCGGGCTCAAGCACGGTCTGTACGTGGTCTGCATGGCCAAGCCGATCGCAGGCTCCCCGGGCAGTTCGATGCACATCCATCAGAGCCTCGTCGAGCCCAGAAGCGGCCGCAACCTGTTCAGCCAGGCCGACGGCGAAGCCAGCCCGCTGTTCGCGCACTACATCGCCGGCCTGCAGGCCTGCCTGCCGTCGCTGATGCCGCTGATGGCGCCGTACGTGAACTCGTACCGGCGCTTCACCAAGAACATGGCGGCGCCGGTCAACCTGTCGTGGGGGCTGGACAACCGCTCGGTGGGGCTACGCGTGCCGCTGTCGGGGCCCGACGCGCGCCGCGTGGAGAACCGGCTGCCCGGCTGCGACGCCAACCCCTACCTCGCGCTGGCGGCGAGCCTGGCGGCGGGCCTGTACGGGATCGAGCAAGAACTGGAACCGACGCCGCCGAGCGAAGGCAACGTGTTCTACGGACAGCAGAGCGTCGCGCTGCCGCGTTCGCTCGACGCCGCGCTCGAACGCATGGCAAACAGCGAGATCCCGCGCCGGCTGTTCGGCGACGAGTTCGTCGCGGCCTTCGTCGCCGCCAAGGAGGTGGAGCTGGAGAGCTTTCTCGCCGAAGTCACGCCGTGGGAGCGGCGCTACCTCGCGACGCAGGCCTGATCCGTCCCCGCAAGAACAAAACACCCCGGCGAGCCGGGATGTTCTGGTCGGCCTTCAGACGCGGGCCAGAAAGTCGTACAGGCGCGCGTCGTCGCAGTAAGCGACGTTGAAGCGCAGCCAGGGCGACGGCCGGTTGTCGTTGACGAACAGGTGGCCGGGCGCGAGGAAGATGCCGGCGCCCGCCGCCTCGCGCGACAGCCGGGCGGCGTCGTCGTGGCCCGGGTGGCGCGCCCAGACGAACATGCCCTCGTGCGCGTGCGGGCCGAACAGTTCCAGCCCGACCTCGGCCAACCCCTGCCGTGTCGTCCGCTGCGCGTTGGAGAGCCGCTCGCGCAGCGCTTTCAGGTGCTTGCGATGCCGGCCCTCGGTCAGGATCTGGTAGGTCGCGCGCTCGGTCAGCTCGCAGCTGGTGAGCCCGGTCATCATCTTGAACTGCGTCAGGTCCTCGATCAGGTCCGGGTGGCCGGCGATGTAGCCGACGCGCAGGCTCGCGCAGATGGTCTTGGAGAAGCTGTTGACGTAGACCACGCGGCTGAGCTGATCCATGCTCGCCAGCGCGCGGCGCGAGCTAGGGTCGAGTTCGGCGTAGATATCGTCCTCGACGACGACGAAGTCATGGCGCTCGGCCAACTTCAGGATCTGGTGCGCGGTCGCCGCCGAGCACGACGCGCCGGTCGGGTTCTGCAGTCGCGGGTTGGTGAACAGCGCGCGCGGTCGGTGTTGTTGCAGCAGCGCCTCGAGCGCGGAAAGGTCGGGTCCCTGCGGCGTCCACGGTACGCCGACGACCTTCGCGCCGATGCGCTTGAGGTGGAACAGCAGGATGCTGTAGCCGGGTTCGTCGACGAACACCGTCTCGCCCGGCTTGACGAGGTACTGCGCCAACAGGCCGAGCGCGTGCGAGGCGCCGGTGGTGAGTAGGATTTGTTCGGGCGGCGCGTAGATCTCATGCTCGGCGAGCCAGTCGGCGATCTTGCGGCGCAGCGGCGGATAGCCTTGCGGCGCGCCGTAGCCGGTCAACAGGTCGCCGGCCTGATTGGACACCGCGCGCAGGTTGCGCCGCAGGCTGTCGTCGTCCATCCATTTTTCCGGCAGCCAGCCGCAGCCGGGGTTGAGCTCGGCCGCGCCGTTTTCCCACGATTTGTGCAGCATCCACAGCGAATCGAAGCGGACCTCGTGCGCGCCGCCGGCATCGGGCGTCGTACGCGGCTGGAAGCTCCTCACGTAGAAACCGGTGTTCTGGCGCGGCACCAGATAGCCTTCGGCGACCAGCCGGTCGTACGCGTCGATCACCGTCGACACGCTGACGCCGTGCGTCTCGGCGAAGGCGCGGATCGACGGCAGCTTGGTCCCGGCGCGCAGCTTCTGCGTGTCGATCAGCGATTTGAAATGCCCGACGATCTGCATCACCAAGGGCGTGGGCAAGCTGGCATTCAACGAGAACATGGGTCCGATTCTAAGCGTTTTCGCCGCCGGCGGGGCGGGGACGAGCGTCGGGTCGAAGAGGCGGCGCTCACCGCGATGCCCGGGATAAACAGCATCGGAGGGATCAGGCCGGAGCTGGCTTGCCGCAAGGCGACACGGTTTTGCAGAAAACAATTGGCACCATCTGTTTTGTTTTAATGGCTCTTATGTAAAGGGCCAATTGGGTGTGAAATAAACCATCGCGTGCACTGCACGTCATCCCGGAGAATCGCCATGAGCACCGCCGACCTTTCGCTGCGCGACCGCGCCGCACTGTTGCATCCGACCACCCATCTCGGCCGCCACGCCGCCCAGGGTCCGCTGATCATCGAGCGCGGCGAGGGCATCCACGTGTGGGACAGCGAGGGCCGCCAGTACATCGAAGGCATGGCCGGGCTGTGGTGCACCGCGCTCGGCTACGGCGTGCCGGAATTGGCCGACGTGGCCGCCGAGCAGATCAGGAAGCTGTCGTACTCGCATCTTTTCAGCAGCAAGAGCCACGAGCCGGCGATCCTGCTCGCCGAAAAACTGAAGGAGCTGGCGCCGTTTTCCGCCGGCAAGGTGTTCTTCGGCCATTCCGGCTCGGACGCCAACGACACGCAGATCAAGCTGATCTGGTACTACAACAACCTGATCGGCCGCCCCGAGAAGAAAAAGATCATCTCTCGCGACCGCGCCTACCACGGCGTGACGCTCGGCGCCGCGACCTTGACCGGGCTCGCCGTCAACCACAAGGGTTTCGACCTGCCGCTCGACTACGTGCGCCGCGTACGCTGCCCGCACTTCTACCGCGAAGGCCTGCCGGGCGAGACCGAGCAGGAATTCTCGACCCGCCTCGCGAACGAGCTCGAGGAACTGATCGTCAAGGAAGGCGCCGACACCATCGCCGCCTTCATCGCCGAACCGGTGATGGGCGCCGGCGGTGTCGTCGTGCCGCCGGCCGACTACTTCGAGAAGATCCAGGCGGTGCTCAAGCGCCACGACATCCTCTTGATCGACGACGAAGTGATCTGCGGCTTCGGCCGCACCGGCCAGTGGTTCGGTTCGCAGGCGCTGGGCATGCAGCCGGACACGATGTCGGTCGCCAAGGCGCTTTCGTCCGGCTACCAGCCGATCGGCGCGGTGCTGATCCCTGACTGGATGTACGAGGCGCTCGAGGCGGGCAGCAAGGACATGGGCGTGTTCGGCCACGGTTACACCTATAGCGGCCACCCGGTGTGCGCGGCGGTCGCGCTGAAGAACCTGGAGTTGCTGCAAGAGCGCCGCGTCGTCGAGCATGCCGCCGAGGTGTCCGACCGCTTCCAGTCGCACCTCAACGCGTTCGCCGAACACCCGCTGGTCGGCGAGGCGCGCGGCGTCGGCCTGATCGGCGCGCTGGAACTGGTCAGCGACAAGGCGAGCCGCGCCGGCTTCCCGGCGACGCTGGGCGTCGCCGCCTACTGCCAGGCGCGCGCCGAGGCGCATGGGCTGATCGTACGTTCGCTCGGCAGTGACACCATCGCGTTCTGCCCGCCGCTGGTGGCGACCGAGGCCGAGATCGACGAGCTGTTCGACCGCTTCGGCCGCGCGCTCGACGACACGACCCAGTGGCTGAAGTCGCAGCGTTAAGCTCGGCCCGGCATGGCCTGCAACCCGGACGGCGCGAGCCGCCCGGGTTTTTTTAGGCTGGTGCGTGCGGCGGTGAACCCGTGCTCGGCCAACCTCTTCGAGCCGGGGCGATTCGTCTGCTCGAATGCGGCGTCCCTGAAACCTGATTTCGGCATTCGTATTCATGACGAAGGGACCATCGCCGACGACGGCTTCGTCGATGGGCTCTTGGTCGAGGAGCAGGGCGATGCCGGCTCGTCGGCCAAGAGTTCGAAGCCCGCGGTCTCGACCCCGTGCATATAGTTGAATGGTGTGGAGGTGACACTTGCAGACGCGACCCGTCTCATACCCGTCTCATACCCGCCTCATGCGCGCGATTCGCCGTCCGATGCGACGGCGGGCCGGATGAGCTACGTCAGTTTCCTACTCGGAGCCGAGCCATGAGCGATCAATTCAAGTACAAGCGCCTGTCCAAAGACGATGCGGCGGTCCTGCTCGTCGACCACCAATCCGGACTGATCACCCTCGTGCAGGACTTCTCGCCGGGCGAGTTCAAGAACAATGTGCTGGCGCTGGCCGACGTCGCCCAGTTTTTCAAGCTGCCGACCCTCCTCACCACCAGTTTCGAGGACGGCCCCAACGGCCCCTTGGTGCCCGAGCTGAAGGAAGCCTTCCCGGATGCGCCGTTCATTCCTCGTCCCGGACAAATCAACGCCTGGGACAATGAGGACTTCCGCAATGCCATCAAGGCCACGGGCCGCAAACAGCTCATCATCGCCGGGGTCGTGACCGAGGTCTGCGTCGCCTTCCCCGCGCTGTCGGCCATCGAGGAGGGGTACGAAGTCTTCGTGGTGACCGACGCCTCGGGCACTTTCAACGAAGTCACCCGCCATGCGGCCTGGAATCGCATGGCCGAGGCCGGCGCACAGTTGATGACGTGGTTCGGCGTGGCGTGCGAGCTGCACCGCGACTGGCGCAACGATATCGAGGGCCTCGGCAATCTGCTGTCCAATCACATCCCCAACTACCGGAACCTGATCTCCAGCTACCTGGCCAAGACAGCAAAGTAGCGTAGATCGAAACCTGGTGCCTTGAGTCCGTTTAGGCAGGGCTCAAAGCATCCTGTTATGTGCGATGAAAAGGGCGTGCTCGAAACATCGCATCGCGACGCTGAGGAAGGGACATAGCATGACAAGCATTGTTGGCATTTCCGGCAGCCTTCGGGCCGGCTCCTACAACACCGCCTTGTTGCGAGCCGCCTTGCGGCTGGCTCCCGACGGCACGGTCATCGAAATCGCGTCGATCAGGGGAATACCGCTCTACGATGGCGACGTGGAAAGCGCTTCCGGCCTGCCCGAAAGCGTCGTCGCGCTGAAATCGAGCATCGAGCACGCCGACGGCTTGCTGCTGGTGACGCCCGAGTACAACAACTCCCTGCCGGGCGTGTTCAAGAACGCCATAGACTGGCTCTCCCGCCCGCCCGCCGACATCCCCAAAGTCTTCGGCAACCTCCCGGTCGCCGTCATCGGCGCCTCTCCCGGCGGATTCGGCACCATCCTGGCCCAGAATGCCTGGCTGCCGGTGCTGAGAACGCTGGGAACCCGCCCGTGGTTCGGCGGGCGCCTGATGATGTCCCGGGCGAGCGGCCTGTTCGACGAGGCCGGCGAATTGGTCGATGAGGCGGTGCAGACGCAGCTTCGTCGCTTCCTGCATGGCTTTGCCGCGTATGTCGAGTCTCAGTCGCCGCACAGGTCGGAATAGCCGCCTTCTGATCGGCTCAGGGCCGAATCCACGCATGGCCCAACGTTGGCCGAGCCCATCTTCAACACGAAAAAAAGCCCTCCGCCGGCAGGGGGAGGGCAAGGGCGGATCGCATCCACCGGAACGTCTTACAGCGCCATGCACAGGTACTTGATTTCGAGGTACTCGTCGAGGCCGTACTTCGAGCCTTCGCGGCCGAGGCCCGATTGTTTCACGCCGCCGAACGGGCTCATCTCGTTAGAGATCAGACCGGTGTTGACGCCGACCATGCCGTATTCGAGCGCCTCGCCGACACGCCACACGCGGCCGATGTCGCGGCTGAAGAAGTAGGCGGCCAGGCCGAACTCGGTGTCGTTCGCGTAGCCGACGACTTCCTCCTCGCTCGTGAAGCGGAACAGCGGCGCGAGCGGGCCGAAGGTCTCTTCGCGCGCGACCTTCATCTGCTGCGTGACGCCGGAGAGGATGGTCGGCTGGAAGAAGGTGCCGCCCAGCGCGTGGCGTGTGCCGCCCAACAGCACGGTTGCGCCTTTCTCGCGCGCATCGGCGATGTGGTCTTCGACCTTGGCCAGCGCGTCGGCGTCGATCAGCGGGCCCTGCGTGCTGCCGGCGTCGAGCCCGTTGCCGGCCTCGAGCTTGGCGACCGCGTTCACCAGCTTGTCGGCGAAGCGCTCGTAGACGCCGGCCTGCACGTAGATGCGGTTCGCGCACACACAGGTCTGGCCTGTATTGCGAAATTTCGACGCGAGCACGCCTTCGACCGCGGCGTCCAGGTCCGCATCGTCGAACACGATGAACGGCGCGTTACCGCCCAGTTCGAGCGACATTTTCTTGATCGTGGCAGCGCACTGGCGCATCAGCAGGCGGCCGATCTCGGTCGAGCCGGTGAACGACAGCTTCTTGACGATCGGGCTGCTGGTCAGCACGCCGCCGATCTCTGCCGCATCGCCGGTCACGATGCTCAACAGGCCCTTAGGCAGCCCGGCGCGCTCGGCCAGCGCCGCCAGCGCCAGCGCCGAGAACGGCGTCTGCTCGGCCGGCTTGACCACCATCGGGCAGCCGGCGGCCAGCGCCGGCGCGGCCTTGCGCGTGATCATCGCCGCCGGGAAGTTCCACGGCGTGATCGCGGCGGTGACGCCGATCGGCTCCTTGGTGACGACGAGGCGCTTATCTGCGGTAGGCGCCGGGATGGTGTCGCCGTAGGCACGCTTGGCTTCCTCGGCGAACCATTCGATGAAGCTCGCCGCGTACGCGACTTCGCCTTTGGCCTCGGCGAGCGGCTTGCCCTGCTCGAGCGTCATGATGCGTGCGAGGTCGTCGGCGTTGTCGAGCATCAGCTCGTACCAGCGGCGCAGCACGGCGGCTCGGGCTTTGGCCGGTTGCGCGCGCCAGGCGGCGAAGGCCTTGTTCGCGGCGGCGACGGCGCGCTCGGTCTCGGCGGCGCCCATGCGCGGCACATGGCCGAGCACGTCGCCGGTGGCCGGGTTGGTGACGGCGAAGCTGGTGCCGTCGTTGGCGTCACACCATTCGCCGGCGATATACGCCTGTTGGCGGAAAAGAGACGGGTCTTTGAGGTTTTGCATGAAGGGCTCCCGGGCTCGGCCAAGCTTTATGCTCAAGGTTGGCCGAGCCTGTGTCTTATTGCTTGAGGGCGGCGTCGAGGACGGCAAGCGCTTCGTCGAACAGCGCGTCGGAAATCGTCAGCGGGTAGAGGAAGCGGATCACGTTGCCGTAGGTGCCGCAGGTCAGAAGCAGCAGGCCGTTGGCGAGCGCGTGCTGCTGCACCTTCTTGGCGAACGCCGCGTCCGGCTTGCCGGCGGCGTCGTTGAATTCGACGGCTACCATCGAACCGAGGCCGCGCGCGTCGGCGATCTGCGGCACCGCGTCGCGACGCGCGTCAAGGAACGAAATCAGCTTGTCGCCGAGTGCTTTCGAGCGCTCGCACAGCTTCTCCTCGTCGATCACGTCGAGCACCGCCAGCGCGGAGGCGACCGCCAGCGGGTTGCCGGCGTAGGTGCCGCCGAGGCCGCCGGGCGCCGGCGCGTCCATGATGGCCTTGCGGCCGACCACGCCCGACAGCGGCATGCCGCCGGCCAAGGATTTCGCCATTGTGATCAGGTCGGCCTTCACCGTGTACTGTTCCATCGCGAACAGGCTGCCGGTGCGCGCGAAGCCGGTCTGCACCTCGTCGGCGATCAGGAGGATGCCGTGGGTATCGCAGATGTCGCGCAGCGCCTGCATGAATTCCGGCGGCGCGACGTTGAAGCCGCCTTCGCCCTGCACCGGCTCGAGGATGATCGCGGCGACGCGCGCCGGGTCGATGTCGGCCTTGAACAGCGTTTGCACCGCGTCGATCGCGTCTTCAACGCTGACGCCGTGCGCGGCGTTAGGGAACGGCGCGTGGTAGACCTCGCCCGGGAACGGGCCGAAGCCGACCTTGTACGGGACCACTTTTCCGGTCAGCGCCATGCCCATCATGGTGCGGCCATGGAAGCCGCCGGAAAACGCGATCAGGCCGGTACGGCCGGTGGCGGCGCGCGCGATCTTCACCGCGTTTTCTACCGCTTCGGCGCCGGTGGTGAAGAAGGCGGTCTTGGCCTCGCCGGCTATCGGTGCGCGCGCGTTGATCTGCTCGGCCAGCGCGACGTAGCTCTCGTATGGCACGATCTGGTAGGCGGTGTGGGTGAACGCCTTCAGCTGCGCCTCGATGGCGGCGATGAGTTTCGGATGGCGGTGGCCGGTGTTCAGCACCGCGATGCCGGCGGCGAAGTCGATGTAGCGCTGTCCTTCGACGTCCCACAGCTCGGCGCCCTCGGCGCGCTCGGCGTAGAAGTCGCACATCACGCCGACCCCGCGCGGGGTGGCGGCATTTTTCCGTTCTTGCAAGCTGGCGTTGCGCATTCCGTTTCTCCTTTGGGGCCGCCGGCCGGTCTTGTCTGCCGGGGGCTGGTAACGGAATCCATTACAAGTTAACTTTGGCCTTGTTCGTAGAGCCGATTCTGTTTTTTTGATGGAGCCAATTTGCCGTGCTGACCGACCTCTTGCTGCAGAAACTCGAGAGCGACACGCCGCTGCCGAAAAACCGCCAGTTGTACCTGCTGCTGCGCGGGCTGATCCTCGACGGCACGCTGAAGGCCGGCAGCCGCTTGCCGACCACGCGCGAACTCGCGAGAGATTTGGGTTTGTCGCGCAACACGGTGATGTACGCGTTCGAGCAGCTGTTGGCCGAGGGCTACGTGACCGCGCGCACCGGCAGCGGGACCTACGTCGCCGATACGCGTCCCGAGGACAGCATGCGCGTCGAGAGCTCGGCCAACGTCGAGCACGGCGGTGTTGGCGGCGGGCGCCTGTCGACGCGTGGCGGCCGGCTGATCGAGCAGGCGGGCGCGCTGTCGGTGCAGTGGGGCGCCTTCGTGCCCGGCGTGCCCGACGTGACGGCGTTTCCGTACCGTACCTGGGCGCGTATCCAGAACAAGGTGTGGCGCCGTCCCGGCCCGCAGTGGCTGACCTACGGCCAGAGCGGCGGGCACGGACCCTTGCGCGAGGCGCTGGCCGACTATCTGAGGGTCGCGCGATCGGTGGTGTGCGACCCGGAGCAGATCCTGATCACGCACGGCATCCACCAGGCGATCGACCTGATCCTGTGCATGCTGTCCGACCCGGGCGACGCGGCGTGGATCGAGGAGCCGGGCTATTGGGGCATCCGCAACCTGCTCAACACCTCGGGGCTGAAGGTCAGCGCGATCCCGGTCGACGAGGAGGGGCTGAACCCGCAGCCTGACGACTGGAACGCGCCGCCGCGCCTGGTGTTCGTCACGCCGTCTCACCAGTACCCGACCGGCGCGGTGATGAGCCTCGCGCGTCGTCGCGCCTTGCTCGAGATGGCGCGCCAGCACGACTGCTGGGTGGTGGAGGACGACTACGACAGCGAATTCCGCTACGGCGGCCGGCCGCTCGCGTCCTTGCAGGGCCTCGATACGGCCGGGCGGGTGCTCTACGTCGGCACCTTCAGCAAGACGGTGTTCCCGAGCATGCGGATGGGCTACATGGTGCTGCCCAAGTCGCTGGTCGAGCCGTTCCGCGTCGCGTTGTCCGAGCTCTACCGCGCCGGCCACCAGCTCGACCAGGCCATCCTCGCCGACTTCATCGCCGAGGGGCACTTCGTCGCGCATATCCGGCGCATGCGCATGCTGTACGGCGAGCGGCGCGAGCGGCTGCTCTGCGGGATCAGGAGCGAACTGGGCGAGGGCAGGGTGCTGTCGTACGACAGCCAGGCGGGACTGCACCTGGTGCTGGAACTGGACGGCGACGATAAGGCCGCGACCGAGGCGGCGCGACAGGCAGGGCTGATCGTCCGGCCCTTGTCGCAGTACTACCAGGACCCCGCGCGTTCACGGAACGGGCTCTTGCTCGGCTACGCCGGCGTGCCGGAGAAGGAAATCGTGCCGGCCTTGCAGAAACTGATCCGGGCGATCGGGATCGACCGCTAGGGCTCGGCCAGCCTTTGGTGATAAGCGCTGGCCTGTCGCTGAAAACAAAAAAAAATCAGCCTAAGCGGCTGGTTTTTTTTATCGGGGGCCAGGTTGGCCGAGGCTCGGCCAACCTGGATTGCCCAGCTTACTTGAAGCTCGGGCGCGCCGGCGTGCCTTCAGACTGGGTCAGGATCTCGAAGCCGGTCTCGGTGACGAGCACGGTGTGCTCCCACTGCGCCGACAGGCTGCGGTCCTTGGTGACGACGGTCCAGCCGTCGCCGAGCATGCGTAGGTGACGCTTGCCCTGGTTGATCATCGGCTCGACGGTGAAGATCATGCCGGCCTTCAGTTCCATACCGCTGCCGGGGCGGCCGTAATGCAGCACCTGCGGTTCCTCGTGGAATTTCTTGCCGATGCCGTGGCCGCAGAATTCCTGCACCACGCTGTAGCCGTTCGTCTCGGCGTGCTGCTGGCAAGCGTAGCCGATGTCGCCGAGGCGCGCGCCCGGCTTGATCTTCTCGATGCCCTTCCACATGGATTCGTAGGTGATCTTGGCCAACCGTTTTGCGTGCGGGCTGACTTCGCCGACCATGAACATGCGGCTGGTGTCGCCGTGGTAGCCCTCCTTGATCACGGTGACGTCGATATTCAGCACGTCGCCGTTCTTCAAGGGCTTGTCGTTAGGAATGCCGTGGCAGATCACGTGATTGACCGAGGTGCACACCGACTTCGGGTACGGGTTGTGTCCGTCCGGCGCGTAGTTGAGCGGCGCGGGAATCGTGCCCTGCACGTCGACCATGTAGTCGTGGCAGAGCTTGTCGATCTCTTCGGTGGTGACGCCGGCCTTGACGAACGGCGTGATGTAGTCGAGCACCTCGGAGGCCAGCCGGCCGGCGACGCGCATCTTCTCGATATCTTCGGGGGTCTTGATCTCGACGGGCATGCTGAAAGGAGGGCGTAAATCAATAAAACGTCATTTTAACACAAACAAAAACGGGCACCTCGCGGTGCCCGTAAAAGCTGACTTCTTCGGAGGGTTCCCGAATTAGAACGAGTGCTTCAGGCCCAGGCCGTAGACGGTCTGGTCGGTGCCGGCGGCGAAGCCGGTGCTGGCCAGCGTGTCGACGCGAACGGAAGCGCCGCTTTCGTTTTCGACCTTGGTGGCGTAGGCCTTCAGCTGCGTGCGCTTGGACAGGTTGTAGTTGGCGCCCACGACCCATTGCTTGGCCTTGGCGGTGTCCGGGGTGGCGTGGCCTTTCAGCTTGCCCAGCTTGCCGTAGGAGGCGACCAGCTGCAGGGCGCCGATGTCCTGGCCGGCGGCGACCAGCCAGTCGTTCTGCTTGGTGTCTGCGGCCGTGACGTTATCAACCTTGACCTGCTCGAAGCCGGCGCCGATGAAGGTGCCGAAGGCGAACTTGTAGCCGGCGGCCGCCTTGTAGGCCTTGCGGTCGTTGACGGTGCCGTTGATCTTGTCGCCTTCGACGTCGTAGCCGGCGCCCACTTTCAGGCCGCCGTTGGTGTAGTTGGCGCCCAGGGAGACGAAGTCGGCGCTCTTGGCGGCGTCTTCGTCCGCGCCGTAGGAGATGCCGGCCTGGAAGCCCGAGAACGACGGCGAGGTGTAGTGCACGCTGTTCTTCAGGCGGGTCTCGCGGCGGCTGTAGATGTTGCTGGAGCCTTGCACGTCGGCGGCGGTGTCGCCCATCAGGTTCAGGCCGACGTCGGTCAGGCGCTTGTAGGCGGAGTCGTAGTGGCCCAGCAGCGCGGTGCCGAAGCCGCCTTGCAGGCCGACGAAGGTGTTGCGGGTACCGAAGGTGCCTGTGGTCTGGTCGGCTGCGCCGTCGATCTGGATCTGCTGTTCGACCTGCCAGATGGCTTTCAGGCCGTTGCCGAGGTCTTCGTTGCCCTTGAAGCCGATGCGCGAGGTGTTGTCGGTCACGCGCGTCTGGGTGGCTTTCACGCCGGCGGTGGTTTCGGTCTTCAGGGAGTCGATGCCTGCACTCACGAAGCCATAGATGGTCACGTCGGCGTGGGCGGCCGCCGGCAGCGCGAGCGCGCCGGCCACGATCAGGGCGAGTTTCTTATAGTTGTGCATTGCGAACATCTCCATCGAGTGTTGTTGAGCGAAAGCGCTGTATAGTGTCCGATATGCCGGATTCACTTGTAAACAGTTTGTTGTTCAGTCGTGAACAAGTTTATACGCGCTTTGTGATGGAAATGTTATACAAAGATGAAATATTGAAATAATTTGTTCTATGCGAGCCGGGTCACGCAAGGAAGCGGTTCGGGTAGATCTCGTCGATCAGCGTGCGGCAGTCGACGACGCGCAGGTCGTTGTCGCGCGCGAAGTCGAGCAGGAACTGGAAGGCGGGCGGGTTGATCTTCTCGAGCTTCTTGTCGACGGCGACGCAGCGGACGCCGTCGAGCAGCATCGGGCGGACAAAGGCGTGGTAGGAGAGTTTCTGCGATTCGCCGAAGGAGGCGAGGATGCCGGACAGGCGTTCGGACCAGTCGCTGGGGCGGAAGGTGCGGCCATCGGAGGTCACACCCTGTATGACTATTTCATATGGATTACAAATCATGGCTTGTTTAGGCGAAAGTTTAGGGTAAACCCGAATATATTGTTTTTTATTTCGACCGAACGGCTAATTAATAGTCCGGTTGCCCTATTTTACGCCTAATTCAGATGCGCTTAAAAGGCGGCAGGGATGCCAGCAGCCTTTTCCCGTAGCTTTGCCGCACGATGCGGTTGTCCAGAATGGTGACGCGACCGTAGTCCTGCTCGGTGCGGATCAGCCGGCCGACCGCCTGCACCAGCTTGATCGACGCCTCGGGCACGGTGATCTCGACAAAGGGGTTGCCGCCGCGCTTCTCGACCCATCTGGCAAGGGTTTTGCCGACCGGGTCGTCGGGCATCGCGAACGGCAGTTTGACGATGATCACGTGCACGCAGGCCTCGCCCGGCAGGTCCAGGCCCTCGGCAAAAGAATCCAGCCCGAATATCACGCTGGCTTTTGACGAAGATAAATTCTGGTAATGGCGCTCGAGCAAAACCGATTTCGGCCATTCACCCTGAACCAGCAGATTCTCTCTAAAAGCGGAAGGTAATGCCGCGGCGACGTCCTGCATTTGTTTTCGCGAAGAAAACAGCACCAGGCTGCCGACCGCCTGGCTCACGTCGATCAATTTGGGCAGCCATTCGACGATTTCCCGCGTGTGCGCCGCCGGGTCCTTCGGGCTGGCGTAGAGCGGCGGCAGATAGAGTTCGCCCTGTTCCTGGAAGTTGAACGGCGAGTCGAGCGCGATGCACTCGACCTTGGGCAGCCACTTGAGGCCGGTCTGCGACAGCAAGAGCTCGAACGCGCCGAGCGAGCGCAGCGTCGCCGACGTCAACAGCGCGCCGGCCGCGCGGCGCCACAGCGTGCCGGCGAGGCTGGCCGCCGCCGACACCGGCGACGCCGAGAAGCGGTAGTCGCCCTTGCCGGTCGTCAGCCGCGTGATCCACTTGGCGATCGGCGGCGCGTTCTCGTCGGCTTCCTGTTCGAACAGGTCCCACACCGCGTTCAGCTGCTCGGCGCGGCCGACGAGGAAGCCGAGGTCGCTCGCCGCCTTGTCGATCAGCGGCGTGTCGGTGCTGTTCAGTTTCCTGGCCTCGGCCAACGCGTCCGACAGGCTGGTCAAATGCCTTACGACCATGCGCGCGGCGAGCGCGAGGTTGGACGTCGGGATCTTCAGGTGTTCGGGCAGCTTGCCGTCGTCGATCAGCCACGACGGTTCGAGGTTGTCGCTGTCGGCGGCGAGCGCCGGCTCGCTCTCGAGCAGCCACAGCCATTCGGTCAGGCTCTCCATCGCCGCCGCGGCAGCGTCGCAGGCGCCGGCGGCCGCTTCGCCCTTGCCGGTCAGCCCTTCGACGCGGCCGGCGACCTGCGGCACCTTGTCGAGCCAGAACATCGCCTGGCCGTGCGAGTGTTCGGCGGCGAACTGGTTGATCGCCTTCTTCGCGAGGTGGTGCGCCTCGTCGATGCAGTAGAAGCTCGCGTCGGGCGCGGGCAGGATCACGCCGCCGCCCATCGCCACGTCGGCGAGCAGCAGGTCGTGGTTGGCGACCACCACGTCGACGTTCTCCAGCGTCTCACGCGCCAGATAGAACGGGCACTCGGGCCGGTTCGGGCAGGCCATCTTCAGGCAGCCGTGGCGGTCGTTGGTGACGCGGCCCCACAGGCTGTCCTCGATCACCGTCGGCCAGGTGTCGCGGTCGCCGTTCCAGCGACGGTAGTAGAAGGCGTCGGCCAGTTCCTTCAAGGCTTCGATCTCGGCCGCCTCGGGCTTCTTGTCCCACACGGCAAGGTCGGGGTCGCGGCCTAGGAGCTCGCCCTGCGAATGCTCGGCGGTGTGCTGGTAAAGACGATAGGGGCAGAGGTAGCGGCCGCGCCCCTTGGCGAGCGCGAAGGTCAGCGGCAGGCCGCTGTTCTCGACGACGAAGGGCAGGTCGCGGTTCACGAGCTGCTCCTGCAGCGCGACGGTCGCGCTGGTGACGACCAGCTTCTTGCCGCGCGCGCGCGCCATCACGCCGCCGGCCAAGAGGTAGGCGAGACTCTTGCCGACGCCGGTCGGCCCTTCGACCACGACGATGCTTTCGCCCTCGCGTTCGGGTAGATCATCGCTGTCGGGGTCTTTCTCCTGCGCGCGCGAGAAGGCGTTGGCGACCTCGGCCAACATGCGGCGCTGTGCGGCGCGCGGACGGAAGCCCGGCAGGTTCTCGGAAATGGCGCGATAGTGGTCGCGGATGGCGTTTTTTTCGGCGTCGGTCAGCATCCCGACATTGTACTGCAAGCGCCGGCCGCCCCGGCGCGGGAAGTGTTAAGCCCGAAGGCGTCGCCCGCCGCACCGCCTACGATGAAAGCATGGCGGCGGCGTGGCCCGGCAGAGCTTGGCCGGGCTTATTCAGCACGCGCCGCCCCGGGGGAAGAGATGGCCTTGCAAAGTCGGGTATTGCTGGTGAGCGAATCGCGCGCCGAGCTGTCGGAACTGGCCGCCGGCCTGGCCGAGGCCGCCGGGCGGCTGCCGAACCCGTTCGGGCTCGGCGTCGCTCTCGCGCACAGTTCGGAAGAGGCGCAGGTGCGCGTGGCCGAGGACGGTGACGTGTTGATCGTGCTGGTCGACGCACGAGGCCGCGAAGACGCGGCGCTGGTGCTGATCGAGCGGCTCAATGCCTTCAGGCCGGAGTTGTCTCTCTATGTGCTCCTGTCCGGCCGGCCCTCGCGTGCGTTCGCCAGCGCGCCGGTCAACGGCTTCTTCCATCATGAGGAAGCCGACTACCATGGCTGGTTCCGCATCCTGTCGGCCGAACTGGCCGAGAAGTCGGCCACGCCGTTCTACGACGCGCTGAGAAGCTACGTCGAGATGGCCAAGGACTCGTGGCACACGCCGGGGCATTCGAGCGGCGATTCGTTCCGCGGCAGCCCGTGGGTCGGCGACTTCTACGACTTCGTCGGCGAGAACCTGCTGCGCGCCGACCTGTCGGTTTCCGTGCCGATGCTCGATTCGCTGTTGGCCCCCACCGGGGTCATCGCGCGCGCGCAGGACCTCGCCGCGCAGGCCTTCGGAGCGCGCGAGACCTTCTTCGTCACCAACGGCAGTTCGACGTCGAACAAGGTGATCCTGCAGACCTTGCTCGCGCCGGGCGACGTGCTGCTGCTTGACCGCAACTGTCACAAATCGGTGCACCACGGCGTGATCCTGTCCGGCGCGCGGCCCGTGTATTTGCCGTCGACCTTGAACCGGCAGTACGGACTGTTCGGGCCGCTCGCGCGCGGAACCGTCCTGGCGGCGATCGCCGCTCATCCGGAAGCACGCGCGCTGATGCTGACTTCGTGCACCTACGACGGTCTGCGCTACGAGCTCGCGCCCATCGTCGAGGCGGCGCACGCGAGCGGCATCAAGGTGGTCGTCGACGAGGCCTGGTACACGCACGGCCGCTTCCACCCGGCGTTCCGGCCGACCGCGCTCGAATCCGGCGCCGACTACGTCACGCACAGCACGCACAAGGGGCTGTCGGCGCTCTCGCAGGCCGCCATGGTCCACGTCAACGACCCCGACTTCAACGCCCACCTGTTCCGCGAGAACTTCAATATGTTTTCGTCGACCAGCCCGCAGTACAGCCTGATCGCCAGCCTCGACGTCGCGCGCCGTCAGGCGGTGATGGAAGGCTATCGATTGCTGTCGCGCGCGCTGGAAATCGCGAATGAATTGCGCGAACGCATCAACGCGACCGGCGTGTTCCGCGTGCTGGGGCTCGAAGACCTGGTTCCGGCCGAACTGGCGGGCGAGGGCGTACGGCTCGACCAGACCAAGCTGACCGTCGACGTCACGCAAAGCGGTCAGCCGGCCGAGGCGCTGCGCGCCGTGCTGTTCGAGCGCTTCAACATCCAGGTCGAGAAGACCACCTACAACACCATCACCTTTCTCGTCTCGCTTGGCACCACGCGCAGCAAGATGACGCGGCTGGCCGACGCGCTGGGCCGTCTGGCGAGCGAGAAACGCGGCGGCCCGGCGCAGAGTCCTTTGAAGCTGCCGCCCTTGCCCGAGATGACGCCGCTCGCCTGTCTGCCGCGCGACGCCTTCTTCGAAACCGGCGAGAAGGTCGCGCTGGTCGGCGAGCAGGGCTCGGCCAACCTCAAGCTGATCGGCCGCATCAGTTGCGACCAGGTCGTGCCTTACCCGCCGGGCATCCCGGTGCTGGTACCCGGCCAGCGCGTCGACGCGGCGGTGCTCGGCTACCTCGTGCGGCTGGTCGGCGGGCCGCGCCCCATGGAGGTGCACGGGCTGGAGATCGACGAGGACGGCGCGTGCCTCAGGGTGCTGTCGGCCGACGAAGAAGCGAGCTTGGCCGAGGGTAGCCCCGGAGGCTGATGGCTTGTCAGCGGACTGGATTTCCGATAAATATAAAGATGTCGCATTTTTATAATTTTTGGCGGCCTACCGGTCGCGAAAGCGCGACAACCGATCAAAAGAACCGCGTAAGTCGTGTCACCGCACATGAGACGCCCTCCGTGCGCGGTGGCATTATTTTTTGGAACCCACCATGACCCAAGCCAGGCACTTTCTTCAATTCAGCGATCTATCCCGCGAGGCACTGACCCACGTCTTCGAACGCGCCGCGATCCTGAAGCGACGACGTAATGCCGGCGAGCTGTACCGACCGCTGATCGGCCAGGTCATGACGATGATCTTCGAGAAGAACTCGACGCGCACCCGCGTCTCGTTCGAGGCCGGCATGTCGCAACTGGGCGGGCACGCGATGTTCCTCGACAGCAAGACTTCACAGCTCGGCCGCGGCGAGCCGGTGGAGGACACCGCGCGCGTGCTGTCGCGCATGAGCGACATCATCATGATCCGCACCTTCGACCAGCAGGCGGTCGAGGCGCTGGCGGCCAACTCGCGCGTGCCGGTGATCAACGGCCTGACCAACGAATACCATCCCTGTCAGATCCTCGCCGACGTGTTCACCTTCATCGAGCAGAAGGGCAGCATCGCCGGCAAGACGGTCGCGTGGATCGGCGACGGCAACAATATGGCGCGCACCTGGCTGCAGGCGGCGAAGATCCTCGGCTTCAAGCTGAAGGTCGCGACGCCCAAGGGCTATGAAGTGGCCGTGCTCGACGGCTGCGACTACGGCGCCGACTGCTACGAGGCGTTCAACGACCCGAAGGAAGCGGTGAAGGACGCCGACCTCGTCACCACCGACGTGTTCACCAGCATGGGCTTCGAGGACGAGGCCGAGGCGCGTCGCCAGGCCTTCTGCGGCTTCATGGTGAGTGCCGAACTGATGGCGCTCGCCCGCTCGGACGCGCTCTTCATGCACTGTCTGCCGGCGCACCGCGGCGAGGAAGTCGCCGCCGAGGTGATCGACGGCCCGCAGTCGGTGGTGTGGGACGAAGCCGAAAACCGTATGCATGTGCAAAAGGCGCTGATAGAGTATTTGCTTCTGGGGCAGGTCAACGACTGAGTCGACGCTCGGCCAACCCTGACCCCATTATTTACGCTGGAAAAAACCAATATGTCCGATATCAAGAAAGTCGTCCTCGCCTACTCGGGCGGCCTCGACACTTCGGTGATCCTGAAGTGGCTGCAAGACACCTATCAATGCGAAGTGGTGACCTTCACCGCCGACCTCGGCCAGGGTGAAGAACTCGAGCCGGCGCGCCAAAAGGCGCTGAAGTTCGGCATCAAGCCGGAAAACATCTTCATCGACGACCTGCGCGAAGAATTCGTGCGCGACTTCGTATTCCCGATGTTCCGCGCCAACACCGTGTATGAAGGCGAATACCTGCTCGGCACGTCGATCGCGCGTCCGCTGATCGCCAAGCGCCAGATCGAGATCGCCAACCAGACCGGCGCCGACGCGGTGTCGCACGGCGCGACCGGCAAGGGCAACGACCAGGTGCGCTTCGAGCTCGGCTACTACGGCCTGAAGCCGGACGTGACAGTGATCGCGCCGTGGCGCGAGTGGGACCTCTTGTCCCGCGAGAAGCTGCTCGCCTACGCCGAGAAGAACGGCATCCCGGTCGAGATGAAGCACAAGCAGGGCGGCGCGCCGTACTCGATGGACGCCAACCTGTTGCACATCTCGTTCGAAGGCCGCCACCTCGAGAACCCGTCGGCCGAGGCCGAGGAATCGATGTGGCGCTGGACCGTGTCGCCGGAAGCGGCGCCGGACCAAGCCGAATACCTCGACGTCGAATTCGAGAACGGCGACATCGTCGCGCTGAACGGCGTGCGCCTGAAGGCGCACGAAGTGCTCGCCAAGCTGAACGAACTGGGCGGTAAGCACGGCATCGGCCGTCTCGACCTGGTCGAAAACCGCTACGTCGGCATGAAGTCGCGCGGCTGCTACGAAACCCCGGGTGGCACCATCATCCTGAAGGCGCACCGCGCGATCGAGTCGATCACCCTCGACCGCGAAGTGGCGCACCTGAAGGACGAGCTGATGCCCAAATACGCCAGCCTGATCTACAACGGCTACTGGTGGGCGCCGGAGCGCAAGGCGATCCAGACGCTGATCGACTACACGCAGAGCACCGTGAACGGCTGGGTGCGCCTGAAGCTGTACAAGGGCAACGTGATCGTCGTCAGCCGCGACTCGAAGACCGATTCGCTGTTCGACATGAACATCGCGACCTTCGACGACGACAAGGGCGCGTACAACCAGGCCGACGCCGGCGGCTTCATCAAGCTGAACGCGCTGCGCATGCGCATCGCCGGCCGCCTGGACAAGGGCCGCGGCTGATCCTTCCGGGGTCATCCTTCGCCGTAAAAGCCGCCCACGAGGCGGCTTTTTTCGTTTCGAATCTCTGGCTCGGCCAAGCCGGGCAGCGGAGCCGCCATGTCGTCGCAACACAAGCACCTCGGCTGGATTCCCTGGGCCTTCGTCGTCCTGTGGAGCACCGGCTTCATCGGCGCCAAGCTCGGCCTGCCTTACATCGGCCCGTTTACCTTCCTCGCCGTGCGCATGGCGCTGACCCTGGCCTGCTTCGCCGTGCTGATGCGGGTCTATGCTGCACCTTGGCCGAGCCTGCCCGTCGCGCGCCGCCAGTGGGTCAGCGGCCTGTTGGTGCACGGCGTTTACCTCGGCGGCGTGTTTGCCGCGATCAAGGCCGAGGTGCCGGCCGGTCTGACCGCGCTCATCGTCGGCCTGCAGCCCTTGCTGACGGCGCTGGTGTCGCACATCGCGTTTGCCGAACGGCTCGCGCGTCGCCAGTGGCTCGGCATGGCGGTCGGCTTCGCCGGCACCGTGCTCGTCGTCGCCGGCACGCGGGGGCTCGATTTCCACGCCGGCTACGGTCTGGCGTGGACGGTGTTCGCCTTGCTCGGCATCACCGCCGGCACGCTGTACCAGAAGCGCCATTCGGGCGGCGCCAATCTGTTGGCCGGTACCTTCCACCAGTACCTGGCGACGCTGGTCTTTACCGGCGCGCTGGCGCTCGCCTTCGAGCACGACCAGCCCGTCGTCTGGTCGGCCGAGCTGTGGGTGGCGATGGTCTGGAGCGTGCTCGCGCTGTCGGTCGCCGCCATCCTGCTGTTGATGCGCATGATCAAGGAAGGCGAGGTCGCGCGCGTGGTCAGCTACTTCTACCTCGTGCCGGGCCTGACCGCGCTGGAGGCATGGGCGCTATTCGACGAGCGACTGTCCGCCGCGGCGCTGGCCGGCATGGCGCTCGCCGCCGCCGGTGTGGCGCTGGTGCTGCGCGTGCCGGCCCGTGGCGCGCGCGTATAATGATCGCCATCCATCGTCATTGAGCAGGAGCGTCACGTCGTGACCGAAGAGCAGTTCTCCAACATCGCCATCATCGTCCTCGTCGGCGGTCTGATCGTGTTCATGTGCTTCATCATCTGGGACCTGGGCAAGAAGTCGGGCGCAGGCAAGTTTGGCACCTTCGTGCTGTTCCTCGCGCTGGGTGTCGGCGTGCTGGGCTTCGTGTTCAAGAACGTGCTGGTGGAGTTCTTCTTGCTGAAGTGACGCCCGTTGTTGCTGTGGGCTGGGCACCGAGGGCCGGGCCGTCATGAGACGCCCCGGCCCTCGGTTCGGCGGTGTCCTACGACGGCGCGTTCGGCTTCGTCGGGCTCTACATCGTGCAGTCCGGGAGGCGCGGCCAGGGTTACGGCATGCCGCTGTGGCAAAGGGCGATGGCGCGGCTAGCCGGCCATAACATCGGGCTCGACGGCGTGATCGCGCAGCAGGACAACTACCGCAAGCCGGGCTTCGCACTGGCCTACCGCAACATCCGCTACCAGGGGCAGGGCGGCGGCGACGCGCCCGACCTCAGGGAACTGGTGGCGCTGCCGTCGGTCGAGGTGGTCGCCGATTACGAGCGCGGCCTGTTCCCGGCGCCGCGCGCGGCCTTCCTGCGGGCTTGGCTGACCCTGCCCGAGTCGCACGGCGCGGCCTACGTCGACCACGAAAAATGGCACGGCTACGGCGTCGCGCGGCGCTGCCGCGTCGGCTGGAAGGTCGGCCCGTTGTTCGCCGATTCGCCCGATGTCGCCGAGGCGCTACTCGCGAGCCTGGCCGCTAAGAACCTGTTCACGATCTCTTGAGCAGCAGGACAAGGAAGGCCAGGTGGACGAACTGCAAGCTGGTATTGAGTTTCCGCTCGCAGTTCTTCCACAGTCTTCTGTTCTTCTCCAGCCAGGCGAAGCTGCGCTCGACGATCCAGCGCTGAGGCATCACCTTGAAGGTATGCAGCTCGCTTCGCTTGGCAATCTGCACGGTGACATGCTCACCCAGCATCTCACGCACGCCCTGCGCGAAGGGCTGGCCCACATAGCCGTTGTCTGCCAGCAGGCTTTGAACCCGGCTCAGCCCAGGTTGGCATCGCCGCAGCGCCTGCAGCGCCCCCTTGCGATCGGTCACCTCGGCGGTGGTGACCGCCACTGCATGGGGCAATCCCTGGGTATCCACCGCAATGTGGCGCTTGATGCCCGAGACCTTCTTGCCTGCGTCATAGCCCTTCAGCGTCGCCGTGTCCGTGTTCTTCACGCTCTGCGCGTCCACGATCAAGAACGTGCTGTAAGCGTTGCGCCCCAGTCTCATACGGACCACGCCAACCTGATTTTTTAAGCGCCCGCTCCAGCAGGCTCACCCCCTGGCTATCGGGCTCACTCCATTTGGCAAAGTATGAATGCACCGTGCGCCACTTGGGGAAGTCGCTGGGTAGCGCCCGCCATTGGCAGCCAGTGCGCAATAGATACAGCACTGCGCACCACACCTCATACAAGTCGACCATCCGGGGCTTGGTTTTCCTGCGGACCTGCTCCAGCAGTGGCCGGATCTGTTCGAACTGCTCGCGACTCATATCGCTGGGGTATCTCTTGCTTCGCATCTCGCCATTGTCGCGGCTATGCAAGAGATCGTGAACAGGGTCTAAGGTGCCCATCGGCGCCCCCTTGTTCCTCGACGTGCCCGAGGTCAACGCCATGGGTGTGGCGCTGGCCGGCCGCTACGGCATGAAGAGCGTGTTCGAAACGGCGCGCATGTACACCGGCGCCGCGCCGGCGATCGACAATGCGCGGGTGTTCGGCGTGACCAGCTTCGGGCTCGGCTAGTGCCTTCCCTTCTGAATCCTCATCGCAGGCCGCGTTCGCGGCCTTTTTTGCGTCCGAGTCGGGGCATCGGTGCACCGGGCTCGGCCAACCTCGGGTCGGCCAGCACGCCGGGCCAGGCAAGTTCACCGATGAATGCCGGTTTGTGCGATTTTCCGGAATTGCCGCGTGCGGATTCCGGGACTCCGCATGAGCGGCGCTTCGTTCGTCAGCTGTGGGGGTACGAAGAGAGGCCGCTTGGCCGCCTCCAGGTGACGAGAGGCGTCGATAGCGAACCCCGCTTCGCCGGTCTGACCTTCCCTGCGATCCCGCTTTGCGACCCGCGTTTTCAACCCGCCGACGCGCTCGGTCAAGTGCTTGTGCCGCCACGTTTATTCGCCGTCGGCCAATGTCTATAACAAAAGCCCAGCCGCCCGTGCGGCCTGCCGCGAGAGGAGAGAGCATGAGATATCCGCCGATTTGTTGCGCGTTGGCGGCGCTGCTGTCCGCACCGGCGTGGGCCGAGGCGCCGGCGGCTATGGATGGCCGCCTGGTCGACGAGCGCAAGATGACGCTGTACGTGTTCCCATCCTGGCAAGGAGAACAATCATGAAGAAATGCATACGATGGATCGTGGCCGTGCTGGCGGTCGCGACGGTGGGTGTCGCTGCCGGCTGTGCAAACACCGGCGGCGGCTACGGCGGCACGGCACCGCCCTACGAGCGTAGCGGCGGTGGTGGCGGTGGCTACTGATGGGCCTGATGAGCGCTGCGCGGCTTGCTGCACTGAGCACCGCGCTCGTCGCGTTGCAGGCCGTCGCCGAAGGCGAGGGCGTGCCGTACCGGCCGACGCCCGGTGCCGACGGCGTGCAGCGCGTCGATATCGTCGGCGGCAGCTACCACTTCAAGCCCAAGCGTATCGCCGTCAAGGTCGGCCAGCCGGTCGAGGTGTCGGTCCGCATGGACAGCGGCATCGTCCCGCACCGTTTCGTGCTTGAAGGGCCCGGCGGAAAACGCATCGCCGACTTCTCGCTCGGCGATGCACCGCAGAAGGTCACCTTCACGCCCGCGGTGGCCGGCCGCTACGCCTTCTATTGCCCGAACCGGCTGTTGTTCTTCAAGAGCCACCGCGAGCGCGGCATGGCGGGCGAGCTGGACGCCGAGGAGTGATGCGTGCCGGCCGCCCGTCGCTTGCCTTGATGTTTAAGCCGCAGCTCGTGGCCGGCCTGATCGCCACGCTTGCCTTGGGCGCGCAGGCGGCCGATGTGCTCGATGCCGCGATATCGCGCTTTGTCGCGCTGGCCAGCTACCGGGCGACCGTGCGTTCGGTCGGGACGGGTGGCGAGGGGCAGCTGATCCGTTATGGCTATCGTAAGCCGGGCTGGGTCCGGATGGCTTTTGTGCGCCCGCACGCCGGCGCGGTCCTGGTCTACGATCCGGGCGCGCGGAAGGTGAGGCTATGGCCGTTCGGGGTCGGCTATCTGCCGGTGCTGACGCTGTCGCCCGACAACGCGCTGATCCGCGGCGAGCATGGCCATCGCGTCGACCGTTCCGATGTCGGCGCGCTGCTCGCCAACCTTGCCGCGCTGCGCGACAGGGGTTCGGCCGCACCGCTCGGCGACGCCGCGATCGGCGAGCAGCGGGTGACCGGGGTCGAAGTGAAAGGCGCCGGCGACGCCAACGTGGCCGGCGTGCACCGCTACCGCGTCTGGTTCGCACGCGACACGCTGTTTCCGGCCAGGGTCGAGAGCTATGGCGTCGACGGCCAGGCGATCGAGACGGTGATGCTGGAAGACGTCGAGCGCGACGTCGCCTTTCCCGACGATTTCTTCAGGCCCGAGCGATGAGCGAATACCGGCTGACCAGCCTGTGGCGCATTGCCGCGCCGCTCGAGGCGGTGTGGGACGCGATCTACGACTCGGCGGCGTGGCCCGTCTGGTGGAAGGGCGTCGAGTGCGTCGTCGACATCGAAAAAGGCGACGCGAGCGGGCTTGGCGCGCGCCAGCGGCTGACGTGGAAGAGTGTCTTGCCGTACCGGCTGACCTTCGAGACGCGAGTGACGCGCGTCGAACCGTTGCGGCTGCTCGAAGGCCGCGTGGAGGGCGAGCTCGAGGGCGTCGGTCGCTGGCATTTCTCGCACGAGGACGGTGTCACGGTGGTGCGCTACGACTGGCAGGTGCGCACCACGCGGCCATGGATGAACTGGCTGGCGCCGCTGGCCCGGCCGCTGTTCGAGTGGAACCACGACGCGGTGATGCGCGAAGGCGGGCAGGGGCTGGCGCGGCTGCTCGACGCGCACGATCCGCCCGAATAGGTTTGGTATTACGTCTAGGCCCGGCCGGGGCGCGAAGCTTGGCCGAGGCCTTGTGTCTGCGTTGGTCTTCAGGAGGAAGCCATGTCGCCCGCCGAAGCCAGATCGATGATCGAAGCACTCGCCGATGGCGTCGACCCCGAGACCGGGGAGACGCTCGCCGACGCCCGTCCGCTGAACAACCCGCAGCTGATCCGTGCGCTGTTCGTCGCGGCGCGCGCGCTCGAGGAGATGGAAAGGCGGGACAAGCGCGAACGCGTGCAGCCGGACAACGCCGGCAAGTCGTGGTCGGACGACGAAGACCGGCAACTGTTGTCGGCGTTCGACGACGGGGCGTCGGTCAAGGAACTGTCGACCCGGCACGGCCGCACCGCCGGCGCGATCGCGTCGCGGCTGCTGCGCCACGGCCGCGTCAAGGAGGACGGCGGCGTCTATCGTGTAGGAGGCTGATCGCTGAGGAAGGGCGTCGTCCGAACGGCGCGTGCGGCCGACGTTGGCCGAGCCCCGATCGGGCGGTGTTCCCGGGGCGGCGGCTTGCCTTGCGGTGCGGCGGGCGGTATAAGGGCTCGCACGAGCCGGCAGCCGTCCCGTGCTTTGTAAAACCAGCGCTACCGGGGCAATGCGCCGCCGCCCGCCATCGTCCAACCCCTTTCAGGAAAACAAGAAAATGCCGTCGTTCGATATCGTTTCCGAAGTGAACAAGGTAGAAGTGCGCAACGCCGTGGACCAGGCCAACAAGGAGGTGTCCACCCGTTACGACTTCAAGGGCAGCGACGCCCGTATCGAGGTCGCCGAGAAGGTGCTGACGCTGTACGCCGACGCCGAATTCCAGCTCGACCAGGTCCGGGAGATCCTGCTCGGCAAGCTGTCCAAGCGCGAAGTCGACGTGCGCTGCCTCGACGAAGGCAAGCTCGAGAAGGTCAGCGGCAACAAGGTCAAGCGCACGATCACGGTCAAGGAAGGCATCGAGACCGAGCTGGCCAAGCGCATCGTGAGGCTGATCAAGGATTCCAAGCTCAAGGTGCAGGCGAGCATCCAGGGTGAAGCGGTGCGGGTTTCCGGCGCCAAGCGCGACGTGCTGCAGGACGTGATCGCGCTGATGAGAAAGGAAGTGACCGACTTCCCGCTGCAGTACAACAACTTCCGCGATTGATTCCCCGGCTTGGCCGGGCTCGGCCAGCCTTCGACACCACGCGCGCGGGGTGGCTGCCACGACGGGGGCGCCCCGCGCGTTTTTCATGCGCGCAAACTTCTGGCTTGTCGCCGGTCAAACCATTGAGTCGCTGCCGTGACCGTTCGCTGCTGCGGCGCAATACCGATTCATTTTGCAAGGCCCTAGTCCAGCATCCACTATGGAATCATCCGCTATTGAATCATCGGCGGCGGGGCGTGCTGGACCCGGCCGCCCATCCTGTTCCAGGAGGCCGCGATGCGTATCGGCGTACCCAAGGAGGTCAAGAACCACGAATACCGGGTGGGGCTGACGCCGTCCGGTGTGCGCGAACTGGTCGCGCACGGCCACAAGGTGCTGGTACAGGCCCATGCGGGCCTGGCTATCGGTTTTTCCGACGAACAGTACCTCGGGGCCGGCGCGGCGATCGTATCCGACGCCGAGGCGGTATTCGGCCAGAGCGACCTCGTGATCAAGGTCAAGGAGCCGCAGCCGGTCGAATGCCGCATGCTGCGCCCGGGTCAGGTGCTTTTCGCCTATCTGCACCTGGCGCCCGACCCGAACCAGGCGACCTTGCTGATGGAGTCGAAGGCGGTGGCGATCGCCTACGAGACCGTCACCGACGAGCGTGGCGGCCTGCCGCTGTTGGCGCCGATGTCCGAGGTCGCCGGTCGCATGGCGATCCAGGCCGGCGCGCACGCGCTCGAGAAGGCGCAGGGCGGGCGCGGCGTGCTGCTGTCTGGCGTGCCGGGCGTGCTGCCGGCGCGCGTGGTGGTGCTCGGCGGCGGCGTGGTCGGCTTGAATGCCGCACGCACCGCGATGGGGCTGGGCGCCGACGTGATCATCCTCGACAAGTCGCTGCTGCGGTTGAAGGACATCGATAACCTGTTTGGCGGCCGCATCAAGACGCTGTTTTCGAGCCAGAGCCACATCGAGGACGCGATCCGCGACGCCGATCTCGTCGTCGGCGCGGTGCTGGTGCCCGGCGCGGCCGCGCCCAGGCTGGTGTCGCGCAGCATGCTCAAGACGATGAAGGCTGGTGCAGTGCTGGTCGACGTGGCGATCGATCAGGGCGGCTGTTTCGAAACCAGCCGGCCGACCACCCACCAGGAGCCGACCTATATCGTCGACGGCATCGTCCATTACTGCGTCGCGAACATGCCGGGCGGCGTCGCGCGCACCGCGACCCAGGCGCTGACGCACGCGACGCTGCCGTACGCGCTGCTGTTGGCCGACCAGGGGTGGCGCGCCGCATTGACCTCGAACATGTATCTGCGCAACGGTCTGAACGTGTGCCTCGGCAAGATCACGCATCCGGCGGTCGCCGAAGCGCTCGGCCAGGCTTACGTCGAGCCGCTGGTCGCGCTCGCGCAGGCTGAATAGGGGAGGATGGCAGCGATGGCACGGCCGATTGTTGGGATTCCCTGCGACATCAAGCAGTTGAGCTCCTTCCCGTTTCATGCGGTGGGCGAGAAGTACATCACGGCGGTTGCCGGCGGCGCCGGCGCCTTGCCGTGGCTGATTCCGTCGCTCGGCGACTCGGAGCTCCTCGACGAAAGTCTCGGCATGCTCGACGGCATCCTGCTGCCCGGCTCGCCGTCCAACATCCAGCCGCACTATTACGGCGGGCCGCCCAGCCGCGAGGGCATGTTGCACGACCCGGCACGCGACGCGAGCACGCTGCCGCTGGTGGTGCGCGCGGTCGAGCGCGGCCTGCCTGTGCTCGGCATCTGCCGCGGCGCGCAGGAGGTCAACGTCGCGCTCGGCGGCGAGCTCTACCAGCATGTGCAGGAGGAGGCCGGTTATTTCGATCACCGCGAGAAGACCGATGCGCCGCTCGAGCACCAGTACGGGCCTATCCACCACGTCAGCCTGACGCCGGGCGGGTGGTTGGCCGAATGGGCCGGCGAGGAGCGTATCGCCGTCAATTCCTTGCACCAGCAGGGGGTGAAGCGGCTGGCGCCCGGCCTGGTGGTCGAGGGGCTGGCCGAAGACGGCCTCGTCGAAGCGTTCCGCATGGACGCCGCGCGCGGTTTCCTGCTCGCGGTGCAGTGGCATCCGGAATGGCAATACTGGAACAATACGGTGTCGATGGCGATTTTCCGCGCCTTTGGCGATGCGTGCCGGAGCCACCGCGACAAGCGGTCGGAATAGCCGGGGCGGGGAAAGCGAGGAGGGGGGAGACGGGGCGCTTGCATGCCCCGGGTCGCCATCGGCGTGCGCAAATCCGGCCATCGCTGCAGGGAGGAAGCCGTCATGGCCAACCCGATGTTGGAATGGATGCGGGAGCGCCGCATCACCGAAGTGGAGTGCATCCTGCCGGATATGGCCGGCGTCGCGCGCGGCAAGATCATTCCGAAGGAAAAATTCGTCGCCGACCCGGAAATGCGCCTGCCCGAGGTGGCGTTGCTGCAGACGGTGACCGGCGACTTTCCAGACGAGCGCATGCTCGACCTCACCGACCCGGACATGGTGCTCGAGCCGGACCCGAACACCTTGCGTGTCGTGCCGTGGGCGACCGATCCGACCGCGCAGATCATCTACGACTGTTTCCGCTCCGATGGCGCGCCGGTCGACGTCGCGCCGCGCAACGTGCTGAAGAAGGTGCTCGACCTCTACGCCGAGCAGGGCTGGGAGCCGGTGCTCGCGCCCGAGATGGAGTTCTACCTCGTCGCGCCGAACCCCGACCCCGACGTGCCGCTGTCACCCCCGCTGGGAAGGACAGGCCGCGCCGAATTCGGCCGGCGCTCGTACGCGATCGATGCGGTCAACGAGTTCGACCCGCTGTTCGAGGACATCTACGACTACTGCTACGCACAGGAACTCGAGGTCGACACGCTGATCCATGAGGTCGGCACCGCGCAGATGGAGATCAACTTCCTGCACGGCAACCCGCTCGACTTGGCCGACCAGGTGTTCCTGTTCAAGCGCACCGTGCGCGAGGCGGCGTTCCGCCACAATATGTACGCGACCTTCATGGCCAAGCCGATGGAGAACGAACCCGGTAGCGCGATGCACATGCACCAGAACGTGCTCGATCGCGCCACCGGCCGCAACATCTTCACCCTCGACGACGGCAACCCGGCGCCACCGTTCTTCCACTACCTCGGCGGCCTGCAGACCTTCCTGCCCGAAGGCATGCCGTTCTTCGCGCCGTACGTGAATTCGTTGAGGCGCCTGTCGCGCTACACCGCCGCACCGATCAACGTGCAGTGGGGTTACGACAACCGCACCGTCGGCTTCCGCATCCCGCACTCTTCGCCGGAGAGTCGACGCATCGAGAACCGCGTCGCCGGCGTCGACGTGAATCCCTACCTGGCGATGGCGGCGACGCTCGCCTGCGGCTACCTCGGCATGGTGAGAAAGATCGCCTGTACCGACCCGATGCAGAACAATGCCTATGAGCTGCCCTACCAGTTTCCGTACAGCACCGACGACGCGCTCGAGGTGCTGTCCGGCAGCGAGGCGCTGGCCAGCGTGCTCGGCCGACGTTTCGTCGACATGTACGTCGCGCTCAAGGAAAAGGAATTTGCCGAATACTTCCGCGTGATCAGCCCGTGGGAGCGCAAGTATCTGTTGCTGCACGTTTAAAATCGGCGCTCGGCCAACGTTGTCGTCCAGGCCGGATATTGTCGGACACGGAGGGTCATGCCCGGCGCTTTGCGTCGGGCATATCTTTGCTACAATCATGCCCCAATCGCTACTCGAAGCGGCCGTGGCGGCCGGCTTCAACCACACAGGATCGGATGCATGTTTGTCGGGATCGGTTATCTCATTATTCTCGCAGCGGTTCTCGGGGGCTTCGCGATGGCTGGTGGCCATCTGGCGTCCCTGTTCCAGCCGGTCGAAATCCTGATGATCGGCGGCGCTGCCGTCGGCGCCTTCGTCGTCGCCAACGGCGGTACGCCGCTCAAGGCGACGCTCAAGGCGCTGCCGACCGTCTTCAAGGGAAGCAAGTACAACAAGGCGATCTACCTGGAGCTGTTCGCCCTGCTGTTCGAACTGTTGTCCAAGGTGCGCAAGGAAGGCCTGATGTCGATCGAAGCCGACGTCGAGGAGCCCGCGAACAGCCCGATCTTCGCCAAGTACCCGACCCTCCTTGCCGACCACCACGTCGTCGAATTCATCACCGACTACCTGCGTCTGATGGTCGGCGGCAACCTGAACGCGTTCGAGATCGAGAACCTGATGGACGTCGAGATCGAAACGCATCACCACGAGGGCGAGGTGCCGGTGACCGCGGTCAAGGGCTTGGCCGAGGGCCTGCCGGCCTTCGGTATCGTCGCGGCGGTGATGGGCGTCGTGCACACGATGGAGTCGGTCGGCATCCCACCGTCCGAGTTGGGCATGCTGATCGCGGCGGCGCTGGTCGGTACCTTCCTCGGGATTCTGCTCGCCTACGGTTTCGTCGGGCCGCTGGCCAACATCCTCGAACATCGCCTCGCCGACAGCACCCGCGTCTTCCAGACGGTCAAGGTGACCTTGCTCGCCAGCCTGAACGGCTACGCGCCGCAGGTAGCGGTCGAATTCGGCCGCAAGGTGCTCGCCTCGCACGACCGTCCATCGTTCAAGGAACTCGAGGACCACGTCAAGCAGGCCAAGGGCAAGTAAATGGCAGACGAATCGCAACGCCCCATCATCGTCAAACGCATCAAGAAGGGCGGGCACGGCCACCACGGTGGCGCGTGGAAGATCGCCTACGCCGACTTCGTGACGGCGATGATGGCGTTCTTCCTCTTGATGTGGCTCTTGGGCTCGGTCTCGCAGGGCGACCTTAACGGCATCTCCGAATACTTCCGCACGCCACTGAAGGTCGCGCTCGCTGGCGGCAGCGGCAGTGGCGACGCCAACGCGATCATCAAGGGCGGCGGCCAGGACCTGACGCGAAAGAGCGGTCAGGTCACCAAGTTGCCGGAGCAGGAAAAGCAGCTCGAGAAGCAGAGGCTGACCCGCCTGCAGCAGAAGTTGCGCGCGCAACTCGAAAACAGCCCGATCTTCAAGGACTACAAGAACCAGCTCAGGCTCGAGATGACGCCGGACGGCCTGCAGGTCCAGATCATCGACGAGCAGAACCGCCCGATGTTCGATACCGGCAGCTACCAGCTGCTGTCGCACACGCAGATCATCCTGCGCGAACTGGGCCGTGAGCTGAACGACGTGCCAAACCGCATCAGCGTATCCGGTCACACCGACGCCAAGCCGTTCTCGCGCGGCCAGGGCGGTTACAGCAACTGGGAACTGTCGGCCGACCGCGCGAACGCCGCGCGCCGCGAACTCTTGGCCGGCGGCATGCTCGGCGAGAAGATCCTGCGCGTCGTCGGTCTCGCCGCCGCCGACCCGCTCAACCGCCAGAACGTGTTCAGCTCGGAAAACCGTCGCATCGCGATCGTCGTGTTGAACAAGGAAACCGAGGCCGCCATCCTCAGGGACGGCGTGCAACAGCAGGAAAGCACGGCACCTGCCGCCGCCCCGCTGGAGCCTGTGGTATCCCAACCTTAACGCCCATGCTGCGCCTGCTGCGCCACGCACTGATCCAGCTCGCCGCCGGCGTACTCGCCTGGCTGTGGGTCGCGCCGCTCGCGGCGCCGGCCGCGTGGGCGCTGCTCGCTGCAGGGTTCGCGTTCGGGTTCGCGCTGGTGTCGCGCGTGCCGTCGCCGGGCCGCTGGCTGCACCTGGCGTTCTGGCCGCTGGCTTCGCTGGCGCTGTCCGCCGGGCTGCCGCCTTGGGCCTACCTCGTCGCCTTGATCGTCACCGTTGGTCTTGGTCGCAACGCGCTGTACGAACGCGTGCCGCTCTACCGCTCCAACCAGCGCGTCGCCGAAAGGTTGGCCGAGCTCCTGCCGCAAGGCGCGACGCTGCTCGAGGCCGGCTGCGGCGACGCGCGTCTCGCGCTAACGCTCTCCCGACTGCGCCCCGACCTCGTCATTACCGGTGTCGAGAACGCGTGGCTGACCTGGTCGTGGGCTAAATGGCGCTGGCTGTACGCCGGCCGTCCGGCGAATGTGACGATCCGTTTCGGCAGTCTGTGGCGTGAGCGCTGGGGCGGCTACCAGGCCGTCTACGTCTTCCTGTCGCCGGCGCCGATGCCGCGCGTGTGGCAACAGTTCCGGCAGGACGCCGCGCCCGGCGCCCTGCTCATCAGTAACAGTTTCACCGTGCCTGGCGTGCCAGCGGATCAGACCCTGCCTCTGGGCGGACCGCGGCAACAGGCGCTTTATTTGTGGCGCCATCCCCATGGAGCTTGCTGACTGGTTTTCCTCCGTCGCCGCGCGGCGCTGGCCCGTCCTGCCCGGCACGCAGGCCGAGCTCGCCCAACTGCGCGCGCGCAATGTCGACCTGATCCATTTCTCCGATCTGGCCAACCTGTGCCTGTCCGACCCGCTGCTCTTGTTCGACTTGTTGCGCGTACTCGGCCAATCCGCCGCGATGCAGCGCAACGAGAGCACGCCTACCGTCGAGCAGATGCTGATGCTGGTCGGGCTCGAAGGCTCGATCCGCCGGCTCGGCCCGCTGCCGGCCTTGCGCCCGTCGCGTGGCGTGGTCGACGCCGAAACTTTCGAGGCGGTCGGCGACTGGCTCGCGCGCGGCCGCGTCGCTGCGCTGGTCGTCAAGGAATGGCTGTCGATCGCGAACGAGCCCAAGGTCGAAGACGCTTTCGTCGCCGCGCTGGTCTACAACCTGCCGGCCTGCTTCTATCTGCTGCAGCGCAACGCTGTCCCCGACCCGCCCTTGTTGCAGGCGGTGTCGGCCGCCTATGGCGTCGACTACCCGAAGCTGCTCGAGGCGTTCGCGCGGGCGATGCCGCTGCCGCCGGGCCTGTCCGCGATGTTCGGCGCCGGCGGCGGCCATGACGCGCGGCGTCGCCAGGTGCTGCGCCTCGCGGTCGCGACCGCGAACGGGCTCGAGCACGGCTGGTGGCGGCCGCAGTTCGTCGCCGGCATCGACGCGGCGGCGCGGCTGGTCGGCAGCGACTTCGACACGCTGTATTCGGTCGTCGTCCAGGCGGCGCTGTCGGTCGGCCGCCACCCGCGTGCTCCGGCCTATGCCTACCCGGCGCGCTACCTGGCGATGCTCGAGGGCGACACGCGCCGCACGAAGATGCGCGAAGTCGCGAGCCTCGCGCGCGTCGACGATCTCGACGCGGCCTTGCGCGAGGCTATCCGCGCCCTCGCCAACGAACTCAAGTTCGAGCGCGTGATGTACTGGCGCTTCGACGCGGGGCAGAACGCGCTGCGCCTGAAGTACCAGATCGGCGTCGCTGCCGAGCACCCGCTCAAGCGCCTCGCGATCGACCTTGCGGCCGGCAGCTTCTTCGCCTTGCTGAGCTCGCGCCCGCAGAGCTTTCACGCACCGCTGGCGGCGCGCGCCCGGCTCGCGGAAAAATACCCGGACGCTTTCTTTTCCACCGTCGATGCGACCGAGTTCGCGGTGATGACCGTGTTCGCCGGCGACACGCTCGCCGGCGTGTTTTACGTCGACAATGTAAACAGCGGCCGTCCGATAGCCGACGACCACTACCTGCGCTTCAAGACGCTGATCGCCCAGACCTCCCGCCATGCCTGATTTCGACCGCCTCAAGCTCCTCAGCTCGGCCCACAACGACACGGTCAAGCAACTGTCGCGACTGATCGACAGCGCGCGCGAGCGCCGCCGCGCCGGCCTGATGCTGCTCGAAGGGATTCATCTGATCGACGCCGCGCTCGCGGCCGGCCACAAGCCGCAGGTCGTGTACGTGAACCCGGCTGCCGAACACCATCTCGAGCTGCGCGCCTTGCTTTCGCGGCTAGCCTGTCCGGGCTACCTCGTTGCCGAGGGGGCGCTCTCGCGCGTCACCAGCCTCGCGAGCGCGCCGGAGATCCTTGCTGTCGTGCCGCGGCCCGAGCCCAACTGGACGAAAGCGCCCGAGTGCGCCGTGCTGCTCGAAGACCTGCAGGACCCGGGCAACCTCGGCACCATATTGCGCGGCGCCGCCGCGGCGGGCGCCGCCGCGGTGTATCTGTCCAAGGGCTGCGCCGACGTGTTCTCACCCAAGGTGCTGCGCGCGGGCATGGGCGCGCACTTCGCGCTCGAGATCTTTGAGGACGCCGACCTCGCCGCCGTGCTCGACGCGTTTGCCGGCACCAAGGTCGTGACCGCGCTCGACGGCGCGGTGTCGCTCTACACGGTCGACCTCACGGGCCCGACGGCCTTCGTATTCGGCAACGAGGGCGCAGGCGTGTCGCCCTCGTTGCAGGCGCTGGCGCCGGCACGCGTGAAGATCCCTATGCCCGGCTCGGCCGAGTCGCTCAACGTCGCGATGGCGGCGACGGTATGCCTGTTCGAACGGGTGCGGCAGCGCGAAGCGGCCGCCGGCTAAACACCGTTGATTGTTGAGGGGCTGAACAAGTGGACCGCCCGGGTGATAAAAAAGGTTGGCCGAGCATTGGAACGCTCGGCCAATTGTGTGGGCGTGATGATTCAGTCGACGTAACGCGCGGAGAGCGATGTGAAGGTCGGCAGGAAGTCGGGTTGCACGTAAGGCTTCAGCAGCGACAACACTTGGCGCACGCCGCGGCGGCTGTCGGCCTCGGTGATCGGCTCGCCAGGGTGCGCGGTCTGTTCGAACGCGAACCAGAACTTCACCACCAGCCAGATGTTGAGCGTCACCGGTTCGATGTCGGCCTCGTCCATCTTCAGGAGGCCCATCCGGATGAATTCGCGGAAGTGGCCGGCGAGGATGCCCTTCAGCTCGGTGTGCACGAACTGGTGGTAGTCCTGCTGCAGCTGTGCGTTGCGCGCGAGCATGCCCGGCAGGTCGTAGAACATGAAGCGGAAGCGCCACATCGCGTCGAACGCGGTGTCCAGATAGTTGACCAGGTCGTCGACCGACAGCGCCTGGCCTTCGGCCACCGCCAGCCGCGCGGAGATGAAGCCCCGGTACTGGCGGAATATCTGGTAGACGATCTCTTCCTTGTTGCGGAAGTGGTAGTACAGATTGCCCGGGCTGATGCCCAGGTGCGCCGAGATGTGGTTGGTGGTGATGTTGCGTTCGCCGTGCTCGTTGAACAGCTTGAGGCTCTCTTCGACGATGCGGTCGTAGGTCTTGATGCGGCTCATGATGGTCGGGCTTCGCTGCGGGCGAAAGCAGCCGGCTGCTTGCCGGTTGCGGTGTCGGGCCGGGCGTCGTCCCGCTCGGGGAAGGCCTCTTGCATGAAGCGGTGCAGGATCGCCTGCTCGACCCTGTTGCGCTCGTTGGCGGGAATGGCGACGCGCAGCATCAGCTGATAGCGCTTGTCGTCGACCGGCAAAAACGCGATGCGCGGCTGAACCGACGGCGTGTCGAGCAGGTGGCGCGCCTCGATGTGCAGCATGTGGCGCTCGGCGGCAACGAGAAACGGCGAGCAGATATCGGTCGCGATCGCCAGCAGCACCGCTTCCATGCGGTTCGGGTTCCGCTCGTACGACAGCGGCAAGGTGATCACGTGCATCACGATGTCGCCCATGAAGTTCTCGCTGATCACCGGCTGCGTCAGCAAGAGGCTGTTCGGCAGCGACACCGCGCGTCCGGTGATGAAGTGAGCGTCGTGGCGCGGGCCGATCTCCATGATCGTCGTCGAGAACAGGTTGATGTCGACGACGCGGCCGCGGTGGCCGCCGATCTCGATATGGTCGCCGATCGAGAACGCGTTGCTCATGGTGCGCAAAAACGCGCCGCCGAGGCACATGATCAGCTCCTTGGTCGCCAGCACCAGCGCCGCGGCGAACGCGACCACCGACACGGCGAAGGTCTCGATCTCCTTCGCCCAGATGCCGGCGACGCCCAGGATGCCGATCAGCACCAGCGCGTTGCGCGCGTTCATCGACCAGCGCCGGCGCGCGTCGATCGGCACGCCCGGGTTGGCGGCGATCGCGCGCGCGATCACGATGCGGGCGATCACCAGGAGCAGGATCAGCCCGCCGGTGCGGCCGAGGTCCACCGCGTATTCCTGGGCGATCTGGCCGATCCAGCCGAACGCGTTCATGAGAGGTCCTTGTCAGTCGTTCAGTTTGACCGCGTGCTCGCGCGTCTCGTGGAACACGATCGCCGGCCAGCGCTCCTGCGTCAGCTGCAGGTTCACGCGGTTCGGTGCGAGGTAGGCGAGGTTGCCGCCGGCGTCGATCGCCAGGTTGTTCATATTGCCCTTCTCGAACTCGTCGAGCTTCTTGCGGTCGTCGCACGACGCCCAGCGCGCGCTCCAGATGCTGGCCGACTCGAACAGCGCGTCGACGCCGTACTCGGCCGCCAGCCGCGACGCGACCACCTCGAACTGCAGCACGCCGACCGCGCCGAGGATCAGGTCGCCGCCGTTGTGCGGCTTGAACACCTGCACCGCGCCTTCCTCGCCCAGCTGCTGAAGACCCTTCTGCAGCTGCTTGAGCTTCAGCGGGTTGCGGATGCGCACCGAGCGGAACATTTCCGGCGCGAAGAAGGGGATGCCGGTGAACGCCAGCTGTTCGCCCGAGCTGAACGAGTCGCCGATCTGGATGTTGCCGTGGTTCGGGATGCCGATGATGTCGCCGGCGAACGCCTCCTCGACGATCTCGCGGTCGTGCGACATGAAGGTGACGACGCTCGACGCGGCGATGTCACGATTCAGCCGCAGGTGCTTCATCTTCATGCCGCGCTCGAAGCGGCCCGAGCACACGCGCATGAACGCGATGCGGTCGCGGTGCTTCGGGTCCATGTTCGCCTGGATCTTGAACACGAAGCCGGAGAACGCCTCCTCCTTCGGGTCGACCGCGCGCACCGTCGCGTCGCGCTCCATCGGCGCCGGCGCCCAGTCGATCAGCGCGTTCAGGATCTCGCGCACGCCGAAGTTGTTGATCGCCGAGCCGAAGAACACCGGCGTCAGCGTGCCGGCGAGGAACTCTTCGAGCACGAAGGGGTGGGACGCGCCCTTGACCAGTTCGATCTCCATCCTCAGTTGTTCCATTTCGAGCGGGAACAGTTCGTCCAGGCGCGGGTTGTCTATGCCCTGGATCACCTCGACGTCGAGGCTGATCTTTTCGGTGCCGGCCTCGAACAAGAGCACTTCGTCGCGCAGCATATGGTAGACGCCGCGGAAGGCCTTGCCCATGCCGATCGGCCAGGTCACCGGCGCGCAGCGGATCTTCAGCACGCTCTCGACCTCGTCGAGCAGTTCGAGCGAATCGCGCACCTCGCGGTCGTACTTGTTCATGAAGGTGACGATCGGCGTGTCGCGCAGACGGCAGACGTTCAGGAGCTTGATCGTCTGTTCTTCTACGCCCTTGGCCGCGTCGATCACCATCAGCGCCGAATCGACCGCGGTCAGCACGCGGTAGGTATCCTCGGAGAAGTCCTGGTGACCCGGGGTGTCCAAGAGATTCACCGTGTGGCCGCGGTAGTCGAACTGCATCACGCTCGACGCGACCGAGATGCCGCGCTGCTTCTCAATCTCCATCCAGTCGGACGTCGCGAACTTGCCGGTCTTCTTGCCCTTCACCGTGCCGGCCATCTGGATCGCGCCCGAGAACAGCAACAGCTTCTCGGTCAACGTCGTCTTACCGGCGTCGGGGTGGGAAATGATGGCGAAGGTGCGGCGGCGCGCGACTTCGTCGTTGATTCGGGCAAGTTCGGCGGACATGGCGGTGAAGCTCGGACAAAAGAGGTGAATTGTACCGAATTTTGCCGCCTTCAGGGCGGGGCGGGCCATGCCGCTCGACCCCCGACGTTGGCCGAGCCTCCCGGCGGGCGGCAGATTTCGCTATGATTGCCTTTTTTGGCACCGCTCACGCGAGGCATCCATGTTTACCGGAATCGTTCAGGGGACGGCCGACGTCGTCGGCATCGTCGACAAAGAAAATTTCCGCACCCACGTACTGCGCCTGCCGGCCGAGCTCTTGCCGGGTCTCGCGATCGGCGCGTCGGTCGCGCACAACGGCTGTTGCCTGACGGTGACCGAGATAGACGGCGACGTCGTCAGTTTCGACCTGATGCACGAGACGCTGAAGCTGACCAACCTCGGCCGACTCGAAGTCGGCGACAAGGTGAACGTCGAGCGCGCGGCGAAGTTCGGCGACGACATCGGCGGCCACGCGATGTCCGGTCACATCGTCGCGACCGGCGAAGTCACCGAGGTGATCGAGTCGCCGAACAACCGCACGCTGTGGTTCCGCCTGCCGCGCGAGCTGATGAAGTACGTGCTGGCCAAAGGCTATATCGGCGTCGACGGCTGCAGCCTGACCATCGGCTCGGTCGACGGCGAGCGCTTCTGCGTGCACCTGATCCCCGAGACGCTGACGCGCACGCTGATGGGCGTGCGCCGCGTCGGTGATCTGGTGAACATCGAGATCGACCCGAACACGCAGGCCATCGTCGACACCGTAGAGCGCGTGCTGGCCGAGCGCGGGGCTTGAAATACGGCGCCGCGCCGCCATTGGCAAAACATCCCCACGAAGTTTCGAGCGAATGACTACGCTGAAAAACAAGAAAGTCCTGTCGTCCTGGAGCGGCGGCAAGGACTCGTGCCTCGCGCTGTGGCGCGCCCACCAGGCCGGTGCACAAGTGAAGGCGCTGTTCACCATGTTCGACGAAGACGGCGAACGCAGCCGCTCGCACGGCGTGCGTCCGGAGGTGATGCGCGCGCAGGCCGCCGCGATGGGTCTGCCGCTCTTTACCGCCGAGGCGAGCTGGGCAAGCTACGAGGGCCAGTTCGTCGCGCAGTTGCAGCGCTTCGCCGATGACGGCGTCGAGGCGGCGGTGTTCGGCGACATCGATCTGGATGCCCACCGCGAGTGGGAAGAGAAGGTCTGCGCCGCCGCCGGCATCGAAGCGGCGCTGCCCTTGTGGCAGCAGCCGCGCGAGGCACTGGTGCGCGAAGGGCTGGATGCCGGCATCCGCGCGCTCGTCGTCACGGTGAACACCGCGATGGCGCCGGCCGACCTGCTCGGCAAGACGCTGACGCACGAACTCGTCGACGAACTCGTCGCCGCCGGCATCGACCCGTGTGCCGAGGCCGGAGAATTTCACACGCTGGTGGTCGACGGCCCGCTGTTCGCCGCACCGCTGGCACTCGTCGCCGGCGAGGTGCACGCGCACGGAGACTATCGCAGTCTCGATTTGAGCCTCGCCTGACCAATACAAAGGTTGGCCGAGCCCGGCCGACGCAAGGAATGGAACCGCAATGAACATTTCCCCGATTCAAGACATCATCGCCGACATCAAGGCCGGCAAGATGGTCGTGCTGGTCGACGCCGAAGACCGCGAAAACGAGGGCGACATCGTCCTGGCGGCCGAACACGCAACCCCCGAGACGATCAACTTCATGGCCAAGTACGCGCGGGGCCTGATCTGCCTGACGCTGTCCGAGGCGCGCTGCAAAGCGCTGAACCTGCCCCTGATGGTGACCGACAACGGCACACCGCACGGCACCAACTTCACCGTGTCGATCGAGGCGGCCGAGGGCGTGACCACCGGCATTTCCGCCGCCGACCGCGCGCGCACCGTGCAGGCGGCCGTCGCGCGCAACGCGAAGCCGACCGACATCGTGATGCCGGGCCACATCTTCCCGCTGAAGGCGCAGAACGGCGGCGTGCTGATGCGCGCCGGCCATACCGAGGCCGGCTGCGACCTCGCGCAGCTGGCCGGCCTCGAGCCGGCGTCGGTGATCTGCGAGATCATGAACGACGACGGCACGATGGCGCGCCTGCCCGAACTTCTGGTGTTCGCCGAGGAGCACGGCCTGAAGGTCGGCACCATCGCCGACCTGATCCACTACCGCAGCCGCACCGAATCCTTGGTCGAGGCGGTCGGCAGTCGTCCGGTGTACACGCCGTTCGGCGCCTTCCAGTTGCACGTGTTCCGCGACGTGACGACGCGCGCGACCCACCTCGCGCTCGTCAAGGGCAAGCCGAGCGTCGACAAGGAAACGCTGGTGCGCGTGCACGAACCCTTGTCGGTAATGGACCTGATCGACCCGACGGGGCAGGGTCACAGCTGGACGCTGCCGAACGCGCTCGAGGAGATCGAAGAGGCCGGCTGCGGCGTGGTCGTGCTCTTGCACCGTACCGAGAGCGGGGAAGATCTGCTCGCCCGTGCGTTGCCGGACGCGTCGGACGAGACTAACCGCCCGAAGTGGGACAGCAAGACCTTCGGCCTCGGCGCGCAGATGCTGAAATCGCTCGGCGTCGGCAAGATGAAACTGATGGCGTCGCCGACCCCGCTCGGCGGCCTGGCCGGTTTTGGCCTCGAGGTGACCGGCTTTTGCCAGCCGGAACACGTGCACGTCGAAATCGGTTAAAATTGCGCCCTTTTTCAAGACAGACGCGAGGACACCATGCTTGACGCCATTTCCCGCATCGAATCCGACTTCAGCGGCGCCGGCCTGAAGATCGGCATCGTGATGGCCCGATTCAACGAGCCGGTGTGCCACGGACTGCGCGACGCCTGCCTCGCGGAACTGGCCGCGCTCGGCGTGTCCGCCGCTGACGTCACGCTCGCGACCGTGCCGGGCGCACTGGAAGTCCCGCTCGTGCTGCAAACGATGGCAAAAAGCGGTCGCTTCGACGCGCTCGTCGCGCTCGGCGCGGTGATCCGCGGCGAGACCTACCATTTCGAACTGGTGTCGAACGAAGCCGGTGCCGGCGTGACCCGCGTCGGCCTCGACTTCGACATCCCGGTCGCCAACGCCATCCTGACCACCGAGACCGACGAACAGGCCGAGGTGCGCATGCTGGAGAAGGGCCGCGACGCCGCCCGCGTCGCCGTCGAAATGGCGCGCCTGCAAGCCGCGCTGTCCGCCTGATTCCTCCCTGTTTCGCGGGCGGCGCCACGCCGACCGCGCGTTCTTTAAAGGAAATCCCGATGAAAACGGCACGCCGCCGCGCACGCGAATTCGCCGTGCAGGGCATCTACGAATGGCAGCTGAATCCGGACCGCCCGGCCTCGCAGATCGAGAAGCACTTGCGCGAAAATGACTACTTTGCCAAGGCCGACGAGGCGCTGTTCCGCACCATCCTCTACGGTGTACTGCAGGACGCCGAGCAGCTGTCGCAGCAGCTGTCGCAGCACTACGAGCGCGCGCCGAGCGAAGTCAGCCCGGTCGAGCGCGCCATCCTCTTGATGGCCGCGCTGGAGTTGAACAAGCAGGTCGAAACGCCGTACCCGGTGATCATCAACGAGGCGATCGAGATCGCGAAGACCTTCGGCGGTACCGACGGTCACAAGTTCGTCAACGGCGTGCTCGACAAGCTCGCCGTCGTGATCCGCCCGGACGAAGTCCGTCAGAAGCCGCGCCGTCCGCAGCCCGAGCCGGCTGCCGCGCCGGACGCAGAGCCGGACGCAGAGTAAGCGCCCAGCTTGGCCGAGCTTCGCACCCACCCGCGCCCCGGCGCGGGTGTTTTCACATATAGAGCCATGAACGAATTCGAACTGATCCACCGCTACTTCGACCGCCCCGCACAAAACGCCGTACTCGGCGTCGGCGATGACGCGGCCATCGTGCGCCCGACGCCCGGTTTCGACCTGCACGTGTCGGTCGACATGCTGGTCGAGGGGCGCCACTTCTTGGCCGGCGTCGATGCGGCCGCGCTCGGCCACAAGACGCTGGCGGTCAACTTGTCGGACATGGCGGCGATGGGCGCGACGCCGCGCTGGGTCGTGCTGTCGGTTGCGCTGCCGCATAACGACGAAGTGTGGGTCGCCGGCCTGGCGGACGGATTCTTCGCGCTGGCCGACCGTTACAAGGTCGGCGTGATCGGCGGCGACACCACGCGCGGCCCCTTGACGCTGTCGGTGACGGTGTTCGGCGAGGCGCCGGCCGGCCGCGCGCTGCGTCGCGACGCGGCCGAAGTCGGCGACGACGTCTGGGTAAGCGGCGCGCTGGGCCTCGGCGCGATGGCGTTGCGCGAGAAGTTGAATGGCGACCTCATGCTGCCAGCGGAGGTTTTCACCGCCGGCAGCGAACGGCTCGAAAAGCCCGAGCCGCGCGTCGAGCTGGGCCAGGGCCTGCTCGGCCTTGCGCACGCGGCGATCGACGTGTCCGACGGCTGGTTCGCCGACTTCGGACACATCCTCGCTCGCTCGAATAAAGGCGCCGAGTTGTGGTTCGACGCCTTGCCGACGCACCCGTGGTTGGCCGAGCGCCGCGCCGTCTATCCCGAACTGATCGCCGCCGGCGGCGACGATTACGAACTCGCGTTCACCGCAGCGGTGTCGAATCGCGAGCAGATCGTTGCGCTCGGCACGAAGCTCGGCGTCGCGGTCACGCGCGTCGGCCGAGTGCTGGCGCCGGAAGAGGGGGTGACGCTGGTCGACGCGGCCGGCAAGCCGGTCAAGCTCAAGCGGGCCGGTTATGACCACTTTGCCTAAGCCCGACTTCGCGTTTCTTACCCGCCACCCGGCGCACTTCATCGCCTTCGGCTTCGGCTCGGGGCTCGCGCCGCGTGCGCCGGGGACCTTCGGCACGCTGGTCGCGCTGCCACTCTACGCCCTGCTGGCGGCGGCCGGATTGTCGGCCATCCAGATCGCCTGGCTGTGCGTGCCGCTGTTCGTCGTCGGCTGCTGGGCGAGCGCCGTCGCCTGTCGCGCGCTCGGCGTGCACGACCACGGCGGCATCGTCATCGACGAGATCGTCGCGATGCTCGCGGTGCTGGCCTTCGCGCCGGCGAGCATCGCCGGCTGGGGCGTCGCATTCGTGCTGTTCCGGCTTTTCGACATCGCCAAGCCGTGGCCGATCCGCTGGCTGGACGCGCGCGTGCATGGCGGCTTCGGCGTGATGGTCGACGACGCGCTGGCGGCGCTGTTCGCGGTGGTCGTGTTGAGGCTACTGGTTGACGTGCTGCCGTTGTGAAGCTTGGCCGAGCTCGATAAAAAACGCCGCATCGTAGCCGATGCGGCGTTTTGTTGGGGCCCGGGGCGCGCTTACTGGGCCGCGCCTGGGCCGCCGACGGTGCTGACGACGCTCCACTTGCCGGCCTTGGCCTGATAGACGGTGACAGCGCCGTTCTTGATGTCACCCTTGTCGTCGAACTGGATGCGGCCGGTCACGCCGTTGTAGTCGGTCTTGCCGACTTCCGGCAGGAAGGCTTTCGGGTCGGTCGACTGGGCGCGCTTCATCGCGTCGACCAGTACGCGGACCGCGTCATACTCGTAGGGTGCGTAGATCTGGATCTCGGTATTGAACTTGGCCTGGAAGCGCTTGTTGAAATCGGCGAAGCCCGGCATCTTTTCCTTCGGCATGCCTGGGCTCGACGCGTACTGACCTTCGGCCGCGTCGCCGGCGAGCTTCATGAATTCCGGCGTCTGAATCCCGTCGCCGCCCAAGAGCTTGGCCTTGAGGCCGAGGCGCTTCATCTGCTTGGCCATCGGGCCGGCCTGCGCGTCCATGCCGCCGTAGAACACGAGGTCCGGGTTGGAACCCTTGAGCGAGGTCAGGATGGCGTTGAAGTCGGTCGCAGTGTTGGTGGTGAATTCGCGCTTGATCACCGTGCCGCCCTTGGTCTTCACCGCCTTCTCGAACTCGTCGGCCAAGCCCTGGCCGTAGGCGGTGCGGTCGTCGATGATGGCGATCTTCTTGGCCTTCAGGCCGTCGACCGCGAACTCGCCGAGCGCCTTGCCCTGCTGCACGTCGTTGCCGATCACGCGAAAAGCGGTCTTGAAGCCCTGCTGAGTGTAGGCCGGGTTGGTCGCGGCCGGCGAAATCTGCGGGATGCCGGCGTCGGAGTAGATCTTGGATGCCGGGATGGTGGTGCCCGAGTTCAGGTGGCCGACGACGGCGACGATCTTGGCGTCGACCAGGCGCTGGGCGACCTGCGTGCCGATTTTCGGGTCGGCCTGGTCGTCCTCGGAGATCAGTTCGAACTTCACCTTCTTGCCGCCGATCTCGACGCCTTCAGCATTCAGCTCGTCGATGGCGAGGATGGCGCCGCGTTCGTTGTCCTTGCCGAAGTGGGCGATCGGACCGGTCATCGGCGAGACCTGGCCGATCTTGACCACCTCGCTACCGCCAGCCTCGGCCTGGGGTGCACCCGCTGCAGCCGGCGCGTCGCCTGCGGCTTGTTGTTCTTGTTTTCCGCAGGCGGACAGGGCCAGGACGGCGGCGGCGAAAAGGCTCAGTTGCGCAATCTTCTTCATGTGCTTCCCCTATTTTCTTTCGATTTCGTTTGAATCGTTATCCAGCGAGACAGCTATTCGCTGAAACGCAGTTTGATTATTGATAGGGGTTTCGAAGATAGTCAACGCGGGTCTGCTGCGCGCCGGACCCGATCTTTCAGCGTGTTGTCATCTTGACGCACCCAGCGCTCGGGCGCGGGCCGAACGCGCCGAAACGTCAGGGTTGTCCCCAGTCCATCCGCCCAGTTGCGCCTCGACGACGTCGGCCAAGGCGGCGATGCCGTCAGGCGATTCGTTCAGGCAGGGCAGGTAGCGGTATTTGCCGCCACCGGCGGTCAGGAAGACCTCCTTGCCCTCGATGGCGATTTCCTCGAGCGTTTCCAGGCAATCGGACATAAAACCCGGGCAGACGACGTCGATGCGGCGCGTCTTGGCACGGCCGAGCTCACGAAATATGTCGACGGCGTAGGGCTTCAGCCATTCGGCACGGCCGAAACGGCTCTGGAAGCAGACGGCGTAGTCGTCCTTCGATAGGCCCAGCGCCTCGGCGAGCAGGCGGCCGGTCGCCTGGCATTCGCAGTGGTAGGGGTCGCCCTTGGTTAGCGTGAAGCGCGGCACGCCGTGGAAGCTCATCACCAGCTTGTCGGGCCGGCCGTGCGCCTGCCAATAGGCGCGGATCTGGCCTGCCAGTGCCGCGATATAGCCGGGGTGGTCGTGAAAATGCCGGACGGTGCGCACCTCGGGCATGTTCCTGAGCTTCATCAGCGTGCGAAATACCTGATCGAGCGCGGTGCCGCTCGACGAGGCCGCGTACTGCGGGTAGAGCGGCAAGACGACGAAGCGGTCGACGCCTTGCGCGCGCATCTTGCGGATCACGCCCTCTATAGACGGATTGCCGTAGCGCATCGCGAAGTCGACGACGAGGTCGCCGTGGCCGCGCTCGCCGAGCAGGCCCTTGAGCAGCTTGGTCTGCTTCTGCGTGTGCGCGAGCAGCGGCGAGCCTTCGGCGCTCCACACCGCTGCATATTTCTCGGCGCTCTTTTTCGGGCGGACATTCAGGATGATGCCGTTGAGCACGAACCACCACACGGCCTTCGGGATCTCGATCACGCGCGCGTCGGACAGGAATTCCTTCAGGTAGGGGCGCAGCGCCTTCGCGGTCGGCGCGTCGGGCGTGCCGAGGTTGATCAGTAGCACGCCGGCGCGCGCGTTCTCATCGTGGCGGAATTCGGGTTCGGCGAGGTAGGGCATGGCTAGAGGGCAAGTGTGGCGGCGCGGGGCAGGCCGCGCCGTGTGGGATTCATGGAAGCTTGGCCGAGCCCCTTTGCTTAAGGCTCGGCCAAGCTTCAAGGGTCATTCCTCGCGTGCGGGAACGAGCACGGTGCGGTTGCCGTTGGTCTCCATCGAGGACACCAGGCCAGCGGCTTCCATCTGTTCGATCAGCCGCGCGGCGCGGTTGTAACCGATGCGCAGGTGTCTTTGCACCGACGAGATCGACGCCTTGCGCGTCTTGACCACGATGGCGACCGCGTCGTCGTAGAGCGCGTCGGCCTCGGCGTCGCCGTCGGCGCCGGCCATGCCGAACTCGCCGCCGCCGTCGGCGCCGTCGGCTCCGCCGCTCAGGATGCCTTCGACGTAGTCGGGGTCGCCGGTGGTCTTCAGGTATTCGACCACCTTGTGCACCTCGTCGTCGGCGACGAAGGCGCCGTGTACGCGCAGCGGGTAACCGGTGCCCGGCGGCAGATACAGCATGTCACCCTGGCCGAGCAGCGCCTCGGCGCCCATCTGGTCGAGAATCGTGCGCGAGTCGATCTTGCTCGAGACCTGGAACGCGATCCGCGTCGGGATGTTGGCCTTGATCAGGCCGGTGATCACGTCAACCGACGGGCGCTGCGTGGCGAGGATTAAATGAATACCCGCGGCGCGCGCCTTCTGCGCGAGGCGGGCGATCAGCTCCTCGATCTTCTTGCCGGCGACCATCATCAGGTCGGCCAGCTCGTCGATGACGACGACGATCAGTGGCAGCGTATCGAGCGGTTCGGGCTCGTCCGGGTTGAGGCTGAACGGGTTCGGAATCTTCTCGCCGGCCTGGTCGGCGTCGCGGATCTTCTGGTTGTAGCCGGCGAGGTTGCGCACGCCGAGCTTGGACATCAGCCGGTAGCGCTTTTCCATCTCGGCGACGCACCAGTTCAGCGCGTTCGCCGCGTGCTTCATGTCGGTGACGACCGGCGCCAACAGGTGCGGGATGCCCTCGTAGACCGACAGCTCGAGCATCTTCGGGTCGACCATGATCAGCCGCACTTCGGCCGGCGTCGCCTTGTACAGCAGGCTCAGGATCATCGCGTTGATCGCGACCGACTTGCCCGAGCCGGTGGTGCCGGCGACGAGCACGTGCGGCATCTTCGCGAGGTCGGCCGAGACCGGCTGGCCGGCGATGTCCTTGCCGAAGGCGATCGCGAGGCGCGAGCCCATCGCCTGGTAGCTGTCCGAGCCGACGATTTCCGACAGGCGCACGATCTGGCGCTTCGGGTTCGGCAGCTCGAGGCCCATATAGGTCTTGCCGGGGATTGTTTCGACGACGCGGATCGACACCAATGACAGCGCGCGCGCCAGGTCCTTCATCAGGTTGACGATCTGCGCGCCCTTCACGCCGACCGCCGGCTCGATCTCATAGCGCGTGATGACCGGGCCCGGGTAGGCAGCGATCACCTTCACGTCGACGCCGAAGTCGGCGAGTTTCTTCTCGATCAGCCGCGACGTGTATTCGACCGTGTCGGCCGACACCAGCTCGCCGTGTTCTTTCGCCGGCTCCAAAAGCGCGAGGCCAGGCAGCTCGCCGTTGCCCGGGTCGGCGAACAGCGACGCCTGCACCGGCCTTACCGCCTTCGCCGACAAGGGAATGTCGAGTACCGGCGGCTCGATCTTCACCGGCGGCTTGTCTTCGATCTTCTTCTTCTCGGCCTCGACCTTCACCTCGCGGCGCTGCGCGACCTCGCGGCCGATCTTGCGATCCTTCTTCGCCTGCCACGCCCGCCACAGGCCGACCGCCTTATCTTCGAGGAAGCCGCCGAGCCTTTCCATGATGTCGAGCCACGAGGCGCCGGTGAACAGCGAGAAGCCGATCGCCGCGGCCACGGTCAGCAGCAGCGTCGCGCCGGTGGTGCCGAAGCCGAGCGCCATCCCGCCGCCGATGAAGCGGCCGAAGAGGCCGCCCGGCGACAGCGGTAGCGCGAGCGCCTTGCTCGCGAACCACACCGCTTCGAGGCTGGAAGAGCCGAGCAGCAGCATCCCGAAACCGATAGTCGCGACGACGGTGACCGGGTTCACCTTCAGCCCCAGCGTTTCGATGCGCCGGTAGCCCCAGCCGATCGCGACCACGCAGAACACCACCAGCCACCACGCCGAGTAGCCGAATAGATAGAGCAGCAGGTCGGCGAACCATGCGCCGAAGCGGCCGCCGTAGTTGCGTACGGTCGGGTCGGACGAGCTGTGCGACCACGACGGGTCGAGTGGTGAGAAGCTGGCGAGGGTCAGCACCAGATAGACGGCCGCGACCGCCATCAACAGCCACCACGCCTCGCGCAAGAGACCGGAAAGCTGGGGGGGGAGCGGCGCGGCGTTGTTCTTGACGGCAGCCTTACGTTTGAAAAGACGCATCGCAGGGTTTTCGGGCCATGACAGGCGGGGATTATAACGGTTAAACGGTGACCTCACCGTGGATAGAGCGCGCCGAGCACGCGCAACCCGGCCGCGCCGGTGACCTCGGGCAGGTTGCCGCTGTCGCGGCGCAGCAAACGCCAGGCGAGCCACGCGAACGCGGCGGCCTCGACCTGCTGAGACGGCAGGCCGAGCACGTCGGTGAGCTCGAGCCGTGCATGGGGCAGGCACTCGGCCAACCTGTGCATCAACCGGCCGTTGCGCGCCCCGCCACCGCAGACGCAGACCGCGGCGACGCCGGGCGTGTGGCGGCCGAGCGCTTCGGCGATGCTTTCCACGGTCAGCTCGAGCAGCGTCGCCTGGACGTCGGCGGGAGCGATGTCGGCGAAGGCAGCGAGGTGGAGCGCGAGCCAGGGCAGGTCGAACAGGTCGCGCCCGGTGCTCTTCGGCGGCGGCGCGGCGAAATAGGGCTCGGCCAACATCGCGGCCAAGAGGCCGGCGTGCGGCGTGCCACTCGCCGCCCACGCGCCGTCGGCATCGAAAGCCTGGCCGAGGTGGCGGCGGGTCCACGCGTCCATCAGCATATTGCCCGGACCGGTGTCGAAGCCGATCACCGCTTCGCCGGGCGCGAGCCGGGTCAGGTTGGCGATGCCGCCGACGTTGACGATGGCGCGAGACTCCAGCGGGTGGCCGAACAGCGCGTCATGGAAGGCCGGCACCAGCGGTGCGCCATGGCCGCCGGCGGCGACGTCGCGGCTCCGGAAGTCGCCGGCGACGTCGATGCCGGTGAGCTCGGCCAAGCTCGCGAGGTTGCCAATCTGCAGCGTGTAGCCTTTCTCGGGCGCGTGCCGGATGGTCTGGCCGTGGCAGCCGATCGCCGCGACCTGCTCGCGCGCGACACCGGCGGTCTTGAGCACGGCGGCGACCGCTTCGGCGTAGAGGCCGGCCAGGGTATTGCCGAGGCGCGCGGCGCGGTCGAGTTCATTACTGTCGACCGCCTGCAGCGCGAGCACCGCCTCACGCACGTCGGCCGGGTAGGGCAGCGCCGCCTCGGCGATCAGTTCGGGCGCGCCGTCGTCGGAAAAGCGCATCAGCACCGCGTCGACGCCGTCGAGGCTGGTGCCCGACATCAGGCCGACGGTCAGCGTCGCGTCGCAGGAAAGGAAGTCGTTTTGCATCGAGGCATTATGCCCGAAACGCGCGCCCGCGCGATCAAGGTCTGTCGACGAAAAAAGCTCGGCCAACCCTGTGAAGGTTGGCCGAGCTTTTGCACGTGAGCGCCGGATCAGTCGAGCTGGGCGACGTTGACCGGGATCGAGCGCAGCATCGCCAGCTGCCCGGTGAACCGCACGCTCTTTTCGCGGAACGCGAGCTTCTGCGACGGCGACAGGCCCGGGCTCGGCAAAGCGGCCGAGCTCGGGTCGACCGGCTGGTTGTTCACCCTCACCTCGAAGTGCAGGTGCGGCCCAGTCGAGCGGCCGGTGCTGCCGACGTAACCCAAGAGCTCGCCGGCCTTGACCGGCTTGCCGGTACGCATGCCGGCGGCGAAGCGGCTCATGTGGCCGTACACCGTCGTCAGCTTGCCCTTGTGACGAACCATCACGACGTTACCGTAGCCGTTCTGCGCCTCGGCGGTGGTGACGACGCCGTCGGCCGGCGCGTGGATCGGCGTTCCGGTCGACGCAGCGTAGTCGACGCCGGCGTGCATGCGCAGCTTGTGCAGCACCGGGTGGCGGCGGAAGCCGAAGCCCGAGCTGATGCGCGCGCCGGCCACCGGTTGCTGGCCGAGGCCCTTCTTCAGCGGTTCGCCGTTGTGGTCGTAGTAGGCGCCCGATTCGCTGTCGTGCGCGAAGTAGTAGGCTTCGTCGACCCTGACGCCGCGCGTCACCTCGGCGGCGAGCACGTTGCCGACCGCCACCGGCGAGCCCTGGTAGAGCATGGTGTCGTAGACGACGGCGACGCGATCGCCGGCCTTCAGGCTATCGAGGTCGAAGCGGTCGGAGAAGATCTCGGCCAACTGAGTGCGGACCTCGTCGGGCACCTGCGCCGCGGCGAGCGAGGCGGCGACGCCGCCCTCGATGGTCAGCGACTTCATCGTCGGTTGCGCGACCGCGTCGACCTCGTCGGCGCTCGCGCGCCATTCGCCGCCGATCTTCTCGATCACGACCAGCACCTGCTCGCCGTTCTCGTCGTCGTTCAAGAAGCGCAGGCCGAACAGCTCGCCGGCGTCGTTGGTCTGGACCGACAGCGTCGCGCCGGTCTTGAGCTTCATCAGCCCCTTCGACAGCGGGCTCGACGACAGGAAGCGGCGCGCCTCGTCGCCGCCGACGCCGAGCCGGTTCAAGAGCCTGGCGATCGTATCGCCGCGCTGCACCGCCTCTTCACGCCAGTAGCGGGTCTTGCTTTCGGTTTCGCCGAACGCGGGCAGCGCCAGCTGCTGTACCACCTGCTCGACTTCGACAGCCGGCGCGCTCCGGCTGCCCGGCGCGACGGCGAAGGCCGTCACCATGCCGAACAGCGGCAGCGCCGCCGCGACGCCGAGCCAGCTCAGGTGGTGGTTCAGCGCGCGCTCGACGCATTTTTGCGGGATCGTGATCAGTTTGCGATAATTCATGCTTTACCAAGCGGACGTCGCGAGCACGCGGCGGCCGGCAATAGGGCCAAAAAAGACGGGAACGACCGGACGTTGGGGCGACCCAGGCCGGTAAAGTTCCTGGCACAAAGCGCAAAGGTTAGCAGAACGCGCCCGCCCATTGACAAATTTTCCATATAAAACAGCAACATACCCGCATGTACTGTGGTTTTCGGCGGCGCCATTCGGCGACGCCGGACCAACGCGGACGAGGACGATCGATTGAACCCAGCCATCGCGATTGAAGACGCGCTTGCCATCATCAAGCGCGGCGCCGAAGAACTGCTGATCGAGGCCGAGCTTGTCGCCAAGCTCAAGGAAGGCCGCCCCTTGCGGGTGAAGGCCGGCTTCGACCCGACCGCGCCCGACCTGCACCTGGGCCACACCGTGGTGCTGACCAAGATGCGCCAGCTGCAGGACCTCGGCCACACCATCCTGTTCCTGATCGGCGACTTCACCGGCCTGATCGGCGACCCGACCGGCAAGAACACGACGCGCCCGCCGCTGACGCCGGAACAGATCGAGATCAACGCCAAGACCTACGCCGAGCAGGTGTATAAGATCCTCGACCCGGCCAGGACCGAGATCTGCTTCAACTCCAAATGGTTGGCCGAACTCGGCGCCGCCGGCATGCTGAAGCTCGCCGCCAGCACCACCGTCGCGCGCATGCTCGAGCGCGACGACTTCAAGAAACGCTTCGCCGAGCACCTGCCGATCGCCGTCCACGAATTCATGTACCCGCTGATGCAGGGCTACGACTCGGTCGCGATGCGCGCCGACATCGAACTGGGCGGCACCGACCAGAAGTTCAACCTGTTGATGGGTCGCGCGCTGCAGGAACAGGCGGGCCAGAAGCCGCAGTGCGTGATCATGATGCCGCTCTTGGAGGGCCTCGACGGCGTCAACAAGATGTCGAAGTCGCTCGGCAACTACATCGGCATCGCCGAGCCGGCCAGCGAGATCTTCGGCAAGGTGATGTCGATCTCCGACACGCTGATGTGGCGCTACTACGAACTCGTGTCGATGAAGTCGCTCGATCAGATCAAAGCGCTCAAGCGCCAGATCGAAGAGGGCCGCAACCCGCGCGACGTGAAGATCGAGCTGGCGATGGAACTGGTCGCGCGCTTTCACGACCAGGCGGCCGCCGACGCGGCGCTCGCCGACTTCCAGGCGCGCTTCCAGAAGAACGCGATTCCGGACGAGATGCCGGAAGTCACCGTCGCCGTCGGCGCCGAGGGCCTGGCGATCGGCAACATCCTGAAGGAAGCCGACCTCGTCGCGTCGACCTCCGAGGCCTTGCGCATGATCCAGCAGGGCGGCGTGAAGGTCGACGGCGAGAAGGTCGATGACAAGGCGCTGAAACTGGTGGCAGGCGTCACCGTCGTGCTGCAGGTCGGCAAGCGCAAGTTCGCGCGCGTGACGCTGTCCTAAGCGGTCCGCCCCCAAAGCTCGGCCAACCTTGGTGCATGTCTAAGGTTGGCCGAGCTCTTGTTGCCGCCCGTACGACGCGTCCATAGCAAGTCCATCACAACGAGACCGACCCAGGCCATGCAACTTTCCCTGTTCATCCCCGGCCTCGCCTGGCCCGACCTCTACGCCGCCGCCGAAGTCGCGCGCGGCCTCGAGCTGCCGGCGCTGTCGGCCCTGCTCGGCCGCGGCGAGCTCGCGCTGACGCCGGCGAAGTTCTCCGAGCTGACGGCGATCGCCTTCGGCCTGCGTGACATCGCGCCGGCGCGCCGCGCCGCCGAAGACGCGGGCCTCGCCGTCGAAGGCCGCTACTGGCTGCTCGCCGAGCCGGGCCACCTGCGCATCGACCGCGACCGCGCGATGCTGGCCGACGTCGGCATCATGGCGATCGGCCAGAGCGAAGCCGACGGACTCGTCGCGAGCCTCAACGCCCACTTCGCCGAGGACGGCCTCGCCTTCCATGCGACGAGCCCGGGCCGCTGGTTCGTGTCGATGACAGAGCCGACCGGCGCGCACTTCACGCCGCTCGACGACGTCGTCGGCGAGGATGTGAACGCGCACCTGCCTAAGGGCGGCGCTGGGCTCAAGTGGAGCCGCTTCCTGAACGAGCTGCAGATGCTGCTCTATACGCACCCGATCAACGACGAGCGCGAGATGCGCGGCGAGCCGGCGATCAACACCGTCTGGTTGTGGGGCGACGGCGAAGAGGGGCAGCCGTCGAGCGCAGCGCAGACCGTTCTGGCCGACCATCCGCTGTGGCAGGACTACGCGCGCCGCGCGGGCGTGACCGTCGACGCCGCGCCGTTCGACTTCGCCGCCTTGCAGGACGCCGCCGCCAACGCCGGCAAGGTGCTGGTGATGCTCGACACCGCGCACGCGCCGGCGCAGTACCGCGACGTCTACGGCTGGCGCGAGGCGCTGACCGTGCTCGAGGAACGCTGGTTCGCGCCGATCCACCAGGCGCTGCGCGCCGGCAAACTGAAAGAGCTCAACCTCGTCTGCCACGGCGACGCGGGCTTCACCGCCACGCTGACGCCGGGCATGACTTGGAAACTGTGGCGTCGTCCCAAAACCCTCGCGGCCGTCTACCCGGCCGACCAGAGCGTGTAAATCCATGTCCCGCATCGTCGTCCGACCCATCCCGCAGCCGGTGTGCCAGACGCTGGCCGCCGCCGGTTTCACGCCGCTGATGGCACGCCTGTTCGCCGCGCGCGGCATCGCCGAAGCCTGCGAGCTCGACACCGCACTCAAGGCGCTCTTGCCTTACCAGGGGCTGAAGCACATCGCCGCGATGGCCGCCAAGTTGGCCGAGGCCATCGCGCTCGACCAGAAACTGCTGATCGTCGCCGACTACGACGCCGACGGCGCGACCGCGTGCACCGTCGCGCTCGAAGGGCTGTCGGCACTCGGCGCCAGGGTCGACTTCATCGTTCCCAATCGCTTCGAATACGGCTACGGCCTGACGCCGGAAATCGTCGACCTCGCGGCGACGCGTTCGCCCGACATCATCGTCACCGTCGACAACGGCATCGCCAGCGTCGCCGGCGTCGAACGCGCACGCGAGCTCGGCATCGAGGTGCTGGTCACCGACCACCACCTGCCGGGCGACACCTTGCCCGAAGCACTGATCGTCAACCCGAACCAGCCCGGCTGCGGGTTTCCGTCTAAGAACCTCGCCGGCGTCGGCGTGATGTTCTACGTGCTGATGGCCTTGCGTGCCGAGCTGCGACAACGCGGCGCGTTCGACGGCAGGGCGGAGCCGAACCTGGCCGAACTGTTGGACCTCGTCGCGCTCGGCACCGTCGCCGACGTGGTACGCCTCGACCAGAACAACCGCATCCTCGTCGAGCAGGGCCTGCGCCGCATGCGCGCCGGCAAGATGCGTCCCGGCATCGCCGCGCTGTTCCGCGTCGCCGGCCGCGCCGCGTACAAGGCGACGACCTTCGATCTCGGCTTCACGCTCGGCCCGCGGCTGAACGCCGCCGGCAGGCTCGACGACATGAGCCTCGGCATCGCCTGCCTGCTCGCCAAGAGCGAAGACGAGGCGATGCGCCTCGCCCAGGAACTCGACCGGCTGAACCGCGAACGGCGCACGATCGAGCAGGGCATGCAGGACGAGGCACTGGCGGTGCTGTCGGGCTTCGATCCGGCCGGCCGCCACAGCCTCGCGCTGTACCGCGACGACTGGCACCAGGGCGTCGTCGGCATCGTTGCGTCGCGCCTGAAGGAACGCTTCCACCGGCCGTCCATCGTGTTCGCGCCCGGTGACGACGGCGAGATCAAGGGCTCGGGCCGCTCGATCCCCGGTTTTCACCTCAGGGACGCGCTGGATCTCGTCTATAAGCGCCACCCGGGCCTGATCCTCAAGTTCGGCGGCCACGCGATGGCGGCCGGGCTGACCGTCGCCGAGGCCGACTTCAAGGTCTTCTGCGACGCGTTCGAGGCGGTGGCGCGCGAATGGCTGACCGAAGTGCAGCTGACGCGCACCTTCGAGACCGACGGCAGCCTCACGGGCCGCGAGCTGCAGCTTGACGTCGCCGAGACGATGGGCGCGCAGGTGTGGGGGCAGGGCTTTCCGCCGCCGACCTTCCACGACCGTTTCCGCGTCGTGCAACAACGGCTGGTCGGCGACAAGCACCTGAAGCTCAGGCTGGAAAAGGACGGCGTCGAATACGACGCGATGCGCTTCAACCAGGTCGACTGGCTGCCCGACGTCGTCGACGCGGTCTACCAGGTGGTCGCGAACGAATGGCAGGGCCGCAAGGAGCTGCAGCTTTACATCGAACACTGGCTGCCGGCCGGTGAGGGGAGACATTGATGGAAACCTTGCTTGCCGCGATCGCCGGCGTCGTCGTCGGCGCGCTGCTGGCCTGGCTGCTGCTGAAAAGCCGTGCCGACGTCGCGCAGGAACGCGGGCGTTCCGAAGGCTTGGCCGAGGTCTCGCGGATGTCGGCCGAGATCGGCGCCGCCGCGCGCCTCTTGGAGGAGGCGCGCGAGCGAGAACGGCTGCAGCAGACCGAACTGGCCTTACAGCGCCAGACGCTGGCCGAGCAGCAGCAGAGGCTCGGCCAACTCGAAGCCTCGGCGGCGCGGCTGCCGCAGCTCGAAGCGCAACAGGCCGAGCGCGACGCGGTGATCGCCGGCCTCAACAAGGAATTGCGCGACACCGCCAGCCGGCTGGCCGCCAGCGCCGAGCAGGGCCGCCAGCTCGAAGCCTTGCAGCAGGACCTGGCCGGCGCGCGTAAGCACGCGCAAACGCTGACCGACGACATCACCCGGCTGACCGCGCGCGAGCAGGAACTGGCGACGCGGCTCGAACAGGAGCGGCTCGCCGCCGGCGAGAAGCTGCAGGTGCTGATCGACGCGCGCGAGGCGTTGTCGAACCAGTTCAAGGCGCTCGCCAACGAGATCTTCGAGGAGAAGTCGAAGCGCTTCACCGAGCAGAACCAGAGCAACCTCGGCCAACTGCTGAACCCGCTCCACGAGCGCATCCAGGGCTTCGGCAAGCTGGTGCAGGACACCTACGACAAGGATTCGAAGGAGAGGCTGACGCTCGAGACCGAACTGAAGCGCCTGCAGGAGCTGAACACGCGTCTCGGCGACGATGCGGTTGCGCTGACGCGCGCGCTGACCGGCGCCAGCAGCAAGACGCAGGGCGCGTGGGGCGAGATGGTGCTCGAGAAGGTGCTCGAACACTCGGGGCTGACGCGCGGCCGCGAGTACGACGTCCAGCACTCGGACGTGCTCGAGACCGAGGAGGGCGGCCTCAAGCGCTACCAGCCCGACGTGGTGATCCACCTGCCCGAGGGCAAGCACCTGGTGATCGATTCGAAGGTGTCGCTGAACGCCTACGTGCGCCATACCGCCGCCGACGACGAAATCGTCCGCGAGGCCGAGCTGAAGGCGCACATCGCCGCGCTGCGCACGCACATCCGCACGCTGTCCGAGAAGCGCTACCAGGACCTGTACGGCCTGACCAGTATCGACTTCGTGTTCATGTTCGTGCCGGTCGAGCCGGCCTATCTGCTCGCGGTGCAACGCGACATGAGCCTGTTCACCGAGGCGTTCGACCAGCGCATCGTCATCGTCGGCCCGAGCACCTTGCTCGCGACCTTGCGCACTGTGGCCAGCATCTGGCGCTACGAAGACCAGAACCAGAACGCGATCGAGATCGCGCGCCAGAGCGGCGCGATGTTCGACAAGTTCGTCGGCTTCGTCGATACGCTGGAAAAGCTCGGCAAGCAACTGTCTACGACGCAGGACAGCTACGCGACCGCGATGAAGCAGCTCGCCAGCGGCAGCGGCAACCTGGTCGGCCGCGCCGAAAAGCTGCGCAAGCTCGGCATCAAGGCGAACAAGCAGTTGGCGGCAAGCTTACGCGGCGACGAGAGCGAAGAGGACGAAGACGGCGAGGCGCTGCTACCGGGTTGAGCGGCGCAGACTGTCCCGTGGGAAAAAGCTCGGCCAACGTTGGCCGAGCTTTTTTCATTGGGTCTACGGCGCTTTTTTCAGCGAAATCGCGCACGACTTCTGCGACGAGGGGGGGGTGGAACGGTAGACATTCTCGCCGTTCCAGATCGCGCCGATGGCGAAGCCATTTGTCATGGCGACTGACCTTGTCTACGGTGAAATTTCACCGGAGAGACCGCATGAAACGCCTGATGACTTGCTTTGCCGTGTCGATGCTGGCCGCAGGCCACGCGAGCGCCATGGTCCGCTGCCAGGATGCGAACGGCCGCATCGAATACAGCGACAAACCGTTCTGTACCGCCGGGCAAAAGCCGCTCGATTCGTCGGTGCGCTGGCAGGCGCCGGTGACATCGGGCAGCGAATCCGCACCGTCGAAGGCGTCGGCCGAGTCAGTACTCAAGCCGGCGCGCAAGTCTCGCTACCGGCAAGCACGCGACGCCGATGCGCGCCTTATCGAGACTCACGAGTCGGACGTCCTCAAGCGCTGCCGCCAGCTGCGCCGCTACAAGAACCTGATGCAGCAGCGGCTCGCGTCGGGTCATGCCGATGCGAGCCTGAGCGAGTTGCGCGCGGCCGACGCGCGACTGAGCCGCGCCAACTGCCCGCCGTTCTGAAGTCCTCGAGGTTGGCCGAGCACGGTCAGGGAGCGCTTCAGCCGCCGGCGCGCTTCACCGTCCAGCCGGTCTTTGCCAGTTCGGCCATCAGTACGTCGACGTGGTCACCCTGGACCTCGATCACGCCGTCCTTCACCGTTCCGCCCGAGCCGCATCTCTGCCGTAAGCGCTTTGCGAAAGCGGCGAGTTCCGCCGCCGGCAGTGGCACGCCGGCGACCGTCGTCACGCCTTTGCCGTTGCGCCCCTTGGTCTCGCGTCGCACGCGTACCACACCATCGCCCGGCGGCGGCGCTTGTTCCGCCGCGCAGCGGCATCGCTCGATGGGCTGGCTGCAGCCCGGGCACATCCGCCCGTGTTCGGTCGAATAGACCAGTCCGCCGAGGCCTCTTGCTTTCATCTTTAAGTCTTTCCTAATAGCGGCGCGTTCAGCGCTCCTTGCTCAGTTTTTCGACCAGCGCTTCGAGCGCCTCGGCGCGCGCCTTCCAGTACTCGAGCGTCTCGGTCTCGTCCGGGTCCGGCTGCGTCAGCGAGTGCGACGCCGTCTCGTCGTGCCGGTGGTCGTCGTCCTTGTGCAGGTAGATCGACGTCGTCGACAGTGAGCTGTGACCGAAGTTGGCCTTGATCGTGCGGATGTCGATGCCGGCGTCGCCCATCATCGACCCGGCGGTGTGCCTGAGCCAGTGCGCCGATGCGAGTTCGAGCGCACGGGCTTCGTCGCCGCGTCCGAGCGATGTCAGCCGGTCGGACGCGAGGCGGAAAACGGTCTTCAGAATGGTGTGGATGGCCTGGCGCGTCATCGGCTCGGAGCGCAGGCCGCGTACCTTCAGCACCAGCGGCAGGTCTTCGCCGGGCGAAGGCAGGGCAGGGAGGTCGAGGCTCTCGCGGTACTGGCGCAGCTCGGCCAACATCTCGTCGTTGACCGGAATCTGGCGCGCCTTCTCGCCCTTGCCGACCACGTCGAGCCACCAGCGCGTCTTGCCCTGACCCTGGCGGAAATAGAACGCTCCCATACGTGTGCCGGTCACCTCCGAGATGCGCAGGCCGCTGAGCAGGAACAATTGCAGCAGCCAGCGACAGCGTGACACATGCCTGCGCTCGAGCTCGGTTTCGCAGGGCAGGGCGCCGACCGCGTCGAAGCAGGCGTCGATCTGCTGGCGGCCGATCAGCCGCGTCAGCCGCGGCGCGCCCTTGCCGCGACGTTTGCGCGCCAGCGACAGCGGGTTGGCCGCCAGGTAACGCGCCTCGACCAGCCAGGAAAACATCGAATTGACGATGGTGAGCGCCTGGCGCACCGAGCTTTCCGACAGCGGCCCGCTGAAAGGCCGCCAGTCCGGGTGATGGCGACCGACGCGCCGCGTGCCGACCCAGACGGCCGCCGGCTGGGGGTTGGCGAGAAAGCGCCGGTACAGTTCAAGGTCTTCGTGCGTCAGCGACGACACCAGTTTTCCGCGCGCGAACACGGCCCAGCGGTACAGCCGGTCGGCCTCCTTGAGGTAACTGGCGCGGGTGTGCTCGGAATCGGCGACACGCGAAAGCCAGGCCATGATGGCTTCGCGGTCGTCGCGGGCCTGCAGCGAAGAGGCGTCCTGCGCCGGGCGATTGCTGCCTTTGTTGACGCTCAGCCCGTCAGGCGCGGGAGGGAGAACGACGTGGGCCGGTAGCGTGGTATTCGCCATGTGAAGTAGTGCCTGCCTTTGAGTGCGTAAGTTGGTCAAATGCACTCATGGTGCTTGTTTGGTTTTGTTTTAATTTTGTTTGACATTATAAATGTTTTGGCAAAAATCGGCGAACCGCCCAACTCATTGATTTTCTTCGGACTCGACGCAAACGCCGGGGTGGGGCTCCCCACAAGAATTGACATTACCGTCATCAGCCCGGCCAGCCCTAGTGTGCCGCCGAGCCGCTTCCTGAAATCCGCCCAGAACTCCCGCCTTTCCTCGCTCTTCTCGCGATCTATGTTCGCGGCCGCGATCACTTCCAGCGGGTTGACGCCGAGCACCTCGGCCACCATCACGCAGGCGAAGTCGTCCATTACCCGTTCACCGTTTTTGTAGCCGCTCATGGCCTGTGGGCTGAGCTTGAGCTTGATCGCCGCTTGTCGATCACTCTTCTTGCCAAGCTTTGTCAGCGCTTCTTCCAGGTACTCCACCGACTGTTTCATGCAAATGTCATTTTTACTATACGCAAGTGCGTATATAGCCTGTTCGATATACGCACTTGCGTATACATCCCACTCCTCAAATTCTAGCGCGCCGGGCCAACCCGCCCGCGCCACTTTTCCGCCACGAAGGGACCCCCCATGAAAGCAACCGCCATCGGCTTCCTCGAAATGAAGGGCAAGAGCAAGGCCACCGGTAACGACTACCACATGGTCCAGCTCAACATCCTCACCGAGAACAAGAGCGCCAACGCCACCAACATGAGCAAGATCGGTGTCGGCTACGAATCCTTTTCCCTCGCCATCGACGAGTCGGCCAAGGCCAAGTTCATGTGCCTGACCTACCCGTGCAACGTCGATCTCGTCCTCGACCACCGCCCGCGCGGCCGCAACCTCGAAGCCGTCGTGACCGGCCTCGCCGGCGAACCGGTCTTCATCGACATCAGCAAGCGGCTTTGTTAATGGTATGGACGCCCCTGATAGGAGCTTTGTGCTGCACCGTGAGTGTCCTGTCCTGCGATTGGGGTTAATGCGGTCGCGGAATCGTTCTTCAGCAGCCTGAAGAAAGAACGCATCCGCAAACGGATCTACCAAACCCGCGACCTGGCCCGATCAGACGTGTTCGACTATATCGAGGTCTTTTACAACCGAACACGCCGCCACAGTCACTTGGTCGGCGTCAATCCCGATGCCTTTGAGCAGGACTCGGCGCTAGGGTCGGGAATGTCTACGGCTCTAGAAACAGTCCACTTTCCTCTCCGGCTTGTCATGCCAAATCCTAGCAACTATGCTTCATACTCGATTCCGATGGCATACAGGTCAAATATCCAACCCGGAGGGGCTTATGGATAATAAACAGGCACTGTCTAGCGAAGAGGTGAACGAAACGCGCATCGCCCTAGCCTTTTTTGGAGGAGTCGCGCTCGCCATCTACGAGAGCGGGGTAGCGGTCGAATTTTTCCGTCTGGTCAACGGCGAAGGCGTTTATGGAGCGTTGAAACAAAAGAGCCGCTCCGGCGACGTGTCGGTCGATATCATCACCGGAACCTCGGCCGGCGGCCTGAACGGCGCGCTGCTGGCCAATGCGATCGTCAATCGCGGAGACATCAGCAAGTTGCTGACGCTGTGGCGGGAAGAAGGCGATATCGACAAGCTGCTTTACGGGCCTTTTAAATCCAGCCCCGAGTCATTGCTAGACGGCGACAGGTTCAAAAACAAGATATTCGAGGCACTGATTGCAAAACGCGCCGCTCCGCCGTCCGAATCGGCACTGCAGCCGGCGATCGACCTCTTTCTGACCGCCACCAACCTCGACGGCGACCGCGTGGTGGTCACCACGCCGGATCACGAAGAAATCCCCACCCGAACGCATCGACAGGTTTTTCATTTTCGCTACAGGAAAAAAGAGCCTGGGCAAGACGCGATCGAGATCAACGATTTCAGAACTGAAGAGGACCTATGTCTTCTCGCCCAGGCAGCGCGGGCGAGTGCTTCGTTCCCTCTCGCATTCACGCCGGTTCTTGTCAAAAAATCCAGCCTCGGCAGTCGGGCGCTCCACCTTGAGGCCGACGCCTATCACATCGACGGTGGCGTTTTGGACAACAAGCCGATCGAACTTGCCCTGCAAGCCATCGCCAAGCGGCGCGCGAACAAGAAAATCAGGCGCCTCCTTTTTTACATCGAACCCGATCCGGAAAAGATCCATTCGCGCACCTGCCAGGATGCCCCCCGTTCCTATAGCGCGCCCGAAGTCGTGCTCAAAGCACTCGTCGACCTGCCGGCCTACCAAAGCATCACCACCGCACTCCAGAATATCGAGCGGCGCAACCAGAATGTGAGCGACCTGAGGCGAACACTCGAATATTACGAGAGCGTTGCCGCAAAATATAAGGAAAGCAAGGCTGGAGTCCATGAAGGCGCCTTCTCCGACCTCAGATATATTGAGCCAACCGACGCCCCGACGGCACTCTTTCGCGCACAGGAGGATGGGTATTTGGATTTGCGGCTCCGCCGCGAGTTGACAGAAGATTTTTTCAAGCTGTTGATGGAGGTGACGGGCCAGGCGAGAGATTTGCTTTCGATTCTCTCTCCACAGGATCAGGACGCCGTCTCTTCCGTCAAGAATGAGATCTATCGGTTCAAGTCGCTACTGCTGCGCGCGATCGACCTGAAATACCATCGGCGGCTCTACAAATATCTCATCCAGATCGTGCGACAACTCTATCCGGAGCCTCTCAAGGGCACGGGGGGCGGGACTGGCGACGAATGGTCATACATTTCCGAGACGACGAGGCGGCTCAACCTTTTAAAGGAAATGCTATACGACCAAGACGAGCTGATCGCCCAGCTGGAACTTTCCCAAGCCGCTGCACTGAAGAGCGAACTGGTCGCCATCAAGGCACAGTTGCTCGAGATTCTCGAAAAGACCAAGTCGGCGAGTACAAGCAAGGACCTCGTCGCTCACTTCATAGATCTTTCGGACAGGATAGTCGCGACGGATTTTTTTCGCCGCCGGCTCGAGTTCATCCAGGGCGTGCATTCCACCGTCCTTCAGCGCCTCGAAAATGAGCATTCGGAACTGCAGAAGCAATGGGAAAGTAAAGCGAGCGACGTGCCGGGAACACGCCCCTTCTGTCAAAGGATCATGGAGGGATATTGGGCGCTACGCGACGCGCTCGACAGCTTTTATCTTCGCGACATCATCATTTATCCGATGATGCCAGGCGACGAATTGGCGTCCGAATTGGAGTACATCCATTTTTCGCGCATCAGCCCGGCGGATGCGAATCACTTCATCCCTGGTCTGAGCACCGAAGACAAGATCGCCGGCGAAAAGTTTTTTCATTTTGGCGGATTCTTAAACAAAGAATGGAGAGGGAACGACTTGACATGGGGTCGTCTCGACACCGCAGAAATCATTATTCGAAAACTCATCTCTGACGGGCCCGAGCAAAAACGCCTAATTGAAGAGGCCCACCGTGAAATCATCGAAGAGATGAACAGTCTGGACATGGGAATCTACGGCGTGCGGAGCCCTTCCGCCGCACAAATGGGCCCTCCACGGCGCGATGACCTGATCGGGAGGCAGCAACTCTCGGCAATCCCGCCGGAAAAGAAGATAAGCTGGGCTTGGCGCGGCGCGATCACGCTTTTGAAAATCGTCCGTCAAACGCTTGCCAAGACGAAGGCGTCGTTCCTGCTCAAAAGCCTTTTCGAGGTCCTAGACAGGCTCATCCTTTTCATGACAGGTGCCTTAGTCCTGTTCACTTGGTGCTTTGCAAAGTTTCTTCGCGTACGCATTCTCATCTGGCTGATCGCCGCTGCCGCATTCATCGGACTGGGGGCAGTCCTCCTTCTCGCGTGGAAAAATCCGCTCGGCAAGCTATGGGACGGTCTTTTGCTGAGGATAGCGGATATCTTTTAAACCCAGAACATGGCTTCTAACGTCAATCCTCCTGAAAATGGGATGACACCATCGACGATCTTGCCGGCCTATCCGGACCTCCCGTCATCGGGCCAATACAAGTTAGTCATTGAACGAAAGGAAAGCGACCATGAGAGATAAGTTTGTAGACTTGGAAGCCTTGAATATCCGGTCGGCTCCCGTCATCTCCGCTAGCACGCGAATCGGGATTCTTCACTTGGGGCTGCGTGTCGAGGAGCTGGGGTCGGCCAGTGAGGAGGGATGGGTCAAAATAAGGGTCATCGACGATGGCTCGCCGCTGGAAGGCGTAGTGAAGAGCGAGATCGACGGCGTTGCGACCTTGCGCGACCCGGTTTCTCTCGCACGAGAGGTGCTGGTCGGCGAGGCAATCAAGGAGTGGCTACGCTTCGAAAAAGGCCAGGGTATGGAGCACCACGACCCATTTTATAAATTTGTCGGCGAGATGTGGCAGTCTATCAAATTGGACCTCGACGGGAAGGACAGGGACACCCCGTGGTCCGCCGCTGCCATCTCTTTCATGGTCAGGAATGCAGGCAAACAGGTTCCCAATTACAAACAATTCAAGTTTGCTGCCTCTCATTCGAAATTCATGCACGATTCGATATTGAAGCGGAAAAACAGCGACACCGACGCTCCATTCTGGGGGTTCCGACTGCATGAAAAACGCCCTCAAATCGGCGACATCGTCGGGAAATGGCGCGAAACGCCGAAAGACTTCGAGGACGCTGCATCTGGCAACGCGTTCAAAAGCCACAGCGACATCATCGTCAGCGTTAAACCGGATCATGTTCTAGCCATCGGCGGAAATGTCGATCAATCGGTGAGCATTACCCGCTATGAGAAAACGGCGGCGGGCTTTCTAGCTCCTAAAAATGCCACTTTCATCCACTTGGTCAACCAGGCGTAACTCCGCACGGACGAGGCCCACAACCGGGCTCGTCCTGACCCTTGCGTGGGCCGTTGCCGCCTGCTCGGGCGTAGAATTCAGGAAGGTGGCGGCCCCCGCCCCGCTGGACAGGGCAAGTTGCGAAAGGGAGGCCCGCATATTGCTGGAAACTGTAACGGTTTACGCCACTCCGCTGTTGGGATCGACCTCCGTTGCGAAACTTTCGGCGGGACGCTTCGTATATCGATGCGAACAGCGCGGACGGTGGCTTGGCGTGATGTTCCCGGAGAAGGGAAAAAAGGTCGACTGCTCGCAGCGACCGCCGGGTATGGAGTGCTCCGTCGGTTGGATTTTACATGGCACCAAGATGGATATCTTGGGTTGATCCGTGAATGGCCCTGGGCAAGACAGCCCCCCCCCTTTGAGAGACGATGCGACACATCTTGCTTGACATAGGAGCTTCAATACGGCGGCCGAATCGTTCTTCAGCAGCCAGAAGAAGGAGCGCATCCGCAAACGGATCTACAAAACCCGCGACTTGGCCCGATCGGATGTGTTCGACTACATCGAGGCCTTTTACAACCGAACCCGCCGTCACAGTCACCTGGGCGGCATCAGCCCCGAGGCCTTTAAGAGCCGTTAACAAAACCTACTTGATGCCATCGGCGTATGCCCTCATCTGGCAGGCATGAAATGGAAAGCCATCAGCCAGAAGCTCTGGCAATCCTTACAGCCCCTGTTGCCTCCACATCAATACCCGCCTAGTTTTGGCACTACGGCCCCTGCAAAAGCCTCGAACGGCGATTCCGGCCGCCAGCAGGCGGCCGGCTAGCGGCCACGCACGAACGCCACAACGGCCGCCAACGGGCGGCCGTTTGCTTTTGGAGCGGAAAGGGGGTCAACGGACAACCGGAGGCCGCAGCCGCCGCGCAGCGGCGGACCGGGCGAGGATTGCGCCCTTGACGCCCTTGGAGAGACCCACGCTCCGTGGCAAAGCCCGGGCAGTTGAAGCGCCGAAGGGCGCACACCTGCCCGGGATTGCCTCACGGCGAGTGCAGGGTGTGGGGCGGAGCCCCACGGTGTTGGGGTTTGCTACATACGCCCTCGTTGTATCTACAATGTAGACACATTCCGGAAGCCGGCCTAGAATGCGAGTATCTACAATGTAGATACAAAAGGAGATTGAAATGCAACTGACTGTGAAGAAGTGGGGCAACAGCCCGGCTGTGCGCCTGCCGGCTGCCGTGATGAAAGAAGCGAACCTCACGCTCGACCAGCTCGTCGAGGTGCACGCCGAGAACGGCCGCATCATCATCGAGCCTGCGCGCAAGGCCTACAGCCTGGAAGAACTGTTGGCTCAGTGCGACCCCAAGGCGGCGATGCCGGACCTGTCTGACTGGCACGACATGAAGCCGCAAGGGAAAGAAGTATGGTGAGACGCAACGCCTTCGACCGCGGCGACATCGTGCGCGTCTGCCTCAACCCAATAGCCGGCCGCGAAATGGAGGGCGACTACCGGCCGGCGCTGGTGCTGTCCAAGGCCGCTTTCAACCGCCTCGGCGTCGCCCTGGTCGCGCCGATCACCCAGGGCGGCAACTATGCCCGCGTCGCCGGTTTCGCCGTCAGCTTGGCCGGCTCCGGCACCGAGACCCAAGGGGTCGTCGTGTTGAGCGCCGTGCGCATGCTCGACCTCGAAGCGAGGAGGGCGGCCAAGGTCGAAACCGTTCCCGATTTTGTGACCCAAGATGCGCTCGCCAAGCTCGAGGCAATCATCGCCTGACCGCCGGCGCATGGGGTCGAAGTGAGACGGGTGACTGGTAATACCCGTCTTTTTTGCCATTTTGGCAGTTTTGGCACTTCCAACACCCCCCGTCTTTAGTCTCATTTTGAGACTCCTGCATGGTAAGCTCGGCCTCCCAAATGTCATTTTCAGGACTCGCTCATGTCATCGAAACTGACCGCGTCGACGCTGTTAGCTGCCGCGCTCGTCACCATGCCTTTGGCTGCCTCGGCCAACCCCAAGCGGTGCGTATCGCCGAAGGGGAAGAGCCTCTTTACCGACGAGGCATGTCCACCGGGATACACGGCCAAGGCGCTCAACCCGGATTCCTCTCTGACAATCATCAACGGCCGGGCCGATCGTGAACGTGATGCGGCCTACGCGAGGAACAATCCGCCGGTGGTCGCATACACGCCACCCGTGGTTTATGCGACGCCCGGCGTACCATGCTGGAAGCTATTCGAGGACAAGCGGGCGACGCACTGGCGCTTGATGAACAGTCGGGCGAAACAGAACGACCTGACAAGGCTTCGGAATCTCGAATGGCAGATTAGCCATAGAGCCTGTAAAGACCAATAAAACGCCTTAAAAATGCATTTGACATTATAAAGGTAATGTCAAAAATTATGCGGAATTTGTGGGGGACCTGGCCCTCTCGGATCGGCTCCGATGCCGGTGTTTGCATCCCCGCAGCAACCCTCCCGGTCATTGCCGGCTTTGGCCGGCATGTTTCGCGGGGCTTCAGTCTTGATTCTGGCGAATCAACCTCGGGTGCTTCAGGAGCGTCACGCGGGATATTTCGGAGCGCGCAGCCGGTTTTGTTGGCAATGCCAAGGCGGATATCGAGCACCGTCACCACCGTCAGATCTTGTAATGCCTGACTGCCGCCGGCGCGTTTATTTAACGGGTGTTGTGTTTCATGATTCATTGAGTGTTGCCGAACTGACTGGATGGAGGCACACGAATATGGACGGCACGACGGGTGACATGCTTGGGTATCTGCGGTCCGCGCCATGGCACCCAGAGCAAGCCGGCAAACAGCCCCCCCGACTAAGTATCTTGGCTAATAAATAACATAATATAAATTATGCGAACTAGCGTTTATGGATTTACGGATTTAATCGACGTCACTTTGTCCCGCTCCTTCCACGAAAATCCTGCGCCCGGTTCATGCTGTTCCGGGCGCAGGATGGATGGAACTCAATCGCGGAAAACCGGCGTCTCGCCGGTGAGCGTCGCTATCGCCGCTTTTTCCAGGTCTTCGGACAGTAGCATCGCCGCGTTCCATTGCGCGACGAAGGCCAGGCCTTCTTGTACGCCGTGGTCGCGGCTGTAGTTCAGCACCTGCTTCGTGCCGCGCACCGCCAGAGGCGAACGGCTGGCTATCGTCTGTGCGGTTTCCAGCGCTGCGGCCAGCACGCTTTCCTGGTCCGGCAGGATGCGGCTGACGAGGCGCGCGTTGCGCGCTTCTTCGGCCGGAATGTCGCGGCCGGTGTACGCCCATTCACGCGCCAACCCTTCGCCGACCACGCGAGGCAGGCGTTGCAGGCTGCCGACGTCGGCGACCATACCCATCGCGACCTCGCGCACGCTGAAGCGCGCGTCCTGGCTCGCGTAACGGATGTCGGCGGCCAATGCGATATCGAGGCCACCGCCGACGCAGGCGCCGTGGACCGCGGCGATCACCGGTTTGCGGCATGCCTCGAGGCTGTTGACGCTGGCCTGCAGCGCGACGATCAGCGCGTGCAGCTTTTCGCGCAGGCGCGCCTCGCACTTGTCCTCTAGTTCGCCGGACAGGCTGGTCAGCATGGTCAGGTCGAGTCCGGCGCAGAAATGCTTGCCGTTGCCGGCGAGCACGACGGCGCGTACTTCCGGCGTGCGATCGCACCACTCCATCGCCTCTCTCAGTTCTCGCCACAATACGGCGTCGAGCGCGTTCGCCTGTTGCGGGCGGTTGAACAGCAGGCAGGCGACGGCGCCGTGTCGTCTGAGTTCCAGCGTCTTCCAGTCCATCTTGGTCTCCTTGTTTTAATTACGTTTTTTCGGAATCCACGCCCAGACCATTTCGCAGGCGATCGGCGCTTCGCCGCTCTGGTCGGTGACGATCACCGGCACGGTGACGTCGCCCTTGTCGCTGCGGTGAAACGCGTCGATCTGCTCCGGAGTCAGCGTCGCCTCCGCGCGCATATCGCCCTGCGAGCGCTTGAGGTAGTTCACCTTCATCGACTTGAGCAGCATCAGCTTGTCGTCGGGCACGTTCATGCCGACGACGAAACCGGTCGCGGTCTCGGCCAACAGCGCCATCGCCGCAGCGTGCACGCCCTTGATGTGGTTCTGCACCTTGCGGCGGTTGCGCACCGAGACCACCACCTGCTGCGGGGTGACCTGGTCGAAGCGCAGGCTGGCGGTGCCGAGAAACGGCACCAACCTGGAAAACAGACGGGTCAGGACGACGCTTCTGAGGCCGGTCGGCAGGCCGTTGCAGCGCGCGGCAAGCCGGCTCATGCGGTTCTGGATTCGGTTCATGGATTCCTCGTGGGGTTTTGTCGTTTTAGGTTTTGGTATCAAACGCCGGGCGTGATGCCCAGTTGAACACGCAAGGCGGACTTCACGTGTTCGAGCAGATCCGGCGCCATGCGCGCCAGTTGCAGCGCGCCTTGCAGGCCTGCGTAAAGAATGTCGGCGGTTTCCTCGTCGCGGCCGATGGCGGCGAGACTGCCCTCCTCCCTGCCCTGCCTTACGATGGCGAGTGCCCAGGCGCGCATGTCGACGACGAACAGCGCCGCCTCGGCCTTCAGCTCGTCGGGCAAGGTGTGGAACTCGGCCGACAGGCTGCCGCTCGGGCAGATCTGTTGTTCGTTGAGGAAATAGGCGTCGGACAGCGCGAAGAAGCGCTCGAGCTGTGCTCGCGCGTCGAGCTTGGCCGAGGCCTCGATATAGCGCGCGAGGCGCCGGCGATAACGGCGCACCAGCTCGACGCCGAGGTCGACCTTGTGCGGAAAGTGGTAGTGGATCGCGGCGTTCTTCACGCCGAGCTCGCGGCTGATGTGCTGGTAGCTGAAACCGTTGAAGCCGCGGCCGAGCCACAACAGCTCGGCGAGGTCGAGAATCTTGCTGCGGGTGTCGTCGCGCGCGGTCAGGGGCTGTGGTGTTGTCATGAAGGCACTCTACTTACCGGTCAGTAAGCTTGTCAATTTTCGGGATTTTATGAGTATGCTGGCTGGGCGAATCGGTTAAGATGAGGGCGATTTCGCCATCCAACTCATTCCTTACGACAGCATGAAACTCAAGTTCAGCAAGATGCACGGCCTCGGCAACGACTTCGTCGTGATCGACGGCGTGCGCCAGACCGTGACCCTGGCCCCGGAGCGCATCCGCGAGCTGGGCGACCGCCATTTCGGCATCGGCTTCGACCAGCTCCTCTTGGTCGAGGCGCCGCGCGAGGCCGACAACGACTTCCGCTACCGCATCTTCAACAACGACGGCGGCGAGGTCGAACAGTGCGGCAACGGCGCGCGTTGCTTCGCGCGCTTCGTCACCGAGCAGCGGCTGACCAACAAGCCGGCGATCCGCGTCGAGACCGCCAAGGGCGTGATCGTGCCGCAGCTGGAAAAGGACGGCAGCGTGAAGGTCGACATGGGCATGCCGCGCTTCGTGCCTGCCGAGATTCCCTTCCTTGCCGAAACCGAGGCAGTCGACTACCCGCTCGACGCGGCAGGCAGGACCTGGCAGGTCAGCGTGGTGTCGATGGGCAACCCGCACGCGGTGCAGGTCGTCGACGACGTCGATACGGCGCCGGTCGCCGAAGTCGGCGCGGCGATCGAGACGCACGAGCGCTTTCCCGAGCGCGTCAACGCAGGCTTCATGCAGATCGTGTCGCGCGGCGAGATCCGCCTGCGCGTGTTCGAGCGCGGCGCCGGCGAGACGCTGGCCTGTGGCACCGGTGCGTGCGCGGCGGTGGTTGCCGGCATCCGCCGCGGCCTGCTCGATGCGCAAGTCAAGGTTCACACCCGCGGTGGCGACCTGACCATAGAATGGGCCGGTCCGGGCCAGCCGGTCTACATGACCGGTCCGGCGGTCACGGTGTTTTCCGGTGAGGTCGAATTCTGAATAGCCTGATCAACGATTGAGGTGGCGATGCACAGCGACGAGGTTTTGGCGTTTCTCGAGGCCGATCCGGCCTTCCTGAAGATTCACGCGGAACGGTTCGGCCTGAAGCCGTCGGCCGAGCGGGTGGTGGTACCGCTCGCCGAGCGGCAGCTACTCGAACTGCGCGACCAGAAGCGGAATCTGGAAAGCCGTCTCACGCAGCTGATGGCGCACGGCGACGCCAACGACCGGATCATAGTGCGCACCCACCGCTTGTCTCTCGCGCTGTTGGCCGAGGACGAGCTCGAGGCTATGGTGGCGGCGATGCTGTCGGCTTTCTCCGACGCATTCGGCCTCGACCGCGTGGCGATCCGCTTGTGGCATCCTGCCGCCGAGGCCGCGCCGGCCCTCTACAACTCACGCGAAGCGGTGCGCCAGCTGGCGCGCAATCTTGCCGCGCCCTACTGCGGCCCCTACGCCAACGACGAGGTGCTCGGCTGGTTCCCGGCTCAGCCGGTGCTGCAATCGTTCGCGCAGCTGCCCTTGCGCGAGCCGGGACGCGAGCCGTTCGGCCTGATGGTGCTCGCCAGCGACGACGCCGAGCGCTTCGCCTTCAGCATGCACACACAGTATCTGGCGCGTATCGGCGAACTGGTGTCGACGGCGCTGATCCGCGTGCTCGCCGGCTGATTCGTCGGTTCATTAAAAAAAGCTCGGCCAACCTTCAAAGGTTGGCCGAGCTTTTTTTAGGATAGCGATCAGGATTCGTTGGCGGTCTTCAGCACGGCACCCAGCGAATCGATCACCGTCGTCCGCATCGGGATGCCGACGGCGACGCTCTGTGAGACGGTACAGAAGTCTTCGAAGCTCGCGAGGATGCGCTCGAGTTTGCCGTAGTCGGTGGCCGGCAGGCCGAGCCGCAAGGTGACGGCGATGCCGGTCACGCGCAGCCGGCCGCGCTCATTGCGATCGACCTCGCACTCGGCCTCTGCCAGCAGCGGCGCCTCGGGCTCGTGATGCTTGCGCAGAGCGAACAAGAGACTCGCCGTCAGGCAGTTGGCGACCGACGCGAGCAAGAGTTGCGTCGGCGACGGGCCACTGCCTGCGCCAAGAGGCGGCGGCTCATCGGCCAGCAGCGACAGGCCGTCGTCGAAACGCGTGTCGAACCGATAGTCCTGGCGCTGCGACAGCGTCAGCCGGATCACTTCTTCAGCCATTGCCCTCCTCCTGGTGCTTGTCACGAGACGGTTCGTTCTCAAGGCTGGCGGAGCCCTCCACAAAGCGGTGTCGCTCGTGTCAGTCGAGCGCCGAGTCAAGCACCTCGATGAAGCGCGCGTTCTCGTGCGGCAGGCCTATCGACACCCTGAGGCTGTTCGGCATCCTGTAGCTCGCCAACGGCCTTACGATCACGCCGTTTTTCAACAAATACTCGTTGAGCAGCTTGGCGTCGCCGACGTGGAAGGTGACGAAGTTCGCCCACGAGCGGATGTACGGCAGGTCCAACCGTGCCAGCGCGTCGGTGATCGCCTTCATGCCTTCCTGGTTGAGCTTGATCGTTCTGGCGATGAACTCGTCGTCGTCGAGCGCCGCGCAGGCGGCCGCCTGCGCGAGGCTGTTGACGTTGAACGGCGCGCGCACGCGGTTGACCAGGTTGGCGACGCTCGGGTGCATCAGGCCGAAGCCGACGCGCAGGCCGGCCAGTCCGTAGGCCTTCGAGAAGGTGCGCGATACGATCAGGTTCGGGAACGCCGCCAGCTGGCCGACGCTGTCGAACTTCGATTCGGGCGGCAGGAATTCGACGTAGGCCTCGTCGAGCAGCACCAGCACGTCGGCCGGCACCGCCTCGAGGAATTCGAGCAGTTCGCCCGGTTTGATCAGCGTGCCGGTCGGGTTGTTCGGGTTGGCGACGAAGACGAGCTTGGTCGACGCTTCGATCGCGGCGAGCATCGCGTCGAGGTCGTGGCCGTAATCGCGCGCCTTGACCTCGATCGAGCGCGCGCCGGCCATCTGCACCGCCAGCGGGTAGCCGGCGAACGCGTATTCGGAAAACACCGCCGAGTCGCCCGGCGCCAGGAAGGCGCGCGCGACCAGCGCCAACAGGTCGCCCGAACCGTTGCCGAGCACGATGGAATCGGTGCCGACGCCGAACTTGGCGGCGATCGCCGCCTTCAGGTCGTAACCGTTGCCGTCCGGGTAGCGCGCAAGGCCGGCGACGGCGCTTTCGAGTGCGGCGCGAGCCTTCGGCGGCAGGCCTAGCGGGTTCTCGTTCGACGCCAGCTTGACGATGTCAGACTCGGCCAAGCCGATCTCGCGCGCGAGTTCGGCGACCGGCTTGCCCGGCACGTAGGGGTCGATGGCGCGGATGTAGTCGGGGGCAAGCGCTTGCAGGTCCATCGCCATCCTAGCCCGCCACCGCCGGCAGCCAGCGGTCGGCCGCGTGGTGGCGGTAGGTCTTCAGCGCGGCGACCAAGTCGTCGATGTCGGGGTGAGCGGTCACCAGCGGGCGGTTTTCCTCGCGGATGAAGCCCTCGCCGATGGCCCGGTCGATCTGCGCCATCAGCGGGTCGTAGAAGCCGTCAAGGTTCAACAGCGCGACCGGCTTCTGGTGCAGGTGCAGCTGCGACCAGGTGATCATCTCAAACAGCTCCTCGAAGGTGCCGAAGCCGCCCGGCAGCGCGACGAAGGCGTCGGAGCGCGCCGCCATCTGCGCCTTGCGCTGGTGCATCGACTCGGTGACGACGAGTTCGGACAGGCCGTCGTGCGCGACTTCCTTGTCCTTCAGGAAGCCCGGGATGATGCCGAGCACGCGGCCGCCGGCCTCCAGCGCCGCGTCGGCGACCGCGCCCATCAGGCCGATGTTGCCGCCGCCATAGACCAGCGCCAGCCCTTCTTCGGCGACGCGCCGGCCGAAGGCTTGCGCGGCGGCCAGATACTGCGGGCGCGCGCCCGGATTGGCGCCGCAGAAGACGCAAATCGATTCGAGTTCCATTCTTGTTCCCCTTTACAGCACCGCCACCGGGTAGGAACCCAGCACCTTCACGTAGGCGGCGCGCTCGGCCAACCCTTCGAGCGCCAGTTGCAGCGCCTTGTCGTCGTGGTGGCCTTCCAGATCGATGAAGAACACGTAGTCCCACAGGCCGGCGCGCGACGGGCGCGACTCGAACTTGGTCATCGACACGCCGTTGTCGGCCATCGGCGCCAAGAGCGAATGCACCGCGCCCGGCCGGTTCGGCGCCGAGACGACGATCGACGTCTTGTCCTGGCCGGACGGCGCGACGTCCTGCAGGCCGAGGATGAGGAAGCGCGTGGTGTTGTTCGGCTCGTCCTCGATGTTCTCGGCGAGTTTGATCAGGTTGTAGCGCTCGGCGGCCGACTGGCCGGCGATCGCGGCGAAGCTGTCGTCCTCGCTCGCCAGGCGCGCCGCTTCGGCGTTGCTCGCGACTGACACGCGCTCGACGTCGGCCGGCAGGTTCTTGTTCAGCCATTCGTGGCACTGCGCGAGCGACTGTGCGTGCGAATACACGCGGCGGATGCCGTCGAAGCTCGGCGTCTTGCGCTGCAGGTGATGGTGGATGCGCAGCACCACCTCGCCGCAGATCTTCAGCGGTGTGTTGACCAAGAGGTCGAGCGTGCGGCCGACCGCGCCCTCGGTCGAGTTCTCGACCGGCACCACCGCGTAGTCGAGCTGGCGTGATTCGACCAGGCGGAACACCTCGTCGATCGATGCACAGGCGACGGTGTGCGCGGCGTGGCCGAAGTGCTTGACCGCCGCCTGCTGGGTGAAGGTGCCTTCCGGGCCGAGGTAGGCGATGGACAGCGGACGTTCGAGCGCCAGGCACTCGGACATGATCTCGCGGAACAGCCGCGCGACCGATTCACCCGGCAAGGGGCCGGGGTTGATGTCCTTGATGCGGCGCAGGACCTGAGCCTCGCGTTCGGGGCGATAGACGACGCCGCTCCCCTTGATTTCGCCGATCGTGCGCGCGTGTTCGGCGCGTTCGTTGAGCAGATTCAGTACCTGGGCGTCGATGCTGTCGATGGCGTCCCGATGTTTTTTTAGCAGTTCTTCCGACACGTTCTCAGTCTTTCAGGATGACAGGTGGCCTTTACCAATCGGGTAAGTTTCCGCGAGATGGCCGGGCGTCGCAAGGACTGTCGCGACATTTCCCGGGATTTGGTGCCGCACGGGCTCGGCCAACCCCGCACCACGCCTCACCAGGTTGGCGACGGTCACCGAAAAGGTGGGGGGGCAGATAGGAGGCGAACAGCGCGGCCAGCAGCGCCGCGAGCGGTCGCGCAGCCGCCACGCGGTTAGGAAGGTGCCCTTCATGTCGGCGAGCCAGCCGTGTGGCGCGACACGGTGTCGAGCGCGGCGAGCGCGAAGGTCTCGCGGCTCCAGCCGAAGTCGGCGGTCATCGGCGCCATGAAGAAGCTGAAGCCGTGACGGATGCCCATGCTGAGTGAGACGATCACGCCGCCGTAGATCAGGGTGCGGTCCATGATGGGGTTTTCCTCGCGGGGAGGCTCCAGCCTAAAGGCTCGGCCGACCTTCGGGCAATAAAAAACCCGCCGACGGCGGGTTCGTGAGGTTGGCCGAGGTCGCGCCGCGCTCAGCCGCGCTGGCGCGCGAAGTCGAGCATGAAGTGCACCAGCTGCTTCACGCCTTCGATCGGCATCGCGTTATAGATCGACGCGCGCATGCCGCCGACCGCGCGGTGCCCCTTCAGCTGCACGAGGCCGTTCTTCTTCGCCTCGGACAGGAAGGCGTCGTCGAGCGCCTCGTTCTTCAGCTTGAACACGACGTTCATCTGCGAGCGGTAAGGCGCCTCGATATGCGTGCTGTAGAAGCCGTCGCTCGACGTGATCGCGTGGTAGAGCAGCCCGGCCTTCTCGGTGTTGCGCGACGCCATCGCCTTCACGCCGCCCTGCTCCTTCATCCACTTGAACACCAGGCCGGCGATGTAGATCGGATAGGTCGCCGGCGTGTTGTACATCGAGTCGGCGTCGGCGTGCGTCTGATAGTTGAGCATGGTCGGCAGGTCGGCGTGAGCCTTGCCGAGCAGGTCTTCGCACACGATGACGAGCGTCAGCCCGGACGGGCCGATGTTCTTCTGCGCGCCGGCGTAGATCAGGCCGTATTTGCTGACGTCGATCTCGCGCGACAGCAGGTCGGACGACATGTCGCACACGAGTGGCACGTCGACGTCGGGGACGAAGTCGAACTGCAGGCCGCCGATGGTCTCGTTCGATGTGTAGTGCAGATACGCGGCGTCAGGATCGCACTGCCAGGCATCCTGCGTCGGCACGTAGCTGTAGTGGCGGTCCTCGCTCGAGGCGACGACGTTGACCTTGCCGTAGCGGCGCCCTTCCTTGATCGCGAGGCGCGACCAGTGGCCGGTGTCGACGATGTCGAAGCTTCCCTTGTCGCCCAGCAGGTTCAGCGGCACCATCGCGAACTGCAGGCTGGCGCCGCCCTGCAGGAACAACACCTTGTAGTTAGCCGGGATCGCCATCAGTTCGCGCAGGTCGTGCTCGGCGTCGTGGATGATCTCCATGAACTCCTTGCCGCGATGGCTCATCTCCATCACGCACATGCCGGAGCCGTGCCAGTCGAGCATCTCGCTTTGCGCTTCGGCCAGCACTGCGTGCGGCAGGACCGCCGGGCCGGCGGAGAAGTTGTACACCTTGGCCATCTTGAGCGTCTCCAACTTTCAGGATGTTTGCAAAAGGAAGTGGGCGCGCGCGACGGCGACCGGCCGGGCCGGATCGTCCTGCCACGCCTCGATCAGCATGTGCGCGACGCGCTTGCCCTGCTTGGTGATCGCGCAGCGCGCGTACAGCGTTTGCGCGCGGCCCGAACGCAGGTAGTCGAGCGAGAAATCGACGATCTTCGGCGTCTCGAGCGATTCGCGGTTCCAGATCAGGTGCAGCATCGCGGCGTTTTCGAGAAAGCCGCCGATCAGGCCACCGTGCAGCGCCGGCAGCGTGGTGTTGCCGACGTTCTTGGGATCGAACGGCAGCGAAAACAGCAGTTCGCCCGCGTCGTCCTCGGCGAACTCGACGCCCATCAGCTTCGCGTACGGAATCTCATCGATGATGTCCCGGTAGCGCTTCTGATCGCGCATCTCGAGCAGTCGTTCCATGAAGGCGCTCATTGGCCTGCCCCTTCGCGCCACATCGGCCGCGGGTTCGATTCGCGCATGAAGGTCGCGACTCCGTGCGCGATCGGGTCGTTCGGGTCGTCGTGGTAGCAGACGGCGCGGGTGAAGCCGACCTGGCCGGCGAGCCGGTAGCACTCGGCGGTGCAGTGGATCGCCTTGCCCGGGGCCGCGGCCTTCAGGTAGTCGATGCGCAAATCGAGCGTCGCGATCGTTTCGAGCTCGGCCAACCTGGCGGCGACTGCGATCGCACTGGTGGTATCGACCAGCGACGTGATCACGCCGCCGTGGACCACGCCGCTCGCCGGGTTGCCGACCAGGTCCGCGCGCCATTCGAGCCTGAGCGTCGGCCTGATGCCGTCGCAGCCGACGTACTCGAAACCGAGCGTCTTGCAGTGCGGCAGGCCGGCGAAGATCGCACTCAGCGTTTCGAAGACGGCGGGGTTGGCCGGCGTCGCACTCATGCGTCGGTGTCTTCCGTGGCCGGACCGGCTTCGCCGTCAGCCGCTTCGGCTGCTTCGCTCAGGATCTCGTCTTCCTCGGCTTCGGCGACCTTTTCGATGCCGATCAGCTTCTCGCCCTCGTCGAGGTTGATCAGGCGCACGCCCTGCGCTGCACGGCCGGTCTCGCGCACCTCGGCGACCTTGGTGCGGATCAGCACGCCGCCGGTGGTGATCAGCATCACGTCGTCGCTTTCCTCGACCAGGATCGCGGCGACGAGGCTGCCGTTGCGTTCGCCGGTGTCGATCGCGATCACGCCCTGCGTGCCGCGGCTGGTCAGGCGGTAGTCGCCGACCGGCGTGCGTTTGCCGTAGCCGTTTTCGGTCGCGGTCAGCACCTGCTGCGCGTCGTCGTTGGCGACCAGCAGCGAGATCACGCGCTGCCCCTCGGCCAACGCCATGCCGCGCACGCCGCCGGCGGTCCGGCCCATCGCGCGCACGTCGGTCTCGACGAAGCGCACCGACTTGCCGGCGTCGGAGAACAGCATGATCTGGTCGGCGCCGGCGGTCAGCGCGACGCCGATCAGCTTGTCGTCGTCATCCAGGTTGATCGCGATGATGCCGGCGGTGCGCGGGCGCGAGAAGTCGATCAGCGAGGTCTTCTTCACCGTGCCGGTGGCGGTGCACATGAACACGTACTGGTCTTCGCGGAACTCCTTGACCGGCAGCACCGCGTTGATCTTTTCGCCGTCGGCGAGCGCGAGCACGTTGACGATCGGCTTGCCGCGGCTGGTGCGGCCGCCCTGCGGCACGTTGTAGACCTTGATCCAGTAGCAGCGGCCGAGGCTGGAGAAGCACAGCAGGTAGTCGTGCGTGTTGGCGACGAATAGCGTCTCGACGAAGTCGTCTTCCTTGGTCGCCGCCGCGAGCTTGCCGCGGCCGCCGCGGCGCTGGCTCTGGTAGTCGCCGACCGGCTGCGCCTTGATGTAGCCGCCGTGCGACAGCGTGACGACCATGTCCTGCGGCGTGATCAGGTCTTCGATGTTGATGTCGCCGCCGAACGGCTCGATCTCGGAGCGGCGCGCGTCGCCGAACTGGGTCTTGATCGCGGTCAGCTCGTCGGAAATGATCTGGTTGATCCGCTCCGGACGGTCGAGGATGTCGATCAGGTCGAGGATCACGTCCATGATGTCGCGGTATTCGCCGACGATCTTGTCCTGCTCGAGGCCGGTCAGGCGCTGCAGGCGCAGGTCGAGGATCGCCTGGGCCTGGGTGTCGGACAGGCGGTAACCGTCGTCTTTCAGGCCGAAGGCCTCGGCCAACCCTTCGGGGCGGGCCTTGGCCGGATCGACGCGCGACAGCATCTCTTCGACCAGGCCCGAGCGCCACGCACGGCCCATCAGGCCGGCCTTGGCCTCGGCCGGGTTGGCCGAGGCCTTGATCAGCGCGATGATCTCGTCGACGTTCGACAGCGCGACCGCCAGGCCTTCGAGCACATGGCCGCGTTCGCGCGCCTTCCTGAGCTCGAACAGCGTGCGACGCGTCACCACCTCGCGGCGGTGGCGCAGGAATTCTTCGAGGATCTGCTTGATGTTCAACAGGCGCGGCTGGCCGTCGACCAGCGCCACCATATTGATGCCGAAGCTGTCCTGCAGCTGCGTCAGCTTGTACAGGTGGTTGAGCACCACCTCGGGCATTTCGCCGCGCTTGAGCTCGATCACCACGCGCATGCCGGACTTGTCCGACTCGTCGCGCAGGTCGGAGATGCCCTCGATCTGCTTGTCGCGCACCAGCTCGCCGATGCGCTCCAACAGGCGCGCCTTGTTCACCTGGTACGGGATCTCGTCGACAATGATCGCTTCGCGGTCGCCCTTGCCGATCGGCTCGGTGTGGGTGCGCGCGCGCATGATCACGCGGCCACGGCCGGTGCGGTAGCCTTCTTTCACCCCGGCGGTGCCGTAGATGATGCCGGCGGTCGGGAAGTCCGGCGCCGGGATGATGTCGATCAGTTCGTCGATGGTCAGTTCGCCGTTGGCGAGCAGCGCGAGACAAGCGTCGACCACCTCGTTGAGGTTATGCGGCGGGATGTTGGTCGCCATGCCGACGGCGATGCCCGAACTGCCGTTGATCAGCAGGTTCGGGATCTTGGCCGGCAGGATCAGCGGTTCGTGCTCGGAGCCGTCGTAGTTCGGGCCGAAGTCGACCGTGTCCTTGTCGATGTCGGCGAGCAGTTCGTGCGCGATGCGCGCCATGCGGATTTCGGTGTACCGCATCGCGGCGGCGTTGTCGCCGTCGACCGAACCGAAGTTGCCTTGGCCGTCGACCAGCGGGTAGCGCAGCGAGAAGTTCTGCGCCATGCGCACGATGGTGTCGTACACCGCGGTGTCGCCGTGCGGGTGGTATTTACCGATCACGTCGCCGACGATACGCGCCGATTTCTTGTATGCGCGGTTCCAGTCGTTGGACAGCTCGTGCATGGCGAACAGCACGCGGCGGTGCACCGGCTTGAGGCCGTCGCGCACGTCGGGGAGCGCGCGCCCGACGATCACGCTCATCGCGTAATCGAGGTAGGAGCGGCGCATCTCCTCTTCCAGGCTGATCGGAATCGTTTCCTTGGCGAAAAGCTGATCTGTCATGGGTAAATGGGCAATCGCTTTTGATGGCAAATACCGAGGATATTACCACGGCGACCCCTATAACGGCAGGCTCGGCCAAGCTTTATGACAATAAAAAAGCCGGCCCGCGGGCCGGCTTATAGCGCTTTGCGCGTCTAGCGGGTGGCAATCCTCAGCCGGCCTTCGAGGTGGCTGATGCCCCACGCCATCAGCATGGTCAGCCCCAGGTAGATGAAGGAAATCGTCAGATACGGCTCCCAGTAGCGCGAGTAGACGCCGGCGACGGTGCGCGCGGCAAAGGCGAGCTCGGCCAACCCTATCGCCGACACGAGCGAGCTGTCTTTCAACAGCATGATCGCCTCGTTGCCCAGCGGCGGCAGCATGCGCCGGAAGGCCTGCGGGACGACGACAAACTTCATCGCCTTGCCGTAGGACAGGCCGAGCGAACGCGCCGCCTCCATCTGCCCCTTGTCGATCGACTGGATGCCAGCGCGGAAGATCTCGGTGATATAGGCGCCGGCGTTCAACGTCAGCGCCAACAGGCCCGAGAAGAAGGCGCCGTAGTTCTGGCGGATTTCGCGTGCCAGTTCGCCGCTAATCAAGAGGCCGTCGGCCGGGTGGACCAGCGTCGGCATCAGCGCGAAGTGGATCAACAGGATCTGCACGAACAGCGGCGTGCCGCGAAAAAAGGTGACGTAGGCGGCAGCCGGCCAGCGCACGCCGAACTTGAGCAGCCATTTGAGTGCGCCGTGGCGGGCCTCGGCCAACCTCGCTACCCCCATGAAAAGCCCGATCAATACCCCGAAGAAAACGGCGATCAAGGTGATGCCGAGCGTCATCTTGATCCCGTCGATAAACAGGGGCAGATACTCGGCGATCATCTGCCAGCGAAATTCCATGATGTCCTCCCTGCGAACATCGTATGCGTCGCCTCGTGGGCGACCGGCCCCGCCGTTCTTGGTTTGCATACCGTGCGGGGCGTCGAAAAACCGCCGCTGCGCGATCGCGAAGGGACGGGCCGAACTCAGCTACCGAAGTATTTCTTGTAGATCGTGTCGTAGGTGCCATCGGCCTTGATCGCGGCCAGGCCCTTGTTGATCTTCTGCACCAGCTCGGCATTGCCCTTCTTCACCGCGAAACCATAGAATTCCGGCTTGAAGCTCTGCGTGTCTTCGACGGTGGCCAGCCCGCTGCCCGGGTTGTTCTTCACGTAGTTGATGACCACGCCGTTGTCGCCGACCGACGCCTCGACGCCGCCGCTTTCGACTTCCTTGAGCGCGAGCGGCATGCTCTCGAAGCGCTTGATGTCCGGGCTGGTCTTGCCCAGCAACTTCTGCACCACCGCGTCGCCGGTGGTGCCGGTCTGGACCGAGACCTTCTTGTTCTTCAGGTCCTGGAACGACTTCACACCGGCCACGCCCTTGCCGACCGCGATCAGTTGACGCGCCTCGAAGTAAGGATCGGAGAAGTCCATGCTCTCTTTGCGCTCGTCGGTGATGGTGACCGACGAGGACACGATGTCGCGGTCACCCTGTTCGAGCGTCGCGAAGATGCCTTCCCACGGCGTGTTGACGAACTTGACCTTGAAGCCCCCTTTTTCGGCCGCGGCAGACAAGACGTCGACCGAGAAACCCGCCACTTCGTTCTTGTCGTTCTGGAATTCGAATGGCGCGTAGGCGGCATCGCTGGCGACGATGTATTCCCTCACGCCGGCTTCGGCGGCCGGTGCCGAAGCGGCCGGGGTCGCCTCGTCTTTTTTGCCGCACCCACTGGCGGCCAGAACGGCGGCGACCATGCCTACCAGAACCCATCTTCTATTTAAATTCATGCGGGATCTCCCTCGTATAGCGTCGATTGATCTTATTGGAGCCGGTTCGCGCCCGGCCGGGCGCAAGGCTCTTTCATGGTAATATAAATTTCGCTTCCCTTCTTAAAATTGCAGATTGTATACGGTTACGCTTTCGTCATGAATTTCAAAGATTTCAGAAGTCTTTGCGCGCTCTGCCTGCTCGGCGCAAGTCTCGCCACGCCGGCCTTCGCGTCGCTCGAAGACGCTCCCTTGCCCGGCGACTATCAGCCCGCCGCCCCGGCCCGAGCCAAGAAAGCCGCTCCGCGCGCGGCAGCACCTGCAGCCGCCCCCGCTACCGAACGTCCGGTCAGTCGCAACGCTTCCGCCCAGCCTGAGCGCACTTATGTAAAAGCCGCCACCAAGGCCGGCAAACACGGCAAGACGACTACTTCGCGCGCGAGTCGCCACGGCAAGGCCCACCCAGGCAAGGCAAAAGCAGCGCACGGCCGCAAAGCGGCGCCTGGCAAGCATTTGAAACGACCGCAGGCAAAGGCGACACAGGCTGGTCACGGCAAGAAAGCCCCCCGCAAGGCGGCCGCTTCTTTACGCAAGGCGGCGGGTAAAGCGGTGAAATCTTCCCGAGGCAAGACGCCGACCCACGCGAAGAAGTCGCACACCGTGAAAAAAACCGCAAAACGCCAGGTTTCTAGGACCTCGGACGTCCGCCAGGCCAAGCGGTCGTCGAAGGCCGGAGCGCACAAGACGAAGCATGCGGGCAAGTCGGCAAAGCATGTCGCCAAGATGCCAGGCAAGCGTCAGATCAAAGCGAAGCCGGCAAAGCACCCGGCCGAGGCCAAAGCCAAACGTCGTCGTTAACGCTTGCGGCGCGTCTGCGCACACGGCATAATCCGACCCCTACGCCGGCGTAGCTCAGTTGGTAGAGCAGCTGACTTGTAATCAGAAGGTCGAGGGTTCGACTCCTTTCGCCGGCACCAAATACGACGGGCCTTGCAGCGCTGCAAGGCCCGTTTTGCATTCCGGTCATTTGCACGCCATTTACATGGCGCGTGTAAAAGAGTATCGATTTTCGTATAAGCCCCCCGCCACCTACCATACAGAAGCCATCTTCTGGAGGCCTTGCAATGTGCGGCCGCTTCGCGATCTACTCCCGCTTTACCAAACTCGGGTATCAGCTCGACCTCGACTTGCCGCCGCGCTACAACGTCGCGCCGAGTCAGAGCATCCCGATCATCCGCTCGGCCGACGCCGGCGGCTACGAGGTGGTCGACGCGCACTGGGGCCTGATCCCGTTCTGGGCCAAGGACCGCAAGATCGGCTACAGCACCATCAACGCGCGCGCCGAGACGGTAGCCGAGAAGCCGGCGTTCCGCGCCGCGTTCAAGCAGCGGCGCTGCCTCATCCCGGCGTCCGGCCTGTACGAATGGCAGGACACCGGCGGCGCGCGCAAGCAGCCGTGGTTCATCACCGACGCCGCCGGCGACGGGCTGGCGTTCGCCGGACTGTGGGAGCGCTGGACCGACCCCGCCACCGGTGAGTTGCTCGACAGCTGCAGCATCATCGTCGGGGCAGCCAATGACCTGGTGCGACCGATCCACGACCGGCTCGCCTGCATCCTGCCGCCCGAGCACTACCGCGACTGGCTGGCGCTGGACGCACCGCCACCGCTCCTGCATTCCCTGCTCGAACCCTGCCCATCCGAATGGCTGCGCGCCTGGCCGGTGTCGCCGGCGGTCGGTAACGTCCGCAACGCCGGTCCCGACCTGGTCGCGCCGTTGTCGGGCGCATAAACCCTCCCTATTCCTCTTTCCCCGGCCAGTCGATCCCGCGCATTTTGAATTTGTACGATATCAGTTTAAGCCTCTATAAGGATCTTGTGGTGTTCGGCGTGGTGGATCGTTTTGAGCAATAACGGCGGCTGCGTGGTAGCGCGCTCGGCCGTGGGTATCCCGGCGTTCGGCCGGTTATTCCAGATTGCTGCGCTGTGCAAGCGCCACGGCGTCGCGCGGTGTTCAGCTCGAACTACACGCTGTATGGCGACTTATCGCGCCGCATGATGGCGGTGTTGGCCGAGCACGCGTCCGGGCAGGAGGTGTACAGCATCGACGAGGCTTCCTTGCGGTCCTGCAGGCGCGCAATGAGCGAGCCACCAGGCAAGAACCTGCCAACCAGCAAGGGTCAGGAGACGGCGACGACCAAACACCGTTGCCGCTCAGGATCAGCGAGAGATCAGGGATTCGAAGTACACAGGCGAGCGGCGGCCCGGCCCAACGGCTGATGAGGTAGTGCCGATGGCCTTGGCAACAGGGCCGTCACCTGAGCGGCTTCCATGAGGGGAGCTCAGGTGTTTTCTAGCAGCACAACCAACCGGAGAAAGAGATGACCGAGGCAGTAAAGAAAGGCGATTCCGTGACGTTCAAGGCCAAGCACCGGGAGGGTGCCGGCGCGGGGGCCGCGGTTCGCCCCGTCGCGAAGGGCTTCCATATCGACATCAAGATCAACGGCTGCGGTGAGATCCGCGTGCGGCCGGCGCAGGTGCTGCGCGCGGCCTCATTGCTGATCGCCCTGCGGAGATAAGTGAACGTCTGGCAAGGAGTAGCAGGCATCGCGCCGCGCACACCGTCAGGACGGTCATCGATGCCAACAAGAGCAGACGTTACTTCGCAGGCTTTTTGCCAGCGGCCAAGGGCTTCATGTGCGTGATATGACCTAACTTGATGCGAACGGCTTTCTCGATGGTAATGAGGTCGTGGAGCACTTTAACGGCCTCGGCATTCTTCCCGTTGGTGAGCCCTTGGTGAAGGCGGCTTTCCAGCTCTTTGGCATCCCCCTTGTCGTTAAGGGGGACAGGGAAAAGCAAGCGAATCACGTCGGCGTCAATCTCCCGCGTTCCCATGGGTTGTCTTGCTTCATCGTCCGTCTCGAGAAAAATTTTGTATTTCCCATTTTTCGTAAGGGCCGCCCCGATCAGTCTGATTGCCTTTTCCATTTTTCAGGTCGCTCTATCAATTTTGGATGGCTAGGGTACAACGTTCCCGCCTTGTTCGGAGGTTTTTGAGCTTAGAAGCCTCTTGCGGGGTTGGCCATCCCGATATATCCGCACCGCGTACGCGCCGCACACCGCAGGCTGGTCAACGCTCACTGCCTTGTGGGTCAGCGCAGGAGATCGGCAATGCAAAAGCCCCGCATCTGCGGGGCTTAGTAGAGCAACGATTCAGCGCGACTTACAGCGGCTGAATGTTTGTTGCTTGCGGGCCTTTTTGGCCCATGCCTTTGGTGTAGCTCACCTTCTGGCCTTCTTGCAGGGTCTTGAAGCCATCTGCCTTCACTTCGGAGAAGTGCGCGAACAGATCATCGCCACCTGCATCAGGGGTGATGAAGCCAAAGCCTTTTGCATCGTTAAACCATTTAACGGTACCGGTTTCCATAATGTATTCCTTAATTATTCAGATAAAGAGCTTTCGCTCGGGATGCATGACGATCAAGGGATAGATATTGGAACAAGGCGTGCCGTTTTGAGGTGCTTACGATGTAACGATAAGTTTACGCTTGAAGATCCTGCATCACCGTTATACGCACCTAAGCCAGGCCAGTCAAACAATATCAAAAACTTATTGTACGGCGACCCGGATTCCATGACCTCGGTCATTTGGATAAGACGCCCGGGCCGCCACCCTCTCTCCTCCATCTTGCATGGAGTTCTGCCCCGCCCACCCGCGGGGCTTTTCTTTTCCGGAGCCCGCCATGACCAAGCACTGCAACGGCAGCTCCATCTGCTACAGCCCGTAGGAATGGCGGATACCCTTCGACGCGATCGAGCACCGCGCCCGCCGCCGAGCATGGCTCGAGTTCGTCGTGCTCCTGGCCTGCCTCCTCATGTTGCTGCAGTGGTATGGAAGCCCCCTTCCTGAACCGGCATTGCGGTGCCACAGTGAGTTTGCAACCGACTCACCGATTGAAGGGAGCGTCACCATGAACATTAGAACGATCGGGCTGGATCTGGCCAAGAACGTGTTTCAGGTTCACGGCGTGGATGAGCATGGCAAGGTGGTGCTGCGCTAACAGGTAGCTTGCCCACAACTGTCGGCGTTCTTTGCCAACCTGCCGCCCTGTCTAGTCGGCATGAAAGCGTGTGGTAGCGCCCACCTTGGCCGAAGGCATGGCCGCCGCAGGCCAGCCGGCATATCACCTGGCAGATGTTCCGCTTGATGCTGTGGTTAGGCTCATGAATAAGTGCCACCCACAAAATCGGTCAGGTCTAACGCCATCTCGGGCACGTCTTCAATCCTGCGCCGGCCAAAAGCGCGAAATATGCCTGCTTGCGGATTCAGATAGACGGCAAAAAGCCCTACAATCCTGCCGCTGGTCTGCCGTTTCGAGTGGCCCGAGTCGTGACGGGGCCTTGGCGTAACCAAACTTTGGATGTCGACTGTGTGGGTTTTGGCTTTTTTTGTCGTGGTAGCGGGTTTGGTGTGTGGCGTGATCTGGCTGGACCGGACGGGTCGGACCTCGCTGGGAAAGGTTCTGCAACGGTTCGACTGGCGTGGCAGGGCCAGCGGCGGCCATGCCCGGGATGGGCAATGGCCGATTAAGTGGGCCATCCCCTCGTGCGAAGATCCGGTCGCGTCCAGGCGTCACGTTCCAACCGCCGCCGGCAACCCGACCCCACGTTCGACAAGAACCGTTGCCCGCTCTGAGCCCGATAGCCATCAGATGCCGCAGTTGGACATCGATTACGACCGGCTGAAGCAGCGATTTCAGTCCAAGATGCCAGCGGAGGCGGCAGAAAGAGACCTGCCGCTCATCGAGCTACCGGAGCTGCAAGGCAACCTGCAAAGTGCCTTTCGACAACGGCGCGACGGGAGGCCGAGAGGACAATCTGCGTCTGCAGGCCAGGATAATGCGTTGCCCGCCATTGACCCCGACGAGGTCAGGGCCAGCCTCCGCCAGATTCATGGTCACCGTTTGACCGGGGCCTCTTCGGCAAGCAGTGTTTCCAGAATCCTGTCCGAACCGAGGGTTGCCGCTCCTAAAGTCCAGGCCGACAAGGCGACTCGCGGGGGATGGCCTTCTCCTCCTGTCCGCCCCACAGTCAAGTCCGACCCGGCCCGCGAAAGACCTGTCGTCGCTCCGGCCATGCCGTTGGCCGAGCCTCCCAAGCCCGTAGAAGCGCAAACACGGGAAGTGCCCCTCTCTGGCGGCGGCACGGAACCCGCACCGGCCGTGAGGGTTTCCGGATCGCCGATGGCCGTGCCCGCCAAAGAATCGGAGAATGCGCCCTCTCCCGCTCCGCTCTCCACTGCTCAAGTCGCGGTAGTCTCTGGTTCGAATGAAGCAACGGCACCCGCGTCAAATACCCAGGGGATGCGGCAGCAACCGATTACCGTACCCGCCGCCCAAGGCGGGGTGCAGGCTGTGGAAAGTCAATCGCCGGCGCCTCCTCCATCAACGCCCCCTTCTTCGATGCCGTGGGTGTTCATCGAAGAAAAGCAGCGCATCGAGCCGAGTCCCTCTCCTGTTGCCGGGCAGGATTTAGTCTGGCTTCAGATAGACGAACGAGTGGTCGACCCCGTTCCGACGGCCACGAACTTCGGCGTGCCCACCACAGACTCTGCCACGCAGCCCCACGCCCAGGATCCAGCAAGGCAAACCATCGTCGAATCTTCTCCGGCACATCTTGCGATGCTGCCCGTCGTTTATGGCGACGCCTGCATGCCGCCGCTCGACCTGCTCCATCCCGCCGACGACGCGGTAGCCGAATGCTCGCAAGACTTGCTGCTGGAACGCGGCATCGTCATCGAGGAGAAGTTGGCCGAGTTCAAGGTCAAGGTGAGCGTGGTCGACGCGTACGCCGGCCCGGTGATCACCCGTTACGAGGTCGAGCCCGCCGTCGGTGTCCGCGGCAACCAGGTGGTCAACCTGATGAAGGATCTGTCGCGCGCGCTGGGCCTGGCTTCGATCCGCGTGGTGGAGACCATCCCGGGCAAGACCTGCATGGGGCTCGAACTGCCGAATCCGACGCGGCAGATGATCCGCCTGTCGGAAATCCTGTCGACCGAGGTCTTCCAGCAGTCGTCTTCGCTGCTGACGATGGCGCTGGGCAAGGATATCGCCGGCGAGCCCGTCGTCATGGATCTGGCCAAGGCGCCGCACCTGCTGGTGGCCGGCACCACCGGCTCGGGCAAGTCGGTAGGCGTCAACGCGATGATCCTGTCGCTGCTCTACAAGGCGTCGCCAGACCAAGTCCGCTTCCTCATGATCGACCCTAAAATGCTCGAGTTGTCGGTCTACAACGACATCCCGCATCTGTTGGCGCCCGTCGTCACCGACATGAAGCTCGCCGCGAACGCGCTCAACTGGTGCGTCGGCGAGATGGAGCGCCGCTACCGGCTGATGAGCGCACTGGGCGTGCGCAACCTTGCCGGTTACAACGACAAGGTCCTCAAGGCGGAGCAGGAAGGCAGGCGGCTTAGCAACCCGTTCAGCCTGACCCCCGACCTGCCCGAACCGCTCGCCCCGCTGCCGTTCATCGTCGTCGTGGTCGATGAATTCGCCGACCTGATGATGGTGGCCGGCAAGAAGATCGAGGAGCTGATCGCGCGCCTGGCGCAGAAGGCGCGCGCCGCCGGCATTCACCTGATCCTCGCCACGCAACGGCCATCGGTCGACGTGATCACCGGCCTGATCAAGGCCAATATCCCGACGCGTATCGCCTTCCAGGTGTCGAGCAAGATAGACAGCCGCACGATTCTGGACCAAATGGGCGCCGAGAGCCTGCTCGGCCAAGGCGACATGCTGTTCCTGCCGCCGGGTACCGGCTATCCGCAACGCGTACACGGCGCCTTCGTCACCGACAACGAGGTGCACCAGGTCGTCGAGCACCTCAAGCAATTCGGCGAGCCGGATTACGTGGAGGGTCTGCTGAGCGGCGAGGCGGAGGCCGAAGAAGACGCCGCCCAGATGCAAGGCAGCAAGACCGCCGCAGAAACCGACGCGCTGTACGACGAGGCAGTGGAAATCGTCTTGCGCACCCGCAAGGCGTCGATTTCCTCGGTGCAGCGCCATCTGCGCATCGGTTATAACCGGGCCGCGCGCCTGATCGAGGAAATGGAGGGCGCCGGCATCGTCAGCGCCATGGAGAGCAACGGCAACCGTACCGTGCTGGTGCCGGAGCGTAACTTCTGATCGGCGCGAAGGGGGCGCGGGCTTATTTGGGGTTGGGTTTCGTCGGTTCGGGCGAGAAGAAGACCAGGTCTTCGGCCAGCGGTACCGCCGCGTCGCGACAGGCACGCGCCAGCTTGTCGAGCTGCTCCGGCGCCAGCGCAGCGCCCGGTTCCGGCGCGCCGACGCCCAGCGTCTGCTCGATGAACTCGCGAGCGACCATGAAAGTTGACGTTTTGCCCCCCTCTTCGACGGCCACGGCGTACAGGCCGTCGGGCATGAGGGTCAGTAAGGTGGGCATGAAGGTCTCCTTGCAGGTAGCGTGACGCGTCCGGACGAAGTATAGGCGCGCAGGACTGACGGATGGTCTTCCCTCTTGGTCGGGATGGATTTTCCCATTGCGTTAGCGATCACCCTATCGTCATGAAACTGACCAGCCAAGGCCCCGCCCGCTCCGATCTCTATGTCACCTCGCACGCCGCAATCCAGGGATTGAAAAAGCTCGGCCAACCTTAGCAAAGGTTGGCCGAGCTTTTCGTCGTATCGGGGACGGCGGTCGGCGCTCGGGCCTAGCCTCGTGCTCAACCGCCGGTCATCGACATGAAGCGCACGATCTTGTCCGGCTTTTCGCGGAATTCGTGCTTTTCCGGCTTGAGTTCGATCGCCTCGCGGATCGCCGCCTCGAGTTCGGCGTCACTACAGCCGGCACGCAACAGCGGGCGCAGCTCGAAGCGCTCTTCCTGGCCGAGGCACATGTAGAGCGTGCCGTCGACCGACAGCCGCACCCGGTTGCAGGTCGCACAGAAGTGCTGCGAGATCGGCGTGATCAGGCCGAGCGTGAAGCCGCCGTCGGGCGTGCTCCAGTAGCGCGCCGGGCCGCCGCCGAGCTCGGCGGTCTGCGGCACCAGGTCGAAGCGTTCGCGCAGACCCGGCAGCACGGTCTGCAGGTCGAGGTAGTGCGCGTTGCGGCCGGTGTCGCCCATCGGCATCGCCTCGATCAGACGCAGCACGAAGCCGTGTTCGATGCAGAAGCCGACCATCGCTTCGATGTCGCCGTCGTTCACCCCCTGCATCGCGACCATATTGAGCTTGATCGGCGCGAAGCCGGCGGCCTTGGCCGCCATCAGGCCGTCCATGATCGCCGGCAGGCTGTCGCGGCCGGTGATGTCGGCCATGCAATCGCGGCGCAACGAGTCGAGGCTGATGTTCAGACGGCTGACGCCGGCTTCCTTCAGCGCCTCGGCGTGCTTGGACAGCTGGGTGGCGTTGGTGGTGAGCGACAGGTCGGTCAGGCCGGGCAAGGCCGACAGTCGGCCGGCAAGTTCGGGCAGGTTGCGGCGCAGCAGCGGCTCGCCGCCGGTCAGGCGCACGCGGCGCGTGCCCAAGCGCGCGAACGCGCCGATCACCCGCTCGATCTCGTCGAAGGTGAGCCAGTTCTCCGGTTCCTCGAAGCCCTTGAAGCCTTTCGGGATGCAGTAGCTGCAACGCAGGTCGCAGCGGTCTGTCACGGAGAGTCTGATGTACTCGATGGTACGGCCGAAGCGGTCCGCCAGCATGATGGGTTGTGCCTGTCCATGTCGTTCTAATGGTTCCCCCTCATTGTAACGGGAACCGACCCTGAAAACACCCGGCTTGTGAGTGGGGGAAATTTTCGCCGCAGATCATGACGTTTGCGGCGGCAAAAAAGAATGCGCTTGCCCTGTGATTTGATATCGTACACAATCAATTCACGGCAAGCAGTTAAGGAAAGCAGCATGAGCCAAGGCGGAAAACGAGACGGCGCCGGTCGCAAGCCGCGTTTCGAGGGCGACAAGACGGTAGCGGTCCGCATCCCGGAGCGCCTGCGCCCGGTGCTGGATCAATGGTTGGAAGACTACCGCCAGTTGCTGTCGGTGAAAAGCGCCGAGGTCAGCAATTTTCGCGTCTTGAGCGACCAGTTGTCCGGACTGTCGCTGCCGCTGTTCGCCAGCCGCGTGCCGGCGGGCTTTCCGTCGCCGGCCGACGACCACAAGGAAGCCGGCATCGATCTGAACGCTTTTCTGGTCGACCACCCGCAGACCACTTTCCTCGTGAACGTGCGCGGCGACTCGATGATCAACGCCGGCATCCACGACGGTGACCTGCTGCTGGTCGACCGCTCGATCGAGCCGCGCCCGGGCAAGGTGGTGGTCGCGGTGATCGACGGCGAGCTGACGGTCAAACGCCTGAAGCGCGACGGCGAACGTGTCTGGCTGATGCCGGACAACCCGGCCTACCCGCCGATCGCCGTAACGGAAGACGCATCTTTCTTCATATGGGGGGTGGTCACCAACGTGATCCACCCGATGAAATAGGAGGGACGACCATGGCAAGCCAAAGAACCGAACCGATGGCCGAAGCAATCAAGATGAAGTTCCGCGACTGGCGCCGTCTGCCGCGCGTATTCCGTACCGTGAGCCATGGCAGGCCACAGGTGCTGGTGTCACGCACCGGCCGCGACTTTTTCGTGCCGGTCGAATTCGTCTGACCTCACACTGGGACTCGGCCGACCTTTCAGGCGGCCGCGCCCTCCTCTTCTTCCCGGCGTGCGCTGGCGAGCGTTTCGGCTACGGCATCGGCTTCGCGCAACGTACGGATCCGCGCGAAAAAGGCTTCCGCTTCCGGGTGGCGACGCTTGAGTTGGCCGAGCCATTGCTTGAGCCGCGCCACCGCGTAATGCTCCGCTTCGGCGCGGCATTGCGCGAAGAAATCTTCCAGCCATGGCAGCAAGACCACCCAGCTCAGCGGCACCGGCGCCTTACCGTTCGCGGCGACGTGGATTTCACCGGCGAGCCCCGGGTCGGCGACCAGGCCCCGGCCGACCATCACGCGGTCGCAACCGCTTTGCTCGCGGATCGAGCGCCAGTCGTCGACCGTCCACACTTCGCCGTTGGCGACCACCGGCAGGCTGACCGCCTCGCGCAGGCGGGCGATCCAGTGCCAGTGGGCAGGCGGCTTGTAGCCTTCGACCTTGGTCCGTGCATGGACCGTTAGCAGGTCGGCGCCGGCCGCTTCGATCGCGTGCGCGCAGTCGAAGGCGCGCGCGGTGTCGGCGTAGCCGAGGCGCATCTTGGCGGTCACCGGCGTGCCGGCCGGCACCGCGTCGCGCACGGCTTTGACGATGACGTGGATCAGCTCGGGCTCGTCGAGCAGCACCGCGCCGCCGCGGTGGCGGTTGACGGTCGGCGCCGGGCAGCCGAAGTTGAGGTCGATCGCCGGCGCGCCGAGCGCCGCGGCGCGCACCGCGTTCTCGGCCAGCCAGCCGGGCTCCGAGCCGAGCAGCTGCACGCTGACCGGCACGCCGCCACGCGTCAGGCCACCCGACTTCAGCTCGGGGCACAGGCGCATGAAGGTACGCGTCGGCAGCAGGGTATCGGTGACGCGGACGAACTCGGTCACCGCTTCGTCGATGCCGCCGATGCGCGTCAGCACGTCGCGCATGATCGGATCGGCCAATCCCTGCATCGGGGCGAGGGTTAACTTCATGCCGGTTCCGGAAACGATCAATTTAAAGGAGGCATTGTACACCGGCAAAGGGACGTCCCGGCTTGCACCATGACTGCGTCATGGCCTTTACTGATGGCATACGCGTATCGGGGGCTATCTCATGGATTTCGAATTGCCGGACAACCTGTTCATACGCCATCGTCTTCACCAGGTGGGACCGGGACGCTTCTTTCTCGAGGCGACTTTCCGCGCGGAACTGCTTTCCCGGCGCCCCGTGCTCAATCTACCGCTGCTACCGCCGCGCCGCGCAACAGTGCTCGAAGAGGTGCCGGCGCTGACGCGCCACCTGTCCAGCCTGCTGCTGCTCGGGCCAGGCATGCTCGGCTTGGCCGAGGCCTTCGCGCCGCTGGTGCGGCGCATTGTCGAACTCGACCGGAAGTCGCCCGACGGCGGCGTGGCGGCGATGCTGCTGTGCCCGAGGCAGGACTACACCGCACACCATTCGATCTGCACCGCGCTGCTCGCGTGCCGTTTCGCGCAGGCGCTGAACTTCGACGAGGGAGACGTCCACCGCTTGGCGATGGCGGCGCTGGTCATGAACCTGGGGGCAGCATCGCTGCACAACGAGATGGCGCGCCAGGAGTCGCCCCCCTCGTCGCTGCAGCGGATGCAGCTGCGCATGCACCCCTTGGTCAGCTCGGCGCTGTTGCGCGAAGGCGGCGTCGAGGACGACAATCTGCACGCGCTGGTGCTGCTGCACCACGAAAGGCTGGACGGCCGCGGCTATCCTTTCGGCCTCCTTGACGAGGGCATCGTGCCGGCGGCGCAGTTGCTGCACCTGCTCGACGTCGTCGTCGCCAAGCTGACGCCGCGCAGCTACCGCAGTCGCATGACGCCCAAACAAGCGCTGTCGCAGCTTTATCACCAGACGCACGAACCGTTCGCACCGATCCATGTGTCGCTGCTGCTAAAAACGCTCGGCGTGTTCCTGGCCGGCAGCTTCGTCGAACTGGAGAATGGTCAGACCGCCATCGTGGTCGAGCAGACCGAAAGCGCGGCCACGCCCTTGGTAGCCACGCTCAGCCGCGGAGCCAAGCTGATTGAGACCTCGTCGCCCGGCCAGCGCATACGCCGCGACGTGACGCTCAGGGTCGGCGAGCGCCACCTGCCCCTGTTCATCCCTTTCTGGAGACTGGAATGACCCAGCCCGTTGCCGGCATCTACCGGCACTACAAAGGCAATCTTTACGAGGTGGTCGGCCTCGCGCACCACTCGGAAACCGAGGAGCCTTTGGTTGTCTACCGGGCCTTGTACGGCGAATTCGGCCTGTGGGTGCGCCCGGCGGCGATGTTCGACGAAAGCGTCATCATCGACGGCCAGCACCTGCCGCGCTTCGCGCTCGTGAAGGCGTTCTAGCCGGATGCGCATCTATCGCACCGACCGCTTCGTCCTGCCCTTGCCCGACGGACACCGCTTTCCGGCGTGCAAGTACCGCATGTTGGCCGAGGCGGTCGAAGTGTTCGCCGGCGAGTATCTGGAAGAAGCGCCGGCGGCCACCTTTCACGAACTGACCCGTGCGCATACGCCAGACTACGTGCGCGGCGTATTCGATGGCTCGCTCGCGCCGGCCCGCTGGCGCGAGATAGGTTTTCCGTGGTCGACCGAGTTGGCCGAGCGCTCCGCGCGCTCGGCCGGTGCCACCGTCGCCGCCGCGCGCGCCGCGCTGGCGGGCGGTGTCGGCATCAGCCTGGCCGGAGGCACGCATCATGCGTTCGCCGACCGCGGCAGCGGCTTTTGCGTGTTCAACGACGTCGCGGTCGCGGCCAGCCTGATGCTCGAAGAAGGACGCGTGCGGCGCGTGCTGGTGATCGACCTCGACGTCCACCAAGGCAACGGCACCGCGGCGCTCTTCCAAAACGAGCCGCGAGTGTTTACCTTCTCGATGCACGGCGAAAAGAATTTCCCGTTCCGCAAGGTCGACGGCGACTGGGATATCGACCTGCCCGACGGCACCGGCGACGACGCCTACCTCGCGACGCTGTCGGCCGCGCTGCCTGCACTGTTCGAGCTCGCGCGGCCGGACCTGGTGTTCTACCTCGCCGGCGCCGACCCGTATTCGGGCGACAGGCTCGGCCGGCTTGCGCTCAGCGGCGCAGGGTTGACCGAGCGCGACCGCCGAGTGTTTGAAGCCTGTCGGGCTTACGGTGCGGCGTTGGCGGTAACGATGGCTGGCGGCTACGCCGAACCGATCGAAGAGACCGTTGCCATCCAGACGAACACCGTCAGGCTCGCTCTCGACGTCTACTGTCGGGCGCCGTCAGGAACGGCGGCTTGCGCCGACTGACTGGATACCGGGGCGACAGCCCCAAATAGACAAAGGAATGCATCATGAGGGAATTTGCGACCCTGGCCGGCGGCTGCTTCTGGTGCCTCGAGGCGGCGTTCCGGCGTCTTGCCGGCGTCCACTCGGTCGTATCGGGCTATACCGGCGGCCACGTCGACAAGCCGAGCTACCGCCAGGTGTGCGGCGGCGACACTGGGCATGCCGAAGCGGTGCGCATCGAATACGACCCGGCAATGATCGATTACCCGACGCTGCTCGCGGTGTTCTTCGCCCTCCACGATCCGACCACGCTCGACCGACAGGGGCACGACGTCGGCAGCCAGTACCGCTCGGCGATCTACTACCATGACGAGGCGCAACGACAAGCCGCGCAGGCGGCGATCGATGCGATCGATGCCGAAAAACGTTTCGCCGGCCCGGTCGTGACCGAACTGACGACCGCCGTCGAGTTCTTTCCGGCCGAAGTCGAGCACCAGGGCTATTTCGACGCGCACGGCTACGCGCCGTATTGCCAGGCGGTGATCGCGCCCAAGATCCGCAAGCTCGACGAGCATTTCGCCGACCGCCTCGTGCGCCGATAATCTTCCAAGACGCAGCGGCGCTTAGGTTTGTCACCCGTTTAAGTTAAAATGAATATTTACAATAAAACATAATGACAAATAAATGATCGAATGTATCGCTTCCAGGAGGCCGGACGGTCGATGACGACCGCCCGGCCTTCCGCTCGATCACGCCAGCCCATGAAGTCCAACCTGACCATCGGCCAGAACGAGCGCCCACCAGGGCGCTTGCGAGCCCATCTGGCCCTCTTGCAGGAGCTGCCGCTCAAGCACTGGCTGCTCGCGCTGCTGCTATGGCTCGCGTTGAGCGCCGGCATGGCGCTGTTCGGTCATGCCTTGGTGATCGAGCGCTACCGCGAGGGCTTCCAGCAGTCGGCGCAGCAGATCAAGCAGGAGCTGGAGTCACGCCTCAAGGTCAGCGAGACGCTGCTGTTCGGCCTGAGCGAGATGCTCGGCTACCACCCCGGGCTCAGCGTCGACCGCTTCTACAATTACGCGCTCGAGGCGTCGCGTCGCTACCCCTTCATCTACACGATGAGCTATCTGCCGAAGGTGGCCGCCCGCGAGCGGTCCGGCTTCGAGCAGAGCCTGCCGCTGACCGACCCGAGCGCGCCGTATATCAAAGACCACCCGATGGCGACCGCCAACGACTGGCGCAACCGTCGCGGCTGGGTGCCGGCGCCTGACCGTGCAGTCTACTTTCCGTGGCTGATCGCCGCGCCGGCACTCGCCAAGGAAGACGACGCGCTGACCGGTTTCGATATGCTGAATGACCAGCTGTTCGGCCCGGTACTGCAGAAGGCCTTCCGCAGCGGAGAAACCGAGGTGACGACGCCGTTCGTGATGATGAACGGCGAGACGGCGCTCGGTTACGTACGCGCGATCTACCGCACCACGCCGGCCCCCGAAGAGCCCGAGCAGCGGACCGGTCAGGTGACCGGATCGGTGGTGCTGATAGTGCGCATCAACGGCCTCCTGGAGCAGCATTACCCGCTCAACAATCGTCTGAGCGTCGGCCTGTCGCTGTACGGTGACGCACCGACACCGCTGGAAAAAACCGTCTACCAGGCCATGCCCTCGGCCAACCCCAGTTCGCTCGAAGTGTTGCTGCTGCCCAAGCTATCCGCCCGTTTGCCGGTCGACATCCCCTACTTCCCATACGAACTGGTGGTCGAGGAGCAGGTGCCGGAAGGCGTGATCCAGCCGGCGATCCTCCTGGCGGCTCTCGTCTTCTCGGGCGCGCTGTGCTATCTGATGGCGGTGGTGATGGCGCAGAACGTGCGCACACGCCGCCACCGCGAAGACGCGGTCGACGACCTCTACCGCGAACGCGGCCATGCGATGGTGACGCTGCAGGCGATCAACGACGCGGTGCTCACCGTCGACACGCAGATGCGCGTGCGCTACCTGAACCCGATGGCGGTCAAGCTTTTGGGCATCGACCCCGAGTTCGCGGTCGGCCGCCCGGTGTACCAGACGATGCAGCTGCGCTACGAATTCGCGCGCCAGGCGGTCGCCGACCCGATCATGCTGTGCTTGCAGCGCGGCCAGGGCGTCGACCTGGCCGAGAACTGCGTGCTCGCGCCGCCCGACCGGGAGCCGCTCTTGATCGAGGGCAGCGTGTCGCCGCTGTTCGACCGCGGCGGCGAGCTGTTCGGCGCGGTGATGGCGTTCCGCAATACGGCCCCCTTGCGCCAGCGCATGCTCGAGGCGCTCGAAGCGAGCGAGAAACGGCTGCGTCAGCATGAAGTCGAACTCGCGCGCGTCGGGCGGATCAACACCATGGGCGAGATGGCGTCGGGCATCGCGCACGAACTGAACCAGCCCTTGTCGGCGATCGTCAGCTATTGCCAGGCGGCGCTGAGTTTCCTCGACGACGCCGAGCCGAACAAGGAGATGGTCATCAAGGCGCTGCAATCGTCGGTGTCGCAGGCCGACCGCGCCGGCCAGATCATCCACCGCCTGCGCGCCTTCGTCACCAAGTCGCAGCAGCAGTGGGTGCCGGTCGACCTCAACCTGTCGGTCGCCAACGTCATGACCCTGGCCGAGTATGACCTGCGCACCAGCCAGATCCACGTCGCCACTCACCTCGAACCCGGGCTGCCGCTCGTGTTCGCCGACACGATCCAGATCGAGCAGGTGGTGCTCAACCTGCTCCGCAACGCGATCGACGCGGTCCAGTCGCGCCCCGGCTGGGGCGAGATGACGCTCGAGACCGGGCTGATCGACGACCGCGTCTGCCTGACCGTGCGCGACAACGGCTGCGGCCTGCCCGAAGACGTGCTCGACCACCTGTTCGACCCCTTCTTCACGACCAAACAGCACGGCATGGGCCTCGGCCTGACCATTTGTCACAGCATTGTGGAATCATTCGGCGGTCGGCTGTCGGCGCGCAACCGCCTCGAAGGCGGCGCCGAATTCCGCATGGAACTGCCCCGGCTCAGTCCGGGCCACTTCGCCCAACAAGCGGCTAGCGAAAGAACAATATGACAACGCAAACCCCGACCGTATTCATCGTCGACGACGACCCGGCCGTCCGCGACTCGCTGGAAATGCTGCTCGCCGCCCAGGGCCTGCAGGTGACCGGCTTCCCGAACGCGCAAAGCTTCCTGCAGCACTACCAGAGCGGCGAGATCGGCTGCCTGGTGCTCGACATCCGCATGCCGCAGATCACCGGCCTCGCGCTGCAGGAAATGCTGAACGCGCGCCATATGCAGCTGCCCATCCTGTTCATCACCGGCCACGGCGACGTCGAGGAATGCAGCCGCGCCTTCCGCGCCGGCGCGATCGACTTCCTGACCAAGCCGATCGACCCTTTGCGCCTGCTCGACGGCCTCAAGCGCGGGATCCGGCTGTGCATCCAGCAGCACGAGCAGCGCGCCGAGACGGAGGACATCCTGCAGCAGCTCGCGCGCATCAGCCCGCGCGAGCGCGAGGTGCTCGACCGGATCGCCGACGGCCTGTCGAGCAAGGAGATCGCGCAGCAGTTGCACCTGTCGCCGCGCACCGTCGACGTGCACCGCGCCAACCTGTTCGACAAACTCAACGTCAACTCGCTGGCCGACCTGATCCGCTTCTACCTGCGGGCCTTGGAGGCCACCGGCAAGAAGCGGCCGGAATAAGGCTTTGAGCGCCGCCACCCGCTGCCGTTACAATCACGCCATGCAAACGCTATTCAAGAAAGTCGGGCTGGTCGCCCGGCACAGCAAACCGAACATCGTCGTCTCGCTGCGCGCGCTGGCCGACCACCTGGCCCGTGGCGGCATCTCGGTCTTCATCGACCGCGACAGCGCCACGCCCGACGAGGCCGGGCCGCACCAGCTGATCGACCGCTCCGACCTCGGCAAGGTGGTCGACCTGGCGATCGTGCTCGGCGGCGACGGCACCATGCTGTCGATCGCGCGCCTCTTGGCGCCGTACCGCGTGCCGCTGATCGGCGTCAACCAGGGGAGGCTCGGCTTCATGACCGACATCCCGCTGCACGAGATGGAGTCGTCGATCGACGCCATCCTCGCCGGCGAATTCGTGCCCGAGGAACGCATCCTCCTGTCCGCATCGGTGATCCGCGAGGACGCCGAGGTCGCGCAGGCGCTGGCATTCAACGACGTCGTGTTCAGCCGCGGCGCGGTCGGCTCGATGATCGAGTTCGAGATCTTCATCGACAACCAGTTCGTCTACAGCCAGCGCTCGGACGGCCTGATCGTGTCGACGCCGACCGGTTCGACCGCCTACTCGCTCGCGTCGGGCGGCCCGATCCTGCACCCGACCTTGCAGGCGATCGCGCTGGTGCCGATCTGCCCGCAGTCGCTGAGCAACCGGCCGATCGCGGTCAACGACGACTGCGAGGTCGAATTCATGCTGACGCGCGGGCTCGACGCGCGCGTGCACTTCGACGGCCAGTCTCACTTCGACCTGATGGAAATGGACCGCATACTGATCCGCCGTCACCGCAATGCGCTGCGCATCCTGCACCCGGTCGGTTACAACTACTACGACATGCTCCGCCACAAGCTGCACTGGGGCGAACGCTTGCTCTGAGAAACGCCCATGCTGCTCTCGCTCTCGATCCGCGACTTTGTCATCGTCGACGCCCTGCAACTGGAATTCGGCAGCGGCTTCACCGTGCTGACCGGTGAAACCGGTGCCGGTAAATCCATCCTGCTCGACGCGCTTTCGCTGCTGCTCGGCGACCGCGCCGACGGCTCGCTAGTGCGCGAAGGCGCCGACAAGGCCGAACTGTCCGCCCACTTCGACATCGCCGCGCTGCCCGACCTGGCCGCCTGGCTGGCCGGGAACGCGCTGTCGGGCGACGACGGCGAACTGCTGCTCAGGCGCGTGGTCGACAAGGGCGGCCGCTCGCGCAATTTCATCAACGGCGAGTCGGCGACGCTCGGCCAACTCAAGGCGGTCGGCGAATACCTGGTCGACATCCACGGCCAGCACGCGCACCAGTCGCTGGTCAAATCCGACACGCAACGCCAGCTGCTCGACGCCTACGCCGGCGCCTCCGCGCTCGCGCGCGACGTGCGCGTCGCCTGGCAGGACTGGCAGACCGCGCGCCGCGCGCGCGAAGACGCCGAGAAAACCTCGCGCGAATCCGAGGTCGAGCGCGAACGCCTGACCTGGCAGGTCAACGAGTTGGCCGAGCTCCAGCTGCAGCCCGATGAATGGAACGCGCTGAACCAGACCCATTCGCGGCTGGCCAACGCGGTGGAGCTGTTGCAGAGCACGCAGCTGGCGGTCGACGCGCTGTCCGAGATGGACGGCAACTGCCTGTCGATCCTCGCGCAGGTGCAGGGACGCATCGGCAAGCTGTCGGGACTCGATCCGCGCCTGGCCGACACGCTGGCGCTGCTCGACTCGGTCGACGCCGAGCTGCGCGAGGTGGTGTACAGCCTGCGCGACTACGCCGGCGGGGTCGACGAGGACCCGGAAAGCCTCACCGAGGTCGAGGCGCGCATTGACGTGCTGATGAGCATGGCGCGCAAATACCGCGTGCAGCCGGCCGACCTGCCGGACAAGCTGCAGGACTGGGAGCAGCAATTGGCCGCGCTCGAGGCGTCGGCCGACCTCGACGCGCTGTCGCTCGCCGAAGCGACCAGCCTCGCGCGTTTTCGCAGCCTCGCCGAAGCGCTGTCGGGCAAGCGCCGCCAGGCGGCGAGCGAATTATCGGAACGCATCGCCGGCGAGATGCAGTCGCTCGCGATGGGCGGCGCGCGCTTCGCGATCGAGCTCGCGCCGGTGTCCGAGCCCTCGGCCAACGGTCTCGAGTCGGTCGAATACCTGGTCGCCGCCAACGCCGGCACCAGTCTGCGGCCGCTGGCCAAGGTCGCGTCGGGCGGCGAGTTGTCGCGCATCAGCCTGGCGCTGCAGGTGGTGACGAGCCAGATCGCCAGCGTGCCGACGCTGATCTTCGACGAGGTCGACGTCGGCATCGGCGGCCGCGTCGCCGAGGTGGTCGGCCGATTGCTCAAACAGCTCGGCCAACGTTATCAGGTGCTGTGCATCACCCACCTGCCGCAGGTCGCCTCCTGCGGCGACGCACACTGGCAGGTGGAGAAGCGCACCGAGGGCGGGCGCGTCAACAGCCGCATCCGCCCGCTCGATACCGAGCGCCGCGTCGAGGAACTGGCACGCATGCTCGGCGGCGCCGAGATCACCGACACCACGCGCCAGCACGCGGCCGAGATGCTGACCGCCAATACGTGATTGGCGTGGTTTGTGCGCGGATGTTCGCAGGTGACACCTAGCCAGATCGGGTTTTTTCCGGTAACATGCCGGCAGCTTTTTAGCGGAAGCGTGGCAGAGTGGTTTAATGCACCGGTCTTGAAAACCGACGAGGGTTCACGCCCTCCGTGAGTTCGAATCTCACCGCTTCCGCCAGCCCTTCGGTCGGACTGGCACATCGCTGTCATGTTTTTTGTATCGTATCGGTAAACTTTTTACCCTCGTCAAAGTCATAAATTATGACGTGACCGAGCAAGGGGATCAGGCTTACCGTTCGATTCCGACAGAAGCGCGTTTTATTGAATTTGATTGTGGCGATTGTTGTAAATATGCCCAGTAGCAGGCTCTGGTTACAAAATCATGAACCCGCCACTTGCGAAATTACAGCACATCGATATAATCATATGTCTTCTGCGGCGGGTCTCCCCGCATTGCACGGTAGCCAACCTGGTCAGGTCCGGAAGGAAGCAGCCACAACTACTTAGTGCAAGTGCCGGGGGTCAGGCTCGCCACCCCCCCTCTTCCGCAAAGCACGCCGGGCAAGCAGCCCCATAACGCTCGTTTTTCTTTAAGAACGGAGCGGAAACGCCGCTTGCGAGCATGTTGCCATGCCCAAATATCAATATTCCCGGTGGATTTTTTGCTATGTTTAGGGTGTCGTAAGCAGCCTGGATGAAATACCCGTCGGGCATCAATTTTCAAGATAAAAGAGGACGATCATGAAACTGTTCGAGAAAGTCGCGAATCCGCGAGAAATCCGGCGCAAGCTCGGCCTGAACCAGCAGGAATTCTGGAGCCGTATCGGCGTCACCCAATCCGGTGGTTCCCGCTACGAATCGGGCCGCAACATGCCCAAACCGGTGCGCGAACTGCTGCGCCTAGTGCACGTCGAGCAAATCGACCTGTCCAAAGTCCGTCGCGAAGACTTCGAGATCGTGGAATACCTGAAGGAAACCCACCCCGATCTTTACAAGAGCCTGAAAAAAGCGGTTCGCGCAAAGCTGGATGCCCAAGAATCAGAGGCAGGCCAGGAAGCGGCCAGCCTTTAATTCTGTGGCCGTTCACGGACGGGCGCCATCACCACGATCTTCCGATCGAGGGGCGCCCCGCCTCTTCGCCCTGCCCGCCCCGGCCTTCCGCCAGCCATGAAAAAGGCGACGCCCTCGCCGCCCTCCTCCTTAAAACACCCGCCAACGACGTGGCGCCTAATTGCCCGGATTGCGTACCAGCAGCACCGGCACGTCGGCATGTTTGAGCACCCCCTCGGCGACGCTCCCCATCAGCAAATGCATCAATCCGCTCCAGCCGTGCGTCCCCATCACGATCAGGTCCGCCCCCCAGCTCTTCGAATCTTCCAGTAGCATCGCGGCAATCTTGTCGCCCCAGCTCTCCAGAATGTGCGTCTCGGGCATCGCGCCGGCGTTGCGCGCGCGTGCTTCGGCCTGACCCAGTACCTGCTCGCCCGCCTGCTTGATCGATTTTTGCAGATCGGACGCGTCGAGAAATTCGGTGCCGCCCCAGCCGAACTGGGCGAGGTCGATCACGTGCACCAGCCGCAACTGGGCGCCGACCTCGGCCGCGAGCTTGCACGCCTCGGCAAGCGCCAAGTTGGAGGTCTCGCTGTCGTCCACCGGAACGAAAATGCGCTGGTACATCTTGGCCTCCTTTATGGATACTGGGGATAACCTCAGTCTATCAAAGCTTCCCGAAAACGGGTTGATCTATCACAGCACTTTGTCATTGCAGGCGACGAGCCTGGATGCGGCCGACTTGCGCGCACGAGGCGAGGCCGCGGTTTCTCGAGTCGCCCGGCTACACCGAACTCGCCGCCGAAGGCGTCGGCATCATCATGACCGACACGGCCGCGCAGTACAGAGCCGAAGCCTTCCACGGCGACGCGCTGACCTTCGAATTGGCGCTCGCCGACTTCCACAAATACGGCTTCGACCTTTTGTACCAAGAGGTCGATGACAAACGCGGGGTAGAAGTGGCAAGATTGAAGACGGGTATCGTCTGTTTCGACTACACCCGGCGCAAGATCGCGCGATTGCCGGAAGGCTTCGCCCGGCGCTTCGAACAAGAACAAGGAGGACAGGTATGAAGACTTACACACCGAACAGTCCGGAGACGCTGGCCCGGCTGCTCGCCATGTTTATGATCACCGACGGCAATATGGACCCGCGCGAGATCGAGAGCCTGGAGAACCTGCATGTTTACGAGATTCTCGGCCTCTCGCGCAAACGTTTCATGCAGATCCTCGTCGACTACTGTAATGACGTCTCCGACGAGGCCGAGGGCGACGGCACCATCCACCTGATCGACAAGCCGCGGTTCGACGCGTTGCTCGAAGACATCACCGAGCGCAAGCAGCGCATCCTCGCCGCCGCGCTGGCAATCGACATCTGCAAGTCCGACGGTGCGATCAACGAGGGCGAAATGGCCTTGCTGCGCTATATGCTTGACGCGTGGGGCATCTCGCTCGACGACATCGAGAACGAATTCGTCAAGCCGTAAACCACGGCGGGACCGACAAGCCGCCCGCGGGGAGGGGCGGCTTTTTGCTTCAAAAAACCAACAATAAAACCCGTCACGAGGAAACCACATGACCACTCGCTTCGACGGCACCGAGCGCTACGTCGCCACCGACGAGCTCAAGCTCGAGGTGAATGCGGCGATCGCGCTGAAGCGCCCGCTGCCGATCAAGGGCGAGCCGGGCACCGGCAAGACAATGTTGGCCGAGGAAGTCGCCGCGTCGCTCGGCCGCGAACTGCGCGCATGAACTGGGACGACGCCGTCGCGCGCTTCGACGCCGCGCTCGCACAGGCCGGCAAGAGTCCGCATACGCGCGACGCCTACCGGCGCGACCTGGCACCTCTGGCAGCGCTGAATGACGACCCGCTGGCGCTGACGAGCGCCGATCTCGTCGCGCAGCAGATGGCGCTCAAGGCGGCAGGCTTGGCCGAGAAGAGCCTCGCGCGCAAACGCTCGGCGTGGCGGCGCTTCTTCCAGTTCTGGGTCGACGAAGGCCTGCTCGCCGGCAATCCGGCGGCCGCCCTGCCACGCCGCCGTCAGCCGAAACGCCTGCCGAAGGCGCTGTCGGTCGACGACGCGGTCGCGCTGCTCGACAACGGCCCGGCCGGCGGAAACGACCCGCTGTCGCGGCGGGACCGCGCGATGTTCGAACTGCTCTATTCGTGCGGGATGCGCCTGTCGGAGCTGACCGGCCTCGACCTGGCGGACATCAACCTTTCCGAAGCCGAAGTCCGCGTGCGCGGCAAGGGCCGCAAGGAGCGCCTGCTGCCGGTCGGGCGCATGGCGCGCGAGGCATTGCACACCTGGTTGGCCGAGCGCGAAATGCTGGCGCGTGAAACGCAAGCGCTATTCGTATCGCGACGTGGTGCGCGGCTGACCGGGCGCCAGGTGCAGAAGCGGCTCGCGCAATGGGCGATTCTCGCCGGCCACCCGCGCCACGTGCACCCGCACATGCTGCGCCACTCGTTCGCGAGCCATTTGCTGCAGTCGTCGGGCGACCTGCGCGCGGTGCAGGAATTGCTCGGCCATACCAGCATCGCCGCGACGCAGGTCTATACCAGCCTCGACTACCAGCATCTCGCCAAGGTCTACGACGCCGCGCATCCGCGCGCGCACGACGAAAACCTCGAGGACGATGAAGCCGTGGGAGACTGACCGCGGTGTCGTCCCTATAAAAAAAGCTCGGCCAACCTTAGAGAAAGGTTGGCCGAGCTTTTTTACCTTGAAGCCTGGGCGCTCAGCCTTGCGCTTCGATCGCGTCGATCAGCGCCAAGAGCGCCGCGTCGACCGTCGCCGCCCGCACCGCGGCACGGTCCCCGGCGAAACGCTCCGAGAAGGCGCGCGTCTCGACGCCCCGCCCGGCCAGGCCAAACCACACGAGGCCGACCGGCTTCTCGGCCGAGCCGCCGCCTGGCCCGGCGACGCCGGACACCGACACCGCCCAGTCGGCGCCGCTCTCGCGCAGCGCACCGTCTGCCATCTCGCGCACCGTCGCCGAGCTTACCGCGCCGTGCTCGGCCAACGTTTCGGCGCTGACGCCGAGCAGCTTCTGCTTCGCCTCGTTGCCGTAGCTGACGAAGCCGTAGCCGAACCAGCCCGAGCTGCCGGCGATGTCGGTGATCGCGCCGGCGATGCGCCCGCCGGTACACGACTCTGCCGCCGTCACCCACTGGTCGCGTGCGGCGAGCAGTTGGCCGAGCCGGCGGGCGAGGTCTTCAGTGTGCGTCGCGCTCATGGTGACTCCTAAAGAACTGGATCAGGCCGTTGGTCGACGCGTCGTGGTGCAGGCACGGGGCCGATTCGCTCAGCTGCGGCAGGATGCGCGCAGCCAGCTGCTTGCCGTATTCGACACCCCACTGGTCGAAGGAGTTGATGCCCCAGATCACGCCCTGCACGAACACCTTGTGCTCGTAGAGCGCCAACAGCATGCCGAGGCCGTACGGCGTCAGCTTGTCGATCGCGAGCGTGTTCGACGGCTGGTTGCCGGGGAACAGTTTCTGAGGCAGCAGCATGTCGATGGTTTCGCCCGGCAGACCTGACAGTTCGGCCAACGCTTCGGCCTCGGTCTTGCCGCGCATCAGCGCCTCGGTCTGCGCGAAGCAGTTGGCGACCAGCACCGCGTGCTGCGTGTCGACCGGGTAATGGCTGTTCATCGGCACGATGAAGTCGGACGGCACCAGCCGCGTACCCTGGTGCAAGAGCTGGAAGAACGCGTGCTGGCTGTTGACGCCGACCTCGCCCCAGATCACCGGGCCGGTGTCGAAGTCGAGCCGCTCGCCGAAGCGGCCGACGCGCTTGCCGTTGCTCTCCATGTCGAGCTGCTGGATATGCGCCGGGAAACGCCTGAGGCCGTGGTCGTACGGCATGATCGCGTGGGTGTGCGCGCCGTAGAAGGTGTTGTACCAGACGCCGAGCAGCGCCAGGATCACCGGCATGTTCTTGTCGAACGGCGCGCCGAAGAAGTGCTCGTCCATCGCGTGGCCGCCGGCGAGGAAGTCCTGGAAGTGGTCCGGCCCGATCGCCAGCATCACCGACAGGCCGACCGCCGACCACACCGAGTAGCGGCCGCCGACCCAGTCCCAGAACTCGAACCTGTTTGCCGTGTCGATGCCGAATGCCGCCACCGCCGCGGCGTTGCACGACACCGCGACGAAGTGTCTGGCGATGTCGGCTTCATTTGCCGACTTCAGGAACCAGTCGCGCGCGGCCTGCGCGTTGAGCAGCGTCTCGGGCGTGGTGAACGACTTGGACGCGACGACGAACAGCGTCGTCTCGGGGTCGAGTCGCTTGAGCGTGCGCGCCAGGTGCTGGCCGTCGACGTTCGACACGTAGTGCACGCGAACGTTGGCCGACGCATACGCGCCGAGCGCTTCGGTGACCGCGAGCGGGCCGAGGTCTGAGCCGCCGATGCCGAGGTTGACCACGTCGGTGACCGGCTTGCCGGTGAAACCGCGCCACTCCCCGCTTCTCACCTTGCGGCAGAATGCCGTCATCCGCTCGAGTACCGCGTGCACGTCGGCCGACACGTCGTGCCCTTCGAGCCACACCGGCTTCCCCTTCGGGGCGCGCAAGGCGGTGTGCAGCACCGCGCGGTGCTCGCTGACATTGACGCGCTCGCCGCCTTTCAGTCGCTCCATCCAGCCGGCAAGGTCGGCGGTCCTTGCCAGCTCGACCAGCAGCTCCAGCGTGCGATCGGTGATGCGGTTCTTCGAGTAGTCGAGCATCAGCCCATCGAGCTCGAGGTGAAAGCGCGCGAAACGCTGCGGGTCCTGCTCGAACAGCTCGCGCATGTGCAGGTGGCGCGTCGCGCGCTGGTGCTGGTGCAGGCGCGCCCACACCGGGCTCGCGTTGATGTCGTTGTTGCGGATCACGAACATGTGCGACTTTCAGGCAATTTTGTTCGAAGACGGGGCAGCCGAGCCCCGTCGCTTGCGCGGATCAGCTCTTGATAAAGTGCTCGCGGTAGTACTTCAGCTCGTCGATCGATTCCAGGATGTCGGCCAACGCCTCGTGCTTGCCCTGCTTGGTGAAACCTTTGGCGATTTCGGGCTGCCAGCGCTTGCACAGCTCTTTAAGCGTCGACACGTCGAGGTTGCGGTAGTGGAAGTAGGCTTCGAGCTTGGGCATCGAGCGCGCCATGAAGCGGCGGTCCTGGTGGATGGTGTTGCCGCACATCGGGCTCGCGCGCTCGGGCGACCACTCGGCGATGAAGGCCAACAGCTTTTCTTCGACCTCGGCCTCGGTCAGCGTCGACGCCTTCACCTTGTCGATCAGCCCGGTTCGGCCGTGCGTCGCCTTGTTCCAGTCGTCCATGCCGTCGAGCACGGCGTCTTCCTGGTGGACGACGTAGACCTGCGATTCGGCCAGCACGTTGAGCTGGCTGTCGGTCGCGATCATCGCCACTTCGATGATGCGGTCGGCGTCCGGGTTGAGGCCGGACATTTCCATGTCCAGCCAGATGAGGTTGTTGGAATCTTGTGCCATACTTGCCCGTCTCACGATGAAAGCCCCATTTTCCGCGATTGAACCCGCCGCGGCAAACCCCGCCCAACCCTGATGGCGCATCCGATGATACTGGTGACACTGGCCTTCGTGGCCGCCCTCCTCGTTTCGCTCGGTCTCAGGCTGTGGCTTGCGCACCGGCAGATCCGCCACGTCGCCGCCCATCGCCGGTCCGTCCCGGCCGCCTTCGTCGGCCATATCTCGCTCGAAGACCACCAGAAAGCCGCCGACTACACGGTCGCGCGCGTGCGCTTCGGCCGCGTCGGCGCCATCGTCGACATCGCGCTGATCGTCGCCTTCACGCTCGCCGGCGGCATCGATGCGTTGGCCGAGCTGTCGGCGCGCTGGTTCGCGTCGCCCTTGTGGCAAGGCGTCGCGCTGATCGCGCTGATCGGCTCAATCAGCGGCCTCGTCGGCCTGCCGCTGGCATGGATCCGTACCTTCGGTCTCGAGGCGCGCTTCGGCTTCAACAAGATGACGCCGGCGATGTTCGTCACCGACACGCTGAAGGGCGCCGTGCTGTCGGCAGCGATCGGCCTGCCGCTCATCGCGCTGGTGCTATGGCTGATGCGCGAGATGGGCGATGCGTGGTGGCTGTGGACCTGGCTCGCGTGGGCCGGCATCAGCCTCTTGCTGCTGGTGATCTACCCGACGCTGATCGCGCCGCTGTTCAACAAATTCACGCCGCTGGCCGACCCGCAACTCGTCGAGCGGATCAACGCGCTGATGGCGCGCACCGGCTTTCGCGCCAAGGGCCTGTTCGTGATGGACGGCTCGCGCCGCTCGAGCCACGGCAACGCCTACTTCACCGGCTTCGGCGCCGCCAAGCGCATCGTGTTCTTCGACACGCTGCTCAAACAGCTATCGCCGCCCGAGGTCGAGGCGGTGCTCGCACACGAGCTCGGCCACTTCAAGCGCCGCCACATCGTCAAGCGCATGGTGTTCAGCTTCGCGCTGACGCTCGCGTGCCTGTGGGGGCTCGGCCAACTTCTGCATCAGGCATGGTTCTACCTCGGCCTCGGCGTCACCTGGCCGTCGCACGCCGCCGCGCTGGCGCTGTTTTTCATGGCGCTGCCGGCGTTCACCTTCCCGTTCACGCCGGTGTCGAGCCTGATGTCGCGCCGTCACGAATACGAGGCCGACGACTTCGCCGCCGCCGAGACGCGCGCCGCCGACCTGGTGTCGGCGCTGATCAAGCTCTATCGCGACAACGCGTCGACGCTGACGCCCGACCCGCTCTTTTCGGCCTTCTACGATTCGCACCCGCCCGCGGCGCTGCGCATCGCCCATCTTCAACAAGGAGCCGCTGTATGAACCTGCTCGCGATGCACTGCGAAACCCAGCTCGGCAAGACCGGGCTCGACGCCGCCACCTGTCAGAACCTGCTCGCCAAATTACCTGACTGGGAGATCAAGGGGATCGAGCTGACCAAGACCTTCCGCTTTGCCGACTACTACCGCACCATCGCCTTCGTGAACGCGCTGGCCTTCATCGCCAACCGCGAAGACCACCACCCCGACCTGTCGGTGCACTACAGCCGCGTCGTGGTGAGCTTCTCGACGCACGACGCCGGCGCGCTGACGCTGAACGACTTCATCTGCGCGGCCAAGACCGAAGCGCTGGTCGCCGCCGCATGAAGCAGCACGGACTGATCATCAAGAGCCACGGCCGGCGCTTCATCGTCGAATCCGAAGGCGAGACGTACGACTGCACCACGCGCGGCAAGCGCGTCGACTACGCATGCGGCGACGTCGTCGACATCCTGGTGCAGAACCGCGAACAGGCGGTGATCGAGGGCGTGCAGCAGCGCAAGAGCCTCTTGTACCGCCAGGACGAGTGGAAGACCAAGCTGATCGCCGCGAACGTCACGCGCATCCTGTTCGTGATCGCCGCGGTACCGACGCCGAACGAAGAACTGCTGAACCGCTGCCTGCTGGCGGCCGAGGCCTACGACATCGACCCGGTGATCCTGGTCAACAAGGTCGACCTACAGGAAACGCAGGCACTGCTGGACAGGCTCGCCCCGTATGCCCTGCTCGGCTACCGCATCGTGCCGGTCTCGGCCAAGGCCGACATCGCGGCGATCCTACCGCTACTCGAAGGCCAGACGAGCGTGCTCGTCGGGCAGTCGGGCATGGGCAAATCGACGCTGACCAACGCGCTGCTACCGCATGCGCAAGCGCGCGTCGGCGACATCTCCGAGGCGCTCGACTCGGGGCGTCACACCACGACGAACGCGACGCTCTACCACCTCGACGAGACGAGCCAGCTGATCGATTCGCCGGGCCTGCAGGCGTTCGGCCTCAGCCATCTGAAGGCCCCCGACCTGCTGCATTATTTTCCCGAGCTGCGCCCGCTGATCGGAAAATGCCGATTTCATAATTGTATCCATATGCAGGAACCGGGCTGCGCCGTGAAAAACGCCGCCGAACAGGGCGCCATCCTCCCGTTCCGCTTCGATTTCCTGCAGCGTCTGACGCGTGAACTCGGCAATTCCTGATGCATAAAATTGGGGTTATCCCGATGTATTTACAATCTGCCGGCTAGAGCATATGCTTTAGCCAATTTGTCATGGTTTCAATTTATTCTCCTAACCACACCCTACAAAAAGGAGCAGCACAATGACAAAGCGGATCGCATTGGTAACCGGCGGCATGGGCGGCATCGGCACCGCCATTTGCAAGGCCCTGGCTGACGCCGGCCACACCGTCGTGACCACCTTCAGCAAGCCCGGCAAAGAGCAGAAATGGCTCGCCGACGCGAAGGAACAGGGTTACACCTTCCACGCCTATCAGTGTGACGTCACCGATTTCGACGCGTGCCAGCAACTGGCGGCCAAGATCGCGGAAGAAGTGGGCCCGGTCGACGTGCTGGTGAACAACGCCGGCATCACCCGCGACGCCACCTTCAAGCGCCTCGACAAGGCCAGCTGGGACGCGGTGATCAGCACCAACCTCGACTCGGTGTTTAACGTGACCAAGGGTGTTCTCGACGGCATGGTCGAGCGCGGTTTCGGTCGCGTGATCAACATCTCGTCGATCAACGGCCAGAAGGGCCAGTTCGGCCAGACCAACTACTCGGCGGCCAAGGCCGGCATGCACGGCTTCACGATGGCGCTGGCGCAGGAAGTCGCGAAAAAAGGCGTGACCGTGAACACCATCTCGCCGGGCTACATCGCCACCGAAATGGTGATGGCGGTACCGGAAGACGTTCGCAACAAGATCATCGCGCAGATCCCGGTCGGCCGCCTCGGCAAGCCGGAGGAAATCGCCAACCTGGTGGCCTACCTGTCGTCCGAGCTCTCCGGCTTCATGACCGGCGCCAACCTGGCGATCAACGGCGGCCAGCACACGATGTAAGCAGCACGAGACCGCACCACGCGGCAGGCTACAAAGGAGCAAACCCGGCCGTCAGGCCGGGTTTTTCTTTGGGCGCGATCCGGGCCGGGCGACACCATCGCATCCGGCGGGCGCATTGATCTCGGTCCGGCCGCAGCCTAGCCTTAGGCCATCGCGAAACCAAGGAAAGCGGCCATGAGCCTCTCCCGCCGGCTCCTCTTCCTGTCGCTTGCGGCCTTCGCCTCAGCAACCTTCTCCGCCGTGCCGGAAAAAGCAACGGGTATCGCCGCGGCGGCCGGATCGCGCCTCGCCGGCAGCGCGCTGTGGCTCACCGTTCAGCGGCGCTTCGTCTTCGTAGAAGGCTGCGCGAAGTCGCAAACACAGCTCGATTACGTCGAAGCCGTGCTGAAGTCCTTGCCCTGGGTGCAGTACGTCGGCGTCGACGCCAGCATCGGGCGATACGGGAAGAAAGGAAATGAACAAGGTTGGCCGAGACCGCCGGATGGGAGGGTGAGGCCCGCCCAAAAAAGGGAAGCGAGAAAGTCACGCTGGCAAGCCAAGGCATGGCTTGCTAGGCTCGCGTTTTCACCACATGCCTCACCAGATAAGGACAGCCTGTCATGGCCGAATCGCTGCTCGTCGACGGCAACAGCAAAGACGAACGCTACCGCACGCTCTTGCCACAAGCTCGAGCGCTGATCGCGGGCGAAACCGACCTCGTCGCCGCCCTCGCCAACCTGGCCGCCGCGCTCAACGCGACCTTTCCACGGCTGTGGACCGGCTTCTACCTCGTCAAGGGCGAGCAGCTGGTGCTCGGACCTTTCCAGGGGCCGATCGCGTGCACGCGCATCACATACGGTCGCGGTGTCTGTGGCGCGGCGTGGAAGGAGAACCGCACGTTCGTCGTGCCCGACGTCGACACCTTTCCCGGTCACATCGCCTGCTCGTCGAGCGCCCGGTCCGAGATCGTCGTGCCGGTGCATGATGCAGACGGCCGCATCGTCGCGGTGCTCGACATCGACGCCGACACGCCTTCCGCGTTCGACGAAACCGACGCGGCCCACCTCGAAGACCTAGTCAAGGCGCTCGCGCCGCTGTTTTAGACGCCCTTAAGCGCCGGCGGCCGGCTCGGCCAAGCCTTCCTGCAGCCAGCGGTAGACGCCGGCCTCGTCGAGTGCGGCCAGTTCTTCGGTCGCGCCGGCAAGCCGGCCGGCAAGACGCGGCAGCAGCACGGCCTGGCGCTCGCGCCACAGGCCGATCTGCTCGCTGGCGGCGAGCAGACGCTGCTGCACCTCGCGGCCCGCCTCGCGCTCGCGGTCGAGCTCGCCCGCCAACTGTACGGCACGTTCGAGTTGCACCTCGAGGTTGGCTGAGAGTCGGCCGTTGTCGCGCTCGAACTCTCCCAGGCGTTCGCGCGACTGTTGTTCACCCTGCTGACGCGCACGCCGCTCGGCCGCGAGCTCGTCTTCCAATCGCTTCTGCACGTCCTTCATCTGACGGCGCTCTTCCTCTACCTGTTCATACAGCCGCACCCTGAGGCCGTCCAGCCGCTCGTACGCGAGAGCCTCGCGCTTTTCGGCCTGCGCGCGCTCTTCCTGCACGCGCTGCTCGGTGCGCGCCTCGGCCTCGGCCAACCTGGCGTCGGACTGCGCCTGCTGCTCGCGCATCTCCTTGCGCAGCGCCTCCAGGCTCGCGCCCAGTTGGCCGAGCTGCTCCTCCTGCGCCTTGCTGCGCACCTCTTCGGCCCTTAACTGCTTTTCCAGCGTGTCGAGCTGCGTGTTCTTGCCGTCGACCAGGTTCGCGAGCGCGACGAGTTCGCCGGCGCGTGCGTCGATCTCGACGCGCGCTGCCGCAAGATCCGCCTCGAGCGCCCTCACCTGCTCGAGCGCCTCGGCCTTCACGCCTTCAAGCTGCCGCTCGGCTTCCTCGCACGCCTTCTGCCACACCTGCTCGAACGCCTCGGCGACGCCGGACGACCAGTCGGGGCGACGCGCCGACGTCGCAATCCGGGACAGGAATTCGTGCCGCCACTCCTTCAGCGTGTTGTTGATCGTCGTGTTCGAACCGGTGCCGAGCCGCTGCCTGACCTCGGCGACGGTCGGCCAGCTCCCTTCTGCGACCAGTTCGAAAGCGGCCTGACGGATGCGGGCGTAGATATCGGAAGCCATGGTTTTCTCGACGTAAGGAATTGCCGCGATTGTATCAGTTTTGGCTGGCACAAAATATGTACGTATATTACGTATTACATTATTTATTTAACTTGTCGTTTATAATTTTTCTCATAATAATTCTTATCGGAAGTTATTGACCCAAACAGGCCACCCGCACCCCGCATAGCCTTCGGCGCAAAGCGATGCACACGAGCACCCATGACGAGCCGCCACAAAGCAAGCGCTCACTTCAGGACCCCACCCCAAGCAAGCCCATCGGGATCCTGCCCCCCTGAAAGAAGATGGTGCGCACCCGACAACAGGGCGATATCAGACCACCATCCCTCTGGTACACGCAGACGGCACGAGATTGCATCAGGCCCTTCCGCCCACCGATACAGGCGAATACAAAAAAAACTCGACCGACCTTTTGCAAGGTCGACCGAGCTCCATTGCGGCGGCTTCACACCCCCGACTTTCCCACCGTTCTCGCCCCACGGGGAACGAAACGTGCACCCCCGTGCAACCGACCTCTCCAGAGGTGCGCAGCAGCCCAATCGGCAGACACTCCCTCGAAAAGCCGGCCACCCTTCCTGCCTATACGCTCAGGTCCGGCTCAATCCGCCAAGGTCATCTCGACGATCTGCGGCGGCTCGCGACCGAAGTCGCTGTAGCGCAGCCAGCGCGGGCGGACCAGCAGATAGGCGATATCGGGCCAACCTTCGCGCTCCGGTCCATCCGGAAAATGCGCGAAGTAGGCCTGTTTGCAGTGCGCCAACTCGTCGCCGACCGGCTCGCACGCCGTCCCCTCGTACTGCAGCGTCACCTTGTCCTTCCAGCCGATCACCAGCGCGACCTGCGGGTTGAGCCGCAGGTTCTGGTACTTGCGCGACAGCTGGCTGGTGTCGAGCACCAGCTCCAGCGCCGGCGTGACGATGAAGCCGACCAGCGCCGCCTCCGGGCGGCCGTCGGCGCCGACCGTCGCCAGGACGGCGTGGTCGTTGAGCCGCAGGAATTCGTAGATCTCGTGCCGGGTCATGGTTGTCTCCTCGCGCGTGCTTTCTCTATGTTATGCGGTCACCCGGAAAACCGAAGAAGATTTTCATCTTCAGCCACTTGCGTCCCTTTCCACCCGGCCATTCCACCCGGAAGGGCACCCCGACGCCGAGGACGGGCTCGGCCAACGTTGGTCGAGCCGGGGCGAGGCAACGCCGCTGTGGTATATAAAGGACCGTCACCGTAGCCCGCCGACCATGAACAAGCCCTTGCCCGCCCTTCTTCCATCCACCGACCTTGCCAGGCGGCGCGCGCCCGGCGCCGCACTGATCGGCGCCCGCGACGACGCCGAGGCGGTCGCGCTATGGCTGGCCGAGCACCACGACTCGCCGCGCACGCTCGCGAGCTACCGCAAGGAGACCGAGCGTTTTCTTCTGTGGTTGGCCGAGCGCGGCAGGGGCCTGTCCGGTGTGATGCGCGATGACGTGCTCGCCTATCAGGCTTTTCTCGCCGATCCGCAGCCCGCTTGGCGCTGGGTCGGGCCGAGCCGGCCGCGCGAGCACGCAGAATGGAAGCCGTTCGGCGGCCCGTTGTCGCCCGGCAGTGTGCGCCACAGCGTCACCGTGCTCGGCGCGCTGTTCGCCTACCTGAACGACGCGGCCTACCTGGCGGGCAACCCGTTCCGCTTGAAAAAGCGGCGGCAGTCGGCGGTGCGAACCACGGGCGTCGAACGCCATCTCGACAAGGACTGCTGGCAGACGGTTCTGACCACGCTCGACGCGCTGCCTACAGACACGCCGCGTGAACGCGACCACGCCGAGCGCGCGCGCTGGCTGTTCGCGCTGCTTTACCTGTCAGGCGCGCGGCGCAGCGAGATCGCCGACGCGAAGATGGGCGACTGGTTCGAGCGGCGCGGCCGCTGGTGGTGGCGCATCCACGGCAAGGGTGGCGTCACCGCCGACGTGCCGGTCTCCGACGCGCTGTTTGCCGCGCTGACCCGCTACCGCGCCCGCCTCGGCCTCGCAGCCCGCCCCTTGCCAGGCGAAGACGTGCCGCTCGTCTGCCGTATCACAGGCCGTGGCGCGCGCCGCTTCGCGCCGCTGTCGGACAAGGCGATCTACCTGATCGTCAAGACGGTGTTCGCGCGCGCCGCCGAAACGGCGCCGGCCGACAAGCGCGAGACGCTGCTCGCCGCGACGACGCACTGGCTGCGCCACACCGCCGCCAGCCATCAGCTCGACGCCGGCGTGCCGCTGCTGCTGGTCAGCCAGAATCTGCGCCACGCCAGCCTGCAGACGACGCGCCGTTACCTGCACAGCGAGGACGACGCGCGCCACGAGGCGAGCCGCGACCTCGACTGGCGGCCGACCGAGCCCTGAAGCCAGCGCCACGCATGCCATTGCTTCGCGTTATGATGTCGGGCTTTCCGACCCCCACCCGCGCCGCCGCCGTCTGGCTGCCTCAAATGGTGACTCACACCATGCAACCGTTGAAAAAACTGTTCGACCACGCGCGCCGCTACCGGCGCGACGCGTGGCTCGCATCCCTGTACTCGGTCACCAACAAGCTGTTCGACATCCTGCCCGAGGTGCTGATCGGCGTCGCGGTCGACGTCGTCGTCAGCCGCCAGGACTCCTTTCTCGCGCGGCTCGGCTTCGTCGACGTGAAGGTGCAGCTGGTCGTGCTCGGCGCGCTGACGGTGCTGATCTGGGGGTTCGAGTCGTTGTTCGAGTACCTGTACTCGGTGAAGTGGCGCAAGCTCGCGCAGAGCCTGCAGCACGACCTGAGGCTCGAGACCTATCACCATGTACAGAAGCTCGAGATGGCGTGGTTCGAGCAGAAGAAGAGCGGCCAGCTGATGGCGGTGATGAACGACGACATCAACCAGATGGAGCGCTTCCTCAACGGAGGCGCCAACAGCATCCTGCAGGTGCTGTCGTCGACCGTGCTGGTCAGCGCGGTGTTCTTCGCGCTGTCGCCGAAGCTCGCCGCGATCGCGCTGGCGCCGATGCCGCTGATCCTGTACGGCACCTTCTGGTTCCAGCGCCGCCTGGCGCCGCGCTACGCGGCGGTGCGCGAGGCGGCCGGCGACATCAACGCGCGGCTTGCCAACAACCTGTCGGGCATCGCGACGATCAAGAGTTACGCCGCCGAGGAATTCGAGGCCGCGCACGTCGAGGCCGCTAGCGACGCCTACCGCGACAAGAACGTCGAGGCGATCCGGCTGTCGAGCGCGATCACGCCGGTGATCCGCATCGCCATCCTCGCCGGCTTCGTCACCACACTGGTGTACGGTGGCTGGATGGCACTGTCGGGCGAACTGGCCGTCGGCAGCTACAGCGTGCTCGTCTTCCTGACCCAGCGCCTGTTGTGGCCGCTGACCGGCCTGGCCGAGATCGCCGACCTCTACCAGCGCTCGATGGCGTCGATCGCCCGCGTGCTGCACCTGGTCGACACGCCGATCGGCATCCCGTACGCCGGCCGCGCGCTGCCGCGCGACGGCGTCGCCGGTTCGGTCGAATTCCGTGACGTCGACTTCGCCTATGGCCTGGAATCTGGCTCAGCCCCGACGCTCTTCGGCGTCGACCTCGCGATTCCCGCCGGCCAGACGGTCGGCATCGTCGGCAGCACCGGCTCGGGCAAGAGCACGCTGATCAAGCTCTTGCTGCGCTTTTATACGCCGCGGAGCGGTCACGTGCTGCTCGACGGCGAGGACATCGCCTCGGCCGACCTCCAGGACTTGAGGCGCCTGATCGGCTACGTGAGCCAGGAGCCCTTCCTGACCGACGGCAGCATCGCCGACAACATAGCCTACGGTACGCCGGGCGCGACGCCGGGTCAGATCGAGGCTGCGGCGCGCGCCGCCGAGGCGCACGAATTCATCGCGCGGCTGCCGCAGGGCTACGACACCGAGGTCGGGGAGCGCGGCCAGCGCCTGTCGGGCGGGCAGAGGCAGCGCATCGCGCTCGCGCGCGCGATCCTGAAGAACCCGCCGGTGCTGATCCTCGACGAGGCGACGTCGGCGGTCGACAACGAGACCGAGGCGGCGATCCAGCGCTCGCTGGCCCAGGTCGCGAAGGGACGTACGACGATCGTGATCGCGCACCGGCTGTCGACGGTGCGCCAGGCCGACCGCATCTGGGTGATGGAGCACGGCCGCATCGTCGAGTCGGGTCATCACGATGAGCTGCTGGAAAAGGACGGGGTCTACGCCGGGCTATGGCGGCTGCAGACGGGGGAAAGGCTGGCCGAGGCTTGAGGCCGCCGGGCATGAAAAAGGGCGCCGTTAAGGCGCCCTTTCTATATCGGCTGGAGACGGCTTCAGAACAGCTCGCCGGTGCGGCCGGTCTGCGACTGGCACGCGATCACCAGCGCGCGGTTGATCGCCTCCTTCTTGCTGACGCCCCACCACTCGACCATCTTGTCGAGCGCCTTCTGCGCGTCGCGCGACAGCTCTACCGACATCGACAGTTCCTGGAAACGCGCGCGGCGCAAGGCGCGGCTGCGGCGCTTGCGCTCGGCGTCGGTCATCGCGCGCACGCCCAAGGGCTTGCGGCCCGGCTTCTTCTTCACGCCGCCGATCAGATCCAGGGTGTAGTGGTCGCAGGGGTCTTTCATGGGCTCGCGCCGGACGTAAGGGGGCGCAAGCATAGCACGAACCAACCTCCCGTCGGCCGTCAAAAACCGGGTTTATCCGCACGGCAAGCCGTTGACCCGGACAGGGCAAATCCCTATCATCGCAAAACGATAGTCATTCCCATTTAAGAACCAGAACGGACCGTCCTCATGAGCTTGCGCCACACCCTGATCGCCTCCGCCCTCCTCGCGCTGACCCTCGGCCAGCCCGCGACCGCCGCCGACGCGACGCCGGCCGCCGTCGCGGAAAACTACGCCAACATCGTCCACGCCAGCTACAGCGATTCGCTCGCCGCCGCCAAGGCGCTGCAGGCGGCGATCGACCGCTTCGTCGCCGCGCCGTCCGAGGCCGGCCTCGCCGACGCGAAAAAAGCCTGGCTCGCCGCGCGCGAACCGTACGGCCAGACCGAAGCGTTCCGCTTCTACGGCGGCCCGATCGACGACGACAAGGGCCCGGAAGGCCGCATCAACGCGTGGCCGCTCGACGAGGCATATATCGACGGCGTGAAGGGCAAGCCGAAGGCCGGCATCGTCAACGCCAAGGGCCCGATCACCAAGCAGCAGCTGGCCAAGCTTAACGAGCGCGGCGGCGAGGAAAACATCAGCACCGGTTTCCACGCGATCGAATTCCTGCTGTGGGGCCAGGATTTCAATCCGAACGGCCCGGGCGAGCGCGCGTACACCGACTTCGTCGACGGCAAAGCGCCGAGCGCCGAACGCCGTCGCGCGTATCTGAAGACCGTGTCCGACCTCTTGGTCGACGACCTGAACACCGTCGCCGGCGCGTGGACGCCTGACGCCGCCAACTACCGCGCGAAGTTCGTGAAAGACCCGGAAGCGCTGCGCAAGATGCTGGTCGGCATCGGCGTGCTGAGCCGCGCGGAACTCGCCGGCGAGCGCATCGAAGTCGCTCTCGACTCGAAGAACCAGGAAGACGAACACTCGTGCTTCTCGGACAACACCCACCGCGACATCGTCGCCAACGCGACCGGCATCCAGAACGTGTGGCTCGGCCAGTACCGCCGTGTCGACGGCAGCGTGGTCAAGGGTGCCAGCCTGAAGGACCTCGTTGCGGCGAAGAACGCCAAGATCGCCGAGAAGACCAGCGCCGACATCGCCGCCACCGTCGCGGCGGCCGGCTCGATCCAGGCGCCGTTCGACCAGGAGATCGTCAAGGCCGACGGCCGCAAGCGCGTCACGGCGACCGTCAACGCGCTGAAGAAGCAGGCGAACGACCTCGTCGAGGCGGCCGGCGCGCTCGGCATCAAGAGGCTGAACGTCAAGGGCTAAGGCCCAGCGCTTCCCGGCGGCGCGCCCACCCCGCGCGACGCCGGCGCAATTTGACCACCAGGCCGGACTCGTCCGGCCCTTGTCACATCTGGACTTCCCGTTTTAACGACATGAAAAACAAGCTCCTGATCGCCGCCGCGCTGCCGGTTGCCCTGTCGCTGGCGGGCTTCGGCGCCGCCGAAGTCGCCGCCTACCGAAGCGGCGACGAAAAACTGGGCGGAGACACGACCGTCTACGAGACCGGCCGCAACGCCTTCTCGCTGCCGGCCGCCAATATGGCGAGCGAGCGCCAGACGCGCTTCTTCATCGGCAACTCCTTCTTCAAGAAGGCGTGGGTCGAGGCGCCGTCGTCGACCACCGCGCGCGACGGCCTCGGCCCGCACTTCATCGCCCGCTCCTGTGGCGCGTGCCACGCCTTTGACGGCCGCGGCGAGACGCCGGCTTTCGAGAACGGACTGCAGTCCGAGCAGCCGATGGCGCTGCTGTTCCGTTTGTCCATCCCGAAGGGCAACGGGACCGCGCTCGAACCGAACTACGGCGGCCAGTTCAATAACGACGCGGTGCCGGGCGTGAAGCCCGAGGGCAAGGTCGATATCCGCTATACAGAACGATCCGGGCGCTACGCCGACGGCGAACCCTACAGCCTCGCCGTTCCCGACTACCGCTTCACCGAGCTCGGCTACGGGCCGATGCACCTGCAGGTCCAGGTGTCGCCGCGCATCGCGCCGCAGATGATAGGCCTGGGCCTGATCGAGGCAATCCGCGACGAGGACATCGTCGCCAATGCCGAGAAGCAGAAGAACGACCCCGACGGCGTGTCCGGCCGCCCGAACCGCGTACCCGACGCGTTCGCGAAGCAAACCGTGATCGGCCGCTTCGGCTGGAAGGCCAATGTCGGCAGCATCGCGCACCAGTCGGCCGGCGCCTTCAACGGCGACATGGGGATCACCTCGCCGCCGTTCCCGGCAGAGGAATGCATGCCGTCGCAGCAGGACTGCCAGAAAGCCGTGCGCGGCGGGCATCCCGAGATCGACGCGAAGAAGCTCGACGCGGTGATCTTCTACAGCCGGACCCTGGCCGTGCCGGCGCAACGCAACGCCGACCGTCTCGACGTGCGCCGCGGCGCATGGCTGTTCAACGAGGCGCGCTGCACGACCTGCCACACGCCGGGCTACACCACCGGTGTGCTCAAGAACCTCCCCGAGGTGTCGAAGCAGCGCATCCGCCCGTACACCGACCTGTTGCTGCACGATATGGGCGAGGGGCTGGCCGATAACCGTCCGGACGCGCTCGCGACCGGCCGCGAATGGAAGACACCGCCCTTGTGGGGCATCGGCCTGTTCAACGACGTGAACGGCCACACGCGCTACCTGCACGACGGCCGCGCGCGCAACCTTGCCGAAGCCATCCTGTGGCACGGTGGCGAGGCCGAAGCGAGCCGCAAGCGCTTCGCCAATTTTTCCAAGGCCGACCGCGGCGCGCTGATCGCCTTCCTCGATTCCCTGTAAGGACCCAGCATGAAACGACTGCTTCTGATCGCGGCGCTGCTGGCCGCGCCACCGGCGATGGCCGCCGCCACCGCCGAGCAGGAGGCCGCCGCCGAGCGCCTCCTGTCCGGCTGGGCGACGAGCCCGCTGCTCGCCAGCATCGAGCGTTTCGCCAGCCGCAGCGCGGCGCTCGAACCGGCGTTCGAGTCGCTATGCGCGAAACCGGCCGATGCCAAGCGCCTCGCCGGTGCCCGCGCCGCCTGGCAGAGCGCCTACCTCGCGTGGATGCCGGTCTCCAGCTTCAACTGGGGCCCGACCGCGCTCAGACGCACCGGCCGCCAGCTCGCGTTCCGCCCGGCGCGCGCCGAGCTGATTACCGCCGCGATCACGGCCGACGCCGGCCGCAAGGCCGACGAATGGGACAAGGTCGGCGTGCCGGCCAAGGGCTTCGCCGCGATCGAGGCGCTGCTTTATAAACAACCCAAGAGCTTGGCCGAGCCCGCCGCCTGCGCCTACCTGGTCCGGCTCGGCAAGGAAGCCGGCGATGAGGCGAAGGGGCTCGCTGCCGACTGGCGCACCTTCGCCGACGAGCTCAAGCACGCCGGTGAGCCGCGCGCCAAGGCCTATCCGAAGGCGAGCGCCGCCGTGGGCGACGTCGTCAACCTGCTGATCGCCGCGACCACCGAACTCGGCGAAAAGACCTTCGGCAAGATCGCCAAGCAGAAAACCGACAGCGTGCTCGGCGCCGCCAGTGGCAACGGCCGCGCGCTGGTCGCCGCGCAATGGCAAGGGTTGGCCGAGGTCGTGATCGGCAAAGACGGTGGCCTCGCCGCCTACCTCGACACGCAATACGAAAAACCGGTGCTCGCGCGCCAGTTGCGCGACGCGATCGCAGGCGGCAAGGGTGCGATCGCCGCCTTGCCGGCCAACCTCGCCGCCGCCCGGCCCGCCCAACTCGACAAGGCGCGCGCCGCCGTCGCCCGCCTGCAGGACCTGCTCGAGAACCCTGCCGCACAGGCGCTCGATTTGACGGTGAGCTTCAATGAAGCCGACGGCGACTGATCCGGCGCGCCGGCGCGTGCTGAAAGGCGCGCTGGCGCTCACGCTCGGCGCGGCGTTCCCGCTGCCGGTGCCGGCCGGAGAAACGCCGCTGACCTTGCTCGCCGCGTGGAACGTCGGCAGGCGCTCGTTCGCCGGCCGGCTGCCGGCCGGCGACGCCGACCTCGACGGCGCACCGCTGCCGACGCGCGGCCATCACCTCGCGCCGATACCCGGCCGGCCGGGCGAAATGCTCGTGTTCGCACGCCGCCCGGGGCGCACCATTTCGCGCATCGCGTGGAACGAGGGCCGCGAACTCGCGCGCTACGACTACCCGGAGGAACGCCACGGCTTCGGCCACGGCATCTTCGCACCGGACGGCGCGCTCTACACGACCGACAGCGACGTCGACACCGGCAACGGCCTGATCGCACGGCGCGACCCGGGAACGCTCGCAACGTTGGCCGAGTGGCCGTCGGGCGGCATCGGTCCGCACGAACTCGTGCCGCTGGCCGACGGGCGGCTGCTCGTCGCCAACGGCGGCATTCTCACGCTGCCCGAAACCGGCCGCCTCAAGCTCAACCGCGGCAGCATGGCGCCCAGCCTCGTCGTGTTCGAGCCGCGCACCGGCAAGATCGACGCGAGTTTTACCCTCCCCGACAATCGGCTGTCGATCCGTCACCTCGCCAAGGCGGCCGACGGCAGCGTCGGCGTCGCGCTGCAGTACGAGGGCGACGTGCCGAACCCGGCCGTGATGGCACGCTTCCACCCGCGTGACGGACTCAGCCTTCTCGGCGCGCCGAGCGAAGTACAGGCGCCGGCGCGCGGCTACGCGGCGAGCGTCGCCGGCAACGGCCGGCGCTTCGCCGCGACCTGCCCGAAAGGCGACGCGGTGCTGGTCTGGGAATCGGACGGCGCTTACGCCGGCAGCGTCGCCATCCCGCAGGCAAGCGGCATCGCGGCGACGCCCGACGGCAACCGCTTCGTCGTCAGCAGCGAAACCGGCCTGATCGCGCAGTTCGACGCCGACACGCTGGCGCCGCGCCCCGAGCTCGAGCGACGCTTCCCGGTGAGGTGGGACAACCATCTGAGCCTCGTCGCCGGCTGAGCCGGATCGTGCCAGACAGATTCCCGTCGCGCGGCTCGATTCATTTTCTTATGCACAGGTGCGGCGAAACTTTCAAAAGCCGCGCAGCACCGCGCCCTTTTCCTGCGGAACCCTTGACCGGCCAGGGGGAAAAAGATAAAACGTCACCATACGTCCGTAGTGTCGATTGTATACAAGCGAAACTATGACCGGCCGGTCCGGGCCAACCGCCCGCCCCGCGTTCCGACAGACCATGCGTGCCAAAAGCATCACATGGTTAATGACCCTGACGACCCCATTACAGACCGCATCCGTCTTAAATGAACAAGGGCATTTCCATGCAGTTCTTCCGCTACACCCTGATCGCCGCCGGCGTACTCGCGCTGGCCGCCTGCAACGAATCCCAAGACCAGGCCGCCACCGGCCAGCCGGCCGACGCCGGCGAGATCGTCGTCAAGATCGGCTCGGCCAACCCGCTGACCGGTCCGTTCGCCCACTGGGGGCGTGACAGCGACAACGGCGTGAAGCTCGCCGCCGAAGAAGCCAACGCCGAAGGCATCACGCTGGACGGCAAGAAGGTCAAGTTCGAAGTGGTGTCCGAAGACGACCAGGCCGACCCGAAGGTCGCGACCCAGGTCGCGCAGCGCTTCGTCGACGCCGGCGTCGCCGGCGTGATCGGCCACCTGACGTCGGGCGCCTCGATCCCGGCGTCGCGCCTCTACTCCGACGCCGGCATCCCGATGGTCGCCGCCTCGGTCACCAGCCCGAAATTCACCCAGCAGGGCTACAGCAACACCTTCCGCATCATCGCCAACGACACGCAGCAGGGCGAGGCGCTCGCCAAGTTCGCGCTCGGCACGCTGAAGGCGAAGAAGATCGCGGTGATCGACGACCGCACCACCTACGGCCAGGGCCTGGCCGACGACTTCGCCCGATCGGTGGAAGCCGCCGGCGGCAAGGTCGTCAAGCGCGAGTACACGACCAACAGCTCGACCGACTTCATGGCGATCCTGACGTCGATCAAGGGCGAACAGCCGGATCTGGTGTTCTACGGCGGCATGGACGCGCAGGCCGGCCCGATGGTCAAGCAGATGGCCAAGGTCGGCCTGAAGGCGGCCTTCATGGGCGCCGACGGCATCAACACCGCCGAGTTCATCAAGCTCGCCGGCAAGAACGGCGAGAATGCGTACGCGTCGAGCGCCGGCGCGCCGAAGGCCCAGATGCCGGGCTTCGCTTCGTTCAACGACAAGTTCAAGGCCAAGTTCAACGCCGAGATCCAGGCTTACGCGCCGTACACCTACGACGCGACGCGCGTGCTGATCGACTCGATGAAGCGCGCCGGCTCGGCCGAGCCGAAGCAATACCTGCCGGAACTGGCCAAGACCAAGCTCGAAGGCGTGACCGGCCCGATCGAGTTCACGCCGAGCGGCGACATCAAGAACGGCACCGTCGCGCTGTACCAACTCAAGACCGGCAAGTGGGAAACCGTGGGCGCCCCGGCCGCCAAGGCCGACGCGTCTGCCGCCAAGTAAGACCGGGCAAGGTTGGCCGAGCTCGGCCAACCTTTGCCAAAACAAAAAAGCCGCAATCGCGGCTTTTTTCATGTGTGCGACATGCGGCTGTCGGAAAATTCATTTGGGATAATAAAAAAGGCACCTTGCGGTGCCTTTTTTCATCCAGCGGGAACGTGACGCTTAGGCGTTCTTGCTCCTGCGGCGGTCTTGCTCCTGCAGGAAGCGCTTGCGCATACGGATATTTTGCGGCGTGATCTCGACGATCTCGTCGTCGTCGATGAACTCGACCGCCGACTCCAGCGTCATCTTGATCGGCGTCGTCAGACGCACCGCTTCGTCGGTGCCCGACGCGCGCACGTTGGTCAGCTTCTTGCCCTTGAGCGGGTTGACGACCAGGTCGTTGTCGCGGCTGTGGATGCCGATGATCATGCCTTCGTACAGCTTGTCGCCCGGGGACACGAACATGCGGCCGCGGTCCTCCAGGTTCCACAGCGCGTACGCGACGGCTTCGCCGTTTTCCTGCGAGATCAGCACGCCGTTGTGACGGCCCGGCATGTCCGGCTTCACCGGCGCGTAGTCGTCGAACACGTGGCTCATCAGGCCGGTGCCGCGGGTCATCGTCAGGAAGTCGCCCTGGAAGCCGATCAGGCCGCGCGCCGGGATGTGGTACTCGAGGCGGGTGCGGCCCTGGCCGTCGGATTCCATATTGGTCAGTTCGCCGCGGCGACGGCCGAGCTCTTCCATCACCGCGCCCTGGGTCACGTCCTCGAGGTCGACGGTCAGGTTCTCGTACGGCTCGCACTTCACGCCGTCGATGTCCTTGTACACCACGCGCGGTTTACCGACGGCCATTTCGTAGCCTTCGCGGCGCATGTTTTCCAAGAGGATGGTCAGGTGCAGTTCGCCACGGCCCGACACGCGGAACACGTCGGCGTCTTCGGTGTCTTCGACGCGCAGCGCGACGTTGGTCAACAGTTCCTTGGTCAGGCGGTCGCGGATCTGACGGCTGGTGACGAACTTGCCTTCGGTGCCGGCCAGCGGCGAGGTGTTCACCATGAAGTCCATCGTCAGCGTCGGCTCGTCGACGCCGAGGACCGGCAGGCCGACCGGCGCGTCGCGGTCACAGACGGTCACGCCGATGCCGATGTCGTCCAGACCCGAGATCACGACGATGTCGCCGGCTTCGGCTTCGTCAACGGCAACACGCTCCAGGCCTTGGAAGCCGAGCACCTGGTTGATGCGGCCCTGTGCGGTCTGGTCTTCGTGGTTCATCACGACGACGACCTGGCCCGGCTTGATGCGGCCGTTCAGCACGCGGCCGAGGCCGAGGCGACCGGTGTAGGTCGAGTAGTCGAGCGCCGAGATCTGCAGCTGCAGCGGCGCTTCCGGGTCGCCGGCCGGGACCGGCACGTGCTTGAGCACGGTGTCGAACAGCGGACGCATAGTGTCCGACTCTTCTTCGAGTTCGTACTTGGCGAAGCCGGACAGGCCCGACGCGTAGATGATCGGGAAGTCGAGCTGTTCGTCGGTCGCGCCGAGCTTGTCGAACAGGTCGAAAGTCTGGTCGACGACCCAGTCCGGACGCGCGCCCGGACGGTCGATCTTGTTGATCACGACGATCGGGCGCAGGCCGAGCGCCAGCGCCTTCTTGGTCACGAAGCGGGTCTGCGGCATCGGGCCTTCGACCGCGTCGACCAAGAGCACCACGCCGTCGACCATGCCCAGCACGCGTTCCACTTCGCCGCCGAAGTCGGCGTGGCCCGGGGTGTCGACGATGTTGATGTGCACGCCTTCGTAATCGATGGCGGTGTTCTTGGCCAGAATGGTGATGCCGCGCTCTTTTTCGAGGTCGTTGCTGTCCATCACGCGTTCGGCGACTTGCTGGTTCTCGCGGAAGGTGCCGGACTGGCGCAGCAGTTGGTCGACCAGCGTGGTCTTGCCGTGGTCGACGTGGGCAATAATGGCGATGTTACGGATTTGACGGGTCATGGTGCGTTTTGCGTGCGGAAAGATAAACCGACAGATTCTATCATGCCTTGGATGACAGGCCCAAGCTTGGGTCTCCCCTAGCCTTTCGGTAAACTGCGCCGGTTTGCGATTTTGGAGATGCACGATGTACGACTGGAACGCCCTCTGGCACGAAAACGCCGGGTTTCGCACCGGCTCCGACCTGACGCAGGAAGATCTGAACGGCCTCGAGGACGCGCTGTCGGCGACGCTGTTCAAGGCGGCGCGCGACGAAACGGACGTCGCGGTGTACGAAACGCCCGACCGTTTCATCCTGCTCGGCTACCAGGACGGCCTGCAGATGCTCGAAGTCGCCAAGCACACGCTGTTCGATCTGACGCTGCGCGTGGTCACCGAAGACGAAGGCCAGGGCATGGCGCCGCCCTACCTCGAGGCGCTGATCGACAACCTCGCCACCGGCGAATCGGGCGAGTGGCGCGGCGTGCTGACGCTGAACCCGGACGGCATCGCGCTGGTGAACGGCCAGGCGCTGTCGCCCGAACTGTTGCCCGACATGCTGTTCCCCGAGCTCGCGTTCACGCAGACGCCGCACTTTCGCGACCAGTTGGCCGGGCGCTGGCGCGAGGAATTGACCGCCGAACTGCCGATGATCGAAGCCGCGCTGAGCGGGGGCGCCGATGAAGGCTCGGCCGACGTAGGCCTGCCGCCGGCGCGCATGCAGCAGATCTACGACCGCTACGCCGAGATGGTGCGCCGCGAGCAGGCGAACCTGTCGCGCGTCTTTACCGACGCCGAGCTGCAGCTGGTGGCGGCGCTGTTCAAGGGCGTGACGTTCGAGTCGGCCGCGTCGTGCCGCGGCCTGTGGCTGGTGGTCGAGGCGCAACTGATCGACCAGGAGCCCGACCGTGAGCTGCAGGTCGACGCATTGGCCTTGCTGGAGAAGATGAAGGGGCTGAGCTATGCGCAGGAAGTGGCGCTGATCGAGGGACTGCTGGCTTCTTGAACCCGGCGGGCTTCTGTAAAGAAAAACGGGCGGCCGAAGCCGCCCCAATCCCATCCATACCAAGTCGGAAATCGCTTCCCAACGCCGCCACTATATGCGACATGAATATACTTGTCATTACTTTGCGTGATTAATAAACGCTATAAGCATATCGCCGTAGCGACTCGATATGTCTTGCTTGAAAGCCAAAAAGAATGGGCGGCCGAAGCCGCCCCAACCTCATCCATACCATCAACGGAAATCGCTTTCCGTGGAAACATCTTAGTCACCAAACGTGACTATTTCATGACAAATCCCAACTCAGCACCACCTTGCCGAGATTGCGGCTCTCTTCCACGTAAAGGTGCGCCGCACGGACCTCGCCGACGGGGAAAACGCGGTCGAGCGTCGGCCGCAGGCGGCCCTCGCCTAGCGCCGGCAACACCGTCCCGCGCAGCGCCTCGGCCAACCTTGCCTTCACGTCGAGCGGCTGGCTGCGCAAGGTCGATCCCAGGAGCGCGATGCGCTTGACCAGCACTTGCGCCAGATTCAGTTCTGCGCGCGTGCCGCCCATCACCCCAATCAGCACCAGGCGGCCGTCGCGCTTGAGCGCGCCAATATTCTCCGCGAGGTGACTCGCACCGACCGGGTCGAGCACGACATCGGCGCCGCCGCGCTCCTTCACCCACGCAGAAAACGCCGGCAGCTCGCGGTAGTTGAACGCGTCGCGAGCACCAAGCTTTCGGCAGAAGTCGAGCTTGGCCTCGCTGCCGGCGCTGGCGAGCGCGGTGGCGCCGATCAGGCCGGCCAGCTGGATCGCCGCCGCACCGACGCCGCTCGCGCCGGCGTGCACCAGCAACGTCTCGGCAGGCTTCAGGCGTGCGACCTCGACGAGGTTCAGCCACGCGGTCATCCACGCCTCGGGCAGGCTCGCCGCCTCTTCCCACGTCAGGCTGTCGGGCTTTTCGATCGCCAGCGCCTCGTCGAGCAGCGCGTATTCGGCGTAGCCGCCACCGGCCACCAGGCCGAATACCGCGTCGCCGGCCTTGAAGCGACTGCCGGCCGGCGCCGTGTCGACTAAGCCTGCGACCTCGAGGCCGAGGATATCGGTCACGCCGGGCGGCGGCGGATAGCGGCCCTCGCGCTGCACGATGTCGGCGCGGTTGACGCCGGCGGCGCGCACCCGGACGCGCAATTGACCTTCTCCCGGCTCGGGCAGTGGCGCGTCGCCGACGACGAGGGTGTCGGCCGAGCCGTTTGCTGTCTGGACGATGGCGAGCATGACTCCTCCATGAGGGCGAAAACAAAGCGTTGCCCAGCGCCGGCGCGCGGCGCACGGGGTTTGGATTACAATATCACGCCATGAGCGAACCCTGTTTTCACTGCGGCCTGCCGGTACCGGCGCGCGCCGACTTCCCCATCCACTACCGCGAACGCACCGAACAAACCTGCTGCGCCGGCTGCCAGGCGGTCGCCGCGACCATCATCGATTCGGGCCTGTCCGACTATTACGCGCACCGCACCGAAGGCGCGACCAAGGCCGAGCCGTTGCCGCAGGACCTGTTGGAACAGATCCGCCTCTACGACAACGAGACGCTGCAAAAGAGCTTCGTCAAGGTCGAGGACGGCCAACTGCGCGAGGCGGCGCTGATCCTCGAAGGCATCACCTGCGCCGCCTGCGTGTGGCTTAACGAGCAGCAGATCATGCGCTTGCCCGGCGTGGTTTCGGTCGACATCAACTACAGCAGCCACCGCGCCCGCGTGCGCTGGGACAATTCACGGGTTCGCCTGTCGCAGATCCTCGAGGCGATCGCCGCGATCGGCTACCGCGCGCATCCCTACGACGCCGCGCGCCAGGAAGCGCTCGCGCAGAAGGAGCGCAAAGCGGCGCTGAACCGGCTGTGGGTCGCCGGCCTGTCGATGATGCAGGTGATGATGTACGCGGTGCCGGTCTATATGTCGGCCGCCGGCGAGATCGACGCGGAGTCCCTGTGGCTCTTGCACTGGGCGAGCTTCGCCTTGACGCTGCCGGTCGTAGCCTACTCGGCACTGCCGTTCTACCAGGGCACGTGGCGCGACTTGAAGGCGCGCCGCCTCGGCATGGACGTGCCGGTCGCCGTCGGCGTGCTTGCCGCGTTCAGCGCGAGCAGCTGGGCGCTGTTCAATCGCATCGACCACGGCATCTACTTCGATTCGGTGTCGATGTTCGTCTTCCTGCTGCTCGGCGGCCGCTATCTCGAAGGTATCGCGCGGCGCCGTGCCGGCGAGGCGACCGACAGCCTGGTCAAACTGCTGCCGGCGTTCGCGCACCGCATTCAGGGTTGGCCGAGCTCGCGCGATGCGCACGAGGCGCCGGTCGCCGAACTCGCGGTCGGCGACGTGCTGCTGGTGAAGCCGGGCGAGACGATCGCGGCCGACGGCGTCGTGCTCTGCGGTGCGAGCGCGGTCAACGAGGCGCTATTGACCGGCGAGAGCCGGCCGATAGACAAGCGCCCGGACGACGCGCTGATCGCCGGCAGCATCAACCTCGCGAGCCCGCTCTATATAAAGGTCACGCAGACCGGACAGGACACGCGGCTTTCCGCCATCGTGCGCCTGCTCGACAACGCGCTCGCCGAAAAGCCGCGGCTGGCAAGGCTGGCCGACCGCTTCGCCGCGTACTTCGTCGCCGCGCTGCTCGTCGCCGCGTTGGCGACTTACCTCTTCTGGCTGCCGGCCGACGCCGACCGTGCGCTGTGGATCACCGTCGCGGTGCTGGTCGTCTCCTGCCCGTGCGCGCTGTCGCTGGCGACGCCGGCGGCGCTGACCGCCGCCACCGGCCACCTGGCGACGCTCGGCGTGCTGACCACGCGCGGCCACGCGATCGAGACGCTGGCCCGTGTCGACGACATCGTGTTCGACAAGACCGGCACGCTGACCTACGGCGAGCCGAAACTGGTCGCGACGCACGCCTTTGACGGCTGCGCGGCGTCGATGCTGGCGATCGCGCAGGCGCTCGAGGCCGGCTCCGAGCACCCGATCGCGCGCGCGCTGCTCGCCGCGCCGTGCAGCGAGGCTCGGCCAACGTTGGCCGAGCTCGGCAACCTGCCGGGCCACGGCGTCGAAGGCGTGATCGACGGCCAGGCCTGGCGGCTCGGCCGTGCAGAGTTCGTCGAAGAACTCGCCGGCGCGCTGCCGGGTGCCTTGAGCGACTGGCACGACGGCGCGACGGTGATCGCACTCGGCAACGGTGACGGCTGGCAGGCGCTGTTCGCGCTCGCCGACACGCCGCGCGCCGACGCGCAAACGCTCGTCAAGACGCTGAAAGCACAGGGCAAGACGGTGCACCTGTTGAGCGGCGACGCCGACGGCGCGGTCGCCGCGCTGGCGAAGACGCTCGCGATCGAGGAACACACCGCGCGCGCGACGCCGGAAGACAAGCTCGGCTACGTCGGCGCGCTGCAGGCGCAGGGCCGGCGCGTGCTGATGGTCGGCGACGGCGTCAACGACGCGCCGGTGCTCGCGCGCGCCGACGTGTCGCTGGCGATGGGCGGCGGCACCGACGTCGCGCGCGCCAGCGGCGACATGGTGCTGGTCAACGACTCGCTGGCGGCACTGCCGGCGGCGATGGCGCTGTCGAAGAAGACGCTCGCGGTGATCCGCCAGAACCTCATATGGGCGACCGGCTACAACCTCGTCGCGCTGCCGCTCGCGATGGCCGGTCACGTGACGCCGTGGCTCGCCAGCCTCGGCATGGCCCTGAGCTCCTTGCTGGTCGTCGGCAACGCGCTGCGTCTGGTGCGCCGTCGCGCCGACGCGAAACCCGAAGCCACGCCGGCGGCCGAGCCGATCGTCAACGGCCTTTAACCTGAACCGGATACGCTGATGGAAAGCCTGTACCTGTTGATCCCGATCAGTATCGTGCTCGTCTTCGTGATCGGCGCGCTGTTCTGGTGGGCGACGCGCTCCGGCCAGTTCGACGACCTCGAAGGCCCGGGCCACCGCATCCTGATGGACGATGAAAGACGCACCGGCGACCTGCTCGCCGACGACGACAACAAACAAGACAAAAACGACCGCGCCTGAACCCAAGGTTGGCCGAGCCTCGGCCAACCCTCGCGCCCACTTCGGACCGCCCCATGAACCCCAACACGAGCTTCGGCTTCTTCACCAAGCGGCGCTTCTTCCCGCTGTTTGCTACGCAGTTCCTCGGCGCATTCAACGACAACCTGTTGAAGACCGCGATCGTGGTGCTGATCAGCTACCACGGCCTCTCGCTCGCCGGCCTGCCGCCCGAGCAGCTGGTGAACCTCGCCGCCGGCATCTTCATCCTGCCGTTCTTCCTGTTCTCGGCGACCGCCGGCAAGCTGTCGGAGCGGCTCGACAAGGCGGCGGTCGCGCGCGTGGTGAAGCAGGTCGAGATCGTCATCATGCTCTTGGCCGGCGCCGGCTTCTTCCTGCACTCGGCGCCGCTGCTGTTGTCGTCGCTGTTCCTGATGGGCGTGCATTCGACCTTCTTCGGCCCGCTCAAGTATTCGGTGTTGCCGCAGCACCTCGGCGAACACGAACTGGTCGGCGGCAACGGCCTGATCGAGATGGGCACCTTCCTCGCGATCCTGGTCGGCCAGATCGGCGGCAGCCTGATGGTCGGCGGCGGCCCGTGGTCCATGGCCGGCTTCACGCTCGGCACCGCGCTCCTCGGCTACATTGCCAGCCGCTTCATGCCGAGCGCGCCGGCGACCAACCCCAAGCTGCAACTGTCGTTCAACGTGTGGGCCGACTCGGTGCAATTGATGCGCGAAGCGTGGGCGCTTCGCGAGGTGCGCTCGGCGATGCTCGGCATCTCGTGGTTCTGGCTGATGGGTGCGGTCTACACGACGCAGCTGCCGACCTTCACCCGCCTGCACCTGGGCGGCGACGCGGGCGTCTACACGCTGGGGCTGGCGCTGTTCTCGATCGGCATCGGCGCGGGCTCCATCGTCTGCGCGAAGCTGTCGCGCGGCAACCTGGAGCTCGGCCTGGTGCTGATCGGCGGCGCCGGCATGACGGTGTTCGGCGCCGACCTCGCGCTGTCGGCGTTCGCGCGCAACGGCCACGCGCTGCTGTCGCTTTCCGACTTCCTCGCCACCCCCAAACACTGGCGCTCGCTGGCCGACATCGCACTGTTGGGCTTCTTCGGCGGCTTCTTCACCGTGCCGCTCTACACCTGGCTGCAGACGGCGGCGCCGGAGAGCTTCCGCTCGCAGGCGATCGCCGCCAACAACATCCTGAACGGCTTCTACATGGTCGGCTCGGCGATCGCGAGCGCGGTGCTGCTGGCGCTGTACGACAACATCTCGATCCTGTTCCTGGCGGTCGCGCTTGCCAACATCGCCTACCTCGTCTACCTGACGCGCAACTCGGCGACGCTGCGCAACGCGAGCGCGAGCTGGTGGCGGCGCTGCGGCTGGCGCGGCTGAGCGGAACGACAGTCAAAAGACACGGCCAACCTTAGGGTTGGCCGTGTCTTTTAACGCCTGCGGCAGGATCGGCGGGGAGTCCGCTACGGCCGCTGCCCTAATCTGCAAGCCCCGGCATTGCCGCGCCCGCCGGGCTTCGGCAAATCATTTCACCGGCCCGGCTGTCTAAAGCAAATGTTCGCCGCCATCCGAATGGACAAGTGTGGCCCCGACCGCCATCCGCCATCGCGACGACGCACCAGCCCGCCGCATATCCTCGAAATTCGGGCAAAGCAGGCCGGCTCCGATAGAAGGAGGATGAAATGACAACTACACCGACATCGACGGCACTCAAGGTCATAGTGATCGTGCTGGCCGTCATCGGCGCTTTCACCGTAGCCGGTGCGCTTGGCGCATTGGTACTGCACGCCGGGATGATGGGCAATATGGGATCGTGCCAGATGATGATGATGGGCAACGCCCCGACCGCCTGAACCCGTCAATAGCGCATCGAGATGCAATAAGGGCGGAAACGCCATCGCCATGCAGGCAGGTCACGCTGCCCGCATGCGATCGATTCGATTTATTCCGCCAGCTTGGCCGCCGCGTCGCGCAACGCGGTGCGCAGCCCCTCCTCGATCACCGGGTGGTAGAACGGCATGTCGAGCATTTCCTTCACCGTCAGCCGCATCTGGCACGCCCACGCGAGAGTGTGCGCGATGTTCTCGGCGCGCGGCCCCAGCCATTCGGCGCCGAGGAAGCGGCCGGTGTCCTTGTCGGCGTAGACGTGCATCAGGCCCTTGTTCTTCAGCATCACGCGGCTGCGGCCCTGGTCCTCGAAGCTGACCTCGCCGGTGACGAAGCGGCCCTCTTCCAGGTCGGCGTAACGTTGGCCGACCATCGCGATCTGCGGGTCGGAGAACACGACGCCGATCGTCGCGCGGCGGTGGCCCGGTTTCACGCAGGGGTAATTGGCCGCGTTGTCGCCGGCGGTCTTGCCCTCGTCGGCCGCCTCGTGCAAGAGCGGCAGGAAGTTGTTCGCGTCGCCGGCGATGAACACCGGGCTCGCACCGCACTGCAGCGTTTCCTTGTCGAACACCGGAACGCCGTTCTTGTCGAGTTCGAGCGTGGTGTTTTCGAGCCCCAGGTGGTGGACGTTGGCTTCGCGGCCGGTCGCGGCGAGCACGTAGTCGAAGCGTTCGGTCACCTCGCGGCCGTCGTGGTCGATAAAGCGCAGCACCGCCTGCTCGCCGTCCTTCTGCATGTCGAGCACCTTCGCGTCGGCGTCGAAGGCGAATTCGCCGGAGAAGGCCTTGAGCGCGACGGCGCGCACCGCCGGGTCGGTCAGCGGGCCGACCGTGCAGCGCTTGCCGAACAGCCTGACGCGTACGCCGAGCCTCGACAGCGCCTGGCCCAGTTCGAGCCCGATGACGCCCGGGCCGAACACGGCGACGCTCTCGGGCAGGTCGTGCCAGCCGAACACGTCGTCGTTGACGATCAGCCGGTCGCCGAGTTCGCGGAACGGCGCGGCGATCTTCGGGCTCGAGCCGGTCGCGATGACGACGCGGCGGACGTGCACTTCGGTGTGGCCACCGACTTCGAGCACGGTGTTGTCGATAAAGCGCGCGTGGCCGACCAGCTTGTCGTCGTGAGGAATCGTCTCGACGCCCTTGACGACGAAGCCGACGAAGCGGTCTCGTTCGCGGCGCACGCGGTCCATCACCTCTGCGCCGGCTATGCGCACCGCGCCGTCGACGTGCACGCCGAACGGCGCGGTGTGGCGCGCCTCGAACGCGGCGTCAGCGGCGGCGATCAAGAGCTTGGACGGCATGCAGCCGACACGCGCGCAGGTGGTGCCGTAGGCGCCGCCCTCAATGATCACGGCAGACAGGCCCTTCGCCTTCACGGCGCGGTAGGCGGCGAGGCCGGCGGTGCCGGCGCCGATCACGGCGACGTCCACATTCAGCGTTTGCATTTTTCACTCCTTGGGGGCCACAGGCAGACCGCAGCATCCGGGACTGACGCTAGGGTCTTACGGCGGGAAAAGCGCCCCGGCGCGTCAGACCGCCGGGGCGTGGACTCGATTTACTTCTTGAAGTAGGTCTCGACGTCGTCGGCCGAGCCGATCAGCCTGCCGTTGATGAACACCTGCGGCGCGGTCATCGTGCCGGACACGGCGCCGAGCACCTTGCCGCGGATCTTGTTGTCGAGCGGCACGTCGACGTAGGCGAGGCCCTGCTCGTCGAGGATGGCCTTGGCGCGCGCGCAGTGCTGGCAGCCTATCTTGCTGAACACGACGATCTGGTCCGGCTTCTTCGCGTCCTTGTTGATGTAGTCGAGCAGGGTGTCGGCGTCCGACACCTTGAACGGATCGCCCGGCTCCTGCGGCTCGATGAACATCTTCTCGATGACGCCGTCCTTGACCAGCATCGAGTAGCGCCAGCTGCGGCGGCCGAAGCCGAGGTCGGTCTTGTCGACCAGCATGCCCATGCCCTCGGTGAAGTCGCCGTTGCCGTCCGGCACCATCACGAGGTTCTGCGCTTCCTGGTCCTTCGCCCATTCGTTCATCACGAAGGTATCGTTCACCGACACGCACAGGATGCTGTCGACGCCGCTCTCGAAGAAAGCCGGCGCGAGTTCGTTATAGCGCGGCAGGTGGGTCGACGAGCAGGTCGGCGTGAACGCGCCCGGCAGCGAGAACACCACGACGGTCTTGCTCTTGAACAGCTCGCCGGTGGTGACGTCTTTCCACTCGTTGCCGACACGGGTGTGGAAGGTCACATTCGGGACGCGCTGGCCTTCACGGTTCTGCAGTTGGGTCATGGTGCTCTCCTTGAGGGTGGGTTGGGGTTTTGAACGCTTCGTTCAATCGACAAATGCATTCTGATAGCCTGGGTAAAATGCGTCTAATTTATTGTCCAAATAAAATCGATAGTAATTTTCTACATGATTGACGGCAGGCTGTATCGGTGCGGCGAGCCGCTTTAGAATGACCGGCCGTGCACCGTGAATGACATGACAATATGAAGATACTGATTCTCGGCGCCGGCCAGGTCGGCTCCACCGTGGCGGAAAACCTGGTCTCCGAGAACAACGACATCACCGTCGTCGACCTCGACGCGAAGCTGCTGAAGCAGCTGCAGGACCGGCTCGACATCCGCACCGTGGCCGGCAACGCCGCCCACCCGTCGGTGCTGCAGCACGCCGGTGCCGAGGACACCGACCTGATGCTCGCCTTGACGCGCAACGACGAGACCAACCTCGTCGCCAGCAAGTTCGCGTCCGACCTGTTCAATATTCCGACCTGCGTCGCACGCGTCCGTTCGAGCGACTACGTCGAATTCGGCGGCGACGAGGACGCGCTCGTGCGCTTCGGCGTCGACCACTCCATCTGTCCCGAGCAGCTGGTCACCCACCAGCTGTCGCAGCTGTTCGAATACCCGGGCGCCTTGCGCGTGCTCGATTTCGCGGGCGGGAAGGTTCAGCTTGTAGTGGTGCGCGCTATAGAAGGCGGCTTGCTCGTCGGCAAGCCTCTGAAGCGCATCCGCGACGACCTGCCCGACGCCGTCGACTGCCGCGTGTGCGCGATCTACCGCAACGACCGGCTGGTGATTCCCGACGGCGACACCGTGGTCGCCGACCAGGACGAGGTGTTCTTTCTGGCCGCGCGCGAGCACATCGCGCTGGTGCTGCGCGAGATGCGCAAGAGCGAGCGGCCGGTCAAGCGGGTGATGATCGCCGGCGGCGGCAACGTCGGCTTCCGGCTGGCGCGCCTGCTCGAGAGCCGCTACGCGGTCAAGCTGATCGAGAGCCGGCCGGAGCGCAGCCTGTGGTTGGCCGAACACCTGTCGCAAACCCTGGTGCTGCACGGCGAGGCCACCGACGAAGAGTTGCTCGAAGACGAGCACGTCGACGAGATCGACATGTTCTGCGCGCTGACCAACGACGATGAAGACAACATCATGTCGGCGCTGCTCGCAAAGCGGCTCGGCGCCAAGCGGGTCGCCGCGCTGGTCAACCGCGGCAGCTACGTCGACCTGCTGGAAGGCAACCGTATCGACGTCGTCGTCTCGCCGCACCTGACGACGATCGGCGCGCTGCTCGCCTACATCCGGCGCGGCGACGTCGAGGCGGTCCATTCGCTGCGCCGCGGCGCGGCCGAGGCGATGGAGGTCGTCGTGCACGGCGACCGCAAGACGTCCAAGGTCGTCGGCCGCCGGCTCGACGAGATCGCGATGCCGGCCGGCTGCCACATCGGCGCGATCGTCCGCGGCGAGACGGTAGCGATGGCGCACCACGACCTCGTCGTCGAGGACGGCGACCACCTGATCCTCTTCGTCGCCAAGAAGCGGCTGGTGAAGCAGGTCGAGAAGCTGATCCAGGCCCGGTTCGGCTTTTTCTGAGGCAAGACGCATGTACAAGCTCCTGCCCGTCGTCCACGTGCTGTCGAAGCTGATCATGCTGTTCGCCGCGACCTTCCTGGTCCCGGCCGGCGTCTCGCTGATCTTCGACGACGGCACCTTCTTCGACTTCCTCGATTCGGCCCTGCTGGCCTTCATGATCGGCGCCGCCTTGTGGCTGTTCACGCGCCGCTTCGAGCGCGAGCTGCGGCCGCGCGACGGCTTCGTGCTGGTCGTCTCGCTGTGGGTCGGCTTCGCCGCGGTCGCCACCCTGCCCTTCCTGCTGCATTTCCCGGCGATGAGCTTCACCGACGCCTTCTTCGAGACCATGTCCGGCCTGTCGACCACCGGCGCGACGGTGATGACCGGGCTCGACACGCTGCCGCCGGCGATCAACTTCTGGCGCCACTTCCTCAACTGGCTCGGCGGCATGGGCATCATCGTGCTCGCCGTCGCCATCCTGCCGCTGCTCGGCATCGGCGGCATGCAGCTGTACAAGGCCGAGACGCCCGGCCCGATGAAGGACGCCAAGCTCGCGCCGCGCATCGCGCACACCGCGAAGAACCTGTGGTACGTCTACTCGGGGCTGACCGTCGCCTGCGTGCTTGGGCTCAGGGCGGCCGGCATGGGCTGGTTCGACGCGGTCTGCCACGCGTTCGCCGCGCTGTCGCTCGGCGGCTTCTCGACGCACGACGCGAGTGTCGGCTATTTCGACTCGCTCGCGATCGAGGTCGTGCTGTCGCTGTTCATGCTACTGGCGGCGCTGAACTTCGCGACCCACTTCATCGCGTGGAAAAACCGCTCGGCGCGCGCCTACCTCAACGATCCGGAAGCCAAGGCGATCGTGTTCGTGATCGCCGCGAGCATCCTGATGCTGAGCTTCTATCTGGCCGGGAAAGGCGTGTACGACTTCCCGACCGCGCTGCGCCACGTCAGCTTCAACCTGATCTCGATCGCCACCGACAGCGGCTTCGTCAGCGTCGACTTCGCGCAATGGCCGATCTTCGCGCCGTTGTGGATCCTGTTCCTGTCGTCGATCACCGCGAGCTCCGGCTCGACCGGCGGCGGCATCAAGATGATCCGTTCGCTGACGCTCGCCCGCCAGAGCACGCGCGAGATGGCCCAGCTGCTGCACCCGCAGGCGGTGCTGCCGCTCAAGGTGGGCGGCCAGCGCATCCCCGACTCGGTGGCGTTTTCGGTGCTCGGCTTCATCTTTGTCTACTTTATGAGCGTGGTGCTGTGCACCTTCGTTCTGATGGCCAGCGGCCTCGAATTTCTCACCGCGTTCACCGCGGTGCTCGCCTGCATCAACAACGCGGGACCGGGCCTCGGCGAAGTCGGCCCCGCGTCGAACTATCAGGGCCTGAACGACTTCCAAGTCTGGGTGTGCAGCCTCACGATGTTGCTCGGCCGACTCGAGGTGTTCACGCTGTTGATCCTGTTTACCCCGGCCTTCTGGCGCAAATAAGGCAACCCGACATGAAATTTTTTGATTCCGGCCGTCTGACCGCCGCCGTCCTTCTCGGGCTGGCTTCGCTCGCGCATGCCGCGCCCGCCGACGACCTCGTCGCCGCGCGCGACGCGTTCAAGCGCAAGGATGATGCGGCGCTCGCCGCTTACGCGTCGTCCATGGGCAACGATGCGCTCGCCGTCTACCCGCGCTACTGGCAGGCGTGGCGCGCGCTCGACGACGAGGATGACGAAGGCGTCGCGCGTTTCCTGAACGGCGAGCCGGCCGGCGCGCTCACCGAGCGCGTGCGCAACGAATGGCTGAAGAGCCTCGGCAAGCGCGACCAGTGGGCGCGCTTTGCCAGCGAGTGGGCGCTCTTGCCCGAGGCCGGCCGAGACGAGGAAAGCAGCTGCTACGGCGAACTGATTCTGCTGCGCCAGGGCCGCGCGCCGGGCAATTTCGACCGTTTCCTCGAAAGCCGCAGCGTGCCCGAAGGCTGCAACCGGCTGATCTACGAGGCCGGCAACCGCAAGGTGCTCAGTCAGAACTGGCTCGTGCAGCGTTACCGGCTGCTGCTGGCCGGCAACTTCGTTACCGCCGCGCGCGAACTGGCAACGAGCACCGGTCTGCCGGTCGCCGCCGGCTCGGCCAACCTCGAGACCGACGCCGGCAAGGAGGCGACCGTCGCCAGCCTGATCGCGAAGGCGCGCCAGAACCCCGACGCGGCCGCCTCCGAGCTGTCCGGCGTCGAGGCCGCGCTCGGCGAGGCACGCGCCGGCTTCGTCTGGGGCCAGCTCGCGCTCGCCGCGGCCAAGAAGCTGAACATGGCGGTCGCGCTGCAAGGGTTCGACAAGTCGGACATCCGCCAGCTGACGAGCGAGCAATGGGAATGGTGGGCGCGCGCTGCGCTGCGCCAGGGCGACTGGGTAAGGCTCGAGCGCATCGTGCGCGGCATGCCGACCGAGCTCGCCAACAAGCCGGGCTGGCTGTACTGGCGCGGCCGCGCGCTAAAGGCGCAGGGTCGCACCACCGAGGCGAGACCGCTGTTCGTCCAGGCAAGCCGCAACAACAACTACTACGCACTTCTGTCGCTCGAGGAGTTGGGCAACGTGCTCGACGCGCCGCACGACACTCGACGCCCGAGCCAGGCCGACGTCGACCAGGTGGCCGGCGAGCCGGCAATCCGCCGCTCGCTGCTGCTCGTCGACGTCGCGAGCAGCCAGGCGCGCGCCGAGATCCGCGAGGACGCCAAGCGCGAATGGCGCTGGGCGATGCGCGACAAGTCCGACAACGAGCTGTTGGCGTCGGCCGAGCTCGCGCGCCGCACCGGCTTCTACGACATGGCGATCTACAGCGCCGAGCGCACGCAGGGCAGCCACGACTACAGCCTGCGCTACCTGTCCCCCTACCGCGACGTCACGCAGCGCTATGCGCGCCAGTTCGACGTCGACGAGGCGTGGATCTACGGCCTGATCCGCCAGGAGAGCCGCTTCGTCAACGTCGCGCGCTCGGGCGTCGGCGCGTCCGGCCTGATGCAGCTGATGCCGGCCACCGCGCGCTGGGCGGCAAACAAGGTCGGCCTCGCCAGCTTCTCGGTCAACGACATCGACACCAACATCCAGCTCGGCACCTGGTATCTGCGCCACGTGCTCGACGACCTCGGCCAACCCGTGCTCGCGACCGCGGCGTATAATGCCGGCCCGGGCCGCGCCCGCGCCTGGCAGGCCGGCGTGCCGCTCGAAGGCGCGGTGTACGCCGAGACGATCCCGTTCAACGAGACGCGCGACTACGTGCAGAAGGTGATGGCCAACGCCGCCTACTACGCGCGCGACTTCGGCCACGCCGGCCTGTCGCTGAAGACGCGTATGGGCACCATCGCCGCCCGGTGAACCACAACAAGAGAGCAACCATGAAATTCCAGCGCATCGCCGTCATCGGCGGCAGCGGTTTTCTCGGGACCTATATCGCCGAACGCCTGGTCGAACAGGACGTCGAGCTGACCATCCCGAGCCGCCGCCGCGAACGCAACAAACTCGAACTGATCCTCTTGCCCAAGACCCAGCTCGAGGAAACCGACGTCAACGACGCGGCGGCGCTGAAGAAGCTCTTGGCCGGCCACGACGCGGTCGTCAGCATGGTCGGCATCCTGCACGGCAACGCACGAAGCTTCGAGGCCGCGCACGTCGAACTGGTGAAGAAGATCATCGACGCGATGAAGGAGAACGGCATCCGCCGCCTGGTGCACATCAGCGCGCTGGGCGCGAACGAGAACGGCCCGAGCCTCTACCAGCAGAGCAAGGGACGCGGCGAGAGAGTGGTGATGCAGAGCGGTCTGGACTGGACCATCCTGCGCCCGTCGGTCGTGTTCGGCCGCGGCGACCATTTCCTCAACCTGTTCGCCGGTCTCGGCAAGACGCTGCCGGTGCTGCCGCTGGCCGGCGCCGACACCCGTTTCGCGCCGATCTGGGTCGACGACGTCGCGCGCGCGGTGGTCGCCTGCTTCGCCAACGATGCGACCCTCGGCCAACGTTACGAGCTGACCGGTCCGAAGACCTACACGCTGCGCGAACTCGCAAGGTACGCGACCGAGCTGTCCGGCAATCCACGCCACGTGATCGGTCTGCCGCACAGCGTCGCGATGCTGCAGGCCGGTCTGATGGAGATCCTGCCCGGCCCGACGCTGATCAGCCGGGACAACGTGCGTTCGCTGGCGGTCGACAACGTCAGCGACCAGCCCTTCCCGGCAGACGTCATGGGCTTTGCCCCCGCCGAGCTCGAAACGGTCGCGCCGAAGTATCTGAGCCGCGCCGAGTTCAACGCCAACCTGTCGCGTTACCGCGAGGAAGCCGGCCGCCGATGAAGGTCTACGTGGTGGGCGGTGCGGTGCGCGACCGGCTGCTCGGCAGGCCGGTCGCCGACCGGGACTGGGTCGTGGTCGGCGAGAGCGCGGACTCGATGCTGGCCGCCGGCTTCCGGCCGGTCGGCAAGGACTTCCCGGTCTTCCTGCACCCTAAGACGCACGAGGAATACGCGCTGGCACGCACCGAGCGCAAGGTTGGCCGAGGCTATCACGGCTTCGCCTTCCACGCGGCGCCCGACGTCACGCTCGAGGAAGACCTCGCCCGCCGCGACCTCACCATCAACGCGATGGCCGAGGACGAACACGGCGACGTCACCGACCCGTTCGGCGGCCAGCAGGATCTGGCGGCCGGTGTATTGCGCCACGTAAGCGCCGCCTTCGCCGAAGACCCGGTGCGCATCCTGCGTCTGGCGCGCTTCGCCGCCCGCTACGGATTTTCGGTCGCGCCCGAGACGATGGCGCTGATGCGTTCCATGGTCGAATCGGGCGAAGCAGACGCCTTGGTCCCCGAGCGCATCTGGCAGGAAGTCGCCAAGGGGCTGATGGAAGATGCGCCGTCGCGCATGTTCGTCGTGCTGCGCGAATGCGGTGCGCTCGCGCGCGTGCTGCCCGAGGTCGACGCGCTGTTCGGCGTGCCGCAGCGCGCCGACTACCACCCCGAGATCGACACCGGCGACCATGTCATGCGCGTGCTCGATTACTGCGCGGCGATGGACGCGCCGCTGCCGGTGCGCTTCGCCGCGCTGATGCACGACCTGGGCAAGGCGCTGACGCCGAAAGACGTGCTGCCGCGCCACATCGGCCACGAAGGCCGCGGCCGCACGCCCATCCTCGCGCTGTGCGAGCGGATAAGGGCGCCGGCCGACTGCCGCGACCTGGCGCTGATCACCGCGCAATACCACACGCTGGTGCACCGCGCCGCCGAACTGCGCCCCGACACCTTGCTGGGGCTGTTCCGTGACTGCGACGCGCTGCGCCGCCCGGAGCGCTTCCAGATGATGCTCGACGCCTGCGTCGCCGACGCGCGCGGACGTCTACATTTCGAAGCCTGCGACTACCCGCAGGCCGCATGGTTGGCCGAGGCGCTCGCCACCGCGCGCGCGGTAGACGCCGGCGCTGTCGCGCGCGCCTGCGCCGAGCCGCGCGACATCGCCCGCGCGGTCGACGCCGCGCGCGTTGCGGCGCTCGCCGACTACAAACTCGCCCACCCCCTCGCCCCCCGCCCATGACCGACTATTACCGCCTCAAAGCCAGCCTGATGCGCGGCGGCACCAGCAAGGGGCTGTTCTTTAGCGCCGACGCGCTGCCCGACGACCCGGCGCTGGTCCAGCAACTGTTGATGCGCGCCATCGGCAGCCCCGACCGCTACGGCAAACAGATCGACGGCCTCGGCACCGGCATCTCGAGCACCAGCAAGGTCGCCATCATCGGCCCGTCCAACCGGCCCGACTGCGACGTCGACTATCTGTTCGGCCATGTCGCGATCGCCGACGCGCTGATCGACTGGTCGGGCAGCTGCGGCAACCTGACCGCCGCCGTGCCGCTGTTCGCGCTGATGGAAAAACTGGTCGACAAACCCGACGGCAACACCGAGATCCGCATCTGGCAGGCGAATATTGGCAAGAAGATCGTCGCCGAGCTGGCGGTGAAGGACGGCGAGCCGGTGCTGGCGGGCGACTTCCAGGTCGACGGCGTCGCCTTCCCCGCCGCGCCGATCAAGCTGCGCTTTCTCGACCCGGCCGGCGGCGTCACTGGCAAGCTGTTCCCGTCGGGCTCGCAAAAAGACACGCTGAAGCTGCCCGACGGCCGCAAGATAGCCGCGACGCTGATCGACGCCGGCAACCCTACCGTCTTCATCCGCGCGGCCGATCTCGACCTGACCGGCTCAGAAACCGCCGAAGACCTCGACCTTGCGCGGCTCGACGAACTCGAGGCGCTGCGCGCGCAGGCCGCGGTCAAGATGGGGCTGGCCAAGACCGTCGCCGAGGCGACCTTCGAGCGCCCGGCCATTCCGAAGATCAGCTTCATCAGCCCGGCGCGCGTCGAGGGCACCGAGATCAACGCGCGCATCGTGTCGATGGGCAAGCTGCACCACGCGTACACCGGCACCGGCGCGATCGCGCTGGCCGCCGCCGCCGCGATGAAAGACACCGTCGTCAGCGACATGCTCGGCCAACCGTGGCGCGAGAGGCCGCTGCCGTTCAGCCACGCCAGCGGCACGCAGACGCTCGAAGCCGTCGTCAAACGCCACGGCCGCGGCTGGAAGATCGCCGAGGTGGTGATGACGCGCACCGCCAGGCCGCTGATGGCGGGCGAGGTCTACATCCCGGCGCCGGGCTGAACGACGGACGCTGCGGCGCAAAAGAGCTCGGCCAACCTTTGAGGTTGGCCGAGCTCTTTTCTGGCTGCGCGCTTGCCGCCTGTCAGCCTATCAGTTCGACGTCCGGCAAGTTGTCCCGCACCTGGGCGACCGTCTCGAAAGTCGTCAGCACCGAGACCACCACCGGCAGCGGCTCGGGCCAGATCTCCGGCAGGTCGCGCTCGAGGCGGTCGCCGATAGCGAACGCCAGCCGTTCGACGGGCGGTCTGAAGGCCGCGTCGACGCCCGGCTTGTTGCCGCGCGCGTCGATGCGGTACCAGCCGTGCCCTTCGAGCCATACCGCGTTAAGCCCGTGCAGGCAGTAAGGCGCGCCTTCGCCGTCGAGCGACAGACGCTGGTAGCAGAGCCCGGCCGGGATGCCGTTGGCGCGCAGCAGCGCCGCCAAGAGATGGCTCTTCGCATAGCAGTAGCCGGTGCGGAAGAACAGCACGTCGGACGCCTTGCAGGTAACCGGGTTGTCCAGGTCGTCGCGGGAGTCCCAGCTGTGGCGGATCGTGTCGCGCACGAATTCGAAGCAGCGGCGCGCGATCTCGGTCTTGTCTTCACAGTCGTCGGCCAACTCGGCGGCCTTGGCCCTGATGGACGGGTGCTTCCAGTCGATGTCTTCGCTGCTGGCCAGAAACGGCGTCTTATCCATGCTTGTCTCGCTATTCCTTGGACATAAAGCCGCTAGCGTAACATCAGTTTCAGCAGGAATGCAGCCAGTCGCCCGTAAGGCGGCTCGACCAGCCGCATGCCGTTGAAGCGCCGCGGCTGGCGCAGCACCGGCTTCAGCTTGGAGAAGGTCAGGAAGCCTTCGTGGCCGTGATAATGGCCGATGCCCGACGCGCCTACGCCGCCGAACGGCAGCGAATGCTGGCCGACGTGGACGATCGTGTCGTTCACCGTGACGCCGCCTGCGTGCGTCGCGTCGCCAGGTCGGGAAACGGTTCGGCCGCCGCGGCGGCGCGCAGCCTTGCGAAGGTGGCAGACAGGGCCGCTTGGCCAGCGGTGTCATCGAGTCTGTTACTCATGGGCTATCCTTGCCTGACGTTTTAAACCAAACGGTTGTTTAGAGTTCGGGCTCCAATCTAGCGCTCCGGACCCCGCTTGTCACCCCCTGCCCCGCACGCCATGTTCGTCGACTTCTCCCTCGCGCTAAAAAACGGTTCTTCACGGATTACCGGGGCAGCGAGTACTTCTTCCTAAAGATCAAAGCCGCCTTCCCTGGCAATCCGTGAAGAATCTTTTTTTTGCCCGGACTAGCGCTTATCCTTGCGGCCTCGGACAAAACAACAGAAGAGACTGCCATGGACAAAATCGGATTCGTCGGCCTCGGCCTGATGGGCCAGCCGATGACGCGCCGCCTGATTGAGGCCGGTTTCGACGTCACCGTGTGGAACCGCTCCCCGGACAAATGCGCCGACCTCGTGAAGGCCGGCGCGACGCTCGCCGCCAGTCTCGGCGAGCTGGTCGAACGCGTCGACGTCGTGATGACCTGCGTGTCGGACACCGCGGCGGTAGAAGCGGTCGTGTTCGGCGAGGGCGGCGTCGCGGCGCACGGCGCCGCCGGCAAGCTGCTGGTCGACTTCTCCAGCATCGAACCATCGGCGACGCGCGACCTGGCCGAACGTCTCCAGGCCGCCTGCGGCATGCACTGGGTCGACGCGCCGGTGTCCGGCGGCACCGCCGGCGCCGAGAACGGCACACTGGTGATCATGGCCGGCGGCCGCGATGAGGACGTAGAGCGACTGCGTCCGCTCGCCGCGCCGCTGTCGCAGCGGCTGACGCGCATGGGCGGCGTCGGCGCCGGCCAGGTGACCAAGCTGTGCAACCAGCTGATCGTCGCCACCAACGCGATGCTGATCGCCGAGGCGGTGACCTTGGCCGAGAAGAGCGGCGTCGACGCCAGCCAGCTCGCGCCGGCGCTCGCCGGCGGTTTCGCCGACTCCAAGCCGTTCCAGATCCTCAGCCCGCGCATGGCGGCGAAGGACTACGAGCCGGTGCAGTGGAAGGTGGCGACGCTGCTCAAGGACCTCGACAACGCGACCAAGCTCGCGCGCGAAGTCGGCGGCGGTGCACCGCTGGCCGGCCTCGCCAACCAGCTGATGCGCGTGTTCGCCGAGCAGGGCAACAGCCAGCGCGACCTCGCCAGCGTGATCGAGCTCTACCAGGGCCCGGCGCGCTGACCGGCGCGCGCGGGTCGATCGCCGCACCGAATCTCGACCCGCGCGCGAACTTTGCGCCCTAAGTGGCCGTTTTTTCGCGAGTATTTCGAAACCCGCTTGCACTGGCACGGGTTTTGCCTTATATTGGCGCCACTTCGCGCTTGCTTCAACGGCAAGCGCATTATGTTTCATCGTCCCCCACCTCGCTTTTGCCTCGTCTTTCGCCGTTTTCCTTTGCTGAACACGCATCGCGGCTCGATTAACAGGTAGGTGCCGATGAGTATCGGATGCGCATAGACCGCATCCAGAACGCGCCGACCCTCCTGTTTAGTCCGGACCCATTCGTCCGGACAGCCTTGTATCGTCCAGGGCTCGGCCAACCTTTGCCGCCATGCCGGCAAAATAAGGAAAACACATGCTGCAATTTAGCGAACTGGGCTTGCCCGCCGTCATTACCCGTGCCCTGGAAGAAGTCGGCTACACCACCCCGACCGAAGTTCAAGCCCAGTCGATCCCGGCCGCGCTCAAAGGCGCCGACCTCTTGGTGTCCGCGCAGACCGGTAGCGGCAAGACCGCCGCCTTCCTGCTGCCGGCGCTCGCCAAATTGAGCGAGCGTTCGACCGGCACCGGCAGCGGCCCGCGCATCCTGGTGCTGACCCCGACCCGCGAACTGGCGCAACAGATCGAAAAGAACGCGCAGACCTACGCTTCCGGCATGCGCGGCATGCGCACCGCCTGCCTCGTCGGCGGCCAGCCGTTCGGCTTCCAGACCCGCGCGCTGTCGCGTCCGGTCGACGTCGTCGTCGCCACCCCGGGCCGCCTGATGGACCACATGCGCCAGGGTCGTATCGACTACTCGCGCCTCGAGATGCTGGTGCTCGACGAAGCCGACCGCATGCTCGACATGGGCTTCATCGAAGACATCGAAACCATCGTCAAAGCTACCCCGGCCACCCGTCAGACGCTGCTGTTCTCGGCGACGCTCGATGGCAACGTCGGCCGCCTCGCCCGCGAACTGACCAACAACCCGGAACGCATCGAGATCGCGCGCCAGGAAAGCGGCGGCAACATCGCCGAACACCTGTTGTACGCCGACGACATGCGCCACAAGGAGCGCCTGCTCGACGCGATCCTGAAGGATTCGAACTTCGACCAGGCCGTCGTGTTCACCGCGACCAAGATCAGCACCGAAGAAATCGCCGACAAGCTGTCGGACATGGGCTACGCGGCCGCTTGCCTGCACGGCGACATGCCGCAATCGTGGCGTAACCGCACGCTGAACGACCTGCGTCGTGGCCGCGTGCGCGTGCTGGTCGCCACCGACGTCGCCGCGCGCGGCATCGACGTGCCGACCATCACCCACGTCGTCAACTTCGACCTGCCGAAACAGGCCGAAGACTACGTGCACCGCATCGGTCGTACCGGCCGTGCCGGTCGTGACGGCACTGCGATCACGCTGGCCGACACCCGCGAGTTCCACAAGGTGCGCCGCATCGAGCAGTATCTGAAGCGCACGCTGCCGGAAGGCGTGATCGAAGGCCTCGAGCCGACCCGCCGCATCCAGAAAACCACCGGCGGCCCGCGTCGTCCGGGTAGCGGCGGCGCCGGCAACGGCCAGCGTCGCAACAGCGGCGGCGGCTACGGCGGTAACAAGTCCTACGGCGGCGGTAATGGCGGCAACAGCAGCTACGGCAACAAGCGCCAGGGCGGCCAAGGCGGCCCGCGCGGCAACGGCGGCGGCAGCTACGACCGTCGCGGCAGCGGCTCGCGCGACTAAGCCTCGCTGAAAGCACGATGAAAAACAGGCCACCTTCGGGTGGCCTGTTTTGTTTCGGCGTGCAAAAGCCTCAAAAAAGGGTTGGCTGAGCCTTTTCACGAGCTCGGCCAACCCTTCGGCCTTTACAACTCCAGCGGCGGCAGGCCGTGGCGCGCGCGAGCGCGGTTGCAGGCGTCGTCGTACACGCCGATCGCCGAGCGCGGCGCGAATTCGCGGCACGGCGACGGGCGCTCCTTGTAGATGCCGCAGTGCACTTCTTCACCGATCTTGCCGACCAGCGCGCGACAGCGCGGATTCGCGTAGTCGGTGCCCCTCAGACGCGCGAGGCTCGCGGTTTCCAGGTCGGCGAGGCCCGACGGCACCAGGCCGCCTTCGCTGTCGAGTTCGGAACGGTGGAAGGTCACGCGAAACGCCGCGCAACACGCGCCGCACGACAGGCAGACAACGGCTTTTCCATTACAGACCCCGGTCGGCGCGTCAGATCCGTTCGTCGGCGCCGAGGTAGCGCCACTGGCCGGTCGGCAGGTCGGACAGCTTCAGGCGACCGATGCGGATGCGCTTGAGGCCGACGACGCGCAGCCCGACCAGTTCGCACATGCGGCGGATCTGGCGCTTCTTGCCTTCCTGCAGCACGAAACGCAGCTGGTCTTCGTTCTGCCAGCTGACCTTGGCCGGCTTCAGCTTGTCGCCGTCGAGAGAAAGGCCATGGTTCAGCCGCTTAAGCCCCTCGTCGGATAGGTGGCCCTCGACGCGCACCAGGTACTCCTTCTCGACCTCGCTCGTCTCGCCGATGATGTGTTTGGCGACGCGGCCGTCCTGCGTCAGGATCAACAAGCCGACCGAATCGATGTCGAGCCGCCCGGCCGGCGCGAGGCCCTTCAGGTGCTCGGGCGAGAAGCGGATGCCGCTCTTGTCGCCCTTCCAGTGGTTCTCGCGCGTGACCAGCACCACCGCCGGCTGGTAATCCTTCTCGGCCTGCGCCGACACATAGCCCATCGGCTTGTTGATGAGGATGGTCACGCGCTGGCTCTGCTTTTCGCGCGCGCGCGGGTCCAGGTCGATGCGCTGGCCCGGCACCACTTTCTGCCCGAGCACGGCGACTTCGCCGTCCACCTTGACCCAGCCCTGCTCGATGTAGCTGTCGGCCTCGCGGCGCGAACACAGGCCGAGCTCGGCCAACCTTTTGGACAAACGGACGGGTTCCATGCGGACTCCAAATAAAACCGGGCGGCCAACGCCGCCCGCGGTGAAATATCGACCCCGTATTGTAAGAAATGCCGGCGTTCCGGCCAAGCTCGGGGACGCGCCCGGGTCATGACAAGAACGGGGTAGCCCGTGTTAGCCTGTGACGACAACATGCACAACGATGGGGCTAACACATGAAGGGCTTTACCGACTACGAGGACTACGACGGCCTGGGACTGGCCGAACTGATCAAAAAGCGCGAGGTGAGCGCAGAAGAGGTGCTCGACGCCGCGCTCGCGCGCATCGACGCGCGCAACGGCACGCTCAACGCGGTGGTGCACCGTATGGACGACGCGGCGCGCCGCCAGATCGCGTCGCCGCTGCCCGACTCGCCGCTGGCCGGCGTGCCGACGCTGATCAAGGACCTGCTCGCCGACGTCGCGGGAGAGCCGACGCGCAACGGCTGCCGGCTGTTCGACGGCTATAGAGCGAGCGCCGACGTCGAGCTGATCCGCCGCTACCGCGCCGCCGGCCTGGTGTTCGCCGGCAAGAGCGCGACACCCGAGCTCGGCCTCTACCCGTTCACCGAATCCGAGGTCTACGGCGCCACGCGCAACCCCTGGGACCCGACGCGCACGCCGGGCGGCTCGAGCGGCGGCGCGGGCGCGGCGGTCGCCGCCGGCATCGTGCCTTTCGCGCACGGCGGCGACGGCGGCGGATCGATCCGCATCCCGGCGTCCAACTGCGGGCTGTTCGGACTCAAGCCGTCGCGCGGGCGTTCGCCGATCGGCCCCAGCTTGGCCGAGGTCTGGCAGGGCATGGTGGTCGAGCACGCGATCAGCCGCTCGGTGCGCGACAGCGCCGCGTTGCTCGACGCGATGGGCGGCGCGGCCGACGGCGACGCCTACCGCTGCCCGCCGCCGGCCATACCCTTCCTCGAACAGATCGCGACGCCGCCCGCCGTGCTGCGCATCGCGGTCGGCTACGACGCGCCGCTCGGCGGCGCGCTGCACCCGGATTGCCGCCGCGCGGTAGAACACACCGCCCGGCTGCTGGAAGGCCTAGGCCACCACGTCGTGGAAGCCAGCCCGAAACTGCCGTCGGCCGAAACCTTCAACCGCGCGATGCTGACCATCGTCGCCGGCGAACTCGCGCTGCGCGTACGCAACAGCGAAACCAGCGTCGGCCGAGCCGCGCGCCACACCGACTTCGAGGCCGGCACCTGGGCGATGGCGCGTTACGGCGAACGACTGTCGGCCGGCCAGTTCGCGTGGGCGCGCGATTTCCTGTTCGATATCGGCCGCCGCATGGCCGCCTTCCACCGCGACTACGACGTGGTGCTGTGCCCGGTGCTGAACCGACCGCCGGCGAAGATAGGCGAACTCGGCGTCACGCCGCTCGAGAACGCGATGTCGCGCGTGCTGATCGGCGTGCTCGGCCAGGACTGGACGCTGTCGCTGAGCAATCTGATCGAGTCGAATTCGCTGAAGGTGCTGCACTACATCGGCTGGACGGTGCACGCGAACATGAGCGGCCAGCCGGCGATGAGCGTGCCGCTCTACTGGAGCGACGAGAACCTGCCGATCGGCAGCCAGCTGATCGGCCGCTACGGCGAGGACGGACTGCTGCTGCAACTGGCGGCGCAACTGGAAGCGGCGCAACCGTGGGCGCGGCGGCGCCCCTTGCTCCAGCCCTGAAGCCTGCGTAACGCGCCATCCGTTCCAAAGTTTTAAGAATTGACCGGAGCTCGGCCAACCTTTCCCCCCCTCACCTCCCCGGCTCGCGGCACACCGCGGGCCGGGACCCGCCTTCCTCCGCGCAGCGACCCCGCCACTCGAGTGGATTGCCCAACCCGATCATGAGCTTGCGTTTGACGGCGCCGGGTCCTTCCGGCGCCCCAGGACAATGAAAAGCGTCGCGATCCCGAGGAACGCCATAAGGATGACGACGCTGTTTTTGAACGCGACGCCGTAGCCCAGCCGGGCCACATCGATGAACGGGTACGGATAGGTTCCAGACAGCGCACCTCGGAGCAGCGCGTACACAAGGTAGGCCATGGGATAGAGCGCCCATCGCAGCGCGTCCCGCCAGCAAAGCGCCGTTTTCGGCACCCACAGCCACCAATAGACGATGAAGACAAGCGGCATGACGTCGTGCAGCAGCCCGTCGGCAACGAGTTGCGCCCCGGTCGGCTGCCAGGTCTGTCGCAAAAGCAGGCTGTAAACGATGCCCACGAGCGCGATGCTGACGGCAATGCCGCCGAGAACGGAGGGGCGCAAAAACAAACGAAACCAAGCTGCAGGCCTTAACACGGCGACCGTGAAGGCAACGGCGGCGAGAAGGTTCGTGAGGATCGTGAAGTAGCCGAAGAACACGAACAGACTGGCCAGGAAGCCTCTGCCCTGCGACAAGACCAGTGCGTTTGTCAGGTAGAACTGGAGGCCGAGCGCGAACCAGGCCGATACGCCGGCCGCTGCCGCAAAGAGGGTGCCCGTTTGATGCCGATTCATCTCGCCGATAACTCCATTCAGACGCGGCCCGACTCCAGCCGCCCGTCAGGCTAGCATGGCCGCGCGAACATAAAAAAAACCCAGCCCCCGCGGGGGCTGGATCGAAAGCATGCCGACGGCGGTGCGTCGGCATGCGGCTGCTTCGAATGCGGGATTACTTGAGGTCCCAGGCTTCTTTCCACGCGAGGCCCGTGCCCGGCGCGTAGTACATCGACGAGCCGTTGCACCAGCCGGTATACGGCCACGGTTTGCACGCATAGGCCTTGCCGTCGGTGCCTTTGACCGCGGTGCCGGCCACGTAGCCGCCCAGGCCCTGCGGGTAGGTGTACTGCGTCGTCACGCCGCCTGTGCTGCCCCCGTTGTCGGCCGGCGGTTTCGGCGGCTCGACCGGTTTCGGCGGGTCGACCGGCACGGGCGCGACGGCGATGTCGACGTTGAAGCCGATCTTGTCGCCGGCGTCGGCGCGGCGGAACACCTTGTTCGCATCGGCGCCCCTGGCGGCCTGCACGTTGCCGTTGGCGTCGATCGCGCCCATCTGCACCAGCGACGACGAAACGTTCACCTTGCCGGCCAGGTAATACGGCCAGTCGGCGGCGGCGGTCTGGCCGGCGACCAGCGTCACGCTATGCGACTCGAGGTCGCGGTAGGCGTTCGGGTCGGTCTTGTCGAACACGCGCAGCGTGACCTTGCTCTGCGGCGTCAGCGCCTGCTTGGCGCTGACCGGGCCGACTTCCTTCCACGACGACACGACGTTGCCGCCCTTCAGGTTCACGTCGATGCACGCGTAGAACGCCTCCTGGCTGTCCGAGCGCTGCCAGATGTTGTAGATCACGTGCTTGCCGGTTTTCTTCGGCAGCTGGCACGTCATCTTGTAGCGTCCGTTCTGCAGCGGCAGGTTACCCGTCGTGCAGAACGGGCTGCTTTCGAGGTCGGACCATTTCAAGGGCTTGGCCGGGTCGTAGCCGTCGCGGGTCACGTAGAACTCGAAAGACTTGGTCGCGTGAGGCGCGGTGCCGACGTAGCTGAATTCGTAGTTCCCGTTGCGGTCCGGCACGAGGGTCGCGGCCGGCCAGTCGCCGCGCGCGACGTCCAGCCCCTTGAAGTGCGAGTTGCCGCCACTGCACAGCTGGCCGTCCGGCACCACCGCGCGGTGGTTGCCGTTCGCGCTCCCCTGGTTCACGCCGTTCCAGTCGTAGAACTGTTGCGAGCCACCGATGGCCTTGGCCGCCTGACACGCGGCCGATTTCGGATTCTCTGCGCCTTCCTGAAAGCATTGCAGCACGCGGCTGGGCGGCGTCTCCATCGTGCCATGGGCGGCGGCGAGCGCCGGCGAGGGGGGCGCGAGAAAAGAACGATGACGCGGCGGTTCCGGGCGGCTTTTTGTTCCGCATGGGAAGCTAGCGAGGCAGGCAAGACGGAAGGATGATCCGGCTTCGCGACGGCGGAGTACGAGCGAGGAGGATCGCTGATGCGGTCCGCACGGACCGGCAGACGGATGGAAGGGCAAGGTCGGCCGGGCTCGTCATCGGACGGCTCACGGGACGCGCAAGGCCTCGATCGCATCGAGCGCCCTCTCCCGCCCGGCGGCGAAGTCGACGCGGCCGGCCAGCTCGGCGCAACGCTCGGCCAAGCCTGGCCGCGCGAGCAGCGACGCCAGCGTCGTCGCGAACGCGACGCCGGAGACCTTCGCGAACGGCAGGCTGGCCGCGACGCCAAGACGGGCGAGCCGCGCGGCGTTGTCGGGCTGGTCGTGCGCCATCGGCGTCACCAGCTGCGGCACGCCGGCGGCGAGCGCCTGCGCGGCGGTGCCGATGCCGCCGTGGTGGACGACCGCCGCGCAGCGCGGGAACACGGCGGAAAACGGCGCGTAGCGCACCGCGTACACGGTAGCCGGCAGCGCGGGCAGTTGCTCGGAGTGGCCGCTCAAGAGCAGGCCACGTTGGCCGAGCCTCTCGCAAGCGTCGACCGCCGCCCGGAAAAAGTCTCGCCCCTGGCGCATCGCGCTGCCGGCGGTGAACGCGAGCGGCGCGGCGCCTTCGCCGAGAAAGGCGTCGAGACCGGCATCGAGCCCGGCGCCGTCGCCCGCGTCATAGCGCGCGAAGCCGGTCAGCCGGGTCGCGGCTGGCCAGTCGGGCTGCGGCGCGGCGAACCAGCCGGGGAACGGGGCGACGACGAGGTCGGGCGAATGCATCCAGCGGCCGAACACCGACACGACCGGCTCGGCCAAGCCCAGCCTGCGACGAAAGGCGTTCAGCTCGGGCGCGATCAGGCGGTCGATCAAGAGCCGGTCGATGCCGGCGAATGCGAGGCGCTTGAGCCAGCGCGGCGTGCGCGGCCCGACCGGCAGGCCCGGGTAGCAGGCCGTTTCATAGACGCTGCGCAGCATCGACGGCTGCAGATGGACGGTGGCGAGCCGGAACCCGCGCGCCTCCTGCGCGACGCGCGCGCCGAACATCAGGCCGGACGCGACGAGTACCGTATCCAACGGATCGAACGCTTCGAGCGCGTCGTAAGTGGCCGGCAGGCCGGGCAGCATGCCGCTTTCGACGACGTACTCGAAGCCGCGGCGCGCGTCCCACAGCCGAGGATCGTCCATCGCCGCCTCGAAATCGGCCACAGTGCCGAGCGGCAGGAAAGCGAGCCCCTCGGCCTCGATCCGGCGCTGGGAATAGGGGTTGGTCATCAGCCACACCGCGTGGCCGCGCGCCTTGAGACCGGCGCCGAGCCCGATCATCGGGAACACGTCGCCGGCCGAGCCCATCGTGCACAACACATAACGCATACTCGCTCCTGACGGCCGTTGACGGCCTGTTATCATGGCACGCGGCGCCATGCCATCGACAACAACAACGAACGATCCCTATGCTGCTCAACGTCTTGTGGGCCGGCTTCATCCTTGCCGGCATCGCCGCCGCGCTCGCGCAGGCCTTCGTGTTCGGCCAGCCGCAGATCTTCGCCGAGATGACGCGTGCGCTGTTCGACGCGGCCAAGTCGGGCTTCGAGATCGCGCTCGGCCTGACCGGCGTGATGACGCTGTGGCTCGGCATCATGAAGATCGGCGAGAAGAGCGGCCTCGTCGCGCTGGCGGCGCGCGCGCTCGCGCCGCTGTTCCGCCGGCTGTTCCCCGGCGTGCCCGAAGGCCACCCGGCGCTCGGCAGCATGACGATGAACATCTCGGCCAACATGCTCGGCCTCGACAACGCGGCGACGCCGCTGGGGCTCAAGGCGATGCGCGAGCTGCAGACGCTGAACCCGACGCCCGACACCGCGACCGACGCGCAGGTGCTGTTCCTGGTGATCAACACCGCCGCCGTGACGCTGTTCCCGGTGACGATCTTCGCCTACCGCACGCAGCTGGGTGCGGCCGATCCGACCGACGTCTTCATCCCGCTGCTCTTGGCGACCTATGTCGCGACGCTGGCGGGCGTCACGCTCACCGGCCTGATCCAGCGCCTCAAGCTGTGGGACCCGGTAGTGCTGGCGTACCTGGGCGGCCTGTCGGCGCTGGTGCTCGGCGCGGCCGCGTGGTTCCTGCGACTGCCGCCCGAGCAGATGCAGGCGCAGTCTTCGCTGCTGAGCAACCTGCTGCTGTTACTGATCGTCGCCGCCATCATCGTCTCGGCGCTGATCAAACGGGTGAACGTCTACGAGAGCTTCATCGAGGGCGCGAAGGAAGGCTTCCAGGTCGCGATCGGCATCGTTCCCTACCTCGTCGCGATGCTGGTCGCGATCGCGCTGTTGCGCGCGAGCGGCGCGCTGGATTTGCTGATCGGCGCGATCAAGTCGCAGGTAGCCGCCGCCGGCTACGACGCGCGCTGGGTCGACGGCCTGCCGACCGGCGTGATGAAGTCGCTGTCCGGCAGCGGCGCGCGCGCGCTGATGATAGAAACGATGAAGACCGAGGGCGCCGACTCGTTCGCCGGCCGGCTGGTGTCCATCATCCAGGGCAGCAGCGAGACGACCTTCTACGTGCTGGCGGTCTACTTCGGCGCGGTCAACATCAAGAACACGCGCTACGCCGCCGGTTGCGGCCTGTTCGCCGACCTCGTCGGCTTCGCCGCGGCGGTCGCGGTCGCCTATCTGTTCTTCGGGCACCTTGCCTGATACCTTCAAACGGCTCGGCCGACTTGCAGGACTTGGACGTTGGCCGAGCGCTGGCGTATCACGAAGTACGACTCGTATTCACAGCCGTTGCGTCGAACGCGACGGACCGGGAGGACTGGATGGAAACGCTGAACGCTTACGACCTGGAGCTCATCGCCAAGCTGGAGAAATGGCAGCACGCGAGCAAGCCGGCACTGTCCGACGACGACGCCTGTACCTTGGCGGCGATGCGCAGCCTGCCGCCCGACGAACCGATCTCCGACGCGCTGTACTCCCGCTTTCTGGAGTTGGCGACGCGCTATATCCGGACATTGACCGTGCACGAGCCCAAGTCGCCGAGCGCCTCAGCGCCTTGAAAAACCAAAAGCGACCCGAAGGTCGCTTTTTTATGGCCAGCGGGTCGCTCAGCGGTAGCCGCGGCGGTCCCAGCGGTCGTGATCACGGCAGTCGCGGTCGTGCGACTGGCGCCAGATGTCGCGCGACAGTTCGCGGTGGTCGCGGCGCAGCGCTTCGCGTTCGCGCCAGTCGAGCCGGCCGTCGTCGCGCCAGAAGCGTTCGCGCTCGCGGTGCAGCGCGACGCGGTCGGCGTCGAGGCGGCGGGCCTCGTGCGGCGTCAGCCGGCCGGTGCGATAGCCGTGGTCGATGCGCTCGCCGAGGCTGCGCCCTTCCGGGCGGTAATGGTCGTTGGGGTGGGCCTCGGCGGCGGCCATCAGGCCGAAGGACAAGGCGGACAGGATCAGGGCGGAACGCAGCTTCATGGCGGTCTCCAGCGTGGGCTTGGGGGTGAACACGCCCTGACTGTAGCCGGCAAGTTTTGCCCAACTGTCAGCGCCGCGCCGCCATTCATTAACGGCTGTTAAGCCATGGGAATGCGCTCAGCCGACGTCCTTCAAGAGTTCACGCGCGATCTGTTCCCATTCTTCCTGCAGGCTGCAGGACGGGCGCTTGCGGCCGGCGGTGCGGTACCAGTAGTCGGCGTTCCACATCACGCCTTCGACGCGGTGCAGGTAGGCGTGCACCCACGCGTAGTCGGGCCGGGTCAGCTCGCGCACGGTTTCGTGCGCGTCGCCCCAGCGGTCGCGCGCGACCAGCCACAGCGCGGTGAGCGGTTCGGACAGACCCTCGGGCGGCGCGTCGGCCATCAGCGAATCGGAAAATTCGGCGTAGTTCATCTCGTGCCCCCTGCAAAAGCGGCAAGACTAGCAGAGCCGCAAGCGGGCGTCCAAGGCCGGACCCGGGTTTTCCCGCGCCACGCTCAACGCGGGCGCATCGCCTCGAGCTCGCCGGCGCGCTCGGCGGTCATCTGCAGCTTGCAGTCCACCGCCTGCACGCGCGCCATCGTGCCGCCGTCCGGGTCGTAGTAGAAGCCACAATTGGCGTCGCGGTAGCGCATCCACTGGCGCTGTACCGTTTGCAGCAGCGTACGGCGCGTGGCAGGCAACGCGGCCGACACCTGCCGGTAGGCGCGGTTGAGCCGTGCGTCCTGCCGGCCTATCTCGCCGTCCATGCATTCGACCATGCCCTGCGTGACGCCGTCGGCGCGGTCCATGCACGCGTTGTAGGCCTTGCTGTAAGCCGGTTCGCCGGCGTGCGCGGCGCCGGCAAGCAGCAGGCCGGCCAGCCACGCCCATTGTCTTGTTTTCATCGCGACCTCCTCATTCGTCTTCCACTCTAGCCTGAAGCCTTCACGACCGCCTACCGCGCCAAGATGCCAGCTTGTTTAACCCCATCGGGCGATGACCGGGCTGGCTCAGCCCGGCCGCCCCGAAGGCTCGGCCAACCCTCACACCCTCACATAAGCGGGATGGTCATCGGGCACCAGCTCGTCGGCGAGGAAGTCGATGAAGGCGCGCACCGCCGGCACCAGGTGGCGGCGGCTCGGGAAGGCCGCGTGCAGGATGCCACCGGGGATCTCGTAGCCGGGCAAGAGCCGTACCAGCCGTCCGTCGTCGAGCGCCTCGTGGCACACCAGCGTCGGCAGCACGGCGGCGCCGACGCCGCCGATCGCCGCCGCGGCGAGCACCATCAGGTCGTCGCTCATCAGCCGCGGCGCGTCGAGCTGCACCGTATAGAGCTGGCCGACCTCGTCGAGCAGATTCCATTCGCTTCGTCCGTCGGGCCGGCTCATCGCGAGCGACGGCCAGTTCGCCAGCCCGGCCGGGCTCGAAGGTTGGCCGAGCTCGGCGAGCAGAGCCGGGCTCGCCACCAGCGCCATATGGCTGATGCCGAGCCGGCGCACCACCAGGCTCGCGCTGTCGTCGATCCGGCTCCTGACGCGCAAGGCCACGTCGATCCCCTCCTCGATCAGGTCGACCGGCCGCCCGGTGATCTCGAGCAGCACCCTCACCTTCGGATGCGCGGCAAGAAAGCGCGGCAGCCGCTCGGCGAGCAAGGTCTTGGCGAGCATCTCCGGGCAGCTGACACGCACCGGCCCGCGCGGCTCGGCGGTGGCGCGCGCGATCGCCTCCTCGGCCGCCTCGGCCTCGGCCAACATCGCCTGGCAGTGCCGGTAGAAGCTCTCTCCGACCTCGGTCAGCGCCAGACGACGCGTGGTGCGGTGCAAGAGCCGCACGCCGAGCTTGGCCTCGAGTTCGGCCACGCGGCGCGACAGCCGCGACTTGGGCACGCCGAGCTGCCGGCCGGCCGCCATGAAGCCGCCGCACTCGATCACCTTGGCGAAGTAGAAGAAGTCGTTCAGGTCACGCATCGCTAATTGTCTCACTGATGGAACAATGTTTCCGATTTTAGCCGTCTAGTGCGGATTCGTCCCATTGCTTATCGTTACCCCATCGCAAGACGACTTGCACCCCACCGCAAAGGACACACCATGAACATCCTGCACATCGACTCCAGCATCCTCGGTCAGAACTCGGTTTCCCGCCTGTTGTCGCAGGCTCTGGTCGACGCGATCCGCGCCCGCCGCCCGGGCGCCGAAGTGGTGCAGCGCGACGTGAGCAGCGAAAACATTCCGCACCTGTCGGGCGAGATCCTTGGCGCCGCGTTCACGCCGGAAGCCGAATGGAACGACACGCAGCGCAGCGAACGCGCCCGCACCGACGCGCTGATCGAGGAATTCCTCGCCGCCGACGTCGTCGTGATCGGCGCGCCGATGTACAACTTCTCGATCCCGTCGCAGCTGAAGGCATGGATCGACCGCGTCGCCGCCGCCGGCCGTACCTTCAAGTACACCGAAACCGGCCCCGAGGGCCTGGCCGGCGGCAAGAAGGTGTTCGTCGCCTCGAGCCGCGGCGGCGTGTACAGCAGCGAACAGGGCCGCCTGATGGACTTCCAGGAAGACTACCTGAAGGCGGTGATGGGCTTTCTCGGCATCACCGACGTCGAATTCATCCGCGCCGAGGCGGTGAACATGGGCGAGGACAAGCGCGAGACCGCGATCTGGGCGGCCAAGGACGCGATCGGCAAGCTGGCGTTCTAAATCGCATCACACACAGCGACGGGGGCTTGAGCCCCCGTTTTGCATTGTGCGCGAGCGATAAGCGCTTGAGCCGGTACCGTGCCTCGCCGCCTCGACACGCCGGCCTGACACCGGCAGGCGTTCGACCATCAAGCCGACGCCAACGGCTAAATCCACGCCATGGGCATGGCACCCATCATAAACATCTTGAAATAGCAGCTTTAAGGATTTCCACTAGACTGGAAAGACCAAGGTGTTGATGCCATCGGGAACGCGCGAACCGTCGCCGCCTTCCCGGGCCGGAGGCCGCCATGCCCTACCAACGCATTCTCGTTCCGGTCGACGACAGTACCGTCTCGTCGCTCGCCATCGACCACGCCTGTATGCTGGCCAAGGAGATGAAGGGCAGGTTGCGGCTCGTGCATGTGGTCGAGCTCGACCAGTTCGGCTGGGGTCGCGCGCATCTGCTCAGGGAGGAAGAAAACCAGTACATCAAGGAAACCGGCGACCGCGTGCTCGATCTGGCGACGCTGCGCGCGCTGAAGGCCGGCATCACGCCCGAGGTGCACGCGCTCAGCGCCTGGCGCGAATCGATCACGCCGGCGCTGGTCGAAGAGGCGCGCCAGTGGCAGGCCGACCTGATCGTGATGGGCACTCACGGCCGCACCGGGCTCGATCACCTGATGGTCGGCAGCATCGCCGAGGGCGTGCTGCGCCACAGCGAAGTGCCGGTGATGCTGATCCGCCACCGCGGCTGACATCCCGCACCCGAAGATGTCTCAAACAAGCTTGGCCGAGCCCCCACGAGGGAAGCTCGGCCAAGCTTTTTGCCTTACGTACTGCGGCGCAGCGTCAGCTCGGACGGCAGGGGCGGAACAGGTCGAGTTCCGGCTGATACAGCCGGGTCTTCACGTTCATGATGCCCAGCACCGAATGGAACAAATTGTCCTGCGAGTGCGGCTGCGCCGCGCGCGCCTTCAGGCAGGCGGTGTTCACGCCGAAGTCCTTCTGGTAGCCGTCAGACAGCCACACCATCATCGGGATGTGCTTCTGCACGTCGGGCGCGAACAGGTACGGCGTCGCGTGCAGATACATATTGTTCTCGCCGAGCGACTCGCCGTGATCGGACATATAGATCATCGAGGTGTCGAAACGCCCGCCGTTCTTCTTCAGGAAAGCTATCGTCTGGCTCAGGAAGTAGTCGGTGTACAGGATGGTGTTGTCGTACACATTGGTGATTTCCTCGCGCGAGCACTCCTGCAACTGGTTGGTGCGGCAGGTCGGCTGGAAGGCGTCGAAACGCTGCGGGTAGCGCAGGTAGTAGGCCGGGCCGTGGCTGCCCTTCTGGTGCAGCACGATCACCGCGTCGCCCTTTAGCTGGTCGACGTAGTCCTGCAGCTTGTACAGCATCGCCTCGTCGTAGCACTCGTCGTCGCCGCAGGACTCGGGCAGCTTGCCGCGGTAATCGTCCGCACTTTCATAGGCCACGCGGTCGCACGCGCCCTTGCAGCCGGAGTTGTTGTCGCGCCACAGCACCTCGACGCCGGCGCGCTTGAGCACGTCGAGCAGGCCCTGCTGACTCTTCCCCTTCTCGTCGCTGTAGTTCTCGCGACCGAGGCCGGAGAACATGCACGGCACCGACACCGCCGTCTCGGTACCGCACGAGTGGGCATTAGGGAAGTTGATCAGCCCGTCCTGCTTTTTCAGCAAGGGGTTGGTCTCGCGAGCGTAGCCGTTGAGCGAGAAGTTGGCCGCACGCGCGGCCTCGCCGACCACGATCACCGTCAGCGCCTTCTTCGGCCGCGCCGCCTCGGCCGGATCGCGATGCGCGTCCTCGCCGATCGGCTTGATCTCCCGCGGCTTGCCGGTCGCCGACTTCGCGTACGAATAACCGGCCTGCAGCACGTTGCTCGGCACCAAGAGGAAACACAGCTGGCGGTTGTTGCGCGCGATCGACGCGATGTCCTGGTAGAAGCTCATCACCAGGCCGCCCGCCAGCGCGGCCGACAACACCAGCGCGCCGCCGCGCAACAGCAGGCCCTTCCACCAGCTATTGCCGTAGTCGACCCTCACCCAGCACACCAGCGCCGCCGGCAACCCGCCCAGCCCGACGATATACGCCAGCATCTGTGAATCGAAGAGTTCGGTCGCTTCGGCCGGATCGGTCTCGGTGACGTTGCGGACCATGTCGACGTCGATCATCACGCCGTACTTGTGCATGAAGTAGGCGAGCGACGCCGACAGGATCAGCAGGATCACCGCCACCGGCTTGGTCAGATAGGGCCAGGACAGCAGCGACAGCAACACGTTGAATATCAGGATCAACGCCGCGCCGACCGCGCCCATCAGCAACCAGGCTCGGTCGCCGGCGGCGGCGTTGGCGCCCGACAAGGCATGCCAGAACGGCAGGTTGTAGATCAGGACGAAAGCGGCCGAGAGCAGCAGCGTGACGACGGCGACGGGGACGCGCGGACGGTTCTTGAACATGGGCGGGCGGCGGATACGAAACGCAAAACTCGACACGTTAGCCGGCCTCGCTTAATGGAATATTAAGCCCGACCGATATCTCTAGCGCCTTGAACGACGGCTGGCTACCTGCTCGGCCAACGATCCCCCGCCAGCAACGCTGGCCTTGCGCTCGGCGGTGTAATCCCACCAGACGCGCGCGCCCTGGCCGTCCATATAGCGCACCACCGAAATCAGCACGTCGATCACGCATGGGTCGTGCCGCACCCCGCTCGACACGCACAATTCGTCGTATAGGCGGTAGGGATCACAAGCGACCAATTGCCCAGGGTGGGTGATGCCGATGAGACGCAGGTCCTCGGCCATTGCGGGCCCGATATTGGGAAGATCGGTCAGCGCCTTTGCCTCATGCGGCGGGCCGCAGCGTTTGGGATGCATGAAGATTCCGTCTACGGAAAAGGCTCCAACAAGAAGCCTCATGGCAATCGATACGCCGGTTTAGGGCGGGGGAAACCGGCGCGGTACAGACCATCAGTCGCCGAAACATCGGAAACGCACCGCCGGTGTCCGGGAACGACCAAAAGGACGAGGGTGAAGCGCGCCGTCGCCCGCTCCACCCTCGTCGATTCTTTCCTTGATTCTTATGGCCGGAATGCTGGAATACTTATTAAAGGCTCAGGCCGGCAAGTCGGGCTCGGCGTCCACGGTGTAGTCGTCGTTCGCCGCTTCGCTCGGGTCGATACTGCCATGCTGCTGGCACCATGCGGCGGCTTCGGCTCGATCGGTAAGCAGGCGCTCCGACCAGTAGGACAAGCCGCCCGGGCCCTCTTGGCCCGTCGCGATACCCCGCAGCGAATCGATGTAGTTCAATGCATCCATCGCGCTCCTCCTTTTTTATTTTTTGGTGGACTCTGAAGATAGTGTCTGGCAAGCCGTATCACCATAAGTAGGATTACCTATTTTTGTCATTATTTCACTGATGCGGCGCAACAAAGCGATTGATTTTGCAGGAAAAAGGGCAAAGACAAGGCAAACAAGCGTTTGTCGGCCGGGCACGATTGATGCTAGGCGATTATTTTCCCTCCCCACTCCGTCCTGGTCGCACGCCGAGCTACAATGCGCGTCTTTCCGAGCCTCCACCCGACCCCATCCCCGGAGACCCCGCTTGAGCCACTACCGCCGCATCGCCTGCCTCAGCACCGAGGCGGTCGAAACCCTCTATCTACTGGGCGCCGAAGACCGCATCGCCGGCATCTCGGGCTTTACCGTCTACCCGCCCGAGGCGCGCCGCGACAAGCCGAAAATCAGCGGCTTCTCCAGCGGCAAGCTCGAACGCATCCTCGCCGTCGAACCCGACCTGGTGATCGCGTTCAGCGACATGCAGGCCGAACTCGCACGCGAGCTGATCAAGGCGGGCCTCGAGGTCCATGTGTTCAACCAGCGCACCCTCGCCGGCATCCTGAATATGGTGTCGACGCTCGGCGCGCTCGTCGACAGGAGCGCCGAAGCCGCCGCGCTCTCGGCCAAGCTTGCGGCTAGGATCGACGAAGCGCGCGAGCAAGCCGCACCGGTCTCCCGGCGGCCCGGCATCTACTTCGAGGAATGGGACGAGCCGCTGATCAGCGGCGTCGGCTGGGTGTCCGAACTGATCGTTGCGGCCGGCGGCGTGGACGTGTTCGCCGAGACCGCGCATCACGCGTCGGCCAGCGAACGCATCATCGCCGACCCGGCCGAAGTGGTGAGACGCGCCCCTGACATCGTCGTCGGTTCGTGGTGCGGCAAGAAATTCCGGCCGGAAAGCTTGGCCGAGCGCGCAGGCTGGGAGGGCATTCCCGCACTGCAGAATGGCCACGTTCTCGAGATCAAGTCGGCCGACATCCTGTCGCCGGGGCCATCGGCGATCCTGCGCGGCCTGCCGCAGCTGCAGGCGGCCGTCGCACGCTGGCGGGCGGCGCAATGAGCGACATCCCTTCGCCGTGCGTAAAGCTGTGCCAACTCGACGATGCCCGCGCGTTCTGTACCGGCTGCCGCCGCACGCTCGACGAGATCGCCCAATGGTCGAAGTACAGCGCCGCACAGAAGCGCGCGGTGTGGGCGCGACTGGAGAGCGAATCGCCGACGCCGGTCGGCCGAGCCAAACGGTGCGAGCGCTGCGACGCCGAATTCGCTTGCGGCAGCGGCGGGCGCGACGGCCGCTGCTGGTGCAACGAACTGCCGCAGGTGCTGCCGCTGGCGGCCGACGGTGGCGACTGCCTGTGCCCGAACTGCCTCGCCGATCACCTGCGACGCGAATACGAAAAGCGCGACCTGACGCCGCCGTTCTGAGACCTTGACCATGCACAGACTCGACGCCACCCATTATCCGGTCGCCGCGTGGAAGAACGGCGGCGGCAGCACGCGCCAGGTCGTGATCCACCGGCCGGCGCCGACCTCGAGACCTTCGATTACCGCATCAGCCTCGCCAACGTCGCAAGCGACGGACCGTTCTCGTTTTTCTCAGGCGTCGACCGCACGCTGGCGCTGATCACCGGCGAGCGCGACGGAGACGGCCTCGAACTCAGCTTTGCCGACAGTGCCACCCACCACAGCCTGACGCCTCAGAGCGCGCCATTGGTATTTGCCGGCGAGCTCGCCGTCGTCAGCCGGCTGACGGGCGGCCCGGTACTCGACTTTAACGTGATGACCCGCCGTGCCCGCTGCCGTCACCGGGTCAGTGAATTGCGGCTGACTGAAGCGCTCACGCTGGCCCATGGCGCGGACACCTTCCTGCTGCTCGCCGCGGGCGACGCGTGCACCGCAAACGACGGGTTCCGTTGCGAAACGCTGGCCCGGCTCGACGCGCTGAGCCTGGCCGTGCCCGGCGTGCTGACCTTGACGCCGCACGGCCCGTGCCGGTTGTTCCGGATCGAGATCCTGCCGGCCGGCGCCTGAGGTCGGCCCAAACAAAACCCGCCATGAAGGCGGGTTTGTTTTTAGGCAAATCAGAAACGCTCGAACTCGCGCAGGTAGCGCCACTGCCCTTCGGCCAGATCGCCAAGCGCGATGCGGCCGACGCGGATGCGCTTGATCGCCGTCACGTTCAAGCCGGCCGCCTCGACCAGCCCCCGCACCAGCCGCGGCCGGTTCTGGCGCACGACCACGCGCAGCTGCAGATCGCTCTGGCGGCTGATCTTGTACGGCCCGATGCGCTTGCCTTCGAGTTCGCGCTTCGCGTTCAGACGGGCCAGCGCCTCCGGCGGCAGCGGCTCGGCCAACCACACCAGGTATTCCTGCTCGAAGTCGGTGGCGTCCTTGATCAGCTTGTTCGCGACGCCGTCGTCCTGCGTCAGCACGACGAGGCCGGTCGCGTCGTTGTCGAGCCAGCCGGCCGACACCAGATGCTGCTGGTGACGCTTGAGGAAGAGGATGCCGGAGCGGTCGCTTGCCGCCCGTTGTCCGACGACGACGAGTTCGGCCACGCCGTGCTCGCCCGGCCGCGTCTTGGACAGCGTGTAGCCGGCCGGCTTGTTGACGATCAGCGTGACCCTATCGGCCTGCACGCCGGCCGGGCGCGGTGCCAGCTCGATGCGCTGGTCGGCGCGCACGCGGCTGCCGAGCGCGTCGACCACCACGCCGTCGACCTTCACCAGCCCCATCTCGATCAGTTCGTCGGCCTCGCGGCGCGAGCAGCGCGCGAGTTCGGTCACGCGCTTGGACAGGCGGAGGGTGTCGTCGTTGGCTTGCGGGTCGGTCATGGCGGGGTTTCCGGAAAACGGGCGGGACCGCGATTATCCGCGTGTTTGCCGCGCGGCTCAAATCGCGATGCGAAAGACGCCGCCGGCGCGCGGATCCGGCCCGATGTCAAAGCTTGGCCGAGCGCTGTGCCGAATCTCATCGGCGGCTCGGCCAACGTGTCATCGGGCGTCCCCTTCTCCCGGCGGGTCGGAACGCACCGTCCGTGCCGCCTTCAGCCGCGCATCCAGCGCCACCACCAGCGAGCCCATCGCGAAGAAGGCCATCGCCAGAAACGCCGAGTTGAGCAGCACGCCTTCGTAGCCGAGGTGCAGCACATTCAGGAAGGGATAAGGGTAGTGCCCGAGGAAGGTGCCGCGCAACAGCGTGTAGCCGAGGTAGGCGGCCGGGTAGGCCAGCCACCGCAGCGCGTCGTGCCAACGCAGCCGTGCCGGCGGCACGTACAGCACCCAGTAGACGAAGTAGCCGAGCGGGATCGCATCGTGCAGCATCAGGTCGGCCAGCCACTGCAGGCCGGTCGGGTGCCACAGCTCGCGCAGCAGCAGCTCGTACACCAGGCCGACGATGGCGATATAGGTCAGCGACGCCGAACGCGCCGCCGGCCGGCCGAGGAAGCGGCTGAAGCGCATATCGGGGAACAGCAGCGGCAGCGTCAGCCCGGCCGCCAAGAGCAGGTTGGTCAGGATAGTGAAGTAGCTGAAGAAGTTGAACACCGATATCGGCCACGGCACGCCTTGCGCCAGCCCGGCCGCCACGCCGTGGTAGAGCTGCAGGCCGAGCGCGAACCAGCCCGCCGTCAGCAGCGCGACTTCGAACGCGCGTCTTGTTTGATGGTTTTTCATGACTGGCCCCTCGGCGCAGACGATTTGAAACCACGCTCGGGCGAAGAGCAGCGGCGAGCGAAAGCCCTGTCCCAAGACCGGAAGTAACAACAAAACGTGACAGCAGTTGTCGGCGGCTATTGAAAGCATAGCCAAAGCAGGGCTTGACGGCTCTCTCGGCTAGGCGTCGCGGGGGGCAGGACGGGACACCGCCAAAATACAAAAAGCCCCGCGATGCGGGGCTTTTCAGTCAAACACTCAGCCGGTAATTACTGCGGCTGGATGTTCGAAGCTTGCAGGCCTTTTTGGCCTTGGGTCACTTCGAAGCTCACGCGCTGGCCTTCTTGCAGGGTCTTGAAGCCGTTGGCGCGGATTTCGGAGAAGTGAGCGAACAGGTCGTCACCACCTTCGTCCGGGGTGATGAAACCAAAGCCTTTAGCGTCGTTGAACCACTTAACGATACCAGTTTTCATAATCTAAAACTCCCTAATTAGGACAAATGAGCAAATGCTCGGGGCGCATGTAAATCAAGGAGGGGGTAGCACAACTGAAGTACCGCTGAGGAACCACAAGTGGACAACGATCACACAACTTGAAAAACTTGCGAGACACGTTATACGGGAGATTGGCCCACAGGGCAAATTTATTTTGCGCGACACCCTATGCAAGACGCATTCTAGGCGACGAATCCAAACCGGACAAGCCCGTCACACAAGGCCCTGCGACATCATGGGCCCGCAGCAAGAAATTGGACCGAGCCTGCCGCGAGGCTCGGCCAACCCAGACCTAGCCGGCCACCGTCCCGCGAACGCCATCCGAGAGGGTGCGAGCAGCATCGCTACGGTTCAGCCCGGCAACTTCGCCGCCAAGGGGTCCACCTCCCGCCGGCCCGGCCGCAAGCCGCACCGGGATTACCCGCAAGACAATGGACTTCCCCTATCGCCCGCCCGGGCGGCATGGCCGATAGTGACCGTCGCCGGCGATGCCGGGACACGACCGCCCCGCGCCGGACGCCCCCTTACCGACTACTGGAGCTTGCAACGTGTTGGACCATCCGCTGAGGGACACCTTGGCCAGCGAAGTACACGCCCGCCCCTTTCTTCGCCTGGAGGGCTCGGCCCGCCTGTCTCACCTGGCGATCTACACCGACGAACAGCCAGACATCCACCACCGCCTGCTCGCCGCCCTGTGCGCGGCGCTGGGCACCACGCCCCCTCCGGCCTCGGCCAACCATTTCACCCACCGCCACGACGGCCTGCTGCTCAAGTGGGAGCGCCACATCGAGTTCTCGACCTTCACCTTCGTGCTCGAGGACACCCGCGGCGAGCCGTTCTCCGACACCGCGATCAGCCGCGTGCCGGCCGGATGGCTGTCGCAGCTGAAGGGCACGCGGCTGGTCGCGCTGCACGCCGAAGTCATCCAGCGCGGCGCAGCCGAACGGGCGCGCGCGTCGCTCAGGCAGTGGTTCTCCGGCCCGGTGCTGGTCGGCAGCCGCGTGCTGGCCGGCGGCGAGGTGTGGTGCGACTGGCATATCGCGCCCGACGGCTTCTCGCGCTTCCTGGTGCTCGACCTCGACTTTCGCGAGGCGCAGGTCGGCCGCCTGCTGCAGCGGCTATACGAAATCGAGACCTACCGGATGATGGCGCTGTTGGCGCTGCCGCTGGCGCGCGAGATGGCGGGCACCTTAGGCCGCCTGGAGGCCGAACTGTCCGCCATCATGGAAAGGATGGACGCCAACGCCGGCGGCAGCGAGGACCCGGCACTGTTGCAGCAACTGACCCGGCTGGCCGCGCATGCGCAGGCGCTGAGCGCGCACAGCACGCGCTTCAGCGCGTCGCGCGCCTACGACCAGCTCTTGACCGCGCGCATCACCGAACTGCGCGAAGAGCGCATAGAAGGCGTGCCGACCATCGGCGAATTCATGGAGCGCCGCCTGTCGCCCGCGATCAACACCTGCCGCTCGGTGCAGGCGCGCCAAGAACAGCTCGCCACGCTGGTCGCCCGCGCGATCGACCTGTTGCGCACTCGCGTCAACCTCGCGCAGGAACGGCAGACCAACGCGCTGTTGCAGGGGATGAACCGCACCGCGCGCACCCAGCTGCAGATGCAGCACGCGGTGGAAGGACTGTCGGTCGCGGCGATTTCCTACTACGTGCTGAGCCTGTTGGCGGTCGCGCTCAAGGCGCTCAAGCAGGCAGGCCTGCCGGTCAGCCCCGAGGTCGGACAGGGGCTCTTGATCGTGCCGGTGGTGCTGTGCGTGTATTTCGGCGTGCGGCGGCTGCACAAGAACTTCGCGGTAGAGGGCAAGCATTGAAAAAGGCCGGCCGGAGGGAGTCCCTCGGGCCGGCCCATTCACCCGATCAACGCGGCACGTGGCTGCTCACCTCGCCGCCGCGCACCTTGTGCAGCACCGCTTTGGCGGCGCCCTGCCCTTCGCTGCGCGTCCACGGCGCCTGCTGCAACGCATGCCGCATGTCCTGGAAACCGGCGTCGCGGCGCTTGGCGATCGACGAGCGCGAAAACTCGGCATCGCTGAACGAGCTCTGGTCGGCAGTCGGCTGGTAGGTGATGTGCACGATGTCGACGCGGCGCTGCTTCACCCTCAACGCCGCGCCCTCGCCGACGGCCTCGGTGTCCGGCGACGCGGCCAGCGCCGCGCGCAAATTATGCTGCGCGCACAAGGCTTCGACCTGGCTACTGCGGCTGGCGTACTGGATCTGCTTCTGGCGCCACGCCACCTCGTCCATCGTCGACGGCAGGCTGCCCTTAGCGCTCCACAGATCGATCATGAACACCAGCAGGTCGCTGTCGTCCTCGTCGTCGAGGATCGCGTTGAGCGGCGTGTTCGACACGCAGCCGCCGTCCCAGTAGTAATGCCCGTCGACCTCGGTGGCCGGAAAGCCTGGCGGCAGCGAGCCGCTGGCGAGCACGTGGCGCGGCCCGAGCGCCTGGCGCGCCGAATCGAAAAAGACCAGCTCGCCGGTGTCGACGCGCGTCGCGCCCAGGCTCAGGCGCGCGCTCTTGCCCTCGTTGAGGCGGTCGAAATCCGCCACGTCTCGCAGCGTGCCCAGCATCGGCGTGGTGTCGTAGAAGCTGGTCTTGTCCGGCGGCGCGCTTTGCACCAAGAGCGGGCTCGGCAGCCGCGGCGACCAGAAGTTGGGTTGGCCGAGCACCATGGCCTCGGCCACGTTGAACTGGTTGTACCAGCGCAACAGCGGGCCGGAAAGCAGCGTGCCCGACTCGTCCGGACGGGAGATGTCGTCCCACAGGCGCTCCAGCTGCGTCAGGCGTTTATCCGGCGGATTGCTGGCGATCACCGCCGCGTTGATCGCGCCGATCGAGATACCGGCCACCCAGTCGGGCTGAAAGCCCGCCTGCTCCATCGCCTCGTAGGCGCCGATATGGTAGGCCCCGAGCGCGCCGCCGCCCTGCAACACCAGCGCCACCTTGGGCTTACCCTCTGCCTTCTTGTCACCCGCACCGCTCTTCTGCCGTTCTGCCATCGTGCTTCCTTTCGTGGTCAAACGCTTCATGGACGAAATCGCCGCCTGACGATCATGCCAACCGGGCGAACCAATCAAACAGCATAGCCATCGGCCGCGTCAACTCTTTGAATTAATTGTGAAACGGCCGCTTGAAAATGCGTGACGTCGCCGGCAGGAAGGGCGGGGGTTCACTCGGCATGGCGGCAAGCTCGCCGAAGCAAGCCGTGTCCCTCGACCGACAAACGGCTTTTTTCTGCCTGGACGAGATGCTTTCCTGCGCACACCCTGCGCAAGACACGAAATTCCGTCAGGGTCGTTCGTGTCTTTACGTGGGGCCAATGGGAAACGCCCTCCTAAGTGAGCGGCACCCCGCAATAACGGTGGGCCGCGTTTTTCTCTGCTACAGTACGGGCCGCCGGCCAGGCCTTGGACGGTCTCGACGCCCGTCGCCGAATGGCCGTGCGAGTCAACACCAGCCAAAGAAAGGGCATCGACCATGGCACAAGACAAGAAACTGGACCCGGAAACCCTTGCCCTCTTGCAATGGTGCGAAGAGGTGGAAGCCGCGATGGTCGCCCGCGGCGCGCCGCGCAAGGACGCGCAGCAGCACATCGAAGAACAGGCCGAATGGTTCACCGACCAGTTCTACGAAGGCCTGACGCCCGAACAGGCGGCGGCCGCAGCGATGCACGACTGATCGCCGCAGCTGGCGGCGCGATCGCAGCGGTGACCGAAGCCAAGACACCCTAGACGGCATGTGCAGCAAAAGCCTGGCCGAGCCCTGTTACAGGCTCGGCCAGGCTTTTGCTTTTCGCCCACGGATGTAAGCCGGAGGGATACCGCGCGGGCGAACGTCGCCGGGAAAACGCTAGTGGGGGTCCACCTTGCCGCGCAGCGCCTTGATCCCGCTGCGGTTCGCCTTGCCCGCCAGGCGGCGCTGCCTGGACCCGAACGTCGGCTTGGTGGCCCTGCGCGCCTTGGGCGTGTGGCTGGCGCCGTCGATCAGCGCCTGCAGGCGCAGCAGCGCGTCGGCACGGTTCAGCTCCTGCGTGCGGTATTGCTGCGCCTTGATCACCACCACGCCGTCCTTGCTCACCCGCTGGTCGCCCGACCGCAGCAGCCGCTCCTTGACGAAGTCCGGCAGCGACGAGGCCTTCACGTCGAAGCGCAGATGGATCGCCGACGACACCTTGTTGACGTTCTGCCCGCCGGCCCCTTGCGCGCGGATGGCACTCATCTCGACCTCGTCGTCGCGAACTAAAAAGGATGGGGCTGACATGGCAAATCCTTGATAACAGGGCCGATATTCTACAACGATAGCGCCTTGCGCCGGTCGCGACGACCAAAGCCCGGCAAACGGCGCCTTCAGCCCTTCAACTCCGGTATCGGCCGGTCGTTGCGATGCAGCACCTCGGACAGCTTGCACGAGGCGCATTCGACGAACAGCAGCTGACCATCCTTGCGCAGCTTGGTCTGCCGTCCGCACTGGCGGCAATCGGGCTTGAGGGACGTGTTCTCGCTGCAATCGAGGCATCGCAGAAAATAGCCGAACTTGCCGTAACGGAACTCCAGATTCTGCGAGTCGCATTTGCGGCAATAGGTGGCGTAGACCTTGCGCGGTTCGTCGGCGCCGATCAGGCTGCGCAGCAAGCCGGTGCTTCTCAGGCGCTCGCCGATATAGCCCAGATGCGCCGGACGGCTTCGCACCAGCCGTTGCGTTGCCTCCGGCACCACCACGTAGTCCGCCTGCGGCTCGCGCGCCACCGATGCCGGCTCGATCGGCGCGGAGGCAGCCGGCTCCGGCGTCACGGCCTTGCGCGGCGTATGGCTACGGCACAGAAACTCGCCCAGCACCTTGCGGAACGCCGTCGGAAAGACCACTTCCCCGTTGGCTCTGGCCTGGATCTTCTCGCCGACCATGTCGGTCTTGCACACTTCGGCGGGCGGGTTTTCCTTCGGCGGGATGAACACGCCCTGCGACGAAATCGCCACCAGATAATCGAGATTCAGCTTGTCGATGATTTCCGGCTGGCGGGTATTGGCGCGCAGGAATTTGCGCAGGAAGTCGGCCTGCAGTTTCGCCTGGATCAAGGGCGAGGCCATGCCCGACGACTTGTCACCGTACCAGCGCAACCACTGCCCGTCCTGGCGCAGCTGGATCTTGCCGGCGACGCTCTTGGTTTCGACGATGGTCATCCCGGCCGAATGGATGATCAGGTGATCCATCTGCGCCGCGTCGTCGTTGAAGGCTATGCGGATATCGTTCAACACGAACACCTCGGAGTCGTCGGCGAAGTAGCGCTTCAGATAGAACGCCAGCTCCTTTTCTGCCGCGTCGCCGGCCGCCTGAAACTTGTCTTTCGCCTCGGCAAACGCTTTCTCTTTCAAAATCATCATCTACACCCGAATTTGCCCATCAAACATGACATGTAACTGGCCGGGGATTCTAGCGGCCGGGGCATGACGGAGCAACGACATGAGCATAGGGGTTGGCCCGGCAATTCGATGGAGCCCGGGCAGGACCCCCGGTCGATGAAGCCCTTCAACCGCGCCCGCATCGCGCCCCACCAGACCGGGTAGACGAACACGGCTCCCGGCCCTGAAAATGGCGTCCTACGCGACCTGCGCCGGCCCGTCACGCCGGGCATTGAGATTGCGATGATCGCTCCCATATAGCGAAAACCAGCGTTCGCACGCACCAGGCGGCGACTCCCTCTACCCGAAAGAAAGCCCTCATTCATGGCCATTACCGTCAACGGCGTCGAAATCACCGAAGCTCAAGTGCAAGCCGAAATGGACAATCACGCCGATACCCCGAGCCCGCGCGACGCCGCCGTGCAGCAACTGGTGCTGCACCAGCTGCTGCTGCAAAAAGCCAAGGAAAGCGGCCTCGACACCAGCAACGAAGGCCAGGCCGTCGGCGAGCTGCTCGACAAGGAGCTGCAGTTCACCCCGGTCGACGAAGCCGCGGCCCGCGCCTTCTACGACGCCAACCCGGAACAGTTCAGCCAGGGCGACAGCGCCGTCGCCAGCCACATCCTGTTCCCGCTCGGCAGCGGCGACGAGCTGGCCGCCATGCTCGCCAAGGCGAAGGCCGAAGGCGTGCTGGTCGAAGCGCAGGCCGACCCGGCCCGCTTCGCCGACCTCGCGCGCGAGCACTCGACCTGCCCGTCCGGCAAGCAGGGCGGCGACCTCGGCCAGTTCGGCCGCGGCCAGATGGTGCCGGCGTTCGAACAGGCGGTGTTCGGCACCGAAGCGGGCCAGATCGCCCCGCAGCTGGTCGAGACCCAGTTCGGCTACCACATCATCCAGGTGAACGACCGCCAGGACGGCGGCCAGGTCGCGTTCGAAGAGATCAAGGACCGCCTGCAGCAGTACCTGAACCAGATGGCCAGCCGTCAGGCGATGCACGAGTACCTGTCGAAGCTGGTCGACGCGGCCAAGATCGAAGGCTATGCGATGCCGGGGCTGTAATCCTGCTTGCGGCATGCACGAAAAAAAACCGGGCCTTGTGTCCGGTTTTTTTTATTGGCTGGAGTGGAGGTTGGCCGAGGTCCATGTTTCATGGCTCGGCCAACCTCTTGGGCTCATGGCCCGCGCTGGTGGTTTGCGACGATTGCCGGTTCCGCCCGGCGGACGGGAAAGGGGGCTGTATCGACAGCCCCCCTTTCATCCCCCAACGACCCCGACACCCCGCGAAACCCCGCCACAAAAGCCCCCGCCAAGGCGCCGCCGAACTCGCCGTTCGCTACCGTCGAACGACTCAGACAGACGGCGGCTTAAAACCTTGGCGGGGGCTTTTGTGGCGGCGCGGGGCGAACGGGGACAGGTCGCGCAGGGGCAGAATATACCGTTGAATTGACTTCAAGGTTGGCCGAGCTTTCCAAACCACTAGGCTCGGCCAACCTTGCGGTAGCACGCGAGCTGCCGGCGTCACGTCACGAAAATCGAACGCACGCAGCCCCCCCATTAATCACGTCCGACACAAAAAAGGTTGGCCGAGCCTCCGTTTCAGAAAGCTCGGCCAACCTTTTCATTCCCCAACTTACTTCGCAAACCACCGCCGCCCGTTTCCCCTTTGCCCGCCGAGCGGGTGGCCGTGGCCGAGGTTTTAAGCCGCCGGCTGTTTGAGCGATTCGACGTTAGCGAATCGCGAGTTCCGGCGGCGCCTCGGTCACGGACTCACCCGCGAGGGAAGCCGAAGGCCGGGCAAGCGGGGTGGCCTTTTCTTTGGTTACTTTCTTTTGGCCAGGCAAAAGAAAGTAACCCGTCCGCCGGGCGGAACCGGCAATTCAGGCACAACCACTTGCGTGACAAAAGGTTGGCCGACCCCATCATCAAAACAAGCTCGGCCAACCTTTACGTGCCAATGCTTTTGAACCCTAACGAATTAAGGCCGCGCCGAAGGCGTCGGCCTTGAATGACTTGTTAGAAAAGTCTTTCGTCTTCAGAAATCGGATCGGACTGTTCTAGAAATATTTCAAATTTTCCGTCAATAACGCCGCCTATAAGTATGGAATCGATGGGATATTTTCCTAGCAACCGTGCTAAACGACCACTTAGGATTGACATCTTTCCGGATTCTGCAATCTCAAAGAAACTTTCTTCTGATATTGCAATTACAAGAGTAAATAAATAAATCCTTCCTTCATTTTTCTCCATGTAACCGCGCAACATGCTATTTATGACGCTTGGTGAAACTATCATTCTCTCAAAATTTCGGAGATATTTAACTTCATAGCCATGAAGGCCGCGAGAGGTGTTAACCAAATAATCCGGAAATCCTCTTGAATTGTATTCAGGAGGCCCAATATTTGTTGATATCCATTCCCCTACGCACTCCTCGACATATCGAATTTCGTAGCGATCATCTGCATACATTCTAGTTTGGCGGTCAAGTATTTGAGTGTTCTCGGTTGAGTAATGCATAAAATTTGGAGCGCTTGTTTCTGTTTGGCTGGATAGGGAAACGTGTTTTATTTCTGCTACTGATTCAGTAGATACCGTGGCTTTCAAATATTCATTAGCGTGTTCGACGAATTGATCTGATGAGTACATCCAGAATAGCTCTACTCCGCCATCTTTTATTATTTCTCTAATTAGTTCGGGGTGAGGGCCAATCGTCCGTCCTTGCTCTCTCCACCACCAATCGTCTTTTCTGTCAGCGGTTATTAGAACAATTTCTTTTATGTTGTTGGCCTTGGCGTGGTTTATAAGCTGCCGCCACAAAATAAGGTCTCCAAATTTTCTCTGATATTTGATTTTGTCAAAAATAAATGTTGCTTCATTTGGGTTTTTATCTTTATCGGCGTCCATGAAGCCGGGAGGAATTTTATCTTTGAATCGCTCCTCTCCATTTTCAACTAGAGCATCTAGTTCCGCTTGTGATGCTGGGCCGGTTCCAACGCGAGAACTAAAAAGGTTGTCCACCTTTTCTCGGATAGGATCTGCAGCTGAGATACCAAGTTGTTGTTCATGGGCTGCTTTAATGGCAGCCACTAGCTGGCCGCTTGCCTTATCAAGCTCTGTTATGAGCGAATCAGAATTTATTTCTAATCCGCGCTTATCTATTTGAAGCCCGTCAACTCTTTTCCTGATCTCGTTAACTAGTCCGGACGCATATGTGAGTGCTTCGTCTGTTGATTTTCTCTCTGCCGAAATAACGGTTAAGCGATTTCTTTGAAATTCAAGAGCTACTTGATGGGGTATCCAGAATCTATCTTTTAATAGTTCCAATACGCTTAAGAAGTCTTTCCTTGCTGAAGATGGAAGCCTATAAAGATTTAGTAAAACATTTGCATCAAGGACAATTAGAGCGCCATCCCATAAGCGTTTGTATTCTTCTTTTGTTGGGGGGGTAATAACCAGCAAATGATTTCTTCATGGTATCTCTATAATTTCTAACTACAATTAGACGTCCTAAAAGACGTAATATTTTGCGTCACGACGCCTGGCTGCATGCGGACACCCCCACGTCTCAAGACTTTACGACAAATGAAATTCAATAATCATATCGCAAACACGTCGCTCGTTGGCACTTCGCGCCCAACAAAAAAGGCCGCCATTCCTGGCGGCCTTTCGTTTGCCTATCGCTTGGATCAGGCAAGCTTGGCGAGTTGCCCCTTCAGCTTCTCCAGCTTATCGGACAGCTCGGCCAACTGCGCCTTATCGCGCTCGACCAGGTGCGCCGGCGCCTTGTCGACGTAGCCCGGCTTCTCCAACTTCGCCGTCAACTTGGTCAGGTCGCCTTCGACCTTGCCGATCTCTTTCGTCAGGCGCGCGGTTTCGGCAGCCTTGTCGATCTCGACCTTGAGCATCATGCGCGCTTCGCCGCTGATGGCGACCGGCGAGTCGTCTTCCGGCAGTTTCTCGACGATGGTCGCGTCAGACAGGCGGGCCAAGAGCTTCAGATACGGCAGGAACACTTCAAGGTTGGCCGAGCCCTCGACGAACAGCGGCGCCTTCACCGCCGGGCCGAGGCCCATTTCGCCGCGCAGGTTGCGCACCGCGTTGACCATGTCCTTGAACGCTTCCATGCGCGCGTTGGCTTGGGCGTCGATCTTCTCGGGCGCGGCCACCGGCCAGGCGGCGACCATGACCGAGTCGGTCTTCTTCGCGTTCGCCAGCGGCGCGACGGTCTGCCACAGCTCTTCGGTGATGAACGGCATGATCGGGTGGATCAGGCGCAAGGCGACTTCGAGCACGCGCACGATGGTGCGGCGGGTGGCGCGCTGCTGGGCTTCGTTGCCGCCTTGCAGCTGCACCTTCGCCAGTTCCACGTACCAGTCGCAGTATTCGTTCCAGACGAATTCGTAGATCAGCTGCGACGCGAGGTCGAAGCGGTAGGTGTCGAGCGCCTCGGTGACGCTGGCTTCGACTTCCTGCAGGCGGCCGATGATCCAGCGGTCGACGAACGAATACTCGAGCGGCAGCGATTCGTCCTGGCCGCAGTCCTTGCCCTCGACGTTCATCATCACGAAGCGGGTCGCGTTCCACAGCTTGTTGCAGAAGTTGCGGTAGCCTTCGGCGCGCTTGAAGTCGAAGTTGACCGATCGGCCGAGCGACGCGTAGCTGGCCATGGTGAATCTCAAAGCATCCGTACCGAACGGCGGGATGCCGTCCGGGAACAGCTTCTCGGTGGCCTTGGCGATCTGCGGCGCCTTTTCCGGGCGGCGCAGGCCGGTGGTGCGCTTCTCGACTAGGCGTTCGAGGTCGATGCCGTCGATCAGGTCGACCGGGTCGATCACGTTGCCCTCGGACTTCGACATCTTCTTGCCTTCGTGGTCGCGCACGATGCCGTGGATGTAGACGTCCTTGAACGGGACCTTACCCATGAAATGGGTGGTCATCATGATCATCCGGGCGACCCAGAAGAAGATGATCTCGTAGCCGGTGACCAGAACCTGCGACGGCACGAAGGCCTTGAGTTCCGGCGTGTCGTTCGGCCAGCCCAGCGTGCTGAACGGCACCAGCGCCGAGCTGAACCAGGTGTCGAGCACGTCGTCGTCGCGGCGCAGCGTCTTGCCCGGCGCCTGCGCCTGCACTTCTTCGAGCGTACGGCCGACGTAGACCTTGCCGTCCTCGTCGTACCACGCCGGGATCTGGTGGCCCCACCACAGCTGGCGGCTGATGCACCAGTCCTGGATGTTGTTCATCCACTGGTTGTAGGTGTTGACCCAGTTTTCCGGGATGAAGCGCACTTCGCCCGACTCGACCGCGTCGATCGCCTTCTGCGTGATCGACTTGCCGGTCTCGTCGCCGTCGGCGACCTTGCTCATCGCGACGAACCACTGGTCGGTCAGCATCGGCTCGATCACCGAGCCGGTGCGGTCGCCGCGCGGCACCATCAGCTTGTGCGGCTTGACTTCTACGAGGAAGCCTTGCGCGTCGAGGTCGGCGACGACGGCCTTGCGAGCGTCGGCGGTCGACTTGCCGGCGTAGGCGGCCGGCAGCTCGATCGTGCCCTTCGCTGCGCCGTCGAACGCGAACACCTGGGCGCGCGACAGGAGGGTCGCGTCGAGCGCCATCACGTTGATCAGGTCGGTGTCGTGACGCTTGCCGACCTGGTAGTCGTTGAAGTCGTGCGCCGGCGTGATCTTCACGCAGCCGGTGCCGAAGGCGGCGTCGACGTAGTCGTCGGCGATCACCGGGATCTGGCGGCCGGTCAGCGGCAGTTCGAGCAGCTTGCCGACGAGGTGCTGGTAGCGTTCATCCGTTGGATTTACCGCGACGGCGACGTCGCCGAGCAGCGTTTCCGGACGCGTGGTGGCGACGACGACCGACTCGTCGCTATCGACGACCGGGTAGCGGATGTGCCACATCTTGCCGTCTTCTTCGACCGACTCGACTTCGAGGTCGGACACGGCGGTACCGAGTTTCGGGTCCCAGTTCACCAGGCGCTTGCCGCGGTAGATCAGGCCCTGCTGGTACAAGCGCACGAACACTTCGCTGACCACTTCGGCGCGCGTGTCGTCCATCGTGAAGTATTCGCGGCTCCAGTCGACCGAGCAGCCGACGCGGCGCATCTGGCTGGTGATGGTGCCGCCGGACACGTCCTTCCACTCCCACACCTTGTCGATGAAGGCGTCGCGACCGAGGTCGTGGCGGTTGACGCCCTTCTCGGCCAGCTGGCGCTCGACGACGATCTGCGTCGCGATGCCGGCGTGGTCGGTGCCGGGGATCCAGACGGTGTTGTCGCCCTTCATCCGGTAGTAGCGCGTCAGGCCGTCCATGATGGTCTGGTTGAACGCGTGGCCCATGTGCAGCGTGCCGGTCACGTTCGGCGGCGGCAGCTGGATGGCGAAGGAAGGCTGGGTGGTGTCCATGCTCGGCTTGAAGTAGCCGGCTTGTTCCCATTGGTCGTACCAGCGACGTTCGATGTCGCCCGGCTCAAAGCTCTTGGCAAGTTCCATATGCGCTCGTGGAAAGGGGCTAATTTCGGGGAAAAATGGGCCAATTATATACGCTAGCGCCGCGCGCGTCCGGATGCGGGCGGAACCCGGCGGCGCGGAACGCGGTCCCCGTCGTCAACGGCTCGCCAGCTCGTCGAGCAAGGCGCGCATGCGCCGCCAGTGCGAGCCTTCCCAGTACACGCGCCGGCACACGTCGCAGGTGACGAAACGCGCGTGGCCGGCGAACACGTCCGACGGCACGCGCGTTTCGATGTCCCCCTTGGCGATCTCGCGCAGCGGCGCGTTGCACGCCATGCACAGGCTGAACGGCCGCGCGCTGGCGAAAAGGTCGAGCCGCGTGAAGATCTCGCGCAGCTGTTCGGCCGGCTTTTGCGCGTGGACGTAGCAGCCGTGCGTGATCGCGCGCCGCTTGAGCAGCTCGCGGTCGCGGCTGAGCACGATGCGACGCTCGGCGACGGCGAGCGCCTCGATCTCGTCGTCGTCGAAATGGTTGTCATACAGCGTGTCGAAACCCGCCATGCGCAGTTTGGCCGCCAGCGCGCCAAGGTGCGCGTCGGCGACGAAACGCGTCACGCGCAGCGGGCTTTCGCGCAGCCGCAACAGCGGCGCGACGTCGAACACTTCGAACACCGGGTAGACCGCGATACGATCCCCTTCGGTCAAGATCCGGTCGAAACCCACCGACTCGCCGTCGACCAGGATCAGCTCGACCTCGGTGTGCGGCACGCCGAGCGCCTCGATCGCGTGCTTGACGGTCTCGCCGGGCGCGCATGCGTAGCAGAACGCCGTCTTGCGCCGCGACGACGGCAGGAAGTCGTTCAGTTCTTCGTAGAAGCGGAAGGTGACGGTGGCCATACGCGCAGTATCGCACCGCGGACGGGAAAGGTTGGCCGAGCCCGAGCGAGGCAAGCGAAGCGTCACGAGGAAATAGCTCGGCCGACCTTGAGAACCAGGCTTACGCGGCGCGGCCGAGCAGGCCGTCGAGCCAGCGCGTCGGCAGCAGGCGCTTGAGGTACCAGAACACCTTGGTCGGCGTGGTCACGCGGTAGCGCGCGGCCGGCATGCGGGCCTTGAGGGCGCGGCGTGCGGCGTCGCACACCGCCGAGGCCGGCAGCGTGAACGGCGCGGCGTGGCCCTCCTTCTTCAGACGGGCGAGCTGTTTCTGGTAGCTGTCGCGGTGCACGCTGGCGTCGATGTCGACATACTCGAGGAACTTGGCGAGCGCGTTCGTGCGGAAGCGGCTCTCGATCGGCCCCGGCTCGATCAGCGACACGTGGATGCCGCTGCCGGACAGTTCGAGCCGCAGCGTGTCGCACAGGCCTTCCATCGCGTACTTGCTCGCGTTGTACGCGCCGCGCCACTTCATCGCGGCGAAGCCGAGCACGGAGCTGTTGAACAGGATGCGGCCGTGGCCCTGCGCGCGCATCACCGGCAGCACCTTCTGCGTCAGTTCCCACGCGCCGAACAGGTTGGTTTCGAACTGCGCGCGCAAGGCGGCGCGCGGCAGGTCTTCGGCGGCGCCGGGCTGGCCGTAGCCGGCGTTGTTGAACAGCGCGTCGAGTCTGCCGCCGGTCGCTTTCAGCACGGTGTCGAGCGCTTCGGCGATGCTGACGCTGTCGTCGACGTCGAGCCGCACCGCGTCGAAACCGGCCTCGGCCAACTTCTGCACGTCTTCGGGCCGACGCGCGCTGGCGAACACGCGCCAGCCGTCGGCCTTCAGGCCTTCGGCGGTGGCAAGGCCGATGCCGCTCGAGCAGCCGGTGATCAGGATGGTTTTTTCTTTCATTGTTGAACCCGGTTACATTCTGTTACGTCATAATGGCTGGCTTCGTTATTCCGACGAATCCGTTCCCAACCGTTCTAAGGAGATGTCTGCATCATGCAGTCCGAGTTGCCGTCCATCGGCTCCCCGTTTTTCTACGGCGTGTTCTTCGTCGCCGTACTAGTGATGATCGCCATCGACATGGTGGCGCTCAACAAGAAGGGTTCGCACAAGGTCGGCGTGAAGGAAGCGCTCGGCTGGTCGCTCGTGTGGGTCTGCGTGTCGGTCGCCTTCGCCGGCTGGCTGTGGTGGAGCCTCAGCCATAACCCGGCCTTCGGCCCCGAGATCGCCAACCAGAAGGCGCTCGAGTTCTTTACCGGCTACGTGATCGAGAAATCGCTGGCGGTCGACAATATCTTCGTCTTCCTGATGATTTTCGCCTATTTCAACGTGCGGCCGGAACACCAGCGTCGTGTGCTGCTGTACGGCGTGTTCGGCGCGATCGTGCTGCGCGCGGTCATGGTCGGCGTCGGCGCGGTGCTGGTCAGCGAATTCGCGTGGGTGCTGTACGTGTTCGGCGCCTTCCTGGTCTTCACCGGCCTGAAGATGATGCTGCCGGAAAAAGACGAAGAGGCCGATCTCGCCGCCAACCCCATCCTCAAGTTCCTGCGCAGCCACCTGCGCATGACGAACGAGTTCCACGGCGAGAAGTTCTTCGTCGTGAAGCAGGGTGTGCGTTACGCGACGCCGATGTTCCTCGTGCTGATGATGATCGAGTTCTCCGACGTGATCTTCGCCGTCGACAGCATCCCGGCGATCTTCGCCGTCACCACCGACCCGTTCATCGTCTTGACGTCGAACATCTTCGCGATCCTCGGCTTGCGCGCGATGTACTTCCTGCTTGCCGACGTCGCCGACCGCTTCCATTATTTGAAATATGGCCTGGCGGCGGTGCTGACCTTCATCGGCGTGAAGATGCTGATCGTGAAGGTGTTCCACATCCCGGTGCTGGTGTCGCTCGGCGTGGTGTTCGCCGTGATCGGCGCGTCGGTCGTCGCGTCGTTGATGTTCCCCAAACCCCTGCTCGCAGAAGCCTGAGCCCGCCGCTGACGCTTCGTCTTCTTGCCCCGCGCTGGTCGGCGCGGGGCAAAATCGCCTAAAATGCCTGCCGATTCTCGCGCCACGACATCATTAAGGACATCGCATGGCCAAAACGGCAAAGTCACCGGCAAGCTTCGAGGCGGCGCTCGCCCAGCTGGAAGACATCATCCAGGCCATGGAGAGCGGCGATATCCCACTGGAAACCGCCCTCGGGTCCTATAAACAGGGCATCGAGCTGATCAAGTTCTGCCAGGGCAAGCTGGCCGACGCCGAACAAGAGCTCAAGGTGCTGGAAAACGACGAACTCAAACCGCTGGAGCTGCCCAATGGCCAATGACACCGTCTTCATCGGCTGGATGAGCGGCGTGCAACAGCAGATGGAAAGCACGCTCGCCGCCCTGCTGCCCGACCCCGCCGTCGCGCCGCAACGCCTTCACGAGGCGATGCGCTATGCCGTGCTCGAAGGCGGCAAGCGCGTGCGCCCGCTCTTAGTGTTCGCCGCCGGCGAACTGGTCTTAGCCGACCCCGCCAACCTCGCGCGCGTCGCCGCCGCGGTCGAACTGGTGCACGCCTACTCGCTGGTGCACGACGACCTGCCGTGCATGGACGACGACGTGCTGCGCCGCGGCAAGCCGACCTGTCATGTCGCTTACGACGAGGCGACCGCGCTGCTCGTCGGCGACGCGCTGCAGACGCTCGCCTTCGACCTGCTCTCCGCGCCGCTGGCCGGCGTCGACGCCGCCGCGCAGCTGGCGATGGTCAAGACGCTCGCGCATGCGTCCGGCCACGCCGGCATGGCCGGCGGCCAGGCGATCGACCTGGCCAGCGTCGGTCAGGAGCTGTCGCTGCCCGAACTCGAATTCATGCACCTCTTGAAGACCGGCGCGCTGATCCGCGCGTCGGTGCTGCTCGGCGCTCTCGCCGGCAGACCGCTTACGGCCGAGGAAACCGAGCGGCTCGACCACTTCGCCAAACGCATCGGCCTGGCGTTCCAGGTGGTCGACGACGTGCTCGACGTCGACGCCGACACCGCGACGCTCGGCAAGACCGCCGGCAAGGACGCCGCCAACAACAAGCCGACCTACGTGAGCCTGATGGGGCTTGCCGAAGCCAAACAATTCGCCCGCGAACTCAGCGACGACGCCTTCGAGGCCCTTGCCGGCTTCGGCCCGTCCGCCGAGCGCCTGAAGGCGCTGGCCGACTACATCGTCGCCCGTTCGTTCTGACAAGCCACCATGACGACTCCGCTTCTCGACACCCTCCACCGCACCGCCGACCTGCGCCTGCTGGACCGCGCCCAGCTGCCGCAGCTGGCGAGCGAGCTGCGTGAATTCCTGGTCGAGTCGGTCAGCAAGACCGGCGGCCATTTCGCGTCCAACCTCGGCAGCATCGAGCTGACGATTGCGCTGCACTACGTGTTCAACACGCCGGATGACCGCCTGGTGTGGGACGTCGGCCACCAGACCTACCCGCACAAGATCCTGACCGGCCGCAAGGACCGCATGGGCACGATGCGCCAGAAGGGCGGCCTCGCCGGCTTCCCGAAGCGCGAGGAATCCGAGTACGACACCTTCGGTGTCGGTCATTCGTCGACGTCGATCGGCGCGGCGCTCGGCATGGCGGTCGCCGCCAAGGCGCAGGGCACCGATCGCAAGGCGGTCGCGATCATCGGCGACGGCGCGATGACCGCCGGCCAGGCATTCGAGGCGCTGAACAACGCCGGCGCGATGGACACCGACCTCTTGGTCGTCCTCAACGACAACGATATGTCGATCTCGCCCAACGTCGGCGCGCTGAACAACTACCTGGCCAAGATCCTGTCCGGCCGCTTCTACTCGGCAATGAAGCACGGTTCGAGCAAGGTGCTCGGCATCGTGCCGCCGATGCGCGAGATCGCGAGCAAGATGGAAGAACACGTGAAGGGCCTGTTCACGCCGGGCACGCTGTTCGAGGAATTCGGCTTCAACTACATCGGCCCGATCGACGGCCACGACCTCGACGCGCTGGTCACCACGCTCGGGAACATCAGGACGCTGAAGGGCCCGCAGTTCCTGCACGTCGTCACCAAGAAGGGCCAGGGCTATAAGTTGGCCGAGAACGACCCGGTCGCCTACCACGGCGTGTCGAAGTTCGACCCGGCCAACGGCCTTTCCGGCGGCAAGGCCGGCGGCAAGCCGACCTACACGCAGATCTTTTCCGACTGGCTGTGCGACATGGCCAAAGAGGACCAACGCCTCGTCGGCATCACGCCGGCGATGCGCGAGGGCTCGGGCCTGGTGCGCTTCGAGCAGGAGCACCCGGACCGCTACTTCGACGTCGGCATCGCCGAGCAGCACGCGGTGACCTTCGCCGCCGGCCTCGCCTGCGACGGCATGAAGCCGGTGGTCGCGATCTACTCGACCTTCCTGCAGCGCGCGTACGACCAGCTGATCCACGACGTCGCGATCCAGAAGCTGCCGGTGCTGTTCGCGATCGACCGCGCCGGCCTCGTCGGCGCCGACGGCCCGACCCACGCCGGCGCCTTCGACATCAGCTACCTGCGCTGCATCCCGAACATGATCGTGATGGCGCCGTCGGACGAGAACGAGTGCCGGCAGATGCTGTACACCGCGTTCAAGATCGACGGCCCGACCGCGGTGCGCTACCCGCGCGGCAGCGGCCCGGGCGTCGTCCCCGAAGAGACCATGCGCGAACTGCCGCTGGGCAAGGGGGTCGTGCGCCGCGAAGGCAACAAGGTCGCCATCCTCGCCTTCGGCAGCATGGTCACGCCGGCGCTCGCCGCAGGCGACGAACTCGACGCCACCGTGGTCGACATGCGCTTCGTGAAGCCGCTCGACGAGGAGCTGGTTGTCCACTTGGCAAAGAGCCACGATCTGATCGTCACCGTCGAGGAAAACACGGTGATGGGCGGCGCAGGCAGCGCTTGTCTGGAGGTGCTGTCCGCGCGCGGCATCACGGTCGACACGCTGCTCATCGGCCTGCCCGACGAGAACGTCGACCACGGCGACCCGGTCGGCATGCTGGCCGACTGCGGCCTCAACGCCGCCGGCATCGCCGCCAGCATCCGCGCCAGGCTCGGCTAGGGATCGATGCAGCAAGAAACGGCCACCGTGCACATCGAGCGGTGGCCGTTTTTGCGTCTGGATGGGTCGACACCGGGTTGACGCCGACGGGCAAACCCGACTGCTTTGCTCGGGTATTTTCCCTTGGTATAATGGGACGTCCACTGTGGAGACCCCATCGGCATGAACGCTCAGACCATCCCCGACGTGCAAAGCTCGCACGACAGCCGCAACCTTCCGATCAACAAGGTCGGCATCAAGGCGATCCGCCATCCGGTGCGCCTGGCCGAGCGCGAAGGCGGCGTGCAGCACTCCGTCGCCACCTTCGACATGTACGTGCACCTGCCCGCGCATTTCAAGGGCACCCACATGTCGCGCTTCGTGGAGATCCTTCACACGCAGGAGAAGGAAATCTCGGTCTCGTCGTTCGAGAACATCGTGCGCGCGATGGTCGACCGGCTCGAGGCCGAATCCGGCTACATCGAGATGCGCTTCGACTACTTCGTCAACAAGACCGCGCCGGTCTCGGGCGTGAAGAGCCTGCTCGACTACCAGGTCACCTATATCGGCGAGATCAAGGGCGGCCAGTACCACTTCACGATGAAGGTGCTGGTGCCGGTCACGAGCCTATGCCCTTGCTCGAAGAAGATCTCGCAATACGGCGCGCACAACCAGCGCTCGCACGTCACCGTCACCGCGCGCACCGATGAGTACATCTGGATCGAGGAACTGGTCGACATGGTCGAACAGGAAGCGTCGTGCGAACTCTACGGCATCCTGAAGCGCCCGGACGAGAAATACGTGACCGAGCGCGCGTACGAGAATCCGAAGTTCGTCGAGGACATGGTGCGCGACGTCGCCGGGCGGCTCAACGCCGACCCGCGCGTGCTGGCCTTCGTGGTCGAATCGGAAAACTTCGAGTCGATCCACAACCACTCGGCTTACGCGCTGATCGAGCAGGACAAGAGGGCGCGCTGATCGCCGTCCCGTTCATGCAAAAAAGCGGCCCAGCGGGCCGCTTTTTCGTTGTCGCCGACCGGGCTCGGCCAGCCGGGCTATCGACGTTGGCCGAGCCCGGCGAGCGCCGCGTGAATCCGCTCGGCCGTTTCGAGCGGCCGCTCGAGCGGGTACAGATGCGTGCCCTCCTCGGTCAGCACGCTCATGTCGAAATGGCGGCGCATGAAGGCGAGGTCCGACTCGCCGACGACGTGGGTACGGCTGCCGACGATATACGCGGCCGGCACCTGCAAGAGCCCGCGGTAGCGGTGGTAGTTGTGCGGCAGGCCGCGGAAGATGCGGTACTCGATCTCGGGCTCGAAGCGCAGCTTGCGCACGCCGTCCTGTTCGACGGTGCCGAACTCGGCGTAGTCGTCGAGGCACTGGGGGTCGAGCTCGGCGAACAGCCGCCGCGTCGAGAAATAGTGGCGTGCCGCCTCGACGCTCGGCCATTCGGCCCGGCGCCTGCGCGTCTGCGCCGCCGGCGTGACCTTGTCGATCATGCCGAACGCCTTGGCCATCAACAGCCCGCGCGCGCGCCACGGGCCGAACAGCGGCGAATCGAGGATCACCAGCGACTTGAATAATTCCGGGCGCTTCAGCGCGGCGAACAGCACCAAGAGGCCGCCGAGCGAATGACCGACGCCGATCACCGGTTCCGGGTAGCGCGCTTCGATGAAGTGGACCGTCTCATCGACCAGGTTCGGCCAGCAGTCGGTGACCGGATAGCGCGCGTCGTGGCCAACCGCGTCGATATAGCCGACGTCGTAGCGCTCGCCGAGGCGGTCGAGCAGCTTGCGGTACACCGGCGCCGGGAAGCCGTTAGCATGCGCGAAATGCAAATGGGGTTTGTTCATGGCGGGGGCGGTTCGGTATCCTAGTCATCCTGCCGTCACTATAACCGAAAATAAAACGATCGTTTGATCTGGATCTTTGCCGCCCGCCGTCGTTTTTTCCTGCCCAATCCGTAACAGGGGAAACTTCGCGCCGGATGCCGGGTCAAGCTTCCATCGTCATCGATCCCAACACCATGACCGCATTTCGCTTAACGACCCTGCGCCGGCTCGCCGCCTTCGCCGCGCTGCTGTTCTTCCTGCCCACGCTGGCCTTCGCGGTCGACGCCGACGAACTGTTGCCACCCGAAAAGGCCTTTCCGGTCAGCGCGACGCGCGAGGGCGATGCCGTCAGGGTCCGCGTCGAGGTCAGCCCCGGCTACTACCTGTACCGCGACCGCAGCCGCTTCGCCAGCGAGCCGGACGGCCTGCTCGCCGGCCCGGCCAGGATGCCCGACGGCAAGCACAAGAAAGACCCTTTCTTCGGCGAGCAGGTGGTCTATACGAGCCCGGTCGACATCATCGTGCCGCTCAAGGCCGGCGCGCCCGAACAGTTCATGCTGAAAGTGACGGTGCAAGGCTGCGCCGAGGTCGGCGTCTGCTACCCGCCGTACACCACCCGCGTCAGAGTCGGCGGCAAGGCCGGCCCGCTCGACTGGCTCGGCGGCGACCGACCGACGCCGCCCGCCAATGCGCCGCCGGCCACGCTCGGCGACGGCGGGCGTGTCGTGACGCTCGCCACCTTCTGGATCGCCGGCCTCGGCACGGCGTTTACCGCGTGCATGTACCCCCTTCTGCCCATCCTGTCGTCCATCATCGCCGGCCAGGGCCACACGCTGACCCGCCGGCGTGGCTTTTTTCTGGCGCTCGCCTACGTGCAGGGGCTGGCGTTGACCTATACGGCGGTCGGCGTGCTCGCCGGCCTCACCGGCAGCCTGCTGACCGTCTGGCTGCAACAGCCGGCGGTCGTGCTGTCGGCCGCCACGCTGATGGTGATCCTGGCGCTGTCGATGTTCGGCCTGTTCAATCTGCAACTGCCGTCCAGCTGGCAGAGCCGGCTGGCCGACGGTTCCAATAAGCTCTCCGGCGGCCACTTCGTCCCGGTGTTCGGCATGGGCGTGCTGTCGGCGCTGATCGTCGGCCCGTGCGTCGCGCCGCCCTTGGCGCTCGCGCTCGGCTACATCGGCCGCACCGGCGACGCGTTCCTCGGCGGCGGCGCGCTGTACGCGATGGCGCTGGGCCTGGGCACGCCGCTCTTGCTGCTCGGCGCCTTCGGCGGCGAGATCCTGCCGCGCGCAGGCGCGTGGATGAAAGGCGTCAAGGCCAGCTTCGGCGTGGTGATGCTGGCCGTCGCGCTGTGGATGGCTTCGCCCTTCCTGCCGGGCATGGCGGTGATGCTCGGCTGGGCGGCGCTCGCGATCGGCAGCGCGGTGTTTCTTCGTGCTTTCGACGCCCTGCCGGCCAATGCCGGCGCACGACAGCGGCTGCTGAAGGCCTTGGGCCTGCTGCTCTTCCTCGCCGGCGCGGCACAGCTCGTCGGCGCGCTCAGCGGGCGCTACGAGCCTGCGTCGCCGCTCAAGGGCCTGTTCGGCGGCGAAGCACAAGCGACCGAGCGGCTCGCCTTCCAGCCGGTGTCGAACATCGCTGCGCTCGACGCCGCGATCGCCGCCAGCGCAGGCAAACCGGTGCTGCTCGACTTCTACGCCGACTGGTGCGTCGCGTGCAAGGAGCTGGAAGCCAAGACCTTCACCGACCCGGCGGTCGCCGCCGCAATGCGGCGCTTCACGCTGTTGCGCGCCGACGTCACCGCCAACAACGCCGAACACCAGGCGCTGCTGAAGCGCTTCGGCCTGTTCGGCCCGCCCGGGCTGATCCTGTTCGACGCGCAAGGCCGCGAGGCCAAACGCGTGATCGGCTATGTCGAGGCGCCCGCCTTCCTGCCGCAACTGACGCCGCTGCTGCCGCGCTGAATTCGGCCCTAGAAGAACCGTAGCCAACAGGTTGGCCGAGCGTTTAACGCTCGGCCAACTCGTCTTGACCGCTGCAGGATTACACGACCCTCTCCACCGCCAGCGCCACCGCCTCGCCGCCACCGATGCACAGCGACGCGACGCCGCGACGCAAACCCCGCTCTTCGAGCGCCGCGAGCAGCGTCACCAGGATGCGCGCGCCCGACGCGCCGATCGGGTGGCCGAGCGCGCATGCGCCGCCGCGCACGTTGACCTTGTCGTGCGGCAGCTTCAAGTCGCGCATCGCCGCCAGCACCACGACCGCGAACGCCTCGTTGACCTCGAACAGGTCGACGTCGTCGACCGTCCAGCCGATCCGCGTCAACAGCTTGTCGATGGCCCCAAGCGGCGCGGTCGTGAACCAGCCGGGCGCCTGCGCGTGGCTCGCGTGGCCGACGATGCGCGCGCGAGGCGTCAAGCCCAGCCGTTCGACTTCGGACAAGGGCGCCAGCGCCAACGCCGCCGCACCATCGGCGATCGAGCTCGAGTTGGCGGCGGTCACCGTGCCGCCCGCGACGAAGGCCGGCTTCAGCGCGGCGATCTTCTCCGGGCTCGCGCGCGACGGCGGCTCGTCATCAGACACGGCGGCCTCGCCGCCGCGCCCCTTGACCGCCACCGGCACGATCTCGCCTGCGCCTCGTGACGCGAGCGCGCGCTCGAGCGACGCGAGCGCGAACGCGTCCTGCTCGGCGCGCGTAAAGCCGTAGTGGTGCGCGCAGCGCTCGGCGTACACGCCCATCGGCTCGTTCTCGTACGCGTCCTCGAGACCATCTAGCATCATGTGGTCCTCGACCGCGACCGAGCCCATGCGCCAGCCGCGGCGCGATTTGAGCAAGAGGTGCGGTGCATTGCTCATGCTCTCCATGCCGCCGGCGAGGAGACGGCGCGCAGAACCGGCACGAATCATGTCGTAAGCGAGCATCACCGCCTTCAGCCCCGAGCCGCAGACCTTGTTCAGCGTCGTCGCGCCGACCAACGCCGGCAGCCCGGCCCCCAGCGCCGCCTGGCGCGCCGGCGCCTGGCCGAGGCCGGCCGGCAGCACGCAGCCCATCAGCACTTCGTCGATGTCGTCGGCGTCGAGCCGCGATGCGGCCAGCGCGCCGGCCAGCACGGTCGCGCCCAATTCGGACGCCGACAAGCTCGCGAGCGCGCCGCAGAAAGCGCCCGTCGGGGTCCGACAGGCGGACAGGATCATCACCGCTTCGCTTTGCATGGGTTTCTCCCTCGGGTTTCTTTTACTTTAGGCGGCTTAAGCGTATGGGTTAAGCTTGATAAAACCCGACTAGGAGGCCGCATGTCTACGCAACCGGTTCACTTCTCGCGTCTTCACGGAGGCAACGGCCACACCGTCGCGCTCGCCCGGCTCAACACGCCCGCCACCCTCAATGCGCTGACGCTGGAGATGGTCGAGGCGCTCGACGCCCAGCTCGTCGCCTGGGCCGCCGACCCCGAGGTCGCGCTGGTCGTGCTTCACGGCGCCGGCGCGCGCGCCTTCTGCGCCGGAGGCGACGTGCATGCGATGCGTGACGTGGCGCTCGGCCAGGCCCGCGACGAAGCCGTCGCCATCCTGACGCGCTTCTTCGCGGCCGAATACCGGCTCGACCACCGCATCCACCGTTACCCGAAGCCGATCCTGGCCTGGGGCGACGGCATCGTGATGGGCGGCGGGCTCGGCCTCTTGGCCGGCGCGAGCCACCGCGTCGTCACCGAAAACAGCCGGCTCGCGATGCCCGAGATCAACATCGGCCTCTACCCGGACGTCGGCGCCAGCCACTTCCTCGGCCGGCTCGACGCGCTCGGGCGTTTTCTCGCGCTGACCGCCGCGACGCTCAACGCGGCCGACGCGCTCCATTGCCGGCTCGCCGACATCGCGCTCGAGAGCGACGCCTTCCCGGCGCTGCTCGAGCGGCTCGCCGCGACACGCTGGCGCCATGACGCACAGGACGACCGCGCGCGGCTGACGGCCCTCTTGTCCGGGCTAGCCGCCGAGGCACCGCCGACGCTCGCCCCGTCGCCGGTCGCCGCGCACCGCACGGCCATCGAAACGATCGCCAGCCGTTCGACGTTGGCCGAGTTCGCCGCTGCGCTCGACGTCACTCAGGACGACTGGCTGGCGAGCGCGCGGGAACAGTTCGCCGCCGGCTCACCCTCGAGCCGCGCGCTGATCTGGGAGATCGGCGAACGGCTGAAAGACGCGTCTTTGGCCGAGGCCCTCCGCGCCGAACTGGCGCTGTCGGTCAACACCTGCCTTTCGCCCGACTTCGCCGAAGGCGTTCGCGCCCAGCTCGTCGACAAGGACAAGCAACCGCGCTGGCAACCGGCCACGTTGGCCGAGGTCGATCCGGCCGACATCGCCGCGCGCTTCGATGCGCCATGGCGCGGGCCGCATCCGCTCGCCGAGCTTGACTAGCATGAGGCCTGCTAACGGCGCGCCGCCGTAGGCACAGGGCTCGGCCAACCTTTCGGGCTCAAGGTTGGCCGAGCCCGATGGGCACAAAAAAAACCGCCCCCTCGGGGCGGTTTTTTTCGACCGGGCGAGGCTCGGCCAGGGTTCAGGCGCTTTTTCCCGGCAGCACGGTATAGTCGCGCGCCTTGAGCGCCTTCTCCAGCTCGGCCAGCGCGATCGCCGCCAGCGCGCTCTGGCCGGTGAAGCCGAACTCGATCTGCATCGGCCGCTCGGCGGTCGCGAACGACGGCAGGCTCGAAAAACGCAGCGCCGGGTAGCGGGCGACGAAGTCCTGCATCAGGTCGATCAGGTCGCCCTCGCGTGCTTCGATCGCGATCAAGGTCACGTCGACGTCGGGAATGGCGGAGAACAGATGCGGGTAGCGGGTATCGAGTACCGCTTCGACCATCGGCCACGCCATCGAAGGAAAGCCCGGCACGAAGTGCACGTCGCCATGGCTGAAGCCCGGGATCTGGTTGACCGGGTTCGCGATCAGCCGCGCGCCGGCGGGAAACACGCCCATATTGATGCGGTGCGGATAGGCGTCGGCACCGAAGCGGCCCTCGATGATCGTCTTGGCGTCCGGATGCAATTCCAGCCCGACGCCGAGCGCGCGCGCCGCGCAGGCGCGGGTATGGTCGTCTGGCGTCGCGCCGATGCCGCCGAAGCTGAACACCAGGTCGCCACCGGCAAACGCACGCTTGAGCGCCGCCTCGATCCGCGCCGGCGAATCGCCGAGACATTCCGCCCACGCGAGCTTCATGCCGCGCGCGGCGAGGAGGCGGATCAGCGCCTGCAGATGCTTGTCCTGCCGCTTGCCCGACAACAGTTCGTCGCCGATGATCAGTGCGCCTACGTCCATGCCTCAGCCCCCTGCGAGTTGTCCACGCAGCGCATAGTACAGCATGCCGATGTATTCCCGCGTCAGGCTGTACACCTCCTGCATCGCCCTGCCCTGCGGCACCCAGCGGAGGAAGGCCGGGCCGTCGTAGCGGATGAAGCCGGTCGGAGCCGGCACGACGGCTAAGCCCTGTTCGCCGAAAAACCCTACGGCGCGCCTGAGGTGCCAGGCCTGGCTGACGAGCGCGATGCGTTTGACGCCTTGCGGCAGCAGGATCTTCGCGCTGTTCTGCGCATTTTCCTGCGTGGTGTTCGACGCCGTCTCGCGCCAGCGCACCGGCCGCTTGAACTCGTTCTCCAGCACTCCAGCCATCAGACTGCCTTCGGCATTCCCGCCCAAGGGCGCGCCGCCGGTGACCAGCAGCGGCTTGCCGGAGCGAGCGGAAAGCCACGCGCCATAGCGCACGCGCGACAGCGTGTCGAGGCTGACCGTCTCGCCGCCGTATTCGGGCGACGGCCGCTTGCCGCCGCCGAGCACGACGATGGCGTCGACCGAGGCGAGCGCGTCCGCTGAAATCGGCGGATCGGTCTCGAGGCCTCGCGCGAGCCATAGCGCCATCTGCGGCGTCGCCGCGAGATAGAGCCCTGCGAAGGCCAAGACCCACAAGGCTCGGCCAACCTTGCGCCAGCCGCGCCGAATGAAGAGCGCGCCTATCAGCATCGGCCACAGCCACAGCAGAGGCGGCAAGAAAAAAGCCCCCGCGAGCTGGTGAACCAGCACGAGGGGGCTGACGTCGGTCATCATGCGGCTTTATTCGCCCAGGTAGGCGTTGCGCACGCGCTCGTCGTCGAGCAGGTCGCGCGCGTTGCCGCTCATGGTGATCTTTCCGCTCTCCATCACGTAACCGCGCTGCGAGACCTCGAGCGCCAGCTTGGCGTTCTGCTCGACCAGCAGCATGGTCACGCCTTCGGCGGCGACCATCCGGATGATCTCGAAGATCTTCTGCACGATGATCGGGGCGAGGCCCATCGACGGCTCGTCGAGCAGCAAGAGCTTGGGACGCGACAGCATCGCCCGGCCCATCGCCACCATCTGCTGCTCCCCCCCGACAAGGTGCCGGCCAGCTGTTTCTGGCGCTCCTTCAGCCGCGGGAACAGGCCGTAGACACGCTCGATGTCGTTCTGGATCTCCGCCTTGTCGTTGCGGTAGAACGCGCCCATGTGCAGGTTCTCTTCGACCGTCAGCTTGGCGAACACGCCGCGGCCTTCCGGCACCATCGCCAAACCATGACGCACGAAGTCGTACGGCGCGATCGAAGCGCTGTCCTTGCCGTCGTAGTCGATGCTGCCGCCGGCCTTCTTCACCATCCCGACCAGGGTCTTCAGCGTCGTGGTCTTGCCCGCGCCGTTGGCGCCGATCAAGGTCACCAGCTCGCCCTGGTTGATGTGAAAATCGATGCCCTTGACGGCCTGGATGCCGCCGTAGGCCACTTGCAGGTTTTTGACTTCCAAAAGACTCATGTGCTTGCGACCCCCAGGTAGGCTTCGATCACTTTCGGGTCTTTGCGGACCATTTCCGGGATGCCCTCGGCGATCTTCTTGCCGTAGTCGAGCACCGCGATGCGGTCGCACAAGCCCATCATCAGCTTCACGTCGTGTTCGATCAGAAGGATGGTCACGCCATCCTTGCGGATTTTTTCCATCAGGTGCTTGAGGTCGTCGGTCTCGCGCGGGTTCATGCCGGCGGCCGGCTCGTCGAGCGCCAACAGCGTCGGCTCGGTCGCGAGCGCGCGGGCGATTTCCAGACGGCGCTGGTGACCGTAGGAAAGGTTGCGCGCGTGTTCGTCGGCCACTTCGGTGATGCCGACGTAGTCGAGCAGTTCATACGCCTTCTCGCAGATCGACGCCTCCTCGGCGCGGGTGCGCTTGTCGCGCAGGATGGCGCCGATGGCGCTCGCCTTGGAACGGATGTGGCGGCCGACCATCACGTTTTCCAGCGCGGTCATCTCGCCGAACAGGCGGATGTTCTGGAAGGTACGGGCGATGCCCGTCTCCACCACCTTGTGCGGCTTGGCGCAGAACAGGTTCTGGCCGCGGAAGGTGAAGCGGCCTTCGTCCGGCATGTAAAGGCCGGTGAGTACGTTAAAGAGCGTGGTCTTGCCGGCGCCGTTCGGGCCGATCAAACCGTAAATCTCGCCTTGATTGATGGAGAGGGTCACGTTGTTGAGCGCGTGCAGACCGCCGAAACGCTTGTGAATCCCCTCGATGTTCAGGAGTTGTTCTGCCATGACTCAACCTTTCTTCGCATCCTTGAATTCGGCCTGACGGCGCTTGGAGGGCCAGACGCCTTCCGGGCGGATCAGCATCATCACCACCATGGCAAGGCCGAACAGCAGCATGCGGGCGTTTTCCGGGTCGACGATCATGCGGCCGAAGGTCGCCATCTGCACCGGGCCGATCACGTCGCGCAGGAATTCCGGCGCCAGCGTCAGCATCACCGCGCCGAGGATCACGCCCGGGATATTCCCCATGCCGCCCAGCACGATCATCGCGAGGATCATGATCGATTCGAGCAGGCCGAACGACTCGGGCGAGATGAAGCCCTGGAACGACGCGAACAAACCGCCCGCGATACCGCCCGACAGCGCGCCCAACGCGAAGGCGAGCAGCTTGATGTTGCGGATGTTGATGCCCATGGCCGCCGCGGCGATGTCGTTCTCGCGCAGCGCCACCCAGGCACGGCCGATACGCGAACGCTGCAGACGCGAGGCCATGATCACCACCAGCACGGTCAGGATCAGGAAGAAGTAGTAATAGAGATAGACGGGGTTGATGCTGTAACCGGCGATCTCGAGCGGCTTGCCGAGCGACACGCCGGCCACTTTCACCGGGTCGATCAGGTTGATCCCCTGCGGGCCGTTGGTGATGTTCACCGGTGCGTTCAGGTTGTTGATGAAGATACGGACGATCTCACCGAAACCGAGCGTCACGATCGCCAGGTAGTCGCCCTTCAGCCGCAGCACCGGCGCCCCCAGCAGCACCCCGAAGAAGGCGGCGATGAGCGCCCCGAGCGGGATGGTGATGTAGAACGGCAGATGGATGCCGAAGTGCGGCGAACTGAGCAGCGCGTAGCCATACGCGCCGACCGCGTAAAACGCGATGAAGCCCAGGTCCAAGAGGCCGGCGAAGCCCACCACCATATTGAGGCCGAGCGCCAGCATGATGTAGAGCAGCGCGAAGTCCAGCGTGCGGACCCACGAGTTGCCGAAGGCGCCGCCGATCAGGATCGGCAGCACCGCCAGCACCACGCCCATCGCGAGGTAGAGGCCGATCTTCTTGTTGGCGTCGAGCTTATTTGCAATTGCCATGTTCACAATGCGTCTCCCCGATCAAGCACGGTCGGCCATCTTCTCGCCCAAGAGGCCAGAAGGACGGAAGATCAACACCAGGATCAGCACCATGAAGGCGAAAATGTCCTGGTAGTGCGAACCGAGGAAGCCGCCGGTCAGCGTGCCGATGTAGCCGGCGCCGAGGCTCTCGATGATGCCGAGCAGCAAACCGCCCGCCACCGCGCCGCCGAGGTTGCCGATGCCGCCGAGCACCGCCGCGGTAAACGCTTTAAGACCGATCAGGAAGCCCATGTAGTAGTGGGCCTGGTCGTAGTTGGTCGCCACCATCACGCCGGCAACTGCGCCGAGGCCGGAGCCGATCATGAAGGTCGCCGAGATCACGGTGTTGACGTTCACGCCCATCAGGCCGGCCACCGCCGGGTTCTGGCTGGTGGCGCGCATCGCGCGGCCCAGCTTGGTCTTTTCGACCATCAGCAGCAGGCCGCCCATGATGACCAGACACAGCACGATGATCATCAGCTGGAGCTCGGTGATGCTGGCGCCCATGAAACTGATGGTTTCGTGAGTGAGAATCGGCGGGAAGGGAATGTAGTTGCGGCCCCAGATCAGGATCGCGACTTGCTGAAGCACGATCGACAAACCGATCGCGGTAATCAGCGGCGCCAGGCGCGGCGCGTTGCGCAGCGGCCGGTAGGCCACCCTCTCGATGGTGAAACCGAGCAACATGCACGCCGGAATCGCCACCATTAGGCCGATCAGGACCAGAAGCGGCCCCGGCACGGCGACGCCGGCTCCCATCAGCGTGGAGATGACGGTGATCGTTACCATCGCGCCCACCATGACGATTTCGCCATGGGCGAAGTTGATCAGACCCATGATCCCGTAAACCATGGTGTAGCCCAGCGCGATCAGCGCGTAGATGCTCCCCAGGACGAGACCATTGAGTATTTGCTGCAGAAAAATATCCACGGTCGGAAATCTCCTTAGATAGATCGACCCAGCGGCTTTCGGGGGGTTTCCCGGGCCGCCTGTTCTCTTTTGTGTTGGCACGGCACGGATCGAGCCCTGCCGCATGTCCGCCCACCCGCCACCTGGATACAATAGACAGTAAGCAAACGAAGGGCGGATTATCGTGCTGGCAACAAATCCCTGTCAATCTTAAAAATTGATTAAACCGGGGGCAAAATCAATCCTTTTTCCGAGAAGGGTTTTTTCCTGAAATAAGCTTGTTTTTCAGCAGTTTACTTTTAAGGGTTATTCCTTGAGTGCGCCAATAGCGGGGTTTCCCTAGGAAAGCATTTCCCACAAGATCACCCTGAAATGCGGACGCGTTCATCATGCTATTCTAACGACATAATCCGCAGCCGCGAACGCTGGCCGAGCCGGGCTTCCCATTTCAACATCCACCGCCGTGAATTTAATAAAACGCGACGCAACAACGCGACAAAGGCCGCCCCGCAATGGGGCGGCCTTTTCACATCCCAACGGGTGCGAACACTCAGCCGAGCTGGAAGGGATAAACCGATCCCATACCGAGAATGCCGGTCAGTTCGTCGAGCGCCGCGCGGCATTCGACCAGCAGTTGCGGATCGCCGAGGTCTTCGGGCGAGATACGGTCACGATAATGACGGTCGACCCAGGTGTTGAGCGCCGCGAACAAGGCGTCGTTCATCATCACCTTCGGATTCACCGCGGCGAGTTCTGCCTCGTTCAGCGCCACGCGCAGGCGCAGGCAGGCCGGCCCGCCGCCGTTCTGCATACTCTGCTTCAGGTCGAACACCTTCACCTCGGCGATCGGGCCGCCGCTCGCCGCCAGTTTTTCGAGATACGCCCAGACACGCGGCGTCACGCGGCATTCTTCGGGTACGACGATGATCATCTTGCCGTCGGCGCGCGACAAGAGCTGACTGTTGAACAGATAGCTCTTGACCGCCTCCTCCACGCTGACATCGGCCTCGGGCACCTCGACCGCGACAAAGCGGCCGCCAAAGGCCTCGAGCTTGCGGTCGATTTCCGACAGCACCGACGCCTGGTCGAGGAAGGCGCGCTGATGGTGGAACAGCACGTTGCGGTTGCCGACCGAGATCACGTCGTTGTGGAACACGCCCTTGTCGATCGTGTCCGGGTCCTGCTGACCGTAGACGACGTTGCCTTCGGAAAGGCCGTGCAGACGGGCTATAGCCTCGCACGCTTCCAGCGTCTGGCGCGCCGGAAATTTGGCCGGCTTCGGACGGCTGGCGTCGAAGGCCGACGCGCCGTAGACGAAGAACTCGACGCCCGGCGCGTCGTATTCGGCGCAGAAACGCGTATGGTTGGCCGCGCCTTCGTCGCCGAAGTGCATCTGCGCCGGCAGCGCCTCGTGCACCGCGAAACGCGACTCGTCGTTGAACATCGCCTTCAGCACGCGGCGCGTGGTCGGGTGTTCGATCGAGCGGTGGAACTTGTTGTTCAGGTTGGCCGGCGTGAAGTGCACGCGCCTGTCCGCCGTATCGGCCGACGGGCTCACCGTCGCGGCGTTCGCGGTCCACATGCACGAGGCCGAAGTCGCGGCCGCGAGGATGGCCGGCGCCTCTTTGGCGGCGCGCGCGACCACCTCGGCGTCGCTGCCGGCAAAACCCAGACGGCGCAAGCTTGCGACGTCCGGGCGCTCGTGCGGTGCGAGCACACCCTGCTTGAAGCCGAGGTCGGCCAGCGCCTTCATCTTTTGCAGGCCCTGCTTGGCCGCCAGCTTCGGGTTCGACGCCGCGTTCTGGTTGCCGGTCGACGCGACGTTGCCGTAGGACAGGCCGCTATAGTTGTGCGTCGGGCCGACCAGGCCGTCGAAATTCACTTCGTAAGCATTCACAGTACGATCCCTGGGCTGAGTTGTTGCGGAACGGTCAGGCTGTCGCATTCGAGCGACGCGACCGGATAGGCGCAGTAGTCTGCGGCGTAGTAGGCGCTCGGTCTATGGTTGCCCGACGCGCCGATGCCGCCGAACGGCGCGGCGCTGGAGGCGCCGGTGAGTGGCTTGTTCCAGTTAACGACACCGGCGCGGCTCTCGATCAGGAAGCGGTCGAACAGCTCGCGCCTGTCGGACAGCACGCCGGCAGCCAGGCCGAAGCGCGTGGCGTTGGCCAGGGCTATCGCCTCGTCGAAGTCGGCGTAGCGGATGACCTGCAACAGCGGGCCGAAGAATTCCTCGTCCGGACGATTCTGTACCGCCGTCACGTCGACGATGCCCGGCGCCAGCATCGCGAAGCCCGGCTCGAGGCGGCGCATTTCCAGCAGCACCTTGCCGCCGGCCTCGGCCAACCTAGCCTGTGCGGCGAGCAGCGCGTCGGCCGCTGCGTTGGAGATCACCGCGCCGAGGAAGGGCGCCGGTTCGTCGTTGTAACGGCCGACCTTGAGCTTGGCCGAGACCTCGACCAGGCGAGCGATCAGCCTGTCGCCCCACTCGCCTTGCGGCACCAGCAGGCGACGCGCGCAGGTGCAGCGCTGGCCGGCCGAGATGAACGCCGACTGCACGATGTGGTGCACGGCGGCGTCGAGCTCGGCGACGTCCTCGACGATCAGCGGGTTATTGCCGCCCATCTCGAGCGCGAGGATCTTGTCCGGGCGGCCGGCGAAGTTCTTGTGCAGGATCTCGCCGGTGGCCGAGCTGCCGGTGAAGAACAGGCCGTCGAGGCCGTCGTGCGCCGCGAGCGCGACGCCGGTTTCGCGCGCGCCCTGCACCAGGTTGATCACGCCGGCCGGCAGGCCGGCCTCCGCCCACAGCTTGACGGTCAGCTCGGCGGTCGCCGGCGTCAATTCGGACGGCTTGAACACCACCGCGTTGCCCGCGAGCAAGGCCGGCACGATGTGGCCGTTAGGCAGGTGGCCCGGGAAGTTGTACGGGCCGAACACCGCGACCACGCCGTGCGGCTTGTGGCGCAGCACAGCCTGCGCGTCGCCCATGGCGCTGGCGCGGGTGCCGGTGCGCTCCTCGAGCGCGGCAAGCGAGATCGCCACCTTGTTCGCCATGCTGGTGACTTCGGTCTGCGCTTCCCATAAGGGCTTGCCGGTTTCGCGCGAGATCAGCTCGGCCAACGTTGCTTTGTTGGCGTCAAGGAGTTCGCCGAAACGACGCGCGACGGCGGCGCGCGCTTCCAGCGGCTGGCGCGCCCAGCCGGCAAAGGCGGCGCGGGCCGCCCTCACCGCGGCGTCGACCTGTGCGGGACTCGCGGCGCGGCCTTGCCATACCGTTTCGTTAGCCGCCGGGTTGACCTTCTCGAACGCGTCGCCTTCGCCGGCGAGCCACTGTCCGTTGATGAAATGGGTGCTCATTTACGCTTTCTCCTTGGGCGACAGGGTCACCGCCCGTACGGTGTCGCCGTCTTTCACATTGAGCGCCGCCGCCTGGTCGGGCTTGAGCGCGAGCGAGGCCGCCGGATAAGCCGCCTCGATAAGAACCACGCGGAAGTCCTCGAGCGACTGGTTGGAAACCAGCAGCCATTCTCGCGCATCGTCGGACGAGGGCTCGGCCAACGTCACCGGCACGAGACGGCTTTCCTTCACCGCACGCACCTCGCTCGTGTACGTCTGCACCGTCGGGCCGGCGTCGAAGATGTCGACGTAGCCTTCGTAACGGAAGCCCTCGGCCTGCAGCATCGCCACCGCCGGACGCGTGTTCTCATGTGTCTGGCCGATCACCGCCTGCGCGTCGGGCGGCAGGAAGTCGATGTAGACCGGGTACTTGGGCATCAGCTCGGCGACAAAGGCCTTCTGGCCGACGCCGGTCAGATAATCGGCGCGCGCGAAGTCGATCGAGAAGAAATGGCGGCCGAGCGACTCCCAGAACGGCGAACGGCCGTTCTCGTCCGACACGCCGCGCATCTCGGCGACGGTGATCTTGCCGAACAGCGCGGGGAAAGCGGCCATGAACAGGAAGCGGCTCTTCGACAGCAGGCCGCCGTTCTTGTTGGCGCGATAGTCGGGGTGCAGGAACAGCGAACACAGCTCCGAATAGCCGGTGTGGTCGTTAGACAGGAACAGCGTGTCGTGCCGGGTGTAGACGCCGAGTTCTTCGCTCGCGTGGACGATGGTGCCGACGCGGTAGTTGTACCAGGCCTCTTTCAGGCCGACGGCGGCCTCGATCGCGCAGATGCCGGCCACCTTGCCGTTTGCACTGTCTTCGAGCACGAACACGTAGCCGTAGTCGCCCTCTTCGGCGGTGCCGGCGAACGATTGTTCGGAGCGCGCGATGCGGCGCGCCAGGCGTTCTTCGTTGACTGGCAACGAGGTCAGTCCCACGCCGGCGCTCTTGGCCAGCTCCAGGAGGCCGGGCAGGTCGCCCTGGCGGATCGGTCGGATCAGCATCATGCGGTTTCTCCTTCCGGCTCGACCTGAAGCGGCGCGAGACGGATCGTGTCTCCGCTCGTCACCGAGAGCGCCAGCGCGCCGTCCGGGTTGACGAAGGCGACGCCGTCGACCACTTCGGCTTGCACCAGCGTCGCGACGAAATCGGCGACCTTCTCGTTGCTCGCGAGGCGAAGGTTGGCCGAGGCCGGCAGGCTGGCGGTCACCTCGACCGGGTGGCAGCTGCTGGTGCGCACGGTGTAGAGCCGGTCGACGTCGGCGGTCAGCACCGCGCCACCGTCGAAAATGTCGATGTAGTTGTCGGCTTCGAAACCCTCGCGGCCGAGGATGCCGAACGGGCGCTCGAAGTCGGGGTGGACCTGGCCGATCGCCTGCTGTGCCGCGCCGGGCATCAGCGGCACGTAGATCGGATAGGCGGGCATTAGTTCGGCGATGAAGGTCTTGCTGCGGCTGGCGAACGCCTGTTCGACCTCGACGAAGTCCATGTTGAAGAAGCGGCGGCCTATCGCGTCCCAGAACGGCGACTGGCCGGCGGCGTCGTGGATGCCCTGCATCTCGGCGACCACGCGGCGGCCGAAGCGCTGCTGCTGGCTGGCGATGAACAGGAAGCGCGCACGCGACAAGAGTTCGGTCGCCAGCGCGTCGATCGCTGGCTCGGAGTAGAAGCCGCACAGCTGGACGAGGCCGGTCAGGTCGTGGCACATCGTCAGCACGTGCACCTTGTTGTTGACCTTGAGCGTGCGCGACGCGTGCACGAAGGTTTCGCTGCGATAGCTATAGAACGGCTCGTCGAATCCGGCGCACGCGCTGATCGACGCGGTGCCGACCACCTGTCCGTGCGCTTCGAGCACGAACATGTAGTACTCCTTGCCGGCGTCCAGATCGGCGTCGTGCTCGAACGCGTCCAGCGACTGCTGGATGCGCTCGAACAGCTTCTCGCGGTTGTTCGGCAGGCTGGTCACGCCGATGCCGCTCGCCACCGCCATCTTCTCGATGGCCGGCAGGTCGGCGGTGCGTGCAGGTCGCACGACATACATGGTGTTTCTCCCTCGTGCTTGCCAAGCCCGCCCTGAAAAAGACGCAAGGGGGCCCAGCGGCCCGCCGCAAGGCGGGCCGCTCCGACAAAATAGCTTGTTATTCTGGGGGTTTAGGCGGTCTGGCCGACGACTTCGGCTACCGCGGCCTCGAAGCGTTTGAGGCCTTCATCGATGTCTGCGTCCGGGATCACCAGCGACGGCGCGAAGCGCACCACGCTGACGCCGGCGACCAGCACCATCAGCTGCTGGCGTTCGGCGGCGAGCATGAAGTCCTTCGCGCGGCCGGCGAAAGCCTCGGTCAGCACGCCGCCGAGCAACAGGCCCATGCCGCGCACTTCCTTGAAGATGCCGTACTTGGCGTTGATCGCATTCAGACCGTCGACGAAACGTTGCGACTTGGCGCGCACGCCCGCGAGCACCTCCGGCGTGTTCACGACTTCGATTACCTTTTGAGCGACCGCGCACGCGAGCGGGTTGCCGCCATACGTAGATCCATGAGTCCCGACGCCGAAGCTCTTGGACACCTTCTCGGTGGTCAGCATCGCGCCGACCGGGAAGCCGCCGCCGAGCGACTTGGCGGAAGTCAAAATATCCGGCGTCACGCCGTATTCCATGTACGCGTACAGCGAGCCCGAACGGCCGACGCCGGTCTGCACTTCGTCGAACACCAGGAGCGCGTTGTGCTGGTCGCACAGCTCGCGCGCGGCCTGCAGGTATTCACGCGTGGCCGGCAGCACGCCGCCCTCGCCCTGCACCGGCTCTACGACGACCGCGCAGGTCTTGTCGGAGATCGCGGCCTTCAGCGATTCGATGTTGTTGTACTCGACGTGCTTGATGCCGCCCGGCACCGGCGCGAAGCCTTCAGTGTACTTCGGCTGGCCGCCGACGCTGACGGTGAACAGCGTACGGCCGTGGAAAGAGCTCTTGCAGGAGATGATTTCGTGCTTCTCGACGCCGACATGGTCGGCGGCGTACTTGCGCACCAGCTTGAACGCGGCCTCGTTGGCCTCGGCGCCCGAGTTGCTGAAGAACACGCGCTCGGCGAAGGTGGTTTCGGTCAACAGCCGGGCGAGCTTGAGCGCCGGCTCGTTGGTCAGCGTGTTGCTCACGTGCCAGAGCTTGCCGGCCTGCTCGGTCAGCGCGGCGACCAGCGCCGGATGGCAATGACCGAGCGAGTTCACCGCGATGCCGCCGGCGAAGTCGACGAATTCACGGCCGTCCTGATCCCACACGCGCGACCCTTCGCCGCGCACCGGGATGAACTGGGCCGGCGCGTAGTTGGGGACCATGACCTGGTCGAACAAGGCGCGGGTGACGGAATGGCTCATTGGTTTTCCTTCCTGCAAGGCTGATAGAGGTTGTGTTTCACAACATGAAAACGATTCTAATGAATCCCATCGGCGGTCCATATCCGGTTTGCGACATGGGTTTACAAAAAACACGGCGACGATTTCCTGCCATTTTCTGGCATCAAAGCGCACAAAAAAGCCGGTTTCTGGCTTGACCAATGGGAAAGAATGAAAAAAATGACGCAGATTCGGTCAATATTGTGCGGGCAAAAGGGTTGCCCCTCAAGCGGGCCGGCGTTGCCGACCCGGGATTTTCGCTTGCCCGGCCAGGCTTTGAGCTCAAAGCTGCCCTGCCCCGCCCGACAAAAAGCTCGGCCAACCTTGAAGGTTGGCCGAGCTTTTTCGTGACGCTGTCTTTCATAAACAAAAACGCCCGCGGGATTCGCGGGCGTTTCGGTACGGCAGACTTGTCGCTTAGCTCGAGCGCAGGCCGAACGATTCGGCGGTCGCGTTCGCGGTTTTCGCTTCGTCTTCCAACAGCGCCTTGATCGACAGACGCACGCGGCCGCGGTCGTCCATCTCGATCGCCTTGACCTTCACGACCTGGCCTTCTTTCAGGTAGTCGGCCACGTTCTTGATGCGCTCGTTGGCGATCTGCGAGATGTGGACCAGACCATCCTTGCCCGGCAGGATGGAGACGATCGCGCCGACGTTGTTGTCGAGGATCTTCACCACGGTGCCTTCGTAGATCTTGCCGACTTCGACTTCGACGGTGATCTCTTCGATGCGCTTCTTGGCCGCGTCAGCGCCTTCCTGCGTGATCGACGCGATGGTGATCGTGCCGTCTTCCTCGATGTTGATCTCGCAGCCGGTGTCCTTGGTGATCGAACGGATGGTCTCGCCACCCTTGCCGATCACTTCGCGGATCTTGTCCGGGTTGATCTTCATCGTGAACAGGCGCGGCGCGTGGCTCGAGATTTCCTGCGGGCCTTCGACGGCTTCCTTCATGTAGCCGAGGATGTGCAGACGGCCTTCCTTGGCCTGCTCCAGCGCCACCTGCATGATTTCCTTGGTGATGCCCTGGATCTTGATGTCCATCTGCAGCGCGGTCACGCCATCGGCGGTACCGGCCACCTTGAAGTCCATGTCGCCGAGGTGATCTTCGTCGCCGAGGATGTCGGTCAGCACCGCGAAGCGGTTGCCTTCCAGGATCAGGCCCATGGCGATGCCGGCCACGTGCGCCTTCAGCGGCACGCCGGCGTTCAACAGCGACAGGCAGCCGCCGCAGACCGAAGCCATCGACGACGAGCCGTTCGACTCGGTGATTTCCGACACGACGCGCAGCGCGTAGCCGAATTCGTCTTCCGGCGGCAGCACGGCGAGCAGCGCGCGCTTGGCCAGGCGGCCGTGGCCGATCTCGCGGCGCTTCGGCGGGCCCATGCGACCGGCTTCACCGGTCGAGTACGGCGGGAAGTTGTAGTGCAGCATGAAGCGGTCGGTGTATTCGCCGGCCAGCGCGTCGATGCGCTGCTCGTCGAGCTTGGTGCCCAGCGTGGTCGCGACGATCGCCTGCGTCTCGCCGCGGGTGAACAGCGCCGAGCCGTGAACACGCGGCAGCACGCCGGTCTGGATCGCGATCGGACGCACGGTGCGGGTGTCGCGGCCGTCGATGCGCGGGTCGCCCGACAGGATCTGGCCGCGAACGATCTCGGCCGACAGGTTCTTGAAGATGCCCTTGATCTCGTTGGCCTTCAGCGTCGACGTTTCTTCGTTGATCAGACCCGATTTAACGGCGTCCCAGGCCTCGGCCAACGCCTGCGAGCGGGCCTGCTTCTGGCGGATGCGGAAGCCGGCGGCGATCTTCTCGCCGGCGATCTCGCGGACCTCTCCGATCAGCGCTTCGTCCTGGGCCGGAGCGGCCCAGTCCCACACGACCGGGTTCACTTCGTCGGCCAGCTCGTTGATCGCCTTGATCGCGGCCTGCATCGCGTCGTGGCCGAACACCACGGCGCCGAGCATCGTCGCTTCCGACAGCTCTTTGGCTTCGGATTCGACCATCAGCACCGCGCGCTCGGTACCGGCGACCACGAGGTCGAGCTCGGAGGTGGTCAGCTCGGTCTTGGTCGGGTTCAGGATGTAATCGCCGTTGGCGTAACCGACGCGGGCGGCGGCGATCGGGCCGGCGAACGGCAGGCCCGAGATCGCGAGCGCGGCGGACGCGCCGATCATCGCCGGGATATCGGAGTCGATTTCCGGGTTCAGCGACATCACGGTCGCGACGATCTGCACGTCGTGGTAGAAGCCTTCCGGGAACAGCGGGCGGATCGGACGGTCGATCAGGCGGCTGGTCAGGATTTCCTTCTCGGACTGCTTGCCTTCGCGCTTGAAGAAGCCGCCCGGGATCTTGCCGGCGGCGTAGGTGCGCTCGAGGTAGTCGACGGTCAGCGGGAAGAAGTCCTGGCCCGGCTTGACGCTTTTCGAGCCGACGACGGAGACCAGCACGACGGTCTCTTCCATCGACACGAGCACGGCGCCCGAGGCCTGACGGGCGATCTCGCCGGTCTCCAGCGTCACGGTGTGACGGCCATACTGGAACGATTTGGTGATTTTGTTGAACATTTAAGATCCTGTTCCGAAATCAGTGAACGATTCGAGCAACGGGAACCCCTAAAGATTCGGACCCGGCGGCGCCGGATCGGAATGTCTAGAGGCTCCCCCCGCGGCTCGACAACATTAGAACACCGGAAAACGAAAAAGTCGCAGACGGGCTGCGACTTTTTCGATCCGGCGTCGATTACTTGCGCAGACCCAGGCGGGCAATCAGGGCGCGGTATGCGTCGTTATCGGTGCGCTTGAGGTAGTCAAGCAGACGGCGACGACGGCTCACCATTTTCAAGAGGCCACGACGGCTGTGGTGGTCCTTGGTGTTCGCCTTGAAGTGCGGGGTCAGGTCGTTGATGCGAGCGGTCAGCAGTGCAACTTGCACTTCCGGGGAACCGGTGTCGCCTTCGGCGCGCTGAAAGTCTTTAACGATATCGGCTTTTTGAGCAACGGTAACTGCCATTTTTACAACTCCAGTTTTATATAGGGGCTTGGCACCGCGGCTTGGCACCGCGGCAAAATGCCCGACGAGTACGGCGAGCCAGATCGACCTGACCGCACTCCCTCAAGCGGCCGTCGAGACGGCCAGGAGCCTGGTTGGGTGAAGAAGACCGTCGGCCTTCCACTCCGCCAGACCCATGAATTCGCGCGTCGCCTCTCGGTACACGCGAAAGCGCGACATTATGGCATGGTTTTGCGCGACGCGCACCGCCTGGCCATGCAGGAAACGACCGGCGGCATCCTCGTCGAGCGACACTTCGGGGAAGTGTGCGACCAGCACGTCGGCCGGCATCAGCAACGCATCGCGCCCCTCCGCCGACAGCGCCTCGATCGCCTCGAGTGTCATCGCCGCCTCGAGCGGAAAACCCGCCGTCGCCGTGCGACGCAGACCGATCAGGTGCGCGCCGCAGCCGAGCGTCTCGCCGATCTCCTCGGCCAAGGTGCGGATATACGTGCCCTTGCTGCAGGCGACGTCGATCACAGCGACATCGCCGGCGAATTCGACGATTTCTATCGAGTGGATGGTCACGTCGCGCGCCTTGCGCTCGATCTCGATGCCGGCCCGCGCATACTCGTACAGCGCCTTGCCCTCGAACTTGAGCGCCGAGTACATCGGCGGCACCTGGCTGATCATCCCCTTGAAGCGCGCACAGGCCTCGGCCAACGTCTCTATCGTGACATCGACCGGGCGCTCTTTCACCACCTCGCCCTCGGCGTCGCCGGTCGTGGTCACCACGCCGAATTTCACCGTCGCGCGGTAGCCCTTGTCGGCGTCGAGCAGGAAGGACGAAAACTTGGTCGCCTCGCCGAAACACACCGGCAACAAGCCGGTCGCCAGCGGGTCGAGCACACCGGTATGGCCCGCCTTGGCGGCGTTATATAGCCAGCGCACCTTCTGCAGCGCGCCGTTGCTGCTCACGCCGAGTGGCTTGTCGAGCAGCAACACGCCGTTGACGGCGCGGCGTATGCGGCGCGGCTTGCTCATTCCTTGTCTTCCGATTCGGAAGCTGCGGATTCGGCATCGCCAGCCGCGGCGTCGTCGACTTCGGACTCGTCAGCGTTGGCCGAGCCCTGATCGTCGGCCGCAGCCTTGTCGCCGGCCTGGACGACTTCGTCGATCAAACGCGTCATGTAGACGCCGCGCTCGATCGATTCGTCGTAGACGAAATGCAGCTGCGGCATGCTGAACAGGCTGATCCGCTTGCCGAGCTCGGCGCGCAGGTAGCCGGCGGCGTCCGCCAGCGCTTCTACGGTCGCCTCGCGCGTGCTGTCGACCATCACGGTGTAATAGATCTTGGCGTGAGAGTAATCGCGGGTCACTTCGACCGCGGTGATCGTCACCCAGCCGACGCGCGGATCCTTGAGCCCCTTCTGCAGGATCTCGGCCAGTTCACGCTGAATCTGGTCGGCCACACGGTCGGAGCGGGAGAAATTTTTCTTGGCCATGGCTGTTCCTTGGCAAAACAAAAGGCGAGCGGCGCCCGGAAAACCGGCCAACCGCCCGCCCATCAGAAGGTAACGCTTACAGCGTACGCGCCACTTCCACGATTTCGAACACTTCCAGCTGATCGCCTTCGCGGATGTCGTTGAAGTTCTTCAGCATCAGGCCGCATTCGTAGCCCTGGCGAACTTCCTTCACGTCGTCCTTGAAGCGCTTGAGCGAGTCGAGTTCGCCGGTATGAACCACGACGTGGTCGCGGATCAGGCGCACTTGAGCGTGACGCTTGACGATACCGTCGGTAACCATACAACCGGCGATGTTGCCGACCTTGGACACGGTGATGACCTGACGGATCTCGACCGTGCCGAGGATCTGCTCTTTCTTCTCCGGTGCCAGCATGCCCGACAGCGCGGCTTTCACGTCGTCCAGCGCGTCGTAGATGATGCTGTAGTAGCGAATATCGACGCCTTCGGACTCGGCCAGCTTGCGCGCGGCCGCGTCGGAACGGGTGTTGAAGCCGATCACGATGGCCTTGGACGCGATCGCCAGGTTGATGTCCGACTCCGAGATGCCGCCGACGCCCGAGTGTAGGATGTTGACGCGCACTTCGTCGGTCGACAGCTTCTGCAGGCTCTGCGCCAGCGCTTCGTACGAACCCTGAACGTCGGCCTTGACGATGATCGACAGCGTCTGCACTTCGCCGCCTTCCGCCATCTGCGCGAACATGTTCTCGAGCTTCGACGCCTGCTGCTTGGCCAGACGCACGTCGCGGAACTTGCCCTGACGGAACAGCGCGATTTCGCGCGCCTTCTTCTCGTCGGCGAGCACCATCGTGTCCTCACCGGCTGATGGCACGTCCGACAGACCGAGAATCTCGACCGGAATCGACGGGCCCGCCTGGTCGATCGACTTGCCGTTCTCGTCGATCATCGCGCGGACACGGCCGAACGCGGTACCTGCCAGAACGATGTCGCCCTTCTTCAGCGTACCGGACTGCACCAAGAGCGTCGCGACCGGGCCGCGGCCCTTGTCGAGGCGGGCCTCGACGATCACGCCCTTGGCAGGCGCGTCTTGCGGCGCGGTCAGCTCCAGCACCTCGGCCTGCAGCACGATCGCTTCGAGCAGGCCGTCGATATTGGTGCCTTGCTTGGCCGACACTTCGATGAACTGCGTGTCGCCGCCCCACTCTTCGGGCACCACTTCCTGCGCGACCAGCTCCTGACGGATGCGCTCGGGGTTGGCACCCGGCTTGTCGATCTTGTTGACCGCGACGACCATCGGCACGCCGGCCGCCTTGGCGTGGTGGATCGCTTCGATCGTCTGCGGCATCACGCCGTCGTCGGCCGCCACGACCAGCACGACCAAGTCGGTCGCCTTAGCGCCACGAGCACGCATCGCGGTAAACGCTTCGTGACCCGGGGTGTCGAGGAAGGTGACCACGCCGCGCGGGGTTTCCACGTGGTAGGCACCGATGTGCTGGGTAATGCCGCCGGCTTCGCCCGCCGCCACAGTCGCGCGGCGGATGTAGTCGAGCAGCGAGGTCTTGCCGTGGTCGACGTGACCCATCACGGTCACTACCGGCGGACGCGGCAGCGCCTCGGCTTCGGTCGCGCCTTCGGTCTTCTCGAGGAAGGCCTCCGGATCGTCGGCCTGGGCCGCCTTGCCGATGTGCCCCATCTCTTCGACGATGATCAGCGCGGTTTCCTGGTCGAGCACCTGGTTGATGGTCACCATCATGCCCATCTTCATCAGGACCTTGATCACCTCGGCGGCCTTGACCGCCATGCGGTGGGCGAGGTCGGCGACGGTGATGGTTTCCGGCACCAGCACGTCGTGCACGATGGGCTCGGACGGGGTCTGGAAGGCGTGCTGACCGTTGCCGTGACGATTGCGGCCGCCCTTTTTGGACTTCCAGTCGCCGCCGGCGTCGCCGCCACGGGTCCTGAGACCGCCCTTGCCCTTGCGGCCTTCGCTCCAGTCGCGATCGCCCGGACCTTTCTTGCCCCCCTTTTTATCGCCCGGCTTGGCGCCGGCAGCCGGCGCAGCCGCACCCGGAGCCGGACGCGCACCGGCCGGACGGGCACCGGCGGCCGGACGGGCCGACGTAGCGGCCGGGGCCGGCTTCACCACCGGGGTGGAGCCCGGGGCCGGCTTGTTGCGCGACAGCACCGCTTGCTGCGGCTTGTCTTCCGGCTTGACGACCGGCGGTGGCGGTGGCGGCGCGTTTTTGGCGGCCAACGCGGCCAGGCGACGCACTTCGCGCTCCTGCTTCTGACGCATCAGGTCTTCTTGCGCCTTGCGCAGCTGGGCCTGACGACGATCGTCGGCCTCGCGCAGCGCCACTTCTTCCGGCGACAGGATGCTTGTCGGTGCGGCACGCACCGGTGCCGCTGCCTTGACCGGCTCGGCGGCGGGCTTCTGTGCAACGGGCTCGGCAACCGGCTCGACGACCGCTTCGGCCACCGGTTTTTGCACCGGCGCTTCGATAACGGGTTCGGGTTTGGCTTCCACCGGCTGAGTCTCCTCGACTTTCGGTGCTTCAACTTGCACTTGCGGCTCGACAGCCGGCTCGGCTTGTACCGCAACTCCCTCTTCAACCCGAGGCGCTTCGGTCGCCGCCGCAGCTACCGGCTCTGCAGACGAGGAACCCGCCTGCGGCTCTTCCGTACGGACCAGGGTGCGCTTCTTACGGGTCTCAACGCGGACGGTAGCACCGTCGGCGGTGCGGATCTCACTGGTCTGCTTGCGGGTCAGCGTGATCGCGCTCTGATCCGCCGCGCCGTGCGAGCGCTTGAGATAACCCAACAACTGGGACTTGTCCTGCTCGCTCAATGCATCGTCCAGCGCACGCTTGGCCACACCGGCGTCACGCAGCTGCTCGAGCAGGCGTTCCGGTGACATGCCAAGCTCACTGGCAAACTGTTTTACATTCGTCAATACCATTCGTCTTCAACACTCCGTCAAAACTAGCCGATTCGCTTACTGGTTGAACCAGTGTTCGCGCGCTTTCATGATGAGAGCACGCGCGGTCTCGTCGGATACGCTGGTCAATTCGACCAGATCGTCCACCGCCAGATCGGCAAGCTCATCACGGGTGGTCACCCCGTTCTCGGCCAGTTTGCGGACTATATCCGCATCCAGGCCTTCCAGGTTCTTCAATTCTTCAGATACCGCCTCGACCTTTTCCTCGGAGGCGATAGCCAATGTCAGCAGTGCATCGCGTGCACGGCTGCGCAACTCGTTCACCAGCGCCTCGTCGAAGCCTTCGATCTCGAGCATCTCGGCGATCGGCACATAGGCGACTTCTTCCAGCGTGGCGAAACCTTCCTGCACCAGTGTCGCGGCGACGTCTTCGTCGACGCCCAGCTGGTTGATGAACAGCTCGCGCATCGCCGCGTCTTCGGCCTGGATTTTCTCCTCGGCCTCGGTCACGGTCATGATGTTGAGGTTCCAGCCGGTCAGCTCTGCGGCGAGCTTGACGTTCTGGCCGCCGCGACCGATCGCGAGGGCCAGTTGTTCTTCCTCGACGATGACGTCCATCGCGTGACCGTCTTCGTCGACCAGGATGCGGTTCACTTCGGCCGGCGACAGCGCGTTGATCACGAACTGGGCCGGCTCCGGTGCCCACAGCACGATGTCGACGCGTTCGCCGGCGAGTTCCTGCGTCACCGCCTGAACGCGCGAACCGCGCACGCCGATGCAGGTGCCCTGCGGGTCGATACGCTGGTCGTTCGCCTTGACGGCGATCTTGGCGCGCATACCCGGGTCGCGGGCGACTTCCTTGATCTCGAGCATGCCGTCTTCGATCTCGGGCACTTCGAGCTCGAACAGTTTCTTGACGAACTCGCCCGAGGTGCGCGACAGCACCAACTGCGGGCCACGACCGAGACGGTCGATGCGCAGCAGGAAGGCCTTCACGCGGTCACCCACGCGCAGGTTTTCCTTCGGGATCATCTGGTCGCGCGGCAGCACGGCTTCCAGTTTGCCGCATTCGATGATCGCGTTGCCGCGTTCGATGCGCTTGATCGTGCCGTTCACCAGGTGTTCGCGACGCTGCAGAAAATCGGCGAGGATCTGCTCGCGCTCGGCATCGCGGATCTTCTGCAAGATCACCTGCTTGGCGGTCTGAGCGCCGATGCGGCCGAACTCGACCGCTTCCATGGGCTCTTCGATGAAGCCATCCACTTCGGCGCGCGGGTCGCGCTCTCGGGCGTCCGAGAGGGTGATTTCCTTGCCGTCTTCCTCGATGAGGTCGTCCTCGACGATCTGCCAGCGGCGGAAGGTCTGGTACTGGCCGGTGTGGCGGTCGATCTCCACACGCACTTCCAGATCATCCTGATTGAATTTCTTCTTGGTCGCCGAAGCCAGCGCCAATTCCAGCGCGGAGAAAACCACCTCCTTGCCGACATTCTTTTCGCTAGCCAGCGCGTCAACCAGCAACAAAATCTCGCGACTCATTCATTCCTCCGAAATAGGGTCCCGTGGGCGTGACGAACATCTGTCCGATCAGAACTCCGGCTCGAGCCGGGCCTTGTCGATATTGGACAGGGGAATCGTCACCTGATGGCCGTCGACTTCGAGCAGCACCGCGTCGTTCCCGATCCCTACAATGCGTCCGATGAATTTCTTCTGCTGTTCGATCGGGGTACGCGTGCGGATCTTGGCCAACTGACCGGTGAAGCGAACGAAGTCCGCCTCTTTCTTGAGCGGCCGATCCAGGCCCGGCGACGACACTTCCAAGCGGCCGTAATCGACGTTCTCGACGGTGAAGAGACGGGTCAGGTGGTTGCTCACGCGGACGCAGTCGTCCAGCGTGATTCCGCCCGGCTTGTCGATGAACAAGCGCATATCCCCACCGCGACCGAGCTCGACATCGACGAGCTCGTAGCCCAAACCGCTCAGCGTGTTTTCCAGCAGCAAACGGACATCCATGCTTTTTCCACAAATAAAAAAATGGGCAGACCGCCCATTCCTAAATTGATTGAATTTTACAGCATCCCCAACAAAAAGGAAACCGGCCCACCCGGCGCGTCCGCAGGTGCTTTGCGGGGGCCTCGACCTTCCGGTAAATTAAGTTCACTTAAACGCCGGTTTGACCGACGCATAAGTTACGACACATAACTAAATGACAAGGCTCGGCCAACCTCGAACGTTGGCACGACCCCCTGACCAACACGAAGGAGAAGCTCTACCCATGGACAAGATCTGGCTTTCGCATTACCAGCCCGGGGTTCCCCACGACATCGACCTCGACAGCTTCCAGTCGGCGGTCGACGTTTTCGACAAGAGCGTCGCCAAGTTCCGGGACCGTCCGGCGCTGGCGAATATGGACAAGATTCTCAGCTACGGCGAGCTGGACGAATTGTCCGGCCGCTTCGCCTCCTACCTGCAACACGCGCTCCGGCTGCAAAAGGGCGACCGCGTCGCGGTCATGATGCCCAACCTCTTGCAATACCCGATCGCCATCTTCGGCACGCTGCGCGCCGGCTGCACCGTCGTGAACGTCAACCCGCTCTACACGCCGCGCGAACTCGAGCACCAGCTGAACGACGCGTGCGCCGAAACCATCGTCATCCTGGAGAACTTCGCCGGCGTGCTCGAGAAAGTGCTGCCGCGCACCCAGGTGAAGAACGTGGTCGTCGCGGCGATCGGCGACCTGCTCGACTTCCCGAAGTCGTTGATCGTCAACCTCGTCGTGCGCAAGGTCAAGAAGATGGTGCCGGCGTGGAACATCCCCGGCCACGTTCGCTTCAACGAGGCGCTCAAGCTCGGCCAACGTCAGCCGTTCACCAAGATCAGACTGGCGCACGACGACATCGCCTTCCTGCAGTACACCGGCGGCACCACCGGCGTCGCCAAGGGCGCGATGCTGCTGCACAAGAACATCGTCGCCAACATGCTGCAGGCCGGCGAGTGGATCAAGCCGGCGGTACGCGAAGGCGAGGAAGTTCTCATCACCGCGCTGCCGCTCTACCACATCTTCTCGCTGACCGCGAACCTGATGGTGTTCACCGAGGTGGGTGCGCTCAACGTCCTGATCACCAACCCGCGCGACATCCCCGGCTTCATCAAGGAGATGAAGAAATACAAGGTCACCGCGATGACCGGCGTGAATACGTTGTTCAACGCGCTGCTCAACAACCCGGAATTCAAAACGATCGATTTCTCGACCTGGCGGCTGGTGCTCGGCGGCGGGATGGCGGTGCAAAAGGCGGTAGCCGACAAGTGGAAGGCGACCACCGGCGTGCCGCTGATCGAGGCCTACGGACTGACCGAGACGAGCCCGGCCGTCTGCATCAACCCGCTCGATCTGAAGGAGTACAACGGCAGTATCGGCCTGCCGGTGCCGTCGACCGAGATCCAGGTCCGCGACGCCAACGGCCAGGAAGCACCGCTGGGCGAGCCGGGCGAATTGTGCGTGCGCGGCCCGCAGGTGATGAAGGGTTATTGGAATCGCCCGGACGAGACCGCGAAGGTGCTGGGCACGGACGGTTTCCTCGCCACCGGCGACATGGCGATCGTCACGCCCGAAGGCTACGTGAAACTGGTCGACCGCAAGAAGGACATGATCCTCGTGTCCGGCTTTAACGTGTATCCTAACGAGATCGAAGACGTAGTCGCCGCGCTGCCGGGCGTGCTCGAAGTCGCCTGCATCGGCGTGCCCGACGACAAGTCCGGCGAAGTGGCGAAGGTGTTCGTCGTCAAGAAGGACGCCACACTGACCGAACGCGACGTGATCGAGCACTGCCGCAAGAACCTGACCGGCTACAAGGTGCCCAAGTCGGTCGAATTCCGCAGCGAACTCCCGAAGACCAACGTCGGCAAGATCCTGCGCCGCGCGCTGCGCGACGAGCCGGTAAAAGCCTGACCGGTCCCCACCCGCATCGACCCGGCCCGCTTCGGCGGGCCTTTTTACGACGCCAGACCCCGAAACAAGAAGCTCGCCCGACGAGCCCGGAGCAAGACAACATGCTGATGCTGCCCTTCTTCAAGCTGATGGCCGAGAAACAGGCCAGCGACCTCTTCTTCACCCGCGACGCACCCGTGCAGATCAAGATCGACGGCCAGGTGCTGCCGGTCAACGAGAAACCGCTGTCGGCCGAGCTCGTCGAGCGCCTCGCCTTGAGCCTGATGAGCGACGAAGAAGCCGCCCGCTTCGCAGCCGAATGGGAAATGAACTTCGGTCGTCCGGTCGACGGTCTCGGCAACTTCCGCGTCAACATCTTCCGCCAGAAGGGCGCGGTCGCGATGGTGGTGCGCTTCATCACGCCGACCATCCCATCGCTCGACAAGCTCAAGCTGCCGGCCAACCTCAAGCCGCTGATCCAGGGCAAGCGCGGGCTGATCATCGTCGTCGGCGCGACCGGCAGCGGCAAGAGCTCGACCGTCGCCGCGCTGATCGGCCACCGCAACCAGGCGCAGAGCGGCCACATCCTGACCGTCGAGGACCCGATCGAATTCATCTTCGAGCACGGCCGCTCGATCGTGAACCAGCGCGAGATCGGCGTCGACACGCAAAGCTACGGCCACGCGCTGAAGAACGCGATGCGCGAGGCCCCCGACCTGTTGATGATCGGCGAGATCCGCGACGCCGAGACGCTGAACTACGCGATCAACTACGCGCAGTCGGGCCACCTGTGCGTGACGACGCTGCACGCCAACAACAGCTACCACATGCTGAACCGCATGATCAGCTTCTTCCCGCCGGAAACCCGCCAGTCACTCTTGATGGATTTGTCGGTATCATTGCGGGCGGTGATCTCGCAGCGGCTGGTCCCGACCGCCGACGGCAAGCTGACGCCGGCGGTCGAACTCCTGATCAATACGCCGCACATCGCCGAACTGATCCGCACCGGCGAGGTCGACCGCATCAAGGAAGCGATCGAGAACAGCCTGAGCGAAGGTTCGCAGACCTTCGAGCAGTCGCTGTACCGCCTCTACCAGGAAGGCGCGATCACGCTTGACGACGCGCTAAAGAACGCCGATTCGCCGACCAACCTGTACTGGCTGATCAACAACGCCGCCGACTCGCAGCCGGCGCGCGCGGTCGACGCCGCGCGGCAGGCCGACGGCGAGCAAGCCACCGCGCGGCCGCCGGCCAGCTTCGACGGCTTCACGCTCGACATTTGACACCCGAACCGAACCAGCCCCATGACCACCCTCTACGGCATCCCCAACTGCAACACGGTGAAAAAAGCACGCCAATGGCTCCTCGACGCCGGCGTCGACCACACCTTCCACGACTTCAAGAAGCTGGGCGCGCCGGCCGACCGGCTCGCCGCCTGGGCCGACGAGCTCGGCCTCGCGAAGATCGTCAATCGCCAGGGCACGACCTGGCGCGGCCTGTCGGATGAAGACCAGGCGCGTGCCGAAGCACGCGAATCGGCGATCGCGCTGATGCAGGACAAGACCTCGGTCATCAAGCGCCCGGTGCTCGAGCACGACGGCAAGATCCTCGCCGGCTTCTCCGAAGCGGCCTACGCGGAGGCATTCCAACGATGAGCGCGACCCTCGAACTGACGCAGGAACTGATCCGCCTCGACTCGATCACGCCGCGCGACGCCGGCTGCCAGCCGCTGATGATCGAAAGACTCGAGGCGCTCGGCTTCGTCGTCGAGAACATGCGCTTTAACGACGTCGACAACTTCTGGGCGCGCCGCGGCACGGCCGGCCCGGTGGTCTGCTTCGCCGGCCACACCGACGTGGTTCCGACCGGCCCGGTCGAGCGCTGGGACTCGCACCCGTTCGAGCCGACGATCCGCGACGGCCACCTGTTCGGCCGCGGCGCCGCCGACATGAAGGCGTCGCTCGCCGGCTTCATCACGGCGATCGAACGCTTTGTCGCCGCGCACCCCGACCACGCTGGCTCGATCGCGCTGTTGATCACCTCGGACGAGGAAGGCGTCGCGCACGACGGCACCGTCCGCGTCGTCGATGCGCTCGAGGCGCGCGGCGAGGCGATAGACTACTGCATCGTCGGCGAGCCGACGTCGAGCGACGTGCTCGGCGACACGATCAAGAACGGCCGCCGCGGCTCGCTGTCCGGCCGCCTCGTCATCAAGGGCCAACAGGGCCACATCGCCTATCCGCACCTGGCCAAGAATCCGATCCACTTGATGGCGCCGGCGTTGGCCGAGCTGGTAAACGAGCATTGGGACGACGGCAACGCCTACTTCCCGCCTACCAGCTGGCAGGTGTCGAACCTGAACTCGGGCACCGGCGCGACCAACGTGATCCCGGGCACCGCCGAGCTGAAGTTCAACTTCCGCTTCTCGCCCGAGCACAACGCCGAGTCGCTGAAGGCGCGCGTGCACGAGACCCTCGACGGCCACGGCCTCGACTACGAACTCGAATGGGCGCTGTCGGGCAATCCGTTTATCACCGAGCCGGGCAAGTTGACCGCGGCGATCGGCGCGGCGATCAGCGACGTCACCGGCGTCACGCCCGAACTGTCGACCAGCGGCGGCACCTCGGACGGCCGTTTCATCAAGCGCATCGCGAAGGAACTGGTCGAGTTCGGCCCGATCAACGCGACCATCCACAAGCTCAACGAGTGCATCCGCGTCGATGACGTCGAGCCGCTGTCGCAGGTTTACGAGGCGACACTGGAACGCCTGCTGCTCGCCTGAGCCCGCACTTCACCCCAAAGGTTGGCCGAGACCGAGCGAAGCGTCGCGAGGAAAGACTCGGCCAACTTTTTTCTTTCCCGCGACCCCTCCGCCAACATCGCTGTTCACCCTGATTGAGTGGCGAGCCACGCCCCGCTACCATCAGGGCATGGATATCGCCAAAATCGTCATCGCCCTCCTCGTCCTCGTGAATCCGCTGGGCGCCGTGCCGCTCTTCATCAGCCTGACGCCGCACAGCAGCCAGAGCGAGCGCAAGAAGATTGCCAAGACCGCGGCGATCTCGGTCGCGATCGTCATCGGCCTGTTCGCGCTGGTCGGCGAAGGCCTGCTGCGCTTTGTCGGCATCAGCATCGGCTCCTTCCAGGTCGGCGGCGGCCTGCTCGTGATGCTGATTGCGATCGCGCTGATGAACGCCAAGCCCAACCCGACCAAGACCACCGACGAGGAGCGCGAGGAAGCCGAGAGCCGCAGCAATATCGCGGTGGTGCCGATGGCGATCCCGCTGTTGACCGGGCCGGGTACGATTTCCACCGTGATCATCTACGCGACCACCGCGAAGACCGTCTGGCAGGTCGGCTCCCTCGTCGTCGCCGGCATGGTGGTGGCGAGCACCTGCTACCTCGCGATGACGCTGGCGACGCCGATCTCGCGCCTTCTCGGCCAGACCGGCATCAACATCGTCAACCGCGTAATGGGCATGCTGCTCGCCGCGGTGTCGGTCGAGATCGTCGTCGACGGCATTTACCGGCTGTTCCCGATGCTGGGCGCGCACTGAGCCCGGCCGGGGCAGCTCACGACGACCTCGCCCCAAAGAAAACAGGCCACCCGGAGGTGGCCTGTCGCGTGTTCGCTCAGGACCTGGGCAGCAACAGGCCCTGCTTGCGCAGACTGTCGTCGACGACGCCTTCCAGCCCCTTGACGAGCTCGGCCGACGAGCGCGGATCGACGGTCTCGGTAACCGCGTTCCACACCATCTTCCCTTCCGGCAGCCGGTAGAGCAGCACCTCGACCACGACCCGCGTCGTCAGCGTGGTGTAGCCCGGCGTTGTGTACGCGTAAGGGTAATAGCTGTAGAACGAGCGGTAGCCCGGCCCCCAGCCACCCCAGCCACCGACCCAGTTGGTTTCCGGAGGATGGTAGCGCGTGGTCGTGTCGTGCGACACCAGCCGCGCCAACAGCGCGCTGTCGAAGCCTTCGCGCGACAACTTGTCGCGCAGCGCGGGCGTCGACACGTCGGCGCCGAGGCCGAGCCGGTTGCCCGCCCGGGCGTCGACCCGGTTCCTGGCGCTCAGGTTCAGCGCCAGTTGATCTTCGGCAAACTGGCAGACCCGGCTGTCCTGGGCCGCGACGAACACCGCCATTTTCCTCACCGAGCCGGCGGCATCCTGCGCATCCCGCCATTCCGAGCGCAAGTGCGTCGACGCGCAGGCGGCCAACAGCAGCGCCACGCCGGCACACGCCCATCGATCTAGCTGCATGGCGATCTCCGCACCATTCAATCAATGCAATGCGATCAAACGCCGCGCCTCTCGAACATCGCCTGCGCTAGCGTCCCCGGGTCGACGTACTCGAGCTCGCCGCCCACCGGCATGCCGCGCGCGATCCTTGACAGTTTGAGCCCGCGGTTCTTCAGCAGTTCCGACACCACGTGCGCGGTCGCCTCGCCCTCGGCGGTGAAATTGGTCGCGATGATGACTTCCTCGACCGTGCCGTCGAGCGCGCGGTGGAACAGCTTCTCGAGCGCGACGTCGCGCGGGCCGACGCCGTCGAGCGGCGAGATGCGTCCCATCAGCACGAAGTAGAGGCCGTCGAAGCACTGCGCCTGCTCGAGCATCAATAGGTCGGCCGGCATCTCGACCACGCACAGCACGTCCTGGCGGCGCTCTTCGTCCGCACACAGATTGCAGATCGGCATCTCGCTGAAGGTGTTGCAGCGCTCGCAATGGGTGAGGTTGGCCAAAGCCCGATCGAGCGCGCGCGCGAGCTTCTCCGCCCCGCCCTTGTCGCGCTGCAACAGATGGAAAGCCATGCGCTGGGCCGACTTGGGGCCGACGCCGGGCAGCACCTTGAGCGCGGCGATCAGCGAATCGAGCGAGGGGGGATTTTTCATAGGGACCCAAAAGCACAAAGGTTGGCCGAGCCCCTTGGCGTCGGCCAACCTTTTATCAACGTGGAAGCCAGGTAAAGCGCTTCTCCACAAAGCACCGCGTCATCGCAGGCTCGAACAGCATCCGGCTCAGAACGGCAGTTTCATGCCCGGCGGCAGGTTCAGGCCGTTGGTGAAGCCCGACATCTTTTCCTGCGTGGTCGTCTCGACCTTGCGCACCGCGTCGTTCAGCGCGGCGGCGATCAGGTCTTCGAGCATTTCCTTGTCGTCGGCGTCGCCTGACACGAGGCTTGGGTCGATCGACACGCGCTTGACCGCGTGCTGGCAGTTCATCACCACCTTGACGAGGCCGGCGCCGGCCTGGCCCTCGACCTCGACGTTGGCCAGTTCTTCCTGCGCCTTCTTCATGTTTTCCTGCATCTGCTGGGCCTGCTTCATCAGGCCGGCGATTCCGCCTTTGCCGAACATGGTGTCACTCCTGGATGGGTTGGATGGTGTCGGTCAACAGCACCGCGCCGAATTCGCGTTCGAATGCCTTGACCACGGGGTCGTTCTCCAGCGACGTGCGCGCCGCCGCCAGTTGCTCGTTTCTGTGCCGCGCGCGCCTGAGCGCGGGCGTCTCGCCGATCGACGCGTCGGTTTCGACATAGACCTCGATCGACTGATCGAGGCAGGCCGAGATCGCTTCCTTCAATTTTTGCACCGATTCGCGTGCCGCGCCCGGGTGGTTGGCGAACGCCGGCGCGATCGCCAGATGCCAGCGCTCGCCGTCGATGCGCTTGAGCACTGCATTTTCGAGCAGCATGCGCGCCATGCCGAGCTTGCTCGCCGCGGTCGCCATCAGGTGGTCGGCCAGATTCAGCCAGTCGCCATCGAAACGGAACGGCCCGGCGGGCTCGGCCGACGTTTGGGATTCTGGCTGGGCTTGCGGCGCAATCGGCGTCGGCGCGGGTTCTGCGGGCTTTGCCGCGGCCGGCGCCGGCTTGCCGGCCGTCTCGCGGCGCGCTTCGGTCGCGACCGCGCGCGGCGCGTCGTCCCAGCCGTCGGGCGGCGGCGCCTCGTCCATCCACGGCGGGACGTCAAAGTCGGCGGCGCGCGGTACGGACTGCGGCGGAACTTGCGGTGTGGCTTGCGTCGGCTCGGCTGCCTTGGGCGGCGCGGGTTCCGCTGCCGGCTCGGGTTCGGGAGCCGGCTCGGCCACGGGCTCGCTCGGCCGGGCAGCGGCTTGAGGCGCGTGCGCCGGCACGGCCGCTGCGGGCTGCGGCGTCTTCACAGGCGTCGACGCCGGGGACGAGGCGCTTCGCACCGCCGGCGCCTTGGTCGCCCCGCCGCCTGCCGCAGGCAGTCGCGCCGGGTGGAAGGCCAGCATCCTGAGCAAAGCCATGTTGAAGCCGGCGTGCTCGTCGGGCGCGAGCGGCAGGTCCTTACGGCCGTGCACGGCGATCTGGTAGTAAAGCTGTACGTCTTCGGGCGCGAGCCGCTCGGCGAGCGAGAAGATGGCGTCGCGTTCGGGCTCGTCGGGCGCCAGCGCCGCCGGCACGGTCTGTGCGAGCGCGACCTGGTGCAGCAGCAGCGCGAGCTCGGCCAACGCGTGGTCGAAGCCGACCGAAAGCTCGGCCAGGCTGTCGGCCTCGGCCAACAGGCGCGGCCCGTCGTTGTCGGCGAGCGCTTCGAGCAAGGTAAACAGATAACGGCGGTCGATCGCGCCGAGCATCGCGCGCACGCCGCCCTCCTCCACCGTCCCGATGCCGTAGGCGATCGCCTGGTCCAAGAGCGACAGCGCATCGCGCATCGAACCGGCGGCGGCGCGGCCGAGCAAGGCCAGCGCGGCCGGCTCGAACGGCACCTGTTCGGCGTCGAGCACGTAGGCGAGGTGACCGGCGACCTGCTGCGGCGTCATATTGCGCAGCGAGAACTGCAGGCAGCGGCTCAATACCGTGACCGGCACCTTCTGCGGGTCGGTGGTGGCGAGGATGAACTTGACGTGCGAAGGCGGTTCTTCCAGCGTCTTCAGCATCGCGTTGAAGGCGCTTTTGGACAGCATGTGCACTTCGTCGATGATGTAGACCTTGAAGCGGCCCGACGACGGCGCGTACTGCGCGTTCTCCAGCACTTCGCGGATATTGTCGATGCCGGTGTTCGACGCGGCGTCGATCTCCAGCAGGTCGACGAAGCGGCCGGCGTCGATCTGCGTACACGACGAGCAGACGCCGCACGGCTCGGCGCCGGCGCCCTGTTCGCAGTTCAGGCTTTTGGCGAGGATGCGCGCGATGGTGGTCTTGCCCACGCCGCGCGTGCCGGTCAACAGGTAGGCGTGGTGCAGGCGGTTTTCCGCGAGCGCGTTCGACAGCGCGCGCACCACGTGCTCCTGGCCGACCAGATCGGCAAAGCGCTTGGGACGCCACTTGCGGGCTAGGACTTGGTAGCTCATGGCGGCGGATTCTACCTTATTGACCGGCGCGCGCGACACCACCGTCGGCGGCGTATTTCGCCTCGCGGATGCGCCCGGCCAGCTCCTGGGCCGCCTTCGCGTACAGCGTGCTCTTGTTGTAGCGGGTGATCACGTAGAAGTTGTTCAGCCCCAGCCAGTATTCGGTGACGCCGGGCGAGGTCTCGAGCGGCACCAGCACCGCCTTTACCTCGTCACGCACCGGCGCCTGAGGCACGATGCCCATCCTCTTCAGCTCGCCGACCGTATAGTGCAGGTTGAATTTGTCGGCGATGAGCCGGTCGACCTGCGGCCCCGGCGCGGCCTGCGCCGGCACCAGCACGTCGTCGCCGGCCATCCAGCCGTGGATCTTGAAATAGTTGGCGACGCTGCCGATCACGTCGGCGCTGTTGCCCCAGATGTCGCGATGGCCGTCGCCGTCGAAGTCGACAGCCCACTTTCTGAAGCTCGACGGCATGAACTGCGGCATGCCCATCGCTCCGGCGTAGCTGCCCACAAAGCCCATCGGGTCGCGGCGCTCCTCCTTGGCGAGCAGCAGGAACTCGGTCAGCTCGTTGCGGAAGAATTCGGCGCGGCGCGGGTAGTCGAAGCCGACGGTCGCCAGCGCGTCGACGACGCGGAAGCTGCCCATGTTCTGGCCGTAGCGCGTCTCGATGCCGACGATGGCGGCGATTATTTCCGGTGGCACGCCGTACGTCGCTTCGGCGCGCTGCAGCAGCGTCTCGTTGTCGCGCCAGAACGCGGCGCCGGCAGCGACCAGTCTGTCGTTCACGAAGCTGCCGCGGAACTGGTGCCACGGCCGCGACGTCGACGGCTTGTCGAGCGCGGTGATGATGCCGGGCTTGGACTCGACGTTGGCGAACACCGCCTCGAGTTCCGGGCGGTTGAAACGGCCGGTCGCGACCTGCTCGTCGATGTAGCGCTGCACGTCGGCGCGCAGGATCAGCGCGGCGTCGGCGAAGACGGCCGGCGTGACGGCCAGCGCCAGAGCGGCAGCGGCGAAATTTCGGAACGTGCGGGTCATGGACATCCTTTTGCAAGACAGGGTTGGCCGAGCCATCGCGTCGCGCAGGCGGCTTCGCTCAGTCACCTGCGCGACGCGGCACCCGGCTCGGCCAAGCCCGGGTTCATTCGGTGTAAGAGAGCGCGCCGCTCACGAGCCGCGCGGTGATGTCGACGATGGGGATCACGCGCTCATACGCCATGCGCGTCGGACCGACCACGCCGAGCGTGCCGACCACCTGGCCGTTGATGCGGTAAGGCGCGGCGACCACCGAGCAGTCGCCGAGCGTCATCACGCCCGACTCCTCGCCGATGAAGAGGCGCACGCCCTGTGCGCCGCGGCTCTGGTCGAGCAGGCGCAAGAGCTCGGTGCGGCGCTCGAAGGTGTCGAACAGCTCGCGCAGCCGCGTGCGGTCTTCAGACAGCTCGTCGACGCTGAGCAGCCGGCTCTCGCCGGCGATCACCACCGCGCCGGCCGGATCGGTGAGCGAACGTTGGCCGAGCCGGATCGCCGCGCTCATCAGCGCGCTGATGTCGCTCTGCAACTGCTGCAGCTCGGCCTCGATGCGGCCCGCGACGCTGGTCAGCCCCTGGCCGGCGTAGTGCGCATTCAGATAATTGGCCGCCTCGATCAGCTCGCTCGCGCTGTAGTCGCGCTCGGTCGGCAACAGGTGATTCTGCACGTCGCCGTCGAGCGTCACCAAGATCAGCAGCACGCGCTTTTCCGACAGCCGCAAAAATTCGATCTGGCGGAACGCGACGTCGGGGCGTTGCGGCGTCACCACTACGCCGGCGAAGTGCGTCAGCTCCGACAACAGGTGCGATGCCGCCTGCGCGAGCTTTTGCGGGCTGTCGGGCATCAGGCCGAGCGCGATCTGGTCGACTTCGGGTGCCGCCAGCGGCCGGATAGTGAGAAGATTGTCGACGAACACCCGGTAGCCGCGCGCGGTCGGAATGCGGCCGGCCGAGGTGTGCGGGCTCGCGATCAGCCCCATGTCTTCGAGGTCGGCCATCACATTGCGGATCGACGCCGGCGACAGCTCGAGCCCCGGCAACCTGGAGAGCGTGCGCGAGCCGACCGGCTGACCGTCGGCGATATAGCGTTCGATCAGGGCCTTGAGGAGTAACTGGGCGCGCTCGTTCAACATGCCGGTCATTGTGGCATACCTCCTGCTGCGCGTGTCATGCCGTACGCTTGCCGCCTCGCCCCGAAGAGGCTAAAAAGGCGGTGCGACAAGGCGTCATGACACGACCTTGAACTCTTAAGTGGGCCCGATCGCGCATTCCTCAAGCACCATCGCGCAGGCCGTTTTGATTTTGTGCGATAATCAACCGGCACCCTAGTTCATCGACACAGTTCTGTTTGGAGAAAGCATGGCGGACGATAAAAGCAAGGCACTGGCGGCGGCGCTCGCCCAGATCGAAAAGCAGTTCGGCAAGGGCTCGATCATGCGCATGAGCGACAACCAGATCACCGAGAACCTGCAGGTGATCAGCACCGGCTCGCTCGGCCTCGACCTCGCGCTCGGCGTGGGCGGTCTGCCGCGCGGCCGCGTGGTCGAAATCTACGGCCCGGAATCGTCCGGCAAGACCACGCTGTGCCTGCAAGTGGTCGCCGAAGCGCAGAAACTCGGCGGCACCTGCGCCTACATCGACGCGGAAAACGCGCTCGACCCGCAATACGCACAAAAGCTCGGCGTAAAGGTTGAGGACCTGCTGATCTCCCAGCCGGACACCGGCGAACAAGCGCTGGAAATCTGCGACATGCTGGTGCGCTCGAGCGGCGTCGACGTGATCGTGATCGACTCGGTCGCCGCGCTGGTGCCGAAGGCCGAGATCGAAGGCGACATGGGCGACAGCCACGTCGGCCTGCAGGCGCGCCTGATGAGCCAGGCGCTGCGCAAGCTGACCGGCAACATCAAGCGCACCAACACGCTGGTGATCTTCATCAACCAGATCCGCATGAAGATCGGCGTGATGTTCGGCAACCCGGAAACCACCACCGGCGGCAACGCGCTGAAGTTCTACGCGTCGGTCCGCCTCGACATCCGCCGCATCGGCGGCATCAAGAAGGGCGAAGAGGTCGTCGGCAACGAGACCCGCGTCAAGGTGGTGAAGAACAAGGTGTCGCCGCCGTTCCGCCAGGCCACCTTCGACATCCTGTACGGCGAAGGCATCTCGCGCGAAGGCGAGATCATCGACATGGGCGTCGAGCAGGAATTCGTCAACAAGTCCGGCGCGTGGTATGCCTACAACGGCCAGAAGATCGGCCAGGGCAAGGACAACACCCGCCAGTGGCTGAAGGACAATCCGGACGTGGCGCGCGAGATCGAAGCCAAGGTCCGCGAGAAGGTCGGCGTCAGCGTCACGATCACCGAAGGGGTGCGCGACGAAACCGACGGCGAGCTCGCCGACGACCTGATCGCGTGAGCGGGACGCCCAAAAGCCTGAAAGCGCGCGCCGTCGACCTGCTGTCGCGGCGCGAATACTCGCGGCGCGAGCTTTTCCAGAAGCTCGTGCCGCACGCCGAGAGCGCGGAAGAAGTCGACGCGCTGCTCGACGAGCTGGCCGAGCACGGCTGGCAGTCGGACACCCGCTTCGCCGAGCAGACTGCGACGAGCAAGGGTCGCCGCTACGGCAGCCGGCGCCTCGCCGCCGAACTGCGGGAAAAAGGCGTAGACGCCGACACCATCACCGAGGCGCTCGCCGGCCAGGACGACGTCGCCCTCGCCCGCCAACTGTGGCAGAAGAAATTCGGCCAGAAGCCGCAAAGCCGCGAGGAATGGGCTAAGCAGATGCGTTTCCTCGCCGCGCGCGGCCTGCCGATGGACGCGATCAGAAAAGCGATGGACGGCGCCGAAGAAGACGATTTCGCCGACCCGGACGCCACCGGCTGACGCTCGGCCAACCTCCCCGTTCGCCCCAAAGCTTGCGACAACGCAGCAGCCTTGCCACAATCGGCCCCATATCCCTATTTCCGTCCCCGGCCCCGCGCGACCGGGGCCCTGTTTTCTGGATCGCGACCGTAAAACGATGAAAACCTCCGAAATCCGCCAGAAGTTCCTCGACTTCTTCGCGAGCAAGGGCCACCAGATCGTGGCGTCGAGCTCGCTGGTGCCGGGCAACGACCCGACGCTGCTGTTCACCAACGCCGGCATGAACCAGTTCAAGGACGTGTTCCTCGGCTTCGACAAGCGCCCATACACCCGCGCCACCACCTCGCAGAAATGCGTGCGCGCCGGCGGCAAGCACAACGACCTGGAAAACGTCGGCTACACCGCGCGCCACCACACCTTCTTCGAGATGCTCGGCAACTTCTCGTTCGGCGACTACTTCAAGCGCGACGCCATCCTCTTCGCATGGGAATTCCTGACCTCGCCGCAATGGCTCGGCCTGCCGAAAGAAAAGCTGATGGTCACGGTGTACGCCACCGACGATGAAGCGTTCGACATCTGGAACCAGGAAGTCGGCGTGCCGGCCGAGAAGATCGTCCGCATCGGTGACAACAAAGGCGCGGCTTACGCGTCGGACAACTTCTGGACCATGGGCGACACCGGTCCGTGCGGCCCATGTACCGAGATCTTCTACGACCACGGCGAACACATCTGGGGCGGCCCGCCGGGCAGCCCGGACGAAGACGGCGACCGCTTCATCGAGATCTGGAACAACGTGTTCATGCAGTTCAACCGCGACGAGACCGGCACCCTGCACCCGCTGCCGAAGCCGTCGGTCGACACCGGCATGGGCCTCGAGCGCGTCTCGGCGGTGCTGCAGGGTGTGCACGCCAACTACGAGATCGACCTGTTCCAGACCCTCTTGAAAGCCGCCGCGCGCGAAGTCGGCGTGCCGTTCAGCCAGGACGTGCCGTCGCTGAAGGTGATCGCCGACCACATCCGCGCGTGCTCCTTCCTGATCGCCGACGACGTGCTGCCGTCCAACGACGGCCGCGGCTACGTGCTGCGCCGCATCATCCGCCGCGCGATCCGCCACGGCTACAAGCTCGGCCAGAAAGGCCAGTTCTTCCACAAGCTGGTCGCCGACCTCGCCGCCGAGATGGGCGGCGCCTATCCGGAACTGCGCGAGCGCCAGGCGGTGATCGAAGACGCGCTGAAGCAGGAAGAGATCAAGTTCGCCGAGACGCTCGACAAGGGCATGGCGCTCTTGGAGGCCGCGCTCGCCAAGGGCGAAAAAGAGCTCGACGGCAAGACCGCGTTCCAACTCTACGATACCTTCGGCTTCCCACTCGACCTGACCGCCGACATCTGCCGCGAACGCGAGCTGACCATCGACCAGGCCGGTTTCGACGCCGCGATGGAAGCGCAGCGCGCGCAAAGCCGCGCCGCGTCGACCTTCAAGATGAGCGGCAACGTCGACTACAGCGGCGATGACACCTGCTTCAACGGCTACGACTCGGTCAGCGTCGACGCGCGCGTGCTGGCGCTCTACAAGGGCCACGAGCCGGTGCAAACGTTGGCCGAGGGTGACGAGGGCATCGTCGTTCTCGACAACACCGCCTTCTACGCCGAGGGCGGCGGCCAGGTCGGCGACAGCGGCGAGATCTCGGTCGCCGGCGGTATCGACGCGCTGTTCGATGTGACCGACACCCAGAAGCTGAAGGCGGCCGTATTCGGCCACAGCGGTCGCGTCGCGCGCGGCAAGCTGTCGGTCGGCGACGCCGTGACCGCCACCATCGACCTGCACAAACGCGCCGCCACCACGCGCAACCACTCGGCGACCCACCTGCTGCACGCGGCGCTGCGCCATGTGCTCGGCGGCCACGTCGCACAGAAGGGCTCGCTGGTCAACTTCGAGCGCACCCGCTTCGACTTCGCGCACACCGGCCCGGTGAGCGCCGATGAGATCGCCGAGATCGAGCGCGCGGTCAACCGCGTGATCACCCACAACGTCGAAGTCTCGGCACGCCTGATGCCTTACGACGACGCGATCCGCGCCGGTGCGATCGCGCTGTTCGGCGAGAAGTACAGCGACGAGGTACGCGTACTGAAGATGGGCGACTTCTCGACCGAACTGTGCGGCGGCACCCATGTCAAGCGCACCGGCGACATCGGCTTCTTCAAGATCGTGTCCGAGGGCGGCGTCGCCGCCGGCGTGCGCCGCATCGAAGCGGCGACCGGCGAAGGCGCGGTCGCCTACGTGCAGGCGCAGGACAGCCTGATCCGCGACGCCGCCGCCAGCCTCAAGGCGCAATCGAACGAGGAAGTGCTCGCCAAGATCGGCGGCCTGCAGGACGGCGTGAAGGCGCTCGAGAAGGAACTGGCCCGTCTCAAGGGGCAGCTCGCGGCATCGGCCGGCGACAGCCTCGCCGAGCAGGCTCTCGACGTCGGAGGCGTGAAGCTGCTGGTGGCCGAGCTCGACGGCGCGGACAACACCGCGCTGCGCGAGACGCTCGACAAGCTGAAGGACAAGCTCGGTTCGGCGCTGATCGTGCTCGGTTCCAAGGCCGACGGCAAGGTGTCGCTCGTCGCCGGCGTAACCCGCGATCTGACCGCCCGCTTCAAGGCCGGCGAACTGGTCAACCACGTCGCGCAGCAGGTCGGCGGCAAGGGCGGTGGCCGCCCCGACATGGCCCAGGCCGGCGGCACCCAGCCGGAAAACCTGGCCGGCGCGCTCGCGTCGGTGAAAGCCTGGGTCGAAGGCAAGTAAGCCACAACCGCTGCAACGCAGAACGCCGCTCGGACGAGCGGCGTTTTTTTGTGCGCGTCGGGGACTCATGGGTACAGACGTTGGCCGAGCAGCGGAGCCGGGCGTCAGTAAAAATCCCAGCGCAGCGTGAAGGTGGTGACCGCCACCTCGCCTTTTTTGCCGGCGACATGGGTTTTCGGGATGTAGCCGACTTCGAGCGCCAAGCGCTTGAACTGCACGCTCGCCATCGGCAACACCCCAAATCCATCGACGCCCGAACCGTGCAGATAGCCGGCCAAGAGCCCGACGCCCGCCTTCAGGTCGCCGACCAGCGTCCACTCCTTGCGCCAGCCACCGGCAAGAAAATAGGCCTGCTCGCGGTATGAGTCGTAGTAGGTGCCGCCGCGCACCAGCCACCTCCCCCAGTCCGTCTCGCCGGGCGACCACTCCAGCCCGAGTCCGGGGTTGCTCTCGTTGAAATCGCAGCTAAAGCGGCTGCTGTCGCAAGCGCCGTGGTGGGATGCGCCGAAAACCAGCGCGGAGACGTCGGCGTGCGCGACGCACGCCCACGCCGACAAGCAGATTGCGAGCGTTCTCTTCATGACCTTCCCCTTTGACCGTCCCCGTCTACGCAGGGGCTCATTAGTCGATTTAGGTAAAATCAATCGATAGCGCCAGCAAAATAATTACATAGCATAAAAGTTTCACGAAACCCATGGCCTTCCCGGCAATTGGGCAGCCGCTATGCTTTATGGACATTGCGGCGTCGCAACACCCTTCGCATCAAGGTCGACCACGAAAAAAGCCGCCACTGGGGCGGCTTTCATCTAACCCAAAGGCGGAATGAGAAAAGCCGGCGCGACGCGCCGGCCCGTTGCGGAAGGCCTCAGCCGCGTCGCACGCGGCTGAGCTTGCTCCTGGATGGATGCAGCGCGTTTTTCAGCATGGTGAGCGCGAGGTCGGGCTTGGCCTCGCCGCACATGAAGATGTCGATCGCGGCGAAGCCGTGCTCCGGCCATGTGTGGATGCTGATGTGCGACTCCATCAGCAGCAGCACGCCGGTCACGCCGCTGCCGGCGCCGAAGTGGTGGAAGTGACCGAACAGCACGATGGCACCGGCTGCCTTGGCCGCCTGGCGCAGCAGCGCCTCGAGCCGGTGCGGATCAGTCAGCTGTGCGGAGGGCACGCCGTGGAAGTCGGCCAGCAGGTGCCAGCCGATCGGTGGGGGTGTCTTGTGGCTATGGCTCATTTGTGACCCACTCCGCTCGACCAGCCACCGCCGCGACCGCCGCTGCTCCAGCCTCGCGCGCCACCCTGGTCGTCCACCATATTCAAATGCATGCAAGAGGACAGGGCGACCACCACCACCCCGTAAATCAGGTACATGATCCGCGTCATCGGGCCTCAACTATCCAGCAAATCGGGAAACCAGTGCGGCGCCCAGATCAGCCCCAGGGTGACCGCGATCAACACGAACCCCATGAAACCACTATCGAACACCATCGGCAGGTTGATAAAGAGATAAATGATCGACAGCACCTTGGCGGCACCGCCCAGCGTGCGCTCGTCGGCGCTCTGGGCCGACGGCTTGGCCGTTATCGGCTTGCCGAACCAGCGGCCGACCTCGGCGGCGGCGACCTTGCGGCTCTGCGTCCAGCTGATCTCGTTCGCGTCCTGCTCGCTCGATAGCTTGACGCCGCCGTTCTCGTAGTCGGCGATCGCGACCTTGTCGCTAAGCCGCACGCGCCAGTTGAACGCGCCGGCGGCATAGACGACTTCGCCGCCGTAGTCGTAGAGCTTGCGGTAGGGTTTGCCGAGCAACTCGACGCGGCCTTTGGCGTCGAGCTTCGGCCAACGGTTGAGCACGGTCGCACGTTCCCAGCCGGTATCGCTCTCGATCAGCCACAGGAAGCCGCGTTGTGCGTTGAACAGCAGGTACTCGACCCACAGTGTCACTTCATCCGAATCGCGCTCGCGCTTTTGCGTAAGGCCGATCAAGGTCCAGTCGGCGCCGTCGATCTTCGCCGTATCGCCCGGCGCGAGCGTGAAAGTCTTTTGTGCCAGTTCGCTATGCTTTTGCAGCACCACCGCCTTGTCGCCGGCGCAGTCGACCTCGGCGTGGCAGGCGGCGCACACCAGCTGCGTCGCCATGCCGGCGCGGTAGGCGAGCGGGCTGCCGCAGCTCGGGCAGTCGAGCGCCTGCGGACTGCCCGGCAATCGGCCGGCGGTCTCGGCGATGCTTTCGGGTTCGCGCAGCAGCTGCGCCGACAGCTCGGCCAACTCGACCGCGCAGCCCGAGTAGAGCCGAACCGCATCGTCCGAGTAATCGAAGCTCAGGAAACGCGCGTCGGCGCGGAAATCGGCGACTCGCGCGACCCAGCCCTCGCCGACCCTGAACGGCAACTCGCCCTCGCCCGCCACGCAGCGCGCGCTGCGCACGTCGCAGGCGGTGAACACCGTGCCCTCGTGCGCGTGGCTGTAGCCGGGAAAGATCCCGGCGAACGCCGGGGCTTGCGGCGGGGTCGCGATCGGCCGCGTGATCACGTGCTGGCCGGACGCGTCCGACCACCAGCCGTCGCCGCCGTCGTCGAACAGCAGATACCACTCGTTCCAGAAGCCGGCGTCGTAGCGTAGCTGGATGCGGCCGACGACGGTGAAGGCGTCGCCGTTGAAACGGCCGGACGTGCCGATCTGCACCGGCGAATAGTCTTCCAGCACGGCGGACATCTTGCCGATGTCCTTCACCGTGTCGGCGTCGCGCAGGAGCGTGCTCTGGCAATACTCGCACACCGCGATCACCGACGCGGCCGAGCGGAAATTGACGGGCGCCCCGCAGGACGGGCAGGCCAGCGTGTACATGAAGCGCGTCTACCCTCAGCCTATCAGTTTCTTCAGGATTTCCGCCTTGGCGCCGTCGTAGTCGGCCTGCGAGATCAGCCCCTTGTCGAAGAGGCCCTTGAGCTTGGCCAGACGCGCTTCCGGGTCGTCGGCGACAGGGGCGACTGGCGCCGGTTCAGAAACGGCCGGTGCGGGGTTGGCCGAGCTTTGTGCCGCAGGCTGAAGCGCGAGCGAATTCTTCATCGCGTCGGCCATCGCCTGGCCGACGCCCAAGCCCGCGCCGAGCCCCGCGCCGATACCGGCCAGCCCGCCCTCGTTCTCGGCGGCCAGCGGGATCGCCTGCGCGGTCTGGTACTGGGTGTATTTGGCGAGGTCGCCGACCATGCCCATGCTGATCCGCGCGTCGATCGCCTTTTGCAGCTCCTCGGGCAGCGACACGTTCTCGACCGCAAACGCGTCGAGCTCCACGCCGTAGCGCGCGAACACCGGCACGAGCGCTTCGCGGATCTTGTCGCCCATCAAGAGCTGGTTGGCCGCCATGTCGAGGAAGGGCACGTTGGACGCGCCGAGCGCGCTCGTCATCGTCGCGACGGTCAGGTTCCTGAGCTGCTGCTCCAGTTCGTCGCGCGTGTAGGACTCGCGCGTGCCGCTGATCTCCGAGTAGAACAGCCTGGGGTCTGCCAGCTGGTACGAATACACGCCGAAGGCCCTGAGGCGCACCATGCCGAAATCGGCGTCGCGGATGGTGATCGGCTGCGGTGTGCCCCACTTGCGGCCGAGCTGCAGCCGCGTGCTGAAGAAGTACACGTCCGACTTGAAGGGCGACTCGAACAGCCTGTCCCAGTTCTGCAGATAGGTCAGCACCGGCAGCGTCTGCGTCGTCAGCTTGTACATGCCGGGGCCGAACACGTCGGCGACCTTGCCTTCGTTGACGAGCACCGCCATCTGCGAGTCGCGCACGGTAAGGCTGGCGCCGTACTGGATTTCGAAGCCCTGCACCGGATAGCGCCAGGCGAGCACGCCGTCGCTGTCCTCGGTCCAGTGCAGGATGTCGATAAACTGTTTCTTGATGAAATCGCCGAGACCCATGGCTCTCTCCTTTACGTTCGACTCAAGACAGGCAGGCGGCGTTGATCACGCCGGCCGCCAAAGCCACCGCGCCCACGAGGGCGCCCACGGCGACGTTGTTCTCTTCGATCTGGCGCGGCAGCCCGGGAATGAAGCGCTCGAGCAGGACGTAGGCGACGAGCTGCACCAGCATCGCCGACCCGGCCCACGCCAGCACCATGGTCAGCGTGCTGTGGAACAGGATGCTCGCCGCCAGCGTCAGCGAGAAGCCGATCACCGCGCCGCCGAGAGACAGCGCGGCGGCGGTGCAGCCCTCGCGGATCAGCGGCAATTCGCGCATCGGCGTTACGCGGGTATAGACCGTGATGAACACCATGAGCAGCGCGCTCGCCGACAACAGGTAGATAAGGTAGTTGTAAAACGCTGCTAACATGCGCGCCTCGCTTTAGTCCGACAAATAGCGGCTATTATGCACGCTTCATCAGCGCCCCCACCATCCCATGCTTGACCGTACCCTGATCGTCTCGGTGTTCATCGTCGCCTCGTGCGGGCTCGCCTACGAGCTGATCGCCGGCGCGCTGTCGAGCTATCTCTTGGGCGATTCGGTGCTGCAGTTCTCCAGCATCATCGGCTGCTACCTGTTCGCGATGGGCGTCGGCTCGCACCTGTCCAAGTACGTGAAGGAAGGCGACACGCTGCGCCGCTTCGTCGAGATCGAGCTCTTGGTCGGCCTGATCGGCGGCTTGTCGGCGACCTTGCTCTTCGTCGTGTTCGCCTGGCTGGCCGCGCCGTTCCGCACCGTGCTGTACGCGCTGGTCTTCGTGATTGGCGTGCTGGTCGGCATGGAAATTCCGTTGGTGATGCGCGTCTTCAACCAGAGGAAGGCCGAATTCGCCGAACTCGTCAGCCGCGTGCTGACCTTCGACTACCTTGGCGCGCTCGCGGTGTCGCTGCTGTTTCCGCTGGTCTTCGCGCCGAAACTCGGCCTGTCGCGCACCGGCTTCCTGTTCGGGCTGATGAACGTCGGCGTCGCGCTGTGGACGACCTTCGCGTTCCGGCGCGAACTGCCGGCCGCGCGCGGGCTGCTGATCCGAGGCGGCATGGTGACCGGCCTCTTGATCGCCGGGCTGCTGTTTTCGGAGCGGCTGACGCAGTGGGCCGAAAAGGGGCTGTTCGGCGACGAGATCGTCTACGCGACGACGACGCCGTACCAGCGCCTCGTCGTCACGCGCTGGCACGACGACACGCGGCTCTATATCAACGGCAACCTGCAGTTCTCCAGCCGCGACGAACACCGCTACCACGAGGCGCTGGTCCACCCCGGCCTCGCCGCGCTGCCGTGGGCGAAGACCGTGCTGGTGCTCGGCGGCGGCGACGGGCTCGCGGTGCGCGAGGTCCTCAAGTACCGCAACGTCGAATCCGTGACGCTGGTCGACCTCGACCCGGCGATGACCGGGATGTTCTCGCGCAATTCGCTGCTTGCCGGTCTTAACGGCGGCTCGCTTAGAAATCAGCGCGTGACGGTGATCAACGACGACGCCGGCCGCTGGCTCGATAGCCACGACGGCGTCTACGACTTCATCGTCGCCGACTTCCCCGACCCGTCGAGCTTCGGCCTCGGCAAGCTGTACTCGGTGCCGTTCTATCGCTTGCTGAACAAGCACCTGTCCGAGAACGGCCTGGCGGCAATCCAGTCGACGTCGCCGTACTACGCGCCGCGCGCCTACTGGGCGGTCGACGCGACCTTGAGAGAAGCCGGCTTCCACACCTGGCCCTACCACGCCTACGTGCCGTCCTTCGGCGAATGGGGCTTCACCTTGGCAGCCCGCCACGACGACTACACGCCGCCGAGTTCCTACCCGATCGCCACGCTCTTCCTCGACGCGGCGACGACGCGCGAGCTGTTCCGCTTCCCGCCCGACATGCCGCGCCCGAAGGTCGAACCGAACCGGCTGAACACGCAGTCGCTGGTGCACGACTTCGAGAAAGACTGGCAAGAGGTGATCCGCTGATGGACCGGCGGCGGTTTCTGACCTTGACCGCGGCGACGGCGGCGCTGTCCGGCTGCGGCCGATGGCGCGGGATCGCGCTGCCGATCCGCGTCGACAGGCCCGGGATGGTAGAAGGCCACCTGTTGCGCGACGCGGCCGCCCTGCCCGCCCCCTCGGCTAACGTGACGACCGGCACCGTCATCCTCGGCGGCGGTGTCGCCGGCCTCGGATGCGCGTACAAGCTCGCACGCGAAGGCGACGGCGACTTTCTCGTCGTCACGGGCCCCGAGCCGATGGGCAATGCCGCCTGCGGCCGCTTCGGCGAATGGCGCTACCCGAAGGGCGCGCACTACCTGCCGCTGCCGTCGCGAGAATCGACGCACGTGCGCGAACTGCTGTACGACCTCGGCGTGATCGAATCCGGCCCGTTCTCCGAAAAACCGCACTTCGACGAGGCGGCGCTGGTGCACAGCCCCGACGAGCGGCTGTTCGCCGACGGCGTCTGGCACGACAGCCTGATGCCGGAACCGCTGGATGCCGACACGCGCCGCTTCTTCGGCCTCGCCGAAAAGCTGAAACGGCGGATCGGCGCCGATGGCAAGAAGCTGTTCGCGATCCCCGTCTCGTTGTCGTCCGCCGACGCCGAATGGCGCAGGCTCGATGCGCAGACCTTCGCGTCATGGTTGGCCGAGCACGGTTATCGCTCGGCCAAGCTGCTGTGGTACCTCGACTACGCCTGCCGCGACGACTACGGCGCCGGCATCGACGTGGTGTCGGCGTGGGCCGGCCTGCACTACTTCGCCAGCCGCGCCGGCGAAGCGGCCAACGCCGGAGCCGGCGCGGTGCTGACCTGGTCGGCGGGCCTCGGCGAGATCACCGGACGGATGCAGGATCGCGTCGCGGCGCAGCGGCGCGACGGCTTTGCCGTGTCGCTGAAGGAAACCGCCGCCGGCGTCGAGGCGCTGTGCGCGGCGAGAACCGCCGGCGGCTGGAAGACGTATACCGTGCACGCGCGCCGCGCCGTCGTCGCGATGCCGCTGCACGTCGCGCGCCGCGTGGTGAAATTCACAGACTACGGCGTCGACATATCCATTCCGCTTCCGCCGCAGGCGAGCTGGCTGGTAGGGAATTTACACATGGAAGGCTTCCCCGCCGAGGCGCGCGGCGCGCCGCTCGCGTGGGACAACGTCGTCCACCGCGGCAGGACGCTCGGCTACGTCGACGCCAGCCACCAGGCGGTCCGCGCCGCGCGGCCGGCGACGACCGTGTTCACCAGCTACCAGGCGCTGAGCGGCCAGACCCCGGCCGACCTCCGGCGCTTTCTCGCGACGGCGGGTGCCGACGCCTTGGCCGAGCTCTTGCTAGCCGACCTCGAAACGGTCTACGGCTGGCGGCTGTACCGTCACGCGAAGGCGCTCGACGTCACCGTGCGCGGCCACGCGATGTCGACGCCGGTGCCCGGCTACCTCGACCACCCGACGCTGCTCGCCTTGCGTGGGCTCGACCAGAAAGTCTTGTTCGCGCACGGCGACCTGTCCGGCTATTCGGTGTTCGAGGAAGCGCTGTGGTGGGGCTACCGCGCGGCCGCGCGCATCCTGGATCGCTGAGACAAGGCAGGTAAAAAAAGCTCGGCCAACCTTTGAAGGGTTGGCCGAGCTTTTCTGCGCCTGGCGACGCGGCAGGATTCAGTCGTCCGCCGCACGTCGTCGTGATCATTTCGTCTTCTCCTAGCGCCTCGCGCGGCCGATCAGCACCACGCCGGCGATCACCAGCATGGCGCCTGCGATCTGCAGGGCCGACAGGCTTTCGCCGAGCAGCGCCCACGCCATCGCCATCGTCAGGACCGGGCCGAGCGTACCGACCGACGCGGCGCGCCCGGCGCCGATCTGGCGGATCGCGAGGTTCAGCCAGCGCACCGGCAGCACGGTCGAAAACAGCGCCATCGCCAGCGCCGAAGCGTAAGCCTGCCACGGCAAGTGATAATCGGCCGGCACCGTGCCCGCGGCGGCGTGGATCAGCACCGCGGCCACCGCCACCAGCATCGTGTACGCGGTCAGCCGCGGCGCGCCGAAGCGGCCCATCGCCTCGCCGCTGCCGATCAGGTAGATCGCGTAGCTCAGCGTGCTCGCCACGACCCACGCGACGCCGATCCACAAATCGCCGCTCATCTGCGTGGCGACGAGGTCGTTCCAGAACGCGAGCCCGATGCCGGCGTAGGCGAGCGCGACCGCGCCCCACACCGCGCGCGGGTAGCGCTTGCCGAGGAACAGGTGCGACAGCATCAGCACCAAGGTCGGATAGAGGAACAGGGTCAGCCGCTCGAGCGCCGCCGACACGTATTCGAGACCGAGAAAGTCGAACAGGCTCGACAGGTAGTAACCCATCAGCCCAAGCCAGACCAGGCCACCCCATTGCTTCAACGTTGGCCGAGCCCCCGGCCATGGCGTACCGCGCGCCGCATACGCCATGAACGCGAAAAACGGCAGTGCGAAGACCATGCGCAGCGCCAGCATGGGCTCGGCGGTGGCGCCGTAGCGGTAGCCGATCTTGACGAAGATCGCCTTGGCGGAAAAACCGACCGCGGCGAGCACCGCGTAGACGAATCCTTTATCGGATACGAAGGCAAAGCGGCCGACGGGGGCCGCGGCGGTACAGCTGTCGGACATGGGTTTCTCCTTGTGCAGCCTTCATTATCGGCGCTTGCCAAGCGCTTGGCATTCCGATTTGATAAAAGCTTCCTTCACGAAAAACGAATGCTGCGATGCGACTCGACTTTGTCGACCTGAAACTCTTCGTGCTGTTGGCCGAGACCGGCAACCTGACCGCCGCCGCCGCCGCGCTGCCCTGCGCGCTGTCGGCGGCCAGCCAGCGGCTGAAAAAACTCGAGACGCTGTACGGGCTCGTGCTGGCAGAGCGCCACGCGCGCGGCGTGGTACTGACCGCCGCCGGCGACGTCCTGCTGCAGCACGCGCGCCGGCTGCTGGCCGGCGCCGAGCAATTGTCGGCCGACCTGGCGGACCTGGCCGGCGGCGTGCGCAGCGAGGTGAGGCTGATGGCCAACAGCGTCGCCTGCCACGACTTCCTGCCGCCGGTGCTCGGTGCCTTCCTCGCGCGCGAGACGCTGATCGACGTGCAACTGATAGAGCGCAATAGCCGCGACATCGTGACGGCGATCGCCGCCGGCGAGGCCGAGATCGGCGTGCTCGACGGCAACGTCGGCGGCGACGAGATGACGCTGTTGCCATTCGCGCACGACAAGCTGGTGCTGATCGTGCCGGTAGGCCATGCGCTCGCCGACCGCGACGGCGTGCCGCTGTCCGAGGCGCTCGGCCAACCCTTCGTCGGCCTACCGGAAAAGAGCGCGATCCAGCGCTTCATCGAACAGATGGCGCGCGCCTACGGCAAGCCCTTGAAGCCGCGCACCAGGATGGGCAGCTTCGCCGCGGTCGCCGCACTGGTGTCGGCCGGCGCCGGCGTCTCGATCCTGCCCCAGCGCGCCGCGCTCGCGCTCGAGGCGCAGGGCCGCGTCGCGGTCGTGCCGCTGTCCGACCCGTGGGCCGAGCGCGACCTCAAGCTGTGCGTAAAGTCGGTGCTCGCGCTGTCCGCGCCGGCGCGCGCGCTCTTGTCACACCTGATGGCCGCCTACGCCGACGAGCGCGAGCCGCAGAACGGCGTGTCGCGCCCGCTGGGCTGGGGCTGAGGCATAAAAAACGGCAACCCGAAGGTTGCCGCGAAGACTTCACTTGGAGAGTGGATCTTAAGGACGTGGGGATCAGCTCCGGGCCGCCGCGAGACGGGCGGCGACGGCCTGCGGGCAGCGCGCCAGCGTCTTGTAGAGGTAGGCGCCGACGAAACCGCCGACGAACAGCGCGAAGTGGCCGAGGTACTCCCTCAGGCCCGGCACGTGCGAGCAGATCAGCGCGAGGATGGCGGCCGGCACCAGCGCCTTGATTGCGGCCTTGTTGTAGCCGTTCTCGTACCAGTAGGTGTTGCCCGGCTTGTCGCTGTACAGCGCGTCGACGTCGATATGGCGTTTTTGCACCACGTAATAATCCATCAGCATGATGCCGTACAGCGGGCCGATGAAGGCGCCCAAGGTGTCGACGGTGTAGTGGATCACTTCAGGCGAATTGAACAGGTTCCACGGGGTCAGGAACACCGAGCCGACCGCCGCGATCATGCCGCCCATGCGCCAGCTAATCTTCTGCGGGTTCACGTTGGAGAAGTCGAACGCCGGCGACACGAAGTTGGCGACGATGTTGATGCCGATGGTCGCGCTCACGAAGGTCAGCGCGCCCAGCACGGCGGCGGTGGTGTTGTCGATCAGGCCGACGGTCTCGATCGGGTCGTGGATGATCCTGCCGAACAGCGGCAGCGTGCCCGAGATCACGATCACGGTGACAACCGAGAACAGCAGGAAGTTGACCGGCAGGCCCCAGAAGTTGCCCTTCTTCACGTCGTCCATCGACTTGGCGTAGCGCGTGAAGTCGCCGAAGTTCAGCGTCGGGCCGGAGAAGTACGACACCACCAGCACCGTCGCGATCACCATCTGCCAGGCCGCATCGAAGCCGCTCAGCGATTTTTCGCTCAGCGAGAAGCTGATGTTGTTCCAGCCGGCCTTGTATACGATCCAGCCCATCAGCAGGAACATCACCAGATAGACCAGCGGGCCGGCCCAGTCGATGAACTTGCGGATCGCTTCCATGCCGCGCCAGAACACCGCGGCCTGCAGCAGCCACATCGCCATGAAGGCGTACCAGCCGAGGATGGACAGGCCGACGAACTTGGTCTGCGTGAGGTAGGCCAGCTCGGGGAAGAAGCGCAGCACGACGATCACCAGCGCCGCCGACGCCAGATAGGTCTGGATGCCGTACCAGGCGACCGCGATCAGCCCGCGGATCACCGCCGGGATGTTGGCGCCGAACACGCCGAACGACAGCCGGCACACCACCGGATAAGGGATGCCCGCCTGCTGGCTCGGCCGCGCGACCAGGTTGGCCATGTACTGCACGATGCCGATGCCGACCAGCAGGCAGACCAGCACCTGCCAGCTCGCCAGACCCAGCGCGAACAGGCTGCCGGCGAACACGTAGCCGCCGACGCTGTGCACGTCGGACATCCAGAACGCGAAGATGTTGTACCAGTTCCAGTTCTTGTCCTTCAGCGGCGCGAGGTCTTCGTTGTACAGGCGTTCGCTGTAGCCGGGCGGCACCGCCTGGGTGCCATGGTTCGGGTGTTGATTCACGACTTTCTCCTCTATTGCACTGTAGTAATGGCTCCGGGCTCTTCACGGCCACTTGCCACTCTGTTGTAGTCCTGTCTTGTATACGTATCAAGCTTTTTTTGGATACATGAAACTCGGCTTGTGCGAAACACTGTATTTTCATCGATTCGGGCCAGCTATAGGGACAAACCCCTGTGAAACGCACGCCACACCACGCTCCGGAAAGTATTTTACGTATACGAAATAGCGGCTATATTGTGTACGTGATGACTCGGCAAATCTCGCCGCGTATCATGGAAGCATGGTTCTCGTACACAAAGGGAGGATTGAAACCATGCTTCTGGAACTCGCATCCGGCAATACCGGATTCGCGGACGAAAGCACCAAGGACGAGCTTGTATACGCGCGGATCTTCACCGCCATCGTCGAACACCGGCTGCTGCCGGGCGTCAAGCTCCCCGAGGATGCGCTGGCCGAAAGTTTCGGCGTCAGCCGCACCGTGATCCGCAAGGCGCTGCACCGTCTCGCCATCGAAAGACTGGTCACCATCCAGCCCAAGCGCGGCGCGGCGGTCAGCAAGCCGACGGTGCAGGAAGCGCGCAACGTGTTCGCCGCGCGCCGCCTGATCGAGGTCGGCAGCCTCGACCTCGTGGTCGAAAAGATCAGGGACGGCGACATCGCCGCGCTCAGGGCGATCGCCAAGCAGGAACACCAGGCGCACCAGCGGCACGACGCGCGCCTCGCGATCAATCTGTCGGGCCAGTTCCACGTGCGCATCCTCGCGATCGCCGGGAACGACGACCTGAACGATTTCCTGGTACGGCTGGTATCGCGCTCGTCGCTGATCCTCGCCGTCTATGGATCGTCGTGGGACGCCACCTGCGACAACGGCTGCCACGACGAGCTGATCGAACTCTTGGCGCAGCGCGACCTGGAAGGTGTGAAAGCCTTGATGCTGAGGCACCTGATCGAAGTGGAATCGGGCCTGAACATGGCCCTGGAAGAAGACGGCGAACCCGACTTCAAGAAAATATTTAGCGAAATGGGCGGTCGATAGCACCGGAAGATCACCGCCCGGCCATCTGCACAGGAGAACCGGCAATGAAGATCAAGGTGATCAACCCGAACACGACCGTCTCGATGACCCAGAAGATTGGCGCCGCAGCGCGGGCGGTAGCCAGTCCGGGGACCGACATCCTGGCCGTGAACCCGCAGAGCGGGCCGGTCTCGATCGAATCCCACTTCGACGAAGCCGTCAGCGTCGTCGGCGTGCTGGACGAAATCCGGCGCGGCGAGCGCGAGAACATGGACGGCTACGTCATCGCCTGCTTCGGCGACCCGGGCCTGATGGCCGCCCGGGAACTGACCAAGAAACCCGTCATCGGCATCGCCGAGGCCGCCATGCACGTGGCGAGCCTGCTGGCCACCCGCTTCTCGGTGGTCACCACCATGAACCGCACCATCGTCATCGCCGAACACCTGGCGCGCAACTACGGCATGGAAGCGTTCTGCAACAAGGTGCGCGCCGCCGACATCCCAGTGCTCGACCTCGAAGACCCCGCGTCCGGCGCCTTCGGACGCATCGTCGACGAATGCCGGCGCGCGCGCGACGAAGACCGCGCCGGCGCCATCGTGCTCGGCTGCGGCGGCATGGCCGACCTGACCGACGCGATCAGCCACGAGATCGGCCTGCCGGTAATCGACGGCGTGAGCGCCGCAGTCAAGCTGGTCGAGGCGATCGTTTCCCTCAGGCTCGGCACCAGCAAGCACGGCGACCTCGACTACCCGATCGCCAAGCCCTTCGTCGGCCGTTTCGCCTATCTGTCCCCCGAGAGCGGCGAAGCCGCCGCCTGACCCCGTTTTCCCACGCTGTCCCTTTGCGGGTTGCCGAGAGGCAACCCGTCTTTTTTCCTTTTCGACCCCACCGGCCGCACCGCGCGCCAGCGTCCTGCAACACCACCACGATCAGCAGCGCACTGCACGACCAGAACAACGCCCGCAGGCCGGCTCGGCCACATGACCGCCGGCACGCAGCAGGAGATCGCGCGCGGCCGGCCCTGATCGTTGACGTCGCGACTAGTGGCAAAAAAAAAAGCTCGGCCAACCTTCGAAGGTTGGCCGAGCTTTTCGTGCACATGACATCCGTCAGGGTGCCGGCTCCAGTCGCGCCAGCACGCCGTCGTCTTCGTCGGTCAGCAGATACAGATAGCCGTCGGGCCCGTTGCGCACGTCGCGTATGCGGCCGATGCGGTTCTTGATCAGCCTTTCCTCGTGCACGACCTTGCCGTCCTTCAAGGTCAGTCGCACCAGCATCCGGTCTTTCAAGGCGCCTGCGAACAGATCGCCCCGCCAGCCGGGAAAGCGCTTGCCGGTGTAGAAGGCGAGTCCCGACGGCGCGATCGACGGCACCCAGTAGTAGACCGGGTCGCGCATCCCGGGCTTGCTCTTGCCCTCGCCGATCTTCGCGCCGGTGATGTACTGCCGGCCGTGGGTGACCACCGGCCAGCCGTAGTTGACGCCCGCGTCGACCTTGTTCAGCTCGTCGCCGCCCTGCGGCCCGTGCTCGGTCAGCCACAACTGCCCTGTAGGGTCGAGTGCCAGCCCCTGCGGGTTGCGATTGCCGAGCGTGTACTTCTCGGGTCGCCAGCCCAAGCGCGCGACGTAGGGGTTGTCGTTCGGCACCCTGCCCTCGTCGGTCAGCCGGATCACCGAACCGGCGTGGTCGCCCGGCAACTGCGCGCGCGGCATCTCGCCGCGGTCGCCCAGCGTCAAATACAGGAAACCTGCGCGGTCGAAGACGATGCGGCCGCCGAAATGCTGGTCGTCGCTCGACTTGGGCTGCATGCGGAACAGCGTGGCCACGTCCCTGAGCGAATGGCCGTCGAGCCGGCCGCGCGCGACTTCGGTGCCGGTCAGGCCGCCGCTGCCGGCCGAGTACGACAGATAGACCCAGCCGTTGCGCTTGAAGTCGGGGTGCAGCGCGACGTCGAGCAACCCACCCTGCCCTTCGGCGACGACTTCGGGCACGCCCGAGACCGGCACCGGGTCGAGCCTGCCGTCGGCCGCGACAAGGCGCAGCCGCCCGATGCGCTCGGTGACCAGCATGCGCCCGTCGGGCAGAAAGGCGAGCCCCCACGGATGGTCGAGCTTGCGCGTCAGCACCTTCACCTCGAAACGCGCCGCCTCGCTCTGGACGACGCCTGCCGGCTCGGCCGTGCAGGCCGTCGACAGCAACAGCAGCGGCCCGAGCCGCCAGGACAGCTTCATCACCCCACCCCCTTCATCGACCGAACCGGCCGGCGGCCTGGACTGACCCGCCGGCCGAACAAGGACTCAGTGCAGCTTCAGCGCCGGGCGCGCGACGCGGCGCAGCTTGTCGCCGCAGTACAGCAAGGCCGCCAGCGCCCAGCCGTGCACTACCGCCTGGTGCATCCGGTACAGCGACGCGTAGATCATCTTCGCGCCCAGGCCTTCCACATGGTAGTCGCGCTTGGGGCCGACCACCGACGCGAGGCTGCCGACCGCGGTGTGCTTGCCGAGCGACACCATCATGCCCTGCGGCTTGAACACGAACGGCGCGACCTCCTTGCCGCGCAGCTTCGCGGTGATCGAGCCGGCCAGCCATTTGGCTTCCTGGTGCGCGACCTGCGCGGTCGCCGACAGCGTACGGCCGGAGTCGCCGTCCGGCGCGGCGGCGCAGTCGCCGATCGCGAACACGCGCGTTTCGCCCTCGCACAGCAGGTCTCGGCCAACCTTGAGCTGGTTGACGCGGTTGACCGCCAGCCCGTCGAGCTCGGCCAACCACGCCGGCGCCTTCACGCCGGCCGCCCACACGGTGACGTCGGCCGGCACGCGGCGGCCGTCGGCGAGCTCGACGCCGTCGGCGGTGACCGCGGCGACGCGGCTGTTGGTCAGCACGCGGATCTGGCGGCGTTCGAGCTGCTCCTCGGCGTATTGCGACAAGGACGGCGGCGCGGCGACCAGGATGCGGTCGGCGCCCTCGATCACGCTGATCTCGACGCGGTCGGTCGACAGCCGCGAACCGTACTGGTGCAGTTCGCGCATCGTGTGGTTCAGTTCGGCCGCCAGTTCGACGCCGGTCGCGCCGCCGCCGACGATGGCCATGCCGAGGCGGCGCCCGCTGTCGGCGCCGGTGCTGATCGCGAAAGCGAGCTCGAGGATCCGGCGGCGCAGCTTCTCGGCGTCGGTCGGCGTATTGAGAAACATCGCGTGCTCGGCAACGCCGGCGGTGCCGAAGTCGTTCGCCTGTGAACCGACGGCGAGCACCAGCCAGTCGTAGGGAATCTCGCGCGCCGGACTCAAGAGCGTACCGTCCGAGCCGTGGATCGGCGCGACGCGCACCACCTGGCGCGCGCGATCGAGCCCTTCCATGTAGCCGAATTCGAACTCGTAGCCGTTGCGGTAGCCGTGCGCGAAGTAGTTGACCTCGTCTTCGCCGGTGTTGAGCGCGCCGGTCGCGACCTCGTGCAGCAGCGGCTTCCAGATGTGCGTCGGCGAGCCGTCCACCAGCACGATCTTCGCCTCGCGGCGCGCGCCGACGGTGCGGCCGAGCCGCGTCGCCAGCTCCAGACCGCCTGCGCCGCCGCCGACGACGACGATCCTCGGCCTCTTGCTTGTATTGCTCATTGCGATCATCCCAGTCAGTAAGAATTTTTATCTGGGCACAGCTTACACGCACCGGGCGAAGACGCAACGCCCTGCGCCAGGCGGCGAAACAATCCGGCGCACGGTGGCAAACGATGATGCGCCTTCACGCCAAACGCTTCTTCCTGCAGGAAGTGCACCGCAAGCACCCGGAGCGCGGCGGCCACACCTTTGAGCGTCTCCAGGAAACCGACTCCAAGCTCTTCTACAATGCCGACACGGTGATCATTCTCTGCGGGAGGTCGGCCGAGCCCTTTGTCGTCGCCGACTGCCGGCTGGCAGCGAAAAACCTGATGCTGGCCGCCCGCGCGATGGGGCTGGGCTCCTGCGTGATGGGCTCGGCGGTGGCCGGGCTGAATTCGCCCGAATGGAAAGCCAGGCGGAACGTTCCGCGATCGCACCGATTATCGTCGGCGTGCCCGCCGTCGAGGGCATCCCGGGCTCCGGGCATCCTGAAATGGAAATGACGGGCTGTTTGAGTCGCGCGGCCACGAGATGGCAGCGCAGCGTAGTCGTCTTCAGTAGCACACGCATGGAGGTTCATCATGGCCTACAAAAGCCTGCTGGTTCACGTCGACAGCAGCCCCCGCGCCGCCGCGCGCCTCGACACCGCGATCACGCTCGCGCAGACCTTCGACGCCCATCTGACCGGCCTGTTTGTCGCTCCCCTGCCGCTGAGCGACGGCGGCTTCGCCGCGGCCCCCTACCCTTATGCGTCCGGCACGGTACCCGACTACGTCGAGGCCAGCGCGCGCCGCGCGCAGGACACCTTCGAGAACGCGGTACGGCTGGCCGGGCTCGCCAGCGTGGAATGGCGGCAGCTCATCGGCGCGCCGATCGAGGACATGTACCTGAACGCGCGCTACCACGACCTCGTCATCATCGGCCAGGGCGACCCGACGCAGTCGGTCGACAAGCTGCCGACCGATTACCCGCAGACGGTGCTGATGGGCGCCGGCCGGCCGGTGCTGATCGTGCCCTACTCCGGCGGCTTCGACACCGTCGGCCAGCAGATACTGGTCGGCTGGGACGCCCGCCAGGAGGCGACGCGCGCGCTGACCAACGCACTCCCGCTGCTCAAGCGCGCCAAACGCACCCACGTGCTGACTATCAACCCGGTCCATGGCGGCGACCACGGCGAGGCGCCTGGGACGGACATCGCCGTCTACCTGGCGCGCCACGGCGTCGAGGTCGAGGTCACGAGCGAACACGGCGCGAGCGTCGACGTCGGCAACCTGCTCTTGTCGAACGCGGCCGACGTGGGCGCCGACTTGATCGTGATGGGCGCCTACGGCCACTCCAGGCTGCGCGAGATCGTGCTAGGCGGCGCCACGCAGACGGTTCTCGAGTCGATGACGGTGCCGGTGCTGATGTCGCACTGAAACGGCAACAGGCGGTGCGGCGCTCCGGCGCTTGCGCCGGGGACGCCATCCACCGCCATCCCGTCCCGATCCAAGAGCCCGGACCCAGCCAAGGGCCCGGCGTCGCACCGGGGCGGGCTCGGCCAACCCTGCCGGGCGATTGATGTCGTTCGCCCCACCCCGCCGAGGTTGGCCGAGCCCCATTCTCTGCCTGCCTGCGGCGCCATCCACTCGGCAACCGGCGCGCCCGTGATCGACGAAGGCGCGCCGCTTCGACATTCGCTCGCCCCTCGCCGACCCTTTCGCTACGCTCCAACCGATACGACGCAAGCCGTAGTCCGATGCATCACATAGGCCGCACCTCTACCGCCAATCATTGAAAACAAAGGCCCCGCGATCGGCACACCAACAAACGGATTCGGGCATCAGCGTTTGATTATTGGCATGGCGATAGGCCGTTGCCACGGCGAGAGGGTCGGCTCGGCCAAGCTTGTGCGGATGACAGACCAAACGAGGTTCACTCGCCTTGCCGTCATCCTCCAGACCAGGCACGGTGGCGCTCCTCGTGTGCGATGCCACGAGGAGACGTCATAATTCAGCTAACGCCCATCCGCTACTTCGGCCTGACCAGCCGTGGCGCGAACGCCAGCACCTTTGCGCTGTGCGCCTGCTCGTATGGCGTCAGCGGCGTGCCCTCGTTCAGCACGCGGTGCAGGCGCCAGAAGGCGGACCACATCAGCCGGTTGGCGAGCACCACGGCGTGCATCGGGTTCTTCGCGGCACGGCGCGTCAGTTCGATCAGCGACAGCGTTTGCTCCAGCCGCGGGCGCTGCTCGGGTGGTGCCGCATCGACCTCGGCACGCAACAAACGATGGCGCAGCTCTTCGAAGGCGAGCGGGTCCTGGCGGTAGAGCGCGGCCAGCGCGTCGAAGTCGGGCAGGACGGGGGCGGGATGATCCGGCATGGCAGACGACCTCCGGCGTCACGACGACGATACCCCGCCGCCATGAATAGGCTTTGGTTTCAACAACAACAACGAGCCGTTTAAACATAGCCCATAAAAAAGCCACGAATCTCTTGTTCGTGGCATTTTTTTACTGACAAATCAGCAGCTTGATCCCAAGTTTGGCCGAGCCTACCGGGCGATGTCCCTTAGGGCGCACGCTCCGGCCGCACCACTCCGGAGGAAGTCCAGGGAAACACCCGCGTCCCCGTCAGACAAGGCCCATGCACCGGCTAGCCGGAACAGACTCGCTCGAGTTCTGCAGGGTTGCTCACCAGCGGATTGCCCTCTCCCTGCAACTTGATGATGCGCTCGTCGCGCCTCAGCTCCCAATCGTCGGCCGGGTAGGTCCTCGCCCACGCGCACCACAGCTTCCTGTCCTGGCCGCTCACCCTGAGGCCGTAGCGCTCGTGCATGTACAGGCTGATCCGCCCGGCGCGGCCGCGCACCTCTTCGCGCGGCTGCACCCGCTTGCCCTGGAAATCGACGATGGTCTTGCACTGGCCGTACATCGGCTCGGGATTGCGCGTCCACGCGCCGTAGGAAAGATTGCTGCGGTCGCCGTTGACCTCGCCCACCGACGGCACCAGATTGTTCAGGTCGCCCTCGGCCATGCGGAATACGGCGTCGTTGGCGGCGCAATTCTTGCGCCCGCCCCTCTGCCAGCACTGGCGCTGATGCCCCAGCGCCCACGCCGGCACGACGTGCTCCCACTCGAGACGCTTGGCCCGTTTGCGGTTCTTGCGCGGTTCATAGCCACAGCTCTTGAGGTCTATCGTCTTGCCCGTGTAAGCGCAGCCGCAGTAGAAGTCTTCTTCCATGCCGGCAAACACGCGTGGCAGCACCTTCTTCGCCGAGCTGAAATCGCGGTGACCGACGTCGTTCTTGCCATTGACGAGGTCGGCGGCCTCTATGGGCCCATTGTCCGGCGGCGCCGTCTGCTCGAGCGCATCGATGACCTGATTGGCCATCGACGTCGTCTGCGATAACAGTTTTTCGCTTTGGTTGAGACAGCCGGTCAGCGCCACCGTCAAGACGGCCATGATGACGAGGGATCGCATATCGTCGTCCGCTAATGAAAAGCGCGAACCCTACCGGTGCGAACGACGGCAATCAAGCGCGGCCGGGCCGATTTATTCAAATTCCGGCGGGAAAATAATTAACAGATGTAATCCGACCGGATTCAATGACTCATATTGCCGATCCGATACCCACCAAACCGATGGGTCTTGTAAGAAGTGGCCGTGGCATATGCCTGCACGGCATTTTCCAATTGAAAAAACCAGGAGAAAAGGGAATGACCAATGGCCAATCCGGCCTCGGAAGAAGCCGCAAGCCTATCAAAAAAAAACAAGAGCAGGCGCTGTTCTGGCAGGACATTATCGGTGATCAGATGAGAAAGGAGACGTGATTCGACCTGCCGGCTTCATGGTGAAAGCCGTTAAATCGAAGGCGCCAGCCCATCGTCATTCGTGCTGCATAACAATCACGGCACGCATACTGCATATCGAAGCCGCTCTTATTTCGCCGGTAACCGATCGGTAAACTCATTGCCCGAGTTTATTTGGCGAATCGAACCGCTCGACACAAGCAGATCCATTTCCCGGCCAGTAAAACAAAAACGCCGCACAGCTTATGCTGTACGGCGTTTTTTTAATTTGGCTCCCCGACCAGGGCTCGAACCTGGGACCTGCGGATTAACAGTCCGTCGCTCTACCGACTGAGCTATCGGGGAAGGGAGAACGAAATAATAACGATGCTGTCGCTTTCCGTCAAGCCCGGATCGGCGTCATTTTACCGACCCGGGCCTTGCCTGCACGATAGATCAACCGGCGTTGCCGCGCGTCTCGATCTGCACCAGCTCTACGGCAGCCTCGCCAGCCGCGTCTTCACGCGCCACGTCGCGGCGACGGACGCCGACCACTTCCTGCTCGACGACCGGCCCGGCCGACGCGTCGGGCGCCTTGGTCGTGACCATCACCAGGCCACCGAGGTTAACAGGCTCGACGGCGGCCGGCTTGGCAGCTTCGACCTTGACCTCGGCAACCGGAGCCGCCTCGGCCAAGTCCACGGCCTCTTCGGCCACAAGCTGGGCTTCGGCCGCACGGACCGGTTCAGCGACGGCAGCCACTTCTTCGACCACGACGACCGTTTCGACCTCAACGGGCTTGGCGGCTTCTTCCACCGGGGCTGCCGCCACACGTGGCTCGGCTTCGACCACGGTTTCGGCTACCTCGACGACTGCCAGCGCGGACTCATCAGCGACGCTCTCGACCGCCACCGCCGCTTCCGGCTGGCTTTCGACTTGCGGCTGCACTTTCGCGACGGCTGACTCAGGGGCCGCTTCGGCGACCGGCTCTGTCGGAGCCGGCTTGGCTTCTTCTGCCTCGCTCGCCTCGGCTTTGACCGCTTCAACCGGTGCGACGTCGGCCTTGGGCGCTTCGGCTTGTTGCACGGCCTCGAGTTCGGCCAGCGCTTCCGGCTTCAGGCGCTTGAGCACCTGGCGCTTTTCCTGCTCGCTCAGCGGCGCATCGACGGCGGCCTTTTCCAGACCCATCGCACGCAGCTCTCCGAGCAGCTCGTCAACACCGAGCGACAGCTCGCCGGCCAGCGCGGTCACGTTGGTCACCGACTCGTCTTGACGACGGTCACGACGACCACGGCGGCGGCGACGTTCACCGCGCTCGCGCGCTTCGCCTTCGGTCGGAGCGGCAGCTTCGCCACCTTCGACCCCGGCCACCGGCTCTGCCGGTGCCTCGGCTTGCGGCGCACGGCGACGGTCCTGGCGCTCCTGCTGAGCGCGCGGCGCACGCGCCTCTTCGACCTGCGCTTCTTCGGCGCTCACCACACGGTTTTCGCGCGGCTCACGGGGCTCGCGGGGTTCGCGTTCCTTGCGTTCGCGACGGCCTTCGCGCTGCTCGCCACGCTCGCGCGGCTCCTGGCGCTCTTGACGCTCCCCGCGTTCGGTACGCGGCGTGTCACCGGCACGTGCCTCGGCCGGCTGGCGCCGCGGCTTGTCTTCCACACCCGCCGGGCGACGCTCTTCCCGCTGCTCGTCGCGACCGCGACGCTGGGCGCCTTGCTGCTGGCCGCTGCGACGGCGCTGCTCATCGCCACCTTGGCGCGGCGACTTGCCCTGAGGCTGGCGCGTATCGCGACGCGGCGTTTCTTTCTTCTCTCCGGCTTTCGGCACTTCGGCCGACGCGCCATCACCCTTGAACCACGAGACGATGCGCGCGATCAGGCCAGGCTGGGCGACCGGCTGCGCCGCAGCGGCAGGTTTCGGCTCGACAGAGACCGGGGCCGGCTGCGACGGCGTGATGCCCTTGACCGCGGCCTCCTGGCGAACCGGTTTTTCCTTCTCCTGGCCGAATCGGATCTGCGCCTCTTCTTCCGGCACGTCGACACGGAGGTAGCTCGGCGCGTCGCCCAGCTCCTCGATGCCATCGTTGCGCACGCGCACGACCTGGTAGTTCGGCGTTTCGAGGTGGATGTTCGGAATCAGCAGCACGCTGACGCCGAGACGCTCCTCGAGTGAATAGAGCTCGGTGCGCTTCTCGTTGAGCAGGAAGGTCGCGACGTCGACCGGCACTTGCGCGTGCACCGCACCGGTGTTTTCCTTCATCGCTTCTTCCTGGATGATGCGCAGGATGTGCAGCGCCGACGATTCGGTGCCGCGGATGAAGCCGGTGCCATGGCAACGCGGGCAAGGCTCGTGGCTGGTTTCACCCAGGCTGGGCTGCAGACGCTGACGCGACAGCTCCAACAGCCCGAAGCGCGACAGCTTGCCCATTTGCACACGGGCCCGGTCGTGCTTGAGCACTTCGCGCAGCTTGTTCTCGACTTCACGCTGGTTCTTCGGCACTTCCATGTCGATGAAGTCGATCACGATCAGGCCGCCCAAGTCGCGCAGACGCAGCTGGCGGGCAACCTCTTCGGCCGCCTCAAGGTTGGTGTTCAGCGCGGTGGTCTCGATGTCGCTGCCCTTGGTGGCGCGCGCCGAGTTCACGTCGACCGAAACCAGCGCTTCGGTGTGGTCGATCACGATCGCGCCGCCCGACGGCAGCGTCACGCTGCGCGAGAACGCGGTCTCGATCTGGTGCTCGATCTGGAAACGCGAGAACAGCGGCACATGGTCGGTGTAGAGCTTCACGCGATTGACGTTGTTCGGCATCACGTGGCTCATGAACTGGCGGGCCTGGTCGTACACGTCTTCGGTGTCGATCAGGATCTCGCCGATGTCCGGCTGGTAGTAGTCGCGGATCGCGCGAATGATCAGGCTGCTTTCCTGCAGGATCAGGAACGGGGCGCTCTGCGCGCCCGACGCGCCTTCGATGGCACGCCACAGCTGCATCAGATAGTCGAGGTCCCACTTGAGCTCTTCGAGCGAACGACCGATACCGGCGGTGCGCGCGATCAGGCTCATGCCCTGCGGGGTTTCGAGCTGTGACAGCAGTTCCTTGAGTTCCTGACGCTCCTCGCCCTCGATGCGGCGCGATACGCCACCGCCGCGCGGGTTGTTCGGCATCAGGACGATGTAGCGGCCGGCGAGGCTGATATAGGTGGTCAGCGCGGCGCCTTTGTTGCCGCGTTCGTCCTTTTCAACCTGGACGACCACTTCCATGCCTTCGCGCAGCACGTCCTGGATGCGCGGACGGCCGCCGTCGAAGTCCTTGAAGTAGGAACGGGAGACTTCCTTGAACGGCAGGAAGCCGTGACGGTCGGTACCGTAGTCGACAAAGCAGGCTTCCAGCGAGGGCTCGATCCGGGTGATCGTGCCCTTGTAGATATTGCCCTTGCGTTGTTCCTTGCCAACGGTCTCGATATCGAGGTCGATGAGCTTCTGCCCATCGACGATGGCAACGCGAAGCTCTTCGGCCTGCGTTGCGTTGAACAGCATACGTTTCATGTAACGTTCCCCGCGCGGCACTCACGCTAGGGACACAGCAAGTATTTGACGGCCCAGGGTCTAAAATGGGCGCTTTCCGTAGAAGTATCGATGTAAAGAACAAAGAGTAGCAGGGCGTAAGCCGACTTCCTGATGTCGTATCTCACGCGGCAAGCGGGATGGCGCTCGAAACGCTGAGGATGGCACCGCCAATGATGAAAGGCGTTGCCGGTTGCGAGGGCCGGTCTTGTCGCGCCGGGTCAAACTTTGCTGCGTTGTCCCCCGACTGGCTTGGCATCGAGGGAGGAAAGCTCGTGAGTGCGTGATGCGTGCAAATGCATTACCATCGCTGCTTTTCGGTGAGCGAGACAACCGTGGCTGCGGCCGGGTTCGCGGCGTCAGGTCAGGGCCTTGCCCTGCCGGCCGGAACGATTCCCGCAGCGGCGCCGCACCGCTGAAAAACGCGGGCGACTTTGACTTGCCGGTATCGCTGTCATCGCATTGCAACACGCGAAGAAGCGCACGAAGTATAAGCATAATGACTGACATTCGCAAAGATTCCGTCACCCTCCACACCGTCGACGAGGAAGAAGCCGGTCAGCGCATCGACAACTTCCTGTTGCGCGTGCTGAAGGGTGTCCCCAAGAGCCATATCTATCGCATCCTGCGTTCGGGCGAAGTGCGCCTCAACAAGGGTCGCGTCGACGCTTCGGCGCGCATCGCGACGGGCGACGTGCTGCGCATCCCGCCGGTGCGCATCGCCGAGAAAAAACCGCTCGGCCGACACATCGCGCCTGCAGCGACCTTCCCCGTGGTTTATGAGGACGAAGCGCTGCTCGTCATCAACAAGCCGGCGGGCGTCGCCGTGCACGGCGGCAGCGGCGTGTCCTTCGGCGTGATCGAGCAATTGCGCCAGGCGCACCCGGACTGGCGCTACCTCGAACTCGTCCACCGGCTAGACCGCGAGACGTCGGGCCTCTTGATGGTCGCCAAGAAACGCTCGGCACTGGTCAAGCTGCACGAATTGATCCGCAACAACGTGCCGGACAAGCGCTACCTCGCGCTCGGCCTCGGCCACTGGCCGGCCGACCTGCGCCACGTCAAGCTGCCTCTGTTCAAGTTCAGCACGCCCGAGGGCGAGCGCCGCGTGCAGACCGGACCGGACGGCATCGCCGCGCACACCGTGTTCCGCGTCGTCACGCCGTACCGGGGCTTCACGCTGGTCGAGGCGCAACTGAAGACCGGTCGCACGCATCAAATCAGGGTGCACATGCAGGAGAGCGGCCACCCGATCGCCGGCGACGAGAAATACGGCGATTTCGGCTTCAACAAGGAACTGGCGCGCCGCGGCCTCAAGCGCATGTTCCTGCACGCGACCAGCCTCACCCTGCCCCACCCGCTGACCGGCGAGCGGCTGGAGCTCAAGGCGCCGCTGCCCGCCGAACTTTCCGCCTTTCTGGAGTCGCTGACACCCTATGGCCAAGACCTTTGACCTGATCGTTTTCGACTGGGATGGCACGCTGATGGATTCGACCGCGCACATCGTGCGCTCGATCCAGGGCGCCTGCGCCGACCTGAACCTGCCGGTGCCGCCACGAGAGCGCGCGAGCCACGTGATCGGCCTCGGCCTCGTCGACGCGATGCGCTACGTCTGCCCGGGGCTGGAGCCGGAGCGCTACCAGGACATGGTCGTCGCCTACCGCGACCACTACCTGAGCGGCGACGAGACGATCGAACTGTTCGCCGGCGTCGAGCAGGGGTTGGCCGAGATCAAGGCGCAAGGCGCGTTCCTCGCGGTCGCCACCGGCAAGAGCCGCGCCGGCCTCGACCGCGTGCTGGCCAAGACGAGGTTGGCCGAGCTGTTCGACGCGACGCGCACCGTCGACGAATGCCACTCCAAGCCGCACCCGGCGATGCTGCTCGAGCTGACCGACCATCTCGGCGTCGATGCGCGCCGCACGCTGATGGTCGGCGACACCACGCACGACCTCCTGATGGCGCAGAACGCCGGCACGCACGGCGCCGGCGTCAGCTACGGCGCGCACCCAGCAGACGAACTCGCATCTTGCTCGCCGCTCGGCATCTTCGATTCCTACCTGAGCTTCCACACATGGCTGCTGCCGCAACTGAACTGATCTGCGACTCGGGCGCGCTCGAGGATGGCGGCGTCGGCGTGCGCTTCGTGATCGACCACGCCAGCGGCGAGAAGACCAAGGGCTTCGCGATCCGCTACCAGGGCCGCGTCCACGCGTTCCAGAACGCGTGCCGCCACGTGCCGGTAGAACTCGACCTGATCGACGGCCATTTCTTCGACGCGAACCGCGAATTCCTCGTCTGCAGCATGCACGGCGCGTTGTACGCGCCCGACACCGGCCTGTGCGTCGCCGGCCCGTGCAAGGGCGCAAGCCTCGTGCATCTCGCCGCCGAAGAACGCGACGGCCAGGTCTACGTGACCGCGTAAATGCCGTCGTCAACGCGGATTTGCTAGACTGGCGCCATCAGACACCGGGAGAGAGCCCTTGAATCAGGATCCGAACTGGGAACGCCAGTTGGTCGAAAGACTCGCCAGCGCCGCGCTCGTCGAGCAGCGCCGCACGCGGCAGTGGAAAATCTTCTTCCGCCTGGTCTGGCTTGCGCTCGCCGCGCTGGTCGTCGCGGCGATGTGGTCATCGGCCGACGGTGAGAAGACCGGCGTCGGCCTCGGCGGCGCGCATACCGCGCTCGTCGACCTCGACGGCGCGATAGCCGGCGACAACAAGACCGTCGACAAGCTGGTAGAAGGCATGGAGGCCGCGTACAAGAGCGGCAATACGCGCGGCATCGTGATCCGCGCCAACAGCCCGGGCGGCAGCCCGGTGCTGTCGGGCATGGCCTACGACGAGATCAAGCGCCTGAAGAAACAGCACCCGGACATCCCGGTGGTCGTCGCGATCGAGGAGGTGTGCGCGTCGGGCTGCTATTACATCGCCGCCGCCGCCGACAAGATCTACGCCGACAAGGCGAGCATCGTCGGCTCGATCGGCGTGCTGTCGAGCAGCTTCGGCTTCACCGGTACGCTGGAAAAGCTCGGCGTCGAGCGCCGCCTGATGACCGCCGGCGCCAATAAGGCGATGGGCGACCCGTTCTCGCCGGAAAACCCGCAGCACGAGGCGATCCGCCGCGAGCTGATCGATGACATCCATAAGCAGTTCATCGCGGCGGTCAAGCTTGGCCGAGGTTCGCGCCTGAAGAGCGACCCCGACCTGTTCTCCGGCCGCGTCTGGCTCGGCGACAAGAGCCTGCCGCTCGGCCTGATCGACGGCATCGGCTCGGCGCGCAGCGTCGCGCGCGACGTGATCAAGGCCGAGAACATCGTCGACTACACGCCGCAGGACGACCTGACCAGCCGCTTCGCGCGTCGCTTCGGCGTATCGGTGTCCGACGGCGTGCGCGGACTGTTCGCGTCGCGCCTGTTCTGAGACCGGGGGGCAACATGGCCAGGCGCCGCCGCCACGAAGAAGAACACGAGAACCACGAGCGCTGGCTGGTCTCGTACGCCGACTTCATCACGCTCTTGTTCGCCTTCTTCGTCGTGATGTACGCGATCTCGTCGGTCAACGAGGGCAAGTACCGCGTGCTGTCGACCGCCATCGTCGAGGCGTTCAACACCGGCGAGAAAATCACGGTCAACCCGACGCCGCCGACCGGCGGCGCCAACACGATGATCGCCGTACCGAACGCCAAACCGGTCGCCGAGGCGGTCAAGAGCCGCCCCAAGGTCACCACGCCCGAGCGGGGGCGCGAGCAGGCCAAGCTGGCGCAGCTGGCAAACGAGCTGATGAAGGTAATGGACCCGCTGATCCGCGGCGGCCAGGTGCGCGTCACGCAGAGCGCGCTCGGCGTCGCGATCGAGATCAAGGACAGCGCGCTGTTCCCGGTCGGCCAGGCCGCGCCGTCGGCGCAGTCGCGCCAGGTGTTGGCCGAGGTCGCGCGCGTGCTGTCCACCGTCGACAACCCGGTCCGCGTCGAAGGCTTCACCGACAACGTGCCGATCAAGAACCCGGTCTACCCGTCCAACTGGGAGCTGTCGGCGTCGCGCGCCGGCAGCGTCGTGCGTCTCTTCGTCGAGAGCGGCATCGCGCCGGACCGCCTCGTCGCGATCGGCCGCGCCGAGAACCTGCCGGTGGCCGACAACGCCAGCGACGACGGCCGCGCCAAGAACCGTCGTGTATCGATCACCGTCCTATCGGGCAACGGCGCCGAACCGCTGCCGCGCGACAGCGTGTCGGCCGCCCCCCCCGCAACCCAAAACGGAGTGAACCCATGACCACGCCGATCCAGCACGCCGCCCTCGAGCAACTGTTCCACAACGCCCGCACCTTCACCCACTGGCAACACCGCCCGGTGAGCGAAGAGACGCTGCACGAGCTGTTCGACCTGTTGAAGCTGGGTCCGACCAGTGCCAACTGCTCGCCGGCCCGCTTCGTTTTCGTCGCCTCGCCCGAAGCCAAGGCGCGCCTGAAGCCCTGCCTCGCCGAAGGCAATGTCGAGAAGACGATGAGTGCGCCGGCGACCGCGATCGTCGCGATGGACACGCGCTTCTACGAGCACCTGCCGCAGCTGTTCCCGCACACCGACGCGAGGAGCTGGTTCGAAGGCAACCAGCCGGTGATCGACGCGACCGCGTTCCGCAACAGCAGCCTGCAGGGCGGCTACCTGATCCTCGCCGCGCGCTCGCTCGGCCTCGACTGCGGCCCGATGTCGGGTTTCGACGCCGACAAGGTCAACGCGGAATTTTTCCCCGACGGCAGGTTCAAAGCTAATTTCCTCGTGAATATCGGCTACGGTGACGCCAGCACGCTGCGCGCGCGCTCGCCGCGCTTTGCCTTTGACGAAGCGTGCCGGATTCTGTAAGAACGCTCCGTCCGACCGGCAAGGTTGGCCGAGCCTGCAGCAGCAAAGGAAACCGTATGAACACCCTCGCCCGCACCCTCCTGGTCGGCACGATCGCCGCCGGCACCCTGCTGACCGGCTGCTCGACTTCCGACTCGGCGCAGGTTTATTCCAAGGGCCAGATGCGCCAGGCGCAAACGGTCGAGTTCGGCACCGTTGTCTCGGTCAACCCGGTGAAGATGGAAGGCCAAGGCAACGAACTGATCAACTTCGGCGGCGTCGCGCTGGGCGGACTGGCCGGCAGCACGATCGGTCACGGCCGCGGCTCTGCAGCCGGCGCGATCGTCGGCGCGATGGCCGGCGGCCTCGCCACCGGCGCCGCGCAGCGTTCGATCGGCACCAAGAACGCGTTCGAAGTCACCGTCCGCCTCGACCGCGGCCAGCGCATGATCTCGATCGTGCAGGAGGCCGACGTGGCGCTGCAGAACGGCCAGCGCGTCCGCGTACTGTCCGGCAACGGCAACGACCGCGTGCTGCCGATGTAAGGCGTACACTTGGCCGAGCTCGGCCAACTTCGCACGACACAGAACGGCCCGCCTTGATGGCGGGCCGTTTGCATTGCAGCGCTTCGGCTCAGCAGGCCGTTACGGCCCGATCGCGTCGAACGGCTGCCAGCGCCCGTCGATCAAGGCCTCGAGCGGCCGGTAAGCCGACTTGTACGACATCTTGCCGCACTGGCGTATCCAGTAGCCGAGGTAGACGTAACGCAAGCCCAGGCGCCGCGCCAGCTCGACCTGCCACATCACGTTGTAGACGCCGTAGCTCGTGCGCGGCTCGTCGGGCTCGTAGAAGGTGTAGACCGCAGACAAGCCGTCGGCGAGCCGGTCGATCAGGCTGACCATCTTCAGCACGCCCGCTTCGCGAAACTCGGCCAACCAGCTCTCGACGCCGCTCTTGAGGATGAACTCCGAATACTGGCCGGGGTCGTCGCCTGACATGCCGCCGCCGGTGTGCCGCGCCAGCTGGTAGCGCCGGTAAAGCGCATAGTGCTCTTCATGAAATTGCAGTGCCAACAGGCGCGCCTCGAGCGCATCGTGACGCGCGAACGCGCGCCTCTGGCTGCGGCTGGGCCGGAACGCGTCGACCGTCAAGCGCACCGGCACGCAGGCGCGACAGGTATCGCAGTACGGCCGGTAGACGTAGAGGCCGCTGCGCCGGAAACCCATGTTCACCAACTGGCCGTAGAGGGGGGCGTCGATGGCGTTGGCGGGAATCGCCACCTGCGAGCGCGCCTGGCGGCCGTCGAGGTAGCTGCACGGATACGGGGCCGTGGCATAGAAATGGATGGCGACCGCGTCGCCGGCGTCACGCTGGCTCATTGGAGTAGTGGTAATCCCACATCGAAGCGGGCTGCGGCAACGCGCACCCTTCTTTCAGCGTAGCAACAAAAACTTCGCGCGACACGAGCCCGGCGCCGAGACTCTCGAGGTGCCCGGTGTGCATCTGGCAGTCGATCATCCGCACGCCCATCGCCTGCAGATGGCGCACCGCGTGCACAAAGGCGATCTTCGACGCGTCGCGCGCCCGGCTGAACATCGACTCGCCATAGAACATGCGGCCGATCGCGACGCCGTACAGGCCGCCGGCGAGCTCACCGTCCATCCAGGTCTCGAAGCTGTGCGCGTGCCCGAGTTCATGCAGCCGGCAGTAGGCGTCGACCATCTCGGGCACGATCCAGGTTTCGCCGCCGGGCTCGCGCGGCGCGGCGCAGGCCTCGATCACGCGCCTGAAAGCGGTGTCGGCCGATACGCGGTAGGAAAGGTTGCGGAGTGTCTTGGCGAGGGAACGACTGACCTTCAGCCGCTCGGGATAGACCACCATACGCGGCGCGGGCGACCACCACAGGATGGGCTCGCCTCGTGCGTACCAGGGGAAAATGCCTTGCGAATAGGCGGCCAGCAGGCGCTCGGGGGACAGGTCGCCGCCGGCCGCAAGCAGACCATTGGGATCCTCGAGCGCCCGGGACAGCGGCGGGAACACCGGCTGGGAACCCAGCCACGCGATCATCGGCGGCGCTTGGGTCGGGTCTCGATGCACTCGGGGCATTCGCCGTACATATAGAGCGCGTGGTCGATGATATGGAAACCGTGCTGCTCGGCGATGCGTTCTTGCAGCGCCTCGATCTCCGGATCGAAGAACTCGACCACCTTGCCGCAACTGATGCAGACCATGTGGTCGTGGTGACCGCCCTCGTTCAGTTCGTACACGGCCTTGCCGGTCTCGAAATGGTGTCTGACCAGGATGCCGGCCTGCTCGAACTGAGTGAGCACGCGGTAGATGGTGGCCAAACCGATGTCGATATTTTCCGTCAACAGCTTCTTGTACACGTCCTCGGCGGACATGTGGCGGGTTTCGCTATGCTCGAACAGGTCGAGGATTTTCAGCCGCGGGCCGGTAGCCTTCAGGCCGATATCTTTGAGATGACTGGCTTTGTCCATCATGATATAAAGGCGGTGGTTTCCATAGGGCATGATAAAGGCTTTTGCCCGCTTTGCCCAACCAATCCCCGCTTCCAGAACCGACAAAGACCGCATGCGATCCCTGATTCTAGCCCTTTCGGTCGTGTTGACCGGCTGCTCCGCACTGAACCCGGCCGAATGGATTTCTCCCTACCAGCTGGACATCCCGCAGGGCAATACCGTCAGCGAAGAGTCGCTTGCCAGGATCAAGCCCGGCATGACTCGCTCGCAGGTGCGTTTCGTGCTCGGCACCCCGCTGCTGAACGACCCGTTCCACGCCGATCGCTGGGATTACGCCTTCCGCCTGGTGCGTGACGGCAAGCTGGCGGAAAACACCCGCCTGACGCTCCATTTCAACGGCGACACGCTGGCCAGGACCGAAACCTACGGCCTCGCCAAACCGCAGGCGGCGTCCGAACCGGCCGCCGTCGTCACCCCCGCCACCCAATAAGTCCAGACAAGCCATCGCCATGAGTGAACTGAACGTTGTCATCGTCGGTGCCGGCGGCCGCATGGGCCGCGCGCTGATCGAATCGGTCCTGAACACCCCGAACGCGCGCCTCCACGCCGCGATCGAGCGCGCCGGCAACCCGCTGATCGGCCAGGATGCCGGCCTTTTCGTCGGCCGCCAGACCGGCGTCGCGATCAGCGACGGCCTGAACGCCGCGCTCGAAGGCGCCGACGTGCTGATCGACTTCACCCGACCGGAAGCCACCCTCGCTTATCTGGACGCCTGCGTCGCGGCCAAGGTGAACATCATCATCGGCACCACCGGCTTCGACGATGCCGGCAAGGCCGCGATCGCCAAGGCGTCCGACGAGATCGGCATCGTGTTCGCACCCAACTTCAGCGTCGGCGTAAACCTGACCTTCAAGCTGCTCGACCTCGCTGCGCGCGTGCTGTCCGACGGTTACGACATCGAGATCGTCGAGGCGCACCACCGTCACAAGGTCGACGCACCGTCCGGCACCGCGCTGCGCATGGGCGAAGTCATCGCCGACGCGCTCGGCCGCGACCTGAAAACCTGCGCCGTCTACGGCCGCGAAGGCGTGACCGGCGAACGCGACCCGGGCACCATCGGCTTCGCCACCGTGCGTGCCGGCGATGTGGTCGGCGACCACACCGCGCTGTTCGCCGCCATCGGCGAGCGCGTCGAGATCACGCACAAGGCATCGAGCCGCGCCACCTTCGCCAATGGCGCCGTGCGCGCCGCGCGCTGGCTGAAAGACCAGCAGAACGGCAAGGTGTACGACATGCAGGACGTGCTGGGTCTGCGCTGATGCGCGCCACGCCATCGCGATCAGGGCGCCCAGGCGCCCTTTTTCCTTTGATGCGCGCCGCCCCCGGCCTCGCCCTGTGGCTGACCGCGCTCACGCTCGCCGCCCTGCTCTCCCTGCTGGTCGACGGCAGCGACGCCTCGGCCAACGTGCGCGCGCTGTTCGCGCTGCCCGGCCACGATGCGTGGCTGGCCGAACTGCTCCACACGCTGCGCCTGCCGCGCGTGCTCGCCGCGGCGGGCGCCGGCGCACTGCTGGCCACCGCCGGCGCGACGGTTCAGCTGCTGTTCCGCAACCCGCTCGCCGAGCCGGGCCTGATCGGCGTCTCCGGCGGCGCGGCACTCGCCGCCGCAATCGGGCTGAGCCTCGGCGCCGGCGCACTCACGCTGACCGGCTTCGCTTTTGTCGGCGGCCTCGGCGCACTGCTGCTCGCACGCCAGCTGTGCGGCCGCGACTTATCGGGCAGCCGGCTGATCCTCGCCGGCGTCGCGGTCAACTCGCTGACGGTCAGCCTGCTGACCCTGCTCATCGCCACGCTGCCCGACGGCCCGCTCAGAAGCGTCACCTTCTGGCTGATGGGCAGTTTCGCCGCCATGGACTGGCCGGGCGCTGCCGCGATGCTCGCGGCGATGCTGCCGGTGTGGCTGCTCCTGCGCCGTCAGGCCGACTTCCTGAACGCGCTGCAGTTCGGCGAAGCGGCCGCCTTCCACGTCGGCTTCGCCGTGTCGCGCCGGCTGCAATTGGCGGCGATGCTCGCGGCGCTGGCGACCGCGCTGGTCGTCTCGTCGGTCGGCATGATCGGTTTCGTCGGCCTGTTGGCACCGCACCTGGCAAGGCTGATCTCGGGCGGTGAAGCGCGCAGACTGATGACGCTGTCTCCCGTGCTCGGCGCACTGGTCGCCGTGCTCGCCGACTGGATATCGCGGCTGGTGCTGGCGCCGGCGGAACTGCCGGTCGGCGTCGTCACCAGCCTGATCGGCGCGCCGTTCTTCCTGTGGCTACTCAACAGAGGCCGCGACCATGCTGGAACTTGACGCGGTTGGCCGAGCCCTCGGACCGCGCCGCCTCGGGCCGGTGTCGCTGACCGTCGCACAGGGCGAAGTGCTGGCGCTACTCGGACCGAACGGTGCAGGCAAGAGTTCGCTGCTGCAACTGGCGACGGGCTTGGCACGGCCGGACCGTGGCGAAGTGCGGCTCGCCGGCCAAGCGATATCGCGCCTCTCGGCTGTCGAGCTGGCTTCGCGCCGGGCCGTGCTTGAGCAAGCCGCCCGACTCCCGGCGCGCTGCATCGTTCGCGAAGTGGTCGAAGGCGGTGCGTGCCGTCAGCACGGCGCCAACCCGCAAAGGTTGGCCGAGGTATTGCAGAGGACCGGGGTAGACAGGCTCGCCGACCGGCTGACCGACAAGCTGTCGGGCGGCGAAGCGCAGCGGGTGTTGCTCGCGCGCGCCTGGTACCAGTTGCTGTCGTCGAAGCAGGCCGAACGCTACCTGCTGCTCGACGAACCGACGGCCATGCTCGACATCGGCGCGGCCGACGCGTTGCTCGCCGACATCGCCAGCACGGCCCGCACGGAAAACATCGGCGTACTGGCGGTGGTGCACGACCTCAACCTTGCATTGCGCCACGCCGACCGGGTCGCGCTGATCAATAACGGCCAGTGCGTCGCTATCGGGCCGACCGCCGAAGTAATGCGCGCGGAACGGCTCGAAGCGGTCTATGGCGTCAGGTTGGCCGAGCTCGGCCACCCCGAGGAAGCCGACTGGCGCGCCTTCATCCCTTTGCGCGATTGAATCCTGAGCCCGCTCGAGCGACAGACCGACCCTTCCACAAAAAACGGCACCCCGCGGGGTGCCGTTTTTGTTTGCGATCAACCGTTTCTAAGCCATCGCCAGCACGTGTGAATCGACCTTGCACTCATACAGATGGTGGACCTCACCGTCCTCGTCGACGCTCTCGAGCCGCACGTTGAAGCCCCACAGCCGCGCTACATGCTTGAGCACCTCGTTCGCGCTGGCTGCTTCGAGCGGACGACGGTGGTGCATGACATGGCGCAGCGTCAGGCTGCGATCGCCACGCATGTTCACCGACCACACCTGGATGTTCGGTTCGCGAGAGCCGAGGTTGTACTGTTCGGCCAGATGCGAGCGCACCTCGCGGTAGCCCGACTCGTCGTGAATCGCCTCGACCAGCAGCTTGTCTTCCTGATCGTCGTCACGGATCGCAAAGAGGCGGAAGTCGCGAATCAGCTTCGGCGACAGGTACTGCGAGATGAAACTCTCATCCTTGAAGTTCTTCATCGCGAACTCGAGCACCTCGCGCCACGGCGCACCGGCGATGTCGGGGAACCAGTCGCGATCCTCGGCCGTCGGGTGTTCGCAGATGCGGCGGATGTCCTGGTACATCCCGAAACCGAGCGCGTACACGTTGATGCCGCGATACCACGGCGCGGTCACCGGCGGTTGGTAGACGACGTTGGTGTGGCTTTGCAGGAATTCCATCATGAAGCCATCGGTCACCAGACCCTTGTCGTACAAGCGGTTGAGGATGGTGTAGTGCCAGAACGTGGCCCAACCCTCGTTCATCACCTGGGTCTGGCGCTGCGGGTAAAAGTACTGCGCGACCTTGCGCACGATGCGCACCAGTTCGCGCTGCCACGGCTCGAGCAGCTGAGCCGATTTCTCGAAGAAGTACAGCAGGTTTTCCTGCGGTTCGGATGGAAAACGCGGCGCCGCATGGCCGGAGCCGTCCTTGCCGCGCTTCGGGATGGTGCGCCACAGATCGTTCACCTGCAGTTGCAGATACTGTTCGCGCTCGGCCTGGCGCGCCTGCTCCTTCGCCATAGACAGCTTCTGCGGGCGTTTGTAGCGGTCGACGCCGTAGTTCATCAATGCGTGGCAGGAATCGAGGATCTGCTCGACTGCATCGACGCCGTGCCGCTCCTCGCACTGCGAGATGTATTTCTTGGCGAACACCAGGTAGTCGATGATCGCCGACGCGTCGGTCCACGATCGGAACAGGTAGTTGCCCTTGAAAAAGCTGTTGTGACCGTAGGCGGCATGGGCAGTCACCAACGCCTGCATCGTCATGGAGTTTTCTTCCATCAGGTAGGCGATGCAAGGGTTGGAGTTGATCACGATTTCGTAGGCGAGCCCCATCTGGCCGCGCTTGTAGCTCTTCTCGGTCGCGACGAAGTGCTTGCCGAACGACCAGTGATGGTAGTTGACCGGCATGCCGACCGACGAATAGGCGTCCATCATCTGTTCGGCGGTGATCACCTCGAGCTGGATCGGGTAAACGTCGAGTTTGAACTCGTCGACGGCAATCTCGCGGATCGCATGGTTGTAACGCTCGACCAGATCGAAGGTCCATTCAGACCCGGTGGAAATAGGCGTTTTCATGGGCGCACCCCTAACGCGCGGCGGCGTGGTTAGGCTGACGTTTGAACAGTTCGCGGAACACCGGGTAGATATCGGCCGCCGAGTGGATGCGTTGCATCGCAAAGTGCGGGTGCGATGGCTGAAGTTTCAGATACTCGTACCAAAGGTTCTGCGGCTCGCCCTCGGTGATCTCGATGTAGGCGAAGTAGCGGGAGACCGGCAGCAGGAAGTCATCGAGCACGCGCGCGCAGTTGACCGAATCGCTGTCCCAGTTGTCGCCGTCGGACGCCTGCGCCGCATAGATGTTCCACTCGGCCGGGTTGTAGCGCTTGGAGACAACTTCCTTCATCAGGTTCAGCGCCGACGACACCACCGTGCCGCCGGACTCGCGCGAGTGGAAGAAGTCGTGCTCGTTCACCTCGACCGCGCTGGTATGGTGACGGATGAAAACCACCTCGATCTTCTCGTAGTTCCGCTCGAGAAAGAGGTAGAGCAGGATGAAGAAACGCTTGGCCATGTCCTTCTTGGCCTCGTCCATCGAGCCGGAAACGTCCATGATGCAGAACATCACCGCTTTACTGGTCGGCTTCATCTCCTTGACGCGGTTGTTGTAGCGCAGGTCGAACGGGTCGATGAAGGGAATGTGGCTGAGGCGCTCGCGCAAGGCGTGGATGTTGCGGCGTTTCTCGCGAACCTCGATATCGTTGTCCTCGTCGGATTCGAGCAGCGTGTCGAGCTCTTCCTCGGCTTCGGACAACTGGCTGAGCGTCGGGGCCGACACCGCCACGCGACGCGCCAGCGCGCCGCGCAGCGAACGCACGACGTTGATATTGGTCGGCGTACCGTCGCTGGTAAAGCCGGCGCGCACCGTTTTCCACTCTTCTAGGCCGATCAGCTGGTTTTTCACCAGATTGGGCAACTCTAGGTCGTCGAAGAACACGCTCATGAATTCTTCGCGCGACAATTCGAAGACGAAGTCGTCCTCGCCTTCGCCGTCGTTGCTCGCCTTGCCGCCGCCACCGCCTCCACCCTGTGGTCGGTTGATCTTGTCCCCTTTGATGAACTCCTCGTTGCCGGGGTGCACGTAGTCCCACACTCCGCCCTGGCCGTGGTGGAACACCGGTTCTGAGATGTCCTTCACCGGGATCGATACCTTCTCGCCACTCTCAAGATCGGTAATGCTCCGCCCCTTGATCGCCTTGGTGACGGCCTCTTTGATTTGGCTCTTGAAACGGCGCAAGAACCGTTCGCGGTTGACCGCGGACTTGTTCTTGCCGTTCAGACGCCTGTCTATGATGTGGGCCATGTCTCGCTCCGTGGACATAAGGTGAGGGCCGGGGCGACCGTTGCCGCCCCGGCCTCACGTCATCACGACGACTTGCGTACTCGCAGATACCATTCGCACAGGAGCCGCACCTGCTTGGCGGTATACCCTTTCTCCACCATGCGGTTGACGAAGTCCTCGTGCTTCTTGGCGTCTTCGGCGCTCGCCTTGGCATTAAACGAGATAACCGGCAGCAACTCCTCGGTATTCGAGAACATTTTCTTCTCGATCACCGTGCGCAGCTTCTCATAGCTGGTCCAGGTCGGATTCTTGCCGCCGTTGTTGGCCCTCGCCCGCAGTACGAAGTTGACGATCTCGTTGCGGAAGTCTTTTGGATTGGAAATGCCTGCCGGTTTCTCGATCTTTTCTAGTTCGTTGTTCAAGGAGTTGCGATCGAATATCTCGCCGGTGTCCTGGTCTCGGTACTCCTGGTCCTGAATCCAGTAGTCGGCGAAGGTCACATAACGGTCGAAGATGTTCTGGCCGTATTCGCTGTAGCTTTCGAGGTAGGCGGTCTGGATTTCCTTACCGATGAACTCGACGTACTTCGGTGCGAGGTACTCCTTGATGAAGGTCAGGTACTTCTGCTCGGTTTCGCCGGGGAACTGCTCGCGTTCGACCTGTTGCTCGAGCACGTACAAGAGATGCACCGGGTTGGCCGCGATCTCGCTGTGGTCGAAGTTGAACACGCGCGACAGTATCTTGTAGGCGAACCGGGTGGAAAGGCCGCTCATCCCCTCGTCCACTCCGGCGAAGTCGCGGTATTCCTGGATCGACTTCGCTTTCGGATCGGTGTCCTTGAGGTTCTCGCCGTCGTACACCTGCATCTTGCTGTACAGGCTGGAGTTTTCCGGCTCTTTGATCCGCGAGAGTGCGGCGAACTGCGCCATCATCTTCAACGTTCCCGGCGCGCACGGCGAATTCGCGAGCGAGGAGTTGCGGATCAACTTGTCGTAGATCTTCACCTCATCGGTCACGCGCAGGCAGTACGGTACCTTGACGATGAAAATACGGTCGAGGAAGGCCTCGTTGTTCTTGTTGTTCTTGAACTGCTTCCATTCCGACTCGTTCGAGTGCGCGAGGATGATGCCGTCGAACGGGATCGCACCGAAGCCTTCGGTCCCCTTGAAGTTGCCTTCCTGGGTCGCGGTCAACAGTGGGTGCAAGACCTTGATCGGCGCCTTGAACATCTCGACGAATTCGAGCAGGCCCTGGTTTGCCAAGCACAGGCCACCGGAATAGCTGTAGGCGTCCGTATCGTCCTGCGCGTATTTCTCGAGCTTGCGGATGTCGACCTTGCCGACCAGCGAGCTGATGTCCTGATTGTTCTCGTCGCCCGGCTCGGTTTTCGACACGGCGATCTGCTTGAGCACCGACGGGTAACGCCTCACCACGCGGAACTGGCTGATGTCGCCGTTGAACTCGTTGAGCCGTTTCACCGCCCACGGGCTCGGGATGGCTCGCAGATAGCGGCGTGGGATGCCGTACTCCTCCTCGAGGATCGGACCGTCTTCGTCGTAGTTGAACAGGCCGAGCGGCGACTCGTTCAACGGGCTGCCCTTTAGGCAGTAGAACGGCACGCGCTCCATCAGCTCCTTGAGCTTCTCGGCTATCGACGATTTGCCGCCGCCCACCGGGCCCAGGAGGTAGAGGATTTGTTTTTTCTCCTCCAAGCCTTGCGCGGCGTGGCGGAAGTACGCGACGACCTGCTCGATCACCTCTTCGGTGCCGTAGAAGTCGCGGAAGGCCGGGTAGATTTTCACGACCTTGTTGGAGAAGATGCGCGACAGCCTCGGGTCGTGGCGGGTATCGACCAATTCCGGCTCGCCGATTGCCATCAGCATGCGCTCGGCGGCGGACGCGTAGGCGGAAGGGTCGTTCTTGCAGAGGTCCAGGTACTCCTGGACGGTGTATTCCTCTTCCCGCGTACGATCGTAGCGGGTGGCATAGTGACCGAAAATATCCGGGTACATGGCTCACTCCTTCGCTCTGTCGGGGGGGGAGCTCGCGTAAAGCGCCATGCGTCCCACTACCCCCTTGTTGGATTAGAGTTTGGCTTACCGATGACGGTTCGCTCGTGTTTTGTTGCTTTGTTTTGGGTATAGCACAGCGTCACGGTGGTCCACCGGCAATTGCAATGGCAATTCAAAAAGCACGACACAATGCCGTCAGGGCAAGGGAGAGGCGTCAGGATTTTCTTTTGACGATCCGTACACCGATGTCGTAGAGCCGTCCGGGATCGACTTCCTGGCAGCGGCAGACTTCGGCTTCAACGATAAAGGGCTTGGCGGGGATGTTGCCGACCGGTGGCACGCGCAGCGTGACCTCGAGCCGTTCGGCGTATCGGGGGACGAAGGAGGTGCGAATGGCGATGCCGTCGACCGAGAGGTCGATGCATTCGCCGTAATGGACGTCGCCGGTTAGCAGCGACTTGATGCGCGCCCGGCAGCCCATCGGCAGCCGGCGCGCGCGCCGGCGTTCGGAGCGCGCGTCAAACGGGCACACCGGGAAGCATCCCGTTCTGGTGGGCGGCGAGCCAGTGCAGGCCGACGATGGACTTGCTGTCGCAGACTTCGCCGCTCAGCGCCATCGCCTGCACCTTCTTTAGAGGCACCACAAGCACTTCAAGAAACTCGCCGTCGTCGAGCGCGCGCTCCTGCTGCGTCAGCCCTGTGGCGAGAAAATAGTGGATCGCCTCGTCGGCGTAGCCGATGCACGGGAAGGCGGTACCGAGAAAGCGCCACCTGCGTGCGGTGTAGCCGGTTTCTTCAAGCAACTCGCGTTTTGCCGTGACCTCGGGCGCCTCGCCCGCATCGCGCTTGCCAGCCGGAATCTCGAGAAACTCGCGACGCAGCGGATAGCGGTACTGGCGCTCCATCACCAGTTCGTCTGCGTCGGTCAGCGCGAGCACCGCGACGGCACCGGGGTGCTCGACGTATTCGCGCGTCGCTTCTTTGCCGTCGGGCAGGCGCACGCGGTCGCGGCGCAACGTGATGAAGCCGCCTTCTAAGATCACTTCGCTACTGAGTTCTTGTTCGGTCAATTCCACGTTCTTGCTTCCGTTTCTTCCACGCATGTAGCAGATATAGACGCCAAAGCCCTCGCACAGCGACGTAGCCGATAACGCCCAAAGTGACGCCCAGCGCCGGCACACCGACCAGGAGCGGCAGGCCGAGCTGGCCGAACCACGCCGCCCATTCCGAACACCACACCCACACACCCTGATTATTCCATTCGGGTTGGACGATCATTGTACCGGCATGACCGTCGCCGAGTAAAAGCTGACCGTAGCGGAAAGCGAGAAAATACAGCGGCAGGTAGGTGAAAGGGTTGGTATAGAGCGTGGTGGCGAGCGCCACCGGCAGGTTGATGCGTAAAGCCAGCGCCAAGAGCGCGGCGGTCAGCATCTGCGTCGGGCCCGGCATCAGCCCCGAGAACAGGCCGACGGCGACCGCGAGCGCGACCTTGCGGCGGTTGAATGCCCAGTAGGCGGGCTGGTCGAGCCACGGCGCAAGCGGCCTCAGCCAGCGGTTGGCGAACAGCGCGTGGCGGTTGGGCAGGAAGCGGTGCAGGTGGCGGCGCGGCGACATGGCATCCGGTATGTGAAGGTTGGCCGAGTCTTATCGACCGGGCTCGGCCAAGCTTGGTTCAGGCTTGCGGCGGGCTTATTCCTTGCCGCAGCACTGCTTGTACTTCTTCCCGCTGCCGCACGGGCACGGGTCGTTGCGGCCGACCTTGGCCGCGTCGCGGCGCGCGGTCTTCGGCGCGTTGGACTTGGCGCGCCAGTAGCCGTAGACGGCGAGCACCGCCTCGGGCAGTTCGTCCTTGAAGTCGTCGAGTTCGTCGGCGGTGAATTCGACCAGCGGCTCGCCCTCTTCCTGATCGAAGATGCCACCCAGCGCCATCAGCGGGTAGAGCAGATCCTCGAAGCCTTCGTCGTCGGCCGCCTCGAACCAGTCGGTCGGCACCACGTCAAGCGCGTACAGGTAGGCGTTGCACCACGGCCAGTAGTCGGCCTCGTCGCCGTCTTCCGCGGCGTAGAGGACCAGCTCGGGGACCTCGCCCGAGGCCAGCGCGTCGGCGGTCGCGGCGTAGAGTTTCTCTAGCAGCGCGACGATCTCGGCGCGCGCGTCGCCCGATTCGAACGCCGGCGATTCGCCGAGCACGTCGTCGAGCCAGTCAGCGGATTCGAGGCGGTCCGGGCCGCTGGCGATCGCGGCGAAGAAACCCTGTACCTCGTCGAGGCGCATGGTGTCGCTGGTGGCCGCCAGCGGGGCGAGCAGCCCCTCCAGGCGGGTGAATTCGGCTTCGGTAAGGGCGGTGGCGCTCATGGGGATTCCTTCGAAAGATGATGCTTGCGCGCGCATTGTAGCGAAATGCCGGCGCCACTGCGCGCGATCCGGCATTTGACCTTGGCGCACTTGTCATACAGAACTGAGGTAGGGGCCGCGCGCGGCGCATCGCCAAGACGCGCGAACAAAAGACCCCGCACAACAGGTGCCACGGACGGCAAGGAGACAGCCATGTTCCACCAGCCCGACTTCATCCAGGACGACACGCTCGCCGCCTTGCGCGACAGCGTGCACACGTTCGCCGCGCGCGAGATCGCGCCGCGCGCGGCCGCCATCGACCACGACAACCTGTTCCCCGCCGATCTGTGGCGCAAATTCGGCGATCTGGGCGTGCTCGGCATCACGGCCGACGAGGAATACGGCGGCCTCGGCCTCGGCTATCTCGCACACATGATCGCGATGGAGGAAATCAGCCGCGCGAGCGCATCGGTCGCGCTGTCCTACGGCGCTCACTCGAACCTGTGCGTGAACCAGATCCGCCGCTGCGGCACGGCCGCGCAGAAAAAACGCTACTTGCCGAGACTGATCAGCGGCGACTGGATCGGCGCGCTGGCGATGAGCGAGCCTAACGCCGGCTCCGACGTAATCGGCATGAGGCTGCACGCCGACAAGCACCCGGATGGCTGGAGGCTCAACGGCAGCAAGATGTGGATCACCAACGGCGGCGACGCCGACGTGCTGGTCGTCTACGCCAAGACCAATCCGGCGGCCGGTGCGCGGGGCATCACCGCTTTCCTGGTCGAGAAAGACTTTGCCGGCCTTTCCGCCGGCAGCAAGCTCGACAAGCTCGGCATGCGGGGGTCTAACACCTACCCGCTGTTCTTCGACGACTGCGTCGTGCCGGCCGACAACGTGCTCGGCCAGGTCGGCGGCGGCGCCGAGGTGCTGATGAGCGGGCTCGACTACGAGCGCGCGGTACTGGCGGCGGGGCCGCTCGGCATCATGCAGGCCTGTCTCGACGTCGCCCTGCCCTACCTTGCGACGCGCGAACAGTTCGGCCAGGCCATCGGCGACTTCCAGCTGATGCAGGGCAAGCTGGCCGACATGTACGTCACGCTGTCGGCGAGCCGCGCCTATGTTTATTCAGTTGGCCGAGCGCTTGACGCTGGCGTGTCCGGCCGAGCGATCCGCAAGGACGCCGCCGGCGTCATCCTGTACGCGGCCGAGAATGCGACCAAGATGGCGCTCGAAGCGATCCAGTGCCTCGGCGGCAACGGCTACATCAACGAGTTTCCGACCGGCCGGCTGTTGCGCGACGCCAAGCTGTACGAGATCGGCGCCGGCACCAGCGAGATCCGCCGCTGGCTGATCGGCCGCGAGCTGATGGCGGGAGAAAGCTGACATGGCGATCATCGCGACGCGTTACAAACCTGAGCGTCCGGAAACCTCGGCCAACCTCACCCGGATGAAGGCGCTGGTCGACGAGGTGAATCAGCAAGTCGCCGCCGCGGCCGAGGGCGGCGGCGCGGCGGCGCGCGACAAGCATCAATCGCGCGGCAAGCTGTTGCCGCGCGAACGCGTGCGGCGGCTGATCGACGCGGACACACCGTTTCTCGAACTCTCGCCGCTCGCCGCGCATCATTTGTACGACGAGCAGGCGCCGGGCGCCGGGCTGATCACCGGCATCGGCAAGGTTTCGGACGTCGACTGCGTGATCGTCGCCAACGACGCGACCGTCAAGGGTGGCTCCTACTACCCGATCACCGTCAAGAAGCACCTGAGGGCGCAGGAGATCGCGCGCGAGAACCGCCTGCCCTGCCTGTACCTGGTCGACTCGGGCGGCGCCTACCTTCCGCTGCAGGACGAGGTCTTCCCCGACCGCGACCACTTCGGCCGCATCTTCTACAACCAGGCGACCTTGTCTTCGGAAGGCATCCCGCAGATCGCGCTGGTAATGGGCAGCTGCACCGCCGGCGGCGCCTACGTGCCGGCGATGAGCGACGAGGCCGTCATCGTCAAGCACCAGGGCACGATCTTCCTCGGCGGCCCGCCGCTGGTACGCGCGGCGACCGGCGAAATCGTGACGGCGGAAGAACTGGGTGGCGCCGACGTGCACACGCGGCTATCGGGCGTGGCGGACCACCTGGCCGACGACGACGCGCACGCGATAGACATCGCCCGCGCACGCGTCGCCGCGCTCAACTGGCAGAAGCTCGGCCGGCTCGACCGCGCCGAGCCCAAGCCGCCGCGCTACCCGGCCGACGAGCTGTACGGGCTGATGCCGGTCGACGCGCGCCGCCAGCTCGACTGCCGCGAGATCATCGCGCGGCTCGCAGACGACTCGGACTTCGACGAATTCAAGGCGCTGTACGGCACGACGCTCGTCACCGGCTTCGCACGCCTCGACGGCTGGCGCGTCGGCATCGTCGCCAACAACGGCATCCTGTTTTCCGAGTCGGCTCTGAAGGGCGCGCACTTCATCGAACTGTGCTGCCAGCGCGGCATTCCCTTGATCTTCCTGCAGAACATCACCGGCTTCATGGTCGGCAAGAAGGTCGAACAGGGCGGCATCGCCAAGGACGGTGCCAAGCTGGTAACGGCGGTCGCGTGCGCGCAGGTGCCGAAGTTCACCGTGATCGTCGGCGGCAGCTTCGGCGCCGGCAACTACGGCATGTGTGGCCGCGCGTTCGGCCCGCGTTTCCTGTGGATGTGGCCGAACGCTCGCATCTCGGTAATGGGCGGCGAGCAGGCGGCGCGGGTGCTATCACAGGTCAAGCGCGACCAGCTTTCGGGGGCGTGGAGCGACGAAGATACCGCCGCGTTCGAGGCGCCGATCCGCGACCAGTACGAACGGCAGGGCCACCCGTTCTACGCGACCGCGCGGCTGTGGGACGACGGCATCCTCGACCCGGCGAAGACGCGCGACACGCTCGCGCACGCGATCGCGGTGTCGCTGAACGCGCCGATCGCGCAAACGCGCTTCGGCGTGTTCCGCATGTAGCTCGGCCAACCTTTAAGAATGAGGAGAAGAACGATGAACACCGTCATCGAAGTGAACGCCGCACCGCCGCTGGCGACGCTGTGGCTGAACCGGCCGGAAAAACACAACGCCTTCGACGACCACCTGATCGCGGCGCTCGATGAAGCGCTCGGCGACCTGGCCGAGCGTCCCGAGGTCAAGGTGTTGATGCTCGCCGGACGCGGCCCGAGCTTCTGCGCCGGCGGCGACCTCGCGTGGATGCAGAGGAGCGTCGCCTATACCGAAGAAGAAAACCTCTCCGACGCGCGCGCGCTCGCCCAGATGATGCACAAACTCTACCGCTTTCCGAAGCCGGTGATCGGCCTTGCGCACGGCGCGGTCTACGGCGGCGGCGTGGGGCTCATCGCCTGCTGCGACGTGGCGGTCGCGAGCCAGACCGCGCGCTTTTGCCTGTCCGAGACGCGGCTCGGGCTGATCCCGTCTGTGATCGCGCCCTACGTGCTCGAGAAGATCGGCTCGTCGGCGGCGCGCCGCTACTTTCTCGGCGCCGAGGCGTTCTCGGCCGGCGTCGCGCAGGAGATCGGCCTCGTTCACGAGGTGGTCGACGAGCTAGAGGTGGAAGAGACCGCGATAAGGTTGGCCGAGCTTTTCGCTCGCAACGGCCCGGCGGCGATGCGCGAGGCGAAGGCGCTGATCCGCGACGCGGCCAACCAGCCTATCGACGACGCCTTGCGCGAGGACACCGCGCGGCGCATCGCGCGCATCCGGGTCGGCGAAGAGGGCCAGGAAGGTCTTGCGGCCTTTCTCGAAAAACGCGCGCCGCGCTGGCGGTAAATCGGCCAACGTCGAGATTGGCCGAGCACCGACGCCCTACAGCGCCGGCAGCAGCGCCAGCCTCAATCCGACAACAGGCTGCCGCACACCCTGTCGCGGCCGTTCGCCTTGGCCTGGTAGGCGGCGCGGTCGGCCTCGGCGAGCAGGCTCCTGAGGTCGGCCGCCTGCTCCGGGTAGACCGCGACGCCGAGCGACGCGGTGATCCCGCCCAGCACCGCACCGCCCGCCTCGGCCACCTTCAGGGCCTTCACCCCGCGCCGGATCTGTTCGGCGCGCTCGCGCGCAACGTCGACGCCCATTTCCGGGAAGACCAGCACGAATTCTTCGCCGCCGAGCCGGCACGCCATGTCGTACGCGCGCAGCGCGCCGACCAGGTAGCGACCGACCTCGCGCAGCACCGCGTCGCCGGCGGGGTGGCCGTAGCGGTCGTTGAACCGCTTGAAGCGGTCGATATCGAGCACCATCAAGGTCAAAGGTCGGCCCAGCCGCTCGCAGCGTGCGAGTTCGGTCGGCAGCCAGTTTTCCAGATAGTGGCGGTTGTAGAGCCCGGTCAGCGCGTCGCGCAGCGCCATGTCGGACAGGCGTTGGCGCAGGCGCAGGTTGGCGAGCGACAAGGTCAGCGGCTCGATCACGCTGTCGAACAAGGCCTGCCCGCGCCCGGCCTGCTCGCCGTTGCCGAATACCGCCACCAGCTTGCCGAAACGTTCGCCCTGCGCCGCAAGTTCGCAGCACCGGCTGTTTTCGCCTTCCCCGCGCTCGGCCAGCGGGCAACGCTTGTCCGGCGCGCCACAGCAGGCGCAGTCGACGAGCGCGGCAAAGCGCGCCGGCTCGCCCCACTTGGCGAACAGGGTGTCGGTCTCGGTATCGAACACCGCGCCGGCGCTGCCGGGTAACAACGTTGGCAGCGCCTTTTGCAAGGCTTCGAAGATCGCCGCTTCGTCCTTGCACAGCTGCCAGTCGCGGATCAGCCGCGACAGCGTCGCCAACTCCCTGCTGCCCGCTTCGAGCGCCTGAAGCGCCTGCTTCAGTTCGGCGGTGCGCGCTTCGACCTTGTCCTCGAGCTCCTGGTTGACGCGCTCCAGCGTCGCGTAGGCGCGCGACAGTTCGCCGTACAGCCGTGCGCTGTCTAGCGACGCGGCGGCCTCGGCGGCCAATACCCGCGCGACGCCGCGATGCGCGGCCGGGAACGCCTGCCTCCCGTCGGCATGTTCGAGGTAGAGCACGCCGTGCGCATTGCCGCGGCCGGCGATCGGCAGCAGGAGCGCAGTAGCCGGCCTCTCCTTTACAGGCGTTGCCCCCCACGCGGCGCTGGACTCGTGCAACGGCCCCTCTTCGCGGCCCTCCAGCGCCAGCTTGAGCAGGTCGGCCGGCAAGGCGTTGCTCCTGCCCTCGCCGCTTTGCGCACCGCGTGCCCAACCTTCGCCGTCGGGCAGATAGACCACCACGCGCGTCGCGCCGGCATGCTGGCGCGCCAGCCGCGCCAGCGCCGCCAGCACCGCCTCGGGCTGCGTCTCGCGCGCCAGCTGGCGCGACGCGTCGACCAGCGCGGCGATGTCGAAGGCCGCTTCCTGCGGCACATCCCAACCGGGCTGTCGTGCATGCAGCGCGCGGCATACACCGAGCGCGCCCCAGCGCGAATAGCCGCGGTAGGCTTCGCGTTCGCACGCCTCGGTCAACGGGAAGTGGCCGGCGGCCTCGAACGCCTCGGCGGTGCGCTGCCAGACGATGGCTTCGAATTGCCACAGCTGCGCGTCGCGCGCGAGCCTGAGCGCGCGGAAATACAGCCGGAAGTGATGGACCCGCTCGCTGCGGCCGTTCAGCCGCGCCACCTCGGCGGCGATCAGCCATTGCATCGCCGCGAAGCTCACCGGCGACAGCCGCGCCGCACGCCGCAGCCTGCGCCAATGCCGGGCGATTTCGCGCCGCGCCTCGAGATCGACCGGCCGGCCATGCTGCAGTGCGAGCAGGATCAGCGCGTGGTAGAACGCATAGACCTTGCCCATGTACGAGCCGGCCACCACACCGAGGTACGGCGCCGCGGCGCGACTGTGCGCGAGCGCGTCGCCGAAGCGGCCGGCCATCGCGCAGGCCTGCGCCTGGTAATGGTGGACGTTGAAGGCGAGCGCCTGCGCGTCGGCCGACGGTTCACGCGGCAAGAACGCGTCGGCGTCGAAACCGTCGCCCTGCAGCCGGCACGCATCGGCACTCTTGCCCCTGAGCTTGCGCACGTGCTGCCTGAGCGCCTGGTTGAGCCACAAGGTACGACGTTGGCCGAGCCGCCGGCACGAGTCGGACACCTTCGCGAGCTCGGCGTCGAGCGCCTCGAGTTCGCGCGCCGAGTGAAACGCGTAGAGACCGGCGACGTGGGCGGCATAGGCGGCGTACTCGGGGTCGCCGTTCGAGAGGCTCGTCGCCTGCGCGGCCTTCAGCGCCGGCACGGCGGCGGGCAGTGGCGCACGCCACGGCGCGAGGAAAATACCGTCGAGCGTGGCGACGCGCGCGCGCAGCCAGTCCGGTGCGTCGCGCTCTGCCAGACACCGCCCGGCGTCGCCGAATGATTGCGCGAGACGGTTCTCGCCCTCGGGGATCAACGCCATCGCCGCGCCGACGAGAAACAGGCCGCTCTCCGGCGCCGGGCCGCGCCGCAAGCTGCGTTCGGCGCCGACGAGGAACAGCCAGGTCACCAGCGCCGGCTCGACGAAATAGGCCGGCCCGAGCAAGCCGTGGATCAGGCGCAGGCAGGCGGCGTCGCTACGGGAGGCGGGTGCCGCCGACAACACCGCGCCGGGTAAACAGGTGCCGAACGCCTTCAGCAGCGCCATCCGCCGCCCGGCCAGTTCCGGCAGAGAGACCCCCTCCGGCAGGACTTCTCCGAAACGCACCAGCGCGGCGCGCCCGATATCGATCGCTGCGCGTAGATCGTCGTGTCCTACCGCCGCGGTCAGGCGCGCGAGCTGGATCTCGACCTCGTCGGCCGCGTCTTTCGCGGCGGCGAGCGCGGCCTCGGCCAAGGTGTCGACCCGTTCGCGCGGCGCCGCCACCGACGCGGCCAAGAGGGCGAGCCGGCGCAACCCGCCCGCGTCAACGCTCGGCCAACCTTGCGCGCAAGCGAGCCCCGCCTCGGCGTAATAAAGCGCGGTGTCGAAAGCCGCCATCCGCTGCGCGGCTTCGGCCGCGACGGCGAAAAGGCGGGCACGTCGCGCGGCCTCGGCGGCGTTGCGCGCCGGCGTGGCACGGCACAAGCGATCGGCGACCATGAAGGGCGACGCCGCGACGTCGGCGAGCCGCGCGTTCGCCGCGGCCAAGCCGGCTTCATCGAGCCGGCCGCGGGCGACTTCGTGGACACGCGCGTCGCAGAAGGCCCAGGCGCGCGCCTCGCCCGGCACCGCGGTCACGAAGCCCTGCTCGGCCAACGCGGCCAGTCTGACGGCGAGGCGGTCCGGCGACTGCTGTGGCAGCAGCGCGGCAAGCGACGCCAAATCGAACCCGAAACCGATGGCGGCCACCTGCGACAGCAGCGTGCCCGCCGGCTCGGCCAAGCTGTCGATACCGCTCAGGATGCACTCGTCCAGCGACGCCGCCCCCGGCACCATGCGGTTGCGGTCTAGAGAAAAGACGCCGGTATCGGCGTCGCGCACCAGCGAACCGTCGGCAAGGCTGGCCGCCAACAGGCGCTGGATGAATAGCGGATTGCCACCGGTACGGGCGACCAGGCAAGCCGCCGCATCGGGCAGCTCGCCCGCCTGCCCGCCCAGCGACTCTGCCAGCCAGGCGGTGACCGCGGCGGCCGGCAAGCCACCGAGCCGCGAACGCCGGCAGGCGAGTCCGTGTCGTTCGGCCGCGGCGCGCACCGCGTGCCAGGGATGGTCGGCCGGCAAGGCATCGTCGCGGTAAACGCCGACCAGCAAGAGATGGTTTGCCGTGTCGGCACGCACCAGGCCTGCCAGCACCTTGAGCGATGCAGCATCGGCCCACTGCAGGCCGTCGACCAGCAGGACCAGCGGTTCGCCGCGCGTGGCGAAGGCGAGAAAGAAGCGCTCGAACAGCCATTCGAGCCGGTTGCGAGCCTCGACGGGCGGCAGCTCGGGTGCAACGGCGCGCGTGCCGATCAAGGCGGCCAGCTCGGGCAGCACCCTCGACAGCGCCTCGGCCGCGTCGCCGAGCGAAGCATTCAGACGTTGGCCGAGCTCGGCCAACCTTGCGTCCGGCAACGACATCGAGCGGCGGATCAGGCTGCGGGCCGCCTCTGCCAGCACCGGAAACGGCCGTACCGGGCAGTCGGGCACCAGCCGCACGCGCGCGACGCGTGCCGGCAGCCGCACCAGCAGCGCCTCGACCAGCGCGCTCTTGCCGACGCCGGCCGGTCCGGCCATCTCCAGGAGGCGCAGCCGCTCGGCCAGCGCCGGGCGCGCGAAATCCTCGAGCTCGGCCAATAGCGCGTCGCGCGCCCAGACGCCGCCGGCGAGCACGATACGCGCCGGCCAGTCGTGCAACTTCAGCGGAAACAGCGGGATAGTGCCGTCGGCGGCAAGAAAGCCGAGCGCGGTCTCGAGGTCGTGCCTCAGGCCTGCGGCGGTCTGGTAGCGGCGCTCCGGCGTACGGGCGACCAGCGTCTCGCAGAGGAAACGCAGGCCTTCGGGCACGTTCGCCGGCAGTTCGGGCGAATCGAAAAACCGGGCTTCGAGCCGGCCGAGCGCGTCGCCGCGCGGGAAAAGCGCAGGATCGCCGAGCAGCCGGCACAGCAGCACGCCCAGCGCGTACAGGTCGGCCCGCGCGTCGGCCGCGCCCGCGACGCCGTGTTGCTCGGGCGGAAGATAGTCGAGCGACTGGCGTGTGCCGGCCTCGACGTGCGGCATCCCTGACGCGTCGAGCCAGAGGTTGTCCGCGCACAACGCGTCGGCCCCGTTCGGGAACGACTGCGTCAGCCGGGCGAGCAATGCCTGCGCCAGCGCGAGGGCGTCGGGCGCCGTCAATGGCCCATCGGGCCAGCCGTAGCGGCGAAGCGCGGCGGCGGGCGAACTGACGAGGACGGTGGCGAGATGACTGAGAGAGGACGGTGGGGAGTGGCGGGAATGTTCGGCCATGACCGGGTTTATGTGACTCAACTTTAAGACATTAGCAAACAAAAATTAAATAAACACCCTTTTTGCATATTTTTTACCGGGACTTCCGCGCCGTCCCCGTCAGCCGCGGAACATGAAGTAGACCGCGCCGACCATGCACATCGCCGCCCATACATAGTCCCAGCGGAACGGCTGGTTCATGTATATGACGGCGAACGGGATGAAGACCGTCAGCGAGATCACCTCCTGCACGATCTTTGGAACACAACCAGCAGCATGATCGCGCGGGTCACGGGGGAAAGGCTGAACATGGCTGTGGTAAAATAAAAAACTTCGAACCGCCCGATGGTAGCCGACCGATGATCCAACGCCTCGTGGGCCTTGCCCTGATCGCCTTGCTGCCCGCCGCCTTCGCCGCGCCGGTGGTGACCCTCTTCACCAACAAGGGCGAGATCGACATCACGCTCGACGACAAGCGCGCGCCCAAGAGTGCCGCCAACTTCGAAGCTTACGTGAAGGCCGGCCACTACAACGGCACGGCCTTCCACCGCGTGATCGACGGCTTCATGGTCCAGGGCGGCGGCTTCGTCGTCGAACCGGGGCTGATGGGCGCCAAGCTCGTGCAGAAGGCGACGCGCGCGCCGATCCCGAACGAGGCCAACAACGGCGTGAAGAACACCGTCGGCACCGTCGCGATGGCGCGCACCGGCGACCCGAATTCGGCCACCAGCCAGTTTTTCATCAACGTGGCCGACAACGATTTTCTCAACCACCGCGCGCCGTCCGGCCAAGGCTGGGGCTACGCGGTATTCGGCAGGGTGACCCGCGGCATGGACGTGGTGAACCGCATCGCCAAGACCCGCACCGGGCCGATGGGCGGCATGGACGACGTTCCGCTGGAACCGATCGTCATCCAAAAGGCCACCCTCAAGCCCTGATTCAACCCCATCTAGCGAGACCATAATGATCAAGCTCACCACCAACTTCGGCGACATCCTGATCGAACTGGAGCACGAAAAGGCGCCGAAAACCGCCGCCAACTTCGAGGCCTACGTGAAATCGGGCCACTACGACGGCACCGTCTTCCACCGCGTGATCAACGGCTTCATGGTCCAGGGCGGCGGCTTCACCACCGACATGGAACAGAAGCCGACGCTCGATCCGATCGAGAACGAGGCCAACAACGGCCTGAAGAACGCCGCCTACACGCTGGCGATGGCGCGCACCAGCGCGCCGCACTCGGCGACCGCGCAGTTCTTCATCAACGTCGTCGACAACAGTTTCCTCGACTTCAGCTCGGAAACCTCGCAAGGCTGGGGCTACTGCGTGTTCGGCCGCGTGACCGAAGGCCAGGACGTGGTCGACCGCATCAAGACCGTGAAGACCGGCCGCTCGGGCATGCACCAGGACGTGCCGGTCGAGGCGGTCGTCATCGAGAAGGCCGAGATCGTCTAAATCCGAATCCGCTCACAGGCCCGCGCGAGCGGGCCTTTTCACGCCATGGCTACCCACTTCATTTCCGACCTGCATCTTTGCGAAGCGGTCCCCGGGCTCAACCGCCTGTTCGTCGACACGCTCGCCGCGTGGCGCGGCAAGATCGACGCGCTCTACATCCTCGGCGACCTGTTCGAATACTGGGTCGGCGACGACGACGATTCGCCGTTCAAGCGCGAGATGCTCGCCGCGATGGCGGCGTTCTCTGCCGAGACGCCGCTCTACGTGATGCACGGCAACCGCGACTTTTTGCTCGGGCCAGTTTTCGAGGCCGATAGCGGCGCGAAGCTGCTCGCCGAGCCGACCGAAGTCACGCTCTACGGACGACGTTTTTTGCTGTGTCACGGCGACGCGCTGTGCCGCGACGACGTCGCTTACCAGCAGTTTCGCGCGATGGTGAGAAACCCCGCGTGGCAGCAGGCGCTGCTGGCCAAGTCGCTGACTGAGCGCCACGCGATCGCCGCGCAGATCCGCGCCGCCAGCGACCTGAAAAAGCAGCAGACCGGGCTCGACGAGATCGGCGACGTCACCGACGCTGCGGTCGCAGAACTGTTGGCCGAGCATGACGCGCCGACGCTGATCCACGGCCACACACACCGGCCGGCGCACCACGTGCACAGACTGCCCGACGGCCGCAGCGCCGAGCGCTGGGTGATCGCCGACTGGCACGACGGCGCCGGCGGCTATCTCCGCGTCGACGAGAAAAGCGTCACCGCCCACCCGCTGCGCTGATCGTTCTTCATTCAACGGGCCGGCCCTGACCGGCCCGTTTGTTTTCCTCTACCCATGCCGACCGCCACCCTTCACTACAGCCCGGGCTACCCGGCGCTGATCCGCTTCGCGATTCCGGTCGCCTGCGCCGGCATGGCGACGCCGCTGATGGGCCTGGTCGACACCGCCGTACTCGGCCGGCTCGGCGACCCGGCGGTGATCGCCGCCGCCGGCATCGGCGCCACCATTTTCACCGTCATCTACTGGTGCTTCAGCTTCCTGCGCTTCACCACCACCGGCCTCGTCGCGCAGGCGGCCGGCTCTCATGACGAAGACGAGGTCGTGCTCGCCGGCTTGAGGCCGATGCTCGCCGCCGTCGCCGGCGGGCTCGCGCTATGGCTGTTGCAATGGCCGATCGGCCTCGTCGCGATGAAGCTGCTGTCGCCGCCGGCCGAGGTCACCCCGTTGGCCGAGGCCTATTTCGACGCGCGCATCTGGTCGGCTCCGTTCACGCTGCTCGGCTACGCGCAGTTCGCGTGGCTGATGGGGCTCGGCAGATCGCGCACGGTGATGCTGCTGCAGATCGCGATGAACGCGCTGAACGCCGCGCTCGCCATCCTGTTCGTACTGGGTTTCGGCTGGGGCATCGCCGGCGCGGCGTGGGCGACGGTCGCGAGCGAAGCCGTCATCGGCGTCGCCACCGGCCTCCTGATCCTGCGCCTGATGCCGCTCCCGCGCTGGAAGGCGGCCTTCTCGCGCGCCTTCGTCGCTCACGCGTGGCGGCGGCTGTTCTCGGCCAACCTCGACATCATGATCCGCACGCTGTTGTTGACCGGCGCGTTCGCGCTGATGACCGAGCGCGGCGCGCAGATGGGCACGCTCGAGCTGGCCGCCAACCAGATCCTGCTGCAGGCCTTCATGCTGTGCGCGAACCTGCTCGACGGCTTCGCGATCGCCGCCGAGGTGTTCGGCGCGCGCGCGATCGGCGCCGGCGCGCGCGACGCGCTGATCGCCACCGTCAGGCGCGCAGCGTGGCTGTCGCTCGCTTGGAGCGCGATCCTCGCCGCAACGCTTGCCGTGCTCGCGCCGGTCTACCTGCCGCTGATGAGCGCCGACGTGTCGCTGCAGCGCGAGGCGCTGCGCTTCTGGCCGTGGCTCACCATCATGCCGCTCGTGTGCATCTGGGCCTTCTTCTGGGACGGCGTGTTCATGGGCGCGGTCGCGACGCGCACGATCCGCAACGCGATGATGGCGAGCTTCGCCGTCTACGTGCCCGCGCTGTTCGGCCTGTCCGCATGGTTCGGCAACCACGGCGTGTGGGCGGCGATGGTCGCGCTGATGGTCATGCGCAGCCTGATGCTGACGCTGGCTTGGCCTAAGCTGCGCGACGGCGTGCGCGACACTGCGCCGGCGCACTGACGCGCCGCCCAAACGTCACACGCCAAAAAGCTCGGCCAACCCTTTCGAGGTTGGCCGAGCTGCGTTGCCGGTGTTCAGCTCGAGCAGCTTACCGACAGCTCGCCCGCCCAGTCGGGCGGAAACGCCGCGTAGTCGTCGAACTCGGGCACGTCGTCGAACGGGCGGCGCAGGCAACGCAGCAGCCGGTCGACCTCGGAGAAGTCGCCTTCGCGCGCCTTGCGGATCGCAGTCTCGGCCAGGTGGTTGCGCAGCACGTACTTCGGGTTGACGCGATCCATCGCCGCCGCACGCTCCGCCGCCGGCCGCGCGTCGGCCGACAGGCGTTCGCGGTAGACGGCAGCCCAGGCGTCGAAGCCTTCGCGGTCGAGGAACAGGTCGCGCAAGGGTTCGTTGAGCGCGCCTTCGGCGGCGCAGAAGCCCGACAGGCGCCGCCAGAAGATCGTGTAGTCGACGCGGTTGGCGTGCATCAACAGCAGCAGCTTCTCGGCGAGGTCGACGTCGCCTTCGCGGGCTTCGGCGAAGCCGAGCTTGGCGCGCATCTTCGCCAGGTACGCGGTCTCGAAGCGCGCCTGGTAGCCGCGCAGCAGCGCGACGAGTTCGGCCTCCGTCACCAGCGGCAGGAAGGCGGATGCGAGGCAGTTGAGGTTCCACTGCGCGACCTGCGGCTGCTGGCCGTAGGCGTAGCGGCCGGCGTGGTCGGAGTGGTTGCAGATGTGCGCGGCGTCGAACGCGTCGAGGAAGCCGAACGGGCCGTAGTCTATCGTCAGGCCGAGCATAGACATGTTGTCGGTGTTCATCACGCCATGGCAGAAGCCTACCGCCTGCCAGTCGGCCAAGAGGCTCGCTGTTCGGGCGATCACCGCGTCGATCAGCGCGGCGTAGGGGTTGGCCGAGCCTTGTAGCTGAGGGTAGTGATGGCGGATCGTGAAGTCGGCCAGCTCGCGCACGCCGTCCTCGTCGCCGCGGTGGTAGCAGTGCTCGAAGTGGCCGAAACGCAGGAAGCTCTCGGAGACGCGGGTGACGACGGCGGCGGTCTCTACCGTTTCGCGGTAAACGGGGGAATTCGAACCGGTCACCGCCAGCGCGCGCGTGGTCGGGATGTTAAGGCCGGCCATCGCCTCCGAGCACAGGTATTCGCGGAGGCTGGATCTCAACACCGCGCGCCCGTCGCCCATGCGCGAGAACGGCGTCAACCCGGCGCCCTTGATCTGGATCTCCCAGTCGCGGCCCTCGAGGTCGCGCCATTCGCCGAACATCAGCGCGCGGCCGTCGCCGAGCTGGCCGGCCCACACGCCGAACTGGTGGCCGCTGTAGACGGTGGCGAGCGGCGTGGGTTCAACCTTGGCCGAGCCGGTCAACAGCGCGACGCCGTCGGGCTCGGCCAACCTTGCCGGGTCGAGCCCGAGCTCGAGGGCGAGGCTTTCGTTCAGGTGGACGAGGTAGGGGTCGGGCAAGGCGGTCGGCTCGACGGCGCGGTAAAAGCGCGGCGGCAGCGTCGCGTAACGCTGCGGCAGCGAGGCGAAGGGATGCGGTTTCATGCCCCGATTGTAGCCTTACACCCGCCGCGCGAACACGCGCAGGCGTTGGGGTTATCGGGGGTGGCTGGCCGAGCCCCGTGTCGCAAGAGGCTACGCTACGCCGGCGCGTGCGAGCACCGCAGGCGACAACCCCCACACCGGCGCGAGTTCGGCCAGCAGCACCGACAGCAGCGGATCGCCGACTCTCTCGGCCGGGTAGACGAACAGGAGCTCGGCCGACTTGTGGTAGCCGGGCAGGATGACGATGCGCCCGGCTGCCGCCAGCGCCTCGGCGCCCTCCCGGCGCGCGAGCGCGACGCCGACGCCGGACGCGACCAGTTCGAGCATCGTCGACAAGTGGTCGCATTCTGCGACCTTCTTCGGCGAAATATTCAGTTCTCGCCACAGTTCGGCGGTGATCTTCGACAGGCTGGAGAACTGCGACACGCCTATCCACGGCAACCGGCCGAGCTCCTTGGGCTGGCTCAGGTCGGCGCGTTTTTCCCAGCCTGCCGGCACCACCACGCACAGCGGCAGCTCGGCAAGCTTGACCGCGTGCACGTTCACGTACGGGTTCTTGCCGAGGTAAAAGCCGCAGTCGAGTTCCTTCTTGCGCACCAGGTTCAAGACGTCGCCGGTCACGCCGTGCTGCAGCCGCAATTCGAGCAGCGGGTAGTGCTCGGTCAGCGCCGCGACCCACGGCCCGATGCGCAACAGCTCGGGCGTCAGCGTCACGCCGATCTGCGCGCGGCCCGACAGCTGGCCCTTCAGCCCGCGCGCGTGGCTCAACAGCTCGCTCGCCGCGCCAAGGATGGCCTGCGCGCGCGGCAACAATTCCTGACCGGCGCGCGTCAGCCTCACGCCGCCGGCCGAACGCTCGAACAGCGGCATGCCGACCTCCTCCTCGACCGCCTTGATCTGCGCCGTCACCGCCGGCTGCGACAGGTGCAGGATTTCGGCCGCCTGCGTCAGGTGGCCCTGCTGGGCGACGGTCACGAAGGCGCGCAGTTGATAGATTTCCATGGGGGAGCCGATCCGGTAAAACGCGTCATAACGTAGGTATTTACCCTATTCTTGGCAGCGTTGATGCGGCTTGTCGAGCCCAGTAAAACCCTCGAAACTGGCGTCGGCGAAGGGGTTTATGGAGCAAAAACACCAGCGCAACGCCTTGAAAAATCTAGTTTTTTGCACTGCATCATTCGCGAGACAAATTTCGCCGATCAGAAAATGCGATTGGCACGGCGTTTTCGGCGTCCCTTACAGTCGGATCCAGCGAGCCCGCATGGGCCGCCGTCTCCAAGGAGGATGCAATGAACGAAGAGGTTCTGAAGCGCGTGCAATCCAACCCGAAGTTTCTAGAGCTCGTGCACAAAAAAACGAGCCTGGGTTGGGCCCTGACCCTGGTCATGCTGGTGATCTACTACGGCTTCGTGCTGATGCTGGCCTTTTCCCCGGCCACGCTCGGCACCCCGCTCGGTAGCGGCGTGATGACGGTCGGCATTCCGGTCGGGGTGCTGATCATCCTGTCCGCTTTCGTGTTGACCGGCATTTATGTCCGCAAGGCCAATACCGAGTTCGACCAGCTCAACCAACAGATCGTCGAGGAGGCCAAGCAATGAAGCGCTGGTTCACACCCCTGGCCGTAGCCGGCCTCGCAGCGGTCCCGGCGTTCGCGCTGGCCGCCGGCGCCATCGAAGGCGAAGTCAAGCAGGCGGCGACCAACTGGTCCGCCATCGTCATGTTCTTCATCTTCGTCGCGTTCACGCTCGGCATCACCTACTGGGCGGCGCGCCGTACCAAGTCGGCGAGCGACTTTTACGCGGCCGGCGGCGGCATCTCCGGCTTCCAGAACGGCCTGGCGATCGCCGGCGACTATATGTCGGCGGCGTCCTTCCTCGGCATCTCGGCGATGGTGTTCGACAAGGGCTACGACGGCCTGATCTACTCGATCGGCTTCCTGGTCGGCTGGCCGGTGATCCTGTTCCTCGTCGCCGAACGGCTGCGCAACCTCGGCAAGTACACCTTCGCCGACGTCGCGTCGTACCGGCTGAAGCAGGCGCCGGTCCGCATCTTCGCCGCCACCGGCACGCTGGTCGTCGTCGCGCTCTACCTGATCGCGCAGATGGTCGGCGCCGGCAAGCTGATCCAGCTCTTGTTCGGCATGAACTACACTTCGGCGGTGGTTATCGTCGGCGTGCTGATGGTGATGTACGTGATGTTCGGCGGCATGCTGGCGACCACCTGGGTGCAGATCATCAAGGCGGTGATCCTGCTCTTGGGCGCGAGCTTCATGGCCTTTATGGTGATGAATTCCGCCGGCTTCAGCTTCGAGGGCATGTTCGCCAAGGCCGTCGAGGTCCATCCTAAGGCGAGCGAAATCATGGCGCCGGGCGGCCTGGTGTCCAACCCGATCGACGCGATCTCGCTCGGCCTCGCGCTGATGTTCGGTACCGCCGGCCTGCCGCACATCCTGATGCGCTTCTTCACCGTCGCCGACGCCCGCGAGGCGCGCAAATCGGTGTTCTTCGCGACCGGCTTCATCGGCTACTTCTACATCCTGACCTTCATCATCGGCTTCGGCGCGATCTACCTGGTCGGCACCAACCCGTCCTTCCTCGACGACGCGGGCAAGATCATCGGCGGCAACAATATGGTCGCGGTGCACCTGGCCGATGCGGTCGGCGGCGACCTGTTCCTCGGCTTCATCTCGGCGGTGGCGTTCGCGACCATCCTCGCGGTGGTGGCCGGCCTGACGCTGTCCGGCGCGTCGGCGGTGTCGCACGACCTGTACGCCAGCGTGATCAAGAAGGGCCACGCCAACGAGGCCGACGAGATCCGCGTCTCCAAACTGACCACGCTGGCGCTCGGCGTGATCGCCATCCTCCTGGGCATCATCTTCGAGAAGCAGAACATCGCGTTCATGGTCGGCCTCGCGTTCTCGATCGCGGCCTCGGCCAACTTCCCGCTACTGTTCCTGTCGATGTTCTGGAAAGGGCTGACCACCCGCGGCGCGGTGCTCGGCGGCTTCATCGGCCTCGCCAGCGCGGTGGGGCTGATCGTGGTCGGCCCGACCGTATGGGTTGACGTGCTGCACAACGAGACGGCACTGTTCCCGTACAAGAACCCGGCGATCTTCTCGATGACGCTGGCCTTCGTGTTCACCTGGCTGTTCTCGGTGCTCGACAGCTCGCGCCAGGCCCGCGATGAGAAGGCCAAGTTCGACGCGCAGTTCGTGCGCTCGATGACCGGCATCGGCGCCTCCGGCGCGTCCAAGCATTAAGGCAATAAGCAAACCGGCCGCGCCCCCGGGCGCGGCCACCTAAGGAGATGCCATGTCCACCCTCGAATCGATCCTGAAGGAAACCCGCAGCTTTGCGCCGGCCGACGACTTCCGCCACAAGGCCGCCGTCTCCGGCATGGAAGCGTACAACGCGCTGTGCGAACAGGCCGACGACCACTACCTCTCCTTCTGGGGCGATCTGGCCCGCGAACTGATCACCTGGAAAAAACCGTTCTCGCGGGTGCTGGACGATAGCAACGCGCCGTTCTTCAAGTGGTTCGACGACGGCGTGCTGAACGTGTCGTACAACTGCCTCGACCGCCACCTAGCGCTCAACGGCAACAAGATCGCGCTGATCTTCGAAGCCGACGACGGCGAAGTCACCCGCGTCACCTACGCCGAACTGCACCGCCGCGTGTGCCAGTTCGCCAACGGCCTGAAGAGCCTCGGCGTGCAAAAAGGCGACCGCGTCGTGATCTACATGCCGATGTCGATCGAAGCCATCGTCGCGATGCAGGCGTGCGCGCGCATCGGCGCGATCCACTCGGTGGTGTTCGGCGGCTTCTCGGCCGGCGCGGTGAAAGACCGCATCCAGGATGCCGGCGCGAAAACAGTGATCACCGCCAACGAAGGAGAGCGCGGCGGCAAGAGAGTGCCGCTGAAGGCGACTGTCGACGAAGCGCTGGCGCTCGGCGGTTGCGACTCGGTCACCAGCGTCATCGTCTACCAGCGCACCAACGCCGGCGCCGAGTGGAGCGAAGGCCGCGACGTGTGGTGGCACAAGCTGATAGAAGGCCAGGCCGAGACCTGCGAACCGGAGTGGATGAACGCCGAAGACCCGCTGTTCATCCTCTATACGTCGGGATCGACCGGCAAACCGAAGGGCATCCAGCACAGCACAGCCGGTTACCTGTTGGGCGTGGCCAACAGCTTCCGCTGGGTGTTCGACTACAAGCCTAACGACGTGTTCTGGTGCACCGCCGACGTCGGCTGGATCACCGGCCACTCGTATATCTGCTACGGCCCGCTCGCCAACGGCGCGACGCAGATCGTGTTCGAGGGCGTGCCGACCTACCCGGACGCCGGGCGCTTCTGGAAGATGATCGAGAAGCACAAGGTCACCATCTTCTACACCGCGCCGACCGCGATCCGCTCGCTGATCAAGCTCGGCGGCGACCTGCCGAAACAGTACGACCTGTCGAGCCTGCGTCTGCTCGGTACCGTCGGCGAACCGATCAACCCCGAAGCGTGGATGTGGTACTACGAGGTCGTCGGCGGCAGCCGCTGCCCGATCGTCGACACCTGGTGGCAGACCGAGACCGGTGCTATCCAGATCTCGCCGCTGCCGGGCGCGGTCGCGACCAAGCCGGGCTCTTGCACGCTGCCCTTGCCGGGCGTGATGGCCGACATCGTCGACGAATCGGGCGCGCCGGTAGAGCCGGGCCGCGGCGGCTTCCTCGTGATCAAGAAACCGTTCCCCAGCCTCGTTCGCACCATCTGGAACGATGCGGAACGCTTCAAGAAGACCTACTTCCCCGACGAGTTCAACGGCCAGTACTACCTCGCCGGCGACTCGGCCAACCGCGACGAGAGCGGCTACTTCTGGATCATGGGCCGCATCGACGACGTGCTCAACGTGTCCGGCCACCGGCTCGGCACGATGGAGATCGAGTCGGCGCTGGTCGCGAACCCGCTGGTCGCCGAGGCCGCCGTCGTCGGCAAGCCGCACGACGTGAAGGGCGAGGCGGTGGTCGCTTTCGTCGTCCTCAAGGGCAGCCGCCCCGAGGGCGAGGACGCGAAGAAGATCGCGGCGGAACTGAAGAACTGGGTCGCGCACGAGATCGGCAAGATCGCGCAGCCGGACGACATCCGCTTCGGCGAGAACCTGCCGAAGACGCGCTCGGGCAAGATCATGCGCCGCCTGTTGCGCTCGATCGCCAAGGGCGAGGAAATCACGCAGGACACCTCGACGCTGGAGAATCCGCAGATCCTGTCCCAACTGCAGGAACCCGTGCAGTAAAGCGCCTCACTCCCTCGCGAGATCCGCCGCAGGGACTTCGGCCGCCCCCTCCAAGGGGCGGCCTTTTTTCGTTCCCGGGCTTGGCCGAGCCCCTTCTTTCGTAAAGCCCCTACCCTTCATGTGTTGAAGCCGCAAGGCCGCGGGTAGATAATTGTGCGTTTTGCCCAACCTTATCGGCAACGCATGGATCTCGGACATTACCTGCTCGTTCTGGTCGCCGCCGTCCTCGTCAACAACGTCGTGCTGGTGCGCGTGCTCGGCCTGTGCCCGTTCATGGGGGTTTCCAAGAAGCTGGAAGCGTCGATCGGCATGGGCGCCGCGACCGCCTTCGTGCTGACGCTCGGCGCCGGCACCAGCCACCTGATCAACGAACTGTTGACGTCGTTCGGCCTCGAATACCTGCGCACGCTGTCGTTCATCGTCGTGATCGCCGCCATCGTCCAGTTCACCGAGATGGCGATCCAGAAGACGAGCCCCTTGCTCTACCAGGTGCTCGGCATCTACCTGCCCTTGATCACCACCAACTGCGCGGTGCTCGGCGTGCCGCTGCTGAACGTCCAGGAGAAGCATAGCTTCGCCGAGTCGCTCGTGTTCGGCTTCGGCAGCGCGGCAGGCTTCTCGCTGGTGCTGATCCTGTTCGGCGCGATGCGCGAGAGGCTCGAGGGCGCCGACGTGCCAGCCCCGTTCAAGGGACCGGCGATCGCCTTCATCACCGCCGGCCTGATGAGCCTCGCCTTCATGGGCTTCGGGGGGCTAGTGAAATGACGAGCCTTCTTGCCGCCATCGCGCTGATGGCCTTGCTCGCGCTGCTCTTGGGCAGCGTGCTCGGCTACGCGTCGGTCAAGTTCCGCGTCGAGTCCGACCCGCTAATCGACAAGATCGACGCCATCCTGCCGCAGACGCAGTGTGGCCAGTGCGGCCACCCGGGCTGCCGGCCGTACGCGAGAGCGATCGCCGATGGCGTCGACGACATCAACAAGTGCCCGCCCGGCGGCGAGGACGGCATCCGCAAGTTGGCCGAGCTTTTGGGCGTCGACTACAAGCCGTTCGACGAGGGCGCCGCGCAGCCGAAACCCAGATCGGTCGCGATCATCGACGAGGAAACCTGTATCGGCTGCACGCTGTGCCTGCAGGCCTGTCCGGTCGACGCCATCCTCGGCGCGGCCAAGCAGATGCACACCATCATCGAGGCCGAATGCACCGGCTGCGAGCTGTGCGTCGCGCCGTGCCCGGTCGACTGCATCTCGATGCAGCCTGTCGAGGCGACGCTCAAGAGCTGGAAATGGGCGTATCCGGCCATCACTATCCATCCCGTCAAGGAAAGCGCCGCATGAGAGTCCTCCACGCCTTCCACGGCGGCGTCCACCCGCCCGAGAACAAGGCGCAGTCGACCGGCACGCCAATTGCCACAGCGCCTATCCCGCCGCGCCTTTTCGTACCGATGAGCCAGAGCCTCGGCAACGCGGCGCTGCCGTGCGTCAAGACCGGCGACGAGGTGCTCAAGGGCCAGAAGATCGGCGAAGCCGACGGCCGGCTGTCGGCCGCCGTCCACGCGCCGACCTCGGGCAAGATCGTAGACATCGCGCCGCACGCCTACGCCCATCCGTCAGGGTTGGCCGAGCTCTGCGTCGTGATCGAGCCGGACGGGCTCGACGCCTGGGGCGAGCGCAAGCCGCTCGCCGACTGGCAGGCGCTACCCGCCGCCGACGTGCGCGCCTTCCTCGCCGACATGGGCGTGGTCGGCCTCGGCGGTGCGGTGTTCCCGACCCACCTCAAGCTTTCCGCACCGTCGCTCGACACACTCGTCATCAACGGCGCCGAGTGCGAACCCTTCATCAGCTGCGACGACATGCTGATGCGCGAACGCGCCGCCGACGTCGTCGCCGGCATAACTATCGTCGCGACGCTGATGCGGCCCAAGGAAATCCTGATCGGCATCGAGGACAACAAGCCCGAGGCGATCGCCGCGATGCGCGAAGCCTGTAAAGGAAATCATTTCGAGGTCGTCACCGTACCGACCATCTACCCGAGCGGCGGCGCCAAGCAGCTGATCCGGCGGCTCACCGGCAAGGAAGTGCCGCACGGCACGCGCTCTACCGACATGGGCGTGCAGTGCTTCAACGTCGCGACCGTCTATACGGTGGAGCGCGCGATCGAGCACGGCGAACCGGTGACCAGCCGTATCGTGACGCTGACCGGCGACGTCGAACGGCCGCACAACGTCGAGGCGCTGATCGGCACGCCGATGAACTTCCTGATCGACTACGCCGGCCGGCGCACCGGCGTCAGCGAAGTACTGATGGGCGGCCCGATGATGGGCTTCGCGCTACCGGACGAGGACGCCGGCGTCACCAAGGCGAGCAACTGCCTGATCGCCAGGAGCCCGGCGCTGCTGCCCGATCGACCGCCGGCAATGCCGTGCATCCGCTGCGGCGACTGCGCGAGCGCCTGCCCGGCCGAGCTGCAGCCGATGGACCTCTACTGGTTTGCCAAGGCGAAGAACTTCGGCAAGGCGCAGGAATGGAAGCTGTTCGACTGCATCGAGTGCGGCGCGTGCAGCTACGTCTGCCCGAGCCAGATCCCGCTGGTCGACTACTACCGTTTCGCCAAGGGCGAGATCTGGGGCGCCGAGCGCGACAAGAAGGCCGCCGACCGCGCGCGTGCGCGCCACGAATTCCGCCAGTACCGCGTCGAGCGCGACAAGGAGGAAAAGGCGCAGCGCCTGGCCGAACGCGCCGCGGCGAAGGACCTCGCCGCGCCTAGCAGCCAGAGCACCCTGCCCGCCGACGACGCCAAGGCGGCAGCGATCCGCGCGGCGATGGAACGCGCGGCGAATGCGACCTCGGCCAACGTTGCTGCTCCGACGCTGAGCGACGACGCAAAGAAGGCGGCGATCGAAGCCGCGATGGCGCGCGCCGCCGCCCGAAAGGCAGAGAAGCAGGCCGGCGAAACCCAGCGCTCGGCCAACGTGACCCAACCCGCAGCGCCCGCCGGGATGGACGACGCGAAGAAAGCGGCGATCCAGGCCGCGCTGGAGCGTGCCGCCGCGCGCAAAGCCGAGAAGCAGGCCGCCGATACTCAAGAGCAGGGCTCGGCCAACAGGGTCAAACCCGCTGGCCCCGCCACGATGGACGACGCGAAGAAAGCCGCGATCCAGGTCGCCATGGAACGCGCCGCCGCGCGCAAGGCGGTGCGCGAAGCGCAAGACGCCGGACAGAAAGACAAGAACCGCCGATGACCTCCTCCCCCTTCATGGCCCGGCCGACGACGGTGTCGATGGTGATGCTCAAGGTGCTCGGCGCCTTGCTGCCCGGCATCGCGCTCTACGCGTGGTTCTACGGCGCCGGCATGCTGGTGCAGATCGCGCTGGCGAGCATCAGCGCGCTCGCCGCCGAGGCGGCGATGCTCAAGGCGCGCGGCCAGCCTATAGGCTTTTTCCTGAAGGACGGCAGCGCGCTCGTCACCGCGTGGCTGTTGGCGCTGTCGATGCCGCCGCTAGGCGCGTGGTGGATGATCGTCGTCGCGACGCTGTTCGCCATAGTCATCGCCAAGCAGCTCTACGGCGGGCTCGGCAACAACCCGTTCAACCCGGCGATGGTCGGCTTCGCGGTAATGATCGTCGCCTTCCCGGCGCAGATGGCGCAGTGGGGCTCGGCAGGCGCACACCTTAGCGCCGGGGACCAGCTCGCCTATATCTTCACGCGCGCGCTGCCGCCGGGCGTCGACGCGATCGCGTCGGCGACGCCGCTCGACCACCTGAAAACGCAGCTCACGCTCGGCGCGTCGGTTGGCGACACGTTGGCCGAGCCGGTCTACGGGCATCTCGCCGGCGCCGGCGGCGAATGGATCGCGCTCGCGTATCTGGCGGGCGCGCTGTTCCTGTGGCGGAAAAGGCTGATCCCGTGGCAGACGCCGCTCGCCATGCTCGCCGGCGTTGCCGCACTCGCGCTGCCCTTGTGGCTCGTCGACCCGGCGCACTTCGCGAACCCGCTGTTCCACGTCTTCGCCGGCGCGACGATGCTCGGCGCCGCCTTCATCGTCACCGACCCGGTGACTGGCCCGACCACGCCGCGCGGCCGCCTGATCTTCGGCTTCTCGGTCGGCGTGCTGGTCTATGTGATCCGCGTGTTCGGCGGCTTCCCCGACTCGGTCGCGTTCGCGGTGCTGATCATGAACATCGCCGTGCCCTTCATCGACCAGGCGACGCGGCCGCCGGCGTTCGGCGCCAAGAAGGGAGGCCGCGCATGAACGATACGCCGCAGTCTCAGGCGCGCCGCAGCGCGTTCACGCTGCTGGCGTTCGCCGTCGTGTGCACCGCGCTGCTCGGCGCAACCTACGCGCTGACTTCCGACCGGGTCGCCGCGAACGAGGCGGCGGCGCGCCGCGCGCTGATCGGCCAGACCTTGCCGGCGGGCAGCTTCGACAACGACCTGATCGCCGAAGCGCACCCGCTGAGCGCAGAGGACGCCGAAGCCCTGGGCCGCGACGACGGCGCGCGCGTCTACGTCGCGCGGCTCGCCGGCCAGACGACCGGCTACGTGTTCGAGGCGGCGGCGAGGAACGGCTACGGCGGGAGGATCGAGCTCCTGGTCGGTCTAAGTACCGACGGCGCGATCAGCGGCGTGCGCGTCGTGTCGCACAAGGAGACGCCGGGACTCGGCGACTATATCGACAGCGGCAAATCGGCGTGGCCGGGCCAGTTCCTCGGCCGGCGCGACGATAGCGACAAGGCGTGGAAGGTGAAGAAGGACGGCGGGCGCTTCGACGCGCCGGCCGGCGCGACCGTCTCGGCGCGCGCGGTCACCGGCGCGGTCGGCCGCGTCGCGCGCTACTGGCGCGACCATCAAACGCAACTGAAAACCCTGCCCTAGGGAAGCGCAATGCTTACAAATTCTTCACCGGCCGACGGCTCGGCCAACGCCGACAAGGCCCGCTGGCGCAAGATCGCCGCAGACGGCCTGTGGAAACAGAACCCCGGCGTCGTGCAGCTTCTCGGCCTGTGCCCGGTGCTCGCGATCAGCTCTACCGTCGTCAACGGCGTGTCGCTCGGCCTCGCGACCGCGCTCGTCACCGCGCTGTCGGGCGCGACGGTCGCTGCGCTGCGCCACTTCATCCCAAACGAGATCCGCAACCCGGTGTTCATCATGATCATCGCCGCGCTGGTCACCTGCGTCGACATGGCAACCAATGCCTACCTGCACGGCCTGTACGGCGTGCTCGGCATCTTCATCCCGCTGATCACGACCAACTGCATCGTGCTCGCGCGCGCCGAGGCGTTCGCATCCAAGAACCCGGTACGCGAATCGGCGCTCGACGGGCTTGCGATGGGCCTCGGGCTGACGCTGGTGCTGGCGGTGCTAGGGGCCTTACGCGAACTCATCGGCCGCGGCACGCTGTTCTCCGGCGCCGAGCTCGTGTTCGGCGACGCCGGCCGCGCACTCACCATCCACGTTGTCCCGGCCGAGCTGAACTACCAGTTCCTCATCGCGCTCTTGCCGCCGGGCGCCTTCCTCGGCCTCGGCTTCCTGATCGCGGCGAAGAACGCGTTCGACGCGAAGAGCAAGCATCGCGCGCTGCTGCGCTTGGCCGAGCCCCCTGCCCACCCCAAGCCCGAGGCCGCGCGATGAACGCCGAAAAACGCCGCCAGATCTTCGAGCGCCTGCGCGACGCCAACCCCAAGCCGACGACCGAACTCGAGTACGCGACGCCGTTCCAGCTCTTGATCGCCGTACTGTTGTCGGCGCAGGCGACCGACGTCGGCGTCAACAAGGCGACGCGGCAGCTGTTCCCTATCGCGCCGACCGCCGAGGCGATGCAGGCGCTCGGCGTCGAAGGGCTCGAAGACTACATCAAGACGATCGGCCTCTATCGCACCAAGGCGAAGAACGCGATCGCGGCCTGCCGCATCCTCGTCGAGCAGTACGGCGGCGAAGTGCCGCAAACGCGCGAGGCGCTCGAGGCGCTGCCCGGCGTCGGCCGCAAGACGGCCAACGTCGTGCTCAACACCGCCTTCGGCCAGCCGACGATCGCGGTCGACACCCACATCTTCCGCGTCGCCAACCGCACCCGCCTCGCGCCGGGCAAGGACGTCCGCGAGGTCGAGGACAAACTGATGAAGGTGGTGCCGGTGGAATTCCGCCATGACGCCCACCACTGGCTGATCCTGCACGGCCGTTACGTGTGCAAGGCGCGCCGCCCGGAATGCGAGCGCTGCCCGATCGCCGACCTCTGCGAATACCCGGCAAAAACGGTATGATTGCTATATTACGTCGCATTTTTGCGGCGCACACCTGACACCGACAAGAAAGGACAAGTCAGTGACTTCGCTGTTACGTTCCGCGCTCGTTGCCACGCTGATGGTCAGCACGCTCGCGGGTTGCGAGAAGGTCGAAAGCCTGTTCAAGGGCGGCAGCGGCGCGCCCGTCGCGGTACCGGCCAAGGAAGACGGCACGGTGCAGATGCTGCTTCCCGACTTCACGCAGCTCGTCGAACGCGAAGGCCCGGCCGTCGTCAACATCCAGGCCAACAAGCTCGAGCAGACCGCGCAGAACGAACTGCCGTTCCCGATTCCCGAAGACGACCCGCTGTACGACTTCTTCCGCCGCTTCATCCCGAACCCGAACGCGCCCGGCGGCGCGCCGCAGGAACCGCAGGGCTCGGAGAGCGTGTCGTTCGGTTCCGGCTTCATCATTAGCCAGGACGGCTACATCCTGACCAACGCGCACGTCGTGTCCGGCGGCAGCCAGATCAAGGTGATGATGACCGACAAGCGCGAGATGAACGCGAAGCTCGTCGGCCTCGACAAGCGCACCGACGTCGCGGTGCTGAAGATCGAGGCGTCCGGCCTGCCGACGGTCAAGATCGGCAACCCGGCCGGCCTCAAGGTCGGCGAATGGGTCGCCGCGATCGGCGCGCCGTTCGGCTTCGAGAACACCGTCACCGCCGGCATCGTGTCGGCCAAGGGCCGCAGCCTGCCCGACGAGAACTACGTCCCCTTCATCCAGACCGACGTCGCGATCAACCCGGGCAACTCGGGCGGCCCGCTGTTCAACCTGAAGGGCGAGGTCGTCGGCATCAACTCGCAGATCTACAGCCGTTCCGGCGGCTTCATGGGCATCTCGTTCGCGATCCCGATCGACATCGCGATCGGCGTCTCCGACCAGATCAAGGCCAAGGGCAAGGTCAGCCGCGGCCAGCTCGGCGTGCACATCCAGGAAGTGACGCAGGAGCTGGCGCAGAGCTTCGGCCTCGACAAGCCGCGCGGCGCGCTGGTGGTCAACGTCGAGCCGAACGGCCCGGCCGCCAAGTCCGGCCTGCAGATCGGCGACATCATCGTCACGCTGAACGACAAGCCGGTCGACAGCTCGAAAGACCTGCCGGTGATGATAGGCGCGCTGCAGCCGGGCACCAAGGTCAAACTCGGCGTGTGGCGCAAGGGCCGTGCGGCGGCGGTCGAGGTGCAACTGGGCGAGCTGTCCGGCGAGGCGCAGCCGACGCCGCAGCCGACGCCGCAGGGCAGCCAGCAGAGCTACCAGTTCGGCAAGCTCGGCCTGACGCTGGCCGAGCTGTCGACCGAGCAGCGCGACGAACTCGGCGTGCGCGGTGGCCTCCTGATCCAGAAGGCCCAGGGCCCGGCCGCCCGCGCCGGCCTGCAGCACGGCGACGTGATCATCGGCGTGAATCAGGCGCAGATCACCGACCTCAAGAGCTTCGAGAAGGCGGTCAACGCCGCCGGCAAGAACATCGCGCTGCTGGTGCGCCGCCAGGAAACCACGCTGTTCGTCCCGCTGCGCATCGAATAAGCCCGTATGGAAAGGCCGCCCGAGGGCGGCCTTTTTGCTGGGCACGCCCACCAGCGAAGATAAGGAGAACCCGATGGATTTTCTGACCACCGACCTCGTCGACGCGCACGAAGACAGCGTCGGCGTGCTCGACCCATCCTGCGGCCCTACGGCGGCACACCGCGCTTTGCCGGCCCCATCGCCACCGTCAAGCTGTTCGAGGACAACTCGCGGGTGCGCGAGGCACTAGCCCAGCCCGGCGAAGGCCGCGTGCTGGTCGTCGACGGCGGCGGCTCGATGCGCTGCGCGCTGCTCGGCGACATGCTGGGCGAGATGGCCGTGTCCAACGGCTGGGCCGGCGTCGTCGTCTATGGCTGCATCCGCGACTCGGTCGCGCTGGGGAAGCTGCCGCTCGGCATCCGCGCGCTGGCGACGCACCCGAAAAAATCACAGAAGCGTGGCGAAGGCCAGAGCGGCCTGACGCTGCATTTCGGCGGCGTCGACTTCGTGCCGGGCCACTGGCTGTACGCCGACGAGGACGGCGTCGTGGTCGCCGACCGCAAGCTGCTCTGAATGCGTTTTACCGACCGCAAAAAAGCTCGGCCAACCTTGAAGGTTGGCCGAGCTTTTTTCTGGCTTGCGTGACAGCGGATCTTTCGTGCTGCTCGCCGCAGTGAAAACCATCTTCCATGACTATCGATCCCGGCGTATCACCCCACTCGCACGGCGTCACAAGCCGACGTCGTCGTCCGGCAATCGCGGACGCCCGTGGTGCGACGGCAGCATGTCCATACGTGCCCTCAGATGCATCGGCAGCGCCGACAGCACCGTCGGCGCCGCCCACAACAGGTGCTCGCTCCACCAGGTGTGATGCTCGGGCAAGAGCCGCAGCGGCTCGTCGAGCGAGCAGACGGTCAGGTCGATCTCGTCCGGTGACGATGCGTGCTGGTAAGACAGGGTGGCACCGCAGTTAGGGCAGAAGCCGCGCTCGACCGCGGCCGACGAATGGTAGACCCGCATCGGCTCGCCCTGCCACTCGACCTCGGCCAGCCTGACGGTGAACCAGGTCACGAACGCGGCGCCGCTCGTCTTGCGGCAGCTCGTGCAGTGGCAATGCGTGATGTGGTAGGGCTCGCCGTAGACCCGATAGCGGACCGCCCCGCACAGGCAACCTCCTCCGATGACGCTCATCGCGCGTCCCCCGCATAGGCACCGCCCGGGGAAGGGTCGGCACTCTAGGCCCGTCGGTTATGAATTGTTATGAAATTCAATTCATTATGCGGGAACAATCGGGTAAAAAACAATGTGGTGCGGCCAGACAAACAGGACGCCCTCGGGCGTCCTGTTTGTCTGGCCGCCGCGACGGTCAGGCCGGCTGCACCGGCGTCTTGTTCACGAGCTCGGTGATGCGGTTCTTTTCATCGACGAACACCAGCCTGGGCGCGTGGTCCTTCAGTTCGGCGTCTTCGTACTGGCCGAAGCTGGCGATGATCAACAGGTCGCCCGGCGCGGCGCGGCGCGCGGCCGAACCGTTGACCGAGATGATGCCCGAGCCGCGCTCGGCGCGGATCGCGTAGGTCGCGAAGCGCTCGCCGTTGTTCACGTTCCAGATCTGCACTTCTTCGTATTCGCGGATGTCGGCGGCCTCGAGCAGGTTCTCGTCGATCGCGCACGAGCCGATGTAGTGAAGCTCGGCATGGGTGGTGGTCACCCGGTGCAGCTTCGATTTGAGCATATTGCGCTGCATGTATTGCTTTCCTTACGTCCTCGGTCTTTTCCGGTGCGACAGGGCGCTGCCGCCCCGTCCTGTGCCTCGCGGGAGATTAACGCGTCGCCTCGACGTTGTCGATCAAACGCGTACGGCCAAGGCGCGCCGCCGCCAGCACGACCAGGCGGTGCGCGCCGGCGTGGGCGATCTCGAGCGTGGCCGCGTCGCGCACCTCGACGTAGTCGACCTGCCAGCCGGCGCCTTCCAGATCGGCGCGTGCGGCGGCCTCGAGGTCGGCGTAGTCGCTGTTGCCGGCTTCGAGCGCGTCGCGGATCGCCGACAGCTTGCGATACAGACGCGGCGCCTCGGCGCGCTCCTGTTCGATCAGATAAGCGTTGCGCGACGACAACGCGAGGCCGTCTTCGGCGCGGCCGGTGTCGACCGGCACGACCTCGACCGGGATATTCAGGTCGTCGACCATCGCGCGGATCACGAACAGCTGCTGGTAGTCTTTCTTGCCGAAGCAGGCGACGTCCGGCGCTACGATGTTGAACAACTTAGTGACGACGGTCGCCACGCCGCGGAAGTGCCCCGGACGGAACGCGCCGCACAGCTCGCTCTGAATGTGCGGCGGTTCGACGTTGAAGTCCTGCTTGATGCGCGGGTAGAGTTCGTGCTCGTCAGGGTGGAACACGACGTCGACGCCCTCGGCCTCGAGCTTGGCGCAATCTTCCTCGAAGGTGCGCGGGTAGGCGCCGAAGTCCTCGCCCTGGCCGAACTGCAAGCGGTTGACGAAAATACTCACCACCACCGCGTCGCCGCGTTCGCGCGCCGCGCGCACCAGCGACAGATGCCCGTCGTGCAGGTTGCCCATGGTCGGAACGAAGGCGACGCGGCCGGCGTTCTTGCGCCAAGCGCGCATGTCGGCGATGGTCTCGATGATCTGCATGGATGGTTTCCTTGTTGCCGGTTGGCCGCGCCGAAGGGCTCGGCCAACCTTTGATTCGACGGGCGGCCGGGCCGCCCTGCGCTCGGCGCGACTCAGAACATGTGTTCGTCCGCGGGGAAAGTCTTCGCGCGCACGGCATCGGCGTAGGCCTTGATCGCGCCGGCGATGCTGTCGGCGCCGACCATGAAGTCCTTCACGAACTTGGCCTTCTTGCCCGGATAGATGCCGAGCATGTCGTAGACGACCAAGACTTGGCCGGAAACATCGAGGCCGGCGCCGATGCCGATGGTCGGCGTAGCCGGGATCGCCTCGGTGACGCGGCGCGCGACGTCTGACGGCATGCACTCCATCAGCACCAGGCTCGCGCCGGCGTCGGCGAGTGACTTCGCGTCGTCAAGCAGCCGCGCCGCGTCTTCGTCGGTCTTGCCCTGCACACGGTAGCCGCCCATGGTGTTGACCGACTGCGGCGTCAGGCCGATGTGCGCGCAGACAGGGATGCCGCGCTCGACGAGGAAACGCGTCGTCTCGGCCATATAGGCGCCGCCTTCGAGCTTCACCATGTGCGCGCCGGCCTGCATCAGGCGGGCGGCGCTGGCGAAAGCCTGTTCGCGGCTTTCCTGGTAGGAACCGAACGGCAGGTCGGCGAGCACCAGCGCGTTTTTCGCGCCGCGCGCGACCAAGCGGGTGTGGTAGACCATTTCATCCAGCGTGACCGGCAGCGTGGAGTCGGCGCCCTGCAGCACGGTGCCGAGCGAGTCGCCAACCAGCAGCACGTCGACGCCGGCCTCGTCCATCACTTGCGCGAAACTGGCGTCATAGCAGGTGAGCATGACGATCTTTTCGCCGTCCCGAGCCTTCTTGTGGAGGGTATTGACGGTAACTTTCATGCGGTTTCTTCCTCGATGCCGCGGCGGCAAAGAGAAAAGCCGCCGGGAGAGCCGTTTCAGACGGCCTTGTTGAAGTAGCTGCGCTGACCGCGCATGTCGGTGATGCAGCGCAACAATAGCTCGAAGTCTTCGTCGCTCGCAAGGTCGACGTGGTCGGCGTTCACGATCAGCAGCGGCGCGCGCTCGTAGCGGTGGAAGAAGGCGCTGTAGGCCGCATGGCTGCTCTCGACGAGGCCCTGCGGCACGCCGATGTCGGCGAGCTTTTCGAGGCTTTTTTCGAGGCCGGGCTGCAGGTAGATCGTGAGGTCAGGCACCGGGAACTCGGGCAAGAGCGTGTGCGCGAGGCGGCGGTACAGCGCCTGCTCGTCGCTATCGAGCACCAACTCGGCGTAGAGCGCGTCGCGTTCAAACAGGAAGTCCGACACCATCGGCTCGGCCAACAGTTCGCCCTTGAGCATATGTCGCGCGATCTCGGCGCGTTCGGAGAGGCTGTGCAGCTGCGTCGCGAAAGCGAGCGCCGGCTGTCCCTTGAGGAAGCGCGGCAGGAAGGGGTTGGCGTCGAGCGGGTCGGGCACGAAGCGCATGCGCCAGGCGCGCGCCAGACGCTCAGCCAGCTGCCGCTTGCTGATGCCGACCGGCCCTTCCACGACTACGTAACGGTATTCAGCCATCGCTTATCTCCTCGTCGCTATTCGGATGCCGCTCAACCCAGCTTTTCTATGCCCTGGCCGGCGAGCGAGGCCGCCAACGTCGCCGCATCGCCGTGCGCGCCGATCGCCAACTCGGGCGCGATCTGAGCCAGCGGCACCATCACGAAGGCGCGCTCGTGCATGCGCGGGTGCGGCAGCGTGAGTCGCTCGCTGTCCTGCGTGACGCCCTCGAACCACAAGAGGTCGAGGTCGAGTACGCGCGGCGCGTTGCGGAAGGTGCGTACGCGGCCGAATTTTTCTTCGGTCGCGTGCAGCGTGTCGAGCAGTTCGTCGGCCGACAGCGCGCTGTCGAACTCGGCGACCGCGTTGATGAAGTCGGGCTGGTCGAGGTAGCCGACCGGCGCGGTGCGGTACAGCGACGACGCCTTGACCAGCGCAAGACCGGGAAGCTCGGCCAAGGTCGAGATCGCGGCCTTCACTTGGGCTTCCGGCGCTTCGAGGTTGCTGCCGAAGGCGACGAAGGCGCGGCTCATGCGCCGTTCCCCTGGCCGTCGGCGGCGCCCGGGGCTTTCTTGCGGCGACGGCGCTTGCGTTGCGCGCCGGCGCGCGGGCCGTCGTCCTTGACGTTGGCGATCATGTCCAGACGCGTGTCGTCGTTCGCGCTCTGGAAGCGCGTCCACCAGTCGACCAGTTCGCGGTCGACCTCGCCGACCTCGGCGCGCAGCGCGAGGAAGTCGTAGGCGGCGCGGAAGCGCGGCTGCTCGAGGAAACGGAACGGGCGCTGGCCGCTGCGGCTCTCGAAACGAGGCTGCAGCATCCAGATCTCGCGCATCGTCGTCGAGAAACGGCGCGGGATCGCGAAGTCGTTGTCCTGCAGCGCCTCGACGTCGGCCATCGCCTCGAGCAGCGCGCCGACCGACTTCTCGCCGTTCTCGACGCGGCGCTGCCAGCGGTTGTAGACCTGGTGCCACAGCATGGTCGCGAGCAGGAAGCCGACCGACACCGGCTTGTCGGCGCGGATGCGCGCGTCGGTCGAATCGAGCGCGAGCTTGACGAAGGCTTCGCTGCCCGGCTCGTCCATCACGGCGGCGAGCAGCGGGAAGTTGCCGTGCGACAGGCCCTCGTCGCTCAGCTTCTTCAGGCACTCGAAGCCTTGGCCCGAGTGCAGCAGCTTGAGCAGTTCGTCGAACAGGCGTGCAGGCGGCTCGTTCTTCAACAGGTGGGCGTGCGAGCGGATCGGCTTTTGCGTCGCCTCGTCGATCTCGAAGCCGAGCTTGGCCGCCAGACGCACCGCGCGCAGCATGCGCACCGGGTCTTCCTGGTAGCGGCGCGCCGGCTGGCCGATCATCACCAGTTTCTTCGCGTTCAGGTCCTTCACGCCGTGGTGGTAGTCGATGACCGTCTCGTCGCTCGGGTCGTAGAACAGCGCGTTCACGGTGAAGTCGCGGCGGTGCGCGTCTTCCTCCTGCGAGCCGTAGGTGTTGTCGGCCATGATGCGGCCGGTCTCGTTCTTGTCGCCGACCTCGCCGCCGCGGAAGGTGGTGACCTCGATCGTCTCCGGACCGACCATCACGTGCACGATGCGGAAGCGCCGGCCGATGATGCGCGAACGGCGGAACAGGTGATGGACCTCTTCCGGCGTCGCGTTGGTCGCGACGTCGAAGTCCTTGGGGTCGACACCGAGCATCAGGTCGCGCACCGCGCCGCCGACCACGTAGGCCTGGAAGCCCGCCTCCTGCAGTCGGGTGGTGATCTTGAGCGCGGCGAAGCTCAGACGGTCGCGATGCACGCCGTGCTGGGTGACGGGATAGATTTTGGGCCTGATGCCCTGGCGCGAACGGGCGCCGGGCAGGTCGAATACGCGTCGGATAAGCTTGCGGATCATGAAAGAAATCGGCTGGGAAAGGTGGGATCGCAAGAAGATTGCAAGGGGCAGATTATAGCCGGAACGCCCCGGCAAATACAGGCGTAGCCGGCCGTCTTATCGAGACAGGCCCGCCGGAGCGCCGACCGGGCCCCGGCGGGCGTCGGTTTTACGCCCTCATTCGGCGCGTTCGAGGTCGGCGAGCAGCGCCGCGAGAAATCGCGCCGCCTCGGCGCCGGTGCAGGCTCGGTGGTCGAAAGTGATCGAGATCGGCAAGCTGCGGTGCAGACCGATCGCGTCGCCGACCGCCACCGCCTCGAGCCGCGCGCGGCCGGCGCCGACGATGGCGACCGTCGGCGGCATCACCACCGGGCTCGCGTAGCGTCCGGCGAACATGCCGAAGTTCGACAGCGTGATCGTGTGGCCCTTCAGCTCGGCCGGAGACAGCGAACGCGCCTTCACCCGTCCCTTCAGCGCGTCGAGCGTGCTGCGGCTTTTTGCGCGATCGAGCGACTCGGCGTGGCGGATCACCGGCACGTAGAGCGCGTCGTCGGTGTCGAGCGCGATGCCGATGTCGATATGGTCGAACACGCGGCGCGACAGCGTCTTGCCGTCGAACCACGCGTTGAGCGCCGGCACCGCGCGGCAGGCGGCGACCATCGCGCGCAGCAAACGCCAGGTGGTGTCCTCGCCACGGGGCCACGCGTGGATGTCGGCGTCGTCGACCAGCAGCACCGGCACCACCTCGGCGTGCGAGAGCGCCATGTTCTGCGCCATCGTGCGGCGCGGCCCGCGCAAGGCCTGCGATTCGGGCGCGGCCGGCGCGTCGTGGCGCGCGGCGGCCTCGACGTCGGCGCTGGTGATCGCGCCGTCCGGCCCGCTGCCGGTGAGCATGGCCAGATCGACGCCAAGCCGCGATGCGAGCGCCCGCACCGCCGGCGCCGCGCGCACCGCGACCGGCGCGGCCTTGGCCCCGGCCGGCGCCACGTTGGCCAAGGGCTTGTCCCTGGCTTGATGAGCGGCCGATACGTGACTGTCGCCGACCACCGTGCCGCTGTCGTCGGGCGCGCCGTCGTCGATGTCGACCAGCGGGTCGCCGAGCGGCACGATGTCGCCGACCTTCGCATACAGCTTGACGACTTTCCCGGCGAACGGCGCCGGCACGTCGACGATGGCCTTGGCGGTCTCGACCGACAACAGCGGCTGGTCGAGCACCACCTTGTCGCCCTCGCCGACCTGCCAGGCGACGATCTCGGCCTCGGCCAACCCTTCGCCCAGATCGGGCAGCGTGAAGGTCTTCATGGTCTTCCCCCTCAACGATTCTCAACGCGACGCCGCTCGACCCCCGGGCGTCTCAGCGATACGCCATCAGGCCGAGCGCGGCATCGACGATGCGCGCCGCCGACGGCAGGTAGTCGTCCTCGAGGCGCGCCAGCGGCATCACCGTGTCGTAGCCGGCGAGCCGGCCGACCGGCGCGACGAGGCTCATCAGCGCCTCGCTCGCGATCTGCGCGGCGATCTCGGCGCCGGCGCCGTAGAGCCTCGGCGCCTCGTGCACGATCAGGCAGCGGCCGGTCTTCTTCACCGACGCAAGTATCGTTTCCGAATCGAGCGGCCTCAGGCTCGCGACGTCGATCACCTCGGCGCTGACGCCCTGCTCGGCCAACGTTTGCGCCGCCTGACCGACCTCGACCAGCGCCGCCCCCCAGCCGATGAGGGAAATATCCGTCCCCTCGCGCCGCACGAACGCGCGGCCGAGCGGCAGCGCGACCCCGTCGTCTTCGACCGGCTCCTTGAGCAGGCGATAGAGCCGCGTCGGCTCGAGGAACACCACCGGGTCGGGATCGCGGATCGCCGCGAGCAACAAGCCGTAAGCGGACGCCGGGCTAGCCGGCGTGACGACCTTGATGCCCGGGATGTGCGAAAGCCAGCCTTCCGGGCTCTCCGAGTGGTGTTCGGGCGCATGGATGCCGCCGCCGACCGGCGTGCGCAGCACCATCGGGCAGGAGAGCCTGCCGCGCGTGCGCGTGCGCAAACGGCCGGCGTGGTTGATCAACTGGTCGAAACAGGAATACATGAAGCCGGCGAACTGGATCTCGGCGACCGGCTTCATGCCCTGCACGGCCATGCCGACCGCGCTGGCCGCGATCACCGTTTCGGCCAGCGGCGTGTCGCGCACGCGTTGTTCGCCGAAGCGCGCCAGCAGCCCGCCGGTGGCGCGGAACACGCCGCCGTTGACGCCGATGTCCTGGCCGATCAGCACCACGTCCGGGTCGTCTTCGAGCGCGCGCGCCAATGCGAGGTTCACCGCCTCGAGCAGGGTCAACTCAGCCATGATGCCCTCCTTCGCGGGCCGCCAGCTCGGCGCGCTGCGCGACGAGTTCGGCCGGCAGTTCGGCGTACAGGTAGTCGACGATGCTGGTCAAGGGCTGCGGCGGCGTGGCGAGGTACTCGGCGACCGCGGCCTCGAGCCTCGCCTGGTTGTCGGCGATCAGCGCCTCTTCGTCGGCCTTCGCCCACAGGCCTTCGCGCGCCAAGAGTTTGCGCAGGCGCACGAGGGGCTCCTCGGCCCACGCGGCGCTCACCTCTTCGGCGCTGCGATAGCGGCGCGCATCGTCGGCGGTGGTGTGGTCGGTGAGACGGTAGGACAACAGTTCGACGACGGTCGGCCCATCACCGCTTCGTGCGCGCTCGATCGCCTGGCCGACGACGTGGCGCACCGCGACGACGTCGTTGCCGTCGGCCTGCACGCCGGGAATGCCGCCGGCGATCGCCTTCTGCGCGAAGGTCGCGCACGCCGTCTGCCTGGCCGCCGGCACCGAGATCGCCCAGCCGTTGTTGATGACGACGAAGACCGTCGGCAGGCGCCAGATGCCGGCGAGGTTCACCGCCTCGTAGAAGTCGCCCTTCGACGTCGCGCCGTCGCCGAGCACGCACACGGCGACGCGCGCTTGCTTGCGGTGCTGAAAGGCAGCGGCGACGCCGGTCGCGTGGCCGCAGTGGCTGGCGATCGGCACCGAGATCGGGAAGTCTTCGCGCGGACCGGCGACGCAGCTGCCGCGTTCGTCGCCCGCCCAGTAGAGGAAGATCTCGACCGGGGTGACGCCGCGCCACAGGAAGGCGCCGGTCTCGCGATAGGTCGGCAACAGCACGTCTTCGGCGCGCATCACGCTGGCGAGACCGACGGTGGCGGCCTCCTCGCCGAGCGACGACGGAAAGGTCCGCAACTGGCCGGTGCGCTGCAGCGCGACCGCGCGCGCGTCGAAGGCGCGGGTGAAGGCCATCGTGCGGTAGACCGGGATCAGCGCGTTCAGCGCCAGACCCGGTGGCGGCTCGGCCAACTCTCCCCTCGCGTCGAGAAACTGGAAATAGGGTACGGAAAACTGTGCGGCGGTTTTCATCTGCCTCTCCTTAAGCAGAAGCCCGTCTTGCCGCCCGGATCCGGACGGCGCCCTTCACGGTGCGCGAGGATCGCCCGCGCGCCGTCGACATCATCTTTCCCGCTCGCGCGGGATACCCTCAGCATAGTAGTGTCCGGCGGCGATCCGGCAAGGTCGAAGCATGACGCGTCGCAACAGCCGGCGCGATTGCCCGGCGGGCTTTGCGCCGCCTACAATCTGACCTCGACAATCGCTGCCCTGCCCACCGTGACCCCCATCCTCAGCTTTGACATCGAAACCGTCCCCGACGTTGCCGGCATCCGCCTGCTCACCGGTTTCGACGACACCATCACCGACCACAACGTCGTCGAGTACGCGCTGCAGCGCCGCCGCGCCGAAATCGACGCCGACTTCGTCGCGCCGCACCTGCAAAAGGTCGTCGCGATCGCCGCCGTCCTCGGCAGCGACGAAGGCGTCGCCCTCCACAGCTTCGGCGCGCCGGAGCTCGGCGAAGCCGGCACGCTCGCCGCCTTCTTCGCGCTGGTGGAAAAACACGCGCCGCGGCTCGTCAGCTGGGCGGGAAGCGCGCAACTGCCGGCGCTGCACTGCCGCGCGCTGATGCACGGCGTCGCCGCGCCGCGCTACTGGGAACAAGACCGCCACCTCGACCTCGCCGAGCGGCTCGCGCTGGCGTCAAGGGAATCGCGCGTGTCGCTGGTCGACATCGCCCGGCTGTCGGGCCTGCCGGGCAAGGCCGGGCTCGACAGGCTCGCCATCTGGCACGCGTACGAGAACGGCCGTCTCGACGCGATCCGTGCAAAGAGCGAGACCGACGCGGTTTACACCTGCCTCGTCCACCTGCGCTTCGAACACCTGGCGGGCCGCCTCTCGCCCGACGCCTACCGGGCCGAAGTCGGACGCGTGAGGCGCGCGCTCGAGGCCGCCGACTCGGCCCGCTGGCGCGATTTTCTCGCCGCCTGGCCGCTTGACCCGCTCGGCGCCAGCCGGTAGATTCAAACCTCGCGCCGATTTGGGACTGCTTGCGGGCGCGTTATAAATGCCAGCTAAATGTCGAGGGATGAACCCGCGCAAGCCTGGCTTGTGCGGGTTTTTCGTTTTCCGGGCCGCGCGGCCGGGACGCCTCCCCTCGCATCACAGGCGCCGATTTAATCGACAACTTGCAGAGCGCCTCTCCCAATCTGCTAAAGCGTCGCCCGACGGGTCGGGCGGCCAGATTTCAATGCTTCAGGAGCCTTGCCATGTACGACTGCCAGCACGACCACTACACCGACTTTTCCGAACCTGTCTTCAAGGACTCGGCCAAGCTTGCGCTCGCCGGTTCGCTGATAGCGCGCTCTCTGCCGGGTCAGCCTCAAGCCGACGCCGCGTTGGCCGAGCTCGAAGCCTTCGCGCAACGACTGGGTTACAGCGTCGAGCGAAACGGCTCCACCGCGCGTGTCGCCGACGTCAGCCTCGTCGACGCGCTGCGCCTCAATGCCTGTTTCGGCCCGCACCTGCTGATCGACTGCGACCTCAGGGCGCGCCGCGCGGTGCGCCAGAGCCACATAGACTGAGGCCGCGCGACGGGGCCCGGCCGGATCGGCCGTCTCGCCCCACAGCGCTATATAACGGCGAAGTCACCACCGTCGACGCGGCCGCGAAGCGGGTTATAATCCCCGCCTTGCGGCCTGCGTCCGGTCTCCCACCGCGATGCGCAAGCCCGGCCAAGCCCGCGGCGTCACGCCCGCCCATCCCGGAGCCCTATGCTGTTCGAACTCAACCGCGCGTCGCGCCAGGAAATCGGGCTCGAAGCGAAGTCCATCCTCAAACTCGCGCTGCCGATGATGATCGCGCAGATCGCACAGGTCGCCACCGGCTTTGTCGACATGGTGATGGCCGGCCAGGTCGGCACCGACGACCTGGCCGCCGTCTCGCTCGGCGCCAGCGTGTTCATCATGAGCTACGTCACGCTGATGGGCGTCGTCAGCGCCTTGAACCCCATCCTGTCGCACCAGCTGGGCGCCGGCGAACACGAAAGCATCGGCGCGACCGGCCGCCAGGGTCTGTGGCTCGGCCTGTTTCTGGGCCTCGTCGGCATGCTCGTGATGCTCGGCTCGCGGCCGGTGCTCGCCGCGTGGCTGACGCTGCCCGCACACGTGGTCGACATGGTGAACCTGTTCGTCACCGGCGCGGCGCTCGGCATGCCAGCGGCGATGATGCACCGTTCGCTGCACGCTTACGCGTCGAGCCTGAACCGCCCGAAACCGATCATGTTCATGAGCCTGGCCTGCCTCGCTCTTGTCGTCCCGCTCAACTACGTGCTGATCCACGGCCTGTTCGGTCTGCCGGCGATGGGCGGCGCCGGCTGCGGCTGGGCGACCGGCATCGTGTTATGGGTGAACTGCCTCTTGCTCGGCGGCTATATCGCGCGCCACCGCTACTTCAAGCCGTTCGGCCTGTTCGAACGGTTCGATCCGCCCGACTTCGCGCGCCTTCGCGAATTTTTGAAGCTCGGCGTGCCGATCGGGCTGTCCTTCTTCGTCGAGGTCAGCCTGTTCTCGCTGATCGCGCTGTTGATCGCCCAGTTCGGCACCGTCGTCGTCGCCAGCCACCAGGCGGTGATCAACGTGTCGAGCATCGCCTACATGGTGCCGCAGAGCCTCGCCGTCGCGATCTCGGTGCGCGTCGGCCAGGCGAACGGCGCCGGCGACTACCGGCGCGCGCGCTTCGTGTCGGGCGTCGGCCTCGTCGTCGGGCTCGCCGGTGCGCTGATCACGATGGCCGGCGTACTCGGCGCGCGCCACGGCATCATCGGCCTCTACAGCAACGATGCGCGCGTGATCGCGATCGGCGCGAGCCTGCTCGTCTACTCGGCGGTGTTCCAGCTGGTCGACGCGGCGCAGTCGGTCGCCTCCGGCGCGCTGCGCGGCTACAAGCTGACCACCGTGCCGATGATCATCCACACGCTGTCGTTCTGGGGCGTCGGTCTCGGCCTCGGCATCCTGCTCGGCCTGACCGACTGGCTGCGCCCGGCGATGGGGGTGTACGGCTTCTGGAGCGCGCTCGTCGCAAGCCTGGTCGCCGCCGCCGTCCTGTTGATCGTCTACCTCGCCTTCGAGAGCCGCAGACGCCTGCAACGGCAAAACGTTTAGGACACGCATGAGCCTCACCTTTCACGAGCGCGTGTCGCTCAAGCCGTACAACACCTTCGGCATCGCCGTGTCGGCGCGCCGCTTCACGACGCTGCACGACCTTGACGACCTGCCGGCGCTGCTCGACTGCGCCCCGTACCGCGAAGGCCCGGTGCTGTTTCTCGGCGGCGGCAGCAACCTCTTGTTCACCCGCGACTACCCGGGCCTCGTCGTCAAACTGGAGCTGTCCGGCGTGCGCGTGCTCGCCGAAGACGAGACCGGCGTGCTGGTCGAAGCCGCCGCCGGCGAGGCGTGGCACCCGTTCGTAAGATTAACGTTGGCCGAGGGCTGGTCGGGGCTCGAGAACCTCAGCCTGATCCCCGGCACCGTCGGCGCCGCGCCGATCCAGAACATCGGCGCCTACGGCGCAGAGGTGAAGGACACGATAGAAGCCGTCGTCTGCGCCGACCTCGACAACGGCGGCGCCGAAGTCGTACTCGGCAACGCCGATTGCCGCTTCGCCTACCGCGACAGCGTGTTCAAGCGCGAGGCGGCCGGCCGGCTGCTGGTGACCGCGGTGCGCTTCAGATTGTCGAAGACGCCCGACGTCAAGACCGGCTACGGCGACATCGCCGGCGAACTCGCGCGCATGGGCATCGAGGGCGAACCGACGCCGCTTAACGTCAGCGAAGCGGTGATCCGCATCCGCTCGAGCAAACTGCCCGACCCGGCCGAGCTCGGCAACGCCGGCAGCTTCTTCAAGAATCCAATTGTCGACGCAACGTTGGCCGAGCAGCTCGTTGAACGCTTTCCGGCGATGCCGCACTACCCGGCAGGCGAAGGCCGCGTGAAGCTCGCCGCCGGCTGGCTGATCGATGCGGCTGGCCTCAAGGGCTATAGAGAAGGCGACGCGGCGGTGCACGACAGGCAGGCGCTGGTGCTGGTCAACCACGGCGGCGCGAGCGGCGTTGAGATCCGCGCGCTCGCGCAAAAGGTGCAGGACACGGTGTTCGAACGCTACGGCGTCGCGCTGGAGCCGGAGCCTATCGTGCTCTGACGCGCGCTTTTCCCCTGCAAAAAAGCTCGGCCAACCTTAGCAAGGTTGGCCGAGCTTTTTTCGTTTCCGACGTTCGACAGCACCCTTTCGCCGCCGGCCGGCTGTTGTCAAAACCCAACAGGAGAATCGCCCCATATCGGACAGCTTGTCGCAAAAAACACCCTGATTTCTACTGAACGTCCAATTATCCGTACCTGTCTATAGAGGTGACGGAGGGGCCGGTCAATGATTTTTGACCTTATGTCGACAACGCCACTAGCATAAGTGACCGTACCCCATCGCAATAGACAGGAGAACCGCCATGCTCGCCCACCCCGACCGCAAGTACCGAGCGTTCCAAGCCGTCGCGCTGCCCGACCGCCGCTGGCCGGACGCGCACCTGACTGCTGCGCCGCTCTGGATGAGCACCGACCTGCGCGACGGCAACCAGGCGCTGATCGAACCGATGAACGCCGAGAAGAAACTGCGGCTGTTCGAGACGCTGATCGCCGCCGGCTTCAAGGAGATCGAGGTCGCCTTCCCGTCGGCGTCGCAGACCGACTTCGACTTCGTGCGCCGCCTGATCGAAGACGGCCACATCCCCATTGACGTGACGATCGAGGTGCTGACGCAGTCGCGCGACGAGCTGATCGAGCGCACCTTCGAGTCGCTGAAGGGCGCGCGCCGCGCCATCGTCCACCTCTATAACGCGGTCGCCGAACCGTGGCGCCGCATCGTGTTCCACGCGAGCCGCGACGAGGTGAAGGCGATCGCCGTGCGCGGCGCCGAAAAGATGAAGGCGCTCGCCGACGCGAACCCGGGCACCGAATGGGTGTTCGAGTACTCGCCCGAGACCTTCTCGGCGGCCGAGATCGACTTCGCGCTCGAAGTGGTCGACGCCGTGTCCGAAGTCTGGCAACCGACGTCCGAACGCAAGATGATCGTCAACCTGCCGGCGACGGTCGAGATGGCGACGCCGAACACCTACGCCGACCAGATCGAGTGGATGCACCGGAACATGGCGCGCCGCGACGCCATCATCCTGTCGGTCCACCCGCACAACGACCGCGGCACCGGCGTCGCGGCGGCGGAACTGGCGCTGATGGCCGGCGCCGAACGCGTCGAGGGCTGCCTGTTCGGCAACGGCGAACGCACCGGCAACGTCGATATCGTCACGCTGGCCTTGAACCTGTACAGCCAGGGCGTGCCCCCGGGGCTCGACTTCTCCGACATCGACGCGGTGCGCCACGTCGCCGAGGAATGCACCGGCCTGCCGGTCCACCCGCGCCACCCGTACGTCGGCGACCTGGTGTTCACCGCGTTCTCCGGCTCGCACCAGGACGCGATCAAGAAGGGCATGAACGCGCAAAAACCGGATGCGGTCTGGGAAGTGCCCTACCTGCCGATCGACCCGGCCGACCTCGGCCGCAGCTACGACGCGATCATCCGCGTCAACAGCCAGTCGGGCAAAGGCGGCGTCAGCTACCTGTTGCAGCACGAGCACGGCTTCGACCTGCCGCGCCGCTTGCAGATCGAGTTCAGCCGCGCGATCCAGCGCGTCAGCGACCTGACCGGTTCCGAGGTCACCGGCGACGACATCTTCCACCTGTTCGCCAGCGAATACCTCGAACAGACGCAGCCTTTCGGCTACCGCGGCCACCACGCGACGCGCGGCGAGCACGACGTGAAGATCGAGGCCGAGCTGACCCTTTCAGGCGAGAAGAAGACGCTTGCCGGCCACGGCAGCGGCCCGCTCGACGCCTTCGTCAACGCGCTCGGCTACCCGATCGCCGTGATCGACTACCACGAGCACGCGCTGGGCAGCGGTTCGGCGGCGCGCGCGGTGTGCTACATCGAGATGCGCGTCGCGGGCGGCGCGACGCGCTACGGCGTCGGCGTCGACAAGGACATCGTGTCGGCGGCCTTGCGCGCGCTGCTGTCGGGCCTCAACCGCCACTGCCTCACCGAAGGGATGCCAAAGGCGGCCGTGCTGGCCACCGAAGCGAAATAAGCGCGGCGCCAGAAATCGGCAAAACGCTCGGCCAACCTCACGAAGGTTGGCCGAGCTTTTTTACATCCCCGCCTGGTCGCGGCGCCCGCCCGCACCGACCGTTTATACCAAAGCGCTCTAACAAAACAAAAATCGATTCCTTATGGTTCGTAACACTCTCGCGCCCCTCGACCGCAACGGCAAGGCGCTCGGCCAGTTCGTCTACCCGATCGAGCCGATCCCGGCCGTCCCGGGGGCCGGCCCGGCTAGCCAGAACGGCTTGTCGGAAATCCTCGCGATCGACGAGCACCGCTTCCTCGCGCTCGAGCGCATCGTGGTCAGCGGCAGCGGCGGCGTGAAGAGCTACGCCCGCGGTGCTCGCGTCGGACGACAACTTCGACCAGTTCAAGGCCGGCCAGGTCACGCAGTTCCTCGTGTTCGACGTCGCGCTGCGCAAGTAAGCACCCCATATGAAAAAGCTCGGCCAACCCTCGCAAGGTTGGCCGAGCTTTTTCAAGGCAGCGTTTAACGACGCCGCTTCAGGTAGGTCTCGGGGTCGAAGTCGTGCAGGTCGACCTTGCCGTAGTCGCGCGGCGGCGTATAGACGCGCGTCTTGGCCTTGCCCGGCTCGCTCGTGTGGAAGCTAGCCTCCTCGGCGCGCACCAGCTGCCAGCTGCGGTCGATGCGCGAGTAGTTGAAGGTATAGGCGTTGCTCCAGCGCCAGTTGCTGCCGCCGTAGTGCGACACGGTGAACGATTTGCGCTTCGCTTCGATGCCCCCGAAGGGGTCGCCGAACACGCCGCCGCAGCCGGCGCACAGCACCAGCTTGTCGTTGCGTTTTGCGAGCCTCAAGGCACCACCCTCGTCGCGGCGGATCAGGAGCAAGGGGCGCGCGTCCTCGCTGTTGCGAGCGGCGTCCGGGCCGGCCGTCTTCTTGTCGAGCACCAAGAGGTAGTCGTCGCGGCCGTCGCCGTCGAGGTCGGCCTTTGCGAGCGCCAGCGGCGCGTAGCCCTTGAGCACGAAGGGCTGGAGCTCGGCCGGCACGGCGACGGGCTCGGCCAACGTGATCGCCGGTAGCAGGGCAAGGCAGGACAAGAGGCGCTTCATCGACGACCTTTCATAAAGACAAACACATAACGCCCTGCCGGCTCAGCCCCAGCAGGCAGGGTCGAGCGGCGGAAACTGCTCGGCCGACCACAGCATCAGCTCGTCGATGAAGGCGCTCACCTTCGGCGACGCGCGGCGGCTCTTCGGGTAGACCGCATACACGTAGTCCTGACCGAAGCTCTCGCCGGAAAACAGGTAGGGCGTGAACAGCGGCACCAGCCTGCCCTCGCGGATATGGCCGGTCACGCTCCACGCCGGACAAGGCAGGATGCCGAGCCCGGCGAGCGCGGCGTCGAGTAGCAGGTTGAAGTTGTCCGACTCGATCGGCCCCTGCGGCACGACACGGACGCTGTCGCCCGCCGAGACGAAGCTCCACGCCGGGTTGAGCTGCGGGTGACGAAACACGAGGCAGGCGTGTGACTTCAGTTCGTCGGGCGACACGGGCGTACCGGCGCGCGCGAGGTAGTCGGGGCTCGCGCACACCCACACGCGGTTGTCGGCGACCTCGCGCACGATGTGGTCGGGCAGGTCCTGGCGGCCGAGCCGCAGCGCGAGGTCGAAGTCCTCGGCCTGGATGTCGACGAAGCGGTCGCACAGCGACACCGACAGCGACACCTCCGGATGGCGCGCGATGAACGCCGGACAGAAGCCGCCGAGAACGGTGCGCCCGTACGACACCGGCGCGGTCAATTTCAGCACGCCGCGCGGCATGCCGTCGGCCTCGGCGGCCAGACGCGTCGCCGCCGACAGCTTCATCAGCACCTCGCTCGCCGTCTCGAGATAGACGCGGCCGGCCGGCGTCAGCGTCACCTGGCGCGTGGTGCGCGTCAGCAACTTCATCCCCAGCGTGTCTTCGAGCGCGGTGATCGTCTTGGTCAACGCCGACGGGCTCTTGCCGAGCCTTGTCGCCGCCCTACTGAGGCTGCCGCACTCGGCCACCGCCACAAACGCTTCGAGTCCCGCGAGTCTGTCCATTTGTTCCAAACAGGAAATAAAGTTGTGCCGTTTCACCCCCTACCGGGACAAGGAGGGCCACCCTACTATCGCTTCAAGCCCATCGATCCGGGCCGCGATGCACAGAAGCGTAACACCCTTAAGCCACGGCTGCCCCATCGGGGCCGGCCAGTATGGATACCCGAGGAGCTCCGCCATGTCCCGTCTGACCCGCGCCGCCGGCGCCGTATCTTTCGCGCTCTTGTCCGGTCACGCCTTCGCCGCCGGCGGCGTGCTCAACGTCTACAACTGGGGTGAGTATTTCGCGCCCGACACCATCGCCCGCTTCGAGAAGGAGACCGGCATCAAGGTGAGGCTCGACACCTACGACAGCAACGAGATGCTGCAGGCCAAGATCCTGACCGGCAACACCGGCTACGACATCGTGTTCCCGTCGAACGACTTCATGGCGCGCCAGATCCGCGCCAACGTCTACCAGAAGATCGACAGGAACAAGCTTTCCAACTACCGCAACCTCGACCCGGCGGTGCTCAAGAAGGCGGCCGAGGCCGACCCGGGCAACCAGTACAGCGTGCCCTACATGCTCGGCACCACCGGTCTGGGCATCAACGTCGACAAGGTGAAGAAGGCGCTCGGCGGCAAGCTGCCCGACAACACCTACGACCTGATCTTCAAGCCCGAGGTCGCCGCCAAGCTGAAGGACTGCGGCATCGCGCTGACCGACGCGCCGAGCGCGATCTTCCCGATGGCGCTGCGCTACCTGGGCCGCGACCCGAACTCGAAGAACCCGAAGGACTACCAGGACGCGGCGGCCATGCTCAAGACCGTGCGCCCCTACATCCGCCAGTTCATCTCGACGCCGGTCATGAACGACCTCGCGCGCGGCAACGTGTGCGTGACGACCGGCTACTCGGGCGCGGTGCTGGTCGCCAAGACGCGCGCGGCCGAGGCCAAGAACGGCCAGCGGATCGCGTACGACATCCCGAAACCCGGCGTTCAGTTCTGGTTCGACAGCATGACGATCCCGAAGGACGCGAAGAACGTCGACAACGCCTACCGCTTCATCGACTACATCCTGCGCCCCGACGTCGTCGCGCGCATCAGCGACACGGTCAACTATCCGAACCCGAACAAGGCGGCGACGCCGCTGGTCGCCAAGCGGCTGACGGGCGACGCGAACATCTACCTCAGCCCGGAAAAAATGCAGGCGCTGTGGGTGCAAAAACCGTTCGAGCCGCAGCTGTTGAGCCTGCAGATGCGACTGTGGACCGGCTTCAAGACCCGCAAATGAGACGAGAAAACGACGCCATGATCGCCACCGGATTCGTCTACGACGAACGCTTCCTAGCCCACGACGCCGGCCGCATCGAATACCGCGGCGGCGAAGGCTCGGCCGACTGCGGCGAGGAGTTCGACTCCCCACAGCGCTTGCTGCACATCAAGCGCCTGTTCGACGCGGTAGGCCTGACGCCGCGCCTTGCTTCACTTTCTTGTGAACCGGCTAGCGACGAACAACTGCTGCGCGTGCACACACCGGCCTATCTCGAATCGCTGGCGACCATTTGCCGCGAAGCCGGCGATGCCGTCGTCAGCTTCGGCGACGAGGCGCGCGGCGACGGCAAGACTGAAGAAACGGCGCGGCTCGCCGCCGGCGGCGCGTGCGCGGCTATAGACGCGGTGCTGACCGGCAAAACGCCGCAGGCCTACGCGCTGTTGAGGCCGTCCGGCCACCACGCCGGCCCCGACTTCGCGATGGGCTACTGCTACTACAACAACGCAGCCGTCGCCGCGCGCCACGCGCAGGCGGTGTATGGGCTGAAGCGCGTCGCCATCGTCGACTGGGACGTCCACCACGGCAACGGCACTCAAACCTTGTTCTACGACGACCCGTCGGTGCTGTTCGTGTCGCTGCACGAGGAAGACAACTACCCGCTCGATGGCGGCGACGCAGCCGAGACCGGCAGCGGAGCGGGCGAAGGCCTCAACGTGAACATCCCGCTGCCCTCGGGATCGGGCAACACCACTTATCGAGCCGCCTTCGAACGCGTGGTGCTGCCGGTGCTCGCTGCGTTCGAGCCCGAATTGATCCTGATCTCGGCCGGCCAGGACGCCAACGCGTTCGACCCGCTCGGACGCATGCGCGTCACCCGCGACGGTTTTTCTGCGATGGCGCGCTGGGTTCGCGAAGCGGCCCAAACACTGTGCGGCGGCCGCGTCGTCGTGCTGCAGGAAGGCGGCTACAGCCTGCCCTACCTGCCGATCGCGACGCTCGGCGTGCTCGAAGGCCTGACCGGCTGGCGCGCCGACTTCGAAGATCCACACCGTGTGCACGACTGGCCGCTGAAGTCGGCCGAGGCCGCCGCGATCGACAGGGCAAGACAAGCGCAGGCCTGCCACTGGCCCACCCTCAACGTCAAACCGAAGGAAGATCAACATGCGTAACGTGACCGTCGCCGCCACCCAGATGGCGATCAGCTGGGATCTCGACGCCAACCTCGACAACGCCGAGCGCCTCGTGCGCGACGCCGCAGCGCAGGGCGCGAACATCATCCTGCTGCAGGAACTGTTCGCCGCGCCCTACTTCTGCATCGACCAGCTCGCCAGCCACCGCCGCCTCGCCCACCCACTCGAAGGGCACCCGTGGCTGCCGCGCTTTAAGGCGCTGGCCAAGGAATTGGGCGTCGTGCTGCCGGTCAGCTTCTACGAGCGCGCCGGCCAGGTCGACTTCAACAGCATCGTGATCTACGACGCCTGCGGCGCCGAGCTCGGCCTGTACCGCAAGACGCACATCCCCGACTTCCCGGGCTACACGGAGAAGTTCTACTTCTCGCCCGGTGACACCGGCTTCAAGGCGTGGGACACCGCGTTCGGCCGCATCGGCGTCGGCATCTGCTGGGACCAGTGGTTCCCCGAGTGCGCACGCGCGATGGCGCTGATGGGGGCGGAACTGCTGCTCTACCCGACCGCGATCGGCTCCGAACCTGCCGACGCGAGCGTCGACTCGAGCCGGCACTGGCAGGCGACGCAGTGCGGCCACGCGGCGGCCAACCTGACGCCGGTCGTCGCTAGCAACCGCATCGGCACCGAGCACGGCGAAGACAGCCAGATCACCTTCTACGGCAAGAGCTTCATCGCCGACGCCGACGGCCAGAAGGTCGCCGAGGCCGGCCGGACCGAACGCGAGATCCTTGCCGCGACGTTTGATCTGGACGCGCTCGCCGAGAAGCGCCGCACCTGGGGCGTGTTCCGCGACCGCCGCCCCGAGTGCTACGGCACGCTCGCGACCTACGACGGCGTGCGCGGCTGAGGCTTCGCCCCGGAAAACGAAACGCCCGGCAGAAAACCTGTTGGGCGTTTTACATTGCAAAGGTTGGCCGAGCTTTTCAGGTAAGCAGGCGCCGCCGCGTCAGCCACACGGCGGCGACGAAGGACACCAGCGCGTAGGCGGCGAGCACCGAAATGTTCAGGACGATGTCGGTCGGCACCTGCCCGTTGACCAAAGGCCGCGCCAAGTGGATCGCGTGCGTCAGCGGCAGCAGCGACGACACCGACTGCAACCAGAGCGGCAGCTGTTCGACCGGGTAGAACACGCCCGACAGCAGCATCATCGGGCTGACCACCAGCGTGAAGTAGTACATGAAGAAGTCGTAGCTCGGCGACACCGCGGTCACGACCAGCCCCATGCCGGCGAAAGTCAGCCCGGACAGCGCGACGAGTGGCACGATCCACAGCACCAGAGGGCTGTGCACCAGCCCCAGCGCGGCCATCACCAGCAGGATCGCGAGGCCGGACAAGAGGCTCTTCGAAGCCGCCCACAGCCATTCGCCGAGCACGACGTCGTCGACCGTCAACGGCGCGTTGATGATCGCGAGCCACGTCTTCTGCACGTGCATGCGCGAGAACGCCGAGTACAGCGCCTCGAAGGTCGCGCTGTTCATCGTGCTGTAGCAAACGGTGCCGGCGGCGAGGAACTGGATGTAGGGCACGCCGCCTATAGACGGCAACAGCGCGCCGATGCCGAAACCGAGGCCGAGCATGTAGAACATCGGGTCGGCGAGGTTGCCGAGCATCGACGGCAGCGCGAGCTTCTTCCAGACGAGGAAGTTGCGGCGCCAGACCGGCACGAAACGCCAGGACAGTTGCGGCAGCATGTCAGCCCTCCGGATCCTTGAGATAACGGTCATCGTCGAAAGTCGACACCCAGTGCGGACGGTAGACCACCAGCACCGCGGTCAGCAGGCCGGTCGTGAACGCCTCCGACCACGACAGCAGGAAGTAGAACGGCAGCGCGTCGGCCAACAGGTACTCGGCCTCGTAAGCGCCGGCCAGGCCCAGCACCGTGACGCCGGCCAGCGACGCGGCGAAATAGCTCGCGCCGCCGGCCAGGAACGCGTTCACGAACACGTAGACGAACAGGTTGGCCGGCAGCAGCCTGTGCGCGAGCCACAGGCCGGTTCCTGCGACGCCGACCGGCACCGCCACCATCGTCCACCAGTTGAGGCCGATGGCCAGCCAGCTGCCCGCGCCCATCGCCGTCGCACCGGCGAGTACCGCGGCGAGCGCCAGCAAGGCGAGCCACGGCCCCATCAACAAGGTCATGAGCGCCGCACCCAGCAAGTGAAAACTCAAGCCCGGCTTGAAGCCGCCCGACAGCGTCCACATCAGCAGCGTCAGCACCGTCGCGCCGGCCCACGCGTTGGCGCGGCCCGGCGTCAGCGTCTTCCAGTCTACCCGCCACGCGGCGCCGGCGAGCGCCAGCGCGGCCGCCCCCAGGGCGGACCACAGCAGAACGGCATCGAACAGGAAGGCGGGGACATTCATGCTAAATCGTGCGGGAAATGGACGGGAATCCTCCGATGATACACCGGCGCTCCGCTACTCTGGTGATGAGGGCCGACGTCCGACGCCGGCGCCCCCCACCGAAAGCACCGGATGAAGATGAACCGCCGACCGCTCGCACTGATCGCGCTCGCGATCGCGCTCGCCGCGCTGACCGCCTGGCTGTCCCCGCTCGCGCTGCCCGCCGGCTACCATGACTTCGCCGACCGGCGCGCGCTCCTTGGGTTGCCCAACGCCTCCGACGTGCTGTCGAATATCGGTTTCGCGCTGGCCGGCATTCTAGGATTGGCCGAGCTCGCGCGCGGCCGGCTCGCCGTAGAACGCGCCGCCCTGCCCGGCTACGCGCTGTTCTTCGCCAGCCTCGTGCCGACCGCGATCGGCTCGGCCTGGTACCACCTCGCACCCGGCGACGCGCGGCTGTTCTGGGACCAGCTGCCCATCGTGCTTGCCCTCGCCGGCCTGCTTTCCGCAACGTTGGCCGAGGCGCTTCGGCCGCAGCGCGGCGTCGTCCACACCGTCTTGCTGTCCGTGCTCGCCTCGCTTGCGGTCCTGCACGGGCGCGCGAGCGGCGACCTCGCGCCCTACGTCGCCATCCATCTCGCGCTCGTCGTCTTCGTCCCGCTCCTGCAAGCGCTCTACCCGACGCCTTTTCGCCAGCGCGTGTCGATCTGGCTGGCGATCGCTTTTTACCTCGTCGCGCGCGCGTGCGAGATCGCCGACCTTGCGCTCTACGACGCGTTCGGGCTCGTCAGCGGCCACACGCTCAAGCACCTGTTCATGAGCGTCGCCGCGCTCGCCGTGTGGCGGGGGTTGCCGCGCCGCCGCAGGCCCGTACAGCATTGAACCCTACCGCCTCCGTGTCGGCGGCGCACGCAAAAGCCCCCGGCTTGAACCGGGGCCTTTGTGCGAAGTCCCTCAGCCCCTACCTGCGGCCGCCCATGCCGCCGCGACCGCCACCGAAGCCACCGCGGCCGCCGCCGAAGCCGCCATGACCGCCGCCGAAGCCGCGGCCGTCGCCACCGCTCATGCCGCCGCCCCCCTTGCTGCCGCCGCTGCTCGTCCCGCTGCCGCCTGCTCCGCCGGCGCTCATGCCGCCGCCGCCCTTGCCGCGGCCGCTGCTGACCCCGCCGCCGCCTATGCCGTCGCCGTTCATGCCGCCGCTGGCCGTACTGCCGCCGCTGCTGATGCCACCGCCGCCTATTCCGTCGCTGCTGATGCCGCCACCGCCCGTGCTGCCGCCGCTGCTCGTGGCTATGCCGCCTATGCCGCCGCCTATCATGCCGCCGGTGCCCGTGCTGCCGCCGCTGCTCGTGCCACTACCGCCTATATCGCCGCCGCTCATGCCGCCGCTGCCCGTACTGCCGCTGCTGCTCGTGCCGCCTCCGCCTATATCGCCGCCTCCCGGGTTACCTCCGCCTCCCGGATCGCCTCCGCCTCCCGGATCGCCTCCGCCTCCCGGATCGCCTCCGCCTCCCGGGTTGCCTCCGCCCCCCGGATCGCTGCCACCAGGGCCGCGCGCACGGCGTCCGCCGGGCTCATGGCCGTTATCACGCGGGTAAAGCACGACGGTACTGTCTGCAACCACCAGATAACGGCCGGCGACTGCGGAATCGTCGAGCTTGTCCGACGGCGGGGGCGCCGTGTCAGGAATGACTTCCAGCTCGGTTGCGAATGCCGTTCCGCCCATCAGCACGGCGAGGGCAAGCGCTAATGCTTTGGATTTCATTTTTAGTCTCCCTGCGAAGAGTGGCATGGACTTCATCGCCGTTATGCTCGATGCGGACCGGCCCCGGCCTTGGTCCGTTCAAGAGAAGCCAACTCACTCGCCGATATGCGAAAAATGTGCCAAACGCATCGGCTGGCGCCGAAAAAAAGGCGAGCCGCCCCTCGTCGCGGGCGGGAAGACCGAATAAACCCTTATGAATCAGCACATTGAAAAGGCCATGCGGGAAGAACCCGTCCCGTCCGCGCCGCAACGGACGAGCCGGAAACCGCCGTCCCTGCGGCGAAGCGGCGACGGAACGCCACCGGCATCCCGTTCAAACCTGCGCCGGTTCCGGGACACTCCGCGCGCCGCCCCCTCCTTGCGGGACGCCGGCGGTCAAGCGCTGCGCGCGTTGCGGCCGGAAATCAAAAGCTGTTCCATTTTCGGGACAGTCCGACGGTTTTTTGCGAGGCCTTCACGGCCGGCCCCGCGACGGACGCCGCGCCTGTCGGCGGCACCCAAACCGTCCCGTTCCTGAGACAGCGGGCGGGATCTTTGCACGCCCTGAAAGCCGCCGCTTGCCGTTACAATATCGTTCTTTACGATTTCCGGATCACGACCATGTCCACCCTGCCCCCGTTCCACCTGATCGCCCAGCAAGTGAGCGGCGCGCTCGTCGAGGACGTCGGCGAGCGCGACTGGACCGCCGAACTGATCCCGGACCACAAGGTCGGCCGGGCAACGGTGATCGCGCGCCAGACGGCGGTGGTCTGCGGCCAGCCATGGTTTGACGAGTGCTTCCGCCAGGTCGACGCACGCTGCACCGTGACTTGGAGCGTGAAGGAAGGCGAGACGGTCGACGCCGGCCGCCTGCTGTGCGAGATCGAGGGCCCGGCGCGCGCGCTGTTGACCGCCGAACGCTCGGCGCTCAACTTCCTGCAGACGCTGTCGGCGGTCGCGACCGTCACCCGCCGCTATGCCGACGCGGTAGAAGGCACCCGCGCCCGCGTGCTCGACACGCGCAAGACGCTGCCCGGCCTGCGCCTCGCGCAGAAGTACGCGGTCACCGTCGGCGGCGGCGACAACCAGCGCATCGGCCTGTTCGACGGCATCCTGATCAAGGAAAACCACATCATGGCCGCCGGCGGCATCGCCGCGGCATTGGCCGAAGCGCGCCGCATCGCGCCGTCCCACGTCACGCTGCAGGTCGAGGTCGAAACCCTGGCCGAGCTCGACGAAGCGCTGGAGGCCGGCGCAACGCTCTTGCTGCTCGACAATATGAGCCTCGAAGACATGAGAGAAGCGGTAAGGCGCAGCGCCGGCCGCGCCGAACTGGAGGCGTCGGGCGGCGTCGATATCGCCAGCATCCGCGCGATCGCCGAGACCGGCGTCGACCGCATCTCGGTCGGCAAGCTGACCAAGGATATCGAGGCGGTCGACCTGTCGATGCGTTTCAAGCTGTAAGCAAGCCCATCCTCCAATAAGATTCAAACCACAACACAGACAAAGGAATCGCCATGTCCCAGTTCGACAACGTCAGCGTCGTCAAGAAAGCCAACGTCTACTTCGACGGCAAATGCGTCAGCCACTCGATCGTGCTCGCCGACGGCACCAAGAAATCGGTCGGCGTGATCCTGCCGTCCAGCCTGACCTTCAACACCGGTGCACCGGAAATCATGGAAGTGATCGCCGGCGAATGCCGCGTGAAACTGGCCGGCGACAGCGAAGCGAAGGCCTACAAGGCCGGCGACTCGTTTAACGTGCCGGGCGACTCGAGCTTCGACATCGAAGTGACGAGCACGCTGCACTATGTCTGCCACTTCGGCTAAGACGCCGCGCGCAAAAAAAGCTCGGCCAACGTTGGCCGAGCTTTTTTCATGACCGCATGTTTTACGCGTAGGGCTCGCGCCCGGCGAGCGTCTGTCCCAGCGCCCGCAGCATCGCCGCCGTCGCGCCCCATACACGGTCGGGCCCATACTGCAGCACCCAGTATTCGCCCTTCACGCCATTGCGTTCATAGCGTTCCTTCAGGAATCCGCCCGGCGCGCACGCCCGTTCGAGCGGCAACTCAAACACGCTGTCGACCTCGGCCGGCTGCGGCGTCAGCGCCACCGGCGGCACGAGCACGCCGACCACCGGCGTGATGTGAAATCCGGTCACCGTCACGTAGTCGGCGAGCCGCCCTACCACGCGCACCTCGGCCGGCGCGATGCCGACCTCTTCCTCGGCCTCGCGCAAGGCGCCTTCTACCGCGTCGCCGTCGCACGCTTCAAGCTTGCCGCCGGGAAAGCTGATCTGGCCGGCGTGCGTCGGCAGCGACAGCGTGCGACGCGTCAACAGCACCGTCGGCGCGCCGGCGTGCCAGATCAGCGGCAACAGCACCGCCGCCGGCGTCAGCGGCCCCGCCACGAGGTCGGCCGGCCGCGTGAACGGCACAGCCGAGGCCGCCAGGCGTTGTTGCAACCAGCTAACGGCGTCATCCGGGTGCTCGGGCCACATGGTTTTCCTTTATTCGGTGTTGGCGGGTTTGACGATCCTGGGCAGCGCCAGTTCTTTCCAGTGTGCAAGCAAACGTAGCGCCAGCCCGCCCCAGAACAGCGCCTGCAGACCCAGCGCGGTCACCGTGCCGAAATGGTCGAGCAGATACAGGCCGCCGGCCACCAGGATCGCCACCGTGCCGTAGAAGTCCTGGTTCAGGATGAACGGGATCTCGTTGACCATCATGTCGCGCACCATGCCGCCTCCGACGGCGGTGACAAAGGACAGCATCACCACGCCGAACGCGTTCAGCCCGAGCGACAGCCCAACCATCGCGCCCGTCAGGCTGAACGCGACGAGCCCGATCGAGTCGGCGACGATGAAGAGCCGCGCGATCAGGCCGCTCTCGCGCTGGTGCAGACGCATCACCCACGCGACGATGAGCGTCGCGGTGATGACGATCAAGGGCTCGGTGTCGTGAAACACCAGCGGCATGCGGCTGACCAGCGCGTCGCGGATCAGGCCGCCGCCGATCGCGGACAGCAGGCTGACGATCACCACGCCGAGCACGTCCAGGTGCTTCCTCACCCCGACCAAGTAGCCGGAAAAGGTGAACGCCACCGTCCCCACCACCGCGAACCAGTCCATCTGCATCAGTTTCCCTTTCGGCCCGCCCCGCCGGGCCGGCCGTGCCGTTCGGATTTCATCGTTTCATTATCGCGCAAAAAGAAAAGCGCCAGACCTCGGTCCGGCGCCTCGAATCGGAGAACGCAAGCGCTTAGCGACGCATCGAGTCGAAGAAAGCGGCGTTGCTCTTGGTGGCGCGCATCTTGTCCTGCAGGAATTCCATCGCCTCGAGGTCGTCCATCGGGTACAAGAGCTTGCGCAGCACCCAGATGCGCTGCAGCTGATCCTGCGGGATCAGCAGTTCTTCACGGCGGGTGCCCGAGCGATTGATGTTGATCGCCGGGAAAACCCGCTTTTCCGCCATTTTGCGGTCCAGATGGAGTTCCATGTTGCCGGTGCCCTTGAATTCCTCGTAGATCACGTCGTCCATGCGCGAGCCGGTGTCGATCAGCGCGGTGGCGATGATGGTCAGCGAGCCGCCCTCCTCGATGTTACGCGCGGCGCCGAAGAAGCGTTTCGGGCGTTGCAGCGCGTTGGCGTCGACACCGCCGGTCAGCACCTTGCCCGACGCCGGGATCACCGTGTTGTAGGCGCGGGCCAGACGCGTGATCGAATCGAGCAGGATCACGACGTCTTTCTTGTGCTCGACCAGGCGCTTGGCCTTCTCGATCACCATTTCGGCGACCTGTACGTGGCGGGTAGCCGGTTCGTCGAAGGTCGACGACACCACCTCGCCGCGCACCGAGCGCGTCATCTCGGTCACTTCTTCCGGGCGCTCGTCGATCAACAGCACGATCAGCTCGACATCCGGATGGTTGGAGGTGATCGCGTGCGCGATGTTCTGCAGCATCACCGTCTTGCCGGATTTCGGCGGCGCCACCAACAAACCACGCTGGCCGCGGCCAATCGGCGCGATCAGGTCGATCACGCGGCTGGTGGTGTTTTCCTCGGACTTGATGTCGCGCTCGAGATGCAGGCGCTCGGTCGGGAACAGCGGCGTCAGGTTCTCGAACAGGATCTTGTGCTTGGAATTTTCCGGCGGCTCGCCGTTCACCTTGTCGACCTTCACCAGCGCGAAGTAGCGCTCGCCCTCCTTCGGGGTGCGGATCTCGCCCTCGATGGTGTCGCCGGTGTGCAGGTTGAAGCGGCGGATCTGGCTCGGGCTGACGTAGATGTCGTCCGGGCCGGCCAGGTACGAGGTGTCGGGGCTGCGCAGGAAACCGAATCCGTCCGGCAGGACCTCGAGCGTGCCTTCGCCGTAGATGCTTTCGCCTTTCTTGGCCTGGTTTTTCAACAGCGCGAAGATCAGGTCTTGCTTGCGCAGCCGGTTGGCGCCGTCGATCTCGTTGGCGATCGCCATGTCGACGAGCTCACTGACGTGAAGGTGCTTGAGGTCGGATAAATGCATAAGGGAGGGAGTGCGAGCCTTGGCTACAGGGTTTGAGCGGTACGACAGGGAAGCGTGCGGACAACTAGGGGGACGGGCGGCTTTGCGCCGCCCGTTTTGATACTGCAGAGAATAGAAGCTTTACAACCGGGTGTCAATCAGATGTGGCTATCGAGGAAGGCCGTCAGCTGGCCCTTGGCGAGCGCGCCGACCTTGGTCGCGGCGACTTCGCCATCCTTGAACAGCATCAGCGTCGGGATGCCGCGGATGCCGAATTTCGGCGGCGTCTGTTCGTTCTGGTCGATGTTCAGCTTGACGACCTTCAGACGGCCTGCGTACTCCTTGGCGACTTCGTCGAGGATCGGGGCGATCATCTTGCACGGACCGCACCACTCGGCCCAGTAATCGACCAGGACCGGGCCCTCGGCCTTGAGAACATCCTGTTCAAAGGAATCGTCGGTAACGTGCAGGATCAGATCGCTCATAGCTTCCTCTTATCGTCAAAGCATTTCAGTTAGCGTTTATGGTAACAAGCGCGCGGCGTACGCGGCAAGCCCGGCGTCGGCATGATTTGGGTATGGGGGTGACCGTCCGACATTTCAAGGCAGCGATGGCGCGACTTCGCCTTCTCTGCCTTCTCTTCCAAGGCGCGCCGCTTCGACCAGCCTTCGAGTATACGCGTCGCGCGGCGCGGCGAGCAGCGCCGCGGCCGGCCCCTCCTCGACCACGCGGCCGTCCTTCAAGACCAGCACCTCGTGCGCGAGCGCCCGCACCACCGCGAGGTCGTGGCTGATGAACAGGTAGCTGAGCCCGTGCTCGGTCTGGAGCCTCAGCAGCAATGCGATCATCTGCTTTTGCAGCGTCGCGTCGAGCGCGCTGGTCGGCTCGTCGAGGATCAAGAGCCGCGGCTTGAGGATCAGCGCGCGCGCGAGCGCGATGCGCTGGCGCTGGCCGCCGGAAAATTCGTGCGGGTAACGGTGCAGCGCGTCGGGCGACATGCCGACCTCGGCCAACGTCGCTTCCACTCGCCGCGCGCGTTCGCCGGGCCTCAGGCCTGGTTCGTGCTGCGTCAAGCCTTCGCCGACGATCTCCTCTACCGTCAGCCGTGGCGACAGCGAGGCGAACGGGTCCTGGAACACCATCTGGTAGCCGCGCCGCGTCGCGCGCAGCGCCTCGCCCTTGAGGCCGTCGATCCGCCGCCCTTCGAGCTCGATCTCGCCTTGCGAGGCGACCAGCCGCATCAGCGCCAGCGCCAGCGTCGTCTTGCCCGAACCCGATTCGCCGACGACACCGAGCGTGCGCCCGGCCGGCACCGACAGTTTCACGCCGTGCAGGATGGGCACCGCCTCCTTGCGCCACCAGCCGCGACGACGCGAGAACGCCACCGACAAGTCGCGCACCGCCAGCCGCTGCGGCGCGTGCTCTCGATTGTCGGGCAGGGGATCGGGCCGGCTCGCCAGCAATTCGCGTGTATACGGATGCGCCGGGTGGGCGAACACGGCGTCGACTTCGCCGACCTCGACGATCTCGCCGGCGCGCATCACCGCGACACGGTCGGCGAAACGGCGTACCAGGTTCAGGTCGTGCGTGATGAAGAGTACCGCCATGCCGGTGTCGCGCTGCAATTCGTCCAGCAGGTCGAGGATCTGCGCCTGCACCGTCACGTCGAGCGCGGTGGTCGGCTCGTCGGCGATCAAGAGTTTCGGTTTGCCGGCCAGCGCCATCGCGATCATCGCCCGCTGGCGCTGGCCGCCGGAGAGCTGGAACGGGTAGGCGTCGACCCTGTGCTCGGGGTCGGGAATGCCGGTGCGCGCCAGCAGCCTGATCGCCTCGGCGCGCGCCTCCGTCGCCGGCAGCCCCAAATGCAACGCCAGTACCTCGGCGATCTGCGTGCCGACGGTCTGCACCGGGTTGAGCGCACTCATCGGCTCCTGGAAGATCATCGCGATGTCGCGGCCGCGCACCCGGCGCAGACGCCGCTCGGGCAGCGCCATAAGGTCGTCGTCGCCGAACACGACGCGGCCGGACAGCGTCACGTCGGGGTTCAGGCGCAGGATGGCCTGCGCGGTGACGCTCTTGCCCGAGCCGGACTCGCCGACCAGCGCGAGCTTTTCGCCCGGCGCGATCGCGAAGCTCGCCCCCTTGACGGCGGCTTGTTCGCCGAAGTGCGCGGTCAGGTTCTCGACGGTCAACAGGTTCATGTTCAGCCCTTGCGCGTGTCGAGCGCCGAACGCAGCCCCTCGCCGATAAAGATCAGCAAGAGCAGGGTCGCGGTCAGCACGGTGAAGGTGGACAGCGCGATCCACCAGGCGTCGAGGTTGTCCTTGCCCTGCGACAACAGCTCGCCGAGGCTCGGCGTCGACGCCGGTACGCCGAGGCCGAGGAAGTCGAGGCTGGTCAGCGCGAGGATCGCGCCGCTGACGCGGAACGGCAGGAAGGCCAGCACCGGCGTCAGGCTGTTGGGCAACAGGTGGCGCCAGATGATGCGCGGGTTCGACACGCCGAGCGCGCGCGCGGCGAGCGCGTATTCCATCTGGCGGTTCTTCAGGAACTCGGCGCGCACATAGTCGGCCAGGCCCATCCAGCCGAACAGCGCCAAGAGCGCGAGCAACAGGCCGAGGCTGGGGTTGAAGAACGACGAGAGAATGATCAGCAGATACAGCTCGGGCAGGCTGCCCCAGATCTCGCTCGCGCGCTGCAAAGTCAAATCCACCCTGCCGCCGAAGTAGCCCTGCAGCGCCCCCATGACGATGCCGACCAGCGTGCCGACGACGGTCAGCGCGAGCGCGAACAGCACCGACAGCCTGAAGCCGTACACCAGGCGCGCGAGGATGTCGCGGCCGCGGTCGTCGGTCCCCAATAGGTTGGCCGAGGAAGGCTGAGCCGGGTTGGGGCTGCGGGTGAATTCGTTGATCGTGTTGGCGCTGTACGGGTTGGGGGCGAACAGCGCCCAGTTGCCGGGCTCGGCCAAGCGGTCGCGGATATAGGGGTCGAGGTAGTCGGCCGGCGTGTCGAAGTCGCCGCCGAAGGCGGTCTCGTTGTAGTCCTTGAGCACCGGCACGTACCACTCGCCGTGGTAGCGGACGACCAGCGGCTTGTCGTTAGACAGCACTTCGGCGAACAAGGACACGCCGAACAGCACCGCGAACAGCCACAGGCTGACCCACGCGCGGCGGTTCTTCTTGAAGCGGCCCCAGGCACGCGCGAGCGGGGACTGGCTCATTGCCCGCCCTCCTCGAAGCTGACGCGCGGGTCGACCCACAGGTAGGACAGATCCGACAGCAGCTTGGTGACCAGCCCCATCAGCGTGAAAACGTAGAGGCTGCCCATCACCACCGGGTAGTCGCGGCGGATCACCGACTCGTACGACAGCAGGCCGAGCCCGTCGAGCGAGAACAGCGTCTCGATCAACAGGCTGCCGGTGAAGAAGGCGCCGATGAAGGCGGCCGGGAAGCCGGTGATCAGCGGGATCAGCGCATTGCGGAAAACGTGACGGTAGAGGATGGCGCTCTCGCTCAAACCCTTGGCCCGCGCGGTGTAGACGTATTGGCGGCGAATTTCCTCGAGGAACACATTCTTGGTCAGCAAGGTCATCACCGCGAGGTTGCCGACGGTCGACGCGGTCACCGGCAGCGCGATATGCCACAGGTAGTCGAGCACCTTGTCGACGAGGCCGAGCTCGGCCCAGTTGTCGCTGGTCAGGCCGCGCAAGGGGAACAGCTGCCAGAAGCTGCCGCCGCCGAACAGCACCAGCAGCACGACGCCGAGCACGAAGCCGGGAATCGCGTAGCCGACCAGGATGAAGGTGCTGGTCGCGAGGTCGAAGCGGCTGCCGTCGCGCACCGCCTTGGCGACGCCGAGCGGGATGCAGATCAGATAGGTCAGGAAAAACGTCCACAGGCCGAGCGACATCGACACCGGCAGCTTGTCGAGAATCAGCACGCCGACGCTCTGGTGGTGGAAGAAGCTCTCGCCGAGCTCGAAGCGCGCGAAGTTGCCCAGCATGTCGGTAAAGCGCGTCAGCGGCGGCTTGTCGAAGCCGTACAACGCCTTGAGTTGGCCGAGCTCCTCGGGCGACAGGCCCGACTGCCCCTTCAGCAAGGACCGCGTATCGACGGCGGCGGTTTCGCCGGCGACGCCGCTCCGGGTCAGGGTCTGCACCATCTGTTCGACCGGACCGCCCGGCACGAACTGGATCACCGCGAAGGTGATCGCGAGGATGCCGACCAGCGTCGGGATCATCAGCAACAAACGTTTGACGAGGTAATGGCCCATGCATCAGTTCCCAGGCTTCGCCCACCAGGTCTGGATCGCCCAGTTGGTGACGTCGTAATAGCGCGGCAGCGTCGCGGGCTGGCCGAAGCGGTCCCACCACGCGGCGCGGTGATAAGGGATATGCCAGTTTGGCACCACATAGCGCCCGGCGCGCAGCACGCGGTCGAGCGCGCGCGCGGCGCTCACCAGCTGCTGCCGGTTCTCGAAGCGCTGGAAGCGCGGCAGGATCGCCTCGATGCCCGGGTCGCACAGGCCGGCCCAGTTGCTCGAACCCGGCGTCTTCGCCGCCTGGCAGCCGTGGAAATTCTGCTGCTCGTTGCCCGGGCTCTGGCTCGCGCCGTAGACGACGACGGTGGTGTCGTAGGCGAAGTCGTTCATGCGGCGCTGGAAGATCGCCGGGTCGACCACGCGCACCGCCAGCTCGACGCCGAGTTTGCCCAACTGCTTCTGCCACTGCGCGACGATGCGCTCGTAGGTGCGCGAGTAGCTGAGGAATTCGAAGCGGAAAGGTTGGCCGAGCTTGTCGACCAGTCGCCCCCCCTGATAACGCCAGCCGGCCGCCATCAAGAGGCTGCGCGCGCGCTTGAGGTTTTCACGCACGCCGTAGCGGCTGTCGGACACCGGCGGCTCGACCGCGAGGCCGAACACTTCCGGGTCGAGTTTGGCGCGCACCGGCTCGAGGATCGCGAGCTCCTCCTCGCTCGGCCAACCCTGCGCGGCCATTTCGCTATTGCTGAAGTAGCTGCCGCTGCGCTTGTACTGGCCGTAGAACAGCTGGCGGTTCAACCATTCGAAGTCGAAAGCCAGCGTCAGCGCCTCGCGCACGCGCCTGTCGGCGAACAGCGGGTTTCGCAGATTGAACACGAAGCCCTGCATGCCGGACGCCGCGCCGTGCGGCAGCGTCTTCTTGACGATGCGGCCGTCGTCGAACTTGTCGCCCTGGTAGCCGCGCGCCCACTGCTTGGCGACGTTCTCGGCCGACAGGTCGAACTCACCGGCCTTGAACGCCTCGAGCCGTGCGGTTTCGTCCTTGTAGTAGCGGTAGACGATCCGGTCGAAGTTGTACATGCCGCGCCGGCTCGGCAGCTTCTGCGCCCAGTAGTCGGTGCGTCGCGCGAATTCGCTCTGGCGACCGAGCGCGTAGCTCGACAGCTTGTAAGGCCCGGTGCCGATCGGCGGCGTCATCGACACGTCGGCCAGCGTCTTGCCCTTCGGAATCCAGTCGCGCGAGAAAATCGGCAGCTGCGCGACGATCAGGTGCAGCTCGGCGTTCGGCCGCTTGAAATCGAAGCGAACCGTTTGCGCGTCGACGGCGACCGCGCGCGCAACGTCGCCGTAATAGAAGCGGTAGCCCGGCGTCGCGCTCGGGTCGCGCGTCAGCGTATCGAACGAGAACACCACGTCTGCCGGGGTGACCGGCTTGCCGTTGGAGAAGCGCGCGCGGGGATCGAGCTTGAAGGTCACCGACAGTTTGTCCGGCGCGAGGGCGATGTCGCGTGCGATCAGCGGGTAGGCGCTAAACGGTTCGTCCTCGCTCTGTGCCATCAGCGATTCGACCGTCATCGCGCTGATGCCGGCCTCCTTGTCGCCCTTGAGCGTGTAGGGATTCAGCGTGTCGTAGCCGCCGATCGCCGGCAGCACCAGGCGTCCGCCCTTGGGGGCGGCGGGGTCGGTGTAGTCGAAATGGGCGAAGTCGGCCGGGTACTTGGGCCGATAGCCGAGCGCCATCGACGGCGTCGCCGCGAGTTCTTGGGCGGCCAGCAGGGTGAGAGCGAAAATCAGCAGTCGGCGAAAGCGCATGGGCGGTCGGGGTCGCTCGGTCTTGTTTGAATTGTCTGTCATTGCGCCCCACAGGTCGGGATGCCGGAGCGCTCGCCCTGTATTCAATACCAAATCCCGGAGCGCGGCCAGCCCCGCCGGATACTGCCGGACCGTCCGGCCGGATATCGCGCCGGCACGAGCGTGGTTATAATGCCGGCACGTTTTCCTCACAAGGACTCATGATGGGTTTCCTGCAAGGCAAAAAGATTCTGATCACCGGCATGATCTCCGACCGCTCGATCGCCTACGGCATCGCTCAGGCTTGTCATCGCCAAGGCGCCGAACTGGCGTTCACCTACGTCGTCGACAAGCTCGAAGACCGTGTCCGCAAGATGGCCACCGAATTCGGCTCCGACCTCGTTTTCCGCTGCGACGTGCAGAACGACGACGAGATCAACCAGCTGTTCGTCGACCTCGGCCAACGTTGGGACGGCTTGGACGGTCTGGTGCACGCGATCGCCTTCGCGCCGCGCGAAGCACTGGCCGGCGACTTCCTCGACTCGCTGTCGCGCGAAGCGTTCCGGGTCTCGCACGACGTATCGGCGTACAGCTTCCCGGCGCTGGCCAAGGCCGCGCGCCCGATGATGAAGGGTCGCAACAGCGCCCTCTTGACGCTGACCTACCTCGGCGCGGTGCGCGCGATCCCGAACTACAACGTGATGGGTCTGGCCAAGGCCAGCCTCGAGGCGTCGGTCCGCTTCACCGCCAGCGCGGTCGGCAAGGACGGCATCCGCTGCAACGGCATCTCGGCCGGCCCGATCAAGACACTGGCCGCCTCGGGCATCGCCGGTTTCAGCAAGCTGCTGTCGCACGTCGCGCACGACGCGCCGCTACGCCGCAGCGTGACGACCGAAGAAGTCGGCAACGCCGCCGCCTTCCTCTTGTCCGACCTCGCGTCGGGCATCACCGGTGAAATCACCTACGTGGACGCCGGCTACAGCATCAACGCGCTGAACGTCGACAGCGAATAAGGTTTTCTTGTTGTAGGGAGTCGTAATAAGTGAAAACTCTGCTCACACTTTGAAAAAACGCCCCAACTTGGTGCAATGACCTAAGCCTCGGCCCTTACGGCTGAGGCTTTTTTATTTGGCAAGCACCGCACTCACCGAGATCAGGTATCGATTTCTACAGCGCCTGAAAAAACTGGCTAGACCTGTGAGAAAGGTATCCATGCAAGCGGCTTTGTTAATGGTATGGACGCCCCCTTCCTGAAGCGGCATCGCGGTGCCACAGTGAGATTGCTATCGCCTCACTGATCGAAGGGAGCGTCACCATGAACAGTAGAACGATCGGGCTGGATCTGGCCAAGAATGTGTTCCAGGTGCACGGTGTGGATGCGCATGGCAGAACCGTGCTGCGCAAGCAACTGGCGCGACACCAGGTGGCAGCCTTCTTTGCCAACCTGCCGCCCTGCCTCAGGGCTGTTCAACGCTATCAACCAGAGCACAGCCGGAGTAGCGCTTCAGGACTCCAGCCCAGCGTTTGCCGAGCTGCTTTGATATTCTCGTAACCCGCAACACGCAACAGGTTCAACGCCCACGTGCGCAGCTGGGCAAACACGCCAGGCTGCTTGCGGACCCGGCTCGCATCTTCGCCCAAGGCCACATCGCGCACATGATGCAACGCGTTCTCTATCAGCCAATGATCGCGAATCGCTTGCGCGGCGTCCTCCGCTGTCACTCTCCGGGTGCTGATAGCCCACGTCGTGTCGCTGCGCTCGCGCCAGTTCTGCAAGCCGGTATCAAAGAGCTGGGTCTGCCTCTGCACTCGAATCAGACAGCGTACGCCTGACCAATCGTGATCAAGCACTCCGGCGGAAATTGTCCAGACCGTGGTTCGCCGCCGCTCAATTACGCCGTCTGCACTCACCGAAGCCATCCGTTCATACTCGGAAATTTGGGACAACCGTTCCGACCGCATCGGCGCATCGCCGACCGAGTTGCCGGTGATCTCGATGGCCCGGATTTCCACGGTCTCGGCATCAATGCCCTGATGAACGTTGCGCCATTGGCGACGCTACTCCGCGCCGTACTTTTTCGTTATCCCTGAGCGAATTGAAAATTCGCACGCAGCCCACTCGCCCTCGCCCAGCATTTTGATGCCGGTACTGTCGATCAGTAGGTGCAGCCCCGAACGGGTCAGGCGAGCAGGGATTTGAACCGTCAGATACTGCTGGCGACGACAGAGCGTGCTGAAGTTCCGGTACGGTCCAATCCAGACCCGCCAGCTTGAGCAGGCTCTCCACCATGCCCACAGTCTGGCGCAAGGCCAGGCCGAACAGGCCTTTTATCGTCGGGCAGAACGGGGTGGCGGCATCGCTGAACTTTGGGGGGCGACCGCGCGGGCCGCTGGGCTCGCCTTGCCAGGCCATGTCTTTGTCTAGCCAGATCAACAACGAGCCCCTGCTTGAGCGCGGCGTTATAGGTCTTCCAATTCTTCGTGCGGTACTTGGCCGGGGTAGGTCGGGTCATCGGCTCAGCTTACCGGAACCGCTGGACAGCCGCTTCCGAGCCGATTTCTGCAACAGAGCCACCAACAACTCAACCTATCAGCGATTCACCAATCCGCAAACGCCATCTGTCCTTGAATGCTGTCAGCGCGACTCTCGACAAAGGAGCGACATCCACACTCGAAAAAGCGGTCAGAGGTGCCCCCACCGCCTCCAGCAGCAGCACCTTGATCACGCTTGCGTGTGTCACCAACAAGGTGCACCCCGGAAAGTGCACGGGATTCTTCAGCCTGTCGACGACCCGTCTGGCAAGCGCTTCGATGCTTTCTCCCCGATGGGGCGCGGTAGCGGGGTCGGCGAGCCAGTGCTGCAAGCCTTCGGGGTCGTCCCGAACAATCTCTTTCAGCGACCGCCCTTGCCAATCGCCATAGTCCAATTCCCGAAGCGCCGAGTCCACCGTTGCCGTCAACGACAACGCCGCTGCCGTCTCGCGCGCGCAGCGAGCGGGGCTAACCAGCACACGCTCGAACGACAGGGCATCGAGTGTCATGCCGGCTGGCAGATATTCCGGCCACTCGATGGGATCTTCAGCGCAAGGGAACATCCCCGCGCGCATCGCATGGGTCGGGGCATGGCACAGCAAGGTCAGTTCCGTTTTCATGAGGCCGGATGGAAGTTCTTTGACTTAGTCGTGCCCCATTCTAAAATGCGACACACTTGTGCGAGAAGAAGCGGGTGAGAATCCCGCGCGGTCGCGCCACTGTGAGCCTGACATCTAGTTTGCCGGCAAGCCAGACCTTCCGCACGAGCCACCTTTAACCGGGGCGCGTCATTCCCCAGGAGAATCAAATGCTTACGACTTCCTCTTTTCCCGTAGCGGTAGCGCCGGTAACGATTCCGGTCCGTGAATTGCTGCCTTGGGCCATTTTCACCGGATTGCTGCTGTTGCTCGCCATTTACTTTGTCGGTGTCGAGCAAGGCGCTACCTCGCTGTTCCCCGGCATGTACATTCACGAGTTCGTGCATGACGGCCGCCACCTGCTTGGCTTCCCCTGCCACTAAAGGACCCCCGATGATTAGAGATCTCCTCATTAGGGGCTTGATAACGGGCGTCGTTGCCGGCCTGTTGAGTTTCGGGTTCGCCAAAACTTTTGGCGAACCCCCGGTAGAACTTGCGATTGCATTCGAAGAGCAGCAGGCCCATGCAGGCCACTCACATCATGACGACCATGCACATGGCACAACGACGGCGGAGGCAGCAGAGGCCGAACCCGAGCTGGTGAGCCGGGACGTCCAGGCCGGCCTCGGACTTATCACCGGCGTCGTGGTGTACAGCGCCGCGCTGGGCGGCATTTTCGCGCTGGTGTTCGCCTTCGCTTACGGCCGGCTGGGAGCACTGCGGGCCCGTGCAACGGCCGCCACCCTCGCACTGTTCGGGTTCGTGACCATCACACTCGTTCCGTTCCTGAAATACCCTCCCAATCCCCCGGCCGTCGGCAATCCTGAGACACTCGACCTTCGTACCATCCTGTTCTTCGGGGTCATTGCCCTGTCCATCGCGGCAGCGGCGCTGTCAGTGTCGCTGTTCCGTCGCTGGCAAGCACGACGGGGTAGCTGGAACGCGGCACAGATTGCAATCGCAACGTTTGTCGGCCTGAACGCGGCCGCGCTATTCATGCTCCCTAGCTTCAACGATGTACCGGCAGCCTTCTCGGCGTCGCTGCTCTGGGACTTCCGGATCGCGACCTTCGGCGTCCAGGCGGTGTTGTGGGCGACCTTCGGGCTACTCTTCGGCGCACTGGCCGAGCGTCTCCTCGAGGCCAAGAGGCCTTCGCGCATGACACTACAACGAGGCTAGTGCTCCCCCGCTGGCCTTGCAGGTCCCAAACAAAACGCCACCGGGCTTCCCTGGTGGCGTTTTTTGCTTCCACGCGTCATCAAACCAATACAGACCCCAAAGCGAACCGTTCGGCCAAGCCGAACCCTTGCTCTGGCTAGCACGCGCCCTGCAACAGGGCCGAAGGCAGGAGTGCGGTGAGACGCTCCAGCTGGAGGTGCTGCTCAAGCATGTCGGCCAGGCGGTCAATATGTGCTTCCCGTTCGGCGCGGTAATCGAGCCGAACGGCCTCCTCCAACCCGGCCCAACGGAGCAGCGCAAGGCAGGCTTCCGGATGGTCGAGCAAGCCATGCAGATAGGTACCCAACACCTGTCCGTCGGCCGAAACGGCGCCGTCTGCCCCATCGGGCAGGCTGACGGCGGGGCGCTCAAGGGCTGGCCCGCTCGACACCCCCATATGGATCTCATAGCCGCTGACCGCCGCATCGGCGATAGCCAATCTTCCTTCCTGCCGTTCCAGCCGCTTGTGCGCTGTCAGCGTGGTTTCCATCTCAAGCAGGCCGAGTCCTGCCGTACTCCCGGCGGCGCCTTCAACCCCTAGCGGGTCATGCAGCATGCGGCCCAGCATCTGGAAACCGCCACAGATACCAATCAGTTTCCCGCCGAAGCGCAGGTGACGCAGGATCGCCGGCTCCCAGCCGTTGGCGCGGAGCCAGTCGAGGTCGTTGCGGGTGTTCTTGCTGCCCGGCAGGATGATCAGGTCGGCGGCCGGGATGGCCTGCCCTGGCCCGACCAGGGTGAACTCGACCTGTGGGTGCAGGCGCAAGGGGTCGAAGTCGGTATGGTTGCTGAGGCGCGGCAACACCGGCGCCACCACGCGCAGGGTCTGCGCGGTGCCCAAGGTTGGCCGAACGCTGCTTCGGCTCAGGCTGTCCTCGGCTTCAATGTGCAGCCCTTGCAGATACGGCAGCACGCCGAGCACCGGCTTGCCAGTGTAGTGTTCGAGCCAATCGAGCCCCGGCTGTAGCAGACCAACGTCGCCGCGGAAGCGGTTGATGACAAAGCCGACGACGCGGCGCTGCTCCGACTCGGACAACAGCGCGAGCGTGCCCACCAGGTGCGCGAACACGCCACCACGGTCGATGTCTGCCACCAGAATCACCGGACAATCGACCGCTTCGGCGAAGCCCATATTGGCGATGTCACCGGTGCGCAGATTGATCTCCGCGGGACTGCCCGCCCCCTCCACCACGATGCAGTCATAATGCCCGGCCAGGCGACGGTGCGACGCCAGCACCGCATTCATCGCCTCGGGTTTGTAGCGGTGATACGCGGCGGCGTCCATATTGCCGATCGCCCGCCCCTGCACGATGACCTGCGACCCGATGGTGCTATTAGGTTTGAGCAGGATCGGGTTCATGTCGGTATGCGGCTCGATCCCGCAGGCCAGCGCCTGCACGGCTTGCGAGCGCCCGATCTCGCCGCCGTCGATAGTCACCGCACTGTTCAGCGCCATGTTTTGTGGCTTGAATGGCGCGACCCGTACCCCACGGCGGGCTAACAGGCGGCACAGGCCGGTGGCCAAGGTGCTCTTGCCCGCGTCGGACGTCGTGCCCTGGATCATGATGGTTTTGGCTGGCATGGTTTTGCTCCGAACGCGCTTTTTTTTGTCGGCGGCTCTAAAATCGCGCCTTTCGAATCGGTTTTGCCCACTTGCAATGCAAGTCTCATCAAAACCGGGGCTCGTCATTATAGAGGCGCCGTTTGTGACCCCCTCCATTTTTCTGTTCCTCGCCGTACTGCTCGACAAGCTCTTAGGCGAGCCGCGTCGCTGGCATCCGCTGGTCGGTTTCGGCGCCCTGGTGCGCCGCATCGAGGCCGCCCTCTACCCGGCCACGCCCGAACTCGAACCCAGCTGGCGCATGCGGCTGCGCGGTCTACTGGGGATTGCGCTGTTGCTGCTGCCGTTCGCACTGGCGGCGGCCGGTCTAGCGTCACTTCCAGCCATCGGACCGATCTGCCAGGTGCTGCTGCTCTACTTGGCCATCGGTGCGACCAGCCTGGCCCAACACGCCCAGGCGGTGGTCGAAGCATTGATGAGCAACGACCTGCCGCTCGCAAGAGAGCGCGTCGGCATGATCGTCAGCCGCGACACCTCGGCGCTGAGCGAAGAGGACGTGGCCCGTGCCACCATCGAGTCGGTACTGGAAAACGGCAGCGACGCGATCTTCGCAGCGGTGTTCTGGTTTCTGCTCTTGGGTGCGCCGGGCGTGGTGCTTTACCGGCTCGCCAACACGCTGGACGCGATGTGGGGCTATCGCAGCGAGCGCTACGTGTATTTCGGTTGGGCGGCGGCCCGGTTCGACGACGTGCTGAATTACATTCCGGCGCGGCTGACCGCGCTGACCTATATCGTCCTCGGCAATGTCCGCGACGGCTGGCGTTGCTGGCGCGCGCAGGCACCGACTTGGTACAGCCCGAACGCCGGCCCGGTGATGGCGGCGGGCGCCGGGGCGCTGGGTGTAGCGCTGGGCGGTGCGGCGGTGTATCACGGCCAGCTCAAACAACGGCCGGCACTGGGCCTGCTACGTGCGCCAGACGCCAGCGACATTCAGCGGGCGATTCAATTGGTGGAGCGTGGATTGTGGCTGTGGGTGGTATTGGCTTTGATCGTGGGGGGGGTTCTGCATGCTTGAGCACGGCGGGGGAGTTATCGCGGCGGCGCGTCGTTACGGTATTCCGGAACGCGATTGGCTAGACCTATCCACCGGGCTGAACCCGCACGGCTGGCCGGTGCCCGCCTTGCCGGCTGACGCTTGGCAGCGTTTGCCAGAAACTAACGACGGGCTGGAACAGGCAGCGGCAGCGTATTACGGCAGCGCCTTGCTATTGCCCGTGGCTGGCTCGCAAGCGGCGATTCAGACCCTGCCGCTGCTGCGTGCGCCTGGCACGGCCGGCCTATTGAATCTGAGCTATGCCGAGCATGCCTACGCCTGGGAACGCCGCGGCCATCAGGTGCAGCGCTTTGCGCCCTCCGAACTGGACGCCGCAGTGAATACCTTGGATGTATTACTGCTGTGCAACCCGAACAACCCCACCGGCCAGATGTTTACTCCCGAGCAACTGGAAGGCTGGCGGCAACGCTTGGCGATGCGTGGCGGTTGGCTGGTAGTCGATGAAGCGTTTATGGATTGCACGCCTCAGTTCAGCATCTTGAACAAGGTTGGCGCGCCGGGCTTGATCGTGCTGCGCTCGGTGGGCAAGTTTTTTGGCTTGGCCGGTATACGAGCGGGCTTTGTATTTGCCTGGCGCGAACTGCTGGATGCCTTGCAGGAAGAATTAGGACCGTGGGCAGTCAGCGGCCCGGCGCGGGCGGCAGTAAAGCTCGCCCTGCAGGATATGGCCTGGCAGCAGCAAACGCGCGCGCGGCTGACAGCCGATAGGGAACGCTTGGCTAGCCTGCTGAACCGATACGGCCCCACCCCGCATGGCGGCTGCGCGCTGTTTCAATGGCTGGCCGGGCCGCATACTTTTGCTGCGCATACCTTCCTGGCCGAGCGCGGCATTCTGACTCGCTATTTTGCCGAGCCGGAGAGCATTCGTTTTGGTTTGCCGGCTAACGAAGCTGATTGGCAACGGCTGGAAACCGCATTGGCCGCTTATCTTTTGTAGGGCGCACTCGAAGCATCGCGGGCGAATCCATCACTGAGCGAATCAAAGATTCGCACGTAGAGATCCGCTCAGCAAAGCGCGGTGCGCCGAATGACATCCTTCGCCTCCCCCCATAATCCGCACCATCCTTAACCGCTTATCATGCGGCGCATTGCGCTTCACTTCGTTACGCTTCGAATGCGCCCTACGCAACTGCGACGTGCAATGACATTGACCAATCATCTCACTAAATAATTACCAAAACGGTTACAAACACGCCATCCGGCTATAGGATTCCCCTCAAAACCCATTCACAATCAAGCCGTTGTAACGTATCATCGGCCGCCTGTGACGGTGCCCTTTGAAGGGTGAAACGGGAATGCGGTGCAATGCCGCGGCTGCCCCCGCAACTGTAAGCGACGAGCCTGCGTTTAATTGCCACTGGAACCATCTGGGAAGGCCGCGCAGCGCGATGAAGCGCAAGCCAGGAGACCGGCCGTCACGCGTGTCGACGCGAGCAGCGACTGGGCGGGGTGTACCGGTGGATTGCAAGAATGGCTATGCGCCCATTCATGCCCTCGCTCGCGGCGACGTTACGTCTCCCGAGGGTACACATGACAGCTCCGCTCACCGGATTTACCAGCGGCCGCACTGCCAGCCGCCACGCCTTCCCGGTCGGCCTTCTTAGCCTATTGGTAGCCGCCAATCTTCTGGCTTGGCTCTGGGCGTTTAGCGCCTTCTCCCACCAGCCCGCCCTGCTCGGCACCGCCCTGCTCGCCTATTTATTCGGCCTGCGCCACGCGGTGGATGCCGACCATATCGCCGCCATCGACAACGTGGTGCGCAAGCTGATGCACGAACGGCAGCGCCCGTTTTCGGTCGGCTTCTATTTCTCGCTTGGGCATTCCACCATTGTGATTCTGGCGGTGGCCGCTATCGCTTTGGCCGCCACGCAGTTCAAGCAACAGCTCGGCTCGTTCGAAGCAGTGGGCGCGGGGGTTTCGGCCTTTTTCCTGCTGGCGCTGGCCGTAATCAACCTCTCAATTCTCAAAGGCTTGTGGGCCAGCTTCCAGCGCATGAAGCGCGGCGAAACGGTGAGCGAGGAAGAAATGGACACGCTGCTATCCGACCGTGGCTGGCTGGCGCGGCTGCTGCGCCCGCTGTTCCGGCTGGTACGCCGCAGCTGGCATATGTTCCCGATTGGCTTGCTGTTTGGGCTCGGCTTCGACACCGCCAGCACCATCAGCCTGCTGTCCCTTTCCGCCGTTAACGCTGCAGAAGGCATCTCGCCGTGGTCGCTGATGGTGTTCCCGGCGCTGTTCACCGCCGGCATGGCGCTGCTCGACACTCTGGACAGCACGCTGATGGTAGGCGCGTACGCCTGGGCCTTCAATAACCCGCAACGCAAGCTTTGGTACAACCTGAGCATCACCGCCGTTTCCGCGCTACTAGCGCTGCTGATCGGCGGACTGGGCGCACTGAGCCTGCTGGCCGAACAGTTTCAGCTGTCCGGCCTAGTGTGGAATGCGGTGGCGCTGCTCAACGATGGCCTGGAAAACTTCGGTTATCTGATGATTGGCGTGTTCGCGGCAGCCTGGGCGCTGTCGGCCGCCGTCTACAAATGGAAGCGTTATGACGTGCAATACAAGGCGCAGGCAAGCCGATGAGAACCCACAATAAACACGTGCTGATGTGCACCGGCCCGCGCTGCACCGAAGGCGGCATGCAGGCGGAACAGATGTTCAAGAAGCTGGGCCAAGCGATTGATGCCTGCCCCGGCATCGGCGTGAAGCGCACCCGCTCCCACTGCTTTGCTGTATGCAAGGAGGGGCCGATTCTGGTGGTGTACCCGGATGGCGTGTGGTACCGCAAGGTGGACGAAGCAGCGATCGAGCGCATCGTCGATGAGCACTTGGTTGGCGGCTGCCCGGTGGAACCGCTGATCTTCCACAAGCTCGGCATCGGCGACGTTGTGGATTTGAGCGAGGATCAAGCATGAGCATCGTGCTGCTGACCCACGCCGGCACCGACCTTTCCGCCTTGCACCGGGCCGAGGCCGAATTGCCGGAGGGCTTCGTGCCGGTCGCCGGCGTCAACCTGCAGACAGTGGATGGCCCCGAGCGCATGAGCGCGCTGCTTGCCACCACCGTCGCCACGGCGCGCATCGTCGTGGTGCGCGTGCTGGGTCGCGCCAGCGCTATCCCCGGCTTCGAGGAACTGGTGAAGGACGCGCAGCACCACGGTCGCGCACTGATCGTGGTCAGCGGCACCGGCGAACCGGACCCCGAGCTGGCCGCGCTATCGAGCGTGCCGCCGGCGCTGCAGCACGACGTCACCGCCTACCTGCAGGCCGGCGGCACCGCCAATATGGCGCAGCTGCTGCGCTGCCTATCCGACCGGCTGTTGATGACCGGCTTCGGCTATCTGCCGCCGACCCCGCTACCCGAGCACGGCATCTACCACCCGGAGTTGTCGACGCTCTGCACGCTCGACGACTGGGCCGAAATCCGCAATCCGACCTGGCCGACGGTCGGCATCACCTTCTACCGGGCGCATTGGATCAGCGGCAACACCCGTTTCATCGACATGCTGGTGGACATGTTGGCCGAACGGCAGCTCAACGCGCTGCCGGTCTACACCGCCTCACTGCGCACACTGGACGACGCCGGCATGCCGGCCGCGCTGCAGTTCTTCAGTGACGTTGGCCGCATCGACGCGCTGATCAACACCACCTCCTTCGCGATGGGCGACGTCAACGCCGACGGCCCGACCGCGGCGGGCTGGTCGGTGGCGGCGTTCGAGCGGCTGGACATCCCGGTGATCCAAGCCATCACCAGCAGCATGACGCAGCAGCAGTGGGAGCAATCCGAGCGCGGGCTCAATCCGCTCGACACCGCGATGAACGTGGCGCTACCGGAATTCGACGGCCGCATCATCAGCGTGCCGATGTCGTTCAAGCACGAGCAGGACGAGACCCACTATGCGCCTCTGGCCAACCGGGTACGGCGCGTGGCCGGCATCGCCGCGCGCCAGGTGGCGCTGCGCCGCAGCCCGGCAGACCAGAAGCGCATTGCCTTCATCTTCACCAACTCCAACAGCAAGGCCTCGCAGATCGGCAACGCGGTCGGCCTCGACTCGCCGGCCTCGCTGTTCGCGCTGCTGCATGCGATGCAGGCGCAGGGCTATCACATTCCCGGCCTGCCCGAGACCAGCGACGCGCTGATCCACGAGCTGATCGACCGCGGCGCCTACGACGAGGATTACCTGACGGCGGACCAGCTCGAACGTGCCATCGCCAGCGTGCCAGCGGCACGTTACGCCGAATGGTTCGGCCAACTGCCGCAAGTCTTACAGCAAAAGATGCTGGAGCACTGGGGCGCCGCCCCGGGCAGCGCCTACGTGCACGAAGGCAAACTGGTGTTCGCCGGGCTGGAATATGGCAACGCCTTCGTCGCGCTGCAGCCGCCGCGCGGCTACGGCATGGACCCGGACGCGATCTACCACACCCCGGACCTGCCGCCGACTCATCACTATTACGCGCTGTACTGCTGGCTGCGCGACGACTGGCAGGCCGACGCCATCGTCCACGTCGGCAAGCACGGCACGCTGGAATGGCTGCCGGGCAAGGGGGTGGGGGTGTCGGAGCATTGCTTCCCCGACGCGCTGCTGGGTGACATGCCGATGTTCTACCCGTTCATTTTGAACGACCCGGGCGAAGGCTCGCAGGCCAAGCGCCGCGCGCATTCGGTGGTGATCGACCACCTGACGCCGCCGATGACCACTGCCGACACCTACGGCCCGCTGGCGCAGCTGACTCAGTTGGTGGACGAGTACTACCAGGTCGAGATGCTGGACCCTGCCAAACTGCCCTTGCTGCAGCAGCAGATCTGGGACCTGATCAAGGAAGCCAAGCTCGATACCGATCTGGCGGCGATGCTGAGCCACGATCACGATCATGATCATGATCATCACCATCATGCGCACGCTCATCAGCATGAACCCGCTGCGGCACCAGTCAGCCAGTACCGCATGCAACCGGCCAAACCGGCCGTCGCCCACGCCACCCCAAGTACCACCGGCAAATACCGCCCGAGCGTGACCAAGCCACACAGCCACGGACACGATCACCACCACGGCCATCATCACGGCCACGATCACCACCATCATGATCATGACCATCACCACGACCATGATCACGACCACGAGTGGGACGCCACGCTGAACGAAGACGGCGTGCCGCTGACGCTGGCCAAGATGGAAGGCGTCGACGTCGCCCACCTTATCGAGGACATCGACGGCTACCTGTGCGAGCTGGGCGCGGCGCAGATCCGCGACGGCCTGCACGTACTGGGCCGGGCGCCCGAGGACGACGCGCTGATCGACATGGTGTGCGCGCTGGTGCGCCTGCCCAACTTAGGCATCCCCAGCCTGCCCGCCAGCATCGCCGAAGCACTCGGCATCGCCTGGGATGGGCTGCAGGACGACAAGGGCAAACGGCTAGACCGCGTGCCAGCGCTGTTGCAGGCGCTGGCGACCAAGCCGCTGGTGACCCGCGCCGACGCGCTCGACGAGATCGCCGGACTGGGCCGCCGACTGGTCGCCGGGCTGGCCGAACAGGGCTTCGCTGCGGCCGCGCTCGACGCGGTGCTGGCGCAGGTACTGCCCGGTGTCACCGCCCACAGCGCGTTGCAGCGCACGCTGACCTTCGTCTGCCGCGAACTGGTGCCCAACCTGGCGCGCACTACCGAAGAAATCGACAACCTGCTGCACGGCCTGGCCGGCGGCTACGTCCCGGCTGGGCCAAGCGGCGCGCCGACCCGCGGCATGGCGCACGTGCTGCCCACCGGGCGCAACTTCTACTCGGTCGACCCGCGCAGCCTGCCGTCGCAGGCCGCCTGGCACATCGGCACCGAACTGGCCAACGAAGTGCTGGCCCGCCACCGCAAGGAAACCGGGCACATGCCGGAGACGGTCAGCATCAGCGTGTGGGGCACCAGCGCGATGCGCACCCACGGCGACGACATCGCCGAAATCCTGGCGCTGCTCGGCGTGCGCCCCAAGTGGCAGGCCGAGAGCCGGCGCGTCACCGGCATCGAGGTGATCCCACTGGCCGAACTCGGTCGCCCGCGCATCGACGTCACGGTGCGCATCAGCGGCTTCTTTCGCGACGCCTTCCCGCACCTGATTCACCTGGTGGACGAGGCGGTGCATGCCGTGGCGCAGCTGGACGAACCCATCGAGCAGAACTTCATCCGCAAGCACTATCTCGCCGACCTGACCAGCGAACTGCTCGGCCAGCTGCCGCGCGACACAGCCGAGCAGCGTGCGCTGTACCGGGTGTTCGGCTCCAAGCCGGGCACCTACGGCGCCGGCATCCTGCCGCTGATCAACGAGCAAAACTGGCAGGACGATGCCGATTTCGCCACCGCCTACATCAACTGGGGCGGCTACGCCTACGGCCGCCATGTCAACGGCAGCGACGCGCGTGAAGACTTCCGTCACCGCCTGTCCGGCGTCGAGGTGGCGCTGCACAACCAGGACAACCGCGAGCACGACATCTTCGACAGCGACGACTACCTGCAGTACCACGGCGGGATGATCGCGACGATCCGCAGCCTGACCGGCCGCCAGCCGCGCCACTACTTCGGCGACAGCCACAACCCGGACAACCCGGCGGTACGCGGACTGAAGGAGGAAGTGCTGCGCGTGTTCCGCTCGCGCGTCGCCAACCCGAAGTGGATCGCCGGCATCCAGCAGCACGGCTACAAGGGCGGGCTGGAGCTGACCGCCACGGTCGACTACCTGTTCGGCTACGACGCCACCGCGCACGTGGTGGACGACTGGGTGTACGAGCAGTTGGCCGAAACCTATGCGTTCGACCCGGCGATGCAAGCTTTCTTCGCCGAGAGCAACCCGTGGGCGCTGGGCGCCATCACCGAGCGGCTGCTCGAAGCCGCGCAGCGCCAGCTGTGGGAAGCTCCGAAGCCGGACACCCTGACCGCGCTGCGCGAACTGCACCTGCAAAGCGAAGCGATGCTGGAAGCGCGCGGGGAGAACCCGAAACGATGAAACACAACTATCCCTTCGCCGCCATCGTCGGCCAGGAACAATTGAAGCGTGCGCTGCTGTTGTGCGCGGTCGACCCGACGCTCGGCGGCGTGCTGATCCGTGGCGACAAGGGCACCGCCAAGAGCACCGCCGCGCGCGGCCTGACCGATGTCTTGCTTCCTATCCAGCGGGTTAGCGGCTGCGCCTTCAACTGCGCACCGGAAGCGCCGCTGGCCGAGTGCGACGCCTGCCAGAACGCTGACACGTTGGCCGAGCCCTCGCCGGTGCCGTTCGTCAACCTGCCGCTCGGCGCCACCGAAGACCGCGTGCTCGGCAGCCTGGACTTCGAAAAAGCGCTGCAGAACGGCAGGCAGGCGTTCAAGCCCGGCCTGCTCGCCGCCGCGCATCGCGGCCTGCTCTACATCGACGAGGTCAACCTGCTGGCCGACCACCTAGTCGACGTGCTGCTCGACGTGTCCGCCATGGGCACCAACACCGTGCAGCGCGAGGGGCTGTCGGTCAGCCACCCGGCGCGCATCACGCTGCTCGGCACCATGAACCAGGAAGAAGGCGAGCTGCGCCCGCAGCTGCTCGACCGCTTCGGCATGATGGTGGAAGTCACCGCGCCGCGCGACCCGGCTGTCCGTACCGAGGTGGTGCGGCGCCGCCTGGCGTTCGAGGCCGACCCGGCCGGCTTCGTCGCCGGCTGGCAGGCCGACACCGACGCGCTGCGCTCGACGATCCAGGCAGCACAGACGGGGTTGGCCGAGGTCGCGCTACCCGACTCGCTGTTCGCCTTCATCAGCCAGCTGTGCTGCGAGTTCGAGGTCGCCAGCCTGCGCGCCGACATCGTGATGCACAAGGCGGCGCGGGCGATGGCCGCGCTGGATGGCCGCGACGCGGTCACCGCCGAAGACGTGCGCAACGCCGCCGAGCTGGTGCTGCCGCACCGCCGCCGCCGCAAGCCGTTCGAGCAGACCGGGCTGGACCGCGAGCGGCTCGACGAGCTGACTCAGCAGGCGTCCGCGCCGCCCCCACCGCCGCCCGAGACGGAATCTCCGTCCGGCGACGATACGTCAGACGCCGAGCCATCCGAGGATGAGATCAACGACGACGCCCAGCCGGGCACCGCGTCCGAACAGCTGTTCGCCACCGGCGCCGCCAGCGAGGTCGGCCGTATCGAGGTCCGTGCACTGCAGGCGCACGAGGCCAGCGGCCGGCGCAGCAGTAGCGCCGGCGCCCGGCGCGGCCATTACGTGCGCGCCGTGCCGAACGAGGCGCCGAGCCAGCTCGCCGTCGATGCCACGCTGCGCAGCGCTCTGCTGCGCAACCCCAACGAATTCGCCGTCACCCGCGCCGACCTGCACGACAAGGTACGCGTCGGCAAGCAGGCCAACCTGATCCTGCTGGTAGTCGACGCCTCCGGCTCGATGGCGGCCAAGCGGCGCATGGAAGCGGTCAAGGGCTGTGTGCTCGGCCTGCTGCAGGACGCCTACCAGCGCCGCGACCAGGTCGCGGTGATCGCCTTCCGTGGCAGCGAGGCCGAGCTGGTGCTGCCGCCCACGCGCCAGGTGGAACAGGCGGAACGGGCGCTCTCCGAGCTGCCCACCGGCGGGCGCACCCCGCTGGCGCACGCCTTGCAGCTGGCGGTCCAAACGCTGGCGCAGCACGCGCGCCAGGACAACCTGACGCCGCTCCTAGTGGTGCTGAGCGACGGCCGCGCCAACATCGCGCTGGATACCCGGCAAGACCCGTGGAGCGAGGCGCTGGCGCTGGCCGCCGGCCTGGCCGACCAAGGCACGCCGGCGCTGGTGCTCGACACCGAAGAAGGCTACGTGCGGCTGGGCCGTGCGCGCGAGCTGGCCGAGGCGCTGCAGGGCGAATACCTGCCGCTCGACAGCCTGTCGGCCGACCAGCTGACGCTGACGATCCGCGAAAGGCTGGGACGATGAGCGGCAAGGGAAAGGTCTACCTGATCGGCGTCGGCCCCGGCGACATCGAACTGTTGACACTGAAGGCGGTGCGCCGGCTGGCACTGGCCGAGGTGGTGCTGCTGGACGACCTGGCCAACCCCGAGGTGCTGCAGTTCACTGCGCCCGGTGCCGAGGTGGTCCACGTCGGCAAGCGTGGCGGTTGCCCGTCGACGGCGCAGACCGACATCGAACAGCGCATGCTGGCCGAAGCGCTGGACGGCCGCTGCGTCGCCCGCGTCAAGGGCGGCGACCCGTTCATGTTCGGCCGTGGCGGCGAGGAAATGCAGACCCTGCTCGCCGCAGGGATCGAGGTGGAAGTGGTCAACGGCATCACCGCCGGCATCGCGGTGCCGGCCACGCTGGGCATCCCGCTCACCCACCGCGACCACGTGCACGGCGTCACCTTCGTCTCCGGCCACACCCACCAGGGCGACGAACCCGACTGGCGCCTGCTCGCGCAGAGCGGCATGACGCTGGTGATCTACATGGGCATGGGCCGCCTCGCCCACATCGCCGGACAGCTGCTGCAGCACGGCCTGCCGGCCGATACGCCGGCGGCGGCGATCCAGCACGGCACCCGCCCGGAACAGCGCCAGGTGCTGAGTACGCTCGAATGCCTGGCCGCGGACGTGGCGACGGCGCAACTGGGCAGCCCGGCGCTACTGGTCATCGGTCGCACCGTCGGCCTGGCCGCCCGCCCGCTACCGATTACGCAAATAAAGGAATTGCCATGATTATCTGTATCGGCGCCGGCCCCGGCGACATCGGCTACCTGCCGCAACGCTCGGCCCAACTGATCCGCGAGGCCGACGTGGTGGCCGGCTTCAATGCGGTGATCGACGTGGTGCGCCCGCTGATTCCGGAGACGGCCGAGGTGATCCAGATGGGCTACCGCGACCAGGTCGCCCAGCTCGACGAGGTCGCCAAGCTGCACCATGCCGGCAAGAAGTGCGTGGTGGTGTTCATGGGCGACATCCACTTCAGCGGCTTCCAGTACCTGGAACGCGTCGAGCGCGCCTGCGGCCACCCGGTGGACACCATTCCCGGCATCTCGTCGGCACAAATCCTGGCCTCGCGCGCCAAGGTGTGTTTCGACGAAACCACCTTCATCACCTTCCACCGCCGCGGCGACCTGACCCCGTTCAAGCGTCATCTGGCGCACGTGCTGCAAGACCAGCGCAACGCCATCGTGATTCCCTGTCCATGGGACGAGGCGCGCTCGTTCATGCCCTGGCACATCGCCGCCTACCTGTTGGAAAACGGCATTCCGCCCGGGCATCGCGTGGAAGTCTGGGAGAACCTCACCCGCGGCGACGCCGAATGGCATGGCACCTTGGCCGAATGCGTCGAGCAGCGTTTCTCGGACATGAGCATCATGCTGATCCGCACGCTGGACCCCATGGCTAGCCAAATCGAACCAGCCCCTAGCCAGATCGAACCTCCGCCGGAGGCCGTATGAGCGCGGCCGACGATTACGCCATCGTGCTGGCCGGCCACGGCAGCCGCGACCCGGACGGCGTCAACGAGTTCATGGCACTGGTCGAGCTGCTGCGCGAGCGCGCCGCCGGCCGCCGCGTCGAGCATGGCTTCCTGGAATTCGCCACGCCGACCATCGACCAGGCGGTCGGCGCGGTGATCGCCGACGGCGCGAAGAAGGTGGTGATGGTGCCGGGCGTACTGCTCGCCGCCACCCACGCCAAGAACGACATGCCGAGCGAGCTGCTGGCGCTGCAACGCGCCCACCCCGACACCGAGTTCCACTTCGGCGCGGCGATGGACCTGCACCCCAAGCTCTTGGAGCTGTGCCGCCAGCGCATCATCGAGGCCGAGGGCACATCCGGCCAGACCGTGTCGCGCGCCGACAGCTGTCTGGTGGTAGTTGGCCGAGGCACCTCGGACCCGGACGCCAACTCCGAGATTTCCAAACTGACGCGCATGCTGGAAGAAGGCATGGGCTTCGGCACCTCCTTCGTCTGCTATTCCGGCACCGCCAAGCCGCTGGTGGCCGACGGCCTCAGGGCCGCCGCCCTGCTCGGCCACCAACGCATCGTGGTGTTGCCCTATTTCCTGTTTGACGGCGTGCTGGTCAAGCGCATCTACGCCGCAGCGAACGACTTACAGGCGCGTCACCCCGAGATCGAGGTGCTACCCGCGCCGTATCTGGGCGTGCATCCGCACGTCGCCGACGTGTTCCTGGAACGCGCCCGCGAGGGCGTCGAGGGCCGCGCCGCGATGAACTGCGCGCTGTGCAAGTACCGGGTACAGATCGTCGGCTTCGAGGAACAGGTCGGCACGCCGCAGCAGGGCCACCACGGCCTGGTGCGCGGCCTGCTCGGCCGCTCAGACGCTGCTCCGGCGCCGACAACGGAGTGGCCGGCCTATGTGCCGCACCCGATCGAAGCGGAGAGCATGCGCATCATCGACGAGGGGCGCGACTGGTCCGACGTACCGGCCGATCACCAGGTCGTATTGAAACGCCTGGTGCATACCAGCGGCGACTTCGACATCGTCGACGACCTGTACTTCTCGCCGGGTTCGGTCGACACCGGCATCCGCGCGCTGCTGCGTTGCCGGCGCATCGTCGCCGACGTCACCATGGTGCAGACCGGCCTCAAGCGTGCGGTGCTGGATCAATTGGGGGTGGAGACCTGGTGCGGCGTGCACGACAAGGAAACCCACCTGTTGGCCGAAGCGCATGGCATCACCCGCTCGGCCGCCGGCATCCGCCGCGCCTGGCAGAAGTTCGGCAACGACGTGGTGGTGGCGATCGGCGACGCGCCGACCGCGATCATGGAAGTGGTGCGGCTGGTGCGCGAGCACGGCTGGCGCCCACAGCTGGTGGTCGGCCTGCCGGTCGGCTTCGTCGGCACGCGCGAGTGCAAGGACGAGCTGCGCCGGCTGATGCAGGTGCCGCGCATCACCAACCGCGGCACGCGCGGCGGCTCGCCGTGGGCGGCGTCGGCGGTGAACGCACTGATGATCGCCGCGATTGATCGCATCTACCAGGAACAGCAACAACAGCCATGAGCGCCCCGCTCCGCCGTCCCTTCGACCTCGCCACGCCGGCGCCCAACGGCCTGCGTCGCGGGCGCACCACAGGCAGCTGCGCCACCGCCGCGGTGAAGGCGGCGCTGCTGATGCTGGTGCGCGATCAGCGCGCTGATGAAGTCGAGGTGAGCCTGCCGGACCCGGACTACTACCTAGAGGTGCCGATCCAACATGTAGAGCGCCTGGCCAGCGGCGCAGTGCGTGCCGAGGTACTGAAGTACGGCGGCGACGACCCGGACAACACAGACGGCGCGACGATCTTCGCCGAGGTGGCGGTGAACGACACCGGCGCGGTGCGATTTCTCGCCGCCGAAGGGGTCGGCACCGTTACCCAGCCGGGTCTGCGTGTACCGCCGGGCGAACCGGCGATCAACCCGGTGCCGCGCCAGATGATGCAATGGGCGGTGAACGAAGTGCTAGCCGGTTCGGCCAACCCTGGGTTTGACCTAGCGGTCGGCTGCGTCGACGGCGAGAAGATCGCCAAACGTACCTTCAACCCGATGCTCGGCATCGTCGGTGGCATCTCGATACTCGGCACCAGCGGCATCGTCGAGCCGATGTCGCTGGCGGCGTGGATGGCGTCGATCGAGGTGTATATCCGGGTGGCGCTGGGCGAACGCCCCGACGCCATAGCCTTCACTCCGGGCAAGATCGGCCGCGGCTACGCCGCCGACACGCTGGGCTTGCCGAAGAAAGAAGTGGTGCAGATCGCCAACTTCGTCGGCGTGTCGCTCGACTACACGCAGGCGACGCTGGAAGAACAACAGGCGCGGCTCGGCACGCTGTGGGTGCTCGGCCACCCCGGCAAGATCGCCAAGCTGCTCGACGGCGTGTGGGACACCCACTCCAGCAAGAGCGGCATGGCGATGGGCTCCGTCGCCGCCGTGGCCGCCGAGCTCGGCTTTGACGCCGGGCTGGCGGCACAAATCGAGAAAGCCAATACCGTGGAAAACGTCGTACAGATTTTGCGAAACGAACCGGGCGCGCAGGCGTTCTGGATCGACATAGAACGGCGCGTCGCCGCACTGATGCAACCGAAGGTGCCGCGCGTCGACCGTGTGGCGGTGCGGCTGTTCAGCATGGACGGCACGCCGCTGGGTGAAGCAGCCGGAGAAGCGGCATGAGCCTCGGACACTTCGTCGGCGTCGGCGTCGGCCCCGGACCAGCCGGGTTGATCCCGGTGGCGGCGCTGGTCGCGCTGCAGGCGGCCGACCTGATCTACCTGCCGCGCGCGCGCTCGAGCGAAACCTCGGTCGCTCGCCAATGCCTGGCCGGCCTCGCCATTCCGGACGAGAAATTCCGCGAGATCGAGTTCCAGATGGACCCGGACCGCAGCGTGCTGTCGAGCCACTACGGCGAATTGGCCGCAGCGGTCGCCGCCGAGCTGCGAGCCGGGCGCCACGTCGCCTACCTGACCATCGGCGACTCGATGACCTACTCGACCTACGGGTATTTATTGGCCGCGCTGCGCGACCTGGAGCCCGAGCTGCCGCACACCACCTTCCCCGGCGTCACCAGCTTCGCCGCCACCGCGTCGGCCTTGTCCTGGCCGCTGGGCGAAGGCAAGGAGCGGATCTTGATCCTGCCCTGCCCGGACGAGATGGCCGAACTGCGCGCCGACATCGCCAGCCACGACATCGTGGTGCTGATGAAGATCGGCGCGCGCCTGCCGGACGTGCTGAATCTATTGAACGAAATGGGCATCGCCCGCCACTGCGCCTTCGCCCGCCGCATCGGCCTGCCCGGCGAAGTGCTGTGCGATGACGTAAGCACCCTGACCCCGGACGCCAGCGGCTACCTCGCCACCATGCTGATCCGCCACAACGCCCGCGAGAAACGCCACCCATGAAAGTCTATTTCATCGGCGCCGGCCCCGGTGCCGCCGACCTGATCACGCTGCGCGGCAGCCGGCTGCTCGGCAGCGTACCGGTGGTGCTATACGCCGGCTCGCTGGTGCCGGCCGAGATGCTGCAGCACTGTAGGCTTGACGCCGAGATCTTCGACACCGCAGAGCTGTCGCTCGACGAGCAGGAGGCGCTGTATCGCCGCGCCCAGCTCGAGGACAAGGACGTGGTGCGGCTGCATTCCGGCGATCCGGCGATCTACGGCGCCACCGCCGAGCAGATGCGCCGTCTCGAGAAGCTCGGCATCGAGTACGAGATCGTCCCCGGCGTGTCATCGTTCACCGCCGCCGCCGCGGCACTAGGCAGCGAGCTGACGCGTCCGGCGGTGTCGCAGTCGATCATCCTCACCCGCGTGTCGGGCCGCGCCTCGGCGGTGCCGGAGCTGGAGTCGATCGCGCGCTTCGCCGAACACCAGGCGACGATGTGCATCTTCCTGTCCGGCCAACGGCTGAAACAGACCATCGCCGACCTGTTGCTGCACTACCCGGCCGACACGCCGGTGGCTCTGGTGCGCCGCGCCAGCTGGCCGGACCAGGCGATCCACCGCAGCACGCTGAGTGCGCTGATGAGCGAGGTCAAGCAAAAGGACTGGCTGCTGACCACGCTGCTGCTGGTCGGCCATGCGCTGTCGCGCGAGGGCGGGGTCGAGTCCAGCCTGTACGCGGCCGGCTTCACCCATATTTTCCGCGACGGCACCGACCGCAAGACGCCGCGCCCGAGCAAGCGCAAGGCCGCGAAGGATTCGGCGTGAGCACCGGCATCTGGCTGGTACGTCCCGACGCGCTGGACCTCGGCCAACGTCTGGCCGAAGCGCTGGGCGCGACGCTGTACCAGCCGTGGGCCCTGCCCGACAGCCCGCGCGAGCAGTTCCGCCGCGCCTTCCACCAGCACCGCCAGTGGATCGCGGTGATGGCGAGCGGCATCGCGGTGCGCTACCTCGACGGTCTGCCGGCGAGCAAGTACACCGACCCGGCGCTGGTAGTGCTGGACGAAGCGGCGCGCTTCGCCATCCCGCTGCTGTCCGGCCACGAGGGCGGCGCCAATGCGCTCGCCTACGCGGTGGCCCGGCTCACCGGCGCGGTGCCGGCCGTCACCACCGCTACCGAGGCGCTCAAACCGTTGACGCTCGGCATCGGCTGCCGGCGTGACAAGTCGGCGGATGACATCGAACGCGCGGCGACCAGCGCGCTAAATGGCAGAACCTTGGCCGAAGTGCGCGAAGTCGCCACCATCGATCTCAAGGCCGACGAGGCAGGCCTGCTGGAGTTCTGCGCGCGCCATGAGCTGCCGCTGCGGGTGATCGCGCGCGCCGACGTGGCCGCGCGCGCCTGGGTGGGCCAGCCTTCCGCGTGGGTGCAGCAGAACGTCGGCGTCGATGGCGTGTGCGAGCCGTGCGCGCTGATCGCCAGCCCGCGCGGGCGGCTGATCGTGCCCAAGACCGCATTGGACGGCGTCACCGTCGCCGTCGTAGAAGACAACATCGAAATGAAAGTACCCAACCCATGACCGGCAAACTCTACCTGGTCTCCGTCGGCCCGGGCACCAGCGAACTGATCCCGCCGATGGTGAAGACCGCCCTCGCCGCCAGCGAGGTGATCGTGTCCTACGAGCTGTACCTGACCTGGATCCAGCCGTGGATCGCCGGCAAGGACATCCGCACCCTGCCGCTGACCCAGGAGCGCGACCGCGCCCAGCTGGCGCTGGAGCAGGCGCGCGCCGGCAAGACCGTGGCGCTGATCTCCAGCGGTGACATCGGCATCTACGCCATGGCCACGCTGGCGTTCGAGGACATGCGCGAGGACGACAGCTTCGATGTGCAGCTGATCCCCGGCATCACCTCGGCCAACGCCTGCGCCTCGCTGCTGGGCGCGCCGCTGTCGCACGACTTCGCCACCTTGAGTCTGTCCGACCTGCTCTGCCCGTGGGAGTGGATCGAGAAACGCGCGCGCCACATCGCCGCGGCCGATCTCGCCGCTGTCTTTTACAACGTGCAGAGCAAGCAGCGCCAGGAAGGCGTGTACCGCATTCTCGACATCATGCTCGAGCACAAGCGCCCCGAGACGCTGTGCGGCATCGTGCACAACGCCTACCGCGAGGGCCAGACCGTCGAAGTCGTCACGCTGGCCGAACTGCGCACGCGCCGCTTCAACATGCTGACCTCGATCGTCATCGGCAACCGTTTCACCAAGCGCAAGCGCGACTGGATCTTCTCGCCGCGCGGCTACGGCAACTGGGACGACACCCCGGACACCGTCAAGGCCGCCACCCTGCCCGAGCGCGCGGTGTGGGTGTTCTCCGGCACCAGCGACGGCAATGCCTTGGCGCGCGAGATCGCCGCCCAGGGCCAACCGGTGGTGGTGTCCAGCGCCACCGACTACGGCGCCGAGCTGGTCGAGCAGAACTGCCCCGGTCTCACTACGGTGTCCGGCCGCCTCGGCATCGAGCGTCGTCGCGAGCTGCTGCGCGATAGTGGCGCGCGGGTGATCGTTGACGCCACCCACCCCTACGCCACCGAGATGTCGCAGCAGCTGATCGCGCTGGGTCAGGAACTCGGCCTGCGCTACCTGCGCTACGAGCGCCCCAGCGCCGCCGACACCCATCCGGCCGAACACGTCGCGACGATGGAAGACGCCGCCAGGCTGGCGATGGCACGCGGCCAACGCATCTTCCTCGCCACCGGCTCCAAGGACCTGGCCGCCTTCGTCAAGGCCGACGGCGCCGACGAATGCGAGTGGTTCGTGCGCCTCGCCCCCGATCCGCAGCATCTGCAGCGCGCCATCGACGTCGGTATTCCGCGCTCGCACCTGCTGGCGATGCAGGGCCCGTTCTCGCAGGCGGCCAACGAGGTGCTGTGGCGCGGCTGGGGCATCGACTGCGTGGTGACCAAGCAGTCCGGCGACGCCGGCGGCTACGGCGCCAAGGCCGCCGCCGCCGCGGCGCTCAGCATCCCGCTGATCGTGGTCGACCGGCCCAAGGTCGACTATCCGGCGGTCGCCAGCGATTTCGCCGGCGTACTGGCCGCGCTGAATCAGGCACAACCGGCATGAGCGCACCACGCATCCCGGTCACCGTCGTCACCGGCTTTCTTGGCGCCGGCAAGACCACGCTGCTGTCCAATCTGATTCGTGACAGTAAGCAGCGCCGGCTGGCGATTCTGGTCAACGAATTCGGCGAGGTGTCGATCGACGGTGCGCTGCTGCGCGTCGAGGGCGAACGCGGCGAGGTGGAAATTCACGACCTGTCCAACGGCCTCGTCGCCTACGACGACGACGAGGACTTCCTGCCGACCATGCTGGCGCTGTGGCAGCGCCGCAGCCTGATCGACCACGTGCTGATCGAAACCTCCGGCCTGGCGCTGCCCAGCGCGGTGATGGAACAGCTGCAGGGTGAGGCGCTGGCGCCGTACTTCGTGCTCGACGCCACGCTGGCGGTGGTCGACACCCCGCTCTTGCTCGCAGGCGGCTTCGGCCAACCTGCAGCACCGGACGTTACTACGTCAGCAGCCGATCTCCCGATCGCCACGCTGTTCGAACTGCAGCTGGCCAACGCCGACATCGTGGTGTTGAACAAGATCGACGCACTCGGCGACGAGGCGCTGCTGGCAGCCGAAACCCGCGTGCGCCAGCTGGCGCCGTCGATCCGCTTCATCGAACTGGCCTACCAGGCCCGGCTCGACACCCGGCTGACGCTGGGGCTACACCTGCACGAACCGGCCAATGCCGCGCACCGCCACTATGGCCCGGTGTCCAACATGCCGGGCCTGGCGATGCGCCCGCTGGCCAACCAGGGGCAGCTCGACGGCCACAGCCATAGCGGCCTCGGCGCGCACAGCCACGGCTTGGCCACCCATAAGCACTTCCACGAACAGGACCCGGGCTGGCAGTCGTTCATGATTCGCAGCAAGGAAGCGCAGGATAGCGACGTCCTGCGCGAAGCCATCGTCGCCATCGCCCGCAGCGAGCCGCTGTTGCGCATCAAGGGTTTTGCGCCGCCACGCGCGGGCGGCGGCCGGCTGCTGATCCAGGGTGTGCGCAGCCGCATCGAGTTGCAGCACGAACCGGACGCCGCACCGGCACGCCAGGCGCAACTGGTGTTCATCGGCTACCACCCGAGCCGCCCGCGCATCGTCGAACAGCTCTGCGAACTGACCGGCACCGCCTGGCACTAACCAAGGAACCCATGATGAAAACCGACCCGACCTCCCACCAGCGCATGACCGAACGGCGCAAGGCCGGCTTCGAGAAGAAGAAGGCCGCCGCCACCAAGGAAAAGGGGCTGCTGATCGTCAACACCGGTACCGGCAAGGGCAAGAGCAGCGCCGCCTTCGGCATGGGGCTGCGCGTGGTCGGCCACGGCATGCGTCTGGGCGTGGTGCAGTTCATCAAGGGCGCGCTGCACACCGCCGAGCGCGACCTGCTGGGCGGCTTCGACAACTGCGATTTTCACACCATGGGCGACGGCTACACCTGGAACACCCAGGACCGCGACGCCGACATCGCCACCGCGCGCAAGGGCTGGAACGAGGCATGCCGCATGATCGAAAGCGGCGAGTACGACATGGTGATCCTCGACGAGCTCAATATCGTGCTCAAGTACGACTACCTGCCGCTGGACGAGGTGCTGACGGTACTCGCGGGACGCTCGGCCGACCTGCACGTGGTGGTCACCGGCCGCCACGCGCCGGAGGCGCTGCTCGAGGCAGCGGATCTCGTCACCGAAATGAAGCTGGTCAAGCACCCCTACCGCGAGCAGGGCATCAAGGCGCAGCAGGGCGTCGAGTTCTGAGTATGAGCACCGACACCGTGCGCCGCTGCCCGGCGCTGTTCCTCACCGCGCCGGCCTCGCATCAGGGCAAGACCACGCTCACCGCCGGCCTGGCGCGCTACCACCGTGACCAGGGCCGCACCGTGCGCGTGTTCAAGACCGGGCCGGACTTCCTCGACCCCTACATCCTCGAGCGCGCGTCGGGTAACCCGGTGTACTCGCTCGACCTGTGGATGACCGGCGAAGCCGACTGCCGGCGGCGGCTGTACGAGGCAGCGGCCGATGCCGACCTGATCCTGATCGAGGGCAGCATGGGCTTGTTCGACGGCACGCCGTCGAGTGCCGATCTGGCGCAAACCTTCGGCGTGCCGGTGCTGGCCGTGATCGACGCCACCGGCATGGCGCAGACCTTCGCTGCCGTCGCGCACGGGCTGGAGAGCTTCCGCCCCGGCCTGCCGTTCTACGGCGTGCTGGCCAACCGCGTCGCCAGCGCCCGTCACGCCGAGATGCTGCTAGAGGCGCTGCCACCGGCGCTGCGCTGCCTCGGCACCGTGATGCGCGAAGACGCCATGACGCTGCCGGAGCGCCACTTGGGACTGGTGCAGGCGCAGGAGATCGGCGACCTCGAACGACGCCTGCAGACCGCTGCGGTGCAGATCGCCGACACTGAACTGACGGCTCTGCCGCCGGCCGTCGAATTCCAGCCGGCGCCTATCGTGCCGGTGCCGCCGCTGCTTTCCGGCGTGCGCATCGCCATCGCCCGCGACAAGGCGTTCTCGTTCATTTACCCGGCCAACCTGGAGCTGCTCGCCGCGCTCAGGGCGGAACTCGTGTTCTTCTCGCCGCTGGCCGACGAGCCCCTGCCGCCGGCCGACGCCGTCTACCTACCGGGCGGCTACCCGGAACTGCACCTCGCCGCGCTCTCGGCCAACCTTAGGACCAAGACCGACTTGCAGGCGCACGTCGCGGCCGGCAAGCCGCTCTACGCCGAATGCGGCGGCATGCTCTACCTGCTCGACGCGCTCACCGACAAGGCCGGCCACCGCGGTGCCCTGCTCGGGCTCCTGCCCGGCAGCGCCACGCTACACGGCAGGCTGGCCGGGCTAGGGCTGCAATCGGTCGAACTGAACGGCGAGACGCTGCGCGGCCACACCTTCCATTATTCGAGCCTGCAGACACCGCTCGCCCCGCTCACCCACGCGCAGCGCGCCAGCGGCACGGCGCCTGGCGAAGCGGTCTACCGCCACGGCAGCGTGCTGGCGAGCTATCTGCATACCTACTTCCCGTCCAACCCCACCGCCGCCGCCGGCCTGTTCCTGCCATGAACCGATACAGCGACACCGACATCGCCGCCGTCTACCGCGTGATCCGCGAGCGCCGCGACATGCGCCATTTCCGCCCCGACCCGCTCGGCCCCGCGCTGCTCGAGCGGCTGTTGCAGGCCGCGCACCTGGCGCCCAGCGTCGGCTTCATGCAGCCGTGGCGCTTCATCCGCATCAGCGATGCGGCGCTACGCCGACAGATACACGCGCTGGTCGAGGCCGAACGTATACGCACCGCCGATGCGCTCGGCGAGCGTCAGGACGAATTCATGCGGCTCAAGGTGGAAGGGATTCTCGACTGCGGCGAGGTGCTGGTCGCGGCGCTGATGGACGGACGCGAGCACCACGTGTTCGGCCGGCGCACGCTGCCGGAGATGGACCTGGCCTCGGTCGCCTGTGCCATCCAGAACCTGTGGCTGGCCGCGCGCGCCGAGGGCATCGGCCTCGGCTGGGTGTCGCTGTTCGACCCGGCCGCGCTGGGCGAGCTGCTGCAGCTGCCACCGGGCGCCAAGGCCGTGGCCATCCTCTGCCTCGGCCACGTCGACGCCTTCTACGCCAAACCGATGCTGGAACAGGAAGACTGGGCCAGTCGCCAGCCGCTGGCGGCATTGCTATCCGAAAATTATTGGCAAAATGATGCGTCGATCCGTCGGGAATAATGCCCCTCCCAAGACGCACACGAGCTTAGGCATGCCGGTTCAAACTCATACCTCCATGTAAAACATGGCTTTGTTATTTGTTAAAGGTATGGACGCTCCCTTCATCCAGTGAGTCGCTTGCAACTTGCTGTGGCACCTCAATGCCGCTTCAGAAAGGGGGCGGCCATACCCTTCACAAAGCCGGTCGGAACCGCAGGCCTTACTAGATCTGATGGGCGCTGTTGTACAAATGCCGGTCAGAGCGCAAAGCCCCTTTCCCCAGATGGATTTATGCCACACGGACGGTGGCCGGCGTGCCCAGATGGGTGAAGCGATTCAGGATCGCCGCCCGCACCTGCAACTCCGCCACCTGACGATCGAAGTCTCTGGCCATCACCCGTTCGCCCAGGAGCTTGAAGCAGCGCATCTTGGTTTCCACCAGGCTGCGCCGGTGGTAGCCGCTCCATGTCTTCCAGATCGCCCGACCCAGATGCCGGGTGGTGCGCAGAATCTCGTTACGAGCAGCGGCACCCGGTCGATTCGCTTTCCACGGCTTGGCATTCTTGCGGGTCGGTATCACCGCGACGGCCTGGCGCCGGGCGATGGCCTCATGGCAGCCCTGGGTGTCGTAGGCGCCATCGCCGCTCACAGAAAGAACCGTTTCATCGGACGGGATCTGATCCAGTAACTCGGACAGCATGGGCGCGTCGCCCACCGTGTGGTCGGTGACCTCGATGGCCCGGATCTCCAGGGTCTGCGCATCGATGCCCAGATGGACCTTGCGCCACTGGCGGCGATACTCGGCGCCGTGCTTTTTTGTCTTCCACTCGTACATGGACGCCCCCGGTTTGCCAAGCCCTCAATTCATGACAGCGTGAAGGTATAGATTGCACCCGTACATTCGGACTTTGTTCGTGGAACCATGCCACTGTCCCTGATGGGTTACGCTGGTTGACGCCTCAATCGCCTTCTCGCACTCAAGGTGCCGCGAATGGAACGGGCTTTGCCAACCACGGTCTGACCTGTCTTGCCATCACTTCATGATTGCCTGAGCAATCGGTGGTTCTGCTCTCCCCGCATGGCTATTGCTGGACTTGGTGACGACGACTCGGTCGGTTGATCAGGCGCGGGGCTTGATGGGGGCATATCCCGCCTGATACTGACGATCATGAGCCAACAATGCCCAGACGATGCGAGCATTCTTGTTGGCCAGCGCCACCGCCGCCACGTTCTTGTTGCGCCGGTTGACCACCTGGTTCACCCAGTTGCAGGTCGCGTCAGGTTCCGTCTTGCGGGCTGCTTGAAAGATCACGGCTCGTGCGCCATGAATCAGCAAGGTTCTGAGGTACGTGTCACCGCGCTTGCTGATACCTAGCAGGTTTTGTTTCCCTCCGCTGGAGTGTTGGCGAGGCACCAGCCCCAGCCAGGCCGCCACCTGCCGACCCCCATCAAAGTTCTTGGCATTGCCCAGAGAGGCGACCAGTGCACTGGCGGTGATGGGGCCAATGCCCGGTATTTGCTCTAGTTTCTTGCTGAGCTCGCTTTGGCGGTGCCAGGCTAGGATCTGCGTTTCGAGTTCGCTGGCCTGCTTGTCCAGCGCCTTCAGATGATCGAGCAGGCGCTGAATCAGCAGTCGAAACGATCCAGGCAGTTCGTTGCTGGCATCTTCAATGAGCTCTGGCACCTGGTTGGCAATGTGGCCCATGCCCTGGGGAAGGATCAGCCCGAGCTCAGCCAGCAGACCACGGATCTGGTTGGCCTGGGCAGTGCGGGCTTTGACAAAACCCTGACGTACCCGGTGCAACGCCAGCACGCTTTGCTGTTCCACATTCTTGATTGGCACAAACCGCATGTTCGGGCGGGTCACTGCTTCGCAGATGGCCTCGGCATCCGCGGCATCGTTCTTGTTGGTCTTGACGTAGGGCTTGACGTGCTGGGGCGCCATCAGTTTAACGGCGTGGCCCATGCTCTGGAGCTTGCGAGCCCAGTGATGGGCGCTGCCGCAGGCCTCCATGCCAATGAGGCAGGGCGGCAGGTTGGCAAAGAAGGCTGCCACCTGGTGTCGCGTCACCTGTTTGCGCAGCACCACCTTGCCATGCTCATCGACTCCGTGAACTTGAAACACGTTTTTGGCCAGATCCAGCCCGATCGTTCTACCGTTCATGGTGACGCTCCCTTCAATCAGTGAGGTGATAGCCATCTCACTGTGGCACTGCGATGCCGTTTAGAGGAGGGGGCGTCCATCCCATTGACTCGGACGTACCGGGATGGCGACCACGAGATCCTTTTGACGCCGGCAGACGGTGCTGTAGTCGGGAGCCGGCCAGTTCAGCCCGGCCAGCTTCAACAAACTTTGCACGAAACCGATGGCTTGTCGCAGGGCGAGGCTGAACCGCCCCTTGATGGTCAGACAAAACTGAATGGCCGCGTCGCTGAAGGTCGGAGACCGTCCCCGCTTGCCGGTGGCCAGCCCCTGCCACTGCATGTTCTTGTCCCAGATCATTAGCGCCCCGCGCGCCTTGAGGGCGGCGTTGTCCCCCAAGGGGATTTCCTGCAGGGCATAGGCTTTCCAGTTGGTGGTGCGGTACTTGGCGGCGGCTTGCTCATGATGGCAGCTTACCTGATGATGCCGTCAGGGCGCTGACCGGGGGATTTATGCAACAGCGCCTCGAGGTAGCACCAATTTGGTGCATCCCGGACAAGGCATCACAAAACGGCGTCGCAAGGATGCTAGCTCAGGGCCTCAACCTTTACGGTTGAGGCCCTTTTTTATTTTGGGCATCAGCATCCGACTCTTTTCAGAAAACTTGAAAGCATGAACCGAAGGTGGAGATATCTCACATGGAGACCGCCCTACAACACTGCCCGCAAAGGTCCGGCTCGGGATGGGCGTCACGCGCGCGGCGCAGTCGGCCTGGGTGGTCGTGCGTGACCACAGCAAGCGATCGATCGGTGGACCATCACGACTGCGGGATGAAAAAAGTCACCGCATCGCCGACACTTAGCCAGTACTCCCCCCCCCCCCCCCAAAAAAAAAGATACAGTACCTGTCGATTTCTCTGTCCCTCGTTCGTCGTGTCAGTGGAGCCTAGGTTCAGCCGGTCCAGACCGTCCGGCAACCCAGCTCCGAACCCGAAACCAGAAGGAGTCAATACGATGCGATTCATGATCCTGCGCAAGGCCGACAAGGACACCGAGGCCGGCGTGATGCCGAGCGAGCCGCTGCTTACCGTGATGGGGCAGTATATGGAAGAGATGACCCAAGCCGGCGTGCTGCTCGCGGCCGAGGGGCTGCAGGCGAGCGCTAAGGGGGCGCGCGTCAGGTTCTCGGGCGGCAAGCCTGCCGTGATCGACGGGCCGTTCACCGAGACCAAGGAGCTGATCGCCGGCTTCTGCCTGATCCAGGTGAACTCGAAGCAGGAGGCGGTCGACTGGGCCAAACGCTGGCCGGCGCTCGACGCCGACGGCGAGACAGAGATCGAGATCCGCCAGGTGTTCGAGGCGGAAGACTTCGGCCCCGAGTTCACGCCCGAGCTCAGGGAAGCCGAGGAACGCATGCGTACGCAGGCCGAGCAGCTGGCGAACGACGCGAAGCGCTAAACCCGCAACATCACCCCCAATGCTTGAGAAGGAGACGTCATGCAAGTCCAGCCCTATCTGTTTTTTGACGGCCGCTGTGAAGAGGCGGTCGAGTTCTACCGCAACGCGCTCGGCGCCGAGGTCTTGATGCTGATGCGCATGAAGGACAGCCCCGAGCCGCCGCAACCGGGCATGGTGCCGCCCGGTGCCGAGGACAAGGTGATGCATGCGAGCTTCCGCATCGGCGAGACCACGGTGATGGCTTCCGACGGCCGCTGCCTGGGGCAGCCGAGCTTCCAGGGCTTTTCGCTGTCGCTCTCGGTGGCCGACCAGACCGAGGCCGAGCGGCTGTTCGCGGCGTTGGGCGACGGTGGCCAGGTGCAGATGCCGCTAGCCAAGACCTTCTTTTCGCCGAGCTTCGGCATGGTGGCCGACCGCTTCGGCGTGTCGTGGATGATCATCGTGGAAGCTTGAGCGCCGTGTCGATTTGGCCAGGCCCCGTTCGTCGTACAGATAGAGCGGTGGCTTGGCCGGTCGGGTCCGTCCGCCCCGCTCGCAACTGAAATCACTGAAATCACTAAGGAGTAACAAGATGCGATTCATGATGCTGATGATCCCGAAGGGCTACGAGAACGCCGCGCCGGGCAGCATGCCGGACGCCGAGGCTGTCGCCGCGATGATGAAATACAACGAAGCGCTGCAGAAGGCCGGCGTGCTGCTGGCGCTCGATGGCCTGCACCCGCCGTCGATGGGCGCGCGCGTCTCGTTCGATGGCGGCAAGCCGAAGGTGACCGACGGGCCGTTCGCCGAGGCGAAGGAGGTGGTCGGCGGCTACTGGATGATCCAGGTGAAGTCCAAGGAAGAGGCGATCGAATGGGCGTCGCGCTGCCCCGCCTCGGCCAACGAAGTGATCGAGATTCGCCAGGTGCAGGAATTCTCGGACTTTCCGGCCGATGTCCAAGAGGCCGCGGCCGGGTTTTCCGAGATGCAGGCCGAGGCCGGGCAGCGCCGGGAGACATGACGGCTTGTGCCACCCACCGCGCGATCGACGCGGTCTGGCGGATCGAGTCCGCCCGGATCATCGCCAGCCTCGCGCGCATGGTGCGTGACGTCGGCCTCGCCGAGGAGCTGGCGCAGGACGCTCTGGTCATCGCGCTCGAGCGCTGGCCAGAGTCGGGCATCCCGGACAATCCGGGCGCCTGGCTGATGGCCGCCGCCAAGCATCGAGCGCTCGATCACTTGCGCCGAAAGAAGCTGCTCGAGCGCAAGCACGAGGAGTTCGGTCGCGAACTCGAGGTGCAGCAGGAGCTGGCCGTGGACGACGTCGACACCGCGCCCGACGATGACATCGGCGACGACCTGCTGCGCCTCGTGTTCACCGCCTGCCATCCGGTGCTCTCGACCGAGGCGCGCGTCGCGCTCACGCTGCGCCTGCTCGGCGGGTTGGCCACCGACGAGATCGCGCGTGCGTTCCTCGTTCCGGAGCCGACCGTCGCGCAGCGCATCGTCCGCGCCAAGCGCACCCTCGCCGAGGCGCGCGTCCCGTTCGAGGTGCCGCGAAGAGACGAGCTCGCCGCCCGGCTGGCGGCGGTGCTGCAGGTCCTCTACCTCGTCTTCAACGAAGGCTACTCGTCCACCGCCGGTGACGACTGGATACGACCCGCGCTGTGCGAGGAGGCGCTGCGTCTCGGCCGTATCCTGGCCGAGCTCGCGCCACAGGAGCCGGAGGTCCACGGCCTGGTGGCGCTGATGGAGATCCAGGCGTCGCGCACGCGGGCGCGGATCGGCCCGTCCGGCGAACCGATCCTGCTGCTCGAGCAAAATCGGGCGCGCTGGGATCAGCTGCTGATCCGTCGCGGCCTTGCCGCACTCGAGCGCGCCGAAGCGCTCGGCGGCGCGTTCGGCCCATACGCGTTGCAGGCCGCGATCGCCGCCTGTCATGCACGAGCGCGCACGTCGGAGGAGACGGACTGGGCGCGCATCGCGGCGCTCTACGATGCGCTCGCCCAGCTTGCACCGTCACCCGTCGTGGAGCTGAACCGGGCGGTCGCGCTCGCGATGGCGTTCGGTCCGGCAGCGGGGCTCGAGCTCGTCGACGCGCTGACCTCGGAGCCGACGCTCAAGGGCTACCACCTGTTGCCGAGCGTGCGCGGCGACCTGCTCGCCAAGCTCGACCGCCTCGACGAGGCGCGTGCGGAGTTCGAGCACGCGGCTTCGCTCACGCGCAACGAACGCGAGCGCGAGCTGCTCCTCGAGCGTGCTCGAGCGTGCGCACGCGGATCGGCACCGCCCGAGCCGCGGTGACGAAAGCGGCGCGTCTCGCGCTTTACACGCATGCCAGGCGAGCCGATGGCGCTCATCGCTCGCCATGGGGGCGCCTTTAAGGCGTCGATCGTCTGGTAGGCTGAGGTCCAGAAATCGAGATCGGCTTCACCCAGTCCTCGGGTAGCTAGACGCGGTGGCATCAGGATCGCGACCCTGTGCAAAATCGCACGCCACTTGCGCACCCTGCGTCATTCAATTTGCACTGCCGTCCTCACCGCGCACCCGTTACCTCGACTTGCGCGCCTAGCCATGAGCGGTTCCGTGACATTCGTGGTTAGATAGTTAATTGTTTTTTCAGCTGTAAGAGTGAATCGGCACAGGTGTTCTAGCTCACAAAGCGTCTGCTTTGGGTCGTGTTGACGACCTTTGGCTTGCGTCCGCCGGGCCCGCAGCCATTTCGTGCGCCCATCTTGAGCTGTCGCACGAGGGTCATTTACCCAATAATTTGAACTGAAGACGTCGCCATGCTCGCAGTCCGGGACGCATACTGACGGCAGCTCGGCACTCCATCCAAGTCTTTCCATAAAGACACCGACGCCGGAACCAATGACACTGAACGTGCTTCCTGGACAATAGCGCCATGCCATACTTGCCCACATTCATTCCCCCTTCCCGCTACAACGACCCGGTTGCCGCGCTGGACCAGGTTCGCCACATTTATGAGAGCAGCCTCGCCCACCTGCGCGAGGCGATGCAGCGCTTCGTCGCCGGTGAAAACCTGCCCGGCCATGTCCGCGCCTTTTATCCCTTCGTCAGGATCCAGACCGAGACCGTGTCGCGTTTGAACCCTGCGGAGAATGCACGCCTGAGTTACGGCTTCGTGGCGGGCCCGGGCCGCTTCGAGACCACGCTGACCCGACCGGACCTGTTCGGCGACTATTACCTCGAGCAATTCACGCTATTGCTGCAAAACCACGGCGTCGAACTGGAAATCGGCACCAGTTCGCAGCCGATCCCGGTGCACTTCTCGTTTGCGGAGAGCGACCACATCGAAGGCAGCATGAGCGCGGAGCGCCGGCAGCTGATGCGCGACGTGTTCGACCTGCCGGACCTCGCCGCGATGGACGACGGCATCGCCAACGGCACGTACGAGCCCCGCTCGGGCGAGCCGCAGCCGCTGTCGCTGTTCACCGCTCCGCGCGTCGACTACTCGCTGCATCGCCTCCGGCACTATTCGGGCACCCTGCCCGAACACTTCCAGAACTTCGTGCTGTTCACCAACTACCAGTTCTACATCGACGAGTTCATCCGCCTCGGCCTCGAAAGCATCGACGACCCCGACAGCGACTACACGGCCTTCGTCGAGCCCGGCAATGTGATCACCCGCCGGAAAGGGCTGGCCGCCGAGGCGGGCGACGCCTCGGGCAAGGCCCCGCCGCGCCTGCCGCAGATGCCGGCCTACCACCTGATGCGTGGCGACCGCTGCGGCATCACCATGGTCAATATCGGCGTCGGCCCGGCCAACGCCAAAACCATTACCGACCACATCGCCGTGCTGCGCCCGCACGCCTGGGTCATGCTGGGCCACTGTGCAGGCCTGCGCCAGACGCAGCAGCTCGGCGACTATGTGCTGGCGCACGGCTATGTGCGGGACGACCACGTGCTCGATCAGGACCTGCCGCTCTGGGTGCCGATTCCCGCCCTGGCCGAGATCCAGCTGGCGCTGGCCGCCGCGGTGTCCGACATCACCGAGACCCGCGGTCCCGAGCTCAAGCGCATCATGCGCACCGGGACCGTGGCCAGCACCGACAATCGCAACTGGGAACTGCTGCCCGACAACCGGCCGCAGCGCCGCTTCAGCCAGAGCCGGGCCGTGGCGCTGGACATGGAAAGCGCCACCATCGCCGGCAACGGTTTCCGTTTCCGGGTGCCGTACGGCACGCTGCTGTGCGTGAGCGACAAGCCCTTGCACGGCGAGATCAAGCTGCCCGGGATGGCCAATCACTTCTATCGCGAACGCGTCGATCAGCACCTGCGCATCGGCATCCGGGCGATGGAACTGCTTCGCGAGCAGGGCGTGAACCAGCTTCACAGCCGCAAGCTGCGCAGCTTTGCAGAGGTGGCGTTTCAGTAGGCGGGAGCGTTCTCCCGCACGAAATTCGACGCGCCGTTCAGCTGCTTGACTTGCTCCCTGCATAGGGCTAGCGCCCCATGTCCGAAACGGGGGGCGCTTTCTATACTGGCTAGGAGTGGCGTGAGCCGTCGGATGCGCCGCCGGAGGCGCGACATGTCAGCGATCCTGCACCTTCCCTTGCCCGTCCTGGACGCGCTGCGCGCCGTTGCGCACGCGGGCTATCCGCACGAGACCTGCGGCCTACTCATCGGCCAACGAGAAGAGCCGCAGTACTGCCGTGTCCACTCGATGCACCCGGCGCGCAACCTCAACCGGGAACGCGCGCGCGACCGCTACGAACTGGACCCCGCCGACTACCTCGCGGCCGAGCAGGCGGCGCGGGACGCTGGGCTGGACGTCGTCGGCGTCTGGCACACCCACCCCGACCACCCCGCCGTGCCGAGCGAGACCGACCGCGCCGCCGCTTGGGAGGGCTGGTCCTACCTGATCCTGTCGGTAAACCGCGATGGTGTGGCGGCGGTCAAATCCTGGCGGCTTAGCGGGGATGTCTTCGAGGAAGAGGAGCTTGAATCATGAGCGCGCTCGTGGTGATTCGTATTCCCACCCCTTTACGTACTTACACCGAAGGCGCCGACGAGGTCGCTGTGCAGGCCGACACGGTGGGGGAGGCATTGGCCAGCCTGTTCCAACGGCATGAAGGCATCGGGGAGCGCATCCTCGGTCCGGATGGCGAGCCGCGCCCCTTCGTGAACATCTATCTCGGCAAGGCCGACGTGCGCGCCCGGCAAGGCTTATCCACCCCGGTCAAGGAGGGCGACGTGATCGCGATCGTGCCTGCCGTCGCGGGAGGCCGCCATGAAAGCGAAAGATAGGCAGCTCGCCGAGCTGAAATCGCGCATCGCCGAAATCACGCCGGGCGAGGCCTTGCAGCTGCAGGTGCAGGGTGCGGCCCTCATCGACGTGCGCGAGGCCGAAGAGATCGCGCAGGGCAGCCCGCCCGGCGCGCACCGGCTCGGGCGCGGCTTCCTGGAGCTGCGCGTAGAGGACGCGATCCCGGACTTCGGCCAACCGGTCGTCGTGATGTGCAACGGCGGCACGCGCTCGCTGTTCGCCGCGGACAGCCTCGCGCGGCTGGGTTACAGCACGCTCTATTCGATGGCGGGCGGCTTCGCGCGCTGGAAGGCCGAAGGGCTGCCGTTCGAACAGCCGTCGCGACTCGACGCCTCGGCGCGCGAACGCTACGCGCGCCATCTCTCGATCCCCGAGGTCGGCGAGGCGGGCCAGACGCGGCTGTTGGCGTCCCGGGTGCTGCTGATCGGCGCCGGCGGCCTCGGCTGCCCGGCCGCGTTCTACCTCGGCGCGGCCGGCGTCGGCACGCTAGGCATCGTCGACCACGACGTCGTCGACCGCAGCAATCTGCAACGGCAGATCCTGCATGCCGAGGCCAAGATCGGCATGCCCAAGGTCAGATCGGCCCGGCAGGCGATCGAGGCGCTGAACCCGACCATCAAGGTCGAGACCTACGAGACGCGCCTCACGAGCGAGAACGTCGAGGACATCTTCTCCGGCTACGACGTCGTGGTCGACGGCTCGGACAACTTCCCGACGCGCTACCTGGTGAACGACGCGTGCGTGAAGCTCGGCATCCCCAACGTGCACGGCTCGGTCTACCGCTTCGAAGGGCAGGCCAGCGTGTTCTGGCCCGGCTACGGCAAGCGGCGCGGCCCGTGCTACCGCTGCCTGTATCCGGAACCGCCGCCGCCCGAGTTCGCGCCGTCGTGCATGGAGGCCGGCGTGCTCGGCGTGCTGCCGGGGCTGATCGGCCTGATCGAGGCGGTCGAAACGCTCAAGCTGCTGCTCGACATCGGCGACCCGCTCGTCGGCCGGCTGCTGTGCTACGACGCGCTGAAGGCCGAGTTCACCGAGCTGCAATTGCAACCCAACCCAGACTGCGCCTACTGCGCCGCCGGCCGCACCTTCCCCGGCTACGTCGACTACGAGCGCTTCTGCCATGCAGCCTGACGCGGCGGCGCTACCCGCGCCCGCCCGCGCGCTCATCGCCGCCGTCGGCCACACGCCGCTGGTGGAGCTTTCCTTCGTCGCCGAGGTGGCGCCCGGCACGCGGCTGTTCGCCAAGCTCGAGAGCGTCAACCCCGGCGGCTCGATCAAGGACCGGCCGGTCGCGCGCATGCTGGTCGAGGCGTGGCGGGCGGGGACCTTCGCCGGAGGCAGGCGTCTATTGGACTCCTCGTCGGGCAACGCCGGCATTTCCTACGCGATGCTCGGCGCGGCGCTCGGCGTCGGCGTCACCATCGTCGTGCCGGGCAACGCCAGCCGCGAGCGGCTGGACCGCATGCGCGCGCACGGCGCCGAGCTGATCGTCACCGACCCGATCGAGGGCTACGACTTCGCGCTGCGCGAGGCAAGAAGGTTGGCCGAGGCCGACCCAGACCGTTACTGGCATTGCGACCAGTATTCCAACTGCAACAACTGGCTCGCCCATTTCGACGGCACGGCGGAGGAGATCGTCACGCAACTGTCCGAGCTGGGCCTCGGCCCGCCCGACGCGCTCGTCGCCGGCATCGGCACCGGCGGCACGCTCACCGGCACCGGCCGGCGGCTGCGGCAGGCCAACCCGCACACGCATATCGCCGCGGTGATCCCCGAGACCTTCCCCGGCATCGAAGGGCTGAAGCCCTATGGCTCGCCCGGCGACATCGTCCCCGAGCTGCTCGATGCCACGCTGATCGACGAGACCCTCGCCGTCACGTCGGACCAGGCCGTCGCGATGTGCGCGCGCCTCGCCCGGCTCGGCCTGTACGTCGGCCCGTCGTCCGGCGCCTTCGTCCACGCCGCGCTTGAGGTCGCGTCGCAGCGACGCTACCCGGTGATCGTCACCTTTCTCAACGACACCGGCGAGCGCTACGTTTCGACCGGGATGTGGCAGCAGATCGCGACCTTGCGTCGTACGTAGACAAAGACCCGCCCGCCCCCGACGTTTTCCATCGACTACCCTCAGCCTGAGGGCCCACGAATGACGATGCCGATTGCGTTCACCCGGCGCATCGCCCTTCCCGATACCCTTTTACGCGCCGCCCACCGTGCATGCCGTTCCGGACCGTGAAGCGCCCGCCTTCAAGGCGGTTCCTCGTCCCCCACCTCGATAGGTCGCCATGAAAGCCGCCCAACACCTGATGCTCGCCGCCGGCCTGTTTCTGGCCGGCCTGCCCGCGCACGCCGCCGGCGTGCAGACCTTCAGCCCGCAAGGCGAAGCCCGTGCGCCCGAGCAGGTCCGGATCAGCTTCGCGACGCCGATGATCCGGCTCGGCGACACCGCGGCGCCCGCGCCGATGCAGATGTCGTGCGCGCTCGATGGCAAGGGGCACTGGGTCGACGACAAGACCTGGGTGTTCGACATCAAGGAGGCGCCGCCGGCCGACACAAGCTGCCGTTTCACGCCGCGCGCCGGGCTCAAGGACCTCGCGGGCACTTCGATCGCGCCGACCTCTTACGGCTTTTTCACCGGCGCGCCCGCCATCGTGAAGAGCTGGCCGTCCGCCGGCGCGCGCGTGACGAGCACGCTCGACGCCGACCTGCAGCGCTACGCGACCGCGACGCTCAAGCGGCATCTGGCGGCGCTCGCCGAGCGCAACGTGCAGGACGGCGCCGCCGTCGTGCTCGACAACGCCAGCGGCGACATCCTCGCGTGGGTCGGCTCGAGCGGCTCGCTGTCGGCGCGGCCGACATCCGGCTGATCGATCTTGCCAACGCCTACCGCACGCTCGCCAATCAGGGGCTGTACAGCGCGATGCGCTGGACCTTGGCCGAGCCTCGCTCAAAACCTATACGCAAGCTCGACGCGGCGACCAGCTTCATCGTCGCCGGCATCCTCTCCGACCGCACCGCGCGCGCGGACCTTCGGCCTGGAGAGCGCGCTGTCGACGCGCTACTGGAGCGCGGTCAAGACCGGCACCAGCAAGGACATGCGCGACAACTGGGCGGTCGGCTTCTCGCGCCGCTACACGGTCGCGGTCTGGGTCGGCAACGCCGGCGGCGAATCGATGTGGGACGTCTCGGGCATGCACGGCGCGGCGCCGGTGTGGCTGGCGCTGCTCGATCATCTGCAGCGCTCCGCGCCGTCGCAGCCGCCCACAGCCCCCGCCGGCGTCACCCGGCGCACGGTGCGCTACCAGGACGGCATCGAAGCCGGCCGGCACGAATGGTTTCTCGCCGGCACCGAACGCGACCGGCAGGTGAACCAGCCGGCCGGCATCGCAGCGCCCTTGGACGGCAGCGTGTTCGCGCTCGACCCGGACATCCCGCCGGCCAACCAGCGCCTGCTGCTGCGCGCGCGCGGCGTGAACGCGCCGCAATGGTGGATGGACGGCAAGATGATCGGCCGGGGCGCCCCCTACCCTGGATGCCCTGGCCGGGACGACACACGCTGGAGCTGAAGGACGGCGCCGGCCAGGTGCGCGGCCGCGTTCGTTTCTCGGTCCGCGGCGCCTTCGTCAAGACGCCGTGACGGCGACGGCCGTCGCGATGAACTTTCCGCCCCGGCAGCGAACGCTTCGCCGAAACAGCATTTCCCCCACAATGATCAGCATTAATTTCTCGATAAAAACCATGCCTATACGATGTTTGTAATTACAGATTACGTATCATATACTCTGCAAAAAAAAAGAATGGATCCGATGCCGTGCCGCGACAGGTCGGGCTCCCGGCCGGTCGTTCAAGCCACCGACGGTCTTGGCGGCCCGCCGAAGCCAGCACGGCCCCCGACCGTCAGGAGTATCCGTATAGGCACGGGCTCGGCGGCGGTCCTAGATGGGTCCCGGCGCGATGATTCACCGTTCTTTGGCAACCCATCCCGGCACGCGATGTTGCAACGCGCCGCCCTTTGCCCCGGCACGCGACGCTGGCAAACCCTGCTGGCATGACCAGTAAGACCTCTATAAGTTTTCACCTGCCACGGAGGACATTCGCCAGAACCTCACGCTTGCGCACAACAATACGGGCCACAGAGCCCGACACACAGCCGCACCCCTACAAAGGAGAACCTGCACTATGCAGAACAAGAAAAAACTCGCCCTCGCGCTCGCCATCCTGCCGTCCCTGCCGCTGGCCGCGCACGCCGACGTCACCGTCTACGGCTTCCTCAGCGGCGGCGTCGAGAGCACCAAGGCCACCGGCAACGGCGACACCGCCAAGGACTACCGCTCGACCACCCGCGTGCTCGACAACAACTCGCGCATCGGTTTCAAGGGGAACGAAGACCTCGGCAACGGCCTGAAGGCGATCTGGCAGGTCGAAAGCAGCCTGCGCAACTTCGAGCAGGGCGGCATCAACGACAAGGGCGAAACGGCGACCCTGGCCACGCGCAACACCTTCGTCGGCCTGCAGGGCGGCTTCGGGACTTTCCTGCTCGGCAACTACGACACCGCGTACAAGCGCCTGCCCGGCTCGGTCGGACTGAACATCCTCGGCGACACCGCCGGCGACACCCATGGTGGCGTCGGCATCCACAGCCGCCGGGAAACCCGCCTCAAGAACAGCGTGAACTACACCTCGCCGATGTTCTTGGGCATTCAGGCCGGCGTCTCCTACGGCGTCGACGAAGCGCGCACCGTCGGCTCGGTCGACGGCTACCGCCAGAACGATGACCGTCTGTCGGTCGCGGCCAGTTACGCCAACGGCGGCCTGAAGCTGGGTGCGGGCTACGATCGCGAAGGCTCGCGCCTCAACAGCAGCACGCCTGCCAACCAGACCAAGTCCATCGACAAGACCGAGGGCTACAAACTCGCCGCCGGCTACAAGTTCGCGACCGGTACCTTCGTCGGCGCCGGCTTCGAACAGGTCAAGGTCGACAATGCCTCCGCCGCCGACACCACGCAGAACGACTGGCTGGTCGCGCTTGGCCAGGACTTTGGCGCCGTCACCGTGAAGGCGGGCTACGGCCGGCTCGGCAAGCTGAAAAACGCCGCAGCCGGCACCGAAGACGACTACAAGGCCAGACAGTGGCTGCTGGGCGCGACCTACGACCTGTCCAAGCGCACCCAGCTCTACGCCTACGCCACCAAGATCAAGAACGAGAGCAAAGCCAGCGTGAACTTCGTCACCAACTCGGTCTACAGCGAAGGCGGCGGCACCGGCGCCGCCAAGCTGACCGCCGGCAACGACCCGCAGGCCTTCGGCATCGGCATGAAGGTCTCGTTCTGAAGCCTTCCAATCGTTGACCGCGCATGAGCGCCTCCGCATTGCGGGGGCGCTTGGGCGGGGTGCTTACTTGCTCCGGGTCGAACAGCCAGGTCCGCACCTTCGGGTGCGTCCGACGACCCCGGTCGGGTCCGCCGCGCACCCGTCTGCGACGTGACCCCGCCTTTGCCGGTATAATCTCCGCCGTTACGCCGCCCGAGGGGCGGCCTTTGCCATTTCGAGGACCCCCATGAGCCGCATCACCCTCTCGCGCTTTCTCATCGAGCAGCAACGCTCGGCCAACCTGTTGCCGGCCGAACTGCGCTTTTTGATCGAAACCGTCGCCCGCGCCTGCAAGGCGATCAGCCACTCGGTCAACAAGGGCGCGCTGGCCGGCGTGCTCGGCGAGGCCGGCACCGGCAACGTGCAGGGCGAGGCGCAGAAGAAGCTCGACGTGATCGCCAACGACGTGCTGCTCGAAGCCAACGAATGGGGCGGCAGCCTCGCCGGCATGGCGTCCGAGGAGATGGACCTCCCGTACGCCATCCCCGGCCAGTACCCGAAGGGCGCCTACCTGCTGCTGTTCGACCCGCTCGACGGCTCGTCGAACATCGACGTCGACATCTCGGTCGGCACCATCTTCTCGGTGCTGCGCTGCCCGGAAGGCGTGACCGAGCCGACCGAGCAGGACTTCCTGCAGCCGGGATCGACCCAAGTCGCCGCCGGCTACACGCTGTACGGCCCGCAGACCATGCTGGTGCTGACCGTCGGCAACGGCGTGAACGGCTTCACGCTGGATAGGGAAACCGGCAGCTTCGTCCTGACCCACCCGGACATGAAGGTGCCGGAAGCGACGAAGGAATTCGCGATCAATATGTCGAACCAGCGCCACTGGGAAGCGCCGGTGCAGCGCTACGTCGGCGAACTGCTCGAAGGCAAGACCGGAGTGCGCGGCAAGGACTACAACATGCGCTGGGTCGCGGCTATGGTCGCCGAGGTGCACCGCATCCTCGTGCGCGGCGGTGTGTTCATGTACCCGAAGGACGCGCGCGACCCGAGCAAACCCGGCAAGCTGCGCCTCTTGTACGAAGGCAACCCGATGGCGTGGCTGATCGAGCAGGCCGGCGGCGTCGCGACCAACGGCCATCAACGCATCCTCGACATCGTGCCCGGCCAGTTGCACGAGCGCGTTGCGGTGTTCCTCGGCTCGAAAGAAGAAGTCGAAACGGTGACCCGATACCACGCCGAGTAAGCCGTCCCCGACAAAGAAACAGGCCGCCCATGGGCGGCCTGTTCTGTTTCCAGCCGAGAAGGTTGGCCGAGCCTAACGGCCCGCGTCACCGAGACGCCACTCGACGCTGCCGTCGCCGCGCGGCGCGCCGATCAGCGCCAACAGCGGCTTCAACGCCACGCCGACTTCGTCGTCCGCCCCCGCGGCCAGCCCCACCGACCCGGCGAGCGCCAGGCCGCGCGCCGCCTGCCAGTCGCCGCTGCCCGACAAGGTCAGCGGCCCCGACAGCGTGGCCAACGTGAGCGACGCCGCCTGTCCTGCCGCGTTGACGTCGAGGCGATAGTCGCCGAGCGGCTTGACCGTCACCCGCGGCGACGACAGCCCCTTCAGCTCGGCGCGCGCACCGCCCTGCCATTGCCCGCCCTGCCAGCTCAGCGACGGCAGATCGAGCCGCAAGGCTCCGGAGAGGCCCAGCGGTCCTAGCGCACCCGACAGCGGCGGCAGCGGCAGACGCAGCGACAGTGCGGACACCTCGCCCCCCCACGGCGACAGCGCGATCCGCCCTTCCGCGCCGTCCGACTCGAGCCCCCAGGCCAGCCGGCCCGACAAGAGTTCACGCGGCGCGAAGCGCCAGCCGACGCGGCTACCCTGCTGCGGCGCGCCGACGAGCTCCAGCGTCCCCGCGCCGTTCCACACCGTCCCCTCGACGCCGGCCAGACGCCAGCGCCCGTCGGTAGCGCTGGCCAGCGCCGCGTCGAACGCGCGCGCCGGCAAGGCCGACACCACGCCGGCGGACAAGGCCAGCGCGCCGAGCAGCCCGTATTTCACCCCCGCCCTCATTCCACGGCTCCCGCGTGACGATAATGCGCGACGAGCCGCACGCGGCCAGCGACCGCAGGCGTCGCCTCGAACGACACCAGCCTTACCTGCTGCGTCGCCTGCATCTTGCCGGCCCATGCGAGCCACGCGTCGAAAGGCAGCTCGGCCTCGTGCACGACGCCCGACTCGCCGTCGACCGCCCAGCGGCTGCCGGCGGCATCGAGGCCGGCCTGCGCCGCGGCGGTCTTCAACAAGGTCAGCAAGGGCTCGGCGGCCAGCGGCGTCAGCGCCGGGCGCGCCTTGAGCGCGGCGGCCTCCTTCGCGAGGACCTCGACCACGGCCAGTTCGCCGGCGAGCGCCGCGCGCTTCTGCCGGCCCTTGTGAATGGCATCGGTCAGCGCGGAAAACGCGAGGAAAAGGATGGCGACGCCTGCAACGGCGGCGAGCGCCGCGATCAGCTTCTGCTCGCGCGCACTGCGGCCGCGCCAGTTGGCGGCGAGCGGTTCGAGTCTTGCGTTCATTCAGGGCTCCCAGCGAACGGTGAGGCGGACCGCGCCGCCGTCGGCCGATTGTTGCAGTCGGTAATGGCGCGTCGCGAGCGCATCGCGCCAGCGCGCGAACGGCTCGGGCGTGACGCCGGCGACCCACACCGAGACCTGCCCGTCAGCGGCCTCGACGCGCGAAAGCGTCGGCCCGACACCGGCCTCGGCCAACGCCGCGAGCGCAGGCAGCGGCGCCAGGCGGGCCGCATCGCCGCGCTCCAGCCTCAAGCGGTCGACCGAGCGCACCAGCGCCTGCAGAGTGCCGCCCGGCGGCAGCGCCTGCTTGCCGAGGATGGGCGACGCGAGCTCGGCGATCTGCGACTTGAGGCTCTTCTGCTGCCAGCTCAGCCACGACAGCTCGGCCAACGATAGCGCCGCACACGCGAGCGCGCCGATGGTGAGCCAGCGGCCGGCGCGCACCACGGGCTCGCGCCATTCGCCGCGCGCAAAATCGAAAGGCAAGACCGGCTTCGCCGAGCGCCAGTCGTAGGCGGGCGCCCCGGCCGCCGGCCAGCGCACGGCAAACGGCCAGTCGCCCACGTCGCCGCGGAAGGACAGCGGCGGCGGCGCTGCGCCGAACGCGTTGGCGAAAAGGGGCTCGGCCAACGTCGGTGCGAAAGGCACGGCGAGCGCACGCTGTCCCGGCACGCGCAACAGCCACGCGTCGCGCGTCGCCGCAACGTCCGCCTCGCCCGGCGCCGGAGCGGGCAGCAGCGCCTCCTCGGGCACGATCGCATCGACGCCACGACCCGCGGCCTTCAAGGCCGCGACCGCGCGCCTGAGCGGCGCGGCGGCGGTCAGCGCGACGGCGCGCCTTCCTTCGCCTGCCGCATCCCCGAGCGAGTAAAGGTTGGCCGAGGGGTCGGTCGCGAGAGCGTCTTCGAGCGCGTAGCCGATCAGCTTATCGTCGGGCTGGCGCAGCTTGGCCGGCAACGCGACCTCGGTGAACAGCGTGCCGCCGGCGGCGAGGATCAGCTCGACGCGCTCCGCCGCCGGCCAGGCCGAGGCCGGGCCGCGCCCGCTGTCGCGGCAGCGGGCGGCGGCGTCGAGCAGCGCCCAGTCATATTCGGCTTCGATGCCGGGGTCGGCCGAACCCGGCCAGTAGAGTCGCAAGGTTTTCATTCTGTCGTTTCCGTTGCGGGGCGCATGTCGTGCCAGCGCGCGACGACCACGCCGCTGCGCCGCTCGAAGAGCGCGGTGAGGCGGTAGCGCTCGTCTTCGCCCTTGAGCCGGCCGTCGAGTTCGAAAAAGCGGCTCGCCGCATCGGTCGGCACATCGGGCGGCGCCGCGCCGCGCGGCAGACGCGCGGTGAAGTCGGCGCCGTCCTTGAAAGGCTGCGCGAGCCGCGAACGCACGACAAACGCGAGCGCGCCCGGGTCTGCGCCCGGCAACAGCGCGGCCATCAGTTCGGGCGTCGCGGTATTCGGGTTGATCGTCGTGCCGGCGTCGGGCAGCACGGTGACGTGCGGCGCGAGCGCGGCGAGTGTCTTGGTATCGAAGCCTTCCAGCGCCAGCAGGTTTTCCAGCCGCTTGAGCGGCTTGGCAAGATTCACCGGCGGCTCAGTTTCGTCGCCCTGCGGCTGCGCGGCGATGCCGAGCCTCTGCAGGATCCGCCCGGCCAGCTCCTGAGGTTGGCCGAGCCGTGTCAACAGTCGCCGGAACAGCGCCAGCTGCGCGACGTCGGCGCGCCCGCCTTTCACCAGGTTGTTCAGGTTGAAGCGCCCTTGCGCGTCGGCGAGCGAGCCGCTCAGCGTCATCGTCTCGATCTTCGTCTCGGGCATGATCTGCGCCCACAACTCGGCCAGATGGTCGTTGGCCGTCGTCTCGGCGTCGAAGCGCAGCACCTCGCGCCCCCAGGCCAGCCCGGCGTCCGACACCGCGCGGACCTGCGCGCGGCGGTGGTCGGTGGCGACGCGCTGCCACCACAGCCCTTGCTGCCACAACACCAGCGCCGACGCGCTCGCGGCGAGGCCCACCAGCAGCAGTGCCATCACCACCGCCATGCCGCGTTCGCGCCTCATGGCAGCGCCCACACGCGTTCGACGCGGTGGCCGTCGGACAGCGGCAGCGACAGCTTCACCGCCACCGGCCGGCCGCCTCCGTCGGGCAAGGGCCAGCGCGCGAACCAGCGTCCGTCGGACAGGCCGACCTGCCACAGAGGCGCCTTGCCCGGCAACAGCGGCCAGGCGGTGCCGCTGGCGTTGACCTCATGACTCGCCCACCACAGGCCCTGCTCGCGCACGCTGTATTCGATCGTTTCTTCGCCGTCGATCGCATTCGGCGCGTCTGCCGTCAACGCCAGCGCGCCATCCTCGGCCAACCTCAGCGCGGCGCCGGCGGCGCCCGGCGGCAGTCTCGATAGATCTCGCTCGACTCTCGAAAACGCGCGCGCGAGCGCCGTCCACTCGTCGGCGGTCGCCATCAATCTTTCCCGAGAAATCAGCAGGTTGCCGAACGCCCTATAGCCCATCACCGACAGCAGCGCCATCAGTGCCATCGCGACGAGCACCTCGATCAGCGTCATGCCGTGATGTCGGTTCACGGCGCCTCCGGCGTCAGGTAGGCCGTCAGTTCGGCGAGCGGGTAGTCGGGACGCGCGGCCTCGGCTACCGTCATCACCACGCGGCGAAAGCGTTCGTTCTGCGTCGCGGTCACCGTCTGGCGCCACACCAGCGCGTAGCCGCCCTGCTCAGCGCGGCCCTCAGCGACGCCCGGCGCCGGCCAGGTGCCGGCTACTCGCAACAGCGCGACGCGGTTCTCGGCCTCCCAGCCGGTGAGCATCCTGAGGCGCAGCGTCTCGCCGTTGGCGGCGGCGCTGCCGCTCGCGCGCAGCATCGCGGCCAGCGCGATCGCGGTGATCGCGAGCGCGACCAGCACCTCGATCAGCGTGAAGCCGCGCACCCTTTTCATCGCGCGTCCTCTACCGTCGCCAGGCCCAAGGGCGACAAGGTGACCGCGCGGGCGAACTCGCCGGCGGCGAGCGTCACGTGCAACTCCGCTGCACGGTCGCCGCGCCACAGCGCCGTTTTCTGCGCGGCGCCGACAACAACGCCTGCCACGCCTTCCGGCCAGCGGTGCGGCGCGAACAGCGTGTCCGCCTTGGCCGGCCTGCCTGCCGCGTCGACGAGCGCGTAGCCGTCGGCGCGCCATTCGAGCGTCCAAATCTGGCCCTGTTCACCGGCCTCGGCGGCCGCCTCGAGCACGCGCGCGAAGCGCCACGCCTCGTCGTCGAGCACGCGCGCCGGGTTCGGCGCCATCGCGAGGCTCACACTCGTGACCAGCACGGCGACCATCGCGACGACGACCAGCACCTCGAGCAGCGTGAAGCCGTGCTCGGCCAACCTTGAACTCATCACCCTTACAGCGTCCAGTTGCCGATGTCGGCGTCGTTGCCCTCGCCGCCGGCCTCGCCGTCGGCGCCGAGGCTCCAGATATCGAACTCGCCGTGCGTGCCCGGGCTCGCGTACTGGTAAGCGTTGCCCCACGGGTCCTGCGGCAGCCGCTCGAGGTAACCGCCCGGCTTCCAGTTCTTGGGCAGCGGCGCGATCGTCGGCCTCTCGGCAAGCGCGGACAAGCCCTGCTCGGCACTCGGGTAGCGGCCGTTGTCGAGCCGGTAGAGCTTCAGCGCCTGGCCGAGCGAAGCGATGTCCTGTTTCGCCGCGACGACGCGCGCCTCGTCGGGGCGGCTCATTATCTTGGGCACGACCAGCGCGGCGAGCACGCCGAGGATGGCGATCACCACCAGCACTTCGATCAGGGTAAAGCCGCGCAGCGCGGCGGTTTTGCTACGGGTCTTCATGGTCAACGCACCATCTGGTTCATGTCGATGATAGGCAGCATGATGGCGAGCACGATGATCAGCACCACCGCCCCCATGCCGAGGATGAGTAAGGGTTCGAACAGCGTCGTCAGCGCGGCCAGCCGCCGTTCGACCTGTTGCGCCTGCTCGCGCGCAGCGCGGTCGAGCATGGTCGCGAGGCTGCCGCTCGCCTCGCCGCTCTGCACCAGCTGCACCAGCACCGGCGGGAAGAGTTTGGTCTCGGCCAACGAGCGCGACAGCGTGCTGCCTTCGCGCAGGCGCGCCATCGCGTCGGAGACCGCCTGTTTCAACGGTGCAAGATTCATCAGGCTCTTCGCCGTTTCTAGCGCGGTCAAGAGCGGCACGCCGCTGCCGACCAGGATGGACAGGGTGCCGGCGAGCCGCGCGGTGTTGACCGCGGTCAACAGCCGGCCTACGAGAGGCAGACGCAACAGCCGCACCTCGACGCGCTCGCGCCAAGCGGGAATCTTCATCAGCCGCGCGAAGCCTATAGCGACACCAGCGATCGCGATCAGGCAGACGATGCCCCACTCGCGTAGGAATCCACTCGCCGCCATCAGGAGCCGCGTCAAGAGCGGCAGCGTCTGGCGCGTCTGCGTGAACACCTCGGCGACCTGCGGCACGACGTAGGCCATCAGCGCGGCGACGACGCCGATCGCGACCAGCGTCACCACCGCCGGGTAGGCGAGCGCGAACACCACCTTCTGCTGCAGGTCCTGCCGCGTCTCCAGGTGCTGCGACAGCCGCTCGAGCACCTCGTCCAGCCGGCCGCTCGCCTCGCCGGCGGCGACCATCGCGACGTAGAGCGGTGAAAACGCGTGCGGCGCCTCGGCCAGCGCGCTCGACAGGCTCATGCCTTCGAGCACGCGGCTCCTGAGCGACGATAACAGTTCGCGCGACGCCGGCTCCTCGGCCTGTTCGATTAGCGCGGCGAGCGCGCGCTCGAGCGGCAGGCCGGCCGACAACAGCGTCGCCAGCTGCCGCGTCAGCATCGCGAGCAGCACGCCCGGCAGGCGCTTGCGCCGGCGCGACTTCGAAGCGATTTCTTCGACATTAGACGGCAGCAGACCTTCCTCGCGCAGACGCGCACGCGCGGCGCGCGCCGAGTCGGCCTCGATCACGCCTTCTTTCACACTGCCGTCCGGCAGGTAGGCCTGGTAGCGGAAAGCGGCCATAGACTCAGGCCCTCGTCGCGCGCAGCACTTCTTCGAGCGCGGTCTCGCCCGAGCGCACCCAGCGCAGGCCGTCGTCGCGCAGGCTCTTCATGCCGTTTTTCACGGCGTGCGCGCGCAGCTCGGCCTCTGGCGCACGGTCGTGGATCAGCCGGCGCAGCGTGTCGTCGATTTCGAGCAGTTCATAGATGCCGTAACGGCCGCGGTAGCCGTTGCCGGAGCACGCCGGGCAGCCTACCGGCCGGTAGTGCTTCGTGTCGGGGAAGTCTTCTAGCGGCAGCGGGTGCGGCGCCTTGCACTCGGGACACAGCCGGCGCACGAGGCGCTGAGCCATCACGCCGAGCAAGGACGACGCCAGCAGAAACGGCTCTACGCCCATGTCGGTGAGCCGCGTCACCGCGCTCGCCGCGTCGTTGGTGTGCAGCGTGGCCAGCACCAGGTGGCCGGTCAGGCTCGCCTGCACCGCGATCTGTGCGGTCTCCAGGTCGCGGATCTCGCCGATCATGATTACGTCCGGGTCCTGGCGCAGGATCGCGCGCAGCGCCTTCGCGAAGCTCATGTCGATCTTCGGGTTGACCTGCGTCTGGCCGACGCCGGCGAGTTGGTACTCTACCGGGTCCTCTACCGTCATGATGTTGGTGTGGCTCGCGTCGAGCCTCGACAGCGCCGCGTACAGCGTCGTCGTCTTGCCCGAGCCAGTCGGCCCGGTCACGAGCAGGATGCCGTGCGGCTGGCTTATCAGACTGTCTACGCGGTCCAACGTTGGCCGAGCCATGCCAAGCGTCGCCAGATCCAACCGCGCCCCGTCTTTATCAAGCAAACGCAGCACCGCGCGCTCGCCGTGCGCGGTCGGCAAGGTCGATACGCGCACGTCTACCGGCCGGCCGGCGAGCCGCAGGCTAATCCTGCCGTCCTGCGGCAGCCGTTTCTCGGCGATGTCGAGCGCGGCCATGATCTTGATGCGCGACACCAGCGCGCCGTGCAGCGCGCGATGCGGGCGCGCGACGTCGCGCAGCACGCCGTCGCGCCTGAAGCGCACGACCGAGTGGTCCTCGAACGGTTCGATGTGCAGGTCGGACGCCCCGTCGCGCAGCGCCTGCGTGAACAGCGCGTTGATCATGCGGATGATGGGCGCGTCGTCGTCGGCTTCGAGCAGGTCTTCCACCGCCGGCAGCGTCTCGATCAGCCGCGACAGGTCGACCTCCTGGCCGAGGTCGTCGACCAGCTCGGCGGTATCGCCGGCGCCGTCCGAATAGAGCTCGGCCAACCTCTTGTCGAAAACGGAAGGCTCCAGCGTCTCGATGACGTCGACCCGTCCGTACACGCGCAGCACCTCGGCCCACGCGGTCGACGCCGTCGCCTGGGTGATCGACATCGTCCGGCCGGCCGCGCCGTCGGCGAGCGCGACACGGTTGGTCTGCGCGAAGCCGAAGCTCAGCAGCGGCTTGAGCCTCTTGTCCGCGGGTGCGTTCACCGCGGCGCTCCGGCGCGGCGCGCGAGTTCCGATTCGATCGCCGAATCGCCGTTGATCGAGTACGGCGCCGCCAGCTCGAGCTTCTTCGTCGCCTGCTGCCGGCGCTCGCCCAGCAGATAATCGTAGCGGTCGCCGGCCAGGCGTTCGGCCGACCCGCCGTCGCGCATGATCACCGGGCGCAGGAACACCATCAGGTTGGTCTTCTTGCGCGTCTTCTTCTGGAACTTGAACAGCCAGCCGAGGCCCGGAATGTCGCCGAGCAGCGGCACCTGGTCGACGCCGTCGCTGGACGTGTCCTGGATCAGCCCGCCGATCGCGACGATATTGCCGTCGTCGACCTGCACCGACGTCTCGATCGAGCGCTTGTTGGTGGTCAGGCCGGCCGGGTTGTTGCGGCTCGCCTCGTCGACCGACGACGCCTCCTGGAAGATCTTCAGTCGCACGAGCCCGCCCTCGGAGATCTGCGGCGTCAGCTTCAAGGTGATGCCGACGTCGCGCCGTTCGAAGGTCTGGAACGGCGACGTGGGCGTCGTGCCGCCGCCGGTGTTGCTGAACTGGCCGGTCAGGAACGGCACGTTCTGGCCGATGACGATGCGCGCCTCCTCGTTGTCGAGCGTCATCAGGTTAGGCGTCGACAGCACGTTGCCCTCGGCGGTGCGCTCGAGCGCGCGCGCGAGGAAGCCGAGGTTGGTGATCGTGCCGAGGCCCGGGATGTTGACCGTGCCGTTGAGGATGCCGACGTTCAGGCCGCTCGAACCGGCAAGCACGCCCGGCGAGATCGACGTGCTGATAATCCCCGGGTTGCCGGTGTTCGGGAAGTTGGTGCCGCCGATCACCTGCGTGCCGCCCTTGCCGAAGCCCGACAACCCCTGCCACTGCACGCCGAGCTCAGCCGCGCGCTCGGCCGACAGTTCGACGATCAGCGCCTCGACGTAGACCTGCGCGCGGCGCCGGTCCAACAGGTCGATCACGTTGCGCAGGTTCTGGTACATCGCGTCCGGCGCGTTGACGATGATCGCGTTGTTGGCCGGGTCGGCCTGGATCGGCGAGCCGGCGAGGTCGCCGCTGTCGCTGGAACTCGTCGCGCTGGCGGTCGCGGCACTGGCCGCCGCGCCACCGGCCGAGCCCACACTCGCCGCCGCGCGCGCGCTGCCGCCCTCCTGGCCGAGCAGCGCACGCAGCGTCGCGGCGACCTTCACCGCCTCGGCGTTCTTCAGGTAAACGACGCGCACGTTCGAGCCGGCCTGGCTCGGCACGTCGAGCGTCCTCAAGAGGCTCTTCACCTTGGCCAGCTTGCCCGGCGTGTCGGCGCGCACCAGCAAGGCATTGGCACGCGAGTCGGGCAGGATGGACAGCTTGCCGCCCTCGGTACCGGCACCGCCGGTCTCCTGCATCAGTTTCGACATCAGCGTCGCCAGCTCGACCGCCGAGGCGAACTGCACCGGCAGCACAGCGAGGTCGTCCGACGCGCCGGCTTCTACCGACTCGACGATCGCCTCGATGCGGCGCAGGTTGTCCGCATAGTCGGTGACGATCAGCGCGTTGGCCTGCGGGAAAGCGGCGACCGGGTTGTTAGGCGATACCAGCGGCCGGATCACCGGCACCAGCTGGCTCGCATTGCCGTGCTTCAGACGGAACACCTTGGTCACGAGCTGGTTGGCACCGGCGCTGCGAGTGCGCGCGCCGGCGTGCAACTTGGCATCGGCCTCGGGCAGTATCTTGGTCACGCCCTGCCCGTCTACCGCGGTGTAGCCCTGCAGGCGCAGCGACGACAGCAGGATCTGGTAGGCGAACGCACGCGGCACCGGCCGGGACGACACGATGTTGACCGTGCCCTTCACGCGCGGGTCGATCACGAAGTTGCGGCCGGAGATCTCCCCCACCGCCTTCACCACCGATTCGATGTCGGCGTTGACGAAGTTCAGCATCACCTCGTCGGTTTGGGCCAGGGCCTGGAGGGCCATGAAGCTCGCGGCCGCCACGGCCAGTCTTACGAATCGCATGCGGGTTCTTTTATTTGTTGGAGTTGGGATCGTAGGCTTCGGAAGGCCCCGCCGGCGCTGCCGGTGCCGTCGTGGGAGCCGATGGGGCGGCGAGGGCTTGCGGCGCGGCGGCCGGCTCGCCTGGCGTACCTGCCGCCCGCTCGATCACGAGGCGGCTTTGGGCGCCGCCCAGCGTAAACAAGGCGGCCGACGCGTCGAAACCGGCCAGTATCCAGCCGGAAGGCAAGGCCTTGCCCGGCGTCAGCACATGGCGTTGACCGCCGGCTTCGACGATGGCAAAGCCGCCACTCGCGCCCTGCGGTGCCCACATTCCGATCAAGCGCCCTGCCGGCGTCGCGGCAGCCGGCGCAACCTGGCGCGCGTCGCCGAACCAGTGCGCGGCGGCGGCCTGTGCCGCGGCGAGCGCCGGGTCGGCGTCGGGCAAGCCGACGGCGCGCGGTGTCGGCGCGCCCAGCGGTGCCATCAGCGCACGGCCGAGGCCGAAAGCGGCCAAGAACAGCACGACATAGGGCAGCAGTGATGGAAGGCGCTCGAAGCGCATAAGACTCTGACCGGATTTCACGACGAATGACTTGAGGAATAGAGCGGGTATCGTATTGCTGATTTGTTGCAGGATCATGTCCAGGAGCAGAAAAGGTCCGCATCCGCCATTCGGACTAGCCCGTGCCATATAATCTATACGAATCAATCGATACGGAAAATGAATTAAATGGAATAAAAAAAGCACCGCAAACGCGGCGCCTTGGGCAAGGCCGGGAAACGCAAGAGCTTGGCAGTCGACCTTGACACGTATGAAGCTGCACCCGCGGGGCTCAATATCCTCCGCGTCGGGTGCGCCCGGCAGGATGGTCCAAGCATGTGCGAGCGTATCGCCCGGCATGCTCCTTCGCGGGAGTGCCATGTAAAAAAAAACGCCCCGAAAGCGGGGCGTTATCTTTTTCGATGCGTGACGTGGCCTACACGTGGAACTGCTTCACCAGGTTCTCCAGCTCCCCCGCCAGGCGCTTGAGATCGCGACAGGCTCCACTGGTCTCGGTCGACGCATGTTCGGTGCGTTCGTTCACCGCGTTGATCTCGACGATGCTGCCTGTGATGTTCTTCAGCGCCGCGCTCTGCTGCTCGGTCGCCGTCGCCACCCTCAGGTTCAGGTCGTTGATCTGGCCGACCATCTCGGCGATCTCGTCGAGCACGCGGCCCGCGCTCTGCGACGCCTCGATGCCGACCTGCGTCAGCCCGGTGCCCGACTCCATCGTGCTGACCGCTTCGCGCGCCTGCTGCTGCAGCCGCACGATGATCGTCTGGATCTCGGCGGTCGACTGGTTGGTCTTGTGAGCGAGGTTGCGCACCTCGTCGGCGACCACCGCGAAACCGCGACCGGCCTCGCCGGCGCGCGCCGCCTCGATCGCCGCATTCAGCGCCAGGAGGTTGGTCTGGTCGGCCACATCGCCTATCACGTCGAGCACCTTGCCGATTTCCTCGGACTGTGCCGCCAATTGCGCGATCACCTCGCCTGAACGCGCCATCGCCTCGCCGACGCCGCGGATCTTAACGATGCTGTCCTGCACCACGCGCTGGCCGTGCTCCGACTGACCGGCCGCCTGGCTGGCCGAGCTCGCTGCCTGGCTCGCGTTGCTGGCGACCTCCTCGACGGTGGCCCCCACTTCCTGCAGCGACTGGCCGAGCGAACGCGAATGTTCGCTCTGGCGCACCACGTCGTCGCGTGTGCCCTCGGCCATATTGTCGACCCGCTGCGCGCCGCGGTTGAGCGCATCGGCGGTCGATTTCACCTGGGCAACGATGCCCTGCACGCGCTCGATGAAGCGGTTGAAGTGCGTGGCCACTTCGGACAGCTCGTCTCGCCCCTGCACCGGCAGACGCTGCCTCAGGTCGCCCTCGCCCTCGGCGATGTCCTTCAGCAGGCTACCCATGCGGCGCAGCGGGCGCGTCAGGCGATCGGCGAACAGCACCGCCAGCAAGATGAAGACCACCGCCAGCACAACCCCGACCAGCAGGACCTTGCTTACCGCCAAATCAAGTTCGCCGTACAGCTCTTTCTCCGGAATCTCGGCGACGACGTACCAGTTCAGCGTCGGCAGGAAACGGCTGGCGACCACGTAGCCTTCGCCATCGCGCTCAACCCTCTGCATATCAAACGGCTTACCCGACAGGAGTTCGCTGACGACCGGCTGGAACTCGGGCAAGGTCTTCAGCGAGTCTCGGCCAACCTTGGCCACATCGGCGTGCACCTTGACCTGCCCCTGCCCGTCGACGAGATAGACGATGCCGCTCTGGCCGATCTTCATCTGTGCGATGGTCTTGGACAGATCAGACATCTTGATACCGAGGCCAGCCAGCCCCGCACCCTGCGGCATGCGCACGTTGATGAACAGCGTCAGGTCCTTGGTCGCTGACGCTGCATCGATATCGAGCGCAAGCTCTTTCGGCTGGCCCGAACCCATGAAGTTGCCGAACCACTTCTCCTTCTGTGGATCGATGGTGCGGCTCAGACCCTTCTGGTCGTAATAGTGCAGCGTCTTTGCCGACGCGAAGAACACCGTGTCGGCCTTGCTGTCCTCGCGCGTCTGCATCGCGTAATGCGTCCAGCGCCCCAGCTCGTCCGCCGGCTCGCCGCGTGCGACCCAGTCGCCGACGAAGGTATTGGACGCAATATGCTGCGACAACGCCATCGGCACCGCGATCCGCCCTTCGACGTCGTTGCCGATCGACGTCACCACCGCCGGCAGCTCCTGATCGCTCAAGCGCTTGAGCACCACCTCTCGGCTCAGGAAGTTGCTGTAGCTCAGCGTCGCGGCCAGCAGCACCACGATCGTCAGCGCCAGCGCTGCCACCAATTTCTGCCGCAAAGACAGACTCCTGAACATATTCCTCTCCTCCATCCCCGGTTTACGCCGGAATTATCTTTATACAGAGCCAGATGAGTACCGGTCCGATGACAATCCCGCCGCCACAGACCCAATTTCGAACAGTTTTTAAGCTTCTTTGCGAGCAACAACGATCGATTCGCAAGCCAGCATTACACCCTGTCTTCATAAGCTTGGCAATCTCAGGGATTTCAAATGTGTAGCCTCATTTATCTTTAAGCCAAACGATAGACAACGCGAACAACACATTCCTCTTGGCATAACTTTTCTGTCTCTTAACTACAAACGAAAAACCGAGTTCGTATCCGGCGCTGATTCGTCAGCTACCCTGACAGCTTTGACCGTCAGTATCGCCGTTGGCGAATTTGGTGGCACGACCAGGGGGAAAAGGCTTGGCAATCTAAACAGGCTCAGACAATGCACGGGCTCAAATTGCGACTCGACGAGCGCTCTCGACCGTCAAGGTTGGCCGCGTGGGTCAACGGCAGGGGGAATCGTCGAGAAGAAGAGAAGCCAGCGGCAACAACCCAGCAAACCTAGACTGGTGCACAGTCAATCTGCTCAGCATGATTGACCATTGCGGTCAACCTAAGCGCAACAGAGTGCAAGGGAATATGCCGCTCGGCCAACGTAGCGCCAGCCGGTCAAGGTTGGCCGAGGCCTGGCAGAACACGGGCTAGGCCGCGCGGGAGAGGGGCGTCGGCACCCGCCAGCTTGGCCGAGCCGGGCGCGGCAGCGACGCGGGGGCGCGCCGTAACGCAGCAAACCCCCGTGCCAGGGGCACGGGGGTTGCGTAAGGGGCGTCTGGCGGTGACCTACTTTCACACAGGTATCTGCACTATCATCGGCGCTGAGGCGTTTCACGGTCCTGTTCGGGATGGGAAGGGGTGGGACCACCTCGCTATGGCCGCCAGACATAAACTGTCAACAAACTTAGTAAGCCGAAGCGTGCCCCCGAGGGGTCACGGTTCAATCAAATTCTTGGGTGACGATCGTCTCTCGTCGCAGTCACAACACTCTTAAAGTGTCTCAAATGATAGGATCAAGCCTCACGAGCAATTAGTATCGGTTAGCTTCACGCCTCACAGCGCTTCCACACCCGACCTATCAACGTCCTGGTCTCGAACGACTCTTCAGGGAGGTCAAGCCTCCAGGGAAGTCTCATCTTCAGGCGAGTTTCCCGCTTAGATGCTTTCAGCGGTTATCTCTTCCGAACTTAGCTACCCGGCGATGCCACTGGCGTGACAACCGGTACACCAGAGGTTCGTCCACTCCGGTCCTCTCGTACTAGGAGCAGCCCCCGTCAAACTTCCAACGCCCACTGCAGATAGGGACCAAACTGTCTCACGACGTTTTAAACCCAGCTCACGTACCACTTTAAATGGCGAACAGCCATACCCTTGGGACCGGCTACAGCCCCAGGATGTGATGAGCCGACATCGAGGTGCCAAACTCCGCCGTCGATGTGAACTCTTGGGCGGAATCAGCCTGTTATCCCCGGAGTACCTTTTATCCGTTGAGCGATGGCCCTTCCATACAGAACCACCGGATCACTATGTCCTGCTTTCGCACCTGCTCGACTTGTCGGTCTCGCAGTTAAGCTACCTTATGCCATTGCACTATCAGCACGATTTCCGACCGTACCTAGGTAACCTTCGAACTCCTCCGTTACACTTTGGGAGGAGACCGCCCCAGTCAAACTGCCTACCATGCACTGTCCCCGATCCGGATCACGGACCAAGGTTAGAACCTCAAACACACCAGGGTGGTATTTCAAGGATGGCTCCACGCAAACTGGCGTCTGCGCTTCATAGCCTCCCACCTATCCTACACAAGTCTGTTCAAAGTCCAATGCAAAGCTACAGTAAAGGTTCACGGGGTCTTTCCGTCTAGCAGCGGGTAGATTGCATCTTCACAAACACTTCAACTTCGCTGAGTCTCAGGAGGAGACAGTGTGGCCATCGTTACGCCATTCGTGCGGGTCGGAACTTACCCGACAAGGAATTTCGCTACCTTAGGACCGTTATAGTTACGGCCGCCGTTTACTGGGGCTTCGATCCAGAGCTTGCACCCCTTCACTTAACCTTCCAGCACCGGGCAGGCGTCACACCGTATACGTCCACTTTCGTGTTGGCACAGTGCTGTGTTTTTAATAAACAGTCGCAGCCACCGATTCTCTGCGACCCCTTCGCGCTTCGTGAGCAAGTCACTACACGCTACAGGGGCATACCTTCTCCCGAAGTTACGGTATCAATTTGCCGAGTTCCTTCTCCTGAGTTCTCTCAAGCGCCTTAGAATTCTCATCCTGCCCACCTGTGTCGGTTTGCGGTACGGTTCTCGTATAGCTGAAGCTTAGTGGCTTTTCCTGGAAGCGTGGTATCAGTCACTTCAGGTCCGTAGACCCTCGTTATCACGTCTCGGCCTTAAGGAGAGGCGGATTTGCCTACCTCTCCAGCCTACCGGCTTGAACGACCTATTCCAACAGGCCGCTGACCTAACCTTCTCCGTCCCCACATCGCACTATACGAAAGTACGGGAATTTTAACCCGTTTCCCATCGACTACGCTTTTCAGCCTCGCCTTAGGGGCCGACTCACCCTACGCCGATGAACGTTGCGTAGGAAACCTTGGGCTTTCGGCGAGCGGGCTTTTCACCCGCTTTATCGCTACTCATGTCAGCATTCGCACTTCTGATACCTCCAGCAGCCTTTACAAGCCACCTTCACAGGCCTACAGAACGCTCCCCTACCATCTAGACGACACTGACGACGTCTAGATCCGCAGCTTCGGTTATCAGTTTGAGCCCCGTTACATCTTCCGCGCAGGACGACTCGACTAGTGAGCTATTACGCTTTCTTTAAATGATGGCTGCTTCTAAGCCAACATCCTAGCTGTCTAGGCCTTCCCACCTCGTTTACCACTTAACTGATCATTTGGGACCTTAGCTGGCGGTCTGGGTTGTTTCCCTCTTGACGATGGACGTTAGCACCCACCGTCTGTCTCCCATGCTCGCACTTTCCGGTATTCTTAGTTTGCCATGGTTTGGTAAGTCGCAATGACCCCCTAGCCATAACAGTGCTTTACCCCCGGAAGTGATACATGAGGCACTACCTAAATAGTTTTCGGGGAGAACCAGCTATCTCCGAGTTTGTTTAGCCTTTCACCCCTATCCACAGCTCATCCCCTAATTTTGCAACATTAGTGGGTTCGGACCTCCAGTGCGTGTTACCGCACCTTCATCCTGGCCATGGATAGATCACTCGGTTTCGGGTCTACGCCCAGCAACTGAATCGCCCTATTCGGACTCGGTTTCCCTACGCCTCCCCTATTCGGTTAAGCTTGCTACTGAACGTAAGTCGCTGACCCATTATACAAAAGGTACGCAGTCACCCCATTTTTCAAGGGCTCCCACTGTTTGTATGCATCCGGTTTCAGGATCTATTTCACTCCCCTCCCGGGGTTCTTTTCGCCTTTCCCTCACGGTACTGGTTC